>NZ_JADKRR010000009.1 GCF_015351105.1 Clavibacter sp. VKM Ac-2872 | reverse complement strand
TTCGGGTGGTCGTGCGTTTAAGCATTTATGGAGAGTTTGATCCTGGCTCAGGACGAACGCTGGCGGCGTGCTTAACACATGCAAGTCGAACGGTGATGTCAGAGCTTGCTCTGGCGGATCAGTGGCGAACGGGTGAGTAACACGTGAGTAACCTGCCCCCGACTCTGGGATAACTGCTAGAAATGGTAGCTAATACCGGATATGACGATTGGCCGCATGGTCTGGTCGTGGAAAGAATTTCGGTTGGGGATGGACTCGCGGCCTATCAGGTTGTTGGTGAGGTAATGGCTCACCAAGCCTACGACGGGTAGCCGGCCTGAGAGGGTGACCGGCCACACTGGGACTGAGACACGGCCCAGACTCCTACGGGAGGCAGCAGTGGGGAATATTGCACAATGGGCGAAAGCCTGATGCAGCAACGCCGCGTGAGGGATGACGGCCTTCGGGTTGTAAACCTCTTTTAGTAGGGAAGAAGCGAAAGTGACGGTACCTGCAGAAAAAGCACCGGCTAACTACGTGCCAGCAGCCGCGGTAATACGTAGGGTGCAAGCGTTGTCCGGAATTATTGGGCGTAAAGAGCTCGTAGGCGGTTTGTCGCGTCTGCTGTGAAATCCCGAGGCTCAACCTCGGGTCTGCAGTGGGTACGGGCAGACTAGAGTGCGGTAGGGGAGATTGGAATTCCTGGTGTAGCGGTGGAATGCGCAGATATCAGGAGGAACACCGATGGCGAAGGCAGATCTCTGGGCCGTAACTGACGCTGAGGAGCGAAAGCATGGGGAGCGAACAGGATTAGATACCCTGGTAGTCCATGCCGTAAACGTTGGGAACTAGATGTGGGGACCATTCCACGGTCTCCGTGTCGCAGCTAACGCATTAAGTTCCCCGCCTGGGGAGTACGGCCGCAAGGCTAAAACTCAAAGGAATTGACGGGGGCCCGCACAAGCGGCGGAGCATGCGGATTAATTCGATGCAACGCGAAGAACCTTACCAAGGCTTGACATATACCGGAAACGTGCAGAGATGTGCGCCCCGCAAGGTCGGTATACAGGTGGTGCATGGTTGTCGTCAGCTCGTGTCGTGAGATGTTGGGTTAAGTCCCGCAACGAGCGCAACCCTCGTTCTATGTTGCCAGCACGTAATGGTGGGAACTCATAGGAGACTGCCGGGGTCAACTCGGAGGAAGGTGGGGATGACGTCAAATCATCATGCCCCTTATGTCTTGGGCTTCACGCATGCTACAATGGCCGGTACAAAGGGCTGCGATACCGTAAGGTGGAGCGAATCCCAAAAAGCCGGTCTCAGTTCGGATTGAGGTCTGCAACTCGACCTCATGAAGTCGGAGTCGCTAGTAATCGCAGATCAGCAACGCTGCGGTGAATACGTTCCCGGGCCTTGTACACACCGCCCGTCAAGTCATGAAAGTCGGTAACACCCGAAGCCAGTGGCCTAACCGCAAGGGAGGAGCTGTCGAAGGTGGGATCGGTGATTAGGACTAAGTCGTAACAAGGTAGCCGTACCGGAAGGTGCGGCTGGATCACCTCCTTTCTAAGGAGCATGTGCACCTCTCCTCTGTATACAGGGAGATCAAGGGTGCCAAGTCACGCGTCAGGCGTATGTCCTGGTGGTGGCGCTCATGGGTGGAACATTGACATTGATGCCGGCTGATGTGTCGGGCTGCTAGTACGCCTCCTTGTGGGGTGGGAACGTGGTTCGGTGTGTCGAGGGCATGTTGCACGCTGTTGGGTCCTGAGGGACCGGGCCGCATCTTCGGGTGTGTCTGGTTTCTTGTCGGACCCTTTCCGTCGTCCTGTTGTGGATGGTGGTGGGGTACCGCCCGTATATTGAGAACTACACAGTGGACGCGAGCATCTTAGATTCACCGGTTTTCCGGTGGATCACAAGATCTATTTATAGATCATTGGTCAATTCTGTCTCCTCTAGGGGAGGCGAAACGATTCAATCTCATGTGATTTCAAGATTCTAAGAGCAAACGGTGGATGCCTTGGCATCTGGAGCCGAAGAAGGACGTATAAATCTGCGATAAGCCTCGGGGAGCTGATAATAGAGCTGTGATCCGAGGATTTCCGAATGGGGAAACCCCGCCAGGCCCTTTGGGTGACCTGGTGACTCCCGCCTGAATATATAGGGCGGGTAGAGGGAACGTGGGGAAGTGAAACATCTCAGTACCCACAGGAAGAGAAAGCAAAAGCGATTCCGTTAGTAGTGGCGAGCGAAACCGGAAGAGGCCAAACCGATCATGTGTGATATCCGGTAGGAGTTGCATGGTCGGGGTTGCGGGACTTTCCGTACAGTTCTACCGAGCTGTGAGGGCAATGAGCGCGATATAGACGAATGGTCTTGAAAGGCCAGTCATAGAGGGTGCGAACCCCGTAGTCGAAATGTCGTCGCCTGTCCGGAGAGTATCCCAAGTAGCACGGGGCCCGAGAAATCCCGTGTGAATCTGTCAGGACCACCTGATAAGCCTAAATACTCCCAGATGACCGATAGCGGACAAGTACCGTGAGGGAAAGGTGAAAAGTACCCCGGGAGGGGAGTGAAATAGTACCTGAAACCGTTTGCTTACAAACCGTTGGAGCACCCTTGTTGGTGTGACAGCGTGCCTTTTGAAGAATGAGCCTGCGAGTTAGTGATATGTGGCGAGGTTAACCCGTGAGGGGCAGCCGTAGCGAAAGCGAGTCTTAATAGGGCGAGTGAGTCGCATGTTCTAGACCCGAAGCGAAGTGATCTATCCATGGCCAGGTTGAAGCGACGGTAAGACGTCGTGGAGGACCGAACCCACTTCAGTTGAAAATGGAGGGGATGAGCTGTGGATAGGGGTGAAAGGCCAATCAAACTTCGTGATAGCTGGTTCTCTCCGAAATGCATTTAGGTGCAGCGTTGCGTGTTTCTTGCCGGAGGTAGAGCTACTGGATGGACGATGGGCCCCAAAAGGTTACTGACTTCAGCCAAACTCCGAATGCCGGTAAGTGAGAGCGCAGCAGTGAGACGGTGGGGGATAAGCTTCATCGTCGAGAGGGAAACAACCCAGACCACCATCTAAGGTCCCTAAGCGCGTGCTAAGTGGGAAAGGATGTGGAGTTGCATAGACAACCAGGAGGTTGGCTTAGAAGCAGCCACCCTTGAAAGAGTGCGTAATAGCTCACTGGTCAAGTGATTCCGCGCCGACAATGTAACGGGGCTCAAGCACGCCACCGAAGTTGTGGCATTTATATTATAGGCAGGCCTTCGTGGTCCAGCCGTATGGATGGGTAGGAGAGCGTCGTGTGGCCAGCGAAGCGGCGGTGTGAACCAGCCGTGGAGGCCACACGAGTGAGAATGCAGGCATGAGTAGCGAAAGACGGGTGAGAAACCCGTCCTCCGAAAGACCAAGGGTTCCAGGGCCAGGCTAATCCGCCCTGGGTAAGTCGGGACCTAAGGCGAGGCCGACAGGCGTAGTCGATGGACAACGGGTTGATATTCCCGTACCGATGAAGAACCGCCCAAGACAATCCAGTAATGCTAAGTGTCTGAATCCTTGATTCGATCCCTTCGGGGTGACGGTCTTGGCCTAGCACACGACCCTACGCTGGGGCGTTTAGCGTATTAACAGGTGTGACGCAGGAAGGTAGCTGAGCCGGGCGATGGTTGTCCCGGTCTAAGGATGTAGGGCAGAAGATAGGCAAATCCGTCTTCTATATAGCCTGAGACCCGATGGGTAGTCCTCACGGACGAAATCAGTGATCCTATGCTGCCGAGAAAAGCATCGACGCGAGGTTCCAATCGCCCGTACCCCAAACCGACTCAGGTGGTCAGGTAGAGAATACTAAGGAGATCGAGAGAATCGTGGTTAAGGAACTCGGCAAAATGCCCCCGTAACTTCGGGAGAAGGGGGGCCTGAGGCGTGTAGGGATTTACTCCTGAAGCGTTTGAAGGCCGCAGAGACCAGTGGGAAGCGACTGTTTACTAAAAACACAGGTCCGTGCTAAGTCGCAAGACGATGTATACGGACTGACGCCTGCCCGGTGCTGGAAGGTTAAGAGGAACGGTTAGCACGCAAGTGCGAAGCTGAGAATTTAAGCCCCAGTAAACGGCGGTGGTAACTATAACCATCCTAAGGTAGCGAAATTCCTTGTCGGGTAAGTTCCGACCTGCACGAATGGCGTAACGACTTCCCAGCTGTCTCAACCGCGAACTCGGCGAAATTGCACTACGAGTAAAGATGCTCGTTACGCGCAGCAGGACGGAAAGACCCCGTGACCTTTACTACAGCTTGGTATTGGTGTTCGGTGTGGCTTGTGTAGGATAGGTGGGAGACTGTGAAGCTCGGACGCTAGTTCGGGTGGAGTCATTGTTGAAATACCACTCTGGTCACTCTGGATATCTAACTTCGAACCGTAATCCGGTTCAGGGACAGTGCCTGGTGGGTAGTTTAACTGGGGCGGTTGCCTCCTAAAAAGTAACGGAGGCGCCCAAAGGTTCCCTCAACCTGGTTGGTAATCAGGTGTCGAGTGTAAGTGCACAAGGGAGCTTGACTGTGAGACTGACAAGTCGAGCAGGGACGAAAGTCGGGACTAGTGATCCGGCAGTGGCTTGTGGAAGCGCTGTCGCTCAACGGATAAAAGGTACCTCGGGGATAACAGGCTGATCTTGCCCAAGAGTCCATATCGACGGCATGGTTTGGCACCTCGATGTCGGCTCGTCGCATCCTGGGGCTGGAGTAGGTCCCAAGGGTTGGGCTGTTCGCCCATTAAAGCGGTACGCGAGCTGGGTTTAGAACGTCGTGAGACAGTTCGGTCCCTATCCGCTGCGCGCGTAGGAAATTTGAGAAGATCTATCCCTAGTACGAGAGGACCGGGATGGACGAACCTCTGGTGTGTCAGTTGTTCCGCCAGGAGCACCGCTGATTAGCTACGTTCGGAACGGATAACCGCTGAAAGCATCTAAGCGGGAAGCCGGCTTCGAGATGAGATTTCCATCCCTTTCAGGGTGAAGGCTCCCGGCTAGACTACCGGGTTGATAGGCAGGATGTGGAAGCGAGGACTAAAGACTCGTGGAGCTGACCTGTACTAATAAGCCGATATCTTGAAAACACTTTGCTTGCGTCCACTATGTGGTTCCCGATATACGGTCGGGTGCTAATTGAACAACCAGCTTGACTGGTCGATTCATCACAGATTTCATGCCCTGTAGGG
>NZ_JADKRR010000008.1 GCF_015351105.1 Clavibacter sp. VKM Ac-2872 | reverse complement strand
GGTCACGTACACGAAGGCGGATCCCGGCTGCACCGTGGCCACGGGGCACCTGGCCGACGTCTACACGGGCCGCAGCATCGACTTCACCCGCGGGAAGGCGACGAGCGCGGCCGTGCAGATCGACCACCTCGTGGCCCTCGGGTGGGCGTGGCAGCACGGCGCCGCCGCCTGGACGCGGGAGCGGCGCGAGCAGCTCGCGACCGACGTCAACAACCTGCAGGCCGTCGATGGGCCGACGAACGAGGTGAAGTCCGACCAGGGGCCCGCGACGTGGCTTCCGCCGGCCGCCGGCTACGACTGCCTGTACGTCACCCGGTTCGCGTACGTGCTGAGCACGTACGAGCTCACGATCGACGACGCCGACCGTGCCGCGATCGACCGTACCCTCACCACCTGCCACTAACCTCTCGCCACATTGGCGAGGCTGAAACATCGCAAGGAAGGATGACCACGAACGAGAACACGACCCAGGAAGCGGACAAGTTCACCGCCTGGATGGACCGCAAGCGCCACAACCTGCGCCAGGATCTCGCCTCCATGATTAGGTGGAACGAGAGCCTGTGGCGTGCTGCCTGGGAGGCAGGCAAAGCCCTCCAGTGCAGGTGTCCCGCTGGCGGCGGCTTCTAAGTGCTGCACCCGAACGAGGCCATTCCCGAGTGGCTCCGCGCCAAGAGTGCCACGAACATCTGGCGTGACAGCGACACGCCTGCACCCATGCTCGTCGATGTCCCTTGCCGCCTCGGCGACTGGTTCACCTGGGCGGAGGAAAGCCCGGACGATCTCACGCTGGCCATGAGCGATCCCGTCGGGCCGCCGTCGATGCTCGCCGTCGCCGCGGTACAGCGAGCATGGGGGTTCGCGCGCGACCACGGCGCGATCCCGCTTCTCTGGATCGGGCTCGAGCCGACGGCCGGTCGCGGGTCCGTACTGGCAAGGCTTAAAGGGCTCTACGTTGTCTTTCGCAGCGAGAACCCCGTCGGCGTGACGGGCGGCATCGACCGCATCGTCGGGTTTCGAGGCGAGTCCGCTCCCGTGCATGGCTTCGACCTCGACGAGGTACGGGACAAGGCGCTGTGGTTCGACAACCCCGAGGGGTCGACCGACGGTTCAGCGGTCTTCTGGGATTGGACGACGCATCACCCTGAGCGGGGATGGCTGTGAGCGCCTGTGTGTCGTCCGGCGTGCGCGCAGGTCAGGCGTAGTTCGTGCTGCCGCGGCTCTGCGGGTAGTGGGGTTGGTCGAGGAGCACGTGTGCGCTTCTCTCACGGGAAGTTCCCCGTCTGCTTTAACCTCGCCGCAGATTCGAGGTACTTGACAGAGAGCAATCGAATCTCGACGAGAGGCGGTTGACGCATATGAGACGAACAATCTACGCGGCGGGGCTGGTTGCGGTACTGACTCTTGGTTTGGCCGCTCCTGCACAAGCGCAATGGGGCCAGCAACCAATCAGCTACTGCTCATCGTCTGTGGGATGCTATATGTCGCACGGCCGCGCAGTGCACACGACATACGGACCCCGGTTGACACAGCGAGAAAAAGATTTGCAACTTCGGTGTAATCTGCGTATGGCTGGCACTGCCTTTGCCGGTGCCGGGGGCATCATGTCCCTCAACTGGCCCGCGATCATCGGGGCTGCCTTCAACGGCGGGGAAGCGCTCCAGGGGGTCTGCAAAGAGTTCTGGAATGCAACATCGAGATTTAGGCACTGACATGGAATTCAAAATGCTGGTTCAAATACTGCTTGGAGTGGTTGGCGTCGGTCTCATCGCGCTGTCGTGGCCTCATGGGGCGGCGAGCGATGCCTCCACCTGGTGGGGCGTAGCAGGCGGAGTCCTCATCGTGATCGGTGCTGTCCTCGCCATCATCCGCACGCGCCAGGCCACGAACGTCGCACGCGACGCACGGGACGAGCAGCTCTAAGGGCAACCGGCCCCGACGAGTAGTGCACTGTGGCGGGTGGCCTTCGGGTTACCCGCCACAGACCGTGAACGCGCGCGTCCGTCGGAAGGCATGCGAGTCATAGACGAAAGCAATCGCTCAGCGATGGAGCTAAAGTGCCCGAGCATGACGATCAGCGCGACTGCCACGCGTCCCTCGGAGCCCTTGTTCTCGCGGCGGTTACTGTCGAGCGTGACGCTCGCGAGCGGCGCCGGCCAGGTCGTGGACTTCGCCTTGCCCCTGTTCGCCGGAACCGTGCTCGGCCTCACGGCCGCGCAGACGGGGGCGCTTCTAGCGGCCGGGCTTGCAACGTCCTTCCTGCTGCGCCCGCTCGGCGGCGTGGCCGCCGACCGGCACGACCGGGCCACGATCGCTGCGGCGTCCGCCCTGGTGCTAGGCGCCGGCTACGCGCTCGTCGCCACCGCGAGCACCTTCCCCGTCGTCCTCGCCGGCGTGCTCGTCTCGCGGGCCGGTGGCGCGTTCCTGTGGGTCGCGCTGCGCGCGACTGCGGGCGCCCGCCACAGTACGGATCCGCGGGCGTTTTCTCGGCTCATGTCGGCCGAGGAGCTCGGGTCGTGGGTCGTCCTCGCGCCGGCGATCGGCCTCCTTGCTGCGGCTGGCTACGCGCCGACCTTCGCTGCGGCAGCGGCGTGCGCGTTCGTCGCCGGGCTGCTGTTCGCCTTGAGCAGGTGCCGGGCGTCGACGCCGGGGAGTGGCGACGGAGACGCCGTCCGAGCGGCGCCGCGCGCGGGGGCCGTCGTCCGCGAGCTCGCGTGGCGGCTGCGGCCGCTCCTGGTCGTGGTGACGGTCATCGGGACAGCGGAGGCCGCGGTCGGGTTGCTCTTGGTGCTGCACCTGCAGCGCGAGCTCGGCCTCGAGCCCCTGGCCATCGCGTGGGTGTCGCTCCCGGGTGGGATCGCCCTCGCGGTCGCACCGCCTTACCTGCACCGGCTCACGGTCCGGTACGGGCGCACGCCCGTCCTCGTCGCCGCGGCCGTCGCGGGCGCCGCGTTCGCTGGCGGTCTCGCGCTCGCCCGGGATCCCGTGACGATCGCCGTCCTCTGGATCCTGTCGGCGCTCGCGCTGGCCGCGATCCTGCCGATCGAGCAAGCCGCCCTCACCGAGGCCGCCGGCGTCGCCCGCATCGGGCGCGCACTGGGGCTCTACGAGGCCACCACGCTCCTGGCCGCCGCCCTCGGGAGCTTTGCCGCGGGGATCCTCTACGACGCCGTGCCATGGGCGGCCGCGTGTGGGACGTTGGCGGCCGTGATCCTCGCCGGCGGGCTCCTGCTCCCATCGACCATCCGCCGGCTGGCACCGGCGTCGGCCGCCGGCTGACCCACCGACGAATGAGAGGGCCGCCCCCGTGCCGGGTCGGCCCTCTCATTCGTCGTGTGCGTGCTACTTGTTGGCGCGGTATTCCTCGAGCAGATCCGCGGAGATGCGGCCGCGCTCGGAGACCTTGTGGCCGTGCTCGCGAAGCCATTCGCGGGCGGCGCTGAGGTCTTCCTTCGGGCCTGTGCTCGAGGAGCGCCGGGCGGGGCCTTTCCCGGCCGCCGCGCGGCCGACGCGGCGGCCCTTCTCGATGTAGTCATCGAGCGCGGTCCGCAGCTTCGCGGCGTTGTCGTCGCTGAGGTCGATCTCGTAGTTGACGCCATCGAGCGCGAACGGGACGGTCTCGCCGTGGCCTTCCTCGATCTGCGTGCCGTCGATGTCGTCAACGAGCGTGGTCACTACTTTGCGGGCCATCTATCTTCCTCCCCAAGCGGATCCAGCGCCTGTTGACGCGAGTGTTCCCACCATAACTCTCTATGTCGTGATTCGCGACAACGACGCACGCGCAGTTCTCAAATCATGCAAACGTGACCGATTCGGACGTCTGGGACGAGATGCCCAGCACGCTGCGATCCCGCGACTTGCGGGATCTGCTGCGTATTCGTCAAACGACGGCGAGCCTCTGGTTCTGGCAAGGGAGGATTCCTGGATACCTGATAGGCCACTCGTGGATTGCGTTCCGGTCGGAGGTGAGGGAGTGGCTTGAGTCGACGGCGAACGGACCGGTCCGGACGCACGAGCCGGACCCGGATCCTCTCGACGCGTACGGCGACGTCCTCACGGTCAGCGAGGTGGCAGGGCTGTTTCGGATGAGCCGGCAGGGCATCACCGGCTGGCTCCGCCACGGCGTGCTCCGTGGCCGTTTCGATGGGCGGCGCTGGTCGGTCGAGAAGTCCGCGATTCGTGACCTGCTGCGCGAGGGTAGCGACCAACCGCGTGCCTGACTCAGGCACACGTCGGCCTCGATGGGGTCCACGGGGGAGCGTGCGGGATCTCGGACGAGCCACCACAGATGCAACCCCCTGCCGTGTCCCCCGTTCGGGTTGCTATCCCTGGCTAAAGGGGTCGGTCGTCATGGTCAATGTCATTCTCAGCGTGGTTCTTGAGCCGCTCGTGATCGCGGCAATCGGAGTGGTCATCCGCCGGATATGGCGTTGATCCGATCGCTCAGCGGACGCCGTGCAGGGGCTGCTCTACTTCGGGGGGGGGGGGGATCTTCGGAGCCGCCATCGCGATGCCGGCACCGTCGGTGCTGCTCGTCGTATTCAGAGTCGGCATGCTCATACGCGCGGTGTCCATGGCGATGACGGTCTGGCTGTATGTCGCGGACTGGATCGGTGATTGCCGTGATGCTCGGGGCCAGCTGCTCAACGGTTTCCCGCCGCGTCCGCGACCGATCCGGGGCGGGTGGGTCATCGCGCTCGGCGTGCTGGCGTTCGTGGCGTCGATGACGGTTGTGTGTGTCGCCGAGCTCCTCGTCGTGTGGGCGGCGGCCGTGATCGTCATCGCGTCGATCACCGCGAGCTCCTTCTACGAGGTACTCACGCAGACCACCGTAGGGTTCCTCGCCGCGTCCGGTGTGCTCGGTGCCATCGTTGCCGGCGCCGTGCAGATCCGAGCGCTCCGGACGATCCGGCAGTGGGAGGACCTCACGGAGGGCATCGAGCGCCGCGTCCGAGTAGCTGCCGTCGAGGTAGCCGAAGCCGCTCTAGCGACCGCGACCTTGCCGTCGAGGACTGAGGAGACGCGCGTGACGAGCTGAGCCGCCGTGTGGACCCCGTCACGCTGGTAGCGGGATCACGAGATCCGGGTGGTTGTTCCTCACGCTGTTCACGTCCCGGGACACCTCGTAGTGCTCCAGGCCGTGCACGACCTGGAATGACTCGCGGTCGAGGAGCTTGAGCAGGACCTCCGCCGGTGCGAAACATCTCGGCGGTACGCGCAACTTGGGGCTTGGATCTACCGTTCGCTGTGTGTGTCTTATATGTAAGCGCGAGCAAAGGGGCTCGCCAAAGTATCATGCGGTGTAAGCAGTAACGCCCCGGGTAATTAGACCTACCCGGGGCGCTACCGATTTTACCTGGGGCTGGACTTGGTGTCCGGTCCCGGGTGAGGTGCGGACTTGGTGTCCGTGCCTCGTTGTGGTTGGCCAGGGAA
>NZ_JADKRR010000007.1:24802-27027 GCF_015351105.1 Clavibacter sp. VKM Ac-2872 | reverse complement strand
CGACCGTGTGGCGCATGCTCATCCAGGCCGGGATCCGCGAGCGGCCGGGGACGCCGCGCGGCGCACCACCGATCCCGACACCCGCCGGTTGACGCTCGCGTTCGGTAGCTAGATAGATAGACACCGAGATAGGGAGCTTGCTAGGTAGCTCTCTAGCTAGATAGGATGGAGCTATGGAAGCGATCATGGTTTACAGCGAGTCAGGCGGAGTCTCCAAGACCACCACTGCGGTGTCACTCGCCATGGTTGCCGCCATCGGCGGCCGGCGCGTCACGCTCGTGGATCTTGACCCTCGAGCGGCGGCCAGCCGATGGGTGGGAGCAGAACCCAAGGAACCCGGCCTCGACGTCGGCGCCATCCTCGCGGATCCCGAGCCGAACGGGTGGATGGACGACATGGCCGTGCCCTCCCGCTGGCACCCCAACCTCAGCGTCCTGCCGTCCAGCCGCAGCGTCTCCATTCGCGAAGGGGAACAGGCCGACTACGCCGAGCTCCGGTTGAAGGCGTCTCTTGAGGGGACAACCGCCGACCTGGTGATTTTCGACTGCCCCAACCGGCAGGGCGGACCCCTCACTCTGTCGGCACTCAACGCGTCGGATGCCGTGGTTTACGCGGCGAAGGCCGACGAGGATGGTGTCAGCGGAGTAGAGGGGGCCATGGTGAGCGTCCAGCGGTTCCGCGACTCGCGAAAGCTGCTCGGCGCGACGGACAAGCTCCGCGAAGCCGGCATCGTCGTCGGGGCATTCCGTGGCATGACCGTCATGCGGCGCATCGAACAATATGCGCTCGACGAGCTCGGGGGACTAGGCACCGTGTTATATCCGCTGGTCCCCGATCGGGCTGTGGTGCAAGATGTTCGCGCCACTCACGAATGGTACGGAGATTTCCGAAAGGGCCAGCCTGTCGTGGATGCCTACTCGGAGATCCTGACGAAGGTGGTGTCATGACCGACGAGAAGCGTGAGCGCCCGACGCTGCCGACACGCCGCACCCCGCGGCCGGCCCCCGACCTCGGCAGAGATCCGATCGACGTGCCGGCACCCCCGATCGCGACTACCGTCCCGCCGCAGGGACGTGGCGGGCAGCCCGACGTTCCGAAGGGCATCCAGCTGCCCAAGCGCGACGTGACCGTGCAGATGGGGACCCGAATCGGAGTCCGCACCAAGGACCTCTTGGACTACGTGAAGGCGACGCAGGGGCAAGACATCCGTGTCTCGATCGAGCGTGCCGTTGAGGCGATGTTCGGCCACTTGCTCCCGACGGACGACGAGTCTAGATAGATAGCTCCTCGCGCGACAGCGTCGCGTCACCGCTCGGACGGGAAAGCAAGCCGCTGCGCGGCAGGCAACGACGACCTGGTGGGGGAGTGCGCGGCCGGGCCCCGATAGAGGGTGCGTCCACGAGAGTGCGGCACCAGAGCGCCGATGGATCCCCAGCCCTTCCGACGAAGATCACCCCACCAATGTCACCATTCGTGCGGCGTGCGTTGATGCCAGATTGACTGCATATCGTTCTGGTAGCAGTGCCCTGGATAAAGGTGGTACGCACTTCACGTTGCATCGTGCGGGCGTGGTCCCCTTGGCAGACATGGCAATTTGAGGCCCAGCGACTCATGCATTTCCCTCGTTCGTAAATGAGCAGACTGTCAGGATTCGCGTGTGTAGAAGTATTGCCCGTTTGACCTCGATTCGTTATCGTTTCTTATATAGATATCGACAGGACGGGAGTCATGATGAACGAGTTGAGCACCACCCCAGACGGAACCGTAAAGCCCATTCGCGCTGTCTTTTCGGATGCCGAATACATCGTCCCGGTAGACCCGATGGACGACCCACAGTGCGATAGCTGCCAGTAGTGAGATCACACACCCGAATGCTGCTGATTCTCCTTGCTGCGCTCCTCAGCATCGGCGGCCTCGCGGGCGGCTGGTACGGCACGGGACTGGTGCACACGCAGGAGCCGGCGGACAGTGCGCCGACGGTGAAACAGGGCCCCGCACGCGGCCCCGTGGCCGACGCGCTCACGGCAGCCGGCTTCGTGCGCGGGGGAGTGGTTGACGCGGCCGCGGTGCGGGCGCTCGTCGACAAGCTGCCGGCGGACACGCACGTGAAGACGCCCAACTACGACCGGGCGGCTTACGGGCCGTCGTGGGCGGATACCGATCACAACGGGTGCGACCAGCGGAACGACGTCCTGGCCCGCGACCTCACGGCGGTCACGTACACG
>NZ_JADKRR010000007.1:0-24702 GCF_015351105.1 Clavibacter sp. VKM Ac-2872 | reverse complement strand
AAGGCGGATCCCGGCTGCACCGTGGCCACGGGGCACCTGGCCGACGTCTACACGGGCCGCAGCATCGACTTCACCCGTGGGAAGACGACGAGCGCGGCCGTGCAGATCGACCACCTCGTGCCTCTCGGCTGGGCGTGGCAGCACGGCGCCGCCGCCTGGACGGGCGACCACCGTGAGCAGCTCGCGACCGACGTCAACAACCTCCAGGCCGTCGATGGGCCGACGAACGAGGCGAAGTCGGACCAGGGGCCGGCGACGTGGCTGCCGCCGGCCGCCGGCTATGACTGCATGTACGTCACCCGGTTCGCGTACGTGCTGAGCACGTACGCGCTCACGATCGACGACGCCGACCGGGCCGCGATCGACCGCACGCTCGGCTCCTGCTCGTGACCCGCCGGAGGATCCGGTGAGGGGGACGTCCTCGACCGTGCCCCCGGCGATCGAGGGGCTGCCGCGCGCGGGCGTCGTGGACGCTCTGCGGATCGCGTGGTGGATACGCCGTGGCTTCTGGCACGGGTTCCAACACTCCCGAGGCGTTGCGCGCGTCGTGGCGCTCTACCTCGCAGTCGCGTGGTGGGTGCTCAGCCCGCTCATCGTCGTGCTCCAGGTCGCCCTCGTCACGTGCCCGTGGACGAGGTACTACCTCAGCCCCGAGCGCGACGTCGTGCTCGCGCTGTTCGGGACCCGCACCGGATGGCACATCGGTGACCACATCGCGGCGGCACCGGGAACGGGCCGCGGCCGCGCGCTGCGCGCCCGCCTCCTGCCCGAGCTGCTGCCCGTCGCGGACGCCCGGCGCGTGACGATCCACGCGACGGCCGCGTCACCCGAGCTGGCCGCGCTCTACATGGCCGAGCTCCCGGGCCTGGTCGACGTCGGCGGAGGCATGTTCCGCGGCCGTCGTCTCCGCCGGCCCCCGGCTGGCTGAGCGCGCTCGCGCCGCGAAGGCGATGAGCTCGGCGCTGTGCTGCACCATCCATGCCACGGCCGTGTTTAACGAGTGCTCGCGGCGGATCCAGATGCGCTGGCCCTGGTCGTTGCGGGCGTCGGCGTAGAGCTCGAAGGTGAACGGGTCTCCGAGCTCCGCCCGGTGCCGGATCACGTACCCGAGCACGGGCCTGTCCTCGACCTGGATCCGCCAATAGCCGGCCTCGAGGTGCGCCCACGGGTGGGCGCCGACGTCGCGCACGAGGCTGTCGATGCCGTCGAGCTTGCTCTTGACCTTGCTCACCGGGTGCGCTCCTCCGTCGATTCGATCGAGTGGAAGCGCCCGGCCGCGCTCGTCGGCAAGCGTACGAGTTTGGACCGACATCCTCGCGGCGTCGGCAGAGCGGAGGAGCCCGAGGAGGGAAGCCCGACCCATGAGGGGGCCGGGCCCGCCGCTATGCGTCGGAGGCTTCAGTCTGAGACTCGTCATCTCCGAATTCCGCCATGACGCTGCCCACGAGCCCCTGCACGTCGATCGCGGTCGGCGCGGGTCGGGATCGGCCCTCCGCGTATGCCAGTCGGGCAGCGGCGAGGTCGGCAAGTCGGACGGCCTGGATGACGATGACACGGCGTAGCCCGGATGAAACCTCGCCGCGTTCGTGTGCGACCGCGGCGACCCGGGCGAGAGTCTCCGCACGGCGCGCGATGCGAACGTCCGGGTGCTCGCGGTCCTCGCGCATGTCGTCGGGGACGAGCGGGAACCGATATGCCTGCGGTAGCTCTATGCGGGGAGACACGGGCGGGATCTTCTCGTTCAGAATCGCGCGGTACTTCGACCGCTCGATCGCCGTGAGGTACACCGAGTACTCGAGCGCGTCGATCGCCGCGGTCTTCTCCGCCTTCGGCAGCGCTCGGGCGTCCTCGGCAGGGTAGAGCTCCACTTCCGCCACCTCGAACGGGTCGAGGATGCGGTAGGCGAGGGTGTCGGTGCGTTGGCCACGGAGGTGCCGGCCGACGCGGGTGCCGAAGTCCTCCCACGTCTGCCCGACGTAGATCGGTTCACCGTCGTAGTCGTAGAACGCGTAGACGCCGACGCAGTTGTTGAGCTTCTTGCCGCTGGCCTCATCGACGTTGGCCAGGGCCTCGGAGAGCAGCTGTCGGAACCGCTGCACGAACTTCGTCGGCATCGATCGCTTCGTTGGCACCGTGCCGTCCGCGTCGTTGTAGGACGCGATCCCGCGACTACCCATGGTTCAGCTTCGCCGGCGCGAGGTCGCGCGCGGCGAGCTCGCCTCGGACGAGCGGCATCAGGTAGTTCTCGGCAAGCCAGGAGACGGCGGGTACAGCGACGGCGTCGCCGAACGCAAACAAGGCCTGGTTGGTCCGTGCGCCGGAGAGGTTGTAGTCGCCGGCACCCATGAGGCGTGCGTACTCCAGCGGGGTCATCCATCGCACCTGGAGACGCTTGTTGCCCAGCTTCACCACGGCCTGCTTCGAGGAGCCACCTCGTGCGGTGCGTAGGCAGCCGGAGATGTCGTCGGGCCGGACCTCCCAGACGGCAACGCCGTTGCGAGTGCGGCGGTATGCCGTTCGGTACTTCACGCCCGGTCCGCGGCGCATGTCTGCGATCCGATCGCGCTGCACCGGTGACAGGGATGCCACGAACGACTCAGTCCGGTCGGCGTCCCACCAGCGCTCATCTGTGGAAGGCATCGTCTCGACGTACTCACCGAGCCCGGAGAGCAGCGGTGCGGGCGGCGCCGGCAGCGCTGCGCGGTGCGTTCGGAGCGTCGGGTCGCCGTAGACGGCCTGCAACCAGTCCGGCCGGAGCTCACTGTTGAGCTCGACCGCATCCTCGGGCGGGTTCTTCGCCCCCACGAGGAACAGCCGCGGCCGAGACTGCGGGATGAAGCGTCGAGCGTCGAGTGCGAGGACGTCGACGGAGTACCCCAGATCGTTGAACGCGCGGATGGCGGCGGCGAGGTCATCGCCGCCGTGGGATGTGGCCAGCCCGACCACGTTCTCCAGGACGGCGACCTCGGGACGGTCGTCGCCGAGCTCGTCGAGCAGGCGGATGTACTGCCAGAAGGCGTTCGACTCGCCGGCGCGAAGGCCCCCGCGAGAGCCGGCGAGTGAGAGGTCGGTGCAGGGGGACGAGCCCCAGGCGAGCTTCGCGTCTCTGGGCAGCTGGTCCGCATCGACTTCCCCGACGTCGCCGAGGGCGAAGCTGTGCCCGCCGTCCTCGGGGTCGTTGAAGTGACCGCGGTACAGGTCCCACTTGTCGGGCTCGTAGTCGTTCGCCCACGCGACGCGGAAACCCGCGCTCTCGAGCCCCATGCGCGCCAGACCGATCCCCGCGAAGAACTCGAGGACCTTCGGGCGGGCGGACGAGATGTCGACGACGGTAGTCACCCCTGAACTCTAATCCGCTACGGCGGGCTCGCCTCAGGTTCGAGCTCCTCAGGTCGTCCCGCATCCCTTGGGTTGTGGGACGTCCCGCTAGCGGTCGGAGCTCGCCGCGGAGTACCGCGGCCGCGCGCGTCTCGCAACTATGGCCCGCAAGGGGGTGCTTAGCTGGGCGTGTTCATCGTCGGTTGTGGGACAGGTAGGACGTCGTGGGGAAGCTCATCGGGTACGCACGGGTCTCGACCCGGCAGCAGAGCACGGACCGGCAAGTCGTCGACCTGCTCGCGGCCGGCGTGCGGCGGGATGACCTGTACGTGGACCACGGGGTGTCCGGTGCCCGTGCGTCGCGGCCGCAGTTCGATGCCGCACGCGCCGCGCTGCACGCGGGCGACACGCTCGTGGTCACGACGCTCGATCGCCTCGGTCGGTCGACGTCCAACATGCTCGTGCTCGCGGCCGAGCTCCACGCGGCCGACGTCGGCCTCCGGGTGCTGAACCTCGGCGGCGGCGACGTCGACACGTCCACGACCATGGGCGCGATGGTCTTCACGGTCATGGCCGCACTCGCGCAGGCGGAGCACGAGACGAAGAAGGAGCGCATCGTCGACTCCGTGGCCAAGCGTCGTGCGGCCGGCGGCGACCTCGGCGGCCGTCGGCAAAAGTTCACGGACAGTCAGATCGCGAACGCCGCTCAGCTCATCGCGGCCGACAAGCCGGCCGCGCAGGTGGCTCGAGACCTGGGCATGTCGACGTCGACGCTGTACCGCCGGCTGGGGGCTATGGAGTCCGCAGCGCCTCGATGAGCTTCGGGTAGAAGCCCGCGAATTCGGTGGCGTTCCTTCCGCTAGACCTGACGGCGGGCAGCGAGAGCACCGTCGACGTGGACCCGCCAGAGACCTTGGCTTGCACTCCGAACCCGCCCCAGGAGGGGTGCCCAACGAACGTCGATTCGCCACCCAACACCACTGTGACTGAGGTGATCGTCCGCAGCGGCACCAGGTCAACCGACATCCGTAAGCCGCTCCGGACGTCTACGGACGCGATCAGCGTGCGGGTCAGAACCACGACCCTGCCGGTGAGCGGGGCGTTGATATCGACGAAGGGGTCTGCAAAGGAGTGCGTCGCGTAGAGAGCTACGTCGCCGAGAAGCGCCTGGTCTAGGAGCGTCACAAGGTGGCCGAACGTCTCCTCACGAGGGTCGCGTGACTCCTCCATGAAGGCATGGTCCTTACCAGCGAAGAACAGCATGTTGTAGATGATCGAGCGGTTGGACTTCACGGCGTCGGGCATGAGCCTGACGGTAGCTCGGTGCGACGACGCGCGCGCCCTCCACATCGGGGGGGGGGGGGGCAGTCGGTCACGGCGTCAGGTGCCGAGGCGGGCGTCTGGCCGAAGCGAGCTAGACCTGCTTCCTGATCCAGTCCCAGAGCTCTTGCGTCAGCCACCCCTGGCGCCCCTTGCCGTCGATTTCGACACAGAAGAAGTGGTCGTTGTCGTCGAGGATCGGCCGCAGGTCCCCGTACACGCCTTCGGCTGTCAGATACGCCCCCGTGACGATCCAAGTGGAGTCGAGGGGATGCGCCCAGTTGTCGTAGGACTTGATCTTCTCTATGAGAGCGTTGTACTTCTGCCCGGGCGCGCGAAGGTCGTAGGCGATGAGGACGGCGGTCATGAGTCAGACGCTAGTGCTGGCCCATCGTCAGGACAGCCCCCAAGTCGAGGGGCCGTGCCAGCAGCGACACGCGGTGCGCAGTTCGCGCTCTTAACTATGTGCACATGCTTTGATGACGGGCATGGCCACAGGTAAGCGCGACCGCGACTCGGTGAAGGAGCCGGTGCTGCCGGGGTACCGCATCGAGGCATCGTCGCGCGACAAGTTCAAGGCGATGGCCAACGCCGTTGGCGCCGCCTCTTCGAGCCACCTGCTCGACCTGCTGGCCAAGCACATCGAGACGGATCCGGCGACTGGCCGGCCCGTCTGGTGGCCCGAGGACGACGACCGCGAGGAGCTGCCGATCGACCCCACTTAACGAGCATGGCCCCCCGCTTTCGCGAGGGGCCGAAGCACTACGCCCGAGACCTCCACTGTTTGGCGACCGTGGGTCTGAGGCGGATCAATCCGAAGAACCGGCTTACCAGGGCCGGGGCTTCTGCACGTCCATCTGCACATCTATGGAAGCAGGCCCATCATAACCACGTCCGCGGACCTCGCAACACCTCCGACACGCAAGACACGTGCGTATTTCCGCAGGTTGGCAAACGCCTCGAGCGAGCCGACGCTGCCCGGGTTGGAGCCGTCGAGCGCGCCCGTTCCGGAGGACGCGCCGATGTCGTGGGCGCTGCCGGTGCCGGCCGGTGCGTACGCCAAGGTGCCGGCGTGGACGTCGCCCGCCGCGTGGATGGCCGCCGTCCGTGCGGATGTGCTCTCGGTCGAGGGCCACGCCGCCCGCCGGCAGATCGACGTCAGCGTCCGGAAGTATCTGGCCGTGGCCGTCGTCGAGCGCCGGGCGGCCGACTTCAAGACCGGCCGCAACGTCACCACGAGCAACAAGACCGTGGCTCGTCGCGCGTCCAAGCTCATCCGCGAGAACGTGAGCCCGCGCGTAGTGAACCGCGCCCGGGCGCTGCTCATCGCTCGCGGGTTCTCCGTGACGATCGTCGAGGGCCGCGAGCTCACGATCGCGGAGACCGAGAAGGCGTTCCTCTGGCACGGCGGGTACCAGATCGCGGCGGCGTCCGTCCGGGCGCTAACGATGCCTCGCAGGCTCGTGTCTGAGCCATCAACTGGCGACCTATCTGTCTTTGAACAAGACACACACTCCAGTCCAGTTCTTAACTTGGTTACCAAGGGCCGTCGTCCGTCGAAAACGCGCCCTCCGCAGGCTCCGCCGCAGCGCGCTGCCGCACGCCGGATGGCCGCTCCGCGGCCGGCATCGACGAATCCAACACGCGACGTCCCAAAGGATCGAGCGCCTCGGGCGCTGGCAACGATTCGTCTCGCGGCGCAGCTTCAACAGCGCATGCCGTGGCTCGGGCGGGGCATTCACCAGGGGCATGTCTGCGACATGCTCGACCGCCACCTCGACACGTCGCGCTATGCACGGTGGGTCGAGCGTGACGGCCGTCGGGTGCTCCTGGTCGATGACCGTGATATCACGTCTCGGATCGAAGCGAAGTTCCGGGATCTGGGAGTTCCGTTCCTGGATGCACCTGTGCAGCGCGACCCGATCGGATATCTCGCGTGGGGTATTCAGATGGCGATTGATCCGAGCGAGGAGACACGCATGGAGCGATACGACCGGGAGCAGGACGCCGCCGCCGAGCGCGCTCATCAGCGCCAGGCGGAGGAGGCTCGGGAGGCCGCTCGTCGCGGCGTCGAGGACTCCCCCGAACATCGGGCCTTCCTCGAGCAGGAGCGCGAGATCCGGGTGGCGGCGTCGCGGCGCCGGACGGCGCCGGCCGTGCCCGTCGCACTCCCCCACGAGCCGACACGACGCTCGCCGGACGTCGCCGCGGTGGCCGGGATCGACGAGCTCGTCACGGCGGCGCTGCTCGGCGAACGCCGTCACCCGGCGGAGTTCCCCACCGGTGTCCAGGAGCTCCACGGTCGAGTGCTCCGCCTCGTGCGGATGCTCACCGCTCGCGGCTGGGAGCTCGACGCGGCCGCTGTTCGCGCAGCGGGTGACGTTGTGCTGACGGATGCGGCCGGCGCCGGCCGCATCGCGTTCGCTCCCCCGGCCGAGCTGCCGGCCGATGCCGTGTGGCGGACCGGCGCCGACGGCGCCGAGCTCGCCGACGACGTGACCGTGCACGAGTACATCGCGGGTGTGGAGAATGCACGCCGCGGTCGCTGACCCCGGCGTCAAACTGGTCGCACGGTGCGACGGGTTTGACGACGGGTTACGGCTTGCTTGCCCTCTCTGCCACTGGCCCCCCGGCTACGCCGCTTCCGAACCTCCCCCAGACAGCAAAAGCATCTGTCTGGGGGAGGTTCGGAAGTAAAGGGGGCCAGTGGCAGAGAGGGCAAGCAAGAAGAGAGAGACAGAGAGAAGTGATTTCAACAAACAAAGAAAGACCAAGTTGGGAGGGTGGTTGCGTCATGCAGTGTCCCTTGCGTGGGTCAGGCGGACGAGGACGTGTGGTGACGATCTGGGGTGCCACGAACGTTGGGAGCACGAGGCGGTCGCCTCGATCACGGGCGGTACGTCTACGGTGCTTCGCGCGGTCGCCTCGCTCGCTCCTCGTGGCGTCCCACAGGTCCCCCGTGGCGCGTCCTCACGGACGCGCCACGGGCTCGCGGCTGGCACGGCCAGCCGCGAGCCGCCGAGTCAAGAGGCGCACCTGATGGTGCGCCTCACGCGCCGCGACGTCGCGCTGTTCGACTGGTTCGCGACCGTGCGCATCGCGAACATGGAGGCCCTCCGCTGGGCGCTGCCGGCGGCCGCCGGCAGCGCCCAGCCGGTCACGGTCCGCAAGGCACAGCACTGGTGCGCCCGCATGGAATCGCTCGAGCTCGTGAAGCGGGAACAGCTCTTCCAAATCGGCGGCGCGGTGGTCTGGCCCACCGCGACGTGGGCGAGTGCTCGGCAGCCGCATCTGCTTTCTCAGACGACTCGACACGAGGTGTCGGTCTCGATCGTCGCCGCCCGGTATCTGGCCGCCGGATACGAGTGGTTCCGGGATCGTCCGGCGAAGCACAAATACGAGCACCAGGCGGACGGGATTGCTCGGCAGGGAAGCACCCTCGACGCCGTGGAGGTCGAGCTGACCGCGAAGCGGCAGCAGCGATACGGGGCCATTTTCCGCGCGTTCGACGTCCGGCTGCAAAAGGGCGAGATCACGCACGTGACGTACTTCACCAACGTCGCTGGCGGCCGCGGGATCCAGCAGGCGCTATCCGGTTTGGCTGTGCCCGCGAGCGTGCGCAGCCGTTTGCGCGTTGTGCCGGTATTCGATGACCGAGGGCATTGGTTCGGGGATCAGCAGCCCGTCGAGCTCGGGGGCGAATGGGTGGCGCCCGCGCTGCCGGCGCCTATAGATCGCAGCTATGCGCGACAGCCGGACCTATTCGACCCCGACCCACGGTGATCCCGCCGCGCTCCCCCTTCGACGGATGGCCCAGCCTCCGTGAGGCATCCGTCGACGAGAGCTCGGGGAGCCGCTTCGCGGCGGGCAGCGACGACCTGGTGAGAAGTGCGCAGCCAGCACCCGGGATCGGCCGTCCGTCTCCGAGAGCACCGGTCCAGAGCGCCGATGGATCCCCAGCCCTTCCGCCGTCATTCACCCCCCAATGTCACCGCCCACAATCCCAGCTGTGGGACCAGACCACCGAGCCGGCCGCCTCGGCAACAGTCCCCTGTCCCGCAGACGCACGACCCCAGACCCCGTGATCGACGTGACTCGCTCCCCCATCAGGGCAAGGCGCAGTGCAGCGCAGCGGAACGGAGCCGCGGCAGCCCGACACCCGAGCCGGCCACCGCATCGCCGCTCCGACACTCGACCGAAGTTCTCCACAAAGGTCTAGCCCGGGGTTGTCTTGAAGGACAAGCCCGGGATAGAATAGAATCATGAAGCCGCAGAAGTCGAGGGATGTGCGCAAGTTCCTGGAGTCGATCGGGTGGGTGTTCATCCGGCCGGCGAAGGGCAGTCACCAGATCTGGGGAACTCCGGACGAGTCGGTGAAGCTGTCCGTGCCGTTCGGGCACAAGGAGGTCCAGGCGGGCATCCTGACCCAGCTACAGAACCTTGACGTTGAAGTACCGAAGGAGTGGAAGTGATGACCGTACACACGTACGACGTCGACGTCTGGCGCGAGGGCCGGTGGTGGCTGTTCCGCATCCCCGAGCTCGACACCGTCGGACAGGCCCGATCGCTCGCGGAGGTCCCCGAGGAGGCCGAGGGCATCATCGAGGCGTGGAACGCCGAGCCGCCCGCGCCCTTCGAACTCAACGTGACCGTCACTCCCCCTGTCGCGAACCTCTGGGACGTCTGGACCGAAGCAGCACGCGAGGAAGAGGCCGGGCGCAACGCCCAGGCACACGCCGCAGCGATGCGCCGCACCGTCGTGAAGCAGCTCCGCGGCGCCGACGTGAGCGTGGCCGACGTCAGCGCCATGCTCGGCCTCAGCAAGCAGCGCGTCTATCAGCTCCAGGACGAGAAGACCCCCGCCTAGGACCAGGCGCACGGGTCCTCGGGCCTGCGAGGGCCGCAAAGTTACATTTGTGCAGCTGCGTATAGCCGGGTATGTAGGAGTGTAAGTACCCGGTAATGCGGGTATCCACAGATGTAGGTACCTACATACCCAGATAGTCGGGTTGTCGGGTAGATTGGTACCTACAAACACGGGATGCCTGGTTCTCAGGAACCATGGTTCCTACATGGAAGGGAAGCCATGCGCATCGTCGCTGTCGTGCAGCAGAAGGGCGGGGTGGGGAAGACCACCATCGCCGTCAACCTCGCAGCCGTCACGGCCGAGCACTCGCGAGTCCTCGTGGTCGACGCCGACCACGTGCAGCACTCGGCCACGGACTGGGCCGAGGCATCGGAGGCCGAAGGCGCGACGGCCTGGCCGTTCGACTTCACCGACGACGCGCGACCCGAGGTCCTGTCCCAGCTCCGCGCGGCATCGGACTACGACACGATCATCGTCGACACCCCCGGCAGCCTCGCCCCCAGCGAAATCCAGCGCACCGGCCTCGTGCTGGACTCCGCAGACTTCGTGATCGTCCCCATGGAGCCGCAGCCGTTGAGCGTTACACCCCTCATGCGGACCATCAAGTCCGTCATCGAGCCCCGCGGTCTCGAGTACCGCGTCCTGCTGTCGCGCGTGGGGCGCGAGGAAGCGCAGCAGAAGCGCCGGGACGAGACGATCGCGCGGCTCGATGACATGGGGATCCCGAGGCTCCGCACCGTCATTCGGCAGTACGTCGTCCACTCGGACGCCCCCGCGACGGGCGGTGTCGTGACCACGTACCCGGAGAGCCGGCAGACCGTCCACGCGATCAGCGATTTCTCCTCCCTCGCGCTCGAACTCACGAGCATCTGGGCCAACGGAAGGAACAAGTGATGGCACGAGCGAACATGGATCGCGTCTTCAACAAGGCCGTGGACGCCGTACCGGACCCCGGCCTCGCGCAGGAGGCCGAGACCACCGCGCCCGAGGTGCCTGCACCTGCTGCCGTGCCCGACGCGGAAGCCCAGGGCACGTCGGCCCGCATCACCTTCGACGTCACGCCCGAGCTCCGCCGCGCCTACAAGGCATGGACGGCGGCGCACGGGACCACGATCAAGGATCATCTGACTGCCTACGTCGAGCAGTCCATCCGATCCTGAACGCGGCCCACGCCGGCCATGTAGCAACACGGGACCCTCTTGCGGTCCATCAAATGTAACTATGTGAGTTTGGGGGATTGTGTGTCCGTGTCGTCGTACTCGGGGTTCATCACCGTGGCCATGCTGGCCGTCGTGCTCGTGGTGGGCTCGTCCGTCGTGCCGATCCTCGTCGCAGGGTTCGCGAGTAGCCGGGTCATCACGAAGACGCGCTACTGGCTCACCCCCACGTGGTGGCCGTGGGCCATCGTCGGGGGAGCGATCTTCACAGCTGTGATGTGGTCCCTCGCCGCCCGCGACGTCGCGCCCTTGCCGGACACCGGCCGACCGGATGAGGGCCCCGCGCAGATGGCGCAGATCCTCGGAGGTCACGCCATGATCGCGGGCGGCCTCGGGCTGCTCGCGGGCGCCGGACTGGGCCCGCTCGTCTTCGCCGCTCGGCGCCGACGAGTCGCCCTCCGCACGCTGGAGCGCCGCCTGCCGGATGTGAAGATGCAGGAGGACGTCGAGAAGGCCCGCAAGCGCGCGGCCGACTGGTCGGCGGCCGGGCAGCTACGGCTCCAGATGGATCCGCGGAACGGCAAGATCGTCGGCACGAAGCAGATCGGGCGGGCCGCCCGGTGGGTGCTCGGGCTGCCGGTGTCGCAGCGCGTGGCGAGCTCGCGCCCCGGCCGAGCATGGGCGGAGCTCCGCCGGCCGATCCGAGCGCCATACGACCGGAACGGGGAATGGGTCTTCGGACTCGTGCAGCGGCCGACGGTGCGCACCTGGCGCGAGCGTCTTGCCGACAAGGCAGAGGTGCGGGACTGGACGGCCAAGGGCGGCCGCTTCTTGAAGTGGCCCGAGGACTCCAGCGCGTGGCGCGTGCTGCTGCTCGGCGAGGCCGGCGCGGGGAAGACCGTGCTGCTGTGGGTGTGGGTGCTGTGCGCCGTGATGATGAAGGCGCCGGTGGTCCTGATCGACGGGAAGGGCATCCACGCCGACGCCGAGCGGCTGGCGGGCATGCTCCGCAGGATGAGGCGCACGGTGCAGATCGGCGGCCGCTGGAACCTGTTCACGGGGTCCGCGGCGCAGATCACCGAGAAGATCATGCGCGTCGTGGGGGAGAGCGCGGGGGAGGGGCAGTTCTACAGCGACGAGGCGCGCGACTTGCTCGACCTCCTCCAGGTCAAGGCTCCGCTTCGCTCCATGCAGGATCTCGAGACGCGCCTGATCGAGCTCCCCCGGTGGTTGAGCTCGCAGATGCTCGCCGACTTCAGCGCCCCGATCGACAAGAGCGGGACCACGAAGGCCATGCGTGCGGCGGCGAAGATCCGCGGCCGCATGCGCAACCTCGCCCCGTTCCTGGGCGAGGACGGGTGGACGTTCGACGACCTCGGCGCCGATGTGCGGCTCGTGCCGATCCGACCGTCCCTCGCGGCCGAGCGGATCCTCGGCGACGTGATGCTCGCCGACCTCCGGCAGTGGCTCGGCGCGCTCACCGAGCCGCGACGCATGCTGTGCGTGGTCGACGAGTTCGCACAGCTCGTCTCGACCACCACCGACCCGGGAGACCTCGCCGCGTCGCTGGCTGAGACGGGACGCTCGCAGGGTGTGGGCCTCGTCCTCGCCGCGCAGTCCCTCCCCGGCATCTCCGGTGACCTGACCTTCCGCGACAGACTCAGCAGCTCCGGGATCGCGGTCGTCATCGGCCGATCCAAGTCACCCGAGGCGGCCGTGTCGCTCGCCGGCACCGTCAAGCGCATGGAGGCGTCCGGGGACGCGAGCGAGGGCACCGAGCTCAACACCGGCCGCGCCCAGGACACCTACGCGATCGCCCCGCAGGACGTCCGCGAGACATGGGACGGCGCGTTCTACCTCATCCAGGGCGGCCGCCACACGCCCTTCCGCGCGATCCCACCGGAAGTGCTGACCAGCCGACCCGACGTCTACGTGCCCGCCGCCGACGTCGACGAGGACCCCGACGAGGGCGAGCAGCCGGCCGCAGCGGCAGCGGCTGCATGGATCGGGCTGGAAGTTCAGCTCCAGGAGCAGGGCGAGGGTCGCTGGATGGCGACGGCCTGGCCCTCCACGGCCGAGTTCATCGCCGACGACGAGGCGGACCCGGCGCGCGTGGAGTTCACGACGACGGCCACAGCGCCGGCCGTACCGGTGGGGGAGTGGTGGTCCTCCTGGCGACCCGAGCAGGAGACCCAGTGGGGTGCCGCTCGGCACTCGCTCCCCAGCGAGTGGATCGCGGCTTGTGAACGTGTCGTGAGGCAAGCCCGGCAGCGATATCGTCTGTAGATAACTACGACGAGCCTAGGACTTGATGCGCTAAACGCGCACGCGCGTGTTTCCGGTGATTGCGTATCTCGTCAAGTCCGCATTTGGAAGGACTTGCTAGCATCTTCGGCAGAAGACATGGTTTGCCCTACGTGAAGCGTTTACGAAGGGAAGCAAGTGTTTGCTTTGGATAGACGAGCCGGAATCACTGCCGCGATTGCCGCAATAGCGCTTTCGTTTATGGTTCCCACCTCCGCGAACGCGGCAGTAACAACGACGGGACTCTCTCCCGAACTCGTATCTTCCCTCCGGGCCACCTGGAGTGCCAATGGAGTTTCCTCCGACACTCAGAAAGCCCTTGTCTCCACCCTTGAGCGTGGAGTGCCGCTCGACGCCATGAAGGGTGGAGAGCCGGTCGCCACAGACATATCCGCGGTTGGCAACACGCAGACGCAGGTACAGCGTTACCCGGATGGGTCTATCAACATAGTCAGCCTGCCTGTCAACACCCCGCCCGCCACTGGCCAGTTCAGCACCGACGCGATCGACCATTGCCGCGTGCAGGGCTTCAGGCGCGACAATTGCACCGTGAGCGGCTGGTTCACAGGCGTACAGCTCGGCTTTAACGCTACGTACGTCCTCGGGACGAACACCGGCCGAATCCTGTCTTATGCCAACCCGAGTGTAAACTGCAGTCCTGGATTGAACTGTTCCAGCCCTACGTTCACCGTCACGCGAGCTCATCAGGACGGCGACCTTCCAGCTGACGTGGGTCTTTACACGAACTACAGCTTTATCGGCATAGGCGGAGCTGGGACGACGTATCTCCATCTCATTGTCAGAGACAGAGATGCACATACTAACTAGACCAGTTACACTGGTTCGAACTTGATGCCAGGGGAGCGTGCGCAATGACCGGATCGCCGATAAGCTTTACTATCATGTCCGGAGTGAACGTCATCATCGCGGTACTTGCGTTGGTCGTGGTGGTCGCGGCTCTCGTGTCTCTAGTACGCGTCAACCACCGCATGCGGCCGATCGACGTCGCGTTGTGGGCGGTGATCGCGATAGTTATCCCGATTGTCGGTCCCATCGCCTGGTTTGCCTTCGGGCGAAAGCAGGCACAGCGGTCGACCTGATTGGTACATGCGATATGCACAAAGAAACGCCTCCGCTAACGTCGTTGCGGAGGCGTTTCTTTGTGCCCTCATGTGAGTAGGTACTTGACCAAGTCCAGCAGGTCGGCGGATGCTCTCTCTCGCACAGCCCAGTACTTCGTCTCCGAGGGCTTCCGGCGGTAGGAGGGATCGGCGTCGTCCGTGACGTAGCCAGCCTCCGTGAGGACGTAGATCGCCTGTCGGCACCCCGCCACCGACATGTCGAGCTCCCTCAGCAGCTCATCGAACGTCGCCGGCCCGCGCAGCAGGTGCCGCAGCACGAGCACGCGCGACTGGGCCTGGAGAGCGACCTGCATCCCGCTCACGTTGTCGGGGGCGTCCCTCTGGCGCATCAGATCGTCCGGCATGCCACGGATTGTTCCGTGTTCCGGACCACGCTACCGGACTGATCGCGGACGCCAATCTGTAACAGGTTCCGTGGGTGCGTCGAAAATGCGAGCAAGACATTCCTCAGCTGGGTAAATATGCCGCTTTGACCTGGGATTGCCGATGTCGGTGGAGTGCTGTACACCTGATCCCGTGGCGCTCGCATGGGGAGCGCCTAAATGTGCAGCACGATCACGGGGAGGGTGCAACATGTCTGGATTCGGAAGCGGCACACCGAAGGTCTTCGGGACCGCAGATCAGGTGAACGAGTTCATCGACGAGGACTTGGCGCCATCAGAGGGGGTGCCGGCTCTGCGTCGGCGGTCCGCCGAGGCGCCGTCATCCCCTCAGCCCGCGGAGCAGCACACTGCGCCGGCTGAGGCGGCGGGCTCCGCTGCACAGGAAGCGGGCCCATCCCCGCTCATGCAGCTCTCGGAGCCGTCCGCGCCGGCCCCGACCACACCTCTCCGGTCGGGGCCGGTCGTGGAGCCGCAGGCGGTCGCCGTCGCGCGTAGCGCGCTACGCGGCGAGGGCGTGGCGGTGGCCGCGCCGGCTGCGCGCGCCTCGACCGGCGTGCGCGGTGTGCTCGCGAAGCTCGGACTGCCGATCGCCCCGAACGAGGCAGAGCGTGAAGCCCTTGCGCTGGACCGTAACCGGTTCGCCGCCGAGACCCTGATTCGCCAGTCCACGTGGACGCGGCCCGTGTCGGTCCTGGTCGCGAACCCCGGTGGCGGCATGGGGAAGACCACCGTGTCGCTGCTGCTCGGAGGCACGCTCGCGGCCGTCCGCGGTGGGTTCGTCGTGATCCCCGAGCTCGCTGACGCTCCCGGCATGCTCGCCTACCGAGCCGAGGGGACCCCGGCGCTCGGCATCGGCGAGCTCGTGCAGAAGGTCGACACCATCACCAGCGCCGGTGCGCTCGATGGGTACACGAAGCCGCAGACCTCGTTCGCGTCCGTGATCGGATCGACCGGACGCCGGGCGACCCTCACTCGAGACGACGTACGCGCCGTCATGGCCAAGACGGGCGAGTTCTACAAGATCCGCGTGTTGGACACCGGCAACGACGCGACCTCCGCCGCATTCCTCGCGGCGGTGGAGGCCGCCGACGTCCTGGTGATCCCGGTCATGGGCGCCGCTGACAGCGCCGAGCACGCTCTACGGCTCGTCGAGGGCCTACGCGAGGGCGACTCGCACGCTCGCGAGCTCGCGGCCAGCGCGATCGCCGTTCGGCTCGCAGACGGCCGCACCGAGCACCCCGAGATCGTCGAGCGGGTCGACGCATCGCTCGCGCAGGCCGGCGTGCGCCGCCTGTTCACGATCCCCTACGACCAGCACATCGCCGACCGCGGCGAGCTCACGCTGAACCGCCTCCAGCCGCCCACCCGCGACGCCTTCACGTTCGCGGCCGCCGCGGTGATCGAGACGCTGAACAGCGTCGTCACCCGCCGCGCCTGACCGGCGCGCCCCACCACACAGACCATCACGACCAGGGGAGAACCCATGTCCACGCTGCACCTCATCGCCGACCACTTCACCGCCGTCGCCGTCGGCACCATGCCGAATCCGATGGACCACATCACGACCCTCGCCGAGGGCGGGATCCCGAACCCGCTGGACAACATCGTCCCGGACTTCACCATCTTCGGAACCAGGTTCAACCAGCTCTGGCAGAAGATCATCGCCGGCATCTGGGGCCTCTGCCTCATCGCCTCCGTTCTCGCAACGATGCTCGGTCTCGGTCGCATGGCCATGAGCGGTGGAGCGAGCGGCAACCCGCAGAAGTACCAGGACGCCAAGGGCGGCACCATCGTCTCCGGCACGGCGTTCGGCGTGCTCGCGGCGCTGGGCGTGATCGTCGGCGCCGTCCTCTTCTTCGTCAGCCTCTAGGACCCGCCATGCGCATGCGTAGCGAAACGACCGGGCTCTCGCGCTGGCCGTGGATCATCGGAGGCACGGCGGCGCTCGTCATCGGCGGCGTCCTGGTCTACGGCCAGGCCGCGCCGAGCAACACGCCCGCCCCGGCGTCCACGTCGAGCGTCACGCCTGCACCCGACGCGAGCGCACCCGCGTCCGGTGCCGGTGACGACGACCCCGGAGTGGCCCCCACGGGGTGCCTCGGCGGTCTGGATCGAAATGCCGCAATGGTGCTCACCGCCCAGAAGCAGGCTCCGCACACGGCCTACGGAGCCGTCGAAGTCGCGGCAGCGTTTTATCGGTTTATTTGGCAGACGCCATTTCCGCAACCCGGCGAACTCGCATCCGTAAGCGATTCGGTAATCAGCAGCTCGGCGGCGGCGTCGTTCAAGGATCTTGCCGGCAGCTACGCGAGCGTGCTCGATATCACAGGCGGCGTTGTTCCGCGAGGCTCGCAATTTCACCTGTCCACAACGAACGGGCTGTGGGCGGTCTCGCCGGACTCCACCTCCGACAATGTCGTCGTGCACATCGCCACAGGATATGTAATTGACGGCGCCCTGAGTCCGACGAAGGTTGCAGGAATCGGACTCCAGATGACGTGGAGCGATGGTGCCTGGCGTGTTATTGCGGGTGCGCTGCTGGATCAAACGCTCATTACTTCGGGTGGCGTGCGGTTCACGGGAGGCTGCTAAATATGTCGATCATTATATCCGCCGCAGCGGCCGAGGGTGCTGACCTCTCCAATCTTGCACAGCAGTGCAGGGACAATCCATTCATGTGCGGCGCGGACGCCGTGGGCGATGCCGCATCGCAGGCAGTCGGCGGAGTGGTCAGCGGAGTGAAGGGCGCGGCGGACACTGCGCACACGGTCGTCTCCGTGGGTTCGGATCCGCTGGGGTACTTCTACCAGAAGGCGCAGGAGTCGGCATCGAGCCTGGCCGACACGGTGCTCTCGGCTGCGGCCAAGACGACCCTGCCGGACCTCACCGCCGACTGGTTCATCGGCGTCTACAAGGCATCTTTGGCGATATCCATTACATTCGCGATGATCTTACTCATGGTTCAGATATACCGGACTGCGGTCGGCCGACAGGGCGTAAGCGACATGTTCGACGCCGTGGGAAAGAACTTTCTTATATTCCTCGGCGGGGCAACCTTTGGGCCGTCGATCGGTGTCCTCCTCGTTCAGGTCACCGCCGCACTGGAGAGCAGCATTATCGAGTGGGGCACGGCGAAGCTCGCCGGGCAGACGATGGCCGAAGTAATCAAGGGGGTCACGACCGCCGCCGTTCCGTCATCAATAGCCGGAAACGTTGTTGTCGCGCTGTGCCTCATGCTGGCGCAGGTGGTGGGCCTCTTCATGGTGCTGCTCATGCAGATCGTTCAGTATCTCATGCTGTATTTCATGGGTGCGCTGCTCCCTCTTGGGCTCATGTGGCTCATCGACAAGAACCGCCGCACGTTCGCGATGAAGATTGTCGGCGTGTGGTTCGCTACGCTCATCGGTCACCCGCTGCTGATATTCCTGTTCATGATCGTTTCCATGTTCGTGGTGTCGACAATCAGCTCGAATTGGTTCGGCGTCGAGGCGATTCAAGCCACGGTGAACCTGGCGGCGGCTACGCTCGCGACGCTCATGGTCGCGTTCGTCCCGTTCATGCTCTACAAGTTCGCGCCGATCCTGCCGCAGGGCGGCTTGCCGGCGTCGAACGCCCGGATGCCGTCACCGGGCAACAACAACCGGACCATGGACGACGTGCGCCGGCGGATGCAGGAGCGGCAGCGCGAGCCCCGCTCGGGTCCTGAGATCGGGGCCTCCCCGGCGCAGAGCGTGGGAGCGCCGAAGAAGGGCGTGCACGCGGCCTCCGCCGCCTCCCCGGCGTCGAAGGCATCGCAGGCGGGTGACGCGGCGAAAAGGGCGGCCGCGACCTCGGCCGCGAAGAAGGGCGCCGCTGCCGTGGCCACGGCTGGAACCGGTGGAGCGGCGGGTGCCGTTGTCGCGGGTGCGAAGGCGGCCAAGGCCGTTCAGGACGCCGCCAAGCGCACGGCCACCACGGCTGCCGATCACGTGAGCAAGCACATCGACGACCACGACGAGGAGCGGTGATGACGACCGACGAGCTACTCACCCGGCACATCGGTGGGGAGAACACGCGCCGCCGCGGGCGGCTGACGGGCACGGTCTCGAAGACACGACTGGCGCTCCTGATCCTCATCGGAGTGGGGACGGCGGCCGCGGTCGCTGTCACGCACAGCATCTGGGTCATCATCGGCGGGGTCCTCGCCGCGATGATCGCGCTCCTGGCGACGATCGGCGGTCAGCACGGCTCGCTGCTGGATCGCCGCCGCCGCTCCGCGCGGATGCAGGCCCGTCGGGCGACGGGGACGGATGCGTTCGTGCCGTACGACATCGCGATGTGGGACCAGCTGACCGCCGCGGTGCGTTCCGGCGAGAAGGACGAGCAGGCGGAGGCCCGTCGGGCGCTCCGCCGCATGCGGTGGGCACCGGACGGCGCCGACGGCATGGGATGGCTCGTGTCCGCGCGAGGAGCGCCCGCCGTCGCGTGGCACTCTCCGCGCGGCGAGGAGGAGTACCTGTCCGTCGCGTTCAGCGTGACGGGGCAGATGCGGGGTATCGAGTCCACGGCACGGGCCAACGAGGCCGCGGAGGCGTGGGGTCGATTCCAGAAGAACCGCGCTTCTGAGGCATCGCTGTTACGGGGTGTGCAGACCCTGACGCGGGTGCTGCCGCCCGCGGCCGCGCGACAGTCGCGGTGGGCGCAGTTGGAGCTCGATCAGAACGATGGGGCCTGGACGTCGCGGTTCGTGGAGGCGTTCGAGCGCATGAAGGCGTCGTACGAGGAGGTGCTGCATCTGTGCACCGAGGGCGCGATGACGCAGCGCCACTTCATCATCTGTAAGTGGCCTGTGTCGGGTGCGTTCCGCGAGCGGGCGGCCGCGTACGGCGAAGGCCGCGACGGGTGGCGCAAGCTCATGGCCGAGGAGATCCCGCGCGCCGCGGCAGGGCTGTCAGACGCTCGCCTCGGGAGCGTGCGAGTTCTCGAGGCTCGTGAGGTGGTGGCGCTCATGCGGCACCAGCAGAACCCGAGCTTGGGGATCGAAGCCGCGAAGCGGATCGACCCGCTCGCCTCGCCCGGTCTGCCGTCGCACGATGAGTTCTCCGCGCACGTCGTCGAGGATGTCGAGCCGGACACCGGCCGGCGGACGCAGTGGTTCCACCGCACGGCCGCGATTCTCGCCGAGAACATGCAGGACCAGGAGCGGGATCCGTTCTGGACGCTCAGCCTCATGCACGGCGCCGACCTCCAGATGATCCGGTCCGTGTCGTTCCACCTACGGTTCGTGCCGGCTGTCCAGGCGCGGGCCGACGCGCAGCAGACCCGGGTGCTCGCGGCCGCGGAGCGGATCGCGCGCGAGAGCAAGACCGGCCTGGAGGACGGGACGTTGAGGTTGGAGATGACGGGCGCGGAGGCGCGCGCGGCCGACGTCGCGCCGGGTACCGGTCATCACGGGGCCGAGTGGGTCGGATTCGTGACCATCTCGACCCGTTCGCTCGCCGAGCTCAAGCGGGCGTCGAGCCGACTGGAGGACGTGTGCGCGACCGATATCGGGATCGCGCGTCTGGACTGGCAGGACTCGTACGCGGCGGCCGCGTCCGGCTGCACCTTTCCGATCGCCCGGGGGCAGAAGCCCCCGCAGGTGCCGATCGGGTCTCGCATCGAGGCCAGTATCGCCGGCCGCCGGCAGAAGGAAGCACTGACATGAGCGGACGACAGGCCAAGGCGCAGCGGGCGGCGACGACCATCGACACGCAGCAGGAGGTGATCGCGCCGCAGCGTCGCGCGACGCGGCTCACGCGCGTGCCGATCGTGAATCGGTTCCTGCCTCCCGAGGCGTTCGTGAGCGACGTCGAGGAGGTATCCGAGCACGCGGCCGCGGCCGGCGAGCTCGCGCCGTGGGACGTGCCCGGGAGCCAGCTCCGACCGGATGGATGGCAGTCCGCGTCCCGAGCTCGGCGGGGCTGGTACGCACCCGCCCACCAGGGGGCAGCGACCACGACTCGGCAGGCGGAGATCGTGGCCACCGCGCACTTCGGGGCACCGACCGGGTTCGACGGCATCGTGAACGGCCGCGACACGTTGACGCGCACCGCCTTCGCCCACGACCCGATCACGGCCTACCGCCGCACGCCGCGCGGTCTCACGTCCCCGAACGTCATCGTCCTGGGGCAGACGGGATCGGGGAAGTCCTCGTGGACGACGTGCAACCTCATCATGAAGCCGTTGATGCTCCGCAAGCGGCGCGCGGTCGTGTTCTCCAAGAAGGACCGGGGCGGCGAGTGTGAGCATGCCGAGACCACGCGCCAGCTGGGGAACGAGCCGTTCCGATTCCTCGCCAACGGCGCGCCGGGCGAGGGACGGATCATCAACCTCATGGACCCCGCGATCGTGCGCGTAGATGGGATCCAAGGGCAGAAGCTCATGCTGGACACGGCGATCCAGCTCCAACGGCACCGCAGCAGCGGGACGGTCGCCTCGGTGGAGGAGGCCGGCTGGGAGGACCAGGCGCTCCGACTCGCGCTCCGCTCGCTGCTCGCCGACCACGAGGACACGCGGACACCGACGCTCGCTGACCTGTCGGCACGGCTCGGCGCCGTCGACCCTCACCGTGGGGACTACTCCCTCCGCTCGCGCGAGCGGCTGCACCAGGCCGGCCTTTCGATCAGCCACGTGCTGAACGACCTCCTCGAGACCTACGGCGGTGTGTTCGACGGAGAGACGAGCTCGGAAGTCGACCTCACGCACAAGCTCACGACGTTCGACATCTCCCAGCTCCCCTCCGACGGCGCCGTGATCCCCATCGTCATGGCCGCGGCGAACATGTGGATGCTGGGCCGGATCAAGGACGAGGCCGGCTGGGCGACGAACGTGATCTACGAGGAGGGCTGGCACATGATCGGCGGCCCGTCCGTCGGCCTCATCCAGTCGAACGAGAAGCTGTCTCGATCGCTCGGCATGTCGAACATCTTCATCATGCACAAGGGCACGGATATCCCGCCGGACTCCGCCGGTGTAACCGTCATCCAGGAGGCGCAGACGGCCTACATCTTCCGCCAGGAGCACGAGCAGGATGCTGCGTGGGCGCAGCGGACGTTCAACCTCGACCAGGACACCACGAAGGTCCTGATGGGGCTCGGGACGGGGCACTGCATCGCGAAGATCGCGGACATGCCCGAGACCGAGGTCGAGCACCTCCGCTCCGAGTGGGAGAAGGTGCTGACCGACAGCGACCAGGCGATGATGGGCGACTCCGCGGACGCCCTCGGGCACTGACTGGCGGACATGCGATGAAGAAGCTCCTGGCCGTGACCGCCGCGGGGGTCTGCGTCGTGTTCGCCGCGATCGTCGGCATGGTCTCCGTCGTGTTCGCCGCCCCAGGAGGCGGAGCCGGCTGCACGGTCGGGTCGGCCAGCATCGACGCCGCGAAGGCGCACGATCCCGTCGCCGGCTACTCCGGCGACCAGCTCGTCAACGCCGCGAGCATCATCAACGCGGGCGCCGCGCTCGGCGTGAGCTCACAGGGACAGATCGTCGGGGTGATGACCGCCATGGGCGAGTCCGGCCTACAGAACATCGAGTACGGGGACGCGGCCGGCCCGGACTCCCGCGGCCTGTTCCAGCAGCGCGACACGTGGGGCACGCTGGAGCAGCGCATGAACCCCGCGCAGGCCGCCACGTTCTTCTTCGAGCGCCTGGTGAAGGTCCCCAACTGGCCGTCGATGACGCCCACGGCCGCCGCTCACGCCGTGCAGCGGAACCAGGACCCGGACCACTACACGCGCTGGTTCGAGCCGGCACAGGCCGTCGTGAGCGCCCTCGCGGGCTCGGACACGGCGTGCACGGCGGCCGCGGCCGCCACCGTCTCGGGCAACGCGCAGCAGCTCGCGCAGCACCTCGTCGACCTCACGAACCAGGGCGCGATCACGTGGCTGTCGCCCTCCCACTTCCCCGAGGTGCAGGCCATCGCGGCCGGACAGCCGAAGCCGAACTGCGGCATCGACACCCGGGTCCTCCAGGTCATCACCGTCGCCACGCAGACGTTCCGGTCCATCGGGATCTCCGACATCAACCGCCTGTGCAGCGGGCAGCGGCCGGGGGCCGGTGATGCGTCCGCGCACGTGGTCAACGGTGGCGGCCACGCCGTCGACTTCTACGCCTTCGACGGCACGCCCACCACAGGCGCCGACCCGAACGCGATCAAGCTCCTCCGCGCCCTCGCGCCCGTCATGCCCGACGGATCCGGCGTCGGGCAGTCCGACTGCCGCGCGAGCGCCGGCACGAGTCTCGACCTGCCGATGAAGCAGTTCGCCGACACCTGCAACCACCAGCACGTCCAAGTCGACCCGTGGGGCGACGAATCGATGAAGCTCACCAGCAAGGAGAACCCATGAGCGAATGGCGCTCCACCGAAGACCTCGCCGCGGCCTTGACGTTCGACGTCTCTGGCTGTGACGCAGCCGCGAACGAGGCGCGGGCGGCGCGTGCCGCCGAAGTCCTGGCCGCGTACTCGGCGGCCTTAGAACGGGCGTACCTCGCCGCCGCTGGATCGAGCGTCGATCCGTGGTGGCCGGAGCCGTTCGGCGCACGGATCGTTCTCGAGGCGCGGGGCGACCTCGACGTGGCCACCAGCTCCCCCGAGTTCGAAGCGGAGGTGCAGAAGGGCATGAACCTGCACGCCCGCGACGTCCTCGTCAACGACGAGGACGGGTGTCGCTGGGAGGTCTTCGAGGCCTCGGCCGAACAGCTTGAGCAAGTCGTCCCGGCGTGCACGCGGATCCGTGATGTTCTCCGCACGGCTCGCCATATGAGCGTCGACATCACACCGGAGGGAGCCCCATGCTGACCTTCAACCTGCACCTGCTCGCGATCCTCGGAGCTCTACCGCACGCGGCCGCCGCCGCGGGGGACGCTGCGGAGCGGTACTTCTCCGACTGGACCACGTGGTACCCGTGGACGATCGCGCTGGTGTGGTGCGCCGCCTGGGCGGCTGCCTACGTCGGCGTGCTCCGTCTCGTCATCCGCATGAGCGGGGACGGGGCGATCATGGGGATGGCGTCCCTCGTGCCCGCCCTCATCTGGACGGCGACGCTCGGCACGATCGTGTCGCACATCGCTTCCGACGCGGCTGTCCTGTGGATCTTCCTCGGCGGCATCGTGATCCTCGGGGTCACGTTCGTGCTCAGCGACGTCGGCGGGAAGTGGGGCGCGGGCGGCGCGGCTGGGCTCCTGGCCTGGTTTGGCCTGTCCGAGATGTTCCGGCGGCTCTCGGCCGAAGCGAACATGCCCGAGGGGACCTTCCTCACCGTGACGGGTGTCGGCGTCGTCGTCGTCATCCTGCTCGCGATCGGCAGCCGAGCCCGTTGACGCATCCACCACCCTGCCCGTGAGCCCATGACTCCCTGCTCCTCCGACCAAGATTCGAAAGGACCATCACCATGTCAGTACCCATGATTCCCGGCGGTATGCACCTCCGCGACACGTTGGGCGTCCGCTTGAAGCACCTGATGCGCGCGCTCGTGGAACTCATCGCGGCCGCCCTCATCCTGCCGGCAGCCGTCTCCTTCGCGATCACCCTCGGAGAGGCCTTCGCGACTGCCTCCGGCTACGACTTCACCGGCCCCAAAGTGCTCGACTCCGCCCTGTTCGTCGTGAGCGCCGTCGCCGTCGGCATCCTCGTGCATGCGGGCGCCCTGTCCGCCACCGCAGCATTCCGCTCGATCGAGCCGGTCTATGGCCCGATCGCGGAGGGCGCCGCCCCGAGCACGCTCCACACGCTCCCGTGAACCCCCGCAGTCGACGCCTGTTCGTCGTCGCCGCAGTGTTCCTGAGTGCGTGCGGCGTCATCGGCGCCGGCTACTACAGCGTGGACCTCGTGCACCCGGGCTCGGCGGCCCGCGCCGGCACGTCGGCGGCCAGCGGGACCCTCGCGGCGGCCGCGAGCGGCCCCGTGGTCGACGTCCTGACCTCGGCGGGCCTCGTGCGGGGTGGCGTGGTCGACGCGGCCGCGGTGCGGGCGCTCGTCGACAAGCTGCCGGCGGACACCCGCGCCCGGACGCCGGCCTACGACCGGGCGGCCTACGGGCCGTCCTGGGCGGACACCGACCACAACGGGTGCGACCAGCGGAACGACGTCCTGGCCCGCGACCTCACGGTGGTCACGTACACGAAGGCGGATCCCGGCTGCACCGTGGCCACGGGGCACCTGGCCGACGTCTACACGGGCCGCAGCA
>NZ_JADKRR010000006.1 GCF_015351105.1 Clavibacter sp. VKM Ac-2872 | reverse complement strand
ACAGGAATCTTGGCGGTCCCGATGTCCATGCCTCGGTAAAGCTGCATGGCATCGGCATTGACGATCTCCGCGGTCACACCCAGTTCGCGATACCGAATTGCAACTTCAACGGAGAAATCTGTCTTCCCCGTTCCTGTCGCTCCAACGATCGCGATCAGATTGTCATGGTGACGCGCAGGCGCTGGAGCAGTACCTCTGGGTGCCAGCGCAGCTCCGCCACCGCCGGCGCTGTCGCGTGGCGCTTGGGTAAGAAGGGCATCATCGTGGTTCGGCAGGATCATTGCTGTTCCTCGTCCCCTCCGTGGTGTCCGCGTCTCTCGAGCTCCTGCGCCAGCCGCCGGGCAAGCGCGACCATGGTGAGGAACGGATTCCATGAACCGTGGAACGGGAATGCGGCGCCGCCCAGGATGAACAAGTTGGTTGTACCTCGGAGTCGACCCCAGATGTCGGTGACCGAGCTTGCCGCGTCGGTGCCCATGCGCAGCGTCCCTGTCTCGTGGAACGCCGTCGGCACCCGCCGGGTCGGAACGCGCCCCTGCCATTGGCCCTCAACGGCATTCCAGTATTCGACTCGCGCGCCTCCGGCGACCGAGGACACCACCGCATCGATTGCCTCGTCCATCTGGTCCCAGACGTGCCTGTCGAAGTCGTCGAGGTGGATGGAGCTGATGGTCCGCCCACGCGTGTCAATCCAGATCCTGTTCATGTCTTCGCCGATTTGGCACAGCCCGTGGACGAGCAAGACCACGTGCTCTGGGTCGCACATGCGCTCGGGCGTGCCCTCCCCGAACATGTCCGGCAACAAGTGGAAGACGCGTTGAAGATCCCGTGCAGGCGCGGATGCGGCAGCGGCCGTGAGGTGCAGGTGGAAATCTCGCGGCCCTGCCGTGCCGTTGATGTAGAGCGCGGCGAGCTCTGGTCGGTCGTGTGACAGGCCGAGAAAAGCAGTACGTGGAATGCGGCAAGTTAAGAAACTGGCGCCGCTAACTGATAGGCGTTCTCCGGCGAGAGGTGTGCCCAGCTCCGGTGAACGCAGAACGATGCTGGTCGCTTCTGCGCTACCGGCGGCGAGGATGACCCGTGAACCGCGCACGTCAACATCGCCGTGCTGCGTGCGTATGGCTACGACTTCACCGTTCATCACCGACAGCGAATGGACCATGCAACCGGTCACGATCTGGACGCCGTTGTGATCAGCCGCTGCGCGTACGAGCGGGACGATGGCGGCGAACTTTTGGCCTCCGCCGTCGACATGAGGTAAGTAGGCGAGCGGCGCATCGAGGTCCTTGTCGCACGCGGGGGTGACGAGACTCCTCTGGCGAACGGTGGCTCGCACGGATGACTTTCGTATGGCTGTATGCAAGGCGGCGTACTCGGGACCGGTGTCCACTGCGGGACGCGCTCCGAGCCAACTCCGGGCGTCATGCCAGTGTGCGTCGAGGTCGTCGATGATGTCTCGGGGCCAGCTGCGTAGCTGATCGCGCGTCGGTTGTGGACACGAGCCGCTCCACACGAGCGTGCGCCCCCCGAGATGTGGAACTTGCGGAGCCAGCGAAAGGTCGCCGTCGGACTCCCATGGCGATGCTCCCATCGAAGCCATCAGGGGCTGGTACGAGACACCGAGGTTCTGCGGATGTGTGGGAGTCATCGAGCCCCCCTGTTCGAGGACCAGGACCCGCGCCTCTGGGCGTTGCCTTAACGTGGCATCGATGAAAGCGGCCGCGGTTCCGCCGCCGCCGACGACGACGTAGTCAAATGTTCCGTCGATCTCGTCGAGTGGGGATCCGGTGGGTGAAGGAGCCTGCTCCCGGGCTTGGCCGGAGTTGAGGCGATGGACCTGTTTGGGTTGCATGGAACCCCCTCTGTCGGTGGGATCGGTAGCGCCTAGGGTGGCCACGCCACGAGGCGTCCGCGAATTTTCTACACACCCCTCATTGCGCGCTCGTGGTGATGACCTCATGGACTCGCGTCAGCGGTGGTTGCTTCGATGTCCTTCGAGTCACGCGGAGAGTGGCCAGGAGTTCCGTGGCGGGACCGTCCGCGCAGACACGTCCCACAGGATTTTTGGATCGCGGTCGCCGCACGAGAAGGCGACCTGTCCATCGCGGCCAGCGGGTTTTGATCCAGGCGGCATTATGCAGGATGTAGTACAAGTCGTACATTTCCACTGGAGCGCGTTGCATGCGCACCGGCCGGTGTCGAAGCAGTTGACTCCTTCGCGATCCCGTAACCCTTGGGTTGCGGGACGTCCCGCACGGGGCCGGAGCAAACCGCGAAGTATCGCGGCCGCGAGCGTCCCGCAAGCATGTCCCGCAGGCGCCTCCTGTTCCGCATCACCGATCCGAGGAAGCGAGACCGGTCCGCCTTCCTTGGCGTGGCCTCAGGCGAGCGCCCGGTCCGCTGGCGACCAGCACCCCTCCAGGCCGCCAGCCGCCGGCCGAGCAGCTTTGTCGAGGTGTCAGGACGTCCGGCCAGGAGAATGCGGCGTCGTTCAGCACGTGCGGGCCGAGCATCCAGCTCGGTGAGCGCTTCACGCGCCACGGGAGGCAAGAGGTGCACACTGCTGTAGACCAGACGAGGGGAGCATGGCATGCACTTCGAACGCGTACCGCACGATGTCGAGTGGCCGGCGGAGATGGAGCTGACGATCACGGAGTTCCCGCGTCCGCTGATGGAGCTGCTGTATGTGAAGCACGCGTGGGAGCTCTCTCCGTGGATTCAGATCCCAGAGCTGGAGCCTGCGCCGTCGGTGGGGACGTCGAAGCGGCCGGCGCACTGGGACCTCGCGTCCCTCGAGCTTCGCTGGGCGGAGGTGTGGCGGGCGAACATCTACTGGAACGCTCGGTCTCAGGGTGACTACGGCGACAAGACGGACCTTGCACGGCACTTCGGCATCACCGGGCCTGTGTGGTGGAGTCGAGAGCACGGGTGGGACGGCATCGACCAGGCCGCATTCTCTAACTGGATGGCGGCCCTGGATGGCTTGAAGACAGCCACCGTGTTCGAGTCTCCCGAGCGCCGCGCGCTGCCGGACGCCGTTGCGGCGTGGCGCCACGGCCTCCGGCAAATCTTCGTCATGCCGTACAAGCCTTCTGGCGGAGCCGAATGGAATGGACCGGAGTTCATGACCGTTGCCGCGGGAACGCGGAGGGACCCTGACCTGTACCCCTCCGCGCTCCGCACTGGTCTCTCGATGAGCTGACCGGGCGGCGGTCTCAGAAGACGTCGATGGGGCCCCCGGAGTAGCACACGAAGCCGCCGAGGAGCACGGCGTGTGACCCGAGGGTCACCTGCGTGCTGCCGCCCTGCTGCGTGTCGCGGATCGCGGGCGAGATCTGCGGGTCGCTCGTCCAGCTGAGCCGGCCAGTGCTCAGGCCCGAAAAGTTGAACTGGTGCACCTTCGTGCCGGTGGCGATGAGGGATTCATCGACGAACCATGCGTGGTCGACGGCGGGTGCCTTCACGACGTAGCTCGTGACGACTCGAATCGTGTTCCCGCCGTTGTAGACCGCGGTCACGGTCGAGGAGCCGCAGTTGCCCTCCACTGTGCCGTCCGGGTAAACGACAGCCGCGCCATCCGCGGATGCCTCTGCCCACTGCCTCTTGGCGTCGTCGGTGACAGGGACGGGGACGGTGCGTCCGTTGACGGTCTGCAACTCGAAGCCTTGGGCCTTTGCCGCGGCCGCGTCGTAGCCGCCGAAGCCCATCGGCGTCACGACCGTTCGAGTTGTACTGGCAAGCGCTGCTTGCGAGGGGATGGATGCTACGAGCAGGAGTGCTGCGGCCCCGATGGCGGCTAGCGCGTGGTGGTTCCGGATGTGACGCATGTGTACACCTTCCGATTGCCGGACCGCGGCTGATGCGGCGCATCCGGGCCGCCTCTCAGCGACGATCCGAGGTGTACTCCTTCGTGAGGCTGATGCGAGTGGGTTGTGCACCGTCCAGCCGTAGCGCGGAGGTGCCTACTGTTCCGGGTCGCCGTCGACGCGGGGGAGCGTGACCTGTCCGCCCTCCTGGATTGGATGTCGATCCATAGCGCGGTAGACGGTCGCGCGGCCGATGGAGAACAGGTCGCAGAGCTCGCTGATCGAGTGGTCGCCGGCCCGGTGCAGCGCGACGAGGTGCCGTTCGGCGGCGGGGGAGAGCTTGGGCTTGCCGCCCTTGAGCTTGCCCTTCTTGGCGGCGACCTTCATGCCCTCGCGAGTGCGCGCACGGATGAGGTCGGATTCGAACTCGGCGAACATCGCGAGCATGTTGAACAGGAGCCGGCCTGTCGGGTCGGTCGGATCATGCACGGATCCGCCGATGCTCAGCACGACGCCCTTGGCGGCGAGCTCGTCGGCGATGTTGCGTGCGTCGCTGATCGACCGCGCCAGGCGGTCGAGCTTCGTGACTACGAACGTGTCACCCCTCCAGCACGCCTCGAGCGCCTTCCCGAGCGCAGGACGGTTCCGGTTCGTGCCCGTAAGGCCGTGGTCGACGTAGATCCGATCCGGCGTGATGCCGAGCACAGCCAGGGCGTCCCGCTGCGCAGTGACGTCCTGTTCGTCGGTCGAGACGCGGGCGTACCCGATGAGCTGTCCAGCCATGCGTCCAGTGTCTCAGGTGAGGCCCCCTCACCGAAACAATTGCCGGACCACTTACCTGAGACGCATGGTTCCGCGGCGGCCACCCGTCGCCATGGTGGTCCGGGTAGGGATCCCCTATCGGACTCCTATTGAGCGCGGCAACGCCGCCAGCGGCCTGACTCCACGTATAGGTTTCTAACCATGCCCGCCACACCGTCCGACCCCGGCGAGCCCATCGAGCTCGGGGACTCTGAGGACTCCACTGAGCCCGATGAAGCGGGCGAGTCCTTCCAGCGCATCGTCGACTCCTTGACCCTCCGCTTCGACGGGCAGGGGAGCGACGGTTCCGCTCTCCATGAGTTGCGGGCGTCCCACGTAGCGGAAGTGCTTCAGGGGCTTGTCGGTCTCACCAGCGACTTCGACCAGGCGGGCGTCTTCAACGGCGACGGTCCCGCGAATTCCGAAGTCCTGGTGCGCCCAGCGCAGGAGGGCTCGTTCGTCATCGAGGTCATCCGCATCGCGAATGAGCTCCTGACGAACAACGCGGTCCTCGTCACCGCGGTGACAGGAGCGACCGGGTTCCCGACGCTCGGGAAGCTTCTCGAATGGTCCACCAGGTCTGCTCGTGCCGACGTGAAGGGGGCCGTGAGTGACCCGGACACTGGCCTGACCCAGATCACATGGCAGGACGACACCCTCGATGAAGTCCCTACCGCGGTCTGGAACGAGCTGAAGGTCCGCAAGCGTCGGCGTAAGAAGCACCTGCGGCAGATCATGGCTCCGCTCAGCGACGGGCGAGTCAAGTCACTCGATGTGACCCTCTCTCCGTCCGTCGAAGGGCAGGCTGCCCCGGAAACACTGGTGCTCAAGAAGCCGGACTACGACGCGGTGAAGCCGGAGGATGACGTCACAGACAAGAACACGAAGTTCACCCGGGAAGCCCAGATGTCTGCGGTGGACTTCGACAATCCTCGGAAGTGGAAGGTCAAGACGAAGGACGAGACACGCACCGCCGTCATGGACGACAAGGACTTCCTGGCCAAGATCGCCGGTGGTCTGGCCATCCGCAAGGACGACATCTTCAAGCTGAAGATCCGCGCGAACATAAAGACGAAAAACGGTCGCAGCAGGACCACGTGGACGGTGGTAAAGGTGAAGGAGCACAGGAGGGCGGCAGGTGACAGCGACGCATAGGCAAGACGCGCATCGCCGGCTCAACGTCGCGAACTTCGTTCTGTTGTTGGTCTGCCTCGTGTCTGCTCTCGTGGCGCTCGCACTCATCGCCCACGGGCTGGCCGCGCTGGTACTCGTTCCGTCGGTTGTTGTCGGAACGCTCGCTGCTACGCGCCTGGTCAAGTATGAGGCACCTCACGACTGACGGGTGACTGCCCCACGACCGTTGGGCGATCCCCTGCTGAGACGCTTGAAGACAGAGCTCTCCTTAAGCGATGAGGGGGTGCTTTTTCGAGTTCCGCGCCCGCTAGGGCTTGCGGGGCCAGGACTTGAGGATCTTCGAGAGGCGTTTGGCGGGCGTGCCGTTCTTGCCGAGCAGCACGATGTACGCGAGCCGCGTCACAACACCGAGCGCGAGCAAGACCAGGCCGGAGCCAAGGAAAGCCATCTGGAGGATCACATCCCCTGGTATCTCGGGAAGCAGGATCGTCATCGCGAACCTCTCCGCAGGCGACACGCAGGCGTGTCGGGGCGACACCGCGCCGGACGGCGTGGTGAGTTTGGGACGCACCCACGGCGAGCTCGCGGTGGGTGCAGAAGGGGAGGGCGCCACGGGCGCTCGATCTGCTCAGCCGTCATGTCGGCAGTACGCCGCTGAGGATCGACTTGGCCGAAAAAGTGTCGGCGGGATGCTCGCGGGCGCGCTCGGGCATGAAAAAAGCCAGCCCGTGGGCTGGCTAGTTCGAGGTGGAGGTCCGTGTCTGTGCGGCCGTAATCGGCCATACAACGTACCAAGATCGTATGCACTCACTATGTCACGGGAGCGCAAGAGCGTCCATGCCCTGTATCTGACAGGAACCGCGTGGGTGACGCCAGGGGCGAAGAAGGCCAGCACCAGACTGGCCTTGATGTGAGCGGGATGCGGGCATGATCATCCGCGTGTGCACTAAGCACACCGTGATCGGGTCAAGACCGCGCGGGCGCGCAGAAGACATGCACTACGTAACCGTAGAGGAGGAAGCCGCGTCGAGAGACGCATGACAGCAAGCTCACATCTTGAACCCAAGGGGTGACACCACCTGACCTGCTCCCCGCCATCTCGCCCATCTTCAAGTAGGGGGGAGACATCGCGCGGCTGTCAATTGCGACATGGAGATCGGCGGCGGCGGCGCGGGTTCCAATCCGTGGACGCCAGCTGAGCGCGGCTGGGTACATTCGTCGCGGAGCAGATCCACCCTGCGCTGGGGTGCATGTATCCGCTCGGTCCTGATCACTGGTAGCGACAACAGGGGGAACAAGATGGTCACCACACGGGAGCAGCAAGCATTCGACAGGGCTGTCGAGGCGGCAAGGCAGAAAGCGACACTAGAGACGCTGGCCGAGCTGCGGGCCTTCACGGGCATCGAAGCCTACGAGCCCGACCACACAGCGCCGGAGCACGTGGCCTACCTGGGGTACGAGCAGGACCTCGCGAACGGATTGCAGGTGTGGACCGGGCACGAGGTCTCGAGCAGGGAGAACGTCGACCGTCTCATCGAACGTCGTAACGCTGCCAGTCGGGCAGTGGATGAGGAGCTAGAGCGTCGGACGGCCGAGCGCGCGGATCGTAACGTCGCTGTCCGGGTGCTCGGGAAGGTGCAGGATCTCGCCATCCGTGAGAGGGCTCATCTCAGAGATGTCGAGAAGAGGCTCGAGGACGCCTGGGCCGACCTTCACCATGCGGAGGATCGCGTGCGTGAGATCCAGACCGAGCTCTACGAAGTCGGAGCCTGGCTCGAGGAGATGTACGTGTCGGTCGAGGCGTCGCGTGTGGAGCGCCAGGAGCAGGCAGCCCGGGAGCGTCTGGAAGCGGAGCACGCGCGACGCGACACATCGCCTCTCGGGTTCCAGGTCTTCTCGCCGCAGGAGTTCGTGGACGCGGACGGCCGCCGCTTGGCGCACCAGCAGCCCGACCACTTCGTACTTGACGGGCTGTCCTTTCCCGGCCGTTGGCGCCGCGATGAAGACGACGACTTCAACGACGAGGGGGCGTGGTCTTTGATGTGGAATCCGACCACGCGCGAGACCTTCCTCGAGCGCGCCGGCTATGGGCGGCAGCCGGAGGTCTGGCTGCTGGGCACGAGGATCACAACGCAGGACGCGGTAACGGACTTCGAGGCGTCGATCAGCTCCCACAGGGATGAGCGCAACAGCCTGGCGGTCGTGCTCGAGGCCTACCGGAGGCTCTGAGCTGGACCCGGATGTGGGAAGGCCTCCAAGGGGGTATCGAGTATCGCGTCCGCGCCACAGCCACTCGAGCAACCGCGACCGTGCCCGCGGCTGTCGACGGCGACGCGGTACGCCGCTGAGGACCACTGGGCCCGCCCAGGACTCGTGTCCTACTTCCTCCAGGGGTATGGCCGCGTGAAGGACTGCCCGGGCTCGATGCCGGCGGCACGACGAGCCTCCGTACGCTCACGGTTCCGGAAGCCGTCGACGCCATACACGGTGCCGCACTCCGAGCAGACACTGCCACCCGCAGGGTCGTCTGCGATCGGTTCGAACCAGACCACCGACTCGTCGAACGTGCACACCTCGCAGACTCGACCTGCGACGCTGCCGCCATCGGTCAAGTCCAGTTCGTAGGGGGATAGGGGCTTCGACGGCGTCTCGTCATCGAAGTCGTCCCATCGGTGTCCTGCAGACCCTCGACGACTACACGTCGACGTGCCGCCGTGGCGGGGCCGAGCTGGCCGCCGGCGTGTTCACGGAGGCACCGGCGCCGACCGGATCCGTCGAGCTCGACGCCTCCTTCGCGGCGCTGGCCGAGTACCTCGCCGAGCGGGACGGGTGGACTCCTCCGGCCTGGACCTCCGCCGCGTGGCGCTCGGTCGCGCCGGCGGTGTGGTGGGCGTCGACGCCGGGCATCTACCGCGACCTTGCCCTCGAGGAGAGCCCTCGTCCATTCCGTGATCGTGGCATCTGGATCACGCTCAGCGGCCTCGCCCGCGCGTGAACCAGCTGGCATCACCGGCGGCCCTATGCCGGTAGGGCACTGAAGAAACCTCCGTGCAGGGGCCCGATTTGGTAGAATTGGTGCACCACGAAGGGGGCTGTCATGGCTGAACAGTTCGAGATCGAGCAGCGCTGGCCTGAGCTATTCGCACAGCTCGATGCGACGCAGCGGCGTGCTGTCGTGCAGTCGCTCGCTTCGGCGTGGCACGAGGGCTGGGAGCCCAACCGCGAGGACGTGGAGAACCTGACGGACAAGGTGCGGGGAGCGATCGACCGCGACGAGTACATACGACGCTCGCGCGAGGCTGCGGAGCGTCGCCGGAAGGTGACGGTCCTCGCCAGCTGATGGCAGCGGAGCGGGACCTGTGGGCGGGGTACTTCTACCCGGAGACCTATGACCCGGTCGCCATGACCGGCACGCTGCGCAACCATTTCGGTGAGCGCGACCGTGACGTCCTCGCAGGGCTCGAGTACGCGGCGACGATCGACCGTCAGACCGAGCTCATGAGCGGACAGGTCGGCATCCCCCGGAGGTTCGACGCCGACCACGTGCGCGCGATCCACGGCTACCTGTTTCAGGACGTCTACGACTGGGCCGGCGAGTATCGGACGGTCCCCATCTACAAGGGCACGCCTGTCGAATTTGCCGACGTCGCGAGCGGCGCTGTCGACCGCTACCTCAGCGACGTGCATCGGCTCGTTGACGCGACACCGTGGATGGACCTGGACCGTGACGGCTTCGGAGAGCGTGCCGCAACGGTCTTCGCCTACCTCAACCAGGCGCATCCCTTCCGCGAAGGCAACGGGCGCACCTCCAAGGTGTTCATGGAGCACGTCGCCGAGCTTTCGTGCTTCACTCTCGACTACGACCGCGTGGATCCCGGCCAATGGAACGAGGCGTCGAAGTGGTCCGGCCCTGACCTGTTCGCGTACGAGCCGCACCCAGCCGAGCTCATCCCCGTCTTCCGACAGATCGCCGTCGACCGACCCGTCCAACGCGCGCCGGAGGCATCTGCTGCAGAGGGCGGCCGCGACCGACGCGCTCAGCGCGATCTGGCTGCCCTCCGTGCCGCGCAGGGGAAGCCCTCAGCCCCGATCGTAGGTCCGTCACGGGCGGGGCCGGGGTGGTACGAGAACCCGACTGCGCGTGAGCCCGCACGCGGCGCCGGCGACCGCGAGAGGTAGCCCTGCGCGGGTGCGGCCCATCCCGCGCTGAACTACCACCGCGCGCCATCTAGGTCTTCGTCATTGGCTGCAGGACGATGGCCGCTGTGAACATCTCGGAGCGGGAACGGTTCTGGCGACACGTCGTCAAGGGACCCGATGTGCACGACTGCTGGATCTGGACCGGCGCCGTCTCCGACGACGGATACGGCCGGTTCTGGATCGACGTCCCCGGACGCGGGCAGCGCTCCGTGCGGCCCTCGCGCTACGCGTACCAGGACGTCACCGGCGAGGCTCTCGCCTCGTCGATTCTGCTGCTGCACTCGTGCGATGTGCCCATCTGCGTGCACGTTGACGTTGACGCGGCGACGTCGCACCTCGCGCCCGGCACGCACCGGACGAACATGCTCGATCGCGCGCAGAGGGGACGGCACTCTAACCGGTGGACGACGACGCCTTACCGGGGTCTACCGCGGGCCGAGCGCGCCCGCCGCTCCCACGAGCTGCGCGACGCGGTGAAGGCCCATGGGTGGGATCCTGACCGCATCCGCCGAGCCCTTAACGGCATCGGTCCGGATCAACCCACCCTGTGGTGATCCGGACCGAACCTAACGCCTACTACGCAACCGCTACGCGTGATCCCCGTCGTGCGACTCGGGCGCCTGCTGGTCGTCGATGCGCTGCTCGTCATCATCCGCCGGCGCGCTCGTGCGCCCGCTCGTCGGTCCCTTCTTGACGTCGCGTACTGCGATGCCGAGCCGGTCAGCGACCTCCTTCCGGGAGACGCCGAGCGAGAGCATCGTCTGGACGACCGCGTCGAGCTCCGTCGACTTCGCCGCCCGCTCGCTGGCCGCGCGTTCGCGCACCGCCTGAATCTCCTGCTCCGCGCGCTCGTCGATCTCCTCGAGCACGTCCGCCGCCACGAAGTAGTCGGCCGCGAGCTGCTCTAGCTGGTCCTGCTGCGCACGGAACGCGGCAGCTTGTTCCCGCGCACGACGACGTGCTTCCACCTGCCGCGCGGACTTTCGTACCTCAGCCATCTGGGCCTCTCTCTGTGGTCTCGGGGGGCCCATTATGCCCCGGCCTGGATCGGACGCGTCCTCGCCGGGGATGACGGAGCTCGGCACGCCGAGCCCACTCCCCCGCCGGCCGCCGGCGGCGGCTCGGCGGAAGAGCTACGACGCGCTCTCGTTCGCTCTCCATCGGTCGTTCCTCCCTCGGCTCGCTCACTTCGCGGTCTCCGCTCTTCCCCCGCAGCTTCTACGAAGCTGGCCAATCAGCTCCCTCGTTCCTCAGTCATCGATCTGTCACACCTCTGGCATCTCGGATCAGTGAGGTAACCTGTGCCCCGTGATGACCATGCACATCCTCTCCGCGGGGGACGGGTATGCGTACTACACGAGCGAGACGGTGACCGGTGACGTGCCTCGGGAGGCGGGCCGCGAGCTCGGTGACTACTACACCGCGGAGGGCAACCCTCCCGGCGTCTGGATGGGCTCTGGGCTCGACGCGCTGGGCGTCTCGGGCGCTGTCACCGAGGAGCAGATGAAGGCGCTCTACGGCGAGGGTCTGCACCCGGACGCGGAGCGCATCATCGCGCAGGCGCAGGCTGCCGGCGCGAGCGTCGAGGAGGCGACCGCGGCGGCCAAGCTCGGTCGCGCGTACTACGCCTACGGGGCCGGCGGCAGCGACCTCCGGGAGAAGATCGACGAGGGCTACGCCCGGTTCGAGCGCATGAATCACCGCGAGCCTGACGCCGCCGAGCGTCGGGCTATTCGCACCCGCGAGGGCGCGCGGGCGTTCCGTGAAGCGAAGGGCCGCGAGCCCGCGGACAAGGAGGAGCTCGGCCGGTACATCACCGCCGCATCGCGTCCGACGCAGCAGGCCGTGGCCGGGTTCGACCTCGTGTTCTCCCCTGCCAAGAGCGTCTCCACGCTGTGGGGCCTCGGCGACGACGAGACGCGCCGCGTGATCGAGCAGGCCCACGAGGATGCCATCGCCGACACGGTGAAGTACCTCGAGCGCGAGGCCGTGGCCACCCGCGCCGGCCGCAACGGTGTCGCGCAGATCGACGTCGAAGGCGGGATCGTCGCGACCCGGTTCCGGCACTACGACTCCCGCACCGGCGACCCGCAGTTGCACGACCACCTCGTCGTCGCGAACAAGGTCAAGGGGTCCGACGGCAAGTGGCGCACCATCGACTCCAAGCTCCTCCACCGCCAGGGCGTGGCCGCCTCGGAGTTCTACAACTCCCGCGTGATGGAGCGGGTCTGTGGCGCCCTCGGGGTCACCACCGAGCACCGCGTCGTCACGGCGGGCAAGCGGCCCGTGGTCGAGATCGCCGGTGTCGACCAGGGCCTCCTCACGGGGTTCTCGACCCGGTCCACGAACATCCGCAAGCAGCTCGCCAACCTCGAGCGGGAGTACACCGCCGAGCACGCGCGCACCCCAAACCAGGCGGCCCGCATCAAGCTCGCGCAGCAGGCGACCCTGGACACCCGGCCCATGAAGGACAGCGGCCGATCCCTCGCCGCGCTCCGCGACTCGTGGCGCGCACGAGCGACCGAGGCTGTTGGGACGCACACGGTCATGGGTCTCCTCGCGAGCGCTCGGGCGGCCGCTCGGGACCGCGCCGAGACTCCCCGGGTGCCGGAGACCCTCGACGTCGAGGAGGCCGCCAGGCAGGTCGTGGAGACCGTGTCCGAGTACCACCCCGTCTGGGGCCCGCACATGATCGAGGCCGAGGCCCGCCGGTACATCCAGGGCGCGCGCATCGCCGGCATCGACGTGCCCGAGGACGCCGCGGAGGCCATCACCCGCCGCGCTCTCGGCACGGACTCCCTCGCCCTCACCCCGGATGGCCCGCACGCCGCGTTCGCCCCGCTCACTCGCCGAGATGGCGCCAGCATCTACGAGCACAAGGGCCGGCAGCTGTTCACCTCGAGCACCGTCCTCGAGGCGGAGGAGCTGCTGCTGGATGCCGCCCGCGACCGCACAGTCCGGCCCGTGAGCCGCGAGACCTTCGACCGCATCGCCGAAGAGGAACAGGCCGGCAGCGAGCACAAGCTCGACCCCGGACAGCTCGCCCTCGCCGGGGAGTTCGCGACATCCAGCACACGCCTGCTCGTCGGCTCTGGCCCTGCCGGCACCGGCAAGACCACCGCGCTCCGCGTCGCCGCGCGCGCGGTCGAGGCCGAGGGCGGCCGGCTCCTGGCGCTTGCCCCGTCGGCCGCGGCTGCGCAGGTCATGGCCGACGCGCTCGAGGTCTCCGCCCGCACCATCCACTCGTTCACCTACGGCCTCGGGAGCCTCGACGAGCTCAACCGGCACGAGGGCCCGATCGAGGGCGTCGACCTCTCCCCCGGTGACGTGATCGTCGTCGACGAGGCCGGCATGGCGGGCACCGTCAACCTCGCCAAGGTCGTCCGTGTGGCCGAGCTCCACGGCGCGCACGTCCGGTTCATCGGCGACGACCGCCAGCTCACGGCCGTCGAGGCCGGCGGCGCCCTCCGCCTCCTCGAGCGCGAGGTGGGGTCCATCAAGCTCGACACGATCCACCGCTTCCGGAACCCTGACGGCAGCACGAACACGGCGGAGGCGGCCGCGTCGGAGCGTCTCCGGGATCCCCTGCAGTCCGGCGACCCGTTCGCCTGGTACCTCGGCGAAGGCCGCATCGTTGCCGGCGACGTCGACCGGATGACCGGCGTCGTGTTCGGCGCCTGGCAGGCCGACGTCCTCGCCGGCAAGCAGTCCGTGATGCTCGCGCAGCGGAACGAGACCGTGGCCGAGCTCAACGGCCGCGCGCAGGCGTTCCGCATGAGCGACGGTACCGTCACCGGCCGCGCCCGGGTCGACCTCCGCGACGGGCTCAGCGCGCACAAGGGCGACCTCATCGTTAGCCGCGTCAACTCCCACGAGCTCCGCACCGACCGCGGCCGCGACCGGGTGAAGAACGGCGACCGGTGGAGCGTCGACAAGGTCCTCCGCGACGGATCCCTCGCCGTGACCCACCTCGGGCACGGCGGCCGCGTCGTCCTGCCGGCCGAGTACGTCGCCAGCAGCGTCGAGCTCGGCTACGCCGCCACCGTCCACCGCGCCCAGGGCCTCACCGCGGACACCTCCCACGTCCTCGCCGACAGCTCCACGACCCGCGCGATGGCGTACGTGGCCATGACCCGCGGCAAGGAGTCGAACCGCCTCTACGTCGAGGCCGACGACGCGCAGACCATGGGCGACGTCCTCGAGCAGATCGCCAACAACTTCGACGGCATGCTCAGCGCGCACGAGACCATCCGGGCCGAGCAGACCCGCGTCGGAGATCTCGTCGTGCTGGTCGACCAGTACCAAGACGTCGCGGAGCGGGCCGACGCGACCCGGTTCGAGCGCATCGCCCGGCAGGCCGTCGGCCGCCGCGTCGCCCGCGAGCTCCTCAGCGACGAAGGGTGGGGCGCGCTCGAGGCTTCGCTCCGTCGCGCTGAGCGGGCAGGCTACGACCCCGCCGACGCCCTGTACCAGGCGTGGGAGAAGGACACGTTCGACAACGCCCGCAACAAGCCGGCCGTGCTCGCCTCCCGCGTCGACCTCGACGTGCGCGCCTACACCAACGCCTTCCCGCCGGCGCCGCTCGAGGAAGCCGTGCCGACCTGGATCGCCGACCGCGCACCCGTCGACTCCCCGCACACCGATCCCGCGTGGCGGACACACCTCGCCGAGCGATACGACTACCTCGCCGCCCGCCTCGAAGAGCGCGGCGACGCCCTCGCCGCGGAACCGCCGGCATGGGCGCAGGGCCTCGGCACCGTGCCCGAGGACGAGCGGCGGGCAGACTGGACCCGGCTCGCGGCGGAGGTCGACCTGTTCCGGCGCCGCTACGGCATCGACGAAACCGAGCCCGACGCCGTGCCCGCCGGCTACCGCGACAAGACGCTCGGCGCCGAGCTGCAGAGCCGCGTGACGGCACTGCACAAGTCCACGGCGCTCCGAGAGCACGCCCAGTCGGCACCGGGATCCCTCGCCGACCGGCTCCGCGACCAGAAGCGTGCGGAGTCCGAAGCCCGGCTCGACCGGCTCCGCCGTGCCGGCGTCGACGCCCGCGCGAACGGACGCACCACCACTGACCCCGAGCACACGCCACAGGACGGCGATCGTGCTCGAGGGGATGACGGCCGGGAACGGTAGACATCCCGTTCCACCCGGGCACCACACCGGTGCCCGCGCAACCCAAAGGAGAGAGCACCATGAGCGACACCAGTCCCACCGGCTCCCCTGCCGGCACCCCCAACGAGGCGTACCGCCTCAGCATCACCCAACAGACCGCCCTCACCAAGGAGCTCCGCGCCTACGCGCGCGACATCGCACGAGGGCAGGTCCTCATCGTCGAGTATGACGAGGCCGAAACCCTCGAGGAGATGCGCCGCGTCGAGGCAAACGTCGCGCGCGTGAACAACAGCATTCTCGAGACAGCCGGCCGCTACACCGACCTCGCGGACAGCATCGAACAGACAGGCGAACTCGGGCTCGTCGCCCTGCAGTCGTGGGAGCTCACCGAGATCGCCGACGTCGCCGGTTGGGACGACCACTCCCGGGACGCCTCAGACGAGCTCCGGGAGCTCGCCGAAGTCGCGCACGAGGCGCGCCGAGCGGCTGAACCCATCGACGAGACGGAACGGCTCATGGAGCGCGACGAGATCCGGCGAAGGGACAACGAGTCCGCGTACTACGCGGAGCTCGAGGATCCCCGCGAGCAGGGGGCGGCCGTGGAAACCGGTCCGGTGTCTGACCTCGCCGATTCGGACTTTGAAGCCCACGGAGAGGCGTTGCCCTTGACACCGCTGCAGCGGAGTGCGGTGACCTACGAACTCCGTCGACACGCGGAACTCATGCGGGAAGACGGCGTCCGCGACAACAGCACCGCCGGGAGCATCAATCGCTACCTCGAGCTCGCAGACACCGTCGAGCGAACCGGCGAGCTCGGGCCGGACGAGATCCGGTCACGAGAGCTTCGCGAAATCGCGAGCATCAACGGTTGGCGCAACCCCTCCACCCCGGCCGCGTTCCGAGAGATCGTGGATGGCATGGCCGCGGCGGAGCACCGCGGCCACGAGGCGTGGGCGGCCGCGAATCGCGACGAGCCGCTCGAACATGCACCGGCCGCGGATACCCTTCGGACATCACAGATAGCCGAAGCGCTCACGTTCGGCATCGACGGGGAGACCCCGGATGCGAACAACGCGCGCGCGTCCGCGGCCGAGGGACAGGAACCGTTCGGGGCGCGCCAGGTCGTCGACCACGGCGGCGACCTCGCCGCGGCCGTCGAGTCGCCCGAGTTCCGGGACGCGCTGCAGTCGGAGCTTGGACCCGAGGGCCAGGGGGCCAATGCGGTCGAGACAGCGCGCGCGGGGATCCTCGCCGACCTTCACGAGCGGGGCGCCGTCACTGTCGCGCAGCGTGACCCAGCACCGGCTGTCGAAGAGCGGGTCGACGCCGCACCGGTGCGCGACGTGCCCCTCGATCGTTCGACGGAGGAGGAGCGTCCGGAGCAGGCCGAGTCCGGGCCCCGCTCCGTCATCGACCGGATCCGCGCGAAGCTCCACCTCGACAGCGAGGCCCGCGCCGAGCGCCTGAGCGCGGTCGGGATCACGCTCCGACCGCAGGAGACCTCGACCGCGGCCGAGCAAGAGCGCGCACAGGCTCAGCAGCCCCGCGCGTACGGGCTCGAGGACACAGCGCGGTAGCCGCTGCAGGCACAACGATGGGGCACCCGGATTCGGGTGCCCCATCGTCGTCTGTGCGGGCCTACTGCGTCGGCGCCGAGCGCGTCCAGCCGGCGGGCGGCCGCGCGGCGTCCACCAGGGGCGTGCGCTCGCCCCCGTTCTCATGCAGGTGCCCCAGGGCCTTGTCGCAGTTGCGGAACGGGCCCGTGCGCGAGTCGAACAGGATCGGCGCGTGGTGGTCCCAGTGGTACACCCACCAGGAGGATGCGGCCGCGAGGTCATCGTCGTTCGCGTACGCCTGTGTGCGGGCGGTCCAGAGCGCGAACAGGCGCTCGACGGCCTCGGGGTGCTTCCACCACTCCGGGCACCAGGACGGACGCTTCTCGCTCCACACGTACTCGACGATGGAGCAGTGCTCCACCACCCACTCGACGAAGAGGTCATCCACCGTCGGGTCCGCGTCGACGTCTGCGACGTCGGCGCCGGCGGGCTCGCGGGCTGTGCCGTTGACGACCGTGCCGGCGTCGTCGACAGCGAGCTCCTGGCCCTCGGGGCTCTCGCTACTTGTCATGCGCCGCTACCTCCTCAGTCGCGCTCGGCGTGGGTGTGCCGGCGCCCTTGGCGTCAATGAGCGCCTTGATCCTCCTGTCGCGGAACCAGGGCAGCGCGTCGACGATCACAGGACGGGTGTTGGAGTTGAAGACCACCGCGCGCCACAGGGGCAGGTTGGCCAGATCGTCGACCGAGAGGATCGGGACGCGCCTGGTGCTCGTTGACGTCGACGACGAGCCGCTGTCCTGCGTCGATTCGCTGTGCGTGGATTCGTCGCGCTCCCCGATCAGGTTGGAGAGTCCGCGGAGGAAGTCGGGATCCATGGCGCCGCCGCCGAACACGCGGGTCACTGCGGCGCCCCAGATCGCTCCCCACCCGTTCGGCCCGAAGGCCTCCACCGCCTGGTCCTTCGACTGGAAGTAGGTGTTGATCGGCATGCCCAGCGAGCCGTAGAACGAGTACACGGACGGCAGCGCCGGCCACCGGACGATGTTGGCGCACTCGTCGAGCTCGATCACCAGCGGGACGGGCAGCCGGCCGCCTGAGCGCTGCGCGAGTCGTTCGCCGGTCTTGCAGATGGCGCGCACCAGCGACGTGAGGATGGCGCCGGCGGACCCGACCCCATCCTTCGAGAGCAGCACCAACAAGTCCTCGGACCGAACGAACGCCTCGACGTCGAACCGGCGGACCCCCTCCGCGCTCGTCCACTCGAGGAGCTCGTCATAGGCCATCGCGCCGGCCATTCGTTGCGCTGTCGCGTACACGCTCTGACGGGTCCGGTCGGCCCACTTCTCGATCCCCAGCAGCGTCTCCGCCGGCCCTCGCCTCCCGTGGCGGTTCAGGATCTCCACGACCGCGTCGGCGTCCTGCTTGGTGATCCACCGATATACCCGCGATAGCGGCAACTCATCGAGCGCGGCTGCGAGGAGGAAGTACGCCAGCATGTTGCGGCCCGGCTCGTCGAACTGCGGATCTCCGCCGCGGTCCCCTTCCTTCCGCGTCGACGCCTCGAAGATCTCCGCGAGCTCGCGGGCGTCCTCGGCCGATGCCACGTACTCGAGCGGGTTGAACACGAAGTCGGGGCCGGCCTCGTGCCGGTAGATCCGGTTGGGATCGAAGAGGTAGGCCTGCCCGCGTCCGCGACGTCCGCGAAGTACCTGCCCGACGCCGTCGATCTTGTTCGACGTCATGATGGCCGCGCCGGGAGCCTCGACGACGTGGCGGACGACGACGCCCGACGTCTTCCCTCGGCGGGTCCCGAACAGGTACACGCCCGTCTCTTCCCACCCCTGATACACCCACTTCCGCGTGCCGACGATGCGCGCCACCTTCTGCCCCGGTCCCACCCGCTCCGCGTTCGGATGGAGCCGTTTCGCCTCCACGGTCCGCGCCCGCTCCCGGAGTACCGCGTTCATGGGGTTCGCGGACATCAACTTGATCGAGTCCGTTGCTGCGTCCGGAGTAGACCTGCTCAGAAGGAGGAGAACGCCGGTTAGCAGCCCGATGACGATCGCCACCAACACGCTCACCCAGAGGCCCCATCCGGCAGGCAGGGGGATCTCCTGTGTGAGAACGCCCCAGACGTATTCGAGGGGGTTCCAGGTCACGGGCGCGGTGAGTCCGGCGAGGTTCGCGGCGACGTGGATCCCCACCATCATGGCCATGGACATGGCCGCGATGGCGACGATTGCCCCGGCGGAGGACAGGAGGTCCGCGCGCTTCACCGGAATCCTCCCCTGGTGCGGCCGGTGGCGCCGGGTGCTGTGGTGGTCATGCGCGGTTCCTTTCGTCGCTGTGGTGCACTCGGTAGGTCAGATCGCGAGCGAGCCGAGCGTCGGGCTCGTCGCCGGTGAACCTCTTGGCCACGCGCGCCGTCACGCCCGTGATGAGGGCCACTTCGGTGGCGCCGGAGGCGGCCAGGCGGGCGAGAACCCAATACCGGTCCTTCCGGGTGGTGAGGTCGGCGAGGGTCGCGTGGCGGTAGTTCTCCTCCACCTGGCGGTGCAGGTCACGGACCAGGCACACGTCCTCGTCGACGTCTTCGCCGTCGAGCTGGTAGCCGAACGCGACAGGTCGCCCGGTCGCGGCGATGACGGCGGCCGTGTGCTCCTCGATCGCGTCGCTCAGCCACATCGCCACGGTGACGAGACTCGGGTCGTCGGTGTTGATGATGGTCCACGCCCCACCCGCGAGGTTCGCGGTCGAGAGCGTCGTCGTGCCCGTCATCCGCCCGGCGTCGCGGTCAGCGGAGCCGTGGCGCCCCGGACGTCGACGTGCAGATGCGTGCACGGATCCGAGAAGGCGGTGATGTTCTGGAACGTCATCGCCGGCCGGCACTGGACCTGCCCCGCGTGCGAGCCCTTGGGCATGATCGTGTCGAGGTACGCCAGCAGCTCGAGCGACGCCGGGTCTCCCCCGGTCGTCGTCCGTCCCCCGATGCTGTTGAAGTCGACGGCCGTCGACGGCGAGGTGCAATGGGCGGAGTACTCGCAGTGCAGCCCCTCACCGGCGCAGGGCCGGTTGATGTCGCTGACGCCCACGGAGCCGTACTTGTTCAGGACGAGGACGAGGATCTGGAGCACGCGCGGGTCGATCTGGCACTGCGCAGAAGCGGTGCCGTCGGCCATGCCGTTGAGCTCGTCGAGCATCTTGGGGTTGTAGTCGGTGAGCGTGCCGGCCGCGCGCGCTGCGATCAGCGTCTTCGCGGACTGCTCGCCGTTAGCGGTCGCCGCGCACCCAGACGAGACCTTCTTCCCGGTCACGGCGGCGACGACGGCCTGCGCATCCGTCCAGAAGGGAGCGTAGTGATACGGGTCGGCGTTGCCCTGCACCGCGTGCGCGGCGAGCGTCGGTTCCAAGCTCTCCCAGTCCGGGACCTTCACGAGCCGTGTGAGGAACGCGGTGGCCGCGGTGGCGGGATCCAAGCGCGCCGACCGCGGACCGTAGGACTCCCCCTGTTGCAGGACACCGATGGTGCTGTTGTCCACGGCGTCGCCGTGGTCCGGGTTCGACAGCGACGACTCGCCCATGGCGGTCATGATGAGCACGGTCTGTGCCTGCTGGTTGGCGCCGAGCTTCGCGGCCGCGTCCAGAAGCGTCGCGGCCATGCGGACCTGATCGCCGGACCAACGCCCCACCGACGCAGGCAGGTCGCCGGCCGCGGACACTCCGGGAGCCGAGGCCGTGCCGCACGCTGCGGCGGAGGCCGCCGACTTCCCCCCGCCCGCGCCGACGATGAGCATGAGCAGGACCGCGACGAACACCAGCGGGGCGGCGAGGAAGCCCGCGAGGGCCTTCACGGCGTGGTCCCGGGGAGGAGAGCGCGCTGCACCAGCCAGTCCCCCGTGTTGGTTGCGAGCATGAGCACCTGATACGTGCCGGCATCGGTCGGCACGGTGATGGTCGCCGACGTCATGGTGTTCGTGCCCTGCTCCGCCAGCGCGGCCGAGCCAGTAACACGTGTGCCCGGGACGCTCGACTGCCCGGTGCCGGTGCCGGTGCCGGTGCCGGTGCCGGCGTAGGCGGTCTGCGAGTACGGCGTCAGGTAGCCCGTATAGCCGTCCGCCCAGCCCGTCCCGGTGATGTCCTTCCGGGTGAAGGCTCGGACGAACGCGGCCGCCGTGAGCTCCGCTTTCGCCGCGATGGAAGGGGTGATCGAGTCACCCGACGGGATCACGTCGCCAGGGGCGGCCGACGAGGCGTCCACAGCGTCGTCGGAGTCCTGGTCATCCATCCCGTTCGCCGGGACCGGGGGCGCCGGCGTGAAGCCGCCGACGTCGACGGTCGGGACGCCGGACGGATCCCCGGCTGAGGACGCCGCGTCGTCGGCCGCCGGAGACGACGCGGCGTCCTCGGGCCCCGCCGCCGGCGCCGACGTGCACCCGACGAGCACGAGCGCGGCCGCCAGGGCTACCGCGACGATGGGCGCGGTCCGGGCTCGCATCACGCGCCCTCCCTCTCGCCCAAGAGCCCCTGCGAGGTGTCGGTGACGCGGGCCTCGAGCGAGGACCGCACGTGACGCACGCGCGTCTCGGCGGCCGTGCCCACCTTCTTGAAGTGCTGCCCAGCAGGCAGGGTCATGAGCTGCTCGACGGCGCCGGGCTTGAGCCCGGCGAGGTTGGCGACCATCTCGGCGTCGTCGCGTTTGGACTGCCGGAACAGATGCAACGTTCCTGCCTCTTTGATGAACGCGATCGCGGGGTCATCCGCCGGCACATCGGACGGGTGGTGCAGATTCACGATGTTCGACATGCCGTTGGCGCGGGACACCTTGGAGTTTGCCTGGATGACCTTCCCCATCGGGCCGCCGACGAGGAACCAGCCCTCGTCGACGCAGAAGTTCGTGCGGAACTTGCCGCCCGATGCGCGGATCGAGCCGATGGTCCACGCGTTTGCGAGCATCATGCCGATGGAGCGGGCAGGTCCGTCCTCGGGGAGTTGGGAGAAGTCGAAGAACGTGGCCTTTTCGCCCAACTTCACCGACCTGCTCGTGTCGCCGTCGAACAGACCGGGGAGCTCCTCGGGAAGCCGTTCCAGGAGCACCCGCACGCCGTACCCGGCCATGAACATCGCGTCCTTCGCGTGCGTGGGCAGGGCGCGGAAGTCGTCGATGTCGTCGACGTTGCCGAGGTACGGCAGCACGTCCATCACGGTCACATCCCGGCCGAGCTCGGCCACATGCGCCTCAGCACGCTTCAGCGCGGCCCGGACGGCCTTCTTCTCGAACCGGTCAAGCTCCGTGTTCTCGTTCAGGATCGCGGCGGCTTGCAGGAGGATGCCGATCGCGCCCGCGCCGGTCGTTCCCTCGCGGGTGAGACGGAGCTTCGGGTCGCACAGGTTCAGGGTGGAGGACGTCGTGTCGCCGATCTCGCACCGGATCGGTGTCACGCCGATCTCCACCGCGGTCGCCGTGTACTCACCGCAGCCCGCGGAGGGCCCCGCGGGCTTGATGTCGACGACGATCACGCGGCGGCCCGCCAGCGTCAGCGGGCGCAGCACGTAATCGCACTTCATCAACGTGGACTTGTACACGCCGACGTCGCCCAGGGTGCAGACGTTCGGAGATTCGACCTTGCCGTCTCGATATGCCTGGATCTGGTCGTTAGTCGCGGGCGTCTTCGAGAGGGTCTCTACCCCGGAGAGGAGGCCTTGAAACTGCATGGGAGCGGCGATGATCGCCGTGTTCAGGATCTCCGCTTGGCGGGTCGTGGTCGGTGCCCCTGCTGATGCGGGGACGTAGTACCCGAGCCGATCCAGCAGCCGGTTCCGTCGCGGGATCCAGCCGGGCTGCTCGGGCATGGCGTACTCATCGACCACGGCGGTGGGACTCGTGTCGGGGGCGGCCGGCTGTCGGCGACGCTTGCCGAGCACGCTCCGGCGAGACGGCAACTCGTTCGGGTCGTCGACGGGAGTGCGGATCGTGATGCTCATAGGGCCTCCTCGGGCTCTCTACCCGCGGCGAACTGCTGCACGCGGTCGCTGACGGTGGCCTTCGCCGGGACAATTCCGCGCCCGACGGGCCAGGTGAAGGCGTGCGCGGCGGACTGCCGGACGTCTAACCACTCGAGCTGCGAGATGCCCGCGTCAGACGCGGCCTCGGCGATGTGCTCGCAGGCGTCGAGCAGCCCACGCTCCGTGCCAGCCGAGACGGTGATGTACCCGACCCAGTTGCACCCGTGGAATCCCGTGCCCGGCATCAGGTCCTCGTAACGCTGGGTCGCTGCTTTCGCCTCGACTTTCAACGTCGCGTCCTCGAGAACTCCGGCACGTGCCTTTGCGTTCTTGTCGGCAATGTCGGACGTGATGTCCTGTTCATGCAGGAATCGCGAGGCTTCCTGGGGGATTACTTCTAAATGAAATGCAATGGTCCGAACGACCTGCTCATGCATCCCACCCAACAGGGGACTCATCCACAAGCTCGAGCGTTCGATGACGGCGAGGTTCCCGGCCGATATGCGGGCCGTGCGGGCGAGGGACTGGCTCACGTCGCCGCCGATGGGCGCCCCGGCGTAGCGGGTGAACGACCAGTGATCCTCCGAGGGCAGCCACCCGGTGGTCGGGGTGACATCGGAGACCCGGTCCATGGCGTATCCGGGGTGCTGCATGTGCCGGATCACGGCCGCGGTGGCCCGAGCGGACAGGATGCGCACATCGCGGTACCCCGCGGCGGACATCGCCCGCTCAACCCCGCGGATCTCGTCTCGCATGAGCTCGCGCCACCCATCCAGGCCCGGTCCGCGGCGAGTCGCTCGAGACCGGAAGGTCTCGGTGACCGGGAACGACATCACGAACATCGGTCGCTGCACGAGCTGGCCAGACATCACGATGTCGATGACCTCCTTGTACGAGCGCAGGATGGACTCCGGCACGTCCGAATCGCCGTTGTCGAGGACCCATTGCTCGTGCCGAGCGGGATCCGCCGGCAGTGCCCGCGTGATGGGCTGGACCCGCTTCGCCAGGCTCGCCCTCGAGCCGAGCGCGCTGAGGATCGCCCCGAAGCCGGCGCTGGCGGCGTCGAACACCTCGTCGGTCTCGATGCCCTCCACCTGGCCGGTCGTCGAGACGACGATGGCCAGGTACTCCTCCCTGCCGGGCTCGCGGTGCCACTGGATGCCTGGGATTCCGCGGCCGTCTTGCAGCCACGTCATGCCCTCGACGCCATCGGGGGTGGCCCGCATGGCATGAAGTCGCCGCTCAGCCTCCGCGCGCTCCCCGCGCAGAGCTTCGTCCCAGGCGTCGACGAGCGCCTGCCACCCCTCCTCCGTGTACGGGAGGAAGTTGGTCGTTCCGCGCTTCTGGCGCTCTTTCCACCGGCGCCGGTTGAGGTATCGGTGCAGCGGAGTGCCGTTCTCCGTCGACATCGTGAGCAGCCACGCGATCGACGGCAGAACGACGAGCAGCACCACGCCGGCGATCTGGAAGAACACGGCCGTCGTGAGCGCGATGACGGCTGCCACCCCGACCGACCAGAGCCGCGCTTTCGAGACGCGAGCGCCGAGGAAGCCGCGGTGTGCGCTGTCACCACCGAGATACGAGACGCGCATCAGTTCTCCCTGTGGTCGCCGGCGTCAGCCGCCTGGTGGGCGGCTTGTTCGGCCGCCTTCGACGCATGATGCGCGACCTTCACCGCTGCATCGAGGATGAGCATCGACATCCCCAGCGGGGCGCCCACGCCTGTTGCAGTGGCCGCCGCTCCCGCAGTCGCCATGCCTCCACCAGCGGCGGCGCCCCCGCCCGCCACGGTCGCGCCCTTGCCGGCCGTCGAGGCGGCCTCGGTTCCAGCCCGTCGGCCTGTGCTCGCCGCCTGCGACGACATCGTGGCAGGAGCGTCCGACGACGGCTCGTTAGACGCTCGGCGCTCAGCCGATCGGGACTGGTTGTCTGCCGTCTGCTGAGCGTTGAGCACCTGGCGACCCGGCTGGGGGGCCTGGTTCGGGGTGCTGAGGCCGCCCGATCGGGACTGCCCCCCGCCCCCGCCCGGCTTCGTGAACTTCGCCAACCGCATGAGCCCCATGGGCGCGAAAACCACCATCGCCATGAGAACCGTCGGCACGGCCAGGTTCACGAACGTGCGCATTGGATCCGAAATAGCGTCGTCGGTCGCTTTGAGAAGAAGGCCGTCAATCGCTTTGAATGCGTACCCGAGCACGAGAATGAGGAGCACGTGAGACGCCAGAATCGAGACCCAGATCAGCGGCCCGACCTTCGCGTTATGCCGGGTGTCGGGATGTGCCATCCACACCAGCCCCAGAGGAATAAGCGCACCAATGAGATACTGCGTGGCCACCTGCACCACGAGGATGAAGAAAACCCCAATCAACGCGAGGAACAGAATTGACAGCACCAGCATCGAAATCATTGCGCTGCCCACGAGCTTCGCAGCGTCACCCGAACTCGCTCGATCCGCCAGCGACGTATAGAAGTCCCCTGTCGTGGTATCGAGCAAGTTAACTGCCAGCGCTGAAGACAAGCCCACGAAGAACTTGGTGACAGCAGCCCCCAAGATGGGTCCAGCGAATGCAAAGATTATGAATGCAGGCACGGCATAGAAAAAAGATTGAACAATAGCCTTGGGGCCTATATCACCCCGAACGCGTCGGACGGTGACGGCGATCAGAATGAATGCGAGTATGAGAATCGCAACACCGAATGAAATCGCGTACGAGTCGCGCCACCATTCAAGCGAGTAATCGGGTTCCAGGACTTTGAGTGCGTAGGGGATCATAACTGCGCCGATTCCATGGATGCCCTCCTGCATCTTCTGGACCAGCCACCCCAGGGGGTCCTGACTGAACGCAATTGCCTGCACTGTGCCCTTGACGAGGCCCGTGCCGGCGTTGAACTCAAGCTGCGTGGCTTTGCCAATCGCATCGCCAACATCACACACGCTCTTAAGCGCGGGAATGCACTCAGCCATCAGCAACCTCCTTGGAATCGCTGCCCGGTTTCGATCATCTGCTGCACGGATTGGTCCGGTGTCCCCGTGGAGGTGAGGACCCACCCGTCCGCTGCCGGCGTGACCGTGTAGCGTTCGCCGCCGTATACGGTGCCGTGCGTGTCGCCGGGAATGGGTGAACCATTGCGAAGCTGCTCCGCGGTGATATCCACCGTTACCTCCTGTGCTGTCGCAGCTACCACCTTGTAGTAACCCTCGCCGAGGAACGAGGCGTGCGTGTTCCCATCGTCAGGAGCGATGCTCGAAGTGATCGAAGCGAAATCCGCTTGCGCGGTGCCGGTAGTCATTTCCGCTGTCACCTGTTCAACTCCGGACCGATAATTAGGGTCGGCCGCGGTGTAAAATTGGACCAGTGCCCCGAGGAACTCGACGGCTCCATTCGGAGTGAAGTCTTTCTTGGCACGGATCTGCCTGAGCTGCTCTGCTGTGATGCCGGGTCCGGCGAGACAACCGTTTGCACCCATTGCAGTGTCAGAGACCGATGCCTCGCCCGTCGGCGTGCTAGAAGGGGTGGGGGACGAGATGGACTCTGGTCCGCCGCGGAGGGCGAGGGTCGCCACAATGGAGCCGACGATAAGCAGGGTCGCGATCGTGCCGATCGCCCACCAGCCCATGCGGCCTGACCGTCGAGGAGCGCGTCTCATTTTGTGGGAATCGTGACGAGAGCACCGAACAGGATAGGCAACACTATGACCCCGATGATCGCGGCCGAAGTGCCGATGATGACGTTTCGCGCGTCTTCGGCTTCCTGGGGCTTCTTGGTTCGTTTAGCGTTTCGTAGACCAAGAATAGCTTTGATGAGCAAGAAGGCGAGGGCAAACAGAGCGAGGCCCATGAATCCGCCGAGAGCGATCACGGTGAGGTTGCGAAAGTCGGGGCCGAGCCAGTCAAAGTTCGGCTTGACGCCACACATGATGTTATCGGCGGCGCAGTCGCCCGCTGCGGTGATGATGTCGTTCATGAGGTGACCTTTCCGGTGTCCGCGGATCCATCCAGCGGAGTAGTGAGTGGTGCGGTGCCCTCCGCGAAGGATGATGAGGCGGCCGCGGAGGTGAAGATGGCCGAGAGGCTGTTGTCCTCGTGTTCATCTACCCCCTGGGAAGATGCGGGAAGCGCGGCGAGAGCTGGTGCGGCGGCCGAGCGGGCGGACACGGGCGGTGCCGCCGGCTCCGGGTATGGCGGCTCGGCCGGCTTCGCTCGAGGGGCCGTCGCGGCGGCACGGTGAGGTCCGCGCGGGCGCATGCTGAGGACCGGCGCGACCGCGCGTTGGAGCTGTCGGACCACGACCGCGCCGAGGGCCGTGAAAGCCTCTTGCGTGTCGCGCTCGAGGAGGTCGAACGTGATCTGCTGCCGATCTGCGATGTGCTGGTCGTACGGGATCGTCAGGCGGTGTTCGATCGCGTACAGGTCGAGCATCCGTTCGATGTCCGCGAGAACGTGTCCATGCTCGGTCCGTCCGTCGATCAGACGGACCACGACGGCATGCCGGGCGAGGTTGGCGGCGTGCCCGCCCATGTCGCGCAGCTCGTCGAGCAGGAGTCGAGCATCGGTGGCGGCGTCTCCCCCGGCGGTGATGGGGATGACCAGCACGTCGGTGGCCTTCAACGCGGCCACGAACGCGCTCGAGGTGTACTGGTTGCCGGAGTCCATGACGCGGACGCTGTAGAAATCGTCGAGCTTCGCCACGACGCGACGCACGGCCTCGCCATCCAGGGGGGCCCGCCGGCCCGGGGTCCCGATGACGTGTGCTCGCGTCGTCTGGGGCGCCGTATAGCCCGCGAGCTGGCCCGCGGTGGTGATCTGGTCGACGTCGCGCACGAGCTCGCCGAGACCCAGAGCGGGGGTGCGCTCGTGCTCGGCGCGGAACAGGAGCTTGCCGGGGTCGTCCGAGACCTCGACGATGACCACGTTCCCGCGTAGTGACGCGAGGACGCCAGCCAGGCACAGCGAGGTCGGGGTCTTGCCGGCGCCGCCCTTGGGATTTGCGACGAGTACAGAGACGGCACGCGTCCACGTGGCCTGTCGGATGGTCGTCTGGTTCTCCTCGAGCGCCGCGACTCGCTGTCTCGCGGCTGCTTCTGCGGCGCTCGGCTTCATGGGGATGCCGAGGCTCGACAGAACCCCACGGAATCCCGTGGTGGCCCGGTCTGCCTCTCCCTCAGCGTGCGCGGGCGCGCGACCGAAGACGATCTCCTCGGGTGCCTCGGGTGCCTCGGATGCCTCGGGCGGTGCCAGCGGCGTAGACGGGGCTTTGCCTTGACCTGGATCGGTCATCAGGACTCCTCTCAAGTGGTGTTACTGCGATATCTAGTGTATCGGTAACCGACTCACAAGCACATCCTTAGCGAGTGAAGAAGTGTGCATAATAGACTCACCGACGCTTGGTCAGTCATCGGAAAGTGCGCAGGGCTGATTAAGCAGGAGGTGTCGCGGCGACTCTTGGGGCCTCCAGCAAGGAAAATGGAGCGCATGTCTCCAAGAGTCGAGTGGCCAACCCCGGAACCGAGGCCCGTGGACGTCGAGATAGCAATCCTGGTGAACGGCAATCGTTCGCGCGCCGAAGTGCTGCGCTACCTCGACACTGTGACCGGCGCCACCCGCGGGCTCATCGCCCGAGAGACCGGCATTCCCTACGGTTCGCTCGGCCGGCTCCTCAAGGAGTTGGAGGACTACGGCGTCATCACGGTCGAGTACGGTCGCGACGCCCAGGTCGGAGACGGAGCAACTCGACAGCAGAACGGCATGTATTCGCGCAACCACTACCGCGGGTGGGAGCTGGACCTCGCCTGGCACAACTACACGAACCCCTCGCGGCCGCGGACCATGGAGCAGCAGCTCGAGCTGGCCTTGCGCGACGCCGCCGACAACAAGACGTTGCGTGACCTCGCGGAGCAGCGTCTCCGCGAGCTGCGGGCCGAGCACGGCGCGGACGCTACGGCCTGAGGCGGTCGCGTACGACGCGCTCGAACAGCTCCCGATGCGCGTTCCACTCCATGAGGTGAGGGACCGGCGGGAACTCGCAGACGTCCACCGTTGACGGGTTCAAGCGCGCGAGCTCGTGACTCTCTCCGAGCTCGTTGTCCGTGTCGCCGGCGGAGTGTAGGACGAGCGTCGGGACGGGTACCGGCCGGTCCGCGCGTAGCCAGTCCAGTCGCTCGAACGACGTGGGCTCCTCCATCCGTGCGAGCTTGCTCAGCCCACGCGTTTCGAGGGACCGGTACAAGGGCGGACCCACCCACGCCGGCAGCCGGGCCGCCGCGATGCCGCGTGCAATCGACGACCGCCAGCTCACCGCAGGCCCGATGAGGACGAGCTGCGTGATGCGGTCGCGGAACCTCGACGACTCGGCCAGCAGGAGCGCGATCGTCGCACCCATCGACCAGCCGAAGAGGACGATCTCTTCCGCTCCGCTCTCGACCGCGAACGCGATGGCAGCATCCACGTCCCGCGCCTCGCGGATGCCCAGCGTGGATCCCCGAGCGGCGGCGCCAGCGGCCGCGTCGCCGTCGACATCGCCGTAGAACGCCGGCACGAGCGAGGTCATCGCGAGCTCGGCGGCGATCGGCACAGACCGCAGCGCGGATGCGCGCGACGACTTGATGCCGTGGAGGTGCAACGCCCACCGGCGCCCGTCACCGGCGGGAAGCACCCAAGCCGGCCGCTTGCCGTCTTCCACGGCGACGTCGACCTCCCGGAAGCTCAACCCCGTCGACGCGGCGTGCGCGAACGTGTGCCCCGTCCAGCGACCCTCCGTGATGTCACAGAGATCGCCGTACGACTCCAGGATGCGCCGTTCCACGACGTCGGACCGATCGACGAGCACGTCCCCGACGCGTAGGTGCCCGCGGGACCCGTTCACCCAGACGCCGTACTCCCCCGGCATCCGCGTTGCGTCCGTCGCAGGCACCCGGATCGAGTGCCGCGCGATGTCGACCGTGACGGGAATGACCTTCGTGCGCCCGCGGAGGACGAGCCTCCGCATGAGCGCCACATCGGCAGCGAGAGCGCCCGCGCCGAGCGCAGCGCCAGCCGCGAGGCTGATACCCCATGCGGCCGTCGACAGCGCCGTCACCGGACGACCTCGGCGATGGCGCGGAGCTCGTCCTCGACGCCGAGGTGCCGCAGGATCCCGGAGTTGGTGCGTTCGAGGAGCCGCCGCTCGCTCGACGTCAGCAGCGCGTTCTCCTCGTTCGTGGCGTCGTAGAGGCTGGTCGACTCCGAGTAGACCCGCGCACGTGGCTCGGCGCCGACGACGGCACCCACGGCACCGGAGAGCGTCAGCGGCACGTCGGTCACTTTCCGACGGATGAGCGCAAGGCGGAGCGCGCGCACGCGCCACACGGGCTGCAAGACCTTCCGCTGCCGCTGGATGAAGACGATCGCGAATGCGGCCATCAAGAGCAGCACGCCGGGGCCGAAGATCACGTAGAACAGGCCGCGCAGGTCCTCGTTCTGTGCGGCATCCCCCAGCTCGAAATGCGCATCGGTCAGGTACACGACATGCGTTGCGGCTGCGATCGCAACGAGCGCGAATCCGGCGAAGAACACCGCGGATACGCCGCGCAGTTTCTTTGCCCGGATCGCCGCGGAGCGACCCGACAGTATTCCGAGCGTCACGATGTAGAGCATGAGATACGCGTAGCACGCGGGGTCTGTGATGTGATCGCGGACGAATGTCTCCGATGTCGTGCCGCGGTCCTGGATGAACGCGAAGAATACCGCCTCACTGATGAGTACGGCGCACAGCGCGACCCACCAGGGGCGCGCTCGGCGGGGCTGGCCCGCTCCCAGACGGGTCGCCTGGTAGAAGAACCAGAAGGCGATGGTCGCGCATAGGGCCTGTGCGAGGTTCCAGAAGTTGGCCCCACCGAGAACGGCGTCGACCCATCGCAGCGGAAACAGCACCCCGAGCGTCAGCATGCCGATCAGGCCGAAGAGCGACGCGATCCAGGCCGGCCGGCGGGCCGGATCCTGGCTCGACCCGAACGCCCGGCCTACGAGGAGCGCGGCGCAGATCGCGAGCGACGCGATGATCGCGAGCTTCACCCACACCAGGGCTTCGTCGGGGATTGAGCCCATCATCCGAAGACGTCCTCCTCGGTTTCTAGCTCAGCACCAAGAAGGTGCGTCATGAGTCGGTAAGCGAACTCTTCGGCGACGAGCTCGGAGACGCTGCGGGTGAGCCCACGCCCGCGGGCGCCGATGACTCGCTCCCCCAGCGTGCCGCCGTCAGTCAAGTCGATACCCGTTCCCCGCAGGACGTCACAGTCCTCGTGCTGGAAGGCTGCATGCCCGAGCTCGTGGCAGATGCAGTGGAGCTGATAGGACAGAGGGTCGGATAGCCGGAACGAGACATATCCGCGGCTCGGGGTGTCGCGGAAAAGGCCCGTGAGCTGCCGGAGTCGGGTGTCTGACACGGCATGCAGAACGATGGGCTTTCGGTAGATTGCCGAGACGCTATCGACGACTTCCTTAATTGACATGCCCGGCTCAAGGGCGAGCCGGTCGATCATGGTCGAGACGGCCGCCGTGACGTTGAACGGTTCGCCGTTGTACTCATCTTCGGCCGGCCGGATGCTCACTCGTGATTCCCTCCTGGATCACTGTCCCGGACGAGCTTGGCAATGGCCAGGATCTCATCGGGGCTGAGGCTCGACAGGTTGCGAGCCGCGATCCGTAGCGTCCCAGACGTGCGCATGGCGTGCGCTAGCTCCTCCTCAGCCTCTACCCGTGCGGCGAACTCCTGGTCTCCGGACGTCAGGTAGTCACGGGGCACGCCGAGAGCGGAGCTGATCGCGCCGAGCAGCTCGTGAGACGGGAGGGCGCCCACTTCGCCGTCGAGGAGGTCGTGCCACTCGTTCTGCGACAGCTCGATGCCAACGCGCGCGGCCGCCGTCGCCACGGTGCCGTAGCCCCCTTCCCGGCGTAGGCGAGAGATCGCCCGAATGCGCCGGGCGAGCTCTCGCGGGTCGTCGTGGGCCTCGACCCCGGCTGCCGGCGCGGTCTCGGCTGCTGTCAGCGTTCCGGTCTTCGCGGCGCGCAGCGTCTCGACCGCATCGACCTCGAGGAACCGGCATAGGACGTCCAGTTGCTCGACGTCCATCCGGCGCTTCCCGTGCAGCATGCGAGAGAGCTGTCCCTCGGAGACGTCGACTGCTCGTGCCGCCTCAGCGAGCGAGACTGCGCGGTCGACCATGCGTCCGCGGAGGACGCGTCCGAGCGATCGCGTGAGGGCTCCAGGAAGGGCCTGGGGGGCGAGCGGCATGTCATCTCCAGAGGGTCGAAGAGTCGGTGGCTGTCTGTTACGGTCTTGCCAAACGTAACCGTCTTGCCAGACTACCTGATCTCGGGAGCCTGCTGGGAACGGCCTCAACTGCACGAGGGGATCACTATGGCTGAGCGCTCCTGTATCGATCTGCAACTGGCACTCAATACCGTCGAGGGCGTCGAGACCATGCGCGCTCTCGACTGCGGGCCCCTGGCGCTCAGCGACCTGGAGCGCCGGACGGGCGTCGACGTAATGCGCCTCGCTCGTGTCATCCGCACGCTGACCGCCTATGGCGTCCTGATGCGTCGACCGAGCGGCGAGTATGCCCGTACTGACATCTCTGCACGCGAGGCGGTCGCTCACTGACGCCTTGATCCGCGCGTGACGACGAAATCCCCGGCCAACCCCATACGTGGGCTAGCGTTGGATCGGTAAGCGATCAACATGCCGACACACCGCACCGCGTCCCCCAACCTGTAACAGCGCCACGAGAGGATCGCCTCATGTCAAACCCAAGCAAGGGAGAGCGCCTTCTCCTCGGCACGCGACCACTCCTGCCTGTCACGAAGGCAGCCCAGAAGCGCAGGGTCGAGCTCGGCTATCCGTCGATGAGTGACTACATCGCCGCGCTCATCGCGCGCGACGTCCAGATGCCTGACCTGGCCCCCAAGCCGGTCTCCCACTCCACCTACGAGGAGCTGCCGATCGCAGACGTCGCTTAAACGAAGGAGCCCGCCGCTTGCGCGACGGGCTCCTGCAAGTTTCGTAGCTCAAACCCTCCTCGCCTGCCAGCACTGAGGTTCGAGCTAATCAAGTTCCACCGGCCCTCACGGGAGGCTTCTCTATGCCCAGGAGCATAGCGCACGACGCGCCAAATGCACCTGCGCACGCCGAATTCGCGGCTGCGTGGGACCTCACGCGCCGCCTGAGCCCGCGCGACCAGGTGCGGGCGATGGTCCATGACGCCTACGGCCGCCTGGACGGCAACAGCTACCCGCGCCTGCACCGGCTCGGCCCCTTGGCGCCGTCGACGCCGTGGGCGATCCGCCTGGCGGATCCCGCCGGCCGGTTCCGGCTGCTGTGCTTCGACTTCGACGGCAAGGACAGCACGGGCGTCGTCGCGGAGCTGATGGAGCAGGCGCAGGACCAGGCGGCCGTGCTCTCGCGCACGCTCGACGAGCTCGCGATCGCACACGTACTCTGCCGCTCCTCTGCCGCCGGCGGCCGCCACGTCTGGGTGGCCGTCGACGGCGGCGCCGACGCCGCCCACGTCGGCGCCCTCGCGGCTGCCGCTCACGCGTGCTTCCGCACGCTCGACCACGGGATGCTCCGCAACCCGGCCGAGGGCGCCGCCCGTCCCCCGCTGTCCCCGCACCGCGACGGCTCGTCGTCGACGATCCTCGCCGGCGACGTCGACGTGCTCCTGGCGCCGTCGACGACGCCGGCCGACCTGGACGCGCTCACCGCGCTTCTCCTCGAGCGGGCGCCGGCGCCGCGCGCGGCCGACAGCGCCCCGTCCGGGCGCGTCGACGTCCGCCACCGGACGCACCGGGAGCTGAGCCGTGCGGGCGCGGCGCACATGGCCACGATCGACGGCGGCGGGAACCCGTCGTGGACGGGCTTCATGTGCCTCCTCGCGGCCGCCAACGCCGGCTGGACCCTCGGCGACGTCGAGCACGCCGCCCGGACGGCGCCGGGCATGGAGCACTACCGGACCAAGAACACCGGCCGCGGCGGCCGCCGTACCCGCAGCGCCTCCGAGGCGCGCGAGCGCCTGGAGCGGCAATGGACCAAGGCCCAGCAGTACGCGGCCGTACAGCGGCCGCTCCCGGCCCGCCGCGAGCCTCAGGACCTCACGGAGCTCCACGCGATCGTCGCGGACGTCGACGCCATCCTCACGTCCTTCCGGGTCACCCCCGGCCGGTGGGGCCGCAGCGAGGCCGACGCCTCTCGGCGCTCGATCCTCACCGCGCTCACCTACCTCACGCTGCAGACCGGGAAGCGGACCGTCGCGGCCTCGATCCGGGATCTCGCCCTCATGGCGGGCCTTGGCCGCAGCACCGCGCAGCGGTCCCTCCAAGCCCTCCAGGAGGCCGGATTCGTTGCCCGCGTCACCGCGGCCGACGCCGGCAACGCCGCCGAATGGCGGGTGACCTGGCGAGTTTCCACAGCTCACGGTGCAGTTGGGTCACAACCAATCGATAACCCCCGCCCCCCGACCGAACTCTTCGCGCATCGCGCCGAGCTCGTCGCTCTCCTCGAGCACGAGCTCGTCGACCAGCGACACGATCTGTTCACCCGCCCCGGCCTTGGACACCTCGCCGGCAGGCTCTACGCCACACTCGGCCAGCACACCGCCCTCACCCGCGACAGCGCTGCCCGCATCCTCGGCGTGAGCAGGCGCCACACCGCGACGATCCTCAGCCGGCTCCGCCAGCACCGCCTCATCAAGACCCACAGAGACGGATGGGCCCGAGCCGCCCGCGACCTCCGGGACGCCGCGGCGCGTGCGGTCGACGTCGCCGGGATCCTCGTCGACCGCGCACAGCGGTACCAAGCCGAGCGGGAGGTCTGGGCCTGGTGGAACGCCGAGCTCACGACGATGCACACCACTCCCCGAGCCCGCCCCCGACGCCCCACCGTGTCGAGCCGGCCCCTCTTCGCAGCACCCACCGCTGGCGAGCGCGTCTGGCCCCGCTACCCCCGGACGGCTACACGTGCCGACCATCGTGCAGCTCTAGCGCTCGTCCTCGACGGCGCCCTCAACCCCGAAGCACGATGGCAGTACCTCGGCGAGGCCGCCTAGCTCCTGCCAGCGTCGAAGCCGTGCACTCCCTCGGTCAGCGTCGCCGTTTGGAGGATCGGTGGTGCGCCGCGCGGCGGGACCGCCCTGTCCGACCGGCCGGAGCCCTACGTCCGGCGTGCGCGGGCCATCGCCCCGCCCGTG
>NZ_JADKRR010000005.1:15242-94384 GCF_015351105.1 Clavibacter sp. VKM Ac-2872 | reverse complement strand
AACTCCGTCTCGTTCACCGTGATGTTCGTCAACGTCGTGTTACCCGTATTCGTGAACAAGAACGAATACGTGATCGTATCACCCACCTTCGACACCGTGGTCGGGTTAGCGGACTTCACCATCGTCAGACCCGGAGCCGGATCGATCGGGACCGTCACATCCGACGGAGGCGTCACCACCACCGGAGTATCCCCCGGAGGAGTCCCCGCACCCGTCGCCGAGTTATCGACCTTGCCCGCATCGACATCCGCCTGCGTCACCACATACGTCGCCGTCGCCGTCGTCGACTCACCCGGCGCCAACGTACGCGTCGGATAAGCCACAGCCGACGGAGTACCCGTTCCCGAGAACGCCGTCTCATTCACCGTGATGTTCGTCAACGTCGTGTTACCCGTATTCGTGAACAAGAACGAATACGTGATCGTGTCACCCACCTTCGACACCGCCGTCGGGTTAGCCGACTTCACCATCGTCAGACCCGGAGCCGCACCAGCGGTCACCACAGCAGACGACGGATCCGACGTCACCGGATCACCACTCGGAGGAGTCCCCGTCGCCGTCGCCGTGTTCGTGATCGAACCCGCATCCACATCCGCCTGCGTCGCCACATACGACGCCGTGCACGTCACAGACGCGCCCGGAGCGAGCGACGCGGCCGCATCAGGGCAGGACACCACAGGAGCCGTACCCGTGCCGCTGAACTGGGTCTCGGACACGGACGCGTTCGTCAGCGTGACGTTGCCCGTGTTCGTGACGACGAACGAGTAGTCGACCGTCTCGCCCGCGTTCATGATCGAGCTCGGGTTCGCCGACTTCACGACCGCGACGGACGGGTTCGGGTCGGCCGTGACGACTGCCTGCGAGGGGTCGGACGTGACGGCCGGGCCGCGCGGCGGGGTGCCGGTCGCGGTGGCCGTGTTCGTGATCTGCCCGGCGTCGACATCCGCCTGCGTGGCGGTGTAGGTCGCCGTGCAGGTGACCGACGCGCCCGGAGCGAGCGACGCGGCACCCGACGGGCACGTGATGACCGGCGCGGTGCCGGTGCCGCTGAACTGGGTCTCATCGATCGTGACGTTCGTCAGCGTGACGTTGCCGTTGTTCGTGGCGGCGAACGAGTAGGTCACCACATCGCCCGCGGCGCTGATCGTCGTCGGCGAGGCCGTCTTCTGCAGGGTGATGGACGGCGTGCTCAGGCCCGGCAGCACCACGGTGTCGGGGTTGGACGGGATCGGCGTGGTGCTCCCCTGAGGGGTGCCGTTCGCGACCGCCGTGTTGGTCACGCCGCCGGCATCCACGTCCGCCTGCGTCACCGTGTAGGTGGCGGTGCAGGTGGTCGAGGCTCCGGCCGCGAGGGTCGTCGCGGGGCAGGTCGCGTTGGAGAGCGTGCCAGAACCGGTGAAGGAGGTCTCATCGATGCTGACGTCGTTCAGCGCCACGTTGCCCGTGTTGGTCACCAGGAACGAGTAGGTGATCTGCCGTCCCACGGTGAACGACGCGGCGTCGGAAGGCGTCGCGGTCTTGTCCAGCGTCAGGGACTGCACGGGAGTCGTCACGGGAGTGCTCGTGGTGGACGGCGTCGAGGTGACCGGGGTCGTGGAGTTCGGCGGCGTCCCCGAAGCGGTCGCCGTGTTGTTCACCGCGCCCGCGTTCTGGTCGGCGGTCGTGATCGTGTACGGCGCGGCGGCGCTGCAGGTCACCGTCGCCTGCGGGGCGAGTGTCCCGGAGGGGCAGGTGACCGTGCCGGCCTTCGCATCCGTGACGGAGACGTTCGACAGGGGGACGTCTCCCGTGTTCGTGACGTCGAAGGTGTACTGGATGGTGTCACCCGCGTCGGTGACGCCGTTGCCGTTGACATCCACCGGGGTGCCGGCGCGCTTGATGACGCCGACGCTCGGGTTGCTGAACGTGACGGTGGAGGTGCCAGGAGGGTTGAGGCCGGTCGTCGTGACGTTCTGCGGGCCGTTCGTGTAGGTGCCGGCCGTGTTCGAGGTCACGTTGACGGAGACGGTGCAGGAGGTCTGCCCCGCATTGAGGTTGCCGGTGACGGCGACGCTGGTGCCACCCGCCGGGGCGGTCACTACGCCTGATGCACAGGTCGTTGTCGCGGCGGAAGGGTTGCTGATCGTGAGCCCCGACGAGAGGGCGTCGGTGAAGGACCAACCGTTCTTCTGCCCGAGCTCGCTCGTGTTGGTGATGGTGAAGGTGAGCGTCGAATTGCCCCCCGTCCTCGCGCTGGCCGGGCTGAACGACTTGTCCAGCTGCGGCGTCACGTCGAGGATCTTGATGTCGTCGAATGCATGGTCGTTACCACGGTTTCCCCCGCCATCGACGTTTCGCATGTTGATTCCGACAGACGAGCCGCTGAAAAGAATTCCCTTGTCCGACACGAGCGCCTTCGCGAGAATCCCCTGCGTGGCCCCGCCACACGGATTGACAGGATTGTTCGTCGCGGACGTCTCGCGTCCCGCGCTGTCTACGAAGTTGAAGGCCAGACGAGGTTGGTTGAAGTCGGCTCCGCCGTCACCACACGCCGCGGCGACGCTTACCCCCAGCGTGATGAAGCGGCCGTTCGCGGCGGGCAAGGCGATTTGCTTCGTGGTCCTGAATTCCACGGTGTTCGGCGGCACATTCTGTGACGCTGTCATCGCCGAGACAGCATCGTTCGCCGCTCCCGTGCCATTGAGCGCGCCAAGGGCCCCTACCATGTTCTTCAGGGTCGCTTTGTTGTTGACGCTGTTGGGGCCGTTCACGCACTGGTTGCCAGCGAACGCCGAGTTGGGATTCAGTACCAGCCCATTGCACTCACCTTGATCCCCATAGAGACCGTCCGAGTTGTACGTCGTCCCGGTCGCACCCGTGTACGACGTCAAAGGGATGGCCGTCGCCGTCGCGGCGTTCTCGAAGTCCTCCGTGTACAGGGTCGTCGGGGCGCTGGGGACACCCGGGTTGCCCGCGGCAGCCTGTGCCGCCGGAGCTGGCCCGAACAGGCCCGATCCCAGAGTCAGAGACGAGGTGATCAAAGCGATGGCGAGCACCGCGGCGGAGAAGCGACTCTGCTTGGTGGTCGCATCCAGTCGGAGCCACCGCTTAGACCCCTGAGGGCTGCGAGGGTGGGTGGTGGAGCCGGTTGATCTCATGTCAGATGTCCTTCTGCTGTGGGTGGCGGCTGACATGTCGACGGTCCCCAGAGACATCGACGTGGCCCGGCCAGTACATATCCCGCCCGTTCCTTCACCTAGCGAATAGGCATGGATTGAGCGGTTGATCACGTCGATCTCACCCTGCGGTGAGTCGAATTCCCCAACGGACGCCCCCCAAAGTGGTGACATTCCGCATATGCTCCGGTCAGGAGCGATGATACGTCGGGGTCATACTCCAAAACCGACCTCGTACTAGATCAGTAGTACTGATCTAGAGTTTTGTGCTGCCCGGGGTGATGTGCAGGACGATTTCTCGGACTCCCTTCCCTGATCCTCGCCACGCGGCCGTAGAGTGCTCGCGTGCTGGGGATTCCGCTCCTCCGCTCCTCCTGGTCCGGCACCGCCATCCTTCTTCTCGCACCACCGAGTCGCATGCATCTCGTGCCCCGATCCCCATTGGGGAACGAGCTGATCACGTGACCCGACGCGCGGATGAGAGAAGGACCCGCATGCCCATCGGCCGCACACCCCACCGGAAACGGCACCGCACGAAGGCCTACCACTGGTATCGCCGTCGCCGCGCCGGGGCCAGCGAGGTCTACATCGCGTTCGTCCCCGAGGCGATCCGAGAGATGGATCGCATGCGCCGGCGGCGCATGCGTGATGCGCAGACGCAGTATCGTGCGCGCGACCACGGGGGCCTCCGCGGGAGATTCATACGCGTGATCCGCGCATTCCGAACCATCGTCGGCCGTCATGCGCGCTAACGCGGGCTTGGTCCTCCTGCAGTTCTCCTTGGCTCTGGGAGTCGGGTCAGTGGTGTCGGCATACGTCGGCGACGCCTGCAGCACCTGCCTGCTCGGAGCATCGACGCTGTCGTTCATCGTCGGCTGCCTCCTGCTCAGGGCGAGGCACGGATGACCGCCCGCTGGCGGGCACGGAGCGTCCAGGCTCCGGACGGTCGTCCGCTCGCAGGAGGTGACTCCCCGGACGGTGCGATCACCACGCTCACCGGTCGGCGCCACCAGGAGACGCACACGACCGCCACCGGCCAAGCGGTGGCTCTCACGTGCCGGTGTCGTCTGGGCAGGGACCACACCTACACGGAGTGGCTGCGCCTCCCGGAGAACGGCCAGCACCTCGCGGACGCCCAAGCGGTCTGGCGTCGCATGTCCCAATGATGCGGATCCGCGCCCGCACGAGCAGGGACGCATCGCCGCCGCCGATGGAGGACGCGCCCTGCGGCCGCGCGGCCCCCCACGCAACGAACCAGGAGCCCTGAATGGCGACGAACGACATGTCCCACACCTTCGACGACATCGACGGTTCGATGTTGGACGACCTCAATCCCGGCGAGACCGTGCGGTTCGGCATCGACGGCCTGCTGTTCGAGATCGATCTGAGCATCACGCACGCTGCAGAGCTCCGACAGGCGTTCGAGCCGTACCTGGACGCCGCTCGCCGAACACCGTCGAGACCATCGCGGCACGCCGATCGGACGACCGTCCAGACCCGAGAACGCGCAGACGCGCACGCCTGGCTGCGCGAGAACGGGTTGCCCGTCGGCGGCCGTGGTCGGATCGCCGACCCCCTGCTCGCTCGGGACCGGGAACAGGGACGAGCCACGCCGACTGCACGTCGCCGCGGCTGAGCGCCGACAGCCCTCACTGGTCGAGGGCTGTCTCGTCCGGGGATGGCCATCGATCCGTCAGAGAGGTCGGTGCCCGACGATCCGGACCCATGACAGACACGAGCACGAGGACACAGTGGCCCCCAGAGACCCGTACCGGGCGTACGTCGAGATCTGCATCGAGCTCGGGCTCCTGCCTGCGGAACGGCACATCTTCGTCGTCGCGTCAGCTTCCCTCGATGAGATGCACGCACGCGCGTGCCTGTTCGGATCGGGCCACGTCACCTGGGCGCTGCTGCGGACCGACGAGCGCGATGCGTGCACACGCTGCCTATCGACCATTCCCGCCTTCCTCGAGCACCACTACGGGACAGGAGCGGCTCCCGGCCCCCACGACTCCGGAGCCCGCGAGATCGTGCAGGCGTTCCACAACCTGCATGACCTCTCCATGGCGGTCACCGATGCCTACGCCAGCCAGGACTGGTCCTGCATCCGCCCCGTGGCGGGATGCCCGAACTGCTCCGGCCGCGGGCGGCCCGTGGTCCCGCCGACGTTCGCCTCCATGGTCACTATGGAGACGACCGGTGGCCTTGAGTCATCGGACGATGACCGCGCTTCCCGAGCCGCCTCCTTCGTGTCGCGCATGAGGTGGGCGTTCGGGTTCGCGTCGATCGCCGGCAACCCGACGACAGCTCGTCGGTCTCGCGGCGTATCACTGGCGACAGCGCCCATCCGCGATGCCTTCGACCCCGACCTGGCGGGTATGGCGCGCGGGAAGGGGGCCACCGACGCCGAGGCCCTCGCCAGCTGTCTGGGTGCCGCGCTCGAGCGGTACACCCTGGGACAGGGCACGCATCCGCTCGTCGTGGAGGCGTCCGCCCTCGAGCTCGAGGGGGCGGTCGATGTCGAGCGCGTGTTCGGCCTCGCACATGTCGACGCTCCGCTCGGGATGCCCCATTCCATGGCCCTCTCCCGGGAGTGGATGCCTGCCGTCGACATCCTCGAGGGCCGCTCCGTCTACGTCCCCGCTGCCCTGGCGATCCATCGCCATGATCCTCGTCGCGCGTCGCAGATCGCCCCCTCCGACGCAGGCGGTGCAGCGTGTCGCGCATCCGCCGTCGAGGCCTTCCACCTGGGCCTACGCGAGGTCGTGGAGCGCGATGCGTTCCAGTACTACGCACGGACGGAGGCGCTGCCCACCCCGCTCGGATGGGCGCTCGTACCCGAGGATGTGCGCGACGCGATGTCCGCCGTCGACGCCCGGTTCTCGGTCACCCTGCTGGACAACCCGTTCGACGCCCCGGTCGTCACGGTGGCCATGGTCTGCGGCGCCTCGCACCGCGCACGCGCCTCGTTCGGCTCGGCTTTCGCCTCGACCCTCTCCGCGAGCGTGCGTGATGCGTTCCTCGAGTGCATGTCGATGCTCCACTCGCTCGACGCCCGCGTCGCGATAGCACCCAGGGACACGGACATGCGCAACCTCTGGTTCACGGGTTCAGCGGTCGACGCGCTGCCGGGCCTGTTCCCCGACATGCACGATGGGCCGGAGGTCGGCGTGGCAGATCTCGGCCTGCATGAGAGGCACGAGCTCCGCCAGCTGTTGATCGACGCCGAGGCCCAGGGGATGTCGGTGTTCGACATCCCCCTCGTGGAGGAGCGCGGCATCGCGGTGCACAAGGTCGTCATGTCCGGCACAGCCCTGGAGGAGACCACCTGCAGCTCGCCCTCACGTCGACTTCAGCGCTTCGCGATGTTCCTCGGCCATCCCGCACCCCGGCTGCGGTACGGCGGCCCGCTCGTCGTCTGAGGAGAGGCGGCGCCCCTCCACCCCCGTGATCGACGTCGCTCGGTGAAGCGCGCAGGATCCCCTACCGAGGTCATCCGAGCGAGCGCTCCGGGTGCGCCAGCACGTTCACCAGGATCGGTCGCGTCGCGAGGAGGGCGAGGCGGACGAGCACGATGCCGGACACGATGCACGACCCGGTCACGAGCACTGCGTCACGGATCAAGGCGGTCGGATCGATGCCTCCCCCTGCCAAGGCCAGCCCTGCGAACGGGGAGATGAAGAGGGCGCCCACGGCAGCGGACGTCAGCGACACGAAGACGAGAGGCTGCATCACGGAGCGCACACGTGCTCGGTCCATCTCCGACACCGGCATCCCGATGCGATCGAGGCTCACGTAGAGGTCCCGCCTCTCCAGCACAGCGGCAGCTTGGCTCACGCCCGCGGATGACGCGACCATGAGGAACGACGCGACGAGCGTGATCAGGAGGCCCGTGCGGATGTCCATCGTCAGGTAGTCGGAGGGGGCACCACTCTCGCCTTGCATGGTGAGCGCGGCACCGGAGCCCATGACGACGGCCGTGAAGCTCGTCATCGCGACACCGCTGACGAGGCGCCACGACGACTTCGGCGACTCGAGGATTCCGCGCGCGGACAGGAGGTGAGCGGCCTTCTTCGCCGAGCGGACCTTGCGCCGCGCGAACACCGACAGGACGAACGGGCCACTGATGTTGAATGCGGCGATCGCCACGCTGAACGCCACGGCGATGACCGCCACGGAGACGATGCGGGAGAAGTCGTCGTGGTGCGTGACCGCCAGGAACGCGCCGACGATGAGCAGGGAGCCCACGAACAGCCGGAGCCTGGAGATGCGCGGCGGCCGCTGCTTCATGCGCACGCCCAACGGGGTCACGATCACCTGGCGCAAGCCGACGACCGAGCTCACGATGGCGAGTGCAGCTACGCCCGCCACCATCTCGGCTGTCACCGCGGGTCCCGCCCAGATCGCCACCGGTCCGATCGGCCGGCCGTGGAACGGGATCAGACCGATGAGCGGCATGTCGACGACGTACACGACCACGCCGATGACCGAACCGATGACAGCGAGGGCTGTCGACTCGAGGACGGTCATGAGCGTGATGGTCAGCGTCGTCGCGCCGAGGAGGCGCAAGGTCGCCAGGCGGTCGTCACGACGGCGGGTGGCAAGACGAGCAGCGGCGCCGCCGAGCGCCATGATGGGCACCACCAGCAGCGACAGCGCGATCCAGGCCATGACCTGGTAGACGCTCGCATCGCGACCCGTCCAGCTCCAGAACATGAGCGCGCCCCCGACGACGGTCAGCAGGAGCGCGGTCATGACGGCGAATGCGACGATCGGCAGCACGACAGTGGCGGGGCTCACCGCCCCCGGGCGCGCGAGAGCCCACGCAAGACGGGGGATCGACGGGCGACCTGTCATCCGCGGGATCGCGTCCGCGGCCGGCACCGGGCGCGAGACGGTGTCGGTCATGAGAGACCATCGCGGCCGTCGCGCTCCGGTGCCGAGCCACCGTGCCGTGGATAGAGCCGGGGGACAGACGTGGTCGGGGGCTTGGCAGAAGCGTCCAGGGCGGAGTCGCTGATGATGCGGCCGTCGACCAGTCGCACGATGCGCGTGCATCTCGCAGCCACGGACTCATCGTGGGTGACCACCATCAGAGTCCGGCCCTGCGCGACCGTCGAGTGCAGGAGCGCGTCCATGACGCCCACCCCCGTCGCCGAGTCGAGAGCACCGGTCGGCTCGTCGGCGAAGGTGAGCGACGCACCACTGACCTGCGAGCGGGCGATGGCGACGCGCTGGGCCTGCCCTCCGGACAGCTCGCCGATCCGGCGCTGCTCCATGCCGGCGAGACCAAGAGCCGCGAGCCAGGAGGTGGCGTGCTTCTCGGCCCCCCGCCGATCTGCGCCGGACAGCAGAAGCGGAAGCGCGACGTTCTCGACCGCAGTGAGCTCCGGCACGAGGAGGCCCTGCTGGAAGACGAAGCCGAAGTCCTGCCGACGCATCTGAGACCGCTTGCCGTCGGAGAGGGCGCAGATCTCGACGACCCCGGACAGGCCGCTGAACGTGACCGTCCCGGAATCCGGACGGAGCACACCGGAAAGGCAGTGCAGAAGGCTCGTCTTACCGGAGCCAGAGGGCCCCATGATCGCTATGGATTCGCCCTGATGGATGCGGAGATCGATGCCGTCGATCGCGGGAGACTCCCCATATCGGAGGACGAGACCTGACGCGTGGAGTATCGGAGTTTTCATCACCGAATCAGCTTCCCGGTCGGCGCATCGCCGCCGCGTCCTCCTCCGGTACCATCTCGCGTCATACTCTCGATGACGGCGATGGATTCCCCGGAGAGATCGCCGACCTTTCCGTTGCCGTCATTGCGGCGCCGTGCCGCTGTATCGATGGCCGTCCTCTTCGACCGACGGATGCGCGAGCGCGTCGATGAGCTCCGGCCGAAATCCGGTCCATACCGCCGCACCGGCCTGCACCACCACGGTCTGATATCCTCTGTCGAGGCCATCGACCGCGCGGGTCACACGGTAGTCGATGCCCTTCTCCTCGAAGCGACGAAGGGTGTCCCTGAACCCCGCGCTGCTCGGCACTCCCGTCACGAGCACTTCCGACGCCATCACGATCTCCCTCTCGTCGCCGCATCTCCGCCGCGAATGCCCAGCCAGGGCTTCCTTCGTCGCGGCCCCTCGCAGCACTCCGTCGTCACGTCTGTCCGTTCCAGTATTCGATCAGCGGATACAGTGCCAACAATACGAACGGAGCGCACGCGGCCACATTCAACCATCGATGTTCGACCGTGACCGCGATGAACTCGCGCAAGAATGCGCTCGGCACGTAATAACGCGCCGTCCTCGACCCGACCACCTGCGCCGGCAGGTCCAGCTTCCGCGCCAGGACGGCAGTGCGCAGTACGTGGTAGTTGTTCGTCACGACCATGATCTGACCGTCGCGTCCCGCATCCAGTTGCACCTTCCGCGAGAAGCTGAGGTTCTGCTGCGTGTTCCGCGACGCCGTCTCGGGGAGCACATGTTCGGACAGCGCCCCGTGCGTGATCAGGTACTCGGCCATCGCGGCCCCCTCGGAGCGGGGCTCGTCGTGACCCTGGCCACCTGAGGGGATCAGCAGCGGGACGCGACCCATCGCCCGCTCAGCTGCGTACGACTGCAGAGCTCGATCCAGGCGGCTGCGGAGCAGCGGCGGCACCTGCCCGCGGATCAGACCGGATCCCAGTACCACGATCGCATCGGGGACCATGCGATGTCGGGTCCTGCTGTAGACGATGGAATACACGGTGAACGTGACGAACGACACCGCGAAATACGAGGGGACGAGGAACAACAGCAACTCGAGGATGAACAGTGCGATGAACGCGGGGTCAGTCGCCTTCATGTCGCTCGCGAGAGCGACGCCTCCGACGAGAGCAGCCGGCACGAGCAGGAGGAGGAAACCGGCCATGAAGGACAGGAGATTGCTGATGCTCCGCCCTTCGAGGCGCATCATCTGCACGCCGTTGACGATGAGCACGACTGCCAGGATGAAACCTGCGAGCGGTATGAGAAGCGCCACGAGCAGCGAGATGATGACCGCTATGGCCGGCACTGACAGCGCAAGACCGAGGAGCAGCGCCAAAGCAGCGCTCGCGAACATGGCGACCAAGAATATTCCGTTGCGGAGCATCCTCGCATCATGTCGCCGGCCTGCGATGTACAGCACGCCGAAGATCAACGCGATTCCTGCGCTGCTCCATGCCACCGTGCTGATCAATTGTTGCCCCTGTAACCGTCGATATCGAGCGAACGGACCATCTCGTCACTCTTCCCATTGCTCGTCAGGCTATTTCTGATGACTTCCGGCCAGCCCCAGAACGGGCCATTCAATCGCATGCGTCGGTCGCCTGGGGCGCGACTGACGGGATCATTGGGCACGAGGGTACCCTACGCGATGAAATGCAGTCGCTGTCCATCATGCGTACAGTCGATGGGCCGCTTGCCACCTGCTCTGCGTCAATCCATCACGAGTCACCATCATCTCGCCGCACTCTCACCCCGCACCTCACCCTGAAATGCATGCCTCACGGAGGAGATCATCCCCAGGCGAGCCATGGCAGCGCTTTCTCGGTCATCGCGCGCGTCGTCTCGCTTTTCGCTGTTCGGGTTCTTCGTTGAGCGTGATGCTGCCGAGCATGTTCCCGGGCGACCGCTCGAGCCCTCGGCCGACCCTCATGCCGGATCCTGGAGCCGATCGTGCCGACTGACGAGGGTCTGCTCGGCGTGCGTTCGCGCTACGCCCGGCAGGGAAGGACGGGCTTCGGCCCCAGAGGGCGGACCAGCCTCGACCAGAGCACCCGGTCGAGGCCGGCTAGCGAATTCCGCATTAAGAGCGCAGTCAGCGGAACGTGCCGCACGCATCACGCGGAACCGACCACCTCAGCTGACCACGATCCGGTTCCTCGGGCTGAGGGCGATCTGACGTGGCGGTGGCCTCAAAGGGGGGATGGGACCACCGCGACGTCGCTCGATGGTTGCATGGTGCCATCCGACAAGCAAGTCGGTCGTGCCATTTTGAGCACACCTTCGTGGATGGTCACTGCAGGGCCGGATGCCCCTTGGGTTGAAGCGGTAACCGCGATCTTCAGGGGCCATCGCACGCGCGGCAGGCTGCTCGCCCGGATACTCACACCGCATTTCACCCTGGTACTAGATCGCTTCTCGCGATGAGTCGGATGGGGTTCCGCGCAACGCGAGACAATCCACCCCATGCCCAAGGACCTGATGCGACAGCAAGGCGCACCCCGCAACGTGATCGCGTTCCAGGTGCTGGCCCAAGCCCCCTCTCGCGTGACCGTGCTGCGCCAGCTGCTACGCGGGCCGATGACGTTCGATCAGCTCCGGCAAGCGCTGGACATATCGGCGGCTGGATGCAGAGAGGCGATCTACGCCCTGACCGAAGCGGGATACGTCACCGACGATGCGGATCCGTCGTACCGGCGCAAGCCCTCGGGCACCAGGTACTGGGCGGTGCGTGATCGCGTCGCGGCGGATGCTCTCGATTTCGCGAAGTTCCTCTTGAGCTGAACCGCGACGATCACGACTGGCCGCCTGATGGGCCATCTCCGGCCGTGCCGAGGTGCCGGCCCGGGCCGCTCACGAATCACTCCGCACAGCGGTCCGCTGACACCGCCCGGCGACGCGGAGGCGCGGCCGTGGCGGCGGGGAAGAAGCCCCGCCGGCTGCGGCTCGTGCCCTCACAACGAGAGGTCGTCTCGCTCAAGAGGCAGGCCAGCTCCCCTCATACCGCCTCCTCAATCTCGAGCATCGCCCGTGTGACCTCCTCGACGGGCAACCCCCGCTCGTCGCGGACCACCACGCCGTCCTGCAGGAAGAGCACTCGATCTGCTTGCGAGGCAGCGAACACGTCTCGAGTCCCCATGAAGATCGACGGTCCGAATTCGCGGGTAGACGCCCGGAGCAGCGCGAGCACCTCTCCCGTGGAACAGGCGTCGAGGCCGTCCGTGGGGTCGTCGACGAGGACGAGTCGGGGGTCAGACGCCAGCGCGCGAGCTATCGAGACCCGGCGCTCCTCACCGGCTGACAGTTGGTGAGGGTAGAGGAGCCGATGCTCCTGCAACCCGAACGAGGCGATCAGGTCATCCGCCCGCACATTGCGCGCCATCTGCGTCAACTGGCCGCCCCACGCGAGAGGCAAGCGCAGGTTGCTGATCACATCGAGCGTGGGGATGAGATCGAGCGGCCACACGAAGCCGACATCCCGGAGGCGCAGTGGGCCCACTTCCTCCTCGTCCATCCCGGTGATCTCCACGCCGCCCAGGTATGCGTGACCCTGGATCGCCGTGTCGAGACCGCCCAGCACCTTCAGGAGAGTCGACTTTCCCGATGCGCTGGGTCCGAGGATGGCCGTGAGCTCACCGGCGACGGCCGACAGGCTGATTCCACCCAAGACGGGAGGCGAATGGTCGTCGCCATACGTCTTGCGGACAGCATCGAGGTGGGCGACGACGGAAGAGCTCGAGATGACCATGACCTCGAAGCTAGGGAACCTCGAGGCCCGGGTCGTCGCCCTGGAGGGCCCGCCTGATCATCCGTGCGGTGGACATGAGCCACGACGAGGCACTGCGGTCGGGAGGTCGTGGGTGCCGCCAGCAGAACCCCATCCGTCGCCCCGATCCGGCGACCTCGGAACGAAAAGGATCCCGCGCACCAACGAGGTGACGTGTCGAGCACGCGAGGCGAGGTCCGTGCTACACGGACCCGCCCCCGCAGCGTTCGAGTATGAACTCCAGGGCGATATCCGAGCGGACGCGTCGTGATGGAGCTCACGCCGACCGCTGCTGCGGCAGGCTGGCGGAAGGAGCCGGTCCGGCCTGTCCCACGGGACCCAGACGGCCTCCATGCGCCGCCGCGCGCAGCTGCAGTCGGTCATCCATCCATGGCAGGAGACCCACGCGAGCCGTCCGCGCGAACAGGTGATGCTCGACCGGCCTGGCGACAACGCCCCCTGATCGTGACCGCAAGAGGAAGCACCGTGCAGCACTCCTTCGGCGAGATGTCCCTCATCTCCCCCTCCACCGTCACGGCCGCGGCGCTCCTCCCGGCAGTGGTGGCGACGCTTCTCGCCGTCATCGCGCGCCGCGCGCGGCTCACCCGCGGCGCACGCAGGCGCGACGCATGGCCCCTGGCCATCGGCGTCGCGACGGGCGCTGTCATCGGAGCCCTCGTCGGCGTGCTGATCGGATGGCTCATCAGTGACGTCCTCGTCGTGTTCGGCTTCGGGCTGTCGGCTTCGACAAAGCGGTGGGCGGCCCTGGGCACGGCGGAACTCGGAGTCGCCATCGCCCTCATCGTCCTGAGTCGTAGCAGCGTCACCGGAATCGGTGGGTTCGCGGCTCCACCCCGCAGCTTGCGCATCGCGCACCAGATGCTGGCGGTCGTCCTGGCGCCGCTCGCCGTGCTCTCGGGAGCGGTCGGCATCAACGCGGATGTCGAGGAGTATCCCACCGTCGCCGCAGCCTTCGGCTTGATCCGGGTCACCCACCTCGACATGAGATCGATCCCCCGACCGGCTCCTGACATGAACGCGGACACGAGCGCCCCGCCGATGGAGACGTCATTCACCCCCAGCACGGACCAACCCGTCAGAGGCCGGGTCGGCTACGTCGAGATACCGGGTGCGGAATCAGGATTCCGCGCGCGCGATGCCATCGTCTACCTCCCTCCCGCGGCACTCGTGCCGGATGCGCCCGAGCTGCCCGTGCTGATCGCGTTCGCCGGGCAGCCCGGTGCACCGCTGGATCTCATCGCCTCCGCTCGCTTGGACCGCATCCTCGACGAATACGCGGCCGACCACCACGGACTCGCTCCGATCGTGGTGATCCCCGACCAGCTGGGCGGGCAGCACAAGAACCCGATGTGCATCGACTCCCCGCTGGGCAACTCCGCGTCGTACTTGACGCGGGACGTCCCGACCTGGATACGCACCAATCTGCGGGTATCGTCGAGCCCTTCCCACTGGGCCGTGATGGGCTTCTCGCAGGGCGGGACGTGCGCAGCCCAATTGGGCGCGAGCCGACCGGATCTCTTCTCCGGGTTGGTCGACATCTCCGGGGAGCTCGGCCCCTTCGCGGGCCGGACGACGGTGGATGTCGCGTTCGGCGGAGATCAGGACGCGTACGACGCAGCGTTCCCGGCGAGCATCATGGCGAGGAACGCCCCGTATCCGAGCTCGACGGCGATGTTCTGCGTCGGCGATCAGGACCAGAAGTTCCGGCCCGTCGCTGAGGCTCTCGACGCCGCCGGCCGATCTGCGGGAATGGATAGCCGGCTGCACGTCGCCACGGGCAGCGCGCACGACTGGAGGACCGTCCGAAGCTGCGCGAAGGAGGCGCTGCCCCTACTCGGGCAACGTCTGGGAATGACGCCGTGACGAGCGCGCATACGGCCATGACGTGCCGATCGTCTTCCTCAGCCGGATCGCAAGAACCTCTCGAGAGCCCCGGTGATCAGACGAGCATCATCAGGGCTCAATGCCTGCTCCCCTGCGACCGCAGCGTCCTCGAGCGCTTGTCGCCAGTGGAGCCGCACATCATCGACGAGGAGCCATGCACGGGTCGTCAACACCAGCGACATCCCTTCGGTGCCGCGGACCTCCCTCACCAGACCGCGGGTGATGAGGGACCGGACGCTGGGCACGACCGCCGAGCGAGCTGTATGCGAATTTTCGGCCAGGGAGTACCGGTCCTGTCGCTCGGGCTCGGCGAGGAGAGACAGGAGGGTCCGCTGCAATCCTGTCAACGCACCCCACGCCGGATCGGCCGCATCGTCCATATGCGCGACCGCCGCCCGCAGTGCAGCCGCGAGGGGGGAGTAAGGGTCGGTCATGTCGGCCCAGGAGCCGCGGGCAGCCGGAGGTCTCCATCGACACCGGTCGCTCCGCTTCGCATCGCGCCTGAACGGCCGCCCTCTCCTCCGTCGACACGGACGCCGGCCGGTGAATCGAGATCCGCGAGGGGGCGTGTGACATGACGTCGGTCAGAGGATCCGTCGGTGCCGGATCCGGGAGCCTGCCGACGACGATCGGGATCACCTCCACGGGCATGAGGCACATCGAGTCGAGTCGCCTCGGTCTGCTGATCGAACGCGCGTTGCAGGGCTTCCTCTCTGCTCGGGAAGGCCAGGGTGCCTGCTACCGCTGCCGCCGCGACCTCCCTGATCGAGCGCCCGGTCTCGTCCGCCCGGCCGCGCAACGCGAGAGAGGCTCCGTAGGCCGTCTCACCGGTCTGGGCCATGATGAGGTCGATGGCGTCGCGTACCGAGCGGCGGGACTCCCTGTCCCCTCGGACGAGTTCCCCGGCTTCCTGCCGCTCGGCCGGGAGCAGCGCACGGAACAGGACCTGGCGAGCGGCCACGCTGCACAACCTCTGCGCCGCCTCGAGCTCAGCGTCGCTCAACACCCTCGGCCGCGACGAGTACATGTCGACAGTCCCGATGAACGTCCCGGCGACGATCATGGGCAGGGAGAAGACGGCACGCACGCCGGCGTCGTGGATCATCCGAAGAGCAAGAGAGGGATCCGTCTCCACCTGGGCCCCTACATCCGGCTCGAACACCGCGCTCCCTGTCGAGGAGACGCGCCAGCAGGGGCCCTCCCCCGTGTCGAGCAGCATGCCGGCGAGGGTCGCGTAGTCGATGGAGGTGGAGCACACCACCGCGGTACCGAGGAGATCGCCGATCGTCGCGACGGTCGCGCCGGCCATGTCGAAGGCCGCGGCGATGGTCTCGGAGAGGTCGCATCCGACGCTCGCAGCGTTCTGCAGGGCCACAAGCGCTGCCCCGATGACGTCTTCGTCGACCTGTCCGATCGGCCGCATCCCCGCCCCTGTCCGAATGGCCCCTCAAGCCCGTGGCGCGGAGCGCGAGGTGCCGTGGCCGCTTTCGATGCCAACGTAACGCGACTCCGAGCGCCGGGCGGCCGAGCGGGTATGGAGTCAGGGTGTCCCGCCGACGAGGTTGATGCGCCATGCGGGTGACGTGGGAGGTGAGCGTCGCCCTCCCGCCCGTCGCCACGGCCTGCTCCTCCTGCGGCACCGCCCGCTGTCCATCACCTAGCGAGGCAAGAACTCGCAGCGCGGCCTGCGCATCACCCCGACACCCCTCCCGAGAGACGAGACGGAGCTCCATTCCATGAGCAACAGGATCACCCGCGCACGGCAACGCACTCCGGGGGCCACGGAGGAGGCTCGAGGCTCGAGGCGGCTCGATGGAGCGCTGCTGTCCCGCAGGAACAGAGCCGTGCGCGCGACGATGTCGATCGGAGTCAGCCTTGCACTCCTCGCCATCGTCGTCACCGCCGTGGCTACGCGTACGACCACCGAAGGGCAGTCCCGCCAGCCCGTCGTGGACACGAGGGTCGTGCTCGTGCACGGCACGGAGAAGACAGCCGTGACGACGACTCCCGATGGTGTTCTCGTCGGGCGACCCACCGCACCCGTGACACTCGACATCTACGAGGACTACTCGTGCTCACAGTGCAGGACCTTCGAGTCGGCCTTCGGTTCCCTGCTCGATCGGATCGTGATGACGGGCCAAGTGCGCATCGCCTACCACCCCCTTGGACTCGTGAGCGGCTACGGCACGGTCGCTGGCAACGCCGCCGCGTGCGTGCTGGCGCACCAGCCCGCTTCATGGCCGTTGGTGCACGCGAAGCTCTTCGAGGACCACGCGACGAGCACCGCCTCCTGGACGAAGGAGGACGCCGCGACATGGCTCATCGCCAGCGGAGCTGACGACGAAGACACCGTCTCGTGCAGTGCCGCGGGCGCGTTCGACGCGTGGATCGACGCGAGCACACGCTCAGCAGCGGCGGCCGGGATCACGAGCGTGCCGACACTCCGCGTGAAGGGAAGCACTGTCGCGACCGCTTCGCACCAGAACCTCGTCGAGGCCTTGCGTTCCGCCGGAGCGATTCTCCCTGACGACATGGGGAATCCCTGACGCTGCGTGTTCGACATCGTCGGGTCCCCGGTAGCTGCATCTCGTCTACGCGAGAGCACCGCATCGATGGCTTCCCGGCCCCTCGACGCACGCGGGCCGGGGTCGCACGCCTCTCGCGTGCGGCCCCGGCCCGCCTCCCCCGATCGCTCAGTGAGCCCCGGCCCTCCAGAACCGGAGCAGCTGCGACTCCGCTCCCGTGGAACTCATCTCAGCGTCCGTCTTGCTGGGCCTCGATCACGACGTTCTGCGTGGAGGCACCCCCGCCGGGCTTCTGGAGGCAGGTGATGATGACCAGCCGGCCCGGGACGTTCGCCCAGATCGCGGACGCATCCGCGACTGCAGGCTTGTCGATCGCCTGCGTCCCCGTGACGGAGTACGTGACGTCATCGACTCGGATCTTCGCTCCGAGTCCGATCTTGGACGTCCCGTTCGCCACGTCGATGAGGTAGTTGCCCGGACCCTGCCCTCCATCGCGGAGCGAGTGCATGACCACGAAGACCGTGCCCTGAGCTCCATCTCCCGGAGCCACACCCTGATCGCGCACCCAGTACGCGGAGGTGAAGCCGGGGGGCTCGATCACGCCCCGCACGGTCTTGAGCGCACCCAGCGGGACATCCAAGCCCACCGAGTCGACGGCGAACCGATCCGTGCCGTTCTGCTCGACGGCATCGGATTCCTCCGCCGACGGAGCGGAGAACTCCTCATAGGCGACGTGGTTTCCGGCCATGTCCACGGGGCTGGCCAAGTACCTGGCGATGCCGATGCCAGAGCCGACGGTCAGGGCGACGCCGACGGCGCCGACGATGAGGATCCATCGTCGGCGCCGCGTGGGGGTGGGTCGATCAGGCACTGTCGCCATCACGACGACGGCCTGCCATCACGAGCACCAGCAGTGCCAGCATCGCCATCAAGGAACCACCCGCAAGACCGACCATCGGCCACAGCAGATCGGAGCCGACCGCCATGCCGCCGGTCGCGACCCTCGGGAAGTGGGGCGGGTCCGGCACGACGTTCGTGGTCGTCGCGCAGCCTCCCGGCGTGATGCAGGAGCCGGACGGATCGGTCGGGATGACCGTGTTCGCGAGCTTCTGATCACCGGTGTCCGGGGTGTTGACCGTGAACGAGTACGTCACCGTCTTCGTCTCCCCCACCGCCAGCGGCCCCTTCCACGAGAGGACGCGCCCGGAGACCGTCGCGCCGTTGCTGGCGTCGCGGTTGTACGTGGCGTCGTCCACGACCTGCGAGAGGTCGTCCGTGAACGATGCCGGCTTCTCCTGCGTGTACGCGGCCTGCCCGGTGTTCGTGATGGTGATCGTGTAACGGACGATGTCACCCGGCTTGGCGCTGGACTTGTCCACGGACTTCGAGACCGAGTACGTGGGCACGAAGTGCTCCACGGGCGGCGGCGGCGGGAAGTCGGGGTCGTTCGGCACGGCCTGGTTCTTCAGGTGGTGGTCGCCCGTGTCCGGGGTGTTGACGGTGAAGGAGTAGGTGAACTCCTTCACGGCGCCCGCAGCGAGAGCACCGGACCAGGAAGCGGTGTTCCCGTTGACGGTCGCACCACCGGTCACGTCGTTGTTGTACGTCGCATCGTCCGTGACCATGGCGAGGTCGTCCGAGAACCCTGCCGGGTCCGCAGCCGTGTAGTCGACGCCACCCGTGTTGGTCACGGTGATCTTGTACGTGACCGTCTCACCGGACCGCAGCGCGGCATCCGGCTTGTCGGACGTCTTCTCGACCTTGTACTCCTTGACCGGCACGACGACCTCCGGAGGGGGCGTGATGGTCGGGTCCTGGGGCACGGCCTGGTTCCTCAGCTGGTGGTCGCCCGTGTCCGGGTTGTTGACCGTCACCGAGTACGTGAACGTCTTCACGGCGCTAGCCGCGAGCGGTCCCTTCCAAGACAACGTGTTCCCATCCTGCGTGGCCCCACCGGTGACGTCACCGTTGTACTTGGCGTCATCGAGGACCTTTGACAGGTCATCCGAGAAGCCCGCGGGGTCGGTGTCGGTGTAGTCGGACTGGCCCGTGTTGGTCAGCGTGATCGTGTAGGTCACGGTGTCACCGGCCTTGACGGAAGTCTTGTCAGCGGACTTCTCGACCTTGTACTCCTTCACCGGCACCACGACCTCCGGCGGCGGCGGGATGTTGGGATCCTGCGGAATCGCCTGGTTCTTCAGCTGGTGGTCACCCGTGTCCGGGTTGTTCACCGTCACCGAGTACGTGAACGTCGTGGCGGCACCGACCGCGAGCGGTCCCTGCCAGGAGAGCGTGTTCCCGTTCTGGGTCGCGCCACCGGTGACGTCCCCGTTGTACTTGGCGTCATCGACGACCTGCGACAGGTCATCCGAGAAGCCCGCGGGGTCCGCGGCCGTGTAGTCGACCGCACCCGTGTTGGTCACGGTGATCGTGTACGTGACGGTCTCACCCGGCCGGACGTTCTTCATGTCCGCCGACTTGTCGACCTTGTACTCCTTCACCGGCACCACGACAGGAGGAGGCGTGGGCCAGGTGGGTACCGAGGGCACCGCCTGGTTCTTCAGCTGGTGGTCACCCGTGTCCGGGTTGTTCACAGTCACCGTGTAGGTGAACGACTTCACCTCGCCGACCGCGAGCGGCCCCTGCCACGAGATGGTGTTCCCGTTCTGGGTCGCGCCGCCACTGACATCGCCGTTGTACTTGGCGTCATCGACGACCTGCGAGAGATCGTCCGAGAAGCCCGCGGGGTTGGCGGCCGTGTAGTCGGCCTGGCCGTCGTTCGTAAGCGTGATCGTGTAGGTGATGGTGTCACCGGGGTTGGCAGTGGTCTTGTCCGCCGACTTGGTGATCGTCCCAGATCGCGTCGGCACCTGGGTGGAGCAGACGATGCACTGGCCGCCGTTGGAGCCATCCGGCACCACCTGGTTTTTCAGCCGCTTGTCTCCGGTGTCCGGGTTGTTGACCGTGAACGAGTACGTGATCGTCTTCGTCTCTCCGACGGCCAAGGAGCCCGACCACGACAGCGTGTTGCCGTTGACCGTCGCACCGTTCGAGGCGTCGCCGTTGTAGGTGGCATCGTCGGTGACGTTGGAGAGATCGTCGGTCAGCTTCGCGGGGTCCTGGGCGGTGTACGCCACCTGACCGGTGTTCTGGACCGTGATCGTGTAGGTGACCTTCTCGCCGGGGTTGACCGCCGTGGCGTCCACGGTCTTGGTCGTCGAGAACTCCTTGACGTCCGAGCGCGTGGCGCAGCCGCCGGGAGTCTCGCACGTGCCACCGGGCCCGGTGGGGGTCACCACGTTGTCGAGGTGGTGGTCCCCGGTGTCGGGGTTGTTGACCTTGACCGAGTAGGTGATCGTCTTGGTCTCGTTCGCCCCGAGGGCTCCCGACCACGACAGGGTGTTGCCGGAGACGGTCGCCCCTTGCGTGGCGTCGTTGTTGTAGGTGGCGTCATCGGTGACCTTCGAGAGGTCGTCGGTGAAGGTCGCTGGTCTCTCGGCCGTGTAGGGGACCCCACCGGTGTTCTTGACCGTGACGGTGTAGGTGACGTTGTCGCCGGGGATCGCGGTCGTCTTGTCGACGGTCTTCGCGGTCGTGTAGCTGGGGTCGCGGAACTCGACGTTTGCACATGCGGGGAGGTCGAGGCCGGTCGTCGTGACGTTCGTGGTGGGGCAGTTGGAGTACGTGCCCGCCGTCGTCGACGTGACCTGGACGGTGATCGTGCACGACCTGTCCCCCTTCGCCAGCTTGCCGTTCGTGACGTCGATGGTGTCACCGCCGGCCGTCGCGGTCGTGGTCGCGTTGCAGGTGCCGCCCACGGTGGAGTTCGCCAGCGTCAGGTTCGCCGGGAGCTTGTCCTTGAAGGACCAACCATCCTTGGAACCGAGCTCGCTGGTGTTCGTGACGGTGAAGGTCAGCGTCGACGCGTCGCCGGTCCGCTGCAGCGCAGGGGTGAACGACTTGTCCAGCTGCGGGGTGACGTCGAGGATCTTGATGTCGTCGAACGCGTGGTCGTTGCCGCGGTTGCCGCCGCCATCGACGTTGCGCATGTTGATGCCGACCTTGTTGCCGCTGAAGAGGATGCCCTTGTCCGAGACAAGTGACTTCGCCTGGATGCCGCCTCCTCCGCCATCGCAAGGATTGACAGGAGAGTTCGTCGTAGACGTCTCCGTTCCGTCGCTCGCGACGTAGTTGAATGCCATCCTGGGCTGCTTGAAGTTCGCGCCTCCGTCAGCACATGCGGCCGCCACGTTGACACCGAAGGTGATGAAGCGTCCGTTCGCGGTCGGAAGGGAGATGTCCTTCGTGGTCCGGAACTCCACGGTGTTCGGCGGCACATCCTGCTGCGCCGTCATCGCTGAAACGGCGTTGTTGGCCGCACCGGTGCCATTGAGCGCGCCGAGCGCGCTCACCATGCTCTTCAACGTGATCTTGTTGTTGGCCGCGTTAGATCCGTTGGCGCACTGGTTTCCCACATATGTCGAATTGACGCTCAAGATGAGTCCGTTGCACTCGCCCTGGTCCGTGTAGAGGCCATCCGCACCATAGGTCGTGCCGTCGGCGCCGGTGTAAGAGCCGAGCGGCACGGGGTTGGTCGTGGACTGGTTCTCGAAGTTCTCGGTGTACAGGGTCTTGGGAGCGCTGGGCGTTCCCGGGTTACCGGGGGCCGCGGTGGCCGACGAGGGGGTGAGGGCGACCACGCTGAGCGACGCGACGAAAAGCGTGAGGCTCAGTGTCGCCGCGACAGCACCCACACTCCGTGGAGGCGCGCCATCACGGCGGCGAGAGACAAGTTGGTGCACGGTTGGGTCCTTACTGTGTGTCCGGGCTCACCAGCGTCATGGATGTCGGTAGTCCTGGGAGCGTGCACCAGTAGATAGGCGGTTGCGCGGATCCGCCAACTTGTGGCGCGGATACCGCCCGTTTCCTCACCCTTGTCCTCCCTCTTCTCACCCCCGACCTGTACCGGCACCATGCGCTCAGGGGACTTCGCCACGAGATCTTCGGACCTCAAGGGGTCGGGAGGCAGACTCCCGCCGCATCTTCCGATCACGGAAGCATCGAGCCGCCTCAGACCTCCGAGCACCAGCCCAGGGACTGAAGCCGCGGGAGCGGGGCATCCAGCGCTCATGCCCGTCACGTCATGCTGGCGCGACGGGGCTAAAAGCGGGAGGGGTGCGTGGATGCCCACCGGCGACACCGTGTCGGCGACGACATCTCGGGCATCGACTGCACGAGCACTATCGATCACCTCGAGGAGCTCCAGAGCCACCTGCCTACTGAAGGAAAGAACACTGTCTCCCTGAAGGCAGGTACGACGCATGAGGGCGGTCGCGGTCGTCGGCCGGGGACAACGATGCAGGCGTACTCTACGAAGGCTCTCCCGCGATCTTGCGTTCGGCGAATCGCCGGGTAGTCCCAGGCTCGCATGCAAGGCCAGTATCCGTGCTTCGCTCGTGTTCACGTCGCCGCTCCACCGCCGCAATGCGGATGCGCACGCCCCTGACGGGATGAGTGCACGGATGTGTCCGCCACCGGCGCACCCAGCACACACCACGTTGCAGCCCGGGAAGTCGGCGGAAATCCGAGCGGCGTTCGTGCCGCACTCCTGAGATCTTGGCGACATCAGCCCGAGCCGATGTCGGCGCCATGGAACGCGCCGGTTCGGATGACCGCCGCCCCGTGGAACAACACATGAGAAGATTTGGCCGTGTGCCCAGTAGCCTGAACCGAATTCCGGACCCGCACCAACGGTAGAAGCGAATAGCGCTTCTCTCGTACCGAGTCGAACCACAGGTCGACGCCCGGAGCTGGGAATCGCCCGCTCGTGATCTTCGCACGGCGCCACCACCTGTCCACGAAAGGACATCCGGCACCCATTCACATGCGCCCGAGCATCTGCTGATGCATACTGTCGAGCCGGGTACCCGACCCGGAAGAAAGAGGTGATCCGCGATCTAACCCCGCTTCTCACCCCTATGGAGACGCAGCACTTGGAGACGATCATCCCGACCCTCACCACAACCCCGGTGCGATATCCGCGGATCGTCCCCGTGTCGATCGCGGCAGAACGCTTCGGTGCCCGTGATCGCCGCGGTCGACTGCCGCGCACATCTCTGCAGCCTGCTCGCATTCGCCGCGACGTCGATTCCCGAAGACGTCTCCCCCGCGCATTCGGGCCTCATATGGGTTCGCCAGCGGGAATGCTCAGGGCCGCTGGCCACCACACGAGCGGATGCGCAGCGCTTCGCCCCGTTCTTCGCCGGCGAGCCGCACCGAGTCGGCCACCTCACATGAACCCTGTCAACCTGGAACAGCCTCGAAAGGCGACGCGGATGAACGCAGAACGCCCCTCCGCCGACGAGCTCGCCGAGCTCGCCGACCTGTGCCGGGAGGCGCAGCGCCGCTGGCGGAGCTTCCACGGGCGACTCGTCGTCGCCATGGTCTCGGCACTTCTCGGTCCGGCGTGCGCCCTCGCAGCGGTCCGGACGATCACCGACTCGAGGGAGTCGACGGCCGCCGCGATCGTCATCATCGCCGTCGCCATCCCAGGCTCCCTCCTCTGGGCGCTCCGCGCACGCCACCGCGCTGAGGACGCAGCGTGCGTCGTGGCGGCCTGGCAGAAGACCATCCACGGTCGCGCCCACTCCCAGCGGGCGGTACGCCATCGCACAGCACGAGCCGCTCGAGGCGGGACGTGGCGATCAGGCCTCGACTCGGGTCGGCACCATGCGCGTCACGGGCACGCAGGACACCAGCACGAGTCCGCCGCCGACCATGGCACCAGCGCAGGCGAAGCACATCGCTGGCCATGGCCAGTTGTCGAAGAGGACGCCGGCGAACAGGGCACCCGCCCCTGCACCGAGGAGCGCGACAGTCTCATACAGGCCGAAGGCTCGGCCGACCCTGCGGGTGCCCGCCACCGCGGCGACGATGGTCTGCTCGATCGGCAGGAGGGCGGACAGCCCGACTGCTGAGAGAGCCCAGAGTGCGGCGATCATCGTCGGCTCGCGACTGACCGCGAGGCCGACGGCGCACACGACGTGCGCCGCCAAGGCGCACCAGATCATGCGTCGCCGCCCGTACCGGATCGTGAGCGTCCGCACGTTCTGGGGCGCGACGGTCAGCGCGAGGAGGCTGGGAAGGACGGTCACGGCGAGGGCGAGCGGGCTGAGCCCGAGATGACGCTGGAGGTGCATGAGGAGGAGGAGCGACATCGCCGCCTCGGCGGCACCGATCAGGAGGACTGCGAGCAGCACGGGGCGGAGGTCGCGCTTCAGCTTCCGCGTGAGCGCGGTCCTCCTGTCTCCGAGCATGAGCTCGCCGATCGGCAACGACTCCGCACGAGGCGCCCTCTGCACGGTGCGCATTCGCACGAGCACGACCGCCCCGCCGAGCGCGCAAGCCGCGGCGGCGGCGAGGGCCGCCTCGAAACCGACCAGGGACACGAGCCCCACCGCCGGGGCGAGCACCAGCCATGAACCGAGGTCCTCGGCCCGGAGCATGCGCGACGACGCTCGCGGCTCGGTGGAGCTCCGCCCCGCTGCCATCGCCCGGAACGCGATCCAGAGGAAGGTGCTGGCCGCGCGTCCGATGACAGCGGAGACCAGGGCGACGACGAATGAGTCAGCGGTGGCGAGCAGCACATAGGCGGCAGCCAAGATGACAGCGGACGCGGCTGCGATCGTGTGCCGGTCGACGCGGTCGACCGCGACACCGGCCAACGGCCGGACGAGGAAGGCGGCGATCAGCGCAGCGCCGAGTAGCAACCCGGTCCAGGCGGCGGAGAGACCGAGCCCATCAGCCGCGTACAGGGGCAGGACGAATTCGATGACCTGGCCGGCACCGCTGATCAGCGTCACGCTCCGGAGCATCCACCGCATCCGCGCGTCCGCACCGGAGGCGGGGATCATCACCTCGGCCTTGATGACGGGACCGTGGAGCAGCCACGACCCGGGGCGCCGGTGCGCGACGGATGGCCGCCGGTCATGCTCGGTGGCGATGCCATGAGCGCTCCTGGTCTCGGGTGCGGGTGAGCCGCGATCGGCGATCGGGGCCGGGCCGCCGGCGCCACTCACGTGAGGCAGAGGGCTGCATCAGAGCGGTGGCCCATAGCCGCGAGTGATGGACCGGCCTCGACCAGAGCACCTGGTCGAGGCCGGTCTGACCGGCTCCGCCTTCCGTGGGGGCGGGTATGGGATTCGCCATCCACGTCACGCGGAGCCGACCACCTCAGCTCGACCCACGAACCGATCCCGGGCTGAGGGCGTTGTGACCTCGCGGAAGCCCCAGGGGGATGGCGCCGCCGCGGTGTCGGTAGATGCTCACATGTCGGAGAGCGTCATATCAAGTCGGGAATGCCGATTTGGGGGCACTAGGAGCAAGAGTCATCCGCAGGGCGCATGAGGCTCCCCCTCGCGACCCATATGCCGCGCTTGCAGCGATGTGCCGACCGGTCGCGACAACCGGCCGTGGCCCCACGTCGGATCTCACCCCGGTACGAGATCGCCATCAGCGATGGAGTAGCCGTCACTCGAAGGAGCCGGGGGCGATGCGAGGCGCGCCAAAGACGCACGCCGCTGCCGACGCGGCGCTGGGGCCGCCTGAGTGCGTCTCCGCCGACAGGCCCGACTTCCGAACTCCCTCCTGACGGCGCTAGGGTCGCGGCGCGGGGATTCTGCGATCCGCTCGCCCGTGCCAGTCCCCGACCCGGACGGCCGCCTGAGGCGAGAACGAGCTCAGCTCGATCAGCCGTCCGCGCGCGCCCGGACGTGTCCCGCTTCCGCACCTCTTCCCCTCGACGGGTCGGCGTCGACTGGAGGATCTCCGTGCCGAACCGCTCCGTCCCGTCCCGCCGCGCCACCCAGCTGCAGCGATTCACCCGACTGCCCTACAGCACCGCCCTCCGGCTGCTCCAGGCCGACCGCCGGGCCCTGGAGCCGACGCCCGAACAGGAGCGACTGGAGGGCCTGGTCTTCGATGGCTTCCGGTCCATCTCCTACGGACCGACGCCCGGCACGGTGACGCAGTCGATCGCATGTGTCGAGCCAGCCCGACGATCGCTCACCATCCATCCCGGCCCCGGGTTCGAGCTGGGCGACCTGGTGGGGGGCGTGACTCCCCTGATCGAAGACGGCATGTTCGTCAGCGGGGTCGCCGGAGCACGACTCGCGTGGCATCCGCGCGGCGCCGTGATCCATCGACCGGGGATCGACGCCGCCGTGATCTTCGCCGGCGTCCCCCTGCTGTCGTGGCTGAAGGCGGCGCGCACGGACGACCCGGCCCTCCGATTCGCCACGATGGATGCCATCGGGCGACACGAACGCGAGAGGTGGGACGGGGAAGGACGTTGGAGCAGCCGCTACTCGAGCGTGGTGCTCCGGCGCCTCGGGATGCTCGATGCGCTGGACGCGACCAGCGTCCACATGTACGGCTGGCATAGGGGCCGGATGGTGGAGGTGATCCAGCCACGCGCGGAACCCGAGATGCGGGAGCAGATGATCGCGGACCTCGAGAGGAGCGGACTGCACCTGTCGCGATCGAGAGACCTCGGCGGCCATTCCGCGCTCCTCGACTTCGCGACGCCCGACGAACGCGACGGCGTGCTCCGCTTTCGCTTCATCCACTCGTCGCTGAGCGATGAAGCCCTCTGAGACTCAGATCAGCGTGCGTCCTCAAGGCCATGCACGTCTTTCGCGGGCGCGGGGCACGTGCGGAGGACCGCCCGCAGCGCATCCCGATCCCCGTCATCCAAGGACAGCCCGTGTGCGGCGACGACGTGCGCGAACCGAGCGGCGTAGACGCACCGGTAGTCCTCCGCGGGCGGCAGCCATGCCGCCGGTCCGCGCTCCCGCTTGTCCTGCATGGTGGGGCCGTCCACCGCCTGGAGGTTCTCGAGGTCCGACGCGAACTCCTCCCGCCGGTCGGCATCCCATGTGGCCGCACCGTGCCCCCACGCCCACGGAAGCGACACGACACGGTCGATCCCGACCGCGTCGCTCGTCCCGGGACCGCGGACGAAGTCGACGTACGTGCCCGTGTAGGGGTCGGACAGATTGCCGGAGGTGACGACGCACCGGCGCGTCCCGGGTAGGACGGCCACAGCATCGAGGTCACGGAAGAGGACGTCCTCCCTCTGGTCGCATCCATCGTGGTCGGTGTCGCTCCACGACGGACCGAAGGCGCGCCGGTCGTAGGCGGGCGCCGGGTCACCCGGTCCTGCGGATGCCGCATCGATGACCGCTCGGACGGCATCGGCGTCTATCAGCCCGTGGTCGATGAGGCCGGCCTCGGTGAGGGCGGCGGCCACGCCTCGTATCCGGGCGGCCGAGCCGGGTGCCGTCGCCGTCTCGAGGTCCGACACGGCGAGCGAGGACAGGATGCCGAGCCCGGTGACAGCCGACACGGCGACGGCTGCCCCGGCGATCCGCAGCCTCACTGGGGCACCATGAGGCCGGCGTCGGGAAGTACGGGAACGTCCTGCCTGCCGCCGGCATGCGGCACGGCGGTCGACGATGCTGAGCTGAGGGGATGCCGCCTGTCACGCAGAGTCACGCTCGGGCCGTCCACATCAAGGTGTTGGCGAACGAGAACATCACGACGATGACCCACACCCCCAGGGCGAAGCCGTTCAGAAGGATGCCCCAGGTGGCTGTCCCTCGCGCCTCGGGGTGCCGCACGCCGGCGGTGACACCCAGGTACACCCCGATCATCGGGACGATGAGGGTCCATCCCAGGAGCACCGAGCTCAGTCCCACGAGGATGCTCAAGGCTCCCCGGTGGGCGAGGACGAGCCCAGTCACCTCGGCGACGACGACCCTCGTGGGGGTACCGCTGTCCCTCGAGGACTCCAGGACTGAACGGGGGCCGGGCTGCGTGATCATGTCTTCCTCGTGGTCGTCGTCGTGGCGTGCGGTGATGGCTCTCGAGCACGGCCTGCTACTCGATCGCGGTGGGACCACGTGGTCGCGGCGCGACCGATCGGGGGTCGCGGCTCCACGTGGCCACCGATGACGCGGCGACCGCAGCGGGTCGACGGGCTGCCCCGCCGACGCCGCGGATGACGTCCTCGTCGCCCTCCCCCGGGCGATGCGACGCACTCGATCGATGCCCGCGGAGGAGCCGGCAGGACTCTCACGGTTCGATGCGGGTGGATCGCGGACGGATGCCGGCCTTCTCGACCATGGTCGCTCGATCGGGGCCCGCGAGGCATCCCCCCTCGGCATGGCCGTGCATCATCCGGACGAATGACGGACAGTCATGCACCGCATCACGCGATTGTGGGCGTCCCGCAACTCACGATCGACTGGTGGTGGCTTCCGCGGGCGGCCACCCACGCGCGGATTTCTCAACCCACGAGGCGATGCAGGTCGTCCTTGTGCCGATCGAGGTACTCGTCGATCGCCTCCCTGGCCCGATCTGCTGCGGCGACGCCGGTAACACATATCATGTGACGCGAGATAGAAACGGGGCTCTACTTGGCGCTGTCGATGATGTGCTGCGGAGCTCCGCAGTAGCGAATCGCGAGACCCGACGGCGCGTCATCGAGACGATCGGCGTCCGGCTCGGGCGTCGTGGCCGCCTCATAGACGTTCTGGATCTGCTCGGCGGTATAGCCCTGCTTAGCCAGGTCCAAGACACCGTCCGCGTAGGAGATGCAGCCCACCTCTTTCACCATCTGCAGGTTCTGGTCGGGAGTGCTGTTGATCGCGTTCGATATCGAGATGGGTAGCGCGATGAGGAGCGCAACGCCACAGGCGATGCCGAAGATGGTCAAGGCGATGACGCCCATCCACAGTCGAGCCATGACCGAGTGGCGAAGCGTGGTCGCAGTGTGGTGTCCGAAGCTCATGGAGCGACGGTAGCGATAACCCTCGAGGCGCCATCACAACCATCCCGACCGAGCCGCCCTCCGGAGACCTGGTGGCGTCGACGCACCACGAAGCGGCCGGCACCGGCTGGTGTCGACCGCCTCGTGACGCCGCCTATGGGCAGAGCTCAGCCGCGCGGCGGGAAGGGATCATTCCCGTACGTGCGCTCGTCCTCGATCTTGCCGTCCATGGTGTGGATGATCACCTGGCTCGGTTCGTTCTGCCGCGCCAGGTTCACCCCCGCGAGGATCGCCGCCGACTTCGTGATGTGGGTGGAGACGGTGGAACCCGCGTGGGTGACGGCCCAGGCGAAGTTCTTGTAGACGACGTCGTAGCGCGTGCGAGCCACGCCTACTTCTCCTTCCGGACGCCCTTGAAGGGCGCGCCGTCCGCCTTCACATCCATGATGCGACCCGTGGCGGTGTCCCGCTTCACGTGCGTGCCGTTCGTCGGGTTGACGAACTGGGATCGCCCCTTCACCGCACCGACGCGAGAGCCGCGCCCTGTGTTCGTAGCCATGATGTTTCGTCCTTACAGAACGCGACGGTGTGGGCCGAAGGCACTCGGTTGTGCCCGGCGGTGTTAAGTTCGATGAACCGGCTTCCCAACTGGTTCACGACCCCGCTCCGCTCGGCTGGCCCGCGCTGTGCGGGGTCGAACGCGTTCCGCCTCGAATTCTACCGGCGAGGCACTACATCTACCCGCTCGACGTGTTGTGAGGCCCCACATGTAGTGGCTGAGTCCCGCTGTTGATGGAACCCCAGCGCGATGCGAGGGCGGCGAGGGTGGAACCCATCACGCCGCGCCTGTCGCGTGGATGCGTGCAGCGCGTCCATGACGCGCGGACCGGACTCGCCTCAACGTCGTGCGTTCGAGAACCACATCGCCTTCGTGACGCGCACCCCCACGCTTAGACACGCATCGCCCTCGGCGGATAGTGGACCTCGACACGGAGGACATCTCCCCGCTTCCACACCCGACTCGAGCCGGAAGCCGACGAAAGGCACACCGCAGTCCACACTCGGCTCATGACCATCGCAGGCGACTCCATACCGCTGCGCACGACGTCCGAGCCGAGGGGCGGTTCCCTTCTTCTACGCTTTCCCCGCGAGTGCCGCCAGGAGATCAGCGCCCTCCTCGATGAGCACGAGATCACGGCACCGTCCTCGGGCTTTCTGCGGTCGAGCGTGCCATCGAGGCTGTCCAGGTCTTGGGTGGCACCGGCGGGCTTGCGGCGCTCGCCTCCGTCTACACGACGTTTGCCAACCGCCCCGCCGATAAGCGGGTCGTGACGGAGGACGGACAAGAAGCAGCCGGGTCCTCCTTCACTCCACTGAGAAACTACTCAAGACAAGGCCAAGGAGCAGGCCGATATTGACAAGAGGTGCCAGCGGATGGCACGCGATCTAGAGGACGACGATGAGGCGGAGTACGCGCAGTGGTCGCCTCTGCCGCGTTGTCGCAGTGCACGGGTAAGGTTGCATCGTTCGCGCTACCTGCGTTGAATCCATAGGGGAGGAAAATAGATGGCCCGCAAAGTGTTTACTACGCTCGTTGACGACATCGACGGAACGCAGATCGACGAGGGCCAGGGCGAGACCGTCCCGTTTGCGCTCGACGGCGTCAACTACGAGATCGACCTCAGCGATGACAATGCCGCGAAGCTGCGGACTGCGCTCGACGACTACATCGAGAAGGGCCGCCGCGTCGGCCGTGCGACCACGGGGAAAGCCGCTCCGCGCCGCTCCTCGGGTTCGGGGCCGAAGGAGGATCTCAGTGCGGCGCGCGAATGGCTGCGGGCGAATGGCCATAAGGTCTCCGAACGCGGCCGCATCGCCGCGCCCCTGCTCGAGGAGTACCGCGCCAGCCTGTAGGGCCGACCGCAACCACGAGAGGGCCGACCCGTCACCTGCCGGCCCTCTCGTCGTTGGCGGCTCAATCGGTGGCCGGCGCCGATGCGAGTCAGCGGATGGCCCGCTGGAGCAGGAGCCCACTGAAGGACCACAGCCGCCGCGAGGCGGCTGGCGACCTCGTTGAGTGCGGCCTGCTCGACCAGCAGGATCCGCCAGCGCGAGCGCGGACAGGACCCACAGGACAGCGACCGTGACGAAACCCCGGACGACGCAAGAAACGGGGGCTGCTCCATCTGGACGGTGATGACCTCGCCCTCCTCATGACGGCTCGGGGAGGTGACTGGAACCTCGCCCCTTCCTTTCGCGTGTAGGTGGTCGAGGTGGGATCGCAGACGAAGGCGTCATGCGCCGCCGACGGACACAGGTTGCACCGGAAGCACGCATGGAATGGGCGTGGCCGGCCGGTTCGACGATCGCCCGGCCGCAGGTCGCACCCTCGGGAATTCGGGGTGTCAGCCGCCAGCCATGATGTGCGACCACGGGGAGGACGCGGAGGCAGCCGCGTGAGCGCGCGGAGCGGAGCCCGTCGTCGGCACAGTCCAGGCTGGCTTCGTCGGGCCCTGTCTTGCGTGGGATCGCGGGCGCCGGCGGCGCAGCCCTAGGTAGAGTCCAGCATGGTCGACGCGAGCGATCATCGACGAAGCGCCGAGAGCGCTACCGCACCTCTCGCGGATCTCGAAGCACATCGGAGGCGAAGCTGGACGGACGGACCGCAGCGTGGGGAGAACGCGTCCTCGAGTGCTGGCGGATGCTGGAGCTGTTCGGGCCGCAGAAGATACCCAAGGCGGATGACTCCGACCGAGAGAGGCCGGTCAGCGATTGGCATCCGGGGATCCCACTGCCCTGGGAGAGGTTGCAGCCGCCGAGGCCTCGCGGCGCGACAGCTCTGACGTGGCGCCACTACGTATTCCTCGGGACGTACAAGCTGGAGACCACGTACGAATGGTTGCATCGGGCCTTCACGGAGGACCGGGATGCGTACGACGAGCGACCTCCAGGCGAGAGCGCTTGTGCGGCACTCATCGTCGACGAACACGGCCGGTACCTGAGCGATTCGGCGATCCTCTCCTCGTCGCTATGGGCGATCGGCCGCATCCGTGCCCACCAGACGAGCAGTTCCCGGTGGGCGCACCAGTTCCACGAGCACCTCACGCGATTCGCGGCGGCGGTCGACGATGCCGTTGCGGACGAGACAGCTCCAGCCGAGACCCAGGTGCTCGACGGGCCCCTCGTGCAGAAGCTCCTGTCGCTGGCACACACGACCGCGGGTGTAGCCGGCATCACTGATCTGGCGACGATGCGGGTCCGGGTTCACAGCGTTCCGATCTCCGTCGATCGGGCGGACGCTGCCCCAGAACAGGACTTCCTCAACAGCTTCTACCTCGACGACCTGGGATTGGTCCTGGAGCATAGCCATGCCGGCCGCTCGGGTCGGGCCTTCCGCGAATACCTCGCCCCGAAAGCCCTGCCGCACCGAGAACGAGTCGATGTGGTGGCGTCACCCGAACACACCGATGCGGCGCTCGGGATCAGCCGCCTCCCGCACGGGAGATGGCCGTCGGATCCGACCAAACCGCTCGCGCGCAGCCAGCAGTTCGCTGTCAACGAGGCCCTCTCCAGCCTCGCCGGCTCGGGTGGACTCCGCGGGGTCAACGGTCCCCCGGGAACCGGGAAGACCACCATGCTCCGGGACGTCCTCGCCGCGAACGTCGTCGAGCGAGCACGCCGACTCGCTGCCCTCCGAACACCGGAGTCCGCGTTCACCAGTGCTTGGCACCGGTGGACGGCGGGCGACTACCTGCAACGCGTCCCGCAACTGCGCCCGGAGCTCACCGGATTCGAGATGGTCGTCGCGTCCGCGAACAACGCCGCCGTCGAGAACATATCCGTGGAGCTCCCGAGGCGTGACGCGGTACATTCCCGGTGGCAGGAGACCGCGGACTACTTCTCGGACCTCGCCGGCGTGATCCTCAACACGGCGCGCCCGGCCGACGCGGTGCCCACCCCAGCGTGGGGCCTTGTAGCGGCGAAGCTCGGCAACAAGGGCAACCGCATGGACTTCCGTGAAGCGTTCTGGTTCTTGGGCGGTGCTGATGGCGCCTCCATGCAGTCTTGGCTGAAGCGCAGGAAGAACGGAGACGAGCCAGTACCGTCCTGGTCGACGGCACGGACGAAGTTCCACGCGGCCGAGCGCCGGGTCGAAGAATTGGTCGGCGTCCGCGCGGCAGCGCAGGCGCGGCGCGATGCACTCGCGCCATCTCGCGCGGAGCGCGAGGCACGACAGGCGGACGTCGCCAGCGCCGAGCAGCGCTCGGAGACGGCCGAGACGCGGATGCGCCGCCAAGCAGAGCTCCGTGACCGCGCGGATCGGACGCTGGAGTCGATGACCGCGCAGAGGACGGCGGCGCTCGAATCGAGACCCGGGTGGCTGGAGACCATCCTCTCCTTCGGATCCGCCCTCCGTCGCTGGCGGGACGGCTTCGCACCTATCGAACGATCATGGGTCGACGCCCATTCAGCCGCCGCGGCTGCGGCGTCGAACATGGTCACCTGCGAGCAGGTCTTCGCGGACGAAGAGCGTCACCTCCGCACCTGCCGAGGCCAGCTCGAAGAGTCGCAGCGAGCGGAGTCGGCGCTCCGGAAGCTCTGTGCTGACGACGCGTCGCGTTTCGCCACTGCCTATCCGACACCCGACCGGAACCATCCCGATCACGAGCTCCGTGCTCCGTGGCTCGATGAGGAGCTGGACACGGCTCGATCCGAGCTGTTCCTCGCCGCCCTCCAGTTGCACCAGGACTGGCTCGCGAACAGTGCGTCGACGGCACTCACCGGCCTACGAGCGGCGATGTACGTCGTCGCCGGAGACCGCCCGAGGGACCTCCCAGCTGCGACCATCCAGGCGGCATGGCAACTGCTCTTCATGGTGGTCCCGATGGTGTCCACCACCTTCGCCTCGGCGGGACGGATGTTCGACGGCCTCGACGCGGAGGCGTTGGGTTGGCTCCTCATCGACGAGGCCGGGCAAGCGTGCCCGCAGTACACCGTCGGCTCGATCTGGCGCTCCCGACGGGTCCTCGTCGTCGGCGACCCCCTGCAGCTCGAGCCGGTGGTCACGATGCCCCACAAGGCAGAGCGGGCTATCGCCGCGGAGTACCAGGTGCCTCCGGAGTGGCTCCCGTCGACCGCGTCCGTCCAGACTCTGGCCGACAGGGTTGCACGGTTTGGAACGCTCCTCCCCCGCGGCGACGACGACGTCTGGGTGAGCGCGCCGCTGCGTGTCCATCGTCGCTGTGACGACCCGATGTTCTCCTTCTGCAACCGGGTCGCGTACGACGGGATGATGATCCGCGGCGCGGGTCGGGAATCCGATGGCGCGGACCCGTTCGATGGCCCTGCTTCGCCGCGAATCGCACCCAGCTTCTGGGCTGACGAACCTGCACAGACACCCGGGTCCCATCTCCAACCCCGCGAGATCGAACGCCTCCTCCTCGCCATCGCCTACCTCGGGGAGAAGGGGGTGTCACCGAAGAGCATCATCGCCGTCTCCCCGTTCCGTGCAGTCGCCCGGGAACTCAAGGGGGTCGCCCGTCGACATCCCGGCATGAAGGGCGGGACCATCCATACGGCGCAGGGACAGGAGGCCGACGTGGTGTTCCTCGTCCTCGGAGGGGATCCGTCCGCTCCGGGCGCGAAGGTCTGGGCATCCGAAAGGGTCAACCTCGTGAACGTCGCAGCGAGCCGGGCTCGAAGACGTCTGTACGTCATAGGCGACCGGGCGTCATGGTCGAAGCGCCCGTTCTTCCGCGAGCTCTCCGAGTCGTTGCGGTAGGAGCGCACCTCCCTGAGGCGGGACTTCTGGCCCAGTGACCAGGCGTCTTCGACGCGTTCCCCTCGAGCGGCACCCCGTCGGACGCGGCCGGGACGAACAACCCACGGGCTCTCGCTCGATTCATGAGCACGATCCGAGACGAGACGTCCTGGGTGATCATTGCCGGCGGTACGCGTCGCGGATGGCCTTCTCCACCACCGCCCGCTGCGTCTGGGGACCGTCGCCCGTGTCGCGTCCTTCGGTCACGGCGCGGTCGATCAGCTCGAGCACGTCAGGAGCGAGGCGCGTGCTGAACGGGATCGCGACCTCGCGGCGGGTGTTGCCGCGTGAGGGCGTCGGAGCCGACTCAGCCACGGGCGCAGATCCCGCTAGAGCGACCTCCGGCGCAGCAGCCGTAGGAGTCGCCGACTCGGGGTCACGCCGGTAGTCGATCGGATCGATGCGCTCGTCGGGCGCGGGCTGTGCGCGCCGGCGGGCGCGGAGATCGGCGGGCCGCTCCGGCTGCGTGTCGGTCATCGGATGACCTGGTCCGCGATGGCGCTGTATGCATCGAGCACAGGGACCCCTTTCCTGAAGTTTCCGTACCACTCCCCCGTGAGGCGGACCTCTTGGACGATCGCCCGCTGGGGCACAAGAGGGAGAAGGAGCATGCCGGTCTCGCGGAGCTCGTCGATGCTCGCGACCGCGGGTCGGGACATGATCGTGTCGCTCACTCCCCCGACGACGATGCCCGCCTCGTGCAGCGCGACGGGCGCTCCGATGCGTGCCCGGCTGTGCCGAAACTGCTCGACCGTCCGGCGGGCACCGCTGACCCCGTCGATCCCATCGCTCGTCGCCGTCGACGCGTAGACGACGGTGTCGGCGGCGTTCAGAGCGGCAAGGGTCAAGGGTCCACCCTGCCGATTCGGGCAGTCGATGACGACGAGATCGGCGTGAACGTCTTCGAGAGACGTCCGCAGGCGGAGCTCGGCATGGTCGGCACGATCCGCCTCACGGTTGGAGACGTTGCGCGCGGAGGGAATGACACGGAGGCGCTCAGACCACGTTGTGGGAACCGCGATGTCCTCGGCCCACCCCTCAGGATTCTCATCACCGAGGATGGCTCCGACGTGCAGCCCCTCTTCAGCGGGCGCGACGTCGAGCCACTTCGTCGACGCGGCACGGGGGTCGAGGTCCACGAGGAGGGTGCGCAGACCCCGTGTCGCGGCGATCATCGCCAGCGACACGGCCGTGGTCGTCTTCGAGACACCACCGGACTCGCTGTACACCATGACAGTTTGCATGCATGCAAGTATGCCGGCTTTGCGGGCGGCTTGCAAGCAATCCGTCTTGCTCGTGTGCAAGTCCCCGTTCATGCATGCATGTCCGCCTTCATGCCCCCTTGCCAGCTGGCATACCAGCATGCGTGCATGTTTCCCCCGGGCACACGTTCGCCTGCATGCACACGCCTCGTAGGTGATTGTTCCCATGAGTGCTTGCATGCATGCACCACCTGGCCGAGGAAGGCACGGGAGCGGCGGCAGTGGGACGCCTGCGCCTTCCCTCATCCCCCCAGCGAGTGCAGTCCGCCTTTCATCGGCGGATTGCGACACTCGACGGGTAACAGCAGCGCACAAGCGCGGGGGGTCGGAAGTCGCCGTACTCGACATCCACACGACCCCTCCACGCCCAAGCCTCCTCGGGAAAGAACCGCCTGAAGTCAGGGCGTCTGCTCCTCGACCTCTTGGCCGCCACATCGACTTCGAGACATCCGGCTTGGATCTCTTGCACGGCGAGGTACGGCTCGTAGTCCTCCTGGGACCGATCTGAGAGGCGAATGCGCGAGGATCCGGTGTGCGCCGCGTATGACGGCAACACGCTGATCGTGGACGCGCCAGAGCGCGTGTCTTGACTGGGTCGGGCGGAGCTCGATGTACTGCTCGGCCACGAGGTGATGGCCTACGTCGCCCGACAATCTGCGGAACAACGGCTGTTCTCGTCTGCCCGCATGTCAGACGCCGGGACACTCGGCTTCCGCTCGAGCGACCTCATGGTCGGCATCCACGCGGCCCTCGGACAGCGCTGAGAGGCGTGCTGATGAACGCCGAAAACGTTAGCCCGGCGTCGTGATCGGCATGGCCATGTTCTTCCTGCTGGCCAGCATCTGTCCCACAGCGCGCATCATCTAGGACTCCGACCGGGTCTCACGCCGGGGCAACCCCGTCGTAGTTTTCGCCGTGTTCTTCCTCGCCGTCAGCGTGAAGTTCGTCGTGGTCGCCGTCCGCGCGCGACGTCGCCGATCCTAATGCCCGTTCCGGTTGCTGACGGGGGAGCGCGAGCGGAATCACCCCTCTCCGGTCGCCTGGCGACCGTGTGGGCGTCCTCGGCCGGGAAGGCTCCCTGCACCGCCGCTACTCGGCGGGTCGCTCTCGGGAGTCTCGTCGACGGTGGCGACCTCCTCGGCTTCGCTCCGGCGATGACACCATGCCTCGAGCTGCGGGAGGTCGACCCTGACAACATGGCAGGGGTGCTGCCCGTCTCTTCGTGATCGACGTCTCCGTGCCGCTGAGCAAGACGACAGGACGACGTGCTGCTCCTTCGTGGGCGTCTTCATGTGGCCGATGTCGGCGGGCCCTCCTAGGCTCACGGGATGACCAGGGCCACTTCGAAAGCAGACGGGGAAGCAGCTCGTGCATTGGCAGAGGGTGATGAGAAGGATCGGCGTGCGCAGTTCGGGCGAGTGCGGCTCCTCAATGAGGAGCTCGACCGCCTCGGCACTGACGCGGCCGAACGCACCGCGAGCGTGACCGGGAAGGCCTCGTTCCTCGCGGTATCTGCCGGGATTCTTGTCGCCGCATCCACGACGCAGGTGTGGACCGTGGCCGCGATTCTCGGTGTCGCAGCGCTGGCCCTGGCGTGCGTGGCACTGGCGTGTGCCGCCGTCGCGGTGCGACCTGGCAAGCGGCCCGGCATCGAAGCCCAGCGCCTCGTTGATCGCTACGTCGACTCCACCCAGACGGCACACCAGATCGAGTCGCAGCTCGTGCGAGACAAGGCGACGGTGCTGCGGGATCGAGAGACGGACCTGCGCGCTCGATCTACGTGGGTGTGGGTCGGGTTTGGGACCCTCGCCATCGCAACAGCTGCCCTGACGCTCGTCTTCGCAGCCGAAACACTTGGGAGTTGACATGGGACGACCCGACTACGACGACAGCACAACCGGATCTGGCGACGCCAACGAACAGGATCCAGGGTCAAATCTGGGGGCCCTGTACGCGACGGGAGACGACGTCCTAGGACACCTCACACACGGCGAGGAGCCTGACTCGACGACAGCCCTCGGATACCTCACAGAGGGCCAAGATGGCCCGGCCTGAGTACGAGGAATCCGACGGCAAACCCGGCGCGAACGAGAACTCGACAGGCCAAGACAACAGCAACATCGGATGGCATCAACTGGGTATGCCCAGCCCCGACGTCTGGCGCCCCGACCGCTAGTCCCAACACCCATTGATCAGTCTCGAATCATGTCACGCGGCCTCGCCGAGGTATTGCCAGCGGGCTTCGGGATCGAGGGCACCGTCGAGGACGAGCTTTCGAGCTGCGCGATGGTCCCCACGCATCGCCGTACGGGGGTAGCGGGGCCAGACGCGTTCGCCCCCGCCCGGCGCCGCGAACAAGGGCCGGCTCGACACGGCAGGGCGTCGGGGTCGGGCTCGGGGAGTGGTGTGCATCGTCGTGAGCTCGGCGTTCCACCAAGCCCAGACCTCGCGCTCCGCGTGGTAGCGGTGTGCTCGGTCGGCCAGTATCCCGAGGACGTCGAGGGTGCGGGCGGCGGTGTCACGGAGGTCACGTACGGCTCGGGCCCATCCCTCGGGGTGGGTCTTGATGAGGCGGTGTCGACGGAGTCGGCCGAGGATCGACGCCATGTGACGAGTGCTGACACCAAGGATCCGGGCTGCACTGTTGACAGTGAGAGACGCGTGCTGACCGAGAGTGGCGTAGAGCCTGCCGGCGAGGTGTCCGAGGCCAGAGCGGGTGAACAGGTCGTGCCTCTGGTCCGTGAGTTCCCGCTCGAGGCGAGCGACGAGCTCCCCGCGGTGTGCGAAGAGCTCGGACGGGGGGCGGGGGTTGTCTAGTGGTTGTGACCGGACAGGTCCTTGACCTGTGGAAAGGCGCCAAGTCACTCGCCATTCGGCGGCGTTGCCGGCGTCCGCCACGGTGACGCGAGTGATGAATCCGGTCTCTTGAAGGGCGTGGAGGGCGTCCGCGGCCGTCGTCCGGCCGAGGCCGGACATGAGGGCGAGATCCCGGATCGACGCCGCCACGGTCCGCTTCCCGGTCTGGAGCGTGAGGTAGACGAGCGCGGTGAGGATCGAGCGCCGAGAGAAGTCGGCCTCGGAGCGTCCCCACCGTCCAGGGGTGACCCGGAACGAGGTGAGGATGGCGTCGACGTCCGCGACGATCGCCTGCAGCTCGCTGAGGTCCTGCGGCTCCCGGCGGGGGAGCGGCCTCTGGACGGCGGCGTACTGCTGGGCCTTGGCCCACTGCCGCTCGAGGCGCTCGCGCGCCTCGGCGGAGCTGCGCTTCTTACGAGCGCCTCGACCGGTGTTCTTCGTCCGGTAGTGCTCCATCCCCGGCGCGGTGCGCGCGGCGTGCTCGACGTCGGTGAAGGTCCATCCGGCGTTCGCAGCCGACAGCAGGCACATGAAGCCCGTCCACGACGGGTTACCGCCGCCGTCGATCGTGCCCATGTGCGCGGTGCCGGCGCGACTGAGCGTCCGGTGCGCCTGGTGGCGGGCATCGACGGGCCCAGACGGGCCGCTCTCGGCGCCGCGCGTCGGCATGCGGTCGGTGAGGAGCGCGGTGAGCGCGTCGAGGTCGGCCGTCGTCGTCGACGGTGCCAGGAGCGCCGCGACGTCGCCGGCGAGGACGCGGGAACTCGTGCCGTCGCGGTGCGGCGAGAGCGGCGGACGGGCGGCACCTTCCGCGGGGTTGCGGAGCATGCCGTGGTCCAGGGTGGAGAAGTTCGCACGCGCCGCCGTCGCGAGGGCGCCGATCTGCGCGGCTCCGGCGCCGCCGTCGACGGCCACCCAGACGTGGCGGCCGCCGGCGCCGGAGGAGCGGCAGACGACGTGCGCGATCGCCAGCTCATCGAGCGTGCGAGAGAGCACAGCGGCCTGGTCCTGGGCTTGCTCCATCAGCTCGGGGACGACGCCGGTACTGTCCTTCCCGTCGAAGTCGAAGCAGAGGAGTCGATACCGGCCGGCGGTGTCGGCAAGACGGATCGCCCACGGTGTGGTGGGCGCGTCCGGGCCGAGCGAGTGCAGCCGCGGATAGCTGTTGCTGTCCAGGCGGCCGTAGGCGTCGCGGAGCATCGCGCGCACTTGATCGCGTGGACTCAAGCGGCGCGTCAGCTCCCACGCGGAGTCGACAGACGGCGACACGCCGATGGTCTTCTCAGGTCGTGGTCCTGGCGCTTGCGGGCGCGATGAAGCTACTATGGTGACATCTCCTCGGAGGTATGGCAAAGCCCCGGTTGGTAGCCGGTAGGTATGTGCTGGAGCTCGGACCCGTGGTTGGTAGCCGTGGTTGGGTCGGAGCTACGAATCTTCAAGGGCTCGTCGTTGGTAGCGACGGGCCCTTATTCGTTAGGTCGTCGTGTCGGCCTCCTCAGAAGCGGTCGCAGGGAAGAGCACGGGCAGTGCTCCCAAGTCGGTGCGCAGCTGTGCTGCGAGTCGCTCGAGGTAGAGCGACATCGAGAGGTTCCCGGATGCCTCGCCGGCAGCCTGGAAGGCGGCCTCGGTCTCGGGAGCCAGTCGGATCTTGCGGGAGACGGCGATCTCGCCGGTGGGTCGACGGTTGCGTCTGGTGCCGGCGTGGTTGCGCGTCATGGCGCAAGCCTGGCGATTAAGGGGTCCACTAAGTCGGAGGCGGGCGGCCGTGTCGTCGGGTCCGTAGACAGATGCCGTGGCGTGTACGGCGACAACCCCGTGTTCCTGGGCTATGCTCGTGGACATAGAAAGACCTCCTGTGAAGGCTGGTTGATCTGATTAGCTCGAACCTCGGAGCCGGCAAGCAGTGAGGGTCAGAGCTACAACTCGTTCAGGAGCCCGTCGCGGAAGCGGCGGGCTCCGTCGTTTTAGGCCACGTCCGCGATGGGCAGCTCCTGACGTGTGGGGATGACTGCGGGAGGGTTTGCCACGAGCTCGGCCATGCCGAGGTTCTGGGCGAGCAGTGCGGCGATGTAGTCGCTCACGCTCATGCCGCGCATGTCGGCTTGGGACTTGACGGCCTCGCCGAGGGGCGCGGGGACCCGGGAGAGGAGCGCCTGACGGTCGCCCTTCGCGGGTCGTCCTCCGTGGTGTCGCTGTGCAGCCATGCCTCAGACACTAGTGGCGGCCTGATTCAGAAACAGGCCTCTTCGGCGGCGTGTCCGATCCGAGTCGCGCGACACGCGTCGTCTGCGACGAGACACTCCGGGCGTCGACCGTGGCGAGCACGAGGTCCTCATCCTCTCCGGTGCGCGGCGGGCGGTGCAGCCGCAGCTCGCCGTCGATGCGGACGTCGGCGCCGGTGCGAAGATCGAGCAGGACGGCGACGGCGAGGGATCCACGACAGACCACCTCGCAGCACGCCCGGGGGAGTGGCACGACGGTGCGGCCGGCGGTGTCGGCGTACGTGAACGTCGCCGCGAGCTCCCCGCTGCCCGTGTCCGCGAGCACGGGCCCGTCGACGATCGTCCCGTGCATCCGAACCCGCATGGCCCCTCCTCCATGATTGGTACTTTATATACCAGTAGATGCCCTAGGCGCACGACTTGGCCACACTCGCGAGGTGCCCAAACGCGTCGACCCGCCCCTGCCCACCGAAGTCGGCATCAGCATCGACGCCCTCGGCAGCCGGGTGCGCGTGGCCCTGCTCCGACACCTGCTGGCGCACGGGCCGAAGACGCGCCCGGAGCTCGCGCGCGAGATGGACCTCTCGAGCTCGATGGTGGCGAAGAACCTCGACCTGCTCGAGGAGCTCGGGGTGGTGACGCTGGACCCGCCGCGATCCGAGCCGGACCGCAAGCCGCGGCGCTACGTCGCACAGCAGAAGCGCGTCGACGCGATGCTGAAGGCGTTGTCGATGGCGCTCACCGGCGCCCTCTAGAGGCGGAACGACTGCATGTGACCTAGCTCGCGGAGTGCGCGGCCCGGCGCTTCCGCTGGATACGGGCGAAGAAGGCCGTGGCCAGCCCCAAGGCGACGAAGACCGCCGCGAGGCCGCTGACCGCCTGGCCCACGAAGTAGGCCGGCGGCAGGACGAGCGTCACGAGCCCGAAGCCGAACCGCACGACGGCGAGACCGAAGCCGATGAACAGCAACGTGGAGGTCGCACGCGCCGTCCGATTCGTCGATGACAGACCGGCTCGGAGGTGGGGGAGGAGCAGGGCGGCGATGTACGCCGTCCGGGGCGTGAGCACCGTGACGCGCGAATGCCAACAGGACCACCTCCAGGACGAACACGGCCACGAACACCACCAGGCCAGGAGGTCCGGCAACCCATCGCTGCGTAGCAGGCGCCTCCCACGCGCGGGCCACCTGCGTGCCGGCGAGAAGGAGCCCGAGGAAGAGCGCGAGCTTGGCGACCAGGTCCACGAAGTTCGGGAAGGGCGCGAGCGTGTCGAGGGCGACGTAGACCGGCGGGGTGATGAGGGTGAACGCGACGGCCACCGCGATGGCCGACGACGCGATGAGGACGTTCTGCCCCCGGATCGCCGAGGGCAGGCGGGTGACCGCCAACGCCACGAGCACGACGGCGGCGAGGTACGTCATCAGCATGTTCTATCCCAGGTTCTCTTCGATGCGGCGGGCGGCGGCGTCATCGTCCGCACGGCGGCGCGCGACACGATGCGCGGTGGCGAGCCTCGCCTGGACCAACTCGATCAGCTCGACCTCGGACAGCCGCTCGACCGCCCGGTCGCGCGCATCAGCTGGCCACCCCGCCTCTTGCAGGGTAACCACCCCGGCCGCCGCCAAACCGCTGGTGAGCGACGTGTGGGCAAGTCGGGCCGCCTCGATGAGGTGGCGGGGCTTCATGGCGTTCCCGGTGATGTCGCGCGACAGCTGCTGCGACGACATGCCGAGGCGCTCGGTCAGCTGCAGCCGGATGCCGCCCGCGTCGACGGCGTCGATCCACGCCTTCAGGCTGTTCGGCTGAGGCGGATCAGCCCACGCCGCTTCCCCGCTGAGGAGCGCCGCGTGGCGACTGCCGCGGCGGCGCAGCAGGGCCGCCGACGCGTCGTCCAAGGTCACCTGCGACAGCACCTCCGCCATCGTCGGAGCCCGCATGCCCTGCTCGAGGCCGTCGTATTCCTGGAAGGCCGACAGCGCCCGTACCGGGTTGGTGTCGACGGCGCGCGCCGCGGCGATGACCGTCTCCTCGCGGACGCGTCCGCTCACCAGCTGTCGCTGCGGGCGTTGAGCTCGGTGACGGTGGCGCCGGTGGGCGCGAGCATCAGCGAGCGGAGACCGGCGTCGGTGTCGGTCTGCCAGCCGGCGAACACGGCGTCGGTCATCCGGTCTTCGTCGCCGCCGACCACGCGACCGTTCGCCTGGTACCAGGCGAACGGGTCACCGGGGCGCAGCGGGTCACGCAGGTGCAGCGAGGCTTCGGCTTCGTCGGCGTCCTGGAAGCGGTGGACGTGCTCGAGGCGCACGGACCCCACCTCGCGGTCGATCAGGCGCAGCGCCCCGCCTGCCTCGACGGCGGATAGCTGGCGGTCGTCGCCGATGAGGCGCACGTGCGCGCCGTGCTCGCGGGCGATGGTGTGCAGGGCGGCGAGGCGCTGGGTGCCGGCCATGCCGGCCTCGTCGACGACCAGGACGTCGCCCGCGCGGATCTCGTACTTCGCGGACAGCTAGGCTTGCGCGTGGGCGGTCAGGAACCCGTGGATGGTGGTCGCCTCGATGCCGACCGCTTCGGCGATCACGGACGCGGCGGGGGCGGAGGGGGCGAGGCCGATCATGCGGCAGCCGCCGTCCTCGAGCGCGGTCGCGGCCAGGCGCAGCGCGGTCGTCTTGCCGGCGCCGGCGGGCCCGATGCCGACCACGAGCTCGCGGTCGGAGGTCGCGAACTCGCGGGCGAGATCCCGTTGGCCGGCGTCGAGCGGTCCGGTGTGCGTCGCGGCGGTCCGCTCGAATGCGTCCCGGCTGATGGGGGAAACGGTGCGGGTGCGCGCGGCGGCGAGGAGCTGGTCCTCGGCGTCGAGGATCCGCGTCGACGTGAACAAGGTCTTGCCCTTGTGGTCGTAGATGCTCGACCCGTCCGACCGCGTGAGCGGCGTGAACGCGCCATGCGGCGACGGGGGAGTGAGGGTCACCGAGGCGCCCACGGCCGCACGGGTGACCTTCTGCACGATGGGCTCCGCGATGCGCTGGTTGGGGATCCGGGCGGCGAGGTGACGGCGCGCTTCGGCCTCGATGACGTGCGCGCCCCACACCGCGTGATGCTCCTCCACCGTGCGAAGCACCTGCGCCGTGATCTCGTCGACGTCAGCGGTTACGGCTGCTGTGACGCTTCGTGCGAGATCGCGCGCAGCGCCGAGGAGGCCGGCGGCGCGGTCGGCGCCGACGCGGGCGACCGCGGCCTCGTGGATCGCCTGCGGGGAGCGGACGTGGTCTTTCTGCGGGCGGGTCTCCAACGTCGCCTGCTGGGCGATGCGGATGAGGGTCTTCGCGTCCGGGGCACGGCCGTGGTCGCGCTGGTACTCCTCCGTCAGGCGTGCGGTGATGGTGCGGATCGCGGCCGAGCGGGAGGAGAACGTGTCGATCAGGTCCGGGTCGACACCCGCGATCTCCATCACCGGCCGCTTGCCGGGGGAGGGCACCCGGGCGGTCGTCGTGACCCCGAGCCGCCGGCACACCTCGGACATCACGGCGGCGTTGTAGAACTCCGACGCCGGCACGTTCATGCGGTGCAGGAGCTTGGAGTCGATGGTGCGCCACTTGCCGTCGACGCCCTTGACCTTGTTCGCGACCACCACGTGATCGTGCAGCTGCGGGTCCCCGTTGCGCGAGTCATAGTGGCGGAACACGGTCGCCGCGATGCCGCCCTCGACCTCGATCTGCGCGACCCCGTTGGTACCGGCGCGGGTGGCTATGGCCTCCCGCTCGAGGTAGCCGATCGTGTCCCGCACGGCCTGCTCCTGGGCCGCCTCGATCGCCTTCCGGGTGTCCATGTCGCCAAGTGCCCAGAGGACGGAGACGCTCTTCGACGGGGAGCACACGAGGTCGAATCCCGCGACCGCGGACTGATCGGGGCGGGTCGCGGCGGTGATGAACTTGCCGAGCTCTTCCTTGTCCGCCGGCTCGCGACCCTTGGCGTCGCGGAACGCCTGCGCACCCTCGCGGGCCCGGATGAGCCGGCGTTCCTCGGCGTCAGGTTCGTGCCCGTTGAGACGCTGGAACGTGTCGTAGCCAGCCTGGATCCGCCCCTGCAGCGTGGTGGGTCCTGCACGGTAGGCGTAGTAGGAGCGGCCGAGCTTGGCGCGCTGCTGTGCCTCCTTCGCGGACACCCCTTCGGCCAGGGCGTCGGCGATGATGCGGTCCGCGTCCGGGTGCAGCCCCTCACCGTATAGGGCCTTCATCTGCTCCTCGGTGACCGTCCCCGAAACGCCGAGGACGTCGGCCCCGCCACCCATCCACCGCCCGGGAGGGTTCCCGTCCACGGTGTAGTAGTCGCCGAGCTCGCGGTCGCGATCGCGCTTCGCGTCGCCGGTCGCGACCTCGCTCGTGTAGTAGGTATACCCGTCCCCGGCGGAGAGGACGTGCATCGTCATCATGAGGAACGTCGCCGGATGCACTCGCGGAGTCGCCGTCGGCGCGTAGCGGCGACCGTGCTCACGAGCGTGGATCCCCGGGAGCGAGCGGTACCCGGGGCAGATCCCAGATCAGCTCCGGGTCGACACCGGCAACCTCGAAGTGCGTGCGGCGGTCGTCTCCGTAGGAGATGTCGGATGCGACGCCGACGAGCTCCCGCAGTCCGGACATGAGCGACGACGCGTACCTCTCGTGAGCCAGCTCATCCGCGGATCGGAAGGTGGACACGTCCATGCCCGAGGCCTGCCCGTCCGAGCCGAGCACCACGTTGATGACGTCGATGTGGACATGCAGGCCCGGCTTCCCCTGACGGTCGAAGTAGTGCATGAACGCGCACACCGCGACGGGAGAAGCGACAGCGACCTGCGCGACACCACCAGCACCACGACGAGCGAACACCCACGCCGAGTCGAGCATCTGCACCGTGTCATCGACCGCACGGAGAACTGTCTCCGTCAGCAGTACACGGATCTCCTCGGACTGCGTGGCCCAGAGGGCAGACACCGAACGGGGAACGTCGAACCTGAGCTCCAGGAGGGCCGGAGAGACGGCGACGGGATCAGTCACGCGAGCCGCGACGTCCCGAAACTGCGACCGCGACACCGGAACCGTCGGGTCTACACCAGCCGGGACACCACCCATCCACGTGCCCTCGCTTTCAGCAGCGAATGGCGTGGGACACCCTTGGACGAAGCCGGGCAGAGTCAGCGATCGCCTCTGAAACACGGCGCGAAGGTACCTCAATCATTCGTAATGCCTGAGGTGTGACGAATCAGGCTGTGGAGAGCCGAGCGAGGGACGAACGAGGAACGCAGCAGGCTGTGGCGGCCGGGAACGCAGACGGAGCTCTGCGGAGTCGGAGTGAGCGCGGTGGACGGGCGAAGACCGCGAGGCGGGCATGGGAGCGACGAGGAACGAGGAGCGACTTGCCCCGCCGGAGGGGTCACCGCACGTCATCGGCCTGCGGGAGGCAGGCGACGGCAGGAGCGTCGTTGGCCGTGAGTGCATGAATACATGCATGCACTCACCGCCACCATGGCCGCACCGCTCGACGATCCGAGGACGAGGAACGAGGAACGAGGAGGAGACGATGACCGAGATCCGGAGAGCCGGCAGGCAGTCCGCCGCACGACGAGCAGCCCGAGAACGGGCGACGGAACGAGCAGCCGAGTTCCGTCGTCGCGAGAGCGCGCTTGAGGAGCTCGCCGTCGACTACTTCGTGGCCCTGGACACGCTCAAGCAGATAGAAGTGGATGCGGAACGCCAGATCGAGGAGACCAGAGCTCGGGCCGACGACGCCAGCACGAAGGTCCGCCGAGACGCTGCAGGCATCGCGGGCCGCATGCTCGCTCAAGGCATCACGCGGAGCGAGGTCGCCACCCGGCTGGGGATTGCCCTGCGAGATGTGCCCAAGCCCGAGGCCGACCGATAGGCGGCACGAGGGGGGAGATGCTCTAGTGCGTGGTGGGCGTCAGGTTCGGGTCGATCATCAGAGGAGCGGCTGATCTGGACGGATGCCATGGAGAGCTTCGCGGATGCGTCCCGGGTCCCACCCATGGTCGCGGAGGGCGTCACACGACCGTCCACCCGTTGACGTGGCGCCCCTTGCTCGACCTGTCGAGCAGGTTCTGCCGATGCGTGCCGGGCATGACATGGGCTCGCAGCGGATCAGGATCCACATGGACGCAGAGCGGCACTTCGCACCCGTGCAGCGGCAGCAGCGTGATGGCGGGTAGCGCCGTCTCGGTCGCCTCCTGGTACGCGTATCGCGTCGGCCACACCGCCGGCTGGCGCCCGCCCCCGTCCGAGACCCAAAAACGGCCGCATCCATCGCGACGACGATCCCGTACGGCACCGTCAGAGACGTGCACCTGCAGCGGGAGCGCGAGGGACCTCGACACCTGTCCCCCGCGGCCCGGCCGAAGGCCACAGGACGCGCCATGCGTCGGGCTCCGCCCGGGCGGCGACGCCGGCTGGTCCCGTCGACGGACGAGGACCAGCCGACGCGGTGACCGCCTCCGGCGGCTACTCGCTCGCGAGGGCGGAGACCGGGCTCGGCCGGACCGCTCTCGCGGCGGGGCCGAGCGCCGAGACCAGCGCCGTGAGCCCTGCACCGATGACGACCACCACCAGGACGTAGATCGGGATCACCGGTGGTGCGAGGACCGCGCCCTCGGTCTTCCCCAACAGCGAGTAGCACCCCGCCCAGCCGTAGGCGATCCCGAGAACGAGCCCGACGCCCGTGGCGACCATGACCATGATGCTGCTCTCGATCACGATCACGGCGCGGACCTGCTGCCGCGTGGCTCCGAGCACGCGCAGCAGGCCGAGCTCCCGAGCTCGCTGGCGCACCGTGAGCGCAGTGACGTTCACCACGCCGATCGAGGCGATGACTCCGGCCACCGACGCGAGCACGGTGATCATCGCGGCGACCTGCGCGACCGTCTCCTCGGTGCCCCTGTAGGTCTCCGGGTGCATCTCGGTCTGCACCTGGAGCATGTGCGAGTAGGTCGCGAGGGCGACGGCGAACATCACCATGAGCACGATCGCGATGAGCAGGCCCACCGTCGTCCGCGCCGCTCGGCGCGGGGAGCGCACGGAGTTCCTGGCCGCCAGCATCGAGATGGGGCTGCCCTGGAAGAGTCGCCCCATCACACGAAGCAGCGCCGGGATGAGCAGCGGAGTGCCGACCACCACCCCGGTGAAGGACACGACGCCCGCGCCGACCGCGATCAAGAGCGCGTAATACTGCGCCGAGGCGACCGAGATCGCGAGCACGAGCCCCACGCTCCCTCCGACGAACAGGACGAGGGAGGTGATGAGGCGCCCCGTCGACCTGGTCCGCCCGGGATCCTCCTCCACCGTCGTCGTCAGCGCCTGGAGCGGTGCCACGGTGAGGACCACCCGGGAGCACACGACGAAGGCCCCGACCGTGATGAGGACCACGGCGATCGCCAGCGGGAGGAGCGACGTCGGGACGAGGAAGCCGACCTCAGGGAGCACGTCCGCCTGCGCGGCGAGCATGAGCGCCACGTTGCTGAGCAGGACGCATCCGCCGACGCCGATGATGCTGCCCACGATGCCGGCCAGGAAGCCACCCCCGATGATCTGGCGCCGCAGCCCCGAGCCCGTCGCGCCGAGGATGCGCTGCAAGGCGAGTTCGCGCGTACGACCGGCGATGACGGTGGCGCAGGTGTTCGCCGTGACGATGGCGCTGACGTAGAGGGCCACGATGAGGAAGGTCACACCGACCACGGGCAGGAGCGAGGCGACGGTCATGCTGTTCCCCGTCGCCTTCCCCAGTTCGGTGACGCGCCTCGCCGCGGCGGATGCGATCAGCACCAGCGCCCCGAGGCTCGAGGACATCACCGCGATGAAGACAGTGGAGCCGAGGCCCCGCATCGCCCGCGGCGACCACCCCCGGACGCGGGAACGTGCATGCGCACGACCTACGACCATGGTCGTGTTCCTGGTTGTGTCCATGAGGACCTCTTCTCCATTCGTCACCTGCTCACTCACCGGCGAGGGCTTCTGTCGGGGATACGCGCATGGCCTGCCGCACCGGCACGATCGACGCCGCCACCGCGATCACGAGCGCTCCCACGGACACGACGGCGATCAACGTCGGCGACAGGACGGGAGGCACTCCTCCTCCGGGCCCCACCGCCGCGCGCATGACGTCCCAGCCGAACAGGGTGCCGAGCGCGAGCCCGGAGACGACCGCGGTGACCACCATCTGCACCGCCTCGCACACGATCATGCGTCGCACCTGCGAGCCCGTGAGCCCGAGGACGCGCAGCAGCCCGAGCTCCCGCCGACGCTGCATCACGTTGAGCGCGAGCGCGTTGATGACGCCGGCCGCTGCGACCACGCCGGAGAACCCGACGAGGATCATGACGATGATGTTCATGATCACGAACATCTGCTTCACCCGCTCCTGATCCTCCGGGGTCCAGCCTTCCTGGGCGTAGTGCGTCTCCAGGACCACCTGCAGCGTCTGGAGCCCGACGCTGAAGGCGACGAGGAGCGACACGCCGATCACGAGGCCGAGCGTCGCGCGCGCCGCGCGGATCGGGGATCGCATGGCGTTCCGACCGGCGAGCAGGACGACCGGGTCCCGCCGCCCGATCATTCCGACCACCCGCAGCACAGGAGGAATCAGGAGACCGGAGCCGACGATCCCGCCTGTCGCGGCGCACATGACACCGAGCAGCGCCGGCAGGGCGTACTCGCTGTGGTCGGCGGGGGACTGCGCGGACCAGATCATGAACGCGGCACCCACGGCGAAGAGGAGGACCATCCAGACCTTGCGCGCCATGCGCACCTTCGCCTCCCCGTAGCCGGTCTCGACCACGGCGGAGAGTGCGTCGATCGGCGCCACGGTCAACACCGCACGCGATCCGGTGCGGAACGCACCCCACGTCGTGATCACGACCGCGACGATGGGGATCACGAGCTGCCAGGGCCAGAAGTAGTAGGTCACATCTGCGGGCATGACCTTCGCATGCACGAGCGCCCCGACGCCGAGGACGCTCACGGAGACGCCGACGACCGTGCCGATGATCGCGCCGAGGAGACCCACGACGATGCCGGTCCGGGTGATGTGACGCCGGAGGGACGCCCCGCTGGCGCCGATGAGCCGCTGGAGGGCGAGCACCCGGGTCTGACCGGCGATGAGGGTCGCGCAGGTGTTCGCCGTCACGATCGTGCCGACGTAGAGCGCGATCCCGAGGAACACCATGCCGAGGATCTGGAGCCGCACCTCCACGTCGTCGGCGCTCCCGGGTTCGAGACGCATCACCGACCTCAGCAGGCCGGGGACGATGACGAGCACCGACCCGAACAGCGTGCCCAGGGCCGCGACGATGATGGTGGGCGAGAACGTGCGAAGGGACCTCATGACGCGGGTTCCATCCCGAGCATGGTCGCCGAGATGTCCGAGGCGCTCATCGCCGACCGATCGGCGACGATGCGCCCGTCCGCGAGGAAGAGGATGCGATCCGCGTTGGCGGCGGCGACCGGATCGTGCGTGACCATGACGACGCTCTGGCCCCACTCCGCGACGGCGCCGCGGAGGATCCCGAGCACGTCGCGGCCGGTCCGCGAGTCCAGCGCACCGGTCGGCTCGTCAGCGACCACCACGGCGGGACGCGATGCCAGGGCCCGCGCGATCGCGACCCTCTGCTGCTGACCGCCGGACAGCTGGTGCGGGCGGTGCGAGAGCCGATCCCGGAGCCCCAGCAGCTCGACGAGGCGATCGATCCATTCATTCTCCTCCTTGCCGGTCTTCCTCCCGCCGAGCAGGAAGGGGAGCCGGATGTTCTCGCTGATGTCCAGGGTCGGGATCAGGTTGAAGGACTGGAAGACGAATCCGAGACGTTCGCGACGCAGCTCCGTCAACTCGCGATCCGCGAGCCGGGTGATGTCCTCACCGTCGATCTCGATGCTGCCGGCCGATACGGAATCCAGGCCTGCGGCGACGTGCATGAGGGTCGACTTGCCGGAGCCCGACGGGCCCATGACCGCCGTGAACTCGCCCGCGCGAATGTCGACGCTCACGTTGTCGAGTGCCGTCACCCGACGAGAGGCTTCCCCGAAGTGCTTGGACACCTGGTCGATTCTGATGATGGGTTCCTGGCGATTGTTCATGGCTCAACCGTGTCAGCGCTCCTGGATCCCGCGCATCGCACCTCGGCACCGCATTCGTCAACCGCACGGCGCCATCTAGAGGATTCAGATCATCCGGAGTGATGATCCGCGTCGGGGTGGAAACTCTGCAAAAGCATTTCCGGAGCCGGTGAATTCGGCTTTCGGTTCCCGATCGCACGAAACGACGACGACCGATGCCCCCTACCCCTTGGACCGCGCGGTAGCGCGGTTCCGATCGCACTGCACCGTGCCCTGCGAAGCCCTACCGGTCCGGCGAGGCGGCACGCCTCGCCCACCTCGACCGGGCCGCCAGCGCAGTGCCCACCCCGGAGCAGCACAGCGCGGCCGAGAGCATCGCCGCCGGAGCGAACCAACCGACGGTGAGCTCCGCGACGACGGCGAGCGACCCGAGGAGGGCGCTCGCGAGGAACCATCTGCGGGGGTGACCGCCGAGGAGGAGCACGACCCCCACCCCACCAGACAGGACCGTGGCGATTCCGAGCACGGCGGGCGCGAACCACCCGACGCACACGGCGCCTGTCCACGTCATGAGGGCCAGCAGGCCAGTGGCTGCGAACCAGCCGCTCGGACGGTTGAGCCTCAGAGCCCAGCCCCTGTCGGTGATCCGTTCCATGTCCTTCTCCTCCGAAGTAGGTCGTCGATCGGCGGGACACCCCCTCCTGTCCCGCGCATCATGTGCACGTCCGAGCGTAGGCACGCGGCTCGGGCAACGGATCGTCGGGGGAGATGACGTTCGTGGCACGCGAGGTTGACATCGGCGCGGTGAGGGCGCGCCGAGCTCACACGCACTCCGGACGACACGGAACCATTACCGCCAGGCGTCACGGCGATCGTTCCCTGGTCGTACCGGGAAGACGTCTCCCACCTCGGACGGACGCGGGAATCAGGCGGGCGTCTCCCCGGCGGACAGCATCGCCGCGACCAGGGCAGATGCGGGGTAACCGGTGCGGTGAAGGGCGTCCGGCGTGGCCGGCGGGAGCAGACCGTCCCTCTGCCACCTCGTCACGTCGTCCAGCGTCATGCCCGACAACCGAGCGAAGGCAGCTCCGGAGACGATCCCGTCCGAGCTGCCCCGCGACCGGATCGCCTCCACACGCACGTCGAGCAGAGCCGCGAGCCCAGGGACGGGGACACCGGCCCGTCGGCAGCCCGCCAGCAGGTAGCGCGTCGTGCGGTTCGCCTCGCGGAGATCGGGCCCCGCGGCCGTGCCCTCCTCCGCTGCTGCGGCAAGCAGGAGGCGGCGGATGGACTCCGGGACGTCGTGCACGGCCTTCTCCTCGTGTCGCCCTCTCCCGCAGACGTGAGGCACCGCGGACCGGCGACTCGATCCCGGGGGTGCATCGGCCGATCGGCGATCGAGGGTCGGCCCCATCAACGGGCTCATCCGGCAACCGTCCCTGCTGCGATGGCGACGCCTTCCGTCGACACCGCGGTGCCCTGCCGCTGCCGGCAGGTGCTCACGATCAGGGAGCACGCGACATGGGCCACCATGGGCGGAGCCTCTATGGCGGTTGCTGGCGAATGACCGAGGGCGATGGGTCCCATCGCTCAGCCTCGCCCGCGCAAGAGAGAACGAGAGAGGCGACGCGGCTGCATCCGTGCGCCGACATGGCCCCCTGGGGCCCCTGGCGTTCTCGCCAGCTTTGATTCACGACTAGATATCGAGGTGCGCTGCATCATCACCTCTTCTTCCAGCCAGAACGCTTCGTATTCGCAACCGATTCGCTGCTCCATGGCAGTCAAGCGGTCGCCCAGGGCTCCACCCAAATCATGACGAGCATCTCACCTCGAACATCACCCGCCCACCGTGCCGATATGGGATCGAAACCCGAGGCTCCGATGCTGTCGGGATGCGCGATGGGCATCCACGAAGGAGAGGGGCGCGATCCGGTTGTGCGGGATTCGACGGCCGCATCGCCGTTCCTGACCCGAGCGCGCAGGCACAGCTCGGGGGCCCGGACCTGCGCGAGATCTGCGGGATGACGCCCTCCCAGTGGAAATCCGCGATGCCTGCGGGAGGGCGATCCGCCTTCCATGGAGAGGCCCCTGGCCGGACGCGTGGATGCGTCCCACCAGGGGCCCTCCCGGCCGTCCCGCTGAGCGGCGGTGACGGGGCGGAACTCAGTTCGACTGGTAGAAGTCCGCGAATCCGTCCGCCTGACCCGTGAAGACCTTGCCGTTCACGGCCACCGTAGGCACCTTGGTGATCCCGGGGATGTCCTGGGTCGCCTCCAGCGGGCCGGTGGTCGCGGCCGCGGTGCGCTGATCAACCCACTCGCGGTAGCCGCTGATGTCGGTGAACGCCTTCTCCATGCCCGCCTGGCGGCCGAGCTCGGTGAGCTGCTCGTCACTGAGGCCGGGAGTGTTCTCCTCCGGCTGGTTCTCGAACAGCGACCTGAAGAAGGTGATTGCGGCGCTGGGCTCCTGCGCGGCGAGGGCGACGAACATCGCATTCGATCGCGACGAGTAGTCGGTCCCCTGCGAGAGCGAGTTGAGGATAGCCGTCGGGTGGACGCGGACGGTCAGCTTCTCGTTCAGGGCGTCCCCGAATATCAGCTGCCCATTCTGCTGCTCGAATGCCTTGCAGTACGGGCACATCGGGTCGACCCACATGTCGAGGACCTTGTCCCCCTTCCCGAACTGCACATAGCCCTCGTCGAAGTGCACAGTGTTGATCGTGCCCTGGGGGACGGCCGTCACCGGCTCAGCCGCCACCGACGTGGCCGAAGCGGCGTCGGACGAAGCGGGGCCCTGGCTGCAGCCGGCGGCGAGGACGCTCAGCGCGACGGCACCTGCGAGGACGGTGGCCGATCGGGCGAGACGGGACGAGCGCGGGCGTCGTCGTGTGGCGCGGGCGGATTCTCCTGTAATGGTCATGCCACGATCCTGGGCGATGTCTCCCTCGGGCACATCGGGCCGGGAGGGGACACGCGTGGGACGCTGGTACGGGATCCCGTCACGCGGATCAGGCTTCCGGATGAGACGTGAACACGGAGACGCGCGTGGAGATCGTGGTGATGTACCGCGTCGGATTCTCCGCTGACGAAGCCCGCCAGGCGGTCCCCTCCGTCGTCGGCCAGCGCGTCCTCACGGGCCGGGAAGCCGGGCTCGCGAGCATCGAGGTGGAGTGTCACCGCGTCGTTGCGCTCTTCTGGGGGGCTCTCCCGGACCCGCGATCGCCTCCGCACGATCCTGCGGCACCGGTGACCAGAGCTCGGAGCTTCTCCTGCGTCCGGACGAGAAGCCCTGTCGCGACGCTGGCCCGGGGCAAGGGGCCGGCTCCTTCTCGGGCTGCGCTTGGCGTGTTACCGGGCCGCTCGGCCGTCGCGAGATGTCGCATCGCGCTGAGTCTCCGTGCGGTCACGCCTGCACGCACGGGAGCACGATCGTGAAAGTGGTTCCCGTGGCGCTCTCCACCTCGAGGGTGCCGCCGTGAAGAGCGATGTTCTCGCGCGAGATCGAGAGGCCGAGCCCGCTGCCCTCGCTTCGCGCACGCGCTGGGTCCCCCTTGACGAAGCGATCGAAGACGCGAGGCAGGAGCTCTGCGGGCATGCCGGGACCATCGTCAGCGATCACGATGCGAAGGGTCTCGTCCTCGACACGGGCCACGATGCGGATGGCCGCAACGGGGGCATGCCGAACGGCGTTGCCGACGATGTTGGCCACGACGACGTCGAGACTGCGAGGGTCCACGACCGCCCGCAGGCCGACGGGGACGTCCACGTCGACCATGTGGCTCCAGCGCCTCATCGCGAGCGTCCGCTGGACCAGCTCATTGAGCTCGATCTCGTCCAGGGACAGCTCTGCGGTCCCGGCGTCGAAACGGGAAACCTCGACGAGGTCCTCCACCAGCCGCGCGAGCGATCCCGTCTGCTGGGTTACGAGATGCGCCGCCTCGGCGGTATCGCCGGTCAGGTGCTTCGCATCCGCCGCGAGGACCCCGGCGACGGCGGTCATCTCAGCCAAGGGGGTTCGGAGTTCGTGCGAGACAACGGCTCGGACTCAGCCCGCTGGCGCCATGACATATCCGGGGAAATCCTGAAGCACCCTGGCTGCGTCCGTATAGCCCATAATATCGTGATTTTGGTGATTGGTCGAGTATCTGCCCGAATCGGTCGCTATTCCATAAAACGTACCAGTGCGGCTCATCACGGGCCCCCCGGAATCACCCTTGAGCAAATTGTCACCGTTGTCACTTATTCCCGCAGCGTAGACCTGGTTGGGAACCCATTCACCAGGAACTGCGGTGCTGGTCCAGATGCACATTGACAGTGTGATAGCACCCCCGGTGCAGAATCTCTCCTGAGGCGCAGGAACGCCCTGCGAGACCATCGGCAGGGTTGTCTCGTGCCCTGGGCCGAAACCGGGAAGTAGTACTTTGTTAAACGCACGGGGCGTGAACGAGAATGATACAGTACACTGATGCCCTCCCGAACCTCCGCCACAGTGGTGGAAATTGTGACGGACTCCTTCTATGCGGACCAAGGCCAGATCATCCGGGTCCGCGAAAGCCTTCACTTGACCCACCTCGATTTCCGTGTGGCCACCGTGCAGATACATTATGACGGGTTCAGTAACGCGCCTAAAACAATGCTTGGCCATCACTACATACCGAGCGCCACGTTCTCGAGGTGAGAAAAAGGCATGCGCCCCTGTTTTTTTAAGCACCACTCCGGCCGTGCAGTCTTGCCCCGACCATTTACCCCATAGCTGGGAGCCGACCACAATAGGCAGGCTACTGCGGTCCGGGGTGGTTCGCGCATTGGCAGCCATAGGTGCAGTCATAGACAAAGCCAGGGCCGCAATAACCACGAGGGCGGGACCCTTGAGCCGTTTCGTCGAGCTTTTCCATCGCATTTCGCATACTCCTAGATAGATAGCCGAAGTGAGATGTTGTACGGCTTCTTGCACTTTAGTGCGTGATAACATGGAGGACTCGAATGATCCACAAGGCCACTCCAATCATCGGCCTCGTCTGAAATTCCATGCGCTCGGGTACGTGACCCGGCACCTGGCGAGCTCGGCGACCCGTTCACGCAGGAGACCTACGCGGACGCGTGCTAAGACGGTGAGCTCGTGCGGCATGATCCTTGCTTCCCCGTCGACGATATGCGTGCGGCCACGGAACGGACACCATCCGCCGTGCTCGATGAGCGGCCTCGTCGCCGTCGATGACGCGGCCGTGGTCATGAACAGTCTGGGCACGTCTCGGTCATGAGAAGCGATTCCCGGGGTTGCCCGGGCGTAGGCGGGCGCTGTTGCGCCCTGGCTGTACGGGCGAGCCAGCCGACGCAAAAAGAGCACCCACCGGAGACCGGCCCCCTAGGGGAGCCGCTCCGTAGCACGAGCTGAGCGCGCGCTTTCAGGCGGCCGCCGACGCGACCGCCGCCGCCTTCGACCAACTGGAAGCCGCGTCGCACGAGTTCTTGCTTGCATACCGGCTACGCCGCCCACGCGCGATATACGACCCCCTCCAACCCCGGGAGGACCTCGAGGAGCTCGCGCTGGAGGTGAGCTTCGCGGAGAAGATCCTCACCGCCGACTGGCTCGTGCCCGAGCTCACCCCACGTGGCAAGCGCTGGACCGACGAGCTCGCGCCGCGCGAGCTCATCGAGCAGGTCAGGGCCGGCGGCAACAATGAGGGCAAGCCCTACGCGCAGCAGCTCGACGAGAACCGCGCCACCGAAGCAGCCGTTCGAGCCATCCTCGACGCAGTCGCCCAGGCCCCCTGCGGCCGAGGCGACGACTGCCAAGTGCACGTCGTCACCCTGCCCCGTGACGCACCTGGTCCCGCATGCTGGCGACACCTGACCACCGACGAGAAGACCAGCATCGGCGCACTGTACGCGCAAGCAGTGATGGAGCACACCTGCCTCGACTGCGGCGCACTCCTGGGCGAGCCCTGCGACACGAGCGACTCCGCGAGGCTCGAGCCGATCGACGGGCGCTGGCCCCGCGTCTGCTCCTTCCTCGGACAGAAGATCCACAAGAACCGCCTCGACGAACTCGCACCCGCCTAACCCCTGCTGGCGTCACCGATTCGGCAGATCTATACGCCTATCTAGTAAATCTGACATATACAACTAGATTCCCGTAGAGTCGAGGCGTGGACCCACTGATCAACCCCTTCCGGCCCGGTGCCGGCATCACTCCACCAGAGCTCGTGGGCCGCCAGGCCGAGACCGACCTCGTCGACCTGATGGTCGCCCACAGCCGCGTCCACCGCAACGACGGCGGGCTGATCCTCTACGGGCTGCGCGGCGTGGGCAAGACCGTCCTCCTGCTGAGGCTGCAGCACATCGTGGAGAGCGCCGGGTGGGTGACCGTCCAGCTGGAAGCCCGGCCGGGGGAGGCCGGGAAGCTGATCGCCCGGCACTCCCTTGCACGGGGCATCGCGATGGCGGGACGGAAGATGATGCGCTTCCGCCACGCTGCCGACGAGGTGAAGACCGCCCTGTCGAGCGTGACCTCATTCACCGCCACCATCGCCGGCAGCGGCATCTCCCTTGGCGTCGAGCCCTCACCCCACCGCGCCAACTCTGGACTCCTCGAGGTCGACCTCGAGGAGCTCGTGTCGGACCTGGCCCTGCCGCTTCGGAAGAACAACAGTGCGTTCGCGATCTTCATCGACGAGATGCAAGACCTCGACCCCGACCTCCTCACAGCCCTGCTCGCCGTCCAGCACCGGGCCGGCCAGAACGACTGGCCGTTCTACATCATCGGCGCCGGCCTCTCCACGCTCCGCCGCACCCTGGCCGAGTCCCGCTCCTACGCCGAACGATTCACGATCCGCGAAGTCGGCGCCCTCCCACCCGCCGACGCCGCCATCGCTCTGTCCAAGCCCGCCGAGAAGTTCGGGGCCAAGTTCACGCCCGAAGCTCTCCAAGAGATCCTCGGTGCCGCCAATGGGTACCCGTTCTTCCTGCAGACCTACGGCAAGGCCGTGTGGGAACTCGCCCCCGACCGCAACATCGACGCCCAGGTCGCCATCGCCGGCATCGAAGAAGGCAACGCCGACCTCGACCAAGGCTTCTTCCCCGCGAGGTGGGACCGCACAACGCCGCTCGAGCGCGAGTACCTCCGCCAAATCGCCGAGCTCGGAGGGAGCACGGCCAGCACGTCCGCCATCGCAGCTGGCTTGACCAAGCCCGCCGCCTCACTGAGCCCGGTTCGTCAGTCCTTGATCGAGAAGGGCATCATCTACCCCGAGCGCCGTGGGTACGTCAGCTTCACCGTCCCGAACATGGACGCCTTCATCCGCAGACAGAACGACGTGGATGAACTCGGCGACTCCTGATCACGGAAGCACCCGCGCATACGATTGACTGCGCGGTCGGGGGCGGCGGCGGCATCTGACAGAGTCGAGCAGAGCCCTTCGGCGGCACGGTCATGAGGTGGAAGACTACACACAGCAACTCACCGGCCTCGGCGCGCACTTGACAGCAAGCGCGGCGCGATGCGCACGTCGAAGTCAGCAAACGAGCAAGTCGCCGCCCTCGATTAGATCGTGTCCGAGCTCCTCGTCGACAAGAGCAAGCTGACCCGCATCCCGCCAGGCCTACAAGCAGGAGCTGGTGGCTCAGCCGCTCACACCCGGCGACCTCCACTACATCACCGAAATAGTCGGGCCCTTGCTCGAGCAATTCGACGACGGCATGGACAACCCTGACCAGTGCGCGCAGTTCAAGAGCCACATTCGCATGCTCAAGCCGCTACTGTCCGTAGCGACGGTCGACGTCCCGCAACTCCTTGGTTGCAATTTCCGTCAAAGCATCGGGGGCCCGCTTGCAGAGCGGCTCGCAGAAGCCGACACGAGGACGTAGCGCAGATGTTCGACCACACCATCATCCACGACGTCCATACTCGCATCGTCTTCTGCGGATCAGTGCCGACATGCTAAGAGTTCAGAGCTGCGGAACCATTGTGCTCACAATATGCAGCTTGCCTAGACCATCTTGGACTTCCACATCGCCGCCCTCCCCGTCCCTGTGATCGGAGTTGGTGTTATCTACAGGCGAACCACAACTGAGTTCGATGAGGCGCGGAAGTTGACGGCGGCGGCAATTAATGTTCTCGCGTGGCACGAGGCGGAGCGGAAGCTCTTGAACAAATTGGAGTGCCGTTCGGCCGAGCGAGCGGCCGCCGAGTCACGATTAGACGCGGAGCACGACGTGCGTCTGGCAGAAGCGGGGTTGACCCACAAGACTCTCCGCGACTTGGGCGTCCTAACGCTGAGGGAGGCCACGTCGGCACCCGCGTGGCCGTCAGGTGGCGCACCCCAACCGCCCAGCCGACACGCCGTCGGTGCCGATCCGGTGAGGCACCCGGTGGGGGGTGGGGAAGAACCAGGCGCGCATGGGCGGGGCCCTGGTGCACCGGACGCCCCACCCGACGAGTACAGGACGTCCTGTCGCGGGGGTAAGCGTCAGGAGCGCGCGAGCTCCACATGCGCTCCCCGCGGGTACAGCACTCCCGTGCCGTCGCCCCGTGGGATGTCCACCGCCAACCGGCTCGTCGGGACGACCTCTCCGTACAGGACACGGCCCAGTGCCTCAAGGGCATTCTTCGCGTAGGAGTACGTCAGCAGATGCGTGCCCACCTCAGGAGTACGAGCGATGTCATACGGCTCGAGTACCGCTACGGAGATCACCGGCGCGCCGGACGCGATCAGCGCGGAGACGAGATCCAGCTGCCCGGAGCTAGTGTCAGCACCCAGGTTGCGTGTGGAGACCACGACGAGGTCGACCTGCTTCGCGAGCGACGCGGCGTTCTGAATGGCCGCCGCATCCGGTGAGATGCCGGTGGTCAAGAGCGTGGTGGTGTCTCCGTGGGCAGTGATGACCCCCGCGAGGTTCGTGGTCGTGCCAACGCCCCAACCCGTGACCAGTACCTTCCGAGGGCCGACCGGCAGCGGCAGGAGGCCGCCGTCATCCTTCAGGAGCGTGATGGTGCGGTTGGTGACCTGAGCAGCGGTAGCGAGGTGCGCCCCGCTGGCCACGCTAGAGGGGTCGCCGGCGATCGGCACCGTCGTGAGCATGCCGAACCGCTGCTTGAGACGCAGGATGCGGACGACGGACTGGTCAATACGCTCCTGCGACAGCTCGCCGTCGCGGACGGCAGCGAGCACCCCGTCACGCGCGGCGGGGAAGTCTGGCGGCATGAGGAGCTGGTCGACGCCAGCCTTCAGCGCCAGCACGGGAACACGAGCATCGCTGTAGCGCTGACGGACGCCGGCCATGTCGAGCGCGTCCGTGATCACGACGCCGTCGTATCCGAGCTCTTGACGGAGGACGCCGGTGATGATGGCGTGGGACAGCGTCGCTGGGTCCCCGCTGGGGTCGAGCGCCGGGACCACGATGTGGGCGGACATGATGACGCCTACGCTGGCCCGGATCGCCGCGGCGAACGGCGGGAGGTCGATGCGCTCCAGCTCCGCGCGGCTCCGGCCGATGGCCGGTAGGCCGGTGTGGCTGTCGGTGTCAGTGTCTCCATGGCCGGGGAAGTGCTTTGCCGCGGCCACGATCCCCTGTCCCTTCTGGAACGTGCCGATCTGGGACTGCGCGAGCGATGCGACGCGGGCCGGATCGTCGCCGAAGGAGCGCACGTGGATGATGGGGTTGGCCGGGTTGGACGCCACGTCCACCACCGGCGCGAAAGCCTGGTGGATCCCCATGGCTCGCAACTCGTCACGGGTGATCGCTGCGACCGCGCGCACGTCAGCGGACGCAGTCGGGCTAGAGGCGAGTCCCATCTGGCCGGGAAGGAGGGTCCCAGGAGCACGCACGACGTAGCCTCCCTGCTCCTGATCTGTAGAGATGAGGAGGGGTATCCCTCCCGCCTCCACCGAGGCGCGCTGCAGAGCATCGGAGAGCCGCGCTATCTGACCGGGCTCGGCAAGATTGCCTCGAGCTCCGGCGAAGTAGATGATGCCGCCCGGCTTGTGGCGCGCCACGACCTCCGCCGGGGTGGCGACTCCGTAGGCCGCCCGGTTCGCGGTGGCGGCCGCGTCGTCGGCACTGTCAGCCGCCTGCCCGGAGACGGCAAGGACGAATAGCTGCCCGACTTTCTCCTCAAGGGACATGCCCCGGACGATCCGGTCGACCTGGGCGCTCGTCGTGGTCGCGTGAGCCGTAGTACCAGCTGCATCTGCCGCCTGCAAGGCGACGGACGCCCCGACCGTGGCGGCAACAGCGATGAAGCCCCGTCGGCTCAGGGGGCTGCTGTCATGAGATGCCGTCTCATCAATCACGGTTGCTCTCCGTTCGTCTTGCGAATGACCGCCGGGCGGAATAGACGTCAGGGCTCGGCCCGAGAAACGCTTTGCCCGATGACGTGTCGCGGGAGACCTTACTGATCCGCTCCACGCCCCGTGCCGATCGTCCCCACCCCGACCATCTTGCTCATGCAGCGCGCGGGTGGACCGGACGGCTCGTCGGCTGCGTCCCGGAGCCATCCTTCGACGAGCAGTGCGGCCCGGACACCCGCTGGCTCATAGACGACGTCTTCGACGCTCGGACCCGTGGACAGGAGGTGGTCTCGTCCACGCACTCACGCGCCTCGTGGGTATGGCCCCTCGAGCACGCATCGAGCGAGCCGGAGGGTCCCCTCGTCGGGAGAAGTGGCCGGCGAGCTGTTGCGCCTTCCCGACGAGCGCCATCTCGTGCTCGACGTCGAGCGCCTCACTCGCGCGGTGCGTGAACTTGCTGTTCATGGGATCGTCCCCCTGCTCACCGGCGATCATGTGACACCTCGGCCCTTGCGCGTGAGAAGCGGGGGATCGCTCACTGGGTCTGTGGCCGGAGTCCGGCCCCTGCGACCGTTGCTGGTTGGCGTGCGTGGATCACCAGACCGAGCACGAGAGGGCGGGCACCGTGACGATCAACATCCGGCCAGCAGTACGGGATGACGAGCAGGAGCTCACCCGGCAGACGCAGCAGATCGCAGGAACGATCTTCGGCTGGACGGCAGCCCTTACAGACCCCTGACGACCGCGTCCTCACCTGCGTGGCCATGATCGGCGGGCACGTAGCCATCGGACGCAGCAACGGATTCAGCTCCACCGATGAGCGCCCCCACAACTTGGGCTGGTTATCGATCCACACGCTCGCCGTCGTCCCGAACCGGCGACAGCACGGCGCCGGAAGCCGCCCCTGCAGAACGAAATGGCCGCGCTGCCTCAAGACGCGATCGGCTTGTACGGCTCCGCCATCCCCGCGAACACGCCCGCGACGATCGACTGACACCGCGCACGCGACTTCCTCATCACCACGGTCGCCGACCTCGCGAACCCGCAAATGATACGCGGGGTACGCCTCGTCACCGCACCCGACCAGCTGTACTTCTACAGCGACGTGGCAGCGCGTCGCCACGGGGCCGGCAGACGAGCCACCGAGCGTTCCGAGGTCGACCGGATCAAGAGACAATTCGGCCACGAGCTCCGCCTCCGGCATCGCGTCGAGGCGCGACCCGTGGGATCGGCTATCGGGCATACGCAGATCAGGCCATCAGCTCGAGTAGGGGCGACCGCGCCCCCATTCCGCTCACTCTGGGTCGTGAGCCCGGCCGCGATGACCGGTGTCCTTCGGGAGCGCCTTTCGGGTGACGAGCGCGGCGACGAATTCGCGCCGCACGCTCTCGGCAGCGGCCCATGCCTTGTTGTTGGCGATGACCCGTCGGCGTTCGGCCTTCTGCTCCTCCGACTGGGAGCCCGCGCCCGTGGCTGGGCTCGTGGGCGTTCCGGTGGTCTCGTCTCGGCGGTAGCCGACGGCCTCGGGGTCGCGGAGGTAGTACACCGCCACCGGCTCGCGAAGGTAGGCGACCACGCGCACCCCGCGGCCGTCGAGCGTCCATCTTCTCCGAAGTCAGGAGCGCGTCGCCGCCTTCGACCGTCACGAGATCACGCACCGGCACGAAGTCCGCGTGCTCGGGGTTCTGGGGATCCACGATCACGTAGCCGCGGCTCTCGTGGTCGCTGATCGCCGCCTGCACGGCCTGCTTCCGTGCCCGCTCCTGCTGTGAGAACCGCAGCTCGTGATCGAACTGCGCCGGGCGCGTGCGCGCCGTCTCGATGAGGCGAGCCTGGATCTCCGGGTACTCGTCGAACTCGACGAGCGCGGCGGCCTGATCCAAGGTGAGCTGGTGGTCGGTGAGCGCCGCGGCCGGGGAAGGCGTGTTCGCGACCCTCAGCGTCTTCTTGACCACTCGCGGTCCGGTACCGGTGCGCTTGGAGATCGTGGCCATGCTCATGCCCTCCAAGGAGAGCTGCTTGAACGCGACCGTGCGCTCTACGTCCGTGAGCGCGCTGCGCTGGTCGTTCTCCACGAGCTGCTGCACGATCCGCTCGGCGGTGGCGTCGTCGCCCTCGATGATGTGCACGGGGATCGTGGTCAGGCCGACCTCGCGTGCGGCGAGGGTGCGGCGCTGTCCGGCGCGGACGAGCACGCGGCCCTCGACGTCTCTGCGGGCGAGGACGGGCGTCAGGACACCGTTCGCCGTGATGCTTCGCACGAACTCACGGGTGAGGTCCGCGCTGGGGCGCACGTTCTCCTCGATGATGAGCGTGTTCGGGTCCAGGTACTCGGTGACCCCGTTGGTGCTGGTGGTGTTCTCGGTAATCGTCACGTGTGTTCTCTCTTCCACTCGTTTTTTGCCGTGAAGGCGTTTTTACGCCTTAGCGACCGGAGGGCGTAGTGCAACCCGAAGGGCGGTGGGGGAGAAAATTTCGGGGCGAAATAAGGGAGCTTGCGACCGCGTCCCGAAAATCTCGGAGGAGCCGGCGGCGCAGCCGCTTGCGCGGAGCCCGCAGGTGGCTACGAGGGAGCGCAGCGACCGAGCCGCCGAAGGCTTCACGGCAAAAAGACGGGCCCGCCAGGGCCCACACAGCGCCGCGCAGCGGCTCAGATCAGGCAGAGGGCGCCGCGGAGCGGCACAGCTCAGACCAACACCTCCGAGCAGCGGCACCGATCAGGTGAACGGTGCCGCGCAGCGGCTCCGCTCAGGCTGTCGTCACGCACCCCGCAGCAGCGCAGGGTCCGACACACTGTGACGATGATTACCTGGAATCTACGCCTGCATGTCGTCAAGAGCATCAGTTCAACGGAGCCGGATAATACCATCGGCTGGGCAATGCTATGGCATTTGAAGTCGGAGGCGCTCCCACGCATGGGGGAGGTAGTGGCTCTCCATCACGAGTCGTTTCGTGCCGTCTTTGACGTGTTGCGTCTCGGCCTGGTCGATCAGTCGGTGGTCACCAATGTCGAGCATTCCGTCTCGGCGGGCGAGGAGGGCGGCAGTGTGATGGTCGTGGTCCGCACCACGGCGCGATACGGCGCGAGCACTCTGCGGCTCTCCGAGCTGCCGCACTGGACGCCGTTCGCCGACTAGGGGGCGCCGCCCCCGCTGAGGTGAACGGCGCCGCGCAGCGGCTCCGCTCAGGTCAAGGATCCGGCGAGCCGGTGCCGGCTGATGCAGCCCTGGAAGGCCTCCCGGGGGAGCCGCGCCGGGAATCACCGCCGACGACGTCGACGGGTTGGAGCTCGCGGCTGGCTCTGCTCTACGAGGTGGCGCGCTGGCGCTTCTCGGCCAGGTAACGACTCACGCGCTCGTCCTCGACGATGAACTCCTGCCAGGGGGTCCATGGGGCCCAAAGTGCTCGGGTGTCGGCCTCGGTGAGGCCGAATGCGCGTAGCCCGTCGTTGGGGAGGATCCAGCCGTCGGCGTCGTACATCGGACCACCGGTCTTCCATGTCTGGTACTTGCCGGCCGCGGCGCGCTCCTCCAGGAGGGTCATCACGACGGGGTCCTCCTCGAGCCTGGCTACAGGGCAGCTTGAGGAGAGCCCGGGGACGACGTCCTCGTAGTCAGGATCCGGCTCTAGAGCGCCGACCGGCTGCACCCGGTACAGCGCGCCGACGGACTCTCCGAGCTGGTTGCGCATCTTGTGAGCGAAGGCGCGAGCGAGCTGCCGGTCGATGGTGATGTAGACGCGGTCGAACTCGCCGGGGTGCTCACCGTAGGACGTCCCTTGCATGGAGGCGATCTGCTCACGGAGGTACTCGGCCGCGCCCGGGATGTCCTTGGGCGGGCGAAGAACCTGTCCGACCGAGAGCCCGGGGTAGCCGCCGTGCCAGTATGTGATCTGCGCGGCAGCCAGGTACGCCCGGCGCTGTGCGGCGTTGTCTCGTGCGGCTCGTCGACGATCAGCAGATCCCATGGCCCACGACCATAGCGCCATGGTGAGCCGAGGCATCGAGCGGTTCCTCGGCGCCGGCGCGGCGTCCAGCAGCCGGCAGTTCGCGTTGGTTTGGCACACATCCATGCCTCCTCACCGTGCAACCAGGGGTTGACGACGACGACTCGCTGTCGTTGAGCGTCGGCTATCTCTCGAGGGACTCGTCCCCGCGAGAACGGTGAGGCTCGTGCGGTCCCTGGATCGACGACGACTCGCGGTGCGGTGTGCTGCGCTCGTTCGGGTCGATGCCCGCCGCGCGAAGCATCTCGCGCTCGGCGAGCTCGCGACGGCTATAGGCCGGCGCCTCGCCTGCGTCGCGCGCCGCCCCCTGCTCGCGGCCGGCGGCGCGCGCAGCGCCGAGGGGCGCCAAGCCCTCGGGGACCCTAGTCGGCGCGGTGTCGATCAGGTGAGCTCGGAGGTAGCCAGCGAGGGGCGGTCGGGGCCGGTGATCGCCTGCAGGCGGTGGTGGCGGAGCTCGTCGACGTCGATGCTCACCCAGTCGATCGGGTGGCCAGCCCGCTGCGCGAGCGCGGCCACGAACATGGACTGGCTGCGGGTATTGCCGTCGCGCCAGGGATGGATCGCGGAGAGCTCACCCCACCGATCAGCCAGCCGCTCGGTGAACGTGTCCGCGTCGAGGCCGGTGAGGTAGTCCTCGATGAAGTCGGGCCTGCAGTACGGGATCCCGGTCCCGTCGCCTGGACGTCGACGTCGCGGATCCGGCCGGCGATCCCCGGGAGGAGATCCCCGAACATGCGCACGTGGATCCCCCGGAGGTACTCGAGGTCCAGGCTCTCCGGCGCCGGCTCGGTGTAGATCCTCGCGAGCACGAACAACGCGACGTCGTTCATGGCCTCGTCGAGCTGTACGTGGTCGCGGATGCCCGCCTCATTGATGAGGACGCCGACGCTGCCCGGGTACGTGTACTTGTCGTCGACGCTCATGCGATCGTCAGGGCGACGCCGGCGCTCAGCGCTGGCGGAGAGGGAACCCGTACTTCGCTGCGACCTCCGCGCGAGCCTCGTCCTCGGTCATCGTCCCCTCGAGGACGCGACGGGCACGGCCGAGCGCCTCGGCGTTCGGGAAGTGACCGGCGAGCTGCTGCGCCTTCTCGACCAGCGCCATGCCCTGCTCGACGTCGACCGTCGGCGCACTGCGCTGCGTGATCTTGGTGCTCATGGGAACCCCCCTGCTCACCTGAAATTATACGGGTTGTGAGCGTTGTCCGCCTGGGAATCGTGACCCCGTGAGGGACCGGTTACGAGGGGCCGGACGGGCCACGCCGATCACGACGTGGTCATGCCCGAGCCAGGCCGCTGAGCGTGATCAAGATGCCGCGTTCGCGGAACGCTCGGGGGCTCTCCTCGAGCGCGGTCTCGCGGTAGATGTTGGGCGTCGACGCCCACCACTGGCCGGGCTTCACGGTCCGCCACGCATCGTGGATCCAAGTTGGGGCTGCCCAGCCGTCCCGCTCCGCGAGGTAGTCCGCCAGCGCGGCGAACGCCGCGTCGAGCTCGAGGGATCCTGTCGGGGCCGGTGGTTCGGTGAACACCTGCGCGCCCAGCTCCGTGCCGCCGCGCCGGCAAGTGGACGTGTAGTCGTCGAGAGTCTGGAGAACTCCGAACCGCCAGCCGGCCGTCGACGGCTCGCCGGCGTCGACGAGCTCAGCGGCGTCGCGGGCAGCGCCCGCCGCGGTGTGTAGCACCCCCGCGGAGCTCCGCGGCGCCGGCGGCGCCAGCTCCGCGAGCCGGATCATCTCCGTCACGGACAGGATCTCCCCCTGGAACGCCACACCCCACCTCCTCCTACATGCGGCCCCGCCTCGCCGAATCCTGCTCCGGACAGGGGCCGTGTGCGTCTGCCGCTCGCCACATCCTGGCGCGATGCGACGCTGACCGCATGACCCTTGACGACCAGACCTCCATCGACGCGGTACTCATCCTCGAGGGCCTTGCCCGGCTGGTTCGCCTCCCGGGAGTGGGCGAAACCGAGGACAATGAGACATGCGCAGCCCGCATAGATGGCGCCGCACAAGCAGTTATCCGCGACGCTGGCATCGCCGCCGTGGATCTGGACAGGGCACGGCAGGAGACGGCCGCCGAGTGGGAAGTCGGCATGATCTTCGCGCTGATGCCCGGTGACGAGGTCCTGAGGTTCTTCGCGGACCTACTCAGGAGAGCGCGACGATCCGGGGAGAGGATCCTCACCGCCGAGCCGGAGCCCCCGAAGACCGAGCGCTGATGACCACCACCTGACGACGGCAGCACCTACTCAAGGAGGAGAACGGGCATGACCAACTACGACGAGCTCGCCGAGCGCGCCGAGCGCGGTGAGCTCGCGCTAATCCCGGGTACCCAGAGGCGCGGCCACGCCGCCCGCGCGGAAGCCGAGCCATGCTCATGGACGCCACCGGCACGGACAGCCTCACGGCCGCCACGGCCGTCGCTCTCGTCCGCCCGCGTCTCGACGAGTAGTCGCAGGCAGAGTCGAGGACCCCAGTGGTGAGGTCGACGACCGGACCGCCCGCTCAGCTCTTCCTGTCCCATCCCTTCCGTCGGACGCGCCACGCGCCCGGCGAGACGGGGCCAAGGGGCGCGACCTGCTCCATCAGGGCGAGTTGCGCTTGAGCCAGCGTCCGCACGGCGCCGATCCGCACTCGCTCGAGGGAAACGTCGAGAACGAGTGCCGCGCAGTCCCGCGCCATGATGCGGATCTCCTGTGTCGATCGCGCTTGCGTGACCGCGCCCACTGCGGGAATGACGACGATCCAGTAGCGGCCTTCGCGGTAGATGTACACGTGCAGCAGGAGCGGCATCGTTCTTCCTCACCAGACTCCAGGCATCGCCCGAAGAGAGCACCCTACCTGCGTTCTCGAACCGCTCACAGCTAACTGCAGGCACCGGCATGATGCGGAACGAGACGCTCGACCGTGGCTCTCGGGGCCCACCGCGATCCGCAGCCGTCACGCACCAGCTGGGGAGTGTGCATACCCAACATCTTGTGTCGATCGAGCCGTTATATCCTTATATACAGATATAAGTCATGCGTACGCATGGAGTTGTCGAGGAAGAGCACCCGATGGGTGCAACGATACCAATCCGTTACATGCCCCAAAACGGGGGCGCGGCGCCGCGCGGCGCGCGGACAGCACACCAGTGCCGGATTTCCAAACGCTCGTGTGGAGAGAAGCGGCAATCCTGTGCACACGATTCCCTCGCGCACGCGGACTCCCTATGCAGCCAGGGGTGAGTAGCGCGGTAAACCGCCGCCTCCACCTGTGGATAAGTTCGGGGGTACTCCATGCTTGCATGCGGCTCAAACGCCACTGGAGGCCCGTAGCGGCGATTTGACGGGCTAGCCCGTCAACAACTAGGGATAGGTAGGGATCCGCGGCGGCATAGGCGCAAATGTCGGCTTCGAGCGGTACAGTGATGAACGCAGAAGGCCCCGACAGTGACATCACCGTTGAAGGCAGATGCAGCAGGTCGGGGCCGGAGTGTCTTGGTAGGACAACTTCGATTCTAGGGGACCCAGTTCCCCGATGACTCCGTTTGTCCCCCGGACAGGGGGAGTCGGGGCCTGCTTCGTGAAGTAGCAGTGAAGGAGTTCCGTGATGGCTAAGTCCTCGCGCTCGTCCAAGCCCTCGACCGCCCAGCTGAGCCGTGCGGGAAGGACCCTCGCGTCCGACTCGTCGAGCAAGGCAGCCAAGTCGAACGCCGCGGCGACACTCGGCAAGGGCTAACTCCCTGGGAGGGCAGTGCGAGAGCACTGCCCTCCTCGCTGTATGCGACATCACGACCTCCCACGGCTACCTGATCGCCTCCGGGCGAAAGGAAGCAGCACCATGTCCATGACGACAACCAGCAGTACCCGGCAGATCCCCTCAGGAGAACCCCACCGCAACCGGACGGCAGGGGTTCCCCACCTCGCCATCGAGAGCATCCTCCGGATCAACGGAGCTCGCTCGTGAGCGCGCGACGCGTCTCCGGACTCTTCGTGACGTGCCCGGGCTGCCGCCGGAACCTCGGCCCCTACAGCCGACTCGTGGCAGGGCCGAAGCGCTGCACGCACTGCGGGCGGCACTTCACCCTCCGGGTGTAGCCCTCGGGCCAGGACCGGTGAGGCGTGCGGCCACAACTCGCGCGCCTCACCGGCTCACGGTCACCACACCGACGTCCGCCGCTGGCAACTGGATCCGGGCGCCCGGGCACTGTCCTGGCGACCGCGTTCGGACCCCTCTACTCGAGCTAACTCCCTCGCCGATAATGTACCTTATGTCATGTGCCCGCCGCGCGCGAGGCCGAACTGGCCACCTCGCTCGCGCCCGCAGCCCTCGGCACATGAGCACCCTTACGCTGCGTGAGCTCCCGGTCGCACCCCTCGATGTCAACAGGCGCGGCGTCGCCGAGACATTCCGCCTTGGTACCCACGCCTGGTCGGTGCCGGTGCCGAGTGGTTCGCCTACGCCCTAGCCGTCGCCGAGCGCGACGGCGGCGCGTCAGCGCGGTGGAATGGACGCTCGGCGCGTCCCGCCGGAGGGTCAAGATCACCGCGTGGGCAGTGGTTGCAGAGCGCAGCTGGGTACACGCCCCGGGATCGAAAGAGATGCAATGTCCAAGTCATCACGGCGACTCACCGCCGTCACGATCGTCAGCGGGGTAGCCACTGCTGCTCTGGCGTTCGGGGCGCCGGCCATCGCGGCCTCCGCCGCCCCCGCGAGCGACGGCCACCACGTCACCACCATCGGCCAGACCACTGTCTCGACCAGGACCCTGATCACCAATGAGGACCAGCTCACGGCGTTCGAAAAGAGTGCAACACCGAAGGTCATCACGATCGACCCCACGACGAACACGGTCCAGTCGGTGACTGAGACCACGAAGACTGCACAGTTGGATGGCATCAGCAACCCCTGCGAGTCGGGTGCCCTCTGCTGGTCCGCAGCGAAGACTCCGTATGCAAACTTCGGCTTCTCTGGAGCTGGCACTTACAACGGGTCCTGGCCATGGCGCGGCACAATGGATTCCAATAACTGGGGCGGCCAACTGACTTACACGATCAACAACAGCGGAGCCTCGTCGACGACCGACCCATTCGGCCACAACTCGGAGATCACCTTCGACCGTTCGACCGTGAACAACGTCCGAGGACTTAAGGTCGTGGTCACTTCATAGCCAGCACATGACAAGGGGTGAGCGGCGAAACGCCGCTCACCCCTTCTCGCGTCCTGGCGTCAGCCCGAGACGGAGGTGACGGCGTTGGTGTCCGTGTCGATGTTGATGGTCTTGTGCCGATCGGAAGCGATGAAGGCAACCAGGCTCTTGGTGTCGTGAATCCCCAGGCCAGGGGCGACCGATGTCGTTGCAAAGTCGACCTTGACGCGCTCGGCGTCTCGAGGGGCGGCAAAGGCAGCCCCTGGTACCGTCGCCAGGCCTGCGGCGACCCCTGCAACTATTGCTGCTCCTACGATCTTTCGCTTCATGGTTGTCACAGCGCTCCCCTTCTTCAACCGTGGATCGACCTTAGCTCAGGAGGCGAAGATCATCGCCTTGCCACACCGACCATCGGTGCCGGCGTCCGCGCTCAGGACACTGCAACGCTCCGCGCCTCGACAGGGGAGGCGCCTCGGGGCGGCGCTCACCTGCCTATGTCAAGGAGGCCGACTCGTCGTCTGGTTCCCACTCGAAGCGCTCCCACTGCGTACGAGGAGACCAGTGCAGACAGTCTCGCCTACTCATCGTGCTGGCGATCCAAACATCCGTCACGCCGTCAGGAAGCACGGGCGCCCCTTCGGGCATTGACGGTTGATCGTCGTCGTCCTGCATCAGCATCGAGTTGACTGACCAGACCTTGCCCACGGTCGCCCAGATGAAGACGTGCGTCTCAGCGCCGCCGAACTTCTGGAGCTTTGTGGCCTTGTCGGGATGCCGGTTGAGGATGCGCTGAATCCACGGTAGAAACTCGATGGGGTCTTCCCAGCTGTTCCACCCCCCGACGGAGGCCCGGATCATGCCCATGCCATCGATCGGCGCCAGCCACTGCACCCCGTGCCGCTCAAGAGCCTCACGCGTGCGCAGCCGCTCCGCGTAGTCATCTTCGCTGTCGAAGTTGTTGGACGACGGGTAGTCAAAGGGGTTGTCGGCGTAGGTCATCGACGCGAGCTGTGCCGGCAGGGACTGTTCCAGCTTCTTGAGCTGCGCGTTCCTGCTGACGATGACGTGCCAGGAGGGCTGTTCCGGGTCTGCGACGAAGCGAAACTTGTTCGCCTTGAGCCGGTTCCAGGTCTTCGTGAACGCGCTGTCGTGGTCGCCAACAACCTCAAGAGGGACTGGACCTGCTTCGGTCCGGATCACTGCGTCCACTTGCCCGTTCTCCAGTCCGTCGTCGTATCTGTCGACGGGGACGCCGATGCTCTCGCTCACGATCTTGCGAGCCCATCTCTCCAGATCGCCCTCATCCGGACGAGCCCTGTCTTCTGGCTTCGTCATGCTGCTCCCCTTCTGCTGGTGACCCCCATCTCGCGGGCTGCTCGCGCGCGGTCACTGTACGTCCCTCCTTCGATGAGTTGCCTTGTCCGATAGGGGATGCCTGTCCGGTCTAGTTACGGAGAGCTGCGGCCGCGACTCATCACCTGATTGCGGTGTGCCCTCACCAACGCATGCGCGTGCTTCAACACCACCCCCTTGTGGATCGTCTAGGTGGGAATCGAGCGATGGCGCGACGATGACGTAGCCACAGTGAGCGGCGCGAGGGAGTCGTCATGTCTCAAAGTGCCGTGAAGCGTTGGGTCCTACTCATGGGGGTAGCTGGTCCGGCCTGCTTGGTCGTGGCAGCCGTGTTCCCCCCCGCTTGCGGTGGTCGGGGTTCTCGCGGTACTCGTCGGCGGGATGGGACTCACGTCGATGTACTCACGGTCAGTGAACCGCTGGTCCTGGGCCGTTACGGCGGGTGCGCTTGCGCTGGTGTTCCTTGTTTCAGCGGTGACCGCGTGGGAGCTGTGGGGCGTCGCGTTCGACCTGTCCGACAGCAGCGCAGATGTACCCGTTGCGCTCAAGGTGGCCTTGGGTGGCTCGTACATCGGAGTCTTGCTCGGGTTGGTTGGATTCGTGGCCGTGGCCGCAGTGTCCGCGGTTCGTGCGAATCGACACGCGAGAGACACACGCCACACCAACCCCGTGTGAGCAACTCACACTGAACTCGTCGCAGACAGTTATGGTCCGACCGCGGCGCACGGGTGACCCAACAATCTGGACGGCACTGCCCCGCATTAGGACAGGGGACATCGCTATGTCAGTACGTCACTGGGGATCGGCGCTCGGAATCGTCGGGCTCGTCGCGACCGGACTCATCCATCCCACCACCGCGAACGCACTTACGGATGTCAGCGGCCTCAGCGCAGTGCGAACGATAGCCCCCGAAGCCTTCCGGGCAACGGCAACGTCCTCGGATGACGCTGGTGTCGGTGGCCAGCCCGGACGTGCGTACACCCTTGATCAGTGGGGCACGACGGCTATTGTTCCCGCCGATGCGGAGCAGCCAGTGAGCATCTCAACTCAGGGCAAGGCACCGATCGAGGTCGCGCTGCCGTTCGCACGGGATGCGCACTAGATCACATCGACTTCGACCGAGAGCACCTTCGACAACGGCAACGGATCGAGCACCGTTGTGCTCCCGAAGAACGAAGGAGCAGTCGAGTTCACGACGGTGATTCGTAACATCGACGCCCCGGCGTCCTTCACCTACGATTTCAACCTTCCCGCAGGGACGCACTTGTCGTCTAACGGCGACAGCGGGTCGGTCAGCGTCGTGAACAGCAAGAACCAGTGGGTCGCTGGGGTATCGGCTCCGTGGGCGAAGGATGCTTCTGGTACGGCTGTGCCAACGCACTTCGGTATCTCAGGCGACACGCTGACCCAGTTCGTGGATCACAAGGCTGGCCACTTCCAATACCCCATCGTCACCGACCCCTGGATCGGCGTGGCACTGATCAGCCACGTAGATTGGACCCCAGGAGACCAGTGGGGCCCGACAGCGGAGATCTACCCTACCGAGGCCGGCCGGAACATCATCTTCGCTCCATACGCTGCAAACGAAGCAGTGTGGGGTGAAGCGCTTGAGAAGACCACTCGCTCACGTCTCGACCACAACAACCTTCACGACCAGTTCACATGCCACTGGCAGGTAGTCCGCTTGCGCGCGCCCAACAAGCCAAGCTGGAACCTGGACAGCAAGCGCCCCGACGTAGGACTCGCCCGAACTATCGCCGCTGACTGCAACCCCGGCGGTGGCAGAGAAGACTGACCGGCAGCCACTCCATCGGGGCAGCCAGCCGCTTGAACGCGGTAGGCAATCCCGTCCGCACAGGAACGTCCCGAATCAGACACTGGGCCGCCTTCGGCGGTGTGACGTGTGCGATTCACCGGTGTCTCAACAGCCGATCATCAACCGGACATGACTCCGGTCGGCGGCTCTCCTCAAACCTGCGCACAATCGGACGTCTCACATAGGTGGTCCGCATGAGGGTCCGGTGACGGTGCCTTATGTGAGACTGGTCTCATGACTTCGTCCGTCCTCGTCGGTTACGCTCGCGTCTCCACCGATGCCCAGGACCTCACCGCACAACGGGAGGCCTTGCGGGCCCTCGGAGTGCCGCCGCGGCTCATCTACAGCGACAAGGGCATGACCGGCACGAACCGGGACCGACCGGGACTGCGTGCGGCGTTGGCGGCGTGCCGAGAGGGCGACACGCTCGTGGTCACCAAGCTCGACCGCCTCGCTCGATCCCTCCGTGACGCGACGGATATCGCCGAAGAGCTCACGCAACGCGAAGTCCGATTGAACCTCGGCGGCGCGGTCTATGACCCCACCGACCCGGTGGGCCGGCTGCTGTTCAACGTGCTCGGGATGGTGGCCGGGTTCGAGTCCGACCTCATCCGCGCCCGCACCCGTGAAGGAATGGCTGTTGCGAGAGTTCGAGGGAAGCTGAAGGGGCGCAAGCCGAAGCTCTCGCCCGCCCAGGAGCGGCACCTGGTCGCGTTGCACCGCGCCGGCGATCACTCCGTCTCCGAGCTCGTGGAGCTGTTCGGGATCGGCCGAGCCACCGTGTACCGGGCGCTGGACCGGCACCCGGTCACCACGAGCGCCGAGGTCACCCTGCCCCGCGTCGACGACGAACCGACGACGTGACCCGGACCGCGTTCGTCGACGAGTCTGGATCCCAGGAGAACCGCGACCCCGGCACCTACATCCTCGCCGCCGCGATCTGCGACGAGCAGCACCTCGACACGGTGCGGGACGTGATGCACGGACTACGGCGGACCAAGGTCAGGAAGGTGCACTGGCATGAGGAGAGCGAACCCCGGCGCCTGCAACTCGCCGCCGCAGTCGCAGAGCTCGCTCTCGAACGGCTGGTGGTGGTCCGCTCGGTCGACAGCACCGAACCGTTCGAGCGACGGCGCCGGAAGACGATGGAACGGCTTCTGCATGAACTCACGATGCGCGACGTCGCGCTCCTCGTAGCGGAGTCGCGTGGACCGGCAGATGACCGGCGGGATCGCGACCACCTCGACACGCTCCGCGCCGCACGCGCCCTCAACAGACCGCTCCGGCTCGATCACCGACGAGGCCCCGTGGAACCCGTCCTGTGGGTCGCGGACATCATCTGCGGCGCGATCGTGCAGGACCGCGTGGGCAACCCCGAACCGCTCGCCGCCCTCGGCGACATCCAGATCATCACCGTCGACGGCTGACCGGTTAAAGCGCAAAGTCTCGGGCCCTACTTCCAGCAGGAACTCCCGAGACTCACTTTCAACCCCACCGCAATGGGGCGACCCGCCCAGTGTCTCACGGGTGACGGGATCCCACCACAAATGCACAGGATCCGCTGCACTGTCCGAGCGCTGTGACGATCTGGCGATCCGTGCCCTGCTGCCGGTCGAGACCCGCGCGTACCCGATGAGCTTCCCCACGCCGCCCTACCCGTCACGCAACCGGCGATGAGCTTGCCTGGCTCGGCCGGCCCGTGCGGGCCATGGTTGCGGGACAGTCGCGGCTGCGGTGTTCCGTATCGGGCTCCGACCGCTTCTCGCCGCAGGGGCAGCGCTGCCGGCGATGAGATCGTTTCGCACCCACCTAAGCCCTGTGGAGAACTCGTTCTGACTGATCTCAACCAGGTGCTACCTTCTCATCACTCTTCAAGGGGACCGGACACCAAGTCCAGCCCCAGCCAGGGAACAGACACCAAGTCCATTCCCTGGCCAACCACAACGAGGCACGGACACCAAGTCCGTACCTCACCCGGGACCGGACACCAAGTCCAGCCCCAGGTAAAATCGGTAGCGCCCCGGGCAGGTGTAAATACCCGGGGCGTTACTGATTTCATCGCATGAAACTTCGGCGAGCCCCGCGGCCAGGAGCGCGCCGGTCTGCGTTGCCGTGAGGCCGAGGACGGCGCCGACGAATAGGGGCAGGGCGAAGTCCACACCTGTCCCGCAACCCAAGGCCTGCGGGATCGCGAAGGAGGCAACTTCTTCGACACCGGCCGGTGCGCACGCAACGCGCTCTAGTGGAAATGTACGACCTACACTACATCCTGCATAATGCCGCCTGGATCAAAACCCGCTGGCCGCGATGGACAGGTCGCCTTCTCGTGCGGCGACAGGGATCCGCAAATCCTGTGGGACGTGTCTGCGCGGACGGTCCCGTCACGGAACTCCTGGCCACTCTCCGCGTGACTCGAAGGCCATCGAAGCAACCACCGCTGACGCGATTCCGTGAGGTCATCCCCACAAGCGCGCAATGAGGGGTGTGCAGAGAATTCGCGGACGCCTCGTGGCGTGGCCACCCTAGGCGCTACCGATCCCACCGACAGAGGGGGTTCCATGCAACCCACACAGGTCCATCGCCTCAACTCCGGCCAAGCCCGGGAGCAGGCTCCTTCACCCACCGGATCCCCACTCGACGAGATCGACGGAACATTCGACTACGTCGTCGTCGGCGGCGGCGGGACCGCGGCCGCTTTCATCGATGCCACGTTAGAGCAACGCCCAGAGGCGCGGGTCCTGGTCCTCGAACAGGGGGGCTCGATGACTCCCACACATGCGCAGAACCTCGGTGTCTCGTACCAGCCCCTGATGGCTTCGATGGGAGCATCGCCATGGGAGTCCGAGGGCGACCTTTCGCTGGCTCCGCAAGTTCCACATCTCGGGGGGCGCACGCTCGTGTGGAGCGGCTCGTGTCCACAACCGACAGGCGATCAGCTACGCAGCTGGCCGCGAGACATCATCGACGACCTCGACGCACACTGGCATGACGCCCGGAGTTGGCTCGGAGCGCGTCCCGCAGTGGACACCGGTCCCGAGTACGCCGCCTTGCATACAGCCATACGAAAGTCATCCGTTCGCGCCACCGTTCGCCAGAGGAGTCTCGTCACCCCCGCGTGCGACAAGGACCTCGATGCGCCGCTCGCCTACTTACCCCATGTCGACGGCGGAGGCCAGAAGTTCGCCGCCATCGTCCCGCTCGTACGCGCAGCCGCTGATCACAACGGCATCCAGATTCTGACCGGCTGCATGGTCCATTCGCTGTCGGTGACGAACGGTGAAGTCGTAGCCATACGCACGCAGCACGGCGATGTTGACGTGCGCGGTACACGGGTCATCCTCGCCGCCGGTAGCGCAGAAGCGACCAGCATCGTTCTGCGTTCCCAACCGGAGCTGGGCACACCTCTCGCCGGGGAACGCCTATCAGCTAGCGGCGCCAGCTTCTTAACTTGCCGCATTCCACGCACTGCTTTTCGCGGCCTGTCACACGACCGACCAGAGCTCGCCGCGCTCTACATCAACGGCACGGCAGGGCCGCGAGATTTCCATCTGCACCTCACGGCCGCTGCCACATCCGCGCCCGCACGGGACCTTCAACGCGTCTTCCACTTGTTGCCGGACATGTTCGGCGATGGCACACCCGAGCGCATGTGCGACCCAGAGCACGTGGTCCTGCTCGTCCACGGGCTATGCCAAATCGGCCAAGACATGAACAGGATCTGGATTGACACGCGTGGGCGGACCATCAGCTCCATCCACCTCGACGACTTCGACAGGCACGTCTGGGACCAGATGGACGAGGCAATCGATGCGGTGGTGTCCTCGGTCGCCGGAGGCGCGCGAGTCGAATACTGGAATGCCGTTGAGGACCAATGGCAGGGGCGCCTTCCGACCCGGCGAGTGCCGACGGCGTTCCACGAGACAGGGACGCTGCGCATGGGCACCGACGCGGCAAGCTCGGTCACCGACATCTGGGGTCGACTCCGAGGTACAACCAACTTGTTCATCCTGGGCGGCGCCGCATTCCCGTTCCACGGGTCATGGAATCCGTTCCTCACCATGGTCGCGCTTGCCCGGCGGCTGGCGCGGGAGCTCGAGAGACGCGGACACCACGGGTGGGACGAGGAACAGCAGTGATCCCGCCAAACCACGATGATGCGCTTCTTACCCAAGCGTTACGCGACGGCGGCGCCGCTGGCGGCGCTGCGCTCGCACCCAGATGTGCTGCTCCAGCGCCTGCGCGTCACCATGACAATCTGATCGGGATCGTTGGAGCGACGGGAACGGGGAAGACAGATTTCTCCGTTGAAGTCGCAATTCGGTATCGCGAACTGGGCGTGACCGCGGAGATCGTCAATGCCGATGCCATGCAGCTTTACCGAGGCATGGACATCGGGACCGCCAAGATTCCTGTTGCAGACCGGCATGACATCCCGCACCATCAACTCGACGTGCTCGATGTGACGGAACGATCGACCGCAGCCACCTACCGCGCGAGAGCCCGGGCTGACATCGACAACATCATCGGTCGCGGCAACGTCGCGATCCTCGTCGGCGGTAGCGGACTCTACATATCCGCAGTTCTCCATGACCTCGATTTCCCCGCCACTGACCCCGACCTGCGTGCGGAACTCGAGCGTGATCATCAGAAGCTGGGTCCAGACGACCTACTGGCCCGTTTACATGCGCTTGACCCAGTTGCCTCAGCGAGGATCGACCGTCGAAACCCCCGCCAGTTGATCCGCTCACTGGAAATTGCGATCCGGAGCGGCCAGAGCGTACCTTCGTTGCCCCCGGCACCCCACGTGTGGCGCGGCTACCGTGCGGTCCACCTACGACGGGACCGCGAGCAGTTGTTCCCTGCCCTACATGCACGAGCAGAACGCATGTTCCGTGATGGTCTCCTCGACGAGGTCGATAGGCTCCGCCAGCAGGGACTCGAAGCCGGACAGACCGCAAGTACCGCACACGGATACCCTCAGGCGATTGCAGTCCTAGACCGCCGGTGCTCAATAGAGGATGCCGTGACATCCACCACGCGAGTGACCAAGAACTACTCCCGGCGTCAGGTCCGTTGGTTCGCGCGATACGCCGACGCCGAGGTCCTCGATGTGACGGGCTCGGATCGTCAGCGGCTGGCAGAGCTAGCCCGACGCTTCGTCCGCACGCCAGCTGAGACAGCATGAGCCCTCTCTCGAGGCTGCCTGCAGCCTCGCCGCAGGGACAGCGCTGCCAGCGAGGAGATCGTTTCGCACCCACCTAAGCCCTGTGGAGAACTCGTTCTGACTCATCTCAACCAGGTGCTACCTTCTCATCACGCTTCAAGGGGACCGGACACCAAGTCCAGCCCCAGCCAGGGAACAGACACCAAGTCCA
>NZ_JADKRR010000005.1:0-15142 GCF_015351105.1 Clavibacter sp. VKM Ac-2872 | reverse complement strand
CTCCCTGGCCAACCACAACGAGGCACGGACACCAAGTCCGTACCTCACCCGGGACCGGACACCAAGTCCAGCCCCAGCCAGGGAACAGACACCAAGTCCACTCCCTGGCCAACCACAACGAGGCACGGACACCAAGTCCGTACCTCACCCGGGACCGGACACCAAGTCCAGCCCCAGGTAAAAATCAGTAGCGCCCCGGGTAGTTCTCATTACCTGGGGCGTTACTGCTTTCATCGCATTAGCACGAGCGCGACGAATGAGAGGGCCGACCCGGTACGGGTCGGCCCTCTCCTCGTCGGTGGGTCAGCCGGCGGCCGACGCCGGTGCCAGTCGGCGGATGGCCGATGGGAGCAGGAGCCCGCCGGCGAGGATCACGGCCGCCGACGCCCCGCACGCGGCCGCCCAGGGCACGGCGGCGTAGAGGAGCCCGGCGGCGAGGCTGCCGAGGGCTGACGCGAGGAGCGTGGTGGCCTCGTAGAGGCCCAGCGCGCGCCCGATGCGGGCAGGGCCGGCGGCCTGGGTGATGGCGGTCTGCTCGATCGGCAGGATCGCTGCCAGCGCGAGCGCCGACAGGATCCAGAGGACGGCGATCGTCACGGGATCCCGAGCGAGCGCGAGCCCGCTGGCGAAAGCGGCACCGGCGATGGTCGCGGCAACGAGGACGGACGTACGCCCGTACCGGACGGTGAGCCGATGCAGGTGAGGCGGTGCGACCGCGAAAGCGATCCCACCAGGGATCGACACCCACGCGATGGCCAGGGGCTCGAGGCCGAGTTCGCGCTGTAGGTGCAAGACCAGGAGCAATCCGACCGCGGCCTCCGCTATCCCGATGACCGTCACCACGGCCAGGAGGGGCCCCAGCCTGCGCGCGAGCTCGCACACGACGGCCCCGGCGCGCGACGCCGCTCGAACGGCGTCGACGTCGCCACTCCCCGGCGTCGACGCCCGACACCTATTCGAGGCGAGCAGCAGCCCGGCGACGAACGCACACGCCGCTGCCGCAGCGAAGGTCGGCGCGTAGCCGGCCACCGCGAGGAGGCCGATCGCCGGCGCGAGGACGACCCACGACCCGAGCTCCTCGGCCGACATGAGCCCGGAGAACGCCCGAGCATCCGTCCCGTGGCGGGCGCCCGCGGTCGCGCGCAGCGCGACCCATAGGAACGCGCCACCGGCCCGGGAGACGAGCGCCCCGGCGAGGACGACGGGCAAGGAGTCGCCGGTGGCCACGAGCGCGTAGCCGGCGCCCAGCACGAGGGCGGACGCCGCGGCGATCGTGGTCCGGTCGTACCGGTCCGCAGCGACGCCGCCGAGCGGGCGGAGCAGGAACGATGTCGCGAGTCCCGCGGCCAGCAGGGCGCCGGTCTGCGTGGCCGTGAGCCCGAGGACGGCGCCGGCGAACAGGGGCAGGGCGAAGTCCACGACCTGGCCGGCGCCGCTCGCGAGCGTGACGCTCGACAGAAACCGGCGCGAGAACAACGGCCCGGTCTGATGCATGCTGGTCGCCCTGGTCGTCATGCTCGGGAACTGTAGCGTCATCGCGAAGCGATTGCCTTCGTCCACGAATCTCATGCCCTCCGACGGACGCGCGCGTTAACGGTCCGTGGCGGGAAATCCGAAGGCCACCCGCCACAGTGCACGACTCGTCGGGGCTAGTTGCCCCTAGAGCTGCTCATCCCGTGTGTCGCGTGCGACGTTCGTGGCCGGGCGCGTGCGAATGATGGCGAGGACAGCACCGATCACGATGAGGACTCCCCCTGCTACGCCCCACCAGGTGGAGGCATCGCTCACCGCCCCATGAGGCCACGACAGCCCGATGAGACCGACGCCGACCACTCCAATCAGTATCTGAACCAGCATTTTGAAGTTCATGTCAGTTCCTAAATCTCGATGTTGCATTCCAGAACTCTTTGCAGACCCCCTGGAGCGCTTCCCCGCCGTTGAAGGCAGCTCCGATGATCGCGGGCCAGTTGAGGGACATGATACCCCCGGCGCCAGCAAAGGCAGTCCCGGCCTTACGCAGATTGCATCGAAGCTGCAAGTCTTTTTCGCGTTGTGTCAACCGGGGTCCGTATGTCGTGTGCACGGCGCGGCCGTGAGACATATAGCACCCAATGGACGAGGCGCAGTAGCTGGTTGGTTGTTGACCCCATTGCGCTTATGCCGGAGCGGCTAGACCAAGCGTTAATACCGCGACCAGTCCCGCTGCGTAGAGCACGTGGACGGAAGCGGGAGGTCGTCATCTTCCCCACGGACGGCGCGCGCTCGGGCCGACTTCGCATTGACCGGCGGCTGACGCCAACTGCACGGAGTCGCCATTCGGACCGTCGCCTCGACGCGTCGCTCACGCGATAGGGCTGCATCCACGGTGTCGGTTCGACCCGGGTCCCGCACCATGCCGAACATATGACCCATACGAGACGCGCGACGATGCGTGACATGGCAAACGCAACCGGCGTCTCCCCGGACACGGTTTCGCAGGTGCCCATCAGCCCCGACATGGTCGTACTGGAGACCGGTCCGGTGTGCCAGGCGCCATCGACGAGTTGGGACACGTGCCCCACGATGCCATTCTGTGCTCACCCTTCACGCTGCACGCAAGCACATCATGGCGGTGGGCCGGGCCGGCTGACCCGTTTCGCTGCCGATTCTACCGATGCCGGCCCTCGCGCGAGGTCCGACGCTCGACACGACGGCCGCGCGTCCGCAGCGACGGACCAGGACAGACGACTAGCTCCGATCGAGCGGCACCTCACCACGTCCACCATTGTGGCCACTTGCGCGTGCAGATGCCGGGCGTGGCGGTGCTCTAGTCGATATCAGAGCACCGCCACGTCGACACGCGTCGATTACTTAGATGAGCGAACCCTTATCGCCCCCAGGTATCCACGGTCCGGAATACCTGGTATTCGATGTCTCCCCACGGCGCAAACGTCATTATGGAATGCTCCCCCCGAGGGACCACGGAACTCACGACCCCTACCTGCGTGCCCTTGACTCCCTTTCCTGATTCGTGATAGATCGGCCCACCGGAGCCACCGCCTACCATTGCGCAGTCATTTAAGCTGAGGAGCGTAGACTGCGCAACACGGCGATAACCATCTCCCGAACAGGTCAAAAGAGGATGCGATGTCAACCCCGATACCCGCTTGTAGCCATATGCTTCGTAATGCAATCCCGCCTTTGCAAGGCCAAAATTAGTAGCTGCCGCGCCCGCCTCATCGGCCAGGTATTGCTTGGAGCCGTCCCAGGATCGCTGAGGCTTTAGCTGCACGAATCCGGCATCATGCTCCCGATCTTCCCGGTATCGCCATTCTCGCGGGACCTGGTACTCGTTTGCGCCCCATGTCAAAAGTGGCTTGTTGGCCCCATCCCACGCAGGGATGAAGCGCAGATTGGTACTGAATTCGCCATTGTGATACAGGCAATGTCCGGCGGTTGCCATGACTAGCTTCGAGTCTGACTTGATAGACGACGCAGTACACCCATAATCTTTCCCGCCCGCGGTGTAATAAAGTCGTCCGATCCAATAGACGGGCTCGAAGGCGCTCGTGGCTGCGTTGGCGTCAAGCAACGGACTCTGACTTTGGGGCAAAGCCGACGCCCCATCAGCGGGCGCTGCAGCCGCCATCCTGTCCGGCGTCCAGTAGCCTTCAGATTCTGCGGCATCTGCATCCGAAAAGCTTTTGCCCGTTTCCGAAGCGCCGCCTTCCGACTGCGAGGCCGGGCTTGCAGCTCGCGCACTTTCACTACCGGCGTTTTGCGGTCCGCACGCCAGGGCCAGCCCAATTCCGACAAATAGGGCCACCATAAACGCCGTATGCCTGCGCCTTGGGTCTACTTTTTTCATTTTTTCCCTAAATACTTGATGAATGTTGTGTTCTTAGAGTGGATGACCGCGTTAGTGGCTATGAGACACGCGTGTCGCCCTCCGTTTTGATCATTGTGCAGATGATTCAAGAGGCGCGTGACTTATGAACAACTAGAAGTTGTGCAGTCCAGTGTGGACAGGGGAGTGGAACCCAGACACAGACGCAGCTATCGGGCAGACTTTCCGGCGGTGAGAGGAACGACCCGAGAACCGGGCACCTCTCGAGCGATCATCGACCATGATGCGCATGCAGTGCACGAAGTGAACCGTGATCCGTGGCCCACGTGAGTGACGTCTGCTGTTGCGAAATGCCTTCCCGGCCACCCGCCCGGACGTGCCGTATGCTCGTCGGCGAGCTCCTCGAAGAGAGCCGCGAAGAGACCATCGCGTTCGCGCTCGAGGTGGGGGCGACGAGATCGGCCTCGTTGAGGAGCACGCCGCCAGGCAGCGGACCCTGCTGGAGGAACCCACCGAGAAGGGCCGCCGCCGCCACTCGACGGCTGGGCGAGCGCCGCTCGCGTAGTCGAGGAGCACCGCTCCAATTCCTAGTGCGGCTGCTCCGCTAGAGGTCCGGGGCCCGCCGTGGTGCGCGTCGAGGGCATATGCCCCCCCCCCCCCGTGCGGGCGATGTGACTTCGCGGCGATCACTGGGCATGGAGTCCTCAGGGCTGATGATCGGCCCGATCCGCTGGCGAGGCACGTTCAGCGTCAAGGAGAAGCCGAGCGCGGATGGAGCGCCACACTCGTACATGCCGACGCGGGCCCCGCCACCCCCAGCCGGCGCCCCCATTCCGTCGCGCGCGCGGACCCCGTGCGGAAGGCGGATCTCGAGGACGCTCGTCCACACGACCCATCTGCGCCCCATGGACGCAGTGCGCATGAGGCACCGAGGATGCACGATGGCCCATCGGGCATGGGCCCCGCTTGTCACGGCGCCGGTGCCTTTCCCAGGACGCAGAGGGCGAACCGCTCAGCACGCGAACGAGCGGCACGTGCGTCACCCGCGCCTGCGCCTGTACCCCGTCGACGAGGCGACCACACCGCACGTGTCTCGCACGATGACACGCGGCGGGGACTTGTGCCCTATTCTGAAAAAGAAGATCGTCTGCCCAGCCACCGTGGACGGTCCTGTCAACGCACCGAATCCCTGGTTTGGTGTGCAACCGAGCAGGGGACCTGAATGCGCGACGACCGCACGCCTGGCGATGATGCACCCCTTGCGGCACCTCTGCGACATGACCGCATCGGGTTCGATGACGTCGACTCCGCACGTCTGGCTGAAGTCATCGCGTCACTCGCAGACGACATCAATGTCGCTCTCATTCCCGTCTGGGAACCGCTGACCGGGCTGCAGGTCGCGTTCTTGAACACGATCGCCCGAAGCACAGCAGTGACTCGTTCCGATTTGATGAGAGACACCCGGACCGCACGCGCCTCCGTGGTCCCCGGGCTGGCTTCCCTGCTGCATCAGGACTTCGTCGTCGAGACGCCCGACGGGATCGGTTCGATGTTGACCTTGGGGCCCGCAGGCCGCGAATCGCTGGCCAGAGCTGCTCGAGCCCGTGTCGCGTGGGTGCAGCGCGCTTTGGAGGGCCCCAGTGGCAGGGAGATCCAAGATGTCGGAGCGCTGGCCGCCGCCCTCGAACGGTTGAGGGGCGTCGATGATCTGAGGTGAGGCGAAAGCCGCTGCGCGGCTCCGTCCCGCTCCGTGCCAGATCCGGATCATCCGGGAGGCGCGCACGTATCGCCACGCGTCCCGGCACCGCCGATCCCTCCCCGCCCTCGACGCGGCGTTGCCCAGCGGCACGAGGGTCGGTCGCATCGCTTATCGCCCTGGAGCCGTCTGCTCACAGCGCCATGACAATGCAGGATCGCCCCCAGTGAGTCACCGGCTCGCGCGTGAGCACCTGGAGCAAGGGCCCAGTGCCTCGATGAGCGACACGTTCAGGTGATGACGGCGCTCACGGCGGGGAGGGAAATCGCTTCCGTGGACGGGCGGATCCCCTCACAGGGGCGACGGCGTCCACGCTCGGGATGGCGCCGAGGCACCTCCACTCGGAGAGTCGATGAGGCTCACGTCACGAGCGACTCCTGCAATTCGGTCATTCGCTCGGTCGCCACTTGCATGAAGCGCAGATCGGCTTCGATGCGGAACAGCGCGTGGTCGCAGAACAGGGCCGTCGCCAGGTCGCCCTCGCTCTTGCGCCGGGTGAGCTCGCGCATGCGATCGAGGTGCTGCCCACGTTGGAGGTCGAGGAGCCGCGGGACGTCGTCGTGCAGCAGGAGGCCGATGAGCGTCTTCGCGTAGAGGTTGCTCTGCAGACCCGGGGTCGGGGGATCTGACGTGAACATCCACTCCCGGACGCGGTCCCGGCCCGATGCGGTGATCTCGTAGCGCTTGCGCTCCGGCCCCAGGCCCGGTTCTTCTCCGCTGATCCGAACCAAGTCATCGCGAAGGAGCCGCGAGAGCGCCGCGTACACCTGCCCGAAGGCTACGGGTCGCCCGATCCCGAACAGGCGGTCGTAGCTCCGTTTGAGGTCATAGCCATGGCTCGGGGCCGACGCCACGAGGCCGAGCATCGTCATCGTCGTGTCCACAGACTGATGTTAGTCAGAGTATTCGCCGAGTGTATAAACCTCTGCATCACCCCGATGTGGCATCAGTACGACCCGTGTCCGTAAAGCGTCGCCGCTCGCGGATGCCGATCCGGGCGTCCTCCACCGCGTCGTATACTCAGGGTGTATACACCCGACCAAAACTTGCCCCGCGCAGCCTCGATCCCGGAAGGACGCGCCCATGCACCACTCCGCGGTCCTCCTCCCCCAGCTGTCCTGCCCGAGGCGGACGCACCGTGACGCACGCAGCGTCGTCGGTGGGCCCACCGCGCGCCAGCAAGGGGCGGCACCAGGAATGCCTTTCTGCTCCCCGGAGGTCGGATCCGTGGCCCTCAGGATCCCGGTCGTGATGTGCAGCGCGTGCGCCGCCGATGAGGCGCGGGCTGGGCGCGAAGCCGACTTCTCCGCCACCCCGACGGCGCTTCCCCTCGCGCGAGGAACTCTCCACCGCCGGACCCGGCGATCCATGCCGGACCCTTGTGGCGTGATCCTGATCACATCCGCCGCCGTGGCAGTACCCACCGCGGCGGCCAGCATCGAATCTTCCCGGGGCCGACTCGACTTCACAAAGGAATCCGCATGACCGCCCCCGTTGCCGCGGCCCCTCCCGTCCACCGCCTGCTCTCCCGGGAGATGTGGACGAGGCGGATGCGGCAAATCGCTCTGCGCGCCCGCGCACGCCCCACGACCACGATCATCTGCGTCGTGACGACCATCGTGAGCCTCGTGGCCTATATCCTGCCGCATTCGGAACTCGCGATCGACCCGCTCGAGGGCAGCCAGAAGCAGATATTCGAGGAGCCCCACTGGTGGGGGGCCCTGGCCTCGATGCTGGCAGTGGGCGACATCCTCTCTCTCCTCTACACCCTCCCCCTCATCATGATCGCCATCAGTGGGGTCGAGCGGCTCCTCGGGAGCCGGCTGACGGTCGTCGCCTACTTCGGAGGCGGGATGTGCGTATCGGTCGTCGGCAACACCGTGGGGTCGTTCGAGGAGAACCAGCTCAAGGACCTCCTCGGAGTCGCGCCGTCGGTGACCATGCTCTCTCCCTCGATCGCCGTCCTCTGCACGGTCGTCACGGCCAGCGCGTTCGCAGGACCCCTCTGGCGTCGGAGGATCCGCGTGCTCGCGACCGGTTTGTCCCTCATGCTGTTCCTCTATTCCGGGACGGCCAACGACCTCTTCGCCCTCGTCTCCGTTCCCGTCGGACTCGCGCTCGGCTTCCTGTTGGGGGGCAAGCGCGCGGGGGTGCAGTTGATCCGCAGCTCGCACCATGAGACGCGTCTTCTACTCGCGCTCGTCGGTGTCGTCAGCGCCGTCGGTCCCGTCATCGCGACGCTGTTGGGCAACGACAGCGGGCTGCTTGGGGTCTATGGACAATTCGCAGACGACCAGCTCTCGACCTTCCGGGGGCATGTCTGCGGGTACATGGCTCCCGCGGCGGCCGAGTGCCCCTACACCGGCGGTGACCTTCAGCCGGTGATCCCGTTCATCGGCCTCACCGGCCTGATGCCCGTGAGCGTGCTCCTCCTGGCCTCATGGGGCATGGCCCGCGGACGGCGCGAGGCCCTGTACATCGCGGTGGCCTTGAACCTGCTCATCTTCGCGAGCTTCCTGCCCGCAGCAGCCATTTCGGCACTTCTGTTGCCCAGAACCGAAACAGACGTAAGAAATTACCTTGGTGCCTTCGCCACCCTCCTCCTCCCCCTCGGGAATACGCTGATGCTCATCGCTCTCCGGAGACACTTCCGGATGACGGTCACGCGAGCGTCGATACGCCGTTCCCTCGCGATCGTGATGTTCGCGGCGGTGGGTACGCTGTGCCTCGTCGGGCTCATCCAGTTCGCCGGGCGGGATCAGCTGACCCCGCGTCCCTCTCTCCTCGACATCCTCGCCTCGCTCCCGCTACGGCTCGTCCCTTCCGGACTCCAGGGTCTGTTCCCCCTCACGTTCGTGCCGGACGGGGCGGCCCAGCTGGTCACCTGGTACTTGGCGCCCATCGTCTTCTGGGGTGCCGTGCTATGGGCGACCGCGCGCCTCGTCGTCGATCGGGGCGAAGCCGCCGGAGCGACGGGTCGATCGCGTGCGCGGGCCCTCTTGGAGCAGGGGGGTGGCGACACCCTGTCCTTCATGACCACGTGGAGCGGCAATGCCTACTGGTTCGCTCCCGACGCCGACGCCGCCATCGCCTATCGGCGGGTCGGCAGCACCGTGGTCACCCTCGGCGGCCCGTTCGGGCCGGACCATCAACGGCCCGGTCTGATCGAGGACTTCGTCCGGCATTGCGGGGATGGCGGCTGGACGCCGCTCTTCTACAGCGTGGATGACGACATCCGGTTGAGGCTCGAGCAGTACGACTGGCGTGCGCTGCAGGTCGCGGAGGAGGCGCTGCTCACGCCCGCCGACTGGACTCCTGCCGGCAAGAAGAGACAGGACATACGCACCGCGACGAACCGCGCCAACCGCGCCAACATCCGCGCGACGTGGACTTCCTGGTCGGAGCTGAACCTCAGGATGCGCAGCCAGTTGACCGCCCTGTCCGAAGCCTGGGTCAGCGAGAAGGAGCTCCCCGAGATGGGCTTCACGCTGGGAGGGCTCGACGAGCTCACCGATCCCGCCGTGCGCTTGATGCTCGCGATCGACGAGCAGGATCAGCTGCAGGCGGTCACGAGCTGGCTCCCCCACTACGGCGCGGAGGGCGTCGACGGATACACGCTGGACTTCATGAGGCGGGCGTCCGGTGCGATGCCCGGCATCACCGAGTTCGTCATCGGAGCCGCTCTGGAGAGGATGAAGGCCGACGGAATAGGGCTCATGAGCCTCTCTGGGGCACCACTCGCCCGCAGCCAGAACCCGGAGGAGGAGACCAGCAGCGTCGTCCGACTCCTGGACGCACTCGGAAAGGCCCTCGAGCCGGCGTATGGCTTCCGTTCCCTGCTGGCGTTCAAGCGCAAGTTCCAGCCCGACTTCGAGCCGCGCTGGTTGATGTACCCGGACGCCACGGCCCTCCCCGTCGCAGGTCTCGCCATCACCCGGTCCTACATGCCGCAACTCACGCTGCGCGGCGCCGCACGCCTGGTCCGCGATCTCGGCTCGTCACAGCCGGCGAGATCGTGAAGCACGACATCTCGCGGCTCGCGGCATTGGCGGGGAACGCGACCGGGACCCTCGATCCCGGCCCGCCCCCGCAGCTGCCGCTGGATCGCTCGTGCTCACGACTCAGCTCCTCGTCCGATGGTTCCTCCCTTCCCTGCCCACACCGTGCGCCGTCACTCTCATGGCAATCAGCGCCGGGCTCACCATGAGGATCAGACATGGACGATCCGCTAGCGCCAGCCGTGACACGCAGCCGTGACCCGCGCAGATCGTGGGGTGTCGGAACCGACCGGCATGCGCGGCGCACCAGGAGCGTTGACGGGCGCGTACGCGGCCTCGCCGTCGATCCGAGACCGGACGACATTGCGGGCGGGGACCTGAGCGAGCGGCGCTCGGAGAATCGGCCGCCATCGAGTTGCGGCAACATCACCACGCCCGCGAGCCAATCGGGCGCGGAATTCACGATGAGGCCAGGGTGATATTGGTATGAGCCGGGCGCACGCAGCGGTGTCGGGTGATACAAAGGAGGCTGCGAATCGCAAATGCCCATGACCGAGAGAATTCTCGGTCATGCCCCTGCGACAATTGGAAAGGTGACGCGATGACATTGAGGATCACGGCCTTCATCGCGGACTCCGCAGACGCGGCGAACGGGAAGCTGTACGTGCTGGGCGCCGGTTGGGACACGATCACCGCATCGACGCTGCCGATGATCCAGCCGCGCGTTGCGATCGGCGTCATCGTGCACGTCGGGTGGAACGACACGGAGATCGAACACGATGTCGGGCTGCGCCTCGAGACGGAGGACGGCGAGGCGATGCCCATCGGCACGCAAGCCGGCGCACACGGGCCGGAACCCATCATCCAGATCGGGCAGCGCTTCGTCACCGGACGCCACGCCCTGCTGAGCGCCGGCGACGATCAGACCTATCCGATCACGTTCACGATCAACAATCTCCGCATCGACCGCAGTGGTGGCTACTCGTGGGCCATCTTCGTCGACCAGGAGCTCGCAGTCCGGCTTCCCATGCGGGTCCTCATCGATCCGGCCGTGGGCAGCTGATCAGACGACGAGAGACGGGACCGCGTGATCTCGCGATCGCGTAGTCCGCATCACAGCTTGGCAGCGAACTTCAGGGCCTGGTGGCGCGTATGGACCCCGAGCTTGCGGTAGACGGACGCCAGGTGCGTCTTGGCCGTGTTGCGGGAGATGTGCAGCGCGGCAGCGATGTCGCCCGCGTTGGCGAACCGATGCAGGGCTTCCAGCACCTCGCGTTCACGACGCGTCAGTTGGATCACCGTGGGGACCGGGAAGATCTCCGTGGCGAGGCGCGGCAGGTCGAGACGCCGGGAGAGCTCGTCGCGGACGGAGGCCGGGGCGTTGATGAGCGCGTTGAGCGCGCCCGTCCTCTTCGCCAGAGCCTCCAACTGCGCGATCTCGCTGTCCTCCGCCACCGGATCCACGGTCAGGGTCATGTGCGCGATGGCCGACTGCAGGACCTCCCATGACGGGTATGTGGGCGCGCGCGGCCCCCGCCTCTGAAGAGCCTCGTCGAGCTGCCGCTCCGCCCTTGGCTGATCACCGCGAAGGATGTCCAGCCGGATGAGCGGGTCCACCATGGGTCCGGTGTGAGCGGCGAGACCCGGTGTGCCGAGCACATCCTGCGCCGCAGCGAGATCACCTGCTGCCTGGTAGAGGTCCGCCAGATCCGCCCGCAGCTGTTCGCCCGCCATCGATGACGGACGCGAGAGCGATCTGTGCGCAGCGAGCTCCTTCTCCAGTTCACGTGCGCCGGCGCGGGCGTCACCGCCGAGAAGCGCCCGCTGCGCGGCGAGATGCACGGCGATCCACCACAGGGGGCTCTGCAGGATGCGGTCGTCGATGTCGGTGAGGACCACATCGAGGGAGACCAGGTCTACGGCTCCCACGGCGATCAGCCCACGGGCGAGGATCCCGGCGCTCGCGTAGACGTCCGCAAGCACGCCCGGCTCGGCGGGACGGCTCCCCGCCCACGCCGTGATCACATCGCCGGCCCGTACGTAGTCGTGGCACAGCGCCTGCGCGAGCGCGATGTAGTTGCGCAGGTGCTCGCCGGCTGGGTGCCAGCCCCAGTCACGGCTCCAGCGGTGCCCTTCCTCGAAGAGGGCCGCCGCTTCGTGCCGGTGACCGGCGAGGAGCTTCGACACCCCGCAGAGGATGAAGACCTGCGGCAGGAAGTCCGCGAACCCCGCACGGTCTTCCGCTTGGTCGACCATCTCGCAGATCTCGTCCACGAACCTCGCCGACTCCGCGAAGCGGCCGAGGACGTTCAGGTCCTGGATCTGCGCGCAGAGCACAGCGAGGACGTCCCTGGTCGACGGGTTGTCCTGTGCCCCCACCCATCGGACGTAGGCGTGCGTGCCGGCGCTCGTGAGCATCGCGAGGGGCCTCCCCCGCGCATCCGCGATGTCGCGGGCGAACATGTATCGAGGGTTGCTGCGCAACCTCTCCTCGGGCAGCGACTGCAGGGCCTGCCCTACGGCCGCCTGGTCGAGGAGCAGATCCGTGAAGAGGCGTTCGTCGACCAGCGCCTCGAGGTCCGTCCAGCGGCCCTCCGCCGCTGCCGCCTGCCACGACGCCCCCACGGTGATCGGCGCGGTCTCACCCGATGTCATGCGTCCGGACCCGCTGGACCCTGGCGATTCGCTTGTCTCAATCACTCTTCTCGCTCCTCGGACCGTGGTCTCGCGTGAGGCGGTCACCGCCTGGATATTCCGAACAGGCACTCGACATCGAAGCCATTCAAATCATCAACAGAGATGCCTCACTCGAACCATTCACGAAACTGCATGCCAGCCGAGGAGAACGGCCTTCGTGGGGCCGTCGCCCCTCGATCTATAAGAACAACCATCCGAACCCGCAGCATACCGTAACGGCCGCGAGGACATAATCACATGGCCGCTTGGCCCCTCAAATCATCCCCGCCTAATACCCGCCTCATACTCGTACTACGTGCCATTGTGACCCGTAAGTGGGGAAATGCCGGGCTCGAGAAGCGAATGCGATTTATGCTTTGGGTCCAAACACATCGCGTCCTTTCGTCGGCACTCGCGTCCTTTGCGGCACGGCACCCGGGAGACAGGGCATCGCCTCGCAGTGCGGGGCGCTCCCCAAGCGCCCCGCACCGACCGGGTCGGCAACCCCGGCTCGAGCCCGCGCCGAGCCCGAGTCGTCTCTCGGCGCGCACTTGCCTGGTCGAGAGCTCGACCAGGTCCGGCTCCCCCGCGCGCGGCGGCGATCGGCCTGCCACTCCGAGGGAGATGTTCGAGGGGGAGATCTGCGTCCGCCGTGACAGGTCATGGCAGTCTCTCAATCCGCCACGCCGACACCGCGGAGGACGCAGCGGACGTCCTGCGGAGCATCGAAGGAGGCCTCTACGCGCCACTCCGTCGTCTCCTGCGAGGGGGCGTCGACCGTCGTCTTCCCGGTGGCGAGGACGGTCGCCTGCGGGGTGGAGAAGAAGACGGTGACATCGAAGGATGCGTCCTTGGACGAGGCGTTCGACATGGTGCCGGTCATCGCCCATCCCCCGTTGATCCGGACGCACCCGGTCACGCTCGTGCTCTTCCTCGCTTCCGCGTCATTGGGCACGTCGTAGGGCACGGCCTTCGCACCCGTCGCTCCATCGGGGAGCCCTTCTGCGGGGAACACCGGCGACGCCTGAGCCGTGGGGGTGAGCACCGCGTCATCGGCGTCCGGCACGACGAGACTCGTGCAACCCGCGACGAGGATCGGGATCGCCAGGGCGACGATGAGGACGTATCGCGACTTCGGCTTGACCATGTGCTGCTTCCTTTCGGGCGGAGAGCGCGGGCGGCGACATCTCTGGAGAACGAGAGAGGCCGCCGCCCGTTTGCATCCTCAGCCCGTGATCATGACCGGGCTGAAGTCTGCTGGTGTCAGGAGGCGTCCTGACGACGTCGACGAACCACCATCAGCACGCCCCCGAGGAGCAGCAGGAGCAGACCACCGGCGAGGATGCCGGCCGTTCCCTCCGATCCCGTGAAGGCGAGCACACCCGGCACCGTCGGGACAACCGGCACGACCGGGATGGGCGGTACGCCCACCTGGACGGTCGACGGCGGCGACTCGATGGTGGGCCCGTTCGGGGGCGTCGCCGACGAGCTCGCGGTGTTCGTCAGGGTCCCATTGAGCAGGTCCGCGGCCGTCACCGTGTAGGTGGCCGTGGCGATGGTCTTCTCCCCGGGCGCGAGGGTCCGCGTCGGGTAGGAGATCTCGGACAGGGTGCCCGTTCCCGAGAACTCGCCCTCGTCGACCGTCACGTTGGTGAGGGTCACGTTGCCGGTGTTCGTGATGAGGAACGAGTACGTGATGACCTGCCCTGCAGCCGTCACCTGCTCGCGGTCAGCGGTCTTGACCGTGGTCAAGCTCGGTGCCGGGTCGCCGGGGAACTCGACGGTCGACGGGGGCGAGGTCGGCGGCGGGGTGTTCCCGGGCGGGGTGCCCGTGGAGGTCGCCGTGTTCGTGACCTTGCCGGCATCGATGTCCGCCTGCGTCAGCGTGTAGGTCGCCGTCGCCGTCGTCTGCTCACCCGGCGCCAACGTGCGCGTCGGGTACGAGATCTCGGACAGCTCACCCGAGCCCGAGAACTCGGTCTCGTTGACGGTCACGTTCATGAGGGTCGTGTTCCCCGTGTTCGTGATGACGAAGGAGTACGTGATCTTCTGACCGACCGTGAAGGAGGCTGCGTCGTTGGGCGACGCGGACTTGACCACCGTGATGGCCGGTGCCGGTTCGATCGGGACCGTCACATCCGACGGAGGCGTCACCACCACCGGAGTGTCCCCCGGAGGAGTCCCCGCACCCGTGGCCGAGTTGTCGACCTTGCCCGCATCGACATCCGCCTGCGTCACCACATACGTCGCCGTCGCCGTCGTCGACTCACCCGGCGCCAACGTACGCGTCGGATAAGCCACAGCCGACGGAGTACCCGTTCCCGAGAACGCCGTCTCATTCACCGTGATGTTCGTCAACGTCGTGTTACCCGTATTCGTGAACAAGAACGAATACGTGATCGTGTCACCCACCTTCGACACCGCCGTCGGGTTCGCCGACTTCACCATCGTCAGACCCGGTGCCGGATCGATCGGGACCGTCACATCCGACGGAGGCGTCACCACCACCGGAGTGTCCCCCGGAGGAGTCCCCGCACCCGTCGCCGAGTTATCGACCTTGCCCGCATCGACATCCGCCTGCGTCACCACATACGTCGCCGTCGCCGTCGTCGACTCACCCGGCGCCAACGTACGCGTCGGATAATCCACAGCCGACGGAGTACCCGTGCCCGAGAACTCCGTCTCGTTCACCGTGATGTTCGTCAACGTCGTGTTACCCGTATTCGTGAACAAGAACGAATACGTGATCGTATCACCCACCTTCGACACCGTGGTCGGGTTAGCGGACTTCACCATCGTCAGACCCGGAGCCGGATCGATCGGGACCGTCACATCCGACGGAGGCGTCACCACCACCGGAGTGTCTCCCGGAGGAGTCCCCGCACC
>NZ_JADKRR010000004.1 GCF_015351105.1 Clavibacter sp. VKM Ac-2872 | reverse complement strand
TCGAGCAGGCCGCGAGGCCGACGACGAGGAAGCCCGCGGTAGCGAGGCCGAAGACGGACTTGGTGAGATTGCGCATGGGATGTCCTTCGCTGTGTGGAACGGGGATCCGCCCGGTACCCCCGGGCGACACAGGGACTTCGGCGCGGTCGGAGAACGGGTTGGGGTCGGTTCTGCTTTCCCAGGGGAAGGCCAGGTTGGCGCGCGGATCCCCCGGGATCACGCGGATCGACGAACCACGCCATCGAGTCGGCCCCTTGACTTCCGACTGTCGCCGATATATCGTCGCTACATCGCGACAGCACGCCGCGACCCCCGACATCACCTGACCGGAAGGAGCGCTCATGCGCATCCACGACCACGACGACCACCTGTCGTCCCCCTCCTCCGCCGAGGTCCCCGCCGACCGCCACGAGCCCCGCATGCAGCACCACCGCGGCGGGCGCCCGCGGATCATGCCGGGCCACCCGCTCGCCCGCGGGTTCCGCCCGGGCGACGGCCCCGGCTTCCCCGGGTTCCCGGGCTTCCCCGGCATGGGGGGCATGGGCGGCTTCGGCGGCCCCGGCTTCGGCCCGGGCCGCGGACGCGGCGGACGGGGTCGCGCCCGCCGCGGCGACGTCCGTCTCGCGATCCTGTCCCTGCTCGCCGACGCGCCCTCGAACGGCTACGGCCTCATCACCGGCATCGCCGCGAAGACCGAGGGCGCCTGGCGGCCGAGCCCCGGATCCGTCTACCCGACGCTCCAGCAGCTCGTCGACGAGGACCTCATCGTCGCCGAGGAGACCGGCGCGAAGAGCGTCTACTCCCTCACCGACCAGGGCCGCGCCCACGTCGAGGAGAACAAGGACGAGATCGACGCCGCCTGGGCCGCCACCACCGACAAGTCCGAGGGCGAGGACGCGTTCCAGACGAGCCTCATGAAGCTCATGGGCGTGGTGAAGCCCCTCATGCACGACGCCACCGACGCCCAGCGCCAGGCCGCGGCGGCGAAGCTCGACGAGACGCGGCGCGCGCTGTACGCGATCCTCGCCGACTGATCCGCGTCGGCCGCTGGGCCCGGCACGACGACGGCCCCCGCCGATGCGGGGGCCGTCGTCGTGCGTGCGGGGTGGGATCAGCGGGTCGCCGCTCCCGTGTCGAGGTCGTCGCCGGCCTCGAGGTCGGGACCGTCCGACTCGGTGATGTCGATGCCGAGGCCGCCGTCGGCGTCCTCGTCGTCGGCGACCGGGTCGTCGTCGAGCGGCACGACGCGCTCGGCGTCGATGGCCTCCGACGCGTCGCGGGCGTCGGCCCCGACGAGCTCCTCCTCGTCGACGCCCGTGTCGTCCAGGTCGCGGTCGGCGGGATCGCGGGGGTTCTCGATGTCGCTCACGGTGCTCTCCTTCGCTGGTCGATGCGGCGCGCTCGCGCCGTGCATCGACGGTACGCGCCCGGGCTCCTCGCGTGCTGGCCGGCTGGAGGCGGACGCCGGCCAGACGCCCGTTCGGCTCAGCCGGCGCTGACGCTGATGCGGTGCCAGCCCGTCGCGCCGTCGGGGGCGGGCGGCGCCTCGTCCGAGGTCTGGGTCGCGCCCGTGGTGTCGGTGGCGCGGACCTCGACGCTGTGGGATCCGCTCGTCGCGTCCCACGCGTACGACCACTGCCGCCACGTGTCGGTGCCCACGCCGTCGCCCAGGTCCGCCTCGACCCAGTCGCCCTCGTCGACGCGCACCTCCACCTTCTGGATGCCGGTGTGCTGCGCCCAGGCCATGCCGGCGATCGCGGTGCGTCCCACATCCACGCGCGCGCCGGAGCGCGGGGTGTCGATGCGGGAGCCGGTCTTGATGGGGCCGCGCTCGGTCCAGCCGCGCGTCGACCAGTACGCGACGTCCTCGGCGAAGGTCGTGACCTTGAGCTCGGTGACCCACTTGGTCGCGGAGACGTAGCCGTAGAGCCCGGGCACGACCATGCGCACCGGGAAGCCGTGCTGCTGCGGCAGGGGCTCGCCGTTCATGCCGACCGCGAGGATCGACGCGCGCTCGGGATCCGTGAGCGCCTCGAGGGGCGTGCTCGCGGTCCAGCCGTCCTGGCTCGTGGAGAGCACCATGTCGGCACCCGCGGTCGGCTTCGCGCGCTCGAGCAGCAGCCGGATGGGGTAGCCGAGCCACAGCGCGTTGCCGATCAGGTTCCCGCCGACCTCGTTCGAGACGCACGTGAGGGTGGTCACGTGCTCCTCGAGGGGCAGGGCGAGCAGCTCGGCGAACGTGATCTCGACCTCCTGCTCGACCATGCCGGTGATGCGCAGCTTCCAGGAGGCCGCGTCGACCGACGGCACCTGCAGCGCGGTGTCGATGCGGTAGAAGTCGCTCGCGGGGGTGAGGAAGGGCGCGAGTCCGGGCACGCCGAGCTCCGCGGACGCGGGGATCGCGGCGGCGGGCGTCGCGGCGCGCGGGAGCACGAGCGTGCGGCGGAAGTCGTCCACGCGGGCGGCGGCGGCGTTGAGGCCGCGGGCCACGGATCCGGCGACGACGGACGCGACGCCCGCCACCACCGTCATGAGGAGGAAGGTGCGGCGCTCGACGCGCGCACCGGCACCCGGGATGAGCGGGGCGCGCGCGGCCGGACGGGCGATGCCGCGCACGGGCTCCGCGACCGCGGCCGACGCCGACGCCGAGCGGTCCGCCGCGTCCCGCCAGTCGCGGAGGCGGTCGGCGCCGCGGTGGAGGATGAAGACGCCCGCGATCATGCCGACGATCGTGGGGATCGCTGCGGCGCCCGTGGCCCCGGCGCGCGTGGTCGCCGCGAGCACGGCGACGCCGGCGAACAGGGCGATCACCACCACGCCGAGCGGCGGGCGGCGCACCTGCAGGACCCCGGCGAGCGCGGCGGCGGTGAGCACCACCACCCCGAGCACGACGATCAGCGCGACCTTGTCGCCCGTGCCGAACAGGGCGATCACCGTGTCCTTGACGCCCGCGGGCACGAGGTCGATGACGAGGGCGCCGACCGCGAGCACGGGGCTCGCCGCCGGGGCCACGACGGCCGCGGCGATCTCGGCGACGGCCAGCACGGCGAGCGCCGCCACCACGCCGAGGAACGCGGACCACCAGCGGAGGGCCGCGCGGGTCACGGGGCGACCGGCTTGCTGTAGGGGAGGATCACGTCGAAGCGGCAGCCGCCCTCGATGTTATGGACGGTGACGTCGCCGTCGTGCGCACGCACGATGCCGCGGACGATCGCGAGGCCGAGGCCCGCGCCGCCGCCGCCCGAGGCGTAGCCGCCGTCGTGCGTGCCCTCGGCCTGCACGGCCGGGTCCGGGGGCGTGGCCTCGACGGGCGCGGCCGGGAAGTCCGGGCCGAGCGCGGCCTTCGCGGCGGCGCTCTTCCCGTAGGCGCGCGGGGTGCGGGATCCGGTCGAGCGCCACCCCGCGTCGAACACGCGCGGCAGGTCGGCCTCGGGGATGCCGCCCGCGGTGTCCTCGACCGAGAGGACGGCCAGGTTGCCGGAGTCGCGGTGCGCGGAGATGACGATGCGGCCGCCCGGGAGCGACTGCTGGATGGCGTTCATCACGAGGTTGCCGACGACGCGCGAGAGCTCCCGCGGATCGCCCTGCACCACGAGGTCGTCGTGCGCGGTCTCGCCGCGAAGGTCGACCTGGCGGGCCTGGGCGACGGGCCCCAGCTCGGCGACGGTGTCGCTCACGACGTCGTAGAGGGAGACGCGCTCGACGGCGAGCTCGAGGCTGCCCGAGTTGATGCGGGACAGCTCGAACAGGTCGTCGACCATGCCGTTGAGGCGGTTCGCCTGCACGCGGATCTGGCGGAAGTAGCGGTGCTCGTCGTCGACCATGCCGTCCTCGAGGGACTCCGCCATGGCGCGGATCCCCGCGAGCGGCGTGCGCAGGTCGTGCGACATCCACGCGATGAGCTCGCGGCGGCTGCGCTCCTGCGCCTCCATCCGGTCGCGGGCGTCGGCGAGGCGGCGGTTGGCGGCGCTGAGCTCGCGCGCGAGCTGCGCGAACTCGGTGCTGGTGGGGCGGCCGGGCTCCACGGCGGCCTCCTCGCCCATGGACGCGGCGTAGCGGCCGAGCTCGCGGCTGCCGCGCACGAGGGTCATGCCGAGCATCGCGGCCATGACGAGCGAGACGAGCGCGGAGACGGCGGCGACGGAGAGGAACGCGGTGAGGCCGGCGTCGTCGACGAGCATGCTCGCGGTGACGGCGACCATGCCGCCCACGACCGAGAGCACCGCGGCGAGCGCGACCACGCAGATCTGGAGGACGAGCGAGCGGCGGCGGAGGGCGCGCAGCAGGACGCTGGCGCCGAGGCCGACGACCGCGGCGCAGACGAGCGCGGTCAGGACGACGACGAGGAAGGAGTCGGCGGTCACGCGTCGCCTCCGGCGGGCGGGGCGGGCGGCGTCGACCGCGACGCGGATCCGGCCTCGGCCTCGTCGGCGGGCGAAGGCGCGGGCGCGGCGGTCGGCGGCTCCGCGGGTGCCGCGGCGTCCGGGTCGAAGCGGTAGCCCACGCCCCACACGGTGCCGAGGAGCACGGGGTGCGCGGGGTCCGCCTCGATCTTCTCCCGGAGGCGCCGCACGTGCACGGTGACGGTGGAGAGGTCGCCGATCTCCCAGCCCCACACCTGGCGCAGCAGGTCGTCGCGCCCGAAGACGCGGCGCGGGTTCCGGAGCAGGAAGGCGAGCAGATCGAACTCGCGGGAGGTGAGCGACAGCATGACGCCCTCCTGGTGGATCTCGCGCGCGCCGAGGTCGAGCACGAACGGCCCCGCCACGAACGGCGGCTCCGGCACGGCCTCGGGCACGGTGCGGCGGAGCACGGCGCGGACGCGCAGCACGAGCTCGCGCGGGGAGAAGGGCTTGGCGAGGTAGTCGTCGGCGCCGGCGTCGAGGCCGTTGACGCGGTCCTCGCCCTGGCCGAGCGCGGTGAGCATCACGACGGGGACGGGCGACTCGGGGTGGTGGGCCCGGATCCGGCGGCACACCTCGAGGCCGTCGAGGCCGGGGAGCATGCGGTCGAGCACGACGAGGTCGGGCATGCGCTCGGTGGCGACGCGCACGGCCTCCAGGCCGTCGGCGACCGTCTCCACCTGGAAGCCCGAGGCCTTGAGGTAGCGGCACACGACCTCGTTGACGGTGGGGTCGTCCTCGACCACGAGGATGCGGCGGCCGCGCAGCGGGTCCGGCCGCGTCGGATCGGGCCGCGCGGCGTCGGGGCGCCCGGCGTCGGCGCGCGCGGGATCGTAGGTGGGGCTCACCCGGTCAGACTATGCGCGGTCCCTGGCGGGGACCCGCGCGGTGTCCGGCTTGCGAGCGAGCCGTCACCCCTCATCCCGCGCGGCGGGGCACGTGGCGGCGGGTCGCAGGCGGCGCCTCCTAGGCTCGACGGATGACGCCAGCTCTCGTGGACGTGGTCCTCCCCTGCCTCGACGAGGAGGAGGCCCTGCCCTGGGTCCTCTCCCGCCTGCCCGAGGGCTACCGCGCGATCGTCGTCGACAACGGATCCACCGACCGCTCCGCCGAGGTCGCCCGCGCCCACGGCGCCCTCGTGGTGGCGGAGTCGCGCCGCGGCTTCGGGGCGGCGGCGCACGCGGGCCTCGAGGCCGCGACCGCGCCGCTCGTGGCGTTCTGCGACGCCGACGCGTCCATGGATCCGGCGCTCCTCCCCCGCGTCGTCGACCCGGTCCGCGACGGCGAGCGCGACCTCGTGCTCGGCCGCCGCGTCCCGTCGGCGCGCGGCGCGTGGCCGCTGCACGCGCGGATCGCGAACCTCGAGCTGGCCCGGCGGCTGCGGCGGATCACGGGCGTGCCGCTGCACGACCTCGGCCCCATGCGCTGCGGGCGGCGCACGGAGCTGCTCGCCCTCGGGATCCTCGACCGGCGCAGCGGCTATCCGCTGGAGATGCTGCTGCGGGCATCCGCGGCGAAGTGGCGCATCCTGGAGGTGGAGATGCCGTACGCACCGCGCGTGGGGCGGTCCAAGGTGACCGGCACCGTGCGCGGGACCGTCACGGCCGTGCGCGACATGTCGCGCGTGCTGGCCGAGGCGCGAGCGGCGGCCGCCAGCGCCGACCGCACCCCGGGAGGAACCGCGTGACCGCCGTCGTCGTGATCGCCAAGGAGTGCATCCCCGGCCGCGTGAAGACGCGCCTGCACCCGCCCTTCACCCTCGAGGAGGCCGCCGAGCTCGCGTCCGCCGCCCTCGCCGACACGCTCGCCGCCGTCGACGACGCGGCCCCCGCGCGCCGCGTCCTCCTCTTCGACGGCACCACGCCGCCCGCCGAGGCCGCCGGCTACGACGTGATCCCGCAGGTGGCCGGCGACCTCGACGAACGGCTCGCCGCCATGTTCGACGCGCTCGACGGGCCCGTCCTCCTCGTCGGGATGGACACGCCGCAGCTCACCGCGGATCTGATCCGCCCCGTGCTCGACTCCTGGGCGGACGGCGCGCGCGGCCCCGACGCCTGGTTCGGCCCCGCGAACGACGGCGGCTTCTGGGCGCTCGGCCTCCGGGATCCGGACGGCGCGCTCGTCCGCGGCGTGCCCATGTCGCGCGACGACACCGGCGCGGTGCAGCTGTCGCGCCTCATCGACGCCGGGCTCGACGTGGCGATGCTGCCCGAGCTCACCGACGTGGACACGGTCGACGACGCCAGGGAGGCGGCCGGGGCGGCGCCCGCCCATCGCTTCGCCGCCGTGCTCCGAACCCTGGACATCGGCGCGAGCACCCGCGCCGCCACCACCGCACCCGCTACATCGCAGAGGGACCCCTCATGAGCCTGGCCGTCGACCACCCCGAGGACCGCGCCTCCGCGCGCGTCCGCACCTTCGGATCCGGTGGCGGCGAGCCCTACGCCCGGGCCCTCCGGGCCTCCGGCGAGGTCCTGTTCCTGTCGCTCGCAGCGGACGACGACAGCGCGGAGGTCATGGACATCAGCCGCTGGAGCGCCGACGCCGACGCCGTGGACGCGAGCCTCCTCGCCGACGCCGCCGGCCCCGTGCTCGACATCGGCTGCGGCCCCGGCCGCATGGTCCGCGCCGCGATGGACGCCGGGCTCGGCGCCCTGGGGATCGACGTCTCCCCCACCGTCGTCGAGATGGCCGCGGGGCTCGGCCTCCCCGTCCTCCACCGCTCGGTCTTCGAGCGCCTGCCCCGCGAGGGCGGCTGGGGCACCCTCCTCCTCCTCGACGGCAACATCGGCATCGGCGGCGACGCGGCCGCGCTCCTCGCGCGCTGCGGCGACCTCCTCGACGACCAGGGCGCGCTCGTGGTCGAGACCCACCCGGATCCCGCCCGCGACCGCACCTTCGAGTGCACGGTCGAGGACGGCCAGGGCCACGCGAGCGACCCGTTCCCGTGGGCCCAGGTCGGCCGCGACGCCGTCGCGCGCATGGCGGACGACGCGGGCCTCGACCTCGTTCAGTGCTGGGAGACCGAGGGCCGGTCCTTCTGCCGCCTCGTGCGCGCGTAGAGCGCCGCGACCCAGGCCGTCGCCACCGCGGTGGCGACCCACATGAGCGCGAGGCGCGGCGCGTAGTCGGCGATGAGGATCGTCGGGTTGTCGTTGCCGATGGCCCGTGCGCGGATCTCGGGGACGACCACCAGGGTCATCACCGCCATCACGACGACGCCGGCCTGCACGATCACGAGCGAGCCGGGCGGGAGGCGTCGCCCGGCCCGGCGGATCACGAGGCTCGCGACGAACACGACGGGCGACAGGATCGCGTCGTGCACCAGGATCGCCAGGAGCAGGAACACGGCGACGCCCACGACCTGGTCGGTGCGCTGGGAGTCGAGCAGCACGAGCGCGCCGACGACGAGGCCGACCAGCCCCACGGCGATGAGCGCGATGCGGGCGGCGAGCACGCCGCGCGCCGCCGGGATGCGGGTGCCGGTCATCACATGACCTCCAGGGTCGAGAGCCACTTGGTCTGCAGCACGCCGGGTCGCCCGGGCGCGATCATCCGCGCCGGGTAGCCGTGCTGGATGTCGAGGGGCGCGCCGTCGAGCTCGAGCGCCACGAGGGTGAGCGGGTCGCGCACGTACTCGGGGCCCATCTCGGTGCGCCGGAAGCCGCCGCTCTGCTCGAGGCTCGTGACGCGGAGGCGCGCGCCCGCGTCGGCGCCGACCTGGTCCATCAGGTCCATGAGCCGGACGCCGCGCCACGTCGCCGACTGGCTCCAGCCCTCGACGCACGAGATGGGGAGCGTCGCGGTGACGAGCCCCATGCCGCGGAGGTCGTCCATCGTGAAGGCGCGGGACGCGGATCCGTTCGACACGGTGAGCGTCCACCCGGCGTCCATGGCGGTCTTCGTGACCCCGGCGGCCTCGGCCGTGCGGTTGACGGGCAGCCCCTGCGGGCCGCTGCCCATGACGCGCGGGCCGAAGGCGTTGAACGGGGCGAGGATCCGGAACGACTGCCCGGCGGTGAGGCCCACGACCGCGGCGACGGACGCGCCGACCGCCACGAGGAAGCCGCGACGGGCGACCGGGGCGGGCGCGACGGGCGTGGCGTCGATCCAGGCGAGCACGCGGCCGGTGACCCCGCGGGGTGCGCGGGCGGGCGCGCTGTCGCCGGACGCGTCCTCGTCCTCGACCTCGTCCTCGACGATGGGCGACTCGTCCGCCTGCCCGCGCCGCCAGTGCCCGGCGATGGCGGGGAGCTTCACGCCGATGTGGATCGCGAGCGATCCGATCACGACGAACGCCAGCGCGAAGTGCGTCTGCCGGAAGTAGAAGGGGAACGGCACCCACTGGAACGTGTTGAGGAGGCCCATCGTCACCTCGAGCAGCGACGCCCCGACGAACACGGCGATGGACGCGCGCTCCAGGAACGAGACGACCCCGGTGACCGGCGGGTACGTGAGCAGCTCGGGGAAGACGATCCAGAGCTTGGCGAGCAGCAGCGGCACGCACGCGATGCCGGCCGTGATGTGGATCCCCTGCGTCACCCGGTAGAGCGACACGGGCGCGGTCGGGAAGCGCATCCACGGCAGCGGGTCCTGGAGGAAGTGGCTGTAGAGGCCCGTCGTGAAGCACACGAGGAAGGCGAGTCCGAGGAGGCGGCCGATCACGACCGCCAGGCGGGTCGTGCGCGCGGGCGATGCGAGCCGCCGCCTGGCCTCGTGCATCAGCGTCCGCATGGGGATCGTCCTTCGTCCGGGGAACGGCGGGTCGGGGCCGGTCGGCGGCCGTCCGGCCGCGCGCCGCCATGATGGAGTGTGCGCACCGCCCTCACCGCCCTCGTCCTCGCCGTCATGGCCGCGCTCACCGGGTGGTCGGTGGTCGCGTTCGATCTGTTCGGCGATGCCGACGACGAGGCGTTCTTCCGTCGCGAGGGTGCCGCGCCGCTGTTCTGGCTCGTGGTCGTCATCTGGGTGGTGTTCGGAGCGGCGGTCCTCCTGGTGCGGAAGCTGCCGGCCCGATCCGCCGTTGCGCTCATCATCCTCGGATCCGTGGGGCTCGGGGCCGTCGCCATGGCCGGACCGCCGAACACCAGCACCGACTCCGCGCGATATGCGTGGGACGGGATCGTGCAGAACGCGGGCGAGTCGCCCTACCGGTACACGCCGGCCGACCCCGAGCTGCGCGACCTCCGACCCGACTGGCTCTATCCGAAGACCGTCGTCGGGTCGGACGGCGCCGCCACCTGCGAGGGGAAGCGGATCATGGGCGTCCGCGAGGAGGAGACGCACGAGCCGATGTGCACCGCGCTCAACCGCCCCAAGGTGCCCACGATCTACCCGCCGATGGCCGAGCTGTTCTTCGCCGGCGTGCGCGCGGTCGTCCCCGTGACCGCCGAGTACTGGGCGTTCCAGGCCGCCGGGCTCCTGATGATGACGGCCGTGACGCTCCTGCTCGTCCGCGCGCTGCGGAAGCGCGGGAAGCCCGTGTGGTGGGCGGCGCTCTGGGCGTGGTGCCCGCTCGTGGCGAGCGAGGTGGTCACGAACTCCCACGTCGACGCGCTCGGGGCCCTGCTCGCGCTCGCGGCGTCGCTGCTGGTCGCCGGCGGGATGCGGTGGCGCGGCGGCATCGCGCTCGGCGCGGCCATCGCGACGAAGCTCATCCCGGTCATCGCGGCGCCGGCGCTGCTCCGCCGGCAGCCGTGGAAGGTGATCACCGCGGCCGTCGTCACGTTCGCCCTGCTCTACGTGCCGTACGTGCTCAGCACGGGGATCGCCGTGCTCGGCTACCTCCCCGGCTACCTGCAGGAGGAGGGCTACGACGACGGCGGGCGGTTCCCGCTCGTGGAGCTCGTCGTGCCCGGGCGGTACGGGCTGATCGCGGTCGCGCTGATCCTCGCGGTGACCGCCGGCCTCGTCTGGTGGAAGACGGACCCGGCGGATCCCTGGCTCGGCCAGGTCGTGATGATCGGCGTCACGCTGCTCGCCGTCAGCCCGCGCTACCCGTGGTACGCGCTGCTGCTCATCCCGTTCATCGCGATGACCGGCCGCGGCGAGTGGTTCGCGGTGGTGGGCGCGCTCGCGCTGCGGATGTTCGCGCCGGACGAGTGGGCGTGGCAGATCGCGCTCGTGGCGGCTGTCGTGGTCGTCGTGGCCGGCTCGCTCGTGCGGCTCGGGCCGGACGGGCGCGCGCGGCTCGTGCCGGCGTCGGTCCGACGGCGGTGGGTCGGCAGGCACGGCGACCGGGCCGGCGCCGGTGGTCCGCCGAGTCCCTAGGACGCGGGCGGATCCGGCCGGGGTCGGCACCGCTCGGGCGCGCGCGTAGCCTGGGGGCATGAGCACCTCGCTGGGGATGCCGGCGATGCCGCGTCCCGCCGCCGCTCCGGGCCCCGCCCGGCCCGACGATCCGGCGCTCCTCGACCCCTTCGGCCGCCGCGCGACCGACCTCCGCATCTCGCTCACGGACCGCTGCAACCTGCGCTGCACGTACTGCATGCCGGCCGAGGGACTCCCGTTCACGCCCGACCGGCAGGCGCTGCAGCTCGACGAGATCGAGCGGCTCGTGCGCATCGGCACGCGCGACCTCGGCGTCCGCCAGGTGCGGTTCACGGGCGGCGAGCCGCTGCTGCGCCGCGACCTCATCGAGATCATCGCCGCGTGCGCCGCGATCCCCGACCGGCCGGAGATCTCGCTCACGACCAACGCGATCGGGCTCGCGTCGCGCGCGCAGGCGCTGAAGGACGCGGGGCTCGACCGGATCAACGTGTCGCTCGACTCCGTGCACGCCGAGACGTTCCGGCTCATCACGCGCCGCCCGTTCCTCGACCGCGTGCTCGACGGCATCGACGCCGCCGCGGCCGCGGGGCTCGCGCCGATCAAGATCAACGCGGTGCTCGTGCGCGGCGTCAACGACGACCAGGCGGCGGACCTCCTCGAGTGGGCGGTCGCGGGCGGCCACCAGCTGCGCTTCATCGAGCAGATGCCGCTCGACGCCGACCACGCGTGGGACCGGGCCGAGATGATCACGGCCGCCGAGATCCGCGCCCACCTCTCCGAGCGCTTCACGCTCGTGCCCGACGAGGAGCCGCGCGACGGATCCCCCGCCGAGCTCTGGCGCGTGCACTCGCGCGAGGGCGGCGCCGGCACCGCGATGCTCGGCCGCGTGGGCGTCATCGCGAGCGTCACCGAGCCGTTCTGCGCCGACTGCCGCCGCACGCGCCTCACCGCGTCGGGCGGCGTGCGCAGCTGCCTGTTCTCGCACACCGAGACCGACCTGCTCGCGCCCCTGCGCGCCGGTGCGAGCGATGCCGAGATCGCCGACCTCTGGCGCGGCGCCATGTGGGCGAAGCCGAAGGGCCACGGCATGGACGACGCCGACTTCATCCAGCCCGCCCGTTCGATGAGCGCGATCGGCGGCTGACGTGATCGTCCCCGTGGAGCTCTTCGCCGCCGCCGCCGCCGCGCTCGGCCGCACGACCGACGAGCTCGAGCTGCCCGACGGCGCCGCGCTCGGCGACCTGATGGACGCGCTCGGGTCCCGTGCCGCCGCGACCGAGGACCCCGCGAACGCCGCCGCCGTCCTCGACCGCTGCACCTACCTCGTCGAGGGCGTGGCGACCACGGATCGCGACGCGCCCCTCACCGCGGGCAGCGCGGTGGACGTGCTGCCGCCGTTCTCGGGCGGCTGATCAGGCGCCACCCGCCCCGGGATCAGGCGGCGCGGCGCCCCGCGAGGAGGCCCTCGAGGACCGCGGCCCCGCGATCCGCGTCCGCCACGGTGACCAGGCGCGCGCGTCCGCCGCTGAGCCGGACGACGAGGCCGGGACCGGATCGGGTGACGTACGCGACGCCGCGGCCGGTCACCCGGAGGCCCCAACCGCCCCACTGCCCCGGGGACACGTCCTCCCACCCGGCCGACTCGATGCGGACGAGCGGGACGCGCATGATCGGGATCCGCGTCCACGCCGACACGACCCGGAGCCCACGGCGGTCGACCGTGACGTCGACGCGCGCCAGCGCCAGCATCGCGAGGCCGGCGACCACCAGCGGGATCCCGGAGAGCGCGGCGGTGCCGGCGCCGACCGACGCCGTGCTGGCCCCGGCGACGACCCCGAGCACGACGATGACCGCGCCGATGCCCGCGAACCACCCGCTGCCGGTGCGCGCGCGCCAGGCGACCCGCGCCGTGGCGGGGACCTCGAGCGGCGGCACATCGTGCGCGGGGATGGGCCCGGCGCCGCGGACCAGCGCGGTGACGGGGATCGCGGCCGCCACCGCCCCCACGCCCAGCAGCACGACGATCCATCCGACGGGGAGGGTGCCGTCGCCGACGGCGGCGGACGCGGCGATCGCGATCCATCCCGTCGCGAGGATGCCCGCCACGAGGTTCGCGACGAGGAGCACCGTGGCCGCCGTGCGCCGGTCCCGCGCCCGAGTGGCGGCGACGGCCAGCGCCACGGCCACGACCGCGAGGCCCCCCGCGATCGCGAGCATCACCCAGGGCGAACCCCAGCCGTCGGGCGTCCCGTCGGCGGCGAAGTGGACGGCGATGCGCCCGGGGAGCGTCGGCGCGAGCAGGACGGCCGCGACGCCGAGCGCCAGGGCGATGACCGCAGCCGGGGCGACGACCGCCACGCGCGCGGCGGTCGGGAGGGGACGGGGTGCTGAGGTGGTCATCGTGCTCCCTTGATCATGGTGAACAGGTCGTCCATGGGCACCCCGAGGGTCTCCGCCTGCTCGCGGAGCTCCTCGACGAGCGTCCGCAGGCGGTCGAACGAGGCGTTGCCCGAGCGGATCACCGTGGCGCCGCGACCGCGCCGCAGCTCGATGAGGCCGTCGTCCTGCAGGGCGGCGTACGCCCGGAGGACCGTGTGCATGTTCACGTCGACGGAGGCCGCGAGGTCGCGCGCCGACGGCAGCCGCTCCCCGCTGGCGAGCTCCCCGCGCGCGATGGCGTGGCGGATCTGCGTCGCCACCTGCTCCGCGAGCGAGGCCCGCGCGGTCGGATCCACCGTGATGAGCATGTTCGCATTCTATGCGAACAATGCCCGACTACACCAGGAGTTCGAGCGGGACTCTCTGTCAGCGTCCGTCGTACGCCGCCTGCAGCTCGGCGACGACGAGCCGGCCCATGCCCATCATCGCCGCCATGGCGCGCGCGGCGCCCGCGGGGTCGGGTCCGCCGATCGTGGTCTGCATCGCCTCGGGGACGACCTGCCACCAGAAGCCCCAGCGGTCGCGCACCCAGCCGCACCGTCCTTCGGTCCCGCCGTCCGCGAACGCGTCCCAGTAGCGGTCGACCTCCTCCTGGCCGCCGGCCGAGATCGACAGCGACACCGCCTCGGTCGCCTGCATGCCGGGGCCGCCGTTGAGCAGGCGGATCCCCTGGCCGTCGAGCTCGAGGTCGAGCACGAGGGCCGTGCCACGGAGCGCCGGATCCGGGAAGTCGTCGGGGTAGCGCGAGGTGTCGGTGATCCGCGAGCCGGGGAACAGGTCGACGTAGAACCGGGCCGCCTCCTCGATCTGATCGCCGAACCACAGGGTGGGGGTGATGCGCGGCATGGCTGCTCCTCGGGTCCGACGGCGGCCTCGTCGCGCGCCGTCGTGGCCACGCTAGCCAGCGTCGCGCCCGCGGGCCAGACCGCCGGGCCACGCCCGGCCTACGCCGACTCGCGCACCACCAGCTGGTGGCGCACCGTGCGGACCACCTCGGGTCCGGAGCGCGGCAGCTCCCCCGCGATCATCGCGACCGCGAGGTCGAGGGCGTGGCGGGCGAGCTCGTCGAGGTCCACCGCGAGCGTCGTGAGGGTCGGCGCGAGCAGACGGCCGAGCGAGAGGCCGTCGATGCCGACCACGCGCACGTCGCTCGGCACGTCGACGCCCGCGCGGCGGCAGGCGGAGAGCACGCCGAGGGCGCACACGTCGTTGAAGGCGACGATCGCGTCGGCCGTGCGCGGGCGGGCGACGACGCGCTCGGTCGCGACGGCGGCGGCCTCCGCGGTGGGCGCGGACGCGCGGACGACGGACACCTCCATCGACCGGGCCTCGAACGCACGCACGAGCAGCGCGGCGCGCGGGCTGGGGCCGGCGGCGACCGCGGCGTCGAGCACCACGGGGTGCCGCACGCCGACCGCGTCGAGGTGGTCGGCCAGCGCGTCGATCGCCTCCGTCGGATCCAGCTGCACGGCGGCGCGCAGCGGGTCGCCGCGCGGATCCAGCTCCACGACGGGCACCGAGCCGAGCCGGGCGATCCACTCGGCGGCCCGCGATCCGAGGGTCCCGATCACGGCGTCGGTCTGCGCACCGAGCGCCTCCACCATGCGGTCGGAGTCGGCGGCGAGGCCGACGTCGGCGAGCGAGACGTTCCAGCCCCGGGCCGCGGCGATGCGCACCACCGCGGACGCGAGCTCCGGCGACCACGGGTTCCGCAGGTCGTCGACGACGAGGCCGAGCTGATGGTCGCCGCCCGTGACGAGCCCGCGCCCGAACCGCGACGGCCGGTACGCGAGTCGATCCGCGGCCTCGAGCACGCGCCGCTTCGTCTCCTCGCTGATGCCCGGCATGCCGTTCATCGCGCGCGTCACGGTCTGGCGGGAGACCCCGGCGGCGGACGCGACGTCGTGGATCGTGGCGCGGCCGGCCGGCTCCCTGCCCGGCTCCCGGCCGGCCGCGCCGTCGCCCGCGCCGCTCAGCCGCGCAGGTCCAGCCACGCCACCTGCTCCGGGGTGAGCTCGATCGAGAGGCCGCGCATCGATGAACGGACCTCGGAGATGGTGCGCGGCCCGAACAGCGGGAACGTCGGGAACGGCTGCGCGAGCACGTAGGCCAGCGCGATCGCCGTGGCCTGCACGCCGTGCTCCGCGCCCAGCTGCTCGGCGCGGCGCAGGCGCTCGAAGTTGTCGTCGCCGTAGTAGCAGCGCACGAGCTCCGGGTCGCTCAGGTCGTCGGGGCGGGCGCGGCCCGTGAAGAAGCCGCGCGCCTGCGACGACCACGGCAGCAGCGGGATCTGCCGCTCCTCGAGCCATGCCTTGGACGCGGGATCCGTGACGTGCACGCATCCCGCCCACGGCACGTCGTACGCCTCGGCCAGGCCGAAGTGGTCGCTCAGCGCCTGGAACCCCGCGCGGCCGTTGGCCTCCGCGTACGCCTGCGCCTCGTCGAAGCGCTCGGGCGTCCAGTTCGAGACGCCGTAGGACCGGATCCGGCCGGCGCGCTGGTGCTCGTCCATCACGTCGACGAACTCCCCCACCGGCACCTCGAGGTTGTCGCGGTGCATGAGGTAGATGTCGGCGTAGTCCGTGCCCTGGCGCTCGAGGCTCTCGAGCAGCTGGCTCGTGAGCGACTCGGGGTCGCAGTGCGGGGTGTGGGCGCCCTTGGTGATGACGACCACGTCCTCGCGGATGCCGCGGTTCTGGATCCACTTGCCCAGGCGGCCCTCGAGCACGCCGCCGCCGTAGATGTAGCCGGTGTCGAAGGCGTTGCCGCCCTGCTCGACGAAGTGGTCGAAGATCGCGGACGCGTGCGCGAGGTCGGGCTGGTTGTCGACGCCCATGACGAGGCGCGACATGCGCTTCCCGACGCCGGGGATCTCGCCGTAGAGCATCGGGCTGTCGTCGCGGACGCGCAGCGGGCGGCCGGAGACGGTGGGGATGTCGGCGTCCTCGGACTCGAACGGGTAGCGCAGCTCGAGCGCCGCGCGCCAGCGGTCGAGGGTGCGGGCGGTGGCGAGGGTCTCGTCGAGCGTCATCTGCGCCGCCTCGCCGAGGCCGGCCGCGAGGGCGTCGGTCGTGGCGTCGGCCTCGATCGCGTACGGCTTCGCGCCCGCGAACGTGAGGGTGCGCGGCTCCTCGCCGACGACGGAGACCTCGATGGTGGGCGCGTCGCCGAGGGTCCACGGGTCGCTGAGGTGGATGCGGCCCCGCGAGCCCAGGATCGTGAGCGCCTGCGGCTCGTCGAGCGCGACGCCCGTGCGGAGGGTCGCGGTGATCCCGCCGCGGTAGGTGGCGCGCGCGACCGACCACTCGTCGACGCCGGTCGGCCCGACGGTGCCGTCGACCTCGAGCGTGAGCGGCTCGGCGACGGCGATCCCGGTGGCGGCCTGCACGACGGCGGCCGCGGCGGTGACCGTGTAGCCGCCGACGTCGAGGATCCCGCCGCCCGCGGTCGCGGTGTCGTAGAGGCGGCCGGTGCGGGATCCGGTGCGGAAGGAGAAGGACGCGTCGACGTGGGCGACCTCGCCGATCACGCCGTCGCGCAGCAGCTCGAGGAGCGCCGCGGTCTGCGGGTGGAAGCGGTACATGTACGCCTCGACGAGCGGGAGGCCCGCCTCGCGGGCCGTGTCGACGAGCGCCATGGCGGTGCCGTGGTTGACGGCGAGCGGCTTCTCGCAGAGGACGGCCTTGCCGGCCTCGAGCGCGCGGATCACGAGGTCGGCGTGGCCGGTGTGCACGGTCGAGATGTAGACGGCGTCGACGTCGGGATCGGTGAGGACGGCGTCGTAGTCGGCGGCCGTGACGTCGGCGAAGCCGTGGTCGGCGGCCTCGGCCGCGAAGGCCTGTGCGCGCTCGGCGCTCGAGCTGCCGGCCGCGACGAGGCGCGCGTCCCGCTCGCTCGCGGGGAGCTGGGAGAGGAAGCGGCGGGCGATGCTGCCCGGGCCGAGGACCGCCCAGCCGGGTGCGGTCGAGGTGGTCGGGGTGGGGTCGGTCATGGTGGGGCCCTTCGCGGCGTCGTCGGCGTGAACGTTCACGTCGACGCTACGTGGATCGGTCCAGGATGGTCAAGGGCCATGGTCGAATCAGGTCGTGAACGTTCACGTCAGCAGCACTCGACCGTCCCTCCGGGGAGGGCATCCCGATCTCGCCCCGGCCGCCGCGCATGTGCGCTGCGCGCTCGGCCCGCACGATGCCGCGGCTAGCGTCCGCATCCGGAGGAGGCGCGCACCGGGAGGTACCGGTCGGACAGCAAGCCACCTCCACCCCGGCCGCGTGATCACGCGGCCGCGCATCCAGAAGGAGAACCCATGCACCTCGCACGTCCTCGCAGCACCCGGAACCGGAGCGGCCTCGGCCGACGATCCCGGCTCGTCACCCTCCTCGCCGCCTTCGTCGCCGTCGTGGCCCTGGCATCCGCCGGCGCCGCCCCCGCGAACGCCGACCAGGCCGATCGGAGGCCCCTGCCCGTGATCGCGGGCTCGATGATCAACTCGTCGGCCGGCACCTGCACAGTGGGCGCCGTGCTCGTCCCCCGCAGCTGGTTCCTGAGGCTCACGCCGTACCAGAACGCGACCAGGTACATCGTCACAGCTGCGCACTGCGGGCCGATGTACTCCACCGTCCACGTCGGCGCCGCGGCCATCGGCACGGTCGACTGGATCTCGCCCCACAACTCCGACATCGAGCTGATCCGCGTCTCGCCCCAGCCCGACGAGCGGACGCTCTACTGCCGGTCGCACCACTCGTCGGCGGCGTTCTGCAGCCCCATCCAGACCTACACGCCGCGCGCGAACAGCCAGGTCTTCATGCCCAGCCGCGGCCGCGTCGGACGCCAGCCCATCCAGGGCACCACCGCCCCCGAGGGCAGGTTCTGCACGAGCGGACACGCGTCCGGGGTGAAGTGCGTGTTCCAGCCGGTGAGCCTGCCCCCTGGCGTCGAGACCAGGTGGAACCACGTGTCGGCGGGCGAGTCGGACGAGCACAACGCCATCACGGGTGGTGACTCCGGGGGTCCCGTCGTGTCCTACGGACACAAGCTGATCGGCATCATCTCGGGCCAGACGGCGAACGGTCACTTCCTGCTCTACACGTCGATCGACCAGGTGCTCGCGGAGCTGCCCGCCTACGTGCTGGCACCCACGAGCTGATCCCCTCCGGTGGCCGGCGGACGACCGACGGCCACCGGAGCCCTCGCCGGCGGGTGCTCCCCGCGTCACGTTCCGTCACGCGGGCCCGGATCGCAGAACGGCTGCCTAGGGTCGACCGCACCGCACCGCACCGCGGCCGGCCGGCCGCCCACGAGCCGCACGACGAAGGAGCGCACCATGCCGCAGCACCCCAAGGGATCCGTCCTCGAGTTCGACCTCCGCGGAACGGGATCCGGTGTCCTCCAGGAGGTGTCGATCGACGGGAGCGCGCACATCGTCCGGGCGGAGGGGCACACCGCGTTCGGCGGCACGGACAGCGCGCCCAGCCCGCTCGACCTCGTGCTCTCCGCGTACGTCTCCTGCAACCAGGTGACGGCGACGATCATGGCGCTCGGCCAGGGAATCACCCTCGGCGCGTTCGAGGGCCGCGTGCAGGCCGAGCTCGACAACTCGGTGCTCGTGTTCGGCGCCGAGGGCGACGGCACGTTCCAGCGCCTGACCCTCACGGTGGACCTCGAGACCGAGCTCGACGACGCCGACTTCGACGCCTTCGTCGCCGAAGTCGCCCGCCGTTGCCCGCTGACGCAGCTCTTCGAGCGGGCGGGCGTCGAGATCACGAACGTCTGGACGAACCGCGCGCTCGCGCGGGTCTGATCGCTCCGTCTCCGAGGCGTCCCCGCCGGTCCGCGCTGCTCACCGGGTCGCGCGGTCCGCCGCATCGCTCGCCCAGCCTCCGCCCTCCGCCTCGATCTCCGCGACGAGCCGCCCGAGCAGCCGGGTCAGCTCCGTCCGCTCCCGCGGCGACCACTCCCCCACGAGCTCGCCGAGGAGGGCGCGCGCCGTCGCCGAGTTGCGGTCGAGCACGCGCTCGGCGTCCGGAGTCGCGCGCACGAGGACCGCGCGCCGGTCGTCGGGGTCGGGCTCGCGGATCACGAGGCCCCGCTCCTCGAGGCGCCGCACGTGCGCGGTCATCGTCGACTTGTCGACGCCCTGCCAGTCGGCGAGGACGCGCATGCGGGTCGCCCCGGACTCGGCGAGGTGGGCGATGAGCCAGGTGTCGGTCGGCGAGAACGCCTCCCCCTCGGCGGCGAGCATCCGCCGACGCACGTCGGGCCGCGAGGCCCAGCGGGTGATCGCGAGGACCGCCCGTTCCATCGCGGCCGCGACGGCGATCCCGTCCTTGCCTGGGAGCTCGCTCACTGTCGCATCCCCGTCCCCTCCGCGCTGGCCGACCGTTGGTATCCTCAAACCATATCATCCCACCCGGATCGATCGAACGACACGAGAGGAAGACCCCATGTCCACCCCGAGCACCGACCCCCGCGCGCACGCCGTCCCGGCCACGCCCCGCGAGGTGATCGCGAGCTACACCGAGTACGCCGACGCGCAGGCCGCCGTCGACACCCTGTCCGACCGTGAGTTCCCCGTCGCCTCGACGCAGATCGTGGGCCACGACATCCGCACGGTGGAGACCGTGACGGGCCGGGTCACCAACGGCAGCGCCGCCGTGCGCGGGGCCGCGGGCGGCGCCTGGTTCGGCCTCATGCTGGGCCTGCTGTTCGGGATCTTCACCCCCGGCGTCGCGTGGTTCGGCGTCCTCCTGGTCGCGGTCGGGATCGGCGCGCTCTGGGGCGCGCTGTTCGGCTTCGTCGGCCACTACGCCACGCGTGGGAAGCGCGACTTCGCGTCCGTCCAGACGCTGACCGCCGGCCGCTACGACGTGCTGGTCGACAGCGCGCGGGCCGCCGAGGCGTCGCGGATCCTGTTCGACACGACGGGCGCGCCGCGCGCCTGAGCGTCCGCATCCTCACGACGCGGACGGACGGCTCAGCCGCCCGTCCGCGTCGTCACGTCCGGGGTGCGTCCTCGGGCGCCTCGAGCGTGAGCCACTCCTCGTCGATGCGGTAGCCGAGCGCGGCGCCGGCCGCGATGATCGCCGCGTTCTCGCGGGATCCACCGGTGCGGAACGCCGTCACGCCCGCCCCGAGGAGCGCCAGCACGGAGGCCGCCTTCACGCCCGCGCCGAGGCCGCGCCCGCGGTGGGCGGCGTCGACGACCGTCACGTCGGTCTCGGCGGCTTGGCCCGTGGGATCCAGGTCGACGAACGTCATCGCGAGGAGCACGCCGCCCGCGTCGAAGGCGCCGTAGCCGCGGCGGCCGGATGCCGGCACCCGCACGTCCTCGGGTGTGAAGGCGGCGTGTCGGGTGGCCGGGCCGCCCGGGTAGTCGTCGAGCGTGGCGGCGTCGAGCGCGAGGATCGCATCGGCGTCGTCCGGGCCCAGCTCGCGCAGCACTGCGGATCCGGCGACGCGGGCGACGAGCGCGCGCAGGCGGTCGGGCTCCGCGTCCGCCGCGTCGAGCTGCGCGCCCCACGACCGGGCGGTCACGATCCAGCCCTCCTCCACGAGGCGGGCCACCCGCGGGTCGTCAGATCGGGCGATGACGGGCTCGGCGCTCATGTCGCGAGCCTCCCATGGCGGACTGCTCGACCCGACCGTGCTGCCGATACGGAACGGCCGCGCCCGGCTCGGAGAGCCACGAGAAGCTGCGGCTGCTCGGGGTGAACGGCGCGCTGGCGTCGGGGCGAGGTGCCCCGATCCCCGTCAGCCGAGGAAGTAGTCGCGGGTCTTCTCCTCGGAGTCGAGGATCCGCTCCGTCTCCACCCCGACCGAGCGCGCGAGGTCGACCGAGCCCAGGAGGGCCGCCTCGACGTCTGGAGAGAAGGCCCGTTCGAGCACGGCGAGGAACGTGGCCATGCTCGCGTCGAGCTCGTCGATCAGCTCCTGGTGCTCGGCGGCGAGGCGCTCGTCCAGCTCGCGCTGCTCATGCAGGTAGCCCTCGATGAGGGCGGCCTCCCGCCGCGAGAGCGCGTCCGAGACGGCCGAGTGCATGATCATGCCCACCGTGTTCCCGATGACCGCCCCGAGCACCGGCACCGGGATGAGCGCCTGGCCCACGAAGGAGGACAGCGCGCCGACGGCCGCCTCCAGGCATACGAGCTCGGCGTTCTCGAGGAACTCGACCTCGGCGATCTCCCCCGTGCGGAGCCGGTGCGCCTGCTCCGCGACCCCGAACGCCGCGGTCACCATGGCACTGGCGACCGCGGCGGAGGTGGCGGTGAAGTTGGTGAGCGAGTAGATGCTGAGGCCACGGATCCCGCCCGTGAGGAAGCCCTTGCCGGAGTCGCCCGCGATCTCGGCCCAGTCCTCGCTCGTGAAGTCCTGGAGCCTCGTCCCCGCGCGGCGCTTCCGCACGACGGTGAGGCGGTGGGCGAGGATCGCGTGCGCCGCGGAGCACGCCGCCTCGGAGAGGAGACCCGCGCACTGCGCGACCCGGCCGTGGCGGGCGTGGCCCTCGCGGGCGTAGTGCAGCGTCAGCTCCGCGCGCTGCCACCAGACCGCGGGCGCCGACGCGCGCAGGGCCGGCGGGTACGGGAACCGCGGCACCTCGCCGCGGAGGGCGCGGTTGACGCCGACCTCGGCCAGCAGGATCGTGCTCGGCAGGCCCGCCTGGTGGAAGAGCAGCGTCTCGATGGCGAAGCGGCCGGCGAGCGCCTCCGCGTGCACGGCCTCGATCGCGTCGAGGTCGCGGTAGTGCACGTCGACCGTGCGCCCGTCGACGCGCAACGCGCCGCCGCCGTCGAAGATGCGGCCCCAGCCGCCCCGAGGGCTGAGGACGCCGGGCCAGCCGAGCGCGCGCAGGTCGTCGGGATCGAAGGACCCGCGGTAGTAGACGGCGACATCCCAGTCGCTGTCGGGCCGCGCGACGCCCTGGGCGCGGGATCCGCCGAGCGCCACCCCGCGGACTCCGGGCACGGAGACCAGCGCGTCGGCGACGTGCTCGAGGAACGCGTCGTCGTCGAGCCCGAGGGCCGAGCCGGCGTCGAGGTCGTCGCCGGAGCTCACGCCCGCCCCGCCACGCTCCGCCACGACTGGATCCCGCCGCGGAGGCTCACCGCATCCCGCCCCGCCTCGCGCAGCGCCGCCGCAGCCGCCCGCGAGCGCACGCCCGAGGCGCAGTAGACGATGACGCGGTCGGTGATCTCGCCGGGCACCGCACCCGGATCCACCGTGACGATGCGGACCGGCACCGCGACGTGGCCGGGGATGGAGTCGACGAGGCGCTCGTCGGGCTCGCGCACGTCGAGGAGCACCACCTTCTCGTCCGAGGCGAGGATCCGCTCCACCTCCTCCGCGTCGAGCTCGGTGCCGTCGGTGGCCGCGCCCACGCCGCAGAAGAGGTCGTAGTCGGCGAGCGCCGTGACCCGCTGGCGGCCCTTCGCGCGCTTCACGCCGATGGTGCGGCTGGTGCCGGCGAGCGCGTCGAGCACGACGACCCGGCCGACGAGCGGCGTCCCCGCGCCGGTGACGAGCTTGATGACCTCGGTCGCCATGAGCGCGCCGACGGTGCCGCACACCGCGCCGAACACCCCCGCCTCCTCGCAGGAGAGCACGGCGCCGTCGGCGGGCGGCTCGGGGAAGACGTCGCGGTAGTCGATGCCGCGGCCGTCGGGTGCGGCATCCCAGAAGACGGTGACCTGCGCGTCCCACCGGTACACGGATCCCCACACGCACGGCACGCCGACCAGGGCCGCCGCGTCGCTGATGAGGTACCGCGTGGCGAAGTTGTCGGTGGCGTCGACGACCACGTCGTATCCGCTGAGGATCCGGACGGCGTTGTCGTTCGTGAGGCGCTCGGCGTGCTCGATCACCTCGATGCCCGGGTCGGTGCGGTGCACGGAATCGGCCGCTGACGTGGTCTTCGGCCGGCCGACGTCGGGCGTGCCGTGGATGGTCTGGCGCTGGAGATTCGAGAGGTCCACAGCATCGTCGTCTACGATTCCGAGGGTCCCGATCCCCGCCGCGGCCAGGTACTGCAGCACGGGGGAACCGAGGCCGCCCGCGCCGATCACGAGCACGCGTGCCTGGTCGATGCGGGTCTGACCCCCCATCCCGATGCCGGGAAGGGCGAGGTGCCGGGAGTGGCGTTCGCGTCTCTCGTGCGCATCCTGCCCGGAGCCATGACCACCGAGGCCCCGCCCCCCGGGGTGCGTGCCGTCCAGATCGACGAGCGGCAGAGACGACCCCATGACAGACCTCCGTACGGACGGCGGACGCGGACCCGCGTCGACCGGTCCCAGCGTACGACGGCCCGCCGACGGGATCCGCGGCGGACGCCCCGCGGGCGGCCTCGGCCGCTTCCACCACCGCCGCTGGGGCGACGCGTGGCTCATCGGCCTCCTCGGCTTCCTGCTCGCGCTCCCCCTCGCCGGCGCGCCCTCCGTCTGGTACGACGAGGCGGCCACCGTCATCTCGGCCACGCGCGGCTGGGACGACCTCCTCCGCGAGCTCAGCACGGTCGACGCCGTCCACGGCCTCTACTACGCGGGCATGAAGGTGTGGTTCGAGCTGGTCGGCTACTCGCCCACGTCGCTGCGCTTCCCGAGCGAGGTGTTCATCGGCCTGGCCGCCGCGGGCGTGGTGCTGCTCACCCGCACGATCTCCACGCGCGCCACGGGCATCGTCGCGGGGCTGGTCTTCGTCGTGATCCCCCGCTCGGCGTGGATGGGCACGGAGGGGCGCTCGTTCGCGCTCGGCACCCTCACCGCGGTGGCGCTCACGGTCGCGTTCGTCCTGGCCGCCCGCCGCGCGGGATCGAGCTGGCAGGTGCAGGCCAGGTGGTGGGCGCTGTACGGGCTGCTCGCGTGGCTCGGCGCGTCCACCTTCGTGTACCTGGCGCTGCTCGTGGGCGCGCACGGCGTCGTGATCCTGTGGGCCATCGCCTCCGCGCGCGCCGGCCGCCGCAGCCGCCGGCCCATGGTCGTGTCGCTGCTCGGCTGGGCGCTCGCCTCCATCACGGCCGGGCTCCTGTCGCTGCCGCTCGTGCGCGTGGTGACGGAGCAGTCGGGCCAGGTCGGGTGGATCAAGCCCATCGGGTGGAACACGCCGTTCCAGGTCGTCTCGACGCAGCTCTTCGCCGACAACGACGCCTTCGCCGTGCTGGCCTGGGCGCTCGCGCTCGTCGGCCTCGCGCTGCTGGTGCGCCGCGGGATCCGCCTGGTGCGCGCCCGCCGGGCCTCGACGGTCGAGCCCGAGGGCGGACTCGCCGAGTTCGAGTCCGCGTACCTGCACGCCGGGTGGTCGCCGACGATCCTGCAGCTCGCGGTGGTCTGGTTCGTCGTCCCCACGCTGCTGCTCATCGGCGCGTCCACCCTCATGTCGCCGCTGTACTCGCCGCGCTACATGGCGTACACGGCGCCGGCGTTCGCGATGCTCATGGCGGTCGGGATCCTCGCGCTCAAGCGGAGGCCGCTCATCGCCGCCGTCACTGCCGTGCTCGTGGCGCTCTCGCTCCTGCAGATCGTGCACGACCGCACCACCACCGAGAAGGCCGACTCCGACTGGGCGGCCATCGCGCGGATCGTCTCCGAGGAGCGCGCGCAGGAGGCGCCCGGCACCGCCGAGGCCGTGATCTTCGGGCCGGTCCGCCGCCACCCCAAGGCGACCTCGCGCATCGTCGCGTACTCCTACCCGGACGCCTTCCGCGGCATGGACGACATCCTGCTGCGCACGCCGCCCGGCGACACGGACGGCCTCTGGGAGCAGACGTACCCGCTGGCCGACCGGGTCGACGAGGTCGACGGCGCCGACGTCGTCTGGCTCGTCACGAGCGACAAGCAGGACATCCGGGACGACGTGGCCGCGGCGCTCACCCCGCGCGGCTTCGCCAAGACCGACGCCTGGCACGTGATGAACGCGAACGTCGAGCGCTACGAGCGGGTCGCAGCGGGCTGATCCACCCCGGCTCGCTCCGCGGGGTGCCACTTCCCGATCGCCGCGACGACCTCGTCGAGGTGGGACTCGAGCAGGAAGTGGCCGCCGTCGACGAGCTCCACGCGCGCGTCCAGGGCGTCGCGGCGGAAGGCCTCCGCACCGGCCGCGGCGAAGATCTCGTCGTCCCGGCCCCAGATCGCGAGCACCGGCACCCGGGACTCCCGGAGCCAGGCGTGCACCGCCGGGTACAGCTCCCGGTTGGTGGCGTAGTCGCGGAAGAGCGCGAGCTGCACGTCGTCCTGGCCGGGGCGGGCGAGGAGCGCCAGGTCGTGCTCCCAGGCGTCCGGATCCACGACCGTCGGATCCGGCACGCCGTGCGTGTACTGCCACTCGACCGCCGCGCGTCCGAGCGCCGGCCGGAGGGCGTCGCGCGTGGCGTCGGTGCGCTCGGCGGCGTCGGCCCAGATCGGGTCCCAGAACGACGGCACGAAGCCCTCCTCGTAGGCGTTGCCGTTCTGCGTGATGACGCCCGTGACCGCGGTCGGGTCGGCGAGCGCCAGGCGCCAGCCGACCGGGGCGCCGTAGTCCTGCACGTAGATCGCGTATCGCTCGACGCCGATCGCGGCGAGGAAGCGGGCGGCCACCTCGGCGAGCGCGGCGAACGTGTAGTCGAAGTCGTCGACGGACGGCGCGGACGAGCGCCCGAACCCGAGGTGGTCCGGCGCGATGACGCGGAAGCGGCCCGCGAGCGCCGGGATCAGGTGGCGGAACATGTGCGAGCTCGACGGGTACCCGTGCAGGAGCAGGAGCACGGGGGCGTCGGCGGGCCCGGCCTCGCGCCAGAAGACGTCGAGGCCGTCGATCGAGACGGTGCGGTGGTGGACGGCGACCATTGCTAACCCCTTTGGCTTGTTTTGGTGGGTAGCAGGACGGTAGCATGGATCCATCGCGCCACCCGGGCGCGGAGGATCGAGGAGCAGGTGGACCGCGACGAGGAGCTGCTGCTGGCCGTGCTGAACAGCGCACCGGTGGTCGACGGGCAGCGCGAGGACCGGCTCGCCGGCGCATCCGGCCGCCAGCTCGCCCGCGACTGGGGCGGCACCGGCACCGCCGCCGAGCTCGAGCGCCTGCGTCGCACCCGCGATGCTCTTCACGCCGTGATCCGCCGCGATGCCGCTGCGCCCGCCGCCCTCGAAGAGCTCGCGGCCGTGGTCGACGGCGCCGTGCGCACGCCGCGCGTCACCGCCGACGGCGTGGTCTGGGAGCTCCGCGTGCCGCGCGACGACCGCATCCCGGTGGACGCCGTGCTCGCCTGGTCGACCGTCACCGCCCGCCTGCCCGGCCGCCTCCGCCCGTGCGCCAACGACGAGTGCGAGCTGTTCCTCGTGGACCACAGCCGCCCGGGCACGGCGAGGTGGTGCTCCATGGCGACGTGCGGCAACCGGATGAAGGCCCGCGCCCACGCGCAGCGCGTGCGCGACTGAGGCGACCCGGCACCCGCGGTACGGTCGCCGCGTGAACTCGTTCTTCATCGCCGGCAGCTGGCGCAACCGGGATGCGGTCGCCGAGGTCCTCGACGCGCTCGACGACGTCGGCGCGCGCTCCTCCTGCTTCATCCGCACCTCCTACGACGCCGAGGCCGCCGCCTTCGCGTCGCCGGGCGGGGCGGACGACGCCGACCTCGACCACCCGGGGATCCGGCGCCTGTTCGAGCAGGACCTCGCGGCGCTGCGAGCCGCCGACCGGTTCGTGCTCGTGCTGCCCGCCGGCGCCGCCGCGCACATGGAGGCCGGCATCGCGTTCGGCCTCGGGAAGCCCTGCGTCGCGGTGGGCCCGGCCGACCGCACCGAGACGCTGTACCTGGCGTTCGAGGCGATGTGCGCCGACCCGGCCGACCTGATCCGCCACCTCCGCGCGACGGGGGCCGTGCGCTAGACGGGCCCCCGCGCCGCCCGCGGACGCAGCTCGCTGACCAGCGTCCCCGCGACGATGAACGCCGCGCCGAGGATGGCGAGCGCGGGCAACCGCTCCCCCGCGACCCGGCCGATGACGCCCGCCCACACCGGCTCGCCCGCGTAGATGATGGTCGCGCGCGTCGGCGAGACCGAGCGCTGGGCCCAGTTCATCGTGAGCTGGATGTGGCAGCTGCTCGCCCCCAGCGCCAGCGCCGCCACCAGCCACACCCCGGAGAACGCCGGGATCGCCTCGCCGGCGACGGGCATGCACGCGAGCGACAGCGCCCCGGCGACGACGAGCTGCACGACCGTCACCCGACCGACGTCCACGCGTCCGGCGAACAGCCCGATGAGGATGATCTCGGCGGCGATCGGCAGCGTGCTCACGAGCGTCGCCAGCTCCCCCGCACCCAGCGCCACGCCCTGCTGGGGGCCGGCGACGAGGAGCAGCCCGACGAACGCCAGCGCCACGCCCGCCAGGGCGAGCGCGCTCGGCCGCCTCCGGAACGCGGCCCACTGGAGGAGCGGCACCAGCGGCACGTAGAGCGCGGTGATGAAGGCGGACGTACTGCTCGGGATCGTCTGCAGGCCGTAGGTCTGGAGTCCGTAGCCGAGGAAGATCATCAGGCCGATCGCGGACCCGGCCGCGAGGTCGATCCGACGCATCCCGCGGATGGCCCGGCGGAACAGGACCGCGCTGATCAGCCCCGCCGCGAGGAACCGGAGCCCGACGAAGAACAGCGGCCCGCTGTGCTCCATCGCCACGTGCACCGCGAGGAACGTGCCGCCCCAGATGGCCGTGATGCCCATCAGCGCCCACTCGGGGCGGGACGGCCGGACGGCGCGGGGCAGCATCGTGCGCATGGGGCGGAGCGGGCCGGGTCAGCCGGTGATGATGCGCGCGCCGTGCACGGGCCCGGTGGCCCGGATGACCTGCAGGCGGGCGGCGCTCAGCGCGATCTGCAGCTCGAGCGCGCTGTCGAGGTCCGCCGCGAGGAACGCGACCGTGGGGCCGGATCCCGAGACGATGCCCGCGAGCGCGCCGTTCTCCTCGCCGAGCTGCAGCACCTCGCCGAGGCCGGGCGCGAGGTGGAGCGCCGGCGCCTGGAGGTCGTTGTGGAGGACCTCGGCGAGCATGTGCGGATCCCCCGCCCGCAGCGCCTGCAGCACGCCCGAGTCGACCTGCGGGATCTGCTGCGCCGGGAAGATGTCCTGCGCGTGGCGCTCGCGGTGCCGGTCGAGCTCGCCGTAGACGTCGGGCGTGGAGACGCCGAACTCGGCGATCGCGAGCACCCACTGGAAGGTGCCCTTGGCGAGCGCGGGGCTCAGCCGGTCGCCGCGGCCCGTGCCGATGGCGGTGCCGCCGGCGAGCGCGAACGGCACGTCGGCGCCGAGCTCCGCGCCGAGGGCGAGCAGCTGGTCGCGCGTGCGCTCGGTGCCCCACAGGGTGTCGCAGGCGAGGAGGGTGGCCGCGGCGTCCGCGGATCCGCCGCCCATGCCGCCCGCGATGGGCACGTCCTTCTCGATGCGCAGGTGCACGCCGCCGCGGTAGCCGGTGCTCCGGGCGAGGAGGCGCGCGGCGCGGACGGCGAGGTTGTCGGCGCCGGTGGTGAGGTGCGACGTGTCGATGGATCCGCCGAACTCGACCGAGAAGCCGTCCGAGCGGGTGGCGTACACGTCCTCGTAGAGGCTCACCGCCTGGTACGCCGTGGCGACGTCGTGGTAGCCGTCCTCCTGGAGGGCGCCCACCGTGAGGGAGACGTTGATCTTGCCCGGGGCCCGCGCGTGCACCACGTCAGAGCTGGTGGCCGCGGAGGTCATGTGCTCCAACCTAGCGGAGGCTGGGAGCCTCTCCGTCACCCTCCCGATCGGCCCAGGCACGGGCTATGCGGAGGTAGTCGTGGACGCTCAGCTCCTCGCCCCGCGAAGTGGGGGCGACCCCTCCGGCCTCGAGGAGGCCCGATGCGGCCTCGCTCCCGCCGAGCAGCTCGGCGAGCGCCTGGCGGAGCATCTTGCGGCGCTGCTGGAAGGCCGCGTCGACGATCCGGAAGGTGCGCGTGCGCAGCTCCTCCGAGGCGAACGGCTCCGCGTGCCGCTCGAACGCGACGAGCACGGAGTCGACGTTCGGCACCGGCCAGAACACCTGGCGGCTGACCTGGCCGGCCGTGCGCCACGCGCCGTACCAGGCGGCCTTGACGCTCGGGGATCCGTACACCTTGGATCCGGGCCCGGCGGCGATGCGGTGCCCCACCTCGGCCTGCACCATGACGACGCCCGTGCGGATCGCGGGGAAGTGCTCGAGCAGGTGCAGTAGCACGGGGACGGACACGTTGTAGGGCAGGTTCGCGACGAGCGCGGTGGGATCCCCGGGCAGCTCGGCGACCCGGAGCGCGTCCTCGTGCACGACGGTGAGCGCGGCCTCCGGTTGGTAGAGGCGCACCGTGATCGGCAGCTGCTCGGCGAGCCGGCCGTCGATCTCCACCGCGACGACGCTCGCGCCGGTCTCGAGGAGGCCGAGCGTGAGGGATCCGAGGCCGGGACCGACCTCCACCACGTGCGTGCCGGCCTCGACGCGGGCGACCCGCACGATGCGGCGCACGGTGTTCGCGTCGATGACGAAGTTCTGGCCGAGCTTCTTGGTGGGCGCGACGCCGAGCAGCTCGGCGAGGTCGCGGATCTCGGCGGGGCCGAGGAGCGTCGGCGCGGGCGCGGGCGCGGGCGCGGCGGCAGGAGCGCCGGACGCCGTCTCGTCGCTCACGCGCGGTCCGCCGGGTCGAGCTCGGCGGGGTCCTTGGCGGGCGACGTCACGGGCTCGTCGTCCCAGCGCCCGTAGACCAGCTCGGTGTTGGAGGAGATCTGCGCGGCGAGCATCGACACGTCGGTGCCGAGGTGCGCGGCCATCGCGCGGAGCGTGTGCGGGATGAGGTAGGGCGCGTTCGGCCGGCCGCGGAACGGCACGGGCGTGAGGAACGGCGCGTCCGTCTCGACGAGCAGCAGCGAGCGCGGCGCGAAGGCGAGGGCCTCGCGGAGGTCTCCCGCGTTCTTGAAGGTGACCGTGCCGGAGAACGACATGTACCAGCCGTTCTCGGCGCAGATCCGGGCGAGGTCCTCGTCGCCGGAGAAGCAGTGGAAGACCGTGCGCTCGGGGGCGCCGACGCGCAGCAGCGTGGCGACGACCTCGTCGTGCGCGTCGCGGTCGTGGATCTGGAGGGCGATGCCGCGCTCCTTGGCGATGCGGATGTGCTCCTCGAACGAGCGCTGCTGGGCCGCGCGGCCGTCCTCACCCGTGCGGAAGAAGTCGAGGCCGGTCTCGCCGACGGCGCGCACGCGCGGGCGCCCGGCGAGCTCGTGGATCTCGGCGAGCGCGTCGTCGAGCGTGCCCGCCTCCTCGTACGCCGGGGCCTCGTTCGGGTGGATCGCGACGGCCGCGAGCATGCGCGGCTCGTGCGCCGCGGTCTCCGCCGACCAGCGGGAGGTCTCGAGGTCGCCGCCGACCTGGATCACGCCGCGGACGCCGACCGAGCTCGCGCGGTCGAGGTGCTCGGTGAAGTCGATGGGCGACTCGCCGTCCGCGATCTCGAGGTGCGTGTGGTTGTCGTAGACGGGGACCGTGAGCGCCTCGGGCAGCGGCGGGTACGTGAGGTCGCGCGTCTGGCCGTGGGCCGCGGAGGTGTCGCGCTGGCGCACGTAGTTGGAGTCGGACATCGCGCTCACTCTACCGACGGGCGGGTGCCGTGCCCGGCGGGGCGCGGCGGTCGCGGATCAGGCGGCGGGCGTCAGGCGGAGGCGGTCGCCTGCTCCTGCTCGATGCGCGGGAACAGCGGGGCGTCGAGCGGGGTGACCGTGCCGGATCCGGTCCACTCGTCCGCCAGGTCGATGCGCTGGGCGCCGACCGTGCCGGTGCCGCCGAGCGCGGTCCAGAGCTTCGTGGTGGCGCCGGGCAGCACGGGCGCGAGCAGCACGGCGAGCGTGCCGAGCCCGCGGACCGCGGTGTGCAGCACGGTCTCGAGGCGCGCGCGGTCCTCGTCGTTCTTCGCGAGGGCCCACGGCTCCTGGCTCGTGATGTAGCCGTTGAGCTCGTCGACCAGGGTCCACACGGCGGCGAGCGCCTCGTGGATCGCGAGCCGGTCGATGGCCTCGTCGGCGGTGGATGCGGCGGCGCGCGCGACGGCGAGCACGCGCTCGTCGGCCTCGGTGAGCGCGTTCGCCGCGGGGATCCGGCCGTCGAAGTAGCGGCCGACCATGGCGATCACGCGGGAGGAGAGGTTGCCGAAGCCGTTGGCGAGCTCCGCCTGGTAGCGCGCCGACAGGTCCTCCCAGCTGAAGGATCCGTCCTGCCCGAACGCGATGGAGCGCATGAAGTGGTAGCGGAACGCGTCGATGCCGAAGGTGTCGGTGATGGTCTGCGGCACGATGCCCGTGAGCTTCGACTTCGACATCTTCTCGCCGCCGACGAGCAGCCAGCCGTGGCCGAAGACGCGGCGGGGCGGCTCCTCGCCGAGCGCCATGAGCATGGCCGGCCAGATGACCGCGTGGAAGCGGAGGATGTCCTTGCCCACGAGGTGGGTGGCGGGCCAGCGGCGGCGGAACGCGTCGTCATCCACGCCGTAGCCGATGGCCGTGACGTAGTTCATCAGCGCCTCGAACCACACGTACACGACGTGGCTCTCGTCCCAGGGGATGGGGATGCCCCAGTCGAAGCTGGAGCGCGAGATCGAGAGGTCCTCGAGGCCGCGACGCACGAACGACAGGATCTCGTTGCGCGCGCTCTCGGGCTGGATGAAGTCGGGACGCTCCTCGTAGAACGCGAGGAGCCGCTCGCCGAAGTCGCTCATGCGGAAGAAGTAGTTCTTCTCCTCCAGCAGCTCGACGGGCTTGGAGTGGATGGCGCACACCAGCTGGCCCTCGAACGGGCCCGTGCCCTCGAGGAGGTCGGAGGGCTGCTTGTACTCCTCGCAGCCGACGCAGTAGTAGCCCTTGTACTCACCCGTGTAGATGAACCCGGCGTCGTGGAGGCGCTGCAGGAAGATCTTGACGCTCTCCTCGTGGCGGGCGTCCGTGGTGCGGATGAAGTCGTCGTTGGAGATGTCCACGGCCTCGAGCAGCGGCTGCCAGCTCTCGGTGACGAGGCGGTCGGCCCAGGCCTGCGGGGTCGTGTCGTGCGCCGTCGCCGTGCGGAGGATCTTCTGCCCGTGCTCGTCGGTGCCCGTGAGGAACCAGGTGTCGTCGCCGCGCTGGCGGTGCCAGCGGGCGAGCACGTCGGCGGCGACCTCGGTGTACGCGTGCCCGATGTGCGGGACGTCGTTCACGTAGAAGATCGGCGTGGTGATGTAGAAGGGCTCGCCGCGGGACATGGGCTCCATCCTAACGATCGGCGGGAGCGCTCCCGGCCGTGTGACGGGGGCTCGACGGGGCCGCGCTCCGTCCTAGGACAGGTGGCGCTCCGCCGGGCCGTCGTACTCGGAGAGCGGCCGGATGAGCGAGTTCGACGCGCGCTGCTCCACGATGTGCGCGGTCCAGCCGACCACGCGCGCGGCGACGAACAGCGGCGTGAAGGCGCGGGTCTCGAAGCCGAGGAGCGCGTACGCGGGGCCGGACGGGTAGTCGAGGTTCGGCAGGATCCCGGTGCGCGCCGCCATGCCGCGCTCGAGCGCGTCGTACAGCTCCATGGTGCGGGTGGCGGACTCCCCCGTGGGGCCGCCGCCGGCCACGCGCGCGGCGACGAGGTCGTCGAGCGCCGCCTTCATGGTGGGCACGCGCGAGTCGCCCGCGCGGTAGACGCGGTGGCCGAAGCCCATGACCTTGCGCTTGGCGGCGAGCGCCTCGTCGAGCCACGCCTCCACGCGCGACGCGTCGCCGATCTCGTCGAGCGTCTCGAGCACGGCCTCGTTGGCGCCGCCGTGCAGCGGGCCCTTGAGCGCGCCGATGGCGCCCGTGACCGCGGAGTGCAGGTCGGCGAGGGTGGAGGTGATGACCCGGGCCGTGAAGGTGGAGGCGTTGAAGGAGTGCTCGGCGTAGAGGATCAGCGACACCTCCATGGCCTTCGTGTCGGCCTCCGTGGGGCGCTCGCCGTGCACCATGAGGAGGAGGTTCTCGGCGAGGCCGAGGTCGTCCCGGGGCTCGACGGGCGCGAGGCCCTGGCGGCGGCGCTGGTCGTACGCGATGAGCACGGGGATCTGCGCGAGCAGCCGCACGGACCGCTCGAGGTCGGCCGCAACCGAGTGGTCGTCGGGCGTCGGATCCGCGGCGCCGATCGCGCTGACGGCGGTGCGCAGCACGTCCATGGGGTGCGCGTCGACGGGCAGCGCGTCGACGATCCGCAGCACCGCGTCGGACGGCCGCCGCTCGGCGCGCTCCTGGTTCTCGAAGTGCGCGAGCTCCTCGTCGGTGGGCAGCTCGCCGTGCCAGAGGAGGTACGCGACCTGCTCGAAGGAGCAGTGCGCGGCGAGCTCCTGCACGGGGTACCCGCGGTAGAGGAGGGAGTTGGTGGCCGGCTCGACCTTGCTGATGCGGGTCGTGTCGACGACGACCCCGGCGAGGCCCTTGCGGATGTCGGCCATGATGCTCCTTCGCGGCATGCCGCACCCGTGTCGGTCGGGCGGATCGGGTCGCCTCGGGGTGCGTTCGTCACTGTATCGGGGCGGGCGGCGCGGGGGCGAGGTCCGCGGACGTCGATGCGGTGGACGCGCGGCGGCGGGCTGGGGAGGAGGCGCGGGCGACCGCGCGATGACGAGAGCCTCCGCACACGGGCCGCCGGTGGATCCGCTCGGTAGCCTCTCGATCAGGCGCACCCGAGGCGCCGCCCGCGCAGCCGCGCCGACCCGGAGGACGCCATGCCCGAGAGCACCGACCACGCCGATCCCGCCGCAGAGGCCCAGGCCGCGGCCGACGCGCAGTCCGACGCCGCGACCGGGCCCGACCGCTACGACGTCGCCGTCATCGGCGCCGGCCCCGCGGGCACGGCCGCCGCCCTCCGCGCCGCCGAGCTGGGCGCGTCCGTCGTGGTGCTCGAGGCCGGCCGCGTCGGCGGCACGTGCGTCAACACCGGGTGCGTGCCCACGCGCGTGCTCGCGAAGACCGCGCGGCTCGTGCGCGAGGTGCGCTCCGCCGGCGAGAACGGGATCGGCGTGGGCGAGCCTGCGCCGCACTGGCCGTCGATCGTGGCGCGCGTGCACGCGCAGGTCGACCGCGTGCGCTCGCTCAAGGATGAGGCGGCGCGCTTCGAGGCGGCGGGCGTGACGCTGATCCACGAGGGCCGCGCGCGCTTCGTCGACGACCGCACGCTCGTGCTCGACAGCGGCCGGCGGATCACCGCGGGCTCGATCATCGTCTGCGTCGGCGGCCACTCGCGCCGCCTGCCCGTGCCCGGCGCCGAGCTCGCGACCGTGCCCGAGGGCGTGCTCGCGCTGCCGGGGATCCCCCGCCGCCTCGCCGTCATCGGCGCGGGCAACACGGGCGCGCAGCTCGTCACGGTGTTCCGCTCGTTCGGATCCGAGGTCACGCTGCTCGACGTCGCGCCGCGCGTGCTGACGGCGTCCGACGAGGCGATCTCGGAGGCCGTCGCCGACGCGTTCACCGCGCAGGGCGTGCGCGTGCGCACCGGCATCGACACCGTGACGGGCCTCACGAAGACGGGCGACGGGTCCATCACCCTGCTCTGGCGCGCGGGCGACCGCCCGCAGTCCTCCAGCTTCGACGCCGTGATCATGGCCACCGGCTGGCCCGCCGACGTCGAGGATCTGGGGCTCGAGCACGCGGGCGTCGAGGTGTCGCGCTCGGCGATCCCCGTCGACCGGTACCTCCGCACGCGCGTGCCGCACATCCTCGCGGTGGGCGACGCGAACGGCAAGGACATGCTCGTGCAGGCCGCGCAGTCCGAGGGCGAGGCCGCGGCCGAGAACGCGGTGCTCGGCGTCAACAGGCGGATCCCGCTGCAGCTCCTCCCGGCCGGCGGCTTCACCGACCCCGACTACGCGGGCGTCGGCCTCACCCAGGCGGAGGCGCGCGAGCGCGACGGCGCGTGCGTGGTCGCGCGGGTGCCGTTCGCCGAGGTCGACCGGGCCGTGATCGACGACCGCGAGGCCGGCTTCCTCCTCCTCATCGCCGACCGACGCCGCGAGCTCATCCTCGGCGCGCACGCCGTGGGCGAGAACGCGGTCGAGGTGATCCAGTCGGTCACCACCGCGATGGCCGCGGGCGTCGACGTCGCCACACTCGCGCACGTGCGGTTCGCGTACCCGACGTACAGCGCGATCATCGGGATCGCGGCCCGGCGCCTGCTGCAGGAGGACGACCGGGAGGGCGAGCTCGACTGAGGCGCTGCCCGGGCGGGCGTGATCGGATGGAGGCATGACCGCGCTCATCGTCACGGCCCATCCCGATCCCGACTCCCTCACCCACCACGTCGCCCGCCGGCTCGTCGCCGAGCTCGGGGCCGACCGGACGGAGGTCGCGCACCTCGCCCAGGAGGGCTTCGACCCGGTGTTCGGCATGGCCGACCGGGCCGCCTACGCCGGCGGCCCCGCGCCCGCGGACGTCCTCGCCGAGCAGGCGCGCCTCGACGCCGTGGACCACGTCGTGCTCGTCTTCCCCGTGTGGTGGTGGTCGATGCCGGCGCTCCTCAAGGGCTGGATCGACCGGACCTTCATCGGCGGGTGGGCGTTCGACATCGACGACGACGGGCGCGTGCACACGCACCTCGAGCGCCTCACCGTGCACCTCCTGCCCGTCGCCGGCTTCGGCCGCGCGTCGTTCGCCCGGCACGGCTACCTCGCGTCGTTCCAGACGCAGATCGGCCACGGGATCCTCGACTACTGCGGCGCCCGCCACGGCGCCCTGGCGTTCGTGCACGACTCGGAGTCGGGCGACCGCGACGCCGTGGGCGCCGAGGTGGATCGGGCCGTCGCGGAGGTGGTGGCGGCGGTCGGCTGATCCCGCGGGCCTCCGGCCCTGTTCATCCCGCCGGGAGACCCGCCGTCGTCCGCGGCCGTCGGTACAGTGCCGACATGGCCTCCCGCACCGCCAACTTCTGCATCGACGCCGTCGACCCCCGCGCCCAGGCGCTCTGGTGGGCGCAGGTGCTCGACGACTTCGAGATCGTGCCCGCGGGGACGATGGAGGACGACGAGGCCGAGCTCCGCGGCCCGGGCGGACGGTGGCTGGAGTTCATCCGGGTCCCAGAGCCGAAGTCGGTGAAGAACCGCATGCACATGTGCCTCCGGCCCGCCGGCACGACGCGCGATGCCGAGGTGGCGAGGATCCTCGCGCTCGGGGCGAGCATGGTGGACGACCGCCGCGAGACCGACGGATGGGCGGTGCTCGGCGATCCGGAGGGCAACGAGTTCTGCGTCCTCGCCACGTCGGCGGAGGACGCCGGCATCAGCCGCTGAGGCCGAGCGCGACGGGCGGGCGGCAACCGGCGTCCGGATCCCCGGACACCTAGGCGCGCGACGCCGACCGTGCCGCGCGACGCCGCTCGACCGCCGTCATCACGAGGTACAGCGTCGTCCAGAGCACGAGGCCCGTGGCGAGGAAGATCCCGACGACCGCGAGCACGCCTCCCGCGGTGTCCGTCGGGAACCAGCCGCTGAGCAGGAGCGCCGGGAGCACGGTGACGAGCATGAGCGCGAAGTGCGTGACGGATGCCCGGGTGACGCTCCAGCGGTCCACCTGGTAGAGGAGCGAGCCGGCGGCGGTCGCCGCGACGATGACGCCGACCGCGAGGGTGGAGCGGCCGTCCGCGATCTGGCCGGCGGCGAGCAGGGACGCGCCGATCGCCGACATGACCACGAGCGGGATCCCGCCGAGGAGCGCGGCACGGAGGAGCAGGCGCGGTCGGCGGCGCGCGGCGGGCGCGCCCGCGGGGCTCTCGGCCGGCGCTGATGCCGGTGCCGGTCTCGGTGCTGGTCGCATGGCTCCTCGTCCCCCACCCAGTCGACCACGCGCGCGACGCCGGAGGGAACCCCCGATGAGGGGGCCGTGTCGCGCGCCCCCGCGGGGACCCCCCGATCGCTACGGTGGCCCCAGGCCTCCGCACCGGGTCGCATCCCCCACGAGAGAGACCACCGTGCTCATCACCCTCACCTCGACCGCGCCGTCGGCGTCCGACCTCAGCCACCTGCTCCGCAAGCACCCGGCGAAGGCGCAGTCCTTCGCCCTCCCGGTGGGCGTCGCGCACGTCCTCTACCCGGAGGCGACCGACGAGCGCTGCACGGTCGCGCTGCTCCTCGAGGTGGATCCCATCGGGCTCGTCCGCTCCACGCGGTTCCGGAGCGCGGGCGCCGCGAGCATCACCCACTACGTGAACGACCGGCCGTACGCCTCCTCGTCGATGCTCGCCGTCGCGCTCGGGCACGTGTTCCGCACGGCGATGGGCGGCCGCAGCGACAGCTTCCCCGACCTCGCGGCGAGCGCCCTCCCGCTGACGATCACCGTCGCGGCCCTCCCCGCGCGCGGCGGTCCCGACCTCGTGCGCGACCTGTTCGCGCCCCTCGGCTGGCGGGTCGAGGCGACGCCCGTGCCCCTGGATCCCGCGTTCCCCGGGTGGGGCGACTCCCTGTACGTCGACCTCGTGCTCACCGGCGACGTCCGCATCGCCGACGCGCTCCGCCACCTCTACGTGCTGCTGCCCGTGCTCGACGACGGCAAGCACTACTGGGTCTCCGAGGACGAGGTGGGCAAGCTCCTGCGCGCCGGCGAGGGGTGGCTGGCCGAGCACCCGGCGCGCGACCTCATCACCCGGCGGTACCTCGCGCACCAGCGCGACCTCGTGGGCGAGGCGGGCGAGCGGCTCGACGCGGGATCCGGCGCGGCCGCCGAGACCGCTGCCGCCGCGGCCGCCCCCGCCGGCCCCGCGCTCCCCGCGCCGCGCTCCCCCTCGCTCGCCCGCCTGCGCGCCGAGACCGTGCACGCGGTGCTCACGGAGGTGGGCGCCCGCACGGTGGCCGACGTGGGCTGCGGCTCGGGGGCGCTGCTCGCGCACCTGATGGCGGATGCGGCGTTCACGCGCATCATCGGCACCGACGTCTCCTCGTCCGACCTGGAGGCGGCCGCCCGGCGCCTCGACCTCCGCGACGCGAGCGACCGGGTGCGCGAGCGGATCCGGCTGCTGCAGTCGTCCGCGACCTACGAGGACCCGCGCCTCGCCGGCCTCGACGCCGTCGTGCTCATGGAGGTGATCGAGCACGTGGATCCCGACCGGCACGCGGCCCTCGAGGCGTCCGTGTTCGGATCCGCGTCCCCCGCCACCGTGGTCGTCACGACCCCGAACGCCGAGCACAACGCGCTGTACCCGGGCCTCGCGGCCGGGGCGCTCCGGCACCCCGACCACCGCTTCGAGTGGACCCGCGCGGAGTTCGCCGCCTGGGCCGCGCGCGTCGCCGACCGCTTCGGCTACCGCGTGGAGATCCGGCCCGTCGGCGATGCGGATCCCGTCCACGGCGCCCCCACCCAGCTCGCGCTCTTCCGGAAGGCCACGCGATGACCGACGCCACCGCCCCCGCGGCGCTCCCCCTCCCCCGCATGTCGCTCGTGCTGCTCGTCGGCGCGAGCGGATCCGGCAAGTCCACCTTCGCCCGCACCCACTTCGGCCCCTACGAGGTGCTCTCGAGCGACGCCTTCCGCGGCCTCGTCTCGAACGACGAGAACGACCAGAACGCCACATCCGCCGCGTTCGAGGCGCTCCGGCACGTCGCCGCGCACCGCCTCCGCCGGGGCCTGATGACCGTGATCGACGCCACCAACGTGCAGCCCGAGTCGCGCCGGTCCCTCGTGCAGCTCGCCCGCGACCACGACGTGCTGCCGGTCGCGATCGTGCTCGACGTGCCGGTGGGTGTGTGCGTGGAGCGGAACGCCGCCCGCACGGATCGCACGTTCGGCGCGTCCGTCGTGAAGCGGCAGCACGACCAGCTGCAGCGCTCGCTGAAGGGCCTCGGCCGCGAGGGCTTCCGGAAGGTGCACGTGCTCCGCGGCGTGGACGAGATCGCCGCCGCGCGCTTCACCGTCGCGCCCCTGCTCAACGACCTCCGGCATGAGCGCGGGCCCTTCGACGCGATCGGCGACGTGCACGGCTGCCGCGCGGAGCTCGAGACGCTGCTCCGGGAGCTGGGCTACGAGATCCGGCGCGACGAGCGGGGCCGACCCGTTGACGCCGCGCACCCCGCGGGCCGCCGCGCGGTGTTCCTCGGCGACCTCGTGGATCGCGGACCCGACACCCCGGGCGTGCTCCGCCTCGTGATGGGGATGGTGCGCGCCGGCCACGCCTTCGCGGTCCCGGGCAACCACGAGGACAAGCTCGTGAAGGCGCTGCAGGGGAAGAAGGTGCGGGTCGCGTACGGCCTGGCCGAGTCGCTGGCGCAGCTCGCCGAGGAGGACGAGGCGTTCCGCGCGGACGTCGAGCGCTTCTGCCGCGAGCTCGTCTCGCACCTGGTGCTCGACGGGGGCGACCTCGTCGTCGCGCACGCGGGCCTGATCGAGGCGTACCAGGGCCGCGCGTCCGGCCGCGTGCGCGCCTTCGCGCTCTGGGGCGACGCCACCATGGGCGAGACGGATGAACACGGCCTGCCCGTGCGTCGCGACTGGGCGCTCGACTACCGCGGATCCGCGACGGTCCTCTACGGGCACGTCGCCGGCGTCGGCACCGAGTGGGTCAACGGCACCATGTGCCTCGACACCGGATGCGTGTTCGGCGGCGAGCTCACCGCCCTCCGCTGGCCCGAGCGCGAGGTCGTCGCCGTGCCCGCCGAGCGCGTCTGGTCGGAGCCGACCATGCCGCTGGGGCGCCGGTACACGTCGGCCGCCGCCGCATCCGCTGACGGATCCGCGGCGGACGACGTGCGCGACCCCGGCCTCCTCCGCATCGACGACGTGCTCGGCAAGCAGGTGGTGGAGACGCGCGCCTTCGGCCGGGTCGGGATCCGCGAGGACGCCGCCGCCGGCGCCCTCGAGACCATGAGCCGCTTCGCCATCGACCCCCGGCACCTCCTCTACCTGCCGCCGACGATGAGCCCGCCCGCGTCGTCCGGCCACGACGACGTGCTCGAGCACCCGGCGGAGGCCTTCGAGGCGTACCGGCGCGACGGGCTCGAGCGGGTGATCTGCGAGGAGAAGCACATGGGATCCCGCGCGGTCGTGCTCCTCACCCGCGACCCCGCCCGCTTCGACGCGCCCGCGGGCTGGCGCGGCGTCGTGCACACGCGCACCGGCCGCCCGTTCTTCGACACCGCGGACTCGGACGCGCTGCTCGCCCGGCTCGACGCCGCGGCGGACGAGGCCGGCCTCTGGGCGGAGCTCGACACGTCGTGGCTGCTCCTCGACGCCGAGCTGCTGCCGTGGTCGGTGAAGGCCGGGCCGCTGATCCGCGACCAGTACGCGTCCGTCGGCGCCGCCGCCACGGCCGCGCTGCCCGCCGCCGTCCGCGCGCTCGAGCAGGCCGCCGGGTCCGGCATCGACGTCGCCGACCTCCTCGCGCGCACGCGCGCCCGGGCCGCCGACGCGGAGGCGTATGTCGCCGCATACCGGCGCCACGCCGCGCCGTACGACGGCCTCGACGACGTGCGCCTCGCGCCGTTCCAGCTCCTCGCCACCGAGGGCGCGACGCACCTGGCGCGCGAGCACTCCTGGCACCTGGCGCTGGCGGGGCGGCTGGCCGACGCGGATCCGGGCCTCGTCGTGCCGACCCGCTCGATCGCCGTCGACCTCGCCGACCCGGAGTCGGAGGCGGCCGCCACGCGCTGGTGGCAGGAGCTGACGGACCAGGGCGGCGAGGGCATGGTCGTGAAGCCCGTCGCGGGTCTCGTCCGGGGGCGGAAGGCGCTCGCGCAGCCGGGCATCAAGGTGCGCGGACGCGAGTACCTCCGCATCGTCTACGGCCCCGACTACACGGAGCCCGCGAACCTGCATCGCCTCCGCGACCGCGACGTGGGCCACAAGCGGTCGATGGCCCTCCGCGAGTACGCGCTCGGCGTCGAGGCGGTCGAGCGGTTCGTCGCGGGCGAGCCGACGTGGCGCGTGCACCAGGCGGTCTTCGGCGTGCTCGCGATGGAGTCCGAGGCGGTGGATCCGCGGCTGTGATCCCCGCCGTGTGTGGACGCTCGGGGGCCGCGCGGCGCGCCCGCGGCTAGCCTCGCGGGATGCCCGCCGCCCCCGCCGCCCGATCCGGCGGGGTGCGCGCGGTCACCCGGGCGGGGCACGTCCTCGCGTCGCTCGCGATGGGGATCCTGCTGGCCGTCATGATGCTGGGCCTCGCGCTCGACGGATCCCTCCGGCGCCTCGTCGAGCGCGACTAGGGATCACGCCCCGCCGCGGTTCCCCTCCAGCGTGAACGTGAAGACGTCCTCGTCGAAGGCGCTGTAGCCCGCGTAGTCGAGGAGCTCGTAGAGGCGGGCGCGGGTCTGCATCTCGGGCACCTTGCCGGCGAGCGTGCCCTCCTCGAGGATCGCGTCGAGGCCGCGCTCGGCGGCGCCCATCGCGAGACGCAGGAGCGAGACCGGGTAGATGACGATGTTGACGCCCACGTCGCGGAGCTGCGACGTCGTGAACAGCTCGCTCTTCCCGAACTCGGTCATGTTGGCGAGGATCGGCACGTCCACCGCAGCGCGCATCGCCTCGAACTCGGCGAGGTCGGCCATCGCCTCGGGGAAGATCGCGTCGGCGCCCGCGTCCACGAGCGCGCGGGCCCGGTCGACCGCGGCGGCCATCCCATCGACGCCGCGCACGTCGGTGCGGGCCATGACGAGCAGGTCGGGGTCGCGGCGGGCGTCGACGGCCGCGCGGATCCGCTTCAGCGCCGTCGACTCGTCCACCACCTGCTTGCCGTCGAGGTGGCCGCAGCGCTTGGGGTTCACCTGGTCCTCGATGTGGAGGCCCGCGACGCCGGCGTCCTCGAGCATCTGCACGGTGCGCGCGACGTTCATCGGCTCGCCGAAGCCCGTGTCCGCGTCGACGAGGCAGGGCAGGTCGGTGACGCGCGCGATCTGCTGCGAACGCCCGGCAACCTCGGTGAGCGTGGTGAGGCCGATGTCGGGCAGGCCGAGATCCGCCGAGAGCACGGCGCCGGAGATGTAGACGCCGTCCATGCCCTTGTCCTGGATGAGGCGGGCCGACAGCGGGTTGAACGCGCCGGGCATCCGGAGCAGCTCGCCGCTCGCGAGCCGCTCGCGGAACGCGCGGCGCTTGGCGGCGGCGGTGAGGGTGGAGTGCAGCACTAGAGGAGTCCCTTCGGGGCGCCGGCGCCGTCGAGGAGGCCGGGTCGTGCGGTCACGGTGAGGCCGGCGAGCTCGTCGGCGGTGAGCTCGGGCAGGCGCTCGACGAGCGCGAGGAACCGGTCGACCTCGCGGTCCTCGAGCACGCCGTCGGCGAGCGTGCGGAGCTTGGCCACGTAGTCGGCGCGCGCGAACGGCCGGGCGCCGAGCGGGTGCGCGTCGGCGACGGCGATCTCGTCGACGATGGTCGAGCCGTCGGTCAGGCGGATCTCCACCCGGCCGCCGAACGCCTTCTCGGCCGGGTCCATGGAGTGGTACCTGCGGGTCCACTCCGGGTCCTCGGTCGTGGTGACGCGGCGCCAGAGGTCCACCGTGTCGGGGCGGCCGGCGCGCTCGGGCGCGTACGAGTCGACGTGGTGCCACGCGCCGTCCTGCAGGGCGACCGTGAAGATGTACGGGATCGAGTGGTCGAGCGTCTCGCGGCTGGCGCGCGGGTCGTACTTCTGCGGGTCGTTCGCGCCGGATCCGATGACCACGTGCGTGTGGTGCGACGAGTGGATGAGGATCCGGTCGATGGCGTCCGCGTCGGCGAGCACCGGATGCGTGTTGTGCAGGCGACGGGCGAGGTCGATCCACGCCTGCGCCTGGTACTCGGCCGAGTGCTCCTTCGTGTAGGTGTCGAGGATCGCCCGCTTGGCCTCGCCCGGTGCGGGCAGCGGCACCTCGTAGGAGGCATCGGGGCCGTCGAGCAGCCACGCGATCACGCCGTCCTCGCCCTCGTAGATGGGGGTGGGGCTGGTCTGGCCGCGCATCGCCCGGTCGATCGCCTCGACGGCCATCTTCCCGGCGAACGCGGGCGCGTGCGCCTTCCACGTGCTGATCGCGCCCTTGCGCGACTGGCGCGTGGCGGTGGTGGTGTGGAGGGCCTGGCCGACGGCCTGGAAGACGGTCTCCTCGTCGAGCCCGAGCAGCGTGCCGATGCCGGCGGCGGCCGACGGGCCGAGGTGCGCGACGTGGTCGATCTTGTGCGCGTGCAGGCTGATGGCCTTCACGAGGTCGACCTGGATCTCGTAGCCGGTGGCGATGCCGCGGATCACGTCGGCGCCGGTCAGCGCGCGGCCGTCGGGCCGGCCTCCCGCTGCGGCGTGCTGCGCGGCCGCGAGGATCGGCGGGATGTTGTCGCCCGGGTGCGAGTACTCGGCGGCGAGGAAGGTGTCGTGGTAGTCGAGCTCGCGCACGGCCACGCCGTTCGCCCACGCCGCCCACTCGGCGCTGACGCGCGTGGCGGGATCCGCGCCCACGACGGTCGCGCCCGCACCGCCCGTGGACGGGCCGTGCGCGAGGGCCTGCGCGCGCGCCGCGACGACGGGCGCGCGGGTGAGCGACGCGGTCGCGACGGCGGCGTTGTCGATGATGCGGTTGACGATCATCTCGGTGACCTCGGCGTCGACCTCGACCGGGTCGGCGGCGACGGCGGCGATGCGCCCCGCCAGCTGCTCCCCGGGAGGCAGGGCCTCGTCGCTGCGGTGGACGCGGACGCGGTGGATCTGCATGGTCTTCCTCACGGTCGGGGCACCGTCGCGGAGGGCTCGGGGCCTCGTCCGCGTGGCACCGGTCCAGCGTATCCATCGAGCACCCGGACGCGTCCGACGCCCCACCCGAATCGGATGGGGCGTCGGACGGGACAGGGCTGGGCGCCGTTACCGCGTGAACGCCACGTGGTGGCCGCGGCGGTAGAGCACGCCCGTGGCGTCGCTGCGCGGGATGTCCACCGCCAGACGACCGGTGGGGGCGACCTGCCCGTAGAGCACGCGACCGAGCGCCTCGAGGGCGTTCTCGGCGTACGAGTACGTGAGCAGATGGGTGGCGACCTCGGTCGTGTACGCGATGTCGTAGGGCTCGAGCACGGCGACCGAGACGACGGGCGTGCCCGCCTTCACGAGCTCGGCGACCAGATCCCGCTGCCCGGAGCTCGTGTCGGCACCGAGGTCCCGCGTGCACACCACCACGAGGTCGGCCTGCTTCGCGAGCGCCACCGTGGAGCCGATGGTCGCCGCATCCGGGGAGATGCCGGTGGTGGCGAGCGTGGTGGTGGAGCCGTGCGCCGTCAGGACCTTCGCCAGGTTCTTCGTGGTGGTGACGCCCCAGCCGGTGACCAGCACCGAGCGCGGCCCCGTCGACAGCGGCAGCAGGTCCGCGTCGTTCCTGAGCAGCGTGATGCCGCGCTCCGTGGCGGCCCGCGCGGTCGCGAGGTGCGCGGCGCTGCCGACCACGAGCGTCGCGGCCTGCTCGTCGACCGGGGCGGCGCAGAAGATCCCCGCATCCCTCTTCAGCCGGAGGATGCGGGTGACGGCCTCGTCGATGCGCGACCCGGGGATCTCCCCGCTGCGCACCGCGGCGAGCACCGCGTCGCGCGCCGTGGGGAAGTCCGGCGGCATGAGGAGCTGGTCGACGCCGGCCTTCAGGGCGAGCACGGGCACGCGGGCGTCGGTGTACTTCTGGCGGACGCCGGCCATGTTGAGCGCGTCGGTGATGACGACGCCGTCGTAGCCGAGCTGGTCGCGGAGCACACCCGTGAGGATGGGCCGCGAGAGCGTGGCCGGGTCGCCGCTCGGGTCGAGCGCGGGGACGACGATGTGCGCCGTCATGATCATCCCGATGCCCGCGTCCACGGCCGCGGCGAACGGCGGCAGGTCCACGCGCTCGAGCTCCTCACGGCTGCGGGTGATGATGGGGATGCCCGTGTGGCTGTCGGTGTCCGTGTCGCCGTGGCCCGGGAAGTGCTTCGCCGCGGCGACCAGGCCGCCCGGCTGCTGGAAGGTGCGGATCATCGTGGTGGCGAGGGCGGACACGGTGCCCGGGTCGTCGCCGAACGAGCGCACGTGGATGATCGGGTTGGCCGGGTTCGACGCGACGTCCACGACGGGCGCGAAGTCCTGGTTGAGGCCCATGGCCCGGAGCTCGTCGCGCGTGATCGTGGCGACGTCCCGCACGTCGTCCTGGGCGCGCGGGCTCGCGGCGAGCGCCATCTCGCCCGGCAGGAGGGTGATCGGCGCGCGCACCACGTATCCGCCGTTCTCCTGGTCGGTGGAGAGGAGGAGCGGGATGCGGCTCGGCTGCGCGACGGCGGCGCGCTGCAACCCGTTGGACAGGGCGGCGATCTGCTGCGGGTCCGCCAGGTTGTCCTGGTCTCCGGGGAAGTAGATGATGCCGCCCGGCCGGTGCGCGGCGATGACCTGCGCGGGCGTGTCCACGCCGTAGGCCGCGCGATTGGCGGCGACGGCCGTCGCGTCGGTCGTGTCCGCGGTCCGGCCCGAGACGGCGAGCACGAAGAGCTGGCCCACCTTGTCCTCGAGGGACATGCCCGCCAGCAGCGCGGCGACGTCCGGCTCCGTGCCGGTCGCCGCTTCCGCCCGGTCCGCCGGCATCAGCTGCGACGCCACGACGGCGCCGAGCGAGCAGGCCGCGGCCGCGGCCACGAAGCTCCGCCGCGTGAACGCGGATCCCTCGTGCGATGGGCGTGGGTCGCGGTCGAAGTCCACGTGTCCTCCTCCAGGGCGGAGGGAGACGTCGCCGAGGCGGACACGTCGCTCACCGCGGTCGAGCACCGAGGATACGCATGGCCGTCGCGGTCAGGTCAGACCCTCCACATCGTGGAGCGGCGCCGGCCCCTCGGCTCCGCGCGACCCACCCGTCCTACGCTGGGGCGTGCCCACCGTCACCCCGGAGTCCCCCCGCCAGGACGACGTGCTGCCGCTGCTGCGGCAGGCCGACGACTTCGCGCTCGCCCTCTACCCGGCCGAGAACTACCACGCGCTCGACGTCGGCGACCTCGAGCGGCCCGGCGTCACGTTCCTCGTGGCGCGCGAGGACGGCCGCGCGCTCGGCACGGCGGCGGTCGTCGACGGGGGCGATGGATCCGCGGAGCTGAAGCGCGTGTTCGTCACGGACGGGGCGCGCGGCCTCGGCGTCGGTCGGGCGCTGCTCGTCGCCGCGGAGGACCGCGCCCGCGAGCTCGGCGCCGACGTCATGCGGCTCGAGACCGGCCTGCCGCAGACGGCGGCCATCGCGATGTACGAGCGAGGCGGGTACCGGCACGTGCCGCGGTTCGGGCCGTACGCGGCGGATCCGACGAGCGTCTGCATGGAGCGCGACCTGCGGGTCGCCCCCGGGCCGCTCCCCCGCTGGATCCTCCGCCCGGCGCTCCCCGACGACGCCACGTGGATGGCCGAGCTGCGCGCCATCGTCCTCCGGCCCGACCTCGAGCGGCTCGGCCGGTGGGATCCGGTGCGGGTCCGCCGTCGCTTCCTCGACAGGTGGGCGCCCGAGCGCACCTGGGTGATCCGGGTCGGCGGCCGCGACGCGGGCCTCATCGCCCGCCGCGACGAGCCCGACGCGCACTGGATCGAGCACTTCTACCTGGATCCCGCGCTGCACGGCCACGGGGTCGGCGGCGAGGTGCTGCGCGATCTCATGGACCGGCACGACGACGGCCGCCCGTTCCGCCTCGACGTGCTCCAGGGCAGCGCGGCGCGGCGGCTCTACGAGCGGGCGGGGTTCCGCGTCGAGCGCGAGGACGCGGTGGACGCGTGGCTGGTGGCGCTGCGGTCCTGCGGATGACGGGGTGGTCGAGATCCGCGGGCGTCGTCCGGATCTCGAGCCGGAGCGCCGGCCCGCCGACGGGAGGACGGTCCGCGGCGCAGAGTTATTGACGACTTGGTCAATAACGGAGGTAGGGTGGCCATGCCGACGCGGACGCCCCGTGGTCGCAGAGGAGAGGGCACGATGATCCCCCACACCAGGCACACCCCCACCGGCAAGGTCATCAGCGCCTGCTACACGATCCACCCCGACGACCGACAGGCGTTCCGCGACGCCGTCATCCCCCACCTGACCACCACCGCCCGGCAGGACGGCTGCACGTACTACGTCTTCGCCGAGGACCTCACCGACCCGAACACGATCCACCTCACCGAGGGGTGGCGCGACCAGGCGGCCATCGACGCCCACATGGCGGATGAGCGCTTCCTCGAGGCCGTCACCGCCGTCCTCGGCGGCATCCGGATCCTCGACTACCAGGCCGAGTACTACGACGTGGCCGCCCAGACCGCCGACGCCCTCCCCGCCGCGAGCTGAGGGCATCCCGACCAGCGGCCCCGGCCCCGGCCCCGCATAGGATCACGCCATGCCCCGACCGCGGAAGTTCGACGAGGACGCCGTCGTCGACGCGGCCGCCGGTGCCTTCGCGGCTGCCGGCTACGGGGGCACCACGATGGAGGAGCTCAGCCGCGCCACCGGGCTCGGCAAGCAGAGCATCTACAACACCTTCGGCGGCAAGCGGCAGCTCTTCCTGCGCGCGCTCGAGCGGAGCACCTCCACGCAGGTCGAGCGACTGACCGTCGAGCTCGCGTCCGGGACCCCCTCTCCGCTGGGGAGGATCCGAGCGCACCTGGACGCGCTCGCCATCACGTTCACCTCGGCAGGCCCGCTGGACTCGCTGTTCACCAAGGCCACCGTCGAGCTGGCCGACCGCGACCCGGACGTCGCCGCAGCCGCCCGTCGCGCCTACCGCCGCCTCGAGGACGAGTACGCCGGATGCATCGTGCAGGCGCAGGAGGCCGGGGAGGTGGACGCGGCGCTCGACGCCCGTGCCGCCGCGACGTACTTCGTCGCCGTCACCCGCGGCATGGAGGTCCTCGGCACCGCCGGCGCCGACCGGACGGTGCTGCTCGACCTCGGCCGAGCGGCATCGACCCTGCTCACGCGAGGCGCTGCTCGCGGGGACTAGGTCGTGCCGCGCCTCCGCGTCGTCGAGCGGATCGCCGTCGGGACTAGGGACGGACCGCCAGGTTGGAGGTGGTGTGCCCTCCATCGACGGCCAGCGTCTGCCCGGTGACGAACGCCGCGGCCGAGCTCAGCAGGAACACGACCGCGTCGCCGATCTCCTCGCCGATCCCGAGGCGACCCAGGGGAACCGTCCCTTCGTACGTCGCGAACAACACGCCGTCCGCGTGCTCGTGCTCGGTCGCCTCGGTGCGGGTCAGACCGGGCCGGACGCCGTTCACCCGGATGCCGCGGGGCCCGAGCTCCGCGGCCAGGGCTCGAGTGGCCGCGTCGAGCGCTCCCTTCGCCGCCGCGTAGAGCGCCGAACGCGGGCTGCCGACAGCGGCCAACGTGGACGAGATGTTCACGATGCTCCCGCCGTCGCGCATCGCCTTCGCGGCCGCGCCGGCCAGCAGGAGTGGTGCACGGACGTCGAGTGACATCGTCAGGTCGATGTCGCTGGCGCTGAGGAGCTCGATCGGCGAGAAGTGCGCGGTCCCGGCGTTGTTGACCAGGCCGTCGATCCGTCCATGGCGTTCGAGGGTCCGGGCGAGGATCTCGGTCGGAGCCGCCGGGTCGTGCAGGTCCGCCTGGACCCAGCTGGCGGCCTCGCCGAGCGTCGCGGCGTGCTCGCGCAGCGTCCGGGCGTCGCGGCCGACGAGGACGACATGGGCACCTGCTGCCACGCAGCGGGAGCTGATCGACGCGCCGAGGCCCCTCGAGCCCCCGGTGATGATCACGACCTCGTCGGCCAAGGGGGAGAGGGGGGACGGGTGTGGGGTGTGGACGCTCATGGCTGCTCTCTGTGCTGGGAACGCACGCCAGCCACCGCTCGCGACGTGGGTCGCCGCGCGGACGACGGGGCTGGATGCGAGGGTTTCCGGCCCCGGATCACCCACGCAGGGCGACCGCTTCACGAAGGTGAACGACGGGATCGTATCGGTCTCCTCCCTGGGGGCCTCCCCGTCGTCACCGCCCGGCCGCGACGCACGGCGCAGACCGTCGATGACGGGGAGCGTGGGCTACGGTGGTCTCCTGACCGACTCCCATCGGTGTGGTCGATCCGCTTCTCGATGCGGTCGATCCGTGGCTGAAGACCTCCGGAGATGCGCACTCGAAGCCCGGAGGTCGTCCCATGATCGCGTCGCCGCCGACCGCGCCCCGCGCATCCTCCTCGCGCGCGGGGGCGCTCGTCGCGCTCCCCCGACCCGTCGTCGTGCTCGACAGCACCATCGTCGGTCGCGCTGGCAGCCCGCTCACCGACTCCGACCCCGACGGCGACGCCGCCGCCCTGAACGACGAGGACTGATCCATGACACGACTCGAGACCGTCCACGAGGTCCTCGGGCCCTGGTCGCTCGCGACCACCACGCGCTTCTGGGAGGGCTTCACCCCCAACCGACTCGCGTCCCAGCCACAGGCCGCTGGCCTCCACGCCGCCTTCCTCTGCGATGCCGACTGGCAGCGCGTGGATGCCGCTGTCACCCAGGACGGTCCATCCGTGCGCATCGTGGTCGAGGGCCCGGGCGACCTGGACGCCGCCACCGAGCAGGTGCGCCGCCTGCTGTCGGTGGACATCGACGGGCGCGGCTGGCCCGACGTCGCGGTGCGCGACGACGTCATCGCGGATGCGCAGGCACGGCTCAGCGGGTTCCGGCCATGCGGCTTCTTCTCCCCCTACGAGGCGGCCGTGTGGACGGTCCTGTCGCGCCGCCTGCAGATACGGCAGGCGGCCGCGCTCCGGACGCGGCTCACGGAGCGGCTCGGCGACGACGGCGCGTTCCCGTCCCCGGCCATCCTGCGTGCGGCGGCGCTCGATCTGCCCGACCGCAAGGCGGAGTACCTGCACGCGATCGCCGAGGCCGCTCTCGACGGCCGGCTCTCCGGGGCGCATCTGCGCTCGTCACAGCCGTCCGATGCGCTCGTCCAGGTCCAGAGCATCCTCGGGATGGGGCCGTTCTCCGCCGAGCTCGTCGTGATCCGCGGCGCGAACTTCCCCGACGTGCTCCCGCGCCACGAGGGCAAGCTGAGCGACGAGATCGCGAAGCGCTACGGCACCGACCGCTCGATCGACGAGATCACCGAGGCGTGGAAGCCGTTCCGTTCGTGGGCAGCGGTGCACCTGCGCGCGCTGCGGGCGCTCGAGGAGTAGGCGATCGGCTCCCGGGCACCGCGGACATCGCCGACGCAGCGCACGCTGCTCGTCAGTCGGCGCGGCCCTGCGCCTTCATCCGCTTGCGGGCGGCGCGGACGGTGAGCACGGAGAGGTAGTCCTGCACCGTCGCGTCCCGGAGCGTCGCCAGCTCCTCCTCCACCACCGTCCGGAGCTCGGCCTCGGAGCGCTCGGGGAACTTCTTCCGCAGCTGCTCGATGGAGTCGCGGACGATCTGGTCGTAGTCGACGTCAGTGGTCATGACAGCATCATCCCCCGGGATCGGGATGGCCCCCCACCGCGCTCCTGGCCGGCCCGGCACGGCGGCCACGCGCATCGCGCATCCTCCGAGTGGCTCCTGGCACCAGCCCGACATCCCGCCCGCCGGGCGACCGATGCCGGTGCCGCCTCGCCCTCGGCTGCATGACGTACGGCGATCCCACCCGGGGCATGCACTCCTGGACCATGGACGAGGAGGCGTCGGCGCCCTTCTTCCGCCAGGCGGTCGAGCTCGGCATCACGTTCTGGGACACCGCCAACGTGTACCAGCAGGGCACGAGCGAGGAGTACGTGGGCCGTGCCATCCGGCGCTTCTCCCGGCGCGAGGACATCGTGCTCGCGACGAAGGTGTCCGGGTGGATGCCACGACGGACCCGGCGGATCCGGGCTGTCCCGCGCCGCGATCCTCGAGCAGGTCGACGCCTCGCTGCGCCGGCTCGGCACGGACCACATCGACGTCCACTACCTGCACCGCTTCGATCCGGAGACGCCCGTCGAGGAGACGATGCAGGCGCTCGACGACGTCGTCCGCGCGGGGAAGGTCCGCTACCTCGGCGCCTCGTCCATGCACGCGTGGCAGTTCGCGAAGCTGCAGCGGGCCGCGGCGGTCAACGGGTGGACGGGCTTCGCCGCGATGCAGGACCAGTACAACCTCCTCAAGCGCGAGGAGGAGCGCGAGATGATCCCGCTCTGCGCCGCCACCGCGCGATCGCAGACCGACGAGGTCGCCCGCGCCTTCGACACCGACGCCGACGGTCCGGTCATCGACGCCGTCGAGCAGGTCGCCTCCGCGCGCGACGTGCCCATGGCCCGCGTCGCGCTCGCCTGGGTGCTGCGGAACCCGACGGTCGCCGCGCCGGTCATCGGGGCGACGAAGCCGCACCACCTCACCGACGCCGTCGCCGCGCTCGACCTGGAGCTGACCGACGACGAGGTCGCCCGCCTCGAGAGCCCCTACGTGACCCAGCCGCCGTTCTGGTGGTGACGCGCGCCCGGTGGTGGTGCCGCACCCGATGGGCGATCGTGGCGTCGCGGCCCCTCGTCAGCGCGGCGGATCCCCGGGGAGGTCGAGCCCTCCGACCGCGGTCGCGGAGGTCTGCCGGGCGGTCAGCCCACCGGGTACAGCACGACCGCGTCGGGGTCGATGGTGAAGTCCACCTCGTCCCCGATCTCGATGCCGGATGCCGCGAGCTCCGCGGGGCCGAGATCCGCCGAGATGCCCGCGGCGCGCACCCGGATCGCGTCGCCGTGGCGCTCGAGGTCGTGCACGCGGCCGCGCACGCGGTTGCTCGCGGGCTGCTGCGGGGTGGCGGCCGCGACCGTGACGGCGGTGGGCCGGAACGCCGCGGCGACCGCGGCTCCCGCAGGGAGATCGCGGCCGCGAGGGAGTCGCAGCTCGTGGCCGGCGCCGTCGTCCAAGCCCGTCCCGGTGGAGGTCCCGACGAGGAGGTTCAGGCCCGCGATCTCCGCGGCGAAGGCGGTGCGCGGGCGCTCGAGCACGTCCCGGGTCGGCCCGTGCTCCACGATCCGGCCGCCGTGGAGGATGGCGACGCGGTCCGCGAGCGTATGGGCGTCGAGCACGTCGTGGGTGATGAGGATCGTGGTGCGGTCGCGGAGGACGCGACGGAGCATGCGCCGCAGCTGCGGGGCGACGGTCACGTCGAGGGCGGCCATCGGCTCGTCGAGCAGCAGCAGCTGCGGGCGGGGCGCGAGGGCCCGGGCGAGGGCGATCCTCTGCGCCTGCCCGCCGGAGAGCTCGCGGGGGCGACGATCGGCATGCTCGGTGGCATCGACCGCGGCGAGCCAGGTGCGCGCCAGCGCGGTCGCCTCCGCGCGGCCCATGCCGGCGCTCCGGGGTCCGAAGGCGACGTTCTCGAGCACGCTGAGGTGCGGGAACAGCAGCGCGTCCTGCGCCAGGAGCGCCACGCCGCGCCGGTGCGGCGGGAGGCGCAGCCCGGTGCCCGTGTCGAAGAGCACCGTGCCGGCGAGCGACGCCCGGCCCGCGTCGGGCGCGAGGAGGCCGGCGATGAGGCTCACCAGCGTCGACTTGCCGGCGCCGTTGGGGCCGAGGACCGCGGTCGTGGTGCCCGTCTCGACGCGGAGGTCGACGTCGAAGTCGCGGTCCCGCAGCCGCGCGCGGAACTCCAGGCTCATGATCCCGTCGCCCGGCGCGCGGGGCCGGGTCGGCCCGATCGGCCGTGGGCCAGGCCGATGACGAGCACGGCCACGACGACCAGGACCAGCGACAGCGCGACCGCGGCATCCGGGTCGGTCTCGCGCTGCAGGTAGATCTCGAGCGGCAGCGTCCGGGTCACGCCCTCGAGGCTCCCCGCGAACGTGAGGGTGGCGCCGAACTCCCCGAGCGCCCGGGCGAAGGCGAGGATCGCGCCGGACAGGAGCCCGGGGAGGATCAGCGGCAGCGTCACCCGGCGCAGCACCGTCGTCGGCCGCGCGCCGAGGGTGGCGGCGACGCTCTCGTAGCGGCTGCCCGCGGAGCGCAGCGCCCCCTCGAGGCTGAGGACCAGGAACGGCAGCGCGACGAAGGTCTGCGCGAGGACCACGGCGGCGGTGGAGAAGGAGATCTGGATCCCCAGCGCCTGCAGCGTGCCCCCGAGCAGGCCGAGCCGGCCGAACGTGTAGAGCAGCGCGATGCCCCCCACCACGGGCGGCAGCACGAGCGGCAGGAGCACCAGCGACCGGACGAGGCCCTGGCCGGGGAAGGACGTGCGGGCCAGCGTCAGCGCCATCGGCACGCCGATCACGACGCACAGCGCGGTGGCGGTCCCGGCCGTCCGCAGGCTGAGCGCCAGCGCGGCGACCGACGACTCGGAGGTGATGAGCGGGATGAACCGGGCCCAGTCCACGCGGGTGAGGATCCCGACGAGGGGGAGGAGCACGAACGCGCCGCCGACGATCGCCACGGCGACGACCCAGCGCGGGAGACCGGACGAGGCCCTCATCCGCCTCCCCTCCGATGGCGCGGGATCATGCCCTGCCGGTCGGGGTCTCGACGATCACCATGGTGGCCTTGACCACCGCGATCGCGGGCGACCCGGGCTCGAGCCCCAGCTCGCGGACCGCCTCGGTGGACATGAGCGAGACCACCCGGTGCGGGCCGCACTGCAGCTCGACCTGGGACATGACCCGGTCCGAGGTGATGTCGGTCACGATGCCCACGAAGCGGTTCCTGGCCGACCGGCCGACCTCGCTCGCGTCGACCGGCAGCACCGCGTTCTCCCGAGCGTGGCGCGCGAGCGAGAGGCTGTCGATGACGAGGCGACCGGATCCGTCCTTGGAGCTCTCCAGGGTGCCGTTGTCGATCCACCGCCGGATGGTGTCATCGCTGACGCCGAGGTAGTCGGCGGCGTTCTTGATCCTGATCTGCGGCATGCGACCCATGCTAGGTCCGGATCAGCGGAAGGGGAGGCCCGTCCTAGGGGGTGCCGAACCCGGCGGCGGCGAGGACCCGCCGGCCGGCGGCACCCGTGACGTACGCGGTGAAGGCCGCGGCGAGGTCCGGGTCCGGGGCGGCCTTCACGGGCGCGATCGGGTAGGTGTTCACCGCCCCCGCGGACTCCGGGAACGGGATGCCCGTGACGGCGTCGCCCGCGGCCGTGACGTCGGTCACGTAGACGAGGCCCGCGTCCGCCTCCCCGGAGGTGACCTTGCCGAGCACGTCGGTGACGGAGGACTCCTCGCTCACCGGCCGGATGTCGACCCCGGTCGCCTTCTCGAGCGTCGCGGTCGCGGCGCCGCAGGGCACCTGCGCGGCGCAGACGACGGTCGTCACGCCCGCCTTCCCGAGGTCCGCGAAGGAGGCGACGCCGGCCGGGTCGCCCGGGGGCACGGCGATCTCGAGCGTGTTGGTCGCGAAGTCGGTCGGGGTGCCCTCGATGAGGCCCGCGTCGGTGAGCTTGGCCATGTTCTTCTCGTCCGCGGAGGCGAAGACGTCCGCCGGGGCGCCGTTGGTGATCTGCGTCACGAGATCCGAGGAGCCGGCGAAGCTGAGCTCGACCGTCGTCCCGGGGTGCTGCTCCTCGAACGCCGACGCGAGCTCGGTGAACGTGCCCTTCAGGGACGCGGCGGCGAACACGGTGATGGAGCCCGAGGGGGACGAGCCGGGCGACGCGGGCGTCCCCTCCCCCGCGGGAGCCGAGCATCCGACGAGGGCCGCGAGGAGCGCTCCCGTCGCGACCATCGAGGCGAGGGAGCGGGACCGCATCATGCGCGTGCCTTCCGGTCGACCGGACGCGAGCAGCGCCGCGCCGGATGCGGGGATCCGCGTCCGCGTGATCCCGGCCAGTCTAGGCGGGCAGACGCGGAACCGCAGGCAGTCTCCAGCCGAGCCTGCGTACCGGGTCACCCCGGCGCGAGCCGGTGCGCACGGGCGGGAGCGACGGATCGCACGGCGAGCGCCGATCGCGTCGGGGCCCTCCCCTCGGCGGATGTTCACCGAAGCAGAACGTCCCGTTCATGCCCGGCCCCGCGCCGTGCTCCATGCTCCTGTCGCCGAGCGCCCGCGCCGGCCTGCGCGACCCCGCGCGCACCCCCACCACAGAAGGACGAACGTGACGATCCCCCCTGCCCGCCGTGCCGCCCCCGCGCGCATCGGCGCCCTCACCGTGGCAGCCGCCGCGGTGGCGCTCTCCGTCGGCATCGGCGCGCCCGCGCACGCCGCCGCCGACCCCGCGCTCCAGCCGGCCCCGACCGCGCGCGACCACCTCATCACCGACGTGCCCGGCCTCGTCAACGGCCGGGAGCTCGGCGCGTACACCGGCCTCGACGGGCGCACGGTCGCCGCGAGCCGCCTGATCCGCACGGAGTCGCTCGACAAGATCACCTCCGCCGGCGCCGCCACGCTCGCGAGCGTGCACCACGTCGACCTCGTGATCGACCTGCGCACGCCCGGCCAGATCCAGGCGAAGCCGGACGTGCCGATCCCGGGCGCGAAGACCGTCGCCATCTCGATGTTCGGCGCCGACGGCGACTACCCGGACGACACCGTCATGTACCGGGACCTCATCGACAAGGGGCGCGTCAACGACGCCCACCCGGGCGTGATGATCAGCGCCTACCGCAGCATCCTCCAGGCCATCGCGTCGCACACGGGCGGCGGCACGATCCTCATCCACTGCTCGCACGGCATGGACCGCACCGGCACGGTCATCGACCTGCTCGACCGGATCCTCGGCGTCGGCAGCGCGGACATCCTGCACGACTACCTGCTCTCGAACACGCAGCTCGGCGTCGACTGGGCGAAGCCCGCGCTCCTCCAGGGCACCTTCGAGGCCGGCATCGCGTCGCGCTACGCGGGGCTCGACTCCTACATCCGCACCACGCTCGGGGTCGACGACCAGGAGATCCAGGCCCTGCGCTCCGAGTTCCTCGTCTCGGACGACGCGGCTGCCGCATCCATCACCGTGGGCGGCGTCACCGTGCCGCTCGGCGACGCGGCCGGATCCGCCGGTGCGGTCGTGCCCGTCGGCCTCCCGGCCCTCACGGCCGGCGACGTGCGGGTCACCACCGCGGACGGAACCGCCACGTCGGCCGTCGCGGTCGACGGCCGCACCGTCACCGTCACCGTGACCGCGGCGGACGGGCGCACGACGCGCACGTACCGGATCACGGCCGGGCTCTCCGAGATCGCGCTGCCGACGGGATCCGCACCCACCGCGGGCGGCACCGTCGCGTTCCGCGCCGCCGGCCTCACCCCGGGCGCGACGTACCGCGTGGTCCTGCACTCCACGCCGACCGACGTCGGATCCGTCACCGCGGCCGCCGACGGCACCGCGGCCGGCACCGTCACGATCCCCGCGGGCACCGACCCCGGCACGCACACGCTGACCCTCGTGGACGCGCAGGGCCAGGCGGTCTCGGATCCCGCGACCATCACCGTGAGCGCCGCGGCCGTCTCCGGCATCACGGCGACCGCGACCGGCGCGCGCCACGCGGGTCCCGCGGTCGCGACCGGCGGCGCCTCCGTCGCCGCCGACCCGTGGCCGGGCCTCGCGCTCGCGGCCCTCGGGCTCGCGGGCCTGGCCGCGATCGCGGGCCGCACCATCGCGCGCCGCCGCGCGTCGCTGCGCAGGCCGTGACGACGGACCGCCCGGCGCCCCGGCGGCGGCTCCTCGCCGCCGCCGGCGTCGTCGTCGCGTCCGCGGCCGTGGTCGCGGGCGCGCTCGCCGCGGTGGGCGGGTGGCCGGTCTCGGCCGACCTCCCCCGCGACCTCGCGGGCGCGCCGGTGCAGGCCGACGTCCCGGCACCCGCCGCGAGCGCCGACGGCGCCGGCACCGCGGTCGACTCCGGTCTCGGCCGCTTCCGCGCGCCCTCGGTCGGGCTCGACGTGCCGCTCGGCGCGGTCGACGTGGTCGACGGGGTCGTGGATCCCCCGGGCTTCTCCTCCGCGTACCGCGTGCGCGGCCTCGGCGTCGCCCCCGAGGACGCCGCGACGGGCACGGTGTTCGTCGTGATGCACTCGGTCCGCGGCGGCGGCACGGGCCCCGGCGACCTGCTCATCGACGCCGCCGCGGGCAGCGCGAGCGTCGCCCCGGGCGCGGTGATCCAGGTGGCGGGCGTCGACTACGCCGTCGGATCCCGCCGCGCGGTGCCCAAGGGCCAGCTGCCGGACGACGCCGAGGTCTGGGCGGACACCCCGGGCCGGCTGGTCGTGATCACGTGCCTGCAGCGTCCGGACGGCAGCCCGTCGCGCGACGACATGGTGATCGAGGCGACGCGCGCCTGATCGAGGCGGGGAGCGCGACGCCGGATGCGGCCGGGCGCTCCCCGCCTCGATAGCCTCGGCACATGGGGATGGACGGCGCACGGCTCGAGGTCGCGCGCGCCTGGCGCGCCGCCGTCTCCCCCGACCGACTGCTGCTCGCCGCCAAGACCGCGCTCGCGGTCGGGATCGCCTGGGCCGTCGCGCCGTTCGTGCCCGGCGTCGCGAACGAGTACCCCTACTACGCGCCGCTCGGCGCGCTCGTGAGCATGTACCCGACGCTCATGGGATCCGCGCGCACCGGCCTCCAGACGCTCCTCGGCCTCGCGGCGGGCATCGTGCTCGCGACCGCCGTGATCGCCACCACCGGCCCCTCGTGGTGGTCGATCCCCGTGATCGTCGGCATCGGCGTGATCCTCTCCGGCTCCGGCTGGTTCGGCGCCGGCCGCGAGTACGTGCCGATGGCGGCGCTGTTCGTGCTCATCGTCGGCGGGCAGGACGCCGACCAGTACTCGCTCGGCTACCTCGTGCAGATGGCCGTCGGCGTCGTGACGGGCCTCGTCATCAACGTGCTCATCGCGCCGCAGCTGTCGAGCGGGGCCGCGGGCGCGCGCATCAGCGCGTTCCAGCGGGAGGTGGCCGACCGGCTGCGCGACGTCGGCGACGCGATCGAGGCCGACTCCCCTCCCGCGCATGCCGACTGGATCCGCGCGAGCGAGGACCTCGCGGGCACCGCGCGCGCCGTGGGGGCCGACCTCCGCGAGGCCGACGAGAGCCGCAAGGGCAACCCGCGCGCGCTCGTCAACAAGCGCGACGTGCGCATCGACCACGCCCGGCTCGAGGCGATGGACCAGATCGTCTTCCACGTCCGCGACATCTCCGCGGCGCTCGCGGACACCATCTGGCAGGAGCGGGGCGCGCTGGGCCTCGACCGGGAGATCACCGGGCCGGTCCACGACGCGTGCCACGCGGTCGCGGGCGTGCTCGACCTCGACGACCCCGATTCCCCCGAGCGCCACCGCGCGATGGGCGAGGCGGCGCGGCAGGTGCGCCTGCTCGTGGAGGCGGTCGACCGGCGGGCGCAGGAGCTCGGCCGGGCGATGGGCCCGGGCGTGCTCACCGCGATGCACCTGAAGCGCGTGCTGCACCACCTCGAGCCGGTGGACGCGGCGGAGTCGCCGGCGCCGTAGCGCGCTTCCGCGCGCGGGCTAGGCCGACGCCGCAGCAGCCGCCGCGCCCGCCTCGCCGCCCACCGGGAGCGGGTCCGCCCGCGCGTCGAACCGCACCGCGACGATGCCGGCCACGATGAGCACCCCGCCCACCAGCTGCAGCGCCGTCAGCTCCTCGCCGAGCAGGATCCACGCCCAGGCGCCGGCCGCCGCGACCTCGAGCAGGCCCGTGAAGGACGCGAGGCGGGATCCGAGCATCGCGCCCGCCGTGATCCCCGCCCCGTACGCGAGCGCCGTCGCGACCACGCCGACCACGAGCATCGGCACCCACCACGGCACGACGCTCCCCAGCATCACGACGTCGGCGACGGAGCCCGTGAACGGCAGGATCCCCGTCGCGCCGACGAGCGCCAGCAGCACCGCCGCCACCAGCAGCCCCGCGGCCGCGAGCGCCACCGGCGGCAGCCCGTCGGCGCCGCGGGCCGCGATCGCGAAGTAGCCCGCGCAGCCGACCATCGCGCCGAGCGCGAAGAGGAGGCCGACGGGATCGAGCGCCCCGCCGCCGGACGGCGACACCACGAGCGCGAGCCCGCCCGCCGCGGCGACGGATCCGAGCAGCACCGGCACCGCGGGCCGCCGACGGCTCATCGCCCACGCCACCGCCACGAGCAGCAGCGGAGCCATGAACTCGATGAGGATCGCCGTGCCGACGGGGATCCGCTCGATGGCCGCGAAGTACATGACCTGCGCGCCCGCGACGCCCACGAGCGCCATGCCGAGCACCCGGCGCCACGCCCGCAGCACGGGCCGGAGGTCGCCGCCGAGCTGCACGAGCGCGACGGGCGCGAGGACCAGCCCGCCGATGAGCGCCCGCAGCGCGACAGCCGCGACCGGGCTCCACCCGGCCTCGAGCAGCGGCTTCACGAACGCGCCCGACAACCCGAATGAGCAGGCGGCGACGATCGCGAGTACGAGTCCGGTGGTCAGGTGGCGTCGATCCATGGTGCGCTCGTCTCGTCAGGGGCCATGCGGCCTACGGTCCTGACGTTAGACTCGTGGTGGATAAGGAGTCAACTTGCCTTTCACCCCTGACACCGAGGACGTGCTGACGTTCGACGCCGTGATCCTCAACACGGCCCCGCGCGCCACCCGCTCGGGCGACGACCTGCTCGCGACCCCGGAGCAGCTCGCCGACCTGATGACCCGCAGCGGCTTCTCCGGCCGCTTCGACCGCGACGAGCGCGAGCTGCGCGAGGTGCACCGCGCCCGCTCCCGCCTGCGGGAGATCTGGGGCCTCGACCGCGACGCCATGGTGGATCCCGTCAACGAGCTGCTCGCGCGCCACCACGCCGCGCCCCGGCTCGTGCGGCACGACGCCCTCGACTGGCACCTGCACGCGACGCCGGAGGACGCGCCGCTCGCCGACCGGATCCTCGTGGAGGCCGCCATGGCCCTCGTCGACGTCGTGCGCTCCGACGCCACCGACCGCCTCCGCGAATGCGCCGCCGACGACTGCGACGGCGTGCTCGTCGACCTCTCCCGCAACGGGTCGAAGCGGTTCTGCAGCGTGCGGTGCGGCAACCGGATGAACATGGTCGCGTTCCGCGAGCGCCGCGCGTCCGCGCCCGCCGCTCCCGCCCCATGACCGCGCATTCGCCTGCAGATGCATTCGGCGGGGACGATGCGCGAAGCTCCCCGGCAGGCCGGGAATCGCCGCGAAGAGAATGCAGAATACGTGCGAGGAATTCGCCGCGCTGATCTGCGCCGGGCCGTCCCCGCCATCGCCGGACTGGTCGCGGTCGTCGGCTCCCTTCTGGTGGCCCCGTCGCCCGCGCACGCGTCGGAGGTCGCCCTCGACGGCGCTCGGGCCGCGATCTCCTCCTCCGTGAGCCGCGGCACCTACGAGCAGGACGTCCTCTCCGGGAAGATCACCGTCGAGCACATCGTCGATGTGAACCTCGATGCGCGTTCGTCGGCCGCACCGTCGTCCACCGCGGTACCGAGCCGCGCCGAGCTCACGCGCGAGACCACCGAGGAGATCGCCCAGATCCGAGCGACCGGCGTCGACCCGGCCACGTCCGAGCCGACCACGACCACCGGCTCCGCCCCCGCCACCGACCCGGTCGCCACGGACAAGCACCGGTGGAACACGTTCACGCACTGGGGCACGGCCAAGGTGTCAGCGCTGGCGCTCGCCGTCGCGGGCGGGACCACAGGTGGCGTCCTCCGCTTCCTGGCCGGTGCGTGCGCCAGCTTCGGCGCCTTCCTCTGCGCGGCCGTGGACACCATGGCCACCGCCACCGCCGCCGCCCTCGGCGTGCGGGGATCGCTCTGCCTCGCCGATCACCACGACTACCTCTACATCAAGATCCCCGACGTCACCGACTCGCACTGCGGCGACTGATCGCACGGCCGCGCCACCGCGGGTGATCCCCGCGGGCCACGGGGCCTCCCGGATGGACGACACCCCTCGTCGTCGTCCGGGAGGCCCCGTGGCACGCTCGCACCCGGATCACCCGATCCGAGACGGCCTCGTGCGCAGGTCGTGTCGATGCTGCCACCTCACGCGTGCACGCGAGGATGCGCGCAGATGACGACGCGAACGACGCGTGGAATGCCGAGCCGAATCTCGGTCACGCTCGATATCGAACGCCGAACGACTCGTTGATATCCGCTCGCACGAGCGCGCCGGACCGGAGATGCATTCGAGGGCCTGTGCACGGCATGCACGAATCGCCGCGTTCCCCCTTATGCTCATCGCGCATATGCGGTCGCAGCATCCCGCATCTGCGCCCTGTCGATCGACGTGGCGCTTCCTTCTCCGAAAGGCCGTCATGTCCTCATCCGCATTCCCCACCTCATCCCCCGGTGCGTCCTCCCGTCGGCACCGCACCGGGCGGATCATGCCCGGAATGGCCGTCGCCGGACTCGTGGCCGTCATCGGCTCCCTGATCGCCGGACCCGCGCACGCCTCCGAGACGACCCTCGCCGAGGCCCGAGCCGCGATCTCCTCCTCCGTGACCGGGGGCACCTACGAGCAGGACATCATCTCCGGGAAGATCACCATCGAGCAGATCGTGGACGTCAACCTCGCCGTTCGCTCCACCGCCGCCGCCACCGCCATCACTCCGGCCCCCAGCCGGGAGGAACTCACCCGACAGGCCACGCAGGAGCTCGCCCACCTCCGCACCACCGGATCCCTGAACACACCGGACCTCTCCCCCACCACCGGCTCACGCCCCGCAACCGACCCTCTCGTCGAGAACAAGCACTGGTGGAACAAGCTCAGCCACTGGGCCACCATCCCCATCAACGCGCAGAACCTCGCCATCGGCTCGTCGGTCGGCGCGAGCACGCTCGCGGCCCTCTTGGGCGCCTGCTCGGCCAGCGGCGCCGCCATCTGCGCAGCCGTCGCGGGGATGTCCTTCCTCACCGTTACCGGTCTGGGCCTGGAGGGGATCAAGTGCCTGGCGTATGGCGAGAGGACGTTCTACGTCAAGATCCCCGACTTCTGGAACAGCCACTGCGGCAACTGACCGCACTGCCGACGAAGGCAGCGCTCGACTCCGCCCCGGTCCCGTCGTGCACGGCGGGACCGGGGCGGAGTCGCCTGCGGAACAGCGCCGACCACGCGACCCGCGCGCGTCACCGGGCCTGCAGCGCCGCCTGGTACAGATCCCGCTTGCCGAGGCCCGTCGCCTCCGCGATGGTGCCGGCCGCGTCCTTGAGGCGCGCGCCGTCGCCCACCAGCTCGAGCACCTGCGTCACGCCGGTCGCGAGGTCGATCTCCAGCGCCGCGGCGCCCTCCGCGACCACGACGATCTCGCCGCGCACGCCCTCGGCGGCCCAGGCGGCGAGCTCGGCGGCGGATCCGCGGCGCACCTCCTCGTACAGCTTCGTGAGCTCGCGGCACACGACTAGCCGGCGATCCGGGCCCCACTCGGCGACGACGTCCTCGAGCGACGCCTGCAGCCGGTTCGGCGACTCGAAGAAGACCATGGTGCGGCGCTCGCGCACGAGCTCGCGGAGCACCCGGCGCCGGTCGCCGCCCTTGCGCGGCAGGAATCCCTCGAACGTGAAGCGGTCGGTGGGGAGGCCGGAGACGGCGAGCGCACTGAGCACAGCACTGGGGCCGGGGATCACCGTGACGCGGACGCCCGCGGCGGCCGCCGCCTCCACGAGGTGGAAGCCGGGGTCGGAGATCGCGGGCATGCCGGCGTCCGACAGCACGAGGACGTCTGTCTCGCGGGCCAGCTCGACGAGGTCGGCCGAGCGCTCCTGCTCGTTGTGGTCGTGCAGCGCGATGAGGCGCGGCCGGTTCTCGACGCCGAGCGCGCCGAGCAGGCGGATGGTGGTGCGGGTGTCCTCGGCGGCGATCACCGTGGCGGAGGACAGCGCCTCCACGAGCCGCCGCGACGCGTCGCCCAGGTTGCCGATGGGGGTCGCGCCGAGGATGATCACCGGTCGATCATCCCATCCGGGCGGCGCTCGTCCTCGACCCCGCCGCCACCCTCGCCTTCGCGCGGGAGGCCGGCCCGGTCGCCGACGGGCGCGGGGTCCTCGACCTCCTCGTCGCCCGGGTCGCTCCAGCCGCGGAGCGCATTCGCCACGCCGACGCCGATCGACATGAGCCCGAGCGGCACCCCGAACAGCACGAGAGCGGATCCGCGCGAGGTGGTGAGCTCGCCGAGGACGCCCGTGAGGCCCAGCACCGACGTCAGGCAGAGGAAGAGGCCGAGGATCACGTAGCCCCAGGTCTCGCGCCCCCGCGACCGGCTCCGCAGGAACACGGGTCAGCCCACGTCGGGCGCGTCCGCGCCCAGCGCCGTGAGGTGCCGGTGCGCGATGACGGGATCCCACCGCTTCCGGGTCTCCCCCTGCGTCCGCGAGATCGCGAACGCCACCTCCGGCGGGACGGGGACGATGCGACGGGACTCGACGACGGGCACGCATCCATGCTGGCACGGCGGGCGCGGGCCCCCGTCTGCCCGCGGCGGGATTTGACTCCCCTCGACGCACGCCCCTACGTTGGTTGAACGCTCAACGAATGAGCGCCGGGCGCCACGGCGCCGGACGGACCCGTCGCTCGACGGCGGGCCGGCCGGGTCTTCCGCCGTCGATCCTCGCGCACCACGCGGGCGCGGCGGACGCCCGGGGAGACCGCACCGGATGCCTCCGCCCCGCCTCGCCGGCCCCTCGATGCCGCCCGGATCCCGGTGCTCGCGCGCACGATCGCGCGCCCTCCCGCCGACACCGTGCCCGCGCGCCGGACCGCTCGACCACGCATCCGCACGTCGACCCTCACCACCGAACAGAAGGAGAACCCCGCATGCGCACGCTGCTCCACCCCGCCCGCACGTCGCCCGTCCTCCAGGACGCCGCCCTGCTCATCGCCCGCGTGGCGATCGGCTTCATCCTCATGGCGCACGGACTGCAGAAGTTCCTCGACTACACGCTCGACGGCACCGCCGCCTCCTTCACGCAGATGGGCATCCCGATCCCGGCCGCGGCGGCGGTCTTCGCCGCGACGGTCGAGACCGTCGGCGGCGCCGCGCTGATCATCGGCCTCCTGACCCCCGTGGTCGCGGCCCTCAACGTCCTCAACCTGCTCGGGGCCTTCGTCATCGTCCACGCCGACAAGGGCGTCTTCGTCGACGGCGGCGGCTACGAGCTCGTGCTCGCCCTGATCGCCGGCCTGGTCGTCGTCGGGCTCCTCGGGGCGGGCCGCCTCAGCGTCGACGGCCTCCTCGGCCGCCGCACCCGCGCCGCCTGAGCGCAGGGGCTACAGGCCGCGCCGCGCCATCCATCGATAGACGAAGAACGCGATCACCCCGAGCGCCATCAGGGCGGGGCCGGCGATGAGGAAGATCGAGCCCAGACCCCCGGTCGCACCCCGATACGTCGCGATCGCGCCGCCCGCCACCGCGGCCCACGGCATGATCTGCCGCGCGGATCCGGAGCCCGGCTTCGGTCGTCCCTCGGGAAGATGGCCCGCGTCGTCGATCATGCGGCCAGGCTATCCGCCGGCTCCACCGCGGCCATCGCGCCCGGCTCCCCACCGGGACCTGCGCCCGACGCGGTCAGCCGTCGGCGACGACCCAGGGGAACGCCCGGGCCGTGGAGCGGGCTCCCTGCCGGGCCCGCGAGCGGTTCGGCTCGCCCAGGTCGTCGAGCAGCCGCTCGGATGCGCGCACCAGGTCGGCGAAGGCCGCGGTGGTGAGCCAGTCCGGGCGCAGCGCGAAGACGAGGTCCTCGGTGGCGGTGTTGCCGCTCGCGCCCGGGGCGAACGGGCACCCGCCGAGTCCCCCGAGCGCCCCGTCGACCACGGTGGCCCCGGCCTGGATCGCGGCGAGCGCGTTCGCGACGCCCGCGCCCCAGGTGTCGTGCCCGTGGAACACGATCTCGCGGGCCGGCGTCTCCGCGGCCACGCGGCCGACGAGGGACGCCACCCGCTGCGGGTGCGCCTGCCCGAGGGTGTCGCAGATCACGATGTCCTCCGCCCCCGCGGCACGCGGGTCGTCCGCGATGTCGATCACGCGCCGCTCGGGGACGTCGCCGTCGAACGGGCAGGTGAACGAGGTCGCGATGCAGAGCTGGATGCGCCCGCCCACCGCGTGGGCCAGATCCACCGCCTCCGGCATGGCGCCCAGGCTGGCATCCGTGGTCCGGCCGATGTTCGCCTGGTTGTGGGCGTCGGATGCGGAGAGGCAGTACTGGAAGTTGCGGGCCCCCGCGGCCGCGGCGCGCGCGACGTGACGCGGCGTGGCGACCCACACCCACGAGCGCTCGAGCTCCTCCGGGGTCAGCGCGGCGATGACGTCGAGCGTGTTCGCCATCGGCGGGACCAGGTCGCCGCGCGCCATGGAGCCGATCTCGAGCTCGGGGACCCCGGCAGCGAGGAGGGCCCGCGCGAGCTCGACCTTCCGCTCGGTGGGGAGCATCCCGCCCGTGAGCTGCAGCCCGTCGCGGAGGGTGACGTCGCGGAGCCGGACGGCGGTCATCGGTCGCCCGCCGTCTCGTCGTCGCCGCCGGCATCGCGGGTCGCGCCGGTCGCGCCTGGCGCTCGGGGGTCGTCGAGCATCGCGAGCACCTCCTCGGTGTCCTGGCCCAGGGCGGGCGCGAGCGTGCGGATGGGGAGGGAGCGGCTGCCGAGGACGGGCACGATGCCGGGGAAGCCGACGCCGGGGACGATCCCCGCCCCCGTGTCGACGTCGAACTCCTGGATCATGCCGCGGGCGGCGTACTGCTCGCTGGAGCTGATGTCCGCCGCCGTGTAGATGGGGCCGGACGGGACGCCCGCCTCGTCCAGGGCGGCCAGCGCCTCCGTCGCGGTCCGGGTCGCGGTCCATGCGCCGATGGCCGCGTCGAGCTCGTCGCGGCGGATCCACCGCTGGTCGTTCGCGGCGAGGCCCTCGTCCGCGGCGAGATCGGGTCGTCCGATGATCCCCATCAGGCGCGGGAAGATGGCGTCGCCGTTGCCGGCGATGATGATGCTGGCGCCGTCGGAGCACGTGTAGGCGTTGGACGGGGCGATGCCCTCCATGCGCCCACCGACGCGCTCGCGCACGATGCCGTGGGCCTGGTAGTCGGGGATGAGGGACTCCATCATCGAGAACATGGACTCGTTCAGCGCGACGTCGACGACCCGCTCGGCGAGCGGCGCGGGCGGGAGGCCGGCGCCCCGTCGCGCCTCGCGCTGGTAGAGCCCCATCATGGCCCCGTAGCCCGCGTAGAGGCCCGCGACGGAGTCGCCGATCGAGATGCCCACGCGCACGGGAGGACGATCGGGGTCGCCCACGAGGTCGCGGAACCCCGCCATCGCCTCGGCGACGGCGGCGAAGCCGGGACGCTGCGACAGCGGCCCGGTCTGCCCGAAGGCCGAGATGCGCGCGATGACGATCTCGGGGTTGATCGCGTCGAGCACGTCCGGCCCGATCCCCCAGCGCTCGAGGGTCCCCGGCCGGAAGTTCTCGAGCACGACGTCGCACTCCGCGGCCAGCCGCCGCACGGCGTCGCGCCCCTCGTCCGTGCGCAGGTCGAGCGTGATCGAGCGCTTGTTGCGGTTGATGGCGTGGAACAGCATCGACGTGGTCGAGCCGGCGTGCAGGCGCCACCTCCGCAGCTCGTCGCCGGTGCCGGGCCGCTCGACCTTGATCACCTCGGCCCCGAAGTCCGCGAGGAGCCGTCCGGCGGTGGGGGCGGCGATGAGGTTCCCGAGCTCCAGGACCCGGATGCCGGCGAGCGGGGCGATGCTCGATGCGTCGATGATGATCGGCCTTCCTGACGGGGTGCATGGGGGTGCGGACGGGGATCGCGCCGCGCGCGACGACCGACGCTATCGAGACCGCGCGGGCGCGAGCCGTGAGGGTCCCCCGGTGGCCGGCCGGGCGCTGACGGCAGGGCCGGAGCACGTCGCCCGGTCGCCGTCGCCGCCCCGTCGCCGCGCACGGCGCCCCCGCATCCTGCGTACGCTCGTCACAGCGGCCCCGCGGGCCGACGGCGCCCGCATCGGGCGCGCACCACCACACCCGAGGAGCACCAGTGGACGACGCCATCGAGACGAACGCGATCCCCGAGCCGGAGCCCACGGAGATCACGTACGACGAGGAGCGCTTCCCGGCCCGCCCCGCCCGCCTGCGCGCCCGTCCGCAGCTGCGCGCCAGCGGGATCCGCCGCTCGTCGAACGACCCGCGCGCCGCCGACGCCTCGAACCCCTCCTACGTGGAATGGCTCCGCCGCCAGTCGATGCTCGGCGACGCCGACGTGCTGAGCCGCGGCCTCTCCGGATCGCCCAGCATGTGGTCGAACCCGTACGCCCGGCCGGACGCGCGCCGCGCCATCGACACCGCGTCCGTCTGGTTCACCGCCTACCCGATCTCGCTCATCACGAAGGAGGGCGAGTCGTACCTCGGCGCGCTCGGCGACCCGCAGCTGTGGGAGATCTTCCAGTCCATCGGCATCGAGGCCGTGCACACCGGACCCGTGAAGCTCGCCGGCGGCATCACCGAGTGGTCGCAGACCGCGAGCGTCGACGGCCACTTCGACCGCATCAGCACCCAGATCGACGCGGCATTCGGCACGGAGGACGAGTTCCGACGCCTCACCGAGGTCGCCGACCAGCACGGCGGCAGCGTCATCGACGACATCGTGCCCGGCCACACCGGCAAGGGCGCCGACTTCCGCCTCGCCGAGATGGGCTACAAGGACTTCCCCGGGATCTACCACATGGTCGAGATCCCCGAGGAGGACTGGGGCCTCCTGCCCGACGTGCTGCCCGGCCGCGACGCCGTGAACCTCGACGTGGCCGCCGAGCAGGCGCTCGCCGACCAGGGCTACATCATCGGCCGCCTGCAGCGCGTGATCTTCTACGCGCCCGGCGTCAAGGAGACCAACTGGAGCGCCACCGCGCCCGTGCTCGGCGTCGACGGCCGCGTGCGCCGCTGGGTCTACCTGCACTACTTCAAGCAGGGCCAGCCCTCCATCAACTGGCTCGACCCCACGTTCGCCGGCATGCGCATGGTCATCGGCGACGCCCTGCACTCGCTGGGCGACCTCGGCGCGAGCGCGCTCCGGCTCGACGCGAACGGCTTCCTCGGCGTGGAGAAGAGCGTCGAGGGTCCGGCGTGGTCCGAGGGCCACCCGCTCTCGGAGGCCGCGAACCACCTCATCGCGAGCATGGTGCGCAAGGTCGGCGGGTTCTCCTTCCAGGAGCTGAACCTCACGATGGAGGACATCCGCGACACCGGCCGCGTCGGCGCCGACCTGTCCTACGACTTCATCAACCGGCCCGCGTACCAGCACGCCCTCGCGACGGGCGACACCGAGTTCCTGCGCCTCACGCTCCGCACCTCGCTCGAGGTCGGCGTCGAGCCCGTGACCCTCGTGCACGCGCTGCAGAACCACGACGAGCTCACCTACGAGCTCGTGCACTGGGCGACCGAGCACTGCGCGGACGTGTTCCCGTTCCGCGGCGACGAGATGACCGGGGCGGACCTCGCGGAGACGATCCGCGGCGACCTCCTCGAGGAGCTCACGGGCGAGAGCGCCGACTACAACCACGTGTTCACGACGAACGGCATCGCCTGCACCACGGCGTCGGTCATCGCGGCCGCGCAGGGCTTCACGACGCTCGACGCGATCGGCGACGACGACGTGGCCGGGATCCGCGCCGCGCACCTCCTGCTGGCCAAGTTCAACGCGTGGCAGCCGGGCGTCTTCGCGCTCTCCGCGTGGGACCTGCTCGGCGTGCTGCCGCTGCAGGCGTCGCAGGTGGCCGACCTCATCGAGGGCGGCGACACGCGCTGGGTGCACCGCGGCGGGCACGACCTGCTCGACGCGGCGCCCGAGGCGACCGGATCCGCGTCCGGCATGCCGCGCGGCCGCTCCCTGTACGGATCGCTGCCCGCCCAGGTCGGCGATCCGTCGTCGTTCGCCTCGGGGCTCCGGAGCGTGCTCGAGGTGCGCGAGCGCTTCGACGTCGCGCTCGGCACGCAGCTCGACGTCCCGGACGTCGGCCACCCCGGCATGCTCGTCATGGTGCACCGCCTCGACAACGGCGACCCGGAGGCCGACGCGCGCCTGCAGCTCACGGTGCTCAACTTCACGGGCGAGCCGGTCCTCGCGACGGTCCGCTCCGAGGAGCTGCCCCCGCGCCGGACCGTCCGCGACGCCACCACCGGCGAGGAGGTCGGCACGGTCGACGACCTGTCCAGCTTCCCCGTGCAGCTCGAGCCCTACGCGGGCCTGTTCCTGCTGCTGGACGAGGCGCCCGAGGTCGAGGGCGACGACGCCGAGGACGACGCGGACAGCTAGGAGCAGCCCGCGCCGCCGCCGGCACCCCTGCACGTGACGGCGCCAGGGTCTCGTGGACGCTCACCGCCGAGCGTCCTCCGGTCGGATGGATACGGGGCGGATCAGCACGGTCGGCACACGGCGCGGGAAGGGCATGCGCCCGGTCCACCCCGCGCCGCCCCTCCCGCGTCGGGACGCTCAGCCGTGCTCCTCGGCCTCGTGCTCGCCGCGACGGCCGCAGCCCGGATCACCGCGCGGGCGTCGCGGACCCGCAGAGCGCACGCCGCCGTCGCCCCGGCCGGTCCGACCGCGCGTTCCGACGCGGCCGCCGAAGACGACGCCCAGCGCGGCCGCCGCGAGCGCGAGCACCAGGAGCGTGAGCGGCGGCACGACGGACTCGCGACGGCGGGCGTGCACGACGACGACGATCATCAGCGCCGCCAGGCCGATCGCTTCGACGACCTCGAGGGCCGCGATCGCCTTCACGGCGGTCGCGGAGAAGCCCTCGGCCCATTGCATGCCGCCTTCGACGGTGTCCTGTCGCGAGCGGACGAGCTCGAGGGTCCCGGCGCCGAGCATGCTGACGGCCAGCATGCGGGACACGGCCCGGAGGGCGATGAGCACGGGTCCCGCTCGTCGTGCTCCGGCGACTGCATGGCGGGTGCCGGCCGAGCACCGCGTCGCGCGCGGCCCTGTGCACCCGGTCGACCTGGCCGAGGCCCCGCGCCCTACGGTCTCGAGTCACACGGGCATCCCGCGCCGTGTCGACTGCGATCCCCGGTCGATCGTCCACCGTAGAAAGGCCCTCATGTCCTCGACGCCACCCCGCCCCGCGTTCCGCACCCCCTCCTTCATCGCCCGCTCGCATCGTCCCGGTCGGGCAGGTGCCGGCGTCGCCATCGTCGGCGTCCTCGCCGTCGTCGGCTCCTTGGCCGTCGGCCCCACCCCTGCGCGGGCCTCCGAGGTGTCCACGCAAGCTGCAGAAGCAGCGATCTCCGCATCGGTGAGCCGAGGCACGTACGAACGGGATCTCGTCACGGGCCGCATCACCCCTGAGCAGGTCGTCGACGTCACCGTCGCGGCAGACACCGCCTCCGGGACCGCCGTGGCCGACCGGGACACGCTCGTCCAGCGAGCGACCGCGGAGATCGCCCAGCTCCGCGCGGACAGCATCGCCGAGTCCGCCCCGCCCGCTGCCCTTTCGAACGCCCCGGTCACTGAGAGCAAGTCCTTCTGGAAGAAGTTCAAGCACTGGGCCACGCTGACGGTCGACTCGAAGGCGCTCGCGAGCGCCGGCGGCGGCGCCGCCGGCGTGCTCGCCGTCATCGGCGGTACGTGCTACGGCTTCGCCGCGTACGTCTGCGCCGCTGTCTTCGCACTCGGGGCAGGGGCCGCGCTCGGCCTCTTCGCCCTCGCGATCGGGTGCGTCGAGGACGGACAGAAGTACACCTACGTCAAGGTCCCGGACTTCGGGAACAGCCACTGCGGCAACTGACGAACCCGGGCGCGCCGCGGAGCGTCCGCCCCCGGGTGGCCGCGCGCGTGCGTGCGATGATGAGCCGTGCCCGACCTGCCCCATCGCCCCGCCGAGCACGACGCCCCGCCCGCCGGTGTCCCGGGGCACGACGACGACAGCCCCACCTTCGTCGGCCGCCGCGCTGACGAGCGCGCGGTCTCTGCCCGCGGATCCCGCCTCGACGACCTGCTGGCCCGCCTCGTCACGACCCCCTCCCGCCGCCGCGCGCTCGAGTGGGGCACGGTCGCCGCGATCGCCCTCCTCGCCGCGGTGCTCCGCCTCCAGCACCTCGGCCACCCCGACACGCTCGTCTTCGACGAGACCTTCTACGTGAAGGACGCGTGGACCCTCCTCCACCTCGGCTACGAGGGGTCGTGGCCCACCGATCCGAACCCCGCCTTCATCGCCGGGCAGACCGACGGGTACCTCCAGGCGCCCGGGTTCGTGGCGCACCCGCCGCTCGGCAAGTGGGTCATCGCGCTCGGGCTCGCGGTCTTCGGCGCGGCGGATCCGGTGGGCTGGCGCATCGCGACGGCCGTCGTGGGCACGCTCGCCGTCGTCCTCCTCGTCCTCATCGCCCGCCGGCTCACCGGATCCGCCGTCGTCGCCGCCATCGCCGGCCTCCTGTTCGCGATCGACGGCCACGCCATCGTCATGAGCCGCACCGCGCTCCTCGACACGCACGTCATGTTCTTCGGCCTGCTCGGCGTCGGCGCGATCCTCCTCGACCGCACCTGGCACGAGCGCCGCTTCACCGCGCTGCTCGAGCGGCGCCGCGCCGCCCGCCCCGACGACGCACGGCCGCTCGAGTTCGGCCCGGTCGTGCTGTGGCGCCCGTGGCTCATCGCGGCCGGCCTCGCGTTCGGCGCGACCTCCTCCGTCAAGTGGTCCGGCATCTTCTTCCTCGCGGGCTTCGGCCTCTACGTGGTGCTCACCGACATGCTGCTGCGCCGCCGTCACGGGCTCGCCGCGTGGTTCACGGCGGGCGCCGCGGTGCAGGGTCCGGTCTCGTTCCTCCTCCTCGTGCCGCCCGCGATCGCGGCGTTCCTCGCCTCCTACGCGGGCTGGTTCGCCACCTCGAACGGGTACTTCCGCAACTGGGCGGCCGAGGGCGCGAACGCCTGGCAGGGCGGCCTCGCGTGGGTGCCGCTGTCGATCCAGAGCCTCTGGCACTACCTGGCGCAGCAGTACGCGTTCAACGTGGGGCTCGACGTCACGCACCCGTACCGCGCGGATCCGCGCCTCTGGCTGCTCCTCTACCGGCCGACGCAGTTCTACTACGAGGCCTACGGCTACGGGCAGTCGGGCTGCACGATCGACGCGTGCTCGGCGTCCATCACGTCGATCGCGAACCCCATCATCTGGTGGCTGTCCGTCGCCGCGATGCTGTACCTCGTCTACCGGCTCGCCGCCCGCCGCGAGTGGCGCGTGGGCCTCGTGCTCATGGGCATGGTCGTCGGGTACCTGCCGTGGCTGCTCTACGTGAACCGCACGGTCTTCCAGTTCTACTCGATCGCCTTCGAGCCGTACCTGATCCTGTGCCTCGCGATGGTGCTCGGCATGATCCTCGGCGACCGCGGCGATCCCCGGCCCCGCCGCACGCGCGGCATCGTGATCGTCGGCGTCGTCCTCCTCGTGTGCGCGCTCGTCAGCGCGTTCTTCTACCCGCTCTGGACCGGGCAGCTCGTGCCCACGTGGTTCTGGCGGCTGCACGCGTGGATCCCCTCGGGCTGGATCTGATGCCCGCGACCGCCACCCGGCTCCACCCCGCGCTCCCCGGCCTCGGCGCCGCGGCGGCGGCGGCGCTCGTCGCGTGGGCCGTGCACGCGCTCGTCCCGGCGATCCCGCTGCTCACGGTCGCGGTGGCGCTCGGGATCGTCGCCGCGCAGATCCCGGCCGCGCGCCCCGCGCTCACCGGCCCGCTGAAGCCCGGCCTCACGCTCGCCTCCAAGCGGCTGATGCGGATCGGCGTGGTGCTGCTCGGCCTGCAGCTCGGCCTCTCCGACATCGTCGGCCTCGGCTGGCGCGCGGTGCTGCTCGTGGTCGCGGTCGTGGTGCTGTCGTTCGCGGGCACCTACGCCATCGCCCGCGCCCTCCGGATGCCGGGCCAGCAGCCGCTCCTGCTCGCCGCCGGATTCTCGATCTGTGGCGCGAGCGCGATCGGCGCGATGGCGGGCGTCACGCGCGCCAAGCCCGCCGACCAGGGCGCGCCCGTCGCGCTCGTCACCCTCTGCGGCACGCTCGCGATCGCCGTGCTGCCGCCGCTCGCGGGCCCGCTCGGCCTCGACGACGTCGCGTTCGGCCACTGGGTGGGTGCCGGCGTGCACGACGTGGGACAGGTGGTCGCGACCGCGCAGATCGCCGGATCCGCCGCCCTCACCATCGCGATCGCCGTGAAGCTCACGCGCGTGCTGCTGCTCGCGCCCGTGGTCGCCGTCGCGGGCGTCGTGATGCGCCGCCGCGAGGGCCGCGTCGAGGGCGCCGCGCGTCCGCCGATCGTGCCGCTGTTCGTGCTCGGCTTCCTCGCCGCCGTGCTGGTCCGCACCCTCGTGCCGCTGCCGGACGGCGTGCTCGACGCCGCGCAGGTCGTGCAGACGGCGCTGCTGGCGATCGCGCTCGTGGCGCTCGGATCCGCGGTGCGCCTCCGCGAGCTCGTCGGCCAGGGCGGATCCGCGCTCGCCGCCGGCCTCCTCTCCTGGGCGCTCATCGCGGGCCTCGCGCTCGCGGCCGTGCGCCTGTCCTGATCCGCCGGGCCGCCGCCCGCATGTCGCCCCGTTACGGCCCGGCCGGGGAACCGTCGGGAGCGCGGGCTAGCGTCGGGTCATGGTCGATCGCGAGTACGGGTTCAAGACGAGGGCGATCCACGCGGGCAACATCCCCGACGCCACCACGGGCGCACGCGCCCTCCCCATCTACCAGTCGAGCGCGTTCGTCTTCGACGACACCGCCGACGCCGCCGCGCGCTTCGCGCTGCAGAAGTACGGCAACGTCTACTCGCGCCTGTCGAACCCCACGGTCGCCGCGTTCGAGGAGCGCGTCGCGAGCCTCGAGGGCGGCCTCGGCGCGGTCGCGACCTCGAGCGGGCTGAGCGCGCAGTACATCACCTTCGCCTCCCTCGCGGGCGCCGGCGACCACATCGTCGCCTCCGCGAACCTCTACGGCGGATCCATCACCCAGCTCGACGTGACCCTCCGCCGCTTCGGCGTCGAGACCACGTTCGTGCAGTCGAGCGACCCGGCCGACTACGCCGCCGCCATCACCGACCGCACCAAGCTCGTCTTCGCCGAGACCGTCGCGAACCCCTCGGGCGAGATCGCCGACATCGAGGGGCTCGCGGCCGTGGCGCACGCAGCGGGCGTCCCGCTCGTCATCGACTCCACCATCGCGACGCCGTACCTCAACCGGCCCATCGAGTGGGGCGCCGACATCGTGATCCACTCGGCCACCAAGTTCCTCGGCGGGCACGGCACCACGCTCGGCGGCGTGGTCGTCGAGTCCGGCCTCTTCGACTGGGAGAGCGCGCGCTTCCCGCTCCTCGACCAGCCGGTGCCGAGCTACGGCGGCCTCAACTGGACCGGCAACTTCGGCGAGTACGCATTCCTCACGCGCCTCCGCGCCGAACAGCTCCGCGACATCGGTCCGGTGCTCGCGCCGCACTCCGCGTTCCTGCTCGCGCAGGGCGTCGAGACGCTCCCGTACCGGATGCAGGCGCACATCGACAACGCGCGGGCCGTCGCCGAGTGGCTGGATGCGGATCCGCGCATCACGGCCGTCAACTGGGCCGGCCTCCCCGCGCACCCGCACCACGAGCGGGCGCGCAAGTACCTGCCGACGGGACCCGGATCCGTGTTCACGTTCGAGGTCGCGGGCGGCCGCGCGGTCGGCCAGCGCTTCATCGAGTCGGTCGAGCTCGCGAGCCACCTCGCCAACATCGGCGACGCGAAGACGCTCGTCATCCACCCGGCGTCCACGACCCACGCGCAGCTGAGCGAGGCGCAGCTGATCGACGCGGGCGTGCTGCCCGGCATCGTCCGCATCAGCGTCGGCATCGAGGACGTCGCCGACATCATCCACGACCTGGACCAGGCGCTGACCGCCGCCACGGAGGGAGCGAAGTGAGCTTCGACACCGGCGGCGTGCCGCCCGAGCGCACCGGATCCGCGCCCCAGCCCGCGGCCGACGCCGCCGGCACCCAGACCACCCAGCTCCAGAACGGCCTGACCTGCGCGATCCCGCGCTCCAGCCCGCTCGCCGCGCTGCTGCGCTCCGAGCGCACGTGGACCGGCCCGAGCGCGAAGGAGCGCCAGGCGATCCTCCGCCGCGCGAAGAGCGTCGCCATCGTCGGCGCCTCGCCGAACCCGGCCCGCTCCAGCTACTTCGTCGGCACGTACCTCCAGCAGTCGAGCGACTTCCGCGTGTACTTCGTGAACCCGAACGCCACCGAGATCCTCGGCCAGAGGGCCTACCCCGACCTCGCGTCGCTGCCCGAGGTGCCCGACATCGTCGACGTCTTCCGGAAGGCGAGCGACATCCCGTCCGTCGTGGACGACGTGGTCGCGATCGGCGCACCCGTCATCTGGGTGCAGCTCGGCATCTGGAACCAGGAGGCGGCCGAGGACGCCGAGGCCCGCGGCCTCACGGTCGTGATGGACCGGTGCATCAAGGTCGAGCACGCGCGCTTCCACGGCGGCCTGCACCTGCTCGGCTTCGACACGGGCGTCATCAGCTCGCGGAAGGCGGCGGTCTAGCGGAGGCGGCCGCGCGGATCACCAGCCGAGCGTGCCCGGCGCGCCCTTGAACGGGCCGACCACGCGCGGCGTGATCCAGCCGCCGTAGAAGTCGCCCTCCTGCGCCTCGACGACGACGCCGTCGACCGTGATGCGGTCCATCGCCGAGGGGTACACGGCGATCTTGTCGGCGAGCACCTCGAAGCCGCGCGTGGGCGACGGGTACCACCAGGCCGCGCGGTCGGCCGTGACGCCGCCGGCCGTGAGCGAGAGGTACGACGCCTCCCCCTTGTACTCGCACCACGACCGGCCCGCGGCGGAGGACAGCACGCCCGCCGCGAAGTCGGCGGAGGGGAGGTAGTAGACCGGCGGGTGACTCGTCTCGAGCACGCGCACGGCGGATCGGCTGTCGAGGACCACGCGTCCGCCGAGCTCGATCACGACGCGCTCGGCCGTCGGCTCGACGCGCGGCGGCCGCGGGTAGTCCCACACCGACTCCTGCCCGTCGCCGGGGATCTCGCGGGGACGACGGGCCGGTGGGATGCGCATGCGCCGACGGTACCGCGGGTGCCTGGGCGCCCCGGATCCCCCGACGGGCCGGGCCTCGCGCCCCCGTCCGGTAAAGACGTATCCACTAAACGTTTTTGCACGAATGGTCCTCAGGGTGCTTGACTGGGTGACGTCCACCCGCATTCGGGTGTCACACAGCACGAAATCTTCGAGGAGTAACGCACATGGGCATCATCGGTTTTCTGGTTCTGGGTCTGATCGCCGGAGCGCTCGCCAAGCTGATCCTCCCGGGCAAGCAGGGTGGCGGAATCATCGTCACGCTGATCCTGGGCGTCGTCGGGGCCTTCCTCGGCGGCTTCATCGGCAGCGCGCTCTTCAACAAGCCGGTCGACGGCTTCGACCTCGGCTCGCTCGCGCTCGCCATCGTCGGCGCGATCATCGTCCTGCTGGTCTACGGCGCGATCGTGGGCCGCAAGAAGGCCTAGTCCTTCTGCACCGCGGAGCCCTCGTCGCCTGATCCGGACCGGATCGGCGGCGGGGGCTCTCGTCATGCATGGGGTGTCCGCCTCCCGATGCGCGTGGATGGACGGGGGCTCTCGTCATGTCGGGCTCCTGATGCGCAGCCGGACCCGGGCGCACCCTGCCTACGATGACCGCATGCCCGACGCCGTCGCCCCCGCCCGATCCCGCTCCCGCACCGCCGCCGTCCTCGTGGCCGTGGCCCTCCCGCCGCTCGCCCTCGCGGCCGCGGGCCTCTCGCACCCCAGCTCGCTGACCGACGACACCGCGATGCACTGGCGCGACCTGCACATCGCGCTCCTGCCCGTCTTCCCGCTGCTCGCCATCGCGCCGATCCTCGTCACGCGCCGCCACGACCGCCGCCTCGGGATCCTCGCGGTCGTCCTCGGCTTCGCCTACGCCGTCTGCTACCAGGCGCTCGACATCCTCGCGGGCATCGCGGCCGGCGCCCTCCAGCTCGAGGGCGGCCAGGGCGTCGGCACCATGTACGGGCTCGCGGACCAGATCGTCGTCACGGGCGTGTGGTCGTACGTCGCCGCGACCGTGCTCGCGAGCGCGCTCGTGATCCGGCACGCGGGCCTGCGCGCGCTGCCGGGCGCGGCGATCGCCGTGGTCGCGGCCGTCTCGTTCGTCGACAGCCACATCTTCTTCCCCCGCGGCGTGATCACCATGCTCGGCCTCGCGGTCGGCTGGACGTGGCTCGCGCTCGCCTCGTACGGACGCGCCCGCGGGCCGATCCGCGCGTCCGCCGGCTCCGCGGGTGCCCCCGTCGCCGACCGCGCGGGGGCGGCGGCATAGTCTGACGGGATGACAGCGTACGTCTCGGCACTCGACCTCTTCTCGATCGGGATCGGGCCGTCGAGCTCGCACACCGTCGGGCCCATGCGCGCGGCATTGCTCTTCGCCGAGGAGTGCCGGGAGGCGCCGCGGTTCACCGAGATCGCGCGGGTGACGGTGCGGCTGTTCGGCTCCCTCGGCGCGACCGGGCTCGGCCACGGCACGCCCGACGCGGTCGTCGCCGGACTCGCGGGCCTCGCGCCCGAGACGTGCGACCCGGACGAGGTGCGCGGCCGCTGGTCCGGGCTCGGCGAGGGCGTCGACGTGCCGCTCGCGGGCGTCCACCCGGTGCGCATGGTCGGCCGCGACCTCACGTTCGAGCCGTTCACGCGCCTCCCCCGCCACCCCAACGCGATGCACCTCGCCGCGCTCGACGCCGACGGCGGCACGGTGCTCGAGAGCACGTGGTTCTCGGTCGGCGGCGGGTTCGTGCTGCGCGAGGACCAGGCGCCGTCGGCCGTGCTGCCGACCGGGCTCCCGCACTCCTTCTCCAACGCCGACGAGCTGATCGAGCTGGCCGAGACCACCGGGCGCTCCATCGCCGACGTCGCGCGCGACACCGAGGAGTCGATCCACGGATCCCGCCGGGCGGTCGCGGGCCTCGACGCGATCTGGGACGCCATGGCGGCGTGCGTGACCGCCGGGCTCGGCGGCCAGGGCACGCTGCCGGGCGGTCTCAACGTCCGACGCCGGGCGGCGCGCGTGGCGTCGCAGCTCGCGACGATCGACGCCGAGGGCGCGCGCGACACCTCGCACGAGTGGCTGCACGCGTTCGCGCTCGCGGTCAACGAGGAGAACGCATCCGGCGGCCGCGTGGTCACGGCGCCCACGAACGGCGCGGCCGGCATCATCCCCGCGGTCGGCTCCTACTACCTGCGGTTCGTGCCCGGCGCCGACCGCGAGGGGATCCGCGACTTCCTCCTCACCGCGACCGCGATCGGGTCGCTCGTGAAGGCAAACGCCAGCATCTCGGGCGCGGAGGCCGGCTGCCAGGGCGAGGTCGGCACGGCGTGCGCGATGGCGGCCGGCGCGCTGTGCGCGGTCCTCGGCGGATCCCCGCGGCAGGTCGAGAACGCCGCCGAGATCGCGATGGAGCACCACCTCGGCCTCACGTGCGATCCCGTGGGCGGGCTCGTGCAGATCCCGTGCATCGAGCGGAACGCGATCGCCTCCTCGACCGCCGTGAACGCCGCGCGCATGGCGCTGCACGGCGACGGCACGCACCTCGTCTCGCTCGACACCGTGATCGAGACCATGCGCCAGACGGGCCTCGACATGTCCACCAAGTACAAGGAGACGTCCACCGGGGGCCTCGCGGTCAACGTCATCGAGTGCTGAGCGCCTGCCGCGCGTCATAGGTCTCGAGCTGGGCGTTCGCCTGCCGACTTAAGGTAGCCAGTGACCCTTCACCCGCCAGCGTGTTCTCAACTGCTTGAAGTTCTCCAAGGTCGCTATCCGAGTAGTTGAATTTGGCGGCCAGGTACCTTCCTCAGCAAAGGGGTACAAACAAAAGCGGACCGCAGCCGGGTGGCGCCAGAGGTCCGGACAGGTTGCGGCCCCTACCAGCCGAATGATCTGCATTTTGCGCACGGAACTGAGAGAACTAGCCGCCTCGGAGTCATAAGCAGTACGGAGCAACTGCAACCCATCTTGCCGAACGGCACCCAGCGACGCGGGTCGCTGAGCGTAAGTTTTTCTCGGGTAGCATATCTCCGAGTAGGCGTGGCTTGCATTCCCACTTGCCAGCTCATCCAAATACTCCGAGACAATGCTGCACCAAACGTGCGCGTCCACGATGTTGATACTGTCGACGTCGGAGCCAATCACGCCGATCGCCGACGTTGTTATGCGTTCCACGAAGGCGCGCTGTGCAGACCGCAACTGAGTGTCTTCAGCCATACTTGCGGCCGCAATCTCAATGAAGGCAGCGTGGAGCCCTTCATCTACAACCAACGACTCAAACCAGGACGCCCCTTTTTTAACTCCTGTGCGAAGGTGAGGCAGCTCCTGCGCCTCTGGGACCGCCCTTGACCCACGGGAAGGCGTCGTGATATCCGAAGGGGAAGAGTGAAACCCACCTAGTACTCGCTCAAGGTCATTGAGCAGCCCAGTGTAAATTTCTGCATCGCTGCACGAGACTGCACGGACAAGGAGGTCATTCTGATGACCAGCGCCGTGGCAGAAGCAGTGACAGTCAGCCAAAGTAGCAGTTTCGCACGCATGATTATGCTCATGCTCAATAATCTGATTCACGGAGGCCATCAAGAGTCCTTAGCTAGTCCATATATTTCGCATCCCCTAGGCGAATTTTACAGCCGATAGCCAGCTGCAGAGACCCCCAATATTGGGGCTAGATCCCTGTGCGCAGCGCTGAGCAAACTCGTGCGCGAATGTGCTTAACGCAACTCCGGAGATTACGCCGGGGCGATTCGAATGGCCGCGTCGCCGCCCCAAGATGCGCTCCGCGGTCCAGTTCTTCACATATCCGCATCTGTGGCCAGCATCCACTGCAACGACTGAGGCAGGCACGCGACGTCGAGTGCGCGCGCTTTTTTGCCCCAGTGATGAACGATCCGAACGTCGCGAAGGGCAGCCTCGCGGTCAACGTCATCGAGTGCTGAGGGCGCGGGGCGCGGCCCGTCGTGTCAGGCTGGGCGCATGGGTGTCCCCGCGCTGCTGCTCGCCGTCGCGGCGCTGCTGATCCTCGGCACCACGCAGCTCGCGGCCTGGGGCCTCCTGAAGCGCAACGGCTGGATCGGGATCCGCACGCGTCCCCTCCTGGCGAGCGACGAGGCCTGGCGCGCCGGGCACGTGGCCGCGCTCCCGGCGCTCCGCAGCACGTGCCTGCCGGTCGCGATCGGCGGCGTCATCGGCGGGATCGCGGCGGGCGCCGGCATGAACAGCGTCGCCAGCTGGGGTGGGCTGCTGCTCGTGGGCGGCATCGTCTGGAGCACGTTCCGGGCGGGGCAGGCGGCCAAGCGGGTCGCCCGCCGGCAGGAGGCCGAGCGGCAGGACGCCGGGCGGTACGGGCCGCCGCGGATCCGGCGCGACTAGCGCGGCGCAGCCGCCTCGCGCAGCGCGTCGCCCACGGCCGCCAGGCGCTCCCGGCCGATGAGGCCGAGGTGGTACACGTACGTGTCGTCGAGCCCGCGGACGGCGGCGGGCCAGCCGGCGCGGATGCTCGCGGGGGTGGCTGGCGGCAGCGCCCAGAGGTAGCCGCCGATCGGGGTGCCGGGCAGCCGTTCGCGGAGCCCGCGCATGGCCGCGGGGTCGTGGGCGACGGCGTCGAGCACCACGACGCCGTCCACCTCGTCGAGGTCGTCGAGGAGCGCGGCGAACGGACCGGTGGCCCAGGGATCCGCCTGGGCGTGCACCACGACGCGGGCGACGCCCGCGGCGCGCGCGGCGGCGACGCACGCGTCGAGGAGCCGCCGCCTGGCCCGGCCGCGCACACGCAGGACGGCGTCGAGGCCGTCGAGCCCCGCGGATGCGTCGACGCGGGCGCGCACCTCGGCCCGGAGCGCGTCCGGGTCCTCGCCCGCCTCCGCCAGCAGCGCGACGCACGCCGTGCAGAAGCAGATCGACAGCAGGGCCTCCGCCTCCGCGGACCAGTCCGCGCCCGCGGTCTTCTCGTGGTGCCCGAGGTGGCCGAGTCCCATGGGGCCGCACGCCTCGAGCATCACGCCGTCGAGGTCCACCGCCCGGGCGGTCTCGGCGACCAGCGCCGCCGCGTACTCGCGCACCTCGGGGCGCGCGGGGCAGAGCGCGTAGGGGTAGGCCTCGCCGAACGCGTTGACGACGCAGCTGTCCGGGTTGCGCGTGCCGACCGACGTCGAGTGCGTGAGCACGATCCACGCCTCGACGCGCAGGCCCGCCGCGCGCGCGACCGCGGCGGCGCGCACGAAGGCGTCCGGCCCGACCCAGGGCGTGTCGTCATCCGGACGGAGCGCGCCCCACGCCCCCTCCCGCACCGGGAGGTAGAGCGCGGCCGAGCGCGCGTCGACGATGCGGTGCCGCGGATGCAGCGGCGTCGCGGCCCGCACCGAGTGGTACGCCGCGGCGATGGCCACGCCGTCGGCGCCCGCCGCCCGCACGCGGGACGCGGCGTCCGGGTCGTCGATGAGGTCCCACGGGTAGGCGCAGAAGGAGACGCTCACCGCACGCCCGCCGACCGCAGCGTCTGGGCGAGTCGCTCCGCGTGCGCGCCGATGATGCGGGCCACCCGCTCCGCCTCCTTCGGCGTCGCGCGGTCGATCGGCATGGAGCAGCTGATGGCGTCGGTCGCGGGGATCCGGTAGCCCACGCTCACCGCCACGCAGCTGACGCCGGCCAGGTTCTCCTCGCGCTCGTGCGCGTAGCCGCGCTCGTGCGCCTGGTCGAGCTGCGCGTCGAGCGCGGCCGGGTCGGTCACGGTCTGCGGCGTGAGGGCGGCGAGCGGGCCGGATCCGAGGGCCTCCCGCCGCTCCTCGGCGCTGAGCTCGGCGAGCAGGGCCTTGCCGAGCGAGGTCGCGTGCGCGGGCAGCTGGCGGCCGACCCGCGAGGTCGCGCGCCGGGACTCGGTCGTCTCGCGCGTGGCGAGGTACAGCACCCGGTCGCCCTCGCGGCGGGCGTAGTGCGCGGTGTAGCCGGTCTCGTCGCGGATCCGCTCGAGGGCGGCGAGCGCGTGCGGCAGGGCCTTGTCGCGGTCGAGGTAGGCGGTGCCGACGACGAGCGCGCGGGATCCGATGGAGACGTGCGTGCCGTCCTGCAGCATCTCGATCCAGCCGCTCGCGGCCATGGTGTGCAGCAGCTGGTGCAAGCTCGAGCGCGGGTAGCCGGACGCGCGGTGGAGCTCCACCACGGAGACCGGCTCGGACGACGCGGCGAGCCGCTCCAGCAGGGCGAGCGTGCGCTCCGCCGACTTGACCGGCCGGGCGCCGCGCTCCGTCGCCGGTCCGTCGGTCACCATGCGTCTCCCAGTGCGTGCTCCGGGGCGGCCCACTCGCCGCCGATGAGGCCGTTCGCGTCCGCGTCGTCCGCGTCGTCGATGTCCGCGGCGAAGGCCTCGGCGTCGTCCTCAGGGTAGTAGCCGATCCGCTCGCCGGCATCGGGCGAGAACCACGCGCGCGCGTTGCGCGACACGCCCCAGACGATGTGGGCCCCGGGCTCCTCGAGCGCGGCGACGGCCGCGATGAGCCGAGCCAGGTCGGGGAAGGAGAGCCAGGTGGACAGCGAGCGACGACCGTTCGGGCGGTCGAGCAGGGTGCCGATCCGCGCGCTCACGACGCTCATGCCGTGGCGGTCGGCGTACACGGATCCGAGCGCCTCCATGGCCGCCTTGGTCACGCCGTAGAGGCTGTCCGGCCGGGGCGGGAGGTGGTCGGCCGGCTCCGCGGGCGCGGGATGGAAGCCGACGGCGTGCGTGGAGCTCGCCAGCAGCACGCGGCGGACGCCCTCCGCGCGGGCGGCGTCGAGCACGGTCCGCGTGCCGTCGACGTTCGCCGCGAGGACGTCCTCCCACGGCCGCTCCCGGCTGATGCCGCCGAGGTGCACCACGAGGTCGGCCCCGCGCACGGCCTGGCGCATCGCGTCGAGGTCGCGCACCGAGGCGATGATCGCGCGCTCCCCGTCGACCGGATGTGGGTCCACCAGGTCGAGGAGCACGAGCTCGTGGCCCGCCGCCCGCAGGAGGGGCCGGACGCCGCGCCCGGCCATGCCGGCGGCCCCCGTCATCACGATGCGCGTCGGGTTCGTCATGCCTTCTCCCCAGGGTCGTGGCGCGGCGATTGACATCGCCATCGAGTGCACCTACGGTAGCAGCGCATTCACACTGACGTAATGCATTCATGCATGCAAATGGAGATTCGATGATGAAGACTCGACTCGCGCGGCGGGCGATCGCCCTGGCCTCCGTCGCCGCGCTCGCGGGCACGCTCAGCGCCTGCTCCGCGTCGGACGGCGGCGGCTCCACCTCCACGGACGACCGCTCGCTCGAGGTGTGGACGCGCAGCACGCCGGACGACGCCGCGTCCTACCAGTTCGTGTTCGACGCCTTCACCGCGAAGACCGGCATCAGGATCGACTACAAGCCGATCCCCGAGTTCGACACGCAGCTGCAGGCGCGCGCCCAGCAGCGGAGCCTCCCCGACGTCATGGTCACCGACGCGGGCAACCTCGGCACCTACGAGTCGCAGGGCTTCCTCCGCCCCGTCGACCGCGACGCCGTCGCCGGCGGCGACCAGATCTCCGACGCCACCTGGCAGAGCACCCGGGGCATCGACGGCGACTACTACGGCATCCCGTGGTCGCGCCAGGCGAACATCACCTTCATCCGCAAGGACTGGCGCGAGAAGCTCGGCCTGCCGGTGCCCAAGACGTGGGACGACCTCTCCGCCCTCGCCAAGGCGTTCGCCGACGACGACCCCGACGGCGACGGCCAGGCCGACACCTACGGCATGGTCGTGCCGGGCAGCGCCGAGAACGGCTACATCGCGCGCTGGGCCGCGTCGTACATCTGGCAGGCCGGCGGCGACATCCTCAAGGCCGGCGGCGACGGCACCTACACCGCCGACTTCGACAACCCGGGCACCGCGACGGCCGTGAAGTGGATCCGCGACCAGTTCTGCACGCCCGGCGTGGTCGTCCCCGGCTCGGTCAACCTCACCACCGCGAACACGCCGTTCTTCGCGCAGGGCACGGCCGGCATCTACCAGACGGGCCCCTACAACCTCAGCTCGTTCGACGCGGCGGTCGGCGCGGACAACGTCGAGGTCATCCCGACCCCGGCGGGCCCGGGCGGCGGCACGGACTCGTTCGCGGAGGGCGAGAACATCTACTTCGGCGCCTCCTCGAAGAAGCAGGACCTGCAGGAGCAGCTGGCCGAGTTCATGATCACGCCCGAGGCGCAGGAGCTCGCGATGCAGGTGAAGACGAACGCGCAGGGCGTGCTCGCGCAGCCGGTGGTGCGGATCCCCGTCAACACCTCGGTCGACATCGGCCAGGTCAAGGCCGACCCGCGCTGGGACACCGCGAAGGAGGTCTACGAGGACCACGGCAGGTCGTTCCCCTGGGCGATCGACTTCACGCCGTACCGCCAGATCGTCGCGGACGGCCTGAACGGCGTCATCGCGGACTGCTCCAGCGACATCCCCGGGGCGCTCTCCGACATCCAGTCCCAGCTCTCCGACGAGCTCGACGAGCAGGGGGTCCAGGGATGAGCATCGGCGCCCCCGCACCCCTCCTCGTGGATCCCGAGCGCCGCGCGCCCGCGGGCCGCACCCCCGTGCAGCCGAAGGGCCGCCTGCCGTTCCGCACGCGCTCCCTCATCCCGTGGGCCTTCCTCGTGCCCGGCCTCGTGCTCGGCGCGCTCTTCAAGTTCATCCCGATGCTCGAGGGCTTCCGGATGAGCTTCGTGAAGGTCCAGCCGTTCCTCGGCGACAGGTTCCTCGGGCTCGACAACTACGTCCACGTGCTGCGCGACCGCCGCTTCACGGAGGCGCTCGGGCACACCGTGCTGCTCGGCGTCGGGCAGACCGTCGGCGCGCTGATCATCGGCCTCGCGCTCGCGCTGCTGCTCGAGGGCACGTCGCGCCGGCTGTGGTTCGTGCGCACGGCCGTGTTCCTGCCGGTCGTCACCGCGGTCGCGGTCATCGGCGAGATCTGGCGGATCCTGTACTTCCCCACCGAGACCGGGTTCCTCAACTCGCTGCTCGGGATGGTGGGGATCCCGCCGCAGGGCTTCATCAGCGACCAGTCGACGGCGCTCGGGTACGTGATGCTCGTCGGGATCTGGACGGGCGCGCCCTACAACATGGTCATCATCCTCGCGGGCCTGACCGGGATCGACCGCACGCTCTACGAGGCGGCCGCGGTCGACGGCGTGACCCTGCGCCAGCGCTTCCGGTACATCGTGATCCCGGCGCTCCGCCCCGCCGTCAGCGTGGTGCTGACGCTCGCGGCGATCCGCAGCCTCCGCACCTTCACCGAGGTGTACGTGCTCACGGGCGGCGGACCCGCGGGATCCACCGAGGTCTGGATGACCCGGGTGTTCTCGCTCGGCTTCAAGGCCAACGACCTGGGCGTCGCGTCGGCGGCATCCGTGCTGCTGCTCCTCGCGACGCTGGGCCTCACCCTCGGCGTCCGCGCCCTGTCATCCCGCAAGGAGAAGGCCAGATGAGCATCCTCGACCGCCCCACCGGCGCCACCCGCCGCGGCAACGACGGCCAGTTCGACAGCGCGCTCGGCTGGAAGCCCGGCCTCCGCCCGTCGAACGTGATCCGCTTCGCCCTCTGCGCCGTCGCCTTCGTGGTGTTCGCCGCGCCGTTCGTGATCATCGTGTCCGGCGCGTTCGACGCCTTCACGTCCTCGACGAGCATCCACCTCTTCCCGCAGCAGCTGTCGCTGGAGTCGTTCCGGGTCGCGTTCGACTCGGGCGTGCTCGGCTACCTCCGCAACTCGCTCGTGATCGCGGGCGGCGGGCTCCTCCTGCAGGTGAGCGTCGCGATCCTCACGTCGTACGCGCTCGCCCGGCACCGGTTCCGCGGCCAGTCGTTCGTGCTGCTGCTGTTCCTGCTCACGATGATGCTGCCGGAGGAGGTCATCGCGATCCCGCTGTCGCAGGTCATCGGGAACGTGGGCGGCACGGGCCTCGACCTCCGCGGGACGCCGTTCGGCGTGATCCTGCCCGTGGCGGTGTGGGGCTTCTCGATCCTCGTCATGACGGAGTTCATGAAGGACATCCCGCTCGAGATCGAGGAGGCCGCGCGCCTCGACGGCTGCGGCGAGCTGCGCATGCTGTGGACCGTGATCCTGCCCCTGTGCAAGCCGGTGCTCGGGGTCGTCACGATCTTCGGCTTCATGATGATCTGGGACCAGTACCTGCTCCCCCTCATCGCCGCGAACGACCCGAGCGACTACACGCTCACGGTCGCGCTCGGCGTCCTCCGCACCGACCCCACGGTCGGCTCGGGCGTCCTGCTCGCCGGGGCGCTGCTCGCGCTCCTGCCGAGCCTCGTCATCTACCTGCTCATGCAGCGGTCGCTCATCCGGGGGATCACCTCGGGCGCGACGAAGGGATAGCACCATGATCATCCACGACCTCGTCGTCACCCCCATCGCCTTCCGCGACCCGCCCCTGCTCAACGCGGACGGCGTGCACGAGCCGCTCGCGCTCCGCACGATCGTCGAGCTCGTCGTCGACGGCGGGATCGTCGGCCTCGGCGAGGGGCAGGGCGGCGCCGTCGTGGCCGCGCGCGTCGCGTCCGTGCGGGACGCGATCGTCGGCCTCCGCGTCACCGACCTGCACGGCATCGAGCGGGCGGTGGACGCCGCCCTCGGCGGGGACGCCGGGCCGCTCAGCCGGCAGGAGCGCCGCGTCGTGTTCTCGATGATCGACGTGGCCGCGCACGACGCGTGGGGCCGGATCACCGGGTTGCCCGTGAGCGAGCTGCTCGGCGGGCGCGTGCGCGACCGGGTCCCGTACAGCGCGTACCTCTTCTACAAGTGGGCGGCGCACCCGGGCGAGGCGCCCGACGCGTTCGGCGAGGCCCTGGATCCCGCGGGCATCGTCGCGCAGGCCCGCCTCCTCATCGACCGCTACGGCTTCGGCTCCATCAAGCTCAAGGCGGGCGTGTTCCCGCCCGACCAGGAGGTCGCCGCGATCCGCGCGCTCGCCGAGGCGTTCCCGACGCACCCGCTGCGCATCGACCCGAACGGCGCGTGGACGCACGAGACGGCGGTGCGCGTGGCGGCCGAGCTCGACGGCGTGCTCGAGTACCTCGAGGATCCGGTGCTCGGCATCGACGGCATGGCGCGCGTCGCGGCCGAGGTGCCGCAGCCGCTCGCCACGAACATGTGCGTCGTGACCTTCGAGCAGATCCGGGAGGCGTTCGCGAAGGACGCCGTGCAGATCGTGCTCTCCGACCACCACTACTGGGGCGGCCTGGCGCACACCCGGGAGCTCGCGGCCATCTGCCGCACCTTCGGCGTGGGCCTCTCGATGCACTCCAACTCGCACCTGGGGATCTCGCTCGCGGCCATGACGCACGTCGCCGCCGCCAGCCCCGAGCTCGCCTACGCCTGCGACACGCACTACCCGTGGAACCGCGGCGACGACGTGATCGTGCCGGGCGCGCTCGAGATCGTCGGCGGATCCGTCGCCGTGCCGACCGCCCCCGGCCTCGGCGTCGAGCTCGACCGCGACGCGCTCGACCGCCAGCACCGCGTGTTCGTGGAGTCGGGGCGCACCGCGCGCGACGACTCCGGGTACATGCAGAGCATCCAGCCCGCCTACGACCCCACCCTCCCGAGGTACTGATGACGACGACCGACACCGCCGCCCACCCCGCCGCGGCTCCCGCACCCGCGACCGCGGGCCTCCTGCCGCCCTTCGAGGGCGTGCTCTTCTTCCCCGTCACGCCGTTCGACGCCGCCGACCGCGTCGATGTCGACGTGCTCGCCGCGCACGTCTCCCACGGCCTCGACCAGGGCGCGGGGGCCGCGTTCGTCGCGTGCGGCACGGGCGAGTTCCACGCGCTCGACATCGACGAGTACGCCCAGGCCGTGCGGGCCGGCGTCTCCGCGGCGGGCGGCCGCCACCTCGTCATCGCGGGGGTCGGCGGGCCGCTCGGGCACGCGCGCCGCTGCGCGCGGCTGGCCACCGAGCTCGGCGCCGACGGGATCCTCGTGCTGCCGCCGTACCTCGTCGCCGGCCCCCAGGAGGGCCTCGCCGCCTACGTCGAGGCCGTCGCCCGCGCGACCCCGCTGCCGCTCATCGCCTACCACCGCGGCCAGGCGCAGTTCACGGAGGCCACGGTCGAGCGGCTCCTCGCGCTGCCGACTCTGGCCGGGATCAAGGACGGCGCGGGCGACGTGGCCCTGTTCCAGCGCTTCGTGCTCGCCGCCCGCCGGGCGGGGCGCGACGACGTGCAGTTCTTCAACGGGCTCCTCACGGCCGAGTCGAGCCAGGCCGCCTACCGGGCCATCGGCGTGCCGCTGTACTCGTCGGCCGTGTTCGCGATGGCGCCCCGCATCGCGAGCGCGTTCCACGCGGCGTACCGCGCGGACGACCTCGAACGGCAGCGGTTCCTCCTCGACGAGTTCTTCACGCCGCTCGTGCGCCTGCGCGACGAGACGCCCGGGTTCGCGGTGTCGCTCATCAAGGCGGGGCTCAGGCTGGGCGGCGTGCCCGTGGGATCCGTGCGGGCGCCGCTCGTGGATCCGTCACCGCGGCAGCTGGCCGAGCTCGAGCGGATCCTCGCCCGCGGGGAGGACGTGGTCGCCTGAGCGGTCGCGCCCCGCTCCCGCCCGCGCACGTCCCCGGTCCGGATGCGCGAACGGCCCCGTCCACGCGGACGGGGCCGTTCGGCGTCGGAGGGTCCGCGCGGGATCAGTTGCGCCAGAAGGAGAACGACGGGTTGTCCGACGGGTAGCGCTCGTCGGCCGCCGACGTGAACTTGTAGATGGCGTTCTGCCGGAGCTGGTAGCAGGGGTCGCCGCCGAGCCCGATGCGCTCGCCGAAGCTCTCGCACGTGATCATGTACGCGAAGTTCTTGGCGGACGACCCCGCGTACGCCTGCCCGTAGTAGTTCTGCATGTACTCGACCTTGCGGGCGCAGGTGTCGTCACCGCCCTTGTAGACCTTGGTGACGAGGCCCGTGCCGATGCCCCCGCTGGTGTTCGCGGAGTTCCACGCGACGCATACGCGGAAGTTCGACTGGGCCTCGGCCGCGGGAGCGGGCCCGGCGGCGAGAGCGGAGAGGGCGAGACCGGCGACGGCGAACGCGCCGAGGCCGAGGCGGGTGAGCCGGGGGGAGATGCGCATGGGGGAGCTCCTTGTCGGTGGGGTGGAGCGCACGGGATGCCGTGGCGGACGCATGCTAGTGATGTCCTGACATGGCGCACGGGACCTCTCCACGGCCCGGATCCGTCGCGCCCGATCTCAGGCGACCGCGTCCACCTGCGCCCGGAGCTCCTCCGCCGTCGTTGCCGGGAGGCGGCACACGAACGCGCGGCAGAGGTAGGCCGTCCCCGCGGATCCCGCGACCCGGTCGGCGAGCAGCTCGAAGCCCGCGTCGGCCCACGCGCGCGCGGCCGTCTCCGTGACGACCAGCGAGACGTCGGGCGGGCGGATCATGGCGTCCGCGATCGCGGCGAGCGGATCCTCGGCGCGCGCTCCCCCGTCCGGCAGCACCACCACGAGCTGCCGTCCGCCCGCCTGCACCGCCGCCGCCTGCTCGAGCGCGCCGCCGAACGCGATCGGCCGGGTCGCGCCGCCCGCCGCGACCGTCGCGAGCGCGGCGCGGGCCGCCCGCTCGTAGCGCGGATCCGCCGTCAGCTGCCCGAGCACGCGCGCGGCCGACGACGCGGCCGTGAGGCCCGACGGGTACGCGCCCTCGGAGGGGTCGGAGGCGAGGTCGAGGCCGAAGCCCGCGAGCACGGGATCCGCGCCCGTCGGCACCCGGAACCCCGCCGCGCCCGCCCGCGGGTCGGCGTCGGCGTCGGCCGCCGCGATCAGCGCGTCGACGATCCCCCGCGCGCGCACGGCAAACGCGACCTCGCCCGTCGCGAGCGCGAGCGCGAGCAGCCCGTCGGCGAGCATCCCGTGGTCCTCGAGCGTCGCGACCGCGGGCGAGACCCGGCCGTCGATGGACGCCCGCACGAGCGATCCGTCTGCGCGGACGTGCTCCGCGAGCAGCATGTCGGCGGCGGCGCGGGCGGCGGCGATCCACGCGGGCCGGCCGGACGCGCGGCCCGCCCGCGAGAGCGCGCCGATCGCGAGCCCGTTCCACCCGGTGAGCACCTTGCCGTCGACCGCCGGCGGCTCCTCGGCCGCGCGCCCGGCGGCGTCGAGCGCGTAGTACCCGCCCTCGACGCGGCGCCCGCCCACCGTGCTCTCCGAGTCCTGCGCCGATGCGAACCCGCCGGACGGCCGCCGCAGCGTGCCGGTGAGGAACGCCGCGATGCCCGCCGCGACCTCCGCGTCGCCGGCGCGCGCGTACGCGTCGAGCAGCAGCGCGTTGTCGTAGAGCATCCGCTCGTAGTGCGGCTCGGACCAGTCGCGGCGCGTGGAGTAGCGGAAGAAGCCGCCCTCGACCGGATCGCGCAGGTCGGATCCGGCCATCGCGTCGAGGCTGCGACGCACGAGCGCGCCGGTCGCCGCGGCGCGCTCGGCCGCGAGCGCTCCCGAGGTCACGAGCGTGTCGAGCAGCAGCACCACGGGTGCGACGGGGAACTTGGGGGCGGATCCGAACCCGCCGTGCTCGGGGTCCTCGAAGCCGGCGAGCTCGGCGGCGACCCGGTCGAGGGCGGCGGCGTCGGGCAGGGGCGAGGCGACGGATCCGCGTGCCGAGGCATCCCGGATCGCGGCGCTCAGCTGCCCCGCGCCCTGCTCGACCTGGTCGCGCCGGGTGGTCCAGGCGTCGGCCACGGCGTCGAGCACCTGCCGGAACGAGGGGTGCCCGGCGCGCGGCTCGGGCGGCGAGTAGGTGCCCGCGTGGAAGGTGCGACCCTCGGGCGTCGTGAAGACGTTGAGCGGCCAGCCGAGCTGATCCGTGAAGGCGCCGGCCGCGGTGATCAGCGCCGCATCCACCTCGGGGTGCTCCTCGCGGTCGACCTTGATCGCGACGAACCCGTCATTGAGACGCGAGGCGAGCGCCGGATCGGAGAACGTCTCGCGCGCCATGACGTGGCACCAGTGGCAGGTCGAGTAGCCGACCGAGACGAGCACGGGCACGTCGCGGCGGCGGGCCTCCGCGAACGCCTCCTCGCCCCACGGCCGCCAGTCGACCGGGTTGTCCGCGTGGCTCTGGAGGTACGGGCTGACGGCGTCGGCGAGGCGGTTGGGCATGCGTCCACGCTACGCGCGGGCGCGCGACGGGACGAGGCGAGAAGCCGGGCGTCAGATCCAGTCGCGCTTGCGGAAGATCCCGTAGAGCACGCCGCTCACGCCGAGCATCAGCACGAGGGAGAAGGGGTAGCCCCAGTCCCAGTGCAGCTCCGGCATGATGTCGAAGTTCATGCCGTAGACGCTCGAGACGAGCGTGGGCGCGAAGAGGATGGCCGCCCAGCCGGAGATCTTGCGGGTCTCCACGCTCTGCCGGTTGCTCGACTCGCTCAGCTCGCGCATCTCCTCGTTCTGGCGCTGGCCGACGAGCGTCGAGTTCACGGTGAGGATGTCGCGCAGCAGCACGCGGAACTCCTCCACGCGCTCGTTCACGACGATGACGTGGTCGGCCACGTCGCGGAGCGCCTGCTGGAGGTCCTCGCTCACCTCGTACTTGCCGGATCCCGCCTGCAGCTGCTGCAGCATGCCGCCGAGCGGGCGCACCGCGCGCTGGAAGTCGATGACCTCGCGGGACAGCTCGTAGATGCGGCGGGACACGGCCGGATCCCCGTCGAACACCTGGTCCTCGATCTCGTCGATGTCGTTGGCGAGGCCCGTGACGACGGGCGCGTACCCGTCGACCACGGCGTCGAGGATCGCGTAGAGCACCGACTGCGGGCCGTGGGTGAGCAGCTCGGGCCGCTCCTGCATGCGCGTGCGGATGGCCGAGAGGTCGGGCGACTCGGCGTGCCGGACGGTGATCACGAAGTTGCGGCCGAGGAACACGTGCAGCTCGCCGAACTCCACCTCCTCGCGGTCGTCCACGTAGCGGGCGGCGCGCAGCACCGTGAAGAGGGTGGAGCTGTAGCGCTCGGTCTTGGGGCGCTGGTGGGCCTGGACCGCGTCCTCCACCGCCAGCTCGTGCAGGTCGAACTCCTCGGCGAGCGCCTGCAGCTCCTCGACCGTGGGGCGGTAGAGGCCGATCCACGCCATGGCCTCGGGCCGCTCGTCGAGCTCGCGGAAGGTGTCCGCGAGCGTGGCGGGCGAGGCGACGCGGCAGCCGTCGACGTACACGCCGTTGTCGACGAGGCTCGGGCGGCGCGCACCGGTGGGCTCCGCCGGATCCTCCCGTTCGGCCCGGGCCCGCGCCGCGCCGCCCGCGTGCCCGCCGCCGAGGGGCGCGACGCCCCGGGAGACCACGGACTTGAGGCGCGTGCGGATGCGGTGCTGGGACATGACGGACACGGTACCCGGCCGGGATGACGCGTCCGTGCCGCTGGGAGCGGCCCGCTCAGACCACCTGGTCGGGGTGGCTGCCGACGCGTCCCGCGGCCTCGAGCGCGGTGATCCCGGCCATCTCCTCGTCGGTCAGCGCGAAGTCGAAGACGTCGGCGTTCTCGATGAGCCGCTCGCGCCGCGTGGTCTTCGGGAAGACGACCGTGCCGCGCTGAATGTGCCAGCGCAGCACGACCTGCGCGTCCGTCTTGCCGTGGGCCCGGGCGGCGCCGCGCACCACGGGGGCGTCGGCGACGGCGCCGCGCGCGAGCGGGCTCCACGCCTGCACGGTGATCCCGTGCGCGGCGAGGTGCTCCGTCGTCGCGCGCTGCTGGTGCCGCGGGTGCAGCTCGATCTGGTCGACCGCGGGCGCGGGCAGGCCGGCTGCATCCAGCGCCTCGAGGTGCGGCACGAGGAAGTTGGAGACGCCGATGGAGCGGGTCAGCCCCTCGTCGCGGGCCGCGACGAGCGCCTCCCAGGTCTCGACGTAGAGGCCGCGCTCGGCTGCCGGCCAGTGGATGAGGATGAGGTCCACCGTCGGCAGGCCCAGCCGCTCGAGGCTCCGGTGCATCGCGTCGCGCGCCCGGTCCCGGCCGTGGTCGTCGTTCCAGACCTTGGTGGTGACGAACAGCTCGTCGCGCGGGATGCCGGACGCGCGGATCGCCCGCCCGACGCCCTCCTCGTTGCCGTACATCGCCGCGGTGTCGATGTGCCGGTAGCCGACCTCGAGCGCCTCGGCGACGATCCGCTCGGCGTCTCCGTCCGGCACCTTGTACGTGCCGACGCCGAACTGCGGGATCGGGACGCCGTCACCCATCGCGACCGACGGGATGGGGGTGCGGAGGGCGCCGCTCACGCCCCGAACCGCTCGACGAGCGCCCGCTTGAGGATCTTCCCGCTCGGCCCGAGCGGCAGCGCCTCGACCACCTCGACCCGGCGCGGGTACTTGTAGGACGCGATCCGCTCCTTCATGTACGCGACCACCTCCGCGGCGTCGACGGTGGCGTCCGCCTTCGCCACGATCGCGGCGACGATCTCCTGCCCGTGCTCCTCGTGCGGCACGCCGAACACGGCGCACTGCGCGACGGCCTCGTGCCGCGCCAGCACCTCCTCGACCTCGCGCGGGTACACGTTGTAGCCGTTGCGCAGGATCATGTCCTTCGTCCGGTCGACGACGCGGATGTAGCCCTCGTCGTCGATGGTGCCGAGGTCGCCCGAGCGGAACCAGCCGTCGACGACCGCGCGCGCGGTGTCCTCGGGGCGGTGCAGGTACCCGTTCATGAGGTTGTGGCCGCGGATCACGATCTCGCCGAGGACGCCGCGCTCCAGCAGCACGACGCGGTCCTCGTGCTCCGGGTCGGCGATCTCGATCTGCACGCCCCAGATGGGCTTGCCCACCGTCCCGGGCCGCGCCGGGACGCCGACGTGGTTGAACGACGCGACGGGCGACGTCTCCGTGAGGCCGTAGCCCTCGTGGATCTCCGCGGCGAAGGCCTCGCGGAAGGCCTCGATCACGGCCACCGGCAGCGCCGCGCCGCCCGAGACCGCGTAGCGCAGGGCCGGGCGCGCGGGGTTCCGGGCGGCGGCCGCCAGCAGCGCGAAGTACATGGTCGGCACGCCCATGAAGACCTGGGTGTCGTGCTCGACCATGAGCGCGAGCGCGGTGTCGCCGTCGAAGCGGGGCACCATCACGATCGTGGCGCCGGCCCGGAACGACGCGTTCATGGTGCAGGTCTGGCCGAAGGTGTGGAACAGGGGCAGGCAGCCGAGGATCCGGTCGCCCGCGCGCAGGTCGAAGGTGTCGAGGAGGACGACGTCGACCTGCATCACGAGCGCGAGGTGGGAGCCCTCGGCCCCCTTCGGCTGGCCCGTGGTGCCGGAGGTGTAGAGGATCGTCGCGGTGTCGGACGGCCGGCGCGGCACGTAGGTGCGGATGGGCGTCGCGGCCCGCGCGAGCTCCTCGAGCCGGTCGGGCCCGCCCTCGGTGGATGCCGGCACGAGCACGCTGATCACGGGCACCTCGGCGAGCGCCGCGCCCTTGGCGCCCTGCTCGAGCAGCGGGCCCGCGCAGACCAGCAGCGCGGATCCCGAGTCGCGCAGCACGTACGCGATCTCCTCGGCCTTCAGCAGCGCGTGCACGGGCACGACCACGCCGCCGAGCGCGAGCACCGCGTAGTAGACGCGGGGGAAGTCGGCCACGTTCGGGATGAGCATCGCGACGCGCGTGCCCTCCCCCACGCCCTGGCCGGCGAGCGCGCCGGCGTAGGCGCGGGTCTCGTCCCAGAGCTCGCGGTACGTGGTGGAGACGTCGCCCACCACCACGGCGACGCGATCGGCGTGCCGCTCGGCGGACTCGGCGAGGATCGCGGCGACCGAGACGGTGGAGAACCCGCCGTGGGGCTGCTCGTGCTCGGGCTGGAGGGGCGTGTCGGAGCTCATGGGTGGATCCCGTCGGTCGTCGTCGACTCGGGAGGCGGTGCCGCCCGCGCGCCGGTGTGGCCGGCGCCTTCTCTCGACGATATCCACCGGCACCCGCCCCGGGGGGGGGCCCGACGGCCCGCGGATAGACTGACCCCAGCATGGAATTCAGCATCGCGTACCCGCCCGAGCTCCCCGTCAGCCGGATGCGGGACGAGATCGCCGACGCCATCCGCGACAACCAGGTCGTCATCGTCGCGGGCGCCACGGGCTCCGGCAAGACCACGCAGCTGCCGAAGATCTGCCTCGAGCTCGGCCGCGAGAGCATCGGCCACACGCAGCCGCGCCGGCTCGCCGCGCGCACCATCTCGGAGCGCATCGCGGAGGAGCTCGGCGGCGAGGTGGGCCAGCTCGTCGGCTACCAGGTGCGCTTCACCGACAAGGTCTCGGCCGACACCCGCATCAAGCTGATGACCGACGGGATCCTGCTCAACGAGCTCCAGCGCGACCGGCTGCTGAGGAAGTACGACACGATCATCATCGACGAGGCCCACGAGCGCAGCCTCAACATCGACTTCCTGCTCGGCTACCTCAAGCAGCTGCTGCCGCGCCGGCCGGATCTGAAGCTCATCATCACGTCGGCCACGATCGACCCGCAGAGCTTCTCGCGGCACTTCGGCGACGCGCCCATCGTGGAGGTCTCCGGGCGCACGTACCCGGTGGAGATCCGGTACCGCCCGCTCGTCGCCGAGGCCGCCGTCGCGGGCGAGGACGACGACCTCGCCGACGCGCCGATGGAGCGCCCGGCCGACGATCGCGACTTCCTCGAGGGGATCAACGCGGCGCTCGACGAGCTGGCGGGCGAGACGTCGGGCGACGTGCTCGTGTTCCTCAGCGGCGAGAACGAGATCCGCGACGCCGAGGACGCGATCCGCAGCCGGAACCTCCCGCACACCGAGGTGCTGCCGCTCTACGGCCGCCTCTCGTCGGCGGACCAGCACCGCGTCTTCCAGGCGTCGACGCAGGCCGGCGTGCGCCGCCGCATCGTGCTCGCCACCAACGTCGCCGAGACGAGCCTCACGGTGCCCGGCATCAAGTACGTGATCGACGCCGGCACCGCGCGCATCTCCCGCTACTCCGTGCGCTCGAAGGTGCAGCGCCTCCCCATCGAGGCGATCTCGCAGGCGTCCGCCAACCAGCGCTCGGGCCGCTCCGGCCGCACGAGCGACGGCATCGCGATCCGCCTCTACTCGGAGGAGGACTTCCTCCGCCGGCCCGAGTTCACGGAGCCCGAGATCCTGCGCACGAACCTCGCGGCCGTCATCCTGCAGATGGTGTCGCTCGGCCTCGGCGACATCGCCGCGTTCCCGTTCCTCCAGCCTCCGGACTCGCGCGGCATCAAGGACGGCGTGGACCTGCTCACCGAGCTCGGCGCGGTCGTCCGCTCCCCCGATGGCACGCCTGCCCTCACCAAGGTGGGCCGCGACCTGTCGCGCCTGCCCATCGACCCGCGGTTCGCGCGCATGGTCGTCGAGTCGCGCAAGCACGGCGTGAGCCGCGAGGTCATGATCATCGTGGCCGGCCTCACCATCCAGGACGTGCGCGAGCGCCCGCTCGAGAAGCGCCCGCAGGCCGACCAGCAGCACGCGCGCTTCGTGGATCCGGCGAGCGACTTCATCACGCTCCTCAACCTCTGGAACCACCTGGAGGAGAAGGAGTCCGAGCTCTCCTCGAGCGCGTTCCGCCGCATGTGCAAGGCCGAGTTCCTCAACTACGTGCGCGTGCGCGAGTGGAAGGACGTGTTCCGGCAGCTGCGCCAGCTCGCCCGCCCGCTCGACCTGCAGATGAACGAGCCGAAGGCCGATCCGGACGGGATCCACAGGTCGCTGCTCGCGGGCCTCCTCTCCCACATCGGGCTGAAGGACGCGCAGAAGAAGGACTACGTCGGCGCGCGCCAGTCGCGGTTCGTGGTGTTCCCCGGATCCGCGCTCGCGAAGAAGCAGCCCGACGCGATCATGAGCGCCGAGCTCGTGGAGACCAGCCGCCTGTTCGCGCGCACGAACGCGGCGATCGACCCGGCGTGGGCCGAGCCGATCGCGGGCTCCCTCGTGAAGCGCACCCACAGCGAGCCGCACTGGGAGAAGAAGCAGGGCGCGACCGTCGCCTGGGAGCGCGTGACGCTGTACGGCGTGCCGATCGTGCTCAAGCGCCGCGTGCAGTTCTCCCGCATCGACCCGGCGTACGCGCGCGAGCTCTTCATCCGGCACGCGCTCGTCGAGGGCGACTGGGAGTCGCAGCAGGCGTTCGACCGCGCGAACCGGAAGCTCCGCGAGGAGCTCGCCGAGGTGGAGGAGCGCACGCGTCGCCGCGACATCCTCCACGACGACGAGGCCGTCTTCGAGTTCTACGACAAGCGGATCCCGCGCGACGTCGCCTCCACCCGCGCCTTCGAGGGCTGGTGGAAGAAGCAGCGCCAGGAGACGCCCGAGTTCCTCACCATGACCGCCGAGGAGCTGCTCGCCGAGGACGCCGTCGACGTCGACGAGGCCGCGTTCCCGCCCACCTGGCAGCAGGGCGACCAGCGCCTCTCCCTCACCTACCGCTTCGAGCCCGGCGCGCCCGACGACGGCGTGACCGTGCAGGTGCCGCTCGCGCTCCTCGCGCGCCTCAGCCCCGCCGGCTTCGACTGGCAGGTGCCGGGCATGCGGCGCGATCTCGTCACCGCCATGATCAAGGCCCTCCCGAAGGCGCTCCGCAAGAACGTGGTGCCCGCCGCCGACTGGGCCGACCGGCTCCTCGAGGGGCTGCCCGAGCCGGATCCGCAGCACCCCGTGGCCTTCACCACCACCATCGCCGGCCTCATCATGCGGAAGGCGCACGTGCGGGTCGCCGACGACGACTTCGACCTGGACCGGATCCCCGCCCACCTCCGGATGGCGTTCCGCGTGGTCGACGAGCGCGGCCGCGAGGTCGCCGCCGGCCGCGACCTCACCGAGCTGCAGGCGCGCCTCTCCCGCCGCGCCCGCGACAGCGTCGCCCGGGCCACCGCGCGTCCCGTCGAGCGCGTCGCGGGCGCCTCCGGCGGCGCGACCCGCGGCATGGAGCGCACGGGCCTCACCACGTGGGACCTCGACGAGCTGCCGCGCTTCGTCGACACCGCGCAGGGCGGCACGGGCGACAGCCGGCACGTGATCCGCGCGTACCCCGCCCTCGTCGACGAGGGATCCACCGTCGCGATCCGCCTCATGGCGACCGCCGAGGACCAGGCGCGCGCCATGCCCGGCGGCGTGCGGCGCCTGCTCGTGCTCGCCATCGCGAACCCCTCGGCCTACGTGAAGCAGCACCTCACGAGCCAGGAGAAGCTGATGCTCGCGACCAGCCCCTACCCGAACGTGCAGGCGCTCTTCGACGACTGCCTGCTCGCCTGCATCGACCAGGTGCTCGAGCGCGTGGCCTCGGGCGGCGCCATCTACTCCAAGGAGCTGTTCGAGACGGCGCGCGACCGCGTGTCCGGTGTCGTCATGGACTCCATGTTCGACACGGTCGCTCTCGTCAACCGCGTGCTCACGGGCGCGCGCGACGCCGAGCGGGCGATCAAGCAGGCCACGAGCATGCAGCTGATCGGCGCGCTCACCGACGCGCGCGAGCAGCTCGCGGGGCTCGTGCACCCGGGCTTCGTCTCGGCGACCGGTCTCGCCCGGCTCCAGCGCCTGCCCGCGTACCTGTCCGGCCTCACCCACCGCGTGCAGCGCCTCCCCGACCAGCCGGCGCGCGACCGCGCGTGGATGACCGAGGTGCAGAAGGCGACCGACCTCTACCGCGAGGCCGGCGGCGTCATCCCGTCCGCGCCGCACGCTCCCGAGTCGCTCGTGCACGCCAGATGGATGCTCGAGGAGCTGCGCCTCAGCCTGTTCGCCCAGCACCTGCCGACGGCCGAGCCCGTGTCGCTGCAGCGGATCCGCAAGGTGCTCGCGGGCTGACGCGGCGGATCCGGTCCCGTCTCCGCGATGCGACGCGCGCCGCCGGCTCCGCGCCCCTCCCTCTCGGGCGGGGAAGATGGAGCCGCCCGTCCGCGCGCCGCCCCGCCATCGCCGCCGCGCCCCGACCGCCGCACCCCGAACGGAGAGACCCCGCATGACCGCATCGTCCCCGACAGCTCCCCTCGCGCATCCCGCCGACCCCGCGGGGGCACCGGATCCGGTCGCCCGCGTCCGCGCCGCCTACCGGCGCATCGCGGAGGCGGACCGGCCGGAGGTGTGGATCGCGCTCCGCACGGAGGAGGAGGCCGTCGCCGTCGCGGCCGGCGTCGCCCGGGCCCTCGTCGAGCAGGGGGCCGGGGCGCTGCCGCTCGCGGGCCTGGTGGTCGCCGTCAAGGACAACATCGACGCCGCCGGGTTCCCGACGACCGCGGCCCTGCCCGCCAGCGCCTACGAGCCCCAGGAGAGCGCCACGGTCGTGGCCCGCCTCGAGGCGGCGGGCGCCGTGGTCATCGGCAAGACCAACCTCGACCAGCTCGCCACCGGGCTCGTGGGGACGCGCAGCCCCTACGGCGAGGTGCGGGGAGCGGCCGATCCCGAGCTCGTGTCCGGCGGATCCAGCTCGGGCTCCGCGGTCGCGGTGGCGCTCGGCATCGTGGACGCGGCGCTCGGCACCGACACCGCCGGATCCGGGCGCGTGCCCGCCGCCTTCAACCGGCTCGTGGGGATCAAGCCCACCCTCGGCCTCCTGCCCGCCCGCGGCGTCGTGCCCGCCGCGCCCTCCTACGACACCGTGACCGTCTTCGCGCGCACCCTCGCCCTGGCCGAGCGCGTGGCCGGGGTGATGGCGGGCGTCGACGAGGCGGATCCGGCCAGCCGCCCCTGGCCCGCCGACGCCCCGCTGAGCGCGGCCCCCGCCCTCCGCCTCGCCGTGCCGGGCGACGCGGACCTCACGCCCATGTCGCCGGCATGGCGGAGGGCCTTCGACCGGACGGTGGCGATGCTCGCGGATGCCGGCGTGGAGATCGTCGAGGTCGACATCTCCCCGCTGCTCGCGGCCGCCGCCCTCCTCTACGACGGCGCCCTCGTGGCCGAGCGCACCCAGGCCGTCGGGCACCTGCTCGCCGGGTCGCCCGCGGGCGCGGATCCGTCGGTGGCCCGCATCATCGGATCCGGCGCCGCGAAGACGGCCGTCGAGCTCGTCGCCGACCAGCAGGCCCTCCGCCGCCACCGCCTGGACGCCCGACGCATCCTCGCCGACGTGGACGCGCTCCTGCTGCCCACCGCGCCCGGGCATCCGTCGCGGGCCGAGGTCGCGGCCGATCCGATCGGCGTGAACTCCTGGGTCGGCACCTACACGAACTTCGTGAACCTCCTCGACCTGGCCGCGATCGCGGTGCCCGGGCCCGACGCCGACGGCCGGCCCTTCGGCGTGACACTGGTCGGCCCGGCGTTCTCGGATGCCGCGCTCGTCGACGCCGCGGACCGGCTGCAGCGCGCGGTCGGCACGTCGCCGGACCAGCCGCGCACGCCGGCGCCGTCGTGGGGCCCCGCTGCCACGCCGATCGCCGTGTTCGGCGCGCACATGGTCGGGCAGCCCCTCAACGGGCAGCTCACCGCGCTCGGCGCCCGGCTGCTCGGCGATGCGGTCACCGCGCCCGCCTACCGCCTCCACGCGCTCGCCACCGTGCCGCCCAAGCCGGGTCTCGTCGCCACGGAGTCGGGCGGCGCGTCCATCACCGGGGAGCTGTGGGCGATCCCGTCGGGCCGCGTGGCCGACTTCGTCACGCAGCTCGCGCGCCCCATGGTGGTCGGGAAGGTGGCGCTGGCCGACGGATCCGAGGTGCTCGGCTTCCTCTGCGAGCCCGCCGCGATCGCGGGCGCCCCGGACATCACCGACGGCGGATCCTGGCGCGCGCACCTCGGCGCCGGTCGCTGACCCGGGCGGGACCATGCGGGTCCTCAGGTGGGCATGTGGAACTTCCTGAGAATGATTCTCGATAAGCGGCTAGCCTGCGTCTCGATCCGCGCCGTCGCGCGGATCCCCACGCAGCTGCACGGAGGATCCCATGACCACGCTCCCCAGGAGGCATCCCGCGATCACCGCGGCTCTGCTCGCCCTCGCGATCACGGCGGGAGCGTCCGGCTGCGCGCCGTCCGCGCCCGCCACCGCGGACGCCGCCGCGACCGGCGGCACGCTCCGCGCGGCCTTCCCCGGCGGCGGCGCGGCCGAGACCCTCGACTACCTGGTCGGCCCGACCGCGCTCGACTACGTGCGCGCGCGGCTGGTCCACGCGCCCTTCTGCGAGATCGACGCGTCGGCGGCCGACGGCGTCTCCTACGGCGCCCTCTCCTCCATCGACGTGAGCCCCGACCTCTCCTCGTACACGCTGCACGTGCGGCCCGACGTGCCGTTCACCGACGGATCCACGCTCACCGCCGCGGACGTCATCTACTCGCTCCGCGCCCCCGGGCTGCTGCACGGCCTGCCCTTCACGCAGATCGTCGCGCGCGACCTCGACGTCGACGCCGCCACGGCCGTCGATGACCTCACCGTCACGCTGCCGACGCGGCACCCGGTCGCCGACGGGCGCCAGCTCATCTGCCAGAGCATGCTCGCCATCAAGGACGGCACCACGGAGTTCACCGAGACGACGCCGTCCTCGGGGCCGTTCACCATCAGCGGATTCGAGCCCGGCCAGAGCACGGTCCTCACCCGCAACCCGACCTTCTACGGCACCGCCCTCGGCACCGGACCGACGCTCGACTCCATCGAGCTGCTGTCCATCTCCGACCCGACCGCCCGCGAGGACGCGCTGCGCCAGGGCCAGGTCGACTACGCGAGCGGGCTCGCCCCGGCGCAGGCGCAGGAGCTCACGGGAGCGCAGGGGATCACCGTCTCCACGAGCGAGCTGCCGTACGCCTCCTCCCTGCAGTTCCTGATGAACCCGTCCTTCGCCCCCTTCGCCGACGAGCGCGTGCGGGAGGCGTTCAAGCTCGCGATCGACCGCCAGCAGATCGTCGACACCGTCTACTTCGGCCACGCGTTCGCGGGTGACGACGTCCCCGGGCTCGGCTTCCCGAGCTACGACACGACGCTGCCCGTGCGCGAGCACGACCCGGATCGGGCGAAGGCGCTGCTCGCCGAGGCCGGACAGAGCGGCATGGCCGTGACGCTCACGGCGGGCCCCGAGCTGCCCGGCATGGTCGAGACCGCGACCCTGATCGTGCAGGACCTCCGCGCGATCGGCGTCGACGCGACCCTCTCCGAGCTGCCGGCCGGCCAGCTCTACGCCGACTACGCCGCGTACCAGAAGCTGCCGTTCGCGGCCGGGTACACGCCGCCGGCGCTCTTCGAGCCGAACCACGTGCCCGGAGCGCTCCCCGAGGCGGACGCGCTCGTCGCCGAGGCCCGCAGCGCCGCCACCCCGGAGGCCCGGCTCGCCGCGTCGCACCAGGCGCAGCAGATCATCTGGGCGAAGGGCTACACGATCGCGCCGGTGTTCGTGCCCTCGATCAGCGCGCAGTCCGACGGGGTCGGCGGCGTCCGCGAGCTGCAGTTCCCCGACCTGTCGCGGGCGACGGTCGCGGCCAGGTGAGCTCCGCGGCGCCGCTCGGCCGGTGGATCGCCGGGCGCTGCGGCGCCGCGCTCGTGACCCTCGTCGCGCTCTCGGTCGTCGTGTTCGCGAGCGCGTCCGCGCTGCCCGGCGACGCCGCGGGCGCCCTCGCGGGCAGCGGCGCGACCGCGGCGGAGCGCGACGCCCTGCGCACGGACCTGGGCCTCGACCGCCCCGTGGCGGAGAGGTACCTGGCCTGGGCCGCCGGCGCCCTGCACGGCGACCTCGGCCGATCCCTCGTCTCCGGACGCGAGATCGCCCCGCTCCTCGTCGCGCGCCTCGCCGACACGCTGACGATCACGGCGCTCGCGGTCGCGGTGATCGCCGTGGCCGCGACCGGCCTCGGCCTCGCGTCGGGCATGCGGGAGGACAGCGCGGCCGACCGGGCGCTCACCTCCCTCACGGTGGTGATGATGGCGACCCCGGACTTCCTCGTGGCCGTCGCGCTCCTCGTGCTGTTCACCTCGCTCGTGCCGGTGCTCCCGGCCGTCGCGCTCCTCCCGCTGGGCGATGCCGCGTGGCAGCACCCGGAGGCGCTCGTGCTGCCGGTCGCGACGCTCGCCCTCGCCGGGGCGGGCCCGGCCGCGCGGATGCTGCGCGCGGCCGTCGTCGACGTGATGCGCGCGCCGTTCATCGAGCACGCGCGCATCAACGGGATCCGCGGTCTCCGCCTCGCGCTCGTCCACGTCCTCCCGAACGCGGCGGCTCCGGCCCTGCAGTCGCTCGCGCTGGTGGCCGCCGGGCTGCTCGGCGGCGGGATCGTCGTGGAGACGCTGCTCGGCGTCCCGGGCATCGGCCTGGAGCTCACGCGCGCCGTGTCCGCGCGGGACCTGCCCGTGGTGCAGGCGGTCGCGCTGACGCTCGGCGGCACGGCCCTCGCCATCCTGCTGGCGGGCGACATCGGCGCCGCCCTCCTCCGACGCCGCCGGGGCGCCGAGTCGGTCCGCGGATGAGCGACGCCCCCCTCGGCCCCCGCGCCCGTGCCGGGTTCCGGATGCTCGCCCTGACCCTCGCCGCGGGCGTCGTCGCCGCCGCCCTGCTCGGACCGCTCCTGCCGCTCGGCCCGCCGGACGAGGTCGTGGGCCGCCCGTTCGCGGCCCCGGACGCCGCGCACCCGCTCGGCACGGAGCTGCTCGGACGCGACCTGCTCGCGCGCGTCGCGGCGGGGGGTCGCGGACTCGTGCTCGAGGCCGTCGCCGCGACCCTGGTCGCGAGCGCCGCGGGGCTCGCGCTCGGGATCTGGGCGGGACTCCGCCCGTCCCGCCTGGCCGCCGCGGCGGTACGCGTCGTCGACGCCGTCGCCGCCCTGCCCGCGCTGCTGGTCCTGCTCGTGCTCGCCGCGGGCGCCCCGGGCCAGCCCGCGGTGATCGTCGCCGCCATCGCCCTCGTGAGCGCCCCCTTCTCCGTGCGCGTCATCCGGCAGCAGACGCGCATCGTCGCGGCGGCCGACCACGTCGTCATCGCCCGCGCGCGCGGCGACGGGCTCGGCAGCCGGCTGCGGCACGACATCCTCCCCGGCATCCGATCCGTCGCCCTGGCGGACGCGGGCCTCCGCTTCATCGCCGCGCTCCAGCTCGCCGCGGCGGCCGGGTTCCTCGGCATCGGCGCGAGCGCGCCCGCGGCCGATTGGGGGCGGATGGTCCGGGAGGACGTGGTCGGCATCCGCGCGAACCCGCTCGCGACCCTCGTGCCTGCGGGCCTCCTGGTGGCGGTCTCGCTCGGCGTCACGCTCGCGGTGGACGCGTCCGGCCGGCGACGGGAGGCAGGCCGGTGAGCCCCGCCATCGAGGTCAGCGGCCTCGTGATCCGCGGCGCGGCCGACGCGAGCGGCACCGCGCCGACGCTCCTCGACCGGATCGACCTCCGCGTCGCGTCCGGCGAGGTCGTCGGGCTGTCCGGGCCGTCCGGCAGCGGCAAGTCGACCCTCCTGCACGCGCTCGTCGGGCACCTCTCCCCCGGGACCCGGGTCGTCGCGGGGAGCGTCCGCGTCCACGGCGTGGATCCCCTCACCGAGGCCGGCCGCCGCCTCCTCCGCGGACGGGTCGTCCGGCACGTGCCGCAGGATCCCGCGAGCGCCCTCGATCCCGCGCGCACCGCGCTCCATCACATCCGCCAGGCGGCTCGGCGGTCCGCCGTCCGCCCCGGCCGCGCGGACCTGGGCCGGCTCGCGCTCGAGGCCGCGCGCGACGCGCACCTCGACCCCGCGCTGCTGGGTCGCCGCGGATCCGAGCTCTCCGGCGGCCAGGCGCAGCGCGTGATCCTGGCGGCGCTCCTCGCCGGCCGTCCCGCGGTGGTCCTCCTCGACGAGCCGACGAGCGCCCTGGACGCCGAGACCGCCGACCTGGTCGCGCGGCACGTCGCCCGCCTCCCGTGGCTCCCGGCCGTCGTCCTCGCGAGCCATGCGCCCGACGTGCTCGCGCGCACCGGCGCACGCGTCGTCACCCTGCGCGACGGGGCGGGGGGACCCGGCCCGGCGCCGACCGCCGCGCCGCCTCCGCGCGCCCGCGGTCCGGTGACCGCCGAGGCGCGCGCGGCCGCACCGGTCCCGCCCGCCGGAATGGACCTCGCCCGGCCGGTCGCACCCGTCGTGGAGGTCTCGGATCTCCGCATCCGCTTCGGCGCGCACGCGGTGGTCGATGCGGCGTCCTTCCGCATCCCGCCCGGCGGGATCCTCGCCCTCCGCGGCCGATCCGGGTCCGGGAAGACGAGCATCGGCCGGGCGGTCGCCGGCCTCCTCGTGCCCGAGCGCGGCGCGCTCGACCTGGCGGGCACCCGCATCCCGTGGGCGGGCGACGACCGCTCCCGGTCCGAGAAGCCGCTCGTGGGGCTGGTGCTCCAGGATTCGCGCGCCGCGCTGCACCCGGGCGAGACGGTCCGCGCGACCATCGGGCGAGCGGGTCGCGCCGCCGTCCGCCGGGGGTGCCCGGCCGCCGATCCCGCCGAGCTGCTGGCGCGCTTCGGGCTGGATCCGCGCCTCCTCGAACGCCGGCCGCACGAGCTGAGCGGCGGTCAGCGCCAGCGCGTCGCGATCGCCCGGGCGATGGCCGCCGCACCGGCGCTGCTGGTGTGCGACGAGATCACCGCGTCCCTCGACGCCGCCGCCGAACGGATGGCGCTCGACGCCCTCGACGAGGCGCGCACGCGCACGGGGGTCGCGATCCTGCTCATCACGCACAGCGCGAGGGCGGCCGATCGCGCCGATCGGGTGCTCACGCTCGCCGACGGCCGGCTCGGCTGACGGGTCTGCTGGCGGGGTCTGCTGGCGGGGTCGTCAGTCGCGGCCCGGCGCCGCCCCCGTCGCCGCGGGCAGCTCCGGCCGGTTCGCCCACGCCGACCAGGATCCCGGGTACAGCGCCGCGTCGATGCCCGCGATGGCGAGCGCCGCGATCTCGTGCGCGGCCGTGACGCCCGAGCCGCAGTAGACGCCGACGGCGTCACCCGGCCGGATCCCGAGGGCGGCGTACCTCGCCCGGAGGACGTCGGCCGGGAGGAAGGCGCCGTCCGCGTCTATGTTCCCGGCCGTCGGCGCGCTCACGGCGCCCGGGATGTGGCCGGCCCGGGGATCCACGGGCTCTACCTCGCCGCGGTACCGCTCCCCCGCGCGCGCGTCGAGGAGCGTCCCCGTGCGCGCGATCTCGGCGGCGGCGTCCTCGTCGAGGATGGGCAGAGCGCCGCGGGTGAGCGTCACGTCGCCCCGCTCGGGCACGACGGATCCCGTCGCCAGCGGCAGCCCCGCTGCGACCCAGGCGGGCAGCGCGCCGTCGAGGATCCGCACGTCCCGGATCCCCGCGTCCCGCAGCAGCCACCACGCGCGCGCGGCCGCCGTGTTGCCTCCCCCGTCGTGCACGACGACCGTGTCGCCCTGCCGGATCCCCCAGGCGCGCGCCGCCCGCTCGAGGTCGGCCGTCGCGGGCAGCGGGTGCCGACCCTCCTCGGGAGCGCCGTGTCGCGACAGCTCGGTGTCGAGGTCGGCGTACACGGCACCGGGGATGTGCGCGGCCTCGTGCAGCGGCCGGCCGGGAGGGCCGCCGAGCGACCACCGGACGTCGAGCACGCGCACGTCGTCGCGGGTGCGCAGGGCATGGTCGAGCTCGGCGGGCGTGATGAGGATCTCCATCGCCCCATGCTCGCAGCGCCGGGCCGGATCAGCGCAACGGCTTCTCGAAGCACACCGAGTTCGTGACCGGGATGTACGGCGGATACACGTCGATGGGCAGCCACCCCGCGGTCGCGTAGAGCTGGATCGCGTCGGGCTGCCGGTCGCCCGTCTGCAGGATCAGCCGACGCGCGCCGCGTTCCCTCGCCACGCGCTCCAGCTCCGCCATGAGCACGCGGGAGAGGCCCGTGCCGCGGTGCGCCGGATCCACGACGACCTTCTTCAGCTCGAGCTCGTCGCCGAGGTGCCGGATGACGCCGTGCGCCGCCGCGTCCCGGTCGTCGCCGTCGAGGACGAGCAGCACGACGGCCTCCACGTCGGCCGGGTCGAACGCGAACGCCACCGCCGCCTTCGCGGGCCAGTCGGGGTCGTCCGCATGGCGCCCCTCGTACCGCACGTCCATCTCGGCTTCCATGGCCGCGCGGATCCGTGCCCCGCGCGGGTCATCCCAGCCGACCACCTCGGTGCGGTAGACCCGTCCGTCGCGCGCGACGTGCCGCGCCTCGGTCTGCTGCTCGGTCATGCTCCCTCTCCCTGTCCGTCCCGGCCGGTGCCGGCGCGAGCATGACGACGCCCGCACCGGCATCCGGGTGGATGCGCGGCACGGGCGTCGTCGGTGGTGCGGTGCCGCGGTCTCCCGCGGCGCGCGGTCCTACTTGGCGCCGACGGTGGCCGACGCGTTCGACTCGTACGACGTGTTGGTCGACTCGAAGAAGTTGACGAGCTGCAGCGTGTCGTTCGCCGTCGCCATCCACTTCGCCGGGTTGGAGACCTTGTACTCGGCCTCGAAGCCGAGCTCCTCGAGGCGGCGGTCGGCCAGGTACTTCACGTACTGGTTGATGTAGTTCGCGTTGAGCCCGAGGATGCCGTTCGGCAGGAGGTCGCGGTTGTACTGCTCCTCCATCTCGACGGCGTCGAGGATCATCTGCTTGATCTCGGCGGCGAACTCCTCCGTCTGCAGGTCGGGGTTCTCCTCGAGCACCGTGAGGATGAGGTTGATCCCGAACTTGAGGTGCAGCGACTCGTCGCGCACGATCCAGTCCATGAGCGAGCCGAAGTTGCGCAGCAGGTTCCGCTGGCGGAACGACAGCGACACCATGAAGCCCGAGTAGAACCAGATGCCCTCGAGGATCACGTTGTACGCGACGAGGTTCCGGACGAAGTCCTTCTTACCCTCGGTGGTGGTGATGTCGAGGGTCTGCTCGGTCATGCGCTTGATGAACTTGACCTCGAACTCCTCCTTGCGCGCCATCGACGGGATGTCGACGTGGGAGTTGTACGCGGCCTCGCGGTCGATCGGGAACGTCTCCAGGACGTACTCGAACGACATGCAGTGGTTCGCCTCCTCCCACATCTGCTTCGCCAGGTAGAGGTGGCACTCCGGCGCGTTGATGTAGGGGTAGACGCCGAACGCGAGCGCCTTGTTCACCAGGAGCTCGTTCGGGTTGAAGTAGCTCATGAGGAACGTGATCGCGTGGCGCTCCTCGTCCGTCATCTTCTTGAAATCCGCGATGTCCTCGCCGAGCTGGATCTCGTTGGGGAACCACGTGTTGGCGACGGCCTGGTCGTACAGGTCCATGGCCCACTGGTAGTTGACGGGCTTGAGGAGGAGGCCCTCCTGGATTCCCGTGCCGAGGATCTTCGACATTGGTGTCTCTACTTTCGCGCTGCGTTACGGGTCGTGCGGGTGGGGGCGGCTGCGTTCACCGCGACGGCGGTCCTGCCTACTGGCAGGAGTCGCACTGGAGCTCGTCCATGGGGTCCATGGGGACGACGTAGTCGCCGAACGTGTCGTCGTTCATCAGCGTGCACCTCCCACTCCGCCGAAGCCGAAGCCCTTGCGGGGCGCGGGAGCGGACTGCGGCGCCGGGGCGTCCGCGGTCGCGGTGGATGCGGGAGCGGCCGACGCGGGCACGGCCGCGGGAGCGCCGCCGCCGAATCCGCCGAAGCCCTTGCGCTTGGTGCCGTCGGCGTCCTGCGACTTGTCGACCTTGACGGTCGACTGCTCGGCCGTGTGGCGCGGCTTCATGTGCAGGTAGTACGTGGTCTTGACCCCGCGCTCCCAGCCGGCGAAGTAGATGTCCATCATGTCGCCGAGGTCGCGCGTCTCGAGGTACATGTTGCGGCTGATGGCCTGGTCGATCCACTTCTGCGCACGCGCCGCGACCTCGAGGAACGCGTACGGCGAGAGCTGGAAGCTCGTGCGGTACGTGGCCTTGACCGAGTCCGGGATGGCGGCGATGTTCTGGATGTCGCCCTGGCTGCGGAGGATGTTCTCGCGCACCGTCTCCCAGAGGCCGAGCTCCTGCAGGTCCTTCACCAGGTTCCGGTTGACCTCGAGGAACTTGCCCGAGGAGGTGGAGCGGCTGAAGATCTGCGAGAACTGCGGGTCGAGGCCGGGCGTGGTGCCGGCGACGAGGCCGATGGACGCGGTGGGCGCGATCGCCATGAGCGTCGCGTTGCGCATCCCGCCCTTGACCTTGGCGCGGAGCGCGTCCCAGTCGAGGCGCGTGGTGCGGTTGACCTTGACGGGCACGCCGCGGTCGGCCTCCATGAGCGCGATCGAGTCGAGCGGCACGAGGCCCTCCGACCAGCGCGAGCCCTCGAAGTTCGGGTACGCGCCGCGCTCCTTCGCCAGATCGGCCGACTCGTCGATGGCCGCGTAGGAGACGTGCTCCATGATCTCGTCGATGAGGTCGTACGACTCCTCCGACTCGTACGAAAGCCCAAGCTTCTCCACGACGTCGGTGAAGCCCATGACGCCGAGGCCCACCGCGCGGTTCTGCTGGTTGGAGAAGTCCGCCTCCTTCACGCTGGAGCGCGTGATGTCGATGAGGTTGTCGAGCTGGCGCACCGCGAGGCGCGCGCTCTGCTCGATCTTGGCGAAGTCGATCTTCCCGTCGGCGAAGTGCTGCGACAGGTTGATCGACGCCAGGTTGCAGACGGAGACGTTGTCCTCGTCCTGCGGCAGCGTGATCTCGGTGCAGAGGTTCGAGAGGTGGATCGTGCCCGTGTTGTTGTTCAGGGCGCGGTTGTTGATCGTGTCCTTCCAGGTCAGCCACGGGTGGCTGGTGGTCTGGAGCGAGATGAGGATCGCCTTGAACTGCTCGCGCGCCTTGATGCGCTTGAACATGCGGATGCGCCCGGCCTCGGCCTCGCCGACGTAGAACGCGTAGCGCTCCGAGAAGGCCTTGCCGTAGAGCTCGTTGAGGTCGGCGACCTCCAGCGGGTCGAAGAGGTACCAGTCGTCGTCGTTCTGCACGCGCTTCATGAACTCGTCGCTGATCCACACGGCCGTGTTGGCGGTGCGGGTGCGGCGGTACGGGTCGCCCGAGTTCTGGCGCAGGTCGAGGAACTCGGGGAAGTCGAGGTGCCAGTTCTCCATGTAGAAGCAGAGGGCGCCGAACTTCTTGCCGCCGCGGCTGACCGCGCGGAGCACCGAGTCGATGGTGTGCATGAACGGGATCGGGCCCGTGGATGTGGTGTTGTTCGAGCGGATGGGCGAGCCCTGCGCGCGCAGCTTGGAGACGGAGAGGCCGATGCCGCCCGTGCCCTTGGTGAGCCACATGACGTCGCGCGTGGTCTTCGCGATGTGCTCGATGTCGTCCTGCATCTCCATGACGAAGCAGTTCGCGAGCTGGGGGTAGATGGTGCCCGCGTTGACGAGGGTGGAGCCGGCAGCGAGGTACTCGAGCTTCGACATCTTCTCGTAGAAGGCGATGGCCGTCTCGGTCGGGTTCTGCTCGTTGAGCGTGAGGCCCATCGCGATGCGCATCCAGAAGTACTGGGGCACCTCGAGGGCGTCGCCGTTGCGTCCCTTGATGCCGTAGCGGTTGTTCAGCGTGACGACGCCGATGTACTTGAGCAGCTCGTCGTGCGCCGGCTCCAAGGCCTGGGCGAGGCGCTCCAGGTCGAACAGCTGCACGAGGCGGGAGTCGAGGAGCATCTCGTCGACGCCGCGCTGGATGTTGCGGGCGAAGTGCTCCGCGTGGAGGCGCTTGAGCTCCTCGGGCGAGGAGTAGTCGCCGAGGACGCGCTTGTAGATGGTCTTGAGGAGGAGGCGCGCGGCGACGGTGTCGAACGCCGGGTCGTCCTTCACGTTCTGGAGCGCGACCTGGATGACGGCCTCATCCAGCTGCTGCGTGGTGATCCCGTCGAAGAGGGTGATCTCCAGCTCGGAGGCGATCTGCGTGACCCAGCCGATGTTCTCGTCGAGGCCCTGCGTCGCGTCCTCGATGGCGAGGTTGATCCTGTTCGCGTCGTACGGCTCCTTCGAGCCGTCCCTCTTGACTACCGTGATCGACACTCTGCATCTGCTCCTTGCGGTCTCGAGGCCCATGCCTCTGGGAGGGGCTGTGCGCCCTGGTTCATAGAGCCGATGACGTGCTGATTCCGGTCCGCTGAAATGCCAGCGCCGTGAACCCGTCATATAGCGGCTGTCGGCTGACAGCCACTATATGGCGGGTAACGGCGATCGCCTAGCCACCACATCTAGTGGGCGTGTCATCCACAGAATGTGGACAAGTCCGCGGACTTGTGCACAAGCCCCCACGCTACGGAGCGCCCCCGACATCGCTGTCCGGTGGCGCCCGGGGCTGCGGGAGGAGGCCTCCCGGCCGGTATGATCTGACCCTCGTGAGCACGTACGGAAGCCTCCTCAAGACCCGCGGCGTGGGCCGGATCATCGCCGCCCAGCTCGTGGCGCGCTTCCCGGGAGGCATGCTCTCGCTGGCGTTCCTGATGCACGTCGAGCGGATCCACGAGTCGTACGGCGCCGCCGGCCTCGTGCTCGCCGCGACGAGCATCGGCCAGGCGGTCGCCGGCCCCCTCACGAGCCGGTGGATGGGCGTCTGGGGCATGCGCCCGGTCCTCATCCTCACCTCGGCCGTGTGCACGGTCGCGGTGGTCGCGGTGGCCCTCGGCGACGCGAGCACGTCCGTCCTCGCGTTCATGGGGCTCGGCCTGGTGGCCGGCCTCGCCAACCCGCCCGTGCAGCCGGCGGTCCGCACCATCTACCCGAAGATGGTCAACTCCAAGCAGCTCACGCCCCTGTTCTCCCTCGACGCGTCGGCGCAGGAGATCATCTGGGTGCTCGGCCCGGTCATCGCCACGTTCCTCGCGATCCAGGTGGACACGAGCGCCGGGATCCTCGTGGCGGCCGCCTTCCTCGTCGGCGGCGGCGCGTGGTTCATCTCCTCCCCCGAGCTCGGCCGGGTCCGCATCCCGCGCAGCAAGCGCCGGTTCGGCGTGGTCCTCGGGCGCCCGCCCGTGCTGCTCAGCACCGTCGTCGGGTTCCTGCTCATCGCGGCGTGCGCGGCCATCGAGGCGGGCGTCGTCGCCGTGTTCGGGCACGGCGGCCCCGAGGCGGGCTTCGTCCTCGCGATCTTCGCGGTCGGCTCGCTCATCGGCGGGCTCGCCCTCGGCCACATCCCCATCAGCCCGTGGGCCATGGCCCGGCGGATGGCGATCATCCTCGCCGGCACCGCCATCGCCGCCGTCTCGATGAACGTCGTCTGGCTGTCGGTGTTCCTCTTCCTGGCGGGCGTCGGCATCGCGCCGGCCCTCGCGGTGCTCTTCGCGGTCGTCTCCTCCTCGGTGCGCTTCAGCGACACCGCCGAGGCCTACGGCTGGGTCGGCACCGGGCAGCTCATCGGCGCCGCGCTCGGCTCGGCCGCGGCCGGCTTCGTCATCGACGGGCAGGGCGCGCAGGGCGCCTTCGTCGTGGCGGCGGCGCTGCTGGCGGTCGGCTCGGCCATCGCCGTCGTCTTCCACCGGCACAGCCCGGATCTCCGCGGCCGCGACGCGGGACCCATCCCCGACACGGAGCCCGTCCCGGTCATGACCTGACGCGCAGGCCTCGCGCCCCAGACGCGCCGCCGCATCCGCGCCCCAGAGTCTCCGCCCCCGTGGAAAAACGGCCCGCTGCGCTGGATAGTGTGAGGGCATGACCTCTCCGCAGACCCCTCTGACCACGCGCCGCCTGCGCGTCGGGATCGCCGGGCTGGGCCTCGTGCTCGGCCTCGCGCTCGCCGGGTGCAGCTCGCCGGCCGCCGACGACGCCGCGACACCCGCGCCGTCTGCCTCCGCTTCCGCCGAGGCCGCGAGCCCCACGCCCGAGGCGACCACAGAGGGCGACGCCGGCTCCGGCGACGCCGCAGCCCCCGGAACCGATGCCGCGACGCTCGCGAAGGTCCGTGACTTCACGTGCGGCCTGAAGGACAAGGACTCCGTCGAGGAGTCGGACGTACAGGCGTACCGGGACCTCGCCGCCCAGGCGAAGGACAGCGGCGTGCCCAACGCAGAGCAGTACGCGCAGCAGATCAGCTCCGGCGCGGACCAGCTGGCCACGCAGGTGGGCAAGCCGTTGCCCGATGACCTGCGGACGAGTCTCTCGAGCGCCTGCGACGCGCTGCAGTAGCGCATCCGCGCGGACGACGGCCCCGGTCAGCATCGCTGACCGGGGCCGTCGCACGTCCAGGTGGGACTACCAGCGCGGGTGGACCGCGGCGCGGAAGTACCGGTCGTACACGTCCGCCACCTGGCGCTCGAAGACCTCGCCGAGCGCGGGGGCGTCGCCCGCGCGGGCGTTCGCCTGGGCCTGCTCCGCGTTGCGGGCCCCGGGGATCACCGTGGAGACGCCCTCGCGCTGCACGATCCAGGCGAGCGCGACCTGCGCGGGTGTGAGGTCGGGCGCGGCCTCGTGCGCGGCGGCCGCGAACTCGCGGGCCGCGGCGACGCCGTCGTCGTAGTCGACGCCCGAGAACGTCTCCCCCACGTCGAACGCCGCCCCGCCCCGGTTGAAGGTGCGGTGGTCGGTCTCGGCGAAGGTGGTGTCCGCGGTGTAGCGGCCGCTGAGGAGCCCGGACGCGAGCGGCACGCTCGCGATGATCCCGACGCCCGCCTCCACGGCGGCCGGCAGCACGCGGTCGAGCGGCTTGAGGCGGAACGCGTTGAGGATGATCTGCACGCTCGCGACGCCGGGGCGCGCGATGGCGAGGAGGGCCTCGTCGGTCGTCTCGACGCTGACGCCGTAGGACGCGATCGCGCCGTCGGCGACGAGCTCGTCGAGGGCGTCGTAGACGCGGTCGCTCGAGAAGACGGGCGTGGGCGGGCAGTGCAGCTGGACGAGGTCGAGGGTCTCGACGCCGAGGTTCCGGCGCGAGCGGTCGGTCCACTCGCGGAAGCGGTCGAGGGTGAAGTTCGCGGGGTCCTGCGCGTCGCGGCGGCCCATCTTCGTGGCGACCGTGACGCCGGCGTCGGGGTGCGCGCGCAGCCAGGAGCCGATGATGGTCTCGCTGCGGCCGTCGCCGTAGACGTCGGCCGTGTCGAAGAAGGTGATGCCGGCGTCGGCCGCGGCGTCGAGCACGGCGAGTGCGTCGTCCTCGGCGACGTCACCCCAGTCCCCGCCGAGCTGCCAGGTCCCGAGTCCGATGACCGAGACGTTCCGATGGGTCCTGCCGAGGCTTCTCTGCTCCATGCGTCGAGCCTACGCGCGGGGGCGGTCGACTCCGGGGTCGCCGGAGTCGGAGCCGGATGGGCGGCGACGCAGGGCGTGCACGGCGAGCGCGGCGATCACGGCCATCGGGCCGCCCGCGACGACGCCCGGCGCCAGGGTCACGAGCAGGGGCACCAGCTCGAGGAGCCAGCGCTCCCCCAGCGGATCGCCGAAGCTGGAGTACGGCATCGAGGTCGTGATCCCGGCGGCGAGCGCGCGCAGGCCGAGCCCCGCGGCGGGGAAGGCGACGGCGAGGATCCAGAGCACCGGGGCAAGCCAGGCGGCGAGGGCGGGACCGTCGGTCGGCCGGTCGCGCGGCCCGACGGACGGCATCGGCTGCGGCGGGGGATCCCCCTCCCCGGCCGGCGCGGCCGGGACGTCGGCGCCGATGCCGGGAACCGGAACCGGATCCGTCCGCGGACTCGGCCCCGGTGACGCAGCCCGCTGGAACGCCGGATCGAAGCGGGGATCCACGCCGGCCGGCTCCCCGTCCCCGTCCGACCTCCGCGTCATGCCGCTCAGGGTACGCCCGGGCGGGGCCCAGGATGCATGGCGGACGCTCGTGCCCGTCATGGGGTGCTCATAGGGTCGCCGGGTGTGATCTCCTCATGGCCCCCAACGGGCCAGCCGAGACACGAAGGACCCGTCATGAACGAGACACCCCAGGAGCCGACCGGACGTCCGGACGAGGCCCCCATCGACGCCACCCGCCCCACCGACGATGCCACCCCGGCCGTCGCCGCCGCTGCGCCCGTCGCGGGTGACGGCTCGCCCGCGACCGGGCAGCCCGCCTGGCCGGCGCCCGCCGGGCCCGCCACCGACGGCCCCGCGGCACCCGCGGCGCCCGCCACTCCCCACGCACCCGCCACTCCCCACGCACCCGCCGCCCCCGCCGCCCCCGCATCCTGGACCGCCCCGACCGCCGCGTACGCCGCCGCGGGCCCCGCGGTCGGCGCCGGCGCGCCCGCCGCGCAGCAGCCCACCGCGCAGCAGCACCCCGCGGGCGGCCACCCCGCCGGATCGCCGTGGCCCGCTCCCGCGACCGACGCGTTCGGACGCCCCCTCGCCGTCGACGCGGCCGGCAACCCGATGCCCCCGAAGCGCATGCGCCGCGGCCTCCGCACGGGCCTCATCGCCGGGGCGTCCGCCCTCGCGCTCCTCCTCTCCTTCGGCAGCGGCACCGCGGTGGGCTTCATGGCCGACCTCGGCCGCTCGAGCTCGCAGGCCGGGGGCACCCAGATCCAGGACCCGGGCTCCTTCACGCCCGGCCAGGGCTTCGGCCGCGGCACGACCACGCTGCCCGGGCAGGGATCCGGAAGCGGCTCGGGGTCGGGATCCGGCGCGCCGTCCGGCACCGGGAGGGGCACGTCCGTCACCTCCCCCGAGGCGACGACGGCGCAGAAGGCCGGGGTCGTCACCATCGACTCCGCGCTCACCTACGAGAACGCGGCGGGGGCCGGCACGGGCATCATCCTGTCGTCCGACGGCACGATCCTCACCAACAACCACGTCGTCAGCGGCGCCACCAGCATCCGCGTCACGGTCGAGTCGACCGGCAAGGCCTACGTCGGGAAGGTCGTCGGCACCGACGCCACGAACGACGTCGCGGTACTGAAGCTCGAGGGCGCGTCGGGCCTCACGCCGGCGAAGCTCGACACGGACGGCGCCCAGGTCGGCGAGGCCGTCACGGGCGTCGGCAACGCGGGCGGCACGGGCACGCTCACCGCCGCGACCGGCCAGGTCACCGCGCTCGGCCAGACCATCACCACCCAGTCCGAGGGCACGGCCGCGGGCGAGACGCTCACCGATCTGATCCAGACGGACGCGGCGATCGTCTCCGGCGACTCCGGCGGGCCGCTCGTGGACGCGCAGGGCGGGGTCGTCGGCATCGACACCGCAGCCTCCTCGGGCTCCGAGCAGATCGCCGGGTTCGCCATCCCGATCGACAAGGCCGTGTCCATCGCGAAGCAGATCGAGAGCGGCACGGAGTCCGGCACCGTGAAGATCGGCTACCCGGCGTTCCTCGGCGTGCTGCTCGCGAACGGCGCAGGCACCGTGGCGGGCGCGCCCGTGCAGGGCGTCGTCGACGGATCCGGTGCCGCGAAGGCGGGCATCGGCCAGGGCGACGTCGTCACCTCGGTCGACGGGAAGGCCGTCGCCTCGGCGTCCGAGCTCAGCACCGCGATCTCCGCGCACAAGCCCGGCGAGTCGGTGAAGCTCGGCTGGACCACCGCGGCCGGCGCCCAGAAGACCGGCACCGTCACCCTCACCGAGGGCCCCGTGAGCTGATCCGCTCCCCTCACGACGACGACGGCCCGTCCCGCATCGCGCGGGGCGGGCCGTCGTCGTGCGGCGGGCGTCAGCTCCGGGTCACGTCCAGCACCACGACCGCCCAGGACAGCGCCGGGAGCGTGAGCGTCAGGCGCCCGCCCTCCGCGTGGACGCCGTCGAGCGGCACGAGGCCGACCTGCTCGCCGGTCTCGAGCGTGTTGCTCGCGTGCCGGTCGCCGCCGTCGGGCACGCGCAGGACCTCGGCGCGGAGGATCCGGCCGGCGTCGAGCCCGCGCAGCGCGACCTCGGTCGACGCGTCCTCCTCGAGCCCGCGGTTGGCGAGGAAGAGCGACACGGTGCCCGCGTCCTCGTCCCACGTCGCGCTCACGTCGACCACGTCGGCGGTGCCGAACCGGTCGTTGTCGTAGCGGTCGCTGTCGACCTCGACCCGCAGGATGCGGCCCGTCGCGAGCTGCGCCATCCGGGCGAACGGCCAGAAGATCGACTGCCGCCACGCGGGCCCGCCCTCCTCGCTGCGGATCGGCGCGATCACGTTCACGAGCTGCGCCTGGTTCGCGATCTTCACCCGGTCGCCGTGCCGCAGCAGCGAGTTGAGGAGCGTGCCCACGACCACCGCGTCGGTGACGCTGTACTCGTCCTCGATCACCCGCGGGTGCTCGCGCCATCCCGCCTTCTCGATGCGGTGCGGCTGGTCATAGCCGTCGAGCCCGCGCTGGTACCAGACGTTCCACTCGTCGAACGAGAGGTCGATGCGCTTGCGGTTCTTGAGGCGCGCGCCGGTCGCGTCCGCGGTCGCCACCACGGACTCGATGAAGAAGTCCATGTCGACCGCGCTCGCGAGGAAGCTCCGCACATCGCCCTCGTGCTCCTGGTAGTAGGCGTGCAGGGAGACGTAGTCGACGACGTCGTAGGTGTGGCCGAGCACGGTCTGCTCCCACTGGCCGAACGTCGGCATGCCCGAGTTGGAGCTGCCGCACGCGACCAGCTCGATGCGCGGATCCACCAGCCGCATGGCCTTGCCCGCCTCCTGCGCGAGGCGGCCGTACTCGTCCGCGGTCTTGTGCCCGATCTGCCACGGCCCGTCCATCTCGTTGCCGAGGCACCAGAGCTTGATGTCGAAGGGCTCCTCGGCGCCGTTCCTCCGGCGCAGGTCGGAGTACTTCGATCCGCCGGGGTGGTTCGCGTACTCCACGAGCGAGCGCGCCGCGTCGACGCCGCGCGTGCCCAGGTTGATGGCCTCCATCACCTCGACTCCGGCCGCCTTCGACCAGCCCACGAACTCGTGCAGGCCGAACGCGTTGGTCTCCACGGTGTGCCACGCGCCGTCGAGCCGTCGCGGCCGGTCCTCGACGGGACCCACGCCGTCCTCCCAGTCGTAGCCGGAGACGAAGTTGCCGCCGGGGTACCGGACGACGGTGGCGCCGAGCTCCTTCGTGAGGTCGAGCACGTCCTGCCGGTAGCCCTCCGGCGTCGCGGTCGGATGGCCCGGCTCGTAGATGCCGCTGTAGACGCAGCGGCCCATGTGCTCGACGAACGAGCCGAAGAGCCGACGGGGCACGTCGCCGACGGTGAAGTCGCGGTCGATGGTGATGCGGGCGCGGGTCATGGGCGTCCTCCAGGTCGTGGGGCCCAGGCGCGTGCGTCCCGGGCGGGGTGGGTGGATCGGTCGGTCGCGGGAGCTGCGCGGGTCACTGCCCGCCGAACCCGGTCGTCGAGATGCCCTTGATGATCTGGCGCTGGAAGAAGAGGAACACCAGGATCAGCGGCAGCGCGGCGAGCACGGCCGAGGCCATGTTCTGCGCGTACTGGATCCCGTAGGCGTTCTTCACCGTCTGCAGGCCGACCGGCAGGGTCATGAGCGTGGCGTCGTTCGTGGCGATGAAGGGCCAGAGGAAGTTGTTCCACGCGCCGATGAAGATGAAGATCGCGACCGCCGAGAGGATGGGGCGCGACAGCGGCATCACGATCTGCAGGAACACGCGCACGCGTCCCGCGCCGTCGACGCGCGCGGCGTCCTCCAGCTCGATCGGGATCTGGTCGAAGAACGCCTTCAGGATGAACACCATGGCCGGATGCACGATCTGCGGCAGGATCACGGCCCAGAGGGTGTCCACCAGGTTGAACGAGAGCATCTGGTAGAAGAGCGGGACGATGAGGATCTGCGGCGGGACGATGATCGACGCCACGATCGCCCCCATCAGCACCTTCCGGCCGCGGAAGTCGATGCGGCTGAGCGCGTAGCCGGCGAGCGCCGAGAACACGACCGCCACGACCGTGATCACCGTGCTCGTGAGCAGGCTGTTCCAGGTCCACAGCGGGATCGTGCCGCCGTTGAGCACCGATGCGTACGCGTCGAGCGTGAAGCCGCCCGCCGGGAAGACGGTGACCGGGAACGCCGCGGCGTCCGTCTCCGACTTGAACGAGGTGAGCACCGCCCACAGGATCGGCAGCAGCCACGCGGCGGCGAGCACGATGAGGATCAGGAGCGCGGCGATGCGCGACGGCTGGAACCGCGGCGTGCCCGTGCGGCCCTGGCGGGCGGCGACGCTGGTCGCGGGCCTCCGGGCGAGCGTGCCGGAGGAGAAGGCGGGACGGGTGGCGGTGGTCATGACTTCCTCCGTGTCGCGGTGAACTGGATGACCGAGATCACGACGATCAGGGCGAAGAAGATGTACGAGATGGCGGCCGAGTAGCCGAAGCGGAAGCCGGTGAACCCGGTCTCGAAGACGTACTGGACGATGGGCCGGGTCGATCCGCCCGGGCCGCCCTGGGTCATCTGGTAGATCTGGTCGAAGACCTTGAGCGACGCGAGCACCTGCAGGATCGCGAGGAGCGCGGTGGTCGGGGCGAGCTGCGGGATCGTGATGGAGAACAGCTGCCGCCACTTCCCCGCGCCGTCGAGCGCGGCCGCCTCGTACTGCTGGTCGGGGATGTTCTGCAGCGCCGCCAGGTAGATGAGGAAGTTGAACCCGACCGTCCACCACACCGTGGTGACGACGACGCTCGTCATGGCGAAGGAGGGGTCCTGCAGCCACGCGGGTTGCGGGAGGCCGAACGCGCCGGCGATCGCGTTGATGACGCCGAGCTGCGGGTTGTACATCCACAGCCAGAACAGCGACACCACCGTGGAGGCGAGCAGGAACGGGAGGAAGAACGCGAGCCGCCAGAGCCACTGGCCCGGGAGCCCGAGGTTCACGAGGAGCGCGAGCACGAGGCCGACGACGAGCAGCGGGATGGTGCTCGCGATCGTGAACACCACGGTGTTGCCGAGCGAGCGCCACATCTGCGAGTCGCCGAAGGCCTCGGCGTAGTTCGCGAAGCCGATGAGCTCGCTGTTGGCGCCGGTGAGGCTCTGCCCGGTGAGGCTCTGGTAGAAGCCGTAGAGCACCGGCCAGACCAGGAACACCAGGAAGGTGATGAGGAACGGGGCGATGAAGAGCATCCCCATGGATTGCTCCTTGGCCCGCACCTTCGGGCTGCCCGCGGCGGGCCGCGGGGACGGGGACCCGGCCGCGAGGGCGACCGGGGTGGGTGGTGCTGCTGTCGTCACGAGTGGACTCCTTCGTCGTTTCGCTGGAAGAGGGGTGCGACGCCGCGCACGGGCGGCGACCGCGAGGCCGGTCGGGCCCTACAGGGGGTTGGGCTTGGCGAGCAGCGCGTCGATCTGCCGGATGAAGGCGTCGAGGCCCTCGCCCGCCTCCTGGCGCCCGAGGAACACGTTCTGCACGTTCTCGGCGAAGTAGGTCTGGAAGTCGGAGCCGGAGCCGGTGAAGTACGCCACCGGGTCGTACTCGATCTGCTCGGCCGCGTTCGCGTAGTGCGCCTGCGGCAGGAGCTGCGCGTACTCGGGACTGTCGACGACCGGCTTGTAGGCTGGGATGTGCCCGGCGCCCGCCCACTGGAGCGAGTTCTTCAGGAGGTCCGTGACGAAGGCGTAGGTCCTCTCGCGCTTGACCGGATCCGGCGAGCTCTGGTGGGGGAGCACGAACGCGTGCGAGTCCGCGAAGGTCGCGGGCGTCCCGAACAGGTTCGGGATGGGCATCGCGTCGAACGGCACCTTCGCCTTCTGGAAGGTGGGGAGCTCCCACACGCCCGTGACGATCGCGCCGCTCTTGGCGCCCGCGAACTCGGCGATCGCGGTGCCCGCGTCGCCGCTCGCGGTGGCGATCGTGCCGTCGAGCAGGGTCTGGATGTACTCGAGCGACGCGACGGCCTTGTCGCGGTCGTAGACGACCTGGCCGCCCGTGGGCAGCTCCATGTCGCCGCCCATCTGCTTGTAGAACGTGTAGAAGAGGCGCCACATCTGGGCGCCGTCGCCGAGGTACCCGTAGCTGAGGGCGTGCTCGCCGGTGACGGCCTGCATCGCCCGCATGACCTCGAGGAACCGGTCGGGCGACGTGATCTCCTCGAGCCGGCCGTCACCGCCGAGGACGCCCGCCTGGGCCGCGATGTCCGTGTTGTACATGAGGATGAACGGGTGGCTGTCGAGGGCGATGGAGTACAGCTTCCCGTCCACGACGCCCTTGTCCCACACCCGCGGCTCGAAGTCGGCCTGGCTGACGCCGAGCTCGGCGAGCTTGTCGGTGTCCCAGGCGTCGAGCAGGCCGCCGGGCGCGAAGCCGGGCACGCGGGCCGCGTGCATGATGGCGACGTCGGGCGCGCGTCCGCCGACCGACGCCATGGCGAGCTTCGTGTAGTACGGCTGGCCCCAGGCGAGGACGGTGGCCGTGACGTCGAACCCGCCGCCGGAGTCGTTCGCCTCCTTCACCATCTCCGTCATGCGGATGCCGTCGCCGCCGGACAGCAGGTGCCAGTACTTCAGGTCGACGATGCCGCCGGCCGACGCCACCTGGGGTGCGCAGCCGGCCAGCCCCCCGACCAGGAACGCGCCGCCCAGGGCCGCCGCTCCGCCCAGGAGGACCTGACGCCTCGACCATGCCGAGGGGCGTCCCCCGGCCTTTCCCGTAACAGGATCCATTGACCACTCCTTTGTGATGCAGCGATCATTACATCGTTGTAATGCGCAGCGCAACGTTTCTGCCCGGCGATCCGCCGCGCGTTCGCGGAGCGGCAGGTCCGGTCAGGAGGACGGGCGCGTGCTGCCGCGGACCACGATGCGGTGCGGGATCACGATCTGCACGGGCGGCCCGTCGCGCTCCTCGATCCGGCGCACGAGCTGGCCGACGGCCGCCTCCGCGTAGGCGCGGATGTCGAAGTGCACGCTGGTGAGGGTGGGGATCGAGAAGCGCGACTGGTCGACGTCGTCGAAGCCCGCGACCTGGATGTCCTCGGGGACGCGGATGCCGTGGTCGGCGAGCGCGCGCAGCGCGCCGAACGCGAGTCCGTCGGTGAAGCAGAACAGGGCGTCGGGCACCGGGTTGCCGTCGGTCAGCCAGGCGTCGACGGCCTCCGCCCCGGACGCGCTGTTCCAGCCCGTGCGGTCGATCTCGACGGGCGCCTCGCCCGCCTCCTCCATCGCGCGCAGGTAGCCGATGCGGCGGAGATCGCCGGCCGCGGACTCCTCGCGGGTGGCGGTGCCGACCGCGGCGATGCGGCGCGCTCCCGTGCCGAGGAGGAACCGCGTCATGTCGTACGCCGCCCGGACGCTGTCGACGAGCACCCGGTCGACGATCTCCTGCTCGACCTCGCCGATCACCACGACGGGCGGCAGCGACTCGGCGCGCGCGATGGCGCTCCGCGAGAGCAGCACGGGGTTGAGGATCAGGCCGTCGACGAGGTGCTCGCGCGCCCGGGACATGAGGTCGCGCTCGCGGTCGGGCCGCGAGCCCGTCTCCTCGACCTGGATGCTGTAGCCGGCCTCGTGCGCGACCTCCACCAGGTGGTGCGCGAGCTCCGCGGAGTACGCGGTGCCGAGATCCGGCAGCGCGACGGCGATGACGCCCGTGCGTCCGTTGCGGAGACCGCGCGCGGAGAGGTTCGGCACGTAGTCGAGCTCGGCGACAGCACGCTCGACCCGCTCGCGGGTCGCGGGGCTCACGGCGACGCGGCCGGTGATCACGTTCGACACGGTCTTCGGGGAGACGGCGGCACGTGCGGCGACGTCCTTCACTGTCGCGCGCATGGTCCTCCCCGTATCCGACCGGCGGCGGCGTCTGCCGCAGGCGGTGCCCCGAATCTAATGCACACGCATTCCCCCGCCCGCGGAGGTGACGCCCGGGAGCGCCCGGCATACTGCACGGATGATCTCCACCGCGCATGCCACGACCCTCCTGGAGCTCGGCCTCGAGTGGAGCCCCGAGCCCGGCGACCGGTTCCGGATCCGCGGCCAGGGCTTCGAGTCCGACGTCTTCACCATCAGCGAGCTCACGATCGAGGCGCACGAGCACGCGACCGGCACCGTCCTCGGCTTCAACGGCACGACGGAGTGGGCGCTCGACTCCGTGGCGCTCGAGGACAGCCTGTGGCTGCCGCGCGAGGACCAGCTCCGGGCGCTGCTCGGCGGCGCCTTCCGGTCGCTGCGGCGCGAGATCGGCGGCGCGGAGGACGGTGCGCACGTGGTGCTCGTCGTGATCGACGGCGAGGAGGGCGAGCACCGGGATCTCGAGGCCGAGGAGGCCTACGCGAAGGCGCTCATCGCCGTGATGGAGGCGGCGGCACCGACGACGCCCGGCGTCTGAGGCGGACCGGCCGGCGGGCTCAGGCCCGCACGCGCCGGCGGACGACGACGGCGGAGATCGCGCGCCAGCCGAGCATCAGGAGCCCCAGGATGATCGCGGTCGTGATGACGAACGGCACCACGACGCCCTCGCCACTGAGCGCGCGGAGCACCATGCCGACCACCACGGTCACGCCCCACACCAGGAGGCCGGTGGGCACGACGCGCGACGGGCTGCGCCAGGCCCGCGCCACGATCCAGCCGACGAGCCCACCCGCGAGGAACGGCCACGCGGTGCCGAGCACGCCCGACGGCGCGAGGTCCTCGCCGTGGCTCGCGCGGCCGATCAGGACGAAGACGACGATGAGCGCGGCGTCGAGGACGACGGCGCGGACGATCTCGGGACGGGCGGCGCGGCGGGAGGTGCGGGGAGTCACCCGGCGATCCTAGGCGTGGCGCGCTGGACGGTCGGCGTGGGCGTCCCCCGTCGTCGCACCCGGCAGGAGCAGGAACCCGTCGGCGACGAGCGCGCGGATCCTCGGCAGCAGCTCGGCGCGCAGGTCATCCGCGTCCACCGCGGTGAGCTGCGCGACGGCGTCGACGATGGCGCCCACCGCGAGCTCCCCGTCGCACGCGCCGACGAGCGCCGCGAGCCCGGTGTCGAGCGGCACCTCGCGTCCGAAGCCCGCGCCCTGGCGGAGCGTCATGACCGTGGGATCCTCGTCGCCCGGCCAGTAGTGCCGCTCCTCCGTGACGTCGCCCGCCACCACGAGCGCGAGCCCGGCGAGCACGCGGTCGTCGACGCCGGCGAGGGCATCGTGCGCGGCGAGGGAGGCCCGGAGGTGGTCGCCGAGGCCGGTCGGGTTGTGGCCGAGGCCGCCGTGCAGCCGTTCGATGCGGCGGAGCGTCGGCGTCCCCGCGGCCGGCCGGCGCAGGGTGAGGTAGCCGAAGCCGACCCCGTCGACCCCGCGCGCGGCGAAGTCGTCGAGCCAGGCCCCCATGAGCGCCTCCGACTCGGGGGTGCCGGCGCGGGTGCCGCCGTCGCGGATCCACGTCTCGGCATAGAGCGCGGCGTCCTGCACCTCGCGCTCGACGATCCACGCGTCGAGGCCGGATCCGGTGCGCGCCGCCGCCCTGTCGAGCCAGCCCGCGACGCGCTCCAGGCCGGGCTCCCCGGCGCGGTGCTCCCAGTTGCCGAGCAGCTGCGCGACGCCGCCGGGCGTCAGGTGGTCGGCGAGGTCGGAGACGACGCCCTCGACGAGCGCGTCGCCGACGAGGCCCGCGTCACGGTACTCGTAGGCCGGCACGCCCTCCGCGCGCGGGGTGATCACGAACGGCGGGTTCGAGACGATCTGGTCGAACCGCTCCCCCGCGACCGGCTCGAACAGGCTCCCGAGCCGCAGCTCGATGGTCGTGATCCCGTTGAGCGCCGCGTTCAGCGCCGCGAAGGCGAGGGCGCGCGCCGAGATGTCGGTCGCGACGACGCGGTCCGCATGACGGGAGGCGTGCAGCGCCTGGATCCCGCAGCCGGTCCCGAGGTCGAGCGCGGTGGCGACGGGCGCGGAGATCATGAGGCCGCTGAGCGTGGCCGACGCGCCGCCGACGCCGAGCACGTGGTCCTCGTCGAGGGCGCCGCCGGTGGCGAGCTCGCCGAGGTCGGACGCGATCCACCACTCGCCGACGCCGTGCGCGTCGATGAAGCCGTAGGGGCGGAGGTCGACGGCCGGGCGCACCCGGTCGCCGGCGACCTCCACGAGGCCGAGCCGCACGGCGCCGTCGAGGCCCAGCGTCGGCAGGGCGGCACGGAGGTCGCTCGCGTCGACGGGATCGCCGAGTACGAACAGGGCCGCGAGCGCGGCGGCCGCGGGGAGCCCGTGGGCCGTGCGGGCGGCCGCGACGGCGCGACGGGCCGGGATCCGGTTCCCGCGGTGCAGCGCCTGGCCGGCGGCGTCGCCCCACACGTCGAGCGCCGACGCGAGCGTGAACGGGGCCGCTTCGAGGTCCGCCCGCAGCGCCCGCACCTCGGGGGTCGCGACGGTCACGGTCGGGATCGCGGGGCGGGGCATTGGTCGAGCTTAACCGGCGAGGCGCCGGCCGCCGGGCGGATGCCCGACGACCGGCGCCGTGGATGCGGGATGCGGCTCAGCGGCTGGTGACCGTGAGCTGCGGGGAGGACGGCGCCGGGCCGCCCGCCGCCTGCAGGCCGACGTGCACGGTCTGACCCGCGGACAGCGCACCGGCCCAGTCGGCGCCCGTGCACGTCACGGTGCCGGAGGCGACGGCGCAGCGCATCCCCCAGCTGTTGCCGACCGAGGTCGTGCCCGGGCTCGCCCACGACACGGTCCACCCCGCGACCGCGGACTTCGCGGTGACGTCGATGTCGGCCACGTAGCCGGACGACCAGGATCCGCCGGGCTGCCACGTCGCCGTCACCGCAGCCGAGGTGCCGGGCTGCGGCTGGGGCTGCGGCTGCGGCTGCGGCTGGGGCTGCGGCTGCGGCTGCGGCTGCGGCTGCGATCCGGAACCCGAACCCGAACCCGACGCCTGAGCCGGGTGGAGGATCGGCGCCATCGCGTCGAGCTTCGCCTGCTCGGGCGTGACCCAGTCGCTCTGCACGAGCCCGCCGGTGTCACCGCTGTCGGGGTTGAACGACCAGAACGACGAGCTGATCCCGGTGGTCGTGAGGTACGACACGAGGGTCGTCAGCCACTGCTTGTCGCTGGTGGTCTCGAGCCTCGTGCCGAACTCGCCGAGCAGCACCGGGGCGATGTTCTTCTTCGCGAGGTAGCCCCAGTGGGTGTCCCACACGCCGGGCAGGTTGTTCGGGTAGTCCGGCGAGCTGAACCACGACTGCGCGTAGATGCTCGCGGGGTAGTCGTGCGGCGAGTAGACCACGCGGTTCGGGACGCTCAGCTCGACCGGCTTGTCGCCCGCGGCACCGAGGGCACCACCCCACCACGTGCCGGATCCGTCGGGCTGCTTCTCGGTGCCCTCGACGATGACGAGCAGCTTCGGGTTGACGGACAGCACCGCGTTCCCGCCGCGCTCCGCGGCCAGCCGCCAGTCGGTGCCCATGTCCCCGGTGCCCCACGTCGCCTGGCCGTGCGGCTCGTTGTGCAGGTCGACCCCGATGACCGTGGGGTCGTCCTTGTAGCGGTCCGCGAGCATCTTCCAGTCGGAGATCCACTGGGACTCGGGGAGGTCGTTCGTGTACCACAGCTCGGACTGGCCGTCGGTGGTGGGGCGATGCTGGTCGAGGAACACGTTCAGGCCGTTGGCCTTCGCGGAGGCGATCGCCCGGTCCATGAGCTGCAGCGGGGTGATGCCCTTCAGATCCGGATTGGCGGTGGTGCCCCCGTCGGCGACGCTCGACGCCCGGAGGCAGCTGTTCGCGAACGGCATGCGCACCGTCGTGAAGCCCATGTCGTGGAGGTGCTTCATGCCGCTGTCGAGGGTGATCTTGTCGAGCCCGTGCAGCACGCAGCCCGACGACTCGAGACCGAACCAGGCGGCGCCGCGGATCGTGTACGTGGAACCGGTGGAGTCGACGATCTTCCCGCCGTCCGTGTGGAGCCAGCCGGACGCGGTGGATGCGGCCGACGCCGCGGCGGGGTGCGCCGAGGCGGAGCCCGGGTCAGCTGCGGAGGCCGAGGCAGCTGACGCTCCCGCTGTCGCGAGCGCGACCGGGAGGAGCAATCCGAGCAGTGCTGTGGTGAGGCCTCTTCGTGTCTTCATGCGGGAAGGCTAGGGCCGCCATCGCGTGTCGCGTTCCCATCCCTCACAGCACGTGAGGGATACCCATCGCCCGCAGCGGACAAGCAAAAACCCCGCCGGAGCGGGGTTCTTGTGGACCTAAGGAGATTCGAACTCCTGACCTCCTCGATGCGAACGAGGCGCGCTACCAACTGCGCCATAGGCCCTGACAACTCCACGAGACTACCACGCCGCGAGGAGCCCTCCGAACAGGTCAGCCGACCGCGCGACGGCGGCGCAGCACCTCGTCGAGGTCCCCCATCCCGGGCTCGGCGTCGTCGACGATGCCCATGCGGGAGAAGCGGCTGACGGGAGCGGTGCGCGCGGCGGGCGCGGCCGGGGCGGCGGATGCGTCCCCCTCGTCCTCGGCCGACAGGCGGGCGACCTCGGGCTCGAGGTGGGCGCGTCGCAGCGTCTCCTCGGACGCGGCGGCGGCGCGGCGCATCTCCTCGACGGGCGAGAGCGGCGTGCGCGGCGCGCTGCCGGCGCCGGGACGCGGGCCGGGCGCCTGCGAGCGGGAGAGGTAGAGCGGCTTCGGCACGGGCACGGGGGTCCAGGACTCGCCCTCCTCGCGCTCCGCGACGGGCTCGGCGGTCCGCGTGGCGGACTCCTGGAAGTCGGTGAACCCGGTGCGCGGCATCGGGCGGGCCTCGGGCGCCTGGTGGCGGCGGGCGGCGGCGACCTGCGACATGCGCTGCAGGATCGCGAGCGACCCCATGGCGGCGACGGACGAGATCACGAGCAGCGTCCAGGCGCCGGCACCGACGACCTGGGCGATCCCGGCGACCACGCCGACGAGGGCGAGGGCGAGGACGGCGGTGGCGGCGAGCCGGCTGCGGCGGAGGCGCGTGGCGGCGGAGGGCGACGTTGCGGACACGGGGGCCACTTTCGGTAGGGCGCGCTGGGCGGCGGCGTCTCGCGCACGCGCGGCGGCTTCGGCTTCTTCTGCGGCCCGGCGGAGGGCACGCTGCTGCTCGACGACGCTGCGGGCGCTGGTCTCGGCGCGCACCGCGTCGGGGACCTCGGCCGTCTCGGCCAGGATCCGCAGGGTCTGCTGGAGGCGCACGGCGTTGCGCTCGGTCGCCATGTACTGGCGCCGGTGCAGCCACGTGGGCAGCAGGTAGGCGAGCCAGAGCACCGCGGAGAGCGCGATGATGATGCCGCCGGATTGCATGTCCCGAGGCTAGGAGGTCCGGCGGGCCCGACGCGGGAAGCGCGCCGCGTGTCCATGCCCGGACCGGCGCATCCGCAGGTCCGCGGACGCTGCTGACCTCAGATCCGGCGCTGCACCGCCAGCGGCACGGCCGCGGCCTGGACGTCCTCGTCGGGGACGCGCGACCACTCCGGATCCACGCCGCCCTCCTTCCAGCGCGCGAGCACGCTGGTGGACAGCTCCTCGACGACGAGGCCGAAGCAGAAGTGGTCGCGCCAGTCGCCGTTGATGTGGATGTAGCGGCGGCGCAGGCCCTCGTAGCGGAAGCCGAGCTTCTGCACGACGCGGAGGCTGGGCGCGTTCTCCGGGCGGATGCAGATCTCCATCCGGTGCAGTCCGAGCGTCGTGAAGCAGTAGTCGGTCGCCAGCGCGACCGCCGTGGGCGTGACGTTCCGGCCGGCGAACTCCTGGCCGACCCAGTAGCCGATGGTCGCGCTGGAGAGCGAGCCGTACGCGATGGACGACACGTTGAGCTGGCCGGCGAACTCGTCGTCGTAGTCGATGACGAGCGGCACGCCGAGACCGGCGCGCGCGTTGGCCTGCAGGGATCGGATGCTCGCCCGCGTGTCGAACGCCATGGGCGCGTAGGGGCTCGTCGCCTCCCACTTGCGGAGCCAGGAGCGGTTGTCGAGCAGCGAGCGCTCGAGGGCCCGCGAGTCGCGGAGCCGGATGGGCCGGACGGAGATGCGCCCGTCCCGCATGGTAGGTACGGTCTGCGGCACGTCCATGAGCCTAGGCCTCAGCGCGCGCGCCGGTGCGCCTGGCCCGCGCTCCGCCGCCGATCAGCGCTCGAGCGTCTTGACGAACTCGGGCAGCCACTCGCGCAGGCCCTCGCCGAGGTCCTCGTGGTCGACGCCGAGCTGGACGATGGCCTTCAGGTAGTCGAGCCGGTCGCCCGTGTCGTAGCGACGGCCGCGGAAGACGACGCCGTAGACGCCGCCCGTCCACTCGGGTGCGGCGGCCATCTTCTCGAGCGCGTCGGTGAGCTGGATCTCGCCGCCCTTGCCGGGCTCCGTCTTGTGCAGCACGTCGAAGACCTCGGGTCGCAGCACGTAGCGGCCGATGATCGCGAGGTTGGACGGCGCCGTGCCCGCCGCGGGCTTCTCGACCATGCCGGTGATGCGCACCACGTCGTCGTCGTCGGTTTCCTCGACCGTGGCGACGCCGTAGAGGTGCGTCTGCGAGGGATCCACCTCGAGCAGCGCGACGACGGAGCAGCCGCGCTGGAGCTGGACCTCGATCATGCGGGAGAGGAGCACGTCGCGCTTGTCGATGATGTCGTCGCCGAGGAGCACGGCGAACGGCTCGCGGCCCACGTGCATCTCGGCGCGGAGCACCGCGTGGCCGAGGCCCTTGGGATCGCCCTGGCGGACGTAGTGCATGTCGGCGAGGTCGGTGGACTCGTTGACCTTGCGGAGCTTCGCGTCGTCGCCCTTGAGCTGGAGGGTGGCCTCGAGCTCGGCGTTGCGGTCGAAGTGGTTCTCGAGGGCGGTCTTGTTGCGGCCCGTGATCATGAGGACGTCGTGCAGTCCCGCTCCCACGGCCTCCTCCACCACGTACTGGATGGCCGGGCGGTCGACGACCGGCAGCATCTCCTTCGGCATCGCCTTCGTCGCGGGAAGGAAGCGCGTTCCGAGTCCCGCGGCGGGGATGACGGCCTTCGTGATGTGGGTGACCATGCGATCGAGCGTAGCGGGCGAACATACCTAGACTCGAACCATGCCGAGCGATGTCGGGAACGAGAAGAGGGCCCTGCGGGCCCAGCTGCGGGAGCGTCGTCGGCAGATGACCACGACGGAGCGCGACGAGGCGGCGCACGGGCTGACCAGCCGATTGACCGAGCTCGTGGCGAACCACGACGCGGACCGGGTGGCCTGCTACCTCTCCACGGTCGACGAGCCCACCACACGGCCGTTCCTCCAGTGGCTGCACGCGAACGACAAGCAGGTGCTGCTGCCGGTGTCGCGCAACGACGGCCTTCTCGACTGGGTCGTGAGCGACGGCACCGAGACCGAGGGCCTGTTCGGCCTGCCGGAACCCGTGGGCGAGCTGCTCGGGCCGATCGCCATCAACGACGTCGACCTCATCGTCGTGCCCGCGGCCGCCGTCGATCAGGGCGGCATGCGCATGGGCTGGGGCCGCGGCTACTTCGACAAGACCCTCGGATCCATGGAGGCCTGCCCCCCGGTCTACGCTGTGGTGTTCGACGCCGAGTTCGTCGACGAGCTCCCGCGGGAGAAGCACGACATGCCGGTCGACGGCATCGTGACCCCGACCCTCATCCACTCCTTCTAGGGACCAATGCCCACGTACTCCTACCGCTGCACGGTGTGCGGCAACGCCTTCGACGTCGTCCAGGCGTTCACCGACGACTCCCTCACCGAGTGCCCCGTGTGCGGCGGCAAGCTCCGCAAGCTGTTCGCCGCCGTCGGCGTGAGCTTCACCGGCAGCGGCTTCTACCGCAACGACTCGCGCACCGAGGACGCGGCGAAGCGGTCGCGGTCGTCGTCGGGGTCGTCGGCGGCGGCGAAGTCGAGCGACGCGTCGTCCTCGTCCTCCTCCGACTCGTCGTCCTCCTCGTCGTCGGGTTCCTCCGACTCCTCGGGATCCGGGACGACCGGCCAGGGCTCCGGTACAGTGACCCCCAGCACCCCCTCCGGTCCCGCGTCCTCGGGCTCCGGTCCGTCCTCGCCGTCCACCTGATCGGACGGCCCGCACGTCAGGAGCACCCGTGAAGGGCTTCAAGGAGTTCATCCTCCGCGGCAACGTCATCGACCTCGCGGTCGCGGTCGTCATCGGCGCCGCGTTCACCGCGATCGTGACGGCCATCGTCACCAACGTCTTCAATCCGCTCATCGGCGCTCTCTTCAACGCGTCGACGCTCGCGGACGCATTCCAGATCGGCATCCCGACCGCGTCGGGCGGCGAGGCGACCCTCTCCCTCGGGGCCGTGCTGGCGGCGCTCATCAACTTCCTCATCGTCGCCGCGGTCGTCTACTTCGCGCTCGTGCTGCCCGTCAACCACCTCAAGAAGGTCGCGTTCGCGAAGCAGAAGGCCGAGGAGGAGGCGACGCCCCAGGACGTGCCGCCGACCGAGACCGAGCTGCTCATCGAGATCCGCGACCTGCTCGCCGGGCGGCCGTCCCCCGAGGGCGCGCACACGATCCCGTCGTCGACCGGCCAGCACGTGGCCGAGCCGGGGACACCCGCCTAGCGCGGATCCGCACGACCCGACCGCCTCCGGCGTCGAGCGTCAGCCCCAGTGGGGCGGTCGGTCGAGCCGGAGGCGGTCGTCGTTGGCGTCGGAGGCGGCGGGTGCATCGCCCCAGCCCTGCGGCGCGTCCTCGGCCGCGGGCACCGCGGGGGCGCGCGCGGCGGCCTGCGGCGTGGGGTCGGATCCGGGCACCGGCGACGTCCACGCGCGCCGCGACCGGCGGGCCGGGCGACGCTCCCCCGCGGCGTCGGCCGCCCGGTCGGCGTCCGACGCGTCGCGCTCCGGCATCAGTCCGCCCGGTGCGCGCCGGCCTGGACCTGCACGGGAGCGGTCACCGGATGCGCGTCCGAGATCGCGCCGAGGGCGGTGGCGATGCGGCGGGCGACGGCGTCCGGATCCGCGAACAGCTCGAAGGAGTGCACGCGGAGGTAGTGCCAGCCGAGGCGCTTGAGCATCTCGGGCCGGAGGCGCAGCGACTCGCGGAGGCTCGTCTGGTTGACGACGGGATCCGTCTCGATCGCGATGGCCCTGCCGCCGTAGGAGGCGACGAGCCCGAGCTTGTCGCGGTGGCCGAGGGCGGGCGCGAGGCCGAGGCCCTCGAGGCGGCGGGCGAGGTCGACGAGCATGGCGTCGCCGTCGTCGGGGATCGGGTCCTCGCGGAAGCGCGCCTCCGCCTCGGAGAGGATCTGGGCGAGCGCGACGATGCCGTGCTTCATCCGGTCCTGGTCGATGTCCGAGGGCTGGAAGCAGGAGACGACCACCATCGACCGGCGGGCGCGCGTCATCGCGACGGCGAGCAGGCGCTCCCCGCCGGGCGCCGCGAGGGCACCGAAGTTCGACAGCACGCGGCCGTGCGGGGTGCGGCCGTAGCCGACCGAGAAGATCACGCGGTCGCGGCTCTGCGCGACGCACTGCTCGAGCGTCGCGACCATGAACGGCTCGGCGCGGTCGCCGATGAAGAACTCGGTGACGTCGCTGCGCTTGGCCGCCGCGTGGAGCACGGCCTGCTGCACGCGCACGGCGTGACGGGCGCTCGCGGTGATGACCATGAGGGACTCGCGCGGGCGGTGGCTCGCGTGGTCGAGCACGAGCTCCACCACGCGGATCACCTCGGCGTCGACGCTCTCGACGGCGCCGGTGTCCTCGTCCGGCATGCCGTGGCCGTCGGCGACGAAGTCGAGCGACAGGCTGCCGTGGCCGAGGAACGTGCCCGCCCACGGGAGGGACTGGATCCGGCCGCCGTAGAAGCGGCGGTTGACGAGCTCGGCCAGGTCCTCGCCGCCCGCGCGGTAGCTGCGCGTGAGGGAGAGGGTGGGCAGGAGCTCGCCGAGGCGCGCGAGCGCGGAGTCGGCGTGGCGCTCCTCGAGCGTGGAGTCGTCGTCGGCGAGCTGCGGCGTGGAGCGCTCCGGCTGCGGGACGACCGCGATGGTGAACGGCGACGGCGTCTGCGTGACGGGATCCCCGAACACGACGGTCTGCTTGCCGCGGCGGATGCCGCCGAGGGCCTCCGCGAGCGTCATGGCGCCGGCGTCGACGAGGAACACGGCGTCGAACGGCATCTCGTCGGTGATCGCGGGCACCTCGTAGGGCGACGCGAGCCAGACCGGCGCGATGGTGCGGGAGAGGTGGGGCGCGGAGTGGTGGAGGGCCGCGGCGTCGACGGGGGCGGATCCGCCGAGCAGCTGGCGCAGGTGGTGCGCCTCCTCGGGCCAGTCGACGACGCCGATCTTCCACGTCTCCGCGAGCTGCCAGGCGAGCAGTCCCGCGCTGGCGGTGGCGTGCGCCTCGTCGACCAGACGGAAGTCGGACTCGAGGCGGTCGAGCACGCTCGTGTTCGCGTTGAGGAGCGCCTTGTCGCCCGCGAGCATCTGCTCCAGCACGGACTGCCACCACGCGAGCTCGAGCTCGGCGGCGACGGCCTCCTGGGGCACGTGCCGGTCGGAGAGGTCGCGGAGCAGCGGATCGAGGTCGAGGCGGCGGAGCTCGGCGAGGAGGGAGGTGCGCTCCTGCAGGTTCTGGAGCACCTCGCTGTCCTCGGCGAGCTGGGCGACCTTCTCGCGCAGCTCGTCGATGGGCAGCTGGCCGAGCGGGGTGGGACGCGTGAGCATGCTCAGCGGCTCGTCGAGCACCTTGAGGTCGGCCGCGACCTCCTGGTAGCGCACGTGCACGTCGGAGATGCCGCGCGGGACCTCGGGCGTGGAGCCGACAGCGACGTAGCGCTGCCACAGGATCCGCTGCTTCTGGATGGCCGTGAGGCTCGCGTGCATGTCGGAGATGTGGACGCCCGGGCGCACGTACTCGCGTGCGAGCTTGCGGAGACGACGGCGCGTGATGCTCGTCATCTCGGGGGCGTCGCGGCGGGAACCGGTGGCCGCGATGATCTCGCTGAGCGACCGGTCGAACACGACGGGCTGGAACTTGTCGAGCGTCTCGCGCACGTCGAGGAGGAGGCGCAGGTACACGCCGAGCTCGTCGATGGACCGGTAGGCGCGCATCCGCGTCTGGCCGATGAGCTCGTCCGCGCGCTCGAGGAGCCGCGGCAGGCCGTCGGCGGAGAGCGACTTCGCGAGGTCGTGCGCGTGGGTCGCCGCCGCGCTCGTGGAGAAGGTGGCGCCGTACCAGGGCGAGTCGCCCGGCCCGTAGCGGAACTCGCCGAGGCTCGCGGCCTTGACGAGGGAGGCGGCGGCGCTCGCGCGGTCGTGCGCGATGGCCGTCACGGCGTCCCGGGTGAGGCGCGCGGTCGTGGCCGGCGGATCCGGCAGGAGCGCCAGACGGGACAGCTCGCCGAGCGCGTCGAGCACGGAGACGCCGAGGTCCTTGTCGGGGCGCCCGAGCGCGAAGCGGTAATCCAGCAGCACGTGGCGGAGGCGCACGAGCGCGTCGTCGACCTCGGCGGTCTGCGCGGGGGCGGCCTTCTCGTTGCGGACGATGGACTGGACCACGTCGCGCTTGAGGGACTTCGGCGCGACCGCGAGGCCCGGCAGGCCGACGTCGGCGAGGCGCTGGCCGATGCCCTTGAGCGAGGAGGCGCGAGGGCTCACGACGAGCACGCGCTTGTTCTGCGCGACGAGGCAGCCGATCGAGTTGACGATGGTCTGCGTGCCGCCGGTGCCGGGGAGCGTCGTCACCACGAGCGAGTTGCCCGCGTTGATCTGCGCGATGACGTACTCCTGCTCGGGATCCGCGTCGAGCAGCAGCGTGTCGGTGACGGGCGGGCGCTGGTCCTGCGGGATCGGGTCCACGGGCGCGTAGGCCTCGCCCACGCCCCACTTCGCGGTGGGGTTGCCGGCGATGGCGTCGATGACGAGGTGCTCGAGGTGCTCGGCATCCTCGGCGAGCGCCCGGCCCACCTCCGCGAAGGAGGAGACGACGAGGCGCGGCTGCACGGCGAACGCGGGCAGGTGCGAGGTGAGGCCGCGGAGGCGGTCGATCACGGGCTGCGGCTTGAACGCGCCGTTCTGCACGGCGAGCGCGACGAAGGACTCGGCGTCGAGCGTGATCTGGAACTGCTCCTCGAGCGCCCGGGCCAGCGCCGGGTTGAGGAACGGCTGGCCCTTGAGGCGCACCTCGTAGTCGCTGCCGTGGCGGCGGATCGCGAGCGGGCGCAGGAGCACCGGCGCGCGGAACTGCTCGTCGGCGAAGCGCCACTCGGCGAGGCCGATGGCCAGGTGGATCGACTCGATGCCCCGGGCCGAGACCAGCTCGATGCCCTTCTGGGTGATGCGGTTCGCGGCCTTGCGGGCGCTGCGGAGCGCGAGGTCGTCGCGGATCAGAGAGGACAGCAGCGTCGTCTTGCCCGTGATGAACTGCGCCAGGCCGCCCGGGTGCGTGGTGCTCAGCTCGATGCGGGAGCCGGGCGCGTCCACGAAGTGCAGGAGAGGGGAGGTGCCGCCGATGTCGGCGAGCTGCTCGCGCCACTCGCGCCAGCGGGGCTCGGCCACGTTGCCGCTCCCGAGCTGCACGTCGCCGACCCGGAGGTCGTGGGGGCTGGTGCTGTTGTGGGAAGCATTCACGTGGGGGTCCTCAAGAGGCTCGGCGGCGAACCCGGAGAGCAGGTCGTCGTCGTCGTCGGATCGTTCATTGGCACGCCACACCCGGCAACAGTACGACGCGGCGGGTGGGGAAACCGGCAGGCGACGCCGTGCGGGGGCGGATCCGCCGGCGGTGTCCCCCGGCGGCCTCCCCCGCCACACGGCGACCCCTCCGCTACCATGGGCCGGTCAGCCTCTGTAGCTCAATGGAAGAGCAGTTCCGTCCTAAGGAAAGGGTTGGGGGTTCGAGTCCCTCCAGGGGCACCCTCCGCTTCGCGCGATCGCCCGTCGCGGACCCCTCGGGCTCGGCCCGACCGCGACGCCGGTCCCGCCGTGGAGAACCCCGGTGGCCGCGCGTCGGCTGACGCTACTTTCAGCGCATGATCAGGTCAGCGGCCCCGTGCACGCCGTGACGAGGCGCCGACCGACCCCGGACACGCTGCGGGCGCGCGGGCGCCGACGCCTCGCTGCCGCCGCGCTGGGCATCGTCATCGCGTTCGCCCTCAGCGCCTGCGGGGCGGTGATCGACACCACGATGACCGTGGACGCCGGCGGATCCGGCTCCCGGCAGATGACCGTCACCCTGAGCCAGCAGGACCTCGCCAAGGTGTCGGGTGGCTCGGCGGCCATCGACGCGTCGGTCCGCCGGCACCTGCCCTCCCGCCTGGCCTACTCGGGCATCACCGGCACGGCCGACGGCGGCGTCACCGCGACCTTCACGCTCGCGTTCTCCTCCCCCGCGGACTACTCGGGCCAGGTCGCCGCGCTCCTCTCCTCGCGCACGGGCTCGTCCGCGCCCCGGTTCACGGTCACCGACTCCGCGCTCGTGCGGGGCATCGACCTCCAGGAGTCGTTCACGAGCAGCGACCTGCTGGGGTGGATGTTCTCCGGCCTGATCGCGGACGGCGTCGTGGACGGCAGCGAGGGCGTCGGTTCGTTGCGCGAGGAGGGCAGCGCAGCCGTCGTGTTCGCGGGAGCGCGGCACACGGACGTCGGGGATCCGCTCTCCTACTCGCACGAGGAGAACCACGGCTTCGACGGCGTCTCGATGGCGACCGACGCATCCGACCCGGGGCGCATCACGCGGACCATCACGTACCGCGCCGAGCCGGGAAGGGACCAGGCCGACCAGGCGCGCCTCGACGCGTTCCTCAAGGGCGCCACTCCGGCGGGAGCCGAGGTCGCCGCACCCGAGCCGGGCACGTGGACGATGACGTTCTCCGGCGACGCGGGCTCCATCCGGTCGGACACGGCGACCGCGCTCGGCGGCGGCGCCACGAGCTTCGCGGTCGACATCTCCCCGCAGGCGGACGACCCGTCGCAGCAGGTCATGCAGCTCACCGACACGGCGTCGTGCGCGGCGGTCTGCGCCCCCGACGCCGTCGGTCGGGGCGGCGTGCAGGATCACTTCACCGCAGGTGCCGGCTACGCCCCGGTGTCGGCGGACGTGGGATCGTCCACCTCGAGCCCTCAGAGCTTCGTGCTCAGCCCGCCCATCTCCTCGCTCGCGTCGCACCTCTCCGTCGGCTCCGGCGGGGACGTGACCGGCACGACCACCATCGTCGTCCCGAGGTCCAGCGCCGACGCCGTCGGGGACGGCTTCCTGCAGCGCTACCGGCCGGATCCGGACGTCGGCACGATCGCCTCCGACGCGGGACCGGACAGCACGACCTACACCGTGACCATCGCGGGTGCGAGCGTCGAGGACTTCGCGGACCGCTACGCGCGATGGGCCCCGGGAGCCTCCGTCGGGATGCGGGTCGTGGACGACGGCCTCCTCGTCCGCCACTCCGAGTACGCGATCGACCCCGGATTCGCGACCCTGGCGTCCGGGCACCGCGTCCTCGACGGCACCGACGTGACGCTGGATCTCCCGCTCGGCTCCTGGGTCGACTCGGCGGACAGCCGCCGAGGCGGGGACGATGCCACGCGGGCGACCGTCGTCCGGACGAGCAGCCTGACGCCGGCGGGCGTCGCCGCCGCAGCGCTCCTCGCCCTCGCGGTCGCCATCGGGCTCGTGCTCCTGATCCGGCGCCGACGGGCGGTGGCGGCGCGCGTCGGCTCGGCACGCGCGCGGCTCGACGCCACCCTGTCCGCGCGCCGCCGCACCCGGCTCGACGAGCGGCTGGCGGGAGATCCGCCCCTCGGCGCCCGCGCGGTGGAGCGTTGCTCGCTGCTCGCGTCGCCGGCCCCGCCTGCGGCATCCGGCGGACGCACGGGTGCGCTCGACGTGGATCCGCCGCCCGATGTGGTCGGCGGGCCACCCCGCCACGGCGCCCTGGCCCTGGCCCCGCCGCCGCCGCGCATCACGGGCACGCGACCGACCCTGCTCGGCGACCGACCCGCGTCAGCCGCGACGTCCACCACCGCACGCACCACCGACCGCACCGACCCCTGGGGAGCCTGACCGCATGTTCGAACCGCAGATGGATGACGACGCCGCGACGAAGCCGATCGTCGAGGACGGCGGCGGAGGTGGCACGGTCCCGGCCGCGCCGACGCACCCCTTCCGCCTCCTCCCCGACGAGACCGTGCTCGGCACGTACCCCGTGGCGCGCCGCACCCGCCCGCTCGGGCGCCTGGTGAGCTACCTCTTCGTCACCGACTCCCGCGTGATCTACTCGGCCGAGGCGAAGACGGTCTCGTCCTCGTCCACCTACTCGCGCGAGTACAAGATCGACAAGGTCGACGGCATCGAGGTGGGCCGCGACACCGGCTACGACGCGCTCGGCGTGGCGGCGCTCGCCGGCACCGCGATCAACCTCCTCGTCAGCCTCATCGCCTGGCTGCTGCTCGTGGGCGCCGACACCTCCAGCCTCGACGGCCTCGCGTGGCTGTTCGGCGTGGGCACCTTCTTCGCCCTCGTCCTCGGGGTGATCGGGTTCTTCGTGCTCCGCAGCAGGGCGGCGGTCATCAGCGTGATCTCCGGCAGCCAGCGGCAGGAGATCACCACCCGGCACGACGTGGCGAAGATCCTCTTCGTGCTCGTCCTCTTCGTCGCGCTCGGGGTCATCGCGGTCCTCGGCGCCGCGCTCTGGGTGCTGGCGCGCGAACTCGGCATCGTCAGCGCGTCGGACGCGGGCCTCTACATCCGCCCCGACGACCTCGACCGCATCTCGTTCGAGGCCGGCGCCCTGATCCTCGACGCCCAGGCACGCGGCAAGCTCGCGGGTACGTGGGGCTGAGCCGCCGCACGATCGCGGATCACGCCGCAGACAGGGAGGCACATGCACGTCGTACAGCTGGGCCAGCTCCGGGACTCCGGACCGACGCCGGACATCACCATCCAGGATCCCCTGACGAACGAGGCCCGGAGCTACACCCTCACCCCGCGGCTGCTCGACCTGATCCGACGCGTCGACCCGGTCGCCGCCGACCAGCCCTTCACGGCGGATGGACGCCGGATCCTCCGCAACATGGCCGGGATCGGCGTCATCGCGCTCGTCCCCGACGACGCTCCGTTCGCACGCTTCGACTTCCTCCCCGTCACCCGGACCGACATCCTCTTCGACGCGGCGCTCGAGGAGGGGTACCGCCTCAGCTCCGAGCCGGGGGGTCCGTTCGAGCTGAGCGAGTACGCCGCGAGGTTCCTGCACGAGGCCGACGGCCGGCGCACCCTCGGCGAGATCATGCAGAGCGTCCGGGACCGCGCGCTCGACGATGACGACGAGCGCCGGGAGATCGAAGAGGACGAGCGTCGCGGCATCCTGTTCGACGATCTGCTCCGGGATGAGGCCTTCCGGTTCGCGAAGGCCTGCGCCGCGAATCCCGCCCTCAGCCTCGAACCGCGCCCCGGCCAACCTGCGAGCGCATCGCTGGCGTAGCCACCCTCGTCCCGACATCACCCCTTCGGAGGAAGACCATGCACGTCGTACCCCTCGGCAACATCAGCGACTACGCCGGCGCACCCACCGTCACCGTCCAGGATCCGTTCACCGCGGAGGCGAGGAGCTACACGCTGAGCCCTCCCCTCTCAGATCTGATCCCGTCGCTCGACGCCCGGGAGACCGACAGGGCGTTCACGGAGGAGGAGTCCCGGCTGCTCGAGGGCATGGCGCGCCTGGGGGTCGTCGCGCTATTCGACGACGACGCTCCGCTCACGGCTCTCCGCTTCATCCCCGTCACCCGCGCCGACGTCAGGTTCGACGCGGCGCTAGACGATGGCTTCCGCTTCGACTCCGACCTCCATCGGCCGTTCGAGCTGAGCGAGTACGGGACGCGGCTGTTGGAGAAGGTCGACGGCCGCACAGACATGGGCGCGATCGCGGAAGCGGTCCGGCGGGAGGCGCTCGCCGACGAAGGCGACCGGGAGGAGATCGAGGAGCACGTCCGCCTCCAGGGGCAGAGCTTCGAGGACTTCCTCATCGTCGAGGCCTATCGCTTCGTGGACGCCCTCCGCGGGAACCCGACGGTCACCTTCGAGCCGGCGCCCGCTCCGTGAATCGCGGACGCACAGGCCGCGTCGCTGCCATCGGCGGTGTCGCGGCGGCGATCGCCCTCAGCTCCCCGGCACCTGCGCAGGACGCTCCCGACCTCGGCAAGGTGATCGATGGGATGGAAGCTGCCGTGACACCCATGGAACGACGCGCGGAGCAGGAAGCACAGAACGACGAGGCCGCGGATGCAGCCCGGGACGATGCTCCCGGGCTCGACCGTGAACTAGTGAGACCCGACGATGTGACGGACCCGGACACGACGACCGTCCACCTCGACCCACCGCCTGCCGAAACGAGCCGGCCTCCGGAGGAGAACCGTGACGGTGAGGGCGTGTCCGAAGACGATGCGCCGACGACCGACGAGCGGTCGGAGCGACCGGGCGGAGCCGATGGAGCTCCAGGGGCCGATGATCTGGCTTCCGAGTCAACCGCGGAATCGTCCGATGCGGACGCGATCGAGGCCATGACCCCTGGTCCGCCGGACCTCGCCGACCCGGAGCCGGAATGGTGAAGGCCGAGCGGAGCGCGTGGGGTGGGCGTCGCGCCGACACACCTCGCGGAGAATGCGAGCGAGAGGAAGCCGATGCACGTCGTGCGACTCGGATACCTCAGTGAGGTGGACGGCGAACCCAACGTCACCGTGCAGGATCCCCGGACGGAGGAGAGGAAGGGGTATCGGCTCGACCCCGCCATGTTCGCGCTGCTGCACGCGCTCGACCCCACAGACACGGTCCACGACTTCACGCCGGAGGAATGGCGGTACCTCCGCGGCTTCGCGCGTCTCGGCATCGTGGCGATCACGAGCGACCAGGACTCCGTCGACGAGCTGACGTTCATCCCGGTCCCCCGCGCCGACATCAGGTTCGTCGGGATGACCGACCGCGGCTATCAGCTGACGTCGACGCTCGGCCGGACATTCGAGTTGAGCGAGCACAGCACCCGTTTCCTCGGTCTGGCCGACAGCAGGCGGAGTCTCGCGGAGATCGTCAGGTCCGTCCAGCAGGAGGCTGTCGCCCGCGCGGAGGAGCAGTCCGACATCGAGCGGATCGAGCGGGAATCGGGCGCGTCCTTCGGCGAGTTCCTCGAAGCCGAGGCGTACCGGTTCATCCGAGCGCTCCGCGGGAACGACGCGGTCTCGTTCGAACCGCACGCGATCCACCTCGCCGTGGACGAGCGGGCCACGAGTCACGCGGAGCCCGGAAGGCTCCCTCCGACAGGCGAGTCCCCCGCGTGATCATGCGGCCCACACGCACAGCGCCCCGAGAGGATGGATGACATGCACGTCGTGCAGCTCGGCCACATCGCCGAATTCGACGGCCTCCACAACATGGCCGTCCAGGATCCCCTGACGCGGAAGTCCGCGAGCTACGACCTGACCCCGGAGGCGCTCGAGCTCCTCCTCTCCCTCGACCCCACCGAGACCGGCCGCGTGTTCACCCCGGAAGAGCATCGCCTCCTCGAGATCTGCACCGCGCTCCGCATGGTCGCGCTCGTCGAGGACGGGGCGGCCCTGTCCGAGCTGTCGTTCATCCCGGCCCCTCGGTACGACGTGGTCCTCGACGCCATCCTCGACGACGGCTACCGCTTCTCGTCGGAGGTGGACGAGCCGTTCGAACTCAGTGAATACGGCGCGCGCCTCATGTCCCGGGTCGATGGCAGGAAGACCCTCGGGGAGATCGCTCTGGCCGTCAAGCAGGAGGCGCTCGCGGACGAGGAGGACAGGGCCGCGATCCGCGTCGGCGAGGTGGAGCTGCAGCAGACGTTCGATGAGTGCATCGAGGACGAGGTCTTCCGCTTCATCGCCGCCCTGCGCGGACGAGAGGCGGTCACGTTCGAGGCGACCGCCGAGGAACCGGCGTGAGCACCGAGATGCCTCTTGCGATCCGCGCTTCCGTGCGACCGGAGTGGTGATGCCCTACTCGGAGGAGGTCGTCAGCGGCACGGCGCTGCGGGACTGCGCGGGGCACCTCGGACCGCGGCCGGCGGAGTTCGGCGTGCACGGCGTCACCGGCACGAGCATCGGGTTCGACGACGCCATGCTCGGCCGGCACGTGCTCTACCTCGGCGGCATAGGGACGGGGAAGACCGTGGGCATCTCCGCGCTCGTCACCTCGGTGCGCGCGAGCATGACCGCCGACGACGTGATGGTCGTCTTCGACACCAAGGGCGACTACCACGAGACGTTCCACCGGCCGGGCGACGCGGTGATCGCCGCGACGCTCGCCGACGAGTTCGCGGGTCAGGTCTCGTGGAACCTGTTCGAGGAGTTCCGCGCGCTGCCGCCGGGCCGCCTGCCCGAGGACGAGATCTTCGAGATGTGCAGCGGCCTGTTCTCGCGTCTCATCGCGGACGCCGGCGACAACGCGTACTTCGCCAACGCCGCGCGGGACGTGTTCACGGCCCTCGTCACGGCGATGTACCGGGAATCCGAGGAGCGCTCGAACCGCGACATCCGCATGATCGTCGGCGGCATGGGCATCGGCGAGATGCACGCGCTGCTCGACCGTCCGGACAACGCCGACCTCCGCGGCGCCCGCCACCACATCGCCAAGGAGGGGTCGAACTCGACCATGGCGACGATGGCGTTCATGCAGCAGGTGATCCAGGAGTCCTTCCGCTCCTCGTTCGGGCGGCCGGGGGACTTCTCCATCCGCGCGTTCCTCCGCGCGAAGGGCGCGCGGGCGCTCTTCCTCGAATACGACATCGCCTCGGGCAGCACGCTCGCCCCGGTGTTCACGACCATGCTCGACGTCGCGATGAAGGAGGCCATGTCGCGCCGCCGCGCCGCCGGACGCGTGTTCTTCGTGCTCGACGAGTTCGCCCTGCTGCCCGAGCTGACGCACCTCTCGGACGGCGTGAACTTCGGCCGCTCGCTGGGGTTGCGGTACATCGTCGGCACGCAGAACGTCAAGCAGGTGCAGGAGATGTACGGGCCCGAGATGGCCGCGTCGGTGCTGTCCGCGTTCGGATCCGTGTTCGCGTTCCGGCTCTACGACGGCGACTCGCGGCGCTTCGTGGGCGACCGATTCGGCGCGAACCGCAAGCTCACGCGGTTCGACGCGTCGGTGCGCGGCACCGGTCTCCGCGAGGAGGTCATCACGGGTGCGGTGGTCGAGGACTGGGACCTCTCGAGCCTCGGCGTCGGGACCTGCGTCGCGGCGCTGCCGGACGGCCCGCCGGTGCGGTTCCGGTTCGCGCCGCCGTCGGTGCCATCGCCAGCCGGGGTGCGCGCCTGAGCTCGCGCGACGCATCGAACCAATCCCACGACAGGAAGAAGAGGACCCATGCACGTCGTCCCACTCGGGTACTTGGGCGAGTTCGAGGGCGAGCCGAACCTCGCGCTGCTGGATCCCCTCACGTCGAAGACCAGGAACCACACGCTCGCGCCGGAGACGGCCCGGCTGCTGCGGTCGATCGACCCGACCCTGGCCGACCAGGATCTCGACGAGCAGGAGCGCCGTCTCCTCGTCGGGTACGCGAAGCTCGGCATCGTCGCCCGCATCGGCGACGACGCACCTCTCTCGGCCCTGGACGTCATACCCGTGCCGCGCGTGGACATCATCCTCGATGAGGTGCTCGACGACGGATACCGCTTCAGCTCGGGATCCGACGAGCCGTTCGAGCTGACCGAGTACGGCGCCCGGTTCCTCACCGAGGCCGACGGTCCACGCACGCTCGGGGAGATCGCCGAGGCGACGCGCGACGATGCCCTCGCGGTCGACGCCGACCGCGCCGCGATCGAGGAGGGCGTTGCGCGCACCGGGCAGTCCTTCGAGCGCTTCCTGATGGACGAGGCCTACCGCCTCATCTCCGCCCTCCGGGGTCGCGTGGCCGTGACATTCGAGGCGACCGAGCGGCCGTGAAAGGGCGCCGGATCCTGGGGGCGTCCTGGTCGGAGGAGTCGCCTTCGTCGGTGCGGCGGGCATCCCCCTCAAGCCACCCTCGTCTCCCCGACGAGATGCGGTGAGGTGAGGCGCAGCCCATCCGTCCCGCCCGGCGCCCGGGACTACGTGCCGACCGGCTCCCCCGCGTGGACCCGGATCGCCTCGCGGATCACGTCCGCGTGCGCGTAGATCTCGTCGAGCGATCCGATCGGGTGGCGCGTCTCGACCTTGTGCGCGTCGAAGAGCCCGAGGTACTTCTGCTTCTTGCCGTTGAAGTGCAGGCGCGCGATGGGCTTGCGGTTGTTGTCGTCGAGGAGGATCGCGAGGTACGACTTCGCGTCGCGGTGCACCACCCGCTGCGGCTTCACCTCGCTGCAGGCGATCGCCTTGACGATCTGGTAGCCCTCGAGCTCCTCGAGCGTCGTCTCGATCTCCGTGTCGCGGTCGAGGTCCGCCTCCACGACCTCCTCGCTGGTGATCGCGTCGGCCGACACCGCGGTCGGCGCCGACGGGAACGCGGGAGCCCCGAGCGCCGTCTTCAGCCGGTCGTTCACCTGCTCGTTCAGGTACTGCTTCGAGGCCTTGCCGACGAGCGTCGTGAACTGGTCACGCACCTTCTCCGTGAACATGCCGTCGTAGACGCGGCGGGTGAGGAGCTTCACCCATTCCGGGGTCGGCTCGCGGAACTCGGCCGCGATCGCGCGCTTCAGCGCCCCGACGTACTTGAGCTCGCCGGCCGCGCTGATGATCGAGTCGAGGTCGAACACATCCTTCGTGAGCTTCGTCAGCTCGGGCAGCAGGGTCTCGTCGATGTCGGCGAGGTCGAGCACGAGGAACGGCTTCTCGTCCATGCGGTTCGGCGCGTCGAGGTCCGTGTAGAAGTGGTAGACCTCGCCGTTCGTGAGCACCGCGATGCGCGCGTTCGTCACGGCGAAGTAGCGGAAGAGCTGCGACGCGTGCTCGATCTTGAGCGGCTCGGTCGACTTCTTGCACTCGATGAGGATCTGCACCTCGCCGTCGCGCATGATCGCGTAGTCGATCTTCTCGCCCTTCTTGAGGCCGAGGTCCGCGGTGAACTCGGGGACCACCTCGAGCGGGTTGAAGACGTCGTATCCGAGGATCGTGGAGATGAACGGCATGATGAACGCGTTCTTCGTCGCCTCCTCCGTCTGGATGGCCTCGCGCTGGTTGCGCACCTTCAGGGCCAGGGCGGCCAGTCGTTCGGCGAATTCCATGGGGACTCCCTCGTCTCGGTGATGCCGACGATACGGATGTCCATGCGCGCACATGGAGATGCGGGTGCCCCCATTTCGGGACGACGTCGACTCGCGCGGGTGACCCCGGGGAAGCGAACGCGGGATGGCCGGCCGACCGCTACAGTCGATGCCCGAGCACCGCCCCGCACCGCGCCAGACGCGCAGTGCACGACCCCGGCTCCGAGCCGCCGCCGTCCTCACGGAGAGAGATCACCATGCATGTCATCCAGCTCGGCCACCTGGGAGTCCTCGACGGGCAGCCGAACCTCGCGCTGCAGGATCCGCTGACGCGACGGACGCGCCACTTCAGCCCCCGACCCGAGGACGCGGAGCTGCTCCGGTCCATCGACCCGACGCGCACGGACCAGGACTTCACGGAGGAGGAGCGCCGCCGCCTCGTCGGATTCGCCCGGCTCGGGATCGTCGCCCTCTACGGCGACGACGCTCCGCTGTCCGCCCTCGACGTGATCCCCGCACCCCGTGTGGACATCGTCCTGGACGCGGTGCTCGACGAGGGGTACCGCTTCACCTCCGCATCCGACGAGCCGTTCGAGCTGACGGAGTACGGCGCTCGCTTCCTCTACAGGGTCGACGGTCGACGGACCCTCGGGGAGATCGCGCTCGCCACGCGTGATGACGCGCTCGCGGACGACGCCGACCGAGCGGCCATCGAGGAGGGCGTGCAGCGACTCGGGATGTCGTTCGAGGAGTTCCTCACCGAGGAGGCCTACCGCTTCGTCTCCTCTCTCCGCGGGCGCGTCGCGCTGACCTTCGAGACGACCGAGGACGAGTGAACGGACGCGCGATCGTCAGCGGCGCGATGGCAGGAGGCGTCGCGGTCATCGGCGCGCTGGGCGTCGCCCCGCAGGTCGGAGGACCCGATCCCCAGACCCTGCTCGACGCCGCGGAAGCCGCCGCGGTCACGCCGAGCGAGAGACGGGATGAGCAGGAGGAGTGGATCACGGCCGCGCGTGACGCCACGGCGGACGACCGACTGACCATCGGACCTCCGTCCCCGCGTCCGCAGGACCTGCCGATCGGGACGACCCCCTCCGCGCGCGTCCTGCCCGCGGCGAGCCCCCGGAGGCGGACACCTCTCCCTCACCGACCGGACCGCGGGCGGGGCCGCTGAGGCCGAGGCCCCCTGCGCCGACCCGACCGCACCGGCTCCGCGGTCGCACCGCGGCCGGCCCGTGGACAGCTCGCCCGCACCAGTCCCGCGCGGATGAGACTGGGGACCGCGCCGTGAGGCGATCCGGGAGGCGCGGCCGACATCACCGTCTCACCGCGCTCGGCATCTCGGTCGGCGTCCACGCCGCCGGATGGTCATCACCGAACACGAGGAGTCGACGCATGCCCGATGCCGGACGCGGATCCGGGACCACGCCGTCCACCGAGACGGGCGCAGCTCCCGGCACGGGCCGGCCCCCACGGCGCGTCCCGCTCTCCGTCCTCGACCTGGTGCCCGTCTCCGCCGGATCGTCGTCCGCCGAGGCGCTCCGCGACAGCGTCGACCTGTCCGTGCGCGCGGAGGCCGCCGGGTACGCGCGGTACTGGCTCGCCGAGCACCACATGAACCCGGGTCTCGCCGGATCCAGCCCGCACGCGATGCTGGCCGCCGTCGCCGCGGCGACCCGCTCCATCCGGGTCGGCTCGGCGGCGACCCTGATCGGGAACCACAGCGCGCTCCAGGTCGCCGAGGCGTTCGGCACCGTCACGGGGCTCTACGGGCCGCGGTTCGACCTCGGGCTCGGGCGCAGCCCGATGCCGCCGAAGCGGCCTGCGGGGGCGGGAGCCGACGCCGCCGCGCCTGCCGACGCCGAGGCCCGCGTCGTCGACGGACTCCTGGTGCCCGCACGCGCCGTGATGTTCAAGGACCGGTCCCGCGCCCAGCTGCAGGCCCGGCTCCTCCGTCGCGGCGACACCGAGGTCGCGCCCTTCGGCGAGACGGTGGACGACCTGCTGGCCTTCCTCGACGGGACGTACGCGGATCCGGACATCGGGCCGATCGCGGCTCCCCCGTCGGACGGGTCGACGGTCGAGGTGTGGATCCACGGATCGTCGGCTGGCGAGAGCGCCCGCGTCGCCGGATCCCGCGGCCTCCCCTTCGGCGCCAACTACCACTCGACGCCGTGGGGCGTCCTCGACGCCGTCGCGGCGTACCGGGAGCACTTCGTCCCGGGCGTGCTCGCGGCCCCGCACGTGATCGTCTCGGCGGACGTGCTCGTGGCCGACACCGACGCGGAGGCCCGGCGCCTCGCCTCGGGCTTCGCGCGCTGGGTGCTCTCCATCCGCTCGGGTCGCGGCGCGATCCCCTACCCCGCCCCCGACGACGAGGCCGCCGCGCCGCTCGACGCCGCGGAGCTGGCCCAGGTGCAGGACCGCCTCGACACGCGGATCGTCGGAGATCCCGCGACGGTCACGCGGAAGCTGGAGACGCTCCGGCGCGTCACGGGTGCCGACGAGCTGCTGATCACGACCACCGCCCACGATCCCGCGGCCCGGGTCCGCTCCTACGAGCTGCTGGCCGAGGCATGGGGGCCGCGCGGCCTCTGAGCGGTTCCGCGCCGGTGCACGGCATCAGCGCCGGCCCCCGTCCCCACCCGCCTCCCGCCGCTTCCGCTCGATCGCGTCGCGGTACTTCTGCATGGACCGTTCCCCGGCCCGACGGCGGATCTCCTCCACGTCAGGCGCGAAGGTCTCGCGGGTCATGTCCTTCAGCTCGGCGTACTTCCCGTCGAACTCGTCCTGCGTCATGCCGGGCTCCCACGGGCGGCCGATGGCGATCCCGACCGCGGATGCCAGCCCCCAGGCAGCTCCCACCGCCGTGCCCATCACGAAAGAGCCGCTCATGAGCCATCCGAGGGCCACCACCCCGACCAGCGCGACGAGCGGGGGCACGAGCGCGAAGTCCCAGCCGCCCGGCGACGAGAGCTTCCGACGCCGGGCGAAGGGATCCTCGACCAGGACCTCGATCAGCGCACCGACGCTGATGGCCACGGCGACGAGCGCCACCAGGTCACCGACTCCCCGCGAGGGGACGGCGGGCAGGAGGGTCGCGAGCCACAAGAGCACGAGCACGACCGGCGCCTTGACCAGCCCGAGGACGAGATGTCCTGACAGGGGTGCCCACAGGCCAGGCGGCTCCCACGAGTCGGGGTTGCGTGGTCGATCACCTGTCATGAGAGCGCCCTCCTTCTAGATCGGTTCATCCGAAGCAGTCTGCGATAACTCCGTCGACTCCAAGCAACGCTTCGATCACCTCAGCAGCGTCATCGCCGACGGCCACTGCGAAGTCGCCTCTGGCGATCGCACGAACGATCCCCGACAGCGAACCGAAGATGGAGCGAGCTTCCTTGATCCAGCCGATGACCCTGCCGACCGGAACGCGTGCTGCACGATCAATCCGACGAAGTCGGTCGCACGAGCGGACCAGCTGACGGCCAGTTGCACTTCCTCAAGAGGTTGTGACCGTGGGGCGGATGACGATGACCTCCGGGACAATGTGGGCTACCACACACTCTTTTCCCACGAGGGTTCTCATGACTCACGCCAATGCCCCGTTCACTCCTGTGGCCGAGCATCGGCTCGCCCGGATGGTTGTCGAAACGGGTAGCGGATGCGGCCTGCTGCGGAGCGGTTCCCGTCCTCGACCAGTACTGCACCGAGATGAGCACGCGGGCACTGTGTGCTCATGGAGAGGGGATGCCCTCTCTCGGGCCGGACATCGGTTGTCACGGAGGCGTCATGCGCTGCCGCCCTCGTCGCTTCCCGCCTCGCGCCGTTTTCGCTCGATCGCCTCGCGGTACCTCTGCATGCTCCGCTCCCCTGCGCGGCGGCGGATCTCCTCGACATCGTCAGCGAACGTGTCCTTCGTCATCTTCTTGAGCTCGACCCACTTGGCGTCGTGCTCCGCCTGGGTCATGCCGGGCTCCCACGGACGCAGCCACGCGATCTCCACGGCCTCGACGAGTGCCCACGCCGCGGCGAGGGCGAGTCCGACGATGAGCGCCCCGCTCAGCAGCCAGCCCAGGAGGACGACCATCGGCATGGCGGCGAGCGCCGGCACGAGGGCGAAATCCCATCCACCCGGCGACGACAGCCGACGTACGCGCGAGAAGCGGTCCTCGACCAGGACCTCGACCAGCGCCGCCGCCACGGTTGCTGCCGCCACGCCGACGACCATGTCGCCGAAGCTCACGCGGGCGTCTAGACAGAATGTCGTGAGAAGCCACAGGGCCAGCAGGACCCCCGGCGCTTTGAGGACCCCGAACATGAGGTGCCCGGATAGCGCGGCCCCGAACCCGGGCGGTTCCCACGTGTCTGAGTTGCGTGCTCGTTCGTTGCCCACTTGACTGCCCTCCCTGTTCATGTGAAGCAATCCGCGATGACACCGTCGATACCCAGAAGACCCTCCAGCACCTGCGCGGCGTCCTCTCCCTCAGTCACACCGAAGTCGCCTCGCCTGATGGCGGCCGCGATGGCGCGGACAGAGCCGTAGATGGCGCGTGCATCCTTGATCCAGCCGATGACCTTGCCGACCGGAACGCCGTACTGCACGATCAAACCGACGATGTCAGTCGCACAAGCGAACCAGTTGACGGCTAGTTCGATGCGAGGACCCGTCGTAGACGCCCCCGGGCCTCCCGAGTCCCGCGCGAAGAGAGCTGTACTGATGACAGGGCTGCTAGAGGCAATGCTCGAGCCCTCTGAGGCCCCGCCGCGTCGCGCATTGATCTCCGCGGTCAGCCTGTTTGCGTAGTTCGGAGTCGTCTTAGGGTCGGCCTGCTTCAGATCCTCGGGGAGGGACTCCAAGAGCGAGAGCATCTGACCCAGTTGATCGTCCTGAGCATCAGATACCGCTCGGGATGCGCTGACCGTGGCATCGCTGGTGCCGAGAAGCGCCGGTGACGATTGGACGACGCGTGAGCGCGCCTCACCGGTCGGATGAAGAGTCGTAGTCACCATCAGGGCCGCCGAAGCCGTCAGGCTGATCGTCGTGACGACGGCGCCCACAACCAAACGCCCTCTCGCCTGCCTGCCTGCCTGCCTGCCTGCCACTGTTCATATGTCAATTCCTCCTACGTGCGGACGTCCCTGGCCTGCTCGGGAAGAGGATGCCGGAGAGTCGCCGCGCGAAAAGCACTCATTACACAGGTCGCCACGGAGGCTCCACTCCTGGGCTCTTCCCCAGCACTCCGCCCCGCTTCACGCCCCCGACACGGCACTCTGCACATGGCGGCCTCCGGCGGCGGATCCCTACGCTGTGGCAACCCGTCGTGACACCCGAGGAGTCCCCATGGCATCCACCGCACCCGACGACTACGCGCTCGCGCGGGTCCCGCAGGAGGCGCGCTACCACTGGTTCCAGATCGCCACGCAGCGCGTCGGCCAGCTCTCGGCGCTGAGCGCCTTCGTCGTCGCCGCCACGCTCGGCTTCAGCATGAGCTTCTGGGATGCCTTCTGGGCCATCACCATCGGCGCCGTGATCCTCGAGGTCGTCTGCATCTTCACGGGACTCATCGGGCAGCGTGAGGGCCTCACCACCTCGATCCTGTCGCGCTGGACGGGCTTCGGGCACAACGGCTCGGCGCTCATCGGCCTGGCCATCGGCGTCAGCCTCATCGGCTGGTTCGGGATCCAGTCGGGGGTCTCCGCGTCCGGCCTCAACTCGATCATGCCGTGGCTCCCGGTGTGGGCCTGGTCGCTCGCGTTCGGCCTCCTCATCACCGCCGTCGTGATGCTCGGCTTCCACGGCATGCAGTGGGTCGCGAACGTCGCGGTCCCCCTCTTCCTGCTGCTCGTGGGCTGGGCCGTGGTGATCGAGCTGCAGAAGCACGACATCTCGGAGCTCGTGACGCAGCCGGCGCCCGGTCCGCAGATGTCGATCATCGCGGGCGCCTCGATCGTGGCAGGCGGCTTCATCGTCGGCGCGCTCATCTCGCCCGACCAGACCCGCTACAACCGGTCGGCCGCCGACGTCGTGAAGCAGACGGTCGTGAGCATCACGGTCGGCGAGTACCTCACGGGGCTCTCCGGCGTGCTGCTCGCCCACGCGGTGCGCACGGCCGACGTGTCGGCGATCATCCTGTCGTCGGTGGGCTGGGTGGGCGTGCTGGTGATCCTGCTGGGCACCATCAAGATCAACGACTGGAACCTGTACTCGTCGGGCCTCGGCGTCGTGAACTTCATCGACACGGTGTTCGGGCGGCGGGTGAACCGGGCGCTCGTGACGGTCGTCGTCGGCGTGATCGGGTCGGTGCTCGCGGCCGCCGGGATCCTCGGGCAGTTCACCGCGTTCCTGACGCTGCTGGGCGTGGCCTTCCCGCCGATCGTCGGGATCATGATCGCCGAGTACTTCGTCGTCAAGAGCTGGCGGCCGGCGCTCGACGCGTCGCGCGAGGCCGGCACGCTCCCGGCGAGCGCCCCGCGCTGGGTGCCGGTGAGCCTCGTGATCTGGGTGGTCTCCGCGCTCGTCGGCTACTACGCGACCTTCGGCCTCGGCAGCCTCAACGCCGTCATCACGGCGTTCGTGCTCTACGCGGTGCTCGGCAAGGCGGGGCTGATCCGCGGCGTCGGCGAGGTGCGCACCGAGACGGCCGACCAGGCCGCCCCCGGCGTCGCGGCGCCGGATGCGGCCACCGCCGGGAAGGTGGCGACCCGATGAGGATCGGCATCGACGTCGGCGGCACCAACACGGACGCCGTGCTCATGGACGGCGACCGCGTGGTCGTCGGCATCAAGTCCTCGACCACCGAGGACGTGACCAGCGGCATCGTCGGCGCGCTCGCGGAGCTCGACCGGCAGCACCCGTTCGACCCCGCCGGCATCGACGGCGTCATGATCGGCACGACCCACTTCATCAACGCGCTCGTCGAGGCCAGGCGGCTCGCGCCCACGGCGGCCGTGCGGCTCGCGCTGCCCGCCACCGCGTCGCTCCCGCCGTTCGTCGACTGGCCCGAGGAGCTCGTGGCGGCGGTGCGCGGCACGGGGTACCTCGCGCACGGCGGCCACGAGTTCGACGGGCGGGTCATCTCCCCGCTCGACCACGACGAGCTGAAGCGGCACGCGGCCGACATCGCGGCCCGAGGGCTGCGCTCCGTCGCGATCTCCAGCGTGTTCGCGCCCGTGAACAGCGAGTTCGAGGTGGAGGCGGCCGCGGTGCTCGCGGCCGAGCTCGGGCCGGACGTCGCGATCTCGCTCTCGCACGAGATCGGCCGCATCGGCCTGCTCGAGCGCGAGAACGCGACCATCATCAACGCGTCGCTGCGGGAGCTGGCCGACCAGATCGTCGGCGGGCTCGAGCGGGCGGTCCGCGGGCACGGGATCACCGCTCCCCTCTATCTGTCACAGAACGACGGCACGCTCATGGGCGTGGATTTCGCGCGCCGCTACCCGGTCGCGACCTTCGCCTCCGGCCCCACCAACTCGATGCGCGGTGCGGCCCTCCTCTCCGGCCTCGGCACGTGCGCGGTCGTCGACATCGGCGGCACCACGAGCGACGTGGGCGTGCTCGCGGGCGGGTTCCCGCGGGAGGCGACCGCGGAGATCAGCGTGGCCGGCGTCCGCACCAACTTCCGCATGCCGGACGTGCTCTCCATCGGCATCGGCGGCGGATCCCTCGTGCGCGGCGACGGCGACGTGGTCGGCCCCGAGTCGGTCGGCTACGAGCTGGGGCGCCGCGCGCTCGTCTTCGGCGGCGACACCCTCACGACCACGGACATCGCGGTCGCGGCGGGCATGGTCGACGTGGGCGACCCGGTGTGCGTGGCCCACCTCTCGCCGCAGCTCGTCCGCCGCGCGCTCGACACCATCGCGATGCGCGTCGCCGACGTCGTGGAGCGCATGCGCACGTCGTCCGCGCCGCTGCCCGTCGTGGCCGTCGGCGGCGGATCGATCCTGCTGCCCGAGGAGCTCGAGGGGCTCGGCCGCGTGCATCGCCCCGACAACTTCGCCGTCGCGAACGCGGTCGGCGCGGCCATCGCGCAGGTCTCCGGCGAGCTCGACCGCGTCTACAGCGTGAGCGAGGGATCCCGCCAGCAGGCCCTCGACGACGCCAGGCAGGAGGCCGTGGAGCGCGCGGTCGCCGCGGGCGCCTCCCCCTCCACCGTGGAGATCGTCGACTTCGACGAGCTCCCCATCCCGTACCTGCCCGGCAACGCGATCCGCATCCGCGCCAAGGCCGTCGGCGACCTCGACATCAGGAAGGCCGCGCATGCCTGACACGACCGTGCCCCGCACCCGCCTCACCGAGATCCGGCTGGAGCACCTGCCCGCCATCGCGCGCGGCGCGGCCATCCTCGGCACCGGCGGCGGCGGCGACCCCTACATCGGACGCCTGCTCGCCGGCGAGGCGATCAAGGAGCTCGGCCCCATCCCCCTCGCCGACCCCTTCGACCTGCCGGACGACGCCGTGGTGATCCCCGTCGCGATGATGGGCGCACCCACCGTGATGGTCGAGAAGCTGCCGACGGTCGAGCAGCTGCAGGGCGCGATCCTGTCGCTCGCGCGCTACCTCGGCGTGACGCCCACGCACGTGGCGTGCATCGAGGTGGGCGGCGCGAACTCCACCATCCCGATGGTCGCGGCCGCGCGCATGGGGCTGCCCATCGTCGACGGCGACGGGATGGGGCGCGCGTTCCCGGAGATCCAGATGGTGATCCCGACCATCGACGGGATCCGCGCCACCCCCATGTCCTTCGCCGACGAGAAGGGCAACACGGGCGTCGTCGACACCATCGACAACGCGTGGGCCGAGCGCCTCACGCGGCCGGTGGCGGTGCAGATGGGCAGCTCGATGATCATGTCGAACTACGCCATGACGGGCGCCCAGGTGAAGGCGTCGTTCGTGCCGCACACGCTGTCGCTCTGCCACGAGCTCGGCACGCTCGTGGAGGAGGCGCGCGACGCGCTCGTCGACCCGGTCGAGGCGGTCGCCGCCCGGCTCGGCGGCGCGATCCTGCTGGGCGGCAAGGTCACGGACGTCGCGCGGCGCACCGTCGCGGGGTTCGCGCGGGGCGAGGCCCGGATCCAGGGCACGGGCGCCGACGCCGACCGCGAGATCGTGCTCGGGTTCCAGAACGAGATGCTGCTCGCGTCCATCGACGGGGTGCCGGTCGCCTCGACGCCGGACCTCATCATGGTGCTCGACAGCGAGACGGGCGAGCCGATCACGACGGAGACGCTCCGCTTCGGCCAGCGGGTGCGGGTGGTCTCCGCGCCGGCCGACGAGCGGTGGCACAGCCCGGGCGGCATCGAGCTCGCGGGGCCCCGCTACTTCGGCTACGACATCGACCCCGTCCGCTCGCCCGTCGACGCCTTCTCCGAGCCGCCTGGCGCCTAGGGCCGGGTGCTACCGTGACGCCCGTGAGCCGCGATCTGGGAGTCGACGACCTCCCCGACCTCGTCTCCGGACTCCTCCTGCTCGGCTCGGGCGGAGGCGGCGACCCGCGGATCCTCACGGCCGCCACCGCTCGTCAGCTGCGGGACGCCCCGGTGCGCGGCCTCGGGCTCGACGACCTCGACGCGGACGACCTCGTGGTGCCGGTGGGCTACATCGGATCCACGTCGGTGCTGCGCGAGAAGCTGCCGTCCGGCATGGAGCTCGCCGAGGCCGTCGAGGCGCTCACCCGCTGGACCGGCACGCCGCCCGCCGCCCTCATGGCGCTCGAGATGGCCGGCGTCAACGGGCTCGCGCCCCTCTCGGCCGCCTCGACGCTCGGCCTCCCCCTCCTCGACGCCGACCTCACCGGCCGCGCGTTCCCCCGCATCGACCAGTCGAGCCTCGTCGTCTCCGGCCGCGACATCTCGCCGTGCGCCATCACCGAGCCCGGAGGGCGCACCATGCTGCTCGACGGCATGACGCCCGCCGAGGTCGAGGCGCTGCTCCGGCTCGTGATCGCTCACTCCTCCGGCTGGGCGGCGCTCGCCCTGCCGCCGCAGCGCGCCGGCGACCTCCGCGCGACCGCGATCCCCGGCACCGCCGAGCGCGCCCTCCGGCTCGGCCGCGCCCTCCGCGACGCCGACCGCGCCGGCACCCCGGCCGGGCTGGCGGCGGCGCTCGGCGGCGCGCTCCTCGGGCACGGCCGCATCGCGGATGTGGTCACGTCGCCCCGCCCCGGCCGCTTCGATGTGACGACGGTCAGCGTGGTCGACGAGTCGACGGGCGCGGTGATCCGGCTCGAAGCAGAGAACGAGTTCGTGCTCGCGCTCGTGGACGGCCGGCCGGTGGCCGCGTCGCCCGACCTCATCGCGGTGATCGCCGTCCCGGGCACGTCCGTGGCCGGGGCCCGCGTGCTCCTCGTCGACGACGCGCGGCCGGGCACGCGCGTGGTGGCCGTGTCCCTCGACGCGCCCGCCTGGTGGACCGCGACGCCCGAGCGCCTGGCCGCCGTCTCGCCCGCGGCGTTCGGGTTCGGCCGGGTCGACGTCGGATCCGACGCCGTCGGTGCGTCCGCGTGATCCGGCCGATCCCCCTCTCCGCGCTGCTCGACCACGCCTCGCTCGCGGACGTGCGCCGGGTGGCGGGCGCCGCGGATCCCGCGGTCTCCGGCGTGCGCGGCGTGCGGATGGACGCGCCCGCGGACGACGGGACGACCGGCGACGGCACGACCGGGGCCGACGTCCTCGTCGTCCTCGACCGCGCCGAGCGCACCACATGGCGCTTCGACGCGCGGCTGCGACGCCTCGCCGACCGCGGCATCGCGGCCGTCGTGCTCGATGCGGCCGTCACGGTGGATCCCGCGACGACGCTCCTCGCGGACCGCCTCGGCATCGTCGTGCTGGCCTGCGACGACGCATGGGCGACCTCCGTCGCCCTGCACGATCGCCTCGGCGAGGCGCGGGCCGCCGCCGGCCGTGCCGCGCTCGACGCCGTCGCCGCGGTGGCCGACGCGGGCCCGGATCCCGCCGACGCGCTGCGCGGGGCCGCCGCGGTCCTCGGGCGCCCGGTCCTCCTCGTGGACTCCTCCGGCCGCGCGCTCGCACCGGAGGGCGCCGTGCCCTCCCCCGCCGCGCACGCCGCCATCGCCGCCGGCCTGCCCGGCCACGTCGACGCCCGTCCCGTCGGCGAGCGCGGCGCGCTCGTCACCGCGCCCGTCGACTCGGGGCTCATGGCGCCGAGCTGGATCGCGGTCGAGGTGCCCGGATCCGTCGCCGCCGAGGTCGACGCCGTCACCGCCGCGCTCCCCGTCGTCGCCCTCGCGGTCGGGCACCGCCTGTCGCTCCGCCGGGTGGTCGACGAGCGCGAGGCACGCTGGCGCATCGCGCTCCTCGGCGAGCTCCTCGAGGCGGGCGACTCCCCCGGGGCCGGTCTCCTGCGCCGCGCGCTCGAGCTGGGGTGGCGCGTCGAGGGCTGGCACATGGGGATACGCGTCGTGTCGCGCCAGGACGCCGACCACGTCGGCCGCCGCTACGAGCTCATCGAGGCGCTCGCGGCGGAGGGCCTCGACGTCGGCGTGGTCGAGCAGGGCGACGGCTGGGCCGCGTGGATCTCCTTCGCGCTCGAGCCCGACGTCCCCGCCGCGAACGACGCGGCCCGCGCGGTCCGCCGCGCCCACCAGCGCTGGGACGACGACCTGCCGAGCGATGTCGGCGTCGGCCGCGTGCACCACGGCCCCGCGGGCATCGCGCGATCGCTCGCCGAGGCAGCCGACGCCGCCCGCCTCGCCGCCTCCCGCCCGCAGTCGGGCCGCTTCCTGCACGTCGACCGGCTGGGCCTCGCCCAGCTCCTCCTCGCCTGGACCCAGACCGACACCTTCCAGCCCGCCGCCCTCGAGCTGCTGGCCCCGCTGCGCCACCAGACGACGGGCGACCTGCTCACCACGCTCGCCACCTACCTGGACGCGGAGTCCTCGGTCGCGGAGACCGCCTCGATCCTCGCGGTGCACCGCAACACCGTGGCCGAGCGGATCCAGCGCGTCCAGCGCATCCTCCAGGTCGACCTCCAGGACGCCGAGACGCGCCTCGCCCTGCACCTCGCCTGCCGCACGGTGCTGGCGGCGGGGGCCTAGGCGCAGCCGGCGCGCCCCTGCGCAGCCGCTGCCGACGCCCGGCCCCGTCCGAGGCGGCGTCCGCGCTATCCTGTGGACGCTCGCCCGCTTCGCCGACCCCGCGCGCCTACCGTCGACATCACCGCTCTTCCGCCGCACGCGCGGTCAGGCGCGCCCCGGACCGACGCAGGTGCGCCGCCCGGTGGATCCATCCCGACACGCATGAGAGGCACCCGCCCATGACCGACACCACCCGCACGATCCCCTGGGACGGCACGCTCGACGAGCGCGCGGCCCGGGCCCTCGAGGCGCCAGGAGGCCTCGTCGTCGCCGCCACCAAGGTCGGCTACATCCTCATGACGACGGACGGCGCCGGCCTCGAGCGCAAGTTCGACGCCAAGCAGCGCAACCGCGACAAGCCGGGCGTGGTGCTGTGCACGAGCATCGAGCAGCTCACGCAGCTCGCCGTCCTCAACGACGAGATCCTCGCCTTCTACCAGGAGCACTGGGACGCCGACGTGCTGCTCGGCTGCATCCTCCCCTGGCGCGAGGACGCGAAGCACCTCCTCCCCGACGAGACGGCGCAGCAGCTCGCCATGGACCGCCGCGGCACCAGCTGCTTCGTGATCCGCTTCGGCCGTCCCGCCGAGCAGCTCGCCGAGCACCTGTGGGCGAGCGGCCGCCTGGCGTTCGCGAGCTCCGCGAACCCGTCCGGCAAGGGCAACCGCGGACGCGTCGAGGGCATCGGCGAGCGCATCGAGCAGCAGGCCGACGCCATCGTGGCCGCCGACGACTACGTCGCCTCCATCCAGCCGGGCCTCGACGAGACGAGCCGCCACGAGCAGGGCGTCATGGTCTCCATGGTCGACGCATCCGGCGCGCTCATCCCCGAGCAGAAGGGCGAGCGGTCGGTCACGCCGAACCCCACGCTCATCCGCCGCGGACTCGCGGTCGACGTCATCATGTCGGCGCTCGCGCGCTCGTTCCCGTCGTGGGACTACCGTCACGGCGAGTACTACTGATCCCGTCCGATCATCACCCCGAGGGCCCGCGGAGCACGTCTCCGCGGGCCCTTCCGCGTCCCCGCGCGGCCATTCGTGGGACGCCCCTACAATTCGGCAGGCGAGGAGAACGTGCGGCATTCCCCCGGGATATGCCGACCGCGCTCGACCGCGACGTGCGGGAAACGCCGTAGCCGAGCGCGCGTCGACGGGTCGGAATGCGCGCGACGACGGCGCGGCGACGTATCGGAGACCGCGTTCCCGTGGATTGTCGGACAATTGCGTCGCCGATTCACGAACGATGTCGGATTTCCTGCGGTCAACGGGTATCGTGGTTCTCGCCGCATCATCTGATGCGCCATCTGCAATGAGAGGAACAGACGTGGCTCGCAAGGTTGTCACCACGCTCGTCGACGACATCGACGGCGTCGTCATCGAAGAGGGAAAGGGCGAGACCGTCCCGTTCGCGCTCGACGGCGTGAATTACGAGATCGATCTGAGCGACGCCAACGCCGCGAAGCTCCGTGAGGCGCTCGACACGTACGTCGACCGCGCGCGCCGCGTCGGCCGCGCCACCACCGGCCGTTCGGCCGGCTCCCGCCGCTCGTCCTCCAGCGCGCCCAAGGAGGACCTCGGCGCCGCCCGCGAGTGGCTGCGCGAGCACGGCCACAAGGTCTCCGAGCGCGGCCGCATCTCCGCCGACCTGCTCGAGGAGTACCGCGCCAACAAGTAGGCGCAACGACGCGCGCATCGCGCGCAGCACGAAAGAAGAGGGCCGATCCGCCAGCGGATCGGCCCTCTTCGTCGTCCGCGGGCGGTCCGTAATGAATTACGCAGCCCCCGGAGTACCGGGGGCTGGTACGCGCGGCGCGCCGGGTGTCACGCGCGCGTCACGTCTGCGTCGCGGGCACGTCGCGGGGGCGCGAGCACGCTTGCCGGGAAGAAGGAGCACCGTGCCGAATCACCTCGCATCACCCGGGAACGACATTCCCACCCGCCGTCCGCGCCGCCCCCTCCGCGGGAGATTCCTCGCGTCAGCGGGTGCCGCGCTCATCGCGCTGGTGGCCGTCGTCGGCGTGACCGGCCAGATCCAGAGCGCATCCGCCGCCGTCTCCCCGACGACCACGGCCCAGTGCAACGACACCCCCAACGGCGGCGGCGACCAGGTCGAATGCGACGTGACGGTCGTCAACGAATTGAACGTCGCGACGCAGACCGGATCCTCGACGGTCACCACGCGCGTGTGCGCCGGCGCCGCGGGAGCGGCTCCCCTCTGCACCACCACGGTGTCGCAGCGCGACGGGATCATCATCACCGCGGTCGAGCAGTGCAACGGCGTCGCGAACGGCGGCGGCAGCAATGTCATCTGCAACGTGGACATCACGAACAACCTCGTCGGCGACAGCACCACGTCGCCCGCGACCGTCAACCAGTGCGTCGGATCCGCCACGGACGGCGCAGCGGGCGGAACGGCCTGCAACCCGGTCCCCAGCACCACGGGCGCCGACGTCACCCAGTGCAACGGCTCCGGCAACGGCGGCGGCGCCGCGGGTCGCGTGACCTGCACCGTGCCGACGTCCACGGTCACCTCCGCTCTCCTCGTCCAGGTGAACCAGTGCAACGGCTCCGGCAACGGCGGCGGCGCGACGGTCACCTGCAGCACGAACATCAGCAACTTCGTCACCGCGGTCGCGACGCCGACGCCGACCCCGACGGCCACGGCCACCGCGACCCCCACGGCCGAGCCCACGCCCACGGCCACGCCCACCGCCCCGACGCCCACGCCGACGGCGCCGACCCCCACGCCCACGGCCCCGACGCCGACGCCCACCGCGCCGACCCCGACGCCCACCGCGCCCACGCCGACGCCCACCGCGCCGACGCCGACGGCCACCGCGCCGACCCCGACCCCGACCGCCCCCACGCCCACCGCCACGGCGCCCACCCCCACGGCGACGGCGCCCACGCCCACGCCCACCGTCGGCACGCCGACCCCGACCGTGGGCACGCCCACGCCGAGCGTCGGCACGCCCACCCCGACGAGCACCACCGCCACCCCGATCATCCCCGGGGGCACCACCCCCGGCGGATCGCTGCCGGTGACGGGCTACGACCCGACACCCACCGTCGGCTGGGGCCTGGCCGCCCTCGTCCTCGGTGCCCTCGGGCTGGGATGGAACGCGCGACGCCGGTCCGCCCAGCGGTAGCCGCCCCGCGGATGACCTGACGCATCGCCCGACGACCCGTCGTCGGGCGATGCGTCGCGCGTAGCCCCAAAAGCACTTCCATGGTGGGCTTTCGCCCGCGAGCGGATACGGTGGCCGCCATGGAGGTGCCGGATGCATGAGCGAGTCCACGGCGGATCCCTCCGGTCGACGCGCGATTCGCCTGTCCGCCCTGGCGCCCGCGCCCGCGCCCGCCGCGCGATCCCCGCGGGGAGGCCATGGTGATCCGCGTCGACGTGCTCGGCGGCTTCCGCGTCGCGGGCCTCGGCGCCGGTCCCGCCTCGCCCTCGCTCGACCCGGATACGACGGGAGCCGCCCTCTCCGACGGCACCAGGAGGCTCATCGCCGCGCTCGCGATCCGCGCCCGCCCCGCCGACCGCGGCACCCTCGCCAGCCAGCTGTGGCCCGACGCCGTCGACGGCCGTGCCGCGTCGAGCCTCCGATCCGCCATCGCGCGCCTCGGCGACGGCGGGCGCGAGATCGTCGGCTCCGCGCCCGGCGGTCTGATGCTGCACGACGCGGTCGCCGTCGACCTCCGGACGGCCCGTGCGACGGCGGCCCGCCTGCTCGAACCGCGGGAGGAGGAGCCGGACGACGCGGACATCTCGCCGGCCGTGGTGGCCCTCTTCAGCGCGGATCTCCTGCCGGACTGGTTCGACGCCTGGCTGGAGCCCGCGGCGGAGGAGTGGCGGCACCTGCGCGTCAACGCGCTCGAAGCCCAGTCCCAGGCGCTCATGACCCGATCCCGCCTGCACGAGGCGGCCGCGGCGGCCCGCCGTGCCATCGACGTGGACCCGCTCCGCGAGACCGCGCAGCGCTGCCTGATCGCGGTGCACGTGGCGGCCGGCAACCGGTCCGACGCCGTGCGCGCATTCGAGATCTACCGCACGCGCCTCGAGCGCCAGGTGGGCCTGGAGCCGACGCCGATGCTGACCGGCCTCGTGTCCGACCTGCGCCCGCGCGCCGCGGTCCGCCGCGAGGCCTGATCCGGGGCCGGCTGCCCGCCAGCGCGGCCTACGCGCCCCCGGTCAGCGCGCCGCACCCCCGAGCCGCTCCCAGAGGAACGCGTGGATGAGCGACTGCAGCCGTGCCGTCGCCGGGTTGTCCGCCGATCCGCCATGGCCTCCGGCCGTGTTCTCGAAGTACCAGGCGTCCTCGACCCCGGTCTCGTGCAGCAGCGCGACCATCTTCCGCGCCTGCACGGGGCCGACGCGATCGTCGCTCGTCGCCGCGTAGACCAGCGTCGGCGGATACGCGATCCCGGCGCGCACGTTGTGGTACGGCGAGAAGGTCCGGATGAAGTCCCAGTCGGACGGCACGTCCGGGTCCCCGTACTCGGCGACCCACGAGGCCCCCGCCGACAGCCGCGTGTAGCGCCGCATGTCCAGCAGCGGCACCCCGCAGATCACGGCGCCGAACAGCTCCGGGTAGGTCGTCAGCATGTTGCCGACGAGCAGCCCGCCGTTGCTCCTCCCCTCGCAGCCGAGGCGCGCCGGGACGGTCACGCCGCGGGTCACGAGGTCGCGCGCGACGGCGGCGAAGTCCTCGTACGCGCGATGCCGGTTCTCCCGCAGGGCGGCGCGGTGCCAGGCCGGCCCGTACTCGCCGCCGCCCCGGATGTTCGCCAGCACGTAGACGCCGCCGCGCGCCAGCCAGCCGCGCCCCACCACGCCGCTGTACGACGGCAGGCGGCTGTTCTCGAAGCCGCCGTAGCCCGAGAGCAGCGTGGGCGCGGATCCGTCGAGCGGCAGGTCGCGCGGCCCCACCTGGAAGTAGGGCACGCGCGTCCCGTCGTCCGACACGGCGAAGTGCTGCTGCACCTCGAGCCCCGCGGCGTCGAAGGACGCGGGCTGCTCCTTGACCGGCCGAGGCGCGCCCTCCCCCACCACACCGTGCAGCAGCGTCGGCGGCGTGAGGAACCCGGTGGCGGCGAGCCAGTACTCGTCGGTCTCCCGGTCCGTCGCGACGACGGAGACGGACGCCAGCGGCGTCCCCACGCGCACGTCCTCCTCGCGCCAGCCGCCGGAGCCGTCCGTCGTCGGCGGCGTGAGGACGCGGATCCGGCTCGCGACGTCCTCGAGCAGCGTCAGCACGAGGTGCCCCGCTGTCCAGGCCCAGTCCTCGAGGCTCCGCGACGAGGTCGGCGCGAACAGCACGGCCAGCTCGCGCGATCCGGCGAGGAAGTCGTCGAGGCGCGCCGCCAGCAGTGAACCGGCCGCGTGCACGACACCGCCGATCTCCGTGTCGGTGCGCGGACGCAGTACGAGCCACTCGCGGTGCAGGTCGACGTCCACGTCCTCGGCCACGTCGATCGGCACCGTCCCCGCGTCCGTGAGCAGCAGCGTGCGCGACGTGAAGAAGTCCGGCACCTCGCGCACCACGTCCCGCTCGAAGCCGGGCGTGGGGTCGTGGGTCACGTGGACGAGCATGTCCGTGGCCCGGACCGCGTGGACCTCCGGCGCATCGACCAGGGCCTGCCCGCGGCTCCAGCGGCGCGCGGTGCGGGCGTAGGAGCTCTCGGTGAGGCTGCCCGGCCCGAAGTCGGTGCCGACGAAGACCGTGTCCCGGTCGATCCACGACACCATCGTCTTCCCGACCGGCACCTCGAACCCGCCCTCGACGAAGAGCCCGGTCGCGAGATCGAGCTCGCGGACCGCGACCGCGTCGCCGCCATCGGGAGAGAGCGACACGAGCGCCCGATCGCGCGTCGGCGACAGCAGCTGCGCCCGCGAGAACTGCCACGCGATCCCCTCGGCCGCGCCCAGCGCGTCCAGGTCGAGCAGGACCTCCCACTCGGGCGCCGGCGCCTGGTACTCGTCGAGCGTGGTGCGCCGCCAGAGGCCCTGCACGTGGTCCGCGTCGCGCCAGAGGTTGTAGAGGTGCTCCCCGTGCCGGGTCACGAACGGGATCCGCTCGTCGGATTCCAGCACCTCGAGGAGCTCGCCCGTGAGCTGCGCGCGCGCCCGCTCCGGCGACCGGGCGAGCGTCCGCTCGTTCTCCGCGCGCACCCAGGCGAGGGCCCGGTCGCCGTGGATCTCCTCCAGCCAGAGGAAGGGGTCGTCAGGGGTCGAGGAGGCGCGAGCGTCGGCGGTCATCCCCTCAGCCTACGGAGGCCGGGACCGCCTCGATCAGGCCGCCGGCGCCAGGAACTCATCCCACCCGGGTGCGGGGCGCTCCATGCCGCTGACCACCCAGCCGCTGCCCTGCGGGGCCCGCGGCGACGTCCGGAGCGTCCAGCCCATCTCCTCGGGCGTGCGGTCGCTCTTGCGGTTGTTGCACGACAGGCAGCAGGCCACCAGGTTCTCCCACGTGTCCTTGCCACCGCGCGAGCGCGGGAGGACGTGGTCGATGGTGGTCGCGTTCCGAGCGCAGTACGCGCATCGGCCACCGTCGCGCCGCAGCACCCCGCGCCGCGAGACGGGCACGCGGCGCGCGTGCGGGATCCGCACGTACCGGGTGAGCAGGATCACGGACGGGCGGCCCCAGGCCCCGCCGCTGCCGAGGATCGGGTGCTCCTCGTCCTGGGCGAGCATGGTGGCCTTGCCGCTCAGCACGAGCACCAGGGCCCGCTTGAACGACACGACGGCGAGCGGCTCGAAGCCCGCGTTGAGTACCAGTGTGCGCACGACATCCCTCTCAGACCGGCCTGGACGGCTTCCAGGAATCCGAATGAGGCGTCCCGCCCCCGGGAACACGCGAAGGCACCGCCGAGTAGCCGGCGATGCCTTCTAGGAGAGCGGGTGACCGCTCGGGTGGACCAGGTGGATGCCCACCCGGGGATGGTGCCGATGTCCGTGGCGCACGTGCGCATCCATGGTGCGGATGTCAGGTGCGGTGGTCATCGGGGCTCCCGGACGGGTCGAGGGACGTCTCACCGGACAGGGTAACCCAGCGCCCCTCGTTTGTCCCGGGGAACGCAGGAGGCCGGCGGCGCATCCCACAGGATGCATGCCGCCGGCCTCCCGGTCGATCTCGTGCCGGTCGTCAGCCCAGGAGGCGGACGTAGTGCACGTTGGAGCTCCAGACGGGGCGCTCCTTGACGTGGTCGCCGGGCTTCGGCGCGTCGATCATGATCCCGTTGCCGGTGTAGATGCCGTCGTGGCTGCCGTCGTTCCAGACCACGATGTCGCCGGCGCGCGCCTCGGAGGCGGGGACCGTGACGCCGGCCGCGCCCTGTGCCCGCACCGAGTGCGGCAGGTTGAGGCCGAACTGGGCGAACACGTACTGGACCAGGCCCGAGCAGTCGAAGCCCGCGGGGGTGTTGCCGCCGAAGACGTAGGGGACGCCGAGGTACTGGCGGGCGACGGCGGCGACGCCGGTGGCCGAGGTGCCGGGGTAGATGGGGTTCTGCGCGAGCTGGGACGCGGATGCGCCCGTGTAGCTCGTGGCCGATGACGCCAGCTGCGTGCGGCGCTGATCGGCGAGGGCGGCGCGCGCGGAGGCCGCCTTCTGCGCGTTGAGGTCGGCGACGGAGGTGGCGGTGAAGCCCTCCTCCTCGACCGGCGCGGACGACGCGTTGTCGGCGTTGACGACCTGCGCGTTGGCGGCCGTGTAGTCCTGCAGCGACGCACCCGGCGCCGACGCGGTGTGCTCGAGCGAGGATCCTGCGGCGTAGGCCGGGATGGCCATGACGCCCACGAGGCCGGTGACGAAGGTCATGACGACCGCGTTGGCGGCCTTCGTGCGGCGCGACCGGCCAGCGGGCACAGGTGCCGGGGACAGGCGGGGCGCGGGAGCCTGCAGAGTGCGGGTCGCGGAATCGCGACGGGGGCGGACGGCCTTCGCGGTCTCGGCGGCACGGAGCTCGCGGCGAGTGGGCAGACGATCCATCCCGGGTGCGGGCGGTCGAGTCGGGTCGGACGGGTTCCCGACGGAACCGCTGATGTCACCATGGGCCAAGTTGTCAACCTCCTGCGTCTCGACGCCGGACATGCTGGCGCCCCGTCCCTCCAAGGTCGTCGAGGGGTACTCATGCAGGGGACGGGTGTCGAGACGCCCTGCATCGGACCCGGAACCTCTGTGGTGGTCGGTCGGGCCTGTTCGAGAGTAAGGGACGCGACCCCGTTTGTCATCCTGAGGGACCATATTTCTAACGAATCCATAACGGCAGACGTCATCCTCGCGACGGATGCGGGACAGAACCCCCGGTGAGCACGGCATGCCCCGTTCGCGTACCCCGTCCGGGGGTGGTCCTGGGGATCCGCTCAGCGCCGGGGGACGCCGCGCTTCGGGATCAGCGCTCGATGAAGATGTGCCCGGCGACCTCGAGCGGCAGCTCGAGACCCGCCCCTGCCCCCTCGACCCGGACCAGGACGTACGCGCCCTCGCGGGAGAAGGACCCGGTCGCGCCCGGCAGCACGCCGGCCTGCTTGAGCTGCGCGAGGAGCTCGGGGTCGAACTGCACGGGCTCGCCCAGCCGGCGGATCACGCCGCGGGCGGGCGCGTCCTCGGTCGTGCCGAGCGAGGCCTCGACGATGCTCACGACGCCGGCCATGAACGCCACCGCGGGCGAGTCCCCCAGCTCGTCCAGCCCGGGGATGGGGTTCCCGTACGGCGACTCCGTGGGGTGCCCGAGGAGGTCGAGGATCTTGCGCTCCACCTGCTCGCTCATCACGTGCTCCCAGCGGCAGGCCTCGTCGTGGACGAACTCCCATTCGAGGCCGATGACGTCGCTGAGGAGGCGCTCGGCCAGGCGGTGCTTGCGCATCACGTGCACGGCCTTGCTGCGGCCCTCGGGGGTGAGCTCGAGGTGGCGGTCCCCGCTGACGATGACGAGGCCGTCGCGCTCCATGCGGGCGACGGTCTGCGAGACGGTGGGGCCCGAGTGGCCGAGGCGCTCGGAGATCCGCGCCCGCAGCGGGACGATGGCCTCCTCCTCGAGGTCGAGGATGGTGCGGAGGTACATCTCCGTCGTGTCCACGAGATCAGTCATCGGGCCTCCCTTGCGCCAGGGACCAGCCTACTTCCCCGGGTGCGGGATGACCGGCGCGGGTCGTGGGACGGCCCGGGGCGGCGCGGGACGGTCCCCTACCATTGCCGCATGCCGACCACGAAGATCCCCACCGAACTGCTGCCCCTCGACGGACGATTCGGCTGCGGGCCGTCCAAGGTCAGGCAGGCGCAGCTCGACCACCTGGCGCTCGCGGGTGCCCAGATCCTCGGCACCTCCCACCGCCAGGCGCCCGTGAAGGACATGGTCGGACGCGTCCGCGACGGGCTCTCCCGGCTCTTCCGCCTGCCCGACGGCTACGAGGTCGTGCTGGGCAACGGCGGATCCACCGCCTTCTGGGACGCCGCGGCCTTCTCCCTCATCGAGCGCCGCAGCCAGAACCTCGTGTTCGGCGAGTTCGGCGGCAAGTTCGCGAAGGCCGCGGCGGCGCCCTTCCTCGAGGCGCCCGACGTCATCAGCGCCGAGCCCGGCAGCCGCGCCTCCGCGAACCCGATCGAGGGCGTCGACGTCTACGCGTGGCCGCACAACGAGACCTCGACCGGCGTCATGGCACCCGTCGCCCGCGTCCACGGCGACGAGGGCGCCCTCACGGTGGTGGACGCGACGAGCGCGGCCGGCGGCATCGACTTCGACGCGGCCCAGGCCGACGTCTACTACTTCGCCCCGCAGAAGAACCTGGCGAGCGACGGCGGGGTCTGGCTCGCGCTGTTCTCCCCCGCCGCCCTCGAGCGCGTGGAGCGCATCGCGGCGTCCGGCCGGTGGATCCCCGAGTTCCTCAGCCTGAAGAACGCCGTCGACAACTCCCGGCTGAACCAGACGCTCAACACCCCGGCCCTCGCCACGCTCCTCATGCTCGAGGACCAGCTGGACTGGATCGGACGCGCAGGGGGGCTGGCCTGGGCCGACGCCCGCACGCGCGAGTCATCCTCCGTCCTCTACGAGTGGGCGGAGCGCGTGGAGTACGCGCGGCCGTTCGTGACGGATCCCGCGCACCGCTCGCAGGTGGTGGTGACGATGGACTTCGACGAGTCCATCGACGCCGCCGCCATCGCGAAGACGCTCCGCGCCAACGGCGTCGTCGACACCGAGCCGTATCGGAAGCTCGGGCGCAACCAGCTGCGGGTCGCGACCTTCACGGCCATCGAGCCGGACGACGTGCGCGCGCTGGTGCGCTGCATCGAGTTCGTGGTGGAGCAGGGCGCGGGCTGATCCCACTCCGCGCACCATGACGACGGCGGTCCCTTCGGGGGCCGCCGCCGTCATCACGCGAGAAGCGGGTCAGCGATCGGCGCCGTCGAAGCTCGTGTCGTCGTCGTCGTCGTCGTCATCATCATCATCATCATCGTCGTCGTCGTCGTCCGACGCGGGGGCCTCGAAGTCGACGCCGTCCAGCACGTCGTCCGTGTCCTCGGCGTCCTCCGCGGGGTCGTCGTCCTCGTCGTCGTCGTCGGACTCCGCCGCGAGGCGCTCCGCCTCCTGGTCGGCCTCGATCCCGGCGAGCCGATCGGACCACGGCAACCACTCGGGCGAGAGCAGGGCACCCTCTCCGGGCATCAGCTCGGCCTCGAGCACCGTCGGGGCGGCGTCATCGACGCGGGCGAGCGTGACCGTCCAGAACCAGCCGGGGTAGCCGGGCATGGTGTTCGCGAAGAGGAGCGACAGCACGCGGTCGCCCTCGACGAGGGAACCCGCCGGCTCGCCGACGGTCTCGTCCGGCGTGATCTCCCGGAGCGCGGCCCGCGCGAGGTCCACGGCCGCGAGGAGCTCGGCATCCGGGACGGCAGGCTCCGCCGGGGCGACGGCTTCCGCATCCACCGTGGAGGCATCCGCTCCCGCGGCGTCGGAGGAGCTCCCCCCTGCGGGCGGCGCGGAGAGCGCATCCGCCGTCGTCGCGTCGATCATCGGCGTCTCGTCGTCCCGCGGCTCAGGCATCGAGCTCCTCCGCTACCCGGCGCAGCAGCGCCGCGATCTTCCGGCCGTGCGCGTCATCGGGGTAGCGGCCGCGCTTGAGGCCGGTGCCGATCCCGTCGAGGACCTTGACGAGGTCCTCGACGATGACGGCCATGTCGTCGGCGGGCTTGCGGGACATCCGGGCGAGCGAGGGCGGGGCGTCGAGGATCCGCGCGGAGAGGGCCTGCGCGCCGCGCTTGCCGTCCGCGATGCCGAACTCGAGCCGGGTGCCGGCCTTCACGCCGGCGACGCCCGAGGGCAGGGCCGAGGCGTGCAGGAAGACCTCCTGGCCGTCGTCCGAGCTGATGAACCCGAACCCCTTGTCCTCGTCGTAGAACTTCACCTTGCCGGTGGGCATGCGATCCTCTTCCCTCGCCCCGGAGGGGCTCGATGTGCTGATTGGCGGTCCAGTCTATTCGCCGGGCCCCGCCCGAGCCCGTGCCGGCGGGCGACGACCTCCCTCCCGGAACGCCGTGGCACGCGCCCGGGCGCGTGCCACGGCGTAGTCTGAGCGGATGGCATCCGAGACCGCACCGAGCGAGGGACGGGCCGAGCGCATCCTCGCGTACATGCTCGCCGGCATCCTCCTGGTCGCCGTCCTCAGCATCCTCGCGATCCTGCTGGCGCCGCTCATCGCCGTCGACGCGTCGCAGTACAGCACCCCCGTGTGGCAGGTCATCCTGCTGCTGCCGGCCGTGGGCATCCCCATCGCCGCGCTCCTCTTCATCGCGATCCTGATCATCAGCGTCCGACGCCGACGTCGCATGGACGGCACGTCCCGCTAGCGGGACGACCATGACCGACGCCCTCGTGCTCGCGGCCCGCCTCCGCGCGCTCGACGACGCATCCCTCGCCGCCCTGGTCCGCGACAGGGGGCTCGACGCCGCCCGCATCGCCGACCTCTTCGACCTCGCGGACGCGCTGCTCACCCCGGACGCCGTCGCGCGGGCCATGGAGCAGCTCGACCGGACGGCGCTGGCCGTCCTCGCGATCGCCGCCGAGGAGGGGGCGACCGCAGGCCCCGTCGCCCTGGGCGCGCTCCGTGACTCGCTGGCCCGCCGATCCGGCGAGGACCCGCTGGAGCCCGCGGTGCTGGCGGACGCCGCCGATCGCGCAGCGGACACGCTCCTGGCCGCCGTCGACGACGCGGGCATCACGACGCATCCGGAGGTCGCGGCGGCACTCGCCGGCTGGCCCGCCGCCGGGCTCCCGGGAGCGGACGAGCTGGCCCGCCTCGCACCTCCCGCACCGCTCGCCGCCGTCCCGCGCGTCGACCCCGGCGAGGTCGATCGACGCGCGGGCGAGAGCGCCTTCCGCTCGGTGGTCGCCGTCGCGGCCCTCGTCGAGGAGCTCGGCCACGAGCCGGCGCGCGAGCTGAGCCGGGGCGGCATGTCCCTGCCCGACGCGCGACGGCTGGCAGCCGCGATCGGCGCCGATGTCGACGACGTCCCCGCCCACCTCTCGCTCGCCGCCCGCGCGGCGCTCGTGGAGCGGTCCGGCCGCACCTGGTGCACGGCCGCGACGGCGTCAGCGTGGTCAGCGCGTCCGACCGCCGAGCGCTGGGAGGCCCTCGCCGCGGCCTGGCTGGACGCGTTGGCGCCCGCGACCCGGAGCATCCTCGCCGAGCGCGCCGACGCGTCGTGGGGAGCAGGGCTCGTGGACAGCGTCCTCTGGCGGTTCCCCGGCGGATCCGCGTGGATCGGCGAGCGCATCACCGCCTTCACGCGCGACGCCGGCCTCCTGGGGATCACGACGGGCGACGTCCCGAGCTCCGCGGGCCGCGCTCTCCTCACGACGGGATCCGGTGCCGCGGCCGCCGCGCTCGCACCGCACCTGCCGACCGAGGTCGACCGGGTCTACCTGCAGCACGACCTCACCGTCGTCTCCCCCGGACCGCTCGACCCGGCTGTCGAGTCGCGCCTGCTGGAGGTCGCCGACGCGGAGGGCCGGGGACTGGCCGCGACCTACCGGATCTCCTCCGCATCCATCACGCGAGCCCTCGCGTCCGGCGGCACGGTGGACTCCATCCGCGCCTTCCTGACGGACGTCTCCCTGACCGGCGTCCCGCAGCCCCTCGACTACCTCGTCGACGAGGCGGCCGCCCGCTTCGGCCGCCTCCGCGTCCGGCCTGCGTCGCCCGCCGACGCGGTCCCGGACGCACGGACGGCGGTCGTCTCCGAGGACGGACCGCTGCTCGCCACCCTCCTCGTCGACCGCGACCTCGCGCCGCTCCGGCTGGTGCGCGCAGGCGACGGGGTGCTCGCCTCCGCCGCGTCCCCTGACGCCGTCGAGCACGCGCTGGCGGCCGCGCGGCTCGCCCCCGTCCGCGTGGACGCCGCTGGCCGCCTCGTCGCGCCCGCACCACGTGCCGCCCGGGCGGCCCCGCCCGCCGCGGATCCCGAGCCCGACGCCGCGGACGCCCTCGTGGCCCGCATCCGCGCGGCGGACGGCCCCGACGACGGCGCTGCCTGGACCACGCGCCAGCTCGAGGTGGCGATCCGCGCCAAGGCCGCCCTGCGTGTCCGCGTGCGCATGCCGGACGGGCGCGAGGTGGACCACGTGCTCGAGCCGTCCAGCGTGGCCGGCGGTCGGCTGCGTGCGCGCGACCGCGTCGCCGACGTCGAGCGCACCCTGCCCCTCTCGAGCATCCTGGCGATCGCCGCCGGACCGGCGACCACGTGAGCGCACCTAGGCTGGCGGGCATGCCCGACGGCCCCCTCATCGTCCAGAGCGATCGCACCGTCCTCCTCGAGGTGGCCCACCCGGACGCGGAGGACGCGCGCCACGACCTCGCCGTCTTCGCCGAGCTGGAGCGCGCGCCCGAGCACATCCACACGTACCGGATCACGCGGCTCGGCCTCTGGAACGCGCGCGCCGCCGGGCACACGGCCGAGGACATGCTCGCCACCCTCGAGCGCTACTCCCGCTTCCCCGTGCCGCAGTCGGTCACGGTGGACGTCACCGACACCGTGGGCCGGTACGGCCGCCTGGTCATCGGCCGCGACGCCGACGGCGAGCTGCAGGTGTCGAGCACCGATTCCGCGGTCCTCTCCGAGGTGGCGAGCTCCCGCCGCATCGCGCCCCTGCTCACCGAGCGCGTCGACGCGACGACCTACCGCGTGCAGGCCTGGGCACGCGGCCAGCTGAAGCAGGAGCTCGTGAAGATCGGCTGGCCCGCCGAGGACCTCGCGGGCTACACGCCCGGCACGCCGCACGACATGGCGCTCGTGGAGGACGGCTGGACGCTGCGGGGCTACCAGACCGACGCGGTCGACCACTTCCTCGACGGCGGATCCGGCGTGGTCGTCCTCCCCTGCGGCGCGGGCAAGACGCTCGTCGGCGCCGCCGCGATGGCCCGCGCCAAGACGACGACGCTGATCCTCGTCACCAACACGGTGTCGGCGCGTCAGTGGCGCTCCGAGCTGCTGAAGCGCACCACGCTCACCGAGGACGAGATCGGCGAGTACTCGGGCCAGGCCCGCGAGGTGAAGCCCGTCACCATCGCCACGTACCAGATCCTCACCGCGAAGAGGAAGGGCGAGTACGCGCACCTCGCGCTCCTCGACGCGCTCGACTGGGGCCTCGTCGTCTACGACGAGGTGCACCTGCTGCCCGCTCCGGTCTTCAAGCTGACCGCGGACCTCCAGGCCCGCCGCCGCCTCGGCCTCACGGCCACGCTCGTGCGCGAGGACGGCCGCGAGGGCGACGTCTTCAGCCTCATCGGCCCCAAGCGCTTCGACGCGCCGTGGAAGGAGATCGAGGCCCAGGGCTTCATCTCCCCCGCGGAGTGCTTCGAGGTCCGGATCGACCTGCCCGACGACGAGCGCCTCGTCTACGCGGCCGCCGCGGACGATGAGCGGTACCGCCTCGCCGCCACCGCGCCCGCCAAGCTCGACGTGACGCGCGCACTGGTCGAGCGGCACCGCGGCGAGAGCATCCTCGTCATCGGCCAGTACCTGGAGCAGATCGACGAGCTCGCGGAGGCGCTCGGAGCCCCGAAGCTCACGGGCGCGACACCCGTCGTCGAGCGCGAGCGGCTGTACCAGGCGTTCCGCGACGGCACGGAGCGCGTCCTCGTCGTGAGCAAGGTCGCGAACTTCTCGGTGGACCTGCCGGACGCCACGGTCGCGATCCAGGTGTCCGGGTCGTTCGGATCCCGCCAGGAGGAGGCCCAGCGCCTCGGCCGCCTGCTCCGACCCGAGGCGTCGGGCCTCTCGGCGAGCTTCTACACGCTCGTCTCCCGCGACACGGTCGACCAGGACTTCGCCCAGAACCGCCAGCGCTTCCTCGCGGAGCAGGGCTACAGCTACACGATCCTCGACGCGTCGGGCATCGCCGCCTGACCCCGTCGGACAGCCCGGTCTGCGTGTCCAGCTGACTCCCAGCGAGCGCGCAGATACTTCATCCCATGAGCGATGGCCCGAAGATCCTTATCGTCGATGACGAACCCAACATCCGCGACCTGCTGACCACGAGCCTCCGGTTCGCCGGGTTCGCGGTCCGCGCCGTCGGCAACGGCGCCCAGGCCATCTCGGCCGTCCTCGAGGAGGAGCCCGACCTCATCATCCTCGACGTGATGCTGCCGGACATGAACGGCTTCGGCGTCACCAAGCGCCTCCGGGCCGCCGGGTACACGGCGCCCATCCTCTTCCTCACGGCGAAGGACGACACCGAGGACAAGATCACGGGCCTCACCGTCGGCGGCGACGACTACGTCACCAAGCCGTTCAGCCTCGACGAGATCGTCGCGCGCATCAAGGCGATCCTCCGCCGCACGATGCACGCGGACGAGGACGCGATCATCCGCGCCGGCGAGCTCACGATGGACCAGGACACGCACGAGGTCCTCGTCGGCGAGGAGCCCATCGAGCTGAGCCCCACCGAGTTCAAGCTGCTGCGCTACCTCATGCTCAACCCCAACCGCGTCCTGTCGAAGGCCCAGATCCTCGACCACGTGTGGGAGTACGACTTCAACGGCGACGCGGGCATCGTCGAGTCGTACATCTCCTACCTGCGTCGCAAGCTCGACCAGCACTCCTCGGAGCCGGTCATCCAGACCAAGCGCGGCTTCGGCTACATGCTCAAGGCCGCCAAGTCCTGACGCCACGTCGTCGCGCGAGCGACCCGCACCACCAGATCGGCCGGATGCCCGCGGGCACCCGGCCGATCGCACATCCGGCGTCGCATATCCTCATGACGACACGGTCACCATGAGGGAACACGAGGTGCGGCCAATTCACGACTACGTCTCGGCGAAGTGGAACAACGTCTCCCTCCGCACCAAGATCACGGGCGTCACGGTCCTCCTCCTCCTGCTCGGGCTCCTCGTCTCCGGCGCGGGCACCATGTACCTGCTGCGGCAGCAGATGGTGAGCCAGCTCGACGCGCAGCTCCGGGTGACGATCACGCAGCTCCCGAAGGTCCTCAACACGGACGCGACCATGCCGGACACGTTCACGCAGGACGACGTGGCCACCGCCGATCCCGCCTGGTTCGTGGTGCTCCTCGACGCGCAGGGCGACGTCCTCGCCGACAACTGGACGGGCGACTCCGCCGAGCACCCGCGCGTGTTCGGCCTCGACCTGGCCAGGGCCTCGCAGATCAACAACGAGATCGTCGTCTTCTCGGACAACTCCGGCAAGAAGGCGTGGCACGGCATCGTCCGGGTGTCGCAGAACGCCTCGCCGGACGCGATGGAGTACTCGACGCTCGTCGTCGCCCGCCCGCTCGAGCAGGTGGACGACCTCGTCGCCACCTACATCGTGATCTTCGCGAGCTTCGGCCTCGCCGTCGTCGTGCTCGGCGCCGCGGTCACCCGCATGCTGGTGACCAGCACATTCGGTCCGCTCCGCGAGGTCGAGCGCACCGCGGCCGCCATCGCCGGCGGCGACTTCAGCCAGCGCCTCGGCGGCGCCACCCCGAACACCGAGGTCGGGCGCCTCAACCGCTCCCTGAACATGATGCTCAGCCGGATCGACCGCGCCTTCGCCGACCGCGCCAAGACCATCGACCAGATGCGGCGCTTCGTCGGCGACGCCAGCCACGAGCTCCGCACGCCGCTGGTCTCGGTGCGCGGCTACGCCGAGCTGTACCGCATGGGTGCGCTGCAGACGCCCGAGGACGTGTCGCAGGCCATGGAGCGCATCGAGAAGGAGGCCATCCGCATGGGCGGGCTCGTGGAGGACCTCCTCGAGCTCGCGCGGCTGGACGAGACGAAGCCGCTGCAGCTCGCGCCCGTCGACCTCTACCCCATCGCCCGCGACGCCGCCCTCGACGCGATGGCCTCTTCGCAGACCCGCACGGTGACGGCGCTGCCGCCTGTGCTCGTCAACCCCATCGGCCCGATCCTCGACGCCGACGGCCTCGAGCCCACCCAGGAGCTCACGCCGGACGCGCCGCGGGGCACCGGGACGACCTCCGGCGCCGACGCGACCGGCCCCATCGCCTTCGCCGGCGCCACCCTGTCGCGATTCCGCGCCCGCCGCTCGCGCCGCCCCGGCGAGACCGCGGCGGACGCGCTGGCCCCCACCCGCCCCGGCGACGACGGGGCGCGGGTTCCCGCCGAGGGCGTCGCGATGGTCTCCGCGGAGGAGAACAAGATCCGGCAGGTGGTGACCAACCTCATCGGCAACGCCGTGCGCTTCACGCCCGCGGGCAGCCCGATCGAGCTCGCCACCGTCGTCGACGAGGCTGCGCGGGAAGCCCGCATCGAGGTGCGCGACCACGGGGACGGCGTGCCCCCGCAGATCCGGGAGAAGATCTTCCAGCGCTTCTGGCGCGCCGACACGTCGCGCACCCGGGAGACCGGCGGCAGCGGGCTCGGTCTGGCCATCGTGTCCGCCATCGTCGCCGCGCACCGCGGCCGCGTCGACGTCGTCGAGACCGAGGGCGGCGGCGCCACGTTCCGCGTGATCCTGCCCCTCCTCCCCAGCTCGGAGTCCTCCACGGCCTCCACTCCCAGCGCCCCGGCCGCCCCCGCGTCCTGACCGCCGCGTAGCCTGCGCCCGTCACACGACGAGGAGGAGGAGACGCATGACGAGGTACCAGGTGGACAGCGAGGCCGTCCTGTCGGCCACCGCTGCCGTCCAGGGCAGCATCGGCCGCATCCAGGCGGAGGTGGCGGGCCTGCACGGCCAGCTCGCCGACCTGCAGGGGTCGTGGTCCGGGAGCGCTGCCACGGCGTTCCAGGGCGTGGTCGCCGAGTGGAAGGGCACGCAGCAGCGCGTCGAGGAGGCGCTCGCGAGCATCAACCAGGCGCTGAGCTCCGCCGCACGGCAGTACGCGGAGGTGGAGGAGGGGAACGCCCGGATGTTCGCCCACTAGCCCGTTCCGGCGTCCGAGGTCCGGCGCCAGAGCACCGCGCACGACGAAGCGGGCGGCCCCGTGAGGGACCGCCCGCTTCGTCGTGCTGGTGGGTGGAACGCTGTCGCTCCGACCCGGGCGGACTAGAAGTCCATGCCACCCGTGGGGTCGCCGGCCGGAGCCGGGTTCTTCTCGGGCTTGTCGGCGACGACCGCCTCGGTCGTGAGGAACAGACCGGCGATGGACGCGGCGTTCAGCAGAGCCGAGCGCGTGACCTTCACCGGGTCGTTGATCCCCGCGGCGAGCATGTCGACGTACTCGCCCGTGGCGGCGTTGAGGCCGTGACCCGAGGGGAGGTTGCGGACGCGCTCGGCCACGACGCCGGGCTCGAGGCCCGCGTTCAGGGCGATCTGCTTGAGCGGAGCGTCGACCGCGACGCGGACGATGTTCGCGCCCGTCGCCTCGTCGCCCTCGAGCTGGAGCTTCTCGAAGGCGAGCTTGCCGGCCTGGATGAGCGCGACGCCACCACCGGCGACGATGCCCTCCTCGACGGCGGCCTTCGCGTTGCGGACGGCGTCCTCGATGCGGTGCTTGCGCTCCTTGAGCTCCACCTCGGTCGCTGCGCCGGCCTTGATGACGGCCACGCCGCCGGCCAGCTTCGCGAGGCGCTCCTGGAGCTTCTCGCGGTCGTAGTCGCTGTCCGTGTTGCCGATCTCGTTGCGGATCTGCTGCACGCGGGCCGCGATCTCGGTGGCGTCGCCGCCACCCTCGACGATCGTGGTCTCGTCCTTGGTGATGACGACCTTGCGAGCCGTGCCGAGCAGATCGAGGGTGACGTTCTCGAGCTTGAGGCCGACCTCCTCGGCGATGACCTGGCCACCGGTGAGGATGGCGATGTCCTGCAGCTGCGCCTTGCGGCGGTCGCCGAAGCCGGGCGCCTTGACGGCGACCGACTTGAAGATGCCGCGGATCTTGTTCACGACGAGCGTGGCCAGGGCCTCGCCGTCGACGTCCTCGGCGATGATGAGGAGCTGCTTGCCCGACTGGATGACCTTGTCGACGATCGGCAGCAGGTCCTTGATGTTCGAGATCTTCGAGTTGACGATCAGGATGTACGCGTCCTCGAACACGGCCTCCTGACGCTCGGGGTCGGTCACGAAGTACTGCGACAGGTAGCCCTTGTCGAAGCGCATGCCCTCGGTGAGCTCGAGCTCGGTGCCGAAGGTGTTGGACTCCTCGACGGTGACGACGCCCTCCTTGCCGACCTTGTCGATCGCCTCGGCGATGATGGCGCCGATGGTGGAGTCGCCGGCGGAGATGGACGCGGTGGCGGCGATCTCCTCCTTCGTCTCGATCTCCTTCGCAGCGGCCTTGAGCTCCTCGGTGACGGCCGCGACGGCCTTCTCGATGCCGCGCTTGAGGCTGATGGGGTCGGCGCCCGCGGCGACGTTGCGGAGGCCCTCGCGGACCAGGGCCTGCGCGAGGACGGTCGCGGTGGTGGTGCCGTCGCCGGCGACGTCGTCGGTCTTCTTGGCGACCTCCTTGACGAGCTCCGCGCCGATCTTCTCGAACGGGTCGTCGAGCTCGATCTCCTTGGCGATGGAGACGCCGTCGTTCGTGATGGTGGGGGCGCCCCACTTCTTCTCGAGGACGACGTTGCGGCCGCGCGGGCCGAGGGTCACGCGGACCGCGTCGGCCAGGATGTTCAGGCCGCGCTCGAGGCCGCGGCGGGCTTCTTCGTCAAAAGCGATGATCTTAGCCATGTGTATCTCTCGTCCCTCCCGGACGTCAGGAAAAAGGCAGTCGTCTAGCACTCCCCGTGAGGGAGTGCCAGGGACGATTCTGGCACTCGCCCTACGGGAGTGCAAGCGAGCCGCTCACAGGCTGGGCGCCGGTCGGGACGCGACGACGCCGCCGCCCGGACGGGCGACGGCGTCGTGGTGGTGGGATGCGCTCTAGGCCAACGTGACGTTCTCCGCCTGCAGGCCCTTGGAGCCCTGACCGATCTCGAAGGCGACGCGCTGCCCCTCCTCCAGGACCTTGTAGCCGGACATCTCGATCGCCGAGTAGTGGACGAAGACGTCCTGCTGGGCAGGACCGCCCTCGACGGCGTCCACGGTGATGAACCCGAACCCCTTCTCCCCGTTGAACCACTTCACGGTGCCGTTGGCCATGTGCTTCTCCATGTGCGAATGCGAGCTGTCGGGAGCGCGGTGCCGCCACCCCCGGGTCGGCCGCGGAGCCCTGCAACGACGCCGCGCCACGCCCTCGGGACGTACGGCGCACAGCACCTGGTACGCGGCGGGCGTGCGACCAGTCAGCACGATAGACAGAGCGGTCGATGCCCCGTCCGGTTACTCCACGGAGAGGAGCCGACGACCGGACGAGGGAACCGGTCAGCCCTTCTTCGCGGCGTAGTCCGCGCCGAGCACGGCCGTGAGCTTGGCCGCCTGGGCCGCCGGCGTGCCCGCAGCGGGCCGGAACTGGTCGGACTGCTCCACGTCGCCCACCCCCAGCGCCGCGATCAGGCCGCGCGCGGCGCCCTCGTCGGCGTCGTCGTAGTAGTAGACCGTCGTGGTGGTGATGTCGGTGGAGCTCGCGTTCAGACGCGACGCGATCGCCCAGCCGCCCGACTGGAGCGCGGTCGCCGCGCGCGCGGAGAGGCCAGAGGTCTTCGTGCCGTTGAGGACGGTCACGATCATGCCGGGGACGGCGGTGGGCGCCGCGGTGGGCGCATCCGTCGGCACCGCCTCCTCCGAGGCGCCGTCGCTGGGGATGATGTCGGTGAACGAGACGCGATCGTCGATGACGAAGAGCCCCACGACGCCCAGCCCCACGAGGAGGCCGGTCGCGAGCGCCGCCCAGGCGAAGACGCGGAAGCGGTGGTGGCGCGGACGGGGGGCGCGATGCGCACCCACCCTGCTGAGGTCGCCGGGGACCTCGTCGAAGCGGTCGGGAGCGTGGGAGGGCATGCGGGTCTCGGGTCTCCTCGGTGGGGCGCGGGTCAGCGTGCGGTCGGTCGGTGCGGGAGACCGGTGGGCAGGGCGCGGGCCGCTCGTGCGGCGGCGCGCGTCTCGCGGAGGCGCAGGAGGCGCCCGACGAGCAGGGGGTCGTAGGCGAGGGCCTGGCGCGTCTCGATCAGGGACCCGAGCAGCTGGTAGTAGCGCGTCGCGGAGAGACCGAACGTCTGGCGGATGGCCTCCTCCTTCGCCCCCGCGTGACGCGTCCAGTCCCGTTCGAAGTCGAGGACCGCGCGGTCGCGCGCATCGAGGTCGACGACGGGATCCGGGCCGGCCGCCTGAGCGGTCGCGGAGCGGGTCTCGCGCTGGTCCACGGCGTGCTCCTTCCCCGACATCCACCACATACTAGGTGCGGCTCGCTGAGCGCCCCGCGCAGGTCCCCGGGGTGTCCGGGCACCGCGACCGACGGCGCGACCCGGGCGCGCATCCGGTCGCATCCCGGGGCGGATCATCCCCCGTATGCAGGAATCGACGGGACCCCGCAGCGGTTGACGATGGAGGCGCGCTGGGACGCCGCCCCTAGGATCGACCAGCGAGAAAGGACCCGCACATGGCCTACGAGATCGAGAAGACCGACGACGAGTGGCGTCAGGAGCTCTCCCCGGAGGAGTACGCGGTGCTGCGCCAGCAGGCCACCGAGCGCCCCTGGACCGGCGAGCTGCTGGACGAGGAGCGCACCGGCGTCTACGGATGCAAGGCCTGCGGCGCCGAGCTCTTCACGAGCGACACGAAGTTCGACTCCCACTGCGGGTGGCCGAGCTTCTATGCCCCGAAGGAGAGCGACGCCGTCAAGCTCTACACCGACACGAGCCTCGGGATGAAGCGCGTCGAGGTCGTCTGCGCCCGCTGCGGTTCGCACCTCGGGCACGTCTTCGACGACGCGCCGCAGACGCCCACGGGCGACCGGTTCTGCATGAACTCGGTCTCCATGTCGTTCCGCACCGCGGAGTGACCGACGTGCCGCGGCATCGAGCGGGCGGCGCCGCCGACCCGTCCGGGCCCGGCACGCCGGCGCACGACGGACCCGTGCTGGAGGCGCTCCGCGGACGACGCTCGCGCTCGTCCGTGGGCGATGCCGCTCCGACGCACGAGGAGCTCGTCCCGCTCGTCGAGGCGGCATCCCGACTCGCGGACCACGGGGGGCTTCGGCCGTGGAGGGTGATCGAGATCCGCGCGGGTGCGCGCGAACGCCTCGGCGCGGCCATGGACGAGGCCGCGGGCGATCCCGGATCCGGCAAGCACCGCAAGAAGACCCATCGTGCGAGCCTGCTCATCGCCGTCGTCGTCTGCCGGACCCCGAGCAGGAAGGTGCCGGACTGGGAGCAGGAAGCGGTCGCCGCCGGCGTCGCCCACGCCCTCACCCTGACGCTCGAGGAGCGGGGATGGGGCGTCTTCTGGCGCACCGGGAGCCTGACGCGCAGCGACGCGGTGCGGCGGATGCACGACCTGCGCGACGGCGAGGATCTCCTCGGCTGGCTCTACGTCGGTGACGCCGCGAGCGACGACAAGGGCCCTCGCTCGACCGTCGACGGCGAGCGGATGATCACCGTCCTCGAGTGAGGACACGCGTCGAGAGCCGGCCACGGGACTCGAACCCGTAACCGCCGCATTACAAGTGCGGTGCGCTACCAATTGCGCCAGGCCGGCCGACGGACCTCGCGGACCGTCGATCCATCATACGAGCCGCGCTACGGGGCGGTCGTCGGCGTCTCGGAGGGCGTCGGCGTCGCGGTGGGCGTCGGCGTCGCGGTGGGCGTCGTCGTCGCGTCCTGCCCGGCGGCCTGGAGCACGAACGCGGCGAACGCCTTGGCGTCGTCGGGCTGCCCCGTGTACTGGCGGTCGCCGACCACGATGATCGGCGCTCCGACGACCTTGTCGACGTTCGAGTCGGGGATGTCGCCGTCCAGGACCCGATCGGTCGCGGCGTTCACCCAGGACTGGAAGCGCTGGTCGGAGATGCACTTCGCCACGTCGGACGAGCCCGCGCCCGCCTGCCCGGCGAGCTCGACGATGCGCTCGTCGCTCAGGCCCGTGCTCTGCTCGGCGGGCTGCTCGGCGAACAGCGCCGAGTTGAAGGCCCAGAAGTCGTCCGGGGAGGCGTCAGCGACGCAGGCGGCGGCGTTGGCCGCTCGCAGCGAGTAGGCCTGGGACTTGCTGGTGAGGATGGCGACGGGGTGGATCTCGACCGTCGCGGCGCCGGACTGGAGCCAGCCCTCCATCTGCGCGCCGTTGGTGTCCTGGAACTCCTTGCACGCGGTGCAGAGGTAGTCGACGTAGACGCGGATGCGGGCGACGCCAGCGGCCTCCGACGCGGCCGGGACCGGATCCTGCTCGGGGTCGAGGGCCTTCGTGGGGGCCGCGGCGAGGTCCTTGCCGATGAGGATGCCGTCGCTCGCCATGTTCTGGGGCCCCGGTCCCGCGGGCCGCGCGCCCTGGACGACGACGAGGCCGACCACCACGACAACCGCGACGAGGGCCGCCGCGATGCCGCCGCGGATGAGGTAACGACCCGCGACATCGCGACGGCGCTGCTTCATCCGGTTGAGCCGCGCCTTCTCGCGCGCGGCCTCGCGGCGTCGTCGGTGACCGCCGTGCGGTTCGTGCGCGGGCGGCGTGCTGGTCATGGATCCTCGCTCAGGGGATGGGAGTCGGGTTCGGGCGGGCTCCCGGACGACCTCAGGACTCTAGGCGGCCAGTCTGGGAAAGCGGTGACGCGGCGGGCGCGGGTAGGGCGCCGCAGGAGACGATACAGGCCCCGCTGACGTTGTCCCCGGGTGAGGAATAGCCGTCGATCCGCGTCATGCCGCGCTTCCCGACCGCATGACCCCGTGCAATACTCGACACGTGGTCGTCGTCGCCCACAGCGATGAGCCATGAGCATCACATCCATCACCACGGATCGTCGGGCACGTACCTGCCCGTGAAGGAGAACACCGAAATGGCATCTGTAACTTTCGACAAGGCCACGCGCCTGTACCCGGGCTCGACGCGCCCCGCGGTCGACCAGATCGACCTGGAGGTCGCCGACGGCGAGTTCCTCGTCCTCGTCGGACCGTCCGGCTGCGGCAAGTCGACCACCCTCCGCATGCTCGCGGGCCTCGAGGAGGTCAACGACGGCAACATCTTCATCGGCGACCGCAACGTCACGGACGTGCCGCCGAAGGACCGCGACATCGCGATGGTCTTCCAGAACTACGCGCTGTACCCCCACATGACGGTCGCCGAGAACATGGGCTTCGCGCTCAAGATCGCCGGCGTCGGCAAGGACGAGCGCGCCACCCGCGTCCTCGAGGCGGCCAAGCTCCTCGACCTCGAGCCCTACCTCAGCCGCAAGCCCAAGGCCCTCTCCGGCGGCCAGCGCCAGCGCGTCGCCATGGGCCGCGCCATCGTGCGCCAGCCGCAGGTGTTCCTCATGGACGAGCCGCTGTCGAACCTCGACGCCAAGCTCCGCGTCCAGACCCGCACGCAGATCGCGTCGCTCCAGCGCCGCCTCGGCGTCACCACGGTCTACGTCACCCACGACCAGACCGAGGCGCTCACCATGGGCGACCGCATCGCGGTCCTCAAGGACGGCGTCCTCCAGCAGGTCGGCACCCCGCGCGACCTGTACGAGAAGCCGCAGAACGTCTTCGTCGCCGGTTTCATCGGCTCGCCCGCCATGAACCTCTTCACGGCGAACGTGGTCGACGGCGGCGTGCAGTTCGGCACCGCCGTCGTCCCGGTCGAGCGCGACGTGCTCACCAACGCGACCGGCGGAGCGGTCACCATCGGCGTGCGCCCCGAGGACGTCGTCGTCAGCACCTCGCAGGGCCAGGGCCTCTCGGTCACGGTGGACCTCGTCGAGGAGCTCGGCGCGGACGGCTACCTCTACGGCCACACCGACATCGAGGGCAAGCGCACCGACCTCGTCGCGCGCGTGGACGGCCGCCTGCACCCCAACGCCGGCGACACCGTCTTCATCACGCCCCAGCCGGGTCACCTCCACGCCTTCGACGCCGAGAGCGGCCTCCGCCTCAACGCGCCGGTCGCCGCGAGCTGATCGACCGCCCGCACCACCGCTGCCGCGGTCCCCACGCTCCCCTCGCCGGGAGCGCCGGGGCCGCGGCAGCCGCGTTTCCGGGGTCGGGTAGGGTCGCAGCATGGCCGGATCCCTGAACATCACCTCGGCGACGGTCGATCCCGCGCTCCTCGACCTGCCCTGGCAACTGCCGCTCGACGAGTGGCCCTCCTCGGCCATCGCGACCCTCCCGAAGGGCATCTCCCGGCACCTCGTCCGCTTCGCGAACCTCTCCGGCTACGTCATCGCCATCAAGGAGACGACGGACGAGATGGCCCGCGGCGAGTACGACATGCTGCGCACGCTGCAGCGGCTCGAGATCCCCTGCGTGGAGCCCGTCGCCGTGATCACGAACCGCACCGACGAGGACGGAGACCCGCTCAAGTCGGTGCTCGTCACCCGGCACCTCAAGTTCTCGCTCCCCTACCGGGCGCTCTTCTCGCAGCAGCTGCGGCCCGACACGGCGACGCGCCTCGTCGACGCCCTGGCCGTGCTGCTCGTGCGGCTGCACATGATCGGCTTCTTCTGGGGCGACGTGTCCCTCTCCAACACGCTGTTCCGTCGGGACGCGGGCGCGTTCGCCGCCTACCTGGTGGACGCGGAGACCGGCAAGCTGTTCAACGGCGGGCTGTCCAACGGGCAGCGCGAGAACGACCTCGAGATCGCGCGCGTGAACATCGCCGGCGAGCTCATGGACCTCGAGGCCGGCGGCCGGATCGAGGAGGGGCTCGACCCGCTCGAGACGAGCACGCGCATCGTCGCCCAGTACCGCACGCTCTGGAAGGAGCTCACCGGCCGCGAGGAGTTCCCGACCTCGGAGCGCTGGCGCATCAACGAGCGCGTCGACCGCCTCAACGACCTCGGCTTCGACATCGAGGAGCTCGCGATCCGCACGACGGCCGAGGGCTCGCAGGTGCGGATCCAGCCCAAGGTCGTCGACGCGGGGCACCACCAGCGCCGCCTGCTGCGCCTCACGGGCGTGGACGCGCAGGAGAACCAGGCCAGGCGTCTGCTCAACGACCTCGACTCGTACACGGCGGCGGCCGACAAGCAGGACCTCGACGAGGAGATGGTCGCGCACGAGTGGCTCGCGCGCGTGTTCGAGCCCGTCGTGCGGGCGATCCCGAGGGACCTCCGCGGCAAGCTCGAGCCGGCCGAGGTCTTCCACCAGCTGCTCGAGCACCGCTGGTACATGTCGCAGAAGCTGAGCCGCGACATCCCGCTCGCCGAGGCCGTGACCGCGTACGTGCAGGACATCCTCCGGCACCGGCGCGACGAGGCGACGGTCATCGACCCGCCGACCGAGTCCATCGGCGTCATCGAGGACGAGTCCGACGTGCCGATCACCGAGGCCGAGGCCGCGGAGGACTGGCGCACGAAGGTCTGACCGTCGCGGCTCCGGCCGGACGCACGAGGAGCCGGGACCCTGGGGTCCCGGCTCCTCGTGCGTGCGGCTCGCTACTTCCGCGTCGCGGCCCGCAGCTTGCCGATCTCGTAGAGCGTGACACTCGCGGCGATGCCGGCGTTGAGCGACTCCGTCGAGGCGCCGATCGGGATCGAGACGACGGTGTCGCACGTCTCGGTGACGAGGCGCGACAAGCCCTTGCCCTCGGAGCCGACGACGACCACGATCGGCCGGTCGGCGAGGGTGAACTCGTGCAGCGACATGTCGCCGCCGCCGTCGAGGCCGACCACGAAGACGCCGCGCTGCTTGAGCGCCTTCAGCGTCTGCGTGAGGTTCGACGCCATGGCGACGGGCGTGCGCGCGGCGGCGCCCGCCGAGGTCTTCCACGCGCTGGCGGTGAGGCCGACCGAGCGACGCTGCGGCACGATCACGCCGTGGCCGCCGAACGCGGCGACGGAGCGGATGATCGCGCCGAGGTTGCGCGGGTCGGTGATCCCGTCGAGGGCGACCATGAGCGGCACCTGGCCGCGCGAGATGGTCTTGTCGAGCAGCTCGATCGCGTCCGCGTACTCGTACGGCGGCACCTTGAGCGCGAGGCCCTGGTGCACGGCGTCGTGTCCGGCGATGCGGTCGAGCTCGGGGCGCATGACCTCGAGCACGGGGATCCCGCGGCCCGTGGCGAGCGACAGCACCTCCTTGACGCGGTCGTCGTACTCGATGCGCGAGGCGATGTAGAGCGCGGTCGCGGGGATCTTCGCGCGGAGCGCCTCGACGACCGAGTTGCGGCCGGTCACGACCTCGGACTCGTCCTGCTGCTTCGCGCGGCGGGCGCGCGGCGCGTCCGCGCCGGCGGGGCGGTCGGTCGCGCGGGCGCGGGGCGCCGCGGATCGGGGTGCGGGCGAGCGCTCGGCCCGCTCGTCGCGGCCGCGGTTGGCGCCCGCGGACGCCGCCTCGTACCTGTCCTTCGCGAGCTTGCGCTTGCCCGCGGGGTGGTACGGCCGGTCCTCGGCCTTCGGCGTGGGCTTCTTGCCCTCGAGGGCCTGCCTGCCCTGCCCTCCTGACCCCTTGAGCGGGCCCTTCTTGGTCTTCCGTACCGCGCCTGAGCGGCTGGGCTTATTCGCCATCGATGCTCCAATGCGACCCGCCAGGCGAGTCCTCTATCGTGATGCCGGCCTCGGCCAGCTCCTGTCTGATGCGGTCGGCGAGGGCGAAGTCCCTGGCCTCCCGCGCGGTCTGTCGCTCGGCGATCCGGTGCTCGACCAGCGCCTGCAGCGCACGGCGCGCGGGCTGGTCGGACGCGGTGCGCCACTCGTCGGCCAGCGGGTCGATCCCCAGCACGGCCACCATCGCGGAGACGTCCGCGCGCAGCGACGCGGCCTCCTGGAGGTCGCCGGCGTCGAGGGCGGCGTTGCCCGCGCGCACGGCGTCGTGGAGCACGGCGAGCGCCTGCGGGACGCTGAGGTCGTCGTCCATGGCCTCGGCGAACTCCTCGGGCACGGCGGCGGGTGAGCCGTCCGTCGCCGCGGGCGCGGCCTGGAAGCGCGTGCCGGCGAGGCGGCGGGCGCTGCGGTCCAGGAAGGTCTCGATGCGGTCGAGGGCCGCCTCGGCCTCGGCGAGCGCGCCGTCGTGGAACTCGAGGGTCGAGCGGTAGTGCGCGGATCCGAGGAAGTAGCGGACCACGACCGGCCGCGCGGAGGCGAGCAGGTCGGCGGCGAAGAGCGAGTTGCCGAGCGACTTGCTCATCTTCTGGCCGGCGACGGCGACGAGCCCGTTGTGCAGCCAGTAGCGGGCGAACGGATCCCCCGCCGCACGGGACTGCGCGAGCTCGTTCTCATGGTGCGGGAAGCGGAGGTCGAGGCCGCCGCCGTGGATGTCGAACTCGGCGCCGAGGTAGCGCGTGGACATGGCGGAGCACTCGATGTGCCAGCCCGGGCGGCCGGCGCCCCACGGCGACGGCCACGACGCGCTCGCGGGCTCGCCGGGCTTCTGGCCCTTCCAGAGGGCGAAGTCGCGCACGTCGCGCTTGGCGCGTGGGTCGGAATCCGTCGCGGCCTCCATGTCGCCGGCGCGCTGGCGGGTGAGCTCGCCGTACGCCGGCCAGGAGGCGGTGTCGAAGTAGACGTCGCCGGATCCGTCGTCGGCCGCGTAGGCGTGCCCGCGCTCGACGAGGCGCCGGATGATCTCCTGCATCTCGCCGATGCTCGCGGTGGCGCGCGGCTCGTAGCTGGGCGGGAGGATCCCGAGGGCCGCGTACGCGCCGGAGAACTCGAGCTCGACGCGGTACGCGAGCGCCCACCACTCCTCGGTGCCGCCGGCCTCCTGGCCGCGCCGGGCGTTGTCGATGACCTTGTCGTCGATGTCGGTGACGTTGCGGACGAGCGTGACGTCGAGCCCGCGGTGGGTGAGCCAGCGGCGCAGCTGGTCGTACGCCAGCGCGGACCGGAGGTGGCCGATGTGCGGCGCCGACTGCACCGTGGGGCCGCAGACGTAGATGCCGACCCTGCCGTCGACGAGCGGCACGAAGTCCCGCAGGGACTGCGTCCGGGAGTCATGGAGGCGCAGGGTCACAGAGAGATCCTAGTCAGCGCGCATCCGCGCCCCCGCCGGATGACGGGCCGGGACGGCGGTCGACGGCCCCCGCGAGGAGGCGGTCAGAGGCGCTCGACGAGGGCCGTCGCGACCGCCGCTACGCCGTCGCCGCGACCCGTGAAGCCGAGCCCGTCCGTCGTGGTGCCGGCGAGCGAGACGGGCGCGCCCACGGCGGCCGAGAGGATCCCCTCGGCCTCGGCCCGCCGCGGCGACAGCTTGGGACGGACGGCCATCACCTGCACGGCGACGTTGACGATGCGGTAGCCCGCGCCGCGCACCAGCTCCGCGGTCCGTCGCAGGAAGACCTCGCCGTGCGCCCCGTCGAGCTCCGGGTCGTCGGTGCCGAAGATCCCGCCGATGTCGCCGAGGCCCGCGGCGGAGAGGAGCGCGTCGCACATCGCGTGGCTCACGGCGTCGCCGTCGCTGTGGCCCGCGAGCCCCGCCTCGCCCGGCCAGTGCAGGCCGGCGAGCCAGAGCGGCTGGGTCGGGTCGACCGCGTGGACGTCGGTGCCGATGCCCGAGCGGAGGCGGCAGGCGGCGGATCCGGCGTCCTCGGCCCGCGCGACGAGCTCCTCGGCGCGGCGGAGGTCCCACGCGGTGGTGACCTTGAACGCGAGCGCGTCGCCGGCGATCACGCGGACGCGGCCGCCCGACGCCTGGAACAGGGCCGCGTCGTCCGTGTGCTCGGCGGCGGCCCGGGCGTAGGCGGCGTCGAGGGCGGCCCGCGGGAAGCCCTGCGGGGTCTGGACCCCGACCAGGTCGCTGCGGTCGACGGTGCCGAGGCACTCCCCCGCGGGGTCCACGCGCTTGACGGTGTCGGTGACGGGGAGGCCGGGGACGACGCCGGCGTCCTCGGCGCGGACGGCATGGGCCACGGCGGCGAAGAGGGCGGTGGGCGTGAGCGCGCGGGCGGCGTCGTGCACGAGGACCGTGTCGACGGATCCGGCCAGCGCCGCGAGGCCCGCCCGCACGGACCCCTGCCGGGTCGCGCCACCGGCCACGACCGCGACGGATGCGCGCGCCGCTCCCGCGACGGCCTCCACGACGGCGGTCGTCTCGGCCAGGTGCGAGCCCGGCGCGACGACGACGACGTGCGCCTCCTCCGCGAGCCCGAGGATCGATCGCAGGGACCGGGCCAGCAGCGTGGCGCCGCCGACCTCGACGAGCGCCTTCGGGATCCCCGCCCCTAGCCGCGTGCCGCTGCCGGCGGCCACGACGACGACGCCGAGCCGGGGCCCGTCCGCCGCGCCGCCCTCGATGTCGCGGGCGGACGGGACGACGGGGTCGTGGCTCATGCGGTCAGGCTACCGGCGGCGACGCGGGCCGACGCCGGCGGGGATCAGGAGGCGAGGACCTCGTCGAGCAGCGTGGACGCGTGCTCCTCGTCGGTCTTCTCCGCCAGGGCGAGCTCGCCCACGAGGATGCCGCGCGCCTTCTGCAGCATGCTCTTCTCCCCCGCGGACAGGCCGCGGTCCTGGTTGCGGCGCCACAGGTCGCGCACGACCTCGGCCACCTTCAGCACGTCGCCGGATGCGAGCTTCTCGAGGTTCGCCTTGTAGCGCCTCGACCAGTTGGTGGGCTCCTCGGTGAATTCGGCGCGCAGCACGGCGAAGACGCTCTCCACGCCCTCGCGCCCGATGACGTCGCGCACGCCGACCATGTCGACGTTCTCCGCCGGCACCTCGATCTGCAGGCCGCCCTGGTTGACGTCGAGCTTGAGGTACAGCTTCTCCTCGCCGCGGATGACGCGCTTCTTCACCTCGATGATGGTCGCGGCACCGTGATGCGGGTACACGACGGTCTCGCCGACCTCGAAGATCATGGGTTCCCCGTTCTGTGGACGTGATCTCCAGGTTACCAGCCGGGTCCCGCGCACCCCCGGGCGGCCGCCCGCCACCCGATCCCGTAGGCTGACCGGGTCAGCTGATCCAGCGCGGACGCCTCCGGACGCCCCGGCGCCGGCCCGCGCGACAACCGGAGGGTCCCGTGAGAGCGCGTACCGCATCGTCCATCGTCCTCGCGGCCCTGATCGCGGTCGGCACGTCATCGTGCACGTTCATCACGCCCCAGGCCACGCAGATCTCCTACTTCCCGAGCGACGGGTTCGACACCACGGTCGGCGACGTCGAGGTGCGCAACGCCATCCTCCTCACCGAGGGCGGATCCACGGCGGGCGCGAGCCTCGTCGTCACGCTGGTCAACAACTCCGGCGACAGCCAGCGCGTCTCCTTCCAGCACGAGCTCACCGAGGGCAGCGCGGATCGCGAGACGCGCACCGTCACTGCGGCGCCCGGCCTCACGAAGTTCGGCGCCGAGGACTCCCAGCGCATCACCTTCGACTCGGTCGACGCGACGCCGGGCTCGCTCACGAAGGTCTACATCCAGTACGGCGACAGCGAGGGCGTCGAGATGGACGTCCCGGTGCTCAACGGCGACCAGGGCACCTACACGAACCTGGTCCCCGGCGAGACAGGGCCCACCCCGGACACGAAGGTCACCACGACCCCCGGCACCACGGAGGGCGACGAGGGCCTCGGGGACACCACGAACTAGCCCGCTGGCCGCGCTCGCGGCCCGGCACGACGTCGGCCCCGCCCTCTCGAGGGCGGGGCCGACGTCGTCTCCGTGGACCGGAGGGCTAGGCCTCGAAGCGGTAGCCCAGCCCGCGGACGGTGACGAGGAGCACGGGGTCGGACGGCTCGCGCTCGATCTTGGAGCGGATCCGCTTGATGTGCACGTCGAGCGTCTTGGTGTCGCCGAAGTAGTCGGATCCCCACACCCGGTCGATGAGCTGGCCGCGCGTGAGCACGCGCCCGGCGTTGCGCAGGAGCAGCTCGAGCAGCTCGAACTCCTTCAGCGGCATCGCGATCTCGCGGCCGTCGACCTCGACCGTGTGCCGCTCCACGTCCATGCGCACGGCCCCGACCTCGAGCACGTTGAGCGGCTCGTCGTCGACCTCGACGCGGCGACGCAGGACCGCGCGGATCCGCGCCAGGAGCTCACGCGTCGAGTAGGGCTTCGTCACGTAGTCGTCGGCCCCCAGCTCGAGGCCCACGACGATGTCCACCTCCGAGTCCTTGGCGGTGAGCATGATGATCGGCACGGCCGAGCGCGTGCGGATCTCCCGGCAGACCTCGGTGCCGGGGAGGCCCGGGAGCATGAGGTCGAGCAGGATCAGGTCGGCGCCGTCCTTGTCGAAGGAGGCCACCGCGGCGGGACCGTCCTCGACGACGTCCACCTCGTACCCCTCGCGCTGGAGCAGGAAGGCGAGCGGCTCGCTGAGCGACGCCTCGTCCTCGACGAGCATGATGCGTGTCACGTGGGTTCTCCGATGTCCGTACCGGCGAGCGCCGGGGTCTGCGATGCCTCGGGGAGGCGGATGGTGAAGGTGGAGCCGCGGCCCGGTCGGGACCAGACGCGCACGTCGCCGCCATGATTCTGCACGACGTGCTTGACGATGCTGAGCCCGAGCCCCGTGCCGCCGGTGTCGCGGGCGCGGGCCTGGTCGACGCGGAAGAAGCGCTCGAAGATCCGGCCCTGCTCGTCCTCCGGGATGCCGATGCCCTGGTCGGTGACCACGACCTCGACGGCGCCGTCGTCGACCATGACGCCGATGCCGACGCGCGACCCGTCGGGAGAGTAGTTGACCGCGTTGCTCAGCAGGTTGTGCACGGCGACCACGAGGAGGGCCTCGTCGCCGTAGACGGTGGAGCGCGACCGCTTGCCGCGGGCGAGCTCGATGCCGCGGAGCTCCGCGCCGAGGCGCACCTGGTCGAGCGCGACGCTGATCACGTGGTCGACGTCGACGGGCTCCGCCTTCTCCAGCGCGTTCGCCGCCTCGAGCCGCGACAGCTCGATGATCTCCTGCGTGATGCGCGCCAGCCGGGCCGACTCCGTGGTGAGCCGGGCGGCGAACCGCCGCACCTGCACCGCGTCGTCGGCGCACGAGTCGAGCGCCTCGGCGAGGAGCCCGACCGCGCCGATGGGCGTCTTCAGCTCGTGGCTGATGTTCGCCACGAAGTCGCGGCGCACCTGGTCGAGGCGGTGGGACTCGGTGCGGTCCTGCGCGAGGAGGAGCACGTAGCGGGTGCCGAGCCGGGCGACGCGCACGTGCATCTGGAACTCGGCCGAGCCGAACGGACCGCGCGCGAGCGACACCTCCTCGGCCAGCGGCTCGCCGGATCGACGCACGCGGTCGACCATCGAGACGAGCTCGGGATGGACGAGCGCCTGGTGGAAGACGAGGCCGGAGGAGATGGCGCCGGGCGAGGCCTTCATGACGTTGTTGGAGGGATCCAGCACGATGCCCGCCGACTCGAGCGCCTCGAGCACCTGGTCGACGCCGTCGGGGACGACCGGGTTCGTGATCTCGACGGCACGGTCGCCACGGTCCGCCGCGTGGTGCAGCAGCCACACGAATCCCGCGCCGACCGCCAGACCGATGAGGAGGCAGACGAGCACCAACGCACCGGTGTCCATGCGCCCACACTAGGAGACGGCGTCGGGCCGTCCCGGCCGTCCGGCCCCGCCATCCGCCCCAGGAGGCCGCGAATTCAGCTCGCCGGCACCGTGCGTTAACCTCGCATGACCAGAGTCGGAGGATGTGGGCCCGTCACCTAAGGGTCCGCCGTGCCCGAGAACCACCCCGCCCCTCGCAGCGGGGCGGCCTGAAAGGACGTCCCCCATGCGCGAAGTGTTCCAGCAGGAGCTCCACGAGGTCCAGGAGCGTCTCATCGAGATCTCCGCGCTCGTCGCCATCTCCATCGAGAACGCGACCCGGGCGTTCAACGAGTCGAACGTCAGCCTCGCGGAGACGGTCATCGAGCAGGACCGCCGCATCGACGAGCTCGCCACGAGCCTCGACGAGCTCGCGATCAACATCCTCGCCCGCCAGCAGCCCGTGGCGCGCGACCTGCGCATCGTCGTGAGCGCCCTCCGGATCAGCGCGTCGCTCGAGCGCATGGGTGACCTCGCCGAGCACATCGCCCAGCTGTCGCGCTACCGCTTCCCGGACAAGGTCGTCCCGAAGTCGCTCCGCCCCACCTTCCTCGAGCTCGGCCAGCTCGACGTGGCCATCGCCCGCAAGCTCACGGACCTCCTCACCACGGAGGACCCGAAGCTCGCCGAGGAGATCCGCAACGACGACGACCGCATCGACGAGCTGCACCTCAGCGTCTTCGACAAGGTGCTCGGCGAGACCTGGAAGGGCGCGGCCGTCGACACGGTCGACTCCACGCTCGCGAGCCGCTACCACGAGCGCTTCGCGGACCACGCGGTGTCCATCGCGAAGACCGTGCAGTACCTCGCGACCGGCGACTGGGTGCAGGCCGACGCCTGATCCCAGGGCGGGCCGCGACCCGCGGCGATGACGAGAGCCCGACCGGATGATCCGGTCGGGCTCTCGTCGTCCGTGCGGGCGCGCTACTTCTTGGAGCCCTGCGCGGCCACGGCCGCGGCACCGGCGGCCGCGGCCTCCGGGTCGAGGTACTCGCCGCCGGGGACGATCGGGCTGTAGTCCTCGTCGAGGCGGTACACGAGCGGGATGCCCGTGGGGATGTTGAGCTCGGCGATGTCCGCGTCGGAGATCCCGTCGAGGTGCTTCACGAGCGCGCGCAGCGAGTTGCCGTGCGCCGTGACGAGCACGGTGCGGCCGGACGCGAGGTCGGGCTGGATGTCGGACTCCCAGTAGGGCAGCATCCGCTCGATGACGTCCTTGAGGCACTCGGTGCGGGGCAGGGCGTCGCCGAGGTCGGCGTAGCGCGGGTCGGCCGACTGCGAGTACTCGTCGTCATCGGCGATGGGGGGCGGCGGCACGTCGAACGAGCGGCGCCAGGTGGCGAACTGCTCGGGGCCGTACTCGGCGAGGGTCTGTGCCTTGTCCTTGCCCTGCAACGCGCCGTAGTGGCGCTCGTTGAGGCGCCAGGTGCGCTGGACGGGGATCCAGGAGCGACCGGCGCGCTTGAGCGCGATGTTGGCGGTGTCGATGGCGCGGATGAGGACGGAGGTGTGCAGCACGTCGGGGAGGATGCCGGACTCGGCGAGGAGCTCGCCGGCCCGCTGGCCCTCCGCGACGCCCTGCTCGCTCAGCTCGACGTCCACCCAGCCGGTGAACAGGTTCTTCTGGTTCCAGTCGCTGTTGCCGTGACGCAGCAGCACGAGGGTGCGGGGTTCAGCCATGCCGCCAGCCTATCGAGCGATGGGAGACTGATCCCATGCCGGGCGCCGCCTCCCCCGTCGGCTCCGTCACCCGCGGGACGACCAACACGAACCGCCTCCGGCGCGTCGACAGGTGGATCGCGACCCTCGACTCCCTGCGCACCGCGGACGCCCCGCTGGTGGTCGACCTCGGCTACGGCGCGAGCGGCATCACGGCGCTCGAGATGCACCGGCGGCTGCGCGCGACGCGGCCGGACGCGCGCGTCGTGGGCATCGAGATCGAGCCGGGTCGCGTGGCGCGGGCGCGCGAGCAGCTGGCCGCGTGGCCGGACGCCGAGGCGCGGGAGCGCGTGTCGTTCGCGCGCGGCGGCTTCGAGGTGCCGCTGCCGGGAGGCGAGCGCCCGACGGTGATCCGCGCCTTCAACGTGCTGCGGCAGTACGACGAGGCGGAGGTGCCGGCCGCCTGGGATCGCATGGCGGCGCGGCTCGCGCCCGGCGGATCCGTGGTGGAGGGCACGTGCGACGAGATCGGCCGCGTGGCCAGCTGGGTCGACGTGCGCGCCGAGGGGCCGCGCAGCCTCACGATCTCGCTGCGGCTCGCGGGGCTCGAGCTGCCGTCGATCGTGGCGGAGCGGCTGCCCAAGGCGCTCATCCACCGCAACGTGCCGGGCGAGCGCGTGCACGACGTGCTCGCGCTCCTCGACCGCAGCTGGATCCTCAGCGCGCCGCTCGGCGTCTACGGACCGCGCCAGCAGTGGCTCGGGGCGGTCAGGCGGATGCGCGACGCGGGCGTGCCCGTGGAGGGCGGGCACGCGCGCTGGCGGCTGGGCGAGCTCACCGTGCCGTGGTCGGCGGTGGCGCCGGCATCCCTCTGACGGCGGAGGGCGCCGGCGCTGGCGGGATCAGGACGGCAGCCGGAGGATGCGCGCGACGTTCCAGCGCGGACCGGGGAACGCGGCGTCCGAGTGCTCGGCGGGCGGGGTCGCCGCCCCCGGCATCGCGCGCTGTGCGGACGCGCCCGGCGTCCCGGACATGCCGGGCATCGCGGACATCCCGGGCATCCCGGAGGACGCCGACTGCCCCGGCATGTCGGACATCCCCGGCATCGCGGACATCCCGGACATCGCCGCCATCCCGGACGATGCCGATGCGGGCACCGCGGACACCGCGGGCATCGCCTCCATCGCGGACCCCGCATCCGTGCCCCACATCGCCGGCATGCCCGCCGCCTGCTGCATGATCGCGCCGGAGGGGACCGAATCCGTGGTGCTGGGCGCGGGTTCCACGGTGCGCCCGTCCGCGCCGCAGGGGACGGTCACGTCCACGGTCGCCTGATGCGCGTCCTCGTCCATGGCCACGACGCTGACCGACATGCCGTGCCGGAGGTCCGCCTCGTCGCCCGGCAGCAGGCGCTCGGCCATGTCCGACTCGTCGCCCGGCCGCACCGCGATGGACGTGGCCTGCGGGTAGAGGGGGTCCGTCCGCGACAGCTGCACGCCGGAGGGACGCACGTCGGAGGAGGCGTACGGCGAGTCGTAGACGGCCTGGTACTCCTGGCCGTCCACGATGTCGCGGTACTGCACGAACCAGCTCACCGACGGGTCCTCGGGATCCGCCCAGGAGATGATGCGCTGCGCGTCGTAGCCGCTCGACATGGTGTCGATCGTGATGCGCCGGGCGCTCCCGCACGTGGGCACCACGCGGTGCGAGATGAGCCCCAGCCGATCCAGCGTGCCGGCGGTGAAGGGCAGGAACGTGTGGGCGTGCCCCATCAGGTCGGCGTCGTTGCCGTACTCGTCGCGCATGCACGAGTCGGGCATGGCGTGCTCGTCGTAGTCCCACGCGTCGGAGCACTGCACCGAGGAGGCGTGGAACAGCGACATGTTGTGGCCGAGCTCGTGGCTGAGCGTGGCGGGGATGTTCTGCCCGATGAACAGGAACCCCCCGTCGTTCACGCTCTCCCCCTCGGCGGCGTTGGAGATCTGCGCGCACGCGGGGTCGTACGGCACCATCGCCATGAGGTGCTTGTCCGGCCCGGGCGTGAACCCCGAGTACTGGAGCGCGAACGCGTTGATGGACGCGAAGTCGTCGCAGCGCACGCTCGGGTCGTCCGGCACCTGCCAGTCGCTGATCGAGGCGGCGTGGATGTGGACGCGGCCACCGGTCTCGTTCGCGTAGTAGGCGTCCGACGCGCTGAGGTTCCTCGCCACGTCCTCGGGCGTGTAGTCCGGCGTCACGCCCGCGGGGGCGACGAGCACGGCCGTCACCTCCTCGACCGCGGCCTCGCCCTTCGGGGCGGCGGCCTCCACCCGGTACGGCGCGGTCGTCGCCCCGCGGGCGGCCGCACCGGCGGGCGACGCGGTGGACGCGGCGAGGGCGACCACCGCCAGCGTGCAGATGATGAGCGGTCTCGTGATGCGCATGGGGCTCCTGTCAGGTCCGCCTGAGCGGGGATCCGGGTCCGCATCGGCGCCGCCGCCGAGAGCGGGCGGCGCGGGCCCGTCGACGCGGGGATTGCGCGTGGACGCGCCCTCGCGGTCGAGCCGACAGTAGAGGTGGTCAGACGACCGTCGTGCCGCGACCGCACAGGGTCCGACGCCGTCAGACCGCGGGCAGCGCCGATCGCGCCGCGGCCTCGTCCACGCCCGACGCCACCTGCAGGTCGACGAGCAGCGGCCGCAGGAGCATGACGAGCATCACCTCGCCGACGGGGGCGCCGGGGATGAGCTCGCGCGGATCCAGCCGCACGGCCACCAGCACGAGGTTCTGCTGGGCGAGCGGCGCCGCCGACGGGTCGGACAGGCTCTGCCCGAGGAGGTTCACGCCGTTGGAGACGGTGGCGAGCAGCTCCGCGAGCACCGGGCGCCGGACGCCGTCGACCACGAGGAAGTCGATGCGCCGCGAGATGACGCGGAGGTTCCGCACGGCCAGGTCCATGCCGTCGAGCACGCGGCGCTGGGCGCGGAGCTCCGGCAGGTGCCGGCGGAGGAAGGGCGAGATGCGCGCGATCGACAGGGCCGAGTCCGCCGCGGCGCTCCACGCGTCGATGAGCGGCTGGGTGCGCCGGAGCCGGTCGAGCGCCCGGTCGGCCGCGGTCGCGTCGCCGAGCCGGAGCGCGGTGACGAGCGAGGTGAGCGCGTAGGACGCCTCGGAGAACACGCGGCGGGCCTCGCGGATCGCCTGGCGCCGGGGATCCCGCGGGATGAGCGCGGTCGCGATGAGCGCCACCGCGCCGCCCACGAGCCCGTCGACGCTGCGGACGAACACCCCGCCGGGCGGCGCGGGGAGGAGCGCGACCAGCACGGCCTGCACGCCCGCCGCCACCGCGAACGCCGAGTTCGACGACAGCAGCCGCGCCACCAGCAGCGTCGCCAGGATGATGACGAACAGCTGCCACGCGCCCCGCCCGATCCCGAGCAGCAGCACCTCGCTCAGCGTGATGCCGACGGTCATGCCGATCGCCGTCTCGAGCACGCGCACGGGTCGGGCGTCGCGCACGAAGCCGAGGCTCGTGATGGTGACGGTCGTCGCGAGCAGCGGGGTGTCGTGGCCGAGCACGTGGTGCGCGAAGGCCCAGCCGCCCGTGGCCGCGATGGCGATCTGCAAGGCGGCGGGCGCGGATCCCCACAGGCGCAGGAGCGCGGCGCGCGGATCCGCCCGGTGCCTCAGGGTGCGGGCGGCACGGGCCGACCGCTCCCGCCCGCGCTCAGCGGCGGACCGCACCGAGCCGCGGCAGGCGGGGGACGTCGGCGGAGCGGCCGGCGTCGGTGGGCACGATGACGTCCTGCATGGCCTGCACGCGCACGTCGTCGGCGACGACCTCGAGCTGCAGCGCGGGATCGACGCCCCGGCGGACGACGGCGAGCGCGACCGGGCCGAGCTCGTGGTGCAGCGCGCTGGAGGTGACGGCGCCGACGACCTCGCCCGCCGTGCCGTCCGCCTCCGCGGGGAGGCGCACGTCGGATCCGGCGCCCGGCAGCACGGCGTCCGACCCGTCGAGGTGCAGCAGCACGAGGCGGCGCGGCGGACGGCCGAGGTTGTGCACCTTGGCGACCGTCTCCTGCCCCCGGTAGCAGCCCTTGCTCAGGTGCACGGCGCTGCGCAGCCAGTCGAGCTCGTGCGGGATGGTGCGGTCGTCGACCTCGGTCTGGAAGCGCGGGCGCCACGCGGCGATGCGGAGGGCCTCGGCGGCGAGCGCTCCCGCGACCGGCAGCTCCCCCGAGGCCGCGCGGCCGGCGAGCGCCGGCAGCTCCGCGCGCGGGACGAGCCGCTCGCTCCACGTCCACGACGCGGACGGATGCGCGGCGGCGGTCGCGTACTGGTGTCCGCCGGGCGCGACGTGGATCCACGGGTCGCGCCACACGAGCGGCACGCCCGCGGGCGCGGCCACGGGGAGGTCGGGCTCGCCGAGGGTCCCGATCACCGCGAGCTCCGCGGTGCGGTCGGCGGGCTCGACGCGGAGCATGAAGCGCATGCGCTGCAGGTACGCGAGCAGCGACGCCGCGTCCCCGGCGCCGAGGAGCAGCCACGTGGTCACGCCGTCGTCGAGCACGCCGACCGCGTGCTCGAGGCGGCCGTTCTGGTCGAGGAAGAGGGTCTCGGCCGAGTCGCCGGGAGCGAGGCCGCGCAGCGACTGGCTGGTGATGGAGTCGAGCCAGGTCAGCCGGTCCTCCCCCGTGACCGAGAGGACGGCCCGGTGCGAGAGGTCGACGATGGCGGTGCCCGCGGCGAGCGCCCGCTGCTCGGCCACGAGCGATCCGAGGTGCGCGGGCACGCCGGCGTCCGGCCCCTCGGCGGCGACGGCGCCGGGCAGGTCGAGGAAGGGCGAGCGGGCGACGGCGGGATCCGGGTCAGTCGACATGCGACACCCGCCCGGAGGCGTGCGTGCGCAGCGGCTGGCCGAGCGCCGCGATGTCCCAGGCCCAGAGCAGGTCGCGCTCGACGAGCCCGTAGAGCCGCGTCGCGCCCGTGTACGCCTTGGCGCCCTCGGTGCGCAGGACGGCGTCGGTCGCGAGGTCGATGCGCGCGCTCTTCACCTGGCCGACGTAGAGCTCGCTGACCCCGCCGGGGTGGACGAGCGCGACCTCGACGTCGAAGCCGCCCTCGGCGTTGCGCAGCGTCTCGACCTCCTCGGCCGTCGTGAAGGGGCGCTCGCCCGTGGGAGGCAGCATCGCGGGTCCCGGGTCGCCCTCGGTGACGCGGCGTCGCAGCCGCCAGTAGCCGGTCTCGGTGACGAAGGGGACGGGTCCGCCGTCGCCCTCGACCCACGCGTACGACGAGTAGTTGAGGTGCGGCAGGCCGTCGTGGCTGAAGCTGATGCGCTGCCCGAACTCCCGGCGGACGACCTCGTCCCCGACGGCGTACTCGACGACGCCCGAGCCCTCCCAGACGCCGAGCAGCCAGGACAGGGGGACGAGCTCGGCGGGCAGGCCGGTCGGGATCTCGATCATGCGGCGCGCGGTCAGCGCTGGCCGCGGAAGAGGTTGTAGACCACGACGAGCGACACCCAGCCGATGGAGAGGCTCGCCAGGACCAGCAGTCCGGTGAAGAAGAGTTCCAGAGCAAGCAGCGACGACATGGTCTCAATCTACCCCACGGGTCGCCGGATCCGACCGGCCGGTCTAGGCGGCGACGGGCACGAGCAGGACGACGGCCGTGGCCGCGGCGAGCACGAGCACGGCCCCGACCACGCTGCCGACGGCCCGGTCGACGAAGCCGGTCTTGCGGGGCAGCGCCAGCTGGATCACGAAGGTCGCGACGACGCACGTGGCGAGCACGAGCGGGAACCACCGGGGTGCCGCGTCGGGACCGACCGCGACCGCGACGACGACCGCGCCGACGGCGGCGGCCAGCCAGACGGGGAGGAGGCTGCGCAAGGGGGAGGTCACCCCGCAATCCTGCCCCACGTATCATGGGGGGAATTCATCCATGGAGGATCCCTGTGGCCCAGCTGTTGATCCTGACGTCGTCCGCGGACACCGACGTGCTCCCGGCGCTCGGGCTCCTCAGCCATCGGACGCGGCACATCCAGGCGGATGCGTCGAGCCTCGTGAACGCCCCCGCGGCCGATCTCGTGCTCGTGGACGCCCGCCGCGACCTCGCCAGCGCGAAGTCCCTCTGCAAGATCCTCACCACGACGGGCGGGGGCACGCCGCTCATCCTCGTGCTCACCGAGGGCGGGCTCACCGCGGTCAGCGCCGACTGGGGCGCGACCGACGTGATCCTCGACTCCGCCGGCCCCGCCGAGGTCGACGCGCGCGTGCGCCTCGTCATCGGCCGCGCGGCGCTCGAGCACACGGGCAGCAAGATCCAGGCCTCCGGCGTGGTCATCGACGAGGCCAGCTACTCCGCCAAGGTGCACGGCAAGCCGCTCGACCTCACCTTCAAGGAGTTCGAGCTGCTGCGCTTCTTCGCGAGCCACCCGTCGCGCGTCTTCACGCGCGAGCAGCTGCTCAGCGAGGTGTGGGGCTACGACTACTTCGGCGGCACGCGCACGGTCGACGTGCACGTCCGGCGCCTGCGGGCGAAGCTCGGCGACCTCGAGTCGCTCATCGGCACCGTGCGCAACGTCGGATACCGCTTCAACGTGTACGAGGAGGACGGTGAGCGCGATCCCGCCCCCGCAGGAGCCTGACGCGGCGGCGCCTGACGTCGACCGCGTCGAGCACGCCCGCCCGACGCCCGACGCCGTGCGCCGGACCCTCGCGCTCGCCGACCGCGCCCGCGAGGCCGACGGCGTCGCGCCGTTCAACGAGCAGACCCGCCTGACGCTCGGCGCGGAGGACGGACCCGCGCTCCTCGTCGTCGCGGGGACCGACGACGACCCGGTCGGCGCGGCCGTCGTGGCACGAGGCGACGGCGGGATCGAGGCCGAGCTCGTGGTGGATCCGGCCCACCGCCGCCGCGGCGTCGGCAGGGCGCTCCTCGACGCCGTGCTCGCGGAGGCCGCGGGATCCCCCGTCTCCGTGTGGGCGCACGGGGACCACCCCGCGGCCCGCGCCCTCGCCGACGCGACGGGCCTCGACCGGGCCCGCGAGCTCCTGCAGCTGCGCGCGTCGGTCGGAGCGGCGCACACCGGCCTCGGCGCGCGCCCGATGCCGGCGGGCCTGGCCCTCTCCTCCTTCACGACGGAGGACGCCGACGACTGGGTCGCGCTCAACGCGCGCGCCTTCGCGAGCCACCCCGAGCAGGGCCGGATGACCCGCGGCGACCTCGACGACCGCGTCGCCGAGCCGTGGTTCGACCCGACCCTCCTGCTCCTCGCCCGCGACGCGGACGGCCGGCTCGCCGGCTTCCACTGGCTGAAAGTCGAGGACGGCCAGGCGGAGGTGTACGTGCTCGGCGTGGATCCCGACCGCGCGGCCCGCGGACTCGGATCGGCCCTCCTCGCCGCCGGCCTCGACCTGCTGGCCGAGCGCGGGCACGAGGAGGTCGACCTGTACGTCGAGGCCGACAACGCTCCCGCCCTGGCGCTCTACCGCCGGGCCGCGTTCCGCGACGCCGCGGTCGACGTCCAGTACCGCCGCGGCTGATCCCCGCGCCTCCTCCGACTCTCCCCGGATGCGGTTCACCGTGCGTTCACCTGCCGGAGGGCGGAGCGCGCACCGCGATGCCATGATGGGCGGATGGACAGCGAGACGTACATCGGGGAGGCGAAGGCGGTCGCCGAATCCCTGGACGACTTCGACGACGAGGACGAGCTCCTCGAGGACGACGGGACCCTCCCCGAGGGGCGCTTCCTCGACCGCGAGCTGAGCTGGCTGGCCTTCAACCGCCGCGTGCTGGAGCTCGCCGAGGACCCCGAGCTGCCGGTCCTCGAGCGCGCCAACTTCCTCGCCATCTTCGCCAGCAACCTCGACGAGTTCTTCATGGTCCGCGTCGCCGGCCTCAAGCGCCGCATCGCCACGGGCCTCGCCGTCCCCACGAACATCGGCCGCACCCCCGCCGAGGTGCTCTCCGCCATCAACGAGACCGCGTACCGGCTCCAGGTGCGGCACGCGGCGGCCTTCAACGACAGCGTGCGCCCGGCGCTCGAGGAGCAGGGCATCCGCATCGTCCGCTGGGACTCGCTCGACGAGGCGCAGAAGGACCGGCTGCACGAGCTGTTCTCCGAGCAGGTGTTCCCGGTCCTCATGCCGCTCGCGGTGGACCCCGCGCACCCGTTCCCCTACATCTCCGGCCTGTCGCTCAACCTCTCGGTGCGCATCCGCAACCCCAAGACGAACCGCCAGGAGTTCGCGCGCATCAAGGTGCCGCAGATGCTGCCGCGCTTCATGCCGCTCACGCCCGACACGCGCTCCGGCCCCATCGACTTCATCGCGCTCGAGGACCTCATCGCGAACCAGCTGCAGACGCTGTTCCCGGGGATGGAGATCGTCGAGCACCACGTCTTCCGCGTCACGCGCAACGAGGACGTGCAGATCGAGGAGGACGAGACCGAGAACCTCATCCAGGCCCTCGAGAAGGAGCTGCTGCGGCGCCGGTTCGGCCCGCCCATCCGCCTCGAGATCTCGGACGACATGGACGCGGTCACCCTCGACCTCCTCATGCGCGAGCTCGACATCACCGAGCAGGAGGTGTTCACGCTCCCGTCCCCGCTCGACCTCGGCGGCCTGTTCGACCTCGCGAAGCTCGACCGCCCGGCGCTGCATTACCCGAACAACGTGCCCACCACGGCCGTCGCCCTGAAGCCCGCCGAGGACAACTCGCGCGCCGACATCTTCCGGTCCATCGCGCAGCAGGACATCCTCCTCCACCACCCCTACGAGTCCTTCACCACGAGCGTGCAGGCGTTCCTCGAGCAGGCGGCCGCGGATCCCCACGTGCTCGCCATCAAGCAGACCCTCTACCGCACGAGCGGCGACAGCCCCATCGTCGAGGCGCTCATCGACGCCGCCGAGGCGGGCAAGCAGGTGCTCGCGCTCGTCGAGATCAAGGCGCGGTTCGACGAGCAGGCCAACATCACGTGGGCCCGCAAGCTCGAGAAGGCCGGCGTGCACGTGGTCTACGGCGTCGCCGGGCTCAAGACGCACTGCAAGCTCGCGCTCGTCATCCGCCAGGAGAAGGGCGGGGTGCTCCGGCACTACAGCCACATCGGCACGGGCAACTACAACCCCAAGACCAGCCGCATCTACGAGGACCTCGGGCTACTCACCGCGGACGACGTGGTGGGCAAGGACCTCACGCGCCTGTTCAACGAGCTCTCCGGCTACGGCATCGAGAAGAAGTTCAAGCGCCTGCTCGTGGCGCCGCTGCACCTCCGGAAGGGCCTGCTGAAGCGCATCGCCGTGGAGACGCAGAACGCGCTCGACGGCAAGCCCAGCGGCATCCGCATCAAGGTCAACTCCATCGTCGACGAGAAGATCATCGACGCGCTCTACCGGGCCAGCAACGCGGGCGTGCCCGTGCAGGTCTGGGTGCGCGGCATCTGCTCGCTCACGCCGGGGCAGCCGGGCCTCAGCGAGAACATCGAGGTGCGGTCGATCCTCGGCCGCTACCTCGAGCACAGCCGCGTGTTCTCCTTCGTCGACGACGGCGACCAGGCCACCTACATCGGCAGCGCCGACATGATGCACCGCAACCTCGACCGCCGCGTCGAGGCGCTCGTGCGGCTCGTGGATCCCGCGCACCTGCAGGAGATCGAGGACCTGTTCGACCGCGCGATGGCCGACACGACATCCGCCTGGGTCCTCGACTCCGACGGCGAGTGGACGCGCCGCAACAAGGGCGCCGACGGCACCACGCTGGAGGACCTGCAGACCGCCGTGATGGGCATCGTGTCCAAGCGCAAGCGGCGCGTGCTCCGCTGAGCGGCGCTCCGCCCGGCACCGACCCCGCTAGCGTGGGGGATGTGCCGCCCGCTCCCTCCGTCCTCGCCGCGGGCGCCGTCGTCTGGCGCGTGGTCGAGGGGCGGATCCGGGTGCTCATCATCCACCGCACGCGCCGGCGCGACACCTCCCTGCCGAAGGGCAAGGTGGATCCCGGCGAGACGCTCCCGCAGACCGCCGTCCGCGAGGTGCACGAGGAGACCGGCCTGCGGGTGGCGCTCGGCGTGCCGCTCGGCGCCATCGAGTACGGCATCTCCGGCGGTCGCCGCAAGTCGGTGAGCTACTGGGCGGCAGAGGCCACGGACGCCATGGTCGAGGCCGGCCGGTTCGAGCCGGACGACGAGGTCGAGAGCATCGAGTGGGTCTCCCTCCCCAACGCCCGCAAGCGCCTCGACTACCCGGGCGAGGTGCAGATCCTCGACCTCTTCGCCGGGCTCGTGGAGACGGGGTCGCACCGGTCGTTCGCCCTCATCGCGCTGCGTCACGGCCACGCCGTGCAGCCGTACGAGTGGGACGGACCCGACGCGTCCCGTCCGCTCAGCGCGCGCGGACGCGACGAGGCGCGCGCGATCGTGCCGACGCTGCTCGCGTTCGGCCCGCGGGTCGTCACGAGCAGCACCGCCGTGCGATGCCTCGAGACGGTGGCGCCCGTCGCCGAGGCACTCGGCCGTCGCGTGAAGGAGGACGCGGGGATCAGCCAGGACGCGTACGAGACCGACGGCGGATCCGTGCGGGAGACCGTCGCGAAGCGCGTGCGCAAGGCCCGCAGCGCCGTGCTCTGCAGCCACAGCCCGGTGCTGCCGGAGATCCTGCACGAGATCGCCCTCGCCACCGAGACGCCCCGTGCCAGCCGCATGCCGCGCGCCGGGATGCTGTCGCCGGCCGAGTTCTCGGTGGTGCACCTCTCGGCGGCGGACCCGGAGGCGGGGATCCTCGCCGTCGAGACCTACGGCCCGTCGGCCTGACGCCCACGCCGCCTCCTCGACGGATCCGCAGGCTGCCCGACCGACCACTGTGCGCCCGAGCGCCTGAGCCCGCACCCATCCACGCGGTCTGTTCACCTCCCGTTCACCGATATCCGCCGAGCCGGTCAAGAGCCCGACATAGCTTCTTCGAGAGGCATGCACCTGCCTCCTCACAGCAAGAAATACCCGGAAGGCTCCATCACGTGAAGATCTCGCGTCTCGGCAGCGCAGCAGCGCTCGCCGCCGTCACCGCCATCGCCCTCTCCTCCTGCGCCGCCAACGAGGCGCCCGCCGAGGGCGGCACCGCATCGGCGTCCACCCTGTCCGGCACGCTCAACGGCATCGGCGCCACGTCGCAGGGCGCCGCCCAGGAGGCGTGGAACGCCGCGTTCCAGACCGCCAACACCGGCGTCACCGTCACCTACGCCGGCGAGGGTTCCGGCGCCGGCCGCGAGGCGTTCATGGCCGGCGGCCAGAACGCGAACTTCGCCGGCTCCGACCGCGCGCTGAAGACCGACGAGCTCACGGGTACCTTCGGCCAGTGCGCCGACGGCGTCAAGCCGATCGACCTCCCCGCCTACATCTCCCCCATCGCCCTGATCTTCCAGGTCGAGGGCGTGAAGGAGCTGCACCTCGACTCCGCCACCACCGCGGGCATCTTCAAGGGCACCATCACGAAGTGGAACGACCCGGCCATCGTCGCCCTCAACCCCGACGCCAAGCTGCCCGACGCCAGCATCACCGCCGTGCACCGCTCGGACGACTCGGGCACCACCGAGAACTTCGCGAAGTACCTCAACACCACCGCCAAGTCCGTCTGGGACGCCACGCCCGCGGGCGTCTGGCCCTACCAGGGCGGCGAGGCGGCCCAGGGCACCACCGGCGTCGTCGACGCGGTCAAGGGCGGCACGAACATCATCGGCTACGCCGACGCGTCCAAGGCCGGCACCCTCGGCGTCGCGAAGATCAAGGTCGGCGACGAGTTCATCGGCTACTCGCCGGAGGCCGCAGCGGCCGTCGTCGAGGCGTCGCCTGAGGCCTCGGGCCGCGAGGCGAACGACGTCGTCTTCGACATCGACTACTCCACCACCGCGTCGGGCGTCTACCCGATCGTCCTCGTCAGCTACCTCATCACCTGCCAGGAGTACAAGGACCCGGCCGTCGGCGAGCTCGTCAAGGCCTACGCCGGCTACGTGACCAGCAGCGAGGGCCAGCAGCTCGCCGCCGAGAAGGCCGGCGCCGCGCCGCTCTCCGACACGGTCGCCGCTCAGGTCAAGACCGCGGTCGAGTCGATCAAGTAGCACCCCCGTCCGCCCCCTGATCCGCGCCCGCGCGGGTCAGGGGGCGTCCCCACGGGCGGACCGCCGCCCGCAGCCCCACCATCCAGACCGTAGGGACCCCGACCCATGACGACCGCCGCCCCGCAGCCTCCCCAGGCTCCCGAGTCCGATCGGCCGCGCGACGTCGCCGCCGCCCCCGCAGATCCCCGCAGCTCCCAGGACGCGAAGCCGAAGGCCCGCGTCGGCGACCGCGTCTTCTCCGGGCTCTCCCGCGGATCCGGCACGCTCATCCTCGTCATCCTCGCGGCCGTCGCGCTGTTCCTCATCGTGCAGAGCATCCCCGCCCTCACGGCCCCGCCCGCCGAGGTCTCCGGCGGCGACGGCTTCTGGGCCTACGTCGGGCCGCTCATGTTCGGCACCGTCTACGCCGCGGCGCTCGCCATGCTCATGGCCGTCCCCGTCGCCATCGGCATCGCGCTCTTCATCTCGCACTACGCGCCGCGCCGCCTGGCGCAGGGCCTCGGCTACGTGATCGACCTCCTGGCCGCCGTGCCCTCGGTCGTCTTCGGCCTCTGGGGCATCGCGGTGCTCGCGAAGTTCCTGCAGCCGTTCTACGCGTTCCTCACCGACGCGTTCGGCTGGTTCCCGCTCTTCGCCGGCCCCGTCTCGGGCACGGGCCGCACGATCTTCACGGTCGCCGTGGTGCTGGCCGTCATGATCCTGCCGATCGTGACCGCGCTCTGCCGCGAGGTCTTCCTCCAGACGCCGAAGCTGCACGAGGAGGCGGCGCTGGCGCTCGGCGCGACGCGGTGGGAGATGATCCAGACCGCCGTGCTGCCCTTCGGCCGCCCGGGCATCATCTCGGCCTCCATGCTCGGCCTCGGCCGCGCCCTCGGGGAGACGATGGCGGTCGCGATCGTCCTCTCCCCCGCCGCGGTCGTGAACTTCGCCTGGTTCCAGTCGACGAACTCCAACACCATCGCCGCGAACATCGCGCTGAGCTTCCCCGAGGCGTACGGCCTCAAGATCAACGAGCTCATCGCCTCCGGCCTCATGCTCTTCGTCATCACGTTGGCCGTGAACATGCTGGCCCGCTACATCATCAGCCGCCGCAAGGCCTTCTCCGGAGCGAACTAATGGCGACGACAGCCCCCTCCCGCACGCGGCCCGTCGCGAGCACCCTGCCCAACTCCCTCACCGCCGGCAAGCTGCACCGCTTCACGGCCCCCGCGATCTTCCTCGTGTCCTGGCTCGTCATGGCGGCCATCTTCCTGGTGCTCGAGCTGTCGGGCGCCGCGGACAGCTTCAACATCGTCGGCACGGCCGTGTTCGGCACGATCCTGTTCGGCGTCGCGCTGTTCTGCATCTCGCTCGCCGTGGAGGGCGAGCGGAAGGCGAAGGACCGGGTCATCACGATCCTCGTCACCGTCGCGTTCGTGCTCGCCCTCATCCCGTTGGTCTCGCTCGTGTTCACGGCCGTGACGAACGGCTCGGGGCGCTTCGACCCGCTGTTCTTCAACTCGAGCCTCCGCAACGTGGTGGGCGCGGGCGGCGGCGGCCTGCACGCCATCATCGGCACGCTGATCGTCACGGCCATCGCCGCGGTGATCTCCATCCCCGTGGGCCTCATGGCCGCCATCTACCTCGTCGAGTACGGTCGCGGCCGCCTGGCCCGCGCCATCACGTTCTTCGTCGACGTGATGACGGGCATCCCGTCCATCGTCGCGGGCCTGTTCGCCTACGCGCTGCTCGTGATCTTCCTCGGCCCCGGCGTGCGCCTCGGCTTCGGCGGCGCGCTGGCGCTCTCCGTGCTGATGATCCCCGTGGTCGTGCGCAGCGCCGAGGAGATGCTCAAGCTGGTGCCGAACGAGCTCCGCGAGGCGGCCTACGCGCTGGGCGTGCCGAAGTGGCTGACGATCCTGAAGATCGTGCTGCCCACCTCGCTCGCCGGCATCGTCACGGGTGTCATGCTCGCGATCGCCCGGGTCATCGGCGAGACCGCGCCGCTGCTCATCGTCGCCGGCTTCACGCAGAGCATGAACTACAACCCCTTCAAGGACCAGATGATGACCCTGCCGGTGTTCGTGTTCCGGCAGTACGCCGACCAGGGCAGCGACGCGGCGGCCTACGTCGACCGCGCGTGGACCGGCGCGCTCGTGCTGATCCTCATCGTCATGCTGCTCAACATCATCGCGCGGCTCATCGCCCGCATCTTCGCCCCCAAGCTCGGCCGCTAGCGCCCGCTCCCCCGGCCACGAACCCGAACGGTAAGGAACACCTTGTCCAAGAGCATCGAAGTCAACGACCTGAACGTCTACTACGGCAAGTTCAAGGCGGTCGAGGACGTCAACCTGCGGATCGAGCCGCGCACCGTCACCGCCTTCATCGGCCCGTCCGGCTGCGGCAAGTCGACCTTCCTCCGCACGCTCAACCGCATGCACGAGGTGATCCCCGGCGCGTACGTCGAGGGCGAGGTCCTCGTGGACGGCAACGACCTCTACGGCCCCGGCGTCGACCCGGTGCTCGTGCGCCGCCAGGTCGGCATGGTGTTCCAGCGGCCGAACCCCTTCCCCACCATGTCGATCCGCGACAACGTGCTCGCGGGCGTCAAGCTCAACAACCGCAAGATCTCCAAGTCGGACGCGGACGCGCTCGTCGAGCAGTCCCTGCAGGGCGCCAACCTCTGGAACGAGGTCAAGGACCGCCTGGCGCTGCCCGGCTCCGGCCTCTCAGGCGGCCAGCAGCAGCGCCTCTGCATCGCCCGCGCCATCGCCGTGCAGCCCGACGTCGTGCTGATGGACGAGCCGTGCTCCGCGCTCGACCCCATCTCCACGCTCGCCATCGAGGACCTCATCGAGGAGCTCAAGGCGCAGTACACGATCGTCATCGTGACCCACAACATGCAGCAGGCCAGCCGCGTCTCGGACCGCACGGCGTTCTTCAACATCGCGGGCACCGGCAAGCCGGGCAAGCTCATCGAGTACGACGACACGACCACCATGTTCTCGAAGCCCAGCGTGCAGGCGACCGAGGACTACGTCTCCGGCCGCTTCGGCTGATCCGCCGAGCGCACGGAGAAGGCCCCCGCATCCTCAGGATGCGGGGGCCTTCGTCTGCGCGGGATGCGCGGCGTCGATCAGGTGCTGGTGACCGCCACGATGGGCTCGGTCGTGGGCTGCTCGGATCCGCCCTCGGGCTCGACCGTGATGGCCACGGTGTCGCCGGGCGTGTAGCTGCCCTCGAGCACGGCGTGACCCGCGCCGTCCGTCGCCGACATGACGCCGGCGGACACCGGACCGGACGCGCCGACGTACCACATCTGCAGCACGCGGCCCTCGGGCAGCGGCGACGCGTCGTTCAGCACGACCGCCGTCTTGGCCTCGGAGGCGGAGAAGTAGACCGTCGCCGTGCCGCCGCCGACGACGTCGCGCTTGTCGATGACGACGTCGGACGCCGTGGTGACCTGCTCGTACGCCGAGGCGACCGGCGCCTGCGACGCCCCCGGACCGCCCACGTTCGTGCCGACGACGACACCGCCGACGACGAGCACGACGGCCGCCGCGGCGACGCCGATCAGGGCGCCGGGACGGCGGAACCAGCGCTCGGAGGCGCGGCCGGATGCGGATCCGAGGCGCTCGCGCGGCGCGGACGCCGACGGGGCCGCGGGACCGGTGGCCGCTCCCGCGGACGCCGCGGGACGCAGCTCGGTGACGGGCGCGGGACGCCGGTCGTCGTCCGTCACGGCGGACGGGACGGCGAGCGGCGGCAGCTGCGGGGTGGCGTCGAGCATGGCCATGAGGTCGCCCTTGAGGCGGGGCGAGGGATCCACCGGCTCGGTGGTCCAGGCGAGGTCCGCCGCGGTGGCCCGCAGCTCCTCGACCTCGGCGCGCAGCACGGGGTCGCGCTCGAGGAGCGCCTCGAACTCGGCCGCCTCCTCCGCGTCGACGGCGCCGAGCGCGTACGCCGCGGTGAGCATGCGGATGTCGTCTTCGGTGGTCATGATGCGACCCCCATCTCGTCGCGCAGGCGGATCATGCCGTCGCGCAGACGTGTCTTCACGGTTCCGATGGGCACGTCGAGCATCGACGCGACCTCGCTGTGGCTGTAGCCGCCGTAGTAGGCGAGGGAGACAGCCTGGCGCTGGATCTCGGTGAGCTTCGTCATCGCCTTCTTCACCCTCTCGTGCTCGATGCTGATCTCGACGGTCTCGGAGACCTGGTCGTAGCCGTGCTCGTGGTCGCGGATGCCGATGCGGACGTCGCGATCGCGGCTGGACTGGGAGGCGCGCACGCGGTCGACCGCGCGGCGGTGGGCCATGGTGAGCACCCACGTGGTCGCTGCGCCCTTCGCAGGGTCGAAGCGGGAAGCGGACTGCCAGATCTCCAGGAAGATCTCCTGCGTGACCTCCTCCGACTGCGCGTGGTCGACGAGCAGCCGGCGGACGAGGCCGAGGACGCGGGGCGCGAGCTGGTCGTAGAGCTCCGAGAAGGCGCGCTTGTCGCCCTGGGCGACACGGCCGAGGAGGGCCTCCTTCGACTCGGGGTCCGCCGGCCCGGGGAGGTCGGGACGCTCGATCGATGAAGGCACGAGCCCCAGCATCCCAGACCCGCGTGCGAACCGCATGCAGGCAGGGCGGGGCCCGGCGAGCTGGGGTGGTGCTGCGGGGAGGTCATGTGAGGCTTCCGGTCGGGTGCGGATGGGTGGGGAACGGATGTCCGGTGCCCCACATCAGCCGGGATCCCGCGGTGCGGGACATCTGGGATGGCCGGGCGGCCTGCCACGCGGGCAGGACCCGACCGATGCGGGTCGCACCCTCTCGGGTGACGGATGCGAGGCGGGTGAGCGCCTCACGATGACTCTTCGGCGCGGGCGGCGTCACGGATTGGTCACAGGCAGTGGGGATTCGCCGGCGCGGATGCGGGGCGGTCGGCCGCTCGCGCGGGGGCCGTGCCTCCGCGGTGGGGCGGGAGGGAGATGAGGAGCCGGGCCGCAGAACGCCTCTCGGCGCGAGGCCGCTCGGAGCGGCGAATATTGGTACCCGGGAGTTACTGCGGCCCGACCAGGGTCCACTGTAACCGAGTCCGTGCGGGCTGTCGCCCCGGGGGTCGCGCTCACAGCGAACGGGCGGATCCGCCGCCGCGACGGGTCAGTCGAGCCGCTCGCTCCGCCAGAGGCGCGCGCACTGCACGAGGTCGGCGGCCATCTGCGAGAGGCGGAGAGCGCGCGTGGTCAGCTCGCCCGCGCGCTCCGGCGACGCCGTCGCGTCGAGGTCGTCGGCGACGCTCGTGGCGCCGAGCGCGGCCAGCCGGCTGAACGCTCCGGCGCGGTCGAGGGCCACCGCGAAGTCGCCCGTGAAGAGGCCCCGGAGGATGCTGTCGGCGAGCTCGACGATCTCCGCGGGGCCCGTGGGCGCGGTGGCGCCGGCGACGACCTGGTCGATGGTCGTGGCCACCTCCGTGCCGCGCTGGTAGAGGAGGCTGATGCCGTCGGGATCCTGGCGGATGAGCGCGCGCATGAGGTACAGCCGCCAGAGCGCGCCCGGCAGGCTGCGCGGGCTGGCACGCGACCACAGCTCGGCGACCGCGTCGATGCCGTGCTCGTCGGTGTACGCGATGAGGCGCTCGACGACGGCAGGGTCGGGATCCGCCCGCACGCGCGCCAGCAGGGCCGACGCGGTCTCGTGGGCCACGCGGCTGATCGTGGCGGGGTCGTCGCCGCCGAGCATGCTCTCGAACTTGGCCCCGGAGAACTTGGTGGGCTTGTGGTAATCGCCGGACATCCCGGCCAGCGTACGCCGGACGGTCGGTCCCGGCCGGGCCCCGGCGACGTCGGCGGGCTCCCGGATGGCCGCCGCCCATCCCGTAGCATCGGGGGCGCGGGCCTCTAGCTCAGTTGGTAGAGCAAGGGACTTTTAATCCCTGGGTCGTCGGTTCGAGCCCGACGGGGCCCACCACCAGAATGCCCGGTCCGGGCGGGGAACGACGAGAAGCCCCCCGTGCCCGACGAGGGACACAGGGGGCAGATGAGGGGCAGGGGTGGCGAACAAGGTCCGGCCCGGCATGCTCGGCGCCGGCGACGAGCGGCCCGCCCAGGGCCCGGCGCTGTTCATGTCGACGCTCGGGTCGGCGGCCATCCGCGACGACGCACAGCCGCTGCGGTCGAAGCGGTACCTCGCGACCATCCAGCTCGGCGCCGACGGGTGGATCCTCCACGACAACGCGACCGTGTCCCGGCACGGCCCCTTCGCTGGACCGGAGGCAGCATTCGGGTGGTGGCTCGACCATCGGCGCGCGCTCCCGCCCGGGATCCGCGAGGTCGTGCGCCCGGAGTCGTGGCCGCCTGGCATCGACGAGGACCGGGCCGAGAACGACGAATAGCCCCCCAGACGCCCCGAAGTGGGGCGCCCAGGGGGCTGATCGTGCGGTCGTGCGGAGATACGGTCGACGCATGGACACATGCCCGGAGTGCGGACACGAGGCCGGCGTTGGCGAGCCGAGCCTCGGGCAGATGGTCCTCAAGGTCTTCGGCGTGAGGAAGCCCGGTCGGCACCCGGAGTGCCCGTGGTTCCACGTGGACTACGCGGTCGATCGGTGCTTCTGCCGGAACGCGTTCCACCCGCACCCGCAGGCCTAGCCGCGCACGACCTTGCCTCGGCCGGTCGCGAGGTCGGCGCCGCCGGCCGCGGTGAGGTGCAGCTGATCCGCCATGTAACCGGCCGCCTGCGCTGCGGTCCATGACCCGTAGCGCCCGAAGACGTCGTAGTACATGGAGCCGGTGTCGATCGCGATGGCGAGTAGTCGGTCGCGGTAGCCCTGCTCCCGGGTGACCGTGGCGCCCGAGTTCAGCGATGGGTCGGACGGAACGGGCGACTCGAGGAGGACGTCCCCGGTGACCTTGGCTGCTGCGATGATGCGCCGCAGGGCCGCTTCCCACTCTGCGGTCGTGCTGTAGGGGGAGAGCTGGGCGTCGTTCACGCCGAGCCGGATGACGGTCAGGTCGGGGGCGATGAAGGGGATGCCGTCGATCGCGGTCGTGGTGCCCGTGACACCCCAGGATGCGCCGCTCGCGGAGTAGGCCTTGGAGCTGCACACCCCGGCGTTGAACATCTGCACGCTCGGGCGGGTGGAGAGGAAGAAGTTGAACCCGAAGAGGAACACGGTGTTCACCCGCTTCACGAGCTTGATGACGTGCGCCGCGCCGGCGGCGAAGGTGATCGTCGCCTTCGCCCACCGCTGACTGCCCGAGCCCATGACGACGCTGGTCGCGAGCACGTCGTCCACGTACACGTCGACGGTGCCGAGACCGCTGTTCGCCATGTAGTAGAAGTCGAACGTGTCGCAGTTGATGTCCGGGCGGAGGATCCAGGGGGCGCTCTCGGCGGTACCGGCGTGCTGCAGGGCGTTGAAGAGCCCGAAGGACGAGTACCCCCAGCCGGCCGCCTCGCCCTTGTGGGTCGTGCGGCCGTCGACCTGGGCGCCGGTCACGGGTGCGTTGTCTCCCTCGATTCCGATATACCCGTAGCTCGTGTCGATGAAGCTCCGCTGGAAGTCGTCGGACATGACCTTCAGCGGCGGGAACCCGTCCGCACCTCCCGCGCCGAGACCCCACGACGTGCTGTCCCCGATCTCGAGGACGCGCGCGATGCCGGTCTTGGATCGCACGCGGCCCAGCGCCTTCCGGAGCCGGGACGAGGTGTCGAGGGTGACGTTGAAGGCCGGCACCGTGGCGAACGCCCCATCAGACCCGAGCGCGGCGAAGCGGGCGGAGAGCGACGGGTACGGACCGAACGCGTCCGCCTTGCTCACCGCCCCGCTGAGCGGCTGGTACTTCTTCGCGGCGTCGGCCGCGGCCATGCCGAGGGTGACTACATCCATCAGATCGCTCCTGTGATTCGGCCGTTGCTGTCGTACTGGAAGGTGCGGGTGACGCCCGCGATCGTCTGCGTCTTCACCGACCCGTCGGCGTTGTACGTGAACGTCGTGACCACGCCCGCCTGCGTCGTCGAGTCGACGGCTCCCGCAGCGTTGTACGTGACGCTGAAGGCAGGGTTCGGCGTCGCGAGCTCGTCATCTCCCCATCGGTCGTCCCACGCAGCGAGCGTCGCGAGATCGCCCGGGAGGCGGGTGTCGCCGAGCAGCATCGGGAGGACCGCGCCGGCGACGACGACGGGGACGTCGGGCACGGAGAAGGTCACCCAGTCCGTGAAGACGTAGTTGCCGGCCTTGTCCTCGAGGCGCGCGCGGATCCGCGGGATCGCGTACTTCGTGTCGCGGATCTGCTGCAGCGTGGCCGGCGCCGAGAACAGCGACGAGCCGATGTACTCGGCGTCCGTGAGCAGCACCTGGTCGACGAAGAACTGGACCTTCTTCACGCCCGACTCGTTGTCGATCGCGTACGCCTCGAGCGTGAACAGGTCCGGCAGGGTCGTGTTCGTGATCGGCTTCGTCATCCGCCCGGTGGGAGCGGAGACGTCCTTCACCGTGCCGGCGAGCACGTACGGGATCCGGTTCGAGAAGAACGTGGTCTGCGCGTTCGAGCGCGCGCCGACCGCGTAGTCGTCGCCGTCCTGGAACAGCACCCGGTCGAAGGTCTGCGACCACCGGGTGCCCGTCGCCGGACGGAGGAGGTTGTCGCGGTAGACGCCCTCGATGTTCAGCGGGACGAGCTCGATCCCGGACGCGTGGGTGACGTCCGCGCTGATCGTGATGGGCGAGCCCGGCACGTCGAACCCGGTGGCTGTGATGTTCGCGACCACGGGATCCGCCGGCGCGGTCGTGCGCAGCTTCACCGTCAGGCTGCGCGCACCCGTCGCAGGGGCCCGGTTCCCCGGGGCGTCGTACGCGACGATGAACCAGCGGATCAGCTCCTCGTCGTCCTCGAGGAACGCGCGGAGCTGCTGCCACGTGAGCGTGAGCTCGTACCGGCTGCCCTCGGTCTTCACGAGGTTCCCGAGCAGGTCGCCGTCCGTGGTGCGGACGACGGCGATGCCGATCGCGGACTCGGTGTCCGCGATGTCGGCCGAGATGGTGAACGTCCCGTCCGGGTTCACGGTCAGGTTGTCGCCCGTGATGACCGCGATGCTCGGCGGCGTGACGTCCTGCGTCGGACCGTCGTCGCCCGGGTCCTCCTCGCCGGGGTCCGGCGCGACGCCCGTGAAGGCCGACTGGTCGATGATCGACGCCGACGTCTTCGCGTAGCCGTACGGGAGCAGGTCGCCGAGGTACAGCTTGGACTTCGGGTGCAGGCCCTTGATGAGGTCGGAGCGGGTGTTCTCGATCCGCGGGATGCGGCCCGCGACGTCGCCCGACCAGAGCGAGTCGACGGACACCCACTCGTGCCGGGACGCGACGCGGCGCGCGGCGCGGTGCTTGCCGGGCCAGTCGTCGCCGGCGGCCGGGATCGCGTTCGGCTGCGCGTCGAACATGAGGTGCAGCACGGCGTTCTTGTTGACCTGGAAGAACCGGGTGACGTACTCCTCGAGCATCTGCTCGAACGCGTCCTCGGGGTCGCCCATGTTGTTCGTGCCGAGCGTCATCAGGCCGATGTCGACGCCGGACACCTGGTCGTCCGCGAGCAGCGGATGGACCTCGGCCCACTTCTGGTCGGGATCGGACGCCGGGCCGGTCTTGGCGAAGCTGTTCAGCGAGACGCCGGAGCGGCCGGCGTTGACGACGCGGATGCCCTTACGCTCGGATCCGAGGTGCGTGTCGATCGCGTCGAAGAGGCAGGTGCCGGCGACGAAGGTGATCGTCATGGTGTGCTCGCCGGCGGGCATGCCGATCTTCTCGTGCTTGCGCCACTTCCGGACGTTCGACGTCGAGGTGACGTTCGCGATCTCGACGCCGTCGACGGTGACCGTGTAGCTGTCGCCGACCTTCTGGGTCGCGACGTAGCACTCCATCGCGGTGGAGACCTTCACCAGCGACCGGACCTGGCCGGCCGTCTGGTTCGTGGACTGCAGGCCACGGCCGTGCTGGTAGTTGAAGCCCGCGACCCGGCCCGTGGGCGCCATGCCGTAGACGTTCGCGACGTCCCACGTGGTGCGCGAGAGGTGCGGCTCGAACGCGAGCGCGCGCAGCTTGTAGCCCTCGAGGCCGGGGACGACCGGGGTCGGCTGCGCCTTGATGAGCGCCTGGATGGACGGCACCTGGAACGCGGCGTCGAGGTTGCGCTGCAGACCGCCCCACCAGGATCCGTAGCGGCCGTCGATGGACTCGACCTGGTTGATCGAGTTGGTCTGCAGGAGGATCACGACACCCTTCTGGGTGCAGGACTGCAGGATGGCCATCTCCCGCTTGCGGAACGCGGCGGTCGAGGTCTTCGGTGCGGGATCTGCCACGGGGAGCTCCTAGCTCTCGATGCGGAGGAGGTACGGGGAGCCGGGGACGCGCTCGAGCTGCAGGCCCGAGCCGATGACCGGGGTGCCGCCGGAGGACCCGCCGGTGCCGCGGAGGCTGATCGCGGAGATCGCGGCGAGCAGGACCGCGACCTGCAGCGCCCGACCGGTCGCGATGGGGTGGACGCCGTCCGCGGGATCGACGAGGTACACGCCGCCGGACGGGGCCGCGACGAAGGCGTTGAAGGTGTCGATGAACCACCAGCCGCGCGCGGTCGCGTAGCCCTTGATCGCGGCCTGTCGTGCGGCGTGGTCGGCGACCCGAGACTCCGGGGCGCCGGTCGCGGGCACGTAGTACCGCGGGTTCTGGGTGACGATGCCGATCGGCACCCCGGGGTAGAGGGCGAGGAACGCGTCGACGAACCGCTGGATGTCGGCGAGGAACTCGGCCGGCGTCGCGTCGGCGTAGTTCAGGCCGTGACCGATGAGCAGCAGGTTCGGCCGGACGGGGTAGAGCTTCCGGAGCCGGTCGAGCTGGGAGTCGATCTTGGATCCGGCGATGGCGCCGTTGTAGACCGCGGCCTGCAGCCCGACGCCGGGGTCGACAGCCTCCGGGGTGCCGCCGCCCGCCGTCGTGGTGACGGTGATCGCGGTCGCCTGGAAGTAGTCGAGCCGGAAGCGCGCGTTGGTGGACACGGCGCGGACCTCGTCGTAGTCCTCCCACGCGGCGATCTCCTCACCGGTGAGCTTCCCCGACGCCTCGCGCGTGGCGAGAGCGGGGATGGTGGTCTCCATGCGCACGGTCGCGCTCTGGCCGGTGATGTTGATCTTGATGTCCGAGAACTGGTCCGAAGTGTTCGGCGCGAGCGCGGCGCCGTCGAGCGACGCGACGATGCGCTCGGTGCCGGCCACCCGGGAGACGAGGTCGAGCTTGTGGGTGTCGGCGGTGGTGCCGGTGTCGATGCGGAGGAACAGGCCGCTGTCGGTCGCGGACACGTACGGGCCGTAGATCGCGGTGACGCCGGGGGTCTTCGTGGTGAGGCGGGTGACGGTGGCCCACTCGCCGTCGCGGGATCCGTCGTGCGGGAGCGTCGCGGCGTGGATCGGGTCGGTGATGGTGCGTCCCTCGAGGCCCTCGACGACGCCCTGGCTGCCGACGAGCGTGAGCCGGTACTGCCCGGCCTTGCCCTTCCAGACGCCGCCGGTCTGCGGGAGCGTGCCGACGAGGTCGTCGGCGACGCGGTTGAAGTTGTCGCTGAAGACGGTCTTCTTCGTCGTCGTGGTGACTGCACCGGTTCCGGTGCCGGACGCCGCAACGATCGCGGTTGCGGGGCGGCCGTTCGGCGCGGTCCGCCAGACGAGCTGCGAGGCGTACTCGTCGGTCGCCTTGTTGAAGCGGCGCAGCACCCACGACCGCTCAGGCCAGAACGCGGACGCCTGCTTCCATGCGCCCTCGAAGATCTCGTCGGCCTCGTCCCACGTGGAGTCCGCTGCGGACGCGACGACCCACTTCTGCGGGTCGGCGTCGTCGAGGAGGCGGATCGCGTCGCCCGCGGCGCCGGCGTCGATGGTGTCGGCCGGCGGTGCGACGACGGTCTCGAGCAGCTTCTTGATCTGGTCGCGGAGCGTGCGCGATTCGGCGACGGCCTTCAGGGACTCGGCCTGGGAGACGGCCGCCTTGTCGGCGGACACGCGCGCCTCGTTCGCGGCGAGCATCGCCTGCGCGGACCAGGTCGGTCCGTAGCCGAGCTCGGTCTGGTCGGTGACGTCGGGGAGCTTGTCGTAGAAGACCGCGGTCGTCGACGCGGGCACCCGGACGGCACGGCGGTGCGGGCCGCCCGGGAGCACGGCGTCGACGAACCAGACGCCCGGGGCGACCTGCACCGAGCCGGCACCGTCGACGAGGTCGACCCGGCCGGGGCCGGCCTCGGTGACGGTGCCGTCCTCGAAGATGCGCGAGGACGGGGTCCAGACCTGGTAGTTGATGTCCGGGTCCTGGTGCGGGCCGGACAGCTGGCGGATGATGACGGTGGTGCGGGCCATGCGGTCCTCCATGAGTCCGGGCATGCGAACGCCCCCGGCGTCGTGCCGGGGGCTCAGGGGGTGGAGCGGGTGCCTACTGGCAGGAGTCGCACTGCAGCAACTCCATGGGGTCGACCGGGACGGGGTAGCCGTCCACGGTCTCGTCGTCGCCGGTCACGAGCCGAGGTGGCGGGCGCCGGATCCGACCTCGCGGGAGAGCGCGTCGGCCGACCGCTTCGTGACGAGGTCGTAGGACGCCTGCGAGACGACGACCGCGAGGAGGATCAGCGCCGGCCACGCGGGGACGGGGCTGCCCATCCACCACGCGAGGAGCAGCACGACCGCGGCGAGCACGACGGACGTGATGATCGCGACGAGCTTCTTCTGACCGACGGGCCACCGCGGGTCGACGACGATGGCCGTCGCGTACGGGGCGAAGAAGTTGAGCAGGACGAGGACCCCGACGGGGACGGCGGGGATGGCGATGTCGATCGGGTTCATGTGGTGGGTCCTTCCGGGACGGTGGTGCTGGTGGTGGGTGGATCGAACAGGCCGTTCAGGCCGAGGCGCTCGAGGATCGGGAAGGAGAGCTGCGGGATGACGCCGACTCGGCCGCCGGTCTCCCAGCGCCAGAGGCGCACCTCGCGGGAGCGCACCGCCTCGTTCATCTCGTGGGACTCCGCGGTGACCACCGCGAGCTGCTCCTTGATCGGGGTGAGCTGGCGCTCGACCTCCTTCGCGACCTCGTCGCGCATGTACTTCGCGAGCTCGGACGTGGACTCGAAGCGGTCCTGGATCTCGGTGGTGCGGTCCCGCCTCCGGGTGGCGAAGGCCGTGATGAGCGCGGCCACGCCGCCGAGCCCGAAGAAGCCGAGGACGAGTTGGGTCCATGCGGGGGGTCCATCCATCACGTCTGGTCCTCCCACTGCAGCGGGGGGCGGCGCCGGTCACCGATGTCGCGACCGAGGATCCAGAGGCGGTAGAGCGCGAGGACCATCGCCATCGCGACGACGCACCCGATGAAGTCACGCGTCCCCTCGCCGTTCAGCGACGGGTGCCGGAGGGCTAGGAGGTAGACCCCGAGGAGCGCGAACATCAGCACCTTCCCGGCGATCTCGACGGCCCAGGCGGCGGGGAAGGCGATCCCGACGAGAGCGGCGAAGCCGGCCGCGAGGAACAGGTACCCCGCGAGATCGGAGATCCCGGCCGGCAGGAGCCGGTCGATGGACGGGATCCCGTGCTGGATCGCGACCCATCCGGCGGTGACGGCGAGCGCGTCGAAGAGGGGAAGGAAGACCCGCTTGAGCGGCGAGGCGTACTTCCTCTCGGCGGCGGGGATCGCGTCGGGGTGCCAGATGGTCTTCGCGTAGATGCGGCGGAGGGCGCTCATGCGGGCATCGCCTCCATCCGGACCTGCACGAAGTCGCGGGTCGCGCTGTCGAAGTTGGTCGACCCGACGAGCTGCAGGAGGTTCGAGCCGATGCGCGTGGTGCCGCGGCCCTGCACGGTGAAGGGGCGGCGGGCGTCCTTCGCCTCGATCTTGTCCCAGGCCGTGTAGCCGATCCGGTCGCCGTTCAGCTCCATCCAGAGTTTCCCCGCCGCGGGGCCGCCGGCGAAGGGGCCCTCCTCGCGCACGCCCCACATGCCGTAAGCCGTGCCGACGACGCGCTCGGGGCGGAGGGTCGTGAACTCGAACTCGAAGATGACCAGCGTGGCGCCGGTCGGGATGATGCCGAGGCCGTCGAAGTAGCCGGACCGGAAGTCCTGCTGGTCGTTCGTGACCGGGATGGTGCGCGGGTGCATGCGGCGCATGTCGCGGAGCGCGACGCCGAGGCGGCTGAAGTTGCCGGACGCGCCGACCCACCCCCAGTAGAGGAGCTGGTGCGTCTTCACGCCGGGCTGCACAGTCCAGCCGTTCGGGTTCACCTCCGGCAGGAGCGTGTACATCTCGTCCCGGTCCTCGGTCGTCGGGCCAGGCAGGACCACCAGGCGCGCGGTGACGGGGCTGCCGGGGAGGTTCGTGGCCGAGACCCGCTCGAGGGCGAGCGCGTACCACTGGCCGCCGCTGGTAGGCCGCGGGAAGGTGACGGACTCCGTGCCGGCGCCGATGACGTCGTGCCCGTACGCGGCGGCCGAGCCGGGCGCGACGGTGACGACGCGGGATCCCTCGACGGCGGTGGCCGCGAAGGACGCCGGGTCGCCGACGGTCGGGTCGCCCGCGAGGTGGCCCATGTAGGTCGCCCACTCCTTCGGGCCGATGGACTTCGTGATGCCGAGCGTCGTGAACTGCATGCGCTACCTCCCGGTCGAGCGTCGTCGGCTGCTCTGCGCGAGCCGGATGAGGTTGTCGAAGATGACCGCGGTCTCCGGGTCCTCGCCGGCGGCGGGCTCAGATCCGAGCGTGGGCGTCGCCGTGGTCTCGCCGTTCTTGTCGGCCTTGACCGTGCACGCCGTGATCTGGTCGCGCAGCGGGACGCCGTGCGAGGTGATGCCGAGCCAGTCGCCCGGCTCGTACCCGTTGTCGTCGATGCCGTAGTAGAACGACTCGTTCTCCGCGAGCTCGGTCGTGAGCGCCGCCTTCGCGGCGAGCTCGGCGAGCTTGTCCGAGCCGACGCGGATCATGTAGGCGCGCAGCGCGTCCTTCGTGGCCTGCGGCACGTCGCCCCGGTTGTGGAGCTGCGACCAGATGCGCTCGTCGTCGGGCACGCCCTCGGGCCACTCCACGTCCGGCGAGGTCGCGTCGACGACAGTCTCGATGACGTAGCCGAACTCCTCCTCGGCCGCCTCGTCGATCACGTACTCGAAGGCGCGGCCGGCGTCCTCACCCGGGCCCATCACGAGCGCCCGGGTCGCGTCAGGGTAGCCGAGCTTCCCGGTGCCGCCCTTCAGCGTGCCGGTCTCGGCGTCGAGCTCCTGGCCGTACTCGGAGGGCTCGACGACGTCGACGAGGATGGTGCGCCCGTCGGGCTCCTGCCACGCGCGGAGGACGAGGCCCGACCACGCGAGCAGGGACGCGATGCCCTCGGCCACGTACCCGTTCCGCAGGTCCTCGGGCAGCCGACCCTCAAGGCGCGCGTTGCCGCCGCGGCCGAGGTCCGCGCGCATGGTGACCGGGCGCCGGAGGCGGTCGCGGACGTTCTCCGCGACGAGCCGCTTGATCGCGGTCTCGGTGGTGAAGACGTCCTCGTCCCAGAGGTAGCAGCCCCACTGCCCGGCCACGGTCTTCCCGTCGCCGGGGTACCGCTGGTACGCCTGGCCGAGGTCGGCGAGCGACGCCGGCCGGATGGTGCTCTTCGGGCGCACCATGGCGAGCGTGTCCTCGAAGATCGACCAGTCCCCCACCAGCGTGTACGTGATGGGCTTGTTCGGCAGCAGGTCGAACTCCGGCAGGATGACGCGGCCCGAGGAGTGGAAGCGGCCGCCGTAGGTCGCGACGTACCGGCAGTCGCTGTTCATCAGGTCGACGTTCGCCGGGTCATCGGCCTCGAGGACGAGCGAGCCCGCGTCGGCCGCGTTCGCCTTGCGGGTGATCTCCGCGGAGACGAAGCCGGCGACGTCCTGCAGGAACCCGAAGCTGCGGTCGTACAGGGTGACCTCGAGCTTCGGGGTCGCGACCATCAGAACCCCCGGAAGAACTGCTCGTGGACGGTGACGGTCGCGTACCCGGCGCCCTGCTGGGAGCCGAGCAGGACGACCTCCACCGGGACGGACGCCCCGGGGTCGATCTGCGTGTACTGCCGCGCGGTGAGGCTGCGCGTGATGACCGTGCCGTCGGCGAGGACGGCGGACTTCCGGCGCGGCCGGGTGTCGACGACGAGCGTCTGCCCGACGCCGAGCGTCCGCGTCGCCGCGATCTTCCGGCCGCGCACGCCCACCTGGAAGCCGGTCATCGGACCGACGAAGGTCCAGACCGGCCAGGCCGGGACCTCGCCGTGGTTCGCGACCGTCACGAAGTCCGTGTCGTCCGCGATGTAGAACGGCGGGCCCGCGTCCTCGGGGCCGAAGAAGGGCGCGTCTCGGAAGCCGCCTCGCAGCGGATCCGAGGTGCGCGGGTCCACCGAGTACCACCACGGGTCGTCGGCGACGAGCTCGTAGTCGAGGTAGGTGAGGCGCCGCTGCGACGGGTCGACGGTGAGAATCGGGTCCTCGCCCGTCATCCGGAACGACAGCGCGCGCACGCCCCCGTCAGGAGCCGAGCACAGCAGCCGGTTCGTCTCGCCCGGGCGCATCATCTTCTTCCACGCCTGGTCGGTCGCGTACCAGCCGCCGAGCTCCTGCCGCTTCCGGGTGGAGACCTGCAGCGGGAACTCGCGCGGGAGCGCCTTCCACTCGACGAACTCCTGGCCGTCGAGCAGATAGGCAGTCCGGGTGAACGACTCGGTCGCGAACGCGTAGAGGACCTCGAGGGTCTGCTCCGTGACCGCGATCGGCCCGTCGTTCAGGTCCCACTTGGATCCGTCCCATCCCTCGATGTGGACGCGGATCCCGGCCGACGGTGTGCCGATCATGCCGTCACCCGGACCCTCCTGGCGCCGCCGAGGGCTGCCTTCCGTGCGCGCGTCGCCTCGCGGCGCTGCGCCTTGATGAGCTCGGGCACGTCCTGCGTGGTGACCGGGCCGTGGAAGATGACCTGCATGCCGCCGCCACCGCCGGCCCCGCCGCCACCGCCACCAGCCGGGGGCGGTCCCGGGTTGCCGGGGAAGCCGCCGCCGAAGTCGAAGACGTCGGGGTCGAAGCCGTCGGCGAACTGGTCGGTCACGGCCTGGCCGGACCGGCGCAGCTTCCGCCAGCCGGGGCCCATGAGCGGGCCCTTCTTCGCGGGGCTGTTCGGGAAGAAGTCGAGCGCGCCCTGGACGACGCCGGAGACGGCCTTCCCCACGTTGCCGATCATGCCCTTGATGCCGTCGATGAAGCCCTGGATCAGGGCCCGGCCGCTGCTGACGAGCTTGGAGCCGAGGTCTCCGAGCGCCGACATCGCCTGGCCGGGCAGCCCGCCGACGAACGCGACCGCCTCGCCGACCTTGGAGCGGACCGAGTTGACGATCCCGGCCACGGCGCCGACGACGCTCGAGGCGACGCCGACGACGAAGGACAGGATCCCGTTCCAGATGCCCGAGAAGAACGACAGGATCGACGACCAGGTCGACACCCAGAAGCCCGTGATGGACGTGAGCGCGCCGACGATGAAGCCCTGCACGGCGCCGAAGACGGTCGTGACGACGGAGACGATGCCATTCCACACGGCCGACAGGAAGCCGAGCACGGCGGACCAGACGGCGTTCCACCCGGCGGCGAGAGCCGCGAGTCGCTCCTGCGCCAGCGCGACCATGTTCTGGAAGTTGGTCGTGACGGTCGTCACGATCGCGTTCCAGATGCCGGAGAGGAAGTCCCCGATGGCCTGCCACACGGTGTTCCAGATGGTCTGGACCGCCGTGACCTGGATGAGGATCATGGTCGCGAGCGCCACGAGGACGGTCTGCACGAACGCGACGATCCCGTTCCAGAGACCGGTGAAGAACGAGGAGATGCCCGTCCAGATCGCGTTCCACATCGACTGGATGAAGAGCAGCTGCCCGGTCAGGAAGGACACGATCGCGTTGATGACGGCCTCGAAGATCATCTGCGTCCCCTGCCACGCAGTCGCGAAGAACGAGGTCACGTTGGCCCAGAGGTCCTGGAAGAACGTCGTCTGGGTGGCGAGGTAGACGATGCCGGCGATCAGAGCGGCGATGGCGACCACCAGGATCGCGACCGGGTTCGCCAGCGCGATCAGGTTGAAGCCCGCCTGGACGACCGCGAGCGCCTTCGTCGCGATGGCCCAGGCCTTCGTCACGGCCGCGACCGCGACCACCGTGAGCCGGTAGATCTTGAGCGCGACGACGCCGGCGAGGATCGCGGCGGCGAAGGTGCCGACGAGCTCGGTGTTCCGGCCCATGAAGCCGGCGAGCCCGACGAGGTCCTCGACGAGGTTCTGCAGGATCGGCGTCAGCACCTGCAGGGCCGCTCCGAGGACGGCGGTCAGCGCGCCGGCCACCTGGCCCGACAGCGACAGGAGGGTCGGCAGCAGCGGGGCGATGGCCGAGAAGACGAGCTGCAACGGAGAGAGCGCCGACACGAAGCCGACGACCTGGCCGATGAGCGTCGAGAGCTGGGATCCGTCGCCGGAGAACGCCGACGCGATCTTCGCCTTCACGTCCCCGAAGATGACGCCGACCTGGTCCGCGAAGCCGCGGAGAGTGACGCCGAACGACACGAGCCCGGCCGTCTTGTCGCCGAGGTCGAGCGCGGTCTTCCCGTCCCGGAACCCGTCGTAGACCGCCGTGATGGCGTCGACCCCAGCGAAGAGCGCCGGGACCAGGGTCGTGTTCAGCGCCCCGACGACCTTGAGGACGATCGGCAGGAAGAGCATGCCGAACGACGTCGACAGGTTCTCGGTCTGCGCCTTGAGGATGCGCTGCTGGTTCGCGAGCCCCTGGGAAGTGCGCGCGAAGTCGCCCTGCTGGGTGGAGGTCTGCGCCATGATCTCCGCCTGCGAGGCGAGGACCTTCTGCTGCTGGGTGAGCGCGTCGTTGCCGGAGTAGATCCCCATCTTCGTTGCGCGCGCCTTGAGCGTCGCGTCGTCGAGCAGGATGCCGTACGCGCGCAGCGGCTCGGACTCGCCGCGGAGGCCGGCGCCGAGCGCCTCGATGGCCTCCTCCGGGGAGGTGTTGTTGAACGAGGCGAGGTCGGCGGCGAGCGTGATGAAGTCGGTGCTGAATCCGGCGAGCTCGCCGCCGCTCAGGCCGGCCGCCTTACCGAAGACGCCGAAGACGCGGGCGGCGTCGAGGGTCTGGTTCTTGGACTGGCCGAGGCTTGTGGCGCTGTTCGCCGCGAAGGACTGGATGGTCTTGTCGGCGTCGCCGAAGACCGCGGTGATGGCGGTCGCCGACTCCTGGAAGTCGGAGGCGTTGGTGATCGACGACGCGAGCATGCGGCCGATGCCGAGCCCGGCGACGGCCGCGGCGAGCGGCGCGGCGAGCGAGCCGACGGCGCCGAGGATCCCGCCGCGCAGGCCCTCGCCCGCGCGGCGGCCGCTCTCCTTGCCGCCGCTGTCGCCGGCCGCCGCGAGGTCGCGCGTGAACGCGGCCTTGAGCGACGCCCCGAAGCCGCGCGAGGACTTGGAGGACTTCTCCTCCGAGTTGCTTGCAGCCTCGGACGCGGCGGCGAGCTGCTTGCGCGCGGTCGCGAGCCGGTCCGTCGAGGACTTCACAGTCGCCTGCGTGGTGGCGAGACCACGCTGCGCGGACGCGAGCTTCTCCTCGGCTGCCACGACGCGAGCGCTGTCGGCGCCGCCCTTCTTCCGGGCCTCGGCAAGTTGAGCCTCGGCGACGCGGACCTTGCCCGCGTCGTCCTGCTCCTTCAGCCGCGCGGTCGAGAGCGCCTTGGACGACGACACGACCTCGGCGTTGATCTGCTTCAGCGTCGCCGTGGCCGCGCCCCCGGCCTCGACGCCGAAGCTGGACCGGAAGCCCTTCCCCGCGCTGCGCCCGGCGTCCGAGCCGGACTTGGAGAACACCCGCGAGAAGAGACCGCCGGCCTCCTTCGCGGCGCCGTCGACCTCGGCCGAGGTCTTCTGCCGGAACCCCTTGAACGTGGGGAAGATCGCTACCTGGCCGGACCCGACTTCGCTGGACATGGCGGCTCCGTCTCACTGTTCAGTTGGCGAATGCCGTCTTGCTGCGCAGGTACGCGCGCGCCGCCTCGACCTCGTCCGCCGTCGCCACCTCGGGCTCGGGGGCGGTCGGCCACGGGAACGGCAGCTCGATCGGCTTCGGGTGGGCCTTCGTGTCCCGGTTGCCGTTGATGTAGGCCGAGCTGTGCAGCGCGCCGAGGACCTCGCCGTAGCTCGCCGCGAAGTCCCACCCCCACCCGGCGGCGTTCAGGTGGGATCCGAACTCGCGCTTGAGCTCGGCGATGTAGTCGATGGCCTCGCGGAACGAGATCGTCTTGCCGATGCCATCGACGCTGAGGCCGAGGTAGCGGCGGAAGTCCCAGCGCAGCGCCGCCCGGTGCTCCTCTACGAAGTGGAGGAGCGCCTGGATTCCCCCACGGAGGCACCGACCAGACGCTCGAACTCCTCGAAGAAGCGCATGATGAGCGCCATCGCCTCGATCGACCCGAGGGCCTTGACCTTACCGAGGGTCTCGGTGTCGCCGAGCGCCTCGAGCAGGGCGACGAACTGCTGCTGCTCGTTCTGGTCGCCGGCCGCGACGTCGACGAGGACGCCGAAGGGGATGTCGATGTCGAGGACGATCTCCTCGCCCTTCTTCGTGCGGTAATGCAGGTTGGTCTCGACGACCTGGAACGTGGGCTTGGGGCCGGGCTCCTGCGTGCTGGTGGTGCTCATGGTGCTCTCCTTGATGGGGGTGATGGGCTGATGGGAGAAGCTGGCCGGCGGCGCCCATCACGTCGCCGGCCAGCGGTCTAGGGCTACGACTTGGAGGTCGCGGCGGCCGCGGGCGCGACCTCGGCGTCGGGCGCGATGAGCCACTCGCCGATGTGCTTGTTGTTCAGCCGCGGCGAGCGCGCGATCTTGAACGTGACCTCATAGCCGACGACCTCGCCGCGGGTGGACTTGTCCTCCTTGACGGAGTCGATGGTCGCGATGTCGGCGATGCGGCGCCGGATCCAGAGGTTCTTCCCGATCTCCTCCGTGTAGAGGACGTAGACCTTGTCGGTGCCGCCGGCGTCGACCTCGATGTAGCCGTTCTCGTCGGGCTCCTGGCCGTGGATGATCGAGCGGACGATCTCGTCGGTCTGCGCGAGCTTCACCACGCACGTCGCGTTGGCGAGACCGGAGGGCAGGCTGTAGCCCTCCTGGTAGAAGACGATCGCGTCGCCGTCGCGCTCGAGCGTCCACTCGAAGCCGCCGTCCTCGGTGAGGAGGCCGGGCATCTTGAAGGCCGGCGCGAGCTTGAAGGTCGGCGAGCCTCCCTGTGCGGGTGTGGGGATGGTGGTGCCTTCGGGCGCAACGCCCATGTGCCCCGTGACGGGGATGAAGACCTTGGTGACGTCGATGCCGTTGGGTCCGGCCATGAGCTGCTCCTTCATGCAAGAAGCCCCCGCGGATGCGAGGGCTCAGGGGTGGTGGTGGTGATCGGTCAGAACGGGGATCCGACGACGACGAGCGTCGCGGTCGAGTAGCGGCGCGCGAACGGCAGGTCTTCCGCGACGGCGAACGGCCCGTTCATCGACTCGATGGCGGCGACCGGGTTCCCGGCCTCCGGGCGCGCGACGTCGGAGATGAGCGCGTTGACGATGAGCGCCAGGTCGACGGCGTCCTCCGGGGACTCCTTCGTCCCGGCGAGCACGCTGATGCCGATGGACCGCTCGGCGGTCACGGTCGACCGAGTCGGGCCGGAGTCGTCGCGGATGATGACCATGCGCTTCGGCACGGGGCGGTCGGGCAGCGGCTCGGTGTCGCGCACGGAGACGCCGGCGCACACGTCCTCGGTGCGGGCGGCGAGCTGGGCCGCGAGCCACGGGATGAGGAACGCCTGCAGGTCGACGTGGATGACGCGGTCAGCCACTCTTCCTCGCCGCCTTGACAGCCCGCGCGAGGTTGCCGGTCTTCGCCTCGATGAGCATCGTCTTCGGGTCGGTGCCGACCACGAGCGCGACGGCCCGGTCCTGGAACTTCCTCCGGACGACGATGCCCTCCTGGTAGGCGTGCGTGTCGACGGGGGCGCTGGCGCGCGCGGCCGCGGCGACGCGCTCGGCCGCTTCGTCCGTGAGCGCGATGACGGGGCCACTGCGGCCGAGCTCCTCGAAGAACGCCTGGTTGAACTCCACGTCACCCCTCCGTCGACTCGAGCGGGACCTCGAGGACCGGGGTCCAGTCGGTCCATGGGTTGGTGTCCGCCTCGGGGCGCTCGCGCACGAAGTACGCGATGCCGCCGGCGCGGATCCGGTCGCCGATGCGGACGTCGGCCGTGGTGTCCCCGAGGTAGAGGCTCTTCGCCGTGAGCACCTGCGACCGGGTCGCGTTGCGCAGCGACGAGGACGACGAGCTCGCGACGAACGCCTGCGGGATCTCGATCGTGTCGACGTCGTCCCAGCTGCCGGGCCGGGTCTCCGACGTGTAGCGCGACGGGACCTCGCGGCGCCGGTCCCGGTGGACGGTGACGCCGGCAGGGAAGTCCATCACCGCTCCTCGGGCCAGAGGCGCGACACGAGGCTCGACGTCGGGAACGACCCGATGGGGCCGCCCGGCGACGCCGACGCGCTGCAGAGCGCGCGGAGGGACGCGCGGTCGTCCGCGAAGAACCACGACTCCGACGCCCCGTAGTCGACCCGGGCGGGGCCGACGGACTGGCCCTTCACGTGGCGGGCGCCGCGGCTCTTCGCCTCGGCAGCCACGCCGCTCAGGATGGCGATCGCGGTCTCGCGGTCGTCGCCCTCGAGCGTGTGCAGGCAGGGGGCGATGGAGAGCGCGGTCGCGATCACCCTGAGCGCGAGCTTCTCATCGACGCCCGTGAGGTCGGTCTTGCCGATCACTCCATCACCCCCTCGTCCTACGGCTTGGCCGCGTCGGCGGCCTTCTTGTCGGCCGCCGCCTTCGCAGCGGCCGCCTTCTTCTCCTCGGCAGCGAGCGCAGCCTCGGCCTCCTCGCGCGCCGTGTCGACCGCGATGAGGCCGACGTCGAGCGCGTGCTGGATGCCGGCCTCGGTGAAGCCCTCGCCCACGGGCGCGCCGCGGTACAGGTACCGCTCGCCGCCGCCCTCGAGCGGGAGGACCACGCAGGCCGCGGTGACGATGTGCGCGGCCATCAGAGGCCCGTACCCGTCACGCGGAGGCCGGCCTTCGCCTCGAGGACCACCGGCACCGTGACGCGGCGCGCGCGGGCGCGGTAGGCGTCCCGCTGCGCGATGCGCTCGGTGAAGGTCTCGACGCCGATCGCGGCGTCGCGCGAGTAGCCGGGCGACTGCAGGTCCTCGTCCGCCATGCCGCCGAGCTGGTCGCGGTCGAGGAGCAGCGGGTCGTTGCCGACGATGAACGGCGACGTGACCCACGTGAAGCCGAGCAGGTTGACCGGCAGGGCGCCGTTCACGATCGGGTTGCCGTCCTCGCGGGGCAGCACGCCGGCGCTGGCGAAGAGCGCCATGACCTTCGCGTACTGCGCGCCGGAGAGCGCGACCGTGTCGGGGTCGATGCCGAGCGCGAGGTCCTCGCGGTTCGCCTTCGCCGCGAGCAGCGAGCCGACGACGGCCGCGACGCGCTCGTCCTTCGTGCCCGTCGACCAGGACGCGGTCGCCGCGAAGGCGGTCGTCACCTTGGACGCGATGACGGACATCGCGGTCGAGTCGACCGTGCGGACGACGCTGTTCGCGAGCTTCACGAGCGCGCTGTCCACGGGGCGGATGCCGAGCCGGCTGATGGCCTCGTCGGTGACCTCGGTGTCGAGGCCCCACTTCGTGGTCTTCGCGGACGCGAGCTCGCCACGGGTGAGCACCGTGGTCGGGTACTCGCCGCCGGGGGCGACGACCTCGGGCGCGTCGGCGGGGAAGATCTCCTCGCCGGTCTCGTAGAAGATGCCGCCGCCGATGGCCTGGAAGCGACCGGTCAGCAGGAAGTCGGCGATGAACCGCTGGTCGGCGAGCGTCGCGACGCGCTTCGCGATGACCGCCGGGTTCTGCAGGAGGAGGTGGATCTGGGCGGTGGTGAGCGTCCCCTCAGGGCGCGCAACGGGGTAGGTGTACGAGGGCATGACGCTCCTAGTTGAAGAGGACGTCGATGACGTCGTTGGCGGCGGCGGCGGGCTGCAGGGCGATGCCCACGCGGTTGGTGCCACCGGTGGTGGCGAGACCGGCGGCGGCCGCGGTGACGGGCGCTCCGGTGGCGATGGCGCCCGACGCGGTGAGGCGCTGCACGCCGCCCGCGTAGACGGTGACGGGATCGCCGGCGGCGGCGTCGAAGCCGGCGACGCCGACGACGGCCGCGGAGTCGACGCCCGCGGGGCCGACGGTGCGGGTGCCGGGCGCGGTCGTGGTGACGGCCACGAGGCGGCCACCGATCACGGCAGCAGAGGCCGTGTAGGTGATGGCCTCGCCGGGCTTGAACTTGGGCAGGTAGTCGGCCATGGTCAGGCCCCCTTCTCGTCGGTGCCCCACGCGGACGCGTAGAGCGACTGGTCCGCGGTGGGCTCGGCGTTCTCGCCGAGCTCCGCCACGGGGATGGTGTTCGGGGTGAGCGACGCGATCAGCGACGCGGCACCCTCCTCGTTGGCCTCGAGCTGCGTGAGCCACGCGGCGCGGGACGCAGGCGCGATGCGTCCGTCGGCGAGGGCGGCGTCGACGATGGCCTCGCGGCGCGCGGTGGCCTGCTGCGCGAGCGCCTGGCGGCCCTCGTTGGCGGCGGCCTGCAGGTCCGCGAGGGCCGCGGCGTCCATGAGGACGGTCCCCGCGGGAGCGGCCGGGTTGGGCTCGGCCCGCTCGGCGAGGGCCTCGTCGAGCGCGGCGACGATCACCTCGTCGCTGGCGGTCGGGTCGAGCAGCCCGAGACGGGCACGGATGGTGGTGTTCAGGTCCGGCATGGCCGTCTCCTCTTCTGTGGGCGAACCGGGCGCGGATGCGCTCGGGGGGATCTGGGCGCGGGCGGCTGCCCGCTCGGGGAAGCTGATGACGCGCGCTCGTGCGGCGGCGTCCTCGATGTCGTCGTCGTCGAGCGTGATGACCACGAGCTCTTCGTCGTCGGTCACGGTGATCGCCTCGCCCGCGTCGGGGATGACGGCGACCCGGTCAGCGAGGCCGAGCTCGACGGCCTGCGCGGCGTTCAGCCACGTCTCGGCGGCGAGCAGCGCGGGCCAGTCCTTCTCGCCGGCCTTCGCCGAGTAAACCTCGATGAGCGACGACTCGATGCTGTCGAGCACCTCTGCCTGCTTGCGGAGGTCGGCCGCGTTGCCGCCGGCGAAGCTCCACGGCGAGTGGATCATCAGCTGCGTGCCGGGCGACATCACGGTCTCGTCGCAGCCCGCCGCGATGACCGACGCTGCGGACGCCGCGAGACCGTCGACGACCGCGGTCACCGACGCGCGATGCGCGCGCAGGAGGTTCAGGATCGCGATGCCCTCGAACACCTCGCCACCCGGGGAGTTGATCCGGAGGATGATCTGGGTGACCGACTCAGACAGCGCGTCGAGCACTCCACCGACGTCCTTCGTCGAGACCCCCCAGAAGCCGCCCCACGAGTCGATCGGACCGTAGATCCGGATCGTCGCGACCGTGCCATCGCCCGACGGGGCCGGCGTGGTGACCGCGTTGAAGAACTCGGCCTTGGACTTGGGGATGTCCTTCTCCCCCCAGAACCGGTTCTTGCGCCGGTTCTGCAGTTCCTTCGTGGTCACGGGGTCTCCTCGCTGGGGGGTGATGGTGCCGGCACCGGGCCGGGGCCGGTGAGGTTCGCGCCCGCGCGGCGCACCAGGTCGCGCGCCTCGTCGAGGGTGAGGACCTTGCCGACGCCGAGGTACGCCTTCTGCACGGTCTCCGCGGCGTAACGCGCGTTCTCCGCGTCGGTCGCGTTCCGCTTCCGGTCGGGGTCGTCGTCCTCGTCCTGGACGGGGAGCGTGTACAGCGCGCGGATGTAGGCCTCGAGCGCGGGGTCCGGGGTGATCGCGCCGGAGTCGATGAGCGCCTTGATGGCCTCCGCGGTCGGCGCGTGCTGGGATCCGATGGCCTTGAACACGAGCCGGGGCGCGGGTGCGGCCGGCCCGAAGTTGAGGTCGACGAGGTCCTCGACGACGTGCTGCTGCGTGACGTCGGCGATGTGCGCGGCGACCGCGTTGAGCGAGTCGGTGAAGAAGTTCGCGAAGGTCGAGCCGAGCGCCCACGACCCGGTCTCGGTGCCGAGGTTCAGGAAGTGCGCGAGGACCGCGCGGGCGATCTGCTCGTCGTGGTAGCGGATGGGCTGGTCGGTGTCCGGCAGCTTCCCGACGACGCCCTTCAGGTCGAGGGACGCGCTGTTCGGGATGGACGCTCCGGCGCCCTCTCCCGCGCGGAAGCCCTTCGCGAGGGCAAGGCCGGCGTCCTTCTCGGACTGCAGCCACCGGTCCCGCTCGTCTCCGGTCACGTCGTCGGGCACCTCGGCGCCGGTGTAGACCGGGACGCCGAGGCCGTTCCGCTCGACCGTGAGGGCCTGGGCGCGCAGCATGCGGTCCTTCAGGAGCCAGTTCTTGTAGGCCGTGCGGAGGAGGGACTGGCCGAACCAGTTGCCGCCCTCGCGGTCGTTGACGTACGCGACGCACCGCTCGACCGGGATCCGGATGTCACGGCCCAGGATGCCGCGCTGCTTGATCGCGAGCAGCCCGCCATCGGCCGCGACGTCGACGCCGGCGATGCTGCGCGGCGGCCGCCACGCGAGCTTCTTCAGCCGGAGCTTCGCGCCGTCGTACTCGTAGACCTGCTCGAAGAACGAGTGCCCGTACACGAGCTCGAGGAGCACCATGCGGAGGTGCTCGTCCCACGAGAAGCGGCCGCGCGTGCGGTGCTGCGGCTTCGGGATCTGGCCCTTCACGGGCAGCCCCAGGTCGGTGGCGACGAGCTCCACGACCTCGTCCGACGCGCCGTTCGGGTCGATCATCCACTCGGCGCTGCGGATGGGCAGCGTCACCGCGCGGAGGACGGACCCGACCTGCGAGTCCTCGCGGCGCATCTTGTCGTAGACCTCGAGCGACTTCGGCCACTGCAGCTCGGGGTTCGTCTCGGTCGACTCGGTCGCGAGGTTCGTCCACGACGCCACCCCCGAGGTCTGGTATCCCTGCTCGTTCGCCATCAGCGTCCTGCTCTCAGAAGTCGATCGGGGACGATAGGGTCAACCCATGCAGCCAGCCGAAGAATGGAAGCCCGTGGTCGGGTACGAAGGCGCCTACGAGGTCAGTGATCGCGGTGCGGTGCGGTCGATCCCGCGGCGAGCCAAGACCGGCGTCGGTACACGCCTCGTCCCCGGGGGGCTGAGGAAGCTGCGCGCCGACTCAGACGGGCGCATCAGCGTCAACCTGAGCGCCGGCAACCAGCGGCGAACCAGGAAGGTCCACCATCTCGTCCTCGAGGCATTCGGCCCCACCCGGGAGGTAGGCACCGAAGCGTGCCACGGCGACGGCAACCCCTCGAACAACTGCATAGACAACCTGCGGTGGGACACGCACCGTGAGAACACGCAGGACACCATCCGTCACGGGCGGAACGCGAACCTCAACAAGGCTCGGTGCCGCCGCGACCATCAGCTCGTGGAGCCGAACCTCAAGGGCGCCCAGCTCGCGAAGGGCGAGCGGTCGTGCCTGTCGTGCGCCCGGGAGTACGCGTTGGCGCGCGCTCAGGGGCGCGAGTTCGACCCGGCGCTCGCGGACGAGCGGTACGAGGCCCTCGGCTTCACCGTCTAGAAATCCGCCAAGGCGAGGTTCACCTCCCCGGGCGACACGTAGTCGCGGGTGATGAGCTCGGCTGGCGGGGGCGGTGTTGCCGGTGGGCGGGGTGCGGGGGCGGCGACGGACGTGAGCCCGTAGACCGCTTCGGACATCGCGACCAGGGGCGAGATGTCGACGGGCGAGGCGCCGCGGTCCCAGACCCAGACCTCGCCGAGCTTGCGGACGATGGCGCCGGAGACGGCCAGGCGGAGGGGCTCCTCCTGGCGGTGCACGAGGCGGCCGTCGCGGACGTGGTCCTTCATCTGCCCGGCGGTCGCGCCGAGCGCGGATCCCTCGATGCGGATGATCGTGAGGTCCAGCTCCTCGAGGCGGGCGACGAACTCGGAGGACGGGGCGCCGCGGGTCTGCAGCGCCACCTCCTTCGTGCCCTGCTTCGCGCAGAGGGCCGCGACGTAGTCGGGGACCCAGAGCATGCCGGGGCGCTCGGCGACGAGCTCGCCGATGATCTGGCCGTCGTCGGTCCAGCCGGCGACGCTGACGTAGGACATCCTCCGGTCGGTGGAGGTGTCGACTCCGACGACGAGGCGGGACCCCTCGGCGGCGCGCGCCTCGGGGTCGCCGGCGTCGTGCCACTCGGTCGGGTCGATGTGGGTCTCGACGCTGGCGAGGTTCCACTGGCAGAGGACCTCGTTGCGGAAGATGTGCTCGGGCTCGCCGGACGCGAGGTCGGACAGGATCGTCTCGACGTTGTAGCCGTACCCGATGGACGGGTTCGCCTGGCAGATCCCCTCCGGGTCGTCGACGTCGCAGCCCGGGAGCGCGGACCACTCGAACAGGCCGATGGACACGTCGTGCCCGTTGGCGAACTCCTCGATGCTCTGCACGCCGGCATCGACGTACGCCTCCCACTCCTCGAGCGCGCGTATCGCGCCGTCGCGCAGGTCCTTCAGGACCACGGATCGGGCGTCGCCGGCTGAAGAGATCGCCCAGAGCTGCGAGTTGAACGTGCCGTTCAGCGTCTTCGAGAATGCCGCCCAGCCCTCCCAGTTCTTCTGCTCGCGCAGCTCGTCGAGGATCGCCCGCGCGACCGAGTCGCCGCGGGCCCCGCCGGACGCGAGCGCGGCGATCTCGTACCGGGCGCCGTTCTTCAGGCGAATCGCCTCGGTGCCGTTCGTGGTCCGCGGCTTCGAGCTCAGGGCCGCGAGCGCGGGCACGAGGGCCTGGCGCTCGGCGTCGGTGAAGCGGGACGGCCACGACAGCACCTCGGGGTTGCACTTCCCGAGGACCCGGTTCCAGACCTTCTTCGCGGTGCCGACGTCCTGCGCGGCGCCGAGCACGAGGAACTCGCTCGCCGGCAGATGCTCGGGGAACGCGTCGGCATCGACGAACAGCCACCATGCGGCGAGGACCTCGATGAGCTTCGTCTTGCCGTTCTGCCGGCCGACGATGACGATGATCTTCCGGTAGCGGTAGGTGCCGTCGACCAGCAGCTCGAGGGCCGCGATGAGGAGCCACTTCTGCCACGGCCGCAGCTCGACGCCGAGCCAGACCCTCGCGAACTCGATCACGTGGAAGCCGTGCGACGTCTCCGGGGTCAGCGGGCGCAGCGGGCGGGTCCACAGCCGCGGGACCGTCTTCCCCTTAGCCCGCCGCAGCTCCGCCCTTCGAGCGCTTGAAACGGTCAAAGTCGCTCACCTTCGGGTCCACGTCGACGTCATCCGTCGCCTCGTCATCGGGATCGTCGTCCGCCGGCGCCGCGCCCGAGGACGCAGCGGTCTCACCAGGCGCATCGCGCAGCACCCGGCGCACGTCCTTCAGCGCGGAGAGGTACTGCTGCCGCGTCCGCGCTCCCCCGTTCAGGTCCAGCTCCTTCGCGAGGTCCTTCAGGAGCGTCACCAGGGGCGCCTCCTCGGGCACGTGCAGGAGCCCCGTGGCGCGCAGCATCCGCGTCACCGAGGCCCGATGGAGCCGCGATTCCTTCGGCTTCTTCGGCTCGGTCACGCGCGCTCCTAGGGGTGGTCAAATTCCGTGGCCAGAAACCGGGGGGAGAGAACCCGGTCGGGCGGGAGGTGGGCCGTGGTGGGGGTGGGCCTGGATTTTCTGGGGGATCCGGGCGAGGGGGTGCACGGAGGGGCGACAGGCGGGGCGTGGGGCCCCTGGGAGGGCCTAGGGCTTACTCGTGGTCGCGGGGTCGCTCTCGGGCCCTGGTGATGGGGCTGAGAACGACGGGGCGGATGGTGGGCAGGTGGACCTCGGCGTGCATGGGTCGGGTCACCTCGGGTCGGGCTACCCCGATGGGGATCACGATGATCGGGTCGGGCATGGTCACTCCTCCTCGAGGGCGGCGGCGAAGGCAGCCATCGCGCGCTGCAGCCGATCGGTCCCCGAGCTGACGATGACGCCGCCACCCAGCGGTGCGGTCGCCGTGCGGACGGGCAGGGTGAAGGTCCCGAGCTCGGCGGGCTCCGCGTCACCCACCCGGACGAGAATGGCGCCGGTGATGCCGCCGATGCTCGCGGGCGGTCCCGGCCGGCGTCGAGGCTCGCCGATCACGGTCACGCGCTCGGCGAGGAGGGTGAGGTCGACGGTGCCGAAGCGGGGGTGCTGCTGCTCGACGTGGATGTCCTCGCCCACCAGGTGGGGGAACTCGACGCCGTCGATGAGGATGCGGTGCTCGTCGTGGTCGAGCACGATCTCGTGCGGCATGGTCGGCCGCGGCGTGCTCTCGCTCATCGGGTCGCGATGTCCTGGTTGTAGATGCCGCGGTTGGCGCGCATGTGCACGTCCTCGAGCGCCGTCAGTGCGAGCGACTGGTTGCGGCCGGGCGGGACGAGCTCGGTGATGCCGACGGCCAGCTCGAGCACGAGGGCCGAGAGGTCGGCCGTGTCGGCACGCTGCTCGGCGGTGGGTGCCGGGCCGCCGGCGGCCGTGCCGAATCGGAGGGCCAGGTCGGAGGCGGGGCGCTCGGTGTGTGCGGTCATGCTCACTCCTCGGGTCGGGTGGGTAGCGGGGCGGGGCGTGCGCAGTCGTCGCACTCGGCGGGCCCCCGGTGGTCCGGTGCTCGGTACGTGGGCGCGCCGCATCGTGCGCACCGGTCGATGCCGCGCACGGTCACTGCCCCCAGGTCTGGTAGACGAGCGTCGTCTCTTCATCCGGTGGGGCGGTGGCACATGTGCTGGCCGTCGCGTCGTCGTAGTCAGGGCGCCCGCCCATGGCTACCTCCTCGCCGGATGGAACGACGAAGGGCACCACCCGTAGGTGATGCCCCTGCTCGTGCTGGTCGGTCTAGCGGATGGCGGCGTGGTGCAGGTCGAGGACCTTGTGGCACGGGACGCAGCGCGGCTGGTAGTGGTCGGGGTCGAGGCTGTACAGCGGTCGGCCCTTGATGTCCTCGGCCGCGAGCTCGTCAGGGTCAGCGTGGTCGTAGGACCACTGTGCCGCCGGGCCCCCACAGTCGGCGCAGTCATGCTCGGCTGCCCGTCCTCGGTCGACGGTGAGCCGGTCGTGGACCGCGTGGTAGGTCGTGGCCGTCCGCCGGTGGGCTCGTCTGTCGCCGCACGTGAGCGCGGCGCCCCGGTTCAGGTCTCCGGTGCGGGCGGTGGTGGTCGCGCCGCACGTGCACGCCGCGGACCACGAGTCGCTGTCGACCCGGCTCGTGACGATGAGGTCGCCGAAGCGGAGGCCGGTCAGGTCACGGTAGGGCCGAGGTGGCGTGTGCAGGGGGTCGCCGTAGCGCCACTTCCGCATGTAGTGCGAGGCGCACATGGCGGCCTTGTACGGCGGCTTCGAGCAGGCATCGACTGCGCAGATAGGATTCATGGCAGCCCTCCGATCAACTAGTCCTTGAAGGTGGGTCAGGCCCCGGCGAGTGTTGACGCACTCGATGCGGGGCCGTTCACATTCTAGGTCCAGTCCCTCGACGGCGGGCGGAGACCAGCACGAGGCGCATCCGCTCCGCGGTCTCTATTGCATCCGCTATGCGATGGGCGGAAATTCGACGGGTCGTCGTACAGGTCGGGCCGCTTGGACGCCGGGTGGAAGTGGTCGAGCTGGAAGCGCGACGGGTTCTTGTAGTCGTCCTGCGCCGCGGTGTAGTCGATCGGCTGCGAGCAGATCCAGCACGGCAGGTCCGCCGCCTCGGACTCCTTGCGGAAGGCGGGACGGAGGACCTGCATGCGCCGAGTGTTCGGGTGGTGCTGGCCCATGGGTCAGGCGGGGGTGAGGCGTTCGCGCTCGCGGCGGTCGGCCTCGTCGGCGGCGTACGTGGCGAACGTCGCGGGGTCGAGGCCGGACTCCTTGAGCTCGGCGACGACGGCCGCGTAGTCGAGGTCGACGTCGGGGCGGGCAACGGCGGCGACCGCACGGCGGGTGGCTTCGTGCTCGGCGGGCTCGTACCGGACCAGGTCACGGACGGGCACCATGAGCGGGCTGCCGTCAGCGGCCTTCGCGAGGGTGTGCTCGAGGCGCACGTCCCACGTCAGGTCGGGGACCTCGGCGATGCTGTTCGCGTTCGCCTGCCCGAGGAGGAGGGCGTCGCCGAGGGCGTGCTTCACGAGGCGCGGGCCGAGCGGGGTCTGGATCTCGGTGTCGAGGAGGATGACCGCGATGCGCTGCATCTGGCCCTCGGTGATGTCGGCCATGTCGTTCCCGTCGTTGTCGATGGCCTGCGAGCCGACGCTCGCGGGCTGGATGGTGGGGCGGGTCTCGCCGAAGACCCAGTGCCAGGGCTCGCCGTCGTTCCGGCCTTGGTTGTTGCCGAACCCGTACCGGTCGGCGTTCGCGGCCATCCACCGGTAGGCAGGGCTGGTGAAGGAGTCGATGGTGGCGTCGACCGCGAGGCCGTCCCCGTGCTTGGACGTGCCAGGGCGCGCGGCCGCGGGCACGCCGGCCTTCTTCACCCAGTAGGTGCCGTCGTACCAGAGGCCCGTGTTGCGGCTGGTCTTCGCGTACCGGGTGACGAAGTACGCGATCTGCGTGGCGAGCGGGCGGTAGGCCTCGCGGACACCGAGGCCGTAGCCCATGGCCTTCCGGAAGTCGCGCTGCAGGGCGTTCCAGTACCCGCACGCGTCGGCGCGGAGGAGGTCGCCGGGCTCGCCGTCGATCTGCGCGAGCGTGCGGGTGTCGAGCTGGCCGTTCGCCATGCGTGCGCTCCTCGGTGAAGGGGTCCTGCCGAACCGGCGGTGCGGGGTGGTGGCGGCGCGCACCCGGCGTCTCGGCGCTCAGGCGCGAGGTTCGTCGGGGCGCCGCGGGCATGTGCGTGTCCGGTGGCAGGAAGAGCGTGGGGCGGGGACGCGAGACTCCCCAGCGGGTCGCGTCCCCGCCGCGACCGCGCCCGAGGCGGTCGTCTGGGGCCGGGGCATGGTTCGCGCCCGGGAACAGGAAAGGCACCGTCGGGAGCGTGTCCCGCGGTGCCTTTCTTGTCTAATCTCCATCTGTGGGGTGAAGTCGTTGCGTTGTCAACCCCCAGACGCACTTTTCTTGCGCGACCCCTCCGGGCGCTTCCGATTCGGGTTCGCGATGAGGTTCTTCCGGTAGTGCAGGAGGAGGTCGTCGAGGCGGATCATCTTCTTCCCCCGCTTCCAGTGGAACCGCATCCCGTCGCGGTTCATCCAGAACTGGATCGTGCGGCGGGTGCGGTGGACGCGCTCGGCTGCCTCGCCGATCGTGAGCTCCTGCCGCTTGTTCATGTGCCGGGGCTAGGCCTCGCGGCGATCGATGTGCTCGACCCACTGCTGTGCGACGGCCGCGAGCTGGATGAGCTCCTCACGCAGCTTCGCAGGGTCGGACTCGGCGAGCGCCTCGTGGTACTCCTCGCGGAGGATGTCGAGCCAGGTAACCGTGCCGTCGGCTGCGTGCGCGTCCGTCGCCTGGGTGGCGTACCGGGCGAGGTCGTCCGCGCGCGGGAGGGCGCCAGCGAAGAGGAGCGGGCGCACATCGGGGCCAGTGCCGTCGGGGTGGTTCTGCTCACCCCACTTCGCGTTCTGGCGGATCCGCTCGGCGGCAGTATCGCGAGCGGCTGCGGTGTCGGTCATGTTGGGTCCTTCGTTCGGGTGGGGCTGTAGCGGATGAGGAGCAAGCAGAAGGCGGCGAGGATCAGGCAGGCCTTCACGGGTGGCCCTCCCAGATGAGCTCGTGGGGGCGGCACCGGATGCTGTTCTCGTAGCCCTCCCAGAGGACATGCACCCCGGCATGAGGGCCGTCGAGCTCGCGGTCGGTATGGACAACCCGACCCCGGGACCCGGAGGCCAACCCGACGACATCGCCGAGGTACCAGTCCGCCTCCCGCAGGGTCACGGTGGAGCCGACGGGCGGCAGCTCACTACCCTGCTTCAGCGATACCTCGGGCGGTTTCGCTGGGCGTCGCCGAGACCGCGCTCGGAGAAGCGCGACCACGTCATAGGCCATGCGGGCAAGGAAGCAGAGGCCGCCGGTCAGGCCCAGCGCGACCAGCCAGGGTGCGACATCCCCGGTCACAGCGCCACCTCGCAGCGGTGCTCGCGCGCCTTCGCCTCGGCGACCGGCCGGTTCCCCGCGCCGTGGTCGCCGCAGGTCTGGCAGGACCAGGTCCACAGGTCGGTCGTGGCCTGCTCGACGAGGACCTTCGGGGCGAGCCAGCCGAGCGTCCGCATCGCATCAGTGGGCGAGACCTCCTGCCCGCACACGCTGCATTCCACGACCACGTCGAGGAGGTCGGCGGAGCGCCAGGCCGCGCCGACCGCGTGCTCCCCGCACGTGGAGCACGGCCGCGGGATGACGGCGCGCTGCGGGCGCGGCGCCTGCGGGTACTTCGCCGACGCCCGGTGCACGATGCCCGCGATGTCGTCGAAGTAGGTCCTGGCGGTCGGGTGCCGGAGGACCCTCTGCGTGAGGACGAGCAGGTCGTTCCCCACGCGGCGGGTCAGGTCAGCGGCGGTCGCGGGATCCATGCGGCCGCGGAAGCCCTGCACGACCCCGTCCTCGGAGACGCGGACGGCGCCGGTCACCTGGGGCGGGCGGACGCCGTACGTGTCGCACCAGGACACGAGCCAGTCGATCAGCTGCGCGTAGACCGCGTCGGCGTCGTCGATCGGGTCGAGGCGCGCCGGGGCGGGCGGCTCCTTGGACGCGGCTCGGGGCATGCCGTCGCCGGGACGGACGAGCGACGGGGTCACCTGCTCGCGGATGTGCCGGATGACCGCGGGCGCCGCGCGGAGGGCGTTGTCGGCGCGGGCGGCCGCGAGGTGGAGGAGCGCCTGGTCGTCGACGACCTCGGACCAGTCGACGGTCTCCTCGATGCGGTCGCTCACGAAGCCACCGCGAGCGCGTCGATGAGGATCCGGCGCGCGTCGGAGCGGTAGAGGTCCGCGCGGCTCCTGTCGTCGGCGGCCATGCTCGACCACGAGAGCTGGTTGGGGTCCGCGGGGTCGTCTTCGTCGGGCTGGCCGTCATTGAACAGCGACCGCGCCGCGGCCTCGATCATGGCTTCGGTGATGACGTGCCGCTCGGGCGCAGCAGCGAGCGAGCGTCGGATCAGGGCGATGTTCCCCATGGGCGAGCCGGTGATGGCCCCCTCGCTGGTCAGCACCTCCTCGATCTCGTCGAGCGCCGTGAGCGCGTCGGCGGTGGCCGGGGGAGTGGCGGTCTCGACGGCGGCGCGAGCGCGCTCCGCCTCGAGCGCAACGCGTACGGCGGTCCCGAGCACGGCGCGCGGGTCGTCGCCGCGCGCGATGCAGTTGGCCATGAAGTCGAGGTCTTCGTAGGGGCTGTTCATGTCTGGTCCTTCTGGTCGATGTCGAAGTCGCCGCGCTCGATGCGGGCGGCGAGGCCGGTGAACACCGCGTAGAGCACGGCGTCCGGGTGGTCCGCGCGGGCGCGGAGGTGGGCGAGGAGGCGGTCGGTGTCGATCACAGGGGCCCCCACGGGAGCGGCACCGGGAAGGGGGTCCGGCAGCGGGTGCACACCTGCCGGATGCCGTGCTCGGCTCGGCGGTCGGCCCACTCGCGATGCGCGTCACATGCCTGGCCGTAGGACCCGCAGCTCGGGCACTCCATGCACCAGACCGCGGGCTTCGGGCAAGGCAGGCCGTCGATGGTGCCGACGCACTGCCGCTCCCCCTCAGGACCGTCGACGAGGAGCCGCAGGGCCTCGGCCTCCTCGTCGACGCGCACCGGGGGCGGCGCCGGGATCACCATCGGATCGTCGGGTGGTGGGCGTCGGCGTGGCCGCGAGGGCGGCTGCACATGCCTCCGCAGACCTCGGGCTGTTGCGCTTCTGCGACGATCTGCGGCGTTTTCGCAACATCCTGGACACGACGATGCCCCGAGGCGGTGATCGCGTCTCCACGGGGCGCAGGCGGCTCGCCTGGCCTCTGCTCGACCGCGTCCGCCGCCAGGATGATGGCCGCCGCGAACGCGCGCGCCTCGTCCGGGGTGAGCGCGCGCTGCACCTCGAGATGCGTGCCCTCCTCGAGGACGTGCACGGTGACGCCGCCCTCGTCGTTCCCCCACGCGTCCGCGATGACCTGCTCGATCGTGCGCTGCACGGCGGCCATCAGAACGGCGTCTCGTCGTTGTAGTACCCGGCCTCGGGCTGCGCGGGCGGCTGGTGCCAGCCCGTCGACGCGGGCGCGCCCCACGGCTCCTGAGCCTGGTTGCCGCCGGCGCCGCCGCCCGCCTGGTAGCCCTTCGGGGCCTTCTGGATGATCGCGATCGTCGGGAAGCGGAGGACGATGTTCGCCTGGTGCGAGCCGTCCTGCTTCTGGAAGACGTTCACCTCGGGCGCCGCCGTGATCGTGACGAGCGTGCCCTTCGTGAGGATCGTCGCGAGGTACTCGGCGTCCTCGTTGAAGACGGTCGCCTGGAACCAGGTCGTGTCGCCCGCGTCGACCCACTGGCCGTTCTCCTGCTTGCGGGGGGTGTGCGGGACGCTGATCGAGAGGAACGGCTTGCCGCTGCTCTTCGCGTACTTCAGCTCGGGGTCGCGGGAGATGAATCCCTCGATCGTGATGGTGGCCTTGCTCATGGTCAGTCCTTCTCTCGGTGCGCGCGGGCCGGGTGGTCCGCGGTGGTCAGATGTCGAGGGTCGTCGAGCCCCACGGGTCGTACGACTTGTCCTGCAGGCGCGCGTACTGCCCCTGCCAGATGAGCGAGATGGTCCCCATCTCGCCGTGCCGGTTCTTCGCGACGGTCACGCCGAGCTCGCCCGCCTTCTTCTCGCGGTCGTAGTTCAGGAGCATCACGACGTCGGCGTCCTGCTCGATCGCGCCGGACTCGCGGAGGTCCGTGAGGACCGGCTGCTTCCCCTCGCGCTGCTGCGGCGGCCGCGACAGCTGCGAGAGCGCGATGACGGGGACCTTCAGCTGCCGGGCGAGCTGCTTCAGCGCCCGCGAGAACTCGGCTACCTCCGCCTGCCGGTTCTCCCGCCCGGATCCGGACATGATCTGCAGGTAGTCGATGACGACGCCGGAGAGCTTCCCTCGGCGGGCGACCGCGCGGATGAACGCACGGATGTCGGCGAGGGTCGAGCCCTGGTCGTAGATGTAGATCGGCGCCTTGTCGTACCGGTCGCGCGCGATCTTCACCCGCTTCCACTGCTCCTCGTTCAGGTTCCGGTTCCGGAGCGACTTCATGTGGACCTCGCCGTACTGCGCGATGAGGCGCAACTGCAGCTCGGACTCCCCCATCTCGAGGCTGATGAACGCGACGAGGCCCTCGTGCGCGAGCCGGGTCGCGCACTGCAGGCCGACGATGGTCTTCCCCTCGCCGGGGCGGGCGCCGACGATGTAGAGGCTGCCGGGGTTGAAGCCCCCGATGAGCCGGTCGAGTGACGCCCACGGCGACGGGTAGTAGTCCGGCGGGGTGCCGAGGCTGTCGATGACCGCGTCGACGGTCGCCCCGACGGCGTGGACGTCGGCGCGCTCCTGCGTGGTGGCGCGCTCGAGCGCCGCGCGGGCGCCGTCGATCGCGTCCGCGGTGGATCCGTCGACGGCCTGGCCGAGCTGCGTGATCTTCAGCCCGGCCTCGGTCAGCCGCCGGCGGGCGCCGCGGTCGCGGACCATCGCCGCGTAGTATCCGGCGTTCGCCGCGGTGACGACGTCGCCGGTCAGCTGGTGCAGGTAGCCGGCGCCGCCGACCTTCGCCAGGTCGCCGAGGCGCGCGAGCTCGTCGGCGACCGTGATCGGGTCGACGGGCTCGGTGCGGTTCACGAGCGACAGGACCGCGGAGAAGACGAGCGCGTGCGCGGGGCGGAGGAAGTCGTCGGGGGTGACCTTCTCGTCGAGCACGTCGTAGAGCGCGGACGACGCGAGCAGCATCGCGCCGAGGGTCGCGCGCTCGGCGTGGTCGGTGCCGTCCTGCTCGGCGCGGCCCGCGCGGTCCTCGCCGGTCACGCCGCACCGTCCCAGTCGCCGAAGAGCGCCTGCGAGCGGTCGGTCGCGCACCGCTTCGCGATCGTCTCGCAGTGGCCCTCATCCAGCTCGACGCCGATCGACCGCTGCCCGAGGCGCGACGCCGCGAGCAGCGTGCTCCCGACGCCGGCGGTCGGATCCGCCACCACCCCGAGGGGCAGCTTCCGGATGAGCTCCTCCATGAGCGCGAGGGGCTTCTGGTGAGGGTGCAGCCGCCCGTTCCGCGACGTCGACTGGACCGGGGCGACCCGCAGCACGTCATTCGTGCGCTGCCCGCGCCATGCCCCGCCGCCGAGCACGTAGATCTCCTCGTGCCCGGGCTTCCACGGGATCGACAGATCGCCCATGCCGAGCGCGCCCTTCTTGTCCCAGACGAGCAGCATCTTCACGCCGGCAGGGCGGACGATCCGCCAGGTGCCGAACACGAGCGCCGCACGGTCGGGTCCCCACGCCTCGAGGATCGCGTCGCGGACCGACGTGTCCTTGTCGCCGGCGATGGAGCGCGCGATCGTCTCGCTCTTCTGGCCCGACTGGTAGTCGATGCCGTAGGGCGGGTCGACGCACAGGACGTCGGCCGCCGTCCACTCGGCGACGTGGTCCTCGGCGAGGCCGTGGTAGAGCGTCACCAGCTCGTCGGAGTAGTAGGGCGCGGTCATGCTGCGCGCCCCTCGATGCGGGCGCGCCACGCGGGGTCGTGCTTGTTCGCCTCGAGCTCCTCGAGCGTGACGCCGTGCTCGGCGAGCCACGCGTCACGCTGCTCGCGCAGCACCTCCGCGGTCACGTCCGGGACCGGCGCCGGCTGCTGGCGGGTGCGCCCGTCGCGGACCGCGAAGTCCTGCTGCTTGCGCATGCCGTTCCGCCACGTCGCGACCCAGTCCTTCATCGGAGTCCCGCGGCCTCGCCAGTAGTCCATCCACTCGCCGAGCTTCGCGTCGACGTCGACCAGCGGCGTCGCTTCCGCCGCCCACGCGCGCATCTCGTCCGTGATGACGAAGACCTTCGGGAGCCGAGCGGCGCGCTTCGGCGCGCTCTCTTCTTCCAGAGTCTTAAGAGAAGGAACATTGGGCGGCACCGCCCCGCTCATTGGGCGATCTGGCAGGGTGCCTTCGGCAGATCCGCCCGCTGGCTCCGTGCCCTCGATGACGGTGCGGTACGACTTCGTCTGGTCGTAGTTGCCGTTCCGGTGGTGCTTCGCCGTTTCGAGGAACCCGCCCTCGACGAGGCGCTCGAGGCAACGCCGGACCTGCTCCTGTCGCAGGCCGGTCTCCACCGCCAGGGTCTCCCTCGACGCGGGCCACCATGCGATGCCGTCTTCGTCCACGATGACGTGGGCGCCGTGCATCTCGCAGCGCCAGTGGATGCGGGTCCACACGAGCGCGTCGTTGGCGTTGTCGAGGGTGCGGACGAGTCCGCCGCGGACGATCATGAAGTCGTTGCCGATGACGAGCTCGGCGGGTACTCCGGTCATGGTCGTTCTCCTCTCTGGTAGTCGGGGCCGTAGATGGCCCGCATGGTGTAGTCGGCGAGGGCCGCGTCGATCGGCTGCCTCGTGCCGTTGCCGAGCAGCACGTGCCAGGTGCGCTCGAGCGTGTAGAAGACGGGCACGGCTTCCGGGATCCGCACCCACCGGCGGACCTTCCACCCAGACGCGAGCGCCCTCCGCTGCAGGCCGCCCTCGGCCGCCGTGTTGCAGGTCGAGCACAGGGTGAGGAGCTCCGTGATGGAGGGCCGGAGGATCCGACCCCCCATCCCGGTCGCCTGCCGGTGCTGCGCCTCGAGGTGCATGCGCCCCCCGCACGCCGCGCACCGATCCAGGTCGCGGGCAAGCATGAGCCCGCGCACCTTGGCGGTCGGCGCGCTCACGTCGCCTGCTCCGGGATCTGGCCGCGACCGATGAACGTCGCCCGCTCGTCCGCGCGGTCCGTCGCGTGGTTCCGCGACGCCGCGTCCATCGCCTGCAGCCACTGCCGCATCGCGGACTCCTCGGCCTTCCACGCGTCCGCGTCGCCCTCGAGCTCGAGGGCCTCGTCGGTCTCCTCGGCCTCCTGCTTCGCGGCCGTGCGGGACAGCTTCGGATCCGCCTCCCGCAGCCTCTTCACGAGCGCCGCGACGTACCGCTTGTGCGCGATGCGCTTCCGGACGTGCATGGCGCCGGCCTCCTGGAAGCGGGACACGAACTCGAACCGCATCGCGAGGAGCTGCGCTCCGACCGACTGCGCGACGACGCCGGACAGCGCGGCCACGAGGCGGACGTGCATCGGGTCCGTCGGGTCTGGCTCGCGGATCCCGATCGAGGCGAGCCGCGCGCTGATGGCCGGGTGGAGAGGATCAGGCACGGTCCCCGCCCCCGTACGGCTCCGGGTCCGGCTCGTCCTCGACGAGCGGCACCTGCGCGGTCGGCCAGCCACCGGCCGGCGGCTGCTCCTCGTCGACGACGGTGGCCTCGACGACCTCCTCCTGCGGGGTCTCCTTCGCCCACGGCTTCTCGGGCTCCGGCGTCGGCCGAGACGTCATCGACGACGCGAACTCCTTCATCCGGATCTGCAGCTGCTGCGTCCGCGCGCGGGGATCCTCACGGCCGACGCGCTGCCAGATCGCGTTCAGCTCGTCGCGGCTCGTCGCCTTGGACGCGAGCGCCTCCCAGTCGACGGCCGCCGCGGGCTGCTCCTGCACCTGGACGAGCTCGGGCGTCGGCTGCTCGACGACGGCCGCCGACTTCGGGCCTCCGGCCTGGTCCATCTCCTCGGTCGAGTAGAGGCCGGAGAGGTCCTGCGGGAACGCCTTCCGCAGCGCGAGCATCTCGGCGCACTTGCCGAGCATGAGCGCGCCCATCTTCTTCCACATGGCCCCGTTCTTGTCGGCGTACTGGTCCCACGTGGCGACCGCGACGAGCGGCTGCGAGAACCCCTCGCGGAGCACCCCGACGCGCGCGGCCGCCGGCGGATCCTTCGGCAGCCACACGTCCACCCAGGTCACGCCGTCCGCGGTCCACTGCGTGGGTGTCTGCCCGCGGTACTCCTTCGTGCGCTCGGCCACAAGCCGGGCGCCGTCGATCGACACCTGCGTGCCCCACTTTCCGCCGCGCTCGATGCAGTAGATCTGCCTCGCGATCGGGTCGAGGCCCGTGCGGCGGCAGTGGAGCAGGAACGCCTCCACGACCGGACGCGGCGCGAGGACCATGTTCTGCCCCTGCTTCTTCACGAGGCCGGACGCCTCGACGAGCGCGCGCTCGGTGTCGTTCCACGTGCTGCTGTCTCCCGTGGCCGGGAGGGCGACGGCTGCGCTCACTTCCCCATCTCCTTCTGCTTGACCGCGGTGATGCGGAGGTTCTCCCTACTGGTCGCCGTGACGGTCTCGGTGACCGTCTCGGTCGTGGTGTGCTCGTCGAGCACCGCGCGCCACGCCTCGTCGGCGCCCGCGAACAGCTCGGCGTACTTGTCGCGGAGCTTCGTGATCCGCTGCAGGTACCGCCACTCCTCGGGGTGCGCCTTCTTCGCGGCCTTCTCGTCGACGACCTCGCGATCGACGCGCTGCTCCGCCGTCGTCTCCTCGCCGCCCCGCTTCCACGAGATCCGCGCGAGCGGCGACGCCTGCGAGAACGTGGCCTCGTCCGCGAGGGCCTTCTTCACCGCGAGGAACGACTCCTCCTTCAGGGCCTTGCCCTGCTTCTCGGCGTCGAGGCCGCGGAGGTAGTTCACGGCGTGCGTGTCGAGCGCCTCGTCGACGTCGGGCGCGCCGCCGGCGGCCGCCCTGTCGAGCGCGGCCAGGAACTCGTCCGCGAGCTTCACGAGCTCGGCGACCAGCTCCTCGTCGTACCGCTCGACGTAGGTGTCCGCGAACAGCTCGCGCGGCTGCGGCTCCTCGTACTCGCCGCCGACGTTCTGCCAGTCCGAGTCGTGCTGCTCGGACGCGTAGATCGAGACGCGGGCGCCGGTGACGCGCATGCACCACTGCTGCTGCAGGTGGTAGCCCTTGCCGTAGTAGTCCGCGAAGCCGCCGCGGATGTCGTCCTTCCCCGTCTTGATCTCGCCGACCGCGAGCTGTCCCTCGAACTCGCCGAGCAGGTCGGGCGACGCGAGGTAGCGGCTGTTGTCGGCGGCGTGGAACACGCGGGTCTCCGGTCTGAGGCCCGGGAACGAGGAGCACACATCGGCCGCGATGATCGGCTCCCGCTTCGTGCCCCATGCCGTGTACCGGTTGCCGGTGAAGGTGTCCTTCGTCCGGCCGAGCTTCTCGTCGACGAGCTTGGCGATCGTCGTCTTCCGCAGGTAGAGGTCGCGGATGTTCGTGGCCGTGATGCCCTGCTGGCGCTCGAGCAGCCACGCGGTACGGTTCGTGTCCGACGCGCCGGCGCGGGACTCGACGTCGGCGAGGTCGATCAGCTGCGCGCTCACGCCTCCACCGCCTCGTCCTCGTCGCCGACCTGCGGGAGGTCGAGCTGCGTCTCCCCCGTGCGCACCTGGTGCGCCGAGTCCTGCAGCTCGCTGACCGTCACGAGCGCGTCCGGCGCGGTGATCGGCTCGATGTGGATCGCCTCGAGGATCGGGTGCCGCTCGTGCTTCACGCGGTTGCCGACGTCGCCGACGACCTCGTAGGTGACGATCGCCGTGAAGCGGGCGCCGGGCGGCGACTGCAGCAGCTCGTGGTCCATCTCGGCGAAGCCGTTGCGCGGATCCTTGGGGGTGGTGCTCTTGTACTTCGTCACGGGGTGACTCCTTCTGGGATGGGGATGGTCCAGCGCAGGGCGCGCATGACCTGGGTCTGCTGGGGGGACGGCGGTCCGTCGATCGGGACGCCGGAGTACCGGGCGCCCATCGCCGCGAGGGCGAGAGCGTCGGCCGTGTTGTCGTCGGGGATCACGAGCCCCGGGTACTTCGCTCGCATGGCCTGCTTGACCGCGGCCTTGTCGGCGTTCCCGTCGTCCGCGGCGTACTTCGCCCGCGCCTTCGGGGAAGCGCGCACGACGGTGCACCGCTCGGCGAGCTGGCCGGCGATGAGCCACCGCTGCGCGTGCCGCTCGTCGGGCTGCCCGAACTTGGACGCGTACGACGACCACTCGATGACGACCAGGGAGCCGGCCGGGACGAGGCGGATGACGCGCGCTGCGGTGGAGCGGATCCGGCCCCACACCTCGGGGATCGTCGCGTCGACTGCGGCCGATCGAACCCGGTGGAGAGTGGGGGCGCCGTCCGTGATGACGGCGACTCCGGAGCAGGTCAGGGAGAGGTCAAGCCCGACGATCGCCGGGAACATGGCGGTCGGGGGTGCCGAGCCGATCGAGGCGATCGAGCCGGGACTCGTCCCCGGCGCGGACCTTCGCGTCCCGCATCGCGACCGCGTAGGCCGCGAAGACCATCACGAGCAGGCACGCGAGGTGGAAGCCGTTGAACACGGCCATGGGCACGGACGAGAGGACGCCGAGGATCGCGAGGACCAGGACCAGGCGGATCATCGGGACACCGCCCGCACGTACCCGTCCGCGTCCACCGTGTCGAGGACGTCCTGTGCCCGCTTCACGATCGATCGCAGCTCCTCGAACCCGGCCCACTCGAACGACATCTCGAACGCCGCCGCGAAGCCCGGGTGCCGGACCGCCATCAGCGTCCGTGCCGGCTTGGAGAGGCACGCGTAGGCGGCCCACATCTCCCGACCCCGGTCGTCCGGCTCGACGCCGAGCGGGTCGCCGTGCTGCCAGAGCGCGTGCTGCGCCTGCTTCACCGACGGGACGGTGGGGACGATGGTCGGCGCCGCGGGCTTGCGGCGGAGCAGAGCCTTCACGACCGCGCCCCCTCGGCCTGCCGGGCGCCGAACGCCTCGATGGCGGCGACCGCCTTCTGCACGGCCTCCGTCACCGCCGGCGCCTTGCGCTCGTCGATGGCGTCGATGGCGGCGCGGATGCTCTCGGTCATGTGCTCGCGCCGAGTCGGGTCCAGCCGATTCATTGAGGCCAGACCGGCGGGCCCGGCGTAGCCCTCGAAGGGAGACGGGCAGGAGCAGCCGGAGTCGGTCGCCATGTAGACGGCGCCGGAGGCCGGCGAGCCCCAGATGACCACCATGTCGAACGAGTAGCACGCGTCCTGGTCGTCGTCCTGGAACAGGATCTCGAGGCCGGCGGCGGCGGGGTCGTAGTAGGGGTTGGCGTTCGGGTCGTAGGGCTGGGGGACGGGCACCTCCGTGGCGACCGGGACCAGCGCCTGACCGACGGCGGCAACCTCGCCGACCGCCTCGCCGCCGTGCAGCTCGATCAGCGCACGGACCGCGGCCACCGGCACGAAGTCGTAGACGGTCTCCGTCGGGCTGGCCGGGTCCTCGCACCATGCGTCCCACTCCGCCCACGGCTCGGGGCGCTCGGTCGGGAAGCCGACCTCGACCCGGGCGTACGGGCCCGGGTAGTCCCTCGGGGCGCCGCTCCCCGGCCAGTCGGGGCGCGGCTCGCAGTACGCGCCGTAGCCGGCGACGACCGACAGGCCGAAGCCGTCCTGGCAGGTGATCTGGTTGTCGTTCGTGCGCTTGAAGTCGCTGTCGCGGGTGCCGGCTGCCTCGATGCGGTCGAGCTTCGGGGTGGCGACCTTCGTCGCTGCCTGGTGGGATGCGGTGTCGTTCATGGCTGGGGAGCCCTCTCGTTCAGGACCCGGCCGGTCGGCTTTGGGCGAAGACCGGACGGGGTGGTGCAGGTGGGTGGGGGTCACGCGCTCCGGCGAATCGGAGTCACGTTGGTCGCGACGTGCGGGCACGGGAGGCCGTCGATCCAGGCGTCGGCGCACGACTCCCGGACGGTCCACTTCCCGCGGGGCACGCGCTGGGTGCCGTGCAGCTCGCCGTCAGCGAGGGCCAGGCGCACCGTGTCGGGGTGCTTCCGCGCCTTCGTCGCGACCTCGGTCACGGTGAGCACGGGGTTCATGCGGCCACCGCCTCTCGGGCGGGTGCCGGCTGTCGGTGGTTGAGCGGATCATTCGTGACGACCTCGAACGCCTCGCCAAGCCCGAGATCGAACGCGGTGCACAGGGAGGCCATGAAGGCTGCGGACGGTGCCGCTCCCTGGTCAACGCGACGAAGAGTGGTCCGGTCGACTCCGATGAGTCGGGCCTGGTGCTCTTCGCTGGGGAGATCACGAACTTCGCGGAGGCGCTTGAGGAGGCCGGGCTTGATGCGGAGCTTGCTCGACATCGGTCCTCCTTCTGCATCTTCGGGTTGAAGTGGTGCAAGAGTGCAACACATTGATGCATGAACGCAACACCGGTTGTCCCCCATGTGGCGGACTTGCACCACGGATCCCCATGATTCCGGGCCTTACGACTTGACGAGTGATGCAAAGATGCATCATGCTCGACCTGTGACTGACACATTCGAGACCTTCCTGCGCTCATACACGTACGGCGACAGCGACCGCGTGATGGCCCGGAAGGTCGGGATGACGAACACCACGCTCGGTCGGCAGCTGCAGAGCTCCGTGCCGGTCACGACCGTCGTGCGCCTCTGCCGCGTCTACGGGATCCCGATGCTCGATGCCTTCGTGGCCGCCGGCTACATCACCGAGATGGAGGCGGACGTGATCGGTCGACAGCGCGGCATCCGCCAGGCGAGCGACCGCGAGCTTGCCGAAGAGATGCTGCGTCGCGTCGGAAGCGGCGAGGCCAGCGTCGCGCTCACCGAGCCCGTCGAGCAGGAGCTCGTCGACGAGGTCGCCGCGCGCCGCGCGCGCCAGGATGTCGGCCGTCTCGATGAAGCTGACCTGCACGCGGACGAGGCGAAGGCCGCGAACCACGACGACAGCGCAGAAGGGCTGGACCCCGAGAACACATGACGACACCGGCGAGCTACGACCCGCACGCCCACGCGGAGCGCCTCGGCATCGACGTCGTCTACGGCGCGCTCCGGACCGCGAACGGGCTATGGCTCCCCGACCGGAGGACGATCATCCTCCGGCCCCGCATGCGGCGGCTGCTCGAGCGGTCCGTCCTCGCGCACGAGCTCGGGCACGTGTGCCTCGGGCACCGCGAGTCCACCCCGCGCGCCGAGCGTCAGGCCGACCGCTTCGCCGCCCGGCACCTCATCCACCCCGACGCGCTCGTGCGCGCCGCCCAGCAGTCCCCCGATCCGGGTGCCTGGTGCGTCGAGCTCGACGTCACCCCGCACATCCTCGAGACGTACATGCGAGACCACCACATCGCCTAGGAGGCGCTCATGGCCTGGACTGAGAAGGTCCCATCCGGCCGCCACCGCGGCGTCTACCGACTCCCCGACGGGCGGAAGCGCGTGGCCGGGACCTTCGACCTGAAGCGCCAGGCGATGAACGCCGCGGCGGCCGCCGAGGCCGACGCCGCATCGCTCGGGTGGCGCGACCCGAAGGCGGCCGAGCGCACGTGGGCGGACTGGTGCGACACGTGGTGGCCGACCCGCACGGTCGAGCCGTCCACGCTGCGGCAGGACGCATCACGGCGCCGCGCGCGCCTCGCGCCGAAGTGGGACCAGGTGCCCCTCGTCGACATCACCCGGCAGGACGTGCGCGCGTGGGCGGCCGAGCTCGCCGCCGACGGTCTCTCGCCCGCGTCGGTGCAGCGGTGCGTCCACCTGCTGTCCGCGTCGCTCAGCGCGGCCGTCGACGCGCAGATCATCCCCGCGAACCCGGCGCTGCGCCTCCGTCTCCCGGGCGGGCAGCAGTCGCACGAGCGGTTCCTCACCGGGCCCGAGCAGGCCGCCCTCCTCGAGCGGTTCGAGGGCGTCGACCGCGCGCTCGTGTCCCTGCTGCTCGGCACCGGCATGCGGTGGGGCGAGGCGGTCGGCCTGCAGGTGAAGCGCGTCGACGTCGACCGCGGCGTCATCCGCGTTGCCGAGGTCTGGGACGACGCGCACTCCACGCTGAAGCTCTACCCGAAGGGCCGGAAGATCCGCGACGTGCCGCTGCCCGCGTGGACCGCGGCCGCGCTCGCGCCCCATCTCGACGGCCGCAAGAGCGGCCACGTCCTCCTGCGCGCCGGCGCCCCGATCGACTACCACAACTGGCGCACCCGCCTCTGGATCCCCGCCCTCCGCGACGCCGAGCTCGGGGCGCTCCGGATCCACGACCTCCGGCACACCTACGCGTCCGCGCTCGTCCAGGCCGGCGTCCCGCTCGAGGAGATCGGCCGCCTCCTCGGCCACGTGTCGCCGCTCACCACGCGCCGCTACGCGCACCTCGCCGAAACCCCGCAGCGCGCGGTCCTCGCCGCCCTGCCGGAGCCGTCGCGAGGGGCAGACGAGGGGCAGAGCGACCTCGGAGGATCCGGGACGGTCCTGGCCTTCCGGCGGCGACCGAGCGCGTAGAGGCCCAGGTCGGCGGCTGGTTCGTCGGGTGATCTCGGAAGAATCGGCTAGCGATCGTCGGATCCCGCCGAGGGGCGGAGGGCTCTTTTAATCCCTGGGTCGTCGGTTCGAGCCCGACGGGGCCCACCTCCGTGCGTCGACCGGCAGGCCGAGGCCGGCGCCCGGGATCACCCCCGAGCGCCCCGGTCCAGCACGAGGAACGGCGGCGTGCGGTACAGGAACCGCAGCGGCGTGCGCATCGCCACCGCGTGGATGGCCAGCGACGTCCCGATCGCGACCACCCCCACCACGAGCGGCAGCAGGTAGGGGACGGGGCCGGATGCCTCGAACTCGACGGCGTCGAGCACGGCGCAGGCCGCGGCGATGACGAGCACGTGCGCCACGTAGATCGGCAGAGTGTTCCGCCCGAGGAAGCGCAGGGGGCGCACGAGCCGCGTGCGCGCGAACAGGGCCGCCCACAGGACGCCGACCGCCATGGCGAGGCACGAGACGACCAGCAGCACGCCGGGGATGCCGCTGATGCCGGTCAGCTCCACGGCGACCCCCGCCGCGCCGAACGCGACCAGGGCTGCCGCCGCCGCGACGCGGAACACGAGGTCCTTGGCGTGCAGCCCGATGAGGAAGAAGACGAGGTACTTCGCCATGCCGTCCCAGCTCAGGCTGCCGATGCGCAGCACGCTGAGGAAGAGGGCGGAGACGACGGCCGCGACCGTCAGCTGGATCCACGGCGGCACGCGCCCCTGCGCGAGCTTCGCCAGCACGAGGAACACGGCGAGCGCGTGCAGGAACCACAGCCCCGTCGCCGGGAACACGAGCGCGAGCAGGAGCGCGCGCGGGTCGCCCTCGTGCGGGCGGGAGTCGAGCGGGACGACCGAGAAGTAGAGGAAGCGCAGCACCGACCAGATCGTGAGCGCCCACACGAGGATCGCGATGCGCGAGCTCCAGAGCTCCGGCCAGGAGCGGCGCACGGCGGATCCCGCGAGGAGCCCCGACGCGAGGAAGAAGATCGGCATGCGGAAGGTGACGAACGCGCTGTTGATGGTCGCCCACACGGGTGACGCGAGGTCCTCCTGCATCAGCAGGAGGCCCGCATGGAACAGCGCCACCAGCAGGATGGCCATCGCCCTGGCCGCATCCACCCAGTCCGCGCGCGCAGCGGTGACCGTCGTTCCGTCTCCCCCAGACATGATCGGCACCGTATCGGCTCGATGTGTCGGGCTCGTGTCGGAGGGCGGCGGCGCGAGGCGGATCCAGTGGTGATCCCAGTGGCGGAGGGAGCGGGGCTCGGTCGCGGATCGCTCGAGGCCCGGGACCCCCCGAACGGGGTGGGACGCGGACGCCACCGCCGACCGGGATCGCCGTACGGTTCACAAGTGGGGAAATACGGGTATCGGGCGGGCGCACGGGCGCGGGCAGCATGGCGGATCGCCGGCTGGACGGCCGCGGCCGCCGTCGCGGCGTGCTCGGTCGGCCTGGTCGTCGCGGCGATCGGGAGCGGCGGGGCACCCGTCGAGAACGCGGGCGCCGTCGCGGAATCGGGCTTCGTCCCCGGTCCCGGCGCGACCATCGCGCCGGTCGCGCCGTTGGATCTCCCCGAGGATCCGGCCGTCCTCATGTTCGGCGACTCGTTCATCCTCGGACACGGCATCGAGACGTCGGGACGGCCCGCCTACCCCGCGCTGCTCGCGGACCGCGAGGGCTGGAGCGACGTGCGCCTCAACGCGGCGGCCGGCACCGGCTTCGCGGCCACGTCCGATCAGCCGGCGTACCCGGACCGCCTGGCCGCGATGGGCGACGACTTCACGCCCGACCTCGTGATCCTGCAGGGCAGCGTCAACGACATCAAGCCCGGCGAGGTCGCGGTGCGCAGGGGCGTGACGACGACCCTCGCGGACATCGCCGAGCGCTGGCCCGACGCCCAGACCGTGATCATCACGCCGATGACGGGCGTGCAGAGCTACGAGAAGCTCGCGTCCGGGTACAGCGGTCCCGCGCTCGGCAAGGCCCACGTCATCGACGCGACGGGGCCGGAGAGCTGGCTGCCCGTGGATCGCCCCGACCTCCGGACGGAGGACGAGTGGCACCCCAGCGCGAGCGGGCACGAGGCCATCGCCGCCGGGATCCAGGTGGCGCTCACGTCCCTCGCGGGCTGAGCCGGGCGACGGACCGGTCAGGCCTACGGGCCGGTCAGGCCTACGGGCCGGTGAGCGCGCGGCCGAAGCCGTCGACGCTGCGGACGCCGCGATCCGTGACGACCGACGCGAAGGGCGTGTCGGGGTTGTTGGGCAGGGACGGGCGCTCGACGCGGGTGTCGCGCGCGAAGGCCCCCACCACGACGACCCGCTGGGACGGGTACTTGCTCGGGGTCATGAACATGGTGCCGCGGCCGACCGACGTGTCCTGGGCGAGCCGCCCGCCCTGGTCGACGAGGCCCACGCCGATGCCGTGGGCGCCGCCGTCCCCGCCGGTCACGATGTTGTAGCCGACGACGGTGGCGCCGACGCCCGCCCCGATCTCCATCTGGTAACCGCCCGGTCCCGAGTTGCCCTCGAGGCGCATGCCGTTGATCCCGAGCTCGGAGACCATGGACGACGCGTTGCTCGTGGGGATGGCGAGGAAGCCGCGCGCCGCCTTGTTGCCGGCCCCGCAGCCGATGACGCGCGTGTTCTCGAAGCGCGCGTTCGTGGGGGCGATGCGGATCCCGCCCGCCGTGCAGTTCACGATCTCGGTGTCGCGCATCACGATGTCGATGGCGTTGACGCCGTCGCAGTCGACGCCCCAGGTGCCCGCCGTGATGACGCGCAGGCCCTCGATGACGTTCGCGTAGGAGTACTCGTCGCTGGCCGCGGTGAACGCCGCGCGCGCGAAGAAGACGCCGGCGGCGCCGGTGGCGTTCAGCTCGATGTCGGTGATTCGGCAGTGCAGCAGCGAGCGCAGGTACAGCCCGTGCCGGCCCGTGCGCGTGCCGGTGATGCTGAATCCGGTGAGCGAGACCGTCGCCTTGTTGTTCGCGGCGGGCCCGGCATCGGCGCCGATCTTGCCCTGCACCGTGAAGACGTCGCCGGTGGATCCCGCGATCTGCCGGATGGTCGTGACGCGCCGCCCGTAGCCCTCGATCGAGATGGCCGGGTACCCGTAGGGCGCTCCCGAGGCTGGCTGCTTCGGCCACGCGGCACCCGAGTAGTCGATGCCGGTGGACGTGACGCGGATCTCGCACGGCGGCAGGATCCCCCGCCCGCCGGTCTTCTGCAGCGCCGCGAAGAACGCGGCCATGGCCTTGGTGTGATCGGCCGCCGACGGCACGAAGCCGAACTGCTCCGGGTAGTAGACGCGCGACTGGTCGCCCACGACGGCGGCCGCCGACGCGGACGGCGCCGCGGCGGGCGCGGCGACGGCGGCCACGCCCGCGGTGGCGCCGACCGCAGCCAGGAAGACGGCGCGGCGGCCGAGGAGCGGTGGCCGCTCGGCGGGGGCCGGGGCGCCCGTGGCGATGGCCTCGACGGGCAGGTCGGAGGTGGACGCAGACGCGTCCGCGCGTGAGTGGAGCAAGGGGGAGCCTTCCGGATGGGCCGTGCTGACGGGCGCAGTCGGGCGGCGTCGATCCGCTCCCCCGAGCACCGGACGCCCCACGCTGGGTAGCGCAAGGGTGCGTCCTGCTGCCGCCCGGAGCGTACCCCCAGTTCGGGGAGGCGCGGCACGGGGTGTGCACGGCGCCGGATCCGCATGGCCAGGGGGATCCCGCCGCGTGCCGGAGGGGGCGGCCACCGACGAGGCGATGCGATGCTGGATCGCATGAGCATGCAGGCCGACGAACTCGTGATCGCGATGCTGACCGCCGAGGAGACGAGCGAGCGCTACGACCTGCTGAAGACCGCGCTCGAGGAGCACGACGACCGCGGCGTGCAGTACCTGTCGGGCGTCGTCGGACGGCTCCTCGCCTACATCGACGGGCTGCGCGAGCCCGAGGAGAACCGGATCGCGCTCGAGCGGTACACGCAGCGGGTCGCGCTGCAGTGGGCGCAGGAGGACGCGGGCTAGCCTGCGCGCCGGTGGCTCCGGACGGCGACGACCAGCGCCACGACGACCAGGAGCAGCCCCGCCGACCAGCAGACCGCGGCGAGGTCGGGAACCAGATGCGCAGCCAGGGGCATCGCCGCCGCCAGCACGATCATCGCGACGACCGACCGTCGCGGGGGCGCGCTCGGCGTCGCGGGCGGGCGTCTCGGCATGCTCGGCCTCCTGGCGGTGGGGATGCGACCATCAGGCCACACGTCACGGCGTCTCGCGGGCCGCGTGCACAGGCGCGGTCCGGATCCCGGTCAGAACCCCGTCGCCCGGATCCCCCAGCTGAGGGTCCACTCCTCGCCGGGCGCGAGGCGGCGCACGCCGACGCCGGAGTTGAAGGCGTCCGCGGGCGCGGTCATCGGCTCGATCGCGACCGCCTGGCGCCCGTGGGTCGGGAACTCGCGCGGCGTGTAGACCTGCAGGAACCCGAACGACGCGTCGGCCCAGAGCTCGACGCCGCGGCCGTCGGGCGCGGTGAGGCCATGGCGGCTCGTGCCGCCCTCCACGTGCACGTCGCCGTAGCCCGTGTTGAGGTCGAGCCCGCCGACGACGCGTCCGGCGCGGAGGTCCTCGGCGGCGCCGTCGACCGGGTGGTCGGCGACGGGGATCAGCGCGTCGTCGACCTCGGACCACGTGTCGGCGCGGACCGTGAGCGTGAGCTCGGCGGAGGGCACGCCGCCGATCGCGAGGTAGGGGTGCGCGCCGACCGCGACGGGCGCCGCGGCCCCGGAGTCGTTGTGGATCCGGTGCGTGACAACGAGGCCGTCGTCGGTGAGCCGGTAGGTGACGGAGGTGTCGAGGAGGAACGGGTAGCCGTGCTGCGGGAAGACGGTGGCGGAGAGGGTCACGCGGTCGTCGGCGCGGTCGGACGCCGTGTAGCCCGTGTTGCGGAGGAGGCCGTGCGAGGCGTTGCCGAGCGACGGCTCGGAGACGTCGAGCGCCTGGGCCTTCCCGTCGAGCTCGTAGCGGGCGCCGCGGATCCGGTTCGGCCACGGCACGAGGACCATGCCGGCGCCCATCGGGGCCACGACGTCGTCGCCGTAGGGCTCGACGAGGTCGACGCCGTCGAGGGTGAGGCCGCGGATCGCGGCGGCGAGCTGGACGACGGTGGCGCGGAGCTCGCCCGTCGGGCCGGCGTGGACGAGGTGGTGCTGCTCTCCGGTGACGGGTCTCATGGGATCCACGTTAGGGCCGCGCGGCCCCGGGCGACCCGCCCGCCTCGACGACGCGCAGGCCCGCGTCGCGCAGCCGGCGGACCTCGTGCGGGTCGGCGCCCGCGTCCGTGAGCAGCGTGTCGACGAGGTCGAGCGGCGCGACGGATCCGAGGTGGGTGCGGCCGAGCTTCGAGCCGTCGGCGACGACCACCGTGCGGGCGCTCGCGGCGACCATCCGGCGCTTCACCTCGGCCTCCGGCAGGTTCACGTTGGTGACGCCGCGGTCGACGTCGACCCCGTTGCCGCCGATGAACGCGATGTCCGGGTTGAGGCGGTCGAGCACCTCGGTGGCGAGCGGATCCACGAGGCTGTGCTGCAGCGCCCGGAGCGTGCCGCCCGTCACGACCACGGTGAACCGCGGCATGGCGCGCTCGAGCTCCAGGGCGAGGGTGAGCCCGTTCGTGATCACCGTGACGTCGACCAGGTCCTCGCGCGCGACCAGCGCGCGTGCCACCTGGAGGGTCGTGCTGCCGACGTCGAGCAGCACGCTCTGCCCGCTCTCCACGAGGTCGGCGGCGGCGCGGCCGATGGCGCGCTTGGCGTCGGCGGCCGACTCGAGCGTCACCTCGAGGCTCTGCTCGCGCGCGCCGAGGCCGGAGCGGAGGACCGCGCCGCCGTGCACGCGCTGGACGGCGGCGGAGTCGGCGAGCGCGTCGAGGTCGGCGCGGATGGTCACGGCGGAGACGCCGGCGTCGGCCGCGAGCTCGGCGACGGTCGCGAAGCCGCGGTCGCCGAGCCGCTCGAGGATGCGCGACCGGCGGGTCGCCGCGGGGACGGATGCGGTGTCGTCGGCCATCCCGCGAGCCTCGCCCACCGCTTGCAAGAACGCAAGCGGGCCCTTTCGCCGACGCAGATCCGAGCCCTGAGAGCCCGTAGGATCGGGGCATCATGCATGCCGACCAGACCGTCACGACGTCGCCGTCCGGGATCACGCAGCGCCGCACGCTGCTGTCCGACGGCCGCGAGCTCGTCTACTTCGACGACGCCGACACGACCCTCTCGCCCGAGCGCGCCGCCGACGCCCGACCCGCCGCGCCCCGACCGCCCACCGCGACGATGCGGCAGGACGTCCTCACGGGCGAGTGGGTCTCCATCGCGGCCGCGCGCCAGAACCGCGCGCACCTGCCGCCGGCGGAGCTCGATCCCCTCGCCCCCGCGACCCCGTCCAACCCGTCCGAGATCCCGAGCATGTACGACGTCGCGGTCTTCGAGAACAAGTCGCCGTCCTTCGGGCCCGCCCTCGCCGAGGCGGAGGGCGTGGACGCGCCCGTCGACGACGACGACCTCACCGCCATCGGCCTGGAGCGCACCCGCACCTCGGTGGGCCGCTGCGAGGTCGTCTGCTTCAGCCCCGCGCACACCGGCTCGTTCAGCGGCCTCACGCCGTCGCGCGCCCGCACCGTGGTGGAGGCGTGGGCCGAGCGCACGCGCGCCCTCTCGGCGATGCCCGGGATCCGCCAGGTGTTCCCGTTCGAGAACCGGGGCGAGGCCATCGGCGTGACGCTGCACCACCCGCACGGGCAGATCTACTCGTACCCCTACGTCACGCCGCGCACGCGCCGTCTCGTCGAGTCGATCGAGCGGTTCGGGCCGGGCCTGTTCCAGCGGATCCTCGAGACCGAGCAGGCGTCCGAGCGCGTCGTGCTCCGCGGCGAGCACTTCACGGCGTTCGTGCCGTTCGCGGCGCGCTGGCCCGTGGAGATCCACCTGCTGCCCCACCGGCACGTGCCCGACCTCGCCGAGACGACCGAGGCCGAGCGCGACGAGCTGGCGACGATGTACCTCAGGCTGCTGCAGGGGATGGACCGGATGTACGACACCCCGACGCCGTACATCGCCGCCTGGCACCAGGCGCCCGTGGACGCGCACCGCGACGAGATCCGGCTGATGCTGCAGATCACGTCGCCGCGCCGCGCCGCCGACAAGCTCAAGTTCCTGGCCGGATCCGAGGCGGCCATGGGCGCCTGGATCGGCGACGTGCCGCCGGAGAAGGCGGCCGAGATGATCCGGAAGGCAGTGGAGGACGCATGACCGACATCCGAGACGACGTGCGCGAGGGATTCCGCGCCCGCTTCGAGCGCGAGCCGCACGGCGTGTGGTCATCGCCCGGGCGCGTGAACCTCATCGGCGAGCACACCGACTACAACGCCGGGTTCGTGTTCCCGTTCGCGATCGACCGTCGCACGGTGATCGCGCTCGCGCCGCGGGACGACGACCGGATCCGCCTCGCGAGCTCCTTCTCCGATGAGGTCGTGGAGGCGCGCCTCGCCGACCTCACCGGCGAGCGCATCGAGGGCTGGCAGGCGTACCCGCTGGGCGTCGCGTGGGCGCTCGGGCAGCGCGGGGCCGACCTCGGCGCCGTGCCCGGCTTCGACGTGTTCATCGACAGCGACGTGCCCGTGGGCGCGGGGCTGTCCTCGTCGGCGGCGCTCGAGGGATCCATCGCCCTCGCGCTCGACGACATCTGGCGGCTCGGCCTCGACCGGCCGACGCTCGCCGCGGTGGGGCAGCTCGCCGAGAACGAGATCGTGGGCGCGCCGACCGGGATCATGGACCAGTCCGCGAGCCTCCTGGGCCAGCAGGACGCGGGCGTGTTCCTCGACTGCCGCTCGCTCGACGCCGAGGTCATCCCGCTCGGGCTCGAGGCGGCGGGCCTGACCATCGCCGTGATCGACACCCACGTCGCCCACGCGCACGCCGACGGCGGCTACCGCGCGCGCCGCGAGTCGTGTGAGAAGGGCGCGCGCCTGATGGGCGTCGCGTCGCTGCGCGAGCTCTCGGTCGACGACCTGGTCCGCGCCCGCGAGGTGCTCGACGACGAGACGTTCCGCCGCGTGCGCCACATCGTCACCGAGAACCAGCGCGTGCTCGACACCGTGCGCGCGCTCCGCGAGGAGGGCCCGCGCGCCATCGGCGAGCTGCTCGACGCGAGCCACCGCTCGATGCGCGACGACTTCGAGATCAGCGTCCCGGAGCTCGACCTCGCGGTCGAGGTCGCGCAGAACGAGGGCGCGATCGGCGCGCGCATGACGGGCGGCGGCTTCGGCGGATCGGCCATCGCGCTCATCGACGTCGACGCGCTCTCGCGCCTGCAGGTCGCCATCGACGGCGCGTTCGCGGAGCACGGTTACACGGGGCCGACCGTGTTCACGGTCACGCCGTCGGACGGGGCGAAGGCGGAGCAGTAGCGGCGGGCCTCCCCCCTAGGCTCGGCGGCATGCGACCACCCGAGGGCCTGACCGAGATCGTCGACGACCGGGACGGGGCCGTCCGTGAGATCGCGACCGCGCTGTCCACGTGGTTCCCCGCGTCCACGCATCCCGGCGGATTCGCGTGGGAGGCGTCCACCTGCCAGCTCCCCGAGCGCATGGCCGTCGTGCGCGACGGGGCCGGCGCGCTCATCGGCTGGGCCGGCTTCTCCGCCGACGACGCGCGCGTCGAATGCGCGCCCGGCGACGACGCCACGACCGACCTGCTGACCGGGTGGATCCTCGACGCGGCCGGCGACGGGCGCGTGAGCGTCGCCGTCCACCGCGGGCAGGACCGGCTGCGCGGGATCCTCGCCGGCCGCGGCTTCGTCGACGAGGCCGTCCCGCTCGCCGGGCTCCGCCACGCGGCCCGCGACTCGGGCGCGCGGCCGCCCGCCGGGTACCTGATCCGCCCGGTCGCGGAGGGCGAGGAGCAGGCCAAGGTCGAGACCCACCGCCGGGCGTGGAAGCCGGTCGAGCTGCCCTTCACCGACGGATCCGGCGACGGCATCGACCCCGACGCCGAGAGCCGCTTCGACGCGGACGGCTACGCGGCCATGCAGACCGCGGCCGTCTACCGGCGCGAGCTCGACCTCGTGATCGAGGCGCCCGACGGATCCCTGGCGGGCACCTGCACGGCCTGGCTCGACCCGGCGAGCGGCTGGGCGGAGCTCGAGCCGCTCGGCATCGTGCCCGCGCACCGCCGCCGCGGCCTCGCGCAGACGCTCGCGCTCGACGTCTGCCGCCGGGTCGGCGAGCTGGGCGGGCACGACGTGTTCATCAACGCCTCCCCGCTCCCCTACTACCGCGCGCCGTGGGACGCGTACGTCGCCGCGGGCTTCACGCCGATGGAGCGCGGCACGCGGATGCGCCCGGGCGCGTGACCCGGCGGCCTACCCTGGCCGCATGACCGTCGATCCCCAGGCCACCGTCCGCGCGCTCCCCGGATCCCCCGCGCCCGACATCGCGCCCGACGCCCTGGTGGCGGCGGGCGCGCGCGTCGTCGGGCGGGTGACGCTCGGCGCGGGATCCAGCGTGTGGTTCAACGCCGTGCTGCGCGCCGAGGCCGCGGACATCGCGATCGGCGCGGACTCGAACCTGCAGGACAACGTGAGCTGCCACGTCGACGCGGGCTTCCCGCTCACGGTCGGCCGGGGCGTGAGCGTCGGCCACAACGCGGTGCTGCACGGCTGCACGATCGAGGACGACTGCATCGTCGGCATGTCCGCGACCGTGATGAACGGCGCGGTCGTCGGCCGGGAGTCGCTGCTCGCGGGCGGCACGGTCGTGCTCGAGGGGCAGGTGATCCCGCCGCGCTCGCTCGTCGCGGGCGTGCCCGGCAAGGTGCGGCGCGCGCTCACGGACGACGAGGTCGCCGGGCTGCGCGCGAACGCCGCGCACTACGTGGAGAACGCGCGGCTGCATGCGGGCACGATCCCGACGCCGGCCGTCCTCCTGGGCGCGTCCACGGACACCGGACGCGAGGAGGGGACGGCCTGACCGGCCGTCCCCTCCTCCATCGTCGCCGCGCGATCCGCGGCGAGCGCCGTCAGCCGCGGAGCTCGGCGGCCAGGCGCGCGTCGCGCTCGGCGGCCAGCACCACGTTGACGAGCAGCATCGCGCGCGTCATCGGCCCGACGCCGCGCGGGTTCGGCGACAGGTGGCCGGCGACCTCGGCGACGGCCGGATCCACGTCGCCCGTGAGGCGTGCCTTCCCGGTCTCGGGGTCCACGACGCGCGTGATCCCCACGTCGAGCACCGCGGCGCCCGGCTTGACCCACTCCGGCCGGATGAGGTGCGCGACGCCGACGGCCGCGACCACGATGTCCGCCCGGCGGACCTCCTGCTCGAGGTCGCGCGTCCGCGAGTGCGTGAGCGTGACGGTGGCGTCGAGGCCCTTGCGCGTGAGCAGCAGGCCGAGCGGACGCCCGACCGTGAGGCCGCGGCCGACGACGACCACGTGCTGGCCGGCGATCGGCACCTCGTAGCGCTCGAGCATCTCGACGATGCCCGCCGGGGTGCACGGCAGCGGCGAGGTCAGCTCGCCCTGCACGCCGAGCACGAGGCGCCCGAGGTTGGTCGGGTGCAGGCCGTCGGCGTCCTTGGACGGGTCGATGAGCTCGAGCATCGCGTTCTCGTCGATGCCCGCCGGGAGCGGCAGCTGCACGATGTAGCCCGTGACGGCCGGGTCCGAGTTGAGGCGCTCGATCGCGGTGCGCACGTCGGCCTCGGTGGCGTCGGCCGGGAGGTCCATGCGGATGGACTCGATGCCCACCTCGGCGCAGTCGCGGTGCTTCCCGGCGACGTACGAACGGGATCCCGGGTCGTCGCCCACGAGGAGCGTGCCCAGGCCGGGCACGAGGCCCTGCTCGCGGAGGGCGCGGATCCGCACGGCGAGCTCCGACTTGACGGCCGACGCCGTGGCGACGCCGTCGAGCACGACCGCGGTCACTGGGTGAGGCCCTCGTAGAGCGGGAAGCCGTCGGTGAGCGTGAGCACGCGCGCGCGCAGGGCGGCGAGGTCGCTGCCGGGCTTGAGGGTCTCGGCGATGATGTCGGCCACCTCGGTGAACTCGGTCTCGCCGAAGCCGCGGGTCGCGAGCGCCGACGTGCCGATGCGGACACCGGACGTGACCATCGGCGGGCGCGGGTCGAACGGCACCGAGTTGCGGTTGACCGTGATGCCGACCTCGTGCAGCGCGTCCTCGGCCTGCTTGCCGTCGATGGGCGAGTCCCGCAGATCCGCGAGCACGAGGTGCACGTCGGTGCCGCCCGTGAGCACGGAGACGCCCGCCTCGGTGGAGTCGGCCGCGACGAGGCGCTCGGCGAGGATCTGCGCGCCCTGGATGGTGCGGCGCTGCCGGTCGGCGAACTCCTCGGTGGCCGCGATCTTGAACGCCGTGGCCTTGGCCGCGATGACGTGCATGAGCGGCCCGCCCTGCTGGCCCGGGAACACGGCCGAGTTGAGCTTCTTGGCGAGCGCGGTGTCGCGGCTGAGGATCACGCCGGACCGGGGACCCGCGAGGGTCTTGTGCACGGTGGAGGAGACGACGTCGGCGTACGGGACGGGCGAGGGGTGGACGCCCGCGGCCACGAGGCCCGCGAAGTGCGCCATGTCGACCCAGAGCGTGGCGCCGACCTCGTCGGCGATGGAGCGGAACGCGGCGAAGTCGAGGTGGCGGGGGTACGCCGACCAGCCGGCGATGATGACCTGCGGGCGGTGCGCGAGCGCCTTCTCCCGCACGACGTCCATGTCGATGAGGAAGGTGTCGGGGTCCACGCCGTACGCGGCCGCGTCGTAGAGCTTGCCGGAGAAGTTGAGCTTCATGCCGTGCGTGAGGTGGCCGCCGTGCGCGAGCTCGAGGCCGAGGATCGTGTCGCCGGGCTGCGCGATGGCGGCGAGGACGGCCGCGTTCGCGGTGGCGCCCGAGTGCGGCTGGACGTTCGCGAACTCGGCGCCGAAGAGGCTCTTCGCGCGGTCGATGGCGAGCTGCTCGGCGACGTCGACGAACTCGCATCCGCCGTAGTAGCGGCGGCCCGGGTAGCCCTCCGCGTACTTGTTGGTGAGCACGGATCCCTGCGACTGCAGCACCGCGCGCGGCACGAAGTTCTCGCTGGCGATCATCTCGAGGGTGCCGCGCTGGCGGCCGAGCTCCTGCTCGAGGACCGCCGCGATCTCCGGGTCGACCTCGGAGAGGGGGGCGTTGAAGGACTGGTCGACGGGCATGGGACTCCTTGAGCACGGTGGACGAATGGATGCGTCGTGGCCCAGGCGTACGGCCACCAACCGTGTGAGTCGCTCCCCGATGGTGACCCATCCGAACGCCAGTCGCGACGGCTCCGATCCTACCCGGGCGGGCGCGCGCCCGCGAGGCGCGCATCCGCCCAGGTGGCCGGCGGGCCGACCGCCCGACCGACCGGGGGCTGGCCGCCGGGCGACGGGATGCGATGGGCACGAACGATCCCGGGGTCACGCGACCCGCCCGCCCGTAGGATCGATGGGTCGGGCGATGGTGCCCGCCGGATGCGGAGGAAGGACCGAGCATGGGGAGCACATCGCTCACGACCGATCCCGCGGCAGGCGGACACGACCGCGACGACGCGCGCGCCCACGACGCCGCCGCCTCCCCGACCGGCGCCCCCGTCGAGCCGGCCGCCGCGCCCCCGTTCGACCGCGACGCCCTCGTCGCCGACCTCCGCCCGCTCGTGGGCGACGACGCCGACGCCCTCGCCGACGCGCTGGCCGCCGACCTCCGCGACGTGCGCGCCCGCCGGGCCGCGGCCGCCGACGACCTCGACCTCGACCTCCGCACGGGCGGCGTCTGCTACGTCGACCGGTACGCCGACGACCTCCGGGGCCTCGCCGCGCGGATCCCCGCGCTCGGCGACCTCGGCCTCACCCACCTGCAGATCACGCCGGTCGCCGCGCCCGCGGGCGACGCCGACGTGGACGACGCCGCGCTCCTCGCGCCGGGCGTGCGCGTGCGGGCCGGCCTCGGATCCGCGGCCGACCTCGGCGACCTCGTCGACGCGCTGCATGACGCCGGGCTGACGCTCGCGGTCGACCTCTCCGACGCGGATGCCGACGCGCCCCTGACCGACCGGATCCGCGGCGCCGTCCGCGAGGCCGTCGCCCTCGCCGCCGTCGGGGTCGACGTGATCCGCGTGGATCCCGCCGCCGTCCTCGGCGCGCACGACGCCGACCGGCCCGCCCTCCTCCGCGTCGTCGCCGCCCTCGGCCGCCGCGTCTCCCCCGCCTTCGCCCTGGCCCTCGCCGCCGACGCCGATCCGCGCGGTTCCGCCGAGCTCCTCGACGGCGACGCCGTGCGCCTCGCCGACGACCCCGCGCTGACCGCGCTCATCTGGGAGGCCCTCGCCACCCGGTCGGCCGCGCTCCTGTCCCGCGCCCTCGGGCGCCGCGGAGACGCGCCGGCCGGATCCGCCGGCACCGCGCGCGTCCGCAGCCACGACGCCCTCCGCTTCGCCTTCGACGACGACGACGCGCGCGCCCTCGGCATCGACCCCGACGAGCACCGCCGCTTCCTCGCCGACTTCCACCTGGGCCGGTTCGCCGGCAGCCACGCCCGCGGCGTCGAGCACGCCGACGGCGCGGTGGCCGGCACCACCGCGTCCCTCGCGGGCCTCGAGCAGGACGACCCGGGCGCGGTCGAGCGGATCCTGCTGGCCCACTCCATCGCGCTGAGCACCGGCGGCCTGCCGCTGATCGTGCTCGGCGACGAGGTCGGCCAGCTCAACGACTACGGATACGACGACGTCCCGGCGCACGCCGACGACAGCAGGTGGGTGAACCGGCCGCTCTACCCGTTCGACCGCTACGACCAGCGCGACGACCGCACCACGAGCACGGGCGTCATCCACGCCGGGATCCGCCGGCTCATCGCGGTCCGCCGGGCCACGCCCGCGCTCGGCGGCACGCGCGTCGTCGGCTTCGACGCGAACGACCCGCACGTGCTCGGCTACCAGCGTCCGCATGCGGACGGCACCGTGCTCGTGCTCGCGAACCTCGGCGACGAGCCCGCGACGGTCTCCGCCGAGACGCTCGGCGGATTCGCGGAGCACGCCGTCGACCTCGTGCGCGACGAGCGGCTCCGCCTCACGAAGGGCATCGTCCTCAGCCCGCGCACGTTCGTCTGGCTCCAGGCGGCTCACGACCTCGCGTGACACACTCGCAGGCACGGACGGGTCGGCACGGAGGAACGGCATGAGCGACGAGGGACGCGAGACGGACGAGCCCCGGGAGCAGGCGCGGCCCGCATCGGGGTTCGCCTGGCCCATGTGGGTCAACATCGGCTGGATCGCGCTCGGCGCCTGGCACGTGCTCGCGCCGGTCAACGACGCGTCCGGGTGGCTCGGCCTGTTCCAGATCGCGGTGGGCGCGTTCGGCATCCTCGCCTCGCGCCGCCGCGCGCGCCGGCTCGCCGAGGCGGAGGCCGACGCGCTGCCGCTCGAGGAGGTCATGCGGATCCCCGCCGACGTCGACGAGGAGCGCGCCCGGATCGCCGAGGCCGCCGCCGCGCACGCGGAGATGGACGCCCGGCTCCGCGCGCTCGCCATGCAGCTCGAGCAGCCCGGCACGCCCGGCGCGGATCCCGACAAGCCCGAGCCCCCTCGCCCGCCCGCGGGCCGGGGACGCGGCTGGGGTCGCGGCCGGAAGGACCGCGCCCGCGAGGACCGCGCCCGCCAGGTCTGGCCCGACGACGACATGCCGCCCGTCGCCCGCTGGTAGGCCCGCGGGTCAGCTGGCGCGCGTCACCCCGCGCGACATGATCGCCGAGGTCAGCGCCTCGATGGAGGCGCGCGGCCCGGCCGGGTTGTCCATCAGCACGTAGTCCACCTCGTCGAGCTCCGGCAGTCCGAGGCGCGAGGTCACCTTCACGAGGTCCGTGGGGATCAGCGCCTGCGGCAGCACCGCGACGCCCATGCCCGCGCGCACCGCCGCGAGCACGCCGTTCACGTCGCGCGTGCTGCACGTGATCCGCCAGGTGCGGCCCTCCCGCTCGAGCGCGTCCATCGCCATCTGCCTGCTGATGCTCGGCGCGCGGTACGCGATGAGCGGCACCGTCGCGCCCGGCTCCACCAGCGTGCGCTCGAGGCCGACCCACACCATGCGGTCGCGCCCGACGAGCCGCGCGCCCGGCTGCTCGTCGACCGTGGTCTTGGTGAGGATCAGGTCGAGCTGCCCGGCCAGCAGGCGCCGGTGCAGCGGCCCGCTCTGCGTCACCGTCAGCTCCAGCTCGATCTGCGGGTGCAGCTGCCGGAAGTGGCGGAGGATCCGCGGGAGCTGCGTGATGGCGAGGTCGTCCGCGGTGCCGAAGCGCAGGCGGCCGCTCACCTCGGATCCGCCGAAGTAGCTCTCGGCCGCGCGGTGCGCCGCGAGGATCGTGCGCGCGAAGCCGGCCATCGCGTCGCCCGCGTCGGTGAGGCGCATGGCCCGGGTGTCGCGCGCGATGAGGGTGCGGTCGACGGCCCGCTCCAGCCGCCGCACCTGCTGGCTCACGGTCGGCTGACTGATCCCGAGCCGCGCGGCCGCCTGCGTGAAGCTGCGGGTGTCGGCGACGGCGAGGAAGGTCGCGAGCAGGGTCGGGTCGAGCACGGCGCCTCCCGGCCATTCGAGGATGTGATGCCACTCATCATGTCGAGACGGGATCCGAATGGGAAGCCCGCCGGTAGCGTCGATCGCGGCTCGACGCCGAGCCCATCCATGCAGAACCGACGCCACCCATACGCAACCGCCACCGCAGGAACACCGTGACCCCGCCGAACGCCTTCCCCCCGACCGCCCCGCTCCCGACCCAGACGCAGCGCCCGCCGTGGCGCCACACGCTCATCGCGCTGAGCGTGCCGAACTTCCGCCGGTTCACGGCCTCCAACGTCATCGCCATGACCTCGGGCTGGATGCAGCGCATCGCCCAGGACTGGCTGGTGCTCGAGCTCACCGGCAGCGTCACCGCGGTCGGCATCACGGTCGCGATGCAGTTCGCGCCCATGCTGTTCTTCGGCCTGCTCGGCGGCGTCATCGTCGACCGGTGCTCGAAGCGGATGCTGATGATGATCACGCAGGGCACGTACGCGCTCCTCAGCGCGCTCCTCGCCGTGCTCACGCTCTCGGGCGCCGTCGAGGCGTGGCACATCTTCGCCATCGCGTTCGCGACCGGGCTCGTGACGGTGATCGACAACCCGGCGCGCCAGGTGTTCGTCACCGAGATCGTGGGGCAGCAGCACCTCCGGAACGCGATCAGCGTGAACTCGTCGGTGTTCCAGCTCGGCGGCATGGTGGGGCCCGCGCTCAGCGGGATCCTGCTGCTCGCCGTCGGCGCCGGCTGGTCGTTCGCGATCAACGCGCTCGCGTGCGTCGTGGTGGTGCTCACGCTGTGGAGCCTGAGGACCCGCGACCTGATCCGCATCCCGCCCGCCCCGCGCCGCCGCGGCCAGCTCGCGGAGGGCCTCCGGTACGCGCGCTCCAAGCCGACCATCCTGTGGCCCGTCGTGCTCGTGGCGGTGTTCAGCGTCTTCGGCCTGACGATGCCCGTGCTGCTCGCGGCGTTCGCGAGCCAGGTCTACGACGTGGGCGCCGGCGGCTACGGGTTCTTCAACTCGATGGTCGCGATCGGCGCGCTCACGGGCGCGCTGCTCTCGACCCGCCGCGCGACCGTGCGGCTGCGGACCATCGTCGTGGGCGTCGGGATCACCGGCCTGCTGCAGGCGGCCGCAGGGCTGATGCCCGGGATCGCGCCGTTCGCGGTGCTGCTCGTGACGGTCGGCATGGCGTCGCTGCTGTTCCAGACCGCCGCGAACTCGCTCGTGCAGCTCTCCAGCAACGTGGCCATCCGCGGCCGGGTGATGAGCGTCTACGTGCTCGTGCTGCTCGGCGGCCAGGCGATCGGCGGTCCGCTCATGGGCGGGATCGTCGAGGCGTGGGGCGTGCACGCCGGCATGGTCGTGTCCGGCGGGATGCCGGCGCTGGCCGCCGCGGTGGTCGCCGTGATCCTCGCGCGCCGCGGCCAGCTGACCCTCGAGGTCGTGGTGCGCCGGCACGTGCCGCGCGTGCGGATCACGCCCCGGGCTCCGGGTGCCGGCCGTCCCCGCGTCGCCGGGGCGGACGAGGGGACGGCCGGCGGCGGGCTCAGGCGCGCACGTCGATCGCGCGGTGGCGCTGCTGCACGCCGGCCGGGCCGTACGGGTACTCGGACACCACGGGCGCGCTCACCGCGCTGAGCGAGGCGATCTCGTCGGCCGTGAGCGCGAGGTCGGCCGAGGCCATGTTGTCCTCGAGCTGCTCCACGGTGCGGGCGCCGAGGATCACGCTGGTCACCGCCGGCTGCGCCTCGAGCCACGCGAGCGAGACCCGGGCCGAGCTGGATCCGTGCGCGTCCGCGATCCGGCGCACCTCGTCGAGGATCGCCCACGTGCGCTCCTGGCCGTTCCGCGGCGTGAACGCCTCCATGCCGCGCTCCGGGTCCTCGCCGAGGCGGGTCGCGCCGGTCGGCGTCTCGTCGCGGCGGTACTTGCCGGTGAGCCAGCCGCCCGCGAGCGGCGACCACGGCAGCAGGCCGATGCCGGCGTCGAGCGACGCGGGCACGATCTCCGACTCGATCTCGCGCACGAGCAGCGAGTACTGCGGCTGCAGGGTCACGGGCGGCGTGTAGCCCAGCGCCTTCGCGACCCCCACGGCCTTCGTCAGCTGCCAGCCCAGGTAGTTCGAGAAGCCGTAGTACGCGATCTTGCCGGCGCGGACGGCGTCGTCGAGGAAGCGCAGGGTCTCCTCGAGCGGGGTCACGGCGTCCCACGCGTGCATCTGGTAGAGGTCGATCGTGTCGACGCCGAGGCGGCGCAGCGAGTCGTCGAGCGCGCGGGTGAGGTGGCGGCGCGAGGTGCCGACGTCGTTGTTGCCCTCCCCCATCGGGAAGCGGCCCTTCGTGGCGACGACGAGCTGGTCGGCCTCGGTCGGGTGGGCCGCGAGCCAGCGGCCGACGATCTCCTCCGAGACGCCCGACGTGTAGACGTCCGCGGTGTCGATGAACGTGCCGCCGCCGTCGACGTACGCCGCGAGGATGCGTCCCGAGGTCTCCTCGTCCGCCTCCGCGCCGAAGGTCATGGTGCCGAGCGCGTAGGTCGAGACGATCGCGCCGCTGTTCCCGAGATTCCGGTACTGCATGTGGTTCCTCCATCGGATCCGCCGCGGGCGTCCCTGCCCGCGGTCTGCTCCAGCATGCACCGCCCGGGCGGCCGGGAACCGGGCGGAGCCGCTCGGTACCATGGCGGCATGTCCGTCGACGAGCTCTCCAGCGCCGCGCAGGACTACCTCAAGCTCATCTGGACCGCCACCGAGTGGACCGACCAGCCGATGACCGTGAGCCGCCTCGCCGAGCGGCTCGGGATCCGGCCCGCGACCGCCTCCGACGGGATCCGCCGCCTCACCGCGCAGGGCCTCGTGGAGCACCGGCCGTACGGCAGCATCGAGCTCACCGACGACGGCCGGCGCCACGCGATCCAGATGGTGCGCCGCCACCGCCTGCTCGAGACGTTCCTCGTGGAGGTGCTCGGCTACGGGTGGGACGAGGTGCACGACGAGGCCGAGGTGCTCGAGCACGCGGTCTCCGACGACTTCGTGGCGCGCATCGACGCGCACCTCGGGCACCCGTCGCGGGATCCGCACGGTGACCCCATCCCCTCGGCCGACGGCGAGCCGCACCTGCCGGACGCGACCCGGCTCGCGGAGGCCGCCGCCGACCGGCCCATGCGCGTGCGGCGCATCTCCGACGAGGATCCGCGGCTGCTGCGCGAGCTCGCCGACCACGGCATCGGGCTGGACGCGACGCTCGTGCGCGAGGCCGCGTCCGGCTCTCCCGGCGCCGTGCGCGTGACGGTCGACGGGTCCGCGGCGAGGCCGCTCACGCCCGCCGCCGCCTCCGCGGTCTGGGTGTCCGACGCCGACTGACGCCCGGCCGACCCGCGTGCGTCAGCCCGTGACGGTGAGCACGACGAGCGCGACGTTCAGCACCACCACGAGCGACACCGCCACCCACGCCGCGACGCGCGTGAGCGGCCGGTCGACGTGCGCGCCCATCACGCGGCGGTCGCCCGTGAGGCGGATGAGCGGGACGAGCGCGAACGGGATCCCGAGGCTCAGCACCACCTGGCTGATCACGAGCGCGGTCGTCGGGTCCACGCCGACGGCGAGGATCGCGAGCGCCGGGATCAGCGTCACCACGCGCCGCGCCAGCAGCGGCACCTTCACGTGCAGCAGGCCGCCCATGATCGCCGCGCCCGCGTAGGCACCCACCGACGTCGACGCGAGGCCTGATGCGAGCAGCCCGACCGCGAAGACGACGCCGACGACCGGCCCGAGCGACGCCGTGATGGCGGCGTGCGCGCCCTCGATCGAGTCGGTGCCGGCCACGCCGCCGAGGCTCGCGGCCGCGATGAGGAGCATGGAGATGTTGACGGCGCCGGCCACGACGAGCGCCGTGACCACGTCCCAGCGCGTCGCCCGGATGAGGCGCCGGAGCACGCCGTCGTCGGTCTGCACGCCGTGCCGGTCGCGGCTGAGGGAGGAGTGCAGGTAGACGGCGTGCGGCATCACGGTCGCGCCGAGCATGCTCGCGGCGAGGAGGACGCTGTCCGGCCCGTCGAAGCGCGGGACGAGGCCGCCCGCGATGCCGGACGCCGACAGCGGGCTCACGACGAGGCCCGTGAGGAAGCCGACGGTGATCACGACCAGGAGCGCGCCGATCACGAGCTCGAACGGCCGCTGCCCGTGCCGCGACTGCACGGCGAGGAGGCCGATGGAGACGAGGCCGACGATCACACCGCCCGCGACGAGCGGGATCCCGAACAGCAGGTGCAGCGCGATCGCCCCGCCGATGACCTCCGCGAGGTCGGTGGCCGCGGCGATCAGCTCGGCCTGCACCCAGAACGCGCGGCGCCGCCCGGTCGGCAGCCGCTGCCCGAGCAGCTCCGGGAGGCTGCGGCCCGTGACGAGCCCGAGCTTCGCCGACTGGTACTGCACGAGCACGGCGATGGCGTTCGCGGCGACCAGCACCCACACGAGCAGGTAGCCGTAGCGCGCGCCCGTGGTGAGGTTGGCGGCGACGTTGCCGGGATCCACGTAGGCGATGGCCGCGACGAACGCCGGCCCGAGCAGGAGCACGAGCCGCGGGCCGGTGACGGGCCGGCGCGCGCGCTCGGGGGCGGTACGGGTCATGGCGGCCTCTCCGTGGAAGTGTTAGCCGAGGCTAACATCCGTTCGCGCACACGCGGAAGGGCCCGTCCGGATGCGGACGGGCCCTTCGGTCAGCGGCGCGCGCGGCGGCCGGCCGGCCGCGGATCGGCGCGGATCAGCTCGCGCAGCGCCCCGGCGCGAGGAACGCGGAGTCGTCCTCCGCCTCGCCGCGCACGATGCGCACCCACTGCGTGAGGAGGGCGGCGCCGGCCTCGTCGTGGATCAGGTCGCCGGCCGTGAGCACGGGGTACGGCGTCGCGGGGATCCCGTCGGCCGGCCGCACGTCGACGTGCGCGACCTCGTGGCCGTTCTCGTGCAGCCAGCGGGCCATGGCGTAGTCGGTGCGCGAGTCGCCGACCGTGCGCCAGCGCTGCGGCAGCGGGCCGCTGTCGGCCAGCAGCTCGAGGGCGCGGGCGGCGCCGAGGTCCTTGCCGAGGCGGATCGACTCGACGTCGGTGGAGATGATCGTGGGATCCACGCGCACCTGCACGTTCCCCTGCGCGTCCGGCACCTCGACGCCCTCGAGCACCGAGCCGAGGCCGTGCGCCGTGAGCATCTCGACCGCGCACGCGTCGAGGTCGGGCTGCACGCGGAGGTAGTCCGCGGAGGAGACGCTCGTGAGCTGCTCGACCGAGACCATCGCGTGCTTGGTGGTGTCGAAGAACATCCAGTCGGCGAAGCGCTCGGCGACGAGCCGCTCCATGTCGCGCATGAACGCCTCCGGCAGCGCGAGCGACCGGTCGACGTGCACCTCCCCCGCGCCGTCCGGCGTGATGGAGAACCAGGACGCGCCCTTCTCGCACACGGCGTGCACGCGCGCGCCAGCAGGGAGCCCCGCGTCGAGCAGCGGGTCGACGACCTGGTCGCGGATGAAGGCGTCCGAGCGGCCGGTGTTGAAGACGACGGGCACGCCGGCGGCCGCGAGCTCCACGAGGTCGGCCGCGATGCTCGGGATGGCGAGGGTGCGGGTGAGCGGGCTGGCGATGGGGCCGTCGACGTCGAGGAGGAGGCCGAGGGGCGCGGGGGTCGTGGTCACGATTCCCATCCTCCCGCAGGCGTGAGGCGCCCCCGTGCGACTGGGGAGGGCGGTCGGATCAGACGGCGATGCGCGCGGCGGCCGCGCGACCCCGGGCGGCCCGGCCGGCGGATCCCACGACGAGCACGACCGACACCGCCATCACCGCGAGGAACGCCCCCGGCAGCGCGGCGATGCCGAGTCCGTCGAGCAGCGCGCCGCCCACGAGCGCGCCGCCGCCGATGCCGACGTTGAACGCGGTCGTGTAGAAGGAGCTGGCCGTGTCCCGGAACGACGGGTGCGCGGCGTGCAGCATGCGCGTCTGGAGCAGGGTCGGGATGGCGCCGAACGCGAGGCCCCACAGGAGGAAGCCGGGGATCGCCACGGCCCATAGCCCGGGCACGAACGCGAGCGCGCTGACCCCCGCGGCCGCCGCCGCGAGCCCCGCGAGCACGCCCAGCTGCGGTCGGCTGGCGAACACGGTGCCCGCGATGACGAGCCCGACCGCGCCGGCGATGCCGTAGCCGAAGAGCATGGCGCTGAGCTGCTGCTCGGGGATGCCCATGACGCGCGTGACGAACGGGTCGACGTACGTGTAGAGGCCGTAGTGGCCGATCATGATGACCATCGCCGTGAGGCACACGAGGAGCACGCCGCCGAGGCCCTGCCCGGCCATGCGCTGCCGCATCCCGACGCGTCCGCCGGCGGGCGCGTCGGCGGGCACCTCGCGTGCGGGCCGCCCGACCGCCGGCAGGAACCGCCACACGAGCAGGATCCCCAGGAGCGTGAGCACGCCGATCCCCGCGAACGCCGCCCGCCAGCCGAACGCCTGCCCGGCCGCGGTGCCGAGCGGCACGCCGAGCACGAACGCGAGGCTGCCGCCGCCGACCGTGAGCGCGACCGCCCGGCCGATGAGCGCGGGCGGCACGAGGTGCGCCGAGTACGCGCCGACGACCGCCCAGAACAGGCCGTGCGCGAGCCCGCCGAGCACGCGCGTCGCCGTGACGAGCTCGAAGGTCGGCGCCAGCGCCGTGAGGAGGTTGCTCGTCGCGAAGACCGCGAGCACCGCGAGCAGCAGCGCGTGCCGCGGGACCCGTCGGGTGAGGGCCGCGAGCGGCGCGCTGGAGACGACCACCGCGACCGCGAACACCGAGACGAGCAGGCCCACGCGCGACTCGTCGACGCCGAGGTCGCCGCTCATCTCGCTGAGGAGGCCCGTGGGCAGCATCTCGCTCGTGACGCTGAGGAACACGCACGCGGCGAGCGTGAGGATCCCGACCCAGGGGAACCGGAACGACGGGTCGATCCCGGGCCGCGTACGGCGGCGGCCGGCGCGCTCGGCGCGCTCGAGGTCGGGCAGGAATATGGGGGAGGTGTTCGTCATGGGACCTGAGGGGACGTGACGGCGGGAGTGCTCCCGGGGCCGGCGGGATCCGCGCAGCCAGGCAATAGCCTAGACGGATGACCGACCAGGCCACCCGCGCGCGCCCGCCGCACCGCGTCCTCAGCTTCTCCTGCGACGACCGCCCGGGCATCGTGCACGCCATCGCGGGCGCCATCGTCGAGGCCGGCGGCGACATCACCGAGTCGCAGCAGTTCTCGAGCGCCGACACGGGCCGGTTCTTCATGCGCCTGCAGATCCAGAGCGCCGCCGACGACGACCGGCTGGCCGACGCCCTCTCCGCCGTGGTCGAGCGCTACGACGCCACCTGGCACCTCGACGAGGTGGGCCGGCCGCTGCGGACGCTCGTGCTGGGATCCACCGCCGAGCACTGCGTGAACGACCTCCTGTTCCGGCAGCGCGCGGGGCAGCTGCCCGTCGAGATCCCGCTCGTGCTCAGCAACCACGACCGGCTCGCCGACCTCGCGGGCTTCTACGGCGTGCCGTTCGAGCACGTGCCCGTCACGGACGACGCGTCGAAGCGGGCCTTCGAGGAGCGCGTGATCCGCGCGGTCGAGGAGCACGACATCGAGCTGGTGGTGCTCGCGCGCTACATGCAGATCCTCTCCCCCGAGCTCTGCGCGCGGCTCAGCGGGCGGATCATCAACATCCACCACTCCTTCCTGCCCGGCTTCAAGGGCGCGAACCCCTACAAGCAGGCGCACGCGCGCGGCGTGAAGCTCATCGGCGCGACCGCCCACTTCGTCACGAGCGACCTCGACGAGGGCCCGATCGTGGAGCAGAACGTCGTGCGGGTCGACCACTCGCGCAGCGCCCGCGAGCTCATGGCGATCGGCCAGGACGAGGAGTCGCGCACCCTCACGCAGGCCGTGCGCTGGTTCGCGGAGCACCGCGTGCTGCTCGACGGCGCGCGCACGATCATCTTCCGCTGACGCGCGCCGGCCCGCACCGGGCCCGGACGCCGGGAGGGGCGGGTGCCGGCAGGCACCCGCCCCTCCGCGGTCTCTCGCTACATCAGCCGGATCAGCGGCTCACGTAGAGGTACTTCGGCGCGCTGGTCTTCGCCGCGTTCGCCGTGTCGCCCGCGTACGTCGCGGTGACCGCGTACCGGCCCTTCGCGTACGCCGGCAGCTCGACGCGGCCGGCGCCCGCCGCGTCGAGGGTGACCTCGAACGCGTCCGCGCCGACCTGGACGGTGACGGTGCCCGTGGGCGCCGCCTTCGCCGTGCTGTCGACCTTGACCGTGACGACGGCCTTCTGCGCGCTCGTCAGCACGGGCGGCTTGACGCTCACCGTCACGGTGCTCGCCAGCTTGACCACGACGGGCTCGCTCGTCGCGGTGCCCGTGGGGCCCTCGGCCGGCTTCGCCGTCACGACGACGGTGATCGACTTGCCCGAGACCGACGGCGACACCTTGTAGGTCGCGCGCGTCTGGCCGGCGAGCGCCTTGCCGTCCGCGTACCACTGGTACGAGTACTTCAGGCCCTCCTGGTCCCAGGTGCCGGGCGACGCGGTGAGCGTCTGGCCGGCGACGGGGGTCCCGGTGATCACGGGCGGCGCGGTCGCGACCGGGGCCGGGATCGGGCCGGACTCGACGCGCACGTAGGTCGTGAAGCCGGAGCCCGAGTACGCCACGCGGCCGAGGTACGCGGTCTCGGGGGCGAGGTCGCGCCACGAGGCCGTGTAGGTGGCCGGTCGGCTCTGCACCGCGTCGATCGGGCTCGGGGACACCGTGAAGGCGCCATCGTCCGTCGTCGTGGACAGGTCGAACTGCGTGACCGTGTACGACGCCGCCGTCGCGCCCGCGGGGATCGAGAACACGTCCACCTTGACCACGTAGTCGCCGGGGGCCGGCGTCTCGATGGTCACGGACTCGTCGGCCGACGCGGTGGCCGACGTGTACGTCGACGTCGTCCCGTCGGCGACGTGCGTCACCGTGAGGTCGAGGTCGGCGGCGTCGTCCGCGGAGTCGAGGTCGATCCGCGTGGCCAGCTGCCCCTCCGGCACGGTGACCGTGTAGGTCGCCGAGGTCTTCGCGGGTCCGGAGCCGGTGTACGGCGACGAGGCGTCCTTCGGATCGGGGATCACGACGCCGCGGGCGAGGCCCTCGGCGGTCAGCGCGACGGGCCCGGTGGCCCCGGGCGTGACCGTGACGTCCACGGATCCGTCGATCCCGGTGCCGTCCACCTCGGCCGGGGCCGCGATGGAGACGGGGTTGACGGCGACGGGGCTGCGCACGACGTGGTCGGCGCTCGTCCAGGTGAGAGACCCGGTGGCGTACTCGTCGACCGTCGCCGTGGTGCGCGTGAACGCCACCTCGAACGACTTCGTCTGGCCCGCCTCGGTGAACTCGAGCGTGGACGGCGTGACGTCAGCCTGGACGCCCGCGAGGCCCTGCACGCTGGCGGTGTAGGTGCCGGGGCCCGTCGAGGTGACCTCGCGCGTCACGGTCTCGGAGCCCGTGAGGGTGCCGATCGCGATGCTCGCCAGGTTGAGCTCCGACGGGTCGACGGGGTCGACGCCCGTGCCGTACCCGAGGGCCACGAGGTACGCGACCCAGTCGCTGCGGTCGTTGAGGTACAGCAGGCCCGCGTCGAGGTAGCGGGTCGGGTCGACGTGGCCGGCGCCCTGGGTGAAGGGATCCGTCACCGTGCCGCCGTCCGCGTCCTTCGTGTCGTACGCGGTCGTCATGAGCGCGGACTTGATCTCGGACACCGACGCGTTCGGACGCTCGCCCAGGTACAGCAGCGCGAGGCCAGCCACGTGCGGGGCCGCCATCGAGGTGCCGGAGAGGAGCGCGAAGGTCGGCTCCTCGCCCTCGGCGTTGTTCGTCGCCGCGATGATCGAGACGCCGGGCGCCGTCACGTCGGGCTTGAGGATGTCGCTGCCGTCCGCGAGGACCGGGCCGCGCGAGCTGAAGCCCGCGACCTGCGGGGTCGGGGCGGAGACGCCCGTCGTGTTGCCCGGCACGAGGGTGACGGTCGCGCCGGGCGTGGCCGCGTACGCGGAGACCGCGGCGTAGACGTCGGCGTCGAGGTGGACGGTCGGCACGGAGTGCGTGTCGGCGTCGATCGAGTTGGGCGTCGGGTTCACGAGCACCATGCCGATGCCGCCCGCGCGCTCGACCTCGGCCGACTTCGCGACCCGGTCGAACGTGCCGCGCTCGCACAGCACGATCTTCCCCGCGGCCTTCGCCGGATCCAGCACGCCGGGGCCGCAGAGGGCCGGCGTGACCGCGCCGGCCACCGCGACGGAGGCCGCCGTGACGAACGCGCCCGTCACCGGCTCGGTCACCGTGATGGACGAGCCCGCGAACTGCTGCCCGTCGCCGAGCTTCGCGGTGGCCTCGAAGTTGCCCGCGACCGTGCTCGCGGCGACCGTGGTGATCCACGGCGACGCGTTGTCGAGGGTGGAGGCGTCGGGGCCGGAGTTGCCCGCGGAGGCGGAGACGAAGATGCCCGCGCTGGCAGCGCCCAGGAACGCCGCGTCGGTCGCGGAGAACGTGGTCTCCGCGGATCCGCCGCCGATGGAGTAGTTGATGACGTCGACGCCGTCCTCCGTGGCCTGCTCGATGGCGGCGACCAGGTCGGCGCCTGCGCAGCCGTCGTCGGTCTGCACGGAGTTGTCGGGGCCCGACCAGCAGACCTTGTACGCGGCGATCTTCGACGCGGGCGCGACGCCCGAGATCTCGCCGAGCGGGTTGCCGTCGATGGTCGCCTCCACGCCGGCATCGCCCGCCGCGGTGGACGCGGTGTGCGAACCGTGGCCGTCGCCGTCGCGCGGGGAGACGTACTCGCCCGTCGACGCGTTGCCGATGTTCGCCTTGCCGAAGCCGTCCACGAAGTAGCGGGCGCCGACGATCTTCGTGCTGCAGTCGTCCGCGGCGAACTGCTCGCCGGTCTGGCAGACGCCGGTGAACGGGGTGCCGTCGCCCTTGTCGAAGCGGATCGTGGATCCGTCGCGGTAGGGCGCGTCGCCCGCCGCGGTGCCGAGCGGCTCGCCCGCGAACGCGGGGTTCTCGGGAGCGATGCCGGTGTCGATGACGCCGATGACGGCGCCCTCGCCCGCGTCCTCCTGGCCGCCCGTCTTCGCCCACACACCCTCGGGGCCCGTGAGGCCCAGGAAGTCGGCGGCCGGGGTGGAGGTGGGGTGGTAGATCCGGTCGGGCTCGACGCTCAGGACCTTCCGGTCGCTCGAGAGCGCCGCGGCCTGCTCGGCGGTGAGGTCGGCCGAGAAGCCGTTGACCGTCAGGGAGTACGAGTAGTCGATGTCGGCGCCGACGCTGGCGGCCACATCCTGCTGCTGTCCCTCGAGGTAGTCGGTATAGCGCTCGACGGGGGCGGATCCCGCGTCGAGCTGCGTTCCCGAGCGGGCCTCGGTGGCGGCCAGTCCGGAGACGCCGCCCTGGTAGGTCGCGGCGGCGTCGTCCGCGAGGGTCACGATGTAGCGGCCGTCCTCGAGGTCGGCCGCCTGCTTGGCGACGGTCGGCGCCGGGGCCGCCATGGCCCCTGCTGCTCCGAACGTGACGAGGCCGGCGGCGACGAGGGCGGTGGCGGCGACGGAGGCCGTCGCCCTGCGCAGGGATGATGCGCGGTCGGACTCCGAGCGGAGCCGGGGGGAGCGTGGGATCACGAACACGTCCTTCGAGAGGGGATGAGTGGCCCGCGCGTACCCCTTGCGACACGCGCGAATCCTCAACATACCCCGGGCATTCGCCCTGAGAACGGATCGGTGTTACCGCCGTGTAACAGTTGCGGCCGGCGGCGGATCCCCACCATGGCAGCCACCCCGAGCCGGTCGCGGGTCGTCCACCGCATCGCCCACCGCCTGACGCACGGATGGCTTTCAGGTACGGGCCTCCTCTCCCGTGTAGGGGCCGGGCGCCGCGCGCACGACGGAGGGCGGGTGCCGTCCGGCACCCGCCCTCCTGTGGTCGCTCGCGCGCTCCGCGCGATCAGCTCACGACGATCCTCTGCGCGCGGCTCGTGCCCCCGCCGACGAGGTTGTCGCCCGCGTAGGTCGCCTGCACCGTGTGGGTCCCCGGTGCGATGCCCGTGAGGTCAGCGCACCCGTTGCCGGAGCCGTCGAGCGGCACGTCGTGCTCCGCGCCGTCCACGGTCACCCGGACCACCCCGGTGGCGGCCTGCTTCGCGGCCGACGTCACCGACACCTGCACGTGCACGCTCCCGCTCGCCGCGCCCCGCGGGTGCGTCGCCTGCAGGTGCACCGTGGCGACGTCCCGCGCGGTGACGGTCGGGCTCGTGGCGACGCCCGTCTGCCCGTCGGACGCGGTGGCCGTCACCTGGACGGCCAGCGCCGTGCCCGCGACCGCGGGGGTCACGCGGAACGTGGATCCCGTCGCCCCGGCGATCGGCGTGCCGTTCGACAGCCACTGCGTCGCCAGCGTGACGCCCTGCGGCGTCCACGCCCCCGTCGACGCCGTGAGCGTCTGCCCGACGTCCGGCGTGCCCGTGATGGCGGGAGCCGCGGTCGCGACGGGAGCCGCGGAGGCCGCGGGCGTCGTGACGTCCACGAGCGTGGTGGCGGTGGTCCCGCCGTAGCTCACGAGCCCGACGTACGACTTGCCGGCGGCGAGGCCCGACCACGAGGCCGTGTAGGTCGCCTTCTTCCCCGCGGTGACGGGGAGCTGGGCCGGCGAGACCGCGAAGGATCCGTCCCCGCCCGCGCCCTGCACGTCGTACCGCGTGAGGTCGTAGTCGACGCTCGTCGCCGAACCCGCGAGCTTCGATGCCTCCACGCCGACGATGTAGTCGCCCGCCTCCGGCGCCGGCACGACGATGCGCTCCGACAGCGAGGACGTCTGCTGCAGGCTGATGAGCTTCAGGTCGTCCTCGCTCTTGCCCACCTTCTGGAGGTACAGGGTGAGGTCGGACGCGCCGTCGACCGGCGCCGCCTCGAGGACCAGTGCCTTCTCGCCCGCCTTCACCGTGATCTCGGCCCCGTCGGCCTCGGTGGCGGTGACCTTGCCGGAGTGGGGGCCGGTGCCGCCGTCGCTCAGCAGCTCGCCGGGCGCGAGCCCGGCGGCCGTGAGCGGGATCCGCCCCGTGATGCCCGCGTCGACCGACACGTCGACCTTGCCGCTCGTGCCGGTGCCGTCGACCGACGCCGGGGCGACGATCGCGGTGGGCCGCACCGCGATGGGGCTGCGGACGGTGCCGGCGGAGCCGCTCCAGGTGAGCGAACCGGTCGACCACGCGTCGGACGGCGCACCGCGCTTCGCGGTGATGCGCACCTGGAAGGACTTCGTCTGTCCCGGGGCCGTGAACGTCAGCCGCGCCGGCGTCACCTTCACGTCGGCCTGCGACACGCCCTGCACGGAGGCCGTCCACGTGCCCGCGGTCAGCGAGGTCACGGTGCGCGTCACGGTCGTGGACCCCATGAGCTTCCCGACGCCGATGCTCGGCAGGTTCAGCTGGGACGGCGCCACCGGCGCCACCGGGTGCGGCAGCGCGAGGCCCGTGGCCGCGGCGTAGCCGGCCCAGTCCTTCGCGCCGCTCGGGTAGTAGAGGCCGGGGGTCAGGAACCGGTCCGGCGCGATCTGCCCCGCTCCCTGGGCGAACGGATCCGTGGCGGCCTTGCCGTTCGCGTCGAGCGTGTCGGTCGCGGTCGTCATGAGCGCCGACTTGACCTCGGCCGGCGACGCCTTCGGGTGGACGCCGAGGTAGACGAGCGCGAACCCGGCGATGTGCGGTGAGGCCATGGACGTGCCCGACTCCGGGGCGAAGGCGGGCTTGCCGCCCTTGTCGCTGACCGCGGCGAGGATCCCCACGCCCGGCGCGGTGATGTCGGGCTTGATGGTGTCGCCGCCGTCGACCGCCTCGGCGGCGCCACGGGAGCTGAATCCCGCGACCTGCGGCGCGGGGCGCTCGACGCCCGTCGTGTTCCCGTCCGTCAGGGTCACCGTGGCCCCGGCCTTCGCCGCGTAGTCGACGATGGCCTGCCGAGCGTCGACGTCGACGTGCACCGTGGGGACGGTGTGGAGGTCGAGGTCCTGGGAGTCGGGCTTGACGTTGGTGAGCACCATGCCGATGCCGCCCGCGCGCTTGACCTCGGCGCTCTTGTCGATGCGGTTCACCACGCCCCGGTCGCACTGCACGATGCGGCCGCGCACCTTGTCGGGATCCAGCGTCCCGGCACCGCACAGCTCGGGGGACGTGGCGCCCGTCACCCCGGAGTCCACCGCGCGCACGAGGGGCCCGGACACGGGCGATCCCACGGTCACGGAGGCGCCGGCGAAGGCCGCTCCGCTGCCGAGGGTGACCGTCCCGGAGTAGTTGCGCGGCACGCTGCTGGCCGCGACGGTGGTGACCCACGGCTCGATGTTCGTGACCGAGCCGGCGTCGGGGCCGCTGTTGCCGCCCGCCGCCGCGACGAAGATCCCGGCGTCCGCCGCACCGAGCAGGGCGCGCTGGAACGTGTCCTCCGCCTTCGGCGGGCCGCCCAGCGACATGTTGATCACGTCGACGCCGTCCGCCGTGGCCTGCTCGATCCCGGCGACGATGTCCGACGTCTCGCAGCCGTCGTCCGTCTCCTTCGACGGGTCCGGCCCGTCCCAGCACACCTTGTAGGCCGCGATCTTCGCGGCGGGGGCTATCCCGGCGATGGTCTCCTGGACGGTGCCCGCGGTCGCCGCCACGCCCGCGTCGCCCGCGGCCGTGCTCCCGGTGTGGCTGCCGTGGCCGTCCGTGTCGAGAGGGGACACCTTCTCCTGCGGCCCGATCGGACGGTCCGTCGCCGCCCGGCCCGACTCGAACGCGCGCGCGCCCACGATCTTGGTCGAGCAGTCGTCGGCCGCGAAGCCGTCGCCCGCCTGGCACGTCCCGTGGAAGACGGTGCCGTCGCCCTTGCGGAAGTCGATGCGGGAGCCGTCGCGGTACGGATCCGCCCCGGGCGTGGACCCGAGGGGCTTCCCGGCGAACGAGGGGCTGTCCGGGGCGATGCCGGTGTCGATGACGCCGATCACCGTACCCTTGCCTGCCTCGTCGGCACCGCCCACCTTCGACCACAGGCCGCCGTCGCCCTCGAGGCCGATGAAGCGGGAGTCGGGAGTGGACATGGGGTGCAGGGTCTCGTCGGGCTCGACGCTGAGGACGTCGCGATCGTGGCCGAGCGCCTGGACCTGCTCCGCCGTCAGCTTGGCCGAGAAGCCGTTGACGGTGAGGGAGTACCGGTTGGTCGGGGTGACCCCCGCCGCGCTCGCGGCCGAGTCCTGGAGCCGGGTGAGGTGGTCGGAGTAGCGCTGCACGGCGTCCGACTGCGCGTCGAGGCGGGCGCCGGAGTCGACCCGCGTAGGCGCGAGCCCGTCGAGGGTGCCGTCGTAGGACGCGGCGGGCTGGTCCCGCAGGGTCACGAGGTAGCTGCCGTCCGTGGCGGCGACGGGGATGGTCGCGATCGGCGCGTCCTCCGCGGTGGCGGTGGTCGTGCCGGCGGCGACGAGCGCGAACGCGAGGGCGCAGGCCGCGAGCGGACGGCCGGCACGCAGGCGGCGCCTCCGGTCCGGACGGAGCGGGTCTCGATGGATGGGCATGGCTGTTCCCCCCTGTCGCCGGCATCGACCGGCTCGTGGATCCGCGGGGCCCGAGACGCGCAGCACGCGCGAGCCCCCGTCGCGGAGTCGCGTCGTCGACGCGATGGGCAGAACCGTAGGGAGGAAGCGACAGCCTGCGTCGGCCCTCTGCACACGCGATGCGCATCCGGGCATGCGAGAGGCCCCGCCCCCGGTTCGGGGGCGGGGCCTCTCGGCGTGCGGCGGCGTCGCGATGACGCCCGCGGGATCAGGCCAGGCGCGTCTGCAGGTTGTCCGCCAGCGACGCGAGGAACTCCTCGGTCGTCTGGTACGGCTGGTCGGGACCGACGAGGAGCGCGAGGTCCTTCGTCATCTTGCCGCTCTCGACCGTCGTGATGACGACGTCCTCGAGGGTGTCCGCGAACGTCTTCAGCGCGTCGTTGCCGTCGAGCTTGGCGCGGTGCGCGAGGCCCCGGGTCCAGGCGTAGATCGACGCGATGGGGTTCGTCGACGTGGGCTTGCCCTGCTGGTGCTGGCGGTAGTGGCGCGTGACGGTGCCGTGCGCGGCCTCCGCCTCGACGACCTTGCCGTCGGGCGTGGTGAGCACGCTCGTCATGAGGCCCAGCGAGCCGAAGCCCTGCGCGACGGTGTCGGACTGCACGTCGCCGTCGTAGTTCTTGCAGGCCCAGACGTAGCCGCCCTCCCACTTGAGCGAGGCGGCGACCATGTCGTCGATGAGGCGGTGCTCGTAGGTGAGGCCCGCGGCGGCGAACTGGTCGGCGTACTCGGCCTCGAAGACCTCCTGGAACAGGTCCTTGAAGCGGCCGTCGTAAGCCTTGAGGATCGTGTTCTTCGTGGAGAGGTAGACGGGGTAGTTGCGGGCCAAGCCGTAGGAGAGGGACGCGCGCGCGAAGTCGCGGATCGAGTCGTCGAGGTTGTACATGCCCATCGCGACACCGGATCCGGGGCTCTGGAAGACCTCGAACTGCTGGGGCTCCGAGCCGTCCTTCGGCGTGAAGGTCATCGTGAGCGTGCCCTCGCCCTCGAAGCGGAAGTCGGTGGCGCGGTACTGGTCGCCGAACGCGTGGCGGCCGACGATGATCGGCTTGTTCCAGCCGGGCACGAGGCGCGGGATGTTGCTGATGATGATGGGCTCGCGGAAGATCGTGCCGCCGAGGATGTTGCGGATGGTGCCGTTCGGCGAGCGCCACATCTTCTTCAGGCCGAACTCCTCGACGCGCGCCTCGTCGGGCGTGATCGTCGCGCACTTGACGCCGACGCCGTGCTTCTTGATGGCGTTGGCCGCGTCGATCGTGATCTGGTCGTCGGTCTCGTCGCGCTTCTCGATGCCCAGGTCGTAGTACTCGAGGTCGATGTCGAGGTACGGGTGGATGAGCGTGTCCTTGATGGACTGCCAGATGATGCGCGTCATCTCGTCGCCGTCGAGCTCGACGACGGTCCCCTCTACCTTGATCTTCTCCACGAAGTCCTCCTCATGCTCGTCGGTCGCCTCCGGTGCGCGTCTCCGTCGGCGCGCGCCGGGTCCGGCTCGTCGCCGGTGGATCCGTGGGCCAGCCTACCCGGCGGGCCCGGTCTCTCGACATCGAGACATCGGCGGGTCCGGGCCGGATCCCCGCTCCCGGAGCGGCTGCCGGCGCCACCTCGCGGCCCGGCCCGGGACACCTGGCTCGACGGAGGCCCGCCCGATACCCTGAGCCCATGAGCGACATGACACTGGAAGAGCTGAGCGCCCGCACGATCGTGGCGGCCAACACGCTGACGCTCAAGCCGGGGCAGGAGAACTACGTCGCCCCCGTGTCGCACTCCATCGCCGAGGCCTACGTCAACCCCACCACCGCCTGGCCGCGCGTGGTCGTGGAGGACGACGAGGTCGTCGGCTTCATCATGGGCAACTTCGACCCCGAGGCCAGCGAGGAGATCTTCCGCAGCTGCATCTGGCGCATCAACGTCGACGCCGACGCGCAGGGCCACGGCGTGGGCCGGTTCGCGGTGCTCGCGCTCGCGGACGAGGCGCGCTCGCGCGGCTTCGACCGGCTCACGGTCGTGTGGGAGCCCGGCGAGGACGGCCCCGAGGAGTTCTTCACCCACGTCGGCTTCGAGGTCATCGGCGAGACCCAGTACGGCGAGGCCATCGGCGCGCTGGCGCTCTAGCGCGTGGCCGTCTTCGCCACCCCGGGCGAGTTCACCGACCGCGTGCTCGAGGTCGTGGCCGAGATCCCCTCGGGCCGCGTCATGACCTACGGCGACGTCGCCGCCGTCTTCGGGCGCCGCGGCGCCCGTGCCGTGGGCATGGTGCTGCGCTACCACGGCGCCGGGCTCCCCTGGTGGCGGGTGCTCCGGGCGGGCGGGCACCCGCCGACCGGGCTCGCCGATGAGGCGCGGCCCCGCTACGAGGCCGAGGGCACCCCGCTCGTCGACGCCCCCACCGACGCCGGGTACCGCGTCGACCTCGAGGCAGCCCGCTGGTTCCCGTGACCCGCTGACGGCCCGTCCGCCGTCCGTCCCCCTCGCGGCCGAGCGCGGATCATGCTGCCGGACCACGGCAGGGGCCTCGCGGCCGATGCGCGGCGCCGCCCGCTCGGCTGGACTGGGATCATGCCCCGTCGCCCGTCCGCCCGCCCCCTCGTCGCCGCCCCCCTCGCGATCGCCCTCGCGCTGCCCCTCAGCGGCTGCGGTGCCGCGAGCGCCGTCGGCGGCATGACCACCCCGGCGGACGCGCGCGTCTACGCCACGGCCGCGGATGCCGACGGCCGGATCCCGGCCTGGATCCCCGCGGACGCGACGGACGTCCGCATCAAGGCCTCGCTCCGCGGCGACGGTGCGATCCTCGAGTTCCGATCGGCGACGCCCGCCGACCGGCTGGGCTGCTCCGCCGCGCCTGCCGACGCCCCCGCGCCGTCCGTGCAGGACACCTGGTGGCCGGATCCCTCCCCCGCCGCGACCATGACGTGCGGCGACGGCTGGCTGGCCGCCGCGGACGGCGACGCGGTGCACGCGTGGCTGCCGAAGGGCTCCCCCGCGGTCGACCTCTGAGCGGGGTGCCCCGGACGCGACGCGGCCCGGGTGCGTCCCTGCGGAGGAGCACCCGGGCCGCGGTCGTGCGACGGCGCTAGACCAGCGATTCCCGCCACGCGGCGTGCAGCTGCGAGAACCGGCCGGTGCCCTGGATGAGCGACTCCGGCGTCCCGTCCTCCACGATCCGCCCCTGCTCCATCACGAGCACGCGGTCCGCGATCGCGACGGTCGAGAGCCGGTGCGCGATGATGATCGCCGTCCGGTCCGCGAGCAGCGTCGTGAGGCCCTGCTGCACGAGCCGCTCGCTCGGGATGTCGAGCGAGCTCGTCGCCTCGTCGAGGATGAGCACCGCTGGGTCCGCGAGGAACGCCCGCGCGAACGAGATCAGCTGGCGCTGCCCCGCCGACACCCGACCGCCGCGCTTGTTCACGTCGGTGTCGTAGCCGTCGGGCAGCGACTCGATGAAGGTGTGCGCCCCCACGGCCTCCGCCGCCTCCCGGACCTCGCGCCGGGTCGCGTCGGGCTTGCCGATCGCGATGTTGTCGGCGACGGATCCGGAGAACAGGTACGCCTCCTGCGTCACCATGACGATGGCGCGGCGCAGGTCCTTCGGGTGCAGGTCGCGGAGGTCGATCCCGTCGAGCGCCACTCGCCCGTCCGACGGGTCGTAGAACCGGGAGATGAGCTTCGCGAGCGTCGTCTTGCCGGCGCCCGTGGATCCGACGAGCGCGATGGTCTGCCCCGCCGGCATGTCGAGGTCGAAGCGCGGCAGGATCGTCTTCCCCGCGCCGTAGCCGAACTCCACGCCCTCGAAGGAGACGTGGCCCGTGGACTCCCACAGGTCGACCGGCTGCACGGGATCCGGCACGCTCGGCTCCTCCTCGAGCACGCCCGAGATCTTCTCGAGCGCGGCCGACGCCGACTGGTAGCTGTTGTAGAACATCGCCATGTCCTGTGCCGGCCCGAAGAACTGGCGCGTGTAGAGCACGACCGCGAGCAGCGCGCCGATCCCGAGCTGCCCGTCCGCGACCCGGAGCCCGCCCACCAGGAGCACGACGGCGACCGTGATGTTGCCGATGAGGATGAGGCCCGGGTCGAATATGCCGAACACCTGGATCACGCGCATGTTGGTGTCGCGGTAGCCCTCCACGTGCTCGGAGAACTCCTCCGCGTTGCGCTTCTCCTTGCGGAAGGCCTTCACGGCGCGGATGCCCGTCATGGTCTCCACGAAGTGCACGATCAGCCGCGCGGACTTCACGCGCGTCTGCCGGAACAGCGCCTGCGACTTCACCGCGAACCAGAGGCTCAGGAAGAACAGCGGCACGAGCGCCGCGAGCAGCACGAGGCCGGAGACCCAGTCGAACGAGAACAGCGCGATCGCGGTGAACGCCATGTAGAGGGCGCCCTGCACGAGCTGGTTGATGCCGCCGTTCAGCAGCTCCCGGATCGAGTCGAGGTCGCTCGTCTGGCGGGAGATGATCCGACCGGACGTGTAGGTCTCATGGAACTCCAGGCTCAGCTTCTGCGTGTGCAGGAACATGCGCTTGCGGAGGTCGAGGAGGATCTCCTGCGCGATGCGCGCCGACATGACCTGGTACTTCGCCACCAGCACGGCGCCCGTGATCGCGACCAGGACGTAGGCCCCGATGACGAGCGCGAGCAGCGTGGCGTCGCCCGTGCCCAGCAGCGACGGCAGCGCGCGGTCGAGGCCGACGCCGATGAGGGCGGGGCCGGCGACGTTCGCGGCGGTGGCCACGAGGATCGTCGCCGCCGTGAGGATCAGCGTCCGCTTGACCGGCTGGATGGTGCTGACGAGCAGCCGCGTCGAGCGCTGGCGGATCTGCTTGCTCTCGGCGCGGGAGAAGTCGTCCCTCTCCTCGCCGGTGACTCCGGTGACGCTCATGCTGAGGCCTCCTCGCGCACGGTGTTCCCTTCCACGTCCAGGCTCGAGATGACGAACCGGTAGTGCTCGCTCGTGGCGAGCAGGTCGGAGTGCCGGCCGACCGCGGTGATGCGGCCGTCCTGCATGAGCGCCACCCGGTCCGCGAGCATCACGGTCGAGGGGCGGTGCGCCACGATCAGCGCGGTGGTGGATGCGAGCACGCGGCGCAATGCCGCCTCGACGAGCGCCTCCGTGTCGACGTCGAGCGCCGAGAGCGGGTCGTCGAGGACCAGCACGTCCGGCGCCGCCGCGACCGCCCGCGCGAGCGCGAGCCGCTGCCGCTGTCCGCCGGAGAGGCTGAGCCCCTCCTCGCCGACGGTCGTCTCCACGCCGTCGGGCAGGTCCCGCACGAAGCCGGCCTGCGCGATGTCGAGCGCCTCCTGCAGCACGCGCTCCGCCTCGGGCCCGCCGTCGGCGAGGTCGGCACGACCGAGCAGCACATTGTCGCGGACGCTCGAGGAGAACAGCGTCGCGTCCTCGAACGCCATGGCGATGCGGCTGCGCAGCTCCTCGAGCCCCAGGTCGCGGACGTCCACGCCGTCCAGCTCGACGCTGCCGCCGGTCACGTCGTAGAGGCGGGTCGTGAGGGCCGTCAGCGTGGACTTGCCGCAGCCGGTGATCCCCACGAGCGCCATCGTCTCGCCGGGCTGGATGTCGAGGTCCACCCCGTCGATGAGGTCGGGCTGACCCGCGACGGCGTCCTGGTACCGGAAGCGCGCGCCGCGGAAGACGAGGTGCCCGCGCGGCTCCTGGATGCGGACGGGCGTCGCGGGATCCGTGATCACGTCCTCCTCGTCCATCACCTCGAAGTACCGGTCGACGGCCGTCCGCGCGTCGAAGGTCATGGAGAGCAGGAAGCCCACCGACTCGATGGGCCACCGCAGCACCGCGGCGGTCGCGAAGAACGCCACGAGGTCGCCCACCGAGATCTGCCCTCCTGCCGCGAGCAGCACGCCGCCGAGCAGCGCGAGCGCGAAGGTCAGGTCGGGCACGAGCAGCAGCCACAGCCAGATGCCGGCGATGGCCTTCGCCTTCTTGATCTCCGTGCCGCGGAGCTCCTCCGCCTGCTCGGCGAACGCGTCGTGCATGTGCTTGCCGCGTCCGAACGCCTTGAGCACGCGGATCCCGTGCACCGACTGCTCGACGCTCGTGGCGAGGTCGCCGGACTGGTCCTGGCTCAGTCGCGCCACCGAGGAGTACTTCTGCTCGAAGAGGTAGCCGTAGACCCACAGCGGGATGGAGCAGACGAGGAAGCCGAGGCCGAGGCGCCAGTCGATGGACACCAGGAAGCCGATGCCCACGAGGATCGTGAGGATGTTGACGATGAACAGCACGAGGCCGAACGCCATCCACCGGCGGATGAGGTTCAGGTCGCTGACCATGCGCGACAGCAGCTGGCCGCTCTGCCACCGGTCGTGGAACTCCACCGGCAGCCGCTGCAGCTTCCGGTAGAACGCGTTCCGCATGTCCGCCTCCATCAGCGTTCCCGGCTTCAGGACGAACCACCGGCGGAGGGCGATCATGGCGGCCTCGAGTATCCCGAGCCCGAGGATGAGGAGGACGGCGGGCACCACGGCAGCGGCGTCGCCGTCGCCGAGCGGTCCGTCGACGAGCCCGCGGAGGATCTGCGGGATCACGAGCGACAGCAGCGAGCCGACGAGCGCGACCACCATGCCCGCGATGATGCTGGGCATGGCGGGCCGCGCGAACGGCAGCAGCCGCATGAGCACGGCGATGGTGCCGGGCCGGGGGCCGTGCCGCTCGGACGGCGCCTGGTCGGGCGATGCGGGCGGGGAGGTGGACACGTGTCATTCCTTCTGTAGTCGGCCGACGCGCGGCCGGACATGCTCTGCGGGTGCGCGCGCGTGGACATGCGCGACGGAGGATCAGGGTGGTGGTGCGGGTGATGCGGGCAGGGCTGGCGCCCGGCGGGACGGAGGAGCGGAGAGGGCGGATCCGGGCGACCCGGCCCGGATGCGCACGGCCGCGAGGCGGGTCGCACGCGTCAGACGTGTTCGAGGTCGACCCTGTCGGGTGGTGGAGCGGACGAGGTGGATGCGCCGGCGCTGGGCCCGGGCGTCGCGTCGGGCGGGTTCGGGCGCTAGCGGAGGAGGCCGCGGAACGCCGGGATGGCACGAGCGGTCGCCGCGCCGATCCGGCTCGAGGTCGTGCGTGCGTGCGTCGTCGATGTCGTGGTCATGACACCCTCCCTGGCTGCGTATGCGATTCACGTGTGGGCCGCACGGATGGACCACGTGAATGGTCGCCCCAGGCAGCCCTCCAGACTATGGACGGCAGGCCTCATGCACAAGAGCCCGGCCCGCATCCGAGGATGCGGGCCGGGCTCTCGATGTCGCGCGCGGCCGCGCGCGGTGGCGGCGTCAGCCGATGCGGACGGAGAGGCAGGTGACGCAGCCCTCGAGCTTCTCGAACTCGCTGATGTCCACGGCGACGATCTCGTACCCCAGCCCGCGCAGCAGCTCCGCCGTGCGAGGAGCGGCGGCCGAGAGGAGCAGGGTGTCACCGCCGAGCGCGACGACGGCCGTGCCCTCCGCCTCGGGCACCGGGAGGAACGACGGGAACAGGCGCGGCTGGTCCACGAGCGGCTCGTAGCCGATGACGGTGCCGTCCGGCAGCGCCGTGACCTGCGACTTGAGGTGCAGCGTGCTGCTGACCGGCACACCCACCACGGAGTATCCGAGGGGGACGGCGATCTCCCGCAGGCGCTGGATCCCCGCGCCGTTCGTCCGCGTGCTGGCCCCGACGTAGAGCGTGCGCCCGACCTCGAGCACGTCTCCCCCGTCGATGGTCGCGGGCAGGTCGATCGACGTGACCTCGAGGTCCATGTCCTCGAGCGCGCGCTCCACTCCGGTGCGCTCGCCGCGGCGGGAGTCCGCCCCGGAGGTCAGCAGGACCGCGGTGGTGCCGAGGACCAGGACCGCATCCTCCACGAACACGGAGTCGGGGTGGTCGTCGGCCGGCGGCACCTCACGGGTGGACCACCCGCTCTCCTCGAGCGCGAGGACGTAGCGCTCCCACTGCTGGTCGGCGAGCTCGGCATCGACGGGACGGCGATCCAGGTGCGTGAGCTCGCCCTCGGCGAGCCGCGACGAGGGGATCCGCACGAGCGCGATGCGCTCGCGAGCGACCTCGTCGCCACCCGATCCTCCGAGCCGGATCCAGAGACGCCGACCGAGGAGGATCGACACCAGCGACACCCCGAGCACGAACATGAGGTTCAGGCCGAGGAGCGTCTCCAGCAGCGGGCCCACGATGTCGCCGGAGATCGTCGCCCCCTGCCCCATGGCCCCGACGAGGCTCCCCGTGAGCGCGCCGACGACAGCCGCGGCCACCGATCCGACGATGGACGTCCAGAGCCGCCGATGGATCCCGACCCCCGCCAGCGCCGCGAGGAGCACGAAGGCCACCAGGGTGTGGACGGTCCAGTAGTCGAGGAGGGTCACCAGGACCGCGGCTCCCGGCTGGTTGGCGCTGAAGAGCGTCAGGACGCTGAAGAGGAGACCGAGGATCGCGGAGACGCCGGCGGACACGAGCGCTGCGGACAACGCCCTGCCGAGCGGGACCCCGGACCCGGCACGCGGACGCTGCGGGCCGGGCTTGCCGGGCCTGCCGGGTGTGCCGGGGATCGGGGACGTCGACGGCGCAGTCCCCTTCTCGTCGTCTCGGGTCTGGCCGGGCGTGCGGTCGTTCTCGGGGGATTCGGTCACGGGTGACGACGATAACGCCACCTGTTATGACGGCGATGTGAAGCGGCTGACAGGGAGGGGCGCACGCGCGCAGCGCTCACACGGATCCACCGGGCTCGAGCACTACCCGTGGCTGCCGATGTCGGGACGATGCCACTCATGGAGGGGATCATGCGCGAGGACGCGGCCGAGAACCATCGCGACCGCGCGAGACGACCAGGATGACGCCCCCGTCGGGCATACCACCCGTTAACGCAGGAAGGCCCGCCGCACGATGTGCGACGGGCCTCCCCGATCATTCTCAAGTTAAGTCCGGCGGTGTCCTACTCTCCCACAGGGTCCCCCCTGCAGTACCATCGGCGCTGAGAGT
>NZ_JADKRR010000003.1:159167-378729 GCF_015351105.1 Clavibacter sp. VKM Ac-2872 | reverse complement strand
GCACCACCGCCGTCACCGACCAGCTCGTCGTCGGCATCGCCAAGATCACCGTCAACACCAAGTAGCACCCCACCCGGGCTCGACCCCGGGACAGCACCACCTGCGATCACAGCAGAACGCATCGACGGCCTCGTCTCCCCTCCGGGAGCCGGGGCCGTCGGCGCGTGCGGGGGCGATCCCGCTGCGGTCCGCGCGAGCTCAGCCGATCGTGACCTCGAAGCCCGCGACGCTGCGCGTCACCGTGCCGGTGGCGAGCTCGACGAGGAGCGTCGTCACGGTCGTGTCGCGGGGGTTCCGCGGGTAGTCGTCGCTGGCGCCGCGCGCCGGATCCGGGACCGTCTCCAGCACCGCGAAGCGGCCGTTGGGGGTGACGGAGAGGCCCGTGATGCGGGTGGCCGGGTCCGCGGGGACGTAGACGTCGCTCGCGCGGCCGTCGCGCACGACGACGAGGCGCTGCCGGGCGGTGCCCGTCGTGGGATCCAGCGCCGTGCGCACGCGGAGCACCGCGCCGTCGTCGCCGGGCACGAACGAGATCGCCCCGTCGTACTGCAGGTCGGCGCCGCCGGCCTCCGTGGGCAGCCTGGTCTGCTGGGCCGTGCGCAGGTCGATCTCCGTCGTGGAGCCGGGATCCGTCACCGCGAGCCGGGTGCCGTCCGCGGAGAACGGGCCGAGCGTGCCGTGACGGCCGAGGGGGACGATGGGGGACGAGCCGTCGATCGTCACGAGGTACAGGTCGCCGTCCTGGCCGTGCGCCACGAGCTGCGGGCGCCCGGGCACGAAGCCCCAGGCCTGCGCGCTGATCGGCTGGCCGTCGAGCCCGAGGACGGGCGTGGGCGCGGCGGCCGCCCCGACGTCGTCGACCATGAGGGTGTCGTCGAAGGGGCCGCCGTCCGCGCTCGTGAAGCGGAAGCCGATCGTGGTCCCGGTGTCCTCGGCGCGGAGGTCGCGGAGCGCGCCGCGGCCGGGGAGCGGCAGGTCGGCCTGGCCGGATCCGTCGAGCGCCGCGATGACGAGGCCGTTCGTGCCGTCGTCCTGGAGCGTCGCCACGATCAGGGACTGCCCCACGACGGCGTACTCCTGGATCTTCGTGGCCTGGAACACGACGTCGCTCGCGCCCTCGCCCGTCCCGGCGACGCTCTGCCGGAGGATCCGGTCGGGCTGCTGCTCGCCGCCGCGGACGAGCACGTACATGCCGGGGTCGCCCGTGCGGAACGCGGTGCGGAGGTCGGACGCCGGGCCGCCGCCGACGCCCTGGACGCCGTCGATCGACACGGTGTAGTCCGCGTCGTAGGCCAGCGGGCGGGTGAAGTCGATGATGACGCGGTCGGCCTGCGTGTCGACGGTGAAGTCGGCGCCGGGCTCCATCCGGATGCGCGACGCGTCGACGGGCTGGATCGGCCGGTTCGCGGCGAGCACGAGCCGCTGCCGGGACTGCTGCACGACGGCGAGCGGATCCACGTCGGTGCGCACGAGCCGCGGCCCCTGGCTGCCGGCGACCGCGAGCAGGCCGCCGCAGGCGAGCACGAGGACGAGGACCACGGAGGTGAACGCCCGGCGGAAGGCGCGCGGGGAGGCGGGGAGGTCGGTCACGGGCGGCTCAGTAGACGTAGGGGTCGGCGGGCTGGTCGACCGGCTCGACGCCCTGCGGCATCACGGCGAGCGGCTGGCGGCTCTTCGCGCTCGGGTTCGAGGCGAACGGGCCGGTGACGCGCACCCACTCGTCGGTCTGGAGCGTCGACTTCCAGTCGGGCTGGTAGACGGGCACGCCGACGGGCTGCGCGTCGACCGCGCAGCAGGTGACGACGAAGCGGGTCACGTAGAAGACGTCGTCGGGATCGTCGGGATCGGCGCTCACGAAGCCCGTGATGTCGACGGACTTCGAGGTGAAGAACGTCGGGTCCGTGGTCTGCGCGAGGAGCTGCGACCAGTCCTTGACGCCCAGCGTGGAGAAGTCGCTGGTGCCGAGGAGCTCCTGGTCGGGCGCGGCGTCGGAGGCGACCGTGCTCGAGTTGAGGGCGCGCTGCGTGACGGTGCTCTGGGTGAGCGTGCGCGGCGGGAGCACGAGGACGGCGACGACCGTGACCGTGACGACGGCGGCGACGGCGACGCGGGAGACGCGGGCGCGGAGGGTGCTCCGGGCGGCGGGGGACGGGGATCCGCCGCCGTCGTGGTCGTGGTCGTGGTCGTGCGCGTGGTCGTGGTCGTCGGCCGCCTCGGCCGGGCGGAGGGCGAACCCGGCGATGGTCGCGACGAGGCCGATGACCGCCATGATCCCCGTGAAGACGAAGTAGCGCGGGTGGATGTAGAGGCCGAGCTGGCCCGTGACGGTGAGCCACAGCGTCGAGACGATGCACGCGGCGAGGAGCACCAGGCCCACGGTGGAGGAGGCGCGGCCACCCGCGGCACGGCGGCCGCGGGCGCGGCGGAGGGCGCTCGTGGTCCGGGCGCGGGGTGCCCGAGCCTCGTGGTCGTCGAGCATCCGGTCGTCAGGCGATGGCATTGACACCCCATCCCAGCGCGAGGCTGATCAGCGCGACGACCGAGGTGATCATCACGAGCGTGCGGGTCGAGTACGTGGTGCGCATGAGCGCCAGCATCTTCACGTCGATGACCGGGCCGAAGACCAGGAAGGCGACGATGCCGCCGGGCAGGAACACGGATCCGAACGAGAGCACGAAGAACGCGTCCACGTTGGAGCAGACCGACACGACGAACGCCAGGAGCATGAGCGCGAGCACCGAGAGGATCGGGCTGCCGCCGAGCGTCACGAGCACCTCGCGCGGCACCGCGACCTGGATGAGGCCGGCCAGCAGGGATCCGATGACGAGCGCCGGCATGATCGTCGTCGCCTCGCGGCCGAACAGCGAGATCGACTTCCGGACGCGCGCGCCGCCGTGCGCGTGCGGGTCGGGCAGCGCGCACTCGGCGCGGAACTCGTCGGTGCGGAGGCGGTCGGGCTCGGGGTGCAGGCTGAACAGCCAGCCGACCACGTTCGCGATGAGGAAGCCGCCGACGAGGCGGGCCACGAGGATCCAGCCGTCCCAGCCGAAGGCCGCGTGCGTCGTGATGATGGTGATCGGGTTGAGGATCGGCGCGGCCAGCAGGAACGTGATCGACTCCGGCACCGTGAACCCGCGCACCACCAGGCCGCGGGCGAGCGGCACGTTGCCGCACTCGCAGACCGGCAGCGCCATGCCCAGGAACGAGATGCAGGCGCGGCGGGCGAACGGGTTGCGCGGCAGGCGGCGCTCGATGACGCCGGGCGGCACCCAGACCTGCACGACGATCGACAGCACGATGCCGAGGATCACGAACGGCAGCGACTCGACGATGACGCTCACGCTCAGGGTGACGAGGTCCTGGAGACGGTCGGGGAGGACGCCGTCGCCGAGCGCCGGTGAGGCGGCGCGCAGCGCGAGGAGCAGGAGGACGAGGGCGAGGCCCGTCGCGAGGCCCGTCCGGAGGCCCGCGGGGGTGGCGCGGGCCGGGCGCGGGGCGTCGTGGTCGTGCGGGTGGCGGGGGCCGTCGGGGACGCGGGTGGCGGTGGCGGTGGCCGTCGCCGGGGCGACCGCGGCGACCGCGGCGGAGGAGGCGTCGGCGGGCCGGCCATCGCGGGTCCGGCGTGCGCGGCGCGGGCGGGCGGGGCGGTCGAAGGGGGACGCGTCGTCGTCGTCGGGCTCCCAGGGGGTGCGCCGGTCCGTCATCGCGGACCGGTGGCCGCGGGCCGGGGTCCGAGGGGCGTGCGCACGGCCTCCACCCTAACCGCGCTGAGAAGCGTCCTCAGCAGCCCGGGCGGTGGGGCGGCGGAAGGGGGAGGCCGACGTGATGGTCGGGCCGCCCGCCGAGAGCGGCATCGGGTCGTCCCGCAGGCGCCGACGCAGGGCCTCGGCGGGGGAGGGCGGGGACGTCACCGGTACGCCGCCGGGAGTGCCGGGCACGCGTCGGCCAGCCGCTCGTCCATGGCGTCGGGGAACGGGGTCCAGGGACGCTCGGCGCGCACGCCGGCGATGAAGTCCTCGACGGCGGGGACGTCGCCCTCGTAGGGGCTGCCCTCCGCGGCGTAGCAGGGGATGAGGAAGGAGAGGTAGTAGTCGTGGATGTAGGCGAGGTCGGCGTCGGTGCGCCCGCCGGTGTCGCGCAGGGGGAAGCGGACCGAGCACGTGTAGACGGCGACCGGATCCGCGTCGGTGATCGTGTAGCCGGCCTGGCCCTCCATGTAGGCGGAGACGCCCGCGTCCCGCAGGCAGGCGACCTGCTGCTCGGCGTGGTCCTCCTCGTCGTCGATCACCCGCTCCGTCGCGACGTCGGGCCGCACCGCGTCGGGCTGCTGCTCGAGCACGAGGCCCCATTCCCGGTCGGCGCGGACCCGCAGTCCCTCGGCCAGCTCGGCGTCGGTCGGCGGGACCCGGACGGGCGGATCGGCCGTGAAGTCGGGGACGACGGATCCGCGTCGGCCGTCGGGCGTGCCCATCGCCTGCCCGCGCGGGGTGGCGGTCGAGGTCACGGCGGAGCCGACGTCCTCCGAGGTCGGCGGCGAGGTGGCGGTGCGGCCCGCGTCCAGGACGCCCGCGGCGGACGCGACGCCGAGGCCCGCGAGCACGATGGCGCCGGCGGCGATCGCGGCGAGCGGGCCCGGCCGGATGGCCCGGCGGCGCGCGGGCGCGGCGGGGGATCCGGCGTCCGTGTCGTCCTCGGCCGCCGTGGCCGGCGTGGCCGCGACCGCGGGCCGCTCGGCCGCCAGCAGCGCCGCGCCCTCGTCGACGAGCCGCGCCTCCTCCGCGAGCAGCGCGACGAGCGGGGCCGGCAGCACGGCGTCGTCGTAGCCGGTGCGCGCACGCAGGTCGGCGGGGACCTCGACGAGCGGCGCGGCGGATCCGTCGCGGCCGTATGCGGTGCGTCGCAGCTCCTCGAGACGGCGCGCGGCCTCGGGATCGTCGCGCAGGCGCCGGGCCAGCGCGGCGTCGGGGGCGTCGAGCGGGTCGATCATGCGGCCTCCTCGTCGTGGGCCCGGACGTCGTCGTCGGGGCGGCGACCGTGTCCCGCCAGGCTACGGCGGCGGATCGTCCCGGACGAGGCCCCGTCCGGGTCACGGCGGGCGCCCCGTACCCTGGGCGGGTGGCTACCACCTTCATCGCCTGGATCATGACCGTCGCCGGCGCCCTCGTGGCTCTCGACGCGCTGGTCACGGTGGTCGTCGCGCGCCGCGCCGGCCGCGGATCCGCTCGCCGCACGTGGATCCAGCTCGCCACCGGCGTCGCCGGCCTCGCGCTCGGCGTCCCGCTCCTCGTCACCTCCTGACCGCGCCGTCGCGGCCGGATCGGGCCAGGATCCGGACATGACCCGTGACGACCGCCCCGCCCTCACCGACGCCCAGCTCACCGCCCGCGACCACGTCCCCGGACTCGTGCACCACGTCGTGCTGTTCCGGCTCCGCGACGGCGCGACGCCCGCCGATCGCGACGAGGTGGAGCGGCGCTTCCGGGCGCTCGCGGATTCCCCGCACCCGGACGGATCCGGTCCCTACATCCGCTCGCTGCACGCCGGTCGGCAGTCGAGCCCCGAGGGCGTCGGCCGCGGATTCGAGCTCGGCTTCGTGCTGACCTTCTCGTCGGAGGGCGACCGCAACACCTACCTCGGCGCGCCGCTCGTCGCGGATCCGGCGCGCATCGACGCGCAGCACGCCGCGTTCACGGACTTCGTGGGGCCGCTGCTCGCGCCGGATCCTCACGGGGTGCTGGTGTTCGACTTCACGGAGCCGGAGGCGGGGGGCGCCGTCGGGGTCGCGCGTCGGGGACCCGGCGACCAGCATGGGTGAGGACGCCCGCCGCCCCCGATCCGCCGACGAGACGAGTCCCGTGCCCGCATCCGCCCGCCCCTCCGCCTCCACCCGCACCGCTCCCGGCGGTCGCGACGACCCGACGACCCGGGCGCCGGATCCGCGCCTCGACGCGCAGACGCGCCGCCCGCAGCCGTGGATCCGCGCCGTCGCGGTCGCGCTGCTCGCCTGGGTCGTGCTCGGGCTCGGCCTCGGCCTCGCCATCGGCATCGCGGACGCGGTGGTGCAGGCGACCGGTGCCGGCCTGCTCCTCGAGGTCGTGCTGCAGGCCGTCCTGATGGCCGCGCTCGTCGTGCCCGCCGTCGTCCTCCTGCGGCGGCGGCTCGACCGCAGGAGCCTCGCGAGCCTCGGCCTCTCGCGGCGGGTCGGGCGGCCGATCGCGCTGGGCGTCGGGGTGGGAGCGGTGACGGGCGCGGTCGTCTGGGTCCCGGCCGGCCTCCTCGGCTGGATCCGGGTCGACGGCGTCGACCTCGCCGCGTTCGCCGGCTTCCTCCTCCTCAACGGGCTCGTCCTCGCGCTCTACGAGGCGATCCCGGAGGAGCTCGCCCTCCGCGGGTACATGTGGACGAACCTCCGCGACGGTGCCGGCCTCGTCGTGGCCACGCTCCTCACCACCGCCCTCTTCCCGGCGATCGGCGTCGTCATCGAATCCGGCCGCTGGATCCTGCTGACCATCGCCGGATCGGACACCGGCGCGTTCACGCCGATCCCCGCCGGGAACGACGCGGTCGTGTACGTGCTCCAGCTCGCGTTGTTCGGCCTCGCGCTCGTCGCCGCGCGGCGGATCCCGATGGAGGGCGCCCTCCTCATCGGGATGGCGTTCCACTGGACGCAGCTCACGGTCACCCGCGTGGTGCTGGGCGGGATGGACTGGGCGTCGTCGGGCTGGGACGTCGTCTTCGTCGAGCCCGACGCGATCGCGCTGGTGCTCGCGCACATCGTGCTCGCGGGCATCGTCTTCGTCGCGGTGCGGTGGCGGCGGGAGCGGCAGGCGCCCACGCTGCGGGCAGCGCGCGGAGGCCGCGTCCAGGGACCCGACCTACGGTAGGTATGTCCATGCGATCGCATGGATCAGTGGCTCCGCCCATGAGACGCGGGCCGCCGTCCCCGACTCGTCAGGAGACCCCATGACCACCACCCGCTTCACCGACAAGGTCGTCCTCATCACCGGCGGAGGATCCGGCCTCGGCCGCGCCGCCGCCGTCCGCCTCGCCGCCGAGGGCGCCCGCCTCGCCCTCGTCGACATCTCCGAGCAGGGCCTCGCCGCGACCGACGAGGCCGTCCGCGCCGGCTCGCCCGACGCCGAGGTCCTCACCGTCATCGCCGACGTGTCCGAGGAGTCCGACGTCGACGCGTACGTGCAGCAGACCGTCGCGCGCTTCGGCCGCATCGACGGGTTCTTCAACAACGCCGGCATCGAGGGCCGCCAGAACCTCACCGAGGACTTCACGGCCGCGGAGTTCGACAAGGTCGTCGCGATCAACCTCCGCGGCGTGTTCCTCGGCCTCGAGAGGGTCCTCGCCGTCATGCGCGAGCAGGGGGCCGGCATGGTCGTGAACACCGCCAGCGTCGGCGGGATCCGCGGTGTCGGCAACCAGTCCGGCTACGCGGCCGCGAAGCACGGCGTCGTGGGCCTCACCCGCAACTCGGCCGTCGAGTACGGGCAGTTCGGCATCCGCGTCAACGCCATCGCGCCCGGTGCCATCTGGACCCCCATGGTCGAGGCGTCGATGAAGCAGATCAGCGCCGACGACCCGCGCGGCGCGGCCGAGGAGTTCATCCAGGGCAACCCGACCAAGCGCTACGGCGAGGCCGAGGAGATCTCGTCGGTCGTCGCGTTCCTGCTCTCGGACGACGCGGCGTACGTCAACGCGGCCGTGCTGCCGATCGACGGCGGGCAGTCCGCCAAGTACTGAGCGGCGCCGATCGCGCCGATCGCGCCGATCGCGTCGGCCGCGTCGGCCGCGTCGGCCGCGTCGGCCGCGTGGGCGGTCGGCGCGGTCACGGCTGTCGGCGCGCTCAGCCGAACGGCGCGGTGGGCACCTGGCAGGTCACCGGCTGGCCGGGCGCCGCGGTCGACGACGCGATTACCACCCGCGGGGAGCGGGCGGGACCGCGGCGGCGGTATCCGGGTCGTCGGCGCCTCAGACCACGGCGCTCCGCAGCGGCGCCGTCGCGAACTCGCGCATGCCCTCCTCGAAGGTCATCCGCGGCTCCCAGCCGAGCTCCGTGCGCAGCCGCTCCGACGACGCCGTGATGTGCCGCACGTCGCCGAGCCGGTACTCACCCGTGGTGACGGGCGCGGATCCGCCGGCCTCCCGGGCGAGCGCCTCGGCCATCTCGCCGATGGTGTGCACGGTGCCGCTGCCGACGTTGAAGGCCCGGAAGGATCCCGCCTCGCGGTCGGCGGTCCAGGCGAGCGCGGCGAGGTTGGCGCCCGCGACGTCGCGGACGTGCACGAAGTCGCGGCGCTGCCGGCCGTCCTCGAAGACGCGCGGCGCCTCGCCGCGCGCGAGCGCCGAGCGGAACAGCGAGGCGACGCCCGCGTAGGGCGTGTTCTGCGGCATGCCCGGCCCGTAGACGTTGTGGTACCGCAGCGCGGCCGCACGACCACCGGTGGCGCGGGTCCACGAGCTCGCGAGGTTCTCCTGCGCGAGCTTGGTGGTGGCGTACACGTTGCGCGGATCCAGCGGCACGTCCTCGCCGATGAGCGCGGGGACGAGCGGTTCGCCCGTCGCGCGGTCGAGGGGATCGAAGAGCCCCGCGTCGAGGTCGGCGACGCGGCGGGCGGGCGGGCGCACCGGGCCGTCGGCACCCCGGTAGGCGCCCTCGCCGTAGACGACCATGGAGCTCGCGAGCACGAGGCGGTCGATGCCCGCGCGCGTCATGGCGGCGAGGAGCACGGCCGTGCCGCCGTCGTTCGTCGTCACGTAGTCGGGGGCGTCGAGGAAGTCGACGCCGAGGCCGACCTTCGCGGCCTGGTGGCACACGACGTCGACACCGTCGAGGGCGCGGGCGACCTGGTCCGGATCCGTGACGTCGCCGTGCACGAGCTCCACGCGCGGGTCGATGTCCGGGGCGCCGCCGTGCACGTCGGCGCGCAGCGAGTCGAGGATCCGCACGCGACGCCCCTCCGCCAGCGCGGCCTGCACGATCGCGCCGCCGATGAAGCCCGCGCCGCCCGTGACGAGGAGGATCCCGTCGCTCACGAGCGCGCGCCCGACGTCTCGCCCGCGCCCGAGGTGGGCCGCGCGAGCACGGACGCGACCGCGTCCGGGTCGATGAGCGGCCGTCCGCGGTAGTCGTCGGGGATGGCGCGGACGACCGCCTCGATCGCCCGCACGATGCGCGGCTGGGCCTCTCGGAGGCGTGTGAAGACCAGGTCGGCGGTGACGGCGTCGCCCTGCTCGCCCGGCAGCGGCGCGAGGCCCGCGTCGGCGTCGGTCACGAACGACAGGTTCACCGTGCCGATGTTGAGCTCGGATGCCAGCACGACCTCCGGGTACTGCGTCATGTTGACGATGTGCGCGCCCGCCTGGCGGAACCAGAGCGACTCGGCGCGCGTCGAGAACCGCGGTCCCTGGATCACGACGACCGTGCCCGAGGTGCGCAGCGGCCCGGCGGGATCCGCCCGGTCGCCGCCCTCGAGCTCCACGAGCGCGGCGGCGGCGCGCGCGTGCAGCTCGGGGTCGAAGGGATCCGCGGCGGAGAGGTGCTGCACGACGCCCTGGTCGAAGAACGTGTCGGGGCGGCCCCAGGTGCGATCGAGCAGCTGGTCCGTGAGCACGAGCGATCCCGGCGGGTAGTCCGGCGAGACGCCGCCCACCGCGGACGACGACACGATGGCCGCGACCCCGAGCGAGGCGAGCGCCCACACGTTCGCCCGGTAGTCGATGAGGTGCGGCGCCACCGAGTGGTCCGCGCCGTGGCGGGTGAGGAACGCGACGCGGCGGCCGGCGAGCTCGCCGACCGTCACCTCGCTGGAGGTGGGCCCGAACGGCGTCTCGATGCGGTGCGACGTGCTGGTCGCGGGGTCGAGGAGGGCATAGAGGCCGGATCCGCCGATGACGCCGATGTCGGCGCGGGGGGCGGATGCGGGTGCGGAGACGTGCGTCGGTGCGGGGGTGTCGGTCACGGGAGCTCCTTCGGGGGCGGTGGCAGCAGTCAACCAGGGCTCGCCGGACCCGGGCTCCGCCTCGGCGGCCGAGCCCGGGATCCGGTGGACCGCATCAGTTGAGAGGCCGCGTCCCCTCGGGCAGCGCGCCGCCCGCGTAGAGGTCCGTGGCGGTGTCCTGCAGGGCGGTGAGCGCGACGCGCTGGGTCCACGGGCCGTAGGAGATGCGGCCGACGCCGAGCTCCTCGAAGCGCGCGGGGGAGAGGGATCCGGGGATGCCGATGACGGTGAGGCGCTGCGGGCCGACGGCCTCGACGAGGGTGCGCACCTCGTCCTCGGTGAGCGGGCCGGGCACGAAGACGCTCGTGGCGCCCGCGGCCATGTAGGCGCGCGTGCGCTCGACGGCGTCCGCCAGGATGTCGGAGCGATCGCGGTCGCCGCCGAGCACGTACGCGTCGGTGCGCGCGTTCAGCGCGAACGGCACGCCCTCGGCCTGCGCGGCGGCGACGGCCGCCTCGACCGCGCGGATCGAGTCGTCGAGGGGGCGCATGCCGTCCTCCAGGTTCGCGCCGACGACGCCCACGCCGATGGCGCGGCGCACGGTCTCGCCCGGGTTCCCGTAGCCCGACTCGAGGTCGGCGGAGACGGGCTGCTCGACGGCCGCGACGATGCGGCCGATCATGTCGAGGTGGAGGTCGAGCGGGATCCTCTCGCCGTCCTCGTAGCCGAAGGTGGCGGCGATGGAGTGGCTCGCGGTGGCGAGAGCCTTCGTCTCGGGGAGCGAGCCGATGGCGGCGGCCGTGATGGCGTCCCACACGTTCACCACCCTCAGGAGCTCGGGTGCGGTGTGGAGGTCGACGAGGGTCTGCCCGCGGGCGGCGATGGTCATGTTCTGACCCTAGGACGGCTGGGCGCCACGGGGCGGGGGCGGGTTCGGGAGGCGGACACGGCGCCGCCGACGCGGCCTGGGGAGGAGCGGGTCCGGATCAGCGCGGGCGGTCCGCCGCGGATCGCACGGTCGCGACGACGAGGCCCGCACCCGCCGTGAGGAGCGCGAGGGCGGCGACGAGCAGCAGGAGGCCGAGGTCGGCCCGATCCGATCTTGCCGTGCGAGGTCACGGCGGTGACCCGCTGCGCTGCGATGCTCCCGACTCTTCCGGGTCGCGTCGCTTGCTGGCGATGGACATGGACACAAGACAGGCGATGGCGGACGCGAGGAAGACGACGGCGAAGACGAACAGCGACGAGTCGAAGTCCGGTCGTGAAAGCGCGGTGACGATGCCGAGCATGGCCCCGCATTGGACGGCGACCGTGTAGAGGCTCGTGCCTCCCGTCGACGTTTCCGGCAGGAGGCGCTGGAGGAATGTCAGGCCGAGACTCTGGTACCCAGCCCCGAAGGCGGCGTACAAGATCTGCGAGCCGACGAGGACGATGACGTCGTCGTCTCCGAGCGCGATCGAGAGGAAGCTCGCCGCTCCGCAGCAGTTGACCAGGACGAGGATCGGGACCACTCCCATGCGGCGCGCCGATGATGCGAGGAGGGGGAGGAGAGAGATCTCGATCACGGAGGCGGTCATGAGCAGCACCGCGCTCAGCCAAGGCGGGTGACCTCCGTGGAGAAGATGGAGGGGGAGGTAGTTCGCCCTGATGCTGTCCGCGGCGCGCATGAAGAAGATGGATCCGAATGCCGCCACGAGCCCAGCCGCCGGTACCTCTCTCGTACCGGCAGGACGTACCCGCCGTGTCTGTGCGACCGCCTCCGCCCCACCGCGACCGGATGCGGAGGAGGCGGCGAAGGAGGAGGCCTGAGCCATGGCGGCGATGATCAGGATCCCGGACGCCGTGACACCAGCGGAGGACAAAGCACCGGCCGAGCCCAGCCCGGCGAGGTACCCCACGATGAACACCTGTCGCGCACGTCCAGACGCGCGGGGGTCCGCGCGCGGAAGGGAGCTGACGGACAACGAGAAGACCACCGAGGAAGCGCCTATGAGCGGTGCCGCGAGCAGTGGGGGGACGGGGAAGGTGAGCAGCGCCGCTCCGAGGGACGCAGAGCCGGAGCCAACGAGCAGGGCGACCTTCGCGGTGCCGATCTGATGCCGACGCGCGAGGATCACGGCATTGGCGATGATGGCCGTCAGGACGACGGTGATGTTGAACGTCACGATGGTCGTGGTCGGGGTGGCCTCCGAAGCGAAGGCGGTGGGGATGGCGACCGATGTCTGCCCGATGTAGGCAGCGTTGAGAGCGATCGCCATCACGGGGGCTCTGGTGCCGCTTCGCCGGGTCGAGACGGACATCACACCTCTCCGAGGCGCAGCCGGGGCGTCGCATGATCTCGGATCCGAGGCGGCACGTCACGACGGCTGTGCGGCTCGACGACGAGGCGCACCCGCACGCCGGGATCCGCGTCACCCAAGGTCGGCGTGCTCCGCCGTCCAGGCGGACGGCACGACGCGCTCGGCGGGCACCCCGGGGACGTCGTTGCGGTCCGACGGCCGGATCAGTGGCAGGCCCTCGAAGAAGAGCGCCGCCGCGCCGCCGCCGTCGAGGGCTGCCGCGTGGTGACACCCTGCCGACAGGATCTCAGCGGTCAACGAATGGACGTCCACACCGAGCACATCCTGCCCGGGGATGACGCTTCGCGGCTCGCAGCCCTCCGCAGCCACGACGACCACATCACCGTTCTCCTTCACGCCGATCGCGATCCTCGCCCGGAGGTCGTCCGTCTGCCGGTAGGAGGTGAGCGCGATCGGGGGTATGCCGTCGTCGACGCCCTCGATGCGCGGAACGTACTCCTCGCCCATGTCTGCGAGGAGCGCGGCGGGATCGCATGGTCGACCGTGGCGGAGGAGCCGGGGGCCGACCTGGGCGGCGGAGCGCACTGTCCCGGCGAATTCCCTCAGCCGGAGCGTCACGCGGATTCCGCCGCCGTCCGAGGCCGCGTCACGGGCATCTCTCGTCGCGGCGGATCGCGGCAAGGAGATCACGAACCCGTTCTGGGGGATGAAGGATCCTCCGCCCCTGTTGACAGCCGCGACCTCATCTCGGACGATGACGAACTCATCCCGGCCGGCAGCGAGCGGAGTCCGCGTGCTGGTTCGACCGGATCTCGCGAGGGCGTGCAACCGGTTGTAGAAGACCGCATCATGCTGTGAATCATCTCGGGCAAGCCGCTCCCGGCAGCTGGAGACCCGGAGGCCGGTGGAGAACTCGACGTCGATGTCGGACAGGGAGACGCTGCGGATGTGCACAGCTCGGCGTGCTCCTTCGTCGCTGACGATGACGGCGGATCGACGGTAGACGGGGGCGGAGTCGATCGCCCCCTCCACCGCGCTCAGGCCGATGGGCTCGCCGGCCGCGGCGAACCCGTCGGAGAACTCCTCGTCGAGCCAGACGTAGTACCCGCTGTTCCACGCCGCCCCGGCTGCTCCTCTAGCTGCCTCGGATAGCAGCCCGCAGGCCGGGTCGAACGGCACCGACAACTGGACCCGGCGCGGGGACCCCCCTGTCGGATTGCGGAAGTCGCTGCGCCCTCCTGGAGCCGTGACGATCTCGCCGCGGGCCGTGAGCTCGGACAGCACCCGCCTTTCGCTATCGGACGCGTCGCCGACTATCTCCGGGTACGGCGCCGCGACCACAAGCGCTTGCCGCGCCACGAGATCCCTCATGACGATGGCCTCTGCCAGCGTCGCGGAGGTGATCTCGAGGAGCGGATCGCACGAGATGTCCGCGCGGGGGTACGTGGCGCGGAGCGAACGACCACGACGGCTGGCGTGGACCGTGACCGGGCGAAGCGCAGGAGCCTGGCGCCCGAACTGCGAGAGCTCCGCCGCGAGTGTTGCCATCGCTCGGCGCGGATCCGCGCCCGCCGCTGCGACCCTTCGGTGGACGAGACCGGATAGCCGGTCCGCGCTCAGCGTCACCTTGTGAAATCGCGGTGGCGGGGGAGCTGCTTCGTACGCCGTCGTCATCGAGCTGCGGTCTCGCGGAGCCAGGAGGCGAGAGCGGCGAAGGTCAAGGGCGTGAACGATGCGGAATCGTGCTTCATGCGCTGGGCCACCTCCTCGACAGCCATCCACTGAGCGTCCCTGCTGCCGTCACCCCGTGCCAGGGGTGAACCCTCCCCGTCGGCGTGCAGCACGAGGATCGCGGAAGGGTAGGGGCCGCGGACCATCTGGACGACGGAGGCGCCGCTCAACGCGATGACGCTCTGGTCGTTGAGGTCGCTCTCTGACTCCGGCTCGACGATGCGGGTGAGCTCGATGCCGCTCTCCTCCAGCACCTCTCTCCTGAGGCACTCGTGGGCGCTCTCCCACGCCCGCCATTTCCCACCCGGCAACTCCCATCTGCCACTGTTGAGGGGGTCGGATACCGGTTTCCACCGTCTCTGGATGAGCACTGCTTTGACACCGTCTCTCGTGGACGAGACGATTCCGTACACATTCGGCAGCACGAGCTCCTCGGTCACGACGGTCCCGCTCCCATGCTCCCGGTCCCCCACTTCGTGCCCCTGTACTTCCAGGGGAGCAGCTCCCGGGAAGTCGAGAACCGGAATGACGTCGTGCTGTCGCCGCTCACGGCCACGAGGGCATCAGGCGCCCAATCGGCGATGAGCTCGCGACAGATGCCGCACGGGGGTACGACGCGTGTGGCACCCCGCTCCTCGGGCCTGGGGTGACGCACGGTCATGATCATTTGCACCGGACCTCGCCTTGCCGCGAGCACTCCGCTGAGCGCCGCCGCCTCCGCGCAGACCGAAGCGCGACCGATGATGGTCTCGACGTGCAGGCCGTCGAAGAGCTCACCCTCTGCCGTGAGCACCGTCGTCGCGATCTGATGACGCGACGCCGCGTATCGAGAAGCCAGGAATCGGCTGGCACGATCGAACAGCATGCTCGCCGTGCGGTGGTGATTGTGACGAGGCCCCACATCCGGGAGCCGCTCCACGACTTCGCGTACCCGTTCGGCCAGAGAGCTGATGTCCGCGTCGTTCGCGATGACCTCATCGGGTGTGATCGTCCCTGCCTCAGTCATGTGGTCATCGTCACCCGCGCGTACATCGCCCCTTCCCGCCTTCCGGACCAATCGGAGATGTTCGGGCGCCTGGATGAGCACGATGGAGAATCCGAGTCGGCGGAGATCTGCGACATCGACGGGGCGTGCGTCGTCGCAGACGATCATGTCGGCTCCCCGGTCCTGGGCGAAAGCCACTCGCTCCTCGAAATCATTGATCAGTGAATCCGGTCGGACCGATCGGAAGTGCTGACCGAGGAAGTTGAGGAGCTGTCCGTCCTGTTGTCCATCTCGCAGCGGCGCGCCGAGCCGTTCGTAGAAGGCTCGTTGCACAGCGTAGAGGGGCGCGGCCAGCGAGACCCTCGCGGCCCCGGGCCACGTGTCGATGATGGCCTTCGTGCTCGTGCTCTTACCCGCGCCGGGGCGGCCGACGAATGCCACCTGTCTCATCGATGCCCCGCAGTGCAGGAGAACACCGTGTTCTCCTTGTTCACGATGAAGGCGCCCTCCTCGTCTATCCGCTTCTGGACGGCCACCCCGACGCGATCGGCGAGCTGTTCCCAGAACGAATCCGGCACGCGGCCCTCGAGGAGCGGGTGGGCTCCACAGAACCGATGCCCTCCGGCGTAGAACTCGAGGAAGGGCTCGACCTCGGTGAATACGAGTGCGTCGGAATACGGCAGGTCGGTCACCGCGGAGAAATGCTGCGACAGCATCTCGTTCCCGTTGTGGGTCGAGAGGGAGCCCCTGCGCCCCTGAGGCAACCCATCCACATCGGCCTCTGAGATGCCGAGGTCACGGAGGGCCTCCAGATGGATGAGGTACATCTCCTCCATCGAACCGAGTCCTTCAACCGTCACGATGCATCGTCCCCCTGGCTTCGTCATGGTGCGGAGAGTCGAGCAAAAGGACTGGGGATCGCTGATGTAGTGGAACACGTAGTTCGCCATGACGATGTCGAAGCGATCGTCGATCAGCGTCGGCAGCTCGCGGCCATCTCCCTCGATCCACGTGATGGGGCACCACTGGAAGTTCACGTTCTCCTTGGCCGCCGCGAGCATGCCGGCAGAGATGTCTATAGCTGTGATCTGTCCGCCGGCCCGCATCCTGCTGGCGACATCGCGGAGGATGAATCCGTTGCCGCATCCGACGTCCAGGACGGCCTCCGTGCCGTCGAGTGCGATCGCATCGACGATGTGCTGCATCAGTGTCAGGGGGTTGCGTCGATGACGGTTGTGGGTGAGCTGCTGGATGGCCAGCGGCGTGGCATCACCGAAGTGCGAGTTCACGTACTCCTCTCCCAAGAGCGTCATGTAGTACGCGCTCCGCTGGTCCTTCGTCATGTTCGCTTGCCGGTTCATGGCGTCTCGCCTTTCGCTTCGAGGTGGCGGGCGGACATGCGAGATGCCACGGGCCCGGTGCTGTGCTGGTATTTGCCGTCGTACAAGCCGATTTCGCCCTTCGGGACCCAGAAGGTGATCTGGGCCACGAGCATGCCGGGGTATACCCGGAGTGGTTGGACCGCGTGGAGCTGGAGTGTCAGCTGTCCGTGCCAGCCGATGTCGACGAGGTCCGCGGTGACGTGGATGAAAAGCCCCAGACGCGCGACGGATGACTTCGCGCGCACGATCGGGACGAAGTGATCGCTGCCGAATACCTCGACCGTGTGGCCTAGCACGATCTTCCCCGGCTCGATGACCTCGCCTCCGGGCCCCATCTCGTGGAACGCCATGGCATTCTCAACCGATGCGTCGAGGATGGCCTCCTTGTATCTCCCCACGGTCGTCCCCATGGTGAGGTCGTAGCTGTTCGGATTGAGCTGCTGGGGGTTGAAGGGGTTCATCTCTATGCGCCCCGAGCGCCTCTGCCGGCGGATCTCCTCGCCTGTGAGGATCACGATCCGTTGCCCGCCGCGGAAGAGGAGAACATCGCCTCGGGAATAGACTGATGAGGGTCGTCGTGCCTGCCCATCAAGCCGTCGTAGAGATGTATGTCACCCATGGGTTCCCAGAACGAGATCTGTCCGCATTCCATCCCCGGGTACAGTCGGATGGGTTGGGTGACGACTATTTCCAGCGTCCATTTGTGGATCGCGCCGAGGTTCCCCAGATCAGCGGAGACCTGGAGGAAGACGCCCAGGCGACCCAGAGATGACCTGCCTATGAGAGAAGGCACGTAGAAATTGCTTCCCATCGTCTCTACGGTTCCCGCGAGGTAGCCGGTGTCGGGTATGAAAAGCATTCCCGCTTCGGGCAGCGTCTGCTCGTCCCAATCATTCCCCAAGGAGGAGTCCAGGGATTCGGCGGACGTCGTCTTGACCACCGGGCCGAGGTGGTAGTTCACGCTGTTCGGATTCACGTCACGCGGATCGAACGGGTCGAAGTGGATCCTCTTCAAGCGGATCTGGCGCTGGATCTCGCCTCCGGTGAGTATCATCCCGGCTTCCTCCTGAGTACGTCGCTGTGCCCTTCGCTTACGGTATGTGCGGCTCGGCGAGAGTGTCAAGAGAAAAAGCGCGATAAAAAGGCGGATAAATCCGTAGCGCGGGGAAACGAAATTTCGACAACAGTGCAAATAGATACGCGACGACGAGCGGGCGGCGCTTCTGAACCGGGGATGGAGCGGACCGAGTCGGGGACGGCTGGGAGGCGAGCCGCGAGGCCCATCGCGACCGGCGTGGGGCAATCGATTCGGGGATGATGGAGGCATGCCCCCCGCCCACCCCGCCGGCCGCCGACGACGCACGGTCGACGAGCACCGCGCGGCCGTGTCCGCGCTCCTCGCCCCGTTCGCTGACCTGCCCGCGGAGGAGCTGCCCGTCGCCGCGGACGCCGTGAGCGCGGATCCGCACCGGTACGCCGACCGCGTGCTCGCGCGCGACGTCGTGAGCCCCATCGACCTGCCGCCGTTCCGCAACTCGCAGATGGACGGCTACGCGGTGCGCGCGGCCGACCTCGCGGGCGCGAGCGACGCGGTTCCGGCCGTCCTGCGCATCGCCGCGCGGATCCCCGCGGGCGTCGCCCCCGCGCCGCTCGCGCCCGGCACCGCCGCGCCATGCATGACGGGCGCGCCCGTCCCGCCGGGCGCCGACGCCATCGTGCCCATCGAGGCCGCGACGCCGGACCGCTTCGTCGACGAGTCCGTCACGGACGCGACCGTCTCCTTCGCCGCCCCCGTGGATCCGGGCGCCTTCGTCCGCGCGCGGGGCAGCGACGTCGCCGCGGGCGCCGTGCTCGTCGCGGCGGGCACGCGCCTCCTCCCGGCGCACTGGGGCGTCCTCGCCTCGGCCGGCGTCGCGACCGTCGCCGTGCGCCGCCGGCCCGTCGTGCTCCTCCTCTCCACGGGTCTCGAGCTGCGCGGGCCCGGCGAGGAGCTCGCGCCCGGGCAGATCCACGACGCCAACTCCGTCGCGCTCGCCGCCGCGGTCACGGCCGCCGGGGCGGAGGTCCGCACGCTGCGGGTCGCGTCCGACGATGCCGACCGGGTGCGCGACGCGCTCCGCGACACGTCCGTCGGGGCCGACCTCCTCCTCACCACGGGCGGCGTGAGCGCCGGCGCGTACGAGGTCGTCCGAGACGTCCTGGAGGGCGGCGGCGTCGAGTTCGTCTCCGTCGCCGTGCAGCCGGGCGGGCCGCAGGGGCTCGGGACGGCGGAGGTCGGCGGCGCGCGGATCCCCGTGGTCGCCTTCCCCGGCAACCCCGTGAGCGCGCTCGTCTCGTTCGAGCTCTTCCTGCGTCCGGTGCTCCGCGCCCTCGCCGGGCACCCGCGCCCGGAGCGCCCGTCGCGCGAGCGCCCGCTCGCCGAACCGCTCGACTCGCCCGCCGGCAAGCACCAGGTGCGGCGCGGGCGCCTCGACGCGGACGGGCGGGTCGTCGCGGTGGGCGGACCCGGATCCCACCTCCTGCACGCGTACGCGACCGCCACCCACCTCGTCCACATCCCCGCAGGTCTCGACCGGCTCGAGGCCGGCGACCCCGTCACCGTCTGGAGCATCGATGACTGATCCCGCCACGGCCCCCGACGCCGCGCCGTCCCTCACCCACCTGCGGCAGGACGGATCCGCCCACATGGTCGACGTCACCGACAAGGCCACGACCAGGCGCCGCGCGGTCGCGCAGGCCGTGCTCGTGACCCGGCCGGAGGTGGTGGACGCCGTGATCTCGGGCGACCTCCCCAAGGGCGAGGCCGTCGGCACGGCGCGCATCGCGGGGATCATGGCGGCGAAGCAGACGTCGAGCCTCATCCCGCTGTGCCACCCGCTGCCGATCGGGCGCATCGAGATCGACATCACGGGCGACGACGACCGGCTCACGGTGGTCGCGTCGGTCAGCACCACGGGCGTCACGGGCGTCGAGATGGAGGCGCTCACCGCGGCCTCGGTCGCGGCGCTCACGCTCTACGACATGGTCAAGGCCGTCGACGCGCGCGCCGTCATCACCGACGTGCTCGTGCGCGAGAAGCAGGGCGGCAAGTCCGGCGACTGGGTCCGGCCGTGAGCGCAGCGGATCCCCGTGGCCGCGCCGTCGTGATCGTCGCCTCCACGCGCGCCGCGGCGGGGGACTACGAGGACCGCACGGGTCCCGTCATCGCCGCCTGGCTCGCCGAGCGCGGGTTCGAGGTCGGGGCGCCGGTCGTCCGCGCGGACGGACCTGGGGTCGCCGCGGCGCTCGCCGAGGCGGTCGCGGGCGACGCGCGCGTGATCCTCACCACGGGCGGCACGGGCATCACCCCCACCGACCGCACGCCCGAGGCGACCCTGCCGCTGCTCGACCTCGAGATCCCCGGGATCATGGAGGAGGCTCGCCGCATCGGCGTCGCGCACACGCCCACGGCCGTGCTCACGCGCGGGCACGCGGGCCTCGCGGGCGGCGCGTTCGTCATGAACCTGCCGGGCTCGCCGGGCGGCGTCCGCGACGGCCTCGGCCTCCTCGACCGGATCCTCGACCACGTGCTCGAGCAGGCGCGCGGCGCGGTCCACCCCGCCACGGACCCGGCCGCCGACACCGCCGACACGGCTCCCGCGGCCGACGCCGGAGCCGGCTCGTGACCGCCGACCGCGTGCTCTTCGCGCGCATCGCGGGCGGCGCGATCCGCGTGGAGGACTGCGCCGACGCCGTGCGCGCCGACGACGCGGGCGCGGTCGTCACCTTCGAGGGCGTCGTGCGCGACCACGACGACGGCCGCGGCGTCCTCTGGCTCGACTACTCCGCGCATCCGGCCGCCCGTCAGGCGATCCGGCAGGTCGCGCTCGACGTCTCCGCGCGTTACCCCGAGGTGCGGATCGCCGTCGAGCACCGCATCGGCCGCCTCGGCATCGGCGACGTCGCGCTCACCTGCGCCGTCTCCTCCGCGCACCGCGCGGACGCGTTCGCCGCGTGCGGTCTCCTGGTGGACGAGGTGAAGCAGCGCGTCCCGATCTGGAAGCAGCAGGCCTTCGACGACGGCACGAGCGAGTGGGTGGCCTCGCTCGGCTGACTTGCTCGGGTCGAGCGCTTCATATTCTCCGCCCTGTGGACTGTGTCGACGGGCTTCGATCACGAGTTCTAAGTTCAGCCTCGAGGGCTCAGTCGATCCTGGAATTCCGACCGGAGCCCACGTCACGCGAGGCATATCTGAATGCCGAGCCCTGCCTTGCTCCCTCGGTACACTGGGTGTAGGTCGAGCGACATCGGTGCGCGGATTGTCTCACTCCTCTATAGAAGGAAAGACAAATGAACAGCAGATCGAAGGCTCCAATCTATGTTGCTGTGGCGGCAGTCGTCGCCCTCGGATTCACGTGCATCTCCTCCGGGGCAGCAGATGCGGCTGAGATGGCTCAGCCCCCGGGGTCGTCCGCGATCTCGGGACAGGCGACCAGTCGCTTGCACGCCGAACTGGACGCGTCGGACGTCCCACGAGAGATATCGCTTGTCGATGGGCGGTCCGTCACGACCTACCACGTGGGCAGCGGAATCGAAATCGTATATCCTGAAGGGGCGGCAGCCACCCCGCCCCAGGGGGAGTTCGAATCGAAGATTTCCGGCGGACTCGACGACGGTACCGGGCATCCATACATCCTCTTGAATTCATTCGATCAAGATGCAATCATCAACGGCAGCGGCTTCCTTATAGGAATCGCCGCGTGCGGCGCATTCCCCGAGACCTGTGTCATCACTACCGGTGTCCTCGCGGCCGCGCAGCAGTACCTCAGCTATAATGGGAAGTGTTCTGACGATCGTCAACTGCTCCTCCCCTTTTTCGGTCATGAAGCGGCGTGGTCTGGCGTAGACGATTCATGGATTCGGTGCGTCTGACGCTCACACTACCTAAGAGGTGGGTGCTGCGAGAGCCGCGGTGCCCACCTCCGGAAAAGAGGCCAAATTGAGGTACAAGATCGCGGGAATCGTCGTCCTCGGGCTCGGGGTCGTCCTGCTCATTCAATATTTCACCTTCGAGCGAACCGGAGTGATCCGAGTCGTGGGGTCGATTGCCTTCGGCGTCACCATCGTGATCTCTGGTCTCGCGATCAATGCAGTCGTACGCCACGATGGCCAAAAGAGCTCTGAGTGAGGAGACGTCCATCGACCAAATCGACGGTACGGTGTCCGGGCCGTCAAGTGGAGGGCAGGGGCCGGCCGTTGATCCGAGCGTCGTCAGGCGTCTCTCGGCGGCACGGCTTTATCTGAAAGCACATCGAGCACCGCATCGGCCGGCTCGGCATCGGCGACGTCGCGCTCACCTGCGCCGTCTCCTCCGCGCACCGCGCGGACGCGTTCGCCGCGTGCGGTCTCCTCGTCGACGAGGTGAAGCAGCGCGTCCCGATCTGGAAGCAGCAGGCCTTCGACGACGGCACGAGCGAGTGGGTCGCCTCGTTGGGCTGACCCGGCGATCCCGCACGGGCGCCCGGCGCCGGCTTGCTACCCTCTCAGCATGCCCGCCAGCCTGAGCACGACCCTCATCGTCATGCCCGCGTTCAACGAGGAGGAGGCGGTGGGGCAGGTGGTGCGGGAGGTCCTCGACACGCTCCCCGGCATCGCGTGCCTGGTGGTCAGCGACGGATCCAAGGACCGCACGGTCGAGGTCGCGCAGGCCGCGGGCGCCCGGGTGCTCGAGCTGCCGTTCAACCTCGGCGTCGGCGGCGCGATGCGCGCCGGGTTCCGCTACGCGCAGCGCCACGGCTTCGACAACGTCATCCAGATCGACTCCGACGGCCAGCACAACCCCGAGAGCGTGCCGCAGCTGCTCGCCGCCCTCGAGCGCAAGGACGTCGTCATCGGCGCGCGCTTCGCCGGCGAGGGCGACTACGAGGTGTCCGGCCCGCGCAAGTGGGCGATGAAGTTCCTGAGCTTCACCCTCAGCCGCATCGCGCGCACGCCCCTCACCGACACGACCTCCGGCTACCGCGGGTCCGGCCCCCGGGCCGTCGCGCTCTTCGCCGAGAACTACCCGGCCGAGTACCTCGGTGACACGGTCGAGTCGCTGGTCATCGCGGCCCGCCACGGCCTCACCATCGAGCAGGTGCCCGTGTCGATGCGGCCCCGCGCCGGCGGCGTCGCGTCGCACAACCCGGCGAAGGCCGCCATCTACCTGGCGCGCGCCGGCATGGCGCTCGTGATCGCCCTCATCCGTCCCATCAGCCGACCCGTCAAGGCGGTCACCGCGTGAACCCCACCAGCTACGTCTTCACCCTCGTCGCGGCCCTGCTGGCCGTGGGCGTGGTCATCGAGCGCCTCCGTCGCCGGCGCCTCCGCGAGCGTCACGCGGTCTGGTGGCTCGTCGCGGGGATGATCGCGCTGGTCATCAGCATCTTCCCGCCGCTGCTCTCGGGCCTCGCCGCGTTCCTCGGCGTGCAGGAGCCGCTCAACCTCGCGTTCTTCGCGAGCATCGTCGTGATCTTCCTGGTGTGCGTGCAGTTCAGCGCCGAGCTCACCGACCTGGAGGACAAGGTGCGTCGCCTCGCCGAGGAGAGCGCGATGACGGACCTGCGCCTGCGCGAGCTCGAGCAGGAGGCGCGCACGGGCCGCCCGGACGCGGCTCCGGCGACGGACGCCGACCGGGATCAGCCGGCGGCGGGCTCCGACGGGCGCGGGTCGTCCGCCCCGTCGTCCCCGACGGGGACCGCCGACCGGTCCGCGAACACCCAGAACCTGTAGGCGGCGTAGTTCCAGAGCGTCGTCAGGGCGGTCGACACGAACTTGCCGACGATGTAGCCGAGGCCGATGCGGTCGAACAGCTCGATGATCAGCACGGTGGCGAGCGAGTTGACGGCCACGAGCACCCCGTACTTCCAGAGGCTGTGCCAGTCCGACCGCTGGTCGCGGAACGTCAGGAAGCGCTGCATCACGTAGCTGACGACGAGGCCCGCCCAGAACGAGGTCGCGCTCGCGGCGGCCAGCGGCCAGCCGAGGAGGTCGCGTCCCACGATGAGCAGTCCGAGGTCGACGACGAAGGCCACGCCGCCCACCGCGAGGTAGACGAACGGGCCGTAGAGGCGGCCGGAGCGGAAGCGCGCGAGGCGGCCGGGGATCCCGGTGCTCATGCGTCGCGCGACCCGTCGGCCGTCGCGTGCACGGCTGCCGTCGGCGCGGCGTCGGCCGTGTCGTCGGGGTGGTGCGCCTCGGCCGACGCGGCCACCGTGCCACGGCCGGCGGCGGCGACCGGCATGCCGACGCCCGGGAGCCCGCGCGGCCCGGCGTCGAGCGCCGTCTCGGCGGGGGCGTCGCGCCGGGCGGCCAGCACGGCCAGGAGCAGCGCGGCGCCGGCCACGACGGACCCGGCGGCGATCACGAGGATCCACGGCTCCACGCCCACGACGGGCGGCGACCAGCGCGGTCGCAGCAGGAGGTCGGACCACGAGGCGCTGAGGCCCACGGAGTTGCGGCGCAGGAAGGTCATCAGGCCGACGAACGCGGCCGCGGCGTGCACGACCGCGACGAGCACCAGGATCCGGCGGCGCACGAGGGCGGGCACGCGGTCGAACGCGGGGGCCGCCACGACGGCCGCCACCATGATCAGCAGCAGGTACGCGGGCAGGTTGTAGCGGCCCTGCCACACGAAGCCGGACTTCGTCACCGAGGTCGCCTGCACGAGCGCCGGCAGCAGGACGAAGCCGACGAGGGCGACGACGACGGCGCGCCGTCCGCCCTTCGCGGACGGGATCATGAGGGCCGCGGCGACGATGACGCCCCAGCCCACGAAGTACGGGAACACCGCGTACGAGGGGATGGCGGTGTCGAGCCAGCCGAAGTTGCCCACCATGTCGCGGGCGTAGTCGAAGGTGCGCTCGAGCATGATCACGAGGCCCTCGCCGAAGCTGGTGCCCGCGCGCTCGTACACGCCGACGGCCGCCAGCGAGCCGGTGCGCAGGATCCACACGATCGCGAGCACGGTCGACACGGCCACGACGCCCACGGCGGTGAGCACCTGCGGCCGGCGCAGGTACGCCCAGAAGCGGGACCAGCCGACGAGGCACGCGCCCGCCACCACGACGACGCCGAGCCACATGGGCGACAGGCCGCGCGCGTGCACGAGCAGGCCGCCGGTCACCGCGAGGAACGCCGCGGTGCGCCAGCTCACGGGGCCGCCGCGCACGAGGCCCGTGATGTAGGCGGCCGCGAACGCCGCGGTCGCCGCGATCTCGAACGCGTTGGGGTTCACGGATCCGAACAGCGAGTGCGTCATGGGCGTGAGCGCCGCGAAGGTGGCGAGCACGGGGAGGACGGGGCGCGGCAGGCGCGCGAGGTACGCCAGCGCTCCCGCCGCGAGCAGCGTGCAGAGGAGCGCGCTCACGAGGCGCATCCCGAACACGGCGGTGGTGCTGCCGCCCCAGATGAGCGTCGGCCAGCCGACGAGCACGTAGTAGACGGGGTCGTAGAGGCCGGCGCTCGTCTCGGTGGAGACGATGCGGTCGGCCGCGTCGCCGGCGGGGAAGCCGGGAGCGCAGTCGGCCGTCTTCTCGCCGTCGTGCCGGGCGCACGCCGAGGGATCCGAGTACGCGACACCGGCGGGCACCTGGACGACGCGCACCTGCGGGTCGTCGGTCACGTCGCCGACGAGCTGGCCGCGCACGACGGAGGCCGCCTTGTTCATGTGCGCGGGCTCGTCCGGGCTCGCGCCGAGCGGCGTCGTGACCGCCCACAGCACGCACAGCACGCCGATCCCGATGAACGCCGCCAGGAAGACGAGGAGCGACGCCCTGCCCGGCCGGCCGTCGGTGCGCGGGGCGCGGGCGTGCGGGGGCGTTCGCATCATGGTCTCTCCGGGACGTGCAGCGCGTGCGGACAGGAGCGGCCGGCGGGCCCCCTGCGGACGGCGACCTGCACGTGGCGGTCCCGCGGTCCGAGACGAGGATAGCCCGTCGTCGGCGGAGGGCCCGGGAGAGCGGGCGGGCGCTACGCCTTGGGGGTCTTCGCGGCGTTGTAGCGGCGGCGGAGGCTGCCGAGCACGATCGTGCCGAGGATGAGGATGATGCCGATGATCCCGAGCCAGATGAGGCCCTTGATGGCGAAGCCGACCACGGTGAGGATCAGCCAGAGGACGAGCAGGACGACGATGAACGCCATGGAGGCGACCTTCCGTTCGGGACCGGAGCCGGGCGGGATGCCGGTCCGGGGGCCGGCGGGCGGGGTCCGCTCCGGGTCCCGGCCGTTCGGCGAGCACGATGCTACCCCGGAGCCCGTGCGGCGGCGGCCGCTGTCCTGAGCCGCGGCGCGGCGTCTACCCGGCGGCCTCCCGCGCGTCGGCGATCCGCTCCGCGCGGCGCGTGCGGCGGCCCGCGAGCTGCAGGACGAGCGCGACCAGGGCGCTCGCCGCGACGAACGCGCCGTAGACCGTGAGCACGAGGGGCAGGCCGTCCGCCTCGACGAAGATCCCCGCGACGATGCTCGGCAGGCCGAAGGCGAGGTAGCTCGCCACGTAGACGGACGAGAGGAGGCTCGCGCGCTGGTCGACGGGCGCCTCCGCGAGCACGAGCCGGAGCCCCGCCTGGAACCCGGCGCCGAAGCCGACGCCGCCCACCACCGCGGCGACGCCGAAGAGGGGGAGCGAGGCGGTCCAGATCGCCGCCACGAGGCCGATCGGCCCGAGGACGAGCGCGATCACGCCGACGATGAGGCTGCGGCGGGCGTCGCGGGTGCGGATCACGATGCCGGTGATGGCGCCCGTGCCCGTGAAGACGGCGATGGCGGCGCCCGTGAGCGCGGCGCTGTGCAGGCCGAAGGTCGTGCCGAGCACGGATCCGATGAAGGCCAGGAACATGCCCCCGAGCGCCCAGCTCGCGATCATGCCGCCGACGACCGCGGTGAACACGGCTCGGGCGGCGCGCGGAACGGCGACCGACGGCACGAGCGAGCGGAGGGCGCCCGCGCGGCGCGGCTGGCGCTCGGGCACGAACGCGACCGCGACGCCCGCGGCGACCATGAGCCCGGCGAGCGCGACGAACACCGTCTCCTCGGGAGCGGGCCCGTAGGCGACGAGGAAGCCGCTGCCGAGCGCGCCGACCGTCAGCGCCACGGGCGGCACGACGCCGTTGAGGAAGGCGGCGAGGCCCGAGCGGCGCCGCGGCTGGTGGTCGATCATGCCCGCGCCGAGCGCGCCGGTCGCGAGGCCGATCGCGAGGCCCTGGAGGATGCGGGCGATCACGAGCGCGAGCCCGTCGTGCGCGAACGCGAAGACGAGCATGGCGGCGACGGAGACGACGAGGGCGCCGAGGATCACCGGGCGGCGGCCGATGTGGTCGGAGAGCCGGCCCGCGGTGAGCAGCGTCGCGAGGAGCCCGGCGACGTAGACCGCGAACACGAGCGTGAGCACCACGGGCGGCAGCGCCCACTCCTCCTGGTACACGGGGTAGAGGGGCGAGGGCGCGGCGCCCGATGCGACGAGCACGAGCAGCGTGAGCGCGTAGACGAGCAGGCCGGCGGCGGACTCGCGGCGGACCGGCGCGGCGGCGCGTGCATCCGCGACGGGGATCGATGCGGTCGGGGTGCCGGTGGTGGTCATGCGCGCTCCTCGCGGTGGGCTGGTCCCGGCGCGGCGGCGGCGGGGCGGGTGCTCCCCGTCGAGCGCGCGGCCCTCGCGGGCCACGTGGGAGGCCAACGGCGGGCGCTCCGCGGGAATTCCCCGGGTCGGGGTCACCTAGGCTCGTGCGGTGGCCCATCTGCTGGGAGCCGAAGCGCTCCACCTCGAGTTCCCGACGCGCGTGATCTTCGACGACGTGACCATCGGGGTGAACGAGGGCGACCGGATCGGCATCGTCGGACGCAACGGCGACGGCAAGTCGACCCTCCTCTCCCTCCTCGCCGGGCGGCTCGAGCCCGACCGCGGTCGCGTCACGCGCCGCCGCGGGATCACCATCGGCGTGCTCGACCAGAGCGACACCCTGCCCGACGGCCAGACCGTCGGCGAGGCGATCGTCGGCGGCATCGACGAGCACGAGTGGGCGGGCAACCCGCTCGTCCGCGACGTGATCGACGGCCTCGCCTCCGACGTCCCGTGGGACGCCGACGTCGCGAACCTCTCGGGCGGCCAGCGCCGCCGGGTCGCGCTCGCGAAGCTCCTCATCGGCGACCACGACATGCTCTTCCTCGACGAGCCCACCAACCACCTCGACGTCGAGGGCATCGCCTGGCTCGCCGGCCACCTCCGCCGCCGCTGGGCGCCGAACTCCGGCGGCCTCATCGTCGTGACCCACGACAGGTGGTTCCTCGACGAGGTCGCGAACGCCACGTGGGAGGTCCACGACCGGCTCATCGAGCCGTTCGAGGGCGGCTACGCGGCGTACATCCTGCAGCGCGTCGAGCGCGACCGCAGCGCCGCGGTCTCCGAGGCGAAGCGGCAGAACCTCATGAAGAAGGAGCTCGCGTGGCTGCGCCGCGGGGCGCCCGCGCGCACGGCCAAGCCGAAGTTCCGGATCGAGGCGGCCAACGCCCTCATCGCCGACGAGCCGCCCGCGCGCGACACGGTCTCGCTCGCGTCGATGGCGATGCAGCGGCTGGGCAAGGACGTCGTCGACCTGCTCGACGTGTCCGTCAGCTACGGTGAGAAGCAGATCCTGAAGGACGTCGAGTGGCGCATCGCGCCCGGCGAGCGCACGGGCATCCTCGGCGTGAACGGCGCGGGCAAGTCCACGCTGCTGTCGCTCGTGGCCGGATCCCTGCAGCCCACCACCGGCAAGGTGAAGCGCGGCAAGACCATCAAGGTCGCCGTGCTCACGCAGCAGCTGGACGAGCTCAAGGACGTGCTCGAGGACCGCGTCTCGACGGTCATCGGGCGCCAGCGCACCACCTACGTCGCGGGCGGCAAGGAGATGACGCCCGGTCAGCTCCTCGAGCGCCTCGGCTTCACGAGCGCGCAGCTGTCCACGCCGGTGAAGGACCTCTCGGGCGGCCAGAAGCGCCGGCTCCAGCTCCTCCTCATCGTGCTCGACGAGCCGAACGTCCTCATCCTCGACGAGCCCACCAACGACCTCGACACCGACATGCTCGCCGCCATGGAGGACCTGCTCGACTCGTTCCCCGGCACGCTCCTCGTCGTGAGCCACGACCGGTACCTCATCGAGCGCGTCACCGACCAGCAGTACGCGGTGATGAACGGGAACCTGCGCCACCTCCCCGGCGGCGTCGAGCAGTACCTCAAGCTCCGGTCGCAGCCCGGCAACGCCGAGAAGGCGACCGTCGCCCGGCCCGACGAGGTCGGCGGCCAGGCCACGGCGACGCTCGGCGGATCCGGCGGCTCGCAGCTCCAGGGCGCCGAGCTGCGGAACGCGCAGAAGGAGCTCGCGAGCATCACGCGCAAGCTCGAGAAGGCCGACACGCGCCGCCGCCAGGCGCTCGACGCCATGGCCGAGCACGACCCGAACGACTACGACGGCCTCGGGAAGCTCAACGAGGGCGTGCGCGCCATCGAGGCCGAGGTAGAGGCCTTCGAGAGCCGCTGGATGGAGCTCAGCGAGCTGCTCGAGGGCTGACGCGGCGGGTGGTCAGTAGGCGACCGCGCGGTCCGGCGACGCGAGGGTGACCATCCCGTTGCCGTCGACCGCGGCGGTGAGCGTCCCCGCGCCCATCGTCACGCTGCCGTCGAAGGCGCGCGTCGGGACGTTCGCGACCCACGTGACCTGGAGGCCCGAGGCGGCGAGCTGGGCGGACGGGACGCACGACATGATCCCGGACCCGGGGCTGTCCCCATCCGCCGGGACGGATCCCGTCCACGGGTACACGAGCAGGCACACGTCGTCCGAGATGGTGCGCGCCGCGTAGAGGCCCACGCTCGTCTGCACGCCGCGGATGGAGCTGAGGTCGACGTCGCCGTCGGGCGAGCGGGGCGGCGTGTCCGCCTGCTCCTGCTGGCGGTCGAGGATGCCCGAGATCCCCATGGCGCGCGACCGGCCGAGGATGTCGGTGCCGAGCAGTGAGCGCACGCTCGCGGGATCCGGCGGCTCCTGCGCCGATGCGGTCGGCTCGGCGGACGCGCTGCCGGAGGGCTCGGCGGACGGTGCCGCGGATCCGCCGAGCCCGGCGGCGATGCCCGCGCCCGCGAGCAGCCCGACGACGAGCGCGCCGCCGGCCCACGCGAGCGTCCGGCGGCCGGAGCGCGCGGGCGCGTCCGCGTCGGCGGACGACTCGGCGGGAGCCTCGGCGTGGCGGGGATCGACCGCGGCGGGGGACGACGCGCGTTCGCGGCGGGTCAGCTCGGCGGCCGCGCGGATCCACCGCTCGTCGGTCTCGTCGGCGCCCTCCGCGTAGACGAGCTGCCGGAGCGCGTCGAGCGGGAGCGTGGTGAGGTCGTCGTCCGACCCCGTTCCCCGTGCGTCCATGGCGGTGTCCCCTTCCGACGCGTCGACCCTCCCACACGGCCGATGCGGTCCGGGAGAGGCCGCTCAGTACGCGAGGATGCGGTCCGGCGTCGTGAGCGTGATGAGGTCGTCGCCCGACCAGGTCGCCGTCACGTCGCCCGTGATCATGCCCGTCGAGCCGTCGCGGTTGCGGGACGGGAACTCGGTCGTCCACGAGATGCGGAGCCCGTCGGACGCGACGCGGTCGGGCGACGCGCAGGTGACGACCCCGGCGCCGCCGCTCGGGAAGACCAGGAGGCACAGGTCGTCCGAGACGGAGAGCCCGGCGTAGAGGCCGACGCTCGTCTGCACCGCGCGGATCGTGGTGGCGTCGACGTCGGCGCGGACGGCCTTGGGCGGGCGGTCGCCGTCCTCCTGCGGGCCGTCGAAGATCGCGGCGACCGGGCGGCTGCGCTGGTCGGAGGTGGAGTCGGGGCCGAGGAGCGCGGGGCCGTCGGGGCTCGCGCCCGGGGCGGGGCCGGATCCCGCGGCGGCTGGGGGCGCGTCCGCGCCGGGGCTGGGCGCGCCGTCGGCGGAGGTCGTGACGGGCGATCCGCCGACCAGGGTCGCGCCCACCGCGCCGCCCGCGGCGAGCCCCAGCGCGAGCGCGGCGGCGGCGACCCCGACGACGATGCGACGGGATCCGCGGGGCGGAGCGGGGGGCGCGTCGTGCGGGTCGGCGGGAGCGTCGCCGTCGACCGGGGCCGGCCGGGACGCGCGCTCGCGGCGGGCGAGCTCGGCGGCCGCGCGGATCCACCGCTCGTCGCTCTCGTCGGCCCCCTGCGCGTAGACGCGGCGTCGCAGCTCCTCCAGGGGGAGCGCGGAGACGGCGTCGTCGTCGTCGTGCATGGGCACCTCCGTGGCCGACCCTGCCACATCCTCCCGGCCGGCGCGGGGTGTCCCCGTGTTACGGCCCGGTTCGACACGCCCCCGCCCGGCCGCCTACCGTCGAGGTGCTGCAGGGACGCGGCCATCGGCCGTCATCGGCGTCCCGCGTCGCCGGCGGGCCCGTCGTCCCGCGCACGCCTCCCCGGGAGCATCCCGAGCGGCGCCGCCGTGCGCCCGAGGGACCTCGTCGGCGCGCGCACCCGCGCGTCGTCCTCCCGCATCCCCGCACCCGCACCCGCACCACCACCGGACAGCACCGGCACCCGCACCACCGAGAGGATCACCATGACCACCCAGGCACCCCTGATCGACGCCCCGAAGCGGAGGAACCGCCTCGGCCTCCTCATCGGCGCGGTCGTCGTCGTCCTCGCGGTCGTCGCGGCCGTCCTGTTCGCCACCGGCGCCTTCTCGGGCGGCGGCAGCAAGGCGGTGAAGATCGGCGTGGTCGGCGCGAGCGACCCGCAGTGGCCGCTCTTCGTGGACGCGGCGAAGAAGGAGGGCATCGACGTGCAGATCGTGGACTTCACCGAGTACCCGCAGGTGAACCCGGCGCTCTCGGAGGGCGAGATCGACCTCGACCAGTTCCAGCACCTCGTCTACCTCGCGCAGTACAACGAGGGCGCGGGCGAGGACCTCACGCCCATCGGCGCCACCGCGATCTACCCGCTCGGGCTGTACTCCTCGAAGCACACGTCGGTCGCCGACATCCCGCAGGGCGGCACCGTGATCCTGCCCAACGACGAGTCGAACCTCGCGCGCGGCCTCCTCCTGCTCCAGCGCGAGGGCCTCCTCACGCTGAAGGGCGGCGGATCCAGCGTCTCCACGCTCGACGACATCGACCAGGGCGCCTCGAAGGTCAGCGTCACCACGGTGGACGCGGCGCTCACCGCCACGTCGCTGCCGGACGCGGACGCCGTCATCATCAACAACGACTTCGTCACCGACGCCGGCCTCACCGCCGACGACGCGATCGCGCAGGACGACCCCAGCGACCCGAAGGCGCTCGCCTACGTGAACGTGTTCGCGGCCCGCGCCGCCGACGCGGAGAACGAGACCTACCTGAAGCTCGCGCAGATCTTCCGGGACACCCCCGCCGTCGTGGACGCGGTCGTCGAGAACTCGGGCGGCACCGCCATCCCGCTGCAGACCCCGGCCGACGAGCTGCAGAGCCTCCTCACGACCACCGAGAAGGCCGTCGCCGAGAAGAAGGCGGCTCGATGACGGACGCCCCGCACGTCTCCCTGCGCGGCGTCGGCAAGCTGTACCCGCCTCGCGCGAAGGGGGATGCGGGGCTCCATGCCCTCGCCGACGTCGACCTCGACATCCGCCGCGGCGAGGTGTTCGGGATCATCGGCTACTCGGGCGCCGGGAAGAGCACGCTCGTGCGGCTGGTCAACGCGCTCGAGCGGCCCACCTCCGGCACGGTCTCGGTCGACGGCCGCGAGATCCAGGCCCTCCCCGAGCGCGAGCTGCGGAAGCTCCGGCTCGGCATCGGCATGGTGTTCCAGCAGTTCAACCTCTTCACCTCGAAGACCGTGTGGGGCAACGTCGCGTACCCGCTCACGGTCGCGGGCATGCCGAAGGACCAGCAGCAGCGGCGGATCAGCGACCTGCTGCACTTCGTCGGCCTCGCCGACAAGGCGCACGCCCGGCCCGACGAGCTGTCCGGCGGACAGAAGCAGCGCGTCGGCATCGCCCGCGCGCTGGCGACGAGCCCCGCGATCCTCCTGGCCGACGAGGCCACGAGCGCGCTGGATCCCGAGACCACGAGCGAGGTCCTCGCGCTGCTGCGCCGGGTCAACGAGGAGCTGGGCGTCACCATCGTCGTCATCACGCACGAGATGGAGGTCATCAAGTCCATCGCGCACCGCGTCGCCGTCATGGACTCCGGCCGCGTCATCGAGCAGGGCGAGGTCTTCGACGTGTTCTCCCGTCCCACGAGCGACGCGGCCCGCCGATTCGTGTCCACGGTCGTCGCGGGCGTCCCCGAGACGGACGAGGTCCAGCGCCTCCGCCGCCGCCATCCCGGCCGGCTGGTCGCGCTGTCCTTCGCGGACGGCGGCGCGACGCAGACCGAGGTGTTCCAGGCGCTCGCGGATGCGGGCATCGCCTTCGAGGTCGTGCACGGCGGGATCACCGACATCCAGGGCCGCACGTTCGGCAACCTGACCCTCGCGCTCGGGGGCGATCCCGCGCGCATCGACGAGGTGCTCGCGGCCGACCGCGCCGGCGTCACCGTGACGGAGGTGGTCTGAGATGGACGCGCTCACCCCGCTCCTGCCGCTCTTCGGCCAGTCCACGGTCGAGACGCTCGTGATGGTGCTGCTCACCGTCCTGTTCGGCGGGCTCGGCGGCCTCCTGATGGGCCTCGGCCTCTACCTCACGCGCGCCAGCAGCCTGCTGCCGAACCGGGCCGTGTTCGCGGTCCTCAACGTGGTCGTCAACACCTTCCGGCCGATCCCGTTCATCATCTTCCTGGTCGCGGCCCAGCCCCTCGCCCGCCTGGTCACGGGCACCGGCATCGGGCAGCCGGCGATCATCTTCACGCTGTCCCTGGGCGCGTCCTTCGCGATCAGCCGCATCGTCGAGCAGAACCTGCTCACGGTGCAGCCGGGCGTGATCGAGGCGGCCCGGTCCGTGGGCGCGAGCCCGGTGCGGATCATCTTCACGCTGCTGATCCCGGAGGCGCTCGGCCCGCTGATCCTCGGCTACACCTTCGCCTTCGTCGGCATCGTGGACATGACCGCGGTGGCGGGCTCCGTCGGCGGCGGCGGTCTCGGCAACTTCGCGATCGTCTACGGCTACCGGCAGTTCGAGCCGGTCGTGACGTGGGCGGCGGTGCTCGTCATCATCGTGCTCGTGCAGGTGGTGCAGTTCGCCGGCAACCGGATGGCGCGGGCGGCGCTCCGGCGCTGACGCGGCCCCCGTCGACGCGTTCCGTGGCCGCCCGCTCCCTAGCGGAGCGAGGCGGCCGCGGTGCGCACGTGCCGGGTGAGCTCCGCGAGCACGGGGGAGTCGACGCTCCAGCGCTGCCAGTGCAGCGCCACGTCCACGTGGGATCCGGCGTCGAGCGGCACGAGCGCGCCCGACGCGACGAGCTCCTCGCTCTGCAGGTCGGGCAGCATGCCCCAGCCCATGCCGAGCGTGACCGCCGTCACGAACTCCGCCGACGACGGCACGTAGTGGCGCGGCTGGCCGGCAGGCGCGCGGCGGCCCCGCAGCCAGCGGTCCTGCATGGCGTCCTTGCGGTCGAACATCACGAGCGGCGCCAGCGCCAGCGCGCTCGGCGTCGGCCCGTCGGGCAGGTACGCGGCGACGTAGGCGGGCGTCGCGAGCGCGCGGTACCGCATCCGGCCGAGGCGCTCCGAGGTGCAGCCCTGCACGGGGTCCCTCACGCTCGTGACGGCGGCCATCGCGGATCCGTCGCGCAGCAGGTCGAGGGAGTGGTGCTCGTCCTCACGCAGCACCTCGACCGCCTGCCCGGTCTCCGCCGCCAGCGCCGCGAACGCGGGCAGCAGCCACGACGCGAGCGAGTCGCCGTTCACGACGACGGGCACGGCCGTCGTCCCCGTGCGGGGCGCGTCGCCGTCGCCCACGCCGAGCAGCCCGTCGAGGTCGCGCTCGAGCAGGAGCACCTGGCGCGCGTGCCGCAGAACGGCGTCGCCCGCCTCCGTCGTGGTGGCCGGCCGGGTGCGGCGGAGCAGGACGCGTCCTGCGCTGCGCTCGAGGGCCGTGATCCGCTGGCTCACCGCGGAGGGGGTGAGCCGGAGCGCGCGGGCGGCCGCGTCGAGGGTGCCCGTGTCGATGACGGCGGCCAGGGTGCGCAGGTGCTCGGTGCGGATGTCCATCATCAGCGATGCTAATGGTGCACCAGGAACGTGAGCTGGTCTGATGCGCGCCCGGTGCTTACCGTGGGGGCATGCACCCGCTCGCGCACGCGCTCTCCGGCTTCGGCCTCGGCTTCTCGCTCATCGCCGCGATCGGCGCGCAGAACGCGTTCCTGCTGCGGCAGGGCACGCGGCGCGAGCACGTCCTCGTCGTGGTCCTCATCTGCGCGGTCTCCGACGTCATCCTCATCGGCCTCGGCGTCGCGGGCGTCGGCGCGCTGATCCAGGCGGCACCCGTGGCGATCGTCGTCATCCGGATCCTCGGCGCCTGCTTCCTCGCCGGCTACGCGGCCCTCTCGCTGCTGCGCGCCGTCGCCCCCCGGGGCCTCGCGGTCGCCGTGTCCGCGCCGCGCGCGCTCGGCACCGTGGTGGCCGCCTGCCTCGCGCTCACCTGGCTGAACCCGCACGTCTACCTCGACACGGTTCTCCTCGTCGGATCCGTCGCCGCCGGCCACGGCGACGGCCGCTGGGCGTTCGGCATCGGCGCCATGGTCGCCAGCTGCGTCTGGTTCGCGCTGATCGCGACGGCTGCCCGGGTCTTCGCGCCCGTGCTCGCGCGGCCGGCCGCCTGGCGGGTGCTCGACACCGTGATCGCCGGGGTGATGCTCGTGCTCGCCGTGCAGATCCTGCTGCCGCTCGTGCCGGCCGGGCCGGGGGAGGGGGCGCGGATCCTCCTCGCCACCGCCGTCTGCGCGGCGCTCGCCGGTGTCGTGGCCGCGTGGTCGGTCGCGCGCCGTCGTCGCGCGGACGCCGCGCGCCGTGACGAGACGACGGCCGCCTCACCCGCCGCCCCCGCTCGGGACCAGCTCGGAACAGTCGAGGCACCCGCGCTGTTGGGATGAGCATGACCGTCCCGCTCTCCATCCTCGACCTCGCCCCCATCGCCCCCGGGGAGACCGCCCGCGACAGCTTCGCCGCGTCCGTCGCCCTCGCCCAGCAGGCCGAGCGGAGCGGGTACCGCCGCGTCTGGTACGCGGAGCACCACAACATGGCCTCGATCGCGTCCAGCGCGACGAGCGTGCTCATCGCGCACGTGGCGAGCCAGACGTCCACGATCCGGCTCGGGTCCGGCGGCGTCATGCTGCCGAACCACTCGCCGCTCACCATCGCGGAGCAGTTCGGCACCCTCGAGACGCTGCACCCGGGTCGCATCGACCTCGGCCTCGGCCGCGCCCCCGGCAGCGACCAGGCCACGTTCCGCGCGCTCCGCCGCGACCCGGGATCCTCCGACCGCTTCCCCGAGGACGTCGTCGAGCTGCAGGGCTTCCTCTCCGGCGAGAGCCAGGTGCCCGGGGTGTCCGCGACGCCCGGCGCCGGCACGCGCGTGCCCCTCTACATCCTCGGGTCCTCGACCTTCGGCGCCCAGCTGGCGGCGGCCCTCGGCCTGCCGTTCGCCTTCGCGTCGCACTTCGCGCCCGACATGCTGCTCGACGCCATCGCGATCTACCGCCGCGACTTCCGCCCGTCGGAGCAGCTCGACGCGCCGTACGCGATCGCGGGCATCAACGCCATCGCGGCCGACGACCGCGCCGACGCCGAGCGCCAGTTCGCCGGCGTCCGCCGCGCGCGCCTCATGATGCTGCTCCGCCAGAGCGGCCAGATCCCGGCCACGCAGACCTTCACGGACGACGAGCTGGACCGGCTCCTCGAGGCGCCCGTCGGCGCGCACGTCGCCAGCATGATGACCTACACAGGGCTGGGCACCGGCGCCGAGGTCTCCGACTACGCGAACCGGTTCGCGGAGCAGGCGGGCGTCGACGAGGTCATCGTCGGGCACGCCTCGCAGCAGACGCCCGAGCGCCTCCGCTCGGTCGAGCTCCTCGCGGACGCGCACGCCCTCGTCGCCGCCTAGCCGGATCGTGGTCGACGACGCCGCGCCCGCACGGCTGGATCCGCGCGCGGCCCTCGCCGCGCTCCGGGCCGACACGCTCGCCCTCATCCGCGGCCTCGACCGCGACGTGGCCGCCATCGTCGAGGCGCGCCAGGACGCCAACTCCGACGACGAGCACGACCCCGAGGGCGCGACCCTCGCGTTCGAGCGCTCGCAGTCCGACGCGATGATCCGCGAGGCGCGCATCCGCCTCGCCGACGTCGACGCCGCGGTCGCGCGCCTCGACGCGGGCGCCTACGGGCGCTGCGAGGTGTGCGGCGAGGCGATCCCGGCGGGCCGGCTCGAGATCCGCCCGGCCGCGCGCCGCTGCGTCGCGCACGCCTGAGCCGGAGCGTCGGCCCGGGAGGGGCAGGTCAAACCCCGTCGTCGTCGAGGTCGAGGATCAGCTGCCGCAGCAGCCCCGCGAGCACGTCGCGGTCGGCGCCCGGCATCGTGTCGAGCAGCTCCGCCTCCTCGGCGACGAGCCGGGTGATGGCGGTGTCGACGCGCGTGCGGCCCGCGTCCGACATGACCACGAGGATCCCGCGCCCGTCGTGCGGGTCCGTCCGCCGCTCCACGAGACCGCGCGCGACGAGCCGGTCGATGCGGTTCGTCATGGTGCCCGAGGAGACGAGCGTCTGCTGCAGGAGGGCCTTGGGGCTCAGCTGGTACGGATCGCCCGCCCGTCGCAGCGCCGACAGCACGTCGAACTCCCACGACTCGAGCTCCGACTCCTGGAACGCCGAGCGCCGGGCGCGCTCCAGCAGACGCGACAGGCGGCCGACGCGCGACAGCACCTCGAGCGGGGAGAAGTCGAGGTCGGGCCGCTCGCGCCGCCACGCGTCGACGATGCGGTCGACCTCGTCGCGGCTGGGCATCCCCCCATCATGCCGGTCCGGGGGCGTGCGCCCGGTCGCTAGCGTGAGGAGCATGGCCGACCTCCCCTCCCTCCGCTCCGTCATGCCGTGGTGGTACGTGGGCGGGTTCGGGCTGGCCCTCGTCGTCGCCGTCCTCCTGGTCCCGGTCGCGAACCTGGGCCTGGCGCTGCCGATGTGGGGCGCCCTCGTCGGCACGACGATCCGCGATCGCCGACGCGACGCCGAGCCCATGACCCCGTCGCAGGAGGCCCTCGTCGCGGCGGTGCTGACGCCGCTCCTGCTCGGGATCGCCGCCCTCGCCAGCCAGCTGTGGCCCTTCCAGCAGGGCGCCTTCGACGCGCGCGTGCCCGTCGGCGGGGCCGTGGGGCTCGCGGTCGGCGGCGCGCTCCTCCTGGCGCTGCGGATCCGCGGCGTCCTCCGCCGACGCCGCGCGCGCGGCGCCTGACTCCCCGCCGGACGCGAGTCCTCCGCCCGCGGGCACCTCTGGCAGACTCGTCGTGCGCACGGCCGGACCGTGAGCGGTCCGCCTTGGTGTAACGGCAGCACTTCAGCCTTTGGAGCTGTGAGGTCCAGGTTCGAATCCTGGGGGCGGAGCCACGCCCGCCGGCCGCGCCGGACAGACGCACGAGGATCAGGGAGATCGCCATGACCGACTCAGACATCACGCCGACGACCCGCGAGATCCCCATCGTGACGGGCGAGCTCGACGTGGACGGCGAGCCGCGCAGCCCCTCCATCGCGGTCGTGATCCTCGCCGCCGGCCAGGGCACCCGCATGCGCTCGCGCCTCCCGAAGGTCCTGCACCCGCTCGCGGGCCTGCCGCTCGTCGGCCACGTGCTCGCGACCGCGGAGGAGCTCGGCGCGCGCCACATCGTCACGGTCGTCCGCCACGATCGTGACCAGGTCGTCGAGGTCGTGCGCGCGCTGTCGCCGCAGGCGCTCGTGGTCGACCAGGACGAGATCCCCGGCACCGGCCGCGCGGTCGAGGTGGGCATCACGGCCCTGCCCGAGGGCTTCACCGGCCAGGTCGTCGTGCTCTCGGGCGACGTGCCGCTGCTCGACGCCGCGACCCTCCGCTCGCTCGTCTCCGCCCACCGCCAGGCGCGCAACGACCTGACCCTCCTCACCGCGCGCCTCGACGACCCGACCGGCAACGGCCGCATCATCCGCGGCCAGGACGGCGCGTTCGAGGCCATCGTCGAGCAGAAGGACGCGACCGGCGATCAGCTCCGCATCGACGAGGTCAACGCGGGCGTCTACGTGTTCGACGCGGAGGCGCTCCGGCAGACCCTCGGCGCCATCGGCACCGACAACGCGCAGCGCGAGAAGTACCTCACCGACGCGGCCGACGTGATCCGCCGCGCGGGCGGCGCCATCGAGGGCCTGCCGGTGCGCGACAGCTGGCTCGTCGCCGGCATCAACGACCGCGTCCAGCTCACGGCGGCGGCCACCGAGCTGAACGCGCGCATCATCCGGCGCTGGCAGCTCGCGGGCGTGACGATCCAGGACCCGCGCACCACCTGGATCGACGTCAAGGCCACGCTCGCCGCCGACGTCACGGTCCTCCCGGGCACGCAGATCCTCGGCGCCTCCACGGTCGCGACCGGCGCGACGGTCGGCCCCGACACGACCCTCCGCGACACCGAGGTCGGCGAGGACGCCGTGGTCCGCCGCACCGACGCGGAGCTGGCCGTCATCGGCGCCCGCGCGACGGTCGGCCCGTTCTCCTTCCTGCGACCCGGGACGCGCCTCGGCGACGACGGGAAGATCGGCGCCTACGTCGAGACGAAGAACGCGGAGATCGGCGCCGGCAGCAAGGTCCCGCACCTCAGCTACGTGGGCGACGCCACCATCGGCGAGCACACCAACATCGGCGCCGGCGCGATCTTCGCGAACTACGACGGGCACGCGAAGCACCACACCGAGGTGGGCGACCACGTGCACCTCGGCTCGCGGAACGTCCTGGTCGCACCGGTTAGTATCGGTACCGGCTCCTACACGGGTGCCGGTGCCGTCATCCGCAAGGACGTCCCGCCCGGCGCACTCGGCATCTCGGTGGCGCCGCAACGCAACATGGTCGGCTGGACCGAGGCGAAGCGACCGGGCACCCCCGAGGCCCGGGCCGCCGTCGAGGCCGCCGAGGGGCACCAGGACGTTCCGTCCGGGACCGAGCACACCGAGCAGCACTGACGAGACGGAGTCCCGTGTCCGCAATCAAGACCGCCGGAGAGAAGCGGCTCGTGATCGTCACGGGTCGCGCGCACCCCGAGCTCGCCGAGCAGATCGCGGAGGAGCTCGAGACGAGCCTCGTGCACACGGACGCGCGGACCTTCGCCAACGGCGAGCTCTACATCCGGTACGACGAGAGCGTCCGCGGCAGCGACGCGTTCGTCATCCAGTCGCACACGGCCCCCATCAACGAGTGGCTCATGGAGCAGCTCATCATGGTCGACGCGATGAAGCGGGCCTCGGCCAAGCGCATCACCGTGGTCGCCCCGTTCTACCCGTACGCGCGCCAGGACAAGAAGGGCCGCGGCCGCGAGCCGATCTCGGCCCGCCTCGTCGCCGACCTCTTCAAGGCCGCGGGCGCGGACCGCATCATGTCGGTCGACCTGCACGCGGCGCAGATCCAGGGCTTCTTCGACGGCCCCGTCGACCACCTCTTCGCCATGCCCGTGCTCCTCGAGCACATGCGCTCGGTGCTCGACTCCAAGACCCTCACGGTCGTCTCGCCCGACATGGGCCGCGTGCGCGTCGCCGACATCTGGAGCGACAAGCTCGGCGCCCCGCTCGCCATCATCCACAAGCGCCGCGACCCGAAGGTGCACAACCAGGTCACCGTGCACGAGATCGTCGGCGACGTCGCCGGTCGCGTGTGCCTCCTGGTGGACGACCTCATCGACACCGGCCGCACCATCGTCTCCGCCGCCGAGGCCCTGAAGAAGAACGGCGCCACGGGCGTCGTCGTCGCGGCCACGCACGCGGTCTTCTCGGACCCGGCGACGCAGATCCTGAACAGCCCGCACATCGACTCGGTCGTGGTCACGGACTCGCTCCCGATCCCCGAGGAGAAGCGCTGGGACAAGCTCACGGTGCTGCCCATCGCGCCGCTGCTGGCCCGGGCCATCCACGAGGTGTTCGACGACGGATCCGTCACGAGCATGTTCGACGGCGCCGCCTAGGCCGAGGCGCCGTCTCCCGGGTCGCCCGTGCGGGCGGCTCCGGGATCAGTCCCGGGAGTTCCGTTCGACGACCTCGCGTGCGACGCGCCCCGACGGGATGAGCCCGAGCGACGTGATGTGCTCGTCGCCGCCGAAGGCGTACTTCGTGTAGCACTCGTACCCCACGACGCCCGGCCCGAACAGCTGGAACCGCACCTCGTAGGAGGGGGAGTCGGGCCGCTCGTACGCCACGAAGTCCTTGCAGGCCATGTCGGCCGTGCTCGCGCCCACGCGCACCATGGTGACGACGCCGGGGAGCAGCAGGCTGACGATCCCGACCACGACGACGACCCGCATCACGACGAGCGTGCGCCTGCTGCGCAGGCTCCGCGGGCGGTGCGGCTCGTAGCCCGCGAGCTCGGGGTGCTCGTCCTCGTCCATCCGTCCCAGTGTGACAGACGCCCCGCCGGACCCCGCCGTCGTCGAACCGCCCGCATGTGGGCGGGATCCGCGGCGGAGCGGCGGCCGTTCCTAGGCTGCGTTCGACCGCGGCGATCGGTCCGCGGCCTCATGCGACACGGTTCCAGGAAGGACAGGACAGATGAGGGGATCCATGCGCGCGGCGGCCATCGTGCCGGCCGCGCTGCTCGCGCTCGGGTTGGGTGTGACGAGCGTGCTGACGGGCCCGGCTCCGGCGGCCCATGCGGAGAGGGGCTACCGCGTGTGCGGCGTCTACAACTCGGCCACCGGCGGCAACTACGGCACGGGCCTCGTGGTGAAGATCTACAAGGACGACAAGAACAACGAGACCTGCAGCCAGAAGATGGACTACATGCGCAGGTACTACGCCCAGGCGTATCCGGGCTCGAGCGCGCAGCTCAGCTTCGTGATGGTGACGTGCGAGCTGTTCACCTCACGGATCGGAGCCGACAGCATCGGCGACGAGTGCCTCGGCACGACGGTCAACAAGATCTACAAGTACACGTCGCGCTACGACGCGCTGCACCCGAGCTCGCCGGGCCTCACGTTCTGGCGCGACTGAGCCCGAGCGCACGACGAGCCCGCCGGTCACCGACCGGCGGGCTCGTCTCGTGTCGCGGAGGCGTGCGGCTAGTGCGTGTCCTCCGCCTCGACCTCGGAGCGGTCGCCCGACCACAGCGTGTGGAAGGTGCCCTCCCTGTCGGTGCGGTGGTACGTGTGCGCGCCGAAGAAGTCGCGCTGGCCCTGCACGAGGGCGGCGGGCAGGCGCTCGGAGGCGAGCGAGTCGTAGTAGCTCAGCGCCGACGCGAAGCCGGGCACCGGGATCCCCGACAGCGCGGCGACCGAGACGACCCGGCGCCAGGCCTGCTCGCCGTCGGCCACGGCCTTCGCGAAGTACGGGTCCTCGAGGAGGGTCGCGAGGCCGGAGTCCTTCTCGTACGCCTCGACGATGCGGTTGAGGAACTGGGCCCGGATGATGCAGCCGCCGCGCCAGATCTCCGCGACCTTGCCCTTGTCGATGTCCCAGCCGTACTCCTTCGCGCCCGCGATGATCGCGTCGAAGCCCTGCGCGTACGCGACGACCTTGCTCGCGTACAGGGCGGCGCGGACATCGTCCTCGAAGGTGTCGCCCGCGGGCTGGATCTCCGGACGGCTCGTGATCGTGGCCTGCACGGCCTTCCGCTGCTCCGGCTTCGAGGACACGGCGCGCGCGAACACGGCCTCCGCGATCCCGCCCACCGGCACGCCGAGGCCCACCGAGTTCTGGACGGTCCAGACGCCCGTGCCCTTGGATCCGGCCTGGTCGACGATGACGTCGACGAGCGGCTTGCCCGTGGCGGCGTCCTTCTGGCGGAGCACCTCGGCGGTGATCTCGATGAGGTACGACTCGAGGTCGCCCCCGTTCCACTCCTCGAACACGTCGGCGATGGCGTCGGGCTCGTGGCCGCCGACGCGGCGGAGCAGGTCGAACGACTCGGCGATGAGCTGCATGTCGGCGTACTCGATGCCGTTGTGGATCATCTTCACGAAGTGGCCGGCGCCGTCGGTGCCGATGTGGGTCACGCAGGGCTTCCCCTCCGCGACCGCGGCGATCGACTCGAGGATCGGGCCGAGCGTCTCGTACGCCTCGGCGGTGCCGCCGGGCATGATGCTCGGGCCCTTGAGCGCGCCCTCCTCGCCGCCGGAGATGCCGGCGCCGACGAAGTGGAGGCCCTTCGCGCGGACCTCCTTCTCACGGCGGATCGTGTCGGTGAACAGCGCGTTGCCGCCGTCGACGATGATGTCGCCCTCCTCGAACGCCTCGGTCAGCTGCTCGATGACGGCGTCCGTGCCGCGTCCGGCCTTGACCATGATGATCGCCGTGCGGGGGCGCTGCAGCGACGCGGCGAACTCCTCGATCGTGGTGGCGGCGACGAAGCCCGCCTCGGGGTGCTCCTCGACGAGGCTCGTGGTCTTCTCGGTGGTGCGGTTGTACACCGCGACCGTGTTGCCCTCGCGGCTGGCGAGGTTGCGGGCGAGGTTCGAGCCCATCACCGCGAGCCCCACCACCCCGATGTTCGCCGTGGCCTGCTGGTCATCTGACATCTGATGCCTCCTTGTCGACAGTCGCCATCAGGCTACGCCCGGGCTCCCGACCGTCAGCGGGGCGTCGGGGAGCGTCTCGTAGGATGGATGAGCGCACCACGACGGAGCGCCGCACGAGTTCCTCACCGAACCGCAGGGAGTGATCCGCATCGACGCCGTCCGCCCGTTCCCGCCCGTGATCGTGATGGGGGTCTCCGGATCCGGCAAGTCGACCGTGGGCGAGCTCCTCGCGCAGGACGCCGGCGTCCCCTTCATCGACGGCGACGACCTCCACCCCGAGGCGAACCGCCGCAAGATGGCCGAGGGCCACGCGCTGGACGACGACGACCGCCGACCCTGGCTCGAGCGGGTGAGTCGGACGCTCGCCGACCGCCCCGAGGGCGGACCGGTCGTCGCGTGCAGCGCGCTGAAGCGCTCCTACCGTGACGTCCTCCGCGCCGCCGCGCCCGACGCCGTCTTCGTGCACCTCGCCGGCGACCACGAGCTGCTCGCCGAGCGCCTGGGTTCCCGCGAGGGCCACTTCATGCCGTCGAGCCTCCTCGCGTCGCAGCTGCGCACGCTCGAGCCGCTCGGCGACGACGAGCAGGGCATCACCCTCGACATCACCGACGATCCCGTCGCCCTGGCCGACGCGGCCGTCCGCGAGCTGCTGCCGGGCGGTCGCACGGCGTCCCCCGGCCGGGTCGACGACGCACCCGCCACCGCGACGGAGCCCGCGGCCGCCGTCCCCGAGGCGGACGTCCCCGCGGTCGTCCGCGAGGCGCGGTCGGCCGCGGACGTGCCGCGCGCGGACGTGCACCGCGCCGACGCGGCACCGTCCGCTGGCGCCGCCCCGTCCGCCGGCGCGGAGGGAGCGCCCGCCGCCGCCGTCCACGAGCCCATCCGCGTCGCGATCGTCGGCTGCGGCGTCATCGGCACGCACCACGCGCGCGTCCTCGCCGAGCACCCCGAGTTCCGGGTGGCCGCGCTCGTCGACGTGACGGCCGACACCGCCGCCGAGCTCGCCGACGTCGTGGTCGAGGAGCTGCGCGCCGACCGCCCGCGCGTCTTCGCGCACCTCGGCGACATGATCCGCGCGGACGCCGCCGAGCTCGTCGTCATCTGCACCCCCAGCGGCCTGCACATCGGCCTCGCCGAGGAGGCGCTCGCCGCCGGTCTCCACGTCGTCATCGAGAAGCCGCTCGACGTCGACCTCGCGCGCGGCCGCCGCATCGCCGAGCTCGCGCGCGAGGCCGCCGGGCGGGGGATCCTCTCGACCGTCATCAGCCAGCACCGCTTCAACCCGTCGAGCGTCGTCGTCGACCGGGCCGTGCGCTCGGGCCGCCTCGGCCGCCTCACGACGGCCGTCGCCAGCGCGCCCTGGTGGCGCAGCCAGGGGTTCTACGACTCCGGCCACTGGCGCGGCACGTGGGACCTCGACGGCGGCGGCGCGCTGATGAACCAGGGCGTGCACACGCTCGACCTGCTCGTCTCGTACCTCGGCCGCCCGGTCGAGGTGTACGCGCAGACCGCGCTGCTCGCGCACGACGGCATCGAGGTCGAGGACGTCGCGGTGGCCGTGATCCGCTTCGCGTCCGGCGCCCTGGCGACGCTGCAGGCGACGACCGCCGGCTACCCGGGGCTCGACACCCGCGTGCAGGTGCAGGGCACGCGCGGATCCGCGGTCATCGAGGCCGGATCCCTCACCTACTTCCACGCGGCGCCCGAGTCGGGCGTGCCCGCCCAGGCCGACGTGCGCAACGACGCCGAGCTGGAGATCCACGCGGCCGACCTGCCGCGCTCGCCGCGCCTCGACAACACGTACCTCGAGGGCCACTACCGCCAGTACGACGACATCGCCGACGCCCTGCGCACCGGGCGCCCCGCCGGGGTCACGGTCGACGACGCGTTCCTCTCCCTCGCGACCGTGGTGAGCGTCTACGTCTCCGCCACGCTCGGCACGCCGGTCGCGTTCGAGGACGTCATCGACGGCGTCCACGACGGCCTGCGGCTCCGGGTCGGGCAGTCCACGCCGCCCGCGCCGGGATTGCCGTCGCCGGAGGCCGCACCGGACGCGTCGACCGGGGACCCGTCCGTCCGGTAACATCGGGGGTTGAACTTCGGCGAGGGATCGCAGGAGCCGTGCGCGAGCACGGCGGCGGTCCGTTATCGACGCGGTGGACGGGGCTCGCACCTCATTCCTCACGCGCAAGCGTTCGAGCAGACGACTGACACACGACGCGAGCCCTCACGGGCCGCAATTGGAGCGACACCATGGTTGACAACAACCTCTCCGCGGAGCTGCGCACGCGGTTCGGCAAGGGCGCGGCCCGCAAGATCCGCGCGGTCGGCAAGATCCCCGCGGTCATCTACGGCCACGGCACCGACCCGCAGCACGTCACGCTGCCGGGCCACGAGCTCATGCTCATCATCCGCAAGGCGAACCAGATCATCACGCTCGACATCGAGGGCACGCCGCAGCTGGTCCTCGTGAAGGACGTCCAGAAGGACCCCGTGCGCCAGATCATCGAGCACGTCGACCTCATCGTCGTCCGCAAGGGCGAGCGCGTCGAGGTCGAGGTCCCGATCCACGTCGAGGGCGAGTCCTACCCCGGCACGATCCACAACCTCGAGAACACGTCCATCACGGTCGACGTCGAGGCCACCCACATCCCGGAGCGCTTCGTCGTCTCCATCGAGGGCTTCGAGGAGGGCACCCAGGTCACGGCCGGCCAGGTCGACCTCCCCGCCGGTGCCAACCTGGTCACCGACCCCGAGACCCTCGTGGTCGCCATCTCCGTGCCCCAGCTCGACCTCACGACCGACGCGGTCGACGAGGACGTCGTGGCCGAGGGCGACGCGGGCGTCGCGGTCACCGACGACGGCGCCACCGGCGACCAGTCGGGCGACGACAAGTAGCACCCGTCGCGGCCTCCGGGCCGCGTCGCCGCCACGTGCGGCACCGCACCACCAGCACCACGGAGCCCGTCGGCCGCCGTCCGGGACACCGGCAGCGGCCGGCGGGCTCCGCGCATCCGCCCCCGGATGCGACGACCAGGAGGAGAGCGCACGTGGACGACCGGACCCTGCTCGTGGTCGGCCTCGGCAACCCCGGTCCGCAGTACGCGGGCACCCGGCACAACGTCGGGCAGATGGCGCTCGACGTGCTCGCCGACCGGATGCGCGCCACCTTCCGCTCGCACCGCGCCAACGCGCAGGTCGCGGAGGGACGCGCGGTCCCCGGCGGGCCGAAGCTCATCCTCGCGAAGCCCAGCTCGTTCATGAACCTGTCCGGCGGGCCGGTCGCGAACCTCCTCAAGTACTTCTCGCTCGAGCCCGCGCAGCTCGTGGTCGCGCACGACGAGCTCGACATCCCGTTCGACGCGATGAAGCTCAAGCAGGGCGGCGGACACGGCGGGCACAACGGGATCCGCGACATCATCTCCTCCGCGGGCACGGGCGACTTCACGCGCGTGCGCATCGGCATCGGCCGCCCGCCCGGTCGCCAGGACGCCGCCGACTTCGTGCTCAAGCCCTTCTCCTCCACGGAGCGGCAGGTGCTGCCGAACGTGCTGGAGGACGCGGCCGACGCCGTCGAGATGATCGCCTCCGACGGCCTCATCGCCGCGCAGCTGCGCTTCCACACCGCCGCGTCCTGAGCCGCGCGTCCGCCCACGGCGGACGGCGCCGGTCGTGTCGGTGGCGGCGCGTACGATCATCTGGTGATCCTCCAGGGCTTGATCCCGGCGCTCTCGCGCGCCTCCACGTTCGACGACGCCCTCGCATCGGCCTCCCGCGACGCCGACTTCTCCCTCACCGAGGGGCTCCAGGGGCCGCTGCTCGCGGGGCTCCTCCGCCAGCGCATCCAGCGCGGCATCCCGGGGTGCCTGCTCGTCGTCACGGCCACGGGCCGCGAGTCGGAGGGCATGCGCCGCAGCCTCGGCGCGGTGCTGCCGGACGCCGAGATCCTCGAGTTCCCCGCGTGGGAGACGCTGCCGCACGAGCGGCTCAGCCCGAGCGCCGAGATCGTCGGCAAGCGGATCCACGCGCTGCGCCGCATGGAGCAGTGGCACGCCGCGCTCGGCCGGGGCGCCCGCGAGGTGCCCGCCGACCGGGTCCGCCCGCTCGTCATCGTGGCCTCGGTGCGCGCGGCCCTCCAGCCCGTCGCCGACAACCTCACCGAGCTCGCGCCCGTGCAGCTCGCCACGGGCAGCCGCGGCCACGACCTCTCCGAGCTCGCCGTGCGGCTCGTCGACCTCGCCTACTCGCGCGTGGACATGGTCACGCGCCGCGGCGAGTTCGCGGTGCGCGGCGGCATCCTCGACGTGTTCCCGCCCGTCTCCGACCACCCCGTGCGCGTCGAGTTCTTCGGCGACGAGGTCGACCAGATGCGGCCGTTCGCGGTCGCGGACCAGCGCTCGCTCGAGGAGGAGATCACGTCGGTCGAGCTGCCGCCGAGCCGCGAGCTGCTGCTGAGCGCGCCCGTGCGCCAGCGCGCCCGCGAGATGCAGCACGAGTTCCCGAACCTGCAGCAGATGCTCGCGAAGATCGCGGAGGGCATCCCCGTGGAGGGCATGGAGTCGCTCGCCCCCGCGCTCGTCGACAGGCTCGTCCCCGTCACGCACTACCTCCCGGTGGACGCGGCCATCGCCGTCGTCTCGCCCGAGCGCGTGTCCACGCGCGCGCAGAGCCTCGCCGACACCAACCGCGAGTTCCTCGACGCCGCGTGGAACGCCGCCACCGCGGGTGCGCAGGCGCCCATCGACCTCGCGTCCGGCGACTTCCTCTCGCTCGGCCGCCTGCGCGACGCGCGCGGCCCACGCCGCTGGTGGACCCTCTCCGGCTTCCAGGCCACCGACGTGCTGCCGGAGGACCTCGGGATCGACGAGGTCATGACGGTGCGCATCCAGGCGGATCCCGTGCCGAGCTTCGCGGGCAACGCGGACGGCGCCATCGAGCACGTGCGCGCGCGCCTCGCGGCCGGCTGGAGCGTGGGCGTCGTCGCGCAGGGATCCGGCCTCGTCGAGCGCGCCGACACGGTGCTCCGCGAGGCGGGCGTCCCGGCGCGCGTGGTCGAGGAGTTCCCCGCCGAGCCCGAGCCCGGCATCGCCTACCTGCTCCGCTCCGCCATCGACGCGGGCTTCGAGATGCCCGAGGTGAAGCTCGCCCTCCTCACCGAGAGCGAGTTCTACGGGCGGGCGGCCGGCTACGACAGCCGTCAGGTCAAGAAGCTCGCCACCCGTCGGAAGAACGTCGTCGACCCCATCCAGCTGAAGGCGGGCGACCACGTCGTGCACGTCACGCACGGCATCGGCCGCTTCGTCGAGCTCACGCAGCGCGAGGTCTCCTCCGGCGGCCGCAACGCCGTGAAGACCCGGCGCGAGTACCTCGTCATCGAGTACGCGCCCTCCAAGCGCGGCTACCCGGGCGACAAGCTCTTCGTGCCCACCGACCAGCTCGACCTCCTCAGCCGCTACGTCGGCGGGGAGGAGCCCGCCCTCAGCAAGATGGGCGGCAGCGACTGGGCCGCCGCCAAGGGCAAGGCGCGGCGGGCCGTCCGCGACATCGCGGTCGAGCTCGTGAAGCTCTACTCCGCGCGCATGGCGTCGCGCGGGCACTCCTTCCCGCCGGACACCCCGTGGCAGCGCGAGCTCGAGGAGGCGTTCCCCTTCATGGAGACGCCCGACCAGCTCACCGTCATCGACGAGGTCAAGCGCGACATGGAGAGCCCCATCCCCATGGACCGCCTGGTCTCGGGCGACGTCGGCTTCGGCAAGACCGAGATCGCCGTGCGCGCCGCGTTCAAGGCCGTGCAGGACGGCAAGCAGGTCGTGATGCTCGTGCCCACGACGCTCCTCGTGAAGCAGCACTTCGAGACCTTCTCCGAGCGCTTCGCCGGCTTCCCCGTGCACCTGCGCCAGCTCAGCCGCTTCCAGTCGGAGAAGGAGTCGCGCGAGACGGTCAAGGGCCTCGAGGACGGCTCGGTCGACGTCGTCATCGGCACCCACCGGCTGCTCACGGGCAACATCGCCTTCAAGGACGTGGGCCTCGTCATCATCGACGAGGAGCAGCGGTTCGGCGTGGAGCACAAGGACGCGCTGAAGAAGCTGAAGGCCAACGTCGACATCCTCGCGATGTCGGCCACGCCGATCCCGCGCACGCTCGAGATGGCGGTCACGGGCATCCGCGAGATGTCGACGCTCGCGACGCCGCCCGAGGACCGCCACCCGATCCTCACCTTCGTGGGGCCGAACAGCGAGAAGCAGATCGCCGCGGCCATCCGGCGCGAGCTGCTGCGCGAGGGCCAGGTCTTCTTCGTGCACAACCGCGTCTCGAGCATCAACCGGGTCGCATCGGAGCTGGCGGAGCTCGTGCCCGAGGCGCGCGTCGCCGTGGCCCACGGCAAGATGAGCGAGTCGATGCTCGAGCAGGTCATCGTCGACTTCTGGGAGCGCAAGTTCGACGTGCTCGTGTCGACCACCATCATCGAGACCGGCCTCGACATCGCCAACGCCAACACGCTCATCATCGACCGGGCCGACAAGTACGGCCTCAGCCAGCTGCACCAGCTGCGCGGGCGCGTCGGCCGCGGCCGGGAGCGCGCCTACGCGTACTTCCTCTACGACGCCGACAAGCCGCTCTCCGAGACGGCGCACGACCGGCTGTCCACCATCGCGGCGAACAACGAGCTGGGATCCGGCATGCAGGTCGCGCTCAAGGACCTCGAGATCCGCGGCGCGGGCAACCTGCTGGGCGGCGAGCAGTCCGGCCACATCCAGGGCGTCGGCTTCGACCTCTACCTGCGGATGATCGGCGAGGCCGTGTCGACCTTCCGCGGCGACGTCGCGGAGGGCCAGACCGAGCTCCGGCTCGAGCTGCCGGTCGACGCGCACATCCCCGAGGAGTACGTCGACAGCGAGCGGCTGCGCCTCGAGGCGTACCAGAAGCTCTCCACCGCGGCGTCGCCCACGGCGACCGACGACCAGATCGACCGGGTCATCGAGGAGCTGTCCGACCGCTACGGCGAGCCGCCCGTGGAGGTCGACAACCTGGTGCGCGTCTCGCGCCTGCGTCGCGTCGCCCAGCGCGCCGGTCTCAGCGAGGTCGTCGCGATGGGACCGAACCTGCGCATCGCACCGGCCGACCTCGCCGACAGCAAGCAGGTGCGGCTGCAGCGCATGTACCCGGGCAGCAAGCTGTTCGCGCAGACCAACGCCGTCACGGTGCCGCTGCCCAAGCGCGACGGCGAGCCGCTACCCGACGCCGAGCTCGTGGACTGGGTGCGGCAGCTGCTCGACGCCGTCTTCACGGTGGAGCAGGCGCCGGCCACGAAGGAGTCCGCGCCGAAGGCGTGACGGCGTCCAGGCGGTCGGCGCGCTGTCATGAGGGTAGTCCCGTGCGGAAACCCTCCCACCCTGCTCGAAGTCGAGAGCGGACCCCAACGGGTGCGGCTGATCGGCTGAGGCGCTCGAGTTCCGAAAGCCGCGTCGTTAGGTTGCTGATCTGTCGCTCGAGGTCGTCAGCGCACACTCGTGCGAGTGCGCCTCCCAACGACACATCGACGAGGAACTGAGGGGCCTTGCTCCCAAGGCGGACGAACAAGAGAGGGATGAGGAGCTGCAGCCCCAAGAGGACGGTTAGGTCCGTCGAGGACGCTAAGCCGGTGACGTAGATCGCCGCATCGGTGAAGAGGACCATCAACGCGAAGAAGAGCCAAGCCGCGAATCGGATACCTACTCGAAATATCAGCCTCTCCACTACAAGACTGGTAGCGGCGAGTTGGAGGCAGAGATAGAGCCCGACGCCGACGCCGACGAAGGAAAACGAGGCGATCAGCCAAGCGGACATGCCAGACGTCCCCAGCGCGAGTCCCGTCGCCGCGGCTATGGCAAACGCGTATGCCCACACCAGGAGATGCGCGAGCCATGTCCCGCTCGTCTGCCGAGGTAAGCGCTGTCGGCGACCTTCGCCTCGCGCGAGACTCGCTCGTGTGCCCTCGAGCTGGGTTCGGTGATCGGGGACAACGAAACGACCGATCTCGATTCCCAAGGACCAGCAGATGATCGCCGAGGGAACCACCACGACGAGGGCGGGTAATTTGCTGACATCGCTGAACGGCGCGGCGATGGCGAAGATGACGAGCACGAGAGCGGAGACGGCCATGAGCACGCCGACCGCACCGACGCCGCGGCGGATTCTCTCTTGGTGGCGTTTGTCATCGAAAGTCGCCTGCCCGCCTAGTGATATGCCGAAAAGCACCAAGGTCACTGCTGTGTACGACAGCATCGCGTTGATCGTCGAATCCCCGAGCGCTGCGCCGCCAGACGGCAGCCAGTCGAACCGGGGGCCGTCGGTCTCGCCCTCGGGCATCATGGCCTCGGCTGCGAAGCCGGCAACCAAGAAGCCGATGATGGTGGCACCGAAGGGGACAAGGTGCGCATTCAGCCGGGAAGTGGGCAATGGTGCGGGTCGGGCTGGAGTCATGATTTCCCTGTCTCAGACGGCGGTTGTCGTGAAGGCTAGGCCCGCCGCGAGGAAGTCAGAAGGCGGGGGAGATCCTTCTCGCCCCGCTGTAGAATCCCCGGCTCTCGGCGCCTAGACGCGCGCCGGTCCGCCGTCGACGTGCGCCGGGAAGTCGTCCCGTGTCGCGTCGTCCCCATCCGCGTCCCCGTCCGCGGGGGTGCTGTCGCGGCGGGCCTGGCGGCTGCGGATCGACAGCGTGACGGCCGCCGCGACGATCGAGACGCCCGAGCCGAGCAGCACCGCGAGCGTGCCCTCGTCGCGCACGTCGTCGAGGCCCGCGAACGCGAGCTCGCTCATCAGCAGCGACACCGTGAAGCCGATGCCGCCGAGGAGGGACACGGTCACGAGGTCGGTCACCGCGAGGCCGCCGGCGGATCCGCGGCGCCGCGCGACCCATGCCCCGAGCAGCCCGCCGGCCGTGATGCCCACGAGCTTGCCGAGCGGCAGCGCGAGCGCGATGCCCCAGAACGCGGGCGCGAGCTCCGCGAGGCCGATCGAGGGGATCGCGACGAGCGCGGCGGAGAAGGCGAACAGCGGCAGGACGACGCCGTTCGAGACGGGCTCCAGCGCGTGCGCCGCGCGGAGGCCCGAGAGACGGGGGAGGGCGAAGCCGAGTGCGACGCCGGCGATGGTCGCGTGGATCCCGGAGGAGAGCGTCGCCCACCACGTGACGAGGGCGAGGAGGACCAGCAGGGCGACCACGGCGATCCGCGCGGCACCCGTCCGCCCGACGCCCAAGCGGCCGACCACCGTGAACGCGACGACGCCCGCCACCGCGAGGCCGAGCGCGCCCAGGTCGAGATCCGTCGTGAAGAAGACCGCGATGATCCCGATGGCGATGAGGTCGTCGAGCACCGCGAGCGCGAGGAGGAACACGCGCACGGCCGCGGGGAGCCCGCGGCCGAACACCGCGAGGACGCCCAGCGCGAAGGCGATGTCGGTCGCGGTGGGCACGGGCCAGCCGCGCTCGAGGCCGCTGCCCGCGGTGATCGCGAGGTAGACGCCCGCGGGCACCACGACGCCGCCGACCGCGGCGATGGCGGGGACGAGCGCCGCCGAGACGCTGTTCAGACCGCCCGCCAGGAACTCGTGCTTGAGCTCGACCGCGACGATGAAGAAGAAGACCACGAGCAGGCCGTCGCTGACCCAGTGCCGGAGCGACAGGTCGACGCCGATCGCGGGGAGGGCGATGTGCCCGTCGGCCCACGCGAGGAGGCCGGGCCCGGCGGGCGTGTTGGCGACGACGAGGCCGACGACGGCCGCGAGGAGGAGGAGTCCGGCGGCGACGCGCTCGGAGCGGATGAGGGAGGTCATGGTGGCCTTCCGGGGTCGGGGAATGGGGAGACGGTCACCCGCCGCCGACCAGACTTCCCGGCACACCGACCATCAGCGTACCGGCGGCCCGGTGCGAGGATGGCGGGATGAGCGAGCCCGCGTCCCCGTCCGCATCCGCCGCCACCACCGGATCCGACGCGGCCGCCGTCACCGAGCTGGCCGCCGCGATGGCCGTCCTGCGCGCGCCCGACGGCTGCGCCTGGAACCGGGGGATGACGCACCGGACGCTCGTCCCGTACCTCCTCGAGGAGAGCCACGAGCTCGTCGAGGCCATCGAGACCGACGACGTGCCCGGCATGCGCGAGGAGCTCGCCGACGTGCTCCTCCAGGTCGTCTTCCACGCCGACATCGCGCGCACCGAGGGCGAGGGCTTCGACCTCGCCGACGTCGCCCGCACCGCCACGGAGAAGATGGTGCGCCGCCACCCGCACGTCTTCGGCGACGAGCGCGCCGACACGGTCGAGGAGGTCCTGCGCGTCTGGGGCGCCGCGAAGGACCGGGAGAAGTCGGCGCGCACGAGCGTGGTCGACGGGATCCCGATGGGCATGCCGTCCCTCGCGCTCGCCGACAAGCTGCTCGGCCGGGCGGAGCGCGTCGGCCTGCTCGAGGCGGGGTCGCCGGCCGCGTTCCCCGTCGACGACGAGGACGACCTCGGCCGGCTGCTCCTGGCGGTCGTGGTCTCGGCGCGGTCCCGCGGCCTCGACGCGGAGCGCGCGCTGCGGACGACGCTGCGGTCGCTGACCGCGGAGATCCGCGCGGCGGAACCGGCCGCGGGAGCGCGCGCGGCCGAGGACGACGGCGACGCCGGACCCGGCGCGGGCCGGACCGCCTGAGGCGAGCTCCGGCCCGCGGGGGCATCGCCCGGGATTTACCCGATCCCGAGCGGCCGCGTCCGTCGCCTCCACCCGAAGGAGACGGCGGACAGACCTGGGCGATCACACGGTACGGGTCTTCGCCGCCTGTCCATCACGGTTGTTATGGTGAGGCCGTGGCAGCCCCGGATCCGCACCGCCGCCAGGACCTGCTGGCCCACATCCTCGACCACCTCCGCGCGCACCCGCTCCAGTCGGTGACCTTCCGCGGCCTGGCCGACGCGCTCGGCGAGAGCACGTTCGTGCTCGTGTACCACTTCGGATCCAAGGAGCGGCTGCTCGAGGCCGCGATGGACGCCATCGACCAGCGCCAGGCCGAGATGGTGGAGGGCGACCCGCGGGAGATCCGGCCCGACCAGCTCCGCGAGTGGACCACGCGGGCGTGGAGCTGGCGCCTCACCGACGTCAACCGCGACTTCCAGCGCCTCGAGTTCGAGGCCGCGCTCCTCCGCACGCGCGACGGCGTCGTCCGTCCGGATGCCATCGCGAGCGTCTCCGCGTGGCGCCGGTTCGGCCTCGAGTGGATGCGCGCCCACGGCGTCCCCGAGGAGGTCGCCCTCGACACGGCCGACCTCCTCCAGGCGGGCTCCTCCGGCCTGCAGTTCGACTTCGTGATCTCGGGCGACCGCGACCGGGCCATGCGCGGCTTCGAGGCGCTCATCGACGCGTTCATCCCGCGCATCCAGCCGTGGCTCGACCAGGCCGAGGAGGCGAGGCCGCCCGGGGCGCCGGAGCGGCCGCCCGCCGCCTGACAGAATCGGGGGATGCCCCAGCAGATCACGCCGCCCCGCGGCATGCGCGACTTCCTGCCCGCCGAGAAGGCCCGCCGCGAGCAGGCGCTCGCGATCATCCGCCGCACCTACCGCGCGCACGGCTTCGACGAGATCGAGACGCCCGTGGTCGAGGAGTCCGGCCGGCTGCACGCGGGCCTCGGCGGCGACAACGAGAAGCTCGCCTACTCGGTGCTCAAGCGCGGCCTCTCGGGCGACGACCTGCGCGCGGCCGCCGACGGAGGCGACGTGCTCGCCCTCTCCGACCTCGGGCTCCGCTTCGACCTCACGGTGCCGCTCGCGCGCTTCTACGCCTCGCACCGCGCGGAGCTGCCGGGCGTCTTCCGGTCGATCCAGGCCGCGCCCGTCTGGCGCGCCGAGCGCCCGCAGAAGGGCCGCTACCGCCAGTTCATGCAGTGCGACATCGACATCATCGGCGAGGCCGGCCAGCTGGCCGAGGTCGAGCTGATCTCCGCCACCGCGGCCACGCTCGCGGCCCTCGGGCTCAGGGGCTGCACCATCCGCGTGAACGACCGGCGCATCCTCCGCGGGATCCTCGACGCGTGCGGCTTCGCGCCGGAGCGGCAGGCGCAGGCGCTCATCAGCATCGACAAGCTCGACAAGATCGGCGCGGCGGGCGTCGTGGCGGAGCTCGCCGAGGGCGGCGCGGACTCCGCGGCGGTGCTCGGCGGGATCCTCGAGCGCATCGAGCCCGCGCTCGCCGACGGCGGCGTCCCCCTCACGGTCGAGGCGATCACCGGGATCCTCCCCGCGGGCGTCGACCCCGACGCGGTGGCCGACCTCGAGACGCTCGCGGGCGCGCTCGTCGGCCTGCCCGACGGCGTCACGCTGCGCTTCGACCCGACCCTCGTCCGCGGCATGGGCTACTACACGGGGACGATCTTCGAGATCGCGCACCCCGCCTCCGGCAGCTCGGTCGGCGGCGGCGGCCGCTACGACGGCATGATCGGCCGCTTCCTCGGCCAGGACGTGCCGGCGGCCGGCTTCTCCATCGGCTTCGAGCGGATCGTCGACCTGGCCGTCCTGCCCGCGGCGGAGGACGCCGACGCGATCGCGCTCGTGCACGACCGGCGGACCCCGGTGGCCGTGCTCGCGCGCCTCAAGGCCGAGCTCGTCGCATCCGGCCGACGCGTGCGCCTGGAGCCGCGCCCCAAGAACGTCGCGCCGCTCCTCGAGGCGCTCAAGCAGCAGGGCTTCCGCACGTTCGCGGCCGTCGACGCCGACACGGCGGACGCGGCCAGCCTGCAGGAACGCCCCCTCGACGGCGGCCCGCGCGGCTGATCCGTCACCTGCGCGACACCTGCGCGCGGGCCCCGCCGCCCGCGGCCCGGAATGACCCCGCGGCTAGGATGGACCCGACTTCCCACCCCCTCACCGCAACGCAAGGAGACCATTCCGTGGCAGCCATCGAAGCAGTCAACGCACGCGAGATCCTCGACTCCCGGGGCAACCCGACCGTCGAGGTCGAGGTGCTCCTGGAGGACGGCACGTTCACCCGCGCCGCCGTCCCGTCCGGCGCATCCACGGGTGCCTTCGAGGCGTACGAGCTGCGCGACGGCGACGCGGGCCGCTACCTGGGCAAGGGCGTCCAGAAGGCCGTCGCCGCCGTCGTCGACGAGATCGGCCCGGCCATCCAGGACCTCGACGCCGCGGACCAGCGCATCATCGACGCCACGATGATCGAGCTCGACGGCACCGAGAACAAGTCCCGCCTCGGCGCCAACGCGCTCCTCGGCGTCTCCCTCGCGGTCGCGAAGGCCGCGGCCGACTCGGCCGAGCTGCCCCTCTACCGCTACCTCGGCGGCCCGAACGCGCACACGCTGCCCGTCCCCATGCTCAACGTCATCAACGGCGGCTCGCACGCGGACACCAACGTCGACATCCAGGAGTTCATGCTCCTCCCCGTCGGCGCGTCCACCTTCTCCGAGGGACTGCGCTGGGGCGTCGAGACGTACCACGCGCTCAAGAGCCTGCTGAAGAAGAAGGGCCTGTCCACCGGCCTCGGCGACGAGGGCGGCTTCGCCCCGAACCTCGACAGCAACCGCGCCGCGCTCGACCTGCTGATGGAGGCCATCGACGCCGCCGGCTTCACCGCGGGCAAGCAGATCGCCCTCGGCCTCGACGTCGCGTCCAGCGAGTTCTACTCCGACGGCGCCTACACGTTCGAGGGCCAGAAGGTCGATGCGGCGCACCTCACCGCGTACTTCGCCGACCTCGTCGCGTCCTACCCCCTCATCACCATCGAGGACCCGCTGGACGAGGACGACTGGGCCGGCTACGACCACTTCACCGCCGAGCTGGGCTCGAAGGTGCAGATCGTCGGCGACGACCTCTTCGTCACGAACCCGAAGCGCCTCGCCGACGGCATCACGCGCGGCGTCGCCAACTCGATCCTCGTCAAGGTCAACCAGATCGGCACGCTCACCGAGACGCTCGACGCGGTCAGCCTCGCGCAGCGCAGCGGGTACACCACGGTGCTGTCGCACCGCTCCGGCGAGACCGAGGACACGACCATCGCCGACCTCGCGGTCGCGGTGGACGCGGGTCAGATCAAGACCGGCGCCCCCGCCCGCAGCGAGCGCGTCGCGAAGTACAACCAGCTCCTCCGCATCGAGCAGGACCTCGGCGCCGCCGCGGTCTACGCCGGCCGCAGCGCCTTCCCGCGCTTCCAGGCCTGATCCGGCCGATCCGCCCGCGCCCACCCGGCGCGGGCGGATCGCCGTCCCACCCCCGCACGACCCGAAACGCACACGAAGGAGGACCGATGGCCCGCTTCCCCGGCCTCGACACCCTCCGCGCCCGCCGCGCCCCGCGCCCGGAGCGCGTCCCCGTCGCCCTGCCCGACGGCGACGCCCCCGCGGGCAACTGGCTCCGCAGCATGCGCTTCTCCGGGTTCTCCGTGATGGTCCTCGTGCTCCTCGTGCTCACGGTCGTGGTGCTCGCCCCGGGCCTGCGCATCTACCTCGAGCAGCGGCAGCAGCTCACCAGCCTGCAGAGCGCGGTGGACGCCCAGAAGGGCACCATCGCCCAGCTCCAGGACCAGCGCGCGCGCTACGACGACCCCGCCTTCCTCAAGGCGCAGGTGCGCGACCGCCTCTTCTACGTGATGCCCGGCGAGACGAGCTACCTCGTCCGCGGGCTGCCCGCCGCGACAGGCGACGCCGCCACCACGACGCCGGACGGCGCGCCCATCAGCGCGGACCTGCAGGAGACGAAGCGGGACTGGGTGCAGTCCCTGCTCGGATCCGCGCTCACGAGCGCCCTCAGCGACACCCCGCCCGACCAGCTCCAGGGATCCGTCCAGGGAGGCGACCAGTGACCCGACCCCCCTTCGACCCGCCCTCCGAGCGCGACGTCCGCGTCGTCTCCGCCCAGCTCGGCCGCCCCGCGCGCGACGTCGTCGGCATCGCCGCCCGCTGCGTCTGCGGCAACCCCACCGTCGTCAGCACCGCCCCGCGCCTCGCCGACGGCACGCCGTTCCCCACGCTCTACTACCTGTGCCACCCCGCCGCGACCGCGGCCATCTCGCACCTCGAGGCCGAGCACGTCATGGCCGAGCTGCAGGACGACCTCGCGGACGACGAGGCGCTGCGCGACGCGTACGCCGCCGCCCACGCCTCCTACCTCGCCGACCGCGAGTCGATCCTCGTCGTGCCCGAGCTGGCCGGCGTCTCCGCGGGCGGCATGCCCGTGCGCGTCAAGTGCCTGCACGCGCTCGCGGGGCACGCGCTCGCCGCGGGGCCCGGCGTGAACCCCATCGGCGACATCGCCCTGGCCCGGGCCTCGTGGTCGCCGGACGTCTGCGAGTGCGCCGACCACGACGCGGCATGACCTCCGCGTCGGGCCCGCGCGCGCCGGCCCGGCCCGGCCGCCGCCTCGCGCGCGCGGGCGTCGTCGGGATCCTCGCCCTCGCGGCCGCGCTCACCGCGGCGACGCCCGCCCAGGCGGATCCGGTGCGCGAGCGCGAGTACTGGCTCGCCGACTACGGCGTGGAGCAGGCCTGGCAGACCACCCGCGGGGAGGGCGTGAAGATCGCCGTCATCGACACGGGCGTCGACGCGTCGGTCGCCGACCTGCGCGGCGCGGTCGTGGGCGGCACCGACGTCTCGGGCGTCGGATCCGCTGGCGGCACGAAGCCCGTCGGCGCCTCCAGCGAGCACGGCACCATGGTCGCCTCGCTCCTCGCGGGCCGCGGCACGGGCACGGGATCCGGCGTGATCGGCGTCGCCCCGGGTGCGAGCGTCCTCAGCGTCTCGGTCGCGCTCGGTGGCCCGACGGCGGGCGCGCGCGACGAGGACGCGCAGATCGCCGACGCCGTCCGCTGGGCCGTCGACAACGGCGCGAGCGTGATCAACATGTCCCTCACCCGCAACTCGCTCGACTGGCCGGAGAGCTGGGACCGCGCCTTCCTCTACGCCTACGAGCACGACGTCGTGGTCGTCGCGGCGGCCGGCAACCGGGGGAGCGGCACCACCGAGGTGGGCGCGCCCGCCACGATCCCGGGCGTCCTCGCGGTCGCGGGCGTCGACCGCGCGGGCGCCGCGAGCTTCGACGCGTCGTCGCAGGGCATCACGATCGCCGTCGCCGCGCCCAGCGAGCAGCTCGTGGGCGTCGAGCCCGGCGGCCGGTACGTGCAGTGGAGCGGCACGAGCGGCGCGGCGCCCCTCGTCTCCGGCGTGGTCGCGCTCGTGCGGGCCGCGCATCCGGAGCTGAAGGCCGACGACGTGGTGGAGCGCGTGCTCGCGACGGCCAGGCAGAAGGGCCAGCCGGAGATCTACGGGCGCGGGCTCGTCGACGCGGCCGCCGCCGTGACGGCCGACGTCGCGCCCGCGAGCGGCAAGCCGCTGGGCGACCTCGAGGAGTGGGTGCGCCTGTACCGCCGCGCGCCGGTCGCCACGCCGGATCCGGCCGCGTCCGCCACCCCGGACGCCGCGCCGGCGGTCCCCGCCGACGCCCCCGCGGGCGAACCCGCGGCCGACCCGCTGCCGACCGCGGGCGAGCTGCGCCAGGTGGGGATCCCGGCCCTCGTCCTCTCCGTCTTCGCGGCGCTGGCTGCGGCCATGGCGGTCGTCGCGTGGCGGCATTTCAGGCGGCTGCTCCGGAAGGGGTAGCCTGATTTCGACCACAACCTGCAGGGAGTCATCCATCGTGCCCAAAATCCTGATCGTCGGCGGCGGCTACGCCGGTTTCTACACGGCATGGAAGCTCGAGTCGCACCTCCGATCCGGCGAGGCCGAGGTCACCATGGTCGACCCGCTGCCGTACATGACGTACCAGCCGTTCCTGCCCGAGGTGGTCTCCGGATCCATCGAGCCCCGCCACGCGGTCGTCTCGCAGCGGCGCCACCTCCGCACCACCAACGTCGTCACGGCGAAGGTCACCGGCATCGACCACGCGTCGAAGACCGCGACCATCACGCCGCCCGTGGGTGAGCCGTACGAGTTCGCGTACGACATCATCGTCGTCACCGCGGGCAGCGTCTCGCGCACGTTCCCGATCCCGGGCGTCGCGGACGAGGCCATCGGCCTGAAGACCATCGAGGAGGCCGTCGCCATCCGCGACCGCATCTTCGCCAACTTCGACCGCGCGGCCACCCTGCCCGCCGGCCCCGAGCGCGAGCGCCTCCTCACCTTCGTGGTGGTGGGCGGCGGCTTCGCCGGCATCGAGGTCTTCGCCGAGATGCGGAGCATCGCGACCGACCTCGTGAAGAAGTACCCCGAGATCGACTTCGAGGACACGCACTTCCACCTCATCGAGGCGATGGGCCGCATCATGCCCGAGGTGTCGCTCGAGACCAGCCACTGGGTGCTGAAGAACCTCGCCGAGCGCGGCGCGCTCGTGCACCTCGACACGCAGCTCAAGTCCGCCGTGGGCGGCGTCGTCGAGCTGTCGACCGGCGAGTCGTTCGAGTCCGACGTCATCGTCTGGACCGCGGGCGTCATGGCGAGCCCGATGCTCAAGAACACCGACCTCCCCATCGAGGAGCGCGGGCGCCTGCGCGTGCGCGCCGACGGTCGCGTCGAGGGCGACGACGGCATCGTGGCGGACGCCTGGGGCGCCGGCGACGTGGCGGCCACCCCCGACCTCACGGGCGGCGGCGTCGGCGGCTTCTGCGTGCCCAACGCGCAGCACGCCGTCCGCCAGGGCAAGCTCATGGCGAAGAACCTCACCGCGAGCCTCCGCGGCGAGGGCATCACCGACTACTTCCACAAGAACCTCGGCGCCGTCGCGGGCCTCGGCCTCTACCAGGGTGCGTTCCAGTCGGGCAAGCTCGGCATCACCGGCTTCCCCGCCTGGGTCATGCACCGCGGCTACCACGGCCTCGCGATCCCGTCCTTCGAGCGCAAGGCGCGCGTCGTCACCGGCTGGGTGAACAACCTCGTCTGGGGCCGCGACATCGTCTCCCTCGAGGCGCGCGAGACCCCGCGCACCGCGTTCGAGACGTTCGCGTCGCGCCCGCGTCCCGCCGCGGACGCCGCGCCGGCCGCCCCCGCGAAGAAGGAGGAGGCGCCCGCCAAGAAGGCCGCCGACGACAAGGCCGACGCGCCCGCCGAGGGCGAGAAGTCCCCGGCGCTCGCGGGCAGCTACAGCTCCGCGCCCAGCGCCGAGACCGCGGACGAGAAGCCCTCCGCCTGATCCACCCGCACCTCCGACGACGGCCCGCACGCAGCAGTGTGCGGGCCGTCGTCATGCCCGGGCACCGCGGATCCGCCGGCCGACCGTAGGCTGTCGGGAGCGCCCCGGCGCCACGCCCCCGTAGTCCAATTGGCAGAGACGGGCGACTTAAAATCGCTACAGGTCAGGGTTCGAGTCCCTGCGGGGGCACCACTGGCTAGGCGCTCGCTTCACCACCGAAGGCACCGGGTGCCGCCGTGCTTCGTGCTGTCGGCCTCAGCCGCTCGAAGAGTGCGCGGCCTGATAGGCCTGCGACGCTCGTCGCGGGCCGTGTCGGCATCGTGCGGGATTCCGGGCAGCGGACCTCTGCGCTCACCGCGGTTCGACTGACAGTCTGCCTTCGTCTCTCCCTCGGCGGTGGCGGTGTCGACTCCGGCGAGAACGCAACGTGCAGGATGCACCGGTGGGTCTGGACAGCTCCGAGCCCGTTGGACACCCTGATCAGATGGAAGAAGCACGCGTCGGCGTGAGCGGGCGCACCTACACGGCCGAGCAGTTCGAAGCTCTCACCAGTGCTGAGCGTCAGGGGCTGCGTGCGGAGCTCACGTGCCCCGAGTGCGACGCTGACGCGTACTACGTCCGACGTGCCATCAACGGGCGTCCGGCGTGCTTCGGGGCCAGGCCCCACAACGAGGGTTGCACGCTCGCGACGACGAGCGGTGAGGGCGGCGCCAACCATCTGGAGGACGTCGCCGCCATCGACGCCGAGGACGGCGGGTTGATCCTCCGTCCCATGAACTCCGACGTACCGGTCCACGTCACCGACGCCGCGGACGGCGATGCGGGGGCGCGTCGAGGCCGACGGCACGGGGGGACGCCCGTCATGGGTCGGTCACGGCGCGGGATGAACCTCAACAGGCTCCTGCGGCGCCTGGTCCGTATCCCTGGCTTCGCGACCAGCACGGAACTCCTGACGTTGCCCGACGGCACGCAGACCACCGTGCGCGACTGGTGCGTCTTCGCGGGTGCCAGCGCTGCGACGTTCGTTGATCGTCGCCGCATCTTCTGGGGCACGATCCGATTCGCCAACACCGATGAGGTCAGCGGTGGAGCATGGCTGAACCTCGGCCGAGGGACCCAGCCCACCATCCGTCTCCAACGCGACTTCTTGGCCGCCGTCCTCGCCGGTGCCCGCATCCGCGACGTCGCCGACCTCACGGGTGCGGCGTTCGCCTACTACGGCCATCTCCGCCGCTCACGCAACAACAACCGCCTCTACTTCTTCCCCGACGACCCCGAGTGGTTCACCGTTCGGCGTGAGTCCCAAGACCCACCGTCCTGACCGTGCAGTGCCGCCCGCTGTGGTGGCGCTCCCGGTGCGGGCATCCGAGCGGGTGCGGGGGCCCGGCGCTCGCTGGGTGGCTGAGCAGGACTCTGGTGCTGGCCGCGCTCGAGGAGCCACGTTGTGCGCTCGCCGTGGTGCTCGCCGCGTGGTGCGAGATGGCGGTCCTCACGCCCCAACGTGCGCTCGGGCACGCCCTCCCTCCTTCCGCTGAACGTGCCTGCCGTCCATGTCGGCCGCCGGGCGTCGGCGGTGCGGTACGTGGGCCGTACCGCTGAGTCGAGCGGGTGCGGCGGCTGCGGCCGCGGGCGTGGCACACGCATGGCGGACGGTGGGGGACGCCGGGGCTGGGAGTCGCGCTGGCCGCGCACATCGGCACGGTCGCGTTGCTCGTCGGAAAAGGACTTGCCTAGTGGGTTCGCGCAAATCAATACAGAGCGAATTCAAGTCAGCGGCTCGAGTGAGTATATCCGGACCACGAGGGCGAGCGGATGGGGTCTGCAGATCCGACCCCACCCGCTCGACGTGGGTGGTAGCCGAAACTACTGGCCGCTGTACGCGGCGGTTGCCCACTGGGTGTTGAGATTGCGGATGTCATCCGGGAAGTTCACGCAGCGGGCGGCTCCTGACGCCTCCCATCCGATGCTTTGGGGGCCGTCAGTGTAGATGATGACTCTGGCATGGCTCAGGTACATGGATGCAGCGTTGTCCTTGATGCGCTGTCCGTACCCGTTGACGCCGAAGCGAGTCGTGTTGAAGCTGTCATCGACCCACTTCTCACCGCTGTTCACGCCCGTGTAAATGCGCGACGCCGTCGCGCCAGCAGAGCAGTTCTGGCCGTAGAAGATCTCGAACGCAGGGACGTCTGCGGCTTGCGCCGCAGTCGCGCCCGTCGACGAGACGATGGCGAATCCGACGAGAACCGAAGCGGCTGCGAGCAGTCGAGGCCGGCGTGCCCTTCGCTGTCCCGGTTCGCGCTTGGTTCCTGTTCGAGCTGTTGCTGATCGGCTCATGTCGCGGTCATCCCCTTGAGTGGTGATCCCTGGGATTGCTTGATGGGCCGGATGGCCCACATCCCGGCGGCCTTTGGCCGCCCATGACGCCGGACGCTAGCACGCGAGATGAGCATGATTCAGATTCAGGTGAAGACGCTTTTTCGTCCTGTTTTGTGGTAGACGCGGTCCCCGCACAGCGGGGTACGCACTTGCGCGCTCGTCATCCTGGGGGCGCCGCGGGGCGTCAGCGCTGAACGTGGAGGCGGATCTGGGTGATGGCGTCGTCGGTCGTGATCTCGTCGCGGGCGGCGCGGGCGGTGGATCCGCGGGCGTTCGCCGTGGTTCTGGTCGACGGGGCTGGCCCGCCGCGGGGTGGGCGCTGCGGCACGGTGGGCGTGCCGGTGCCGGTGCCGGTGCCGGTGGGATAGGGGTCGTGGCGGGGCCGCGCGGGGGTGCCGGCAGGTGCTCGGCGCTCGCCGGGGCGTCGGGCGCTCGCCGGGAGGTCGGAGGCGCTGCGCGCGGGCGCAGGATCCCGTCGAACGTCACGACAGGAGCGAGCAGGGGACGCTGCCGGTTCGTGGCAATCGTGAAGGCGTCAGAGCATTGCTCGTTTTGCTCTGATGAGCGGGGCCGGTGAATTCGACCCCGCTCATCCGGAGCAAGTGTCAGCTGCGGCTAGCCGCCGTATGAGGCGGTTGTCCACTGGATATTGTGATTACGAACGCCGTCCGGGAAGTCGAAGCAACCCTGCTTGGCAGTCGACGCCTGCCAGCTGGTTTGGGGTCCATCGGTGTAGATCGTGACCGTGGCCCTCGTTATCTCTATGGATGCAGCATTGTCCCGGATCCGCTGTCCGTAACCGGCGTCACCCCAGCCGTTCGAATTGAAGGTGTCATCGACCCATCCCTCACCGCTGTTCGCGCCCGTGTAGACGCGCGATGACGACTCGCCGCCGGCACAGCCCGGACCATAGAAGATCTCGAAATAGGGGGCGCCCGCAGCTTGCGCCGGGGTCGCGCCTGCCAAAGAGACCAACGCGAATCCGACGGAGACCGAAGCCGCCGCCAGTAGTCGAGACCGGCGGGCCCTTCTTTGTCTCATGCTGTGCTCGGTTGTGGTTGATGCCTGTGCCGGTCGGTTCATGTCGCGGTCTTCCCCTCGTGTCGGGATCCCTACAGTGGTGGGCCGAATGACCCACTTGTCAGCGGCCTCGGTCGCCTATAGCGCCGGACGGTAGCACGCGCGATGGGGCCGATGCGGATTTGATCGGAGAGGCTCCTGGTGTCTACTTGTGTGGTATGGGAGGTAGGGCGCTTCGGGGTCGGGGCGCGGCGGGACTGGTCGCGTGGAGGACCCGGTGTTGCTCGCGTTCCTCCCCGAGCTGCTGCGCTCCCAGGCGCGGAGCATCGGCTCGCCGGGGCCCAGCGGGTCCTACGGACCCCTGTCGCCCCATGCGCACCGTGGCAGCGGTGGCGCGTTCCGATGCTGCCCCGACCAGGCCGACCATGCCTGCGGACCGCTGAAGGGCGGCAGCCGCCGGCACCGAGCCGCGTGATGGGGATTCGCCCGCCCGCTTGCCGACGAGCGCCGCGAGGTACTGGCGGGACGACCACGACGTCGACCGGTCCTCGACGCTGGCGCCGCCTGGCGACGCGGGTACGATGCCGGCCCCTGAGGAGCCGCGTGGGGCGTTGTGGCGGGGGAGTCGCGGGGAGGGTCTTGTCGGTCATCCCCGCAGGCCACGAAGGTGACTCGACATGGGCGGAGTGGAGTTCGAGTCCCTGCGGGGGCACCGCGCGGCGAGCCGCTCAGGCCGCGGGCTCGGGCACGAGGGGCGCCGCATCCGGATCCGCCGCCTCCGTCACGTGCACCTGCCGCGTGTTGAGGAAGTGCCGCTCGACGAGCTGGAAGAAGCCGAAGCCCGCCGCGACCGCGAGCGGCGCGACGACGAGCAGCATCAGGGCGACGTGGGCGCCCGTCGGCAGCCCGAGCGGCAGCAGCAGGAGGTTCCCGAGCGCCAGGAACGGGCTGTGCACGAGGTACACGCTGTACGAGACGAGCCCCAGCCGCTGCGCCGGACGGGTGACGAAGACGCCGAGCGCGCGGGGAAGGGATCCGGCCATCGTGCGGGCCCCCGCCCACGCGAGGAGGGACGCGAGGCCCGCGCCGGCCACGAGCTCCGCTGCCCACACGCTGCCCTGCAGCACCGTGATGCCGAGGACCAGCACGGCCGCGGCGCCCCCGGCCACCGCGAGCAGCAGCCGGTCGGACGCCCAGCGCGGGCGCGCGCCGACGGTCAGCTCGGCGGCGAGCATCCCCGCGGCGAAGAGGCCCAGCAACCAGGGGCAGGCCCACGGGGCGAAGCCGGCGAGGGACGCGCCGGTCATGACGACCGTGGCAGCGGCGACGACGGGCAGCCCGCCCCAGCGCCGCCAGAGCGGCAGCAGCACCAGCGGCATGAGGAAGTAGATCTGCCACTCCACGGCCACGCTCCACAGCGGCGCGTTCACCTGGCTGACCCAGTCGGGGGAGAGGTCATGGAGCAGGAGGACGTGCGAGATGATCCCGGCCGGGGTGGCGGGCGCCGCGCTCTCCCACGCGGTGCCGGTGCCGTCGCGCATCACGGGGAGCACGAGCGCCATCAGCAGGCTGAGCGCGAGGGCGGCGAAGTAGGGCGGGAGGATCCGCCTGGCCCGGCGTCGGAGGAAGGTGGCCGTGCCGTGCCGGAGGTCGAGCCCCGGACGGCCGGCGACGGGGAGCATGAGCACATAGCCGGACAGGACGATGAAGACGGGCACGCCGAGGTAGCCGTAGCCGGTGATCCAGCCGAGGAGCGGCACGTCCCGCCAGGCCTGCCCGCTGAGCCCCGTGTAGAGGAAGGCGTGGAACGCGACGACGGCGAGGGCGGCGGCGCCCCGCATGCCGTCGAGGTAGGGGAGCTCCGGTCGCCGTGCTGATGCCATGTGATCCCCCGGTCCGCTCCCGAAGCTAGCAGCCGATCGGCGACCACTGGGACGACCACCGAGGTCATCCGCGTAGCGCCACTTAGTACGTCCCCTATGGATCCGGGCACGTAAGCTGAGCGCGCCCGGCAATACCGGGTGCCGTGGACGGGGGTCCACGTCGGCGAGGGGGCGGGGATGACTCTGATCGAGGACGCGCACGCGGCCGCGGCGCAGCGCGCCGTCGAGGCCCTGGGGCTGCTCGACGGCCCGCCCGAGGAGCGCTTCGACCGCGTCACGCGCCTCGCCCGCACGGCGTTCTCCGTGCCGCTCTCGACCATCGGCCTGGCCGACCACGACCGCATGTGGTTCGCGTCCTGCGCCGGAGCCGAGCTGTCCGAGACGCCCATCAGCAGCGTCTTCTGCGACACCACCGTGCGCGAGGAGCGGCTCCTCGTCGTGGAGGACGCGCGCGACCATCCCGTCTTCCGGCACCTGCCCACCGTCGCGGGCGAGCCCCACATCCGCTTCTACGCCGGGCATCCGCTGCGGGACTCCGAGGGCCTCGTCATCGGCACGTTCTGCCTGTACGACGTCCAGCCGCGCGGCCTCGACGCCGGGCAGCTCGCGCTCTTCGCCGAGCTCGCCGAGTGGGCGCAGCGCGAGCTCATCGCGAGCGCCGAGATGGACCGCGCCCAGGCGGTGCAGTCCGCCCTGCTGCCGGCCGCCGAGGTCGAGATCCCCGGCTACTGCATCGCCGCCGTGTGCGTGCCCGCGCAGGTGGTGGGCGGCGACTTCTACGACTACGAGCGCACCGCGTCCGGCCTCCGCTTCTCCCTCGCCGACGTGATGGGCAAGGGCACGGGCGCCGCGATCCTCACCGCCACCGTCCGCGCGGTCCTCCGCGGCATCGCGAGCACCGCCGACCGCTACGGCGCGGGCGTCCTCGAGGACACGGGCCTCATGGTCACGGACGCCGCGCGCTCCCTCGACGCGGACCTCGACCGCACGGGCGCCTTCGTCACGCTGCAGCACGGGCACCTCGACCAGGCGTCCGGTCTCCTCAGCTACGCCGACGCGGGGCACGGGCTGACAATCGTCGTGCACCCCGACGGCAGCGTGACCCACCTCGACACGAGCGACCTGCCCGTCGGCATCGACCCCGGGCACCGCTGGGAGGAGCGCCACGCGGTGCTCGCGCGCGGCGACACCTTCGTGACCTTCAGCGACGGCCTCTTCGACATGTTCGGCGGCAGCGATCCCGCGTTCGCGGCCATCGGTCGCCTCGTCACCGAGGCAGGCGGCGTGCACGCGCTCGTCGAGCGGGTCCGCGCCCTCGCCTCCGTCGGCACGCCGCTCGACGACGTGACCGTCCTCGCCGTGAGCCGCGCGTGAGCCGCTCGACGCATCGCGCGCCGACCACGGGCCGGTCGCCGCTGCGCTTCGCGTTCATCCGCTTCCTCGCCGTGGTGACGGCGATCCTCGGCCTGAACTACATCATCTGGCGGCTGCTGTTCTCGGTGAACACCGAGGCGCTCTGGATCGCGATCCCGCTCGTGCTCGCGGAGACGTACAGCCTCATCGACTCGCTGCTGTTCGGGCTCACGATGTGGCGCGCCCGCGACCGGCCGAAGCCGCCGACGCCGCAGCCGGGCCTCACGGTGGACGTCTTCATCGCGACGTACAACGAGCCGCTCGACCTCGTGATGGAGACGGCGCGCGCGGCCCAGCGCATCACCTACCCGCACAAGACCTGGGTGCTCGACGACGGCAACCGCACCGAGCTCCGCGACCTGGCCGAGGCCGAGGGCATCGGCTGGATCACCCGCTCGGCCGACTGGTCGGGCCGGGCGCGTCACGCGAAGGCCGGCAACCTCAACAACGCGCTGCTCACCACCGAGGGGGAGTTCATGCTCATCCTCGACGCCGACCAGGTGCCCGTGCCCGAGATCCTCGACAAGACGCTCGGCTACTTCGACGACCGTCGCATGGCGCTCGTGCAGACGCCGCAGGTGTTCGTGAACGTGCCCGACTCGGATCCGCTCGGCAGCCAGGCGCCCCTGTTCTACGGCCCCATCCAGCAGGGCAAGGACGGGTGGAACGCGGCGTTCTTCTGCGGATCCAACGCGATCCTCCGCCGCGAGGCCCTCATGCTCCTCGGCGTCTCGCGGTACGTGACGGACATCGAGATCAGCGTGTTCCGCGCGCTCCGCACGGCGGGCGACGTGATCGACAAGGCGCGCGAGGAGCTCGATCCCGACCAGCTGGAGCTGCGCAAGGCGCTCGACGACGTCGCCTACGACGTGCGCCGGGCCCGCGCCGAGCTCCGCCGCGGCCAGGCGCTCGCGGACGTCACCTACCGGTTCCAGAAGCGCGTGGACTCCATCGCCGCCCGCATGGTGCAGGACGACATGGCCGCGCTCAACGCCGACCTCGCCGAGATCGCCGCGCTCGCCGGCCGCCACTCCGCCGAGCGCGACGCGGTCTCGCTCGTCGACGAGAGCGCCATGACGCGCCTCGCGCAGCGCGACTGGTCGCCGCTCGGGGCGCTCGACGCCGTGCGCGCGATCGTCCGCGACATCGACGTGCACCGCGACGACGACGCGCAGTCGATCATGCCGCTGGCCACCATCTCGGTCACCGAGGACATGGCCACCTGCATGCGCCTGCACGGGCTCGGCTGGAAGTCCGCGTACCACGACGAGGTCCTCGCCTACGGGCTCGCGCCGGAGGACCTGCCGACCATGCTCACGCAGCGCCTCCGCTGGGCGCAGGGCACGATCCAGGTGTTCTTCCGCGAGAACCCGCTGCTGCAGAAGGCGCTGTCCATCCCGCAGCGGCTCATGTACTTCGCCACCATGTGGAGCTACTTCTCCGGCTTCACGGCGATCGTCTACGTGGCGGCGCCCATCATCTACCTGGTCTTCGGCGTGCTCCCCGTGCAGGCGCTCTCGACCGACTTCTTCACCCGGCTGATCCCGTTCCTCCTCGTCAACCAGCTCCTGTTCGCGGTGGTCGGCCGCGGCAAGCGCACGTGGCGCGGGCAGCAGTACTCGCTCGCGCTGTTCCCCGTGTGGATCTCGTCGGTCACCACCGCGGTCGCCAACGTCTTCTTCCGCAAGCCGCTCGACTTCGCCGTGACGCCCAAGGTGCGCGCCGAGAGCGGCAAGCCCAGGTGGGATCTCGTGAAGCCGCAGCTCTACGTGATCGGCGCGCTCATCGTCGCGTCGGCGATCGGCCTCCTCCGCCTCGCGGTCGGGCAGGCGACCCCGCTCGGGACCTTCACCAACCTCGCCTGGGTCGTCTTCGACCTGGCGATCTTCAGCATCATCATCCGTGCGGCCCGCTACCGGGGCTTCACGCCGGCCAAGGAGGACGCATGATCGACATCGCAGTGGCAGAGCAGGGCACGGAGGTCAGCGTCGTGACGCCGACCGGGCGCCTCAACATGGTGTCGGCCCGTCAGCTCACCACCGTCGTGACCGAGGTCATCGACGGCGGACGCCCGTTCGTGGTGGTCGACCTGGGCAGCACCGAGTTCATGGACTCCTCCGGTCTCGGCGCCCTCGTCTCGGGTCTCAAGCGGGCCCGGCAGGCGGGCGGCGACCTCCGGCTGGCGCGCCCCAACGCGCAGGTGCGGGCGGTGCTCGAGCTGACCAACCTGAACCGCGTCCTCACGGTGCACGACGCCCCCGAGGGCGTGTTCGGTGACCGGTGAGGGCATGACCCACCACGCGCCGCCGGTGAGGGCGAACGTCACGCTCCCCGCGGTGGACGAGAGCCTCGCCGCGGTGCACGCCGTCATCTCCGCGGTCTGGGACCAGGCGTTCGACGTGAGCGACGAGGAGCGGATGCTCTTCGAGACGGCCGTGGTCGAGATAGCGGGCAACGTGGTGGAGCACGGCGTCGCGGTGGGGGAGCGCGCGGGCTACCCCGTGACCTTCACCATGACCGTGATCTGCCAGCACGACCGCATCGTGGCGCTGTTCGAGGACGACGGCCAGCCCGCCGACGTCGACCTCACCCGGGTGTCCATGCCCGACGACCTCAGCGAGAGCGGCCGCGGGCTGGCCCTCGCCCAGGCGATCCTCGACGACCTCACCTACGAGCGCACCGACGGCAGCAACCGCTGGCGACTGGTCAGGCTCCGCGGCTGATGCGCGGCGGGGGGATGCGGGCACGCGGGGGCGGGCGCACGCGAGGACGGATCGGCGGCTGGGCCGCGGCCATGGTCGCGCTCGCGATCGCCGTCGTCCCGGCGACGGCGGCGCTCGCGGAGCCGGCCGCACGGGCCGCGCCGCAGGCGGCCGCGCCCGCGGCGCCCGCCGACGAGGTCGACCTCACCCGGGGGCCGGCCGCGCCCTGGTTCGGCGGCATCATCGACTGGACCGCCGACGACGCGCAGAGCTACGCCGACCGCCTCGGGGCGACCCCCGCGGTGCTCGGCCAGTCGGTGCGCTACCCGCTCGGATCCGACGACGTCACCTACCTCGACCAGTTCGCGCAGCAGGCCGCGCAGCAGGGGTCGCTCCTCTTCCTCACGCTCGAGCCCACGAAGCCGCTCGCCGACCTGACGGCGGCGGACGCGACCGCGCTCACCGGCCGGCTCGAGGCGCTCCGCGAGCGCTACGACTCCCGCGCGCTCGTGCGCTTCGCCCCCGAGATGAACGGCTCGTGGACCCCCTGGGGGCAGCAGCCGACGGCGTACGTCACCGCGTTCCGCCAGGTCGCCGACGCCGTGCACGCCTCCGACGCGGGCGCCGTCACCGTGTGGTCGCCCGCGTACGCGGCCGGCTACCCGTTCGGATCCGCCGACGGCCTCACGCAGGGATCCGCCACCCGCTCCATCGCCGAGCTCGACACCGACGGCAACGGCCGCGTCGACGTGGACGACGACGCGTACCGGCCGTACTACCCGGGCGACGACGCCGTCGACTGGGTGGGCCTGTCCGCGTCCCACTTCGGCTCCGAGCAGGACTTCACCGTCGGTCAGCCCACCGAGGACTACCTCGGCACCGAGGTGATCCCGCAGCAGGAGTTCGGCGAGAACGTCGTGCCCGAGCAGGACAAGTTCTCCCGCGAGCTCACCGGCGCGTACGGCTACTCCGACCAGGGCGGCGCGGGGCGGGACTTCGCGGCCGAGTGGATCGAGGGCACCGGCAAGCCGGCCGTCATCGAGACGGGCGCGCTGTACGACCCGGCCCGCACCGACGGCGCCTCCGAGATCGACATCAAGAGCGCGTGGTGGGACCAGGTGCTCTCCGCCGACATCCGGTCCGCGCACCCGGGCATCGGCATGGTCGTGTGGCGCGAGCTCCAGCGCACCGAGGCCGAGGCCCAGGGCGCCGTCATCGACTGGCGGGCGACGGGCGACACCGCGGTGGCGTCCGCCCTGCTCACGCACCTGGATCCGGCGACCGCGACCCTCGGCCCGGTCACGCAGGTCTTCGACCAGGAGCGGGCCAACGTCGCCACCGCGCAGTACCGCGACCCGGGATCCCCGGAGGACGAGCAGATGGGCTGGATCGTGCTCTGCGCGGTCGTGCTCCTGCTGCTGTTCGTGATCTCCGGCCCCATCGGCCGCCTGAAGCCCGGCTGGCGCTACCCCGACGAGAACAGCCCCCGCGACCGCCGCCTCGACCTCTTCCGCGGCTGGATCATCGTCGTCGTGGTCGTCACGCACATCGAGGTGGCGAGCCCGTACTCCTACGTCAGCATCAACGCGATCGGCGCCATCACGGGCGCCGAGATGTTCGTGCTGCTCTCCGGCCTCGTGCTCGGCATGGTCTACCCGCTCGCGGTGAAGAAGTTCGGCGAGGTCAAGGCGCTCGTCTCCATCCTCCGGCGCGCGCTCAAGCAGTACATCGTGGCGATCGCCGTCGTCGTCATCGTCTTCGCGCTCACGTTCGTGCCGTTCCTGAACACCGACGTGATCACCACGTTCACCGACCGCGGCACGGGCGCCGACGGCAAGGTCACCACCGGGCAGGTCTACGACCTCTACCCGAACGGCGCGCGCCTGCTCGACTACCCGCCGCCCTGGTACGCGATCCGCGACCTGCTGCTGATCCGCATGGGCCCGTGGGTGTTCAACATCATGGGCCTGTTCGTGGTGCTGACCCTGCTCGTCCCCGCGATCGTCTGGCTCCTCCGCCGCCGCATGTGGTGGGTCGTGCTCATCGTCAGCTGGGCCGCGTACCTCCTCAACGCGCAGTACGACATCCGTGTGCTGCCGTCGATGTTCGAGGACGTCTTCCCGCTGCTGACGTGGCAGGTCGCGTTCCTCAACGGCATGGTGATCGGCTACTACCGGAGGCAGATCACGCGCGCGCTCACGGGCCGCGTCGGTCGAGTGCTCGTGACGATCCTGCTGGTCGCCTACACGGGCGGGCTCGCGGTCCTCTGGGCCGGGCACACGTTCGGCGTCGCGATCCCGGGCGTGCCCGACGGCCTCTACTCGTCGCTGTACGAGTCGATGTACCAGCGCACGTTCCTGCAGCCCGGGCGTCTCATCGACCTCGCGCTCATGCTCGTGGTCGCGTACACGTTCCTCACCCGGGTCTGGAAGCCCGTCGACCGCGCGTTCGGCTGGTTCTACACGCCGCTCGGATCCGCGAGCCTCTACGTCTTCATCGTCCACGTGTTCTTCGTGCTGCTCGTGGGCAGCCTGCCGTTCCTCGACAGGTCCAATTTCTGGCAGGGGACAGCTATCCACACCCTCGTGCTCGCGGTTATCTGGTTCATGGTCAAGCGCAAGTTCCTGTTCAAGGTCATCCCGACCTGATCGTCGCGGGTCGGATCCGCATGGATCCGACCCAAACCGCACCGAGCCGGGTTCCGAACGCTTTCCGACATCCGGCGAAACGATGCCCTGCGCCTCTTCCTGGATGCCGACTACCCGTTCAGCGTTCGAACCACCACGCGCTCGGTATCTGGGATACGGACGCGCCGATCAAGGGAGCTCATCCATGTTCGACAAGAAGTTCATCACCCAGGCCATCGACAAGAGCGCGCAGTCGCCGCTCGACCGTCGTCGCTTCTTCAGCGCCGCGGGCATCGCGGGACTCGGCGTCGGCGCCGCGGCCCTGATCCCCGCGACCGGCGCCCAGGCAGCCGACGCTCAGGCCGAGGCCGACGCGGGTGCCGTCACGGACGCCGCGGTCCTCAACTTCGCGCTCAACCTCGAGTACCTCGAGGCCGAGTTCTACCTCCGCGCCTCCACGGGCGCGGGCCTCGTCCCGAACGACATCTCCGGCGTCGGCACGCCGGGCGCGGTCACGGGCGGTCGCCAGGTGCAGTTCAAGGACAACGCGATCCGCCAGTACGCCCGCGAGATCGCGCAGGACGAGAAGGCGCACGTGAAGTTCCTGCGGTCCGCGCTCGGCTCGGCGAGGGTCGCGCGTCCCGCGATCGACCTCGACGCGGCGTTCTCCGCGGCCGCCCAGGCCGCCGGCCTCATCAAGGCGGGCGAGAGGTTCGACGCGTTCGCGAGCGACGAGAACTTCCTGCTCGCGTCGTTCGTGTTCGAGGACGTCGGGGTCACCGCCTACAAGGGCGCCGCGCCGCTCATCACGAACAAGACGTACCTGGAGGCGGCCGCCGGCATCCTCGCGGTCGAGGCGTACCACGCGGGCATCATCCGCACGTCGCTGTTCGCGAAGGGCCTCGCGGCCCCGACCAACGCGATCTCCAACGCGCGCGACTCCCTCGACGGGTCCACGGACCTCGACCAGGGCATCACGGTCTCGGGCGGCGCCAACCTCGTGCCCACCGACGCGAACTCGATCGCGTTCAGCCGCACGACCGGTCAGGTCCTCAACATCGTGTACCTGAACAACAAGGCCGTGACGAAGGGCGGGTTCTTCCCCTCCGGCGTCAACGGCGGCATCAACACCAGCGGCGCGAACTAGCCAGCGGGTCACGACGCAGCAGGGGCGCCGACCACCTCGCGAGGTGGGCGGCGCCCCTGTCGTCGTGCGGTCGTCCGCGCCGGTCAGCGTCGGTTGCGCGGGCTGTCGGGGGCGAGCACCGAGTTGCGGCGCGAGTACGTGAGGTAGATCACGAGGCCGATGACGAGCCACACCAGGAACCGCACCCACGTCTCCCACGGCAGCGACGAGACGAGCCACAGCGAGAAGCCGATCCCGATGATCGGCACGACCGGCATGAACGGCAGCCGGAACGCCCGCGGGATCTCCGGGCGCTTGTAGCGCAGCACGATGACGGCGGCGCACACCACCACGAAGGCCAGCAGGATCCCGATGTTCGTCAGCTCCGCCACCACGGTGATGGGCAGGAAGCCCGCGAACAGGGCCGAGCCGATGCCGATGATCCAGGTGACGCGCGTGGGCACGTTGCGCTTCCGGTCCGTGACCGCGAACCACTTCGGCAGCAGCCCGTCGCGGCTCATGGAGAACCACACGCGCGACGCCCCGAGCATGAACGTGAGCATCACGGTGACGACGCTGACGATCGCGCCCACGGCCACCACGTTCGCCACGGCGGGCAGGCCCACCGACTCGAACGCGGTCGCGAAGCCGCTCTTCGGGTTGATGTCCGAGTACTTCTGCATCCCCGTGAGCACGATCGTCGCGAGCACGTAGAGCACCATCGCGATGCCGAGCGACAGCAGGATCGCCTTCGGCATGTGCTTGGTTGCGTCCTTCGACTCCTCGGCGGCCGTGCTCATGGCGTCGTAGCCGAAGACCGCGAAGAAGACGGTGGCGGCGCCCGTGAAGACGCCGGCCGCGCCGAACGGGAAGTACGGCTGGTAGTTGGCGCCGGTGATCTGCGTGAAGCCGATGACGACGATCACGAGCACCAGGGCCACCTTGAGGCCCACGAGGTAGAGCTCGAAGCGGCCGACGCTCTTCATGCCGCGGGTGAGGACGAAGGCGGTGCCGAGGCAGAGGATGACGGCGAAGAGGTCGACCACGTGGCCGTCGCCCGTGCCGGCCGCACCGAGCATCCACGCGGGCAGGTCGACGCCGAACTGGTCGAGGAGGAAGCCCGCGTAGCCGGAGACGCCGATCGCGACCACGCCGACGATGGCGGTGTACTCGAGCAGCAGGTCCCAGCCGATGAACCAGCCGACGATCTCGCCGAGGGCCGCGTAGCCGTAGGTGTACGCGGAGCCGGCCTTCGGGATCATGCCGGCGAACTCGGCGTAGGAGAGGGCGGCCGCGGCGCTCGCGATGCCGGCGATGAGGAAGGAGATGAGGACGGCGGGACCGGCCGTCTGGTTCGCGACGGTGCCCGCGAGCGTGAAGATGCCCGTGCCGATGATGCCGCCCACGCCGATCGCCGTCAGCTGCCAGAGGCCGAGCGAGCGGGTGAGGCCGCCCTCCTCGCCGGCCGCGCCGGGCTCCGCCTCGATCGTCTCCACGGGCTTCCGCCTCGTGAGCGCCGCCCAGAGGGACGTGCTCGGTGTGCTCATGCTGGACTCCTGCCGTCGGGGCCGCGCGGGCCGGGTCGAGGCCGCCGGAGCTGGCGACGGACCCAGTGTGGCCCCGGCCGGGGGTCCGCACCAGGTGCGGCGCGGCAGCGGACGGCGGCGGGTGGCGGCTGCTAGGGGCGCTCAGGCGTCCTGGTGCTCCGCGCAGATCCCGCGGAGCGCACGTCGGGCGTCGACGGCTGCCCGGTCGGTGCGGCCCCGGTGCTCGACGCACGTGACCAGTGCCTTCCACAGCGCCCACCCTCGCCCGCGGGCCCAGAGGCCGTCGTCGACCGCCAGCCGGTCGCGGAACGCCGCGCGCCCCTCGGCGGGGAGCAGCGTCCAGGCGGACGCCACGTCGCACGCGGGGTCGCCGACGCCGCACGTGCCGAAGTCGATGACGGCCGACAGCCTCCCGTCGCGGATGAGGACGTTGCCCGGCGCCAGGTCGCCGTGGAACCAGACGTCCGTGCCGTCCCAGCGGGACGCGAGCGCGCGCGACCAGATGCGCGCGGCCGCCAGGTGGTCGACCTCGTCGCCCAGCTCGGCGAGGGCCCGGCGGGTCTGCGCGTCGTAGGTGAGCAGCGATCCACCCCGGAACCAGTTGTGCGTGCCCGGCCGCGGGCCGGCGGAGGCGTCGACGCGCTGGAGGGCCGCGACGAAGCCGGCGAGGTCCTCCGCGAGCTCGACCGGGTCGCGCGCGGGTCGGGAGCTCGCGGGCTCGCCCTCGATCCACTCGTACACCGACCAGGGGAACGGGTACCCCGACCCCGGGACGCCCTGCGCCCGCGGGACGGGGACGGGCACCGGCAGCGCGGGCGCGAGGCGCGGGAGCCACCGCTGCTCCTTCGGGACCGCCAGGGCGTACTCCGCGGCGCTCGGCAGCCGCACCAGCAGGGCGTCGCCGAGGCGGAAGGTCCGGTTGTCCCAGCCGCTCGCCGGGACGGGTGCGACGGGGAGCTCGGCCCACTCGGGGAACTGGTCGGCGACGAGCCGACGGACCCGCTCCACGTCGACGGCGATCCGCGCGGGCGGCGGACCCGGGTCGTGCGCGTCGCTCATCCCCGCGACCCCGGTGCGCGGCCCGCGCGCGGGGACGACGTGCCCGTGCGCGTCACGTTGCTAGAGGCGCTGCAGCGAGGGCTCGACCACGCGGATCCAGAGCCACACGGCGAGGCTCACCGCCGCGAAGGCGCCGGCCATGACGAGGGCCGTGATCCAGACCTCGGCCGGCACGCCGCTCGCGGTCGTGGCCACGGCGGCGAACGCCAGCGTGAGGACGGCGACGCTGACGACGGCCCACAGCGGCAGGGAGCGCAGGAGCAGCGAGCGTCCGAGCACGAGGGAGACGGGCGCGAGCGCCAGCGCCGCGGAGCTGAGCGCGGCCAGGGTGATGACGCTCAGGAGCTCGTTCGCCAGCTGCGGCCACATCCCGCCGGCCGCGGGGACGAGGCCGTACAGGATCCACGCCACGAGGCCCAGCGTCGCGAGCGATCCCGACTGCACGAGCGCGAGGCGGGCCCGGGACCGGTCGTCGCGGTCGTCGGCCACGATGCCGAGGACCTGGCCGATGACGATGGGCGGGGCGAGGCCGAACGCGCGTGACACGAGCACGGCGGTCGCCGACAGGACGAGGAGGGCGGGCACGGCGCGCACGCGCGCGGGCCCGGCGCCGACGCGGCCGGCCACCGAGGCGACCGCGACCACGCCGACCCCGTTGACCACGGCGAGCCCCACGAGCGCCGCGAGGAAGAGGCGCACGGCGTTGGGGTCGGATCCCACGGGCAGCGACAGGGCGGCCAGCGCGGCGGCCAGGGCGAGCGCTGCCGCCGCGGCACCCCAGCGGCCGGCGCGCCCCGGCTCGCGGGCGGGGCGGGCGCCGAGGAGCGTCGGCTCGGGCTCGCGGCGGGCGGGCACGGGGAGGGGACCGGAGTCCAGGAGGCCGGGCACGATGCGCAGCTGGCCGGTCGTCGCGGTCGAGTCGGTGAAGGCGGCGGCCGCGGCGCGCGTGGTGAGGGCGGCGGCGTCGCCGCGGACGATGAAGCGGAGCGGCGTGACGTCCTCGGCCGCGCGGTGGCGACCGCCGAAGCGGGCCACGAGGGCGCCGCGGAGGAGGAGGGCCGGGAGGGTGACGAGGAGGACGGCGCCGAGGGCGAGGAGGAGGGGGAGGAGGCCGCGCCCGTCGGTGAACGCCGCCGGCAGGGGCTGGAGCGACGTGCCGAAGCGCGTGGGCGCGTTCCAGGTGCCGGGCGCGGCCGCGGCGGGCGCGGATCCGGGTGCGCCGTCGGGTCCGGGCGCCGTGCCGGTCGCGCCGCCGCCCTCGCCGCCGCCGGGGACGGATCCGGGCGCGGGCGCCGCCTGCGTGCCCTCGGGCGAGCTGGTGGCGCCGGGCGTGGGGGTCGCGGGCGGCGTCGTCGCGGCCGGGGTGGGCGATGCGGCGGGCTGCGCGACCGTGATGTCGACCTCGGGTGCGAGCGTGCTGATGTTGCCGAGCGGATCCGTCACCGTCGCCGTGATCCCGAGCGGCCCGGGCGGCAGCGTGCCGGTCGTGCACGACCAGCGCCCGCCGGTGACCTGCGCCTGGCACGCGGCGTCGCCGTAGCCCGTGATGTACGCGCGCACGAGGGCGCCGTCCTCGTCGGAGGTGCCGGAGATCGTGATCCCCGCCGCGGCGACGGTGGCGCCGGCGGCCGGTGCCGTGATGACCGCGGCGCCGGGCGCCGTCGTGTCGAAGTTCCCGGTGCCGCGCCCGACGGCGGGCGTGCCCGTGCTCCACGGCGTGGACTGCGTGGCGGTGACGGGCACGCCGGTCCCGGACGCCGGCGGCGGGGCGAGCAGGCAGGCCCACGTGCTGGAGGCGCCGACGGTGGCGCGGCAGGCGGCGCCTCCCGAGCGGGCGTCCACGATGGCGCCCGGGTAGCCCGTGCCGCTGACGAGCCCGGTGGTCGTGACGGAGAAGCTGTTGACGCCCGGAGCCCGCAGCACGGACGCGGTGGCGGTGGCCTCCTGGCCACCCGCGGTGACGCGCACGGGGCTCTGCCCGTCCGGGACGCCCGTCGCGGTCGCGCGCCAGGTGGTGGAGCTGGGGAGCGTGACGGCGGCGGGCACGCTCGCGATGGTGACCTGCACGTCGGCGCCCGCGGGCCGCGTGCCGGTGACCGCGACGGCGCCGTCGGTCGAGAAGGGCGGCGTCTCCACCGTCGGCGCGGGTGCGGGCGCGCCGGAGGGGACGGGGCTCGGCGTGGGGGTCGGGGTCTCGGTGGCGGCGGTGGCGGCGGCGGTGCCGCCCGCGGTGAGGGCGGCGAGCAGCAGGAGCACCGAGGCGGTCCGGACGGCCCGCTCGCGGGATCGACGGACGCCGCCCGCTCCACCCCCCGTGGTCGGACGTCCCTCGTTCCTCGCCAGTCGCTGCACCGTGCCTCCATTCAGGCGGGTGCATCCGGGCGTGTCAACCGCCCGCTCCGACTGTGACGGAAGTGGTACCCGAACCTGTGCGGCGTGTGCCCGACGCCGGGACGCGCGGTGTGCGTCCTCGGTGCGGCCCCCGGGTCTGCTCGGCCGCGGTGACGGGTCGCCGCTCGGTCCTCCGGCGCGGGGAGGCGCCGTCCCGGTGCCCGATACTGGCTCACGTGACCCCCCGCGACGCCGCCCCCGACCGCCCGACGCCGACCGAGCTGGCGGGTCTGCTCGCGGGCGGCCCGCGCATCGGGGTGAGCACGAGCGCGACCAAGGTCGAGGGCCGCGCGCACGAGGGTGGCCGCACCGAGTCCGTGTGGGATGCGTTCGCCCGGCGGCCCGGCGCGGTGGCGGACGGCAGCGACCCCGAGCGCGGAGCGGAGCACATCGCCCGCAGCGCGGAGGACGTGGCGCTCGCCGCCGAGCTCGGCGTCGACGTCCTCTCCTTCTCCCTCTCCTGGTCGCGGATCCAGCCCGAGGCCCGCGGGGGCCTGCGACGCGAGGGCATCGGGTTCTACGACGAGCTGGTGGACGCGCTGCTGGCCGCGGGGATCCGCCCGCGTGCCGCCCTGCACGACCACGACCTGCCCGTCGAGCTGCAGGACCGCGGCGGCTGGCTCCACCGCGACACCGCGCTGCGCTTCGGCGACCTCGCGTACCTCGCCGCCGAGGCGCTCGCCGACCGCGTGCCCGACTGGGTCACGCTCCGGACGCCCGCGCTCACGACGATGGCCGGACACGTCACCGGCACGCACGCGCCGGGGTCGCGCCTCGGCCTCGACGCGCTGCCCACCGTGCACCACCAGCTGCTCGCGCACGGCCGCGCGGTCGAGGCCATCCGCGGTGCGAGCTCCTCGGCCCGCGTCGGCATCGTGAACGCCCACCGCGTGGTCGAGGCCGCATCCGGGGACGACGACGACCGGGCCGCCGCGGTCGTGGCGCGCGCGCTGCACCAGGACCTCTTCGCCGACGCCGTGCTGCTCGGCCGCTACCCGGACCTCGACGGCCCGCACGCGGATTCCTTCGAGCGCCTCGGGCGCGTGGACCCGGCCGACCTCCGCTCCATCGGCCAGCCGCTCGACCACTACGGGGTCGCGCTCGCCGACCCCGTCCGCGTCGCCGCCGTGCCGCGCGTCGTCGCCGGGTCCACCGCGATCCCGTTCGCCGAGCTGCCCTGGACCGACCACCCCGCCTCCCTCGACGGCCACCCCGTCGCGCCCGACCTCGTGCCCGTCGTGCTCGCCGACCTCCGCGCGCGCTACGGCGACGCCCTGCCGCCCGTCGTGCTCTCCGGGCTCGACGCCGCCCACCCCGAGCAGGTCGACGACCGCGACGGCTCCCGCCGGGATCCGCTCCGGGCGCACGCGATCTCCGACCACCTCGTGCGGGCGCTCGCCGCCGTCGCGCCGGGCGGCCCGGCGGAGGGCGTGCGGCTCGAGGCCGTCGTCGCCGGCAGCCTCCTCGACGGCTTCGAGTGGGAGGCCGGGCGCCGGGCGCCGCGCGGCCTCGTGCACGTGGATCCGCGCACGGGCGACCGCACGCCGCGCTCCTCGTACCGCTTCCTCCGCGACACCCTCCGCGCGCGCGGCTGACCCGGACGCGCACGGTCGCGACGCCCCCAGAACGGGTGCGCGGGCCCGGGATCCCCCGGGTCCTCCCCAGGCCCGCGCGTAGGATCCTGAGCATGGAATTGTGGATCGCGCTCGGAGTCGTCGTGCTCCTGGCAGTTCTCGTCGGCATCTACCTCTGGGCCACGTACAACGCCCTCGTCACCCTGAACGTGCGGGTGGACGAGGCGTGGAGCGACATCACGGTGCAGCTGAAGAGGCGCGCGGACCTGCTGCCGACCATCATCGAGTCGGTCAAGGGTTACGCGAACCACGAGCAGAAGGTGTTCGAGAAGGTGGCCTCCGCGCGCACCGAGACGATCAGCGCCGCGAGCCCCGCGGAGGCGAGCGCCGCCGAGGAGCACCTGCAGGGTGCGATGAAGTCGCTGTTCGCGGTCGCCGAGGCGTACCCGCAGCTGCAGACGAGCCAGACGTTCCTGCAGCTGCAGGGCGAGCTGGTGGACACCGAGGACCGGATCCAGGCGTCGCGCCGCTTCTACAACGGCGGCGTGCGCGAGCTCAACACCAAGATCACGCAGTTCCCGAACACGCTCTTCGTGCGCGGGCTGGGCTTCGGCGAGCGGGACTTCTACGAGGTCTCGAGCCTCGCGTCCATCGCCGAGCCGCCGCGCGTGCAGTTCTGACGGCGGCGCCTCACCCGGCCGGATCGGCGGCCGAGCTGGCGGCGACGGCCGGCAGGTGCGCCCGCAGCGCCGGCGCGAGGGTGCCGCGGTCGACGACGCCGACGCCGTCCAGCCCCTGCCACACGGCGGCCCGCTCGAGCAGCGGTGCGATGCGCTCCGCGACCGTCGCGGGATCGTGGCGCCCCTCGATCCACGACGCCTGCACGCGCAGCACGCCCGCCTGCCGGTCGCTCTTGAGGTCGACCCGGGCGACGATCTCGTCGTCCACCAGCACCGGCAGCACGTAGTAGCCGTGCACGCGCTGCGCCGCCGGCGTGTAGATCTCGATCCGGTAGTGCAGGTCGAAGAGGCGCAGCGCCCGCTCGCGGAACCACACGACGGGGTCGAAGGGGGAGAGCAGGGCCTCGCCGCGGATCCGCCGGGGCAGCCGCGCGTCCCGGTGCAGCCAGACGGGCAGCGGCTTCCCGCGCCCCTCCCACCCGGGAACGGTGACGTTCAGCACCTCGCCCGCGTCGGCGAGGTCGCGGAGCGCGCGGTCGGTCGCGGCGCGGGACAGCCGGTGGTAGTCGCCGAGGTCGGCCGCGGTGCCGATGCCGTGCGCGACGGCGGCCCGGCGCACGAGCTCCCGCACGGCGTCCTCCTCCGGTACTCCGCGATCGCGCACGCGGGCCGGCAGCACGTCCTCCGCGAGCCCGTAGACCCGCTCGAAGCCGCGCCGGCCGGCGCTCGCGATCTCGCCCCACGCGAACATCGCCTCGAGCGCGCGCTTCACGTCCGACCAGCCCCACCACGGACCCGTGCGGACGTTCGACTCGTGCTCGATCGCGCTCGCGGGGACCGGCCCCGTGCGGGCGAGCTCGGCGCGGACCTCGGCGATCAGCGGCGCGTGCTCGAGCGCCCAGGAGCCGGGCCGCGTGCGACGGTCGCGCTCCGCGGCCATCCGCCATCCGAACAGCGGCAGGTCGTCGACGGGCAGCACGGCGGCCTGGTGCGCCCAGTACTCGGCGTACGCGCCGCCGCCGCCGAACAGCATCCGGTCGAGCGCGGCGCGGTCGTAGGGCCCCACGCGGGCGAGCATCGGCAGGTGGTGGCTGCGCTCGAACACGTTGACGGAGTCGATCTGCAGCAGGCCGAGCCGCCGGATCTCCGCGGCCAGGCGGCGCGTGCCCGCCGCGTCGGCGAGCGGCCGGCCCAGCCCCTGCGCCGCCAGGGCCACGCGTCGGGCGAGGGCGGGGGAGACGGTGTCGGCCATGCTGCGACGCTAGCGGCGACCCCCGACCCGGGCGGTCCCGACCGGGCGCCCGGGCCCGGCGGGGAGCGGCCGCACGGGAGCCCCGTCCTAGACTCCCAGCATGATCTTCGGCCAGCGATCCCGTGCGCGCGCCGCGGCAGCCGCCCGCGCGGCCGAGCGGCCCGCCGAGCCCGACATCGACTCCGTCCCGCCCGTCGCGCGCACCGTCGCCGAGACCGTGCCGCCCGGGATGGTCATCGCGGGCGCGTGGGCCTGGCGGCTGCTCCTCATCCTCGGCGTGCTCGGGGTGGTCGCGTGGCTCGTGATCCAGCTGGAGTACGTCGTCATCCCGCTGTTCCTCGCCATCGTGCTCGCGGCCCTCCTCGTCCCCATCTCCCAGTGGATGCAGCGCCACCACGTGCCCAAGTGGCTCGCCGTCGCGGTCTCCGAGATCGGCGTCATCGTCGCGGTCGCCGCCCTCGTGTACCTCGTGACGACGCAGATCATCGGCCAGTACGACTCCCTCCGCGCGCAGACGCTCACCCGCTACGCCGACCTCCGCGGGTTCCTCACCGACGGGCCGCTCCAGCTCTCCGAGCAGCAGCTCAACGACGCGTACTCCCAGGCGGTCGACGCGGTGCAGCGCGACGCGGGCGCGCTCCTCAGCGGCGCGCTGTCCGTCACGTCGTCGCTCGGCCACGTGCTCACGGGTGTGCTGCTCGTGCTCTTCTCGACCCTCTTCATCCTCATCGACGGCGCGGGCATGTGGCGCTGGGTCGTGCGGCTCTTCCCGCGGCTCGCGCGTCCCGCCGTCGACGGCGCGGGCCGGGCCGGCTGGAGCACCCTGCAGAACTTCGTGAAGGTGCAGGTCCTTGTCGCGCTCATCGACGCGATCGGCATCGCCGGCGGCGCCGCCATCATCGGGGTGCCGCTCGCGATCCCCATCGGCGTGCTCGTGTTCCTGGGCTCCTTCATCCCGATCGTCGGCGCGGTCGTCACCGGCACGCTCGCCGTGTTCGTGGCGCTCGTCTACAACGGTCTGACGCAGGCGCTCATCATGATCGCCATCGTCCTCATCGTGCAGCAGGTGGAGGGGCACGTCCTCCAGCCGCTCATCATGGGCTCGGTCGTCAAGGTGCACCCGCTCGCGGTCGTCCTCTCGGTCGCCGCGGGGGGCATGGTCGGCGGCATCGCCGGCACCTTCTTCGCCGTGCCGCTCGTCGCGACCCTCAACTCCATGGTCAAGCACGTCGCCAGCGGGGCGTGGCGCGGGCAGCCCGAGCCGCCGCCTCCCGCGGTCCCCGCCGACGCCGCGCACGCCACCCGCCGCCCGAACCCGAGGAAGCCCACCCGATGACCGACGCCGCCCCCGCCCGGACCCCCGCCGACGAGGCCGCCGCCGCGCCGCACGCCGACCTGCCGCACCTGCGCGCCGTCGGCGACGAGGTCGATCCGTCGCAGCTGGGGGAGGACGCCGCCGCGCTCGCCGGGGAGCTGCCCCGCGGATCCGCGCCCACGCTCGCGCGCATCGAGGCCGCCCGGGAGATCGTCAGCCGCGTCGCCGAGGTCACGCCGATGGAGTCGTCCCGGTTCCTCGCGGAGATCCTCGGCAGCCCCGTGCACCTCAAGTGCGAGAACCTCCAGCGCACCGGGTCGTACAAGATCCGCGGCGCCTACAACCGCATCTCGCGCCTCACCGACGAGGAGAAGGCGCGCGGCGTCGTGGCCGCGTCGGCCGGCAACCACGCGCAGGGCGTCGCGTTCGCGGCGCGCGAGCTGGGGATCCGCGCCACGATCTTCATGCCCGTGGGCGTCGCGCTCCCCAAGCTCCAGGCCACCCGCCAGTACGGCGCCGAGGTGATCCTGCGCGGGCACACGGTGGCCGAGCCGCTGCTGGCCGCCGCGGAGTTCGCGGCGCAGACGGGCGCGGTCCTCATCCCGCCGTTCGACCACGAGGACGTCATCACCGGCCAGGCGACGCTCGGCCTCGAGATCCTCGACCAGACACCGGACGTCGAGACGGTCGTCGTGCCCATCGGCGGCGGCGGGCTGATCTCCGGCGTCGCGACGGCCCTCAAGCTGCGCGCCGCCGAGGAGGGCCGCACGATCCGCGTCGTCGGAGTGCAGGCACGGAACGCCGCCGCCTACCCGCCGTCCCTCGCCGCGGGCCGCGCTACCGAGATCGAGATCACGCCGACCATCGCCGACGGCATCGCGGTCGCGAAGCCCGGCCTGCTCAACTTCGACATCATCCGCGAGAGCGTCGACGAGGTCGTCACCGTCGAGGACGACGACACCGCGCGCGCCCTGCTGCTGCTCCTCGAGCGCGCGAAGCTCGTGGTCGAGCCCGCGGGCGCGGTGGGTGTCGCCGCGATCCTCGCGGGGCTCGTGACGGACGCCGGCCGCACCGTCGTGATCCTCTCGGGCGGCAACATCGACCCGCTCATGATGGAGCGCGTGATCAGCCGGGGCCTCGCCGCGAGCGACCGCTACGTGAAGCTGCGGATCATGCTGCCCGACCGCCCGGGCCAGCTCGCGCGCACCTCGCAGATCATCTCGGAGGCGAACGCGAACGTCGTCGAGGTGCTGCACACGCGGCACGGCCGCGGCCTGCAGATCAGCGAGGTCGAGCTCGAGGTGAGCGTCGAGACGCGCGGTCCGGAGCACACGAACGAGGTCGTCCAGCGCCTGCGCGACGCCGGCTACGACCCGCGCCTCCAGCGCGACTGACCCCCGGGCGCGCGGCCCGGCGCCTCGCCGCCCGACGAGAGAGGGGACGCGGACCCTGCGGTCCGCGTCCCCTCTCGCCGTGATGGCCTCGTGCGCTACGGCGTGTAGTTCTCCACGGCCTGGATCTCGACGGGGATCTCGCGGCCGTTCGGCGCGGTGTACGCGCCCTTCTGCCCGACCTCCCAGCCGATGATGGCGGCGCCGAGCGGCGACTGCTCGCTGTAGACGTCGAGGTCGCTGTCGCCCGCGATCTCGCGGTTGCCGAGCAGGAACTTCGTCGCGTCCCCGGCGATGAGCGCGGTGACGACGGTCCCGGGCTCCACGACGCCGTGGCTCTCGGGGGCGTCGCCGACCTCGGCCGTGCGCAGCAGCTGCGTCAGCTGGCGGATGCGGGCCTCGATCTTGCCCTGCTCCTCCTTGGCCGCGTGGTAGCCGCCGTTCTCCTTGAGGTCGCCCTCCTCGCGGGCGATCTCGATCTTCTTCGCGATCTCCTCGCGGCCCTGCACGCTGAGGGTGTCGAGCTCCCTGCTGAGGCGGTCGAACGCCTCCTGGGTCAGCCAGGTGACTGCCTGCTCCTGCGCCACGATGGACTCCTTGCACTCGCACGGACGCCCCGACGGAACCGTCGAGGCGAATCCCCCACTCTAGGCGGGCCAGCAGCTGTGGATCAACCCGGTCACCGCGGGACCGGTGGTGCGGAGGCGCACCGTCTCCATCCGCTCGAAGCCGTCCTGGGCCGGCAGCTCGACGACCTTCCATCCGACGATGGAGCGCTGCTCGTCCTGCGCCTGCACGGCGCAGAAGGCCCGGGTGCCGGCGGGCATGACGACGGAGAAGGTGACGTCGATGGTGCGGGCGTCGACGATGTCGAAGGCGCGGTCGGTGGCGTCGATGGATCCCGACGCCTGGTCGAGCCCGGCCCACAGCACCCACGCGCCGAACACGACCGCGACGAGGCCGCCGGCGATGCCGTAGAGCCAACGCTGGCGGATGCGCGCGGGCCGCGTGCGGCCGTAGCGCTCGTCGAGCGCGGCGGTCGAGCGGGGGGCGGGGACGCGGTGCTCGACGGTCTCGTCGTCCTCCAGCGAGGGGCCGGCGGGGGCGGGGGAGCGGGACTCGGGCGTCACGGCGATCTCCTCACACGCACCTTGTACTCTGGGTGTTCAGACTACATTCCCCACCCTTGGAGCCCCGTGACCCTGCGCCTCATGGCCGTGCACGCCCACCCCGACGACGAGTCCAGCAAGGGCGCGGCGACCTACGCCCACTACACGCACCAGGGCGCGGAGGTCATGGTCGTCAGCTGCACGGGCGGCGAGGCGGGGGACATCCTCAACGCGGGCCTCGCCGAGCGCGCGATGGCGGAGCGCGACCTGCCGGGGCTCCGCCGGATCGAGATGGCGCGCGCGCAGGCGGTCATGGGCGTGCAGCACCGCTGGCTCGGCTACGTCGACTCGGGCATGGCGCGCGAGGACGGCTCGCTGCCGCCCGCGGCCTTCGCGAGCATCCCCGTCGAGGTGTCGGCCGAGCCGCTCATCCGGCTGGTGCGCGAGTTCCGCCCGCACGTGCTCGTGGCCTACGACGAGAACGGCGGCTACCCGCACCCCGACCACATCCAGGCGCACGTGATCGCCATGGAGGCGTGGCGCGAGTCCGGCGTCGCCGGCTCCTACCCCGACGCGGGCGAGCCGTGGCAGATCTCCAAGCTCTACTTCGACCGGATCTTCAACGGCGCCAAGCTCCGCGCCGTGCGCGAGCACCTGGTCGCCACCGACGCGGCCCCCGAGATGCTCGAGGCCGTCGACGAGATGCTGGGCTGGATGGGCGACCGCCCCGACCTCGCGACCACGCACGTGCACGTCGCCGACCACTTCGAGGCACGCGACCGCGCCCTGCTCTCGCACGCGAGCCAGGTGGCGCCCGACAGCACGTTCTTCCGCTGGCCGCGCGACCTGCAGCAGCGGGCGTGGCCGTTCGAGGACTTCCAGCTCGTGGAGTCGCGCGTCGACGCGCCGGAGGAGGAGCACGACCTCTTCGCCGGCATCGTCGACGAGGAGCAGGCGGCGGTCGCGTGAGGGGCGCCGACCTCGTGCTGCGGCTCGCGACCGCGGTCACCACCACGCCGAGCCCCACGCCCACCGCGGAGTTCGACCCCGACACCGTCTCGCCCGGCCCGATCGGCTTCCTCGCGATCTTCTTCGTGGCCGTCATGGTGCTGCTGCTCATGGTCGACATGACCCGCCGGATCCGCCGCACGCGCTACCGCGAGGAGATCCGCGGCCGGCTCGAGGCGGAGAAGCTCGAGGCCGACCTCGCGCGCGACTCGGCGCCGGAGCGCGAGCCGCGCACGTCGCCCCCCGCGGATCCCGCCGGCGACGACCCGGCGACCCCCGACGGCCCGGCCTCACCTCCGCGCACGTGATGCGCGGCGCCTCCCCGCGCGCGTGACACGACGGCCGGCGTCCCCCGTACAGGGGACGTTGGCCGTCGCTCGTCCACCGCCGCGCCATGCGATGGAAGCGGTCCGTTCACCCCCGCTCGCGAAGCTCGCCGGGCATCCGGGAACGTTCCCGATCCGGGTGCGAGGAGGACCACCGACGTGACGCACACCACCGCGCCCGCCCGGGCGGCCGCGCCGCCCCCGACCGGCGCGCCCCGACCGACCGATGCGGCGCACCCGGCCGCCGCGCCGCGCCCGCGCCGCCGCCGACCCGGGAGCCTCCGCGACGGCCTGCTGTTCCTCGCCTTCGTCGGCCCGAACGTGCTGCTGCTCGCGGTCTTCACGTACAAGCCGCTCCTCGAGTCCTTCTACTACTCGACGCTGCAGTGGAACATCGGGTCCCAGGTGGCCCGCGAGGTCGGCCTCGCCAACTACGTCGCCTGGTTCCAGGACCCGCAGACGCCCACCGTCGTCTCGGTCACGGTGATCTTCACGGGCGTCACGGTCGTGGGCTCGATGGTGCTGGGGCTCGGCGTGGCCGTGCTGCTCAACCGCAGGATCCGGCTGCGCGGCCCCGTCCGCACCATCATCGTCGCGCCGTACGTGCTCTCGGGCGTGGCCGTCGGCTTCCTCTGGCTCTACGTCTTCGACCCGAACTTCGGCCTGATCTCGGCGGGCCTCCAATTCGTCGGCCTCCCGTCGCCCGACTGGTACAGCGACCCGGGCGCCGCGCTCGCGATGGTCACCACCGTGCAGGTCTGGCGCGACCTCGGTTACTGCGCCCTCATCTACCTCGCGGGTCTCCAGGCGGTGCCGAAGGACCTGCTCGACGCGGCCGCCCTCGACGGCGCGGGTCGCATCCGCACGTTCCTCCGCGTGGTGCTGCCGCTGCTGAGCCCGACCACGTTCTTCCTCAGCGTGACCACGCTGCTGAGCTCGCTGCAGACCTTCGACCTCATCAGCGCCATGACCAAGGGCGGGCCGCTGCAGGGGACCACCACGATGATGTACCAGATCTACCACGAGGGCTTCGTGGCCGGACGGGCCGGCTACTCGTCCGCCGTCGCCACGATCCTCTTCCTCGTGCTGCTCGTCATCACGCTCGTCCAGCTCGTGATCGTCCAGCGGAAGGTGCACTACTCGTGACCACGACCCTCGCCCGCCCGGAGCCCGCGGCCGTCACCGCGGGATCCCGCCGGCCGCGTCGCGGCCTCCGTCCGTCGGGGAAGGGGTCGGCCCGCCCGTCCCTCGCCGGCACGTACCTCGCGCTCGCCCTCGCGGTGGTCGTCATGCTCCTGCCGCTCGTCTGGATGGTGCTCACGAGCTTCAAGGACTTCGGCGAGATCTACTCGCTGCCGCTGAAGATCCTCCCGTCGTCCTTCGCGCCCACGAACTACGCGACCGCGTCCGACACGGTCTCCTTCTCGACGCTCGCGACCAACAGCATCATCAAGACGATCGCGGGCTCGGGCCTCAAGGTGCTGCTCGGCCTGATGACCGCGTACGCGCTGGTCTTCATCCGCGTGCCGTTCAAGAACGTCTGGTTCGGCGTCGTGATCCTCGCGCTCCTCGTCCCCCAGCAGATCGTGATGATCCCGAACTACCAGGTCATCGCGGGCCTCGGCTGGATCAACACCTACCCGGGCCTCATCCTCCCCGGCGTCGCGAGCGCGTACGGCACGTTCCTCTTCCGCCAGCACTTCCTCACGCTGCCGGGCTCCGTCCTCGAGGCCGCGTCCATGGACGGCGCCGGTCACCTGCGTCGCCTGTGGTCGTTCGTGATCCCCATGTCGGGCCCCACGATCGCCGCGGTCGCCCTCGTCTCGATCGTCGGCGAGTGGAACGACTACCTCTGGCCGCTCCTCGTCACCACCGACCCGCGCATGATGACGCTGCCCGTCGGCCTCACCCTGCTCCAGGACACGACGGGCATCACCAACTGGGGCGTGCTGATGGCGGGCACCGTCATCGTGACGATCCCGGTGCTCGCGGTCTTCCTCGTCTTCCAGCGGCGCATCGTCGGCGGCCTCACCGCCGGCGCCGTGACCGGCTGACGTACGTCCCGCACTCCCCACCTCACCTCCCCCCTCCCCGCACGACCCGCATCCCGAACCCAGGAGAACCATGCCCATCGACCCCCGCTCGGCCCGCGGCGGCTTCGCCGCCCGTCCGTTCGACCGCCGCGGCGTGCTGAAGCTCGGCGCCATCCTCGGCGGCACCGCCGTGCTCGCCGCCTGCTCCGGTCCGTCGGTCGGCGGCGACACGGCGGCCACCGCGGCCCCCGACACCGACTGGGACGGGATCCAGCCCGCCACCGACATCACCTGGTGGACCACGCACCCCGGCCAGACCTCGGACCTCGAGGCGCAGTTCGCGGCCGACTTCCTCGCGAAGACCGGCATCACCGTGAACGTGGTGACGGGCGGCGCGAGCTACGACGAGATCGCGCAGAAGCTGCAGGCGGCCGCGGGCACCGACAGCATGCCCGACATGGTGAACGCCAGCGACACCTGGTGGTTCCGCTACATGGTCAACAAGCAGTCGATCGCGATGGACGGCCTCATGTCGCACCTCGGCTTCGAGGTCGACGACTTCAACAAGGTGTTCCTCGACGACTACCTCTACAACGGAGCGCGCTACGCGGTGCCGTACGCCCGCTCGACGCCGATCTTCTACTACGACAAGTCGATCTGGCAGAAGGCCGGCCTGCCCGACCGCGCGCCCGAGACCTGGGCGGAGCTCGAGGAGTGGGCGCCGGCGATCATGAAGGTCACCGGCGGCAACCCCGCGGTGCGCCTGCCGCAGGGATCCATCGGCACCTGGGCGATGAGCAACGTCCTCTGGGGCCGCGGCGGACAGTACTCCGACGGCTGGGACCTCAAGCTCGACCAGCCCGAGACGCTCGAGGCGGCCCGCTACGCACGCGGTCTCGTCTTCGACTCCAAGATCGCGAACGTCGCGGCGGCCAGCGGCGACACCGCGGTCGACTTCGCGGGCGGGCTCGCGCCGTGCACCATCGCCTCGGCGGGCGCGGTCGGCATCGTCACCGCGAGCGCGAAGTTCCCCATCGGCACGGGCGTGCTCCCGGGCGGCCCCCAGGGGCAGTTCGTCCCCACGGGCGGCACGGGCCTCGCGGTCATCGGCAGCAAGACCAAGGAGCAGCAGCTCGCCGCCGCCATGTTCATCAAGCACCTCACCGAGGTCGACCAGCAGGTCGCCCTGGCGAAGAAGACGGGCTACGCGCCCTCCCGCACCTCGGCGGGCGAGTCGACCGACCTCACGGGCTTCTGGGCCTCGAACCCGGCCTTCCGCACCGTGTACGACAGCCTCGACCACGTCCGTTCGCAGGACTGGGCGCGCACGCTGATCCCGAACGGCGACACGTACCTGCAGCAGCCGTGGTCGCAGATCCTCACGCAGGACGCCGACCCGGCGGCGGTCTTCCCGGCCGCCGCGACGCAGCTCACGTCCGCCTACAAGGAGAACGTCGAGCCGTACCTGTGACCGACGCTCCGCGCACCTTCCTGCTGGCGGGCCACCGCGGCAGCATGGCGGACTGCCCGGAGAACACGATGCTGTCCTTCACGACGGCGGAGCGGGCCGGGGCGGACGAGATCGAGCTCGACGTGCGCCTCACGCGCGACGGGCAGGTGGTCGTGCTGCACGACCGCACGCTCGAGCGCACGGCGGCGGCGCCCGGCCCGCACCTCGACACGCCCGTCGAGGAGCTGACGCTGGCCGAGGTCCGATCGGTGGACCTCGGCTCGGGCCAGCGCGTGCCGAACCTCGACGAGGTGCTCGACCGCACGCGCGGGCTGGTGCAGGTGGAGGTCAAGGCGCCGGCGGCGGCGGGACCCCTGGTCACGCTCCTGCGCGCCCGGGGCGACGCCGACCGCGCCCGCTGCACGGTCATCAGCTTCCACCCGCAGGCGCTCGTGGACGTGACGGCCGGGCTGCCCGACCTCCCGCGCGGCACGGGTCTGCTCGTCGCCGACATCGACGGCGAGTGGCGTGACGCGGTCGCGCCGACGGGGGCGCGCACGATCATGCTGCCGTGGCGGGGCCTCACGCGGTCGCTCGTGGACGGGCTGCACGACGCGGGGCTCCGCGTGCACGCGTCCCTCCTCGAGGGACCGGGCGAGGTGCGCCGCATCGTGGAGCTCGACGTGGACGCGACCACGGCGAACCACCCCCGGTACGCGCGCGAGCTGCTCGCGGCGCATGCGGGCTTCGTCGCGCGGTTCCCCGGCTTCGCGCGCCCTTGACCTCAGACGCCTGACCTCAGAGGCCCGACCCCCGACGCCCGACCCGGCCGCGCGGGCCGGTGCGAGCGCGGGTCAGACGACGGGCGGGTGCGTCGCCACGAGGAGGATCCCCGTCCAGTGGCAGAGGAACGCCACCAGGGTGAACGCGTGGAAGATCTCGTGGAAGCCGAAGCGGCCGGGCCAGGGGTTCGGCCGCTTCAGCGCGTACGCCACCGCGCCGACCGTGTAGGCGAGGCCGCCCGCGAGGATCAGCGTCATCATGGCCGCGTCCGCGCGGAAGAAGTCGACGATGAACACGAGCGACGCGTAGCCGAGCACGAGGTACAGCAGCACGTAGAGCCAGCGCGGGGCGTGGATCCAGAGCACGCGGAAGAGCACGCCGATCGCCGCGCCCGACCACACCAGCCAGAGCAGCAGCACCGACTTGCCGTGCGGCAGCGCCAGCACCGTGATGGGCGTGTACGAGCCCGCGATGAGCAGGAAGATGTTCGCGTGGTCCATCCGCTTGAGGAGGATCTTGGCCCGAGGCGACCAGTCGAACCGGTGGTAGACGGCCGAGACGCCGAACAGCAGCAGCGACGACGCCACGAACACGGCGCAGGCGATCTTCGCCGCGGCCCCGTCGGCGACCGCGATGAGCACGATCCCGAGGACGAGCGCCACCGGGGTCATGCCCGCGTGCAGCCAGCCGCGCCAGGTGGGCTTGGGCTCGGGGCCCGCGTCCTCCGCGTCCTCGACGAGCGGCAGATGGGCGACGTGGTCGTCCTCCGCCGCCTCGCCGTCCGGGGTGCCGTGCGGCCGGGGAGAGGAGGCGTCGCGCGTCATCCTGCGAGTGTAGGACAGCCGTCCACGACGTCAGCCGGGCGGTCGATCCGGCTCCCGGGCGCGTGGGATAGCGTTGCCTCCGTGCGAGAGAAGCCGATCCGACCGTGGCGCGGTCTGCTCTACCGGGCGTACCAGAAGCGCATCCGCCGCGGCCTCGACCGGAACGCGCTGCCGCACCACATCGCGATGATCCTCGACGGCAACCGCCGCTGGGCCCGGCAGCTCGGGCTCGAGTCCGTGGCGCACGGCCACCGCGCGGGAGCGGCCAAGTTCCTGGAGTTCCTCGAGTGGTGCGACGACCTCGACATCAAGGTCACCACGCTGTACCTCCTGTCCACCGACAACCTCACGGGCCGCGGCAGCGCCGAGCTCACGGCGCTCATCGACATCATCGGCCAGCTCGCGGAGGACCTCTCCCGGCACCGGGACTGGCGCGTGAAGCACGTCGGATCCGACGAGGGCCTGCCGCCCGAGCTCATCGCCCGGCTCGACGCCTCCGAGGAGCGCTCGAAGGGCAACGGCGGGCTCCACATCAACCTGGCCGTGGGCTACGGCGGGCGCACCGAGATCGCCGACGCCATGCGCAGCATCGTGCAGCAGCACCACCTGGCCGGCGGCACGCTGGAGGACCTCGCGGCGCTCCTCACGCCCGACCTCATCGGCGAGCACCTCTACACGAGCGGGCAGCCGGATCCGGATCTCGTGATCCGCACCTCGGGCGAGCAGCGCATCAGCGACTTCATGCTGTGGCAGTCGGCGCACAGCGAGCTCTACTTCATGGAGGCGCTGGGCCCCGACCTCCGCGAGGTGGACTTCCTCCGCGCCCTCCGCGACTACTCCTCGAGGCAGCGGCGCTTCGGCTCCTGACACCGCCCGGCCCTCGTCGGGGGCGTGTCGAGGAAGAGTTAATGTCCACGACACATCCGGACCCGCGTCGCTCTGGCCAGCACGGCGGTGGGCGACGTAGGTTCGCACTCATCGGGCATGGCGCCCGATCGAGAGGGCCGCAGGATCTCTTCTCGCCACCGTGGCCCGATCGCCGTCAGGATCCGAGCGCGACCGCTCGGGGATGGAGTGGCCCGTGGCCCCGATGGACAGCCAGAGCAGCACCGCACGACGCGCGAGCAGGCAGGAGGGGACGCCGCAGGCCGAGCGCACGTACGTGCTCGACACCTCCGTCCTCCTGTCCGATCCGCGTGCGCTCTTCCGCTTCGCCGAGCACGCGGTGGTGATCCCGGTCATCGTCATCACCGAGCTCGAGTCGAAGCGGAACGACCCGGAGATCGGCTACTTCGCCCGCCAGGCGCTCCGCCTCCTCGACCAGCTCCGGGAGGAGCACGAGCGGCTCGACTTCCCCATCGAGGTGGGCGAGGCCGGCGGCACCCTGCGGGTCGAGCTCAACCACTCGAGCATGTCCGCGCTCCCGAACGGCCTGCAGCTCGGCGACAACGACTCCCGGATCCTCGCGGTCGCCCTCAACCTGTCGACCGAGGGCCTCGCGGTCACGGTCGTCTCCAAGGACATGCCGCTGCGCGTGAAGGCCGCGTCCATCGGGCTGCAGGCGGAGGAGTACCGCGCCGAGCTCGCCGTGGACAGCGGCTGGACCGGCATGGCCGACGTCACCCTCTCCAGCGAGCAGATGGCCGACCTCTACGACGGCGAGTCGCTGCAGACGCGCGTCGTGCAGGACCTGCCCGTCAACACGGGCGTCGTGCTGCACTCCGACCGCGGATCCGCCCTCGGCCGGGTCGTGCGCCGCGGAACCGTGAACCTGGTGCGCGGCGACCGCGAGGTGTTCGGCCTCAAGGGGCGCTCGGCGGAGCAGCGCCTCGCGATCGACCTGCTCCTCGACCGCGAGGTGGGCATCGTGTCGCTCGGCGGCAGCGCCGGCACGGGCAAGTCGGCGCTCGCGCTCTGCGCCGCGCTCGAGGCGGTGCTGGAGAAGCAGCAGCACCGCAAGATCATGGTGTTCCGGCCGCTGTACGCGGTGGGCGGCCAGGAGCTCGGCTACCTGCCCGGCGACGCCGCCGAGAAGATGAACCCGTGGGCGCAGGCCGTGTTCGACACCCTCGGCTCGGTCGTCTCGCAGAACGTGATGGACGAGGTGGTGGAGCGCGGGATCCTCGAGGTGCTGCCGCTCACCCACATCCGCGGGCGCTCGCTGCACGACGCGTTCGTGATCGTCGACGAGGCCCAGTCGCTCGAGCGGAACGTGCTGCTCACGGTGCTCAGCCGCATCGGCCAGAACTCGCGCGTGGTGCTCACGCACGACGTGGCCCAGCGGGACAACCTCCGGGTCGGACGGCACGACGGCGTCGCGAGCGTCATCGAGACGCTCAAGGGCCACGAGCTGTTCGGGCACATCACGCTCACCCGCTCGGAGCGCAGTGCGATCGCGGCGCTCGTGACGGGGCTGCTCGACGGCGACCCCGTGTGATCCACGCATCCCGCGCGTGACGACGGGCGCCGGTCCCCGCGGGGATCGGCGCCCGTCGGCGTCCGTGCGGAGCGGCGGCTACAGGCCGGGCGCCGTCATCCGCAGCACGTCGAGGCCCGCATCGAGCTGCTCCTCGGTGATCTCGCCGCGCTCGACGTAGCCGAGGTCGACCACGGCCTCGCGCACCGTCATCTTCTGCGCGACCGAGTGCTTCGCGATCTTCGCCGCGGCCTCGTAGCCGATGATGCGGTTCAGCGGCGTGACGATCGACGGCGACGACTCCGCGAGCGCGCGGGCGTGCTCCTCGTTGACGCGCAGGCCGTCGACGGTCTTGTCGGCGAGCAGGCGCGTGGAGGACGCGAGGATGCGGATCGACTCGAGCAGCGACGAGCCCATGACGGGGATCGCGACGTTGAGCTCGAACAGACCCGAGGCGCCCGCCCACGCGACGGTGGCGTCGTTGCCGATGACGCGCGCGCACACCATGAGCACGGCCTCGGGGATGACTGGGTTGACCTTGCCGGGCATGATCGACGACCCGGGCTGGAGGTCGGGGATGTGCAGCTCGCCGAGGCCCGTGTTCGGGCCCGAGCCCATCCAGCGGATGTCGTTGCAGATCTTCGTGAGGCTCACCGCGAGGGTGCGCAGCGCGCCGGACGCGTCGACGAGGCCGTCGCGCGCGCCCTGTGCCTCGAAGTGGTCGAGCGCCTCGGTGACCGGCAGGCCCGTGTCGTCCGCGAGGACGCGGATCACCTTCTGCGGGAAGCCCAGCGGGGTGTTGATGCCGGTGCCCGTCGCGGTGCCGCCGAGCGGGACCTCCGCGACGCGGGGGAGCGCCGTGCGCACGCGCTCGATGCCGAGGCGGATCTGGCGCGCGTAGCCCGCGAACTCCTGCCCGAACGTGACCGGGGTCGCGTCCATGAGGTGCGTGCGGCCGGCCTTGACGAGCCCCTTCCACGCCTCGGCCTTCGTCTCGAGGGCCTCGGCGAGGTGCTCGAGCGCCGGGATCAGCTCGGCGAGGAGCGCGCCCGTGACGGCGACGTGCACCGAGGTGGGGAAGACGTCGTTCGAGGACTGCGACGCGTTGACGTGGTCGTTCGGGTGCACGGGCTTCCCGAGCGACGCCGTCGCGAGAGCCGCGAGGACCTCGTTCATGTTCATGTTCGAGCTCGTGCCGGAGCCCGTCTGGTACACGTCGATGGGGAAGTGCTCGTGGTGGGATCCGCCGGCGACCTCGTCGGCGGCCGCCACGATGGCGGCCGACACGTCCGCGTCGATGATGCCCATCTCGCCGTTCACGATGGCGGCGGCGCGCTTGATGCGCGCGAGCGCCTGGATCTGCGCGGGCTCGAGCCCGCGACCGGAGATGGGGAAGTTCTCGACGGCGCGCTGCGTCTGGGCGGCGTACAGCGCGTCCCGGGGGACCCGCACCTCGCCCATCGTGTCGTGCTCGATGCGGAACTCGTCCGTCGTGCCGCTGTCTGATCCGGGGGAAGTGTCGACCACGCTGTTTCTCTCTCCTTCGGGACGGGTGATGCACCGGACCCCGCGGGCCCGGGTCGCGCAGGTCAGCGCGGAGGGCTCCTCTAGCGAGGGATGTCGCCCACGATGACGTCGGGCACCGCGGTGCCCTCGAGGAGCTTGTAGTTGGCGCCGACGATGGCCAGGCTACCGGCCGCCACACGGTCGGAGATCATCTCGGAGGCCTCCAGCATGCGGGTCACGGTGCCGCGCAGGTGCTGGCGGCCGACCTCGCCCGCGTCGACCTCGCTCGGCACGACGTGGTCGCCCGCGACGCGGCGGACGGCCGGCGCGATGGGCGCGATGAGGTTCGCGATGTGCGGCGGCAGCGGCTCCGCACCCGGCGCCGCGCTCTCGATCGCGGCGCGCACGGCGCCGCACTCGTCGTGGCCGAGCACCACGATGAGCGGCACGCCCAGCACGGCCACGGCGTACTCGAGGCTGCCGAGCACGGAGTCCGAGATGATCTGGCCCGCGTTGCGGATCACGAAGAGGTCGCCGAGGCCCTTGTCGAAGATGATCTCGGCCGCGAGGCGCGAGTCGCTGCAGCCGAACAGCGCGGCGACCGGGCGCTGCACGTGGGCGAGCGCGGCGCGGCGCTCGACGTCCTGCCGCGGGTGCTCGGGGGTGCCGGCGACGAAGCGCGCGTTCCCCTCCACCATCTCCGCCCAGACGGCGGCGGGCGCCTGCACGGCGTCGTCCTGCGCGGTCTCGACCTGATCGGTCATCCCTCGATCCCCTCTTCCGGTGCGGTGGTGCTGGTGGTGCCGTCGGTGGTCGACGGCGTGGTGCCCGCCGGGGCGGTGCGCGCGGCGGCGACCGCCTCGATGGCGGTGCGGAGCTCGTTCGCGTCGGCCGTGCCGTAGATCGCGTAGGTGCTGTCGCCGTCGACGGCGCTCGCCGCGAGGACGACATTGCCCGGGTCGTCCGCCTGCGAGTTGTCGTACAGGGTCCACTCGAGGCCGCCGATCTCCTCCGAGCTCACCTCGGGGGCGGACTGCAGCGTCTCGTCGAGCCAGGTGGGGTTCGCGTCGATGCCCTGCGAGATCCCGATGTAGCGGTTGCTCGGCGTGATGAGGCCGATGTACCAGACGGCCACGCCGTCGCGGCCGGCCGGGCGGATCTCCGCGTCGTTGCTCTTCCACGCCGTCGGCAGGTCGGGCACCACGAGCGTCTGCGGGAACCCGCCCTGCGCCTCGGCCGCCGCGGCGCCGTAGTCGACGTCGGGCAGGATCGTGGTGTTCGAGCGGGGGACCAGCGCGACGATCACGGCGACGGTCGCGACCGTCACGATGAGCGAGTAGAGCAGGTTGCGGAACGTCTGCTTGGCACGGTGGCGGCGCGAGTCGGCGGCCTTGCGGGCGGCGGTCTCCTCGGGCGTCTCCGGTCGGCCGAGCTCGGCGACGACGTTCGGGGTGCGGTCCTTCGCCACGGTCAGCCGGCGTCGGATGCGGCGGTCGTGCGGGCGGCGTCGAGCCGCGCCTTGGCGCCGAGCAGCCACTCCTCGCAGCGGGCCGCGAGGGCCTCGCCGCGCTCCCACAGGGCGATCGACTCCTCGAGCGTGGACGCGCCCTGCTCGAGGTCGTTGACGACGCGCACCAGGGCGTCGCGCGCCTCCTCGTAGCTGAGCTCGGAGACGTCGGGCAGGCGTGCGCCGGTGTCGGCGGGGCTGGTGGGCATGGGGGTGATCCTAGCTTTCGGCGCCGGACGCCGGCCGGGCATCGGGGGCGGGGGAGGAGGGCAGCCGCGCGGCCGACGACGGGATCTCGTCGGTGGGGCCGGTGGAGATGGCGCCGAGCGCGCCGGCCGCGAGCCGCAGCACGAGGCCGGTGCCGTCGGGCGCGTCCGCGGGGGCGCGGAGCGCGGATCCGTCGGCCGTCTGCACGATGGCGTAGCCGCGGTCGAGCACGTGCTGCGGCGAGAGCGTGCGCAGCTGGCGGGACAGCTCGCTCGTCTGCTGCATCCCCCGCTCGACGACGCGGCCGGCGAGCTCCGCGGAGCGCGCGATGTAGCGGCCGAGCTCCTCGGCGCGCGAGTCGACGATCCACGCCGTGCTCGCGAGCACGGGCCGCGACCGCAGCTGCTCGATGCGGTCGATCTCGCCGCGCACCTGGCTGGTGAGGCGCATGCCGATGCGGGCGCGCGCCTGCTGCACGCGGGACAGCTCCTCGGAGACGTCCGGCACGACGCGCTTCGCGGCGTCGGTGGGGGTCGATGCGCGGAGGTCGGCGACGTCGTCGAGCAGCGGCCGGTCGGCCTCGTGCCCGATCGCGCTGACGAGCGGCGTGCGACAGGCGGCGGCCGTGCGCACGAGCCCCTCGTCGCTGAAGACGAGGAGGTTCTGGAAGTCGCCGCCGCCGCGCGCGATGACGATGACGTCGACCTCGGGATCCTCATCCAGCACCCCGATGGCGCGGGTGACCTCGCCCGCGGCCCGGTCGCCCTGCACGGCCGTGTGCACGACGCGGAACCGGACGCTCGGCCAGCGCAGCTGCGCGTTGCGGAGCACGTCCTTCTCGGCGTCCGAGTCCTTGCCGGTGATGAGGCCGATGCAGCCGGGCAGGAAGGGGAGGCGGCGCTTGCGGTCCGCGTCGAACAGCCCCTCGGCGCGCAGCGTCTGGCGCAGGCGCTCGAGGCGCTCGAGCAGGTCGCCGAGGCCGACGTGGCGCATCTCCAGCACCTGCATCGTGAGCGTGCCGCCCTTGACCCAGTAGTTCGGCTTCACGAGCGCGACCACGCGGGCGCCCTGGCCGAGGTCGGCCGGGATCTTCGCGCGCACCGACGACCACACGGTGAAGCTGATGGTGGCGTCGACGTCGAGGTCCTTGAGCTTCCCGTAGACGTTGCCGCCGGATCCGCCCCACTGGGTGATCTCGCCCTCGACCCACGCGGTGCCGAGCCGGTCGATCCAGCCCTTGATCTTGCCGGACAGCACCGAGACGGGCCACGGCGCGTCGACCGTCGGGGCATCCGCCGCCGGCATGGACACGGTGCGCGTCTCGCTCATGGCTCCCCCACTCGTCGCCCAGCACGGGCGCTTAGACTCGGGACTGTGACTACAGCGACCACTGACCAGCGACTCGTGGGAGCACCCGTCGTCAGCCTGTCGATGCCGCGGATGCCCGGCGTCCGCAACAGGCTCAAGGATAACCCGGTGGCCGGACCCAAGAAGGTCCTGCTCGCCGCTCCCCGGGGCTACTGCGCGGGCGTCGACCGCGCCGTCGTGGCCGTCGAGAAGGCGCTCGAGCGCTACGGCGCCCCCGTCTACGTGCGGAAGCAGATCGTCCACAACGTGCACGTCGTCTCCACGCTCGAGCGCATGGGCGCGATCTTCGTGGAGGAGGTCGACGAGGTCCCCGAGGGCGCCCACGTCGTCTTCAGCGCGCACGGCGTCTCGCCGGCCGTCGTGCAGGGCGCCGCGGATCGCGGCCTCCAGGCCATCGACGCGACCTGCCCCCTCGTCACCAAGGTCCACCGCGAGGCCGTGCGCTTCGCCAAGGCCGACATGCAGATCCTCCTCATCGGCCACGAGGGCCACGAGGAGGTCGAGGGCACCGCGGGAGAGGCGCCCGAGCAGACCATCGTCGTCAACTCGCCGGAGCACGCCGACGTGATCGAGGTCAAGGACCCCGACAACCTCGTGTGGCTCTCGCAGACCACGCTCTCGGTCGACGAGACGATGGAGACGGTCCGCCGCTTGCGCGCCCGCTTCCCCAACCTGCAGGACCCGCCGAGCGACGACATCTGCTACGCCACGCAGAACCGCCAGGTCGCCATCAAGAAGGTCGCGGTCGACGCCGACCTCGTGATCGTCATCGGATCCGCGAACAGCTCCAACTCCGTCCGCCTCGTCGAGGTCGCGCTCGAGTACGGCGCCAAGGCGTCCTACCGGGTCGACTACGCGTCCGAGGTCAAGCAGGAGTGGCTCGACGGCGTGCAGACGGTCGGCGTCACGAGCGGCGCGTCCGTGCCCGAGGTCCTCGTGCAGGAGCTGCTCGACGACCTGGCCGACGCCGGGTACGGCGACGTCACCGCGGTCGTCACGGCCGAGGAGGACCTCGTGTTCTCGCTCCCCAAGGAGCTGCGCAAGGACCAGTCCGGCAACACGGACTCCCGCGCCATCGGCGGGCGCACCCGCGCGTGAGCGACGACGACGGCACGCGCCGTCCCGGCCGCCCCGCCCCGCGCTTCGGGGAGTACGCGGCGTCGCCCTCGTCGGCCGCGGGCGGGTCGTCGGAGCTGTCCGAGGCGGATGCGCGCATCGTCGCGGAGGCCGCCGAGTACCGCCGCGCGCAGGCCGAGCGCGACGCCCCGGCGTCCGCCGGCCGCGGGAAGAAGGCCGGCAGGTCGGCCGCCCCGCAGACCCTCGCCGAGCAGATGGCCGAGGAGCGCAAGGCCGCGCGTGAGCGCATGCTCGCCGAGCGACGCGAGGCCGAGAAGGCCGCCGCCGCGGAGCGCCGGGGTGCGCGCCGCGCGCCCACCCCCGGATCCGCCCGCGACGCCGACGTCACCCCGGGCACCGGGCCGGAGCGCCCCGCCTACCTCGCCGGCCAGGAGCCGCGCCGCGCACCGCGGCGCTTCGACGCGGCCATCACGGTCGGCCTGCTCGCCGCGGGCCTCGTGAACGTGGCCGGCAGCATCGGCGCGAACGCGGATCCGTCGCAGGCCATCAACCAGTCGTACGCGCTGTTCGGCGGCGGCACCTACCAGGTGACGCCGCAGACCTCGGTCATCGGCATCGCCGTGAACGTCGTCAACATCGTCGTCTTCGTGCTCGCCGCCTGGATCTCCCTCGAGCTCGTGAAGCGCCGGCGCATGGCCTTCTGGGTGCCCATCGTGGGCGCGGTCGTCGCGACCGTGATCACGAGCGTCCTCGTGCTGACGCTGATCGTCCAGGATCCGGCGTTCCAGCAGATCATGTCGAGCCGCGGGCCGTGATCCGCGGCATCTGACGAACGACGGCGGGGCCGGTCCTGGTGGACCGGCCCCGCCGTCGTTCGCGGTGTGAGCGCCGCTAGCTCTGCGACTTGCCGTGCGAGCCGAGCTGGCGCGTGGCCTCGACGACGCGGGCGGCCATGGCCGACTCCGCCGTCTTGCCCCAGGCGCGGGGGTCGTACGTCTTCTTGTTCCCGACCTCGCCGTCGACCTTGAGGAAGCCGTCGTAGTTCCGGAGCACCGAGTCGGCGATGGAGCGGCTGAACGCGTACTGCGTGTCGGTGTCGATGTTCATCTTCACGACGCCGTTGCGCACGGCCTCGGAGATCTCGTCGTCGGAGGAGCCGGATCCGCCATGGAAGACGAGGTCGAACGGCTTCTCGCCCGTGCCGTACTTCGACTGGATGCCGTCCTGGATCTCCTTGAGCAGCGACGGGCGCAGCTGCACGCCGCCGGGCTTGTACACGCCGTGCACGTTGCCGAAGGTGAGGGCGGCCATGTAGCGGCCCTTGTCGCCGAGGCCGAGGGCCTCGACCGTGGAGATCGCGTCCTCGAGGGTCGTGTAGAGGTGCGATCCGGTGTCGTGGCTGACGCCGTCCTCCTCGCCGCCGACGACGCCGATCTCGACCTCGAGGATCGCGTTGATGGCCTTCATGCGGGGGAGCAGGTCCGTCGCGATGTCGAGGTTCTCATTGAGCGGGATGGCGGATCCGTCCCACATGTGCGACTGGAAGATGGGGTTGCGGCCCGCGCGGACCTCCTCCTCGCTGGCCTCGATCATGGGGATGACGAAGCCGTCGAGGGCGTCCTTCGGGCAGTGGTCGGTGTGCAGGGCGACCGTGATGGGGTAGTTCTTGGCGACCTCGGTGGCGAAGCGCGCGAAGGCGAGGGCGCCGGCCGCGCGGTTCTTCACGGTGTGGCCGGAGAAGTAGTCGGCGCCGCCCGTGGTGACCTGGATGATGCCGTCGGATCCGGCGTCGGTGAGCCCCTGGAGGACCGCGTTGATGGTCTGCGACGACGAGACGTTGACCGCCGGGTAGGCGAATCCGCCGGCCTTGGCGCGATCCAGCATCTCGGCGTACTGCTCGGGGGTTGCTACGGGCATGGTGCATCTCCTTCGGCGGATCCACGGCGACGCCGTGCGGCTGTCGCGGTGACCCGTGGGCCGGTGGGAGCGCATCCCGCGGCCGGGCCCCGCGTGCTCGCCACTCTACCCAGCGGGGGTGTCCGCGACCGGGGACGCGGGACGGGTGAACTCGTCGGCCGTTAGCGCGCGCGCGGTGGCCTCGAGCGGCTCGAGCGTGCCGATGACCTTGGACTCGTCGAGCCGGGTGAGGCGGCGGGCGGTGGGGAGGACCTGGCGCTCCAGGGATCCGACGACGCGGTTGTAGTCCCCGACCGCGCCCGTGAGCGAGCGGCCGAGCTTGGCGATGTGCTCGCCGCTCGTGGCGAGGCGCGCGTGCAGCTCGCGGCTGAGGTCGAAGAGCTGCTTCGCGTCCTCCGTGAGCACCTCCTGCTGCCAGCTGAACGCGACGGTCTTGAGCACCGACCACAGCGTCACCGGGGAGGACAGCGCGACCCGGCGGGAGAACGCGAACTCCATGATGCTCGGATCCGCCTCCAGCGCCGACGAGACCAGCGATTCGCTCGGGATGAACGCGATGACCATCTCGGGGCTCGCGTCGAGCCCCTCCCAGTAGGCGCGGCTGCCGAGCGCCGTGATGTGGTCGCGCACGGCCTGCACGTGCTGCTTCATGAGCGCGTCGCGGCGCGCGCCCTCGGGCCCGGTCGCCGAGGCGGGGATGGCGCTCGCCTCGAGGTACGCGGTGAACGGCGCCTTCGCATCCACCGCGATGTGCTTGCCGCCGGGCAGGTGCACGACCATGTCGGGCCGGCCGACGCCCTGCGCCGTGGAGACGGAGGTCTGCACGTCGAAGTCGACGCGGTGGATGAGGCCGGCCGCCTCGACGACGCTCCGCAGCTGCGTCTCGCCCCACACGCCGCGCGTGCTGTTGGAGCGGAGCGCGGACGCGAGCGTCTCGGCCGTGGCGCGCAGCCGCTCCTCCGCCTCGGTGGCGCTCCGCAGCTGCTCGCTCAGCTCGCCGTGCTGCTGCCGGCGCTGCTCCTCCAGCTCGTGCACCTTCGCCTGCACCTGCTTGAGGCTCTCGGCGACGGGGCTCAGCGCGGTGAGCACGCGGCCGTCCTCCTCGGTGCGGGCGACCTCGGCGCGCTGGATCTCGCGCAGCCTCGTCTGCAGCTCCGCGATGCGGTCCTCCTGCTGGCCGATCTGCTCGCGGAGGTGGGACTCCTGCGCATCCAGCCGCTCGCGGTGCAGTGCATCCTGCGTCTGCGCGCGCTCCGCGTACTGCGCCGTGGTCTGGGCAACCTGCTCCTCGGCGAGCCGCTCCGTGCGATCCAGCTGCTCGCGCAGCGCCGTGACCGTGGCCTCCGCGGCGGCGAGGCGCGCGGCCTCGCCAGCGCGACCCGGCGCATCCACCCCGGAACGGGCGCGCGACACGGCGAGCCCGACCACCGCGCCCACGACCAGGCCGATGACGAGGCCGACGAGCAGGGCGATGACGGGATCCATGCGTGCAGTGTGCCAGCGGCCCCCGACACGGCAGGGACGCGCGTCGGCGGGTGGCCGAGCGGAGGATCAGGCCCAGTCGATGGGCGGCGTCGCGGCGGCGGACGCCTGCGTGACGGTCTGCGTGCGCGGCGCGCCGATGCGACCGAGGCCGACGCCCGCGGCCTCCGCCAGTCCGGCGATCGAGGCGGCCCCGTGGCGGCTGGCCGCGTGCACGACGATCGCGGCGCACGCCCGCGCATCCGCCAGCGCCTCGTGGTGCGAGAAGTCCTCGAAGCCCGCGGCCCGCGCGGCGACCGGCAGCCGGTACGAGTCCAGCTCGTAGGTGCGGCGCGCGACCTGGAGGCTGCAGAGGTAGGAGTACGGCGGCGGGATGAGCGCGGTGGCCTTGCAGGCGCCCTGGATCACGCCCATGTCGAATCGCGCGTTGTGGGCCACGAGGCAGTCGTCGCCCGCGAAGGCCATGAGGCGCGGCAGCTGGTCGGCCCAGCCGTCGGCGTCGGCCACGTCGTCCTCGACGATGCCGTGGATCCGCGTGTTCCAGACCGAGAAGGAGTCGTGCCCCGCGGGCGGCCGGATGAGCCAGGAGGCGGTCTCGACGACGACGCCGTCGCGGACCTTCACGAGACCCACCGAGCACGCGCTCGCCGACGAGTTGTTGGCGGTCTCGAAGTCGATCGCGGTGAAGTCCAACGGCATGGGCTCGATCGTCGCACGGACGACCGACGCCCGATCTCGGGACAGCCCAGCCCGGCGCGGGCGGGGGAGGAGCCGGAGGGCCCCGTACGATGGACTCCCGTGGCTCTCACTATCGCGATCGTCGGTCTCCCCAACGTCGGCAAGTCGACGCTCTTCAACGCCCTGACCAAGAACCAGGTGCTCGCCGCGAACTACCCGTTCGCGACGATCGAGCCGAACGTGGGCGTGGTGAACCTGCCGGACCCGCGCCTCGAGGTGCTCGCCGGCCTCTTCGGCAGCGAGAAGATCCTCCCCGCGCCCGTCTCCTTCGTCGACATCGCGGGCATCGTCCGCGGCGCGAGCGAGGGCGAGGGCCTCGGCAACCAATTCCTCGCGAACATCCGCGAGGCCGACGCGATCGCGCAGGTCGTGCGCGGCTTCGAGGACGAGGACGTCGTGCACGTCGACGGCCGCGTGGACGCCGCGAGCGACATGGAGACCATCAACACCGAGCTGATCCTCGCCGACCTGCAGACCCTCGAGCGCGCCGAGCCGCGCTACGAGAAGGAGCTGAAGACGAAGCGCATCGAGCCCGTCGTGCTCGAGACCGCGAAGGCGGCGCGCGAGTGGCTCGACTCGGGCAAGCCGCTGTCGGCGTCGAAGATCGACCTGGAGCCCGTCCGCGAGCTCGGCCTGCTGACCGCGAAGCCCTTCATCTACGTGTTCAACGTCGACGAGCAGGTGCTCGGCGACAAGGCTCGCCTCGACGAGCTGGCCGCCCTGGTGGCGCCCGCGCAGGCCGTGTTCCTCGACGCGAAGATCGAGTCGGAGCTCATCGAGCTCGACCCCGAGGACGCCGCCGAGATGCTCGCGAGCACCGGCCAGGAGGAGTCGGGCCTCGACCAGCTCGCCCGCATCGGCTTCGAGACCCTCGGCCTCCAGACCTACCTGACGGCGGGCCCCAAGGAGACGCGGGCCTGGACCATCGGCAAGGGCTGGAAGGCCCCGCAGGCGGCCGGCGTGATCCACACCGACTTCGAGAAGGGCTTCATCAAGGCCGAGGTCATCTCCTACGACGACCTGGTCGAGACCGGCTCCATCGCCGAGGCGCGCTCCAAGGGCAAGGCCCGCATCGAGGGCAAGGAGTACGTCATGCAGGACGGCGACGTGGTGGAGTTCCGGTTCAACAACTGACGTGCCGGCTGGACGCGTGCGGCATGACGGCCGCCGTCGGCGCGCGCCGACAATCGTCTGAGGCATTGCCCCCCCCGAAAGGGCCCGTCGCAACCGGTGCCTGCTCGATAGGCTCTTGTTCGCAGCGATGCGCGACGAGACGGTGGACAGATGGCCCGAACATTCAGACAGACCTCACTGCGAAGCCCTGTGGAGGAGCGCGCCGGGACTATTCGCCGCGTACGGGCAGCTCAGGAGGTCGTCGGAGGGATCCGCACGGGCTTCGAGCCGATCTTGACACGCGCAGCGGCTGCCTCCTGCGGTGAGCACGGTGGGCACGAATGACGTCCGAGGCGCCCGCACAGCCGCTCAAAGCGGCCGAAATCAACCTCGGGAAGCTCTTCACCGACGACTACAACTTCGTAATTCCTGAGTATCAGCGTCCCTATACTTGGGGCCCCGAGGAGACGATGCGGCTTCTTTCCGACCTGCACGGGGCTCTGGAAAGAGATGCTGATGAACCATACTTTCTCGGTTCCGTCGTCCTGGTGAAGGATGTGGCGAATCCTCGCTCCGAGGTCATCGATGGTCAGCAACGGCTCACGACCCTCACCCTGCTGATCTCCGTGCTCCGGGATCTGGTCACGAATCAGTCGCTGCGGGGCGACATCCACAAGTTCATCGAGGAGCCAGCTGTCGAGTGGGACGACAAAGCGGCAAGTCCGCGTCTCGAGCTGCGTCCACGGGACGCGCAGTTCTTTCGTGAATACGTTCAGGTGGACGGTGCGACGGAGACGTTGGCCGGCATAAGCGACAATCTCGCGGTCACCGACTCCCAGCGTTCCCTTCGGGATAACGCCCGAGCCCTCCGGACGGAGCTGGCGACGTGGACGCAGGAAGGCCTTCAGCTTCTCTACAAGATGATGGCGAAGCGTACCTTCGTCGTCGCCGTTATCACTCCGGACCTTAATAGCGCCTATCGCATCTTCAGCGTGATGAATGCGCGAGGGCTTCCGCTCTCGCCGCCGGATATATTCAAATCACAGGTCATCGGAGCGATCGCCGAGGGTGAGCGTTCTCATTTTGCGAACGTCTGGGAGAAGCTGGAGGAAGATCTGGGACGAGAGGAGTTCGGCGACCTCTTCCTCTACATCCGCGTCGTCATGTCTCAAACGAGGGCCGTGCGCGGCCTCCTTCAGGAGTTCCCGGAGCAAGTGCTGAACGCCTACCTGCCTGATGATGGGAAGGGATTCATCCATGATGTCCTGCAGCCGTACGCGCTCGCTGACAGCAGGCTCGTGGCGCAGAATTTCACCGGTGAGCCGCGTTGGCGGGGGGTCAATGCGTGGCTGAGTAGGCTGAGTCAGCTCGATAACGACGACTGGCGACCCGTGGCATTGTGGGCGCTTCGGGAGCATGGGGATGAGGTCGAATTCTTGGACCAATTCCTCGGCAAGCTGGAGCGGCTCGCTGCGAGCATGCTGTTACGACGTGTGTACGCGACGCCTCGGGCCCAGCGATACATGGATCTCCTGAAGCAGTTGATCGCCGGCGACGGGCTCGCCAGCATGGCGTTCGAGCTCTCACCTGACGAAAAAGCGGAGACCCTGGTGCGTCTTGGCGGCGAGATCTACTTGACCCCACCGGTTCGCAAGTACGTACTGCTGCGGCTCGACTCGATCCTGGCTGACGATCCGGGGGCATCTTACGATCACAGCACGATCACCGTCGAGCATGTGCTACCGCAACATCCGGATGCTGAAAGTCGATGGCTGGCAGATTTCGACGAAGATCAATCCCGATACTGGACGCATCGCCTCGGCAACTTGCTCTTGTTGAATCGCCGGAAGAACAGTCAGGCGCAGAACTACGACTTCCAGGAGAAGAAGCGACGCTATTTCGCCTCGGACAGAGGTGTCGCTGTGTTTGCGCTCACGACGCAGGTGCTCGACGAGGGGGAGTGGACGCCCGCTGTCATCGGCCGTCGCCACGAGAAATTGATCAGCGTTCTGAGCGACGCGTGGAGACTCGCCTAGAACGGGACCGCTGAGGTGGTGGATTCCAACTCCGCGATGGTCTCGCCGACGGCGGGCGTGAGGTGATGGGCGTCGCCGCTCGGCCTCAGAAGAGGGGCCACGGCACCGCGGACTGCTGACCTGCGGGCGCCGGGAACCGAGGATCTGAGCGCAGTCGCAGACAACGCGCGCGCAGCGCCGCGACCTCCTCCGCCGTCAGCAGCCCCGCCAGCTCCCGCCCCAGCTCCGCGTCGAGCCCCGCGAGCACCCGATCAACACCCTCGAGCTCCTCAGACGACAGCGGATCCCCGACCCACCCCCACAGCACCGTGCGCAGCTTGTGGTCCTCGTGGAAGGTGAGGCCGTGGTCGATGCCGAAGCGGTGGCCGTCGGGCATGGCGAGCACGTGGAAGCCCTTGCGGTCGGCGTTGTTGACGATCACGTCGAAGACGGCCATGCGGCGCAGCGCCGGGGTGTCCTCGTGGATGAGGGCGACCGTGTTGCCCTCCTCGTCCTCGCCGCCGAGGACCGTCCGGTAGCCCGTCTCCGGGATCTCGGCCGCGGGGACCAGGTCCACGGCGTCCTGGTCGGGATCCTCGTCCTGCCAGAGCTGCACCATGCCCTCGCCCGCGGGGCCGTCGCGGAGCCACGTGCGCGGCACGACGTCCCAGCCGAGCGCCTCGGAGACGAGGTACGCGGCGACCTCGCGATGCGCGAGCACCGCGTCGGGGAAGTCCCACAACGGGTTCTCGCCGCGGATCGGCTTGTAGACGACGGCTACATCGCCGATCGTCCCGAGGAACGTCGCGTTCGACGCGGTGCGGATGCGGCCGGTGACGGTCAGCTCGCCGTCCAGCGGGTCCGTCGCCGACATCATTCGTCGGGGAAGGTGTGGACGTGCCCGTCGGGGTCGATGGGGTAGCCGCACAGCGCGCAGATCGGGCGGCCGGCGCCCACGATCTCGTGGGTGCGCTTCGCGAACGCGCGGGCCGCGCCGACGGGCATGCGCACGACGAGCATCTCGGTGTCGTCCGCGTCCACGTCGTCGTCGACGCTCGGCAGGTCGAAGTCGTCGCTGTCGTCGTCCTCCGCGAGCGGGTACGCCTCGATGACCACCTGGGCCGTCGTCGGATCCCAGCCGAGGCCCATCGCGCCGGTGCGCCAGCGCTCGTCGACGTCCTCGAGCGGGTCGTTGTCGACCAGCTCCGGGGGCGTGCTCTCCGGGATGCTGAAGGGGTTGCCCTCGACGGTGACCAGCTGGTCGAGGATCTCGTCGATCTTCTCGGCGAGGAGCGCGGACTGCTGCTTCTCGAGGGCGATGGTCACCAGCTGCGGGCCGGATCGCACCTGGAAGTAGAACGTGCGCGCGCCCGGGAGGCCGATGGTGCCGACCACGGCCCGGTCCGGCCAGTCGAATTCGAGGGCTCGTGTGGGCATGCGTCCACTCTAGGCGCGGTGGATCACGGCGTCGTGTGCCCGGCGCCGCCGCCCACCGGAGCGTCACCGGATCCGACGGCCGCGGCCAGCCACGAGAGGTCGCCCGCGTCGGTGTTGGTGGCGTGAACGGTCGGCCGTCCTGCGCCGTAGCGGACTATCGAGACGGACGCGGGGCCCACGTCGATGCGCTGGAACAGGTCGAGGTGCGTGCCGAGGGCGTCGGCGAGGATCGACTTGATGACGTCGCCGTGGCTGACCGCGACCCACACGGCGCCCGGCCCGTGCTCGGCCTCGATGGCGGCGTCGTGGCGGCGGATCGCGGCGACCGCGCGCGCCTGCATCCCGGCCATGGACTCGCCGCCGGGGAAGACGACCGACGACGGGTGCGACTGCACGCGCGACCAGAGGTCCTCCTTGGCGAGGTCGGCGAGGGCGCGGCCCTGCCAGTCGCCGTAGTCGCACTCGGTGAGGTCGGGGTCGACGGGCTGGACGGGCTTCGCCTGCTGCCGCTCGAGGATCCGCTGGGCCGTCTCCCAGCAGCGCTGCAGCGGGCTGGAGACGACGGCCGCGAGCGGCACGGCGGCGAGCCGGTCGCCAGCGCGGTCGGCCTGGTCGCGTCCGGTGTCGTCGAGGTCGACGCCGGGGGTGCGCCCCGCCAGGATCCCGGTCGCGTTCGCTGTGGTGCGTCCGTGCCGCACGAGGATCACTGTCGCCATGCGGCCAGCCTAACCAGCGGGTCGGCGCACGCCGGCGGGCGGGATCAGGCGTCGCTCGCCGCGGGGGCGGCGGCCTCCGGTGCGTCGACGAGCTCGTCCGCCACCGGATCCACCGACCCACCTCGCGCCTTCGTCACCACGTACAGCCCGAGAACGATGGCCCACGCGACGAGGCTCAGCACGAGCTGCGGGCGGATCTCGGGATCCAGCGCCATCTGCACGAGCACCGCGACGATCCCCGCGACGGTGAGGATCGAGAGGCCCGGGAACAGCCACATACGCACGACGAGACCCGAGGATCCGGTGCGGCGGCGGAGCACGATCTGCGAGATCGCGATGAGCAGGTAGACGAACAGGATGATCGCGCCGGAGGAGTTGAGCAGGAACAGGAAGACGGTGTCGGGGGAGACGGCCGCGGCGATCACGCAGAGGAAGCCGACGACCGACGAGAGCAGGATCGCCGCGCGCGGCACGCCACGGGGCGTCACCTGCACGAGCCGCGCCGGCGCCTCCCGCCGGCCGGCGAGCACGAAGAGCATGCGCGACGCCGTGTAGAGGCCGGAGTTGAGGCACGAGAGCACGGCCGTGAGCACGACCGCGTTCATCACGTCGCCCGCGAACGGGATGCCCATGCGGTCGAACGCGCTCACGAAGGGCGAGGCGCCGAGCTCGGTGGAGTCCCACGGGAGGATCACGGCGAGCAGGAACAGGGAGCCGACGAAGAAGAGCGAGATGCGGAGGATCACGGAGTTGGTGGACTTCCGGATCGCGGTCGCCGGGTCCTTCGACTCGGCCGCGGCGATGGTGGCGATCTCCGCGCCGACCATGGAGAAGATCACGACGACGACCGAGGAGAAGATCGCGCCGACGCCGTTCGGGAAGAAGCCGCCGTGCGCGGTGAGGTTCGAGAAGTCGGCGGAGCGACCCGGCCAGATGCCGAGCACGTACAGCCCGCCGAGGCCGAGGAACAGGATGATGGCGGCCACCTTGATCCCCGCGAACCAGTACTCGAACGCCCCGAAGGCGCCGACCGAGAAGAGGTTGGTGGCGGTCATCAGCGCCATGAGCGCGAGGGACAGCAGCCAGAGCGGCGCGTCGAACCAGTAGGTGAGGGCCTTCGCGCCGGCGACCGCCTCGAAGCCGACGACGATGACCCAGAAGTACCAGTAGAGCCAGCCCATCGAGAAGCCGGCCCAGCCGCCGAGGGCGTGCCGGGCGTAGTCGGCGAAGGATCCGGTGCTGGGGTTCGCGGTCGCCATCTCGCCGAGCATGCGCATCACCAGGATGATGAGCACGCCCGAGATGGCGTACGTGATGAAGGCGCCGGGACCCGCGCCGTTGATGACGACGCCGGATCCGACGAAGAGTCCGGCGCCGATCACCCCGCCGATCGCGATCATGCTGAGCTGTCTCTGCGTCAGTCCCTTGTGCAGCTGGGGTGCGGGTGCCATGAGGGCCTCCGTGCGGGTCGGCGTTCTCGGGTGGGGGATCCTCCCGCTCGGACGCGGGGCGTCGGGCGGGAGGTGCTCAGCAGGATACGCACGCTATCGATACCGCCGCGAAGTGTTCACACGGGCTTTACATTCGGACGCCGGGCGTCGCTGCCTCTGGCGCGGCCTCCGCCATGGACGACCACGATCCGTGGTCCGCGGAGGACGATGGCCGGAGGATCACACGACGAGAGGCGAGACGATGGCACAGGAGACGCAGGCCGGGTGGTACGACGACGGCTCGGGCACCATGCGCTGGTGGGACGGTACGCAGTGGACGGACACGGTGCAGCCGCCGCCTCCTCCCGGGTACGGACCGGCTGTGGCGACCACGTCTGCCGGTCCTGCGGCAGCATCGGCCTCGGGCGCGGCAGCGCGCACGCGCGGCAAGGAGTACGTCGTCCTGCAGACCATCCTCAAGGAGAAGGTGTGGGGGACCGGGTCCGGCAACCTCACGGAGCTGGAGAACGCGATCAACGCGCAGGCCGCCCGCGGTTACCGGCTGCACACCATCTCGACGGCGGTGTCGGGCAGCAAGGGGCTCGGCGGTGGCGACCGGATCCAGGCGACGATGGTGTTCGAGGCGATCGACTGACGGCTCGTAGCATGGCGGCATGATCCGCCGCCCCCTCGTCGCCTCCGCCCTCGCCCTCGCGCTTGCGGCCGCGCTGACCCTCGGCGGGTGCACCGCGACGGACCAGCTCGCGAGCGGCTTCCTCTCGGGCGACGGTGCCGGGTCGCGCGACGACCGCGTCACCGAGTTCCCGGTGGGGGAGCGGGGCGACCCCATCTCCTTCCGCGCGCCGGATGCATCCGGCGCCGAGGTGACCGCGGAGCAGTTCCGCGGGAAGGTCCTCGTCGTCAACTTCTGGTACGCCGCTTGCGGTCCGTGCCGCCTCGAGGCGAAGGACCTCCGCGAGGTCAGCGCGGCGACGACGGACACGGCGACGTTCCTCGGCGTCGACACCAGCGACTCCGCGGATACCGTCACGTCGTTCGTGGACGCCTACGACATCCCCTACGCGAACGTGCTCGACGTGGAGGACGACGCGGTGCAGCTCGCCTTCGCGGCCCGCACCGCGCCGAACGCGACGCCGTCGACGCTCGTGCTCGACCCGGAGGGCCGCGTCAGCTCGCGGATCCTGGGGCCGGTGGACCCGAGCACGCTCACGACGCTCATCGCGACGGCGGCCGCGACGCCGCAGGGCTAGTCCGCTACCCCCGCCCGCGCACCGTCGGCCGGCAGATCAGCACCGGGCACGGCGCCGAGTGCTGCACGCGCGAGGCCGTGCTGCCCAGCAGGATCGTCGCGGTGAGGCCGCGGCTGCCGGCGGCCATCGAGATCAGGCCCGCAGAGAGGTCCTCGGCGGCGCGGATGATCTCGGTGGCCGGGGAGCCGCTGCGCACGTCGCGGTGGATGGTGGGCCCCCAGCCGTCGAAGACCGCGGCGACCACGTCGACGGCGGCCTCGGCGTCGCGCCGGTAGCTGAGCTCGGTCTGGCCGGTCGCGCGGCGCGGGCCGAGGTCGTTGGCGAACGGCGCGGCGGCGTACGGGCTCACGACCGCGAGCACGGTGACCTCGGTGATCTCGCGGGAGTCCGCGATCACCTGGAACTGGCGGGCCGCCTGCAGCGACGCCTGGGACCCGTCGGTGGTGACGATGACGTGCACGGCTCAGACCTCCCTGTCGGTCGGGCCCGCCGCCGCGACGCCCGCGGCGGCCTCGAGATCCGGCTTCTTCGCGCCGAACGTGCGTTGGGCGAGGTAGAGCACGAGCCCCAGCGCGAGCAGGCCGCCGACCCAGAACAGCGCGCCGGGGTCGTCGACGAGCGTGTAGATCAGCACGGCGACGTTGCCGAGGATCCCGACGAGGAGCAGCGGCGTGTTCGCGCGGTACGTGTCGTCGGTCTCGTCGTGGCCGCGCAGCTTGAGGCACGCGACGATCACGAGCGCGTAGATGAAGAGGAGGAACACCACGGTGATCGTGGCCAGGCGGTCGACGATGTCGAGCCGCTCGTCCTCGGGGATGCCGGCCTGGCTGGAGCGGATCGCCGCGCCGATGATGAGGAGCGCGGCCACCACGGCGCCGCCGAAGATCAGCGCCACGTACGGGCTGCGACGGGCCGGGTGCACCTTGGCGAAGATCGCCGGGACGACGTTCTCGCGGGCCATGCCGAACAGGATCCGCGACTGGGCCACCACGGTCACGAGCGCCGTGTTGCTGATGGCGACCATCGCGATGACGGCGAAGACCACGAGCATCACCGCAGCGGGGATGAAGAAGAGGTCCGCGCGGATCACCTCGAGGAGCGTGTTGCCGGCGAGGTCGCCGATGGGCACGACGAGGGCCGCGGCCATGGAGACGAGCACGTAGACGACGCCGGCGGTCATCATGCCGCCGATGAGCGCGCGGGGGAAGGCGCGCGACGGGTCGATGGTCTCCTCGGCCACGTTCGCGGCGTTCTCGAACCCGGTCATGGCGAAGAACGCGAGCGAGACGCCGGCGAGCACGGCCAGCACCGCGGATCCGGGGCCGCCCTCGACCTGGAACTGGAGCAGCACGGCCGGGTCGCCGACCCCCTCGGCCAGCGCGATCACGCCGATGGCGACCACGATGATCAGGCCGCTGATCTCCACGAAGGTCATGACCACGTTCGCGACGACGGACTCGGTGATGCCGATGAGGTTGATGGCCGTGATGACGGCGACGAACGCCACCGCGATGCCGGTCGTCGCCCAGATGGCGGACTCGGGCAGGCCCACCAGGTCGGCGAGGTAGCGGACGAAGCCGGCCGCCAGGGATCCGACGGCGGCCATGTTGGCGCTCAGCATGCAGATGGTGATGAAGAACGTGAGCACGGGGCTCCGGAACGCCTTGTTGATGTAGAGCGAGGCGCCGGCGGCCTGAGGGTACTTGGTGACGAGCTCGGCGTACGCGAGGCCCGTGATGGTCGCGATGGACACCCCGACGAGGAACGCCATCCAGAACGCGCCGCCCACGGCCGCGGCCACGAGGCCCACGAGCACGTAGATGCCGGATCCGAGGACATCGCCGACCACGTAGAAGTACAGCTGCTTGACCGTGATGGAGCGCTTCAGCTCGGATCGCGGGGGTGCCTGGGCCTCGCTCGTGTTCGCCATTTCCCCACCCTAGGGGCGTGATGGCGAGGTGGTCGAGGGGGAGGGATCGGGGGAGGGCGCGTGGAAGGTCGCGGTCAGGCGCCGTCGGCGATGCGCTGCAGCGCGCCGATCGCGCGCCGGAGCTCGCCCTCGTCGACGGGCGGCTGCACGGAGGCGCAGGCCCCGCGGATCCAGCCGATGCGGGCGCGCATCACCGTCTCGAGGAGCTGCCGGCCGGGGGGCCCGACGACGAGGCGCGACCCCTCCCCATCCGACTCCTCCACGAGGATCCGCCGCTGCAGCAGCGCCGCGAGGCTCGGCACGAGGGCCGCGCGCGAGGTGCGGGTCCACATGGAGAGCGACTGGCGGTCCACCTGCATCCCGGTGGCGACGACGCGCAGCAGCTGGATCTGCAGCCCGGTGAGGCCCTCCCAGGCGTCGAGGGTGGCGGCGTCCATGAGGTCGAAGACGGTCGCCATCGAGGCGATCAGCTCCTCGTGCGTGCTCGGGTCCGACACGGCGCTCCTTCGGCGAAGCGGATGGGGGAGCAGGCCGACCGCCTGCTCGTCGGGAGGAAAGCTACCCATCAGGACCGTTCCCGGTCCAGAGGCGCGGGCGTCAGGTGACGCTGGATGGCATCAGGGGATACTGGGACGAGGTGCGCCGCCTCACGAGGGCGGACGCGGGGACGGGGAGGTCGCATGAGCGCGATGGTCGACACCGGGCGGGCGCGCGCATGACGCCCCGGATCCGCGCGCTCCTCCTCACGGGGATCATCACGGGCCTGACGATGGCGATCGTCGCGGTCGCGCGCCCCTGGACGCGCGAGGACGAGCCCGACGACTGGGTGGTGCTCCGCTTCGAGGCGGGCGAGGCGGCCTCCGCGTACGAGGCGTTCGAGTCGCTGGCCGCCACCGAGACCGCGGGCGACGATGCGCTGCAGCTGCTCGAGGCCGGATGGATCGACGGAAACGAGTTCGGCGACGGCTCCTACGACGTGTACTTCGTGGGACCCGACCGCCGCATCATGTGGGAGGTGCTCGAGCCGATCTTCGCCGAGGCGCCCGTGCCGTGGACCTCCGTCGAGCTCCGCCGCGGCCTCGAGGACCAGGCGCCCGTGGTGGTGCGGGCGGCGCGCTGAGCGGGTCCCGCCCGGCTCCCGCGGGTGACGCTGTCGGCCCTCGCGCCTAGCGTCGGGGCATGACGTCGAACGGATCCGCCCGATGCCGCGCCGAGGCGTGCGCCGCTCCCGTCGAGCCCGGCGCGCCCGTCCCGCTGTGCGCGGCGCACCTCGTGGCCGCGGCCGCGTGGGCGGAGCGCGAGCACGGAGTGGAGGACGTGCTGCCGTCGCCGTGCCCGGCCTGCGGATCCCGCCTGGGCGTGCGGCATCCGTCGGGCTGGCTGTGCGCGGTGTGCGAGTGGCGGCACGGCGACCACCCGGACGGCGAGCTCGCGCCGCCCCGGGTCGACGTCGTCTACTACATCCGCTTCGGCGACCGCATCAAGATCGGCACGAGCGCGAACCCGCGGCAGCGGCTCGTCACGCTCCGGCACGACGAGCTGCTGGCGTTCGAGCGGGGCGGGCGGGCCGTGGAGCGGGCGCGGCACGCGCTCTTCGCGCGGCAGCGGTTCGCGCGCACCGAGTGGTTCGGGCTCGACGACGAGCTGCGCGCGCACGTCGCCGCGCTCGCCGCGGGGCAGCCGGATCCGTGGGAGCTGCTCGCCCGCTGGCGGAGCGAGGCGCTGGCCCTGCGGGTCAGCTGAGGCGGGCGCGCGCGCTTCATCCGGCTGCGGCCGACGGCGGCACCTCCCGCAGGTAGGCGTCCACGAACAGCGGGCCGCGGATCTCGCGCAGCCGGTCGAGGAGCTGGTCCACCGTGCCGCGGGTGAGGCCCGAGACGCAGAGGTCGTAGGGGCCGAGGGGCGGCAGCCGGCCCGTGCGGATGCGGATCACCTCCCAGCCGGCGGCCCGCAGCGCGCGGTCCTTGCGCCGGTCGGCCTCCTCGCGGCGGCCCACGTGCTCGAGGCCGTGGCGGCCGGTGGAGTCGTACTCGATCGCGACGCGCAGCTCCGGCAGCAGGATGTCGGGCCACGCCTCCAGGTGCTCGAAGAACGGGCGCGCGAGCCGCACGGCGGTGAGGCCGGGCGTGTGATCCAGGCGCGCGGCCAGATCCTGCCGCAGCCGCTCCTCGACGGCGGACGCCGGCGGCGGCGCGCACGCGCTCGCGAACGGCTCGCCGACCGGGAAGTCGGGCGTCTTCGTGCAGACGCCGGGGGAGCGGCGGGGACGGGTGGGCGTCGTGGCCGCGGCCGACGACGGCGTCGGGCCCGGCGCGGCGGACGCGGATCCCCCCGCCACCGGCCCCGCCACGAGCGGCGACGCGCCGGGCCACCGCACCTGGTCCGCCATCGGGAGCGCGGGCGTGCGCGGCGCCGCGGCCTCCGCGCAGTCCGGGCACCACGACGAGCGTCGGCGCTCGCGGCCCGGACGCCTCCGCTGCTCCTCGGGCGTGGCGACGAAGACGTGCCCGACGTCGCACTGCCAGGTGAGGAGGACGTCGGCCGCGGGCGGCACCTGCGTGAGCGTGATGCCGCGGTTGAGCTCCGGGTGGTACTGCCGGATGAGCACGGGGAACGACGCCCACGCCTCCCGGTACGTGCCTTTCGGGTACGGCACATCGAGGCCGCGCGACCAGCGGCGCCGCGCCCACCACGCATCCACCGGCTCGGGCATGCCGTCACGCTAGGGGCGACCACCGACGTCCCCCTAGCCTGGGGCGATGCCCGATCTCGCGACCGACCGCCTGCTCCTCCGCCGCTTCACGGAGGCCGACGCGCCCTTCCTCCTCGACCTGCACGCCCGGCCCGAGGTGATGCGGTGGATCGGCACCGGCCAGGTCCACGCGGATCCCGCGCAGGCCGTGGCGCGCGCCGCCCGCTACGCCGCCCTCGACCACCCCGTGCGCGGCATCTGGGCGATCGAGGACCGCGACGGCGGCGCGCTCCTCGGCACGCTGCTGCTCAAGGACCTGCCCGCGTCGGCCGCGCCCCTCGCCGGCGACGACCCCGCCCCGCGCGACGAGCCGGAGGACGGCGAGACCGAGATCGGCTGGCACCTGCACCCGGACGCCTGGGGTCGCGGCGTCGCGACGGAGGCGGCGAAGCGGGTGCTCGCGCACGCGGCCGAGGGCGGGCTGACGCGCGTGCTCGCGGTGACGAACCCGGCGAACGCGCCGTCGCAGGCCGTGTGCCGCCGGATCGGGATGCGTCCCCTCGGCCGCACGCGCGCCTATTACGACACGGAGTGCGCGCTCTTCCGCGTCGACCTCCCCTAGGCGCCGCGCGCGCCGGCCCCGGCCGCCTCAGCTGTCGCGCTCGCGCGCCTTCCGGGTCTCGCGGTCGTTCGCCTTCCGGATCCCGTCCACCAGCTCGTCCTTCGTCATGCGGCTGCGGCCGGGCACGTCGAGGCGGCGGGCCACGTCCATGAGGTGCGCCTTCGAGGCGTTCGCGTCGACCCCGCCGGCCGTGCCCGCGCCGCGCTCCTCGGCGCCCGCGTCCGACGGGCCCGCCGACTCCTTGGGCTCCCAGTGGTCGCCGACCTTCTCGAAGCCGTGCTTGAGCGCGGCGTAGGCGGTGCGCTCGGCGCGCTCGCCGGATCCGTACTGCTCCTCGGCCGCCGCGTGCGCCGCCGCCCAGGTGGCCTGCGCGTGCTCGGGGGAGCGGCGGATGGTGCTCGGCATGTCGTCGTCGGGGGCCACGGATCCTCCTGGTGTCGCGGTGCGCCGCCTCGCGCGGCCGTCGTCCCCGCTCTGCCCGCCCCGGCCGGGGAGGGGCGGGTCAGCTCGCCCGGAGCGCGATCTCCAGCGTCGTCCACGGCAGCATCGCGCACTTCACGCGGCCGACGTAGCGCGAGACCCCGTCGAGCGCGACGGCGTCGCCGAACTCCTCCGGGTCGAGGTGGGACGCGCCGCGGCTCCGCATGACCTCGCGGAACGCGGCGATGCGGGCGTGCACCGTCTCGAGGCTCGCGTCGTCGAGCACGCCGACGAGCATCGACGCGGACGCCTGCGAGATCGCGCAGCCGTGGCCCCGCCACAGGATCTCGGCCACCCGACCGTCCTCGACGCGGATCCCGAGGGTGATCTCGTCCCCGCACGTCGGGTTCACCTGGTGCGCGTGCATCGGCCACCCGGTGGGATCGCCCGTGCCCTCGGGGGTGCGCGAGTGGTCGAGGATCAGCTCCTGGTACAGCGCGCCGCCGCCGGACGCCGGGGCGCTCACCGGCCGGCCCCGAAGAACGCGGCGGCGTCCTCGACGCCCTGCAGCAGCAGGTCGATCTCGGCGTCGGTCGTGTGCAGGGTCCCGCTCGCGCGCGTGGACGCGGTGAGGCCGAGCCTGCGGTGCAGCGGCTGCGCGCAGTGGTGCCCGACGCGCACGGCGATGCCGCGGTCGTCGAGGATCTGCCCCACGTCGTGCGCGTGCACGCCCTCGAGGTCGAACGCGGCGAGGCCGACGCGATCGCCGGCGGGGCCGAGCACGCGCACGCCCTGGATCCCGGACAGGCCCGCCACGAGCCGCGCGCCGATGCGCCGCCCGTGCTCCTGGATCCGGTCCATGCCGACCGCCTCGAGGTAGTCGACCGCGGCGCCCAGCGCGACGACCTGCGAGATGCGCTGCGTCCCGGCCTCGAAGCGCTGCGGCGGCGGCAGGAACTCGGCCGCCTCCATCGTCACGGTCGTGATCATCGACCCGCCCGTGAGGAACGGCGGCAGCGCCTCGAGCACCGCGCGGCGCCCGTAGAGCACGCCGATGCCCGTGGGCGCGAGCATCTTGTGGCCGGAGAAGACGGCGAGGTCGACGTCGAGGGCGCGCAGGTCCACGGGCAGGTGCGGCACGGACTGGCAGGCGTCGAGCACGACGAGGGCGCCCACCTCCCGCGCCCGGGCGACGACGGGACCGAGCGGCGCGATGCCGCCGAGCACGTTGGAGACGTGCGCGAGCGCGACGATGCGCGTGCGCTCCGTGATGACGTCGCCCAGGGTCTCCAACCGGAGCGCGCCCTGGTCGTCGACGGGGATGTGGCGCAGCCGGGCGCCCGTGCGGAGCGCGAGCTGCTGCCACGGGATGAGGTTCGCGTGGTGCTCCGACTCCGTGACGACGATCTCGTCGCCCTCCCGCACGCGGATCGACGCCGGCGCCGCCGCGCTCCCGAGGCCGTACGCGACGAGGTTCAGGCCCTCGGTCGCGTTGGAGGTCCACACGATCTCGCCCGCGTCGACGCCCACGAAGCGCGCGACCTTCTCCCGCGCCTCCTCGAACTCCTCGGTCGCGAGGGCCGCGAGCGTGTGCGCGCCGCGGTGGACGGCGGCGTTGCGGTGCTCCAGGTACGCGCGCTCCGCGTCCAGCACCTGGCGCGGCTTCTGGGAGGTGGCGGCCGAGTCGAGGTACACGAGCGGGTGGCCGTTCACCTCCGAGTCGAGGAGGGGGAAGTCGCGGCGGATCCGGTCGATCTCGTCGGCGGACAGGCCGGCGGATCGCGCCTGGCCGTCGCCGGGGGCGTCCTGGGGGGCGATGTTCATGTCCCGAGTCCATCGTGCCGCGGCCCCGGGCGCAACACGGGCACCGGCGCGGCGTCACGGACGTCGCCCGGCCGTCGGCCCGGGCGCGGGGGATGATGGACCCATGGCGTCTCCGCACCACCCCCGCACCCCGTCCCTCCTCCGTCGCGCCGCGCTCGCCGCGGGCGCCGCCGCGCTCGTGCTCGGCGGGGCGCTGATCCCGGCGGGCGCCGCGTCCGCGCACGACCGGCTCGTGGGATCCACCCCGGCCGCCGACGCCACCGTCACGGACGAGCCGGGCACCATCGCGCTCGACTTCAGCGAGGACCTCCTCGCGCTCGACGCGCAGAACTCGGGCTTCGCGATCCAGGTGGTCAACTCCTCCGACGGCTCCTTCCACGAGGACGGCTGCATCGCGGTCGACGGATCCACCGCCACGACCCGCATCGCGCTCGGCACGGCCGGCACCTACCAGGTCACGTGGCGCGCGGTCTCGAGCGACAGCCACCCCATCGACGGCACCTACTCCTTCACCTACGCGCCGACGGGCGACACGACGGGCACCCCGGCGATCATGGCGGCCCCGGCCTGCGGCGACGCGTGGGCGGGCAGCGCGGCCACCGCGACGCCGGAGCCCGAGGGCACCATGACGACGCAGGGCGCCGAGTCCGTCGCGCCCGCGCCCACCTCGGACGCGCAGTCCGGCGCGTCCGTGCCGCTCGCCGAGACGGCCGAGACCACGCCCGTGTGGGTCTTCGTGCTCATCGGCCTCGTGATCCTCGCCGCCGCCGTGCTCGTGGTGGTCGGCGTCGTGCGGCGCTCGTCGCGCCGGTTCCCCGGGGAGGACGGCAGCGTCGGCGGACCGTACGACGGCGCCGACGACCCGCGCTAGCGGGTCCGGCCTAGGCCCGGTCGTCCCCGCCGAGCGCGCGGCGCAGGGCCGTGAGGTCGTCTCCGTCGAGCGTGCCGGCGAAGCGCAGCAGCGCGGCCTCGCGGTCCTTCGTGGCCGCGAGCGCGCCCGACATGAGCGACGCCGCGTGGTCGGTTCGCGACCGGGCGGGCGCGAACGTGAGCGCGCGCGCTTCGTCCGAGCGCGTGACGAGGCCCTTCTGGCCGAGCCGGTCCAGCACCGTGAGCACGGTCGTGAGCGCGGGGCGCGGATCCGGGATGCGAGCCACGACGTCCTTGGCCGTCAGCGCCTCGTCGGCATCCCAGAGGGCGTCCATGATCGCGGCCTCGAGCTCGCCGCGGGGGCGCTGGCGTCCGATCGACACGGGCGTCTCCCCTCGGGACTCATGGCGGGTGGAAGAGACGATCCTAACTCCGCGCGCGGCCGCGACGGCGCCCGGGCGGGCGGCCCCGATCAGCGGCTGCCCCACCGGATCGGGCACGATGGACCCATGACCGATTCACAGGACCGAGAGCCCACCCCCCTCGAGCAGGCCATCGCGCGCGGCCAGGCGGGCGAGTCCGACATGACCGCCGTCCTCACCGAGTTCATCAACACGACGGTCGTCGTGCCCACCGCCACGCCCCTCACGCCCGAGACCGATCAGCTCCAGCCCGTCCTCTTCGACCGCGACGGCGTGCCCATGCTCGCCGCGTTCACGCACGAGGACCGGATCGACGAGAAGGTGACGAGCGTCGCCGACCACGTCGCGACGATCCCCGCCGCCGAGCTCGTGCAGGCCATCCCGGAGGGCACCGGCCTCGTCATCAACGTCGGCACCACCGACGGCTTCGAGATGATGCCCGAGGGCGTCGCGCAGCTCGCCGACGACGTGCGCCGCGTCATCGACCAGGAGGAGGACGGCGCGCCGCAGGCACCCGCCGCGCCCGCGCCCGACGCGATCTGATCCCGCCGGTCGACCCGACCACCCGACGCCGCCGCATCCACCCGGATGCGGCGGCGTCGTCGCGTCCGGGTCGGGTCGGCCGCACGGGCGGGATCGACCGGGAATCGTCACACGGCCGAAACGTCCCGCTCGATATGCTTGGCCACGAACACACGGCCGCGCACGCATCGCGGGAGAGCTCCTCCGGGAGCACCGAAGGAGCAAGCCTCCCCGCCAATCTCTCAGGTCCACGTACCGCGATGCACTGGCCACTCTGAAAAGCAGCCGTCCCGCACGGCTCGCCCACGGTGAAAGCCCCGTCCTCGGACGGCGCGAAGCTCTCAGGCACATGACAGAGGGGGAGTCCCGCACCCGGCGCCCGCGCCGGTCACGACCGGAGGACTCCATGACCGACGCACCCGCCGAGACCGCGCCCGACGCGGCGACCGCGGCCCCGCCCCGCCGATCCCCGCTGCACGCCGTGCACGAGGCGGCCGGCGCCTCCTTCACCGACTTCGCCGGCTGGCTCATGCCGGTGCGCTACACGAGCGACCTCGCCGAGCACCGCGCCGTGCGCGAGGCCGCCGGCATCTTCGACATCTCGCACATGGCCGAGATCGCGGTCGAGGGGGAGGGCGCCGCCGCGTTCCTCGACTCCGTCCTCGCCGGCAAGCTCTCCGCCATCGCCGAGTGGCAGGCGAAGTACACGCTGCTGCTGGATCCCTCCGGCGGCATCGTCGACGACCTCATCGTCTACCGCACGGGCGAGGAGTCCTTCCTCGTCGTCGCCAACGCGGGCAACCACGATCCCGTGCTCGCCGTCCTCGCCGAGGCCGCCGCGGGCAGGGACGACGTGGAGGTCGACGACGCGAGCGACGACGTCGCGCTCATCGCCGTGCAGGGCCCGGTGTCGCGCGCGATCCTCGAGGCCACCGCCGGGCTCGAGACCGAGACGCCCCTCGAGGCGCTCCGCTACTACCGCGCCACGGCGGCGCGCTTCGCCGGGCAGGACGTGCTCGTCGCCCGCACCGGGTACACGGGCGAGGACGGCTACGAGCTGTACGTCGCGACCGAGGACGCCGTCGCCCTGTGGGAGGCGCTCGTCGCCGCGGGCACCCCGCTCGGCCTCCTGAACACCGGCCTCGCCTGCCGCGACACGCTCCGCCTGGAGGCGGGCATGCCGCTCTACGGCCACGAGCTCGGGCTCCACACGCTGCCCGTGCAGGCCGGCCTCGGCAAGGTGGTCGCGCTCGGCAAGGAGGGCGACTTCCGCGGGCGCTCGGCGATCGAGAAGGGGCCGGATCCCGTCGCCCGCGTGCTCGTCGGCCTCGTCACCGAGGGCCGCCGCGCGCCCCGCGCCGACTACCCCGTCTACGCCGAGGAGGCCGCGGGCGACTCCGCCGAGGCGCTCGAGGCCGTGATGGAGGCCACCGAGGGCGCCGTCGGGCCCGTCGGCATCATCACGAGCGGCGCCCTGTCGCCCACGCTCGGCCACCCCGTCGCCATGGCGTACGTGGATCCCTCGCTCGCCGCCCCCGGCACGCGCCTCACCGTCGACGTCCGCGGCACGCGCGTGCCCGCCACCGTCGTGACCCTCCCCTTCTACTCGCGAAAGGCCCTCGCATGACCGATCAGACCAGCCTCCAGTACACCGCCGAGCACGAGTGGGTGCAGGTCGACGGCGACGTCGCGACCGTCGGCATCACGGCCTACGCCGCCGACAAGCTCGGCGACGTCGTCTTCGTCGAGCTGCCCGCCGTGGGCGACGAGCTCGCGGGCGGCGAGGTCGTCGGCGAGATCGAGTCGACCAAGTCGGTCGGCGAGCTGTTCGCGCCCATCGACGGCACGGTCACGGAGGTCAACGACGACGTCGTGGCCTCGCCCGACCTCGTCAACAGCGACCCGTTCGGCGCCGGCTGGCTCGTGAAGGTCCGCTTCGAGGCGCTCCCCGCGCTCCTCAGCCACGACGAGTACGTCGCGCTGGTGGGCGAGTGACCGCCGTCGACGCCGGCACGCGCCCGGCCACCCCGGCTCCCGCCTCCGCACCCGACATCGCCGAGGAGTCCTCCACGTTCGCGCACGGCGCGTTCGGTGCCCGCCACATCGGCATCGACTCCGAGGCCCGCGCCACCATGCTCGCCGCTCTCGGCCACGACTCGATCCCGTCTCTCCTCGCGAAGGCCGTGCCCGAGACGATCCAGGTCGACCGCTTCCGCACCGACGGCGACTCCGTGCTGCCCGAGGCCGCCACCGAGCGCGACGCCCTCGCCGAGCTCCGCCGCATCGCGAGCCGCAACCGCGTGCGCACGTCGATGATCGGCCTCGGCTACCACGACACCATCACGCCCGCCGTGATCACCCGCAACGTGCTCGAGAACCCGAGCTGGTACACGGCCTACACGCCCTACCAGCCCGAGATCTCGCAGGGCCGCCTCGAGGCCCTCATCAACTTCCAGACGATGGTCGCCGAGCTCGCCGGGCTCGCGACCGCGAACGCGTCCATGCTCGACGAGTCCACCGCCGTCGTGGAGGGCATGCTGCTCGCGCGCCGCGCGTCCAAGGCGAAGACGAGCGTGTTCCTCATCGACGCCGACGCCCTGCCGCAGACGCGCGCGCTCCTCGACAGCCGCGCCGCCGCGCTCGGCATCGAGCTGGTCGCGCACGACCTCGCCACGGTGGATCCGGCCGAGCTGCCCGACGCGTTCGGCGCCTTCATCCAGTACCCGGGCGCCTCCGGCCGCATCTTCGACCCGAGCGCCGTCATCGCGCGCGTGCACGCCGCGGGCGGCCTCGCGGTCGTCGCGGCGGACCTGCTCGCCCTCACGGTCATCACCTCGCCCGGCGAGCTCGGCGCGGACATCGCGGTCGGCACCTCGCAGCGCTTCGGCGTGCCCATGGGCTTCGGCGGTCCGCACGCGGGCTACCTCGCGGTGCGCGCCGGCCTCGAGCGGCAGATGCCCGGCCGCCTCGTCGGCGTCAGCCAGGACGCGGCCGGCCACCCCGCCTACCGCCTCTCCCTGCAGACGCGCGAGCAGCACATCCGCCGCGAGAAGGCCACCAGCAACATCTGCACGGCGCAGGTGCTCCTCGCCGTCATGGCCTCGATGTACGCGGTCTACCACGGGCCGAAGGGCCTCCGCGTGATCGCGCGCCAGGCGAACCGGGGCGCCCGCCGCCTCGTCCGCTCGCTGGCGACGGTCGGCGTCGAGCCCATCCACGCCGCGTACTTCGACACCGTGCGCGTCTCCGTGCCCGGCCGCGCCGACGAGATCCTCGCCGCCGCCGCCCGAGGCGGGGTCAACCTGCTCCGCGTGGACGCCGACACGCTCGGCTTCAGCGTCGACGAGGCCACGCGCCCCGAGGACCTCGCGGCCGTCGCGCGCGCGTTCGGCGCCGAGCTCGCGGAGGACGAGGGCGCGGCAGGTGACCTGTCGTCGATCCCCTCAGGCTCGATCCGCACGAGCGAGTACCTCACGCACGCCGTCTTCTCCACGCACCGCTCCGAGACCGGCATGATGCGCTACCTCAAGCGCCTCTCCGACAAGGACTACGCGCTCGACCGCGGCATGATCCCGCTCGGCTCCTGCACCATGAAGCTCAACGCCGCCACCGAGATGGAGGCGGTGACCTGGCCCGAGTTCCAGGCCATCCACCCGTTCGCGCCGGCCGACGACGTCGAGGGCTACCTCGAGCTGGTCCTCCAGCTGGAGACCTGGCTGGCCGACGTCACGGGCTACGACACCGTGAGCCTCCAGCCGAACGCGGGCAGCCAGGGCGAGCTCGCGGGCCTCCTCGCGATCCGCGGCTACCACCTCGCCAACGGCGACACCCAGCGCACGGTCTGCCTCATCCCGCAGAGCGCCCACGGCACGAACGCGGCCAGCGCCGTGCTCGCCGGGATGCGCGTCGTGGTCGTCGCGTGCGACGAGCTCGGCAACGTCGACCTCGACGACCTGCGCGCCAAGATCGCGGCGAACCGCGACGAGCTCGCCGGCCTGATGATCACCTACCCGTCCACCCACGGCGTCTACGAGCACGAGGTCGGCGCGATCTGCGAGGCCGTGCACGAGGCCGGCGGCCAGGTCTACGTCGACGGCGCGAACCTCAACGCGCTCCTCGGCTTCGCCCGGTTCGGCGACTTCGGCGGCGACGTCTCGCACCTCAACCTGCACAAGACGTTCTGCATCCCGCACGGCGGCGGCGGGCCCGGCGTCGGCCCGGTCGCGGCGAAGGCGCACCTCGCGCCCTTCCTGCCCGGCCACCCGCAGGCGCAGCGCAACGTGCACGCGCTCGTCCAGGACGGGGTCGTCTCCACGATCGAGCACGGCGGCGCCCCGGTGTCGGCGGCCCCGTACGGATCCCCGAGCATCCTGCCGATCAGCTGGGCCTACGTCCGCATGATGGGCGCCGAGGGCCTCAAGCAGGCGACCGGCGCCGCGGTGCTGTCGGCGAACTACATCGCCGCGCGTCTCCGCGACCACTACCCCGTGCTCTACGCGGGGGAGGACGGCCTGGTCGCGCACGAGTGCATCCTCGACCTGCGTCCGCTGACCGCCGCGACCGGGATCACGGTGGACGACGTGGCCAAGCGCCTCGTCGACTACGGCTTCCACGCGCCCACCATGAGCTTCCCGGTCCCGGGCACGCTCATGGTCGAGCCGACGGAGAGCGAGGACCTCGCCGAGGTCGAGCGCTTCATCGCCGCGATGATCGGCATCAAGCAGGAGGCCGACTCGGTCGCCGCGGGCGAGTGGCCGGCCGACGACAACCCGCTCCGGAACGCGCCGCACACGGCCGAGTCGGTCATCGCGGGGGAGTGGACGCACGCGTACACGCGCGAGCGCGCCGTCTACCCGGTGTCGACGCTCGTGCGCGACAAGTACTGGCCGCCGGTGCGCCGCATCGACCAGGCCTACGGCGACCGCAACCTGTTCTGCGCCTGCCCGCCGCCGGAGGCGTTCGCCTGATCGCCTGATCCGCGCGCGCCTCCGGGCGCGGCACCGCACCACCGTCGAGGGCGGCGGGACCACCCGGTCCCGCCGCCCTCGCGTCGTCCGCCCCCGGCGCGACCCGTCCCGTTCACCTCACGTCCACCGGTCATGGTCAAAGCGTCGACGGCGGATGCCTACTGTGGGCGCTGCGTCCACGGATCCCGATCGGATCCCCGACCCGGGCGCGGAGACGAGCGCCACCCGTGAGCACCCCCGGCCGGACCATCGTGTTCGACTTCGACGGCACCGTGTCCCTCGGCGACGGTCCCGTGCTCCGCTACGCCCACCACGTGGCCGAGACGCTGGCGGTCGACGCCCGTCCGCGGTTCGCCGCCGCCGTGGCCGCCGGCCTCCCGCACGTCGGCAGCGAATCGGGGGCGGTCGACGGCTACGCGCTCGTGCAGGGCCTCGCCGCCGACCACGGTGTGCCGGCCCGGCTCCTGTCCGCCGCCTTCCTCGCGAGCCGCGCCGAGCTCGGCGGCCCGCACGCGCCCGTCCTGCCGCCCGCCGGACTCGCCTCCTTCCTCGTCGGGATCGCCGGTCGTGTCCGCCGCGTCCTCGTGACCAACTCGCCCGCCTGCCGGATCCCGGAGGCGCTCGCCGCCCTCGGCCTCGACGACGCCTTCGACGAGGTCGTCACGGGTGCGGGCAAGCCCGCCGGGATGGACGCCGTCCTCGACCGCGTCGACCCGGGTCCCGGCGCGGGCCTCCCCGCCGCCCGCCTCCTCAGCGTCGGCGACCTCTGGGTCAACGACCTGGAGCCCGCCCACGCCCGCGGGTTCAGCACCGCGCTCGTCGGCCCCGGCTCGTCCGACGACGCCCGCCCCACCTTCCGCGCCGCCACCGTCGCCGACCTCTACGACGACATCGACGCGTGGCTCGACGCCGCCCCCTCCTCTCCTCCCGTCCCCACCTCCGCAGCTCCCCACGGAAAGCAGATGCACGCATGAAGAAGCCCGCCCTCCCGCTCCTCGTCATCGGAGCCGTCGCCGCCCTCGCGCTCACCGGCTGCTCCGCCGGCGCCGGTTCCGACGCGTCCGGCACGCCCGCGGCCGCCGCGGATCCCACCTCCCTCACGCTCGCGCTCGTCCCGTCCCAGGACCAGGACGGCCTCGTGCAGACGGCCGCGCCGCTCACCGACATGCTCACGAAGGCCCTCGGCATCCCCGTCACCGGCGTGGTGTCGAAGGACTACCAGGCGGCGGTCGAGGCGATGGGCGCGGACCAGGCGCAGATCGGCTTCCTGCCCTCCCTCCAGCTCTGGCAGGCGAGCGACATGTACGACGCGAAGGTCGTGCTCCAGACCGAGCGCAACGGCAACATCACGTACCCCGCGCAGTTCATGACGAACGACCCCGACAAGTACTGCGACGACACCCCGGTCGACCGCGACGGGATGCTCTTCTGCAACGGCGCCGACGCGCTGTCGGGTCCGCAGGGCCTCGACTCCATCACGAAGGTGAAGGGCGCGAAGGTCGCCGTCCTCGGCCCGGGGTCGCCCGCCGGATACATCTACCCGATGCTCGCGCTCAAGGACGCCGGGCTCGACACCGACTCCGACATCCAGCAGATCCCCGTCACGGCCAACGACGCCTCGGTGCTCGCGGTCTACAACGGCGACGCCGAGGTCGGCTTCAGCTTCTGGGACGCCCGCACCGTCGTGAAGAAGGACAAGCCGGACGTGGGGCAGAAGGTCGTCGTCTTCGCGATGACGGACGAGATCCCGAACGACGGCGTCGCGGTCTCCGGGAAGCTCTCGCCCGAGCTGCAGCAGCGGATCACCCAGGCGCTCGAGGACTACTCGGCCACGCCCGAGGGGTCGGCGGCCCTCACCGCCATCTACTCCATCACGAAGCTCGCGCCCGCCGACCCGTCCTCGCTCGACGTCGTGGCCCGCGCGGCGCAGTCGCTCGGTCTGCAGTAGCCCATGCCCGCCACCCGCTCCCTCGCCCAGGCGGACGCCCTCGCGTCCGCCTCCGCGCCGTGGGCCGTCCGCCTCCGCGGCGTCACGGTCCGGTACCCCAACGGCGTCGTCGCGCTGAAGGACGTCTCCCTCGACATCGCCGGCGGCGAGATGGTCTCGATCGTCGGTCTGTCCGGATCCGGGAAGTCGAGCCTCATCCGCACCATCAACGGCCTCGTCCCCGTGTCCTCGGGCGAGGTGGAGGTGGGCGGCACGCGCGTCGACGGCCTCGCGGGTCGGCGCCTGCGCGCCCTCCGCGGCGACGTCGGCATGATCTTCCAGGGCTTCAACCTCGCCACCCGCACGAGCGTGCTGAACAACGTCCTCGTCGGACGCCTCGCGCACACGCCCGGCTGGCGCACCTTCCTCGGGCGTCCCACGGCGGCGGACCGCGAGATCGCGTTCCAGGCGCTCGAGAGCGTGGGGATACTCTCCAAGGTCTGGGACCGCGCCTCCACCCTGTCCGGCGGCCAGCAGCAGCGCGTCGCCATCGCGCGGGCGCTGGCGCAGCGGCCCCGGCTCGTCCTCGCCGACGAGCCCGTCGCGAGCCTCGACCCGCCGACCGCGCACGGCGTCATGGGCGACCTGCGCCGCATCAACCGCGAGCTCGGGATCACGGTGCTCACCAACCTGCACCTGCTCGACCTCGCGCGCGAGTACGGCGACCGCATGATCGGCCTCCGCGCCGGCGAGGTCGTCTACGACGGCCCGGCCGCGACCGCGGGCGACGACGTCTTCGAGGCCATCTACGGCCGCTCGATCCGGCCGGAGGACACCCTCGGATGAGCGTCCGTGAGCTGCCGCCGCGTCCGGCCGGGCGCTGGCGGCCCTGGGTCGCGCTCGCCGTGGTGCTCGCCATCACGGCGATCGCGATGAGTCCGCAGCTGGGCGTCGCGTTCGGGTTCGACGCCATCGCGCGCAACTGGCGCAACGGCGCGGACAAGCTCGTCCGGCTGGTCCAGCCCGACTGGGCCTTCTTCCCGCGCACGGTCGCGCCGATGCTCGAGACGCTCGCCATGGCCGTCATCGCGACGGTCGCGGGCGCGGCGGTCGCGCTGCCGCTCAGCCTGTGGGCGGCGCGTCTCACCAACCCCCATCCGGTGAGCCGGGGGATCCTCCGCGCGATCCTCAACGTCGTGCGCGCGGTGCCCGAGCTGCTGTACGCGTCGCTGCTCGTCGCGATGGTGGGCGTCGGCGCGCTGCCCGGCATCATCGCGCTCGTCCTGTTCAACGTCGGCATCATCGTGAAGCTCGTCTCGGAGGCGATCGAGTCGAACGACGCCGGGCCGCTCGAGGCCGGTCGCGCGGCGGGCGGGACGCGGATGCAGGTCGACCGCGCCCTGGCGCTCCCGGACGTGCTGCCCGGCTTCATCGGCCAGACGCTCTACGTGCTCGAGCTCAACGTGCGCGCGTCCACCGTCCTCGGCCTGGTGGGAGCGGGCGGCATCGGCCTCCTCATCGACGCCGTGCGCACCTTCTACCGCTACGACCAGCTGGCCCTCATCGTCCTCGAGATCCTCGTGATCGTCGTCGTCATCGACCTCGTCTCGAACGAGATCAGGAAGAGGATCGCATGAGCCTCGCCGTGCCCGTCCGCCCGCGCCGTCCCGGCCGCGCCCTCGCCGCGGCGGGCGTCACCGTCGTCGTGGTCGTCGCGTGCTGGTCGGCCGACATCGCGTGGGACCGCCTCGCCGACCTGCCCGCCGAGGTCGTCCGCTACCTCTGGCTCATGTTCTCCCGCCCCGACTGGTCGAAGCTGCCGGAAGCCCTGGCCCAGACCTGGGTCTCCGTGCTCATGGCCTGGGTCGGCACGGTCCTCGGCATCGTCGTGTCGGTGCCGCTCGCGTTCGTCGCGGCCCGCGGGTTCGCGCCCGCCGCCGTGCGCTGGCCGATGCGGATCCTGTTCTCGGCCATCCGCGCCGTGCCGGAGATCATCACCGCCATCATCATCCTGTCCGTCACCGGGCTCACCCCGCTCACCGGCGCTCTGGCGCTCGCCGTCTCGAGCATCGGCACCCTCGGCAAGTGGGGCTACGAGTCCGTCGAGGGCGTGGGCAGCGGCCCGATCGAGGCGGTGCGCGCGGCCGGCGGCGGCGCGTGGTCGATCATCCGCTGGGGCGTCTGGCCGCAGGCGAGCGGCGAGTTCCTCTCCTTCTGGCTGTACCGGTTCGAGATCAACGTGCGCGCGTCGGCCGTGCTCGGCCTCATCGGCGTCGGCGGGATCGGCGACATGCTCACCTCCTACACTCAGTACCGGGAGTGGTCCACCGTCGGCGTGCTCCTGATCGTGGTGGTCGCCGTCACCATGTCGATCGACGCGATCTCCGGAGCGATCCGCCGCCGGATCACCGAGGGGGCGAGGGTCCGTGCAGTGGAGTGACGACGTCGGGCCCACCACGCGCATCGCGACCGTGGTCAACGCCCTGCAGCCGAGCGAGCGCCGGGTGGTCGAGCTCATCGTCGACGACACCGAGGGCGTGGTGGAGATCACCGCGCAGGAGCTCGCCGACCGCGCGGGCGTCGCGCGGTCGACCGTGATCCGCTCCTGCCAGAGCCTCGGCTACCGCGGCTACCCGCAGCTGCGCGTCGCGCTCACCCGCGAGCTGGCCCGCAGCTCGGCGCGCGCCTCGACCGCCGCGGGCGACGGGGCACACGGCACCAGCGCGCTCGGCCGGATCCGCTCCGACCTCGACGCGCTCGCCACCGCGCTGCCCCGGGTCGCCAGCGTCCTCACGGAGGCGGAGGTGGAGGACGCCGTCACGCGCGTCGTCGGCGCCCGTCGGCTCGTCATCGTCGCCAGCGGCCTGTCCTCGCCGCTCGCCCTCGACCTCTCGATGCGGCTCACCGCCGTGGGCCGCCCGGCCGAGCACGTCGCCGACCCCATCGGCCAGCAGATCGCCGTCAGCCGCCTCGGCGCGGACGACGTGGTGCTGGTGATCAGCGGCAGCGGGGCCAACGAGCTGAGCCTCCGGGCCGCGCGATCCGCCCGGGCCTCGGGCGCGGGGATCGTCGCGGTCACCTCGTTCGCGACCTCGCCCATCGGCGCCCTGGCCGACGTCGCCCTGGTCGTCGCGCCCGCGAAGGCCGGCTTCCGCCACGAGGTGGAGCACACCTCGCGCATCCCGCACGTCATCGTCCTGGAGTCGCTCGTGGAGATCGTCGCCGATCGGCTGGGCGCGACCGCGGCCGACACCCGCGCGGGCGTGCTCGCCATCCTCAGCGACGCGCTCAGCGACTGACCGCGTGCCGGGCGCCTCGACGGAGGCGCCCGGCACGCGCCCCTAGTGCTCCGTCGCCTTCTCGGCGCCGTGCCCCGTGAGCGACCGCACGCCCATCTCGGCCGCGACGAGCGGATCCTCCTTGCGCGTGGAGGTCACCGTCCCGATCCAGCCCAGCAGGAACCCGACGGGGATCGACACGATGCCGGGGTTGCTCAGCGGGAACCACGAGAAGTCGGCCCCCGGGATCATCGACGTCTCCGCCCCCGACACCACGGGCGAGAACGCGATCAGCACGAGCGCCGTCCCGAGCCCGCCGTACATGCTGAGCACCGCGCCCCGCGTGGAGAACCGCCGCCAGTAGAGCGAGTAGAGGATGGTCGGCAGGTTCGCGCTCGCCGCCACCGCGAACGCGAGCGCCACGAGGAACGCGACGTTCTGCCCGTTCGCGCCGATGCCCGCGATGATCGAGACGATGCCGATCACGACCACCGTGATCCGCGCGACCCGCACCTCGCCGTTCGCCGAGACCTGCCCCTTCTTGATGACGCTGCCGTACACGTCATGCGCGAACGACGCGGCCGCCGTGATGGTGAGCCCGGCGACCACCGCCAGGATCGTGGCGAAGGCGACGGCGGCGATGATCCCGAGCAGGACCGGCCCGCCGAGCTCGAGCGCCAGCAGGGGAGCGGCGGAGTTCACGCCGCCGGGGGCCGCGAGGATCCGCTCGCTCCCGAGCAGCGCGCCCGCGCCGTACCCGAGCACCAGGGTGAAGAGGTAGAAGATCCCGATGAGCCAGATCGCCCAGACGACGCTGCGGCGCGCCTCCTTCGCCGTCGGCACCGTGTAGAAGCGCATGAGCACATGGGGGAGGCCCGCCGTGCCGAGCACCAGCGCGAGCGCGAGCGACAGGAAGTCGAGCTGCGTGATCCCCGTCACGCCGTACTGGTTGCCGGGCTCGAGCACGGGCTTGTCGGCCGCGTCCGCCGCGGCGCCCAGCAGCGTCGAGACGTTGAACCCGTGAATCGCGAGCACCCACACGGTCATCACGGCGGCGCCCGCGATGAGCAGGCACGCCTTGATGATCTGCACCCAGGTGGTGCCCTTCATCCCGCCGACGAGCACGTAGACGATCATCAGCGCGCCCACCACGGCGATGACGAGCGACTGCCCCAGCCGGTCGTCGATCCCGAGCAGCAACGAGACGAGCCCGCCCGCGCCCGCCATCTGGGCGAGCAGGTAGAAGAAGCAGACCGCGAGCGTCGTGGTCGCGGCCGCGAGCCGCACCGGGCGCTGCTTCAGCCGGAAGCTCAGCACGTCGGCCATCGTGAACTTGCCCGTGTTGCGCATGAGCTCCGCCACGAGCAGCAGGGCCACGAGCCACGCGACCAGGAACCCGATCGAGTAGAGGAACCCGTCGTACCCGTTGATGGCGATGGCACCGACGATCCCGAGGAACGACGCCGCCGACAGGTAGTCGCCCGCGATCGCCGTCCCGTTCTGCGGGCCGGTGAACGAGCGCCCGGCCGCGTAGTAGTCCGCGGCGGTCGAGTTGTTCCGGCTCGCGCGGAACACGATCACGAGCGTGATGACCACGAACGCCCCGAAGATCGAGATGTTGAGGACCGGATCCCCCGTGTCGGTCGTGGGCGTCGTCGCCATGACGGCCGTGCCCGGCGCGATCACCGTCGGCCGCCCTTCCGGCGCTTCGGCGGGGTGGATCCTCGCGGCCCGTCGAGCGCCACGCGCTCCCGCTCCTCCAGGTCGGCGCGGATCTCCGCGGCGATGGGGTCGAACCGCGAGTTGGCGCGGCTCACGTACCAGGTCGTGATCGCGAAGGTCGTCACGAACTGCCCGAGCCCGAGCAGGATCCCGAGGTTCACGTTCCCGATGACCGGCGTGGACATGAACTCGTGCGCGTAGTCCGACAGCAGCACGAACGCGAAGTACCAGACGAGGAAGGCGACGGCCAGCGGGAAGACGAAGCTGCGGTGCGCGCGCTTCAGCTCCCGGAACCGGGCCGAGTCCTCGACCTCCCGGTAGTCGACGGCCGGCCGGGGGTCCCCGAACGGATGAGCGGCGTCGCCCATGTGATCTCCTCGAGATACGGCCGCACCTCGTCGTGCGGCGTTCCCAGGTTAGGCACAGGCGCGGGTGATCCGCCAGGGTCGCGCCCCCGGATCCTGCTCGGACGCCCGTCAGGCGAAGAGCCCGGGGAGCAGGGCCAGCGCGACGGGGTAGCCCACGAAGCTCACGATGTCGAGGATCAGGTGCGCCACCACGAGCGGCGCCGTCCGGCCGAAGCGCACGTAGCACCAGCCGAACACGACCCCCATCGCCACGTTCCCGAAGAACGGCCCGTAGCCTTGGTACAGGTGGTAGCTCCCGCGCAGCACGGCCGCCGCGACGATGACGCTCCACGCGCCGAGCCGACCGTGCCCCCAGCCGAGCTCGCGCAGCCGGGTGAAGAGGTACCCGACCACGATCACCTCCTCCTGCAGCGCCGCGCGGAGCGCCACGAGCACCAGCACCGGCACCGTCCACCAGTACGAGCCGAGGGCGGTCGGCACGACGTCGACCGTGATCCCGAGCGCCCGGCCCGCGAAGTACAGGCCGAGCCCCGGCACCCCGATGAGCGCCGCGAGGCCGAACCCGGCGGCGACGTCCCGCCCCGGGCGCGCGAGGTCGAGCCCGATCCGGCGGAACGCGCTGCGCCCCGGCTGCCACAGCAGGAAGAGCACGAGGGCGACCGGCACGAGCGCCGTCGCGATGTCGAGCAGCTGGTACAGGAGGTCGAACGCCTGCCGGTCGTTCAGGCTCTGGTTGATCGTGGCGCTCTGCGAGCCGAGCGCCTCCGGCCGCGTGGACAGGTCGACGATCCGCAGCACCGAGTAGACGGCGCTCGCCCCGAGGGAGAGTCCGAGCACGATCGCGATCTCCCACCGCAGCCGCGTCCGCTGCGCGCGCCCGAGCTGCGGGCGGGGAGCGGCGTGGATGGCGGGAGCGTCGGGCACGGGCCGATCCTAGGCGCGCGATGTCGACCGGCCGCCCGCCGGCCGGACGTGGCCGGGGAGGCCCCTGACGACGCGATCCGTCGCCGAGAGCGGCAGGAACGCGCGATCCCGGCCGTCGAGACGCACGGATCCGGACCGCGACGCGTGGATCCGCGCGTCTGAGTTACCGGTATGTAACGTTTGGGCCCAGTTTTTGCAAAGACTCCCAGCCGAACCTAGGGTCATTCTTATCTGCGCGGTCGACCGCACGCACGGTGGGTCCGCGCCATTCCCATGCACAGGAGGAACCTTGAAAATCAGACGCCTTGCAGCGGCTGGTGCCGTCATCGTCTCCGGTGCCCTCGTCCTCAGCGGCTGCTCTGCGCCCGCCCAGGAGTCCGAGGTCATCGCCGGCACTGAGATCACCGTGGCCTGGAACGACCCGTTCCTCGAGTACAACAACGCGTCGGCGACGGGCAACGCGACCGCCAACACGAACATCGTCTACCTGACGAACCGCTCCTTCAACTACTACGACGACGGCCCGTCGCTCGTGAAGGACACCGACTTCGGCAAGTACGAGAAGGTCTCCGACGACCCGCTCGTCGTGAAGTTCACGATCAACGAGGGCGTCAAGTGGAGCGACGGCACCCCCGTCGACGCCGCGGACATGCTCCTCAACTGGGCTGCGAACACCACGAACGTCAACACGACCGAGGACGTCACGACGAACGAGGACGGCACCGTCACCACCGGCGACGACCAGGTGTTCTTCAACTCCGGCGCCGTCAAGGACACCCGCCTCGGCCTGGTCACCAAGACCCCCGAGATCGGCGACGACGGCCGGAGCCTCACCTACACGTACGACCAGCCGTACGTCGACTGGGAGGTCGCGACCGGCAACGGCGTCGGCGTCTCCGCGCACGGCACCACGCAGCTCGCGTTCCCCGACGAGAACCTCTCGCCCGAGGACGCGAAGAAGAAGCTCATCACGGCGATCCAGGACAAGGACGCCAAGGTCCTCGCCCCGGTCTCCAAGGTCTGGAACGACGGCTACCGCTACTCGGACATGCCGACCGAGCCGCAGAAGACCCTGAGCGACGGCGCCTACACGATCACCGACCTCAAGGCCGACCAGTACATCACCCTGACGGCCAACAAGGAGTACACCGGCGACAAGAAGCCGAAGTACGAGAAGATCACGGTCCGCTTCATCTCGGACCCGCAGGCGCAGATCCAGGCACTCTCCAACGGCGAGGTCCAGATCGCATCCGGCCAGCCCACGGCCGACCTCCTCCAGCAGGTCCAGGGACTCAGCGGCATCGAGTACAAGGGCCAGGCCGAGGGCACGTACGAGCACGTCGACCTGCAGGTCACCAACGGCGGCCCGTTCGACCCCGCGAAGTACGGCGGCGACGCCGACAAGGCCAAGCTCGTCCGCCAGGCGTTCTTCAAGACGCTGCCGCGTGAGGAGATCCTCGACAAGCTGATCAAGCCCCTCCAGGAGGACGCGGAGCTCCGCAACTCGAACGTCTTCGTGCCCGGCACGCCGAACTACGACGCCTCGGTCAAGGAGAACGGCTACGCCGACCAGAAGGTCGACATCGAGGGCGCCAAGGCGGATCTCGCGAAGGCCGGCGTCACGGGCACGATCGATGCCCGCGTCATCTACGGCCAGGGCAACACGCGCCGCCAGCAGGAGTTCGAGCTCATGCGCCAGTCCGCGGCCCAGGTCGGCATCAACCTCATCGACGTGAACAGCGCCACGTGGGGTGCCGACCTCTCCAGCAAGACCGACTCGTACGACATCGCCCTCTTCGGATGGCAGTCCACGAGCCTCGCGGTCGGCGAGTCCGGCCCGAACTACCAGACCGGCGGCATCAACAACTACTACGGCTGGTCGAACCCCGAGGTCGACGACCTCTTCAAGAAGCTCGACACGGAGACCGACACGGACAAGCAGCGCGATCTGCTCATCCAGGCCGAGACCCTCATCCAGCAGCAGGGCTGGACGACGCCGATCTTCCAGTTCCCGGGCCTCACCGCCTGGAGCGACACGGTCTCGGGCGTCAAGCCGGCATTCCTCTCGCCGACCTACTTCTGGAACTACTGGGAGTGGGCCCCGGCGCAGGCTGCCGCGAAGTAGCACGACAGCAGTGAACGCCGTCCCCTGAACGGGAAGGCGCGAGGGTGCCGAGGCCGCCTGGTCTCGGCACCCTCTCCATGTCCGTTGCCGATTCGTGATCCGCGGATCCGGCCGCGTATGCTCTCGTCGGGCCGGGTCACGAGCCCTGGCCGAACACAGAAAGGGACGTCGTCGCCCTGTGCTTACCTTCGTCTTGAGACGTCTCGTCGCGTCGTTCTTCGTCCTCCTGGGCGCCAGCTTCATCATCTACAACCTGGCCGCCAACTCGGGTGACCCACTCGTGGACCTGCGCGAGAGCCCGTCGCCCAACCGCGACGCCCTCATCGCCGCCCGCACCGACCTGCTCGACCTCGACGTCCCGTCGCCCCTGCGTTACTTCCTGTGGCTGGGCGGCGTGTTCAAGGTCTTCATCGGCCAGATCGACCTCGGCAAGGCCATCGACGGCCGCGAGGTCAACGACCTCATCGCCAACGCCGCGGGCCAGACCATCCAGCTCGTGACGATCGCCACGGTCATCGCCGTGCTCATCGGCATCTCGATCGGCATGACGACGGCGCTCCGCCAGTACAGCGGCTACGACTACACGGTCACCTTCGCGTCGTTCCTCTTCTTCTCCCTGCCGATCTTCTTCGTCGCCGTGCTGCTCAAGCAGTACGTGGCCATCGGCTTCAACGACTTCCTGGTGGATCCGTCGATCCCGCCGATCATGATCGTGGTCCTGTCGCTCGTCTCGGGCTTCGTCTGGATGAGCATCATCGGCGGCGACCCGAAGCCGCGCCTCATCGTGTTCGGCTCGGCCATCGTCATCACGGCCGTCGTGCTCACCTACCTCACGCTCACCGGCTGGTTCTCGCGCCCGGGCCTCGGCATCGTCCTCATCGCCGCCCTCGGTGCGCTCGTGGCCGTCCTCATCACGTCCCTCTCGACGGGCCTGCGCAACCGACGCGCGTTCTACTCCGCGCTCGCCATGGCGGTCCTCGGTGCCGCGCTCTGGTACCCGCTGCAGTTCGTGCTGACCGTCTCCGCTCCCTGGTGGATCACGATCGTGCTCATCGTCGCGTTCGTCGTGATCGGCGTGGTCGTCGGCTACGTCGTCGGCCAGAACGACAAGCCCATCGTCGCGCGCGGCGCCGGGATCACCGGCGGCCTCGTCGCGCTGCTGATCATCGTCGACCGTGTCATGCAGGTGTGGCCGGACTACGTGACCAACACGCGCGGCCGCCCCATCGCCACCGTCGGGGCCGTGACCCCGGGGCTCAACGGCTCCGTGTGGCAGGGCATGCTCGACAGCTACACGCACCTCCTCCTGCCGACGATCGCGCTCCTGCTGATCTCCGTCGCGAGCTACTCGCGCTACTCGCGGGCGAGCCTCCTCGAGGTGATGAACCAGGACTACGTGCGCACCGCGCGGGCGAAGGGCCTCACCGAGCGCACCGTGATCATGCGCCACGCCTTCCGCAACGCCATGATCCCCGTCGCGACCGTCATCGCGTTCGACGTGGGCGGGCTCATCGGCGGCGCGGTGATCACGGAGACGATCTTCGCCTGGAAGGGCATGGGCTCCGTGTTCCAGGAGGCCCTGAACAAGACCGACCTCAACCCGCTGATGGGGTTCATCCTGATCACGAGCATCCTCACCGTGGTCTTCAACATGCTGGCCGACATCCTTTACTCGGTCCTCGATCCTCGAATCCGGGTGAGCTGACACATGTCCAACGCACTGATGGGGAATCCCAACGACCCCCACAACGACCCGAGCCTGCCCGAGGGCGGCAACTCCGAGCTCACGATCGAGCAGCGGGAGGTCGAGGGCCTCAGCCAGGGCACCGTCGTCCGCCGCCGGTTCCTCCGCCACAAGGGCGCGATGACCTCGGTCGTGGTCCTCCTGCTGATGGCGATCCTCGTCTACTCCTCCGTCGGGATCCAGTTCTTGGGCATCCGCATCCCCGGCTGGTGGATGTGGAACTACGAGGACGTCGCGCCCATCGTCGACGGCGGCAACCCCACGTGGACCCTGCCGTTCCAGTTCGGCGTGCACCCCTTCGGCCAGGACGAGATCGGGCGCGACATCTTCGCCCGCGTCATGCGCGGCACCCAGCAGTCCATCGTCGTGATGGTCCTGTACGGCATCATCGCCGCGTTCCTCGGCATCGTGATCGGCGCCCTCGCGGGCTTCTTCCGCGGCCGTGTCGACTCGCTGCTCATGCGCTTCACGGACCTCATCATCGTGATCCCGGTCATCGTCATCGCGGCGGTCCTCGGTCAGACCTTCGGGAGCCTCGGAGCGGCCGTGCTTGGATTGGTCCTGGGCGTGGTCGGCTGGCCGAGCCTCGCTCGCTTGGTGCGCGGCGAGTTCCTCAGCCTCCGCGAGCGAGAGTTCGTCGACGCGGCCCGAGTCGCCGGGGCGTCGAATAGCCGAATCGTGTTCCGGCACATCCTGCCGAACGCCATCGGCGTGGTCATCGTGTCGACGACCCTGCTCATGAGCGCGGCCATCCTGCTCGAGGCGGCGCTGTCCTTCCTCGGCTTCGGCATCAAGAAGCCCGACGTCTCGCTCGGGCAGATCATCAACGAGTACCAGGGCGCGTTCGCGACCCGTCCGTGGCTGTTCTGGTTCCCGGGCCTGTTCATCATCATCATCGCGCTGACCATCAACTTCATCGGCGATGGACTGCGCGACGCGTTCGACCCGCGCCAGCGCCGCATGCCGGGCGGACAGGGCCCCTACAAGCAGATGTTCGCGATGCTCACCGGCCGGACCCGCCGCGAGCAGGGCCCGACGACGGGATCCGGCGCCGAGGGCGTCCGTGTGCCGCCGGCCGTCGGCTCGGTGCGGTCCGACGCCCAGGCGGATGGTGCCACCGACGGCACCACGCCGGATGGCACGGACGGCCGATGACGAGCACCGCGACGGACGGGTCGGCTGTCGTCGGCCCGTCCCGTCCCCGGGGGCCGCTCCCGGTCTCAGACCAGGGCGGTCACGACCGTCGCGACGGCCAGCGCGGCCAGCACGGCGATCTCCGCCCAGTGCGTGCGCACGCGTCGGTCCTCCTCCTCGACCGGGCCGCCCAGGTGGCCCGCCTCGGCGAGGTCGGCGAGGCGCCTGCGGATCACCGTGGCCGCATCGCCCGAGTCGGTCCGGGGCAGGTCGCCGCGGCGCGCGTCCTGCATCATCGCGCTGAGGTCCGGCTGGTACCGCTCCTCCTTCGTGGTGATGTAGGCGTTCGAGTGGCGGCCGGGCGCCGGAGCGGCCCAGGCCGTGACGCGCTCGTGCGCGGTCGTGATGTTCAGGGCCCACTTGGTGTCGACCTCGCGGATCGCGGGCCACGACATCTCGTGCGTGCGGAAGACGTTGCGGATCTCGACGCCCTCGGTGGCGATGCGCACGCGCGGCGCCCAGAAGACGAGCCACGAGGTGTAGGCCAGCAGCAGCGGGCCCCACACGGCCGTCGGGAGCAGGTCGGCACGACCTCCCACCACGGTGCTCACGAGCACGACGACCACGATCGCGGAGACGATCACGGTCAGCAGGCGGCCGAACGACGGGCGGATGACGACGGGCTGATCCATGGCCACATCGTCCCACGGCCCGCCTCGACGCCCCTCGACACCCCCACTTCCAGCAGCCAGGAGTACGCAGCATGAGCGCTCACGCGAACGGGTCCGACGCGATCGTCCCCATCCTCGAGGTCTCCGGCCTCGGAGTCGACTTCTGGGTCGGCGACGAGTGGATCCCGGCGGCCGTCGACCTCGACTACAAGGTCAACCCGGGCGAGGTGCTGGCGATCGTGGGCGAGTCCGGCTCCGGCAAGAGCGTCAGCTCCATGTCGCTGCTCGGCCTCCTGCCCAAGAACGGCCGGGTCCAGGGGAGCGCCAAGCTCAAGGGCGTCGAGATGGTCGGCGCCGACCAGGCCACCCTGCGGAAGGCGCGCGGCAACGACATCGCCGTGATCTTCCAGGAGCCGATGACGGCGCTCAACCCCGTCTACACGGTGGGCTTCCAGATCGTGGAGGCCCTGCGCGTCCACAACTCGATCATCCCGTCGGCCGCCAAGGTGCGGGCGCTGGAGCTGCTGAAGCTCGTCGAGATGCCGGATCCCGAGAAGGCGTTCGACTCCTACCCGCACCAGCTCTCGGGCGGCCAGCGCCAGCGCGCGATGATCGCGCAGTCGCTGTCGTGCGACCCCGACATGCTCATCGCCGACGAGCCCACGACGGCGCTCGACGTGACGATCCAGGCCGAGATCCTCGACCTGCTGCGCAAGCTCCACCAGCGCCTCAACAGCGCGATCGTGATCATCACGCACGACATGGGCGTGGTCGCCGACCTCGCGACCAACGTCATCGTGATGAAGAGCGGCCGCATCGTCGAGCGCGGATCCGTGCGCGAGATCTTCCAGTCTCCGAAGGACCCGTACACGAAGCAGCTGCTCGCCTCGGTGCCGCACCTCGGCACGGGCGAGGCGGCGCAGGTCGAGGTCGCCGCGCGCACCACGGAGCCCGCCATCTCCCTCAAGGAGGTGGACATCGACTACCCGAAGCTCGGCCGCGTGCCGGCGTTCCGGGCCGTCACGGGCGCGTCCTTCGACATCCACCCCGGCGAGGTCGTCGGCGTCGTGGGCGAGTCGGGATCCGGCAAGACCACCATCGCGCGCGCCGCGGTGGGCCTCCTGCCCGTCGCGGGCGGCGAGCTCATCGTCGCCGGACGCCGCATGACCGGCATCTCGGCGAAGGACCTCCGGGCCGTGCGCCGCGAGATCGGCATCGTGTTCCAGGACCCGGGCTCCTCGCTGAACCCGCGCTGGCCCATCGGCCAGAGCATCGGCGAGCCGCTCGAGCTCTCGGGGCAGTTCTCGAAGAAGCAGCAGAGCGACCGGGTCGAGGAGCTCCTCGAGCAGGTCGAGCTGCCGCGCAGCTTCCGCAACCGCTACCCGAACGAGCTCTCCGGCGGACAGCGCCAGCGCGTCGGCATCGCGCGGGCGCTCGCGCTCCGGCCCAAGGTGCTCGTCGCCGACGAGCCCACCTCGGCGCTCGACGTGTCGGTGCAGGCCCGCGTGCTCCAGCTGCTGCAGGAGATCCAGAAGGAGCTCCAGTTCGCGTGCCTGTTCGTGAGCCACGACCTCGCGGTGGTCGACCTGCTGGCCGACCGCATCGTCGTGATGAACCACGGCAAGATCGTGGAGCAGGGTCCGACCGAGTCGATCCTGCGGAACCCGCAGCACCCGTACACGCAGAAGCTCATCGCCGCCGTGCCGCTGCCCGACCCCGACCAGCAGCAGGAGCGCCGCGAGCTCCGCGAGGCCCTGCGCGACCAGCAGCCGCCCGCGGCCTGATCCGCGCCCGCACGACCCGGCCCGCCGTCCGACGCACCCCCTCGCGAGGGTGCGCGGGCGGCGGGCCTCGTCGTGCGATGTTCTTGCCCCTTGGGGATAACCTGCGCCGCTTTCCGAAACGAGGTTATATCTTCCCGACATCGACGGGCAGCCGACGGATCGATGCTGACGCGTGCGGCCTCTTTGCGTCCTACTAAGTCAGCCGGGTACGCGGCTCGAATACGCGGACGCACGGCCTGTTGAGTCTCGAATAATTCCTAGAAGGGTCTAACATGACGAATTCAATCACGGTAAGTCCGGCACGGGATCGGCGGCGGGTGACGAGTAAATTTAGCGCAGGGCTTGTTGGGGCTTGCGCTCTTGCGCTCTTCGCCGTTCCAGCGTCCGCCTCTGCGGTTGGGGAGGGAATTGGGCCGGGTGGTGTGCGAACCGCCCATTGCCCTGCGGGTAAGATCGTGCAGCTCGAGTGGCAGAATACCGGCGACGTCGACCTCTACGGAACGCCCGGGCAGCACTTGAATCTCAATGATTATGTGGCCACATATCACGAAGGGAATAACTCTTACAACACCGGAGTCTCTGATTTCACGTGGGGGTACGGCAACACAAGCACCGGTTCTATAGTCGATGGAACAAGTACTTTCACTTGTGTGAACTTCAGGGTCTGACCGCGCGGCATGGATCGCCTACGGTTCTATCCGTTTCCCATTGGCGAGCGCGGGCGGAGAGGCCTGTCGCGCGGAAGGCTTGCTGACTGGATCCAATCGGCTCTGGCTTCCGACGCAAAACAGTGAGCTTTGGCTTAAGACGGGATAATCACCAATATGATACCGACGCAGTTGTCGGTGTTGCCGCTAGCGGGCGACCGTGTAGTCGGCTCGTTCGGTGGGGTGGCAAGTCTTCGAAATTGTGATTGTGAACTCAGGGATATTTTGTGACGGATCTATCGAAGGCCCTTCGCGCTCGAGAGCGTCGTCGGGCGGCAAGCCCGATCATCGCCAGCGTCCTAGGGGCGTGCGCTCTCGCTGTGCTGGCTGTTCCCGCGTCGGCCTCGGCGGCCGGTCAAAGCGCTGTCCGCACCGCTCAGTGCCCTGTGGGCAAGACCGTTCAGCTGCAGTGGGAAAACACGGACTACGTCGACCTATATGGGACTGCTGGTCGGCAGCTGGATCCCGTAGATTACATCGCGCGCTATCACGCGGGGAGTAATTCTTACAACACGGGAGCATCCGTGTTCACCTGGGGGTTCGGTGCATCCAGCACCGGTGATGTGACTGGCGGAACCGGCACGTTCATCTGCGTGAGCTTCAGGCCGTGACCGCGGCCTGATCCGCCCCCGCGCCACCGGGCCCGCCGTCTCGCGCACCCCCTCCCGGGGGCGCGCGGGCGGCGGGCCCCGTCATGCCGCTCGCGTAGGATCGACGGCGATGGACAGCGACACGCGAGGCCCCGGGGCCGCTCGAGCCCGGCGCCCGCGAGGGATCCGCCGGGTCGTCCGCGGCGCATCCGCCGCCGTCGCGCTGGTGCTCGTCGCCGGCCTCGCCGCCTGCTCGCCGACCACCGGGATGGTCGCCGACACGGAGATCCGCGCCGCCGTCCCGAACTCGTTCACGTCCTACAACGCGGCGTCGCGCACGGGCGGCACCGCGGGCAACGAGGAGATCGTGCACGCGACGAACTCGCGCTTCTCCGAGGTCTCCGCCGACGGCACCGTCGCCACGGACCCGGGCTACGGATCCGCGCAGGTCGTCTCGCGTGACCCCCTCACCGTGGAGTACACGGTCGCGGAGGGCGTCCGCTGGTCCGACGGCGAGCCCGTCGACGCCGCCGACCTCCTGCTCGCCTGGGCCGCCGGATCGGGCGCGCTCGACACCCCGGGGTTCGACCCGGCCGGCTACGTGGACGAGGCGACGGGCGGCTACACGGGGCCGCTGCCCGAGCAGACCGTCTACTTCGACGCGGCGGCGGACGAGACGCTGACGCATGTCACGCGCACGCCCGAGATCGGGGACGGCGGCCGGTCGATCACCATGGTCTTCGACGAGTACACGCCGGACTGGCGCCTCGCGTTCGAGGTGGGCCTGCCCGCGCACGCGGTCGTGCAGCTCGCGCTCGACATGTCGAGCCCGGGCCGCGCGAAGCAGACGCTCGTGGATGCCGTGCAGGATCGCGCGCCCGAGCTGCTCTCGCCCATCTCCGACGCCTGGAACCGCGGCTTCGGCGTGGCCGAGATCGCCGCGCACCCGGATCGCGCCGTGGGCTCCGGCCCGTACGCCATCGAGTCGATCGACCCGGGCACCTCCATCACGCTGCGCGCCAACCGCTTCTACACGGGGCTGCATCGCCCGTCGGTCGAGCGGATAGTGGTGTCCACGATCGAGGACCCGGACGCCGCCGTCGCCGCGCTCCAGGCGGGCGAGGTCGACGTCATCGCGCCCCGGGCCGACGCCGAGGTGTCCGACGCCCTGGCCGGGACGGACGGCGTGCAGGTGGTGCGCGGCGCCTCCGACACCTGGGAGCGGGTTGACCTGCAGACCCTCGGCGCGCGCGACGCGGCCATGTCGGACGTGGCGGTCCGCACTGCCTTCCTCTCCACCGTCCCGCGCGACGCGATCGTCCGGGCGGCCGCGCTGCCGGCGGACCCCGACGCCGCGACGCGCGACTCCTTCGTGCTCGCGCCCGGCGCGGAGGGGTACGCCGACCAGGTGCGCGCCAACGGATCCAGCCGGTTCGACGACGTCGACCTGAACGAGGCCCGGCAGCTGCTCGCCTCGGTCGGACGCACCGCCCCCGAGGTCTGCGTGCTCTTCGACCCCGCCGACCCCCGTCGTGTCGCCGCATTCGATGCCATCCGCGGATCCGCCGAGAAGGCCGGCTTCGTGGTGACCGACTGCTCGACGCCGCAGTGGGAGAGCGTCCTCGACCAGCCCGGCGCCTACGACGTCGCGCTCCTCTCCTCCGAGGACGCCTACCCGTCCGTCGCCGGGATCCGCGCCGCGCACGAGGCCCGCGCCGACGCCCGCGACGGCCAGGCGACGGCCGACCCGGACGTCGCGTCCCTCTTCGCCACGCTCAGCCGCACCGAGGACGAGGACGCGCGCGACGAGCTCCTCCTACGCCTGGACCGCCGCATGTACGGCGACCGCGCCGGCCTCCCGCTCTACCAGCTGCCCGCGCTCGCGGCCATGCGCGACACCGTCGGCGGGGTGCAGGTCTCGCCGCACCAGGCCGGGATCCTCGACGACGCCTGGCGCTGGACCCTGTCTCCCGACGCTCCCTGAGCCCGGCTTGCGTCGGCACGGTAGGCTGTAGGTCGCTGGGAATAGCAGACGGCGGCTCTTCGCCCTCCTCCCTTGATGACAAGGCCGGCACCCTCTCCACTGAAGGACAGCACTATGGCGCTAGTCGCGCGCAACGACCTCCGCAATGTGGCCATCGTGGCCCACGTGGACCACGGCAAGACGACCCTGGTCGACGCCATGCTCAAGCAGACGAACTCGTTCGACGCCCACTTCGAGGGCGAGGACCGGATGATGGACTCGAACGACCTCGAGCGCGAGAAGGGCATCACGATCCTCGCGAAGAACACCGCGGTGCTCTACAACGGGAAGCACGCCGACGGCACGCCCATCGTCATCAACGTGATCGACACCCCGGGTCACGCCGACTTCGGCGGCGAGGTCGAGCGCGGCCTGTCCATGGTCGACGGCGTCGTGCTCCTGGTCGACGCGTCGGAGGGCCCGCTGCCCCAGACGCGCTTCGTGCTCCGCAAGGCGCTCGAGGCGAAGCTGCCCGTGATCCTCCTGGTCAACAAGACCGACCGCCCCGACGCGCGCATCGACGAGGTCGTGGCCGAGAGCCAGGACCTCCTCCTCGGCCTCGCCTCCGACATGTCGGACGAGCACCCGGACCTTGACCTCGACGCCATCCTCGACGTGCCCGTCGTCTACGCGTCCGGCCGCAACGGCGCCGCGAGCGCCAACAAGCCGGAGAACGGCACGCTGCCCGACAACGACGACCTCGAGCCGCTCTTCAAGGCGATCCTCGACCACGTCCCGGCGCCCACCTACGACGACCAGCACCCGCTGCAGGCCCACGTCACCAACCTCGACGCGTCGCCGTTCCTCGGCCGCCTCGCCCTCCTGCGCGTCTTCAACGGCACGCTCAAGAAGGGCCAGCAGGTCGCCTGGGTCAAGCACGACGGATCCGTCAAGAACGTGAAGATCACCGAGCTCCTCATCACGAAGGCGCTCGACCGCTTCCCGACCGAGTCCGCGGGCCCCGGCGACATCGTCGCGGTCGCCGGCATCGAGGACATCACCATCGGCGAGACGCTCGCCGACCCGGACGACGTCCGACCGCTGCCCACCATCACGGTGGACGACCCGGCCATCTCGATGACCATCGGCACCAACACCAGCCCGCTCATCGGCAAGGTGAAGGGGCACAAGCTCACCGCCCGCATGGTCAAGGACCGCCTCGACCGCGAGCTCATCGGAAACGTCTCCATCAAGCTGGTCGACATCGGTCGCCCGGACGCGTGGGAGATCCAGGGCCGCGGCGAGCTCGCGCTCGCGATCCTCGTGGAGCAGATGCGCCGCGAGGGCTTCGAGCTCACCGTCGGCAAGCCGCAGGTGGTCGTCAAGCAGGTCGACGGCAAGGTGCACGAGCCCTACGAGCACCTCACCATCGACTCGCCCGAGGAGTACCTCGGCGCGATCACGCAGCTCCTCGCCGCCCGCAAGGGCCGCATGGAGGGCATGGCGAACCACGGCACCGGCTGGGTCCGCATGGAGTTCGTCGTGCCGTCGCGCGGCCTCATCGGCTTCCGCACGGAGTTCCTCACGATCACGCGCGGCGCCGGCATCGCCAACGCCGTCTCGCACGGCTACGAGCAGTGGGCGGGCGAGATCACGACCCGCGTCAACGGCTCCATCGTCGCCGACCGCGCGGGCGTCGCCACCCCGTTCGCCATGGTGGCCCTGCAGGAGCGCATGTCGTTCTTCGTGGAGCCGACCCAGGAGGTCTACGAGGGCATGGTCGTCGGCGAGAACTCGCGCGCCGACGACATGGACGTGAACATCACCAAGGAGAAGCAGCTGACCAACATGCGTCAGTCCACCTCCGACTCCTTCGAGCGCATGACGCCCTCGCGGCGGCTCACGCTCGAGGAGTGCCTCGAGTTCGCCCGCGAGGACGAGTGCGTGGAGGTCACGCCCGAGTTCGTGAGGATCCGCAAGGTCGAGCTCGACGCCAACGCCCGACAGCGCAAGACGTCGCGACTGAAGAAGCAGAACGCGTAGCGCAGCATGACCCCGACGAGCCCGTCCGTCCGGCCCCTCCGCAGGAGGGGACTGGTGGCCGGGCTCGTCCTCGTCCCGGGCCTCGTGCTCGCCGGATGCAGCCAGGTCGGCGACGTCGTCCGCGACGCCGCGCACGAGGGCGTCAAGCAGGTGCGCCACAGCGTCGAGGACGTGATCGGCGACACGCTCGGCAAGGTGCAGGTCTCCACGGACGGCCACGTGCCCCCCTCGTTCCCGTCGGATGCCGTGCCCTTCGCGGACGGCAAGCTGCTCGGCGGCGGAGCGGCGCCCGAGGGCGCCGGCTGGGTGGCGCAGGTCGCCGTGCCGGATGTGGAGGGCGGCTTCGCGGACGCGCAGGCGCGGCTCGAGGCGGCCGGCTACGCGTCGAGCGAGGTCGCGAGCGACGCGCAGAGCGGCTACGGACGGTTCACGACGGACGCGTACTCGGTCATCGTCACGGTCTCGGCCGATCTCGGATCCCCGGTCGCCACGTACGTGGTGCTGCCCGCGGGCTGAGACCCGCCGGGTCCCGGGCCACGGCCGCCGGACGCGGCCCGCCGCCCGCCGGCTCAGGAGGCGAAGAGCGTCTCGCCGACGTAGCCGTCCCGCGAGGCGCCCGGCGGCACCGCCCAGATCCCGCTGCCCACGTGCCGCAGGTACTCGTTCATCGCGTCGCGGGCGAGGCTCCGCTGGATGGGGATGAACTGGGTCCGCGGATCCCGCTGGAACGCCAGGAAGAACAGGCCCGCGTTCAGGCGGCCGAGGTCGTCGTTGCCGTCGACGAAGTTGTAGCCGCGGCGGAGGAGCACGGCGCCGTCGTTCTGGTCCGGATGCGCGAGGCGCACGTGCGATGCCGGGTCGATGAGCGGGGCGCCGGCGCGACCCGTGGCGTGGAAGTCGGGCGCGGTCGTCTCGGAGCCGCCGCTGAGGGGCGCGCCGGATCCCTTCGTGCGGCCGACCACGCGCTCCTGCTCGCGGAGGGCCGAGCGGTCCCAGGTCTCGATGGTCATGCGGATGCGGCGGGCGACGAGGTAGGAGCCGCCCTGCATCCACGCCTCGGCCGGGGAGGAGCCCGCGTCCGCCCAGACGTGGTCCTCGACCTGGCGCGTGTCCTCCGACTTCACGTTCGCGGTGCCGTCCTTGAAGCCGAACAGGTTCCGCGGCGTGACCTGCGCGCGGCTCGTCGACGAGGTGCGGCCGAAGCCGAGCTGCGACCACCGGATGGACGCGCGGCCGAACGCGATGCGCGACAGGTTGCGGATCGCGTGCACGGCCACCTGCGGGTCGTCGCTGCACGCCTGGATGCAGAGGTCGCCGCCCGTGGCCTGCGGGACGAGCGCCTCGCCGGGGAAGCGCGGCAGGTCGACGAGCGCGGCGGGGCGGCGGTCGGCGATGCCGAAGCGGTCGACGCCGTCGGCGCTCGTGAAGAGCGTCGGGCCGAGGCCGAACGTGATGGTGAGGCCGGCGGGCGGCAGGTCGAGCGCCTCGCCCGTGTCGTCGGGCGGGGAGTCGTAGGGGCCGTCGACGGCGCCGAGGGCGCCCGCGGATCCGCCCGCCGTCATGCGCGCGGCCGCGGCGCTCCAGTCCTCCAGGAGCGAGATGAGGCCGGCGCGGTCGATGTCGGCGACGTCGAACGCGGCGAAGTGGAGGCGGTCCTGGGCGGGCGTCGTGATCCCCGCCTGGTGCGCGCCGTGGAACGCGTAGGTCGCGCCGCCCGCGGCCTGGCGCGCGCCCGCGAACGCCCGGTCGGCCACGACGCCGCCCGCGGAGCCGACCAGGCCGCCGCCGAGCGCGCCCGCGCCGAGGAGGCCGAGGATCCCGCGGCGGGAGATCCCGACGGGTGCCGCCGGAGCGGGAGCGTCGGCGGCCGTCGTGGCGTCGTGGTCCGTCATCAGCCGACGAGCGCGCCGGTGAGCTTCGACAGCGGCTCGGCCAGCGCGTTGACGCCGTCCGCGAGGCCCTTGACCTGCTCGGTGGTCAGCTTGTCGTAGGTCGTGAAGCCCTTCTCGAGCGAGCCGTAGGCCGCGAGGTCCTTCTCGAGCGACGCGAACTGCGTGTCGAGCGTGGCCACGAGCTGCGGGTCCTTGGGCGCGACGATGTCGCGGACGCCCTCGTACGCGACGCGCGCGCCCTCGAGGTTCGCCTGGAAGTCCCAGAGGTCGGTGTGCGACCAGGTCTCCTCCTCGCCGGTGATCTTGCCGGAGGCGACCTCGTCCATCAGCCCGACGGCGCCGTTGGAGACGGTGGAGATGTCGACCGAGAAGCCGTCCGCGTGCACCGCGTCGTAGAGCTTCTGCGTGTCCGCGGTCAGCTCCTGGGCGAAGTGCGCGCGATCCGCGGCGCCGAGCGGCGTGTAGACGTCGCCGCCGTTCGCGTCGGGCGAGGGCTGCCAGAGGTCCTTCTCGATCCGGTGCCACCCGGTCCACTCGGTGCCGGGCTCGACGTCGGCCTCGCGGAAGTCGATCTCGGGGTCGAGGTCGCCGAACGACTCCGCGACGGGCTCGACGCGCTCGTAGTACGCGCGGGCCGTGGGGTAGAGGGCGCGCGCCCTGTCGTCGTCGCCCGCGAGGTACGCGTCGGCGAACTCCTGCGTGGCCGGGAGGAGGCGTCCGACCTGGTCCTTGACGTAGGCGAGGTACGCGGCGGCCGCGTCCTGGCCCTGCTGCTCGGCGTCGCCCGCGAGTGCGACCTGGTCACCCGTGACGGTGAAGGGCGCGCGGCCCACGCCGTCGCCCACCATGCCGGGCTTGCAGACGGTGAAGTAGCTGCCGGGCTGGGCGGTGAGCACGAGGTCGCGCTCGATCCCGGGGCTCACGTTCTCGACCTCGCCGACGATGCGGAGGCCGTCGTCCGCGAGCAGGTAGAACTCGGTCACCTGGTCGGTGGAGTTCGTGACGTGGAAGGAGACCGTGCCGCTGGGGGCGGTCGCGGCGGACACGGTGCACGCGTCGGCGGAGCTGTCGACCGTGAGCTGCGTGACGCCGGAGTCGGCGCCCGCCGCGCCGGCGCCGGCGTCGGCGGATCCGGTCGGGGTGTTCGCGACGCAGCCCGAGAGGGCGAGGGCGGCGCCGGCCAGCAGGGCGGCGGCGGGGAGGGTCGAGCGCTTCATGGGACCTCGGGGGTGCGGGCCGGCGGAGCCGGGCGGTGGATGGGGCGGGGAGCGGGAGGGCGGCGGAGTCGCGCGTCAGCGCGTGACGGTGGCGTCGGCGACCCGCGCGGGGTCGCCGACGGCGGGTGCATCAGGAGCGGCGGCGGCCGGCGCGGCCGGAGCCGGGCGCATCCGCCGTCCGCGCCGCGCGAGCGTGAGGTAGACGACGAGGGTCGGCACCACGTACAGCACCCACGTGATCGCCTCGAGCCAGGTGGTCGCGGGGGAGAAGTTGACGGTGCCCTTGAGGAGCGTGCCGTACCACGATCCGGGCGGGACGGCGCCGGAGACGTCGAACGCGAGCGCGCCGATGCCGGGGAGGATCCCGGCCTCCTGCAGGTCGTGCACGCCGTACGCGAGCACGCCGCCGGCCACGACGATGAGGAGCGCGCCGGTCCAGGTGAAGAAGCGCGCGAGGTCGATGCGGAGCACGCCGCGGTAGACGAGCCAGCCGAGCGCGACCGCGGTGACGAGCCCGAGGCCCGCGCCGACGAGCGGCATGGTGGTCGCGCCCGTGGCCTGCACGGCCGACCAGAGGAACAGGGCCGTCTCGATCCCCTCGCGGCCGACGGCGAGGAAGGCGACGGCGACGAGGCCCCACGCGGCGCCCGCGATCGCCCGGTCGACGGCGCCCTGCAGCTCGGAGCGCATGTCCTTCGCGGTGCGGAGCATCCAGAACACCATCCAGGTGACGAGGCCCGTGGCGACGATGGAGAGGGATCCGCCGATGGCCTCCTGCGCCTCGAACGTGAGGCCGTAGGCGCCGTAGGTGAGGATCGCGCCCACGGACAGGGCGAGGATGGCCGCGAGCCCGACGCCGAGCCAGAGCCGGCCGAGCACGTCGCGGCGGCCGATCTTGACGACGTAGGCGATGAGGATGGTGACGACCAGGGCGGCCTCGAGGCCCTCGCGCAGGCCGATCAGGTAGTTCGCGAACACGCGTGCGCCTCTCCGGGCGGCGGGCGCGCGGGGACGCGCCCTATTGCTGGCTGTGGGGAAATTAAGGTGAGCCTTGCCTTACCTCGTGCACAGTAGCGCGGGGGCGGGAGCGCGTCCAGTCGGCCGTCCCCGGTGCGCGCCCAGGGAGCGGCGCGCGGCCCGCGGCTAGGATCTGCGGATGACCTCCGGCACGTCCCGACGCCCCGATCGGGCCGCCCGCACCGCCCGCCCCGAGCGCGAGCACGTCGTCTTCGTGCACGCCCACCCCGACGACGAGAGCATCGTCACGGGCGGCACCATCGCGCAGCTCGTGCGCGACGGCGTGCCCGTCACCGTGCTCACCTGCACGCGCGGGGAGCGCGGCGACGTGATCCCCGACGACCTCCGCCACCTCGAGGGCGACCTGCGCGCGCTCGCCGCCCACCGCGAGACCGAGCTGGCCGACGCCATGGCCGCCCTCGGCGTCACCGACCACCGCTTCCTCGGGGATCCCGACGCGCGCTGGCGCGGCCTCGAGCCGCGCCGCTACGTCGACTCCGGCATGGAGTGGGGCGACGACGGCGTGCCCGTGGCGCTGCAGCCGCTGGATCCCGACTCGCTGTGCGCGGGCGACGGGGCCGACGAGGCGCGCGACGTGCTCGCGGTCATCGCCGACGTGGACGCCACGAGCCTCATCACCTACGACGACCACGGCGGCTACGGGCACCCGGACCACAAGCGCACGCACGTCATCGCGACCTGGGCGGCGGAGGAGGCGGGGATCCCCGCGTACCTCATCACCACGACGGAGTCCTCGGCCCGCGAGGCCCATGAGCGCGTGGCGGCGCGCGGCCGGTTCCCGGCACCGGATCCGCGTCCGGCCGGCATGCTCGTGCTGCCGGACGACGCCGTGGACGTCGCGATCGACGTCGCGGAGGCCCTCGACGCGAAGACCCGCGCCATCGCCGCGCACCGCACGCAGGTCGTCGTCGACGGCGACCAGTTCGCGCTCTCGCACGGGATCGGCGAGCCCATCGCGGCCGTCGAGCTGTTCCGGATCCACCGGCCGGCGGGCGCCGCGGCCGACGACGGGGTGCCGCGGCCCCCGCGCGGCGTGCAGCGCGCGGGCACGGCGGTCGCGTCGCTCGCGCTCGGCCTGCTGGTGGGCGCGGTGGGCACGGCCGCGCACCGGGCGACGCTCCCCGTGGCGGGGATCGCGCTGCCGGTCGGCCTCGTGCTCGCGCTCGCGACGCTCGCGTGCCTGCTGGTCGCCTACCGCCTGCTCCTCGTCGACCGCCTGCACGCGCTCTGCCTCGGGCTCGGCGTCGTCGCGGCCGTCGCGGTGCTCGGCACGCGCGGACCGAGCGGATCCGTGCTGTTCCCCGACGACGGGATGAGCCAGGTCTGGGCCGTCGCGCCCGCCATCCTCGTCGCGGCGGTCCTCGTCTGGCCGCGGTTCTCCTCGCGCGCACCCGGTCCCGACGCGCGCCCGGATGCCGCTGACGCCGCGGGATCCGACGCCCCGGCCCCGGCCGGGACGCCCTCGCGGCCCGCGTAGACTCGTCGGGCCGCACCGCTCCCGGAAGGACCCGCCCGAAGTGACCTACGTCATCGCCCTGCCCTGTGTCGACGTGAAGGACCGCGCCTGCATCGACGAGTGCCCGGTGGACTGCATCTACGAGGGCGAGCGGTCGCTCTACATCCACCCGGACGAGTGCGTCGACTGCGGCGCCTGCGAGCCGGTCTGCCCCGTCGAGGCGATCTACTACGAGGACGACCTGCCCGAGAAGTGGTCGGACTACTACACGGCCAACGTCGAGTTCTTCGCCGAGATGGGATCCCCGGGCGGCGCGACCAAGGTCGGCGTCACCGCCGGCGACCACCCCGTGATCGCCGCGCTCCCCATCCAGAACAGCTGACGCGCGTGGCCCTCGGCGAGCTCCCCGACTACCCCTGGGACCAGATGGCCCCCTACGCCGAGCGGGCGCGCCGGCACCCCGACGGCATCGTCGACCTGAGCATCGGGTCGCCCGTCGACCCGACCCCGACGCTCATCCGCGACGCGCTCGCCTGGGCGACGGACGCGCACGCGTACCCCACCACCGTGGGCACGCCGGAGCTCCGGCAGGCGATGGTCGACTGGCACGCACGGCGCCGGAACGCGACGCTCGGCACCGACCAGGTGCTGCCGACCATCGGGTCGAAGGAGATGGTGGCCTGGCTGCCGTTCATGCTGGGCCTCGGCGAGGGCGACGCGGTCGTGCACCCGCGCGTCGCGTACCCGACCTACGAGATCGGCGCGGCCCTCGCGGGCGCCGAGTCCGTCCCCGCGGACGACCCCGCCGACTGGCCCGCGCACACGCGCCTCGTCTGGCTGAACTCGCCGGGCAACCCGGACGGCCGCGTCCTCGGCCTCGTGGAGCTGCGCGCCGCCGTCGCCCGGGCTCGCGAGCTCGGCGCCGTCATCGCGAGCGACGAGTGCTACGCCGAGCTCGGCTGGGAGGGGGAGTGGGCCGACGGGCCGACGCCCTCGATCCTCGACGCGCGCGTCGTCGGCGACGACCACTCCGGCGTCCTCGCGCTGTACTCGCTGAGCAAGCAGTCGAACCTCGCCGGGTACCGGGCCGCGCTCGTCGCGGGCGACCGGGAGCTGATCGCCCGGCTGATCCGCGTCCGCAAGCACGCGGGGCTCCTCCCGCCCGCGCCGCTCCAGCACGCCATGACCGTGGCGCTCGGCGACGACGACCACGTGCGCGCCCAGCGCGAGCTCTACCGCGCGCGCCGCGACGTGCTCCGACCGGCGCTCGAGGACGCCGGCTGGCGCATCGACGCCAGCGAGGCCGGCCTCTACCTCTGGGCGACCCGCGGCCGGGACGCCTGGGAGGGGATCGCGGAGCTCGCCGACCTCGGGATCCTCGCGGGCCCCGGCCCGTTCTACGGCGACGCCTCGCCCGCGCACGTGCGCCTGTCGCTCACGGCGACGGACGAGCGCATCGCCCAGGCGGCGGCGCGGCTCCGCGCGGGCGCTGCCGCGGCGCCCACCGCGTAGCACGACCTCCAACGGATCCGGCCGGATGCTGGCGGAGGCGACAGTGTCCAGGTCAGCCCTTTAGGCTGTAGTCGGCTCGGAATCCGACGCCGCGACGGCGCCACGAGCGTCCGGCGGCGCGCATCCCTCCCGGGCCACCCACCCAGACTCGAGGAGGCGCCGTGACCGATGGCGGGCAGCAGGCGGACGACCGACCGAAGGCGGACGAGCCCCAGGCGGAGCAGAAGCCCACGGCGACGCTGACGTACCCGGGCGGACGGGTGGAGTTCCCCATCCTCCCCGCGGTCGACGGCGCGTCCAGCATCGACATCTCGGCGCTCACGAAGAAGACGGGCCTCACGACGCTCGACAACGGCTTCGTCAACACCGCGTCGACCCGCTCGGCCATCACCTACATCGACGGCGAGCAGGGGATCCTGCGCTACCGCGGCTACCCCATCGAGCAGCTGGCACGCCAGTCGAGCTACCTCGAGGTGGCGTGGCTCCTCATCCACGGCGAGCTCCCCACGAGCGACGAGCTCGCGGGGTTCGAGGACGACATCCGCCGCCACACGCTCCTGCACGAGGACTTCAAGGGGCTCTTCCGCGCGCTGCCCACGAACGCGCACCCCATGTCGGTGCTGTCGAGCGCGGTCTCCGCGCTGTCCACCTACTACGAGGACTCGCTGAGCGTCCACGACCCCGAGCAGGTGGAGATCTCGACGCTCCGCCTGCTGGCCAAGCTGCCGGTCATCGCGGCGTACGCGCACAAGAAGAGCCTCGGCCAGGCGTTCCTCTACCCGGACAACTCGCTGAGCTTCGTCGACAACTTCCTCCGGCTGAACTTCGGCAACAACGCGGAACGCTACGAGGTGGACCCGGTGGTCAGCCGCGCGCTCGAGCGCCTGCTGATCCTGCACGAGGACCACGAGCAGAACGCGTCGACGTCGACCGTGCGGCTCGTCGGATCCACCGAGGCGAACATGTTCTCCTCCGTCTCCGCCGGCATCGGCGCGCTCTTCGGGCCGCTGCACGGCGGCGCGAACGAGGCCGTGCTCGCGATGCTCGGCCGCATCCGCGACTCCGGCGAGGGCGTCGACCGCTACGTCGAGCGCGTGAAGAACAAGGAGGACGGCGTCCGCCTCATGGGCTTCGGGCACCGCGTCTACAAGAACTTCGACCCGCGCGCCCGCCTCGTGAAGGAGAGCGCCGACGAGGTGCTCGCGGCCCTCGGGATCCAGGACCCGCTGCTCGACATCGCCAAGGAGCTCGAGGCCGTCGCGCTCGCCGACGACTACTTCATCGAGCGCAAGCTCTACCCGAACGTCGACTTCTACACGGGCGTCATCTACAAGGCGATGGGCTTCCCCACGCGCATGTTCACGGCGCTGTTCACCATCGGGCGCCTGCCCGGCTGGATCGCGCACTGGCGCGAGATGAACGAGGACCAGGCCACCAAGATCGGCCGTCCGCAGCAGCTCTACATCGGCCAGCCCGCGCGCGACCTGCCGCCGCGCGACTAGCCCGACCAGCACGATCGTCGCTCCCGAAGAGGGGGCGTCCGGAGGTCGCCGACCCGTGTACCCGCGCGGATCGGCGACCTAGACTCGTCTCACAGCGAGAGATCAATCCGCCGCCCGCAACAGCCCCTGCCGTCGGTCCCGACCCGAAGAGGGGGCCATGGCCAGACGCCTGCCGTCCGCCCCGCCGGTGCTGCCGGGGTTCACCTACGTGACGGTCCTCGGTTCCGGCGGCTTCGCCGACGTGTTCCTCTACGAGCAGGACATGCCGCGGCGCCAGGTCGCCGTGAAGGTGATGCTCGCGGAGATCGTGACCGACCGCCTGCGCGCGATGTTCCGCGCCGAGGCCGACCTCATGGCGCAGCTCAGCGCCCACCCCTCGGTGCTCACCGTGCACCAGGCGTCCGTCGCGGCCGACGGCCGGCCGTACCTCGTGATGGAGCTGTGCTCGTCGAGCCTCAGCGACCGGTACCGGCGCGAGCCGCTGGGCGTCGCGGAGGTGCTGCGCGTGGGGATCCGCATCGCGAGCGCCGTGGAGACCGCCCACCGGGCGGGCGTGCTGCACCGCGACATCAAGCCGGCGAACATCCTGACGACGGCGTTCGGGCACCCGGTGCTCAGCGACTTCGGCATCGCCTCGACGCTCGAGGACGCCGCCGCGACCGATGCGGTCGGCCTCTCCATCCCGTGGTCGGCGCCCGAGGTGCTCGCCGACGAGAGCCCGGGCACCGTGCGGAGCGAGGTGTGGTCGCTCGCGGCGACGGTGTACTCGCTGCTCGCCGGGCGCAGCCCGTTCGAGGTGCCGGGCGGGCAGAACGCGCCCGTGGACCTCGTGGCGCGGATCCAGCGGGCGCGGCCCCTGCCGACGGGGCGCGCCGACGTGCCCGAGCGGCTCGAGCTGGTGCTGCGCCGCGCGATGTCCCGGCAGCCGGACGCCCGGCCCGAGTCGGCGCTCGCGTTCGTGCGCGAGCTGCAGGCGGTGGAGGCGGAGCTGCGGCTCGCGCAGACGCCGCTCGAGGTCGCGAGCGAGGAGTGGGCGTCGGCCGTGGCGGCCTCCGCGGACGAGGACGACGACCCGACGCGCGTGCGCGGCATCGTGCAGGTGGATCCGGGGACGACCGGGCCGCGCGGCATGCCCGGCCTGCGGCGCGCCCGGCGGAAGGCGGCGCCCGCCGGCGTGCGCGCGACGGGAGGGGCCGCGCGTCCCGGGGCGCCGGCGACCGTGTCCGAGCCCGTGCGCGCGGGATCCGCGTCCACCTCGCTCGGCCGGTCCGGATCCGGGCCCGTCGGCGCGTCCACCCCGGCGCGACCGGGCGTCCCCGGCCGGCGCGCGTTCCTGGCCCGGCACCGCGTCGCGTTCGCGGCGGCCGCTGCCGGCGCGATCGCCGCGAGCGTGGGCGTGGGCGTGCTCGTCGGCGGGTCGGGCGGCGGCACCGCGACGCGCGACATCCCGGTCGTGGGCGCGATCCAGGCGTCCCCCGCCGCCGACGGCGTGCTGTTCTCCTGGAGCGACCCCGGGCTCGGCGCCGACGACGCGTACCAGGTGGTCCGCGACGGCGGGCTGCCGAGCACGCAGCGCGACACGACCTTCCGGGTGACGGCGGGCGCGTCGGAGGCCGCGGGCACGGGCGAGCGCGCCTGCATCCGCGTCACGGTCACGCGCGACGGCATCGCCGGGGCCGCGTCGACCGAGAAGTGCGCGGAGCTCCCGCGATGATCCGCGAGTGGATCCGCCGCCACCGCCAGGCCGCGACGACCGTCACCGGCGGGGCCGTCGTGCTCGCCCTCCTCACGGGCTTCGCGCTCGTCTCGGACGGCTACCAGGCGCAGCGCGTCGACCTCGACGACGGGTCCGTGTGGGTCGTCAACTCCGCGCAGCAGGCGATCGGCCGCGCCAACACGGCCGTGCTCGAGCTCGACAGCGTCGTCGACTCCCGCAGCGAGGACATCGACGTGCTGCAGGCCGGATCCACCGTGCTGCTCGCGGACCGCGGCAGCTCCCGCCTCGACGTGGTCGACGACGCGACGAGCGAGGTGGTCGACACCGCGCCCCTGCCCGCGGGCGCCGAGGTCATGCTGGCGGGATCCCGCGCCGCGATCCTCGTGCCCGCGACGGGCCAGCTGTGGCTCGTGCCGGTCGCGGGCCTCGCGGCGTTCGACGCCGCGAGCCCGCCCACGCTCACCCTCGGCGCCGACGCCGTCGCGTCGATGGGCGACGACGGCACGCTCCTCGTGTACTCGGCCGCAACGGGCACGCTGTCGCGGATCGAGGCCGCCACCGACGACACGGTGCGGGCGACGGTGGACGTCGGCCCCGTCGGCGCGCCCGCGGACGCGGCGGCCGACGCGCCCGCCGACCCGACGGCGGCCCTCGCCGGCGAGACCGTCCAGGCGGGGGATCCCGGGCGCCCGGCCGGGCAGCGCCTCGCGCTCACGTCCGTCGACGGGCACTGGGCGCTGTACGACGCCGACGCGCGGGCCCTCCTCGTCGACGGCCGGGCGGTCGACCTCGCCGGATCCGTGGCCGCCGACGCGCGCGTCGCCCTCCAGCGCGGGTCGTCGGCGGGCAGCGGCGTGCTCCTCGCGCACTCGGGCGGACTCGTGGACGTGCCCGTCGCGGGCGGGGACCCGGTCGTCGTGACGGGCGCCGTGCGCGGGGAGCCCGCGCGACCCGTCCGCGTCGCCGGCTGCGAGTACGCGGGCTGGACCGACGGATCCGGTTGGCAGCGGTGCCTCGCGCCCGCGGCCATCGCGGGCGAGGACGCGGAGGACGCGCGCCGCACGACGGCGGGATCCACGAGCGGCCTCGGGTCCATGCCCGCGCGGGCCGCCCTGCGCTTCCTCGTCGACGGCGCGCGCGTGGTGCTCAACGACACGCGCGGCGGCACCGCCTGGGCCGTGCAGCTCGGCGCGGGCCTCATCGACAACTGGTCGGACCTCATCGACCGCGACCGCTCCGACACCGTCGTCGAGCAGAACACGGCGGACACGCCGCCCGAGACCGACCGCGTGCAGCAGCCGCCCGTCGCGGTCGACGACGACCTCGGCGCGCGCCCGGGCCGCACGACCGCGCTGCCCGTGCTCCTCAACGACCACGACCCGAACGGCGACGTGCTCGTGATCGACTCCGTGACGCCCGTGGACGCGGCGGTCGGCGCGGTCGACATCGTGGACGAGGGCCAGGGCCTCCAGCTCGCGCTCGCCGCGGGCGCGACCGGCACGGTGCGGTTGTCCTACGTCGTGAGCGACGGACGCGGCGGCACCGCGACGGCCGACGTGCGCGTCGCCGTCCGCGCGCCCGACGAGAACGCGGCGCCCGTGCAGGTGCGGCCCGCGACGGGCACGGTCGCGGAGGGCGACCGGCTGCAGACCGACGTGCTGGGCGGCTGGTACGACCCCGACGGGGATCCGACGTACCTCACGCGCGCGAGCGTCGCCGCGCCCGACGCCGTCAGCTGGAAGCCCGAGGGCCGCGTCGTCTACACGGACGCCGGGGCGGGCGGCGACACGCGGACCGTCGCGCTGCAGGTGTCCGACGGCCGCGAGGAGGGCTCGGGCGCGCTGGTCGTCACGGTGCGCCGCGCCGGGGACGTGCCGCTCGTGGCCGAGGGGTTCGTCGTGCAGGCGTCGCTCGGGCGCGAGATCACGGTCGAGCCGCTGACGCACGCGCGCGGCGGGAGCGGCGCGATCCGGCTGGCGGCCGTGCCCGCGCGCGCCGGGGTGCAGATCACGCCGGACCTCGAGGCCGGCACCTTCCGCCTCCAGGGCGGCCAGGCGGGCACGCACCTGCTCGAGTACACCGTGACCGACGGGCGGACGAGCGCCACGGGCACCGTGCGGGTGGAGGTGCGCGGCGCGCCCGCGTCCGACGGCCGGCCGGTGACCGTTCCGCACACCGTGTTCGTGCGCGCGCTCCAGACCCAGGACGTGGACGTGCTCCAGGCCGACTTCGACCCCGCGGGCGGCGTGCTCGTGATCACCGACGCGATCTCGCCGGAGGACGCGGTGGGCGTGCGCGCGGAGGTCGTCGGGCAGCGGCTCGTGCGGATCAGCCTGACGCGGCCGCTCGACGGTCCCGTGGACGTCGCGTACCGCGTGAGCAACGGCGTCGCGGAGGCGACCGGCGTGATCACCGTGATCGAGGTGCCCGAGCCGGCCGTCCGCCAGCCGCCCGTCGCCACCGACGACCGCGTGGCCGTGCGCGTGGGCGACGCCGTCGACATCCCCGTGCTCGCCAACGACGAGCAGCCCGACGGCGACCGGCTGCGCCTCGACCCCGTGCTCGTGGACCCGCTGCCCGAGGGGGCCGGCCTCCTCGTCGCGAGCGAGGACCGCCTCCGCTACCTCGCGCCCGACCGCACGGGCGACTACACCGCCGTCTACCGGGCCGTCGCGCCCGACGGCCAGTGGGCGACCGCGACGCTCACCGTCTCCGTGCGCGAGGCCGACGTCGCGACCAACGCGGCGCCCGTGCCGCGCCCGCTGACGGCGCGCGTGCTCGCGGGGGAGACCGTGCGGATCCCCGTTCCGCTCACCGGCATCGACCCCGACGGCGACTCGGTGCGGCTCCTCGGGCAGGACACCGGGCCGGAGAAGGGCCAGGTCGTCGAGGTCGGGCCGGACTGGATCGACTACCAGGCGGGCGACTACTCCACGGGCACCGACGCGTTCGCGTACGCCGTGGTCGACGGGCTCGGCGCCCGGGCGACCGGCACGATCCGCGTGGGCATCAGCACGCGCGTCGAGGGCGCCAGGAACCCCGTCGCGACCGCGGACACCGTGGCCGTGCGGCCCGGCCGCGTGCTGCGCGTGCAGGTGCTCGCCAACGACACGGACCCGGACGGCGGCGCGCTCTCGCTCGTGTCGGTGCGGCCGCAGGCCGAGGGGCTCGTCGCGGGGCTCGACGGCGACACCGTGCGCGTCGTCGCGCCCGACGCCGCCGGGCGCTACGGCTTCGTCTACGGCGTGCGCAACGCGCGCGGCGGCAGCGACGAGGCGTTCCTCACCGTGATCGTGGATCCCGCCGCGCCGCCCACCCGCCCGATCGCGCGCGACACGGTGCTCCAGCTCTCCGACGTGCTCGACCGGTCGAGCGTCGACGTCGACGTGATGCGCAACGTCTTCTCCGCGGAGGGCGACGCGTCGTCGCTCGTGCTCTCCGTGGTCGCGGGGTACGACGACGTGGCGCGCGTGACGCCCGACGGCCGGATCCGCGTCGAGGTGGGGGACGAGCGCCGCATCGTCCCGTTCACCGTGGCGCAGCCGGACGACCCGTCGATCTCCGCGACGGCGTTCGTCTGGGTGCCCGGCTTCGCGGACACGCTGCCGCAGCTCCGCGTCGGCCAGCCGCGGCCCACCGTCCCGAGCGGCGAGCGGCTCGTGGTCGAGCTCGACGAGCAGGTGGTCGCGGCGGGCGGGCGCGCCGTGCGCATCGCGGATCCGAACTCGCTGTCGGCGACGCACGCCGACGGGCCCGTGGAGCTCGTGGACGAGGACACCGTCGCGTACCGGAGCGAGCCGGGGTACTTCGGGCCGGCGGCGATCTCCTTCACGGTGACCGACGGATCGGGAGCGGGCGGGCGCACGGCCGCGCTCGTCCTGCCGATCACGGTGACGCCCACCGAGAACCAGCCGCCCGTGTTCACGGGCGCGGTCATCGACCTGGAGCCCGGGCAGTCCAAGGACGTGGACCTCGGCCGCCTCACCACCTACCCGTACCAGGACGACCGCGGGCAGCTCGCGTTCGCGCTGGAGGGGGCCGTCGCCGCCGGGTTCCGCGCGGCGATCGACGGCGGCACGCTGCGCATCTCGGCCGACGAGGGCGTCGCGACGGGCGCGGCCGCGTCGTTCCCGGTGAGCGTCCGCGACGCCACGCAGACCGGCCGCGCCGGCCGCGTGGACCTCCGCGTCGTGCCGTCGACGCGCCCGCTCGCCCAGCCCGCGACCGACGAGGGCATCGTCACCCGCGGATCCTCCACCTCGATCGACGTGCTCGCCAACGACCAGGCGGGCAACCCCTTCCCGGGCACGCCGCTCACGGTCGCCTCCATCCGCGGCGCCGACGGCGCGAGCCTGTCCGGCGTGACCGTCACGCCGTCGGAGGACCGCGCCACGCTCGCCGTGCGCGCGTCCGCGGACGCCGAGCCCGGCGACGTGCGCGTGCAGTACGAGGTGCGCGACGCCACGGGCGACGCGGGGCGGGCCGCGTTCGGCACCGTCGTGATCCACGTGCAGGACCGCCCGAGACCGGTCTCGGCGCTCCGCGCCTCCGGCTTCGCCGACCGGTCCGTCACGGTGGCCTTCGAGCCGGGCGCCTTCAACGGATCCGCCATCACCGGCTACCAGGTGCGCGTGCTCCGCGGCGGCACGGCGACCGCGACCGTCACCTGCCCGTCGACGACCTGCACCGTGCCGACGCCCGGGAACGGCCCCGCGAACTCGGTGCAGGTGGAGGTGTCGGCCGTGAACGGCGTGGGCGCCTCGGAGCCCGCGTCGATCTCGGGCCTGTGGTCGGACGTGCTCCCGGCCGCGCCCGCCGGCCTCGCCGTCGAGCCGCTCGTCGACGGGCTGCGCCTCTCGTGGCAGCCGTCGGCCGTGCCGTCGTCGTCGAGCCCCGTCACGCAGTACGTCGTGGGCGTGGGCGGCATCGCCCGGCAGGTCGCCGCCGACGCCACGAGCGTCGAGGTGCGGGATCCGTCGCTCGTCGCCGAGGTCCCCGTCGCCGTCTCCGTGGCCGCCCGCAACAGCGCCCAGGTGCAGGACGCGACCGCGTGGCTCGCTGCCACCGCGACCGGCACGCCGCGCGGCGCCCCGACCGCGACCGGCGCGCCCGCGGCGGTGGCCGACCCGGCCGACGAGACGCGCGTCACCGTCTCGTGGCCGGCGTTCCAGGGCCGGGGCGTCGACGGGATCCGCTACCTCGCCGCCGCGTACGCCCCGGGATCCGCGCCCGGCTGCTCCGTGCCGACCGAGGGCGTGTCGCCGTGGTCGGCGGAGCACGGACCCGCGGTCGAGGTGGGCGGCGCGACCAGCCACGTCTTCACGGGCCTCGCCCCCGACCAGCCCGTCGCCTTCGCGGTGCTCGCCGCCAACAGCCAGGGCTGCACGGTCGTCGAGGCCGGCCAGCTCACGCCGCGCACGGCGCCCTCCACGCCCGTCGTCCGCGTCGACCTGCCGAGCCCCGGCCGCGCGGACGACGGCGTCTTCCGCGCGGTGCTGGCCGACGCGAGCTACCGGCCGGGCAGCGCGTCCGCGTCCGCGCAGCTGCTGTACCGGGTCGACGGGCAGGGCGACGGCGTTCCCGTCGGCGTCGGCCAGGCCCTCACGCTGCCGCGCACGGGCACGGGCGCGACGATCCAGGTGCGCGTGGTCGAGGACTCCGGGGACGGGCGCCCGCGCTCGAGCGGCTGGTCGGATCCCGTCTCCGCCGGCACGGCCGTCGACGCGCGCGCGGGCGACGTGCGCTCGACCACCGACGAGGCCGGCGTCACGACCTTCTCCTGGACCTCGATGCCGCCGGCCGCCGGGCGCGGCGCGCGCGTCGCGGACGGCGGCGGGTACGCGCGCAGCGAGTGGCGCTGCGGCGGCCAGGGCGCGTGGACCGACGCGTCGTCCGGCGCCGCCGGATCCTGCCGCGTCCCCGCGGGCGGTGAGCGGATCCTGGAGGTGCGCGTCACCGCGAACTCGGGCACGCTGTACACGTACGCCCACCGAGGATGACGGCCGTTCCCGCGGCTCCGACGCCGGACCCGAGGCCGCACCCGAGAGGCACCACCCCATGACGATGACCGCCGACGAGGCCCGCGCCTTCCAGGACGAGTTCGCGCGGCTCGTGCGCAACGTGGAGCAGGTGCTGCTCGGGAAGTCGCACGTGGTGCGCCTCGCGTTCACCGCCATGGTCACGGGCGGGCACCTCCTGCTCGAGGATGTGCCCGGCACCGGCAAGACCTCGCTCGCGCGCGCCATGGCGCAGACCGTCGACGGCACGCACAGCCGCGTGCAGTTCACGCCCGACGTGCTGCCCGGCGACATCACGGGCGTCAGCGTCTACGACCAGCGCACGGGCGACTTCGAGTTCCACCGCGGTCCGGTGTTCGCGAGCATCGTGCTGGCCGACGAGATCAACCGCGCGAGCCCGAAGACCCAGTCGGCGCTCCTCGAGGTGATGGAGGAGGGCCGCGTCACGGTCGACGGCACGCCCTACGACGTGGGCCACCCGTTCATGGTCATCGCCACCCAGAACCCGATCGAGCAGGCCGGCACCTACGCGCTGCCCGAGGCGCAGCTCGACCGGTTCCTGCTGCGCACCTCCATCGGGTACCCCGACCACGAGTCGATGCTGCGGATCCTGCAGGGCGCCGCCGTCAGCGCCCACGACGTGACGCTCGCGCCCGTCGCGACGGCCGCGTCCGTGCGCGCGCTGCAGGAGCGCGCGGGGACCGTGCACGTGGATCCCGCGGTCGCGGACTACGTGGTGCGGCTCGTCGACGCCACCCGCACGGCGCCCGAGGTGCGGCTGGGGGCGAGCGTGCGCGGCGCCCTCGCGCTCGTGCGCGCGTCCCGCACCTGGGCCGCCGCCGACGGCCGGCACTACGTGGTGCCCGACGACGTGAAGGCGCTCGCCGAGCCCGTGCTCGCGCACCGCCTGCTGCTGGATCCCGAGGCCGAGTTCGACGGCGTGACGCCCACGAGCGTGCTGTCGCAGATCCTGATCGAGACCGCGCCGCCGCGCGACGGGCACGCGGGTGCGGCGTCGGGGACCGGCGGGCGTGCCGCGGGCTCCCACGCCGCGGGCGCGCGGCCGGCCGGATGAGCGCGGTCGGGGCGCGCGGCCGGGCCGCCGCCCCGGATCCCGCCGCCGCGCCCGTGCCCTCCGCCGCGCCCGGTGCCGTCCCGCCGCCCGCCGACGCCGTGCCGCCGCGGAACGCGCTCGCGCGCCTCGTCGCCGTCGTCACCCCGCTCGGCCGGGTCGTCGCGCTGGCCGCGGTCGTCGCGGGCGCCGTCGGCTACGCGCTCGGCTGGCGCGAGCTCGTCGCGGTGGCCTGGACCGGCGTCGCCCTCGGGGTCATCGCGCTGCTGCACCTCGTCGGGTCGTCGGGCGTCGAGGTGTCGCTGCGCCTGCCGCGCGACCGCGTGGTCGCGGGGGAGCGCGCGCCCGCGACCGTCGCCGTGCGCAACCCGCTGCGCCGTCGGGCCGTGGGGCTCACGGTGGAGGTGCCGGTCGGATCCGGCCTCGCCGAGGTCCACGTGCCCTCCCTCGCGCACGGCCACTCCCACGAGGACGTGTTCGTCGTGCCCACCTCCCGGCGCGGCGTGATCGCGCTCGGCCCCGCCCGCATCGTCCGCGGCGACCCGATCGGCCTGGTGCGACGCGAGTCCGCCGAGGCCGCCGCGACCCGGCTCCTCGTGCACCCGCGCACGCTCGCGATGCCCAGCACCAGCACGGGCTTCGTCCGCGACCTCGAGGGCCGCGCCACGCGCGACCTCACCGACAGCGACGTGTCCTTCCAGTCGCTCCGCGAGTACGTGCCCGGCGACCCGGTGCGGCACATCCACTGGCGCTCGACCGCGAAGACCGGCGTGCACATGGTGCGGCGGTTCGAGGAGACCCGGCGGAGCCACATCATGGTCGCGCTGTCGCTGCACGCGGGCGACTACGGGGACGGCACGGCCGCGGCGGTCGCGGACGCGGCGGGCTCGGCGGGCGTCCCCGCGGGCGGCACCACGGTCGCGGCCGGGTCCGCGGCGGGCGCGCTCGCCGGGTCCACGGCCGACGCCGAGTTCGAGCTGGCCGTGAGCGTCGTCGGATCCCTGGGCGCGCGCGCCATCGCCGACGCGCGCACCGTCCAGGTCGTCGCGAGCGCCGACCGCGCCGCCGGGCGGGCGCGCACCCGCCGCCCGCCGACCGCGCCCACCCTGCCCGGGCTCGCCCGCACGGTGGCGCGCTCCGGCCCGCCCGGATCCCGCTCCGGTCGCCTCCGCCGCCTCGCCACCGTCACGCGCGACCGCCTCCTCGACGACCTCGCCGAGATCGCCGCGTCCGACCGCGCGGCGTCGCTCGTCGAGCTGGCCCGCGCGGCCGCCGACGAGGTCGCCGGCGTCTCGGTCGTGTTCCTCGTCTGCGGGACGGGGGCGGCGCCCGCCCGGATCCGCGCGGCCGCCGTCGGCTTCCCGCCCGGCGTGCAGGTGGTCGCGGTGGTGTGCGACCCCGAGGTCGAGCCCGGCCTCCGCCGCCTCGGCGACCTGTCGGTCCTCACCATCGGCTACCTCGACGACCTGCGCGGCGCCCTCCAGCGGAGCGCGTCGTGAGCGCGCGGGGCGCGGGGAGCCCGGGGACCGCCGGCCGCCCGGCTGCCCGCGGCGCCGCCCGTCCTCCCCGCGTCCCCGCCGGATCCCGCGATCCCGGCCGCACCCTCGTCCCCGTCCTCGCGATCACGCTCCTCACCGGTGTCGCCGCCGCCGCGTTCTGGCCCGTCTACCGCGACGCGTCGTTCGTGCGCATGACGGGGGTCACGCTCGTCGCCGGCGCGCTCGTCCCGATCGCGGGCGCCCGGTTCCGCTGGGGGAGCGCGGTCGTGGCGTCCGCGATCCTGGTGGCCTTCCTCGCGCTCGGCGTGCCGCTCGCGGTGCCGACCGGCGCGGTCGACGGCTGGCGGCCCACGCTCGCGGGCCTCGGCGAGCTCGTCGAGGGCGCGTCCCTCGGCGTCGTGCGGCTCGTGACCATCGCGCTCCCGGTCGGCGACTACCAGGCGCTGCTCGTGCCCGCGTTCGCGCTCGTGCTGCTGGGATCCGTGATCGGCGTGTCGGTCGCGCTGCGCACCCCGCGGCCCGAGCTCGCGGTGATCCCCTCCCTCGTGATCCTCGTCGTCGCGGCCGCCCTCGGCCCCGACCGCAGCCAGGGCCCCGACGCGCCCGAGACCACCGGGCTCCTCGTCCCGGTCGCGCTGGCGTGGCTCGCGGCCGCGCTGCTGTGGATCGCGCGCTGCCGCTGGCGTCGGCGCCACCGCGCGGTCCGCCGCCTCGGCCGGCAGGCGGGGATCCCGGTGGAGTCGGCGTCCGACCGGCGCCGCTCGGGCACGCGCGCCGGGATCTCCGCAGTCGTCGTGCTCGCGGCCGCCCTGGTCGCGGGCGTCGCCGCCACGGCCGCCGCCCCGCCCGACGCGTCCCGCACGGGCCTCCGCTCCACGGTCGAGCAGCCGTTCGACCCGCGCGAGCAGGTCAGCCCCCTCTCGTCCTTCCGCACCTACTGGAAGGCGCCGACGGTGGACGACACGCTGCTCACGGTGGCGGGCCTCCCGGCCGGAGGACGGGTGCGCCTCGCCGCGCTCGACACCTACGACGGCGTCGTCTACGGCACGGGCGGCGCGCGCGGCAGCGTCGACGCGTCGCGCACGGGCCAGGCCTCCGGCACGTTCGCGCGCGTGCCGTACCGGCTCGACCAGACGGGCGTGGTCGGCGACGACGTCACCCTCGACGTCGTCGTCGACGCCTACCGCGGCGTGTGGCTGCCGGGTGCGGGCCGCCTCGAGCGCATCGCGTTCGCGGGCGACGACGGCGGGCGCCTCGCCGACTCCTTCTACTACGACGACGCGACCGCCACCGGCGCCGTGATCGGCGGGCTCGCCGCGGGCGACGCCTACGAGATCGAGGCCGTCGTCGCGTCGACGCCGCCGCTCGAGGCGCTCGCCGACGAGCGCCCGGGCGACGCGGTGGCCCCGCGACCCACGGGCGTGCCCGACGAGGTCGCCGCGCGCGTGCAGGCGTCCACCGCGGCTCCCGACGGCGCGACGGCGGGTGGCACGGACGCGGGGGCCGGCACGTCCGCGTCGCCCGGCGCGCAGCTCGTGGCCGCCGTCTCGTCCCTCCGCGCCGACGGCTACGTCAGCCACGGCGTCGGCGACGCGCCCTTCAGCCGGTCGGGCCACTCGGCCGAGCGGATCGCGGAGCTCCTCACGACGCGCCCCATGCTCGGCGACGCGGAGCAGTACGCGGTCGCGGCGGCCCTCATCGCCGACGACATCGGCTTCCCGGTCCGCGTCGTGATGGGCTTCGCGCCGGGCGAGGCGGCCGTGCGGGAGGCCGACGGCGGGCCGGTGCCGATCCGGGGGTCCGACGTCACCGCCTGGGTCGAGGTCGACACGGCGTCGTCCGGCTGGGTCGCGGTGGATCCGAACCCGCCCGTCCGCGACGTCCCCGACGCCCTGCCCGACGAGCCCACCGAGGTCGCGCGCCCGCAGACCGTGCTGCCGCCGCCGGTCGAGGAGCAGGCCGAGCCCGAGGACCGCACGCCGCCGGACGCGAGCCGCGACGACCGGCCGGAGGCGGATCCCGCGCTGCAGGCCGTGCTCGCCGCCGTGCGCGTCGCGGGCTGGTCGCTCCTCGGGCTCGGCCTCGCGGCGTCGCCGTTCCTCGCCGTGGTGGGCGCGAAGGCCGCGCGCCGGCATCGGCGGCGCCGGGCGGACGCGGCCCGCGACCGGGTCGGCGGCGCCTGGGACGAGTTCCACGACGGCGCGCTCGACCGCGGCCTCGTGCCTCCCGTCGCGGCCACCCGGCGCGAGGTGGCGCGGCTCGTGGGCGTGGGCGGTGCGCGCGGGCTCGCGGACGTGGCCGACGAGTCGGCGTTCGCGCCGGGCGACGTGCCGGATCCGCTGGCCGACGCCGCCTGGCGCCGCGCCGACGAGCTCGCCGTGCGCATGGACGCGGGCAGGACCCGTCGGCAGCGGCTCCGGGCGATGGTGTCGCTCGCGTCGCTGCGGGGTGCGCGGGGTGCGCGCGGACGCGGGCCGGGTGCGCGGCCGGGGCGGCGTCCTCCCCGGCCCTGACGGCTCCTCCCCAGGGCGCGGTCGCGCCGTCCGTCCCCGGCGCGTGGCCGGCCCACCCTGGCGTCACCGCGCGCATGGTGTCCTCGCCCGGTGGACATCGCCCCGCCCCCGTCGCCCGCGCCCGCTCCGCCGCCGCCGTTCCCCGTGCTCGGCGTGGCGGCGCCCCTCGTCGTCAGCGTCGCCGTCTGGGCGGTCACCCGCTCGCCGTACGCGCTGCTGTTCGCGGCGCTCGGGCCGGTGGTGGCGGTCGCGGGCGTCGCGGACCAGCGCATCTCCGGCCGCCGCGCGGCCCGCCGCGTCGACCGCGAGTCCCGCGCCGCGGTCGCGCGGTTGCACGTCGAGGTGCGGGCGCGGCTCGCGGCCGCCCGCGCCACCCTGCGATCGCGCGCTGCGTCCGCGCGCGAGATCCTCGACGGCAGCGCCAACCCCGCCCTCCTCTGGCGGGCGGATCCGGGCGTCGACGGCGCGCTCCCCATCGTGCTCGGCACGGGCGACGTGTCGAGCGGCATGGTCTGGCGGGGCGATCCGGACGCGCTCGTGCCCGCCGCCGACTGCCGGGACGGCGCCGGGGCGCTCCGGCGCCTCCTGCGGCGGTGCGCGACCCTGCCTCGCGATCGGGGCGCACCGGGGCACGCCCGGTCCGCAGCGGTCGTCCCGGGCGCCCGCGCCGCGGGGCACCGCCCGGGGCGGTGGGCGGATCTCGTCCGCTGGGTCCCCGACGCGCCCGTCCTCGTCTCCGCCGCCGGCGGCCTCGGGCTGCGTGGCGTCCCCGCCCTCGTCGCGCCGGTGCTGCGTGGCGTCGTCGTCCAGCTCGTGCACGCCCTCCCCCCGGACGACCTCCGCATCGCCTCCCGCCCGGCCGGGCCCGAGTGGGACTGGCTCGAGCGGCTCCCGCACGCGGCAGGCGGGCTGCGCGAGGAGGTGCCCGGCCCGGACGGCCCGGCCGCGACGGGCCCCGCCCCCGGCGAGCCGGGTGCCGGGGCGATCCGGCTCGTGCTCGGCACGCGCGAGGTCGTGCTCGCCGCGGCGCCGCGCGTCGAGTCGCTCCCGGCCGCGTGCCGCACGGTGCTCGACGTCCGCAGCCCCGGCACGGCGCGGATCCTCGCGGCCGACACCGTGTCCGAGGGCACGGACGCGCCCGCCTCGGCGCCCGCTGCGCACACGCTGCCACCGGACGTCGAGCGCATCCTCCCGTCACCCCGGCTCACCCGCACCGGCCTGGTGCGTCCCGACCTCGTGTCGCTCACGGAGGTGGAGCGCCTCGCGGACGAGCTCGCCGACCTCGCGCGGCGGCGCGGGCTCGCGGCGGCGCGGGCACCGCTCCCGGTGCGCGTGCCCTTCGCGGATCTGCCGGTCGGGGCGGCCTCCTCCCCGGCGCCGGCGAGCGGCCCGGCCCGTGGCCCCGACGTCGGCCAGCCCGCGGCACCTGCGCGTCGTCCGCGCACGCTGGCGGCGACCATCGGCGTCGGGCACGCGGGACCCGTGGCCGTCGACCTCGTCGCGGACGGCCCGCACGCGGTCGTCGCGGGCACCACCGGCAGCGGCAAGAGCGAGCTCCTCGTCACGTGGATGGCGGCGCTCGCCGCGGCGCATCCGCCGGAGGAGGTCACCGTGCTCCTCGTCGACTTCAAGGGCGGCGCGGCGTTCGACCCGCTGCTCGTGCTGCCGCACGCCGTCGGCCTCGTCACCGACCTCGACGGCCAGGGCGCGCGCCGCGCGTTGGAGAGCCTGCGCGCGGAGGTCCGGCATCGGGAGCGCGTGCTCCGCGACGCCGGTGCGCGCGACATCGACGACCCGGCCGCGGCGGGCCTCCTGCCGCGCCTCGTCATCGTCGTCGACGAGCTCGCCGCCCTCCTCGCCGACCAGGACGGCCTGCACGAGGTCGTCGCCGACATCGCCGCGCGGGGCCGCTCGCTCGGCATGCACCTGGTGCTCTGCACCCAGCGCCCCGCCGGTGTCGTGCGCGACGCGGTGCTCGCCAACTGCGACCTCCGCCTCTCCCTCCGCGTCAACAACGACGCCGACAGCCGGGCGCTCCTCGGCACGGTCGAGGCGGCGCGCCTCGCCGACGCACCCGTGGGCCGGTGCCTCGTCGGAGCGCACGGCGTGCCGGCGCGCCCCTTCCAGGTGGCGGTCACGACGCCCGCCGATCTGGCCCGCATCGCCGCCGCCCGCGCGACGGCCGCTCCCGTCCCGCGCCCGTGGCTGGATCCGCTGCCCGCGTCGGTCCCGTTCGCCGACCTCGCCACGGTGCCGCCCCTCGAGCGGAACGGGTCCGCGACGCCCGACAGCGGTGCCCCCGCGGTCCCGTTCGCCCTCGTCGACCTGCCCGCGGAGCAGCGGCGGGCGACGGCCGTGTGGTGCCCGGCGGCCGACGGCCACCTGCTCGTCGTCGGCGGTCCGGGATCCGGCCGCAGCACGTGCCTGCGCACCATCGGGGCGTCGGCCGCGGCCGCCGGCCTCGAGGTGCTCCCCGTGCCCGCGGACGCGGAGGGCTGCTGGGACGCGATCGCCGCCGTCCTCGCCCGCATCCGCGATCCGCGCGGCCCGCGCGTGCCCCTCGTCGTGCTGGCCGACGACCTCGACGTCGCCGTCTCCCGCCTGGAGCCCGAGCACCAGGCCGCCCTGCTCGAGGGGCTGGCCGCGGTCGTCCGGGAGGGACCGCACGCCGGGGCGGCGCTGGCCGTCTCGGGTCGTCGGGCGGGCGGACCGCTCCAGGCGGTGGCGGCTGCCGCGGGGCCGCCCGTGGTCCTCCCGCTCCCGAGCAGGCAGGAGCACGTGCTGGCGGGTGGCGAGAGCCGCCTCTTCGACGCCCGCGCGACGCCGGGTGCGGGGGAGTGGCGCGGCGAGCGCATCCAGGTGGCCCGGCCGCCCGCGGTCGAGGTGTCCTCCGGCCGGTTCGCCGAGGCGTCCGGCCCGCCGGGGCTCGTCGACCCCGCGCCCCGCGTGGTCCTCGCAGGCGGGGCCGTCCACGCGCTCGTCACGCCGTCACCCGTCGGGGCGGTCGCGCGCCTCCGGGAGACCGGGATCGACGCGGTCGAGGCGGCCCGGCTCCCTCCGGCCTGGTCCTCGGACCAGCCGTTCCCCGCCGCGGTCGTGGATGGCGTCGGCGCGCCAGCCGCCGTCCGCCCGCACGCCGCCGTCCGCCCGGGCGTGCACGACGGCAGCCTCCGCGGTGCACGCCCCCGGGTCGTGGTCGGGGATCCCGACGCCTGGCTGATGCGCGGCCCGCTCCTCGCGGACCTCCGGCGCACGGGCGACATCGTCCTGGATGGCTGCACGCCACGGGACGCGCGCACGCTCCTCCGCCTCCGCACGGTGCCGCCGCCGCTCGCGCCGATCCCCGGGCGGGCCTGGCGGGTCACCCCGGATGGCGACGTCCGTCGGTGCTCGTGGCCCCCGGAGGCGCCCTGGCCGCCGGGCGAGCCCGCGCAGGCAGGCGCGGCAGAGGCGGCGGCGCCAGCCGTCGGAGGCCGCGCTCACGCGGCCGGTGTCAGCCGATGAGCGTCGGCGACACGCGGATCTCGCCCACCGGCACGCCGCCGCCGAGCACCTGGAGGTCGAGCTCGGGGCGCACGCGCTCCACGTCGTCCCGCGAGATCGCGCCCGCCTCGGCCAGCAGCTCGAGCGCCACGATGGTGGACGCCCGCAGGCTGCCGTCGAGCGTCTTCGAGGCCACGGTCGTGCCGTCGGGAGCGGTCATGATCATGATCCCCTCGGCCCCGCCCTTGGCGAACAGGCCGAGCCGCTCGATCACGACGGTGTTCGCGCGGCCGGGTCCGTCGATGGCCCAGCCGTGGGCGCGCACGGCCGCGGTCAGCGCCGCCGCGTGCCGGTACAGGGCGAACGGCGAGCCGGGCGCGGAGGTCGCGATGCGGTGGATCCCCCGCGCGAGCGCGGTCAACGACATCGCGTGCACGGGCGCGCCGCACCCGTCGATGCCCGTCGTGGCGATCCGCTCGCCCGTGAAGCGCTCGACCACGTCGCGGATCCGCACCTGCAGGGGGTGGTCCGGGTGCAGGTAGTCGTCGGTCGACCAGCCGTTCGTCACGCAGGCGAGCAGCATCGCGGCGTGCTTGCCGGAGCAGTTCATGGAGATCGGCGACGCGGGGATCCCCGCGCGCACGAGCTCGTCGCGCGCGGCCCGGTCGAGCGGCCAGTCGGCAGGGCAGCGCAGCGCGGACTCGTCGAGCCCGGCCTTCGCGAGGATCCCGCGCACGACCTCCACGTGCCGGGCGGTGGCCGCGTGGCTGGCCGTCGCGAGCACGTGCTCCTCCTCGGTGAGCTCGGCGCCGCTCGCGAGCACCGCGAGCGCCTGGAACGGCTTCATGCTCGAGCGCGGGAAGACGGGCGTGGTCGCGTCGCCGACCTCGCGCCGCACCTCGCCGGCGGGCGACAGCACGACGGCCGCCCCGATGTGGCGCGACTCCACGAAGCCGCTGCGCTCGAGCACCGCGAGCTCCACGGCGCCCCGGACGGGGATCGTCTCGACGGCCGTCGCCATCAGAGCGCCCGGAACGCGTCGGCGATCACGCCGAGGGCGTCGTCGAGCAGCTCCTCGGCGATCGCGAGGCTCGGCAGGAAGCGCAGCACGTTCCCGTACGTGCCGGCGGTGAGGATGATCACGCCGTGCGCGTGGCAGTACGCCGCGATCGCCGCCACCGCGTCCGCGTTCGGCTCCTTGGTGGTGGATCCGGTGCCCGGCTGCACGAGCTCGATGGCGATCATCGCGCCGATGCCGCGCACGTCGCCGATGATGTCGTGCTCCCGCTGCAGCTCGGTGAGCGCCCCGTGCAGGTGGTCGCCGATGCGGGTGGCCTCCGCGAGCAGGCCGTGCGTCTCGATGGCCTCGAACACGGCGACCGCGGCCGCCGCGGCCACGGGGTTGCCGCCGAACGTGCCGCCGAGCCCGCCCGGGAGGGCGGAGTCCATGATCTCGGCGCGGCCGGTCACGCCCGCGAGCGGCAGGCCGCCCGCGATGCCCTTGGCCGTCAGCACGAGGTCGGGCACGAGGCCGAGGTGCTCGCTGGCGAAGAAGCGGCCGGTGCGCGCGAGCCCCGACTGGATCTCGTCCGCGATGAAGACGACGCCGTTCGCCGTGCACCACTCCTGGAGCGCCGGCAGGAAGCCGTCGGCGGGCACCATGAAGCCGCCCTCGCCCTGGATGGGCTCCGCGACGACGCACGCGAGGTCGGTGGCGCCGATCCGCTTCTCGAGGTACGAGATGGTGCGGGCCGCGGCCTCGGCGCCCGAGAGGCCGTCGTGATACGGGTACGAGCTCGGTGCGTGGTACACGTCGCCCGCGAAGGGTCCGAAGCCGGTGCCGTAGGGCGACGCCTTGTAGTTCATGGCCATGGTGAGGTTCGTGCGGCCGTGGTACCCGTGGTCGAGCACCGCCACCGCGCGGCGGCCGGTGTGCTTGCGCGCGATCTTCACGCCGTTCTCCACGGCCTCCGCGCCCGAGTTCACGAGCACCGTGCGCTTCTCGTGCGTGCCGGGCGTGTGCTCCGCCAGCAGCTCCGCCACGCGCACGTACTCCTCGTACGGCGTCACGGTGAAGAGCGTGTGGATCACGTCGCCGAGCTGCGCGGTCGCGGCGTCCACGACCTCCTGGCGCGTGTGGCCGACGGTGGTCACGCCGATCCCGGCGCCCAGGTCGATGAAGCGGTTGCCGTCCACGTCCTCCACGATCGCGCCGTGCGCGCGGGAGATGTAGACGGGGAGGAGGGAGGAGACGCCGGGCGGCACCACGCGCTTCCGGCGCTCGTGCAGCTCGCGCGAGAGCGGGCCGGGGATCTCCGTCACGATGCGTCGCTCCTGCGGCACCTGCGGGCGCGCGTCGCGGTCGGGCGCGGCGGGGGAGTCGGAGGCGGAGCCGGCAGGGGCGCCGGCGCGGGCGGAGTCGAGGGTGTCTGTCATGATCCGGCGAGCCTACCCGCGCGGGCAGCGGGATCGGGAGGGCCCGAGGCCCCGTTCGCTAGCGTGGGCCCATGCAGATCGAGCACCGGTACGCCCTGTCCCTCGAGTGGACCGGCGACCGTGGATCCGGCACGTCGGACTACCGCTCCTACGGTCGCGACCACGTCGTGCGCGCCGCGGGGAAGCCCGAACTGCTCGGATCGGCCGACCGCCCGTTCCGCGGGGACGTCGACCGCTGGAACCCCGAGGAGACCCTCATCTCCGCGCTCGCCCAGTGCCACCTGCTCAGCTACCTGCACGCGGCCGCCATGGCGGGCGTGGTCGTCGTCGACTACCGCGACGAGCCCACCGGCACCATGCGGCAGACGGACGACGGCGGCGGGCACTTCGTCGAGGTCACCCTGCGGCCCGTCGTCACCGTGCGGGATCCCGCGCACGTCGAGCTCGCGACCTCGCTGCACGCGGGCGCATCCGAGCGCTGCTTCATCGCGTCCAGCGTCAACTTCCCCGTGCGCCACGAGCCGCGCACGGTGCTCGCGGCCGACGCGGGCGCCTGATCCGACGCGCCGCGTCGCGCGCCCGGCGAGCGGATGCGTGCCGTCGCGTCCGCGCTTGTCAGGCGGACCCCGGCCGGGTCGGGCAGACTGTGCGAGTCCCTCCCACAAACCTGGTGCGTCCGGCGCGCCGACGAAAGCGACTCACGTGAAGCGACGCATCCCCCTCACCCTGGCCGCGGCCGCCATCCTCGCGCTGTCCGCCTGCTCCAGCAGCGGCACGCCGAACGCGGATCCGTCCGCGAGCCCGACGGCCGGCGCGCGCACCGCGGGGGCCTCCTGCATCGACACGCCCTCGGGCGACGCGTCGAAGTCGGTCAAGGTCTCCGGGGACTTCGGCAAGGCCCCCGAGGTCACGGTCGACGCCCCGCTCACGGTCGACACGACCGAGCGCACCGTCGTCACGCAGGGCGACGGCGCGGAGGTCGGCGCGGGCGCCACCGCGAACATCGCGCTCGCCGCCTACAACGGCACGACCGGCGAGGCCATCGCGCAGCTCGCCTACAACGCGGACTCCCCGCTCCCGGCCACGCTCGACGACAGCGCGCTCGTCCCCGGCGTCGTCCGCGCGGTCGAGTGCACCACGGTCGGATCGCGCATCGTCGCGGTGGTCCCTGCCGCCGACGGATTCGCCGCCGAGCAGGCGTCGACGCTCGGCCTCGGCGCCGACGACCCCATCGTCATCGTGGTCGACGTGCTCAGCCAGGTCCCCACGCGCGCCGACGGCGCGGACCAGCCCGCGCCGGAGGGCTTCCCCACGGTCACCCTCGCGGACAACGGGGCGCCCACCATCACCATCCCGGACGCGGCACCGCCGACGGAGACGAAGATCGCGAACCTCAAGGTCGGCGACGGCGCCGAGGTCACCGACGGCGCGAACGTCACGGTGCAGTACACGGGCATCAACTGGAACACCAAGAAGGTCTTCGACTCGAGCTGGGACAAGGGCGCCAAGCCCGTCTCGTTCCAGACGAGCGGCGTCATCCCCGGCTTCACGAAGGCGCTCGTCGGCCAGAAGGTCGGCTCGCAGGTCATCGCGATCATCCCGCCCGCCGACGGCTACGGCGACAAGGGCTCCGGCGCGGACATCGGCGGCACCGACACCATCGTGTTCGTCGTCGACATCCTCGGCACCCAGTCCGCTCCGGCCCAGTAGGACGAGCCGTGCGCCGCGTCATCATCCTCGGATCCACGGGCTCCATCGGCGTGCAGGCCCTCGAGGTCGTCGCGCGCCACCCGGAGCTGTTCGAGGTGGTGGGGCTGGGCGCCGGCAGCAAGCGCGAGGCGCTCGCCGAGCAGGCGCGCGTCGCGGGCGTCGAGCACACGGCCCTCGGGGCGGACGAGGCCGAGCAGCTCATCCGCTCGGTCGATGCCGACGTGGTGCTCAACGGCATCACCGGATCCGTGGGGCTCGGCCCCACGCTCGCCGCGTTGGAGGAGGGCCGCACCCTCGCCCTCGCCAACAAGGAGTCGCTCATCGTCGGCGGCGAGCTGGTGCGCGGTCTCGCGGCGCCCGGCCAGCTCGTCCCCGTCGACTCGGAGCACTCGGCCATCGCGCAGGCGCTCCGCGGCGGGACGGCCGAGGAGGTCAGGCGCCTCGTCGTCACCGCGTCGGGCGGCCCGTTCCGCGGCCGCTCGCGCGCCGAGCTCGCCCACGTCACCCCGCGCGAGGCGCTCGCGCACCCCACCTGGGACATGGGCCTCGTCATCACGACGAACTCGTCGACGCTCGTCAACAAGGGCCTCGAGGTCATCGAGGCGCACCTGCTGTTCGACGTGCCGTACGAGCGGATCGACGTGGTCGTGCACCCGCAGTCGATGATCCACTCCATGGTCGAGTTCATCGACGGGTCGACGCTCGCGCAGGCGTCCCCGCCGGACATGCGCCTCCCCATCGCCCTCGGGCTGAACTGGCCGCACCGGATGCACGACGTCGGCGTGCCCATCGACTGGACCCGCGCCGCGACGTGGACCTTCGAGCCGCTCGACGACGACGCGTTCCCCGCCGTGCTGCTCGCCAAGCAGGTGGGGGCCGCCGGATCCACGTACCCGGCCGTCTACAACGCGGCGAACGAGCAGGCCGTGCAGGCGTTCCACGCGGGACGGGCGGGGTTCCTCGACATCGTCGACACCATCCGCCGCGTCGTCGACGCCCACGCCCCGGCGTCCGGCCGGCTCACGCGCGCGTCGCTGGCCGAGGCGGAGCGCTGGGCGCGCGCCGAGGCCGACCGCGTGCTCGGGGTCTGACCCGACCCTCCCGGGGATCCGACGCCGCACGCTGACGCCGCGGATCGCCCGGATCGCCCGGATCCGACCCGCGATCCCGGACGGGCTGGCGCGCTCAGCCCGGGGCGCGCGTTCCCCGGCTCAGCCGTTCCCCGGCTTGCCGGGCCCGCCGTTGCCGTTGCCGTTGCCGTTGCCGTTCCCGGGGGCGCCCGGCCCGGCGTCCCCGCCGCCCGGGGCGCCGGGTCCGTCGTCGCCCGGCGTCGGGCTCGCGCTGGGCGTGGGGGCCGGCGTCGTCGTCCGCGTCGGGCTCGGCGTGGGCGACGGCGAGGGCGTCCGCGAGGGGGACGGCGACGGCGACGGGCTCGGCGACGTCGACGGCGTGGGGGTGGTCGCCGCCGCGTCGCGGGCCGCCTCGAGCTGCGCCCGCACCGCGTCGATGCGCGCGATGACCTCGTCGTGCCGCGCCTGGTCGATGGATCCGTCGGCGAGGTCGGCCTCGACGGCCGCCCGCAGCTCCTCGAGCTGCGCGAGCGCCTTGGCGTAGTCGCCGTCGGCGGACGACTGCGTGACGGACTGCGTGCGCTGCTGCAGGTCGTCGAGCGCGCGGTCCTCCGGCGTCGACGATCCCGCGCAGCCGGCGAGGAGGAGCACGGCGGTGGTCATGGTCGCGAGGCCGAGGACGGCACGCCCGCGGAGCGCGCGCCGTCCGGAGCCGGGCGTCGGGCGGGTCGATGTGCGGATCACGGGGCGTCCTCCACGCTCTTCTGCAGCTCCTCGAGGCTGGCGCCGAGGGGACCGGGGACCGACGGGTAGGCGGTGTCGTGGGTCTGCAGCGACTGGACGGTGACGACGCCCACGACCGCCGCCGCCGCGATCAGCACGGACACGACGGCGATGCTGATGGCCCGGCCGCCGCGGCGCTTCGCCGGGACGCGATCCGCGCCGGAGCGACCCGCCGGGGACGTGATCGCCGTCGGGTCGTCGCCGCGCGCGACGGGCGCGGCCATCGCCGCGGCGAACCGCTCGGTCCGGGCGTCCCGATCCGCGGACGGCGCGAGGTCGGCGGCAGCCCCCGCTCCGGTGTGGGCGGCCGCGGCCGCGGCCGCCGGCATCACCCGCGTGGACGTGGCCGTCGGCGCGTCCACCGCGGACCCGGGCGCTCGCCCGGTCCGCAGCTCCGCGGCGACCTCGCGCGCGGTGGGCCGCGTCGCCGGATCCCGTCGGGTCATGCGTCCGAGGAGGTCCACCCACGAGGCGCCGAGGCGCGCGGGGATCTCCGGGTCGCGCACCACGCGCGCCATCGTCGACTCGGCGGCCGTGCCCGGGAACGTGCGGCGGCCGGTGAGGCACTCGAGGAGCACGAGGCCGAGCGCGTACACGTCGGTCGGGGCGCCCACGTCCTCGCCGAGCGCCTGCTCGGGGCTGAGGTAGCTCACGGTGCCGACGATGGATCCGGTCGACGTGAGGCGCGTGCCGTCCACGAGGCGGGCGATGCCGAAGTCGGTGAGCTTGGCGGCGGCCGGCTCGTCGTCCTCCTCGGGGCGCGCGAGCAGCACGTTCGCGGGCTTCACGTCGCGGTGCACGACGCCGCGGCGGTGGATGTAGCCGAGCGCGTCGCTCAGGATCCCGCCGATGCGCGCGACCTCGGGGCCGGGCAGCGGCCCCTCCTTCATGCGGTCGGCGAGCGTGGTGCCGTCGACGATCTCCATGACGATGAAGGCGAGCACGCGGTCGCGGACCACATCGTCGCCCACGTCGAAGAGGGTCACGAGGCCGGGGTGGCTGAGGCCCGCGAGCATGCGCACCTCGCCCTCCTGGCGCTCGACCTCGGCGGGGTCGGCGGAGTCGGTCGCGAAGACCTTGACGGCGACCTCGCGGCCGAGCGTCTCGTCGGATGCGCGGTACACGGTGGCCATGCCGCCGCGTCCGAGCAGACCGCTGATGCGGTAGCGGCCGGCCAGCAGGGTGCCGGCGAGCGGGTCGGGCCGTTCTCCGGGCATGGGCGCACCTCTCGTCACGGGCTCCCAGACTAGCCCGGGGCTCCTGAGCGCGGCCCGCCCGACGCGGGCCGTCCTCGGCGACTGGCTGCCTGCGGATCCGCGCCACGGCGGCGTCCGCCCAGGGTCCGGGAGGTAGCCTCTCCCACCATGGACGGCGTCTTCCTCTACATCCTCGGGGTGCTCATCATCGTGGTCGGCGTCGCCGTGTCCATCGGCCTCCACGAGGTCGGGCACCTGGTGCCCGCGAAGCTCTTCGGCGTGCGCGTCACGCAGTACATGATCGGCTTCGGGCCGACGATCTTCAGCCGCCGCAGGGGCGAGACCGAGTACGGCGTGAAGGCCATCCCGCTCGGCGGCTACATCTCCATGATCGGCATGTTCCCGCCGCAGAGCTCGCGCGCCGGCACGAGCAGCACGGGGATCGCGCAGCTCGTCGGGCCCGACAGCCGCCGCGGCGCCGACGCCGCATCCCCGGCCGCCCCCGACGGCGACGACCGCGCCGGCCGCGGCTTCTTCGACCTCCTCGTGCAGGACGCGCGTCAGGCCAGCGCCGAGAGCGTCGGCGACGAGGAGGACCGCGCGTTCTACAAGCTGCCCGTCCCGAAGCGCATGGTCATCATGCTCGGCGGCCCGGCGATGAACTTCCTCCTCGCGATCGTGCTGTTCGCGATCGTGCTCTGCGGCTTCGGCGTCACGACGCCCACCACCACGGTCGGCCAGGTGAACGCGTGCATCGTGCCCGCCGGATCCACCGCCTCCGCCGACGCCGCCACCTGCCCCGCCGGCGCCCCCGAGGCCCCGGGCGCGGCGGCCGGCCTCCAGCCCGGCGACACGATCGTCAGCATCGACGGCACGCCGGTCACCGCGTGGGACCAGGTGACGAGCACGGTCCAGGTGTCCGCGGGCAAGGAGCTCGACGTCGTCGTGGAGCGCGGTGGCGCCCGCCAGACGCTGGCCATCACGCCCGTGCTCACGGAGCAGGCCGTCATCGGCCAGCGCGGCGCCCCCGAGGTCGACGAGCAGGGGAACCCGGTCACGCGCGAGGTCGGCCTCATCGGCTTCAGCCCCACGCAGGCCGTGCAGCAGCAGCCTCTCTCCGCGGCCTTCACCACCACGGGCGAGAACATGGCCGCGGTCGGGAACCTCATCCTGAACCTCCCGCAGCGCCTGGTGGACGTCGGTCGTGCCGCGTTCGGCGGCGGCGAGCGCGACCCGAACGGCCCGATGAGCGTCGTCGGCGTCGGCCGCGTCGCCGGCGAGATCGCGAGCCTCGACGAGACGCCCGTCGCGTCGCGCGCCTCGGCCATGATCGGCCTGGTCGCCTCGCTCAACGTGGCGCTCGGCATGATCAACCTGCTGCCGCTCCTGCCGCTCGACGGCGGGCACGTGCTCGGCGCGATCGTGGAGGGCGTCCGCCGCTTCTTCGCGAAGATCCGCGGCCGGCGCGACCCGGGCCCGGTCGACGTCGCGAAGCTCATGCCGCTGACGTTCGTGGTCGTCATCGTCTTCGGCGCCATGAGCGCCCTGCTGATCTTCGCCGACCTGGTGAACCCCGTCCGGCTCACCTGACGTCGCCCAGCGCCTGACCCCGCCCCGCGCCTGACCCCGCCCCGCGTCCGACGCCGTCCGCGCCCCCGACGCACCGGGCGCGCAGGAATCGGACGTAGGCTCTTCCCGTGCCAGCAGTCAATCTCGGAATGCCGAAGGTCCCTGAGGTCCTCGCGCCCCGCCGCAAGACCCGTCAGATCAGCGTCGGCAAGGTGAAGGTGGGCGGGAACGCCCAGGTCAGCGTCCAGTCGATGACGACCACGCAGACCACCAACATCAACGCGACGCTCCAGCAGATCGCCGAGCTCACGGCCACCGGCTGCGACATCGTGCGCGTCGCGGTGCCGCACCAGGACGACGCGGACGTGCTGCACATCCTGGCGAAGAAGAGCCAGATCCCGATCATCGCGGACATCCACTTCCAGCCCCGCTACGTCTTCACGGCCATCGACGCCGGCGTCGGCGCGGTGCGCGTGAACCCCGGCAACATCCGCAAGTTCGACGACCAGGTCGGCGCCATCGCGAAGGCCGCCAAGGCCGCGGGCACCTCGATCCGCATCGGCGTCAACGCCGGATCCCTGCACCCGAGCCTCCTGCAGAAGTACGGCAAGGCCACGCCCGAGGCGCTCGTCGAGTCCGCCGTGTGGGAGGCCAGCCTCTTCGAGGAGCACGACTTCCACGACTTCAAGATCTCGGTCAAGCACAACGACCCCGTCATCATGGTGAAGGCCTACCGCCTGCTCGCCGAGCGCGGCGACTGGCCGCTCCACCTCGGCGTCACCGAGGCCGGCCCCGCGTTCCAGGGCACCATCAAGAGCGCCACGGCGTTCGGGATCCTGCTCTCCGAGGGCATCGGCGACACCATCCGCGTCTCCCTCTCCGCGCCGCCGGCCGAGGAGGTGAAGGTGGGCCTGCAGATCCTGCAGTCGCTCAACCTCCGCGAGCGCAAGCTCGAGATCGTCTCCTGCCCGAGCTGCGGCCGTGCCCAGGTCGACGTCTACTCGCTCGCCGAGCAGGTCACCGAGGGCCTCAAGCACGTCAACGTGCCGCTGCGCGTCGCCGTCATGGGCTGCGTCGTGAACGGGCCCGGCGAGGCCCGCGAGGCCGAGCTCGGCGTGGCGTCCGGCAACGGCCGCGGGCAGATCTTCGTCAAGGGCGAGGTCATCAAGACCGTCCCCGAGGCCGAGATCGTCCAGACCCTCATCGAGGAGGCCAACCGCCTCGCCGCGGAGATGCCCGCGGGATCCATCGGCAGCCCCGAGATCCTCGTCTAGCCCCACCCCTCCCCACCCGCCCGCGCAGGCGGCCGTGCGTCCGCGCGCGCCGGCTGCGCGTAGGCTCTGCTAGTCGTCCGCCCGGCGGACCGCCCCACGAACTGAGGATGCTGTTGAACGGTAACGCCACTTTCCGGCATCGGAACACCTCCCTGCTGGGGCTCGCCAGCGTCCTCGCCCCCCACACCGTCACGTCGGTCGAGATCGACGACCGCCTCAAGCCCGTGCTCTCCCGGCTCCGTCTCCCCACCGGACTCCTGCAGCGCGTCGCCGGCGTCCTCGAGCGCCGCAACTGGGACACGTCGATGTCCTTCGACGCGGCCGCCACCGAGGCCGGGCGCATGGCGCTCGCGCAGGCCGGCGTCCAGCCGTCGCAGATCGGGCTGCTCATCAACACGTCCGTGACCCGTGCGCACCTCGAGCCGAGCGTCGCCGTCAGCATCCACAACGGCCTCGGGCTGCCGTCCTCCGCCCTCAACTTCGACATCGCCAACGCGTGCCTCGGCTTCGTCAACGCCATGACGCTCGCGGGCCACCTCATCGACTCGGGCCAGATCGACTACGCGATGATCGTCGACGGCGAGGACGCCGGCGAGATCCGCCACAACACGGTCGCGCGCCTGCTCCGCCCGGAGACCACGCGCGCCGACTTCCTCAGCGAGTTCCCGAGCCTCACGCTCGGCGCGGGCGCCGCGGCGGCGGTGCTCGGCCGCACGAGCGACCACCCCGAGGGGCACCGGATCCTCGGCGGCGTCACGCGCGCCGCCACCCAGCACCACGAGCTCTGCATCGGCGACGTGGACGGCATGTTCACCGACACGAAGGAGCTGCTCCGCGGCGGGATGGAGCTCGTCGTCGACGCGTGGAAGGAAGCCGCGCAGGACGACTGGGACTGGTCCGACATGGACCGCTACATCCTCCACCAGGTGTCGGACGTGCACACGAACGCGATCGTCAAGGCCGCGAAGCTCGACAAGTCGCGCGTGCCGCTCACGTACCCGCGCTACGGCAACGTCGGTCCCGCGAGCATCCCCATCACGCTCGCCGAGCAGGCGGACAGCCTCAGCCGCGGGGATCGCGTGCTCTGCATGGGCGTGGGCTCCGGCCTCAACACGGCCATGACCGAGATCCTCTGGTAGCCGCGGCGTGAGCGCGTCGACCGCGGTCGCCCCGGCGACCGTCCCCGTGGCGGGCCCCGACGGGCGGCCGCTGCCCGGCCTCGACCCCGCCTGGTCGCGCGTCGTGCGCGCGGGCGGGCACGGCTGGCACCTGCTCGACACGGGAGAGCGGCTGGCCGCGACGGGCGCGCCCGTCGCGGGGACCATCCTCTGCGTGCACGGCAACCCGACCTGGTCGTACCTCTGGCGGGGCATCGCGGCGGAGTCGCTGGCGCGCGCCGAGCGGGATCCGTCGGCACCGGCCTGGCGCGTTGTCGCCGTCGACCAGCTCGACATGGGCTTCTCCGAGCGGACGGGCACGGCGCGCACCCTGCCGACGCGGCTCGACGACCTGCAGGCGCTCACGGACGAGCTGGGCCTGTCGGGATCCGGCGCCACGGCGCCCGTGGTCACCCTCGGCCACGACTGGGGCGGCGTCGTCAGCCTCGGCTGGGCGCTCCGCAACCGCGGCGTGCTCGCCGGCGTCATGGCGCTCAACACGGCCGTGCACCAGGAGGAGGGCGTGCCCATCCCGTGGCCGCTGCGCCTCGCGCTCGCGACGGGGATCCACGACGCCGCCACGCGGGGCACGCCCGGGTTCCTCGCCACCACGCTCGCCCTCGCGCACCCGCCGCTGGACCCGGCCGTGCGCCGCGCGTTCGCCGCGCCGTACCGAGGGGCGTCCCGCCGCGCCGGGATCCGCGGCTTCGTCGCCGACATCCCCGTCGGCCCAGCGCACCCCAGCCACGCGACCCTCACGTCCATCGCCGAGGGGCTCCGCGACCTCGACCTGCCGGCCCTGTTCGTCTGGGGCCCGCGCGACCCGATCTTCAGCGACGTCTACCTCTCCGACCTCCTCGAGCGCCTGCCGCACGCCGACGTGCACCGCGTCGAGGGCGCGGGCCACCTCGTCGCCGAGGACCACGACTACGCGTCGACCGCGCTCGACTGGCTCGCGGACCGGATCGCGCCCGGATCCGCGCCCGCCGCGCGTCCCGCTCCCGCGGCCGACCGCGACGCCGCGCCGGTCCGCCTGCTCGGCGCCCTCCTCGAGGAGCTGCGCGACAGCGACGACCCCGTCCTCGTGGAGATGGCGCCGCGCGGCGGCGGCGGTCCGCGCACCGTCTCCTGGCGGCTGCTCGCGCGCCGCGTCCGCGAGATCGCGGCGGGCCTCCACGCCCGGGGGATCCGCGCGGGCGACCGCGTCTCGCTGCTCGTGCCGCCGGGCGCCGACCTCACCGCCCTCCTCTACGCGTGCCTCCGCATCGGCGCGATCGTCGTGGTCGCCGACGCCGGCCTCGGCGTGAAGGGCCTCGGACGCGCGGTCGCGGGATCCCGTCCCGACATGGTCGTCGGCATCCCCGCCGGCCTCGCCCTCGCGCGCACCCTCGGCTGGCCGGGGGAGCGGATCTCCGTCACGACCCTCGCGCCGCCGGTCGCCCGCGCGCTGGGGGTCGCGGCGAGCCTGCCGGAGATCGCCCGCGGGGGCCGCGCGCAGGTCCTCCCGCCCGAGCCCGCGGCCGACGACGACGCCGCGATCCTCTTCACCTCGGGATCCACCGGCCCCGCCAAGGGCGTCGTCTACACGAACCGCCAGCTGGCCGCCCTCCGCGACGTCCTCGGCTCCCGCTTCGACGTGGGCGTCGGCACGGGCCTCGTCGCGGGCTTCGCGCCCTTCGCGCTGCTGGGCCCCGCGCTCGGCGCGACGAGCGTCACGCCCGACATGGACGTGACCCGCCCGCGCGACCTCACGGCATCCGCCCTCGCGGTCGCGGCCCGCGCGGCCGACGCCACGGTCGTCTTCGCGTCGCCGGCGGCGCTGGCCAACGTGGTCGCCACGGGCGACGCGCTCACGGCCGACGACCGCGCGGCGCTCGGCCGGGTCCGGTCGCTGCTCTCGGCCGGCGCCCCGCTCGCGGAGGCGCTGCTCACGCGCGCCGCCGCGCTGATGCCGGCCGCCGAGGTCCACACCCCCTACGGCATGACCGAGGGCCTGCTGCTCACCGACGTGACGCTCGAGGGGATCCGCGACGCCGCCCGCCGCGGCGACGCCGGCGTCTGCGTGGGCACGCCCGTCGACCCGGTGGACATCCGCATCAGCCCGCTCGACGCCGACGGCGCCGCGACCGGAGCGCTCACGTCCGAGCCCGGCGTCACGGGCGAGATCGTCGCCGCCGCCCCGCACGTGCACGACCGCTACGACCGCCTGCACGTGACCGACCGCGCGGCCCGCCGCGACTCGGCCGACGGGATCCGCCGCCACCGCACGGGCGACGTCGGCCACCTCGACGCCACGGGCGCGCTCTGGGTCGAGGGCCGCCTGCCTCACGTGATCACCACGTCCGCCGGCGTGCTCACCTCCGTCGGCCCCGAGCAGCGCGCCGAGACCGCGCCGGGCGTCGGCCGCGCGGCCGCCGTGGGCGTCGGGCCCGCGGGCGTGCAGCAGCTGGTGCTGGTCGTGGAGACCACGCCCGCCGCGCGACGCGTCGGCCTCGCGGACCCCGGCCTCGCCGCCGCCGTGCGCGCCGCGGTCGGCGTCCCGGTCGCCGCCGTGATCGTCGTCCCCGTCCTGCCGACCGATGTCCGCCACAACTCGAAGGTCGATCGCGCGGGGCTCGGCCGCTGGGCGGCCGGGATCCTCGCGGGCGGGCGGGTGAGCGCCCCGTGATCGTCCTCGTCACGGGCGCGAGCGGGATGCTCGGCCGCGCCGTGGCCGAGCGACTCGCCGCCGCCGGACATGCCGTCCGCACCTTCCAGCGCCAGCCGTCCGGCCTCGCGGCGAGCGGCACGGAGCCGGTGCCGGGATCCGTCGTCGACCTCCGCGGCAGCGTCACGGACCAGGCCTCCGTCGTCCGCGCCGTCGACGGGGTCGACGCGGTGATCCACCTCGCCGCCAAGGTCTCGCTCGCGGGCGACCCCGCCGACTTCCGCGCCGTCAACGTCGAGGGCACGCGCGGGCTCCTCCGGGCGGCGCGCGCGGCGGGCGTCTCCCGCTTCGTCCACGTCTCCTCGCCGTCGGTCGCGCACACGGGCCTCTCGATCACGGGCGACGGCGCCGGACCCGCGGACCCGGTGCGCGCCCGTGGCGACTACGCGCGCACCAAGGCCGAGGGCGAGCTCATCGCGCTGGCGGCCGACGATCCCGCGATGCGCGTGCTCGCGGTCCGCCCCCACCTCGTCTGGGGCCCGGGCGACACGCAGCTCGTCGCCCGCATCGTCGACCGGGCCGCCCGCGGACGCCTGCCCCTCCTCGGCCACGGCGCCGCGCTCATCGACACGGTCTACCGCGACAACGCCGCCGACGCGATCGTCGCCGCGCTCGACGCCGCGGACACGGCGCACGGTCGCGCCTACGTCGTCACCAACGGCGAGCCGCGCCCGGTGGCCGAGTTGATCGCGGGCATGTGCCGCGCGGCCGGCGTGCCCGCGCCCCGGATCCGCGTGCCCGCCGCCCTCGCCCGCGCCGCCGGGGGAGCGGTGGAGCGCGTGTGGGCCGTGCGCCCCGGATCCGACGAGCCGCCCATGACCCGCTTCCTCGCGGAGCAGCTCTCCACCGCGCACTGGTTCGACCAGCGCGAGACCCGCCGCGCGCTCGGCTGGACCCCGGCCGTCTCCCTCGACGAGGGCTTCGAGCGCCTCCGCCTCTCGTACGCCGTCGCGCGCTGAGCGGGCCCGGGCGGATCGCTAGGCTGATCCGGTGTCCACACGCCTCTCCAAGCTCTTCGTCCGCACCCTCCGGGAAGACCCCGTCGACGCCGAGGTCGCCAGCCACCGCCTCCTCGTGCGCGCCGGCTACATCCGCCGCCAAGCCCCCGGCATCTTCGCCTGGCTGCCGCTCGGCCTCCGGGTCAAGAACAAGGTCGAGGCCATCGTCCGCGAGGAGATGGAGCGCATCGGCGCCCAGGAGGTGCACTTCCCCGCGCTCCTGCCCGCCGAGCCGTACCAGGCGACCGGCCGCTACGACGAGTACGGCCCCGGGATGTTCCGCCTCGAGGACCGCAAGCGCGCGCCCATGGTGCTCGCGCCCACGCACGAGGAGTTCTTCGCGCTGCTCGTGAAGGACCTCTACTCGAGCTACAAGGACCTGCCCCTGTCGATCTACCAGATCCAGGACAAGTACCGCGACGAGGCCCGCCCCCGCGCCGGCATCCTCCGCGGCCGCGAGTTCACGATGAAGGACGCCTACTCCTTCGACCACACCGACGCCGGCCTCGCCGTGAGCTACCAGGCCCAGCGCGACGCCTACGAGCGGATCTTCCAGCGCCTCGGCCTCGAGTACGTCATCGTCGCCGCCGACGCGGGCGCGATGGGCGGGTCCAAGAGCGAGGAGTTCCTGCACCCCACGCCCATCGGCGAGGACACGTTCGTGCGCAGCCCCGGCGGCTACGCGGCCAACGTCGAGGCCTTCACGACGCTCGTCCCCGAGGCGATCCCCATCGACGGGCAGCCCGCCGCGCGCGTCTTCGACTCGCCCGACACCCCCACGATCGCCACCCTCGTCGACCTCGCGAACGCCCGCGAGCCCCGTGAGGACGGCCGCGCCTGGACCGCCGCCGACACCCTGAAGAACATCGTCCTCGCGCTCACCCACCTGGACGGCACGCGCGAGCTCGTCGTCGTCGGGATCCCCGGCGACCGCGACATCGACCTCAAGCGCGCCGAGGTGGCTTTCTTCCCCGCCGAGGTCGAGCCCGCCACCGAGGGTGACCTCCAGAAGCAGCCCGGCCTCGTGAAGGGGTACATCGGCCCGTGGTCGCCCGAGGGCCCCGTGCTCGGATCCACGTCGGCCACGAAGGTGCGCTACCTCGTCGATCCCCGCGTCGTCGACGGCAGCTCGTGGATCACGGGCGCCAACGTCGCCGGGAAGCACGTGCTCTCGCTCGTCGCCGGACGCGACTTCACGCCCGACGGCGTGGTCGAGGCCGCGGACGTGCGCGACGGCGACCCCGCGCCCGACGGCTCCGGCCCGATCAGCACCGCGCGCGGCACCGAGATCGGCCACGTCTTCGAGCTCGGCCGCATGTACGCGGAGGCCCTCGGCCTCAAGGTGCTCGACGAGAACGGCAAGCTCGTCACCGTCACGATGGGCTCCTACGGCATCGGCATCACGCGCAACCTCGCGCTCGTCGCCGAGGCCACGCAGGACGGTCGCGGCCTCCTCTGGCCCGCGTCCATCAGCCCGTTCGACGTGCACGTCGTGATGACCGGCAAGGGCGACGAGATCGCCTCCGCATCCGAGGAGCTCGTCGACGCGCTCGACGCCGCGGGCCTCGACGTGCTCTTCGACGACCGCCCGAAGGTGTCGCCCGGCGTGAAGTTCGGCGACGCCGAGCTCATCGGCGTGCCCACCATCGTCATCGTCGGCCGCGGCGCCGTCGACGGCATGGCCGAGCTCTGGGACCGCCGCACGAACGAGCGCACGCCCGTCGCGCTCGCCGACGTCGTGGGCGCGCTCACCGCCGACCGCTGATCCGCACCGCGCCCCCGCTCGAGGCTGCCCGACCCCTCCCGGTCGGGTAGCCTCGAGTGTTTCCAACCGAATAGAGGAGTCGCACCGTGGACATCGACCTGAGCGTCTTGCGCCTGATGGAGCGCGAGCGCGAGATCCCGTTCGAGGAGCTCGTCTCGATCATCGAGCAGGCCATCCTCACCGCCTACCTCAAGCACACCGACCAGGCCGACGCCAAGCCCGTCGCCGACGGCGTGCCCCCCGCCCGCGTGCACCTGGACCGCAAGTCCGGCCACGTCTCCGTGCACGTCCCCGAGCTCGACGAGGACGGCCTCGTCATCGGCGAGTCCGAGGACAGCCCGAGCGACTTCGGCCGCATCGCCGCGTTCGCCGCGAAGCAGGTCATCAACCAGCGCCTGCGCGACATCGGCGACGACCGCATCCTCGGCGAGTTCAAGGGCCGCGAGGGTGACATCGTCGCGGGCGTCATCCAGCAGGGCCCGAACCCGCGCATGATCCACGTCGACCTCGGCACCATCGAGGCGATCCTGCCGCCCGAGGAGCAGGTGCCCGGCGAGAAGTACGTGCACGGTTCACGCCTGCGCGTCTACGTCACGAGCGTCTCGCGCGGCGCCAAGGGCCCGCAGATCACGGTCTCGCGCACGCACCCCTCGCTCGTCCGCAAGCTGTTCGCGCTCGAGGTGCCGGAGATCGCGCAGGGGCTCGTGGAGATCGTGTCGCTCGCCCGCGAGGCCGGCCACCGCACCAAGATCGCGGTGCGCGCGACCGAGCCGGGCATCAACGCCAAGGGCGCCTGCATCGGCGAGCTGGGGCAGCGCGTCCGCGCGGTCACGGCGGAGCTCAACGACGAGAAGATCGACATCGTCGACTACTCCGAGTCGCTGCCCGTGTTCGTCGGCAACGCGCTCTCGCCCGCCCGGGTCACGAGCTCGTTCGTCATCGACCAGGCGACCAAGGCCGTCCGCGCGCTCGTGCCGGACTACCAGCTGTCGCTCGCCATCGGCAAGGAGGGCCAGAACGCCCGACTCGCCGCCAAGCTGACGGGCGCGAAGATCGACATCCAGCCCGACTCGATCCTCGAGGGCGACGACTGAGCGCCGCCCGCCAGGACCCGGCCTCCCCGCCGCCGGACGGAGGGGGTAGTATGGATCCGGTAAGAACGTGCGTCGGCTGTCGTCGACGTGCCCCGAGGTCCGCTCTTCTGCGGATCGTCGCCGATCCCCCCACCCGCTCCCTCGTCCTCGACGAGCGCGCGGTCAAGGGCGGCAGGGGCGCGTGGATCCATCCGACCATCGAGTGCATCGACAGAGCGATCGCGCGGCGTGCCTTCGGGCGGGCCCTGCGGAGCGACGCGGCGCTCGACCCCGCAGCTCTTGGGGGACTACGAGAGCGGCTCGCGGCCCAGCCGAGCGCGCGAGCATCCGAGAGAACAGGCTGAACGGCACATGGACAACTAATGAGCGGCTCGAAATGAGATCCGTCCAGCACTAGCGGTCCCCTCCTGCCTGGGAGAGGACCCCCAGACAGGAGAACAGTGGCAAAACCACGCGTACACGAGATCGCCGCCGAGATCGGCGTCGACAGCAAGACCGCACTCGCCAAGCTCAAGGAGATGGGCGAGTTCGTCAAGGGACCGTCGTCGAGCATCGAGCCCCCCGTGGCCCGCAAGCTCAAGGCGGCCCTCGAGGCGGCCGGCGTCACCGGACAGGCTTCGGCTCCCGCCGCAGCCCCCTCGTCCGCCCCGCGGCCCGGAGCCCGTTCGTCGGCCCCGAAGCCCGGCGGACGCCCCACCCCCGGCCCGCAGCCCACGGCCGCTCCCGAGGCGGAGGCGCCCGAGGCGTCCGACGTGCCGGTCCCGGCCCAGCCGCTGACCGTCGCGGAGCGCCAGGCCCAGGCCGAGGCGAGCCGCAAGGCCGCCGCGGAGGAGAAGGCGCAGGCCGAGAAGTCGGCCGCGTCGGCCACCCCCGACGCGCCGGCCGCCGAGACCCCGAGCGCCCCGCGCCCGGACGCCGGCAGCGCGTCCGCCCCCTCGAACGGCATCCCGCGCCCCGGGATCCCGCGTCCGGCGGCCCCGCGCCCCGGCAACAACCCCTTCGCGAGCAACCAGGGCATGGGCACCAAGCCCCGCCCGGGCAACAACCCGTTCGCGAGCAACCAGGGCATGGGCCAGCGCCCCGCCGCGGGAGCCGCAGGCCCCCGTCCGGCCGCTCCCCGTCCCGGATCCCCCCGCCCGGGCGCCCCGCGCCCCGGCGGCGTCGGCCAGGGTGCACGCCCGGCCGGCTTCGGCCAGCGTCCCGCGGGTGCGGGTCGTCCCGGCGGAGCACCCGGCGGAGCGGGACGCCCCGGCGCCCCCGCGGCCGGCGGCTTCCAGCGTCCGGCCGGCGGCTTCGCCGGTCGTCCCGGTGGCGGCGGCCGTGGTCGCGGCCCCGGCGGCGGCACCGCGGGTGCCTTCGGTCGCGGCGGCGGCAAGAGCAAGTCGCGCAAGTCGAAGCGGACGAAGAGGGCCGAGTTCGAGCTGCGCGAGGCCCCGTCGCTGGGTGGCGTCAGCGTCCCCCGCGGCGACGGCAACACCATCGTCCGCCTGCGTCGCGGCGCGTCCATCTCGGACTTCGCCGACAAGATCGACGCGAGCCCCGGCAACCTGGTGACCGTGCTGTTCCACCTCGGTGAGATGGCCACGGCGACCGAGTCGCTCGACGAGGCCACCTTCGAGGTGCTCGGCACCGAGCTCGGCTACAAGATCCAGGTCGTCTCCCCGGAGGACGAGGACCGCGAGCTGCTCGAGGGCTTCGACATCGACCTCGACCAGGAGCTCGAGGACGAGGACGACGACGTGCTGGAGATCCGGCCGCCCGTCGTCACCGTCATGGGCCACGTCGACCACGGCAAGACGCGCCTGCTCGACGCCATCCGCAACGCCAACGTCATCGAGGGCGAAGCGGGCGGCATCACGCAGCACATCGGCGCGTACCAGGTCTGGGCGCCGCACGAGGGCTACGAGCGTGCCATCACCTTCATCGACACCCCGGGCCACGAGGCGTTCACCGCCATGCGCGCCCGTGGTGCGCAGGTCACCGACATCGCGATCCTCGTGGTCGCGGCCGACGACGGCATCATGCCGCAGACGGTGGAGGCCCTGAACCACGCCCAGGCGGCGAACGTGCCGATCGTGGTCGCGGTCAACAAGGTCGACAAGGAGGGGGCCAACCCCGCCAAGGTGCGCCAGCAGCTCACCGAGTACGGCCTGGTCGCCGAGGAGTACGGCGGAGACGTCATGTTCGTCGACGTCTCGGCGCTCACCGGCAAGGGCGTGGAGGACCTCCTCGAGGCCGTCCTGCTCACCGCCGACGCCGGCCTCGACCTGCGCAGCAACCCGAACAAGGACGCGCGCGGCGTGGCCATCGAGGCGCGCCTCGACAAGGGCCGCGGTGCGGTCGCGACCGTCCTCATCCAGTCGGGCACGCTCCGCGTGGGCGACGCCATCGTTGCGGGCACGGCCTACGGCCGCGTCCGGGCGATGATGGACGAGAACGGCGACGCGGTCCACGAGGCCTACCCCTCGCGGCCCGTCCAGGTCCAGGGCCTCTCGTCGGTCCCCGGCGCGGGCGACACCTTCCTCGTCACCGAGGAGGACCGCACCGCCCGTCAGATCGCCGAGAAGCGCGAGGCCGTCGAGCGCAACGCCCAGCTGGCCAAGGCCCGCAAGCGCATCAGCCTCGAGGACTTCACGCGTGCGCTGGAGGAGGGCAAGGTCGAGTCGCTCAACCTCATCATCAAGGGCGACGTGTCCGGTGCCGTCGAGGCGCTGGAGGAGTCGCTCATGAAGATCGAGGTGGACGACTCCGTGCAGCTGCGGATCATCCACCGCGGCGTCGGAGCGGTCACCGAGAGCGACGTCAACCTGGCGACGATCGACAACGCGATCATCATCGGGTTCAACGTCCGCCCCGACCCGAAGGCCCGTGCACGTGCGGCTCGCGAGGGCGTCGACATCCGCTTCTACAGCGTCATCTACTCGGCGCTCGAGGAGATCGAGTCGAGCCTCACGGGCATGCTCAAGCCCGAGTTCGAGGAGGTCCAGTCCGGCGTCGCCGAGATCCGCGAGGTGTTCCGTTCCTCCAAGTTCGGCAACATCGCGGGTGTCATCGTCCGCTCGGGCACCATCACCAGGAACGCCAAGGCGCGGGTCATCCGCGACGGCGTGGTGGTGGGCGACAGCCTGGCGATCGAGTCGCTGCGCCGGTTCAAGGACGACGTGTCCGAGGTCCGCACGGACTTCGAGGCGGGCATCGGCCTCGGCAAGTTCAACGACATCCAGATCGGCGACGAGATCGAGACGATCGAGATGAAGGAGAAGCCGCGGGTCTGACCCCGGCCGATCCGGGCCCCGCTCCCCACCAGGGGAGCGGGGCCCTCCCCGTCCCGCCACCCGCGGGGCACGAGCACGACGCCGGACGAGCACGCCCGGCGAGCAGCGTCACGGAAGGACGTCGACCATGGTCGATCACGCGAGGGCCAGGAAGATGGCCGACCGCATCAAGGAGATCGTCGCGCGCAAGCTCGACCGGGGGATCAAGGACCCGCGTCTCGGATTCGTGACCGTCACGGACGTGCGCGTCACGGGCGACCTGCAGCACGCCAGCATCTTCTACACGGTCTACGGCACCGACGAGGAGCGCGCCGACACGGCGGCCGCCCTCAAGTCCGCCACCGGCATGCTCCGCAGCGAGGTGGGAAAGAACATCACCGCGCGCCTCACGCCGTCGCTCGAGTTCATCCTCGACGGCGTGCCCGAGAACGCGGCCGCGATCGACGCCCTCCTGGAGGAGGCCCGCCGCCGCGACGCCGACGTGCAGGCGCAGGCGAAGGCCGGCGTCTACGCCGGCGAGGAGGACCCGTACGTCAAGCCCCGCGTAATCGGGGAGGACGAGGACGACGACGACGAGGACGAGGACGGCGACGACGACCGCCCGGCGCCCGGGTACGAGCCCGCGCAGTGATCCATCCGGCCGGTCGGCGTCCGCGTCGGCCGGCCGCCGTGCGTCAGCTCGGCAGGGCGTACGTGCCGTCGGGCTGGCGCACCGCGAGCCCGTCGGCGAGCAGGCCGTCGAGCGCGCGTTCGCGCTGCACGGGCTCCGGCCACGCCGTCGCCAGGTCGGCCGCGCTCACGGGGGAGTGGCTCGACCGCAGCTCGGCGAGCAGGAGGCCGCGCACCTGGCGGTCGGATCCCTCGTACTTCTTCTGCACCACGCGCGCCGGCCCGTCGTAGGCCGGGTACCCGGCGGCGCGCCACGCGCACAGGTCGCGCACCGGGCAGTCGTCGCAGCGCGGCGCGCGCGCCGTGCAGACCACCGCGCCGAGCTCCATCGCGCCCGCGTTGAACAGGCGCGCCTCGGCGAGGTCGTCGGGCAGCTGCGCCTCCATGGCGGCGAGGTCGGCCTTCGTGCGCGCGGGACCGGGATCGCCCTGTCCGGCGACCGCGCGCGCGAGCACCCGGCGCACGTTGACGTCGACGACGGGGTGCCGGTGCCCGAACGCGAACGCCGCGACCGCGCGGGCCGTGTACGGGCCGATGCCAGGCAGGTCGAGGAGGGCGTCGACGTCCTCGGGCACCACGCCGCCGTGCCGCTCGACGATCGCGACCGCGCACGCGTGCAGGTTGAGCGCGCGCCGCGGGTAGCCGAGCCGGCCCCACGCGCGGACGGCCTCGCTCGCGGGCGTCGAGGCGAGGGCTGCCGGCTCGGGCCAGCGCGCCAGCCACTCCTCCAGCCGCGGGATCACGCGGACCACGGGCGTCTGCTGCAGCATGAACTCGCTGACGAGGATGCCCCAGGATCCGAACCCCTCGTGCCGCCAGGGCAGGTCGCGGGCGTTCTCCCGGAACCACGCGGTGATCCGGGGGGCGAGGGCGGTCTCCGGCATCCGGACAGCGTACGAGACGATGAGCCTAGGCTCGGCCCATGCCCCTGTACCGCGCCTCCCGCGCCGAGGTCCTGGCCTCGCTCGCCGACGAGTTCCTCCACAACTACGGCCGGGGGCGCGCGTTCCTCGCGGTCGACGGCGGGCCGCTCGCGGATCCCGTGGGCGTCGCGCACGACCTCGCGGACGTGCTGCGCGCGGACGGGCGCGGGGCGCACGTCGCCCGGGCCGCCGACTTCGCGCCCGACGGCGGCGCCGTCGACGCGGACGCCCTCCGCGACGGGCTCGTCCGGCCGTTCCGGAAGCCCGGAAGCGCGTTCGCGTTGCGGCCCGGCGGCGACGCCGTGACCGACGCCCCCGACGACGCGGTGCTGATCGTCGCGGGCGACGCCCTCCAGGCCCCGGAGCTCCGCGGGCTCTGGAACGCCGTCGTCTACCTCCTGCTGCCCGACGAGCCGCTCGCGACCTCGGGCGGCGACGCCGGATCCGCCGCGCAGGAGGCGCACGCGCGCTACGTCCGCCAGGTCAACCCGCGCCGGGCCGCGACCATGATCGTCGACGTCACCGATCCCGAGCTCCCGCGCCGGGTCTTCGCCGACAGCTGCTGACCCGCTCCGCACCGCGTCGATCGCGCGGGCGGGGGATCAGCGCGGCACGAGCCGCGCGAGCTCCGCGGGCGAGATGTGCCGCCCGCTGGCCTCCACGCCGTGCACGAGCTGCACCAGCGCGGCGTTGACGCGCGCGTCCTGTCCGGCGCCGGGCGCGAGGGCCGCGACCGCGCCGTTGAGGTGGTCCACCTCCGTGGGGCGGTTGCGGCGGATGCTCTGCAGCGTCGACCCCGGATTCGGCACCTGCCCCATGTCGCGGGCGAGCGAGACCGGCAGGCGCTCGGCGAGGGGGAGCGGCAGCGACGCGAACAGCCGGAGCCTGCTGTGGGTGAGGCCGCCGAGCCGGCCGAAGGTGACGCCGCGCGCGAGGCCCGTGCGCACGGTCTCCCGCATGGCGCGCGTGACGATGCGCCGCAGCACGGGCTCGGCGATGACCGCCTGCACGCTGAGGCCGGTGACGGCCGGCACGGCGTTGATGCCGTTGATGACGAGCTTGGTCCACTGGGCGCCGCGGAAGTCGGCGGCGACCGTGACGGGCATCACGGGATCCAGCACCTCGCGCACGAGGGCGACGCCGGCGCCCTCGGGGCCGTCGGCCGTGCCGATCTGGATGCCCGCGGGCGAGGTGACGGTGACGAGCCCCGGCTCGGAGAGCGACGTCGCCGCGAGGGCGAGCCCGCCGACGACCTGCGAGCGCGGCAGGCACTCGACGCCCATCGTGATCGCGGAGAGGCCGTTCTGGACGACGAGCACGGGGATCCCGCGGAGCCAGCCGGCGTTCTCCGTCATGGCGTCGCGCGCGTCGGCGATCTTGGTGGCGACGATCGCGAGCTCGGGCGGGCGACCCAGCCGCTCGGCCGCCGCGACGCGCGCGACGTGGTCGCCGTAGCCGCCGGCGAGGCGCAGCCCGCGGTCCTGGATCACCCGGAGGTGCGGTCCGCGCGCGGTGACGTCGACCTCGTGTCCGGCGCGCTCGAGCAGCGCGGCGAGGGTGCCGCCGACCGCGCCCGCCCCCAAGACACCGATCCGCACGCGTCCTCCTCCGACGGATCCGATCCTATTCCGGACGCCTCCGAGGGAGCCGGGCGGGCGCCCGGGCACGGCATGATGGTGGGCGATGGAAACCCCGACCCCCCGCGCCGCGCCCTCCACCGCGAGCGGCCTGCTGCTCATCGACAAGCGCGGGGAGTGGACGAGCCACGACCTCGTGGCCCGCACGCGTCGCCTCGCGGGCACCCGCAAGGTCGGGCACGCGGGCACGCTCGACCCGATGGCGACCGGCCTCATGATCCTCGGCGTCAACAGCTCCACGCGCCTGCTCACGTACCTCGTCGGCCTCGACAAGGAGTACCTGGCGACGATCCGCCTCGGCCGCGCCACCACCACGGACGACCGCGAGGGCGAGGTCGTCTCCCGTGCCGAGCCCGGCCGCATCCGCGACCTCGCCGTCGCCGACGTGGAGCGCGCCATCGCGGACCTCCGCGGCACCATCTCGCAGGTGCCGAGCGCCGTGAGCGCCATCAAGGTCGACGGCAAGCGCGCCTACGCCCGCGTCCGCGCCGGCGAGGAGGTCGAGCTCGCCGCGCGCGAGGTCACCGTCTCCGCGTTCGACGTGCTGCGCTTCGACGCGGTCGAGGCGGAGGAGGGCGAGGAGGACGGCGCGCAGCTCGACCTCGACGTGCGGATCACCTGCTCATCCGGCACCTACGTGCGCGCCCTCGCGCGGGACCTCGGCCGCGCGCTCGGCGTCGGCGGCCACCTCACCGCGCTCCGCCGCACGCGCGTGGGCCCCTTCCACGTGGACGACGCGGTGCCGATCGACGAGATGGTCGTCGCCGACCGCCTCATCCCGCCGGCCGACGCCGCCGCGCGCCTCTTCGACGTGCTGCACCTCACGGAGCAGGAGGCCGTCGACCTCGGCCACGGGAAGAAGCTCACGACGCCCGACGAGGCGCCCACGGAGGATCCGCTCGCCGCGGTCGCGCCCGACGGCCGGCTCGTGGGGCTGGTCGGCTTCCGCGGCCGCACCGGCACGTCCATCGTCAACTTCCCGGCCGACGACCGGGGCGCGTCGTGATCGGCTGGTTCACGGTCGCGCAGATCGCCGTCGCGGTCGTCGCGGGCGCGCTGTGCCTCGTCGTCGGCGCGATCGGGCGGAAGCCGAGCGACCTCACGGTGCTGCCGACCGCGCTCGTCGAGGTGCTGCTCGTGGTCCAGCTCGTCATCGCGATCGTCGCGCCCGCGGTCGGCAACCCGCCGTCGGGCAGCCTCATCGAGTTCTACGCCTACCTGCTGAGCGGCCTGCTGATCCCGCCGCTCGCGGTCTTCTGGGCGCTCGTCGAGCGCACCCGCTGGAGCACGATCATCCTGGGGGCCTCGTGCCTCGCCATCGCGATCATGGTCTACCGGATGGACGTCATCTGGAACGTGCAGTCCGCGTGACCGCCCTCTCCCTCGGGTAGGGGATAATCGCAGGTGCCATGACTGACTCCCGTACCTCGCGCATGACCGGTCTCGGACGGGTCCTGGTCTTCTTCTACGGGCTGCTGGCCCTCGCCGCGACGGGCCGCTCGGTCACGCAGATCCTCACCAAGTTCGACGAGGCGCCCGTCGCGTACGCGCTCTCCGCGCTCGCCGCCGTGGTCTACATCGTCGCGACCGTCGCGCTGGTCGCGCCCGCGCGCACCCCGGAGGCCGCGCGCCGCTGGTACCGGATCGCGTTCGCCACGATCGCGTTCGAGCTCGTCGGCGTGCTCGTCGTCGGCACGCTGAGCCTCGTCGACTCCCAGCTCTTCCCGCACGACAGCGTGTGGTCGGTCTACGGGTACGGCTACGTGTTCATCCCGCTGGTGCTGCCGGTGCTCGGCCTGTGGTGGCTCCGCAGCGGGGGTCGCTCGCGCGTGAGCGCCGTCGACGAGCGCCCCGTGGCCGGGGACCGCTGACCGTGCTCGTCGTCCACGACCCGGCCGAGGTGCCGGGCGGCTTCGGGCCGAGCGCCGTCACCATCGGCAAGTTCGACGGCGTGCACGCGGGCCACCGCGCGGTGATCCGGCGCCTCCTCGGCATCGCCGCCGACGAGGGCCTGTCGTCGGCCGTCGTCACGTTCGACCGCCACCCCGCCGCCCTCCTCGCGCCCGCCGCGCGGCCGCAGAGCCTCGTGAGCAACCGGCAGAAGATCGAGCTGCTCGCCGAGCTCGGCGTCGACGCGACCCTCATGCTCCCGTTCGACGAGCGCCTCCAGCGGCTGAGCCCGGAGGAGTTCGTCCGCACGGTGCTGGTCGACGCCCTCGGCGCCCGCGTCGTGCTCGTGGGGGAGGACTTCCGCTTCGGCGCGCAGGGCGCGGGCGACGCCGCCAAGCTCACGCGCCTGGGCGAGCGCCACGGCTTCCGCACGGTCGTCGTGGGCGACGTCATGCCCGACGGCAGCCGCAAGGTGTCGTCCACGTGGATCCGCGACCTCATGGACCGCGGCGACGTCGAGGCCGCCGCGGAGCTGCTCGGCCGCGCGCCCGCGGTCCGCGGTGTGGTCGTGCACGGCGAGAAGCGCGGCCGCGAGCTCGGGTTCCCCACGGCGAACCTGTCACCCGAGGCCGAGGGCCTCATCCCGGCCGACGGCGTCTACGCGGGCTGGCTCCGCGACGGCGACCGCACGTACCCGTCGGCCATCTCTGTCGGCACCAACCCGACGTTCGCGGGCGTCCGGCCGCGCGTCGTGGAGGCGTTCGTGCTCGACGAGACGCTCGACCTCTACGACCACGAGGTCGAGGTCGTGTTCGTCTCCCGGATCCGCGGCATGGTCGCCTACGAGGGGCGCGAGCCGCTCATCGCGCAGATGACGGACGACGTGGTGCGCACCCGCGAGGTGCTCGGGGCCTAGGCGGCGCCGGTCGCGTCGGCTGCCCCGGCCTCCGGCGTGGCCGCCGCGTCGCCCTGCGGGCGGGGCGTGCGGCCGAAGAGGTACATGATCAGCGTCGACGCGGTCGCCTCGATCACGGGACCGTGGCCGACGCTCCAGCCGGCGTCCGACGCGCGCAGCGTCCGCGCCCGCAGCACCCCGCGGACCTGCGCGGGCGCGATCGCGGCGCGCGCGACGGCGACGGCGCCCGTCGCGCGGTGGTCGAGCTCCAGGTCCGCCGTGAGCGCGTGCGCGATGTCGAAGGCGTGCACGACCACCTCGAGCAGCTCGGGCAGGCGCTTGCGGCCCTTCCCCGCGCGCTTGTCGGCGGCGATGGCGCGGATCCGGGCGACGAGCTCCTCGGGGGAGCGCGCGGCCTCGTCGGCGCTGAGGTCGTCCATCACGTGCATGGGGTTGAGGTGCGGGCGGCGGCGCATCGAGCCGACGGCCGTGCGCACCATGGCGGCGTTGCTCGCGCCGACCCGCCAGACGATGTGGCCGGCGACGTCGCGGACGGTCCAGCCGTCGCACATGCTCGCGGCCTCCCACCCGTCGGCGTCGAGGGACGCGAGGAGGTCGGCGGTGCGGTCGAGGACGTCGGCGATCTCCGCGCTCCAGACCCCGGTCACCTTCGCCTCGGGCTCGGACGCGCGCTGGCTGAGGGGCAGGTGCCGGGAGATCTCGCTCATGGCCGAGAGCATATTCCGGCCGCCGTAGAATCTGGTGGTGACGACGACTCCCGCAGCTCCCCGCGCGGGTGCGCTCCTCGCCCTGGTCGGCATCGTGCTGGTCGCCCTCAACCTCCGCACGGCCGTCGCCGTCTTCTCGCCGATCGTCGACCAGATCGGCCGCGACGTACCGCTCGACAGCGTCTCCATCGGCGTCCTCGGCGCGCTGCCGCCCGTGTGCTTCGCGCTGTTCGGGCTGCTCGCACCCGCGATCTCGCGCCGCATCGGCCTGGAGCTCACCGTGGTGGTGGGCCTCGTGGCCATGGTCGTCGGGCACCTGCTGCGCGCCGGATCCGACACCGTGGTCGTCTTCGGCGTCGGCACGGTCCTCTCGCTCGCGGGCATGGGCCTCGGCAACGTGCTCCTGCCGCCGCTCGTGAAGAAGTACTTCCCCGGCCGGATCGGGCCGCTCACCTCGCTCACCACCGTGATGCTCTCCATCAGCACGGGTGTGCCCTCGCTCGTGGCCGCGCCCCTCGCCGACAGCGCGGGCTGGCGCGTCGCGATCGGCGCGTGGGCCGCGGTCGCGGTCGTCGCGCTCGTGCCGTGGATCGCCCTGCTCGTCAACCACCATCGCGACACCCGCCGCGAGCGCGCCGCCGCGGCCGCGCTCGACCAGGTCGAGGAGGCGCCCATAGCCGTCACCGGCCGCGTCTTCCGCTCGCCGGTCGCATGGGCGCTCGTGGGGATCCAGTCCGCCTCGTCGTTCAACGCGTACGCGATGTTCGCGTGGCTGCCCGCGCTCCTGCAGGACACCGCGGGGCAGTCGCCCGTCGCGTCCGGCGCGCTGCTCGCCGTCTTCGGGTTCATGGGGCTGCCCGCGGCCATCGTGATGCCGCTGCTCGCGGCGCGCATGAGGAACGTCGGCATCCTGATCCAGGTCGGCGTGCTCTTCTTCGTCGTCGGCTACGTCGGCCTCCTGGTCGCGCCCGCCGCGGCCCCGCTGCTCTGGGTGGCCGCCGCCGGATCCGGCCCGCTGCTGTTCCCGCTGGTCTTCGTGCTCATCAACCTCCGCACCCGCACGCACGGGGGAGTGGTCGCGCTGAGCGGCTTCGTGCAGGGCATCGGCTACTCGATCGGCGCGATCGGGCCGCTCATGTTCGGCGTGCTGCACGAGCTTTCCGGCGGCTGGACCGTGCCGCTGCTCATGCTGTTCGTCATGGTCGCGGTGGCGTCCGCGTCGGGCTTCTACCTCGCCCGGCCACGGATGCTCGAGGACACCTGGGACCGCGCGCCCCGCGAGGCCGCGCGCGAGGGCTGACGCGCGACGGATCGCGTCGCGTGCTCCGTTCACCTCCCGACAGCCCGCCGTCCATCCGGGGTCCATCGCCCGTCGCATTGATTCGGCACCGTGGGAAATCCACGCGCACGGCGACACGGAGGACACGGATGACGAACGACGCACGCACGACGGTGAGCCGCAGGGGCTTGCTCCAGACCGGCGCGGTGGTCGGCGCCGGCGCCGCCATCGCCGCTCTCGGACCCGCACCCGCCGCCCGCGCCGCCCGCGCTGCCGGTGCGCCCGCGAAGGTCGGCGGCTACCTCTGGCTCGAGGGCGACCACCACGTCCACACGCTCTTCAGCAACGACGGCAAGTACCGCGTGCGCGACCACATCCGCCAGGCCGTCGCCCGCGGCGTGCAGTGGATCGTGCTCACCGACCACGGCAACACGGCGCACTCCACGAAGGGCAGCGTCGACGCGATCACGCCCCTCATCGAGGAGGCGCGGAAGGAGTTCGGCGCCGACATCGTGATCTTCCACGGCCTCGAGTGGAACATCCCGGGCGCCGAGCACGCGACCGTGTTCGTGCACCCGCAGGGCGACGCGGTCGGCGTGCTCAAGGAGATCGAGGACCGCTGGGACGCCCGCGTGAAGGGCACGCGCGACGGCACCCCGGCGAACGAGGCGCTCGCGCTCGAGGGGATCCGCTTCCTCGACCAGGCCGTCGCGTCGCGCCGCGTGAAGGACGCCGCGATGCTCCCCAACCACCCGTCGCGCCAGGGCATCGACTCGCCGCACGAGCTGCGCGCGTGGCAGGACGCGGGCCCGCGCGTCGTCCTCGGCATGGAGGGCGCGCCCGGCCACCAGGCGGGCGGTCTGCCGTCCCCGCACAGCACGGCCGGCGGGCGCGGCCTCTACGGCAACTCCCGCGGCACGTACTCCTTCCCCGGCTACCCGGCCGAGTCGTACCGCACGTGGGGCGGCTTCGACTGGGTCACGGCCACGGTCGGCGGCGTCTGGGACTCGATGCTCGCCGAGGGGCGGCACTTCGTCGTCACGGCCACGAGCGACAGCCACAACGTCTACCTCGACACCACCGAGGTCGGCCCGGGCAGCGACTACGAGCGCGACGGCCGCATGGTGGATCCCGTCTACCGCGGTGGCGTCGACACCGACGAGAACGACTTCTGGCCCGGCCACTACAGCCGCACCCACGTGGGCGCCGTCCGCCAGGACCACACGTCCGTCCTGGATGCCATCCGCGCCGGCCGCGTGTGGGTGGACCACGGCGGCCTCGTCGACTCGATCGACGCGCGCCTCGTCCTCGAGCGCGGCCGAACCATCCCGCTCGGCGGCACGCTCATCGGCAAGCGAGACCGCAGGGTGACCGTGACGGCCGACATCATGACGGCGTCACGTCCCAACCCCGCCGGCTTCGTGCCCGAGCTCGCGCGCGTGGACGTCATCGTCGGCCGCATCGACGGCCCTGCCGCCGATCGCGACGCGACGACGGCGCCGGACACGCGCGTCGTCGCGCAGCTCCCGGTCGCGCGGCTCACGGCGATCCCGGGCGGCTACCGGCTGTCCCAGGAGATCACCCCGCCCGGCGACCGCTTCTACGTGCGCCTGCGCGGCACAGACGGCAAGCGCCAGCAGCCCGGCTTCCTCGGCGCGGCGATCGACCCCGCCGGCCCTGCCATCGACGTGCTGGGTGACGCGGACCCGTGGGAGGACCTCTGGTTCTACACGAGCCCGCTCTACGCCGAGCTGTCCTAGCGGCGCGCGGCGGCCGTCGGGAGGGGTCGGGGGATCCGCCCGGCGACCGCCGTCAGAAGCTCGGGACCATCTCCCGGCGGTGCACGAGCGCGCCCGCGCCGATGATCGGGCCGTCGGAGGAGAGGCCGGAGGGGACGACGCGCGTCTTCGTGACGAAGCCGAACTGCTCCCGGAGGGCGATGGGCTCGCGGATCATGTCGAAGAGGTCGGGCGTGACGCGGCTGAACCCGCCGCCGATCGCGACGACGTCGAGGTCCACGAGCGAGCTGGCCGACGCGATGGCCCGGCCGATCGCGAGGCCCGCCCGCCGCACCGCCCGCACCGCGATCTCGTCGCCGTCGCGGTAGCCGGCCGCGAGGTCCTCGCCGGTGGATCCCGTCCACCCCTGCGCGCGGGCCCACGCGACGCTCTTCGGTCCCGACGCGATCGCCTCGACGCAGCCGCGGCCGCCGCACGTGCACGGGTCGTCGAAGCCGGCGACCTCGACGTGGCCGATGTGGCCCGCGTTGCCCGTCGAGCCCGCGGCGGTGCGACCGCCGAGGACGAGCCCGCCGCCGATCCCCGTGGAGACGATCATCCCCATCACGTGGTCGTGGCCGCGGCCGGCGCCGACCCAGTGCTCGGCGAGCGTGATGGCGAGGCCGTCCATCTGCAGCGTGGTGGGCACGTCGGGCGTGAGCTCGGCGAGGCGGTCGCGCAGCGGGTAGTCGCGCCAGGCGGGCACGTTGAGCGGCGAGACGAGGCCGTGCGGCACGTCGACGGGACCGGCCGCCGCGAGGCCCGTGCCGACGAGCTCGGCATCGGCGGGGAGGACGTCGAGCGCCTGGCGGGCGACCCCGAGGACGGCGTCGAGCAGCTCGTCGGCGGATCGCTCCGGCCCCGTCGGGCCGCGGAATCGGCTGCCCTCGAGCACGCGGCCCGCGTCGTCCACGAGCGCCGACTCGACCTTGGTGCCGCCGAAGTCGACGGCGAGTGCGAGCGTGCGAGGCATCTTCGTCCTGTCCCGGTCCCGGATCCGCCCGTCGACCGGCGTCCAGGATACGGGCGGCCCGGTGGCCCTCCGCGAGACGCGCGGCCCGCGGCCCGGATGGCATCGATCCCCATCCCCCTGACACCTGTGTGGAATTCACGGACCCGACCGGCGGTCGGCATCTAGGCTCTCCACGTGGATCCCGAACACACCCCCGGACAGGCCCCTCGCGAGGCGTCCGACCCGCGCGCCGACGGCGCGACGCCCTCCCGCCGCGGCGGCGCCCCCGCCCTGGAGCACACCGACGCCGCCGAGTCGCGCCTCGCCTCCCGCGAGCTCGACGAGGGCATGCCCGACTCCGCCGGCCTCGACGACGACCGGTCGGTCGACCCGGAGTCCGATCGCACCCGGTTCCCCGCCCTGCCCGGCGCCTTCCTCTCGGAGGCCCTCGAGAACACGGTCTTCCTCCCGTACGAGTTCGTCTTCCGCCGGCTCATCGACCTGCCCGCGCTCATCGTCTGGGACGCGGTCACCGACGCCGACATGGTCTCCGGCTGGCTCGCCGAGGCGTCCATCGAGCAGGGGGACGGCGGCGAGTTCTGGTTCGAGTGGATGTCGGTGCCCGACCGCAGCCTCTCCTCCGCGGCCGGCGGCGTGGTCACGCGCTTCGAGGAGGGGCGCGCGGTCGACTACACGTTCGTGCACGAGGGCGAGGTCTCGGCGCGCTTCCTGATCCGCCTCCAGGAGGTTCCCGGCGGCCCGCGCGACCGGCAGACGGAGCTCAGCGTCACGGTCTCCGGTTTCATGCCCGCGGGCATCGCGAACGTGCTGAAGGCGAGCTGGCGCCTGCACCTCGACCTGCTCGAGGACCTCGTCCACGGCCGCCCGGTCGACTGGTCGACCTGCGAGGCCGAGCATGGCGCGACCTGGCGCCGGTACCTCGCCGAGCTCGAGTCCGCCGAGGGCTGATCCCCGGATCCCGCCCACCGTCCGTCCCGGCACCTGGGAGCCGCTTGCCAGGCTGATTGCCTAGCGTGAGGGAATGACATCGCCGAGCGCCGCCTCCCGTCTCGCCCTCGTGACCGGAGCGACGGGGTACATCGGCGGTCGGCTCGTGCCCCGCCTCCTCGAGGCCGGCTTCCGTGTGCGGGTGCTCGTGCGGGATCCCCGCCGGCTCACCGACGTGCCCTGGCGCGACGACGTCGAGGTGGTGCGCGGCGACCTCTCCGACGCGTCCACCCTCGTGCCCGCGGTCGACGGCGTCGACGTCCTCTACTACCTCGTGCACGGCATGGGATCCCAGGGCGACTTCGCGTCGTCGGAGCGCGCCTCCGCCGAGCACGTCGCGACGGCGGCGAAGGCCGCGGGCGTGGGGCGCATCGTCTACCTCGGCGGGCTGCACCCCGACACCCCGCAGCTCTCGAAGCACCTCGCGAGCCGCAAGGCCGTCGGCGACGTGCTCCTCGCGAGCGGCGTGCCGACCATCGCGCTGCAGGCGGGCGTGGTCATCGGATCCGGCTCCACGTCGTTCGAGATGATCCGCCACCTCACCGAGGTGCTGCCGTTCATGCCCGCGCCCGGCTGGGTGCGCAACTTCATCCAGCCCATCGCGATCCGCGACGTCCTCTACTACCTCGTCGCCGCGGCCGACCTGCCCGACGACCTCAACCGCACCTTCGACATCGGCGGCCCCGACGTGCTCCGCTACGGCCAGATGATGAACGGCTACGCGGTCGAGGCCGGGCTGCCGCAGCGGCCCATCGCCTCCATCCCGATCTTCGCCCCGCGCCTCGCCGCGCACTGGGTCAACGTCGTCACGCCGATCCCGCGCACGCTGGCCGTCCCGATCATCGAGTCGCTGCAGTACGACTGCGTGATGGGCGAGCACGACATCTCCAACTACATCCCCGACCCCGACGGCGGCCTCACCGGCTACCGCCGCTCCGTGCGGCTCGCGCTCGGCCGGATGCGCGACGGCGTCGTCGAGACCAGCTGGAAGGACTCCGCCGTGGTCGGCGCGCCCAGCGACCTGCTGCCGAGCGACCCCGAGTGGTCGGGCCACACCGTCTACCTCGACCTCAAGGAGCGCGCGACCGACGCGGCGCCCGAGGACCTCTGGGCCGTGATCGAGGCGATCGGCGGCGACAACGGCTGGTACTCCCTGCCGGTCGCCTGGGCTGCCCGCGGCTGGATGGACAAGCTCGTCGGCGGGGTGGGCCTCCGCCGGGGCCGCCGCAGCGCGACGACCCTGCAGACGGGGGACGCCCTCGACTTCTGGCGCGTCGAGCACATCGAGCGCGGATCCTCGCTCCGGCTGCGCGCGGAGATGAAGCTCCCCGGCGAGGCCTGGCTCGAGCTCAGCTCCACGCCCCGCGAGGACGGCGGCAGCGACTACCGGCAGCGCGCGATCTTCTTCCCCTCGGGGCTGGCCGGCCGGCTGTACTGGTTCTCGATCCTGCCCTTCCACGGCGTGATCTTCACGTCGATGGCCACGCGCATCACCGCGAAGGCGCTCGCCGCGACCGAGCGCCGTGAGGCCGAGCGCGCCCTCGAGGGGGCCGCACGGTGAGCCGGAGGATCGGGGCCCCGCGCATCGGCCTGATCCTCCTGACCATCGTGGGCATCGCCCTCGCGTCGGCCGGCCTCGCGACCGCCGTGACGATGAGCGTGTCGGCGCCCGTGCAGGCCCGCGCCGACCTCACGAGCATCGCGGGCGACCCGTCCGCCGCCTCGCGGACGCCCTCGGCGAGGAGCACGCCCGAGCCCGCGGCCTCCGAGGCGTGGAAGCCCGTGCCGGTCGACGCGGCCGGGGACCGCGGCATCACCGACCTCACCGACGGCGCCGCCTCCCGCGTCACCATCGACGTCCTCGGCATCCCCCTGAACCCCGGGCAGGCGGGTGCGCTCGTGGCCGCGATCCTGTCCCTCCCGCTCCTCATCGCGGTCGCCGTGCTCGTGCTCTCCCCGCGCCGCCGTCGCTGGTGGCGCCGGGTCGCGCGCCGGCAGCACGGCTGAGGCCGGGCGTCGCCCCGGTGACTTCCGCGGGCGCGGGGACCATGATGGGCACGACGAGAGGTGGATCCATGGCACCGCGCACGCGCACGACCGTCCTCCTGGGCGACAGCCTCACGGGGGACGGCGGCTGGGGCGGCATCGTGCCCGGTCCCGACGGGGACGACGGGGACGACGGCCGGTCGCGGATCGTGGACCTCGGCCGGGCCGGCCAGACCACCGACGACGTGCTCGCGCTCCTGCCCGACGCGGTGGCCGCGGATCCCGCGACGGTCGTGCTGTCCTGCGGCACCCACGACCTCGGCGCCGCGCGCCGCGGTCCCGAGGAGACCGTGCGCGGGCTGGAGACGATCCTCGCCCACCTCCGCCGCGACCTCCCGACGTCGCGCATCGTCGTGCTGTCGGTCCCGCCGCGTGGGCGCGAGCACGCCGAGCGGATCCGGATCGTCAACGTGCACATCCGCCAGTACGCGCCGGCGGTCCGTGCCGAGCACGTGGACCTGTGGCCGGCTCTCGGCTTCGGCGACGGGGAGCTCGCGCCCACCCTCACGGACGACCGCCTGCACCTGAACGACGACGGGGCGGCGGCGGTCCGCGCGGTGCTCGCGCCCGTCCTCGACGCGCGCGACGAGGGCGACGACGAGGACGACGACGCCGCTGACGCCGCCGACGCCGGGGATCCGGCCCGCTCCTAGCGGTGGGTCCCGGCGGGTGCGGGCGAGCGCAGACCGCCCACGCCCGTGAGGACCACGCCGAGCTTGCGCCGCCACCAGTCGCGCGGCGTCGCGGCGGATCCCGTCGAGACCTCGCCCGAGAAGCGGGCGGTGACGCGGTCCATCGTGCCGAGGGCGTCGCGCTGGGCCGCCTCCTCGCGCGCGTGCAGCGCGTCGGGAGCGCCCGCGGAGTGCGCGGGTCCGCCGCGCCGGGATGCGGGGGAGGGCGCCGCGGCGTCGGCATCCGCGGCGTGGTCGGCGGCGATCCCGTCGGCGGCGAGCGCGAGCAGCCCGCGTCCCACGGTGGCCGGCAGCGTGGCGTCCACGATGGGCGACGACGACGCGGGCCGGTCGGTCGCGCCGCCGCCCGCGGCGTGCACGCGCTCCCATCCGACGTAGGACTCGACCCCGATGTCGAGCACGGTGTCGAGGGCCAGCACGGCCTCGGCCTCCGCGAAGCCCATCCGGGTGAGGTCGCGGATCGCCCCGGTGAAGCGCAGCACGACCTGGTCGGGGGCCGCGTCGAGGTGGTGGATCGCGCTGGCGAGGCCGGGGTGCCGGTCGTACATGTCCCAGATGCGCGCGACGGCCTGCTCGAGGTAGGTGCGCCACGAGGTGTCCTCGGCGGACTCGAGCACGGCGGCGGGGACGTCGGGGACCTCCGGCCAGTCCATCCGCGCGATCGCCGTGTCGCAGGCGAGGAGGACGATGTCGTCCCTGCTCGCGACGTGCCGGTACAGCGTCGAGTGGTCGACACCCAGGCGGTTGGCGAGCGAGGTGAGGGTGAGGGTGCTGAGGCCGACCTCGAGGGCCGCCTCCGCGATGAGCCTCCGCGAGACGCGCGCGGGTCTTCCGACCCGACCGGCTGGCCGATCCATGGCGTCGATCCTACCGTGGCGGCGCCAGTGATTTGGGCCCAAAGGATCCCTTGGACGGGCGGCGCGTGACGGGGCGGGACGGGACGCCGGTCGCGCGCCGCGGCTAGCGTGGGAGCATGCCCGACACCCGCACCCCCTTCACCGAGCTCGACGAGTTCATCGCCATCCCGCGCCTCGGCGGCCTCGTGCTCTCGCCCGACGGGCGCCGCGCGGTGCTCACCGTCACGACCCTCGACACCGCGAGGACCGGCTACCGCCACGCCCTCTGGGTCGTGCCCGCGACGGGCGGCGGCGTGCCGCGGCGCCTCACGCGCTCGACGACGAGCGAGGCGGGCGCGGCCTTCACCGCGACGGGCGACCTCCTCTTCGTCTCCTCCCGGCCCGACGCGGACGACGCCGACGGGAAGGACGCCGCGCAGCTGTGGATCCTCCCGGCAGCCGGCGGCGAGGCCCGCGCGCTGACCCGGCTCGCCGGCGGGGTGGACGGCATCGCCGCCGTCGCGCGCGACGCGTCCACCGTGATCCTGCAGGCGCCGCTGCTGCCCGGATCCGCCTCGCTCGAGGCCGACGCCGTGGCACGGAAGACGCGGTCGGACCTCCAGGTGAACGCGGTCCTGCACGAGAGCTACCCCGTGCGCTACTGGGACCACGATCTCGGCCCCGACGAGCCGCACCTGTTCGCGCTCGACCTCGCCGACGCGCTCGTGGAGGAGCCGGCGCGCCCCACGACCGCGGACGCCGCCACCGCGCTCGCCGCCGAGGCCGCGACCGAGGACGGCGGGTCCGCGGCCACCGCGCCCGCCGCCACGGCGCAGCCGTACCCGACCTCCCTGCCGCGTCCGCGCGACCTCACCCCGCGACCCGGGCGCACGCTGGAGCACGCGGCCGCCGCGCTCTCGCCCGACGGCCGCACGCTCGTGGTCGCGGTCGGCGTGAAGGAGCGCCGCGGATCCCGGCAGGCGCTGGTGTCGATCGACGTCGCGACCGGGGAGCGCACCACGCTCCTCGACGTGCCCGACGTCGACCTCGGGATGCCCGTCATCAGCCCGGACGGCGTGCTCCTCGCCTACGTCCGCACCGAGCGGGCGACGCCCGCCGCGCCCACGCAGCAGGAGCTCTGGGTGTCCGCGCTCGACGGGTCCGACGCCCGCCGCGTGGCCGCCGGCTGGGACCGCTGGCCGTCGTCGCTGCGGTTCGACGCGGACTCGCAGGCGCTCGTCGTCACCGCCGACCAGGACGGCCGGGGACCGGTCTTCCGCATCGGCCTCGACGACTCCGTCACGCAGCTCACGACCGACGACCACTCGTACACGGACGTGCAGGTCGACCGCGAGACCGGCGACGTGCTCGCCCTCCGCTCCTCGTGGATGGCGCCCGCGCACCCCGTGCGCGTGTCGGCCGACGGATCCGTGACCGAGCTCGCGACGCCCGCGCCCGTCCCCGCGACGACCGGCACCATGACGGAGGTGGAGACGACGGCCGCCGACGGCGCCCGCGTGCGCGGCTGGCTGCTGCTGCCGGACGGCGCGTCGGCCGAGGCGCCCGCGCCGCTGCTGCTGTGGATCCACGGCGGCCCGCTCAACAGCTGGAACGCGTGGAGCTGGCGGTGGACCCCGCAGGTGATGGTGGCGCGCGGCTACGCGGTGCTGCTGCCGGATCCCGCGCTGAGCACCGGCTACGGCCTCGACTTCATCGCGCGCGGCTGGGACGCCTGGGGGGAGGCGCCCTTCACCGACCTCATGTCCATCACCGACGCCGTCGAGGCGCGCGACGACATCGACGAGACGCGCACGGCCGCGATGGGCGGCTCGTTCGGCGGCTACATGGCCAACTGGGTCGCGGGCCATACGGACCGCTTCCGCGCGATCGTCAGCCACGCGAGCCTGTGGGCGCTCGACCAGTTCGGGCCGACCACCGACTCGTCGCAGTACTGGCAGAGCATCTTCTCGGCGGAGGGTCTCGACCGGAACTCGCCGCACCACTCCGTGCGCGACATCGTGACGCCCATGCTCGTGATCCACGGCGACCGCGACTACCGCGTGCCGATCGGCGAGAGCCTGCGCCTCTGGTCGGAGCTCGCCGAGCACCACGCGGCCGACGACGGCACCACGCCGCACCGGTTCCTGGTCTTCCCGGACGAGAACCACTGGGTCCTCAAGCCGCAGCAGTCGGTGGTCTGGTACCGGACGGTGCTCGCGTTCCTCGACCAGCACGTGCACGGTGCGGAGTGGAAGCGGCCCGAGGTGCTCGGCTAGGGCCGGAGCCGGTTCAGCCCAGGAGCGCGGCCAGCTGCCCGAGGTCGGTGACGGCCAGGTCGACGGGATCCGCCGCGGACGGCCGTTCCGCTCCGGGTCGCGCGACGTACGCGGTGCGGAAGCCGTGGCCGGCGGCCGCGCGCAGGTCCCACGGGTGCGCGGCGACGAACAGCGTGCGGACCGGATCCAGGTCCAGTTCGCGGATCGCGTGCCGGTACGCGGCGGGCGCGGGCTTGAACGTGCGCACGGATCCCGTCGACAGGACCGCGTCCCAGCCGATGCGCCCCGCGTGCGCGATGCGGGCGAGGGAATCGAGTTCGCCGTTGCTGAGGCCGGCGACGAGGCGCGAGCGGCGGAGAGCGGCCGTGCCGTCGGCGACGTCCGGCCAGGTCGGGAATCCGCGGTCGACGTCGGCCGCGAGCGCCCGCGTCGCCTCCGACGCCGTCCCGCCGTGCCGGACGACCGCCTCGTCCGCGGCGTCGACGACGAGCTCGCGGTGCGGACGCCAGGGCGCCTCCCCGGTGACGACGGCGTCCATGCGCGCGGCGAGCAGCCCGCTCCAGGTGCGACGGAGGTCGTCCGAGGAGGGCAGCCGGGCCTCGGCGGCCACGAGGCGCGCGGCACGCGCCCAGGCGGGGTCCTCGTCGACGAGGGTGCCGATCACGTCGAAGAGGATCGCGTCGATGCGGTCGGGGTCGAGCGGCGCGGGGTCCATGGATCGCAGTCAAGCACCGCGACCGTCCCGCGTCACGGCCGTCGGCGTGCGGGATGATGACGGCATGCCCGCGCACGACGAGACCGTGACCACGCTCCTGCGGGCTGCGCACGCGGTGGACGCGCGCGGCACGACCGACGACGTGTGGGTCCTCCTCGACGGCGACGCGATCGCGGCGGTCGGCGCGGGACGCGATGCTCCGCCCGCCGACCGGGCCGTCGACCTCGGGGACGCCACGCTCGTCCCCGGCTTCGTCGACCTGCACGTGCACGGCGGCGCGGGGGGATCCCACGACGACGGTGCCGAGGGGATCCGCGCGGCCGTCGCGCTGCATCGGCGGCACGGGACGACGCGCTCCGTGCTGAGCCTCGTCGCGGATCCGGTGCCCCACCTGGCGCGCTCGCTCGACGCGATCCGCCGGGCGATGGCCACCGACGCCACGATCGTCGGCGCGCACCTCGAGGGGCCGTTCCTGTCGCCGCACGCGGCCGGTGCGCACGCGCGCGAGCACCTGGTGGATCCCACGCCCGCCCGCATCGAGGCGCTGCTCGAGGCCGGCGAGGGCGTGCTGCGGCAGGTCACGATCGCGCCCGAGCTCGACGGGGCGCTCGACGCCATCCGACGGCTGGTGGGCGCGGGCGCGGGCGTGGTCGCGGCCGTCGGCCACACCACGTGCTCGGGCGACGTGGCGCGGGCCGCGTTCGACGCCGGCGCGACCGTGCTGACGCACGCGTTCGACGCGATGCCCGGGATCCACCACCGCGAGCCCGGCCCGATCATGGCGGCCGTCGCCGACGAGCGCGTGACGCTCGAGCTGATCCTCGACGGCGTGCACGTGGATCCCGCGGTCGCGGGCCTGCTGCTCCGCCTGGCGCCGGGCCGCGTCGCGCTCGTCACCGATGCGATGGCGGCGGCCGGATCCGCGGACGGCCGCTACCGCCTCGGCTCGCGCGACGTGGACGTGCGCGACGGCATCGCCCGGCTCGCGGGCACGGAGACGATCGCGGGCTCGACGCTCACGCAGGACCGGGCGCTGCGCATCGCGGTGCGCGACGTGGGCCTCGCCCTGCCGGACGCGGTCGCGGCGCTCACCGTCGTGCCGGCGCGGGCGCTGGGCCTCGACGCGCACCTCGGCCTGCTGCGCGCGGGATCCGCCGCCGACGTCGTGGCGCTCACGCCCGACCTCCGGGTGTCCCGCGTGTGGGCCGCGGGCGTCGAGGTGCCCGGCGCCGCGGCCGCGACGCCCGCGCCTCAGGCCTCGTCGCGGTAGACCACCCGGCGCTCGCCCGCGCGCACGACCGCGGTCAGGCGGTTGCCGGCGGGCGGGAGCGGGCAGTTCATCCAGTCGGAGAAGCCGCAGGGCGGGACGACCGCGCGCGTGAAGTCGAGCGTCACGGGTCCGTCGCCGTCGGGGCGGGGGAGGAAGAGGAAGCGGCTGGGCGCGTAGCTCTCGCGGCCCGTGGTGGCGTCGGCGAAGACCAGCTGGAGGCGGTCGCCGTCGGCGAACGCGCTGAGGCGCACCTCGGTCCCCTCGACCTCCACCACGATGTCGCCGGGCACGGGCAGCTCGCGCGTGCGGCCGGCGTCGGCGATGTGCTCGAAGGGGATCACGCGGTCGTCGTCGACGCGCTCGAAGCGGCCCTCGAGGATCCACTCGGGCGCGTAGGGGAAGACCTCGATGTCCTCGAACGCCTGGTTCTTGGGGGACGCCGAGTCCCACAGCCGGTAGCCGTGCTCCGGCTCGCCGGTGTCGAGCGAGATGCGCTCGATGCGCGTCAGCTGGACGGTGTCGGGCTGGCCCTCGAGCGCCTCGAGGTCGCTGACCTCGTGGCCGGGCTCGAGCCAGGTCGTCTGGATGAGCGCGAGGCTGCCGAACGGGCTCGTCACGGCGGCGAGGCGGGCGCGGTGCCAGGCATCGTATGCGGCGAGGGCGGCAGGGTCGGCGGCGGCGGGGCGGGCGGGATCGGTCGTCGTGTCGGTCACATGAGGGTCAACGCCCCCGGCGCGGTCGCATTCCCGAGGCGCCGTGCGGGCGCCGCGCGGAGGTCGCGCGGAGGCGGCGGGTATTGACTGGATCCACCGACGGAAAGGACGCACCCATGGCACGCACGGTCGCCGACCAGCTCATCGCCCAGCTCATCGAGGCGGGGGTGAGCCGGATCTTCGGGGTCGTCGGCGACAGCCTCAACCCCGTCGTCGACGCGGTGCGGCGCACGGGCGGGAGCCGCAAGGGCGGCATCGACTGGATCCACGTGCGGCACGAGGAGGCGGGCGCGTTCGCCGCGTCCGCCGAGGCGCAGCTCACGGGCAAGCTCGCCGTGTGCGCCGGCTCCTGCGGCCCCGGCCACCTGCACCTCATCAACGGCCTCTACGACGCGCACCGCTCGGGCGCGCCCGTGCTCGCCATCGCGAGCCACATCACCACGAACCAGATCGGGTCCGGCTACTTCCAGGAGACCCACCCCGACCGTCTCTTCGTGGAGTGCTCGCACTACACGGAGATGATCTCGACCGCCGTCCAGGCCCCGCGCGTCGTCGACCAGGCGATGCGGCACTCCCTCGCGCTCGGCGGCGTCAGCGTGATCACGCTGCCCGGCGACGTCGCCGAGTTCGAGGCGGAGGGCGAGGCGCCCGCGTTCTCGCTGCCGCGGCGTCCCGCGATCGTGCCGGCCGAGGAGGACGTGCGCGCGCTCGCCGCCGCCATCGACGACGCGGGGAGCGTCGCGATCTTCGCGGGCCGCGGCGCGGGATCCGCGCACGCCGAGCTCATGGAGCTGGCCGACAAGATCGCGGCGCCGGTCGGGCACTCGCTGCGCGGCAAGGACGTGATCCAGCAGGACAACCCGTTCGACGTCGGCATGACGGGCCTCATCGGCTACGGCGCCGCGGCCGCCGGCATCGCGGGTGCCGACCTGCTGATCCTCATCGGCACCGACTTCCCCTACGACCAGTTCCTGCCAGGCAAGGAGGTGCGGACCGCGCAGATCGACATCGCGCCCGAGCGCCTCGGCCGCCGCACCGACGTCGACATCGCGATCCACGGCGACGTGCTCTCCACGATCCGCGCGGTGCTGCCGCTCGTCGAGCGGAAGACCGATCGGCGCTTCCTCGAGAAGCTGCTCAAGGAGCAGGACAAGAAGGTGGAGCAGGTCGTCGGCGCGTACACGACGAAGGCGGAGAAGCTGCGGCCCATCCACCCGGAGTACGCGGCCAGCATCCTCGACGAGGTCGCGGGCGACGACACGGTCTTCACCGCCGACACCGGCATGTGCAACGTGTGGAGCGCGCGCTACCTCACCCCCAACGGGCGCCGGCGGATGATCGGCTCGCTCGTGCACGGGTCCATGGCGAACGCGCTCCCGATGGCGATCGGCGCGCAGGTCGCGTACCCGGAGCGGCAGGTCGTCTCGGTCTCGGGCGACGGCGGGCTCGCGATGCTCATGGGCGAGCTCGTCACGGTCGCGGCGTACCAGCTGCCCGTGAAGGTCGTCGTGTTCAACAACTCGACGCTCGGGCTCGTGAAGGTCGAGATGCTCGTCGACGGGATCCCCGACTTCGGCGTCGACGTGCCCATGGTCGACTACGCCGCGGTGGCGTCCGCGCTCGGGATCCACTCGCAGCGCGTCGAGGACCCGGCCGACATCCGCGGCGCGCTCGAGGCCGCCTTCGCGCACGACGGGCCCGCGCTCGTCGACCTCGTGACCGACCCGATGGCGCTCTCGATCCCACCGGAGATCACGGCCGCGCAGGTGAAGGGCTTCGCGCTCTCGATGTCGAAGATCGTGATGAACGGCGGCGTCGGCGAGGCCGTGAAGCTCGCCCGCTCGAACCTGCGGAACATCCCGCGGCCGTGAGCGGTTCCCCCGACGTCCCATCGCCCGTCCCACCTCGAGGAGAACCCATGTCCCAGCCCGTCGTCGTCACCGCCGTCTTCACGCCCGTCGAGGGCAAGCACGACGAGGCCGTCGCCGCCCTGTCCGCCGGCATCGCGGAGGTGCACGAGGAGGAGGGCTGCGAGGTCTACGCGATCCACGACGCTCCCGACGGCACCATCGTGATGCTCGAGAAGTGGTCGTCCGTCGAGGACCTCGAGGCGCACGGCGCGGGCGAGGCCGTCGCCCGGATGGGCGCGTCGCTCGCCGGGCTCATCACGGGGCCCGCCGTCGTCACGCGGCTCGCGCCGATCCCGGCGGGCTCGGAGCTGCAGGGCGCGCTCTAGGCGTCGGGGGAGGGACGGCACGGGCGGGTCCCGCATCCGACAGGGTGGGCGCATGCCTCCACGTCGATCCAGGGTCCTGAGCCGCCTGCCCCTCGCGTTCGCGGTCGCCGTGGTCGTGCTCATCGGCGGGACGATCGCGGCGACGCCGTCCCTCGAGCGCGCCGGCCTGCTCGACGTCCCGCCCTCGCCGCAGCGCTACGCCGACATGGCCGTGGACCTCATGGTCGACGGGCTCCAGGCGGATCCCGCCCGCGTCGCGGAGGTCCGGGCGCAGGTGGACGCGCAGGCCGCCCGGGCGCGCACCTACGCGGGCACGTACCCGGCGCTCTCCGGGGCCGCGAAGGAGCTGGGCGGGGAGCACAGCTCCCTGCTCGGACCCGTGGATGCCGCGGCCCTCTTCGGCGACAGCCCTCCGGTGTCGGCCGCGGCCGAGCCGCGGCCCACGGTCACGACGGCCGAGGGGATCACGACCATCGTCGTGCCCGCGATCGTGGGCGGCGACGACGCGTCCCGCCAGCGCTACATCGACCAGGGCGCACGGGGTCTCGTGGCGGCGGCACCCGCGACCACCCGCGGCTGGGTCGTGGACCTCCGCGGGAACCACGGCGGGGACATCTGGCCCATGCTCGCCGCGCTCTCGCCGCTCCTCGACGAGGGGCAGGTGATGTCGTTCGAGGACGCGGGTCGCTCGGAGCCCGTCACCGTCGCGGGCGGTGCCGTCGCCAAGGGCGGAGACGTCACGGCGACGAGCGACGCGGGTCGGGTGCCCGGGGGCGTGCCGATCGCCGTCCTCACCGACGGCACGACCGTGAGCTCGGGCGAGGCCGCCGCGATCGCGTTCGTCGGCCAGGCGGGCGTGCGGTCGTTCGGGCAGCCGACCTACGGCTTCAGCACCGGGAACGCACCGCGCGCCCTGCCCGACGGCGCGATCATCAACCTCACGGTCACGGTCGACGCCGACCGCACGGGGAAGCGCTACGGCGGTCCCGTCGTGCCGGACGTCACGGTCGACGACGCCGGGATCACCGCCGCGGTCGACGCCTGGTTCGACGCCCCGCGGTAGCCGGCACCGCTCAGCCCACCTCGACCAGCGTGATCCCCGCCGAGCGGTCGCCCGACGCGAGCGCCTCGAGCGCGGCCGGCGCCTCGTCGAGGGTGATGCGGTGCTCGACGAGCAGCTCCGGGCGGAGCGCGCCCGACGCGACCAGGGCCATCAGCTCGGCGTAGTCGTGCGCGGGCATGCCGTGGCTGCCGTGCAGGCTCAGCTCCTGGCTGATGACGAACGGCACGGGCACCGTCGGCTCGTTCGCGAACAGGCCGATCTGCACCTGACGGCCCGTCGGCGCGAGGGCGAGCAGGCTGATCCGGAGCGTCGACTCGCGGCCGAGCGCCTCCACGGAGACCTGCACGCCGTCGGGGGAGACCGCGTGGATCGCGTCGAGCACGTCGAGCTCCGACAGCTCCGAGGAGTCGATCGTGTACTCGGCGCCGAGCTCCGAGGCGCGCGCGAGGGCGGCGGGATCCACGTCGACGGCGATGACCTCCGCGCCCACCGCGACGCCGATCATCACGGCGCTGAGGCCCACGCCGCCGCAGCCGATGACGAGGAGGCGCTCGCCGCGCTGGATCCGGGCGCGGTGCACGAGCCCGCGGAACGCCGTCGCGAAGCGGCAGCCGAGGAGCGCCGCCGCGCCCGCGTCGAGGTCGTCGGGCACGGGGATGAGGTTCACGTCGGCGTCGTGCAGCGCGACGAGCTCGGCGAAGGATCCCCAGTGCGTGAAGCCCGGCTGCGTCTGGTCGCGGCACACCTGGCCGTTCCCCGCGCGGCACTCGGCGCAGCGGCCGCACGCGCAGACGAACGGGACGGTGACGCGGTCGCCCACCCGGAAGCGCGTGACCTCGGGTCCGACCTCGTGGATCCGCCCGACCAGCTCGTGGCCCGGCACCTGCGGGAGCGCGATGCCGTCGTCGTGGCCGAGCCAGCCGTGCGCGTCGCTGCGGCAGACGCCCGTGGCCTCGACGCGGACGACCACGCCGGCGGGGGAGGGGGCGGGATCCGGCAGCTCGCGGACGACGGGCGTCTCGCCGAACCTCTCGTAGACGACGGCGCGCATGCGGGCTCCTCGGGTCGGGGCGGGACGGGTTCGTCCACGCTACCGAAGCGCCGGGCGGTCTCCGGACGCCGCCCTCGCGCGGGCGGTGGCACGCCCGCGACTCAGCGGGCCTCGGTGGTCGCGTGCACGTCGAGCGAGTCGAGGTACCCGGCGTTGCCGCGGATCGCGGGGAGGTAGCGCTGCAGCTCGTCGTCGGGCACGTGGTCCGCCACGATCCGCAGCGCGCTCGCGAGCGCGGCATCGGGCCGACCGGCCGCGTGCAGTGTCCTGCCCGCTCCTGGCGCGCGCTGGCAGACCGGGCCCTCCGTGGTGTCCTGTCCGCTCCTGGCGCGCGCTGGCAGACCGGGCCCTCCGTGGTGTCCTGTCCGCTCCCGGCGCGCGCTGGCAGACCGGGCCCTCCGTGGTGTCCTGTCCGCTCCCGGCGCGCGCTGGCAGACCGGGCCCTCCGTGGTGTCCTG
>NZ_JADKRR010000003.1:0-159067 GCF_015351105.1 Clavibacter sp. VKM Ac-2872 | reverse complement strand
CCGCTCCCGGCGCGCGCTGGCAGACCGGGCCCTCCGTGGTGTCCTGCCCGCTCCCGGCGCGCGCTGGCAGACCGGGCCCTCCGTGGTGTCCTGCCCGCTCCCGGCGCGCGCTGGCAGACCGGGCCCTCCGTGGTGTCCTGTCCGCTCCCGGCGCGCGCTGGCAGACTGGCCCGGTGACCCGCACCCCCGCCGCCCCCGCGTTCACCCGTCCGTCGCTCGCGCCCGGGCTGCTCGGCGCCATCGTGCTGCTGGCCGGGTTCGCGGTGATCGACGGCGAGTTCTTCACGGTGGTGCGGTTCGCGGTCGCGATCCTCGCGCTCATCATGATCGTGTTCTCGGTGCGCGCCCGCAGCTGGTGGAGCGCCGCGCTGCTCGCGGCCGTCGCCGTGATGTGGAACCCCGTCGTCGTGATCCCCGTCGAGGCCGTCACGTGGCAGTCGCTGCAGTACGTGGCCGCGATCGTGTTCATCGCCGCGGGCATCCTCGTGAAGGTGCCCGTGGAGGATGCCCCTACGCCGGGCCGACCCCGAACGCGCGCTCCTCGGTGAGCCCGCGCCGCAGGTAGGCGACGATCTCGTCGAGCGACCGGCGGGCGAGCCGGGGGTCGGCCGCCGGGTAGGCGAGCCAGCCCTGGTCGGCCTGCGGGATACGGATGAGCCGCGCCTTCGTCCCCGCGGCCTTGAGCGCCGCGACGCCCGCGACGACGTGGTCGATGCGCGCATCCGCGGCGCCGACGTGCACGAGCGCGTCCGGCAGCGGGTCGCGGGCGTGGCCCGGGCGGTCGGTGGATCCGGCGCTCGGCACGTCCCCGGACGGGCTGACGAGCACGAGCCGCAGCACGGCGGGACCGCCGGCGTCGCGGGCGAGCGCGGTGATGCGCAGCGCGCGGTCGGCGCCCGGGCCGTCACCGAGGATCCCGAGCCGCTCCGCCGTGCCGTTCCAGCCGGCCGCGTGGGAGGCGATCCAGGAGAGGCCCGCGAGCGCCTGCGCGTCGTCGTCGGGCGCCATCGTCACGACGACCGCGCGGAGGTCCTTCGCGAGCGTGGACGGCAGCCAGTCGCCGTCGTGCCGCGCGAGGACGACGAGCACGGGGGATCCGGTCGCCGAGCGGTCGTGCCCGGGCGGCGTCCACACGGCGATGTCGAGCGGCACGCCCTGCTGCCCGGCGGGGAAGCGCGTGACGTGCGTGCCCGCCGCGGGCGTGCCGCGGAGGGAGCGCGCGACGGCGGGGACGTGCCGGATCGCGAGGCCGAGCAGCCGACGACGCGGCGTGACGCGGGCGGCGGTGCGCGTCGCCATCAGGACGTGCTCGCGGATCCGGCGCCGGCCGAGCCGGGCACGGGCGTCCCGGACACCGCGGCGCGCGCCTCGGAGGGACGCGTCTCGCGCCCGCCACGGGGTACCGCACCGTGGCCCTCGGGCACGCGCTCGCCCTCGCGGACCGGTCCGGGAGGGGTGCCGTCGCCGAACGGTCGGCCGCCGAGCTCCTCGCGCCCGTGCGGCTCGAGCCAGCCCCACGTCTCGGGGCCTGCGGGCACGACGCGGGTCGGGTTGATGTCGGTGTGCGTCAGGTAGTAGTGCTGCTTGATCTGCACGAAGTCGATGGTGTCGCCGAACCCGGGCGTCTGGAAGAGGTCCCGCGCGTAGGCCCAGAGCACGGGCATCTCGTCCAGCTTCTGCCGGTTGCACTTGAAGTGCCCGTGGTAGACGGCGTCGAAGCGCGCGAGCGTCGTGAACAGGCGCACGTCGGCCTCGGTGATCGTGTCGCCCACGAGGTAGCGCTGCGTGGACAGCCGGTCGCTCAGCCAGTCGAGCCGGCCGAAGAGGCGGTCGTAGGCCTTCTCGTACGCCTCCTGGGATCCCGCGAAGCCGCAGCGGTAGACGCCGTTGTTCACGTCGCGGAAGACGAGGTCGGCGACCTCGTCGATCTCGGCCCGCAGCGCGACGGGGTAGAGGTCGGGCGCGCCCTCGCGGTGGTGCTCGGTCCACTCGGTGGAGAGGTCGAGCGTGATCTGGGGGTAGTCGTTGGTGACGACCTGGCCGGAGGGGATGTCGACGAGCGCCGGCACCGTGATCCCGCGCGGGTAGTCGGGGAAGCGCGCGAAGAACGACTCCTGCAGGCGCTCGGTGCCGAGCACCGGGTCGCGGCCGTCGGGGTCGAGGTCGAAGGTCCAGCTGCGGGCGTCGTGCGTGGGGCCGGGGAGGCCGAGCGAGATGGCGTCCTCGAGGCCGAGCAGGCGCCGGACGATCACCGAGCGGTTCGCCCAGGGGCACGCGCGCGCCGCGACGAGGCGGTACCGGCCGGCCTCGACGGGCCAGCCCTGCGAGCCGTCGCGGAGGATCCGGTCCTCGATGTAGTTCGTGTCGCGGGTGAACTCGCCCTCCTCGACATAGCGGCCGGGAGCGCCCGCCTCGTTGCTGCCTGCGGGCGTCGCCTGATCCGTCATGCATCCACCCTAGGCCGGGCCGCCCACGGCGACCGGGCCGGGCCGAGCCGCACCGCGCACAGCGGCGCACGGCACCGCCCGCGTGCCCTAAACTCCTCTACGTGCCCGTCCTCCCCGAGGCGGCCGGGCGCAGGCGGCGGACCCTCATCCCATCCCCGACCCGGAACCCCGGTTGCTCGAGGCAGGTCCCCTCGCCACCGTCCGACCGCACGCGTCACCGTGCGCGACGGGCTTACGTCCTTCCGATCCGGGAGCGCAGGCAGCGCCTGGCCCCGGCAGTGAACAAGGAGTTGCATGGCTCGCACCGGCCAGCGGCGGTCCTCCGCCCGCACGCGCACGATCGACAACGAGGGGCTCATCCCCGTGCTGGCGCGCGCCGTGCGCGAGATCGAGCAGGCCGCCCAGCGCGGCAAGCTCAAGCCCGTCAACCGCACGAAGTTCCAGGTCATCGCCGTGCTGATGCGCGAGGAGCGCACGCACGCGAAGGACCCGGCCACGCCGCTCAGCGACCCCGAGCGCGCCGAGACCCTCAAGCGCCTCGACGGCATCGCGAGCATCCTGGCCCGCACGGCCGCGCGCGACACCTCGGTGCTGCCGCTGCTGGATCCCGACGCCAAGCTCTCCGAGACCGCCCGCGCCATGCGCAAGCACATGCTGTTCGACGGCGGCGTGGAGATGGTCGTGGAGGAGGAGCCGGAGCCCGAGCCCGAGGATCCCGCGCTCGCCAAGCTCGTCGAGCGCCAGGTCGTGCCGCCCTCGGTCAAGGCCCGCGTGCTCGCGAACCCGTTCCTCGAGCCCGACCTCGACCGTCCGGCGCCCGCCGCGCCGCCCACCCGCCTCCTGGCGAACTGGGAGCTGCTCGGCCCGCTGTTCAAGTCGTTCGAGTACGGCGCCGGCGGCGGCATCGCGAGCATGGACCTGCCCGAGAGCCCGCGCATCGACCGCCTGTCGCCGCAGAACCTCGAGCTCATGCGCCACCAGGCGCGCTTCCTCGAGAGCGTGCGCCTCGGCCACCGCGAGTTCCTGCTCGCCGACGAGCCCGGCCTCGGCAAGACCGCGCAGGCGCTGCTCGCCGCGTCCGTCGCCGACGCGTACCCGCTGCTCGTCGTCGTCCCGAACGTCGTGAAGATGAACTGGAAGCGCGAGGTCGAGCGGTGGACGCCGCACCGCCGCGCCACCGTGATCCACGGCGACGGCGCGGGGCTCGACGCCTTCGCCGACGTCGTCATCGTCAACTACGAGGTGCTGGATCGGCACATCGGCTGGCTGCGCACGCTCGGCTTCCGCGGCATGGTCGTCGACGAGGCGCACTTCATCAAGAACCTGCAGTCGCAGCGCTCCAAGTTCGTGCTGGCGCTCGCCGAGAGCATCCGGCAGCGCCAGTCGAACCCGCTGCTCATGGCGCTCACGGGCACGCCGCTCATCAACGACATCGACGACTTCCGCGCCATCTGGCAGTTCCTCGGCTGGATCGACGGCGACAAGCCCACGTCGCGCCTCATGGCGGAGCTGGAGGAGGCGGGCCTCACGCCCGCCGACCCCGGCTTCTTCGCCGAGGCGCGGCGCGCGGTCATCGACCTGGGCATCGTGCGGCGGCGCAAGATCGACGTGGCGACCGACCTGCCCTCCAAGCGCATCGCCGACCTGCCCGTCGAGCTCGACGACGACCTGGGCCGGTCCATCCGCCAGGCCGAGCGCGAGCTCGCGGCGCGCCTCGTCAAGCGGTTCACGGCGCTCGTCGGCGCGCGCGGCACCACGGTCGCCGACGTCATGGACGGACCGGCGTCCGAGCGCGCGAGCCTCGTGCGGCTCGTGGCGCAGTCGGAGCTCGACGAGGCCAAGGCGCAGAAGACCGGCGAGAACGTCTTCACGATGGTGCGGCGCATCGGCCAGGCCAAGGCCGTGCTCGCGGCGGACTACGCCGCGCAGCTCGCCCGCTCCGTGGGCAAGGTGGTGTTCTTCGCGAAGCACGTCGACGTGATGGACCAGGCCGAGGCCACGTTCGCGAAGCGCGAGCTGAAGAGCGTCTCCATCCGCGGCGACCAGACCCCGGCCGCGCGCCAGCACGCGATCGACTCCTTCCAGAACGATCCCGAGGTCAAGGTCGTGGTCTGCTCGCTCACCGCGGCGGGCGTCGGCCTCAACCTGCAGGCCGCGTCGAACGTGGTGCTCGCCGAGCTCAGCTGGACGAGCGCGGAGCAGACGCAGGCCATCGACCGCGTGCACCGCATCGGCCAGGAGGAGCCCGTCACCGCGTGGCGGATCATCGCGGCGCAGACCATCGACGCGAAGATCGCGGAGCTCATCGACAGCAAGGCGGGCCTCGCGGCGCGCGCGCTCGACGGCGAGGACTTCGACGAGGCCGGATCCACGTCCGTGCAGCTCGACGCGCTGTCGCACCTCCTCGAGGAGGCGCTGGCCGCGTAGCCGACGCGGTCCGCACGCACGACGCCCCCGCGACCAGCTGGTCGCGGGGGCGTCGTCGTGCGTTCGGCGGGAGCTACTCGTCCCGGCGCCGCCGTTCGGCTGCTCGCCCGACGAGGTACGTGATGGGGAAGACGAGGACGGCGCTCACGAGCGCCGAGGCCAGGTGGTCGTTCGTGGGCGTCCCGCCGACCAGCGGCACCACGACGAGCTGCGACACGAGGACGAACGCGGTGAGGATCGCGGCGTCACGCAGCGCGCGACGGCCGGGGTAGGGGCTCATCCGATCAGGATGCGCGTCCCTGGTCGCCGGTGTGCGGATGCTCCCCAGCGCCGATCAGCCGCGCTCGGCCTTCTTGCGCTCGCGCTCCGCCTTCCGCGCCGCACGGCGCTCGCGGGCCACGGCGTCCTGTGCGTCCTGCGTCGGGTTCGAGCGCTTGGTGCCGATGACGGCGAAGGCGAGCAGGATCACCACGACCACCATCACGGCGGGCAACACGACAGACAGGATCACGGCGTCTCCTCGGCTCGGTGCTCCCGAGCGTACCGACCGGATCCGCCCGCTCAGTCCTCGAGGGCCGCGCCGCGGAGGTCCGGCAGGGTCAGGGCGGCGGCCGCGGCCAGCGCGAACACCGCCGCGAACACCCCGAACGGCAGCGCGACGCCGCCCAGCGCGACCAGCGGCGGCACGCACAGCGGCGCGACGATCGAGGCCAGCCGCCCGAAGCCCGCCGCGCTGCCCGCGCCCGTCGCGCGCACCCGGGTCGGGTAGAGCTCCGGCGTCACGGCGTAGAGCGCGCCCCACGCGCCGAGGTTCGAGAACGACAGGAGGGCGCCGAACACGAGGATCGTCGTCACGTCGTCGGCGGTGCCGAAGAGCCCGGCCGAGACGGCGGATCCGGCGAGGAAGACCGCGAGCGTCACGCGGCGCCCCCACCGCTCGACGAGCCAGGCCGAGACCGCGTAGCCGGGCAGCTGCGCGAGCGTGATCAGCAGCGTGTACTCGAACGAGCGCACGAGCGAGAAGCCCTGCGCGACGAGCAGCGTGGGAAGCCAGATGAAGGCGCCGTAGTAGGCGAAGTTGACGCAGGACCAGACGATCCAGAGGGAGAGCGTGCGCCGGCGGAGGCTCGCGCCGAAGAGGCGCTCGCGGGGCGCGGCGGGGGAGGCGTCGACGCTGTCCGTCGGATCCGGTGCGAGCTCGGCGGGGCTGTCGGCCCCGGGTGCGGGCGTCCTCCCGGCCGCCGCCTCCAGCCCGCGCACGACGCGCTCCGCCTCCGCGTGCCGCCCCTTCCCCTCGAGGAACCGCACCGACTCCGGGAGCCGCAGCCGCACGACGATCGCCCACACGGCGGGCACGGCGCCGAGCGCGAGCGCCCACCGCCAGCCGGCGTCGCTCGCGGGGATCACGAGGTAGCCGATGAGCGCCGCGGCCGTCCAGCCGACCGCCCACGCCGACTCGAGGATCACGATGACGCGTCCCCGGATGCGCGCGGGCGCGAACTCGCTCACGAGCGTCGACGCGACGGGCAGCTCGGCGCCCAGCCCGAGGCCCACCACGAAGCGCAGCGCGATGAGCGCGCCCACCGACATCGCGAGCGCTGAGACGCCCGTGGCCACCCCGTAGACCAGCAGCGTGAGGGCGAACACCTGGCGGCGGCCGATGCGGTCGGCGACCAGCCCGCCGACGCTCGCGCCGATCGCCATGCCGAGGAACCCGGCGGACGCGACGAGGCCGAGCTGCCCCGCATCCGCCTTCCAGACCACCGCGAGCTGCGCGATGACGAGCGAGATGAGGCCGACGTCCATCGCGTCGAGGGCCCAGCCGACGCCGCTGCCGCCGAGGATGCGCGAGTGCGCGCGGGTCCAGGGGAGGCGGTCGAGGCGCTGGGCGCGGCTGGGCCGCGAGGTGGTCGTGGTCATGGTCCTGGCTTCCGGGAGGGCGCTCGGGGATCGCGCGCCTCGCGGGGTGGGAGGAGGCGCTCGCGGTGGATCGAGCGTAGCGCCGGGGCGGGCAGCAGCCCGCCCCGGGACGTCAGAGCTGGCGGACCCGCTCCGCCAGGCGCTCGAACGACGCCGCGTGCGTGACCCGCAGCGCATCCCACGACGCCGTCATGTCGACGCGCTCGGGATCCGCGACCACCTCGGCGAAGCCGTGCTGCGCGCGCGGCACCGCGTCGCCCGGGAGCACGAGCGACTGGATGAAGGCGCCCGTGTCCTCGGAGAAGGTGAGCGTGTGGCTGGCGACGTTGCGGTGCCAGTCGTCCGACGGCCAGGAGAGGAACGCCACGTGGCGGGGCGCGACGCCCGTCTCGGCGGCCGAGACGTAGCTGCCGTAGTGCTCCTCGCCGGGCGAGAGGATCTTGTAGGAGCCGTTGTCGAGGTACACGAGCAGCGCCTCGTCGAAGGGCTTCTCCCCGAACATCGCCGTGTAGCGGAGCGCGTGCACGAGCACGGGCGCGCCGAGCGGCACGTGGAGCGCGGCGGCCGGCGTGGCGCTCGGCGTCGCGACGGACGACGGGACGGCGGGCTGCAGGAACTCCTCGTCGGTCACGTGCGCGCCCCACCCGGTCGCGGCGACGGGGTCGTCGCCGTCCTCCAGCACCGCGATGTGCTCCATCGGCGCGTGCGCGGTGGCGCCGTGCCAGTGCTCCTCGCCGGCCTCGATGTACACGGATCCGCCCGGCGCGACCTCGATCACGCCGCCGTCGCGCGTGCCCACCCGGGCGATGCCGGACGTGACGTGCAGGGTCTGCCCGAGGACGTGCGAGTGCCACACGGTGCGGGCGCCCGGCGCGAAGGCGACGGCCGCGACGACCGCGCGCTGGTCGGCGGTCTGCGGGGTGGAGAGCCAGCGGAGGCGGACCTCGCCCGTGAACTGGTCGGCGGGCATCGTGACGGCGGGGGTCTCGGCCTGGACGCGCATGCGGTGTCCTCTCTGTCGGGCATGCGGGATGCCCGGGTCGTGGAACGGGGAGCCCCGGCGCGGTGGTCGCGTCGGGGCACGGGCATCCTCCCGCGGGTGCGGTGGGGAACGCGGCCGGGCGTCCCCAGGGACGGATCCGCGGCGCGACCACAGCCGGGCGTCCGGCGATCAGCCGAGCGCCTCCGGGGCGCGGAAGAAGTCGCGCTCGTACGCCGCCGACAGGCGGGCGGCAGCGAGCATCGCCGGTCGCCGCAGCGGTCCCGCGAGCACCGCCGCCTCATCCACCAGCTCGCACGCGCGCCGCGTGGCCTCCGCGAACGCCGGATCCGCGTACGTCGCCAGCCACGCGCCGTACGGATGCGCCTCGCCGGCCGCCGTCGCCGCCCGGCCCGCCGCGCGGAGCCGCGTCCCGACGTCCGCGTAGATCGTGTAGCAGGGCAGCACGGCCGCGACCAGGACGGCGTAGTCGCTCGTCGCGGCGTGCGCGAGGAGGTGGTCGACGTACGCGCGCGTCACGGGTCCCGCGACCATCGGCGCCGGATGCCGGGACAGCCACTCCGCGTGCAGCGCCGACTCCGCGGCGATCGCGTCGGCCGCCGCCCGGGCCCACTCCACCTGCGCGTCCGGCGTCGGCGCGAGCTGGCTCGCCCGGGCGAGCACCCGGGAGTACGCGCGCAGGTAGATCGCGTCCTGCGCGAGGTAGTGCGAGAACCACGCCTCGGGGAGCGTGCCGTCGCCGAGGCGGCGGACGAAGGGGAGGTCGTCGATCTCGCGGCGGAGGTCGGCGGATCCCGCCCACATCTCCGCCGAGATCGGCCCGGCGTGGGTGCCGGCCGCGTCCCACAGCGCGCGCAGGTGGTCGAGCGGGCCCGCGCCGGCGCCGACCCGCAGGTCCTCGGCGTGCACGAGGGATCCGGTGAGCCAGGCCTTCGCCTCCGTGAGCGCCTCCCGCCAGCCGGCGCCGCGCGGGCGCAGCGTCGCGAGCGCGCTGGAGAGGGAGCAGCCGGTGCCGTGCGCGCTGGTGGTGGCGATGCGCGGGCCGTCGACGACGTGCACCGTCGGCTCCGCGCCGCCCGCGCCGGGGACGACGAGCGCGTCCGGGCAGTCGTCGACGCGGAGGTGCCCGCCCTTGACGATCACGCGGACGCCGTGGCGCGCCGCGAGCGTCCGCCCCTGCGCGAGCGCCTCCTCCCAGCCCTCGGCCTCGCGCTCGCCGAGGAGCGCCGCGAGCTCGGGCAGGTTCGGGGTGACGACGTCGGCGAGCGGCAGCAGGCGGCGGAGCGCCTCGGTCGCGTCCGCGTCGAGGAGCGCGTCGCCGGACTGCGCGACCATCACCGGATCCAGCACCACGACCGGCGGCCGCGTCGCGCGCAGCCAGTCGGCCACCTCGTCGACCACGGCGGCCGAGCCGAGCATGCCGACCTTCACGGCGTCGATCACGACGTCGTCGGACACCGCGTCGAGCTGCGCGCGCAGGAACGCCACGGGCGGCACGTGGATCTCCCGCACGCCCGCCGTGTTCTGCGCGACGAGCGCGGTGACCACGGCCATGCCGTAGCCGCCGTTCGCCGCGATGGACTTGAGGTCGGCCTGGATGCCGGCGCCGCCCGTGGGATCCGTGCCCGCGATGCTGAGGACGCGGGGGACGCGCGTGCGGTCGGCAGCCGCGGGGGGCGTGACCGGCTCGGGGGTCGCCGCCTCGACCGGATCCGCGCCGGTCGCGCCGGGAGCCGTCGCGGCGTCCGCCCCCGACCGCACCCGTGCCCACGCGTCCGCGAGCTCGCGCGTCGCCGCCTCGGGATCCTCCGCCGCGCAGATCGCCGACACGACGGCCGTGCCCGCTCCGCCCGCCGCGGCGATCGGCTCCACGTCGCCCACGTCCACGCCGCCGATCGCGACGCAGGGGACGGGGGAGAGGCCGGCGATGATCCCGAACCCGTCGTGCCCGAGCGGCGCGGGGTGGTCGGGCTTGGTGGTCGTGGGGCGGATCACGCCGACGCCGAGGTAGTCGACCGTGCCCGCCGCGAGCGCGCGCACCGCCTGGACGTGCTCGGGCGCGTTCGCGGTGAGGCCCACGACGAGGTGGCGGTCCGGGCTGGCCGCGTCGAGCATCCGCCGCACGAGGGCGGCCGGCACGTCCGACTGGCCCACGTGCACGCCGTCGACGCGCACGCCGCCGGCGAGGGCCGCGAGGACGACGTCGACGCGGTCGTCGACGAGCAGCAGCGGCCGGTGGGCGTGGGGGTGCGCGGAGGCGTGCGCGTCGATGGCCGCGGCCGCCTCGGTCACCGTCGCCAGCAGCTCGGCCGCGCTCGCGTGCTTGTCGCGGATCTGCACGGTCGTCGCCCCGCCCGCCACCGCCGCGGCGACGACCGCGGGCACGCCGCGCTCACCGCACAGGGCGGGATCGGTGACGAGGTAGACGGAGAGGTCGAGCGCGCTCACGAGAGGCGCTCGCGCCGGGCGACCAGCTCGGGCGTGACGGCGTCGAGCGCGTCGAGCAGCGCGACCGCGAAGGAGCCCGGCCCGCTCGATCCCTCGGCGGCGACCTCCGCGGCGATCGTGTAGACGCTCGTCGCGGCGACGGCGGCCCGCAGCGGATCCGGATCCAGCGACGCGAACGCCGCCATGACGGCGCCGAGGGCGCAGCCGCCGCCCGTGACCTTCGTCAGCAGCGCGTCGCCCGTGTGCACGCGCACGAGCCGCGTGCCGTCGGTGAGGTGGTCGACCGGTCCGGACACGGCGACGACCGTGCCGTACGTCCGGGCCAGCAGCGTCGCGGCGTCGAGCGCCTGCTCCACGTCGTCCGTCGCGTCGACCCCGCGGCCGCCCGCGCCGCCGGTCGCCAGCGCGATGACCTCCGACGCGTTGCCGCGCACGATGGTCGGCGACAGCGCGACGAGCTCGTGCGCGAGCCGCGTCCGCACGGGGAGGGCGCCGACCGCGACGGGATCCAGCACCCACGGCGTCCCCGCAGCGCGCGCCGCGTGGGCGGCCTCGACGGCCGCCTCCCGCTGCTCCGCGTGCGGCGTCCCGAGGTTGACGAGCAGGCCCGACGCGATCCGCGCGAACGGCCCCGCCTCGGTCGGCACGTCCGTCATGGCGGGCGCGGCGCCCAGCGCGAGGAGGACGTTCGCGGTGAAGCCGGTGACGACGGCGTTCGTGATGCACTGCACGAGCGGCGTGCGCTCCCGCAGCAGGCGGAGGAGGTCCGCCGATGCGGTCCCCGTCCCGGTGGTCTCGTGGGCTGATGGGCGCGCAGCGCTCATGTTGACATCCCTCCGCCGGTGCGAACCGGATCAGGTGCGACGGGTCTCATCTCAGCCCTCGTGGGCACCCCGTGTCAGGGATCCACCCTAGGGGCAGACGCGTCGCACCGCCGGGCCGACCGGCGAGGCCGGGACGCTCCGCGGTCGTGGTGGGGTCGATGCGACATGTGATCTCACGGACGAGGGGGCGACGAATCAGACGTTCATCCCGGAGCGTCTGAGTGGTCTGTCGGCCCTTCGGGTGTGGCCAGACCTCGCCAGAAGCGGCCCTCCCGCTCGTGGGTCTCGACCAGCACGGCTAGGAGAGGGAGGGCGACGTCGGCTCGGGTGAGCATGTCATCGAGCGACGCGATCACGTCAAGCACCGATCGAGGGCCGAACTGGCCCGCGAGCCGTTTGGCCTTGGTCCGAACGTTGTTGGGCGTCGGTCCGGCATCGACGATCGAGTGATTCCACAACCTGTTGTGATGGGCGCAGCGATTGCGGAGGTAGACGAAGGCCCTCACGCGATAAGCGAACCCGGCTTTCGCGACGCCGATGCTCGTCGCTACGGAGTCGGCGAGTGCCCCTTGTGCTCCCCGCTCGATCGCCTTGGACAAGGTCCCGAACGACCACGCTTCCACAGCGGACCACACCGGCAGTCGCCTGTAGTCGGCGTCCTCTCCTGCCTGCCCGCGGTAGCGGAGGATGTGCCGGTCCTTGCTGCGGTCGATGTCCCGGAGACAGGACTCCACGGTCGCCTCCCGACCCCCGACGTCCGTGTAGAAGTCCTGCTCGAGATACGTCTGATACGGGCCGTGCTCACGGCCGATGACATGTGCCACATGCGACCGCAGCAGGAGCTCGACCTGAGCGAGCGGCCGGACGAGAGAATCGCGCAGTGCCTCGTCGGCGACGTAGACCCCGCGGACGTCGTCGAATGCAGTCCCGTTCACGAAGTGATCGTCGCCGAGATGCGGAGCTCTCTGGAAGTAGCGCGCGTACCCCGAGAAGCGGTAGTAGTTGTGCGCCGCCAGGAACCGGGCGCAGTCCGATTCGTCGGGCACTATCAGGCCACGGCCGACCATCAGAGCGGTCTGATCGTGCCAGGACAGATAGGGCTTCATCGCACCCCTCGGAAAGAAAAAGGCCCCTCCCATTTGAGCATCGTGGAGAGGCTTGGGAGGGGGTCGATTGAGTCAATGATAGCCGATCCTTGGAACGGCGCGAGCCCGCCGGCTCGTTCTGGGGAGTCCCCACCAGTGCCCCATCTCGGCCCTCCTCGAAGCCGGACGCAGCGGCAGCCCCGGAGACCAAAATCACGCGGACACCGCCGCGCTGCTCGCGATCAGACAGCGCCCAGCGCGGCGGCAGGAGGTCGCGCCGTCCCGCGCTAGGCGAGCCCCGCCACGTCCAGTACCCACGCGTAGTCGGATGCGCGCTCGCGCCACGCGTCGTACCGGCCCGACTTGCCGCCGTGGCCGGCCTGCATCTCCGTGCGCAGCAGCACGGGCGCGCCGACCTCGCGGAGGCGGGCGGTCCACTTGGCGGGCTCGACGTAGAGCACGCGCGTGTCGTTCAGGCTCGTGACCGCGAGGATCCGCGGGTACTGCACGTCCTCGCGCACGTTCTCGTAGGGCGTGTACGACTTCATGTACGCGTAGACCTCGGGGTCGTGCAGCGGGTCGCCCCACTCGTCCCACTCGATCACGGTGAGCGGCAGCGACGGGTCGAGGATGCTCGTGAGCGCGTCGACGAACGGCACGCCCGCGAGGATCCCCGCGAACCGGTCCGGCGCGATGTTCGCGACCGCGCCCATCAGCAGGCCGCCGGCGCTGCGGCCCTCGGCCACCAGCTTCTCCGGGCTCGTCCACCCGCGCGCGATGAGGTGGTCGGCCGCGGCGACGAAGTCGGTGAACGTGTTCTTCTTGGTGAGCGTCTTGCCCTCGTCGTACCAGCGTCGACCCATCTCGCCGCCCCCGCGCACGTGCGCGATGACGAACGCCATGCCCCGGTCGAGCAGCGACAGCCGGGCGATGGAGAACGACGGGTCGATGCTCGCCTCGTACGATCCGTAGCCGTAGAGCAGGAGGGGCGCGGGCGTGCCGGGGTGCACGAGGCCGCGCTTGTAGACGACGGACAGCGGGATCTCGGTCCCGTCCTCCGCCGTCGCCCACTCGCGGGCCTGCACGTAGTCGTCGGGGTCGTAGCCGCCGCGCACGGGCTGCTGCTTGAGGAGCCGGAGCTCGCGCGTCGCGAGCACGTAGTCGTAGGTGGTGGCCGGGGTCGCGAGGCTCGTGTAGCCGAGGCGGATCGTGGGCTGCGCGAACTCGGGGTTGCCTGCCGTGCCGACCGTGTAGATCGGCTCGTCGAACGCGATCTCGTGCAGCTGCTCGCCGTCGAGGACGCGGTCGAAGGGGATCACGCCCACGCGGGTGAGGCCCTCGCGGCGGTACGAGATCACGAGGTGGTCGGCGAACGCGCTGGCGTCCTCGAGGCGCACCTCGTCGTCGTGGGGGATGACGACCTGGCGGTCGGTCGTGGAGGTCGGGTCGTCGGCGGGCACGTCGATCAGCTCGAAGTTGGTGGCGCCGTCGTTGTGCAGGATGAGGAGCCGGTCGCTGCCGTCGATGACCGCGTGGTCGACGTCGTACTCGACGCCGTGGCGGCGCGGCCACACCGAGCGGAACTGGCCCGTGGGATCCCCGGCGTCGAGCAGCAGCACCTCGGTCGTGATCTTCGAGCCGACGTAGATGGTGAGGTACTGGCGGCTGCGCGTCATGCCGAAGCCGACGAAGTAGCTCTCGTCGGGCTCGGTGAACACCTTCACGTCCTGCGACGCGGGGGTGCCGACGCGGTGGCGCCACACGGTGTCGGGGCGCCAGGCGTCGTCGACCGTGACGTAGAAGAGGTGGTCGCCGTGCGCCGAGAACGTGGCGCCGTGGCTGGTGCCGGGGATCTCGTCGGCGAGGTCCTCGCCCGTGGCCAGGTCGCGGATCTTGAGCGTGAACCGCTCGTCGCCCTCGGTGTCGGTGGAGTAGGCGAGGAGGGATCCGTCGGGGCTGACCTCGAACGCGCCGAGGGAGAAGAACTCGTGGCCGTCCGCCTCGGCGTTGGAGTCGAGGAGCACCTGCTCGCCGGGGATCGCGGCGCCGTCGGCCGCGGGCTCGATGGCGGGCGGCGTCCAGTCGTCGGGACCCGCGATGGGGCGGCGGCAGCGGATCGCGTACTGCGACCCCTCGACCGTGCGGGCGTAGTACCACCAGTCGCCCTCGCGGACGGGCACCGAGAGGTCGGTCTCCTGCGTGCGGTCCTTGATCTCTGTGAAGATCCGCTCGCGCAGCGGCTCCAGGTGCGCGGTCTGCCCCTCCGTGTACGCGTTCTCGTCCTCGAGGTGCGCGATGACCCGCGCGTCGTCCTTGTCGCGCAGCCACTCGTAGCGGTCCACGAACGTGTCGCCGTGGAAGGTGCGCTCGAACGGGCGCTGCTCCGCGACGGGAGGGGTGGCGGGGGAGTCGGATGCGGGGGAGGAGACGGCCGGGATGGCGGGGTCGGTCATCCCGTCAGCCTACCGACGGGGGCATGCGCACCTTCGATGAGTTCCGAAGGTGCGCATGCCCCCTGTCCTGCCCTCTGCTGCCGTCCGAAGCTCGTGCGCGCTTCAGTCCTCCGGTCGTGGACGTCGCCTTCGGATTGCGACGACCACGGCACCCACGACGATGAGCGCGCCACCGAGCACACCCCACCAGCTGCCAGCCCCATCAGTGGCTCCGTACGGGATCGACAAGAAGATCAATCCGATGCCCACGAGGGCGAGGAGGATCTGTCCGAACATCTGCCCCTTCCCCTCAGTGCCTAAATCTCGACGTCGCGTTCCAGAAATCACTGCACACCCCCTCGAGCGCTTCTCCTCCGTTGAACGCTGCCCCGAGGACAGCGAGCCAGTTCCCCGTCATCACACCACCGGCACCGGCGAATCCGGTTCCCGCGAGCCGCAGGTAGCAGCGCCGCTGACGGGCCTGCTCGTGCAACGTCAGGTGCGGGCCGTAGGTGGTGTGCACCGGGCGGCCGTGATCCATGTAGCAACCCACGGACGACGAGCAGTAGGTGGTCGGCTGCTCTCCCCACTGGTCGAGGACCTCGGCCTGTGCGGGGGCCGCAAGTCCGAACGTGAGCAGGCCGACCGCACTGATGCTCAGGATGACGCGTCTTGCACGCACAACTACCTCTTCTCGACGATCACGGATCGCCGTTCACTGCACCCTCATTGCCGCGGGTGAAAGATAAAAGGCATTTCGGTGTTGGCGTCGGAGAAGTGCACAGACCCGGCGCAGCACGCGCCCTGCATCCCAGAGGATCAGGAGGTGAGCGGCCCGGCCTCGCGCGGACCGGTCGCGCCCGGCGTCGTCACCGCGCCGAGCGTGCTCGAGCGGGTGGCGAGGCGCGCGACGGCCTGCAGCGGGATCGACAGCCAGCCGGGCCGGTTGCGCACCTCGTAGATCGCCTCGTAGACGGCCTTGTCGATCTCGAACGCGTCGAGCAGGGCCCGGTTCGCGCGGAGGTCGGTGCCGGAGCGGGCGATGTAGCCGTCGACGAACGCGCGGCGCGCGGCGGACGCCCACGCGGCGGCGGACTTGCCGGGGTGCGCGAGCGCGTAGGAGCCGGCGACGTAGTCGAACGAGCGGAGCATGCCGGCGACGTCGCGGAGCGTGACGTCGGGCAGCGAGCGCTCGTGCATCGGCCGCAGCGGCTCGCCCTCGAAGTCGAGGAGCACCCAGCCGCGGTTCGGCACCGAGAGCACCTGGCCGAGGTGGTAGTCGCCGTGGATGCGCTGCAGCTTCGGCCACTCGCCCTTCTCGGCGGCGTCGTACACGCTCGAGATGGCGTCGTGGAAGGCGGCGATCTCGGGGACCTCGCGCTCGGCCGTCGCGTGGCGGCGGCGGAAGCTGACCATGATCCCCTCGATGACGTCGGGCGTGGCCTCGACGGTGGGGAGCGCGGCGGCGAGCGTGGCGTGCACGTCGGCGGTCGCCTCGCCGAGCGCGCGGGCCTCGGCCTGGAAGTCGGCGTCGGCCTCGGCGGCGCGGAGCGCGACGCGCCAGGCGTCGGTCACGCCGGGGAGGAACTCCTGCGCGAAGGCGACGTGCCCGACGGCGCGTCCCTCCTCGCGGCCGGAGTCACTCCACTCGGCGAGCACGCTGCCCATGGTCTGCGGCACGAGCCGGGATCCGGCGCCCGCGATGGCCGACTGGAGCACGACGTCGGGGTTCTCGCCGTGGTGCAGCGCGCGGAAGACCTTCACGATCATCGGGTTCACGGCGTGGCCGTCCGCCGAGACCATGTCGTAGATGATCGACGTGTTCGACTGCTCGCCCGAGAGCACATGGGATCCGACGACCGTCGCGATCTCGACGCCCGGCTGGCGCTGGCCGCGCGCGGTCGCGCCGAGCGACGTCTCGTCGACGTCGGCGTCGCGGTCGTCGAGGATGGTGCGGATGAGCGCCCATGCGTACGCGGGGTCGTGCGGGCCGTCGTAGACGTGCAGCTCGACGCCGTCGTCCTCGACGGTGGTGCCGATGTGGAAGGGCTTCAGCTCCTCCAGCGGCGCCTGCCGGTAGGTGAGCGGCACCTGGTACAGGACGGGCTTGGCGCTGCCGTGGTCGATGATCAGATGCGTCTCGATGCGGGCGAACCAGCCCTCGTCGCTGAAGCTCCAGCCGCCGATGCGCTCGAGGCGCGGCTCGGTGCCCTTGGAGGCGAACCAGCGCTGCTCGCGCATCCACGCCGCGAGGAAGTCGGGGATGACGCTGAGGTCGTGGTGCTGCATGGCTCAGACCACCTTCGCGGTCACGTCGGCGAGCGACGGGTTGGTGGCGGAGGAGCCGTCGGGGAACAGCACCGTCGGCACGGTCTGGTTGCCGCCGTTGATGGCCTCCACGAGCTCCGCGGTGCCGGGCACCTGCTCGATGTCCACCTCGTCGTAGCCGATGCCCGCGCTATCGAGCTGGGCCTTCAGCCGGCGGCAGTAGCCGCACCAGGTGGTGGAGAACATCGTGATCCGCCCGGGGGCAGGTACGTAGGAGGAGGTCTCGGGCGCCATGGTCCTCACCCTACGCGCCGTTCTCGACGCCGACCCGGGATCCGCGGCGCGCGAGCGGGTGCTCGGCGCGTCGCGGATCCCCTGGTGCGGTCCCGGTCAGCGGCGGATGCGGCTCAGCCGAGGAGCGAGCGCTGGAACCACGCGTTGCGGAACTTGCCCGCGGGATCGAGGCGCTCGGCGAGGGCGAGGAAGTCGCCGGATCGCGGGTACAGCGGGGCGATGTCGGCGGCCTGGGCGGTGAAGACCTTGCCCCAGTGCGGGCGGGCGCCGAACGGCCGGATCGCCGTCTCGACGTCCACGAGCAGCGCCTCGACAGCCGCCTGGTCGCGCTTCCACGTGAAGTGCAGGCCGATGGTCGTCTGCCCGAACTGGGGGCTCAGCCACAGCCGGTCCTCGGCGACGGCGCGCAGCTCGCACACGAGGAGGATCGGGCGGATCCGGTCGCCCATGTCGCGGAGCGCCCGCACGGCCTCGACGGCGCGGTCGAGCGGCACGTGGAACTCCGACTGGATCTCCTCGCCGTCGCTCGGCGTGAAGCCCATCTTGAAGTGCGAGAGGCGGTCGGACCAGAGCCCGACGACCCCGAGCTGCGACGTGCTGTTCACCGGATCGATGCCGAGGATCGGGTGGCGCTCCTCGGTGGCGGCGGGCGCCCCGAAGTAGTCGGCCACGACGACTTCGTCCTCGGGCTGGCCGTCGACGTCGAGCTGCACGCGGCTCTTCAGCCACACCTGGTCGGTGGCCTCGCCGAAGCGCGTGAAGACGCTGACGCTGTACGCGCCGCCGAACACGTCCTCGAGGTTGGCGTCGAAGGCGTCCCACGAGAGGCCCTCGAACACGCGCTGGCGCACGAGGTAGGCGGGCTCGACGTCGAGCGTCACGCGCGTGACGACGCCGAGCGCGCCGAGGCCCACCACGACGCCGTCGAAGTCGTCGTCCCCGCGGCGGTACGTGACGGTCTCGCCGTCGCCCGTGATCAGCTCGAGCGCGGCGACGGCGGTGCCGAGGTTGCCGTTGCCGATGCCGGATCCGTGGGTCGCGGTCGCGATGGCGCCGCCGACCGAGATGTGCGGCAGCGACGCGAGGTTGTGGATCGCGAGGCCCTCCTCGCCGAGGAGCTCGGCGAGCTTCCCGTAGGCGAGGCCCGCGGAGAAGGTGGCGGTGCTGGCGTCGCGGTCGATCACGAGGTCGGCCGGCAGCTCGGCGAGCGAGACCAGCACGTCGGAGTCGGCGATGTCGTTGAACGAGTGGCGGGATCCGAGGACGCGGATGCGCGTCGCCTCGCGGACGATCGTCCGCAGCTCCTCGACGCTCGTCGGCGTGCGGACCTCGCGGGCCGTGTACGCGTAGTTGCCGGCCCAGTTGGTGCCCGCGGTGCCCTGCTCGATGGTGTCGGTCATGCGTCCTCCTCGCGCCCGCCATCGGACGCCGTCATCTCCAGCTTGCTCGCCCTCCGGCCGGAGGGTCCGCGATCGTGCACGGTCCGGCCGCGCCTGGCGGCGGCGGACGCGGGGAGCGCCCGCCGCCGGTCCGTCAGCGGCTGCGGATGGTGAGCTCCAGCGTGCGGGCCGAGGGCCACAGCTGGTGCTCGGGCAGCACGTCGAGCCCGCACGCGCGCGAGCCCAGCCCGTGCTGCGCGGCGTCGATGTGGAGGTGCACCGCCTCGCTCGCGGGCAGCTCGTGCGGGTGCGTCGCGCGGTCGAGCTCCTGCGGCGTGTGCCGCGAGGCCGTGAAGCCGGGGCGGCGACCGGCGCTGTCGGGCCGGGCCCGGATCACGATGCCGCCCTCGCCGTCGAACGTGCCGAGCTCCAGCTCCCGCAGGTCGCTGCGGTGGCCGGTCTCCTGGGGCATCGAGTAGACGGCGCCCAGGTCGTCGACGAGCGACGAGAACCGGCCGACGAGCGCCGCGCGGCGCGAGTCGGGGTACGACTCGAAGGGGCCGGTGCCGAACCACTCCGCGTTGGTGACGCTCGCGGGCAGGTCGAACAGGATCCCGACGCGCGGCCACGTGATGGCCCAGCCGGCGCTCGGCACGATGTCGACGCGCACGTCGAGCGCGCCGTCGGCGCCCTCGGTCCAGCAGTACGTCGTGTCGACCGAGTCGAAGGACTGCGCCGCGCTCGTGCGCACGACGACCGTGAGCGAGCCGGAGCCGACCTTCACCGAGCGGACCCGGTGCGTCAGCCGGTCGAGGCCCGCCCCGCGCCAGCGCGCCTCGCTCGACGGGCCGGGGACGCCCTTGCCGAAGGTGAGGCGCGGATCCGCGAGCTCGTAGGAGCCGCTGCTGTCGCTGCGGTCGTTGTCGGTGGGCGCGCGCCACAGCTCGAGGCGGGGGCCGTCGACCTCGAGCGAGCCGAGGCGCACGAGGCGGCCGGTGGCGAGGTCGAACTCGCCGTCGCCGAGGGTCAGGCGCGTGGCGCCGGATGCGGGGTAGGTCTCCTCGTCGGCGTCGACCCAGCGCGCGGGCACTGCCGGGCGGGGTGCGGGCGTGAGGTCGAACTGCTGGACGGCGACCACGTGGCCGGCCTCGGCCCACGGCTCGTCGTCGCGGAGGATCGCCTGCACGGTCAGCCACACCTCGGCGCCCTCGGTCGCGAGGTCGCCCGCGTCGAGCGCGTCGGCGGGCAGCGGGATCCGGACGGTGCCGCCGGCGACGACGGGCTCGACGTCGAGGACGCCGGTCGCCACGTCGTCGCCGTCGACCGCGAGCACCCAGACGAGGCTCGCGTGCGCGGTGGAGATCGAGTGGTACCGGTTCTCGACCACGAGGGACGCGGATCCGCCGTCGCGCTCGAGCCCGAACGCGATCGGCTGCACGACGGCCTTGTACTCGGCGAGGCCGGGCGTGGGGGTGTCGTCGGGCAGCACGAGGCCGTCCATCACGAAGTTGCCGTCGTGCACGACCTCGCCGAAGTCGCCGCCGTAGGCGTAGAACGCCTCGCCGTCCGCGGTCTCGGTGAGGATGCCGTGGTCGCGCCACTCCCACACGAAGCCGCCGTGCAGGCGCGGGTAGCGGAGCACGAGGTCCTCGTACTCGCCGATCTGGCCCGGGCCGTTGCCCATCGCGTGCACGTACTCGCAGAGGATGAAGGGCTTGGTGCGCTGGCGCATGCCCTCGCCGGGCGTGCAGCCGAGCAGGTCGCCCGGGATCACGTCGCTGCCGATGGACTCGGTCTCCTGCAGGTTCGAGTACATGCGCGAGTAGACGTCGGTGTACTCGCCCGTGTAGTCGCCCTCGTAGTGCACGGGGCGGCCGGGGTCGCGGCGGTGGACCCACGCCGACATGGCGGCGAGGTTGCGTCCCGTGCCCGACTCGTTGCCGAGGGACCACATCACGATGGAGGGGTGGTTCTTGTCGCGCTCGATCGTGCGCTCGATGCGGTCGAGGTAGTGGTCGGCGAAGCGCGGGTCGTCGCTGGGGTTGCCGACCCAGCCGCCGAACTCGAAGCCGTGGGTCTCGAGGTCGCACTCGTCGATGACCCAGAAGCCGAGCTCGTCGGCGAGGTCGAGGACGCGCGGGTGCGGCGGGTAGTGGCTCGTGCGGATCGCGTTGACGTTGTGCTGCTTCATGAGGAGCATGTCGGCGCGCGCGTGCTCCTCGTCGAAGACGCGGCCGCGCTCGGGGTGGGCCTCGTGCCGGTTGACGCCGTGGAAGACCACGCGGCGGCCGTTGACGAGGAACAGGTCGCCCTCGATGCGCACGGTGCGGAACCCGAGGCGGATGGAGAGCGCCTCGACGTTCGTGCGGAGGAAGCCCTGGTACTGCGTGGGGCTCTCGGCGCTCCACGGCGCGACGTGGTCGACGTGCACGGGCGCGACGTCGGCGGGGGTGTCCCACGTGACGTGGATCCCCAGGTCCTCGACCTCGAACGTGACGGGGTACGCGCTGGGCTCGGCGTCGACCTCGACGTGCACCGTGCCGGCGCCCGTCTCGTGGTCGTACTCGGCACGCGTCCACGCGTCGTCGATGCCGCCCGTGGGGCGCCCGAGGAGGGTGACGTCGCGGAAGATGCCGGGCATCCACCACTGGTCCTGGTCCTCGAGGTAGCTGGCGATCGACCACTGGTGCACGCGCACGGCGAGCACGTTGGATCCGGGGCGCAGCGACGCGGTGACGTCGAACTCGTGCGAGAGGCGGGATCCCATCGCGGTGCCGACCTCGTCGCCGTTCAGCCACACCTTGAAGGCCGACTCGACGCCCTCGAAGCGGAGCACGACGCGCTCGAGCGACTGCCAGTCCGTGGGCACGTCGATATCGACGCGGTAGTCGCCCGTGGGGTTCTCATCCGGCACGAACGGCGGCTCGACGGGGAAGGGATACTGCACGTTCGTGTAGGCGGGCAGGCCGAAGCGGCCGTCCTGGCCGAGCACCCAGTGGCTCGGCACGGGGATCTCGTCCCAACCGGAGTCGTCGAACGCCGGGTCGGCCATCTCCTCGGAGAGGCCGCGGGGGGTGGGGGAGAGGCGGAACCGCCAGTCGCCGTTCAGCACGATGCGCGGGGCATCCGAGTGCAGGCAGGACCGGGGGCGGCGGGCCGCGCCCGTCGTGGGGGCGAAGTCCTCGAAGTAGGGGAGGGCGTGCGTCATGGGCTTCCTTGCGCGTGGGCGGGGGCGGCGACGTGCCGCGCATCCATCATCGTGGGTCCGGGGGCGACGCGCCGAATGCGCGGACGGCCGGGCAGGTCGCCCCGCCCGGCCGTCCGCGATCGGTCGCGTCGGGGGATCAGCCCTTGACCGCTCCGTCGGTCAGGCCGCCGCGCCAGAACCGCTGCAGCACGATCATCGCCGCGATGAGCGGGATGATCGAGACGAGCACGCCGCCGGTGGTGAGCTGGTAGAACTCCGGCAGCCGGTCGACCTGGCTCCGCCAGTTGTTGAGGCCGAGCGTGATCGGGTACAGCTTCGTGTCGGCCAGCATGATCAGCGGCAGGAAGTAGTTGTTCCAGATGCCGACGAGCTGGAACAGGAACACCGTCACGAGCGCGGGCGTCATGGACCGCAGCGCCAGGGTGTGGAAGATGCGCAGCTCGCTCGCCCCGTCGATCCGGCCCGACTCGATCACCGCGTCCTCCACCGACGCCTGCGCGTAGATCCGGCAGAGGAACAGGCCGAACGGCGAGACGAGCGACGGGATGAGCACCGACCAGTACGTGTTCGCGATCCCCATGCTGCTGAACAGCAGGAACAGCGGCAGCGCGGTCGCCGTGCCGGGCACGAGCACCCCGCCGAGGATGGTGCCGAACACGATGTTCGACCCCCGGAACTTGTACTTGGCGAGCGCGTACCCGCCTGCGGCGGCGAAGTACGTCGCGACGAGCGCGCCCACCCCGGCGTACAGCACCGAGTTCATGAACCAGCGCACGAAGATGCCGCCGTCGTAGGTGAACACCATCGTGAGGTTCTGCCAGAGGTTCATGTTCGCGAACAGGAACCCGTTGGTGCTGAACAGGTCGGCCGTCGTCTTCGTGGCGGCGACCACGATGTAGTAGACGGGGACGAGGAAGTACAGCGCGACGAGCGTGAGGACCGCCGTGACGATGATGCGGGTTGCGGGCTTGGTGCCCGCGCCCGGGGCGCTGCCGTTCTTCGACGGTCGGCTCACCTTCGACTCGGCGGCCTGGGCGAGCCGCTTCTGCTCCGCCTTCTCCGCGGCGCTCTCGGTGGTGGTCGGTCGTGCCTCCGTGGCGGTCATGCGCGTGCCCCCTTCTTCCTCGCTGCGGCGGCTTCCCGCTCCTCCTTGGGCTTCCTGTTCGTGAACGCGAGGAAGACGAACGACAGCACGAACGCGGCGAGGGCGATGATGACCGCCTGGGCCGCGGCGACGCCGTAGTCGTTGTACGCGAACGCCGTGGTGTACGCCGACAGGTTCGGCGTGTACTGCGAGTCGATCGCGGGGGCGGAGGTGGCGAGCACCTGCGGCTCCGCGAACAGCTGCAGCGTCCCGATGATCGAGAACACGGTCGCGAGCACGAGCGCCGGCCGGATCAGCGGGAGCTGGATCGAGAACGCCGTGCGCCACGCGCCCGCGCCGTCGATGCGCGCGGCCTCGTAGACGTCCCCGGGGATCGACTTGAGCTGGGCGATGATGATGAGCATGTTGTAGCCCGTGTAGGTCCAGGTCACGATGTTGGCGATGGACCACAGCACGGTGCCCGCGCCGAGGAAGTCGAGCTGGATCCCGAACATCTGGCCGATGTCGATGATGGGCGACAGGCCCGGGATGTAGAGGAAGCCCCAGAGGATCGTCGCGATGACGCCCGGCACGCCGTACGGCATGAAGTACGCCGCCCGGAAGAACTGGGGCCACTTGGCCGACGCCGACTCGAGCAGGAGCGCGAGGATCGTGCAGAGGATGATCATCACCGGCACCTGCACGACGCCGAACAGCAGCACCCGGCCGATGGACGCCGTGAAGGCGTCGTTCGCGAGCGCCAGCGCGTAGTTCTCGAACCCGGCGAAGACGGTGGTGACGCCCTGCTCGCCGAACAGGCCCTGCCGCCGCACGGTCGTGAACGACTGGAACACCGCGTAGATGATCGGGAGGATGAAGGTCAGCAGGAACACCGCGAGGAACGGCGCGAGCATGACCCACGGCGCGATGGTCTGCGACTTCTTCAGCTGGCCCTTCGAGACGCCCGAGCGCGGCGTGCGGGCGGGACGGGTGGCGGCGCGCTCGCCGCTGGCGGGACGCGTGTCGACGCTCATGCGGAGGCCGCCTCGACGCGCAGGCCCTTGTTCTGGAAGGCCTCGATCACGGCCTCCTGCGCGAGGGGGAGGGACTCGACGAGGGTCTGGCCGCTCGTGAGCTTGCGGCGGAACTCGTCCTGCAGGGTGTTCAGCGTGAACTGCGTGAGCGGGCACCAGGTCCAGTCGAGGTTCTGCTCCTTCGCCGCGGGGGCGAACACCTCCTCGTTGTAGCTCTGGCCGCTGAACCACTCGCTCGGCTCCTGCCGGGATGCGCCGATGTAGTCGGGCGACGGCGACCAGCCGATGCCGGAGTTCTTGATCATCGCGTCGATGCCCTCCGGGGAGGTCGTCATCCACGTCATGAACTTGAGCGCCTCGGCCGGGTGCTTGCTGTTCGCGAGCACGGCCGCGGTGGATCCGCCGAGGTAGCTGGAACCGTAGGCGCCGTCGAAGCTCCACGTCTGCATGGGCGCGACCTTCCACTTGCCCTCGCCGCCGGAGACCGACTGGATGAGGGCGTCGCCCCAGCTGGCGCTCGTGACGCCGAAGACCTTGCCGTCGGCGGCGGCCGCGGTCCACGGCGGGGAGAAGGCCGAGTACGAGGTGTTGACCACGTCGTCGTCGATGGCCTTGTCGAAGAACGCGGCGACCTCCATCGTGCGCTCGTCGAGCATGTCGACCACCCAGCGCTCGCCGTCGACCTTGAACCAGTTGGCCCCGGCCTGCGTCGCGTAGGAGGTGAAGACGGAGGCGTCGGCGACGGGGAAGCAGTCGAGGTAGTTGCCCGCGCCGGTCTTGCGCACCTCGGCGCCGAGCGTCGCCCAGTCGTCCCAGGTCGCCGGCGGCTGGCCGCCCACCTGGTCGAGGAGCTCGCGCTGGTAGTAGAAGGCCATGGGGCCGGAGTCCTGCGGGATCCCGAACACGCCGTCCTGGAAGCTGACCTGCTTCCACAGCGCCTCGTCGTAGCGGTCCTTGTACTCCTCGACGCCGTAGCGGGTGAGGTCGACGAGCCCGTTGGCGAGGAGGAACTCGGGCAGCTGCCGGAGCTCGACCTGGCCGATGTCGGGGCCGCCGCCGGCCGTGATGGCCGAGTACATCTTCTGGTAGCCGCCCGCGTTGCCGCCGGGGATCCAGACGGCCTCGACCTGGATGTCGGGGTTCTGCGCGTTCCACACGTCCGCGACCTTCTGCAGGTCCTTGAGCCACGCCCAGTAGGTGAGCGTCACCTTCTCGCCGGCTGCGACGGCCGGGATGACCGGATCGGAGTTGACCAGCCTCCCGCCCGGTGCCGAGCACGACGCGAGGGCGAGCGTGCCCGCGGCGGCGGCCCCCACCCCCAGTGCCTGTCTCCTGCTGATCGAATGCGTCATCGCATCCCTCCCGTCGTCGTTGATGGCAGATGGGCCGGAGCCCACGGCCACTCTAAGCGCGCGACGAAACTTATTCCTCACCCCTGGTCGGGATTCCCGGCAACCCGGCGGGCGCAGGGGGGAGCGCCCCGACCGGGGGCGATGCCGACCTCGCCGCGTCGATCAGCGGCGGGCGCCGCGGTTCCGCACGGCCCACTCGAGCGCGTGCATCGCCTGGCCCTTCCGGAGGGGCGTCTCGAGCCCGCAGGTGGGGCAGACCACGCGGTACGTGGAGCGCAGCGGGATCAGCGGCACGAGGAAGAGCGTGAGGCGGACGGTGCGGTGCAGCACGCGCTGGGGAGCGGCGACGCCGCAGCGGAGGCACGCGAACGTCACGATCACGATGAGGGCGTCGCGCGCCCGGGTGCCGACCAGGAGGATCACCTCCCGAGGCTACGCGCCGGGGAGCGGAGCATAGGGCGTCGGCGGCCCCCGGACGAGGACGCGACGCTTCGCGGATCACCCGGTACGGTCGAACCACACGCCCACGGCAGATCGGCCCCGCATGACCACGCACCACGACGGCGCGCACGTCTCGGCAGCGGCGGCCTGCCCCGGAGCGGCCGCGTGATCGTCTTCGTGGTCGTGGGGGCCGTCGGCCTCCTGCTCCTCCTCTCCAGCATCGTGCTCGGCGACATCCTCGACGCCATCGGCGGCGGCGACGGCCTCGTCTCCGGCGTCGCGCTCGGCGCGGCCCTCGCCATCTACGGCGTCGGCGGCGTGCTCGCCGACCAGGCCGGCATCGGCTCCGGCGGCGCCATCGCGATCGCGGTCGCCCTCGCTCTCGTCGCCCTCGTGGTCGTGCAGCTCACCGTCCGCTTCGTCGCGAAGCAGGAGAGCGGCGGCTCGTACTCGCCGGTCGGCATGATCGGCGTCGTGACGTCCCCGACCTCGCCCACCGGCGGCGAGGTGCGGCTCGAGCACATCCGCGAGCTGGAGCGCCGGCTCGCCATGAGCGACGCGCCGCTGGCCGTCGGCACCCGCATCCGCGTCGTCTCGGAGGACGGGTTCCGCGTGCGCGTGGAGCCCGACGCCGACGACGCCCCCACCACCTAGCAGCATCCGTCCCAACGAGAGGAACCATCCCGTGGACCTGATATCCGGCGGCACGACAGCCATCGCCGTCATCGTCGTCATCGTCATCCTGGTGGCGCTGGTGGCGTTCATCGCCTCCCGCGTGCGCCGCGTGCCGCCGAACCAGGCGCTCGTCATCGTCGGCCGCAACGCCGAGCGCAGCGAGGGCGGGGCCGGGTTCTCCAGCCCGCAGAAGGTCATCATCGGCGGCCGGACCTTCATCTGGCCGATCTTCCAGGAGGGCTTCACGCTCTCCCTCGAGCAGTACCAGACGAGCGTCACGGCCGAGGCGCGCGACGCGAACTTCATCAACACCGCGGTCGTCGCGACCGTCAACTTCAAGGTGACGGGCACCGAGGACGGCGTCCGCCGCGCCGTCCAGCGCTACCTGCTCCAGCAGGACGCCCTGCCGGAGATCGTGCGGCAGTCGCTCGAGGGCGCGATCCGCGGCCTCATCGGCGACCGGCCCGTCGACGAGCTCGTCAAGAGCTTCTCCGTCGTCGCGCAGGAGGCCGTGAACCAGACGAAGAACGACCTCGCGGAGCTCGGCCTCCAGATCGAGACGCTCAACGTCCGCGAGATCACGACGCCCGGCAGCACCTACCTCGACGACCGGGCCCGCTCGAACGCCGCGCGCGCCCGGCAGATCGCCGAGGTCGCGGAGGCCGAGAACAAGCGGATCTCCGCGCTCGCCGCGATCGAGAACGACCAGCAGACCGCCGAGCGCCAGCTCGAGCTCGACCTGCGCCGCGCGGCCATCAAGGCCGACACCGACCGCGCCAACGCCACCGCGTTCGCGGCCGGCGAGCTCGCGAAGGCCGAGCAGGACCGCCTGGTCGCCGACCAGGAGCGCACCGCCGTCGCCGCGCAGGCCGAGGTCTCGAAGGAGCGCCTGCGCATCGACGTCGAGCTCCCGGCCGAGGCCCGCAAGTACGCGACCGTCCAGGACGCGCAGGCGGCCCGCGACGCCGAGAAGGCGAAGGTCGACGTGGAGGTCTACCAGCGCACGCAGAACGCCGAGGCGGCGAAGACCGCGGCCGTGAACGAGGCCGCGTCCATCACCGCGCTCGGGAAGGCGAACGCCGACGCGATCCAGGCCCGCGGCCAGGCGGAGGCCGAGGCGGCCGCCGCGCTCGCCGAGGCGCAGAACAAGCTGTCGCGCGAGGCGCTGCAGGCGCGCATCATCGCGTCCATGCCGGAGATCGCCCGCGAGATGGCGGCGCCGCTGGCGAACGTCGACAACATGACGATCATCTCGGCGGACGGCGCGAACGCGCTCAACCGCTCGGTGGCCGAGAACATGGCGACCCTGCCGAAGCTGCTCAAGGACACCACGGGCATCGACGTCGCCACGGCGCTGAGCTCGTTCCTCGGGTCGACCGCTGCGGGCGCGTCCGCCGGCGCCGGGTCCGCCTCCACGGATGTCGGCCCCACGACGGCCGCGTCCGAGGGCGCCGGGATCTGATCCCGGTGCCCGGGCTCCTCGGGGCGCACGCCGCCCCGGGGGCCCCGGCGTGAGACGCATGAGCCCGTTCCGGGCGCTGTGGGGCGCGAACGCGCTCTCCAACCTCGCGGACGGGCTCGTCTTCGTCGCCATGCCGCTCGTCGCGGCGGGCCTCACCGACGATCCCCGGCTCGTGGCGGGACTCGCGACCACCTACGCGCTCGTGCGGCTCGTGGTCGCGCTGCCGGTGGGCGTGCACGTCGACCGGCTCGACCGGCGCACGCTGCTCGTGGTCGCGAACGCGCTCCGCGGCGTCGCCGTGCTCGCCCTCGCGGTGTCGCTGCAGACGGGTACCGGCTCCCTCGTGGTGCTCTACGCGGTGATGGCCGTGGTCGGCGTGCTGGAGAGCGCGGCCGACGGCGCCGCGGTCGCCCTGCTGCCGTCGCTCGTGCCGCGGGACGGCCTCGACCGGGCCAACGCGCGCATCGCGGGGACGCAGCTCGTGGCGGACGAGTTCGTGGGGCCGCCGCTCGGCGGGATCCTGTTCGCGCTCGCCGCCGCCGTGCCCGTCTACGCGACGGGCGGGCTGTGGCTCGCGGCCGGGGCGATGGCGCTCGCGCTGCCGCGCCGGGCCCCAGCCGTGCCCGCGCCCGCCGCGGACGGTCCGCGCGCCTCCGTCGTGCGCGAGGCCGCGGAGGGCGTGCGCTGGCTGGCGCGGCACCGCGTGGTCGGATCCCTCGCCCTCATCGGCGGCCTCGCCAGCGTCGGCTACATGCTCCCGTTCTCGGTGCTCGTGCTCTTCGCGCGCGATCGCCTCGGGCTCGACGCGGCCGGCTACGGCGTGCTCCTCGCGGCGTCCGCGCTCGGCGGCCTGGCAGGATCCGCGATCGCCGCGCCCCTGCGCTCCCGCCTCGGCGCCCGCGGGACCATCACGGCGGCCCTCGCGCTCGGCTGCGCGAGCCTCGCCGGGCTCGCGGTCACGCGGGATCCGGTCGTCGCCGGCGTCCTGCTCGCGCTCTACATCCTGCACGCGGTCGTCTGGAGCGTCTGCGCGACCTCGCTCCGCCAGCGCCTGGTGCCGGATCCGCTGCTCGGCCGGGTCGGCGCCGCCGGTCGCGTGCTCAGCCTCCTCGGCCTGGCGGTCGGATCAGCGCTGGGCGGCGCGCTCGCGACGACGGGCATCGTGGTGCCGACGATCGCGGGGGCCGTCGCCTTCGCGGGCTGCGCGGCGGTCGCGGTCGTCGCGCTGCGCGGCACGAGGGACACGACGGCCTGACGCCGGTCCGCGGCCTCGGCTGTGGAGGACGGCAGCGCCGCGCTCGCGGCATCGCGAGCATCGAAAGATGTCTTTCGATGACCGGTCCGACCCGCGGCGCGTCACCGGCGCCGCCGAGCTGCGGGCCCTCGCGCATCCCCTGCGGCTTGCCATCCTCGAGGAGCTGACGATCGACGGCCCGCTCACCGCCTCGCAGCTCGCGCCCCGGGTCGGGGCCTCGCCCAGCCTCTGCTCCTTCCACGTGCGGCACCTCGCGGCGCACGGGTTCGTCCGCGAGAGCGCCCGGCCGGGCGGGCGCGCACGGCCCTGGGAGGTGACGAGCGAGGGCCTGCACCTCGGGCCGGAGGAGGTGCCGGGGCCGGGTCCGCAGGGGAGGCCGGAGGAGGACCCGGAGGAGCGGCGGGCGGGCGAGGTCCTGCACCGCGTCCTCGTCGAGCGGTGGCTGGCGCGGTACGGCACCTGGCGGGAGACGGAGCCGGGATACCCGGACGACTGGCGCACGGCCGCGGTCCACGACCAGTACGGCTACTGGATGACGCCGGCGGAGCTCGGGGAGCTGCGGCAGCGCATCGAGGACATGATCCGGCCGCTCCACCGCGAGCGCCGCACGGATCCCGCGTCCCGGCCCGCGGGCGCTCTGCCTGTCGAGCTGCTCCTGTTCGGCTACCCGATGCGCCCGTCCCCGTGACGGGGACGGGCTCGCGGCCGATGGCCCGGCTCGTACGGGATCGGCGCTCGCGCATCTACCTGGGCGGGCAGGTCGTCTCGATCTTCGGCGACACCGCCCTGTTCCTCTCCGCGGCGGTGTGGGTTCGGGAGCTGACCGGATCCGACGGGGCCGCCGCCTCGACCTTCCTCTTCCTCGCCGCGCCCGCGCTGGCCGCGCCGTTCGTCGGGCTGCTCGTCGACCGGGTGCGCCGCCGGCCCCTGCTCGTCGCCGTGAACGCGGTGACCGGTGCCGCGGTCCTGCTCCTGCTGCTGGTGCGGGACGCCGGCGACCTGTGGCTCGTCTACGGCGTCTTGGCGCTCTACGGCGCCGCGTCCACGATCATCTGGTCGGCGCAGTCGGCTCTCCTGCCCGCGATCGTCCCGGAGGAGCTCCTGGGCGACGCCAACGGCCTGCTCCAGACGGTCCAGCAGGGGGCGCGCGTGCTCAGCCCGCTCGTGGGCGTCGGCCTGTTCACGGCGTTCGGCGGAGGGGTCGTCGCCGTCGTCGACGCCGCCTCGTTCGCCGTGGCCGTCGTCGCGCTGCTGCTCGTGCGGGTCGACGAGCCGACCCCGTCCGCGCGCGACCGCACGATGTCGGTGCGGGCGGACATCGGCGCGGGCTTCGCGCGCGTCCGGGCGGATCCGGCGCTACGTGTCGTCGTGGTCGTCTGCGCCGGGGTGTGGGCCGCGTTCGGCCTCTCGGAGAGCGTGGTGTTCGCCGTCGTGAGCCAGGGGCTCGGCCTCGATCCGTCGTTCCTCGGCGCGACCTCCAGCCTCCAGGGCGCGGGCGCCCTCGTCGGCGGCGTGCTGTCCGCGCGGCTCATCCGGTGGCGCGGGGAGCTGCGGGTGGCCGGCGGCGCATCGGCGACGCTCGCCGTGGGCTTCCTGCTCTGGATGGTGCCGGACGTCCCGGCGGTCCTCCTCGGCTCCCTCGTCCTCGGCGCCGCCCTGCCTCCGCTCGTCGTCGGCTGCACGACCCTCGTCCAGCGGCGGTCGCCCGACGGGCTGCGGGGCCGGATCTCCTCGGCGTTCGACATGGCGCTGACGGTGCCGCAGACGGCGGCGATCGCGCTCGGCGCCTCCGTCGTCGCGCACGTGCCGTACCGTGCGCTCCTCGTCGTGATGTGCGTCGTCCTCGCGGGGGCCGCGGCGGCGCTCCTGCACGCCGGCCCGCGGGTCGATGCGGGACCGCTCGGCCCGGATCCGGCCGGCTGACGCGTCGGCGCGTCACCCCGCGTTCGGCAGCCGCACCTCCACGAGCCCGCCCGTGACGCGCGTCTCGAAGCGGGGCTGCGGCGCGGTCGCCGGGCCGTGCACCACCTCGCCCGTCCGGAGGCTGAACACGCTGTCGTGCCACGGGCAGGTGACGCACGCCTCGCCCGTCCTCGGGTCGCGGCCGAGCTCGCCCTCGTGGAGCGGCGCGGAGAGGTGGCTGCACGTGTCGCTCAGGGCGTCCACCGTCATGCCGTCCCGGCGCACGAGCACCGGCAGGCCCGCGACGTCGCGCTTCGCGAGGCGGCCGTCGGGCAGCTCGTCGAGCCGGCCGAGCTCCTGCCAGCCGGCGGGGAAGCGGTGCGGCACGTCCTCGGCGTGGTTGGCGCCCGCCGCCTGGCGGTAGGCGAGGTGGCCGCCGAGGAATCCGCCGGCCGAGACGAGCCCGAGGCCCGCGAGGCCGAGCAGCTTGCCGCTCGTCTGCTTGCCGCGGGCCCGCTGGATCCACGAGAGGCCGTACAGGCCCGTCGCCAGCGCGTTCGCCGCCGAGTGCACGATGCCGACGCGCATCTGCTGCTCGTGCAGCTGCGACCAGTCGGCGTAGCCGGAGACGATGGACGGCGCGGCGCTGAGGATCCCGACGCCCACGAGCGCCTGGCTGGCCTTCGCGTTGCCTGGCAGGAGGTCGAGGACCGCGGAGGAGACCCACGCGCCCGTGGGGATGAGCACGGCGACCGGGTGCAGCGGATGCCCGAACGGGACGCCGTGCAGCAGGTCGGCGAGGGCGCGCGGCTTCAGCAGCGCCGTGACGACGCCCTTCACCCGGTCGACGATCGGATCCAGCGCCTCGGCGTCCTCGATCCTCGTGATGGCCGCGACGAGCTTCAGCTCCCTCATGGGTCTCCTGCCGGTTCCGGCGCCGCCGTCGGCGCTCTCCTCCCAGGCAACGCCCGCGAGCGAGCAGTGACAAGGCCGAGCGGGCTCCGATGCCTTGTCGGACACGGTCGGCGCGCGTCAGGCGTCCCTCTCAGCGTTCCCGCCCGCCCGTGCACGGGCGGCACGCCGGAGTGGCGCACGTCGTTACGGTTCATCTACTCTGCGGCGATGGTCGCCGCGGTCCACTAGGAGTCCCATGTCCTCTCGCCTCGAAATCACCCGACCCTCCACGACCCGCCGCCTCCTCGCGACGGCCGCCCTGGCGGCGGTCCTCGGTCTCGGTGTGTCGATGTCCGCCCCGGCGGGCTCGGCATCCGCAGCCCCCGCCGCCTCGTCCTCGTCCTCGTCCTCGTCCTCGTCCTCCACAGCGGGGGCGGACCCGATCGCCGCGAGCCAGGAGCAGATCATCAATCGCGAGTTCCACGTCACTCCGCGAACGGTCGCGAAGCTCGTCGCGGGGACGCTCACCCCCAAGGCTCTCGCGGGGCTGATCTGCACCCAGATCCACTCGGGCATCCAGTGCGCGAAGCGCATCACCCACTTGCTCCAGGGCTACACGCACTCGACGGACCCGCGCACGTGCGCCCGCGGTCAGGGCTACATCGTGTCGTACCCCATCACGCTCCGTTCGCGCTGCGAAGGCTGACCGAGGGAACGGGCGGGAGGATCTCCTCCGGCTCGTTCCGCGTGCGGCGACGCGGGCGGGGCCCCTTCTCCGGCGTCCGTCTGCCGTCCGCCCCCGCACGGCTGCCCCGCGGATGAGGCGGCACCCGTCCCCAGGCGGTTCGGCGCAGGGCAGCGCGTCGCGACGGTTCGATCGCTCCCCGGCGACGGCCGCCGCGGAGAACAAGGAGTCCACATGTCCTCTCGCCTCGCGATCATGCACCGACCCGCCGCCCGGCGCGTCCTGGCGACGGCCGCCCTCGCAGCGGTCGTCGGCCTCGGCATCTCGGTGTCCGCCCCGACCGACCCGGCATCCGCGGCGCCCGCCGCGGTGTCCTCGTCCTCCACCGCGGACGCCGGCTCGATCACGGCGAGCCAGGCGGGACTCGTCAACCGCTCCTTCTTCGTCACGCCGTACGACCTGGCGCGACTCTCCTTCGGGCAGACCGACTCCTACAAGCTCGCGGCGCAGATCCGCTCGGCCAACCGTTCGGGGAAGGCCTGCGTGACGATCGTCTCCTACGTCCTCCGGGGCGGACAGGGGTCGGTGAACTGGCACACCTGCAACATCACCGGCGGATACACCGTCGTGTTCCCTGATCTCTTCCAGTCGCACTGCGGCTGACGGTCACGCGGCACCCACCGGCCGGAACGTCGGCGGCGGCGCGCTCCCCGGCGCTTCGAACATCGCCGAGCGCCCTGCGTTCAGGCGTCGGGGTCGTGCGCCGCGTGCCGGGACGCGACCGGCCGGCCGGCCCGCGCCGCCCGGTAGCCCGGGGCCCGCAGTCGCCGCGTCCACGGGTAGGTCGTGTCCCCGGGCGGGGCAGCGAGCACCGGATCGGCGCGCGTCGCGGTGTCGAGCGGCCCGCTCGCGTCGTGGGCCAGCTCGATCCGGGCGACCACGTGCCACCGCCCGCGCGGCGTCGCCTGCACGAGCCGCATGCCGACGGGGCGCGACGCGAGGGTCCGTCCGAGGTCGGCGGCCCCGGCCGGCAGTGCCGGATCCGCGTCCACGAGCACGCCGACGAGCACCGGCCCGGCGGTTCCGCGGTACGGCATGAGCGTGGTGAGCCGCGCCCCGGACAGCGCGCGCCGCGGCGCGAGGAGGAACCGGCCGCCCGGTGACAGGCCCGTCGACGCGAGCAGGACGTCGACCGTCGTCCCGCCATCGCCCGGGATCCGCAGCGCGAGCCCGAGCACGTCCGGGAGCGCCGAGGGGAGGCCGCCGCCGCGCGAGGAGCGGGCGTCGATCGCGAGCGGGCCCTCGAGCCCGTCGAGCCACGCGAGCCCGGATGCGCTGCGGCCCGCGACCGGCGTCAGCGTCCCGGAGAGCGCGACGCCGTGCGGATGCAGCGGGCGCGGTCGGCGGACGAGGCGGACGGCGGAGACGGCCGCCGCGAGGATGTTCCCGCCGATGCGGGCCGTGGTGCCGGGCATCTGCCGACCCTATTCCGGTGCGGGCTCCGCGTCCCGCTCGCGTCCGGGCCGCACCAGCTCGTGGGCCCGCGCGAGGAGGCGCTCCAGCTCGGCCGCGTCGCTCGCGTCGAGATGGGGGAGCGCGCGCGTCAAGCCGTCGCCGATCGGCGGCCGCTTCCATGGGGCGTCCCGACGGGGAAGGGGCTCGCGTGGACGTCACGGACGCGCTCGTCTCGGTCGCGCTGATCCTGCTCGTGGTCCGCCAGCTCCGCGGCAGGCGCATGACGCTCCTCAGCCTGGCGTGGCCCGTGCTGCTCGTGGTCTGGGCGGGTGTCGAGTACCTCGGCGCCGTCCCGCCGTACGCGTCCGACCGCGCGCTGGTCGCGGGCCTCGGCGCGCTGGGCGCGGCGCTGGGCGTGACGTGCGGGCTCCTCACGCGGGTGGAGTCGCGCGCCGGGGTCGTCGTCGCCCGGGCCTCGTGGCTCGCGGCGGCCGCGTGGATCGTGGGCATGGGCGGCCGCCTCGCCTTCGGCCTGCTCGCCCTCCACGGAGGGGAGCGGATCATCGCCGACGCGAGCGTCCGCCTCGACCTGCACGCGGCCGGCCCCTGGTCCACGGCGCTCATCACGATGGCCCTCGCGGAGGTGGCGGCGAGGACCGGCGTGCTCGTCACGCGGCATCGGGCGGTCACGCGGCGCATCGCGGCGGAGCCTCACGACGGGCGGAGCGCCCCCGCCATCGCGCGCACCGCCCCCGCGGACGACGGAGGGCCGGAGGGGTGATCCCCTCCGGCCCTCGAGCGAGCACGTCCGACGGCCGCCGGACGACGGGTCGCTACGGCGTCGGCATCCCGCCGTTGACGTTCAGCGTCTCGCCGATCACGTAGCTCGACTCGTTGGAGGCGAGGAACACGTAGGCGGGCGCGAGCTCGGCCGGCTGGCCGGCGCGACCGAGCGGCGTCTGCTCGCCGAACTCGGGCAGCGCGTCCTCGGGCTGGCCGCCCGCGGTCTGCAGCGGGGTCCAGATCGGGCCGGGCGCGACGACGTTCACGCGGATGCCCTTGGGCGCCAGCTGGCCGGCGAGCCCCTTCGAGAACGCGTTGATCGACGCCTTGGTCGTGGCGTAGTGCACGAGGTTCGGCGACGGCGCGTAGGCCTGGATCGACGACGTGTTGATGATCGACGAGCCGGGCTTCAGGTGGGGGAGCGCGGCCTTCGTGATCCAGAACATCGCGTAGACGTTGGTCTTGAAGGTCAGGTCGAACTCCTCGTCCGAGATGTCCTCGAGCGCGTCGACGTTCTGCTGCTTGCCCGCGTTGTTGACGAGGATGTCGAGGCCGCCGAGGCCCTCGACCGCCTTCCGGACGAGCTCGCGGCTGAACTCCGCGGTCGCGATGTCGCCGGGGATGGCGACGGCCTTCCGGCCGGCCTCCTCGATGAGGGCGACGACCTTCTTCGCGTCCTCCTCCTCCTCGGGGAGGTAGGAGAGCGCGACGTCCGCGCCCTCGCGGGCGTAGGCGATGGCGACGGCCGCGCCGATGCCGGAGTCGGCACCGGTGACGAGGGCCTTGCGTCCCTCGAGGCGGTTCGAGCCGCGGTACGTCTTCTCGCCGCGGTCCGCGGTCGCGTCGAGGTCGGCGTCGAGGCCGGGCCCGTCCTGCTGCTGCGCCTTCGGCTCGATGTCGGCGTACATCTTGGTCGGGTCCTGGAACGTGTACTGGTCGGTGCTCATGTGTCTCCTGGTGCTGTGTCCTGCGTGCGGGATGGGGAGGGGTGGATCAGGCCGGCGGGGTGTCGTCCAGGTCGATGTCCTGGCCGGCGAGCTCGTTGTCGGCGAGCACGGGCTCGGCCTCGCCGTCGACGCCGAGGACGTCTGCGGTGGGCTCCGCGTCGGCGCCCATGACGGCGTCGTCGTCGGGCTCCTCGACCGGCTCGTCGGTGTCCGGGAGGACGGTCTCGCCGGCGACGGCGTCGTTCACGACGGTGTCGTTCGCGAGGGCCTCGGTGTCGAGGACGGTGTCGTCGCCCGTGGAGTCGTCATCGGGGGTGGCGGTGGCGTCGGTCACGGTCACGCACCGGCCTCGGGCTTGGGGTGGCCGGGGATCGAGTCGCCGCTGAGGTTGAGCTCGTCGGGATCCACGTCGATCTCGCCGACGTCGTCGGGTCCGCCCGATCCGGGGAGCACCTGCACGTCGTCCGCGGCGGCGGGGACGTCGTCGGAGACACCCTCGCTCTCCGTGATCTGCTGCTCCTGCTTGACGCGCGTGTCGTCCTCGCTGGGCGAGATGAAGTCCTTGTCCTGGTTGGTGTCTGAGGTGTCCGCGGGCTGGAGGCGCGGGTCGTCGGTGTCCATGCATCCGACGCTACGCTCGGCCTCCGGAAGCGTGTGGTGGCGTTCAGGCAACGCGCATGTGAGGCGTCCGGGACCCGTCGTGACGGTGCATCCCGGGGTGGATCACTGGTCGTCCGGTCCCTCGCCGAACGGGTCAGGGGCGTCCTCGCGGGCGTCCTCCTCCGCGGCCTCCACGCGCTCGGCGACCGAGTCGGCGTCGAGGGGCGCTGGCTCGGCGAGCGGGTGCCGCGGGGCGTCGGCGGCAGCGGGATCCGTCACGTCAGCGGCCCTCGGGGTCGACGTGCCCGGCGGCGTCGTCGGCCGGCGCGCTCATGTGCGAGTCGGCGGCGGTGACGGAGCGGTTGTCGGGCATCGCGGGATGCTCGGCGCTCGCAGGATCCGCGTCCTCCACCTCGAGGGTGTCCTCCTCCGCGTGCCCGTAGGCGGTGCCGTCGGGTTCGCGGACGGCGTCGCCCACGCCGGCGGGAGCTCCGTCGGGGGAGACCACGTCGTCGATGGTCACCAGCCCGTCGGGATCGCCGGGTCCGCGCCCGGTGCGGATGCCGTCGGCCTGGTCGTCGCGATCGCTCATGCTCCCCACCCTACGAGCGGCGGCCCGTCCGCGTCCGCTCGCGCGGGTGTGCACGGAGCCGTCGGCGGGTGCCGGCGCCTCGGTTGACTGGCCTCTCGCCTCCCGAGCCTCCTGCGTCCTCGACGGACGCGCCTCGGAGCGCGACGACGAGCGCGGGAGGCGACGGCCACATGGACATGCGATACGGGATCAACCCCCACCGGGCGCCGGCGCGGATGACGGCAACGGGTCCGGGCGAGCTGCCGTTCCGGATCGTGAACGGCGACCCGTCCTACGTCAACGTGCTGGACGCGCTGAACGCCTGGCAGCTCGTCCGCGAGGGCGGCGTCGCCCTCGGGTCGGCGGTCGCGGCGTCGTTCAAGCACGTGTCCCCGGCCGGCGTCGCGCGCGCCGGGGCGCTGGACGCGGTGGTCCGCGCGGACTCCGGGCTCGACGCCTCCGAGGGGGTCGACGACGTGACGAGCGCCTACCTCCGGGCGCGGGACGCCGACCCGAAGTCGTCCTACGGGGACGTCGTCGCCGTCAGCCACGAGGTGACCCGCGACCTGGCGACGCGCCTGGCGGGGATGGTCTCCGACGGGATCATCGCGCCGGGGTTCGCGGACGGCGCCGTCGAGATCCTCGCTCGGAAGAAGCGGGGCGCCTTCCTCGTCCTGGAAGCCGACGCGGGCTTCGTCCCGCCGCCCGAGGAGTCGCGGGAGCTCTTCGGGGTGCGTCTCACGCAGCCGGCGGACCGCGTGGCGATCGACCGCGGTCTCCTCGCCGCCGCGGACGGCGCGCCCCTGCCGGAGCGCGCCGTCGACGACCTGCTGCTCGGCATGGTCGCGCTCCGCTACACGCAGTCCAACTCCGTGGCCTACGTGCGGGACGGCGTCACGCTCGGGATCGGCGCCGGGCAGCAGTCCCGCGTGGACTGCACGCGCCTCGCCGGGGCGAAGGCCGACACCTGGTGGCTGCGGCGCCTCCCGGTCGTGCGGGACATGGCGTTCCGGGAGGGCGTCGGCCGCCAGGAGCGGATCAACTGGCGGATCCGGTGCATCGAGGGCGACATGACGGCCGACGAGGCGTCGCGCCTCGCGGGTGTCCTCGTCGGGCCTGCTCCCGACCTCGACGACGACGACCGGCGCGCGTGGATGGCCGGCCTCGACCGGGTGGCGTTCGCGTCGGACGGGTTCCTGCCGTTCCGGGACAACATCGACCACGCGCGCCGGCACGGCGTGCGGTACCTCGCGGAGCCCGGCGGCTCGGTGCGCGCCGACGAGGTCGCCGCGGCCTGCGCCGAGCACGGCATCACCCGGGTGCGGACCGGGCTGCGCCTGTTCCACCACTGACCCCGGCCCCGGGTGCGTCGCATCCGTCCCATCTCCTGTGCCCGGCGCCCCCGAATCGGGGTCGCGCCATCGCCCCGCGGAGGGTCCCCGCGAGTCGTCATGGGCCGGGTTGCGTTCCCGCGTCGGCGCCCTCATATTAGGTGAGCCTTGCCTAACCGGGCTGGGTGCTCGTGACCCGGACACGGCTCCCCATCGAACCGACGAAGGACCCATGACCCTCTCCCCGCACGCCTCCCTCCCGTCCGATCCGACCCTCGACGACGCTCGATCCGCGGACGCCGCCGCCGCTGAGCTGTTCTCCGACCGCTCCCTCCCCGGCTGGGACGCCGCCCTCCGCGCCGCCGCCACCCACGTGCGCTCCGCGGCCCGCCGCGCCGACGGACCGTTCACGGGGATCACGCCCGAGCGCCTCCGCGGATCCTTCGCCGGCCTCGACCTCGACCGCCCGCTCGGCGGCCTCGACGACGCCCTCGACGAGCTCGACGACCTGTACCTCCGCGACGCCGTCTGGTTCCACGACCCGTCGTACGTCGCGCACCTCAACTGCCCGATCCTCATCCCGGCCATCGCGGGGGAGCTCATCCTCTCGAGCGTCAACACGTCGATGGACACGTGGGACCAGAGCGCGGGCGCCACCCTCATCGAGCGCGCCCTCATCGACTGGACCACGGGCCGCGCCGGCCTCGGCGACGACGCGGACGGCGTCTTCACGAGCGGCGGCAGCCAGTCGAACCTCCAGGCGCTGCTGCTCGCGCGCGACGAGGCGGCGGCCGTGCACTCGCTGGCGCCCGCCGACCGGCAGCGGATGCGCATCCTCGTCAGCGACGTCGGCCACTTCAGCGTCGAGAAGAGCGCCCGGATCCTCGGCCTCGCACCCGACGCCGTGGTGCGCGTGCCGAGCGACGACGCCAAGCGGATGCGCGTCGACGCCCTCGAGCGCGAGCTCGCGCGCTGCTACGCCGCCGGGCTCCTGCCGATCGCCGTGGTCGCGACCGCAGGCACCACCGACTTCGGCAGCGTCGACCCGCTGCCCGCGATCGGCAACGTCTGCCGGCGCGAGGGGATCTGGCTGCACGTCGACGCGGCGTACGGCGGCGGGCTCCTCACGTCGCTCCGGCACCGGCACCTGCTCGACGGCATCGAGCGCGCCGACTCGGTGACCGTCGACTACCACAAGACGTTCTTCCAGCCCGTGAGCTCCAGCGCGCTCCTCGTGCGCGACGGCCGCACGCTCCGGCACGCGACGCTGCACGCGGACTACCTCAACCCGGCGGATCGCGCGCACGAGGAGATCCCCAACCAGGTCGACAAGTCGCTGCAGACGACCCGGCGCTTCGACGCGCTCAAGCTGTGGCTGACGCTGCGGACGGTGGGCGCCGACGGGGTGGGGCGGATGCTCGACGACGTCATCGCGCTCGCGGACCGCACGTGGTCGGCGCTCCGGCGGGATCCGGCGCTCGAGGTGGTGGTGCGGCCCGAGATCAGCGCGCTCGTGTTCCGGTACGTGCCGGCGGGGGAGCGGGACGGATCCCCGGGGCCCGATGCGGGAGCGCGCTCCGACGCCGTCAACCGCGGGATCCGGCAGGCGATCCAGGACTCGGGTCGCGCGATGGTCGCGGCGACGCGCGTCGACGGGCGGGCGCACCTCAAGCTCACGCTGCTGAACCCGGCGACCACGGACGCCCACATCGCGGAGATCGCGGGGATGGTCGTGGCGGCGGGCGATGCGCTCGACGCCGGCCTCGGCGATGCCACGGCTGCCGGCGCGCCCGCCGACGCCGTCGCGGAGGCCGCCCGATGAGCGCCGCCGCCGACCGCGTCCGCGACGTCGTCGCCGTGGGCCTCGGCCCCGCGAACCTCGGGCTCGCCTGCCTGGCGGATCCGCTCGACGACCTCGACCTCGTCGTGCTCGAGCGGAAGCCGCGCTTCGACTGGCACCCCGGCATGATGCTGCCGACCGCCCACCTGCAGACGCCGTTCCTCGCCGACCTCGTGACGCTCGCCGATCCGACGTCCCGCTTCTCGTTCCTCGCGTACCTCAAGGACACCGGGCGGCTCTACTCCTTCTACATCCGCGAGGACTTCTTCGTGCTGCGCAGCGAGTACGTCGCCTACTGCCGGTGGGCGGCCGAGCGCGCGCGGGGCATCGAGCTCGACCGCGACGTGCGGGCGATCCGCTACGACGAGACCGAGGGCGCCTACGTCGTCGAGTCGGTCGACGCCGCGGGCACCGCGCACGTGCACCGCGGCCGGAACCTGGTGGTCGGCGTCGGCACCCCGCCCTGGCTGCCCGAGGCCGTGCGCGACCTGCCGGGCGTCGTGCACAGCTCCGGCTACCTCGGCGCCAAGGACCGGCTGCAGGAGCGGGACGCGATCACGGTGGTCGGCAGCGGGCAGAGCGCGGCGGAGATCTACCGCGACCTGCTCGAGGACGTCGACTCCCGCGGGTACCGCCTCGACTGGATCACGCGCTCGCCGCGGTTCTTCCCGCTCGAGTACACGCGGCTCACGCTCGAGATGACGAGCCCGGAGTACAGCGACCACTTCTTCGGCCTGCCCGCCGACGCGCGCGACGTGCTGCTGCGCGAGCAGCGCAACCTCTACAAGGGGATCGACTCGGAGCTCATCGACGACGTCTTCCACACGCTCTACCGGAAGCGGCTCGCGTTCGACGCGCTGCGGGCCGAGGGGCGGCTCTCGGCAGGCGGCGACGCGGGATCCGGCGTGCCCACCCGGCTGCTCACCAACGCCGAGGTCGTCGCGGCGCGGGGGACGCCCGACGGCGGCGCGGTCCTCGGGCTGCGGCACGCCGAGACGGGCGCCGAGCGTGACTGGCCCACGGGCGCGGTGGTCATGGCGAGCGGGTACGACGCGCGGGCCCCGCGGATCCTCGACGGGCTCGGCGACCGCGTGCACCGCGACGCGCAGGGGCGGCTCGACGTGGCGCGCGAGCACACGGTGGACGACGCCGGCACGCTCTTCGTGCAGAACGCCGAGGTGCACACGCACGGCTTCGTCGCGCCCGACCTTGGGATGACCGCGCACCGCAACTCGCGGATCCTGCGCGCCATCACGGGCCGCGAGGACTACGCGGTGGAGGAGCGGATCGCGTTCCAGGAGTTCGGCCTGCCGGAGGACGCGCCCGTGGCCGGATCGGGGGTGCTCGCGTGAGCGCGCCCGCGCCCTCCGTCGAGGCGCCCGCGGCCGCTCTCGCCCTCGACCTCCGCCCGCTCGACCCGGACGCCGACGCCGCCCTCGTGCACGCCTGGGTCACCGCGCCGCGCGCCCGCTTCTGGCAGATGGAGCACGCGACCCTCGACGAGGTGCGGGCCGAGTACCGGTCCATCGCGGCGGATCCCCGGCGCGAGGCCTGGATCGGCCTCCACGACGGCGTCCCCGCGTTCCTCGTCGAGGCGTACGACCCGGCCGACGATCCCATCGGCGCGCACCTGGATCCGCTCCCCGGCGACCGCGGCATGCACCTGCTCGTCGCCCCGCCGGCCGGCGACCCGCTGCCCGGCTTCACGACCGCGGTCATGCGGCACGTCGTCGCGCACCTGCTGCGCGATCCGGCGGTGCGGCGCCTCGTCGTCGAGCCGGACGTGCGCAACACCGCGATCCAGCGCCTCAACGAGCTCGTCGGCTTCCGGCCGCTCCGGGTCGTCGACCTCGGCTCGAAGCACGCGCTGCTCAGCGTCGCCACGCGCGACGACGCCCTCCTGCACGCCACCCCCACGGACGGACACGCCATGACCCTCACCCACGACCACCCCCTCGACGCCCACGCCGAGGCCCGGCCCGCCGCCGCGGCGAGGACCGCCGCGCCGGATCCGCGCGTGCACCCCGCCGCGCACCTCCGCCCCGACGTGTGGGCCGCCGCGACCCGCCACCTCGTCCGCAAGGCGCTCGCCGAGTTCGCGCACGAGCTGCTCATCGCCCCCGAGCGCGTGGAGCCGGAGCGGCCGCCCGGCGCGCCCCGCCGGCCGCACGACCCGCGCGACTGGGCCGGGTACCGCGTCGCGAGCGCCGACGGCCGGAGCGCGTACGCGTACCGCGCCCGGATCCTCGAGCTCGACCACTGGGACGTCGACGAGGCGAGCATCCGCCGCACGGTCGACGGCGAGCCCGCCGAGCTCGATGCCACCGACCTCGTGCTCGACCTCCGCGACCGCCTCGGGATCACGGACGAGGTGCTGCCCGTCTACCTCGACGAGATCCAGAGCACGCTCTCGGCCGCCGCGTTCTCGCGCCTCCGCGACGTGCCCGACGCCCGCGGCCTCCTCACCGCGTCGTACGCGGAGGTCGAGTCGACGATGGACGAGGGCCACCCCTGCTTCGTCGCGACCAACGGACGCATCGGCTTCGACCTCGACGACCACGACCGGTACGCGCCCGAGGCGGGGGAGGACGTGCGGATCCTCTGGCTCGCCGTGCACGAGCGCCTCGCGCACTTCGCCGCCGTCGACGGCCTCGACCGCGAGGCGTTCCTGGACGCCGAGCTCGGTGCATCCGCCCGCGCCCGCTTCCGCGCACGCATGGCGGACCTCGGCATCGACCCGACCGAGCGCGTGCTCGTCCCCGTGCACCCGTGGCAGTGGGAGAACGTCGTCACGGTGACCTTCGCGGGCCTCGTCGCCCGGCGCGACATCGTGCTCCTCGGCACGGGCGACGACGAGTACGGCGCCCAGCAGTCCATCCGCACGTGGGCCAACCGCACGAGCCCCGAGCGCTGCTACGTGAAGACATCGCTGTCGATCCTCAACATGGGCTTCACGCGCGGCCTCTCGCCGGCGTACATGGCGGTCACCCCGGCGATCAACGACTGGGTGCACGCGCTCGTCACGGGCGACCCGGAGTTCGCGCGACTCGGCTTCGGGATCCTCCGCGAGGTCGCCTCGGTCGGCGTGCGCGACGCGCGGGTCGAGTCCGCCCTGCCGCCCGGTCACTCCCACGGGAAGATGCTGTCCGCGCTCTGGCGGGAGTCACCCGTCCCCGGCCTCGCGGAGGGCGAGCGGCTCATGAGCATGACGAGCCTGCTGCACGTCGACGCGCACGGCGACACCGTGCTGGGCGCGCTCATCGACGCGTCCGGCATCGGCGCGGCCGCCTGGCTCCGCCGCTGGCTCGACGCCTACCTCGTGCCGCTCGCGCACGCGCTGATCGCGCACGACCTCGCGTTCATGCCGCACGGCGAGAACGTGATCCTCGTGCTCCGCGACCACGTCGTCGTGCGCGTGCTGATGAAGGACATCGCCGAGGAGGTCGCCCTCTTCGACACGGAGCGCGAGCTGCCGGAGGACGTCCGACGGATCCGCATGGAGATCCCCGAGGAGGAGCGCACCCTCACGGTCTTCACCGACGTGATGGACGGCTTCCTCCGTTTCGCCGCCGCGCTCCTGGAGGACCGCGACGACCTCGGCCCCGACGGCCTGTGGCGCGTGGCGGCGCAGGCGCTCGCCGACCACGAGCGCGCGCACCCGGAGCTCGCCGAGCGCTTCGCCCGGTTCGACCTCTTCGCGCCGTCCTTCGACCGCTCCTGCCTCAACCGGCTGCAGCTGCGCGACAACCGGCGGATGGTCGACCTGCAGGCGCCGGTGATGCAGATCCACGGCTCGCTGCGGAACCCGCTCGCGATCCATCGAGGACTGCGGCCGCGCATCGGCTGATGGAGCCCGCACACACGAGGAGCCGCCGCCCGCGGATGCGGACGACGGCTCTTCGTCGTGTGCGGCGTCAGGACGCTGCCGGGCGGATCAGCTCGCGGCGTGCGCGCCCTGCTCGACTGTCAGCGTCCGGCCCTCCTGGCCCTGCTGCTCGTCGGACGTGACCGCGATCTTGCGCGGCTTCGCCCGCTCGCTCACGGGGATGGTGACGCTCAGCACGCCGTTGGCGTAGTGCGCCGAGATGCGCTCCGTGTCGATGCCCTGGCCGAGCGTCAGCTGGCGGAGGAACGTGCCGGCGACGCGCTCGCGCGTCAGCCACCGCACGTTCTGGTCGCCGGCGAGGGTGCGCTCGGCGCGGATGGTGAGCAGCTGGCCGTCCACGTCGATGTCGACCGATCCCGGGTCGATGCCGGGCAGGTCGGCGGCCAGCACGTAGGTGTCGCCCTCGCGGTGCAGGTCGATGGGCATCGGACGGTTGGCCTGGCGGGTCTCGGCCAGCGCGCCCATGGCGCGGTCCAGCTCGCGGAACGGATCGAAGGTCATGTTCATGCTCGACTCCTCTGATGATCAGCGGTGATGATCTCTGGGGTTGAGCCCCCTCGGCTCAACCACGTCGAGATTAGCACTCGGGGTAGGGGAGTGCCAAGCCGTTCGCCGAGGGCGAATGCAGCTCTCATCACCTCTTCAGGAGCGACGGCGGAGGTCGCGCTCCATGCGCCCGATGAGCGTCCAGACCGCGCGCGAGAGGTCCGGGTGCTCCAGCGCGATGCCGCGCAGCAGCCGGTACTCGAAGCGCGCGACCACGGCGGGCTCGGCCGACGGGTGCCGCACGCGGGCGAGCTCCTCGGCCATCCCGTCGGCCTCGAGCGCGTCCTGGCGGAGGGTGGCGACCACGTGCTCGTCCACGGTGGGCAGCTCCGGGATCACCTCCCACGGGTCGTCGCCGTCCCGGCAGCGGTGCTCGATCACGGCGTCCAGCTCGTCGCGGGCCTCCTGGCGCAGCACCTCGAGGCTGGCGGGGAAGCGGGCGTGCACGGGCGGATCCTCTCGGGCGGCGGGCCGACGCGCCGGGCGGCCGCCGTCCCCTCACGCTACGTCATGCTCCCGGCGGCGCCCGTGGGATGGCCGGATGCCGTCGGTAGCCTGGAGGCCCGGCCACCAGGAGGATCCATGACCGACCCCGCCCGCCCCGTCGCCCTCGTCACCGGAGCCACCCGCGGCATCGGCCGTGCCATCGCCGAGGACCTCGCCCGCACCCACCGCGTGATCGTGCACGGCCGCGACCGCGACGCCGTCGACGCGCTCGCCGCCTCGCTCCCCGACGCCGTCGGCTGGCCGGCCGACCTCGCCGCGGGTGGCCTCGCCGACCTCGCGCCCGATCTCGAGCGCCTCGACGTGCTCGTGCACTCCGCCGGCGTGATCGGCGGCGACGCGGTGGCGGAGACGCCCGTCGACGAGTGGCGGCGGGTCTTCGAGATCAACGTGTTCGCGGTCGCCGAGGTCACGCGCGCGCTCCTGCCCGCGCTCCGCACCGCGAAGGGCCAGGTCGTGCTCGTGAACTCCGGATCCGGCTTCACGGCGAACCCCACGGGCGGCGTCTACGCGGGATCCAAGTTCGCCCTCCGCGCGCTCGGCGACGCCCTGCGCGAGGAGGAGCGCCCGCACGGCGTGCGCGTCTCGAGCGTGCACCCGGGCCGCGTCGCCACCGACATGCAGCGCGAGCTCCGCGCCAAGGAGGGCGGCGAGTACGACGAGACGCGCTACCTCGAGCCGGCCTCGGTCGCGCGCGCCGTGCGCCTCGTCGTCGACCAGACCCGCGACGGCACGCTCGAGTCGGTGTCGCTGCGGCCGTTCGGGGGCTGATCCGGCGGTCTCCCTGCGTTCGGCATCCGTCGCGGGAGGAGATCGTATTTGCGCAAGACGATCTCATGGGGATACGTTCTCCGCATGAGCTCATCCGCTAGGACCCGCGACCAGGACCTCGCCGACGTGGACGCCGCGGGCATCGACTGGGGCTCCGGCGGCATCGAGACCCAGTTCGGCTGGTCCGTCCAGGCCGTCTACCAGGGCTTCGTGCGCACCGCGCAGGCCGCCGTGGCCGACGTGCCGGGCGGACCGCGGGGCTACCAGGTGCTCGTCGCCATCACCACGGAGGAGCCCTCCTCGCAGCTCGCGCTGGCGCAGCGCCTGGGCATCGACAAGACGCAGATGACCTACGTGATCGACGCGCTCGCCGCGGGCGGGCACGTCGAGCGGCAGCCGCATCCGCGGGATCGTCGGATCCGGCAGGTCGTGCCGACCGACGCCGGACGCGCCCTGCTGGCGACGGCGCGCGTCGCGCTCGGCGAGGTCGAGGACGGCCTGATGCGCGACCTCGCCCCGGCCGAGCGCACGGCGCTCCGACGCCTCCTGGCCCGCGTCGCGATCGGCATCGGCCAGGCCGCCGGCCCCGCCGCCGAGCACTCCGACACGGCGAGCCGGTCGCCGCCCCCCACCGCTCGCGCCGCTCGGCGCGCCGCACCACCGCAGATGGAGAACCCGCATGAGCACCTCTACCCCCGCATCCGCCTCCGCATCCGGCCCCGTCGTCGTCGCCGGCGCCACAGGGGACCTCGGCCGCCGCATCGTCCGCGAGCTCCTCGCGGCCGGCGCGCGCGTCCGCGTCCTCACCCGGCCGGGCAGCACGCAGGCCGCCGAGGCGTGGGGCGACGACCCGCGCGTCGAGGTCGTCGAGGCCGCGTACACCCACCGGGCCGCTCTGATCCGCGCGGTCGCCGGCGCGCGCGTCGTCGTCTCCGCCGTGAGCGGCGCCCGGGCCGTGATCGTGGGAGCGCAGCGCGCGCTCCTGACGGCGGCGGTGGCGGCGGGCGTGCCGCGCTTCATCCCGTCGGACTACTCCTCCGACTACCGGCGCGTGACCCCCGGCAGCAACCGCAACTTCGAGCTCCGGCGCGAGTTCGCGGCCGACCTCGACGCGGCGCCGATCCGGGCCACCTCGGTGCTCAACGGCGCCTTCGCCGACATGCTCACCGGCCAGGCGCCCATCGTGCTGTTCGACCGGCGCCGCGTCCTCTACTGGTCGTCCGCCGACCAGGTGCTCGACTTCACGACCAAGGACGACACGGCGCGCGTGACGGCGCTCGTCGCGCTCGACGACGACGCGCCCCGCGTGGTCGAGGTGGCGGGGGACCGGGTCACGGCGCGGGACCTGGCGCGGATCATGACGGAGATCACGGGCACGCCGTTCGCGCTGCAGTGGGCGGGCAGCACGGGCGTCCTCTCCACGGCGGCCAAGGCGATGCGCCGCATCGGCCGCGATGAGCAGGAGACGTTCCCGGCCTGGCAGGGGATGCAGTACCTCGTGAGCATGTACAGCGGCGAGGCGGAGCTCCTCCACGTGGACCGCGAGCGGTTCGGCGCGCACACGTGGACGAGCGTGCGTGACGTGCTCGCCGCGCACGTGGCCGACCGGGGCGCGACGACGGCGTAGCCGAGCCGGCGGCGACCGCGACGCGCCCGGCCGTCCCGTCACGAGGCCACGGCTCGCTGGGTGCCGCGTCCAGCGAGCGGTGGAAGGGTGGGGCCGCGCCACGAGCGCCGCGGGCCGGCCGTCCGACCGCCCGCACCCGAGAACGAAGGAGACCCATGTCTGCACGCAGCATCCAGTGGCAGCTGGCGAAGCGCCCCACCGGCGAGCCCACCCCCGACGACGTCCGCCGCGTCGAGGTCGACCTGCCCGACCTCCAGGACGGCGAGGTCCGCGTCGAGAACGAGTTCATCTCCGTGGATCCCTACATGCGCGGGCGCATGAACGACGTGCCGTCCTACGTGCCGCCGTTCCAGCTCGACGAGACCATGACCGGATCCGCCGTCGGCCGCGTCGTCGAGTCCCGCTCCGACGACCTCCCCGTCGGCACGCTCGTCAGCCACATGCTCGGCTGGCGCGACGTCGCGCAGGGCCAGGCCGGCGGCTTCCGCCCCGTGCCCGAGGTCCCCGGCGTGGCATCGTCCGCCCACCTCGGCGTGCTCGGCCTCACCGGCCTCACCGCCTACGTCGGCCTCACCCGCATCGCGTCCATCCGGGAGGGCGACGTCGTCTTCGTCTCCGGCGCGGCCGGCGCGGTCGGCTCCATGGTCGGCCAGATCGCCCGCCTCCTCGGCGCCTCGCGCGTCGTCGGCAGCGCCGGATCCGCGGAGAAGGTCGAGCGCCTCACCTCGCACCTCGGCTTCGACGCCGCGTTCGACTACCACGGCGGCGACCTCGAGGCGAAGCTCGCGGAGGCGGCGCCCGACGGCATCGACCTCTACTTCGACAACGTCGGCGGCGACCACCTCTCCGCGGCGCTGGGCGCGCTGAAGGACGGCGGCCGCGTCGCCAACTGCGGCTCGATCTCGACCTACAACTCCACGGGCGAGGAGATCGCGATCCGCAACACGGGCCGCATCGTCACGCGCGGCCTCACGCTCCGCGGCTTCACCCTCGGCAACCACCAGGACCTCGCGCCCGAGTTCGCGTCGAAGATGGGCCCGTGGCTCGCCGAGGGCCGCATCACGGCCGACGAGACCGTGATCGACGGCATCGACCGCGCGTTCGAGGCCTTCACCGGGCTCATGCGCGGCGAGAACGTCGGGAAGATGGTCGTGCGGACCAGCGCCTCCGCCTGACCCGCACCTCCCTCGTGTCGTCCTCGGGGAGCGTCGCCGGGGCATCCGGCCGGCGCTCCCCGGAGGACGTCGCGTCCTGTCCCGACCGCGCCTCGCGCAGGCGCCGCCCTTCGTCCTCGAGGAGGGCGCGGCGCCGGGCGAGCCGGTCGGCGCGGGTCGTGTCGCGCACGGGCAGCCGGAGCGCGTGCTCGGCCGGGATCCCCGCCTGCAGCTGCCGGGCGCGGATGATCTCCACGTCGAGCTCGCCGCCCAGCACGAGCGACAGGTTGCCGATGTAGAGCCACAGCAGCAGCACGATCACGGCGCCGAGCACCCCGTAGGTCGACTCGTAGGTCGCGATGGTCGTCACGTACCAGACGAAGCCCGCGGTGCCGAGGCCCCAGGCGACGATCGCCACGAGGCTGCCCCAGGTGAGCAGGTCCACGCGGCGGCGGCGCAGGTTCGGCGTCGCGGCGTACAGCACCCCGATGATCCCCGTCAGCAGCACCACGAGCAGCGGCCACTTCACGACGGCCCAGACCACGAGCGTCGTGTCGCCGATGCCGATCTGCTGCCCGAGCGCGCGGGCGCCGTCGTCGGTGAGCAGCAGCATGCCGACCATCACGACGCTGACGACGAGCAGCGCGACCGTCACCCCGAGCATCAGCGCCCGGTACTTCACGAGCGGCCGCCCCTCCTCGGTCTCCTGCACGCGGTTCATGGCGCGGCCGAACGCGGTGACGTAGGCCGCGGAGGTCCAGAGCGCGCCCAGGAAGCTCACCGTGAAGGCGATGCCCGAGCGGGGGCCGTCGGCGAGCTGCTCGACCGGGTCGCGGATCACGTCGACCGCCGAGTCGCCCAGCACCGCCGTGAGCACGCCGAGCACGCCCTCGACGCCGGCGCGGGTGTCGCCGACGACGCCGATCAGGCTGAGCACCGCGACCGCCGCCGGGACGAGCGACAGCGTGGAGTAGAAGGTGAGGCTCGCGGCCATGTCGATGCCGCGGTGCTTCATGAACCCGTAGACCGCGCGGCGGCACGCGTACCAGCCGAGCTCGCGGCCGATGCGCTGGCGGCGGTGGAGCGCTGCCTCGTCGAGCTCGACCTGCGGCGGGGCGTCGTCGGGGGCGGCGCGGCGCGGGCGGATGGGCATGCCAGCCAGTCTGACCCACGCCCGGCGCCGGGGCGCTCCCGGCGACGGTCGGCGGCTGGCCGCGTCCGGCCGGGTGCGCTACACAGGGGGGATGGTGCACACATCCTCCGTCGAGATCGAGCGCAAGTACGACGTCCCGGAGGGGATCCTCGTCCCGGACCTCGCCGGCATCGAGGGGATCGCCGAGGCGCGGACCGCGGAGCCCGTGACGCTCGTGGCGGTCTACCTCGACACCGCCGACCACGCGCTCGCCGACCGCCGCATGATCCTCCGCCGCCGCGAGGGCGGGCACGACGCGGGCTGGCACGTGAAGCTCCCGGCCGACGGCGGCGAGGGACGCACCGAGCTCGGCTGGCCGCTCCGGGACGGCGACGACGACGACGGCGCGATCCCCGACGCGGTGCTCGACCAGGTGGCCGTCCACGTGCGCGGACGCGAGCTCACGCCGCTCGCGCGCCTCGAGACCGTGCGCACGACCGTCACGCTGCACGACGCCGACGGCCGGGCGGTCGCCGAGTTCGCCGACGACCGCGTCACCGGATCCGACGTCCGCGGCGGCACCGTGCGCGCCTGGCACGAGTGGGAGGTCGAGCTGCTGCCCGACGCGCCCGCGAAGCGGAAGCAGCGCACCGCGCTCCTCGACCGCATCGAGCGCCACCTCGTCGACGCAGGCGCCCAGCCCTCCGACAGCGCCTCCAAGCTGGCGCGGGCGCTCGGGGCCGACGCGCTGGGGCGGCAGGCGCCCGCGGGTCCCGCCCTGCCGGATCCCGCGACGCTCACCAAGGAGAGCCCCGCGTCCGACGTCGCCCGCGCGGTCCTCGCCCGGGGCGTCCGCGACCTCGTCGCCGCCGACCCGCACGTGCGGGCCGACGAGCACGACGCCGTGCACCGCATGCGCGTCGCCGTCCGCCGTCTCCGCAGCGCGCTCCGCACCCACCAGGACGTGATCGACCCGGCGGCCACGGCGCCCGTCCGCGCCGAGCTCACCGCGCTCGGGACCGTCCTCGGCGGCGCGCGCGACCTGGAGGTGCTGCGCGACCGCGTCGTCTGGTCGGTGGTGGAGCACGACACGGAGACCGTGCCGGACCACGTCGGGGATGCCCTGCACGACGTCCTCGACGAGCGGTACCGCCGCGCCCGCGAGCGCGTGATCCGGGCGCTGTCGTCCGCGCGCTACCACGCGCTCCTCGACGACCTCGACCGGCTGGTGGCGGATCCGCCCCTCACGCACGACGCCAGCGCCCCCGCGGGCCCCGCCCTGCACGCCGCCCTCCGCCGCGACGCCGAGCGCGTCGGCCGCCGGGCGGCGGTCGCGCAGGAGGCGGTCGGCGAGGCCGCGCGCACCGAGGCGCTGCACGAGGTCCGCAAGGCGGCCAAGCGCCTCCGCTACGCGGCGGAGGAGGTCAGCGGACGCACCGTCCAGGTCCTCGGCCGGAAGACGATGCGGCTCGCGACGGCGGCCGAGGAGGTGCACGACGAGCTCGGCGAGCACCGCGACGGCCTCGCCATGCAGCGCGTGCTCCGCGACGAGGCGAGGCGCCTCGCGGCGCGCGGCGAGGACGCCTTCGCGCTCGGCGTCCTGCACGAGGCCGAGCGCCTCCGCACCGAGTCCGCCCTCTGGCGGGCCGAGCGGGCGATCGAGCGCCTGCTCGCGACCGCCGTCCCGGGAGCGTGAGGGCGGACCGTAAACTCGATCGGGTGACCCCCGACGCCGATCCGCCCACCCCGGCGTACGACCCCTCGGAGCTCGACGTCGCGGTCACGGGCGGCACGGTCCGCGGTGTGCGCGAGCGCGGGATCGAGGCCTGGCGCGGGATCCCGTTCGCGGCGCCGCCCCGCGGCGACCTCCGCTTCCGGGCGCCGCAGCCCGTCGTCGGCTGGGAGGGCGCGCGGTTCGCGCAGCACTTCGGCAAGGTCGCGCCGCAGGTCAGCGCGGGCGCCTTCATGGGCGCGCCGCAGGGCACGCCGATGGGGGAGGACTGCCTCACCGTCAACGTCATCGCCCCGTCCGGTCTCAGCCCCGACGCCGCGCGCGTCAACCGCGAGTCGCAGCTGCGGCCCGTCATGGTCTTCATCCACGGCGGCGCGTACGTCGTCGGGTCATCGCGCGAGAACCCCGTGCAGGGCGAGGGCCTCGTCCGCCAGGGCGGCATCGTCTACGTCAGCTTCAACTACCGGCTCGGCGCGCTCGGGTACCTCGACTTCAGCCGCTACTCCACCCCCGAGCGCCCCATCGAGTCGAACCTGGGCCTCCGCGACCAGGTGCAGGCGCTCCAGTGGGTGCACGACAACATCCGCGCGTTCGGCGGGGATCCCGACAACGTCACGGTGTTCGGCGAGTCCGCGGGCGGCAACGCCGTCACGACCCTCATGGCCGTCCCGGCCGCGCACGGCCTGTTCGCGCGCGCCATCGCGCAGAGCTCGCCGACGAACGCGGTCTACCCGGCCGAGCAGACCGCGCGCTGGGCCGGGGAGTTCGTCGGCCTCCTCGCGGATCGGGCGGGCCGCGCGCCCGACGACGCCGAGGCGGTGCGCCTCCTCACCTCGGCGAGCGCGTCCACCCTCGCCGCGGCGGCGAACGAGCTGATGGTGCGGACACCCGACGAGGAGCCCGGCACCATCACGTTCAGCCCCGTCATCGACGGCGACGTGCTGCCGGAGCGCCCGCTCGACGCCTTCAAGCACGGCCGCGCGGCCCGGGTGCCGCTCATCATCGGCACGAACGAGCGCGAGGGATCCCTGTTCACCGGCCGCCTCGACATCCTCGCCACCACGCCGTCGCGCATCGACGCCGTGTTCGCGAAGACCGACGAGGCCCACCGCGAGGAGCTGGCCGCGCTCTACCCCGGCCTCCCGAAGCGCCGGGCCGCGCTCGACTTCGGCGGCGACTACGCGTTCTGGTTCCCGTCCATCAAGGTCGCCGAGCGCCACGCCCGCTACGCGCCCGTGCACTTCTACCGCTTCGACATCGCCCCGCGCCTGGTGCGCCTGATGGGCCTCGACGCCACGCACGGCCTCGAGCTGTTCGCGCTGTTCGACCGCATGGACTCGATGCTCGGCCGCGGCATGACCCTGCTCGGCGGCCGGCGCGCGTTCGTCGCGGCGGGGGAGCGGATGCGCATCGCCTGGCTCCGCTTCGCGCAGGACGGGACCGTCGACGAGTCGTGGCCGCCCTACGTGGGCGGCGACGACGAGGCGCCGGGCGCCGGTCCGTCCGCCTCGGCGGCGTCGGGGGAGCGCGCGACCCTCGTGTTCGACGTGGTCGACCGGGTCGAGCACGACCCGCACGCCGAGCGCCGCGTCGCGTGGCGCGACTTCGTGCCGCACATCTGAGCCGGCCGCCACCGCGGGAGATGTTCACCTGCCCGACATCCGGCGGTCGCCCGTTCGAGACGGCCGTGTGCAGGCCGTTAGGATCGACGACTGTGACATCCGCTCGAGGGATCCGGTAGTGGATCTCACCCTCATCGTCGTCCTGGTCATCGCCCTGGCGCTGTTCTTCGACTTCACCAACGGCTTCCACGACACGGCGAACGCGATGGCGACCCCCATCGCGACGGGTGTGCTGAAGCCGCGGGTGGCCGTCGCGATCGCCGCGGTCCTCAACCTGGTGGGCGCGTTCCTCAGCACCGAGGTCGCGAAGACCGTGTCCGGCGGCATCATCCGCGAGGGCGACGGCGGCGTGCAGATCACGCCGACCATGATCTTCGCGGGGCTCATGGGCGCCATCGTCTGGAACCTCGTCACGTGGCTCCGCGGCCTCCCGTCGAGCTCCAGCCACGCGCTGTTCGGCGGCCTCATCGGCGCGGCCGTCGTGGGCGCGGGCCTCGGCTCGGTCGACTTCGGCGTCGTGCTGTCGAAGGTGATCCTCCCGGCGCTCCTCGCCCCCGCGATCGCCGGCCTCATCGCGTACACGACCACCAAGCTCGCCTACTCGATCACGCGCCGCTCGAGCGGCCCGAACGAGCGCGGCGGCTTCCGCTACGGCCAGATCTTCACGTCGTCGCTCGTGGCGCTCGCGCACGGCACCAACGACGCGCAGAAGACCATGGGCATCATCACGCTCACGCTCATCGCGGGCGGCTTCCAGGCGGCCGGCTCCGGCCCCGAGTTCTGGGTCATCGCGGTGTGCGCCGTCGCCATCGCGCTCGGCACGTACATGGGCGGCTGGCGCATCATCCGCACGATGGGATCCGGCCTCACCGAGGTCAAGCCCGCGCAGGGCTTCAGCGCCGAGGCCTCGACCGCGGCCACGATCCTCGCGTCCAGCCACCTCGGCTTCGCGCTCTCGACCACGCAGGTCGCGTCCGGATCCGTCATCGGCTCGGGCCTCGGCCGCCGCGGCGCGTCCGTGCGCTGGAACACGGTCGGCAAGATCGCGCTCGGCTGGCTGCTGACGCTGCCGTCGGCCGCCATCGTGGGCGCGGTCGCCGCCCTCGTCGCGAGCACCGGCACGGTCGGCTTCGTCATCGACGCGGTCGTGGGTGTCGCCGTCATCGTCTGGATCTTCTGGCGCTCGCGTCGGAACGCGGTCGACGCGCGCAACGCCATCGTCGAGGTCGACGCCGCCGGATTCGCGGTGCGCGGACGCAAGGCCACCAAGGCCGCCCGGAAGGCCAGGGAGGCCGCATGATCGACTGGAGCGCGTTCCTCGTCGTCGCCGTGGCGGCCCTCGTGGGCGCCGTCGCGGTGGTGTGCCTCTTCTCGCTCGGCGTGCGGCTGCTGGCCGTCGGCACCGAGTACGACGACGAGGGCGACAAGGTCTCGGTGACGGGCATCCGCCCGCAGGCCGCGACCGTGGGCGGCTACGTCTGCTTCGCCCTCAGCGGCATCGCCGTGCTCTACGGCGTCTACCTCATCGTCCCGGCCTTGCACTCCTGACCCGCGTGCGCGGCGGCCCGGGCTGGTCCCGGCGGCGCGCCCGCCCCTAGGCTCGATCCCGTCCCGACAAGGTCGTCGGCTCCTCCCCTCCCGTCGTCCGACCCGACCCCTCGCGGAAGAAGCCCATGACCGAAGCGCGCACGTCGTCCCCTGCCCCCGAGACCCGCGGAGGGCGCGGCGCGCTCGACCGGTTCTTCGAGATCACGAAGCGCGGATCCACGTACGCGCGCGAGATCCGCGGCGGCGTCCTCACCTTCGTGACGATGGCCTACATCGTCGTGCTCAACCCGCTGATCCTCGGCGGCTTCAGCGCCGACCAGGCGACGCTCGACGTCGAGGGCAACTGGCTGCGGGCCTCGCAGGTGGGCGCCGCGACGGCCCTCACCGCGGGCGTCATGACGATCCTGTTCGGCCTCGTGGCGCGCCTCCCGTTCGCGTTCGCGGCGGGCCTCGGCATCAACTCGTTCCTCGCGGTCAGCGTGGTCGGGGAGGTCACCTGGCCGGAGGCGATGGGCCTCGTCGTCATCAACGGCCTCGTGATCGTGCTGCTCGCCACCACGGGCCTGCGCACCCTGATCTTCCGGGCCGTCCCGCGGGAGCTCAAGACCGCCATCACGGTGGGCATCGGCCTGTTCATCGCGTTCATCGGCTTCGTCGACTCCGGCTTCGTGCGCGGCACGGGCGTGCCCGCCTCGCCGCTCGCGCTCGGGATCGACGGGTCCATCGCCTCGCTGCCGACCGTGGTCTTCATCCTCGGCCTCGTGATCATGGGCGTGCTCATGGCCCGCCGCGTGCCGGGCGCGCTGCTCATCGGCATCGTCGCGACCACGCTGATCGCCATCGTCGTGGAGCAGGTCTTCCACATCGGCCCGTCGAACACCTCCGGCGCCACCGGCTGGAACCTCAACGCGCCCGTGCTGCCCGGCACGCCCGTGTCGCTGCCCGACCTCGGCCTCGTCGGCGCGTTCGACTTCGGCGCGTTCGGCCGCATCGGGATCATCTCGAGCCTGATGCTCGTCTTCACGCTCGTCTTCACGAACTTCTTCGACGCCATGGGCACCATGACGGGCCTCGCCAAGGCGGCCGACCTGTCGGACGAGCGCGGCGACTTCCCCCGCCTCAAGGGCGCGCTCGTCGTCGAGGGCTTCGGCGCGGTCGCGGGTGGCGCCACCTCGAGCTCGTCGAACACCGTCTTCATCGAGTCGGCCTCGGGCATCGGCGAGGGCGCCCGCACGGGCCTCGCGTCGATGGTCACGGGCGTGCTGTTCCTCCTCGCGATGTTCTTCACGCCGCTCACGCAGGTCGTGCCGCTCGAGGTCGCGGCCGCCGCGCTCGTCATCGTCGGCACGCTCATGGCGTCGCAGATCCGCGACATCGTGTGGACCGACTTCTCGGTCGCGCTGCCCGTGTTCCTCACCGTCCTCGTCATGCCGCTCACCTACTCCATCGCCAACGGCATCGGCGTCGGCTTCCTCTCCTGGGTGCTCGTGCGCTCGTTCTCGGGACGCGTGCGCGAGGTGTCGCCGCTGCTCTGGGTCGTCTCCGCGGGCTTCCTGGTCTTCTTCGCGCGCGGCCCGATCGAGCAGCTGCTGGGCGTCTGATCCCCGGCGTCGCGCGGACCTCGGCGGCCGCGCGACGCCCAGCCGTGCGTAAGGTGGGACGGGACCCCCTTTCGACGACGCACGGGAGCCCGCTCATGACCGACCTCGACACGCGCGGCGACGTCCGCGAACCCCAGGAGTCGGCCAAGCGCTGGCGCATCGTCGGACCCGGCCTCGTGGTCGCGGCCACCGGCATCGGCGCGGGCGACCTCGTCGCGACGCTGGTGGCCGGATCCCGCTTCGGCTACGCGCTGCTCTGGGCGGCGGTCCTCGGCGTGATCATCAAGATCTTCCTCGTGGAGGGCGCCGGCCGGTACTCGCTCGCGACGGGGAGGACCATCTTCGAGGGCTGGCGCACGGTCGGCCGCTGGACCACGTGGTACTTCGGGCCGTACATCCTCATCTGGGGCCTCGTCTACGGCGCGGCCGCCATGAGCTCGTCGGCCCTGCCGCTCGCGGCGCTCTTCCCCGGCGTCGACCTGAAGGTCTTCGCCATCGCGTGCGGCCTCGTGGGCGCCGTCGTGGTCTGGTTCGGGCGCTACTCCGCGTTCGAGAAGATCATCGCGGTGTTCGTCGGCCTCATGTTCGTGACCGTCGTGGGCGCGGCCATCGTCACCCTGCCGAACGTGCCGGCGCTCCTCACGGGCCTCGTGCCCACGATCCCCGAGGGCGGCCTCGTCGTCGCGCTCAGCATCGCGGGCGGGGTCGGCGGCACCATCACGCTCGCCGCCTACGGCTACTGGCTGCGCGAGAAGGGCTGGGTGGCGCCCCGGTGGATGAAGGTCATGCGCATCGACAACTCCGTCGCCTACGTCATGAGCGGCGTCTTCGTGCTCTCGATGCTCGTGGTCGGCGCGGAGCTCCTCCACTCGGCCGACATCGCGCTGGCGGACGGCGAGGGCGGGCTCGTGCAGCTCGCCGACGTGCTGGGGGAGCGCTACGGCGCCTTCATGACGTGGTTCTTCCTGCTGGGCTTCTTCGCCACGTCGTTCTCGTCGATCCTCGGCGTCTGGAACGGCGTGTCGCTCATGTTCGCCGACTTCCTCGGCACCGTCCGCGGCCTCGACGTCGAGGACCCGCGCCGTCGCCTCGGCGGCAGCTACTACCGGGCGTTCATCCTCTGGCTGACCATCCCGCCCATCGGGCTGCTGTTCCTCGACCAGCCGATCGGCCTGATCATCGCGTACGGCGTGCTGGGCGCGCTCTTCATGCCGTTCCTCGCCATCACGCTGCTCGTGCTGCTCAACACCGACCGCACGCCGCGCGCGTGGCGGAACCGGCCGCTCAGCAACACGGTGATGGGCCTCTCGGCGCTGCTGTTCGTGGTGCTCGGCGTGCAGCAGCTCGTGACGGAGGTCGGGAAGCTCGTGTAGCCGGTCGCGGCGACCCGCTCAGTCGGCGGACGCGGCCTGGCGGACGGCGGGGGAGCCGTCGGCCGCGGTCTCGGCGGCGGGCGTCGGCGTCCGGAACACCACGAGCCGGTACAGCGTGAAGTTCCACACGAGGCCGATGAGCACCGCGGTGGCCTTCGCGATGTTGATCTCGAGGAACTCCTGCTCGGCGCTCGTGCCGAACATCAGCAGCGAGCGGCCGAAGGTCGTGTCGAAGCCGCGCTCGAAGAGCCAGATGACGCCGCTCTGCAGGAGCAGCGAGCTGAAGCCCGTGACCGCGAAGAACTTGAGGAAGCGCCTGATCGTCACGGGCTCGCCGTGCCGGAACACGAAGAAGTGGTTGAGGAAGTACGAGATGGTGATGCCGACCGTGACCGAGATCAGGTTCGCGGCGAGCACGGGCATGTGCGCCACGAGGATCAGCGCGTTGAGCAGCACGAAGTCGAGGCCCGTGTTGAGGAGCCCCGCGATGAGGAAGCGGACCCGGCGGTCGGCGAGGAGCTTCGTCACGCTGATCCTCCCGGGCGGTCGCCGGTCGGTTCGGCGGATGCGCTCGGCGTCTGGGCGCCGGGCCACCCGAAGTGTAACAAGGAGATAACGGGCGACGGCCGTCCCGCGCGGTCGGATCCGCGGTCGCTGGCTAGACTCGACGAGGCCCGGATCCGGGTCATCCCCCGATTCGGAGACGGAACCACCAGCTTGAGCAGTCTCACGATCGTGATCCCCACCTACGAGGAGGCGCGCAACGTCGGGGAGCTGCTGCCCCGACTCGCGGCCATGGCGGCGGAGAACCCCGACTTCCGGATCACGGCGATGATCGTCGACGACTCCTCGCCGGACGGCACCGCCGACATCGCCCGGTCGCTCGCGCCGAGCGTCGAGACGGACACGTTCCACGTGCGCGTCGAGACCCGCGCGGAGAAGGCCGGCCTCGGGGCGGCGTACATCTGGGCCTTCGAGAAGCTGCTCGGGTCCGACGAGCCGCCCACGCACATCCTGCAGATGGACGCCGACCTCTCCCACGACCCGTCCTACATCACCGAGATGCTGCACCGGGTGCGCGGCGGGGCCGACCTCGTGGTCGCGTCGCGCTACATCCGCGGCGGGGCCACGCCCGACTGGAACCTCAAGCGCCGGTTCCTCAGCGTCGGCGGCAACCTCTACACGCGCCTGTTCCTCGGGTCGCGGATCACCGACTACACGGGCGGCTTCAACCTCTACGAGACGCACCTGCTGCGGCGGATCACGCCGTCCACCATCACGACGACGGGCTACGGCTTCCAGATCGAGATGAAGCAGCGCGCGCTGAAGCTCGCGAAGCGGCCCACCGAGGTGGCGATCGTGTTCATGGACCGCACCGAGGGCGAGTCGAAGATCCCGAGCGACACGCTCGTGAAGAACCTGCTGCTCGTGCTGCAGCTGCGCTTCGGGCTCCGCCGGAGCTGACGGCTCGCGTCGCGCTCAGGCCTCGGGCGCGGACAGCGGATCGCCGGGCGCGCGCTGGTGCGGACGTGCCGGCGCGATGATCGTGCCGCGGCGCCCGCGCGCGTCGACCACCGGGTCGGTCGCACCCAGCACCTGCGAGCGCGCGACCCCGTGCCGCGCCCAGTACGCGGCGGTCCACGCGCAGATCAGGCCGTCGAGCAGGTCCTCGAGGTGCTTGTGCTGCCGCTCCACGATCGCCGGGCCCTCCGCGACGAGCGCGGCCGCGCGCGGGTGCGTCGCCACGTCGAGCGGCGGATCCGCGTGCGCCAGCCCGGCGACCGCGTCGAGCACCAGGCGGAACTCGGCGGCGCGCGCGGGCCGGCGCTCGGCGGTGGGGAGCAGCGGCGCGAGGCGCTTGTAGCGCGGCTTCATGGAGTCGAACCCGAGCTCGGGCGCGCCGACGAGCGTCGTGTAGGGGTAGCACTCGAGCATCGTGCGGGCGTCGGCGTCGCGCGCGGCGACCGACCCGTCGTCGTACTCCCAGCCCGCGTCCTCCAGCCGCCGCCGCAGCGCGACCGCGCCCTGCGCGGGCAGGCCCTGGTTCGACGGGTAGGCGGCGATCCCGAGGCGGCCGTAGCGGGACGCGACCTCCTTCTCGGCGAGCCGGCTGCCGGTGGCGTTGGCGACGACGAGCGGCCCGTCGACCGCGGCGACCGCGCCGGGGCCCTCCCAGCGGGCGACCCAGGCCACCACCTCGTCGATCCCGCGGGCCGTCGAGAGGTCGAGAACGCGGCCCGACGCGTCGATGCAGGCGAGCCCCGTCTCGCGCGCCGGGCGGGCCGCCGTGCCCTCCGCCCAGGCGAGGTCGATCCCGAGGAAGCGGCGCATCCGACGAGCCTACCCGCGGGCCCGGGCGACCTCGGCGGGGGCCCGGGCCGCTAGTAGGGTCGAGGGATCCTCATGCCACGAGCCACGAGACGACGAGACGACGGAGCCTCCACCATGACCGCTGCCAGCCCGAACGACGACCGCATCCCGACCCCGGACGGCCACCCCGTCCGGACCGAGACCGACAGCCTGGGGAGCATGGACGTCCCCGCCGACGCCTACTGGGGGATCCACACGGCGCGCGCGCTCGAGAACTTCCCCATCAGCCTGCGGCCGTTGAGCGTCTACCCGGAGTTCGTCGTCGCGCTCGCGCAGGTGAAGCAGGCCGCGGCCCGCGCCAACGTGCAGATCGGCGTGCTCGACGCGCGGAAGGCCAAGCAGATCGACGAGGTGTGCACCGAGATCATCGCCGGGCACCTGCACGACCAGTTCGTGGTCGGCGTGATCCAGGGCGGCGCCGGCACGAGCACCAACATGAACACCAACGAGGTCATCGCGAACCGCGCCCTCGAGCGGGCCGGCCACGCGCTCGGCGACTACCAGCACATGCACCCGCTCGACGACGTCAACCGCAGCCAGTCGACGAACGACACGTACCCGACCGCGCTCAAGGTCGCGCTCATCCACTCGCTGCTGCAGACGCTCGATGAGCTCGACCTGCTGCGCCGCTCGTTCCTCGCGAAGGGCGCCCAGTTCTCGCAGGTGCTCAAGGTCGGCCGCACGCAGCTCCAGGACGCCGTGCCGATGACGCTCGGCCAGGAGTTCCACGGGTTCGCCACCACGCTCGGCGAGGACCACGCGCGGCTCGGCGAGCTCGTGCCGCTGCTGTCGGAGATCAACCTCGGCGCGACGGCGATCGGGACGGGCATCACGGCGGATCCGAACTACGCGGCCGCCGTGCGCGGCCACCTCAGCGCCATCACGGGCTACACGCTCGTGACCGCGAGCGACCTCATCGAGGCGACGAGCGACGCGGGCGTCTTCATGACCCTGTCCTCGACGCTGAAGCGCGGCGCCATCAAGCTGTCGAAGATCTGCAACGACCTGCGGCTGCTGTCGTCGGGGCCGCAGGCGGGGCTGGGCGAGATCAACCTGCCGCCGCGCCAGGCCGGGTCGAGCATCATGCCGGGCAAGGTGAACCCGGTGATCCCCGAGGTCGTCAACCAGGTCGCGTTCTCCATCGCGGGCGCCGACGTGACGGTGACCATGGCGGCCGAGGGCGGGCAGCTGCAGCTCAACGCGTTCGAGCCGGTCATCGCGCACTCGCTGCTGCAGTCGCTGAGCTGGCTGCGGAACGCGGCGAAGACGCTGCGGGTGAACTGCATCGACGGCATCACGGCCAACACCGAGCGGCTCGCGGCGCAGGTGGAGTCGTCGGTCGGCGTCGTCACGGCCCTCACGCCGTACATCGGGTACGCGGCGTCCTCCAGCCTCGCGAAGACGGCGCTGATGACGAGCGCGTCGATCCCGGACCTCGTCGTCGAGGCGGGGCTCATGACGCGGACGCAGGTGGAGAAGATCCTCGCGCCCGACCGGCTGTCGGGACTCGAGCCCGTGACGGCGGCCATGTCCGTCATCACGCCGGAGATGCTCGCCGCGCATGCGGCCCAGGAGGGCGGTCAGGCCGACTGACCCGGCCCAGACGACGACAGCGCGCCGCGGCCCGAGGGCTGCGGCGCGCTGTCGCGTGCGGGTGTCGTGCTCGGCGTCAGGCGTCGTCGCCCGACGTGCGGGCCGGGGTGGTGCCGGTCGCGTCGTCGGCGGGCGCGGCGTGCGCCGGCTCCTCGCGGTGCACGGATCCGGCGATGTCGCCCGGCGTCGGCACGTGCGGGGCGTCGGCGGGCTTCGGGGTCGTCCTCGGCTTCGGGGTCGCCTTCTTCGCGGCGGCCTTCGGCTTCGCGGGAGCGGGGGTGGCAGCGGCGGGCTCCGCGGGGGCCGGGGCCTCGTCGTCGGCGCCGTCCCGGGGGATCGCCACGGGACCGGTCTCGTCCTCGTCGTCGAACGACGCGAGCGCCTCGTCGCGCGCCTCGGCCGCGGTGAAGACGGCACGCCGGCCGGCCTCCTCGCCGCGCTCGCGGAGGTCCTCGGCCGTGGCCTGGACGCGCGTGCGCGCCTCCTCGGCCCCCTCGACGACGCGGTCGCGCACGTCCTCCGCGGTCTCGGCGACGCGGTGGCCGACCTCGGTGGCCTGCTGGCCGACGCGATCGACGACGTGCTTGGTCTGGTCGGCCGTGCGGGTGCCGAGGTCCTTGGCGGTGTCGCCGACCCGGCCCGCGATGTCCTGCGTGGTGCTGCCGACGCGACCGGCGACGTCCTGCGTGGTGGTGCCGATGCGCTCGCCCACGGTGTGCGCGGTGCGGCCGACGGCTACGGCGGCGCCCTGGACGGCGTGGCCCACGAAGTCCGCGACCTCGCGGGCGGTCTCGACCGTGCGCTCGACGACGACCGGGCCCTTCTCGTCGAGCACGGTCTGCGCCTGGCGGACGCCGCGCTGCACGGGCTCGCTCGCCCACACGGAGCGCGACGTACGCGCGATCCCCTCGTAGCGCTTGCGTCCGGCGCGTGCGCCGAGGACGTATCCGGTGCCGATGCCGGCGAGGAAGAGGAGACGGTTGATCATGCGTCGAGCCTAGACGCGGCGCACGTGCATCGGCCGGGAGCGGCTACGCGTCCGTCTCGCCCCGACGGCCGGTGGCGTCGTGCAGCTCGTCCGTCTCGGGATCCACGGCGTCGGGCGCCTGGACGTCGGCGTCCTCCGGGATCGAGTGGTCGTGGATCGGGTCCTGCTGCTGGTCGGTCATGCGATCGACCCTACGCGCGGCGCCGGATGCCCGGCTCGACTCAGAGGATGCGCGTGTGCGTCGTGAGCGAGCCGATGCCCTCGACGGAGACCGTGACGGTGCTGCCGTCCTTGAGGAAGATCTGCGGATCGCGCGAGTAGCCGGCACCGCTCGTCGTGCCCGTGGAGATGAGCGTGCCGGGCAGGAGCGTGGAGGAGGTGGAGAGGTACGAGACGAGCCGCGCGACCGTGCGGACCATGCCGCTCGTGCGGCCGTCCTGCACCGTCTCGCCGTCGAGCACCGTGGTGATGCGGAGGTCCTGCGGATCCGGCACCTCGTCGCGCGTGACGACGACGGGACCCGTGGGGGAGAAGCCGTCGAAGCTCTTGCAGCGGCTCCACTGCTGCTCCGAGAACTGGAGGTTGCGGGCCGTGATGTCGTTGACGACCGTGTAGCCGAAGACGTGGTCGAGGGCGTCCGCCTCCGACACGTCGCGGGCGGCCTTCCCGATGATCACGCCGAGCTCGACCTCGTAGTCGACCTCCTCGCTGAGCGAGCGCGGCCAGCTCGTGGTGCCCTCGTGACCCGAGAGCGAGTTGGGCCAGAGCGCGAAGACCGTGGGGGCGGAGGCGCTCGTGATGTTGAGCTCCTCGGCGTGCGCGGAGTAGTTGAGGCCCACGGCGTAGACGGCCGGCGGGCGGAGGATCGCGGACGCGTGCGTCAGACCGTCCACCGGCGTGGTGCTGGTGCGGCTGGCGACGGCGCGCTCGACGGTCGCGCGGACGCGGGCCATCTCGTCGTCGCCGCGCTCGATCAGGTCCTGGAGGTCGCGCGGGGAGTCGTCGAGCACCTCGTCGAGGAAGAGCGCCTCGCCCTCGGAGACGATCGCGGCCAGTCGGGGGGTCACGCCGTCGTCGGCGAGCAGGTGGGCGAACTTCATGACCCCGAGCGTATCGGGCGCGTGTGAACGGACGCGGTTGCGGTCATAACGTGCATGGGAAGGTCCGCCTCACCTGCCGGCGGATCAGCCCTCGCGGACGACCTCCTCGGGCGACTTGTCGTGCCGCCAGCCGCGCCACGACGCCTGGCGGAGGCGACCCGTCGCGGTCCACTCGGCGAACTCGACCTCGCCGACGAGGCGCGGGGTGATCCAGTGCGCGTCGCGGGCGTCGGCGGCCGGCACGTCGGCGAAGGGGCTCGTCTTCCGCGCGAGCGGGCGGAACCGGCGGAGGACCTCGGCGAGGTCGCGCTCGGTGAAGCCCGTGCCGACGCGGCCCGCGTACTCGAGGCCGTCCGGGCCGGGGACGCCGACGAGCAGCGAGCCGATGCCGGATGCGCGGCTGCCGGATCCGGGTCGCCACCCGCCGACCACGACCTCCTGCGCCCGGTGGTGCTTGATCTTGATCCAGGCGCTCGAGCGTCGCCCCGACTCGTAGGGCGCGTCGACGCGCTTGGCGACGACGCCCTCGAGGCCGAGCTCGCGGCTGGTGGCGAGCGCCCCGTCGAGGTCGCCGTCGAACGCGGGTGGGACCTGGATCCGGCCCCGACCCGGTGACCGGACGGCGTCGAGGAGCGCGGCACGGCGATCCCGGTAGGGCTCCTCGACGAGCACGCGGTCGCCGATCGCGAGCGCGTCGAAGAGCATGAGGTGCACGGGCGCGGCCTTCCGCGCACGTGCGATCTCCTTCTCGCCCGTGAGGCCGAGGCGCGTCTGCAGCAGGCCGAAGTCGGGGCGGCCGCCTGCGCCCAGCACCACGATCTCGCCGTCCAGCACGGCGTCGCCGACGTGGAGCGCGTCGGGCAGCTCGGCGAGCTCGGGGAAGGCGGGCGTGAGGTCGACGCCGTTGCGGCTCGTGATGGTCGCGCGGCCGTCCGCGACGACAGCGATGGCGCGGTAGCCGTCCCACTTCATCTCGACGGCCCACTCCTCGTCGGGGTCGAGGCCGGCGCCGGTCGCCGCCGTCGCGAGCATGGGCGCGGGGGCGGCCGCGGATCCACCGCGACGGCGGGCGCCGACGCGCGTGCGGCCGCCCGCCTTCTCGAGCGACGCGGGGCGCGCCGGCTTCGCGTGCGCCGTCGCGGGCGCGTCGGCCGGCTCCATCAGGTGGATCAGCCAGTTCGCGTCGGCCTTGCCGTGCCCGCCCGTGTGGATGAGCGCGTAGCGCCGCGGCCCGTCGATGCCGGTGCCCGGGCCGCGCCCGTGCAGCGTCGCGATGACCTCCTTGCCGTCGCGCCACTTCTCCAGCTCGAAGGTGCCCGCGTCCCAGATGGTCACCTCGCCGCCGCCGTACTCGCCCGCGGGGATCGTGCCCTCGAAGGATCCGTACTCCAGAGGGTGGTCCTCGGTCTGCACCGCGAGGTGGTTCGTGCCGTGCTCGGTGGGCACGCCCTTGGGGAGGGCCCAGCTCACGAGCACGCCGTCGTGCTCGAGCCGGAAGTCCCAGTGCAGCGCGCGGGCGTGGTGCTCCTGGATCACGAAGGAGCTGCCCTCCGAGGGCGCAGGGGACTCCGCGGGCACCGGCTCGCTGGTCTTCGCGGCGTCGCGCTTGGACCGGTAGGTCGCGAGGCGGTCGTCAGCGGGCGCGTCGTCGGCGGGGTCCTTCCGGGTGAATCCCGCGAGCCGCTCGCGCGTCGGCTCCAGGCTCTCGCGGTGGCCCTCGTCGACGGCGGCGAGCGGATCCTGGCGCGTCCGCATCCGCGTGATCACCTCGTCCAGCTCCAGGTGCCGGAGCGTCGGCGACGCGAGCTCGCGCCAGGTGCGGGGCACCGCGACCGTCGGCCGGGAGCGCCCGCGCAGCGAGTACGGCGCCACCGTCGTCTTGTTGGGGTTGTTCTGGCTCCAGTCGACGAGCACCTTGCCCTGCCGGAGCGCCTTCTTCATGTCGCTCACGACGAGATCGGGGTGGTCGGCCTCGAGCGCGCGGGCGAGCTCGTGCGCGACCTCGGAGATGGCGTCCGCGTCGTGGCTGCCGTCGAGCGCGGCGTAGAGGTGGATCCCCTTCGATCCGCTCGTCACCGGGTACGGGTCGAGGCCCATGTCGCGGAGGATCGCCCGCGCGGCCTTCGCGACCTCGACGCACTCGGGGAGGCCGGCGCCGGGGCCCGGATCCAGGTCCAGCACGAGCCGGTCGGGCCGGCGCTCATCGCCCGTGCGGCCGAAGCGCCACTGCGGCACGTGCAGCTCGAGCGCCGCGATCTGGCCGAGCCACGTGAGCGTCGCGACGTCGCCGACGAGCGGGTAGTCGTTCGCGTGGTCCCTGTGCTGGATCGCCCGCCGCTGCACCCAGTCGGGCGTGTGCGCGTCGAGGTCCTTCTGGAAGAACATCTTGCCCGGCTGCTCGTCGGTGCCGACGCCGTCGACCCAGCGCTTCCGCGTCACGGGCCGGTCGCGGAGGTGCGGGAGCATGTGCGGCGCGATGGCGGCGTAGTACGCGATGACGTCGCCCTTGGTCGTGCCGGTGGCCGGGTACAGCACCTTGTCGAGGTTGGTGAGCGTGATCCGCCGCCCCTCGACCTCCACCTGCTGCTTCGCGCCCGCCATCGCTCCAGCATGGCCCCGCGGGTGTTCACTCGACCCATGAGAGCCATCTGGAAGGGCGCCGTCACCTTCGGCCTCGTCAACGTGCCCGTGAAGGTCTACAGCGCGACGCAGGACCACGACGTGCCGCTGCACCAGGTGCACGACGCCGACGGCGGGCGGATCCGCTACCAGCGCCGCTGCGAGGTGTGCGGCAAGGTCGTCGACTACGCGCACATCGACAAGGCGTTCGACGACGGCGACCGCACCGTCGTGATCACCGAGGAGGACCTCTCCGCGCTGCCCGAGGAGAAGAGCCGCGAGATCGACGTCGTCGAGTTCGTGCCGAGCGACCAGGTGGATCCCGTGATGCTCGACCGCAGCTACTTCCTGGAGCCGGACTCGTCCAGCCCGAAGTCGTACGCGCTCCTCCGCCGGACGCTGCAGGAGACCGACCGGACGGCGATCGTGCACGTCACCCTCCGCCAGCGCACCCGGCTCGCGGCGCTCCGCGTGCGGGGCGACGTGCTCATGCTGCAGACGCTCCTCTGGGACGACGAGGTGCGCGAGGCCGACTTCCCGTCGCTCGACGCGGCGCCCAAGGTGTCGCCGCGGGAGCTGAAGATGTCGGCGCAGCTCGTGGAGGGCTTCGCGGAGGACTTCGACCCGTCGAAGTTCGGCGACGAGTACCAGGAGCAGCTGAGGACCCTGATCGACGCGAAGCTCGCGCAGGGCGACTCGCTCGACACCGACGCGACGTTCGGGGAGGGCGACGCAGACGACGACGAGGGCGAGGGCGGCGAGGTGCTCGACCTCATGGACGCGTTGAAGCGGAGCATCGAGCGGAGCCGGGGCGGGGGATCCGGGGCGAAGAAGAAGGCGCCGGCGGCGAAGGCGGGCGCGAAGGGGAAGGCGTCCGCCGCGTCGGCGAAGGCGGGCGGCGGGAAGAAGGGCACGGCGAAGAAGGGCACGGCGAAGAAGGGCACCGCGAAGAAGAGCCCCCTGAAGAAGACCCCCGCGAAGAAGAGCCCCGTGAAGAAGGCGGCCGCGACGACGAAGCCGCCCGCCGAGCGGAAGAGCGCCTAGGCGTCAGCCCGCCGTTGGCATCCCGTCGGTCATCACGCGCCAGAGGTGCAGCGTCGCGTACGAGCGCCACGGCGACCAGGCGGCGGCGCGCGCGTCGAGGGCGCGGGCCTCGTCGGGGAGCCCCAGCGCTGCGGCAGCGCGGCGGACGATGAGGTCGCCCGAGAGCAGGATGTCCGGCTCGCCGAGCGCGCGCATCGCGACGTAGTCCGCCGTCCAGGGGCCCACGCCGTGGAACGCGACGAGCGCGGCCCGGAGCTCCGCGCGCGGCATGCCGGGTTCGATCACCAGCTCGCCGGTCTCGAGCCCCTCGGCGATGCGGATCAGCGTCGCCGTGCGCCGGGCGGGACCGCGCAGCAGCTCGGCGCCGTCGCGGGCGATGCGGGCGGCGGTCGGCGGCAGGCGGGTCACGGAACCGTGCGCGACCGACGCGGGCAGGTCCTCGCCGAGGTCGGCTGTCATGCGGCCGTGGGTGGCGCGGGCGGAGGCGACGGAGATCTGCTGGCCGACGATGGTGCGGAACAGGGTGGATCGCGGATCCAGCGTGCCCGGGATGCGGAGGCCCGGCGTCGCCCGCACGGCGGCGGCGAGCGCGGGGTCGCGGGCGAGGTCGGCGTCGATGCGGGCGGCGTCCACGTCGAGGCCGAGGAGACGGCGCGTGCCGGCGAGGAGCTCGGCGGCGTCGGCGGCGTGCTCGACGCGGGTGGTGACCTCGACGCGCGCGTCCGCCACGTCGCCGCGCTCGGCCTCGGGCAGCCGCACGGTCACCGTCCCGGCGCCGTGCGCGAGTCGCGCGGACTGCGTGAACGACGTCGCGTCGCCCTCCTCGGCGCCCGTCACCGCGTGCCAGGAGAGGAAGCGGATCACGCCGCCGCCGTCGAAGGGACCGGGGACCTCGAGCACCGTGCGGTCGACGTGCGCGGCGGCGCCGGGGGAGTCCATGCCTCCAGCCTGCCCGACGCCCCCGACGGCGGCGGGCGCGCGACCTAGGGTGGATCGCATGATCGACGACGTGGTCCTCGCCCCTTCCGCCGACGCGGACGCCGACGCCGTCCGCGCGGAGCTCATGCGGGCCCTCGGCGATGTCGTCGCGACCGACCCGGCCTCCCTCGAGGACGCGCGCAGCGACCGGTCCGGCTATCGCAGCCCGGCCGCGCCGATCGCCGTCGTGCGAGCGACCGAGGTGGATCACGTCGTGGAGACCCTCCGCATCGCGCACGCCACCGGCACGCCCGTCGTCACGCGCGGCGCCGGCACGGGCCTCGCGGGCGGCGCCACGGCGACCGCGGGCGAGATCGTGCTGTCGGTGCGGGGCATGGACCGGATCCTCGAGGTGAGCGACGCCGACGAGCTCGCGGTCGTCGAGCCCGGCGTCCTCAACGACGACCTCAACGCGCGGCTCGCGCCGCTCGGCCTCTGGTACTCGCCGGATCCCGCGAGCAAGGCCATCTCCACCATCGGCGGCAACATCGCCACCAACGCGGGCGGCCTGCTGTGCGCCAAGTACGGCGTTACCCGCGAGGCCGTCCTCGCGCTCACGGTCGTGCTCGCCGACGGCCGCGTGATCGACACCGGCCACCGCACGGTCAAGGGCGTCACGGGGTACGACCTCACCGCGCTGATGATCGGCTCGGAGGGGACGCTCGGCGTCATCGTCCGCGCCACCGTGCGCCTCCGCCCGCTGCCGACCGCGACGCCGGCGACGGTCGCCGCCTTCTTCCCCGACGCCACCCGGGCGGCGGCCGCGGCCTCCGCGATCACGGCCGCGCGCATCCGGCCCGCCGCCATGGAGCTCATCGACGCCGGCGCGCTCGAGGCCATCGACGCGTTCCTCGGCACCGACCACTCCACCCGCGGATCCGCGCACCTCCTCGTGCGCTGCGACGGCCCCGACGCCGCAGCGGAGGCCGCGCGCGTCGTCGAGGTGGTGGTCGCGGGCGGCGGCACGGCCGACGTCACCGACGACGCCGACGAGGGCGAGCGCCTCCTCGCGATCCGCCGCGCCTTCCACCCGGCGCTCGCTGCCCGCGGCCGCGTGCTCATCGAGGACGTCGCCGTGCCACGGTCCCGCCTCGCCGACATGCTCGCGCGCATCCGGGAGATCGAGCAGGAGACGGGCCTCGCCATCCCGACGGTCGCGCACGCGGGCGACGGCAACCTGCACCCCAACTTCTGCATCCCCGAGGACCCGACCACGCCCGACGGCGACGCGACGGGCATCCCCGACGACGTCTGGCGCGCCGCGGACCTCCTCTTCCGCGCGGCCGTCGACCTCGGCGGCACGCTCACGGGCGAGCACGGCGTGGGCCTCCTCAAGCGGCGCTGGCTCGCCGACGAGCTGGGCGACGACGTCATGGGGCTGGCCGCCGGGATCCGCCGCGTCTTCGACCCGCGGGGGATCCTCAACCCGGGCAAGGCAACCTGAACCCCGGCAAGGCGGCCTGATCAGACGGCCATCCGGTCGCGTGTCCGCGCGCCGATCCGACCCGGACGGCGGGCGGTCCCGTCGCTAGGCTGGCGGAGCCGATCCGCCGAAGAGAGGGCCGTCGTGACCGACCCGTCCGTCCCCGTGACCGTCCACCGCCCCTCGCCGACCTCCCCGCCGCCCTCCATGGAGCTGCCGACGGCGCACGCGCCCTCCCGCATCACCGCCTCGGCCGTGCTCGGCGTCGTGGGCGTCGCCGTCCTGCTGCTCGTCGGCCTCCTCGTCGCCGCGTACCTCGTGCTCAGCCTCGGGATCCAGGCCGTCGCGATCTGCGCGCTCCTCGCCCTGATCCCGCTCGCCGGCGTCCTCCTCGCCATCCGCTGGGTCGACCGCTGGGAGCCCGAGCCGCGGCTCGCCCTGCTGTTCGCGCTGCTGTGGGGCGCGGCCGCGTCGGTGGCGATCGCGCTGCTGTTCGACCTCGTCGCGCAGTACGCGCGGCTCGCGATCGGCGTGCCCACGCGCTACACGGAGTTCCTGCAGCTGGCGGTCCAGGCTCCCGTCGTCGAGGAGTCCGCCAAGGCGATCGGGCTGCTCCTCATCTTCTGGGTCGCGCGCCGCCACTTCGACGGGCCGGTGGACGGCGTCGTCTACGGAGCGACGATCGCGGCCGGCTTCGCCTTCACGGAGAACATCGTCTACTTCGGGGGCCCGCTCGTCTCGGGCACGACCGGCACGCTCGTCGGCACCTTCGTGCTGCGCGGCCTCTTCTCGCCGTTCGCGCACGTGACCTTCACGATGATCACCGGCATCGCGATCGGCTACGGGGCCCGCCGCGGTCCGGGTGCGGCGCTCGGGTTCGGCGCGATCGGGCTGGTCGGCGCGATCGTGCTGCACGCGCTCTGGAACACGGGCGTCACCATCACGGGCGACTTCCTCTCCTTCTACGTGCTGCTGCAGGTGCCGATCTTCGCGTTCCTCGTGACCGTCGTGATCCTCCTGCGCCGCTACGAGATCCACCTCACGCGCCGCCGCCTCCGCGAGTACGCGGCCGTCGGCTGGTTCACGCCCGCCGAGGTCGAGATGCTGAGCACCTGGCAGGGGCGTCGTCGGGCCCGGCTGTGGGCGCGCACACGCGGCGGCGAGGCGGGCCGGGCGATGGGCCTGTTCACGCGCGACGCCACGCGGCTCGCGTTCGCCCGCCAGCGGATGCTGTCGGAGCGGCCCGCCGCGTCGGGCCGATCCGAGGCCGGCCACCTCGACGACGAGCGGCGCCTGCTGCGCGCCGTCACCGAGCACCGCGAGGCGCTCCTGCGCGGCGGTCGGCGCTAGCGATCCGGCGCTGGCGATCCGGCGCTGGCGATCCGGCTCTGGCCGCCCGGCGTCGCGGCCGACCCGGCACCCGTCCGGTGTCGCCGGTCGCGAGTAGCGTCGGAGGCACCACACGAGGAGGCACCACCATGAGCGATGCGAACCAGGACACCACCGGCGGCGACGAGAAGGAGATGCTCGGCTCCTCCACCCCCACGCCGCCGCAGAGCGCCGAGAAGGACCCGAGCACGTGGGTCACGGGCGACGAGCCGATGACGGGCGCGCAGCGCAGCTACCTCGACTCGCTCGCCACGCAGGCCGGCGAGGAGATCCCCGCCGACCTCAACAAGGCGGAGGCGAGCGAGCAGATCGAGCGCCTGCAGGAGAAGAAGGACACGGCGTCGCCGCAGTCCGACGACGCGAGCTGATCGCAGCATGAACGGGACGGACGGGTGCCGCACGGGCGCCCGTCCGTCGTCGCGTGACGCGGGGGCGCACGCAGGGAGGGAGCACGGATGACCACGCTCGTCGGGTACGTCCGCGTCGCGCGCTCCGAGGAGCCGTACCAGGACCAGGTCGATGCCCTCGATGCGGCCGGCTGCGAGCGCATCTTCGTCGACGTCGCCGGCGGTCGCCGGGCCCCGCGACCGGGCCTGCAGGACGCGCTCGACTACCTCCGCGAGAACGACGAGCTGCTCGTCGTGAGCCTCGACCGGTTGGGGCCCGGCGCCGCCGACGTGGTGCGGATCCTCAACGGGCTCGAGGCGCGCGGCATCGCCTTCCGCGCCATCCGCGACGGGCTGGAGGCCGGCACCGCTGCCGGCCGTGGGCTGTTCGCGGCCACGCTCGCGCTCGCGACCGTGGAGGCGACGACGGAGGCCGAGCGGCACCGCCGTCGCCGCGCCGAGGAGGCCGCCGCACCCGAGCCGGCTACGGCGCCCGCCGCGCCCGCGTCGCCGTCCCTGCCCAAGGGCATCACGCGCCGGAAGCTCCTGATCGCCGTCGAGGAGCGCTCGAAGGGCCGCGACACCGCCGAGATCGCCCGCGTGCTGGACGTGAGCGAGCGCGTCGTCACGCGCGCGCTCGCATGGGCCGAGTCGGGTCGCCCGGGCGGCATGCTGCGCTGATGCCGGGGCCGGCCGCGCGCGCCGGGCCGCGCGACCTGGTCCGCGCGACGGAGCGCGTCGGCACCCGCGGCCGAGGCGCGCGGCCCGGACATTTCCTACTGTGAGGAGCATGACCGGATCCCGTCCCGCGCCCGCCCGACGACCCGCGCGCCGCTCCCGGGTCCTCCGTCGTCGTCGCGACGCCGTGCTCGCGGCCGTCGTCGCGACCGCGGTGGTCGGCGCCGGCCTCGTCACCGGGATCCTCCCGTCCCCCGCGGGCGGCGCCTCCGCGGACCCCGCGTCGTGCACCGTCGACGCGCTCACGGGCGGCTGGTCCACCGGCACGCTGCACCTCTCGGCCGCGGAGGTCGACGGCGACGCGGGGCGCACCGTGCTCGACGTGCGTGGCGACGTGCCTGCCGCGACCGCCAGCACCATGAAGGTCCTCACCGCGGCGGCGGCCGTCGAGGCGCTCGGCCCCGACCGCCGCATCGCCACGCGCGTCGTGCAGGGGGCGCGCGCCGACACGGTCGTCCTCGTCGGCGGCGGCGATCCCACGCTCAGCCGCCTGCCGTCCGGAACCGAGGGCGTCTACCCCGACGCCCCGCACCTCGACGACCTCGCGCGCCAGGTGCTCGAGGCCCGCCGCGCCGATCCCGATCTCGCCGGCGTCCCCCTCCGCCGCCTCCAGGTCGACAGCGGCCTGTTCACCGGGCCGGCCTGGCTGCCGGAGTGGCCGCTCGAGGCCAGGCGAGGCGGATCCATGTCCAACATCACGGCGCTGATGGTCGACGGCGACCGCGACGACCCGGCCGAGCCGTACTCGCGGCGCGGCGAGAAGGCGGTCGCGCGCGCGGCCGACGCCTTCGCGGCGCTCCTCGGCGACGGCGTGGCGGACGACGGCCCGCTCGTGACCGCGGCGCCCGGATCCGCCGTGCTCGGCACCGTGGAGTCCGCGCCCGTCCGCGACCTCGTCGGCTACATGCTCACCCACTCCGACGACACGCTCGCCGAGACCCTCGCGCGCCTCGTCGCTATCGAGACGGGCGCGGGCAGCGCTGCCGCCGACATCCAGCGCGGCACGCCCGCGGCCCTCGCCGCCCTCGACCTGCCGACCGACGGGATCGTCCTCGTCGACGGCTCCGGGCTGTCGGACGCGAACCGCGTGCCGGCCGCGCTCCTCACGCGGCTGATGGTGCGGATCGCCGAGCACCGCGGCGACCTCGCCATCGTCGACGCCGGGCTCGCCGTCGCCGGTCGCACGGGCACGCTCGCGGAGGGCGGCCGGTTCACGGGCGAGGCGGACGCGGCGGCCGGCCGGATCCGCGGCAAGACGGGCACGCTCGAGCGCATGCACGGCCTCACCGGCATCGCCGACGCGGAGGACGGCACCGAGGTCGCGTTCACCATCTGGGCGGAGGACGTGGACCCGTCCGTCCCCGCGGAGTCCGCCCGCGCCGAGATCGACGCGCTCGCGACCGAGCTGCACCGCTGCGGCGGCGCGCTCGGCTCCTGACCCGGTTGGTGCCGGCTGACGTCGGCTCATCCACCCGCCATCATCGACGAGGCCGACCTCTTCGCCCCGCGGCGTCCACGCGGCCAGGACGGACCCCTGTTGGCGACGGTGGAGAACCTCGTCCGCCGCGGCCACGACCGGGCATCGGAGTCACCATGGCGTCCCAGCGCACGGCGACGCTCACCGAGGACGTCCTGACCGAGTGATGCACCCGCTGCGGTGGCCGCCGTTCCGGCGGCAGTCAACGCGGGCCCGGTGGCACCGGAGGACGCGGTCAACACCATCGTCGATGGGATCGCTGCGTGCACGAGGACGCCGACCGCCGAAGCGTGAACCTCGATGCGGAAGAAAGACCCGAGGAGCACAGACAAGGCCACCGCTCAGGCGATACAGCACGCACGGTCGTTCCAGGCGCAGATGACCAAGTGCCTCGTGCAGCGCGGCGTGACGGCATGACCAGCCACGACCGGCGACTTCGTCACCCTGGCGTTCGATCGACGGCAGCACTCGACCACGTTCACGCAAGCCGAGAAGTCACCTCGAGCGGCACGCCATCCTCGGGAGATGGCGACGACGTGGACCTCAGCCTGTCGCAGCTGAGGTCCTCATCGTCAGTCGACTTCCTTGCTCCCTCGGCGGCAGTAGTCGTCCTAGCCCGTAGCGCGGCCTGAGCGTCGGGGGCTATGGTCTCGCACCTGGCGGCGCTTGCTCGCGTGATGAGAGGAGCGCAACAGCGCCCTGCGGCCTATGCCTTCCACGCTGAACGTTCCGCGACGACCTCCGGACGCTGCCAATAACCCGCCGAACCAGATGCCGAGGGCCACCATGAACGCGGTGAAGGAGTCATCGGGCTGAACGACAAGGGTGATGAATGAATTGCTCGTCGAGGTGGCGGTGAGAAGGACGTAGGGCAGGATGGCCCAGGCTGACGGTATGATCCAGCCCAAGGAAGAACCGATCACACTGGCGCCGATGAACCCGGCACCGATAAGAGCGATGAGGTTGCGTATGACCGTTACCGGTCCGAGGTCGTAGCCTCCCGTCTGCTGTTCGCCGACAAGAGGTGCGTAGAGATACGCGGCTATTCCAAGCGGAATCGCTGCTGCGGCGGTGAGGAGCACGTAGTTGCAAGCGCGATATTTCGCGAGTGAACGACTCGCCTGTCTCTCCTGGGCCGACATCGAAGACATCGATGTTGCCTGGATGATGACCGCAGGGATCAGAGGTAACTGTGCCGCAATGGAGACCAGGTATCCAGCGTTCGGATTGAGTGCGTAGTAGACAGGACCACAGAGCACAATCAGGGCGCCAACGATGATGGAGGCAGCTATGTTGGTGCGCCAGCGCCGAGTGCGAGTGAATGACAACATGGCGCTCACGGGAGGTCGGCAAGCTCTAGTCGGCAGGAAAAGTACTTGCTCGCGACCGAAGAGAACCACGTCTGTGCGTCACTGAGCGACAGGGCATGCAGGGTGTCATATGCAGGGTCTCTTGGTACGTCGCCATAGTAGGGGTCGTATTGAGAGAGCCATATATCAACTTGCTCATTGACACGCGCGTTCGCCTCGGATCCGCACTGGCCCGTGCCGCCATAAGCCGATACGTATCGGGACACGGCGAATTTCAGATCTTCATCAGTGGCCCACTGCTCAAGGTATACGCTGCGTGCACCATCTGAGGGATTGTCCCCGAACCCCTGAACATTCTGCTCGAGGCGGTCAGCTACGAAGCCTGTGCCTGAAGTGATGCTTGCTAGCCGAGAGAAATGCTCCTGCAGTGGAACTCCTGCCGGGGCATAACCTGGGTTGAGGCACAGCGTGGGCGAATCGCCTACGCAGGTGAAGACTCCCGGATTGCTGGCCGTCGTGGTTTGACCGTTCGCAGCGACCACGGTTCCACCAGCGAGAACTGCGACAAGTAAAGAACCGAGTGCGCTTAGCGCGCCGGCTCGGGATATACGTCGGCTGAGCATTGTAAGCAGGAGGAGCAGGGCCGAGAGGCTCAGGAAGAAGACAGATTGTGCAGCAAATGTGGAATTGACCGGTTGAATGAATATGTCGTCGAGTCTGCTGGCGGCTGGGTATAGGGAAAGAACTCCGTTATGAGCTCCTGTGAGCGTGAGGGCAATATATCCTAAGTAAAAAAGCAGTGCCACACCGGGGCCCACGTACCAGCGGTACGGTGCAAGCGTTCCAATTGTGTAGCCGAGGCTGCTGGCCAGGACGAGGGCGCAGAAGAGGCTGATGATCCACACGATCGGTACCGAGCCGTAGTAGCCCTGCAACTGAGCCCAGACAGCTATGAGTCCGAAAGCTAGCCAAAAGCCAGCCCCGAGAGGGGTGATGACGGCGACGGCGTGATATGAGCGTACCTGGAGTTCGCTTCGCGTTGCAGAGGCCTGACGCTGGCCATTTGCTCGTTGCCAACGGTTGGCTTCGGTGGCCGCGGATCCTGCTGCGATCAAGCCGGTGAAGATCGACGCGGAAGTGAAGCCTGTGATCAGGTCCGGCCAGAGCAAGAATCCAGGTCGAGTTGCATTGATGGCAACAATCACGCCGATGATCGTAATCAAGGCCAAGCCCAGGGTGACGGTGCTGCGAAATAGGGTCGCCTTAAATGTTGCCCTCACGACGCTGTGCCCGCACTTGCGCCTACGATACTCAGGTAGCCTGCTTCGAGTGGACTGTCGTCGCCGTTCATGGTTTCGCCACGCTGGGCTAGTTCGGCGGGAGTTCCGTCGAAGAGCGCAACTCCGTCGGCCACCACAATCACTCGATCGGCAATTGCGTCGACATCGTCTGTCAAGTGCGTGGAGACGACTATTGCTTTGGATTGTGCATTGGACTTAAGGTACTTGCGTACCAAGCTCCGTTGTTCGGGGTCCAATCCGACCGTGGGCTCGTCCAAGAGAACGATATCGGGATTGCTGACGAACGCCTCGGCTATACCGACGCGTTGTTGGAGTCCTCCGGACAGCTTCGCTACTGACGTTTTTGCGTGATCAGTGAGCCCAAAGGCGACCAGTGCCTCCTGGGCGGCGCTGCGGGCTTTGGGGGAGGATAGTCCCTTGAGCCATGCCACATATTCAAGAGTATCGATTACCGTGAATCCGGAGTAAGATTCCCACTTCTGCGGCAGGAAACCAATGCGAGCGAAGTAGTCACGTAGTGGTAAGTCCGATCCGACAGGGCGGCCTTGAAGTTCCAGGTGTCCATCGAGAATGTCGCGCGGAGATGCTAAGTGTTCTAGCAGGGTCGTCTTGCCGGTGCCGTTGGGGCCCAGGACCATCGTGATCCCCTGCCGCAGAGTGATGTTGAAGTTTTTATAGATAATGCGGCTACCGCGCCCGAGGGTGATATCTACTGCTTCGAGTACGGGCTGATCATTATCCATGCGGGCGAGTCTAGCAGTGGCTGAGCGTGACTGTCGGGCTTACCCGCTGGGCTGCGCCGGGTGCGTAGAGCCGAATCTCGGTGTAGTACTGCCCGGTCCCGCCGCCGTCGCAATTGGTGTTGTAATGGGTCATTGTGAAGCTGGGAGTCTGCGGAATGTATTGGTTCGCCACGCGCACATCCGGGGTGCCATTGAAGTTGCGGACGAGGCGGAAGTCTGCACCAGACGCCTGTGAGCAGGTTGCCGAGCCGCCGGAGTAGATAACGCCACCGTTGACGAGCGTAGGAGTTCTCGGGGATATGGAACATCCGATGTTCAGTGAGCCGGAATTGTCGGCGAGGGCGGGCGCGGCGCCAGCAAGGCTGGCGAGAACGGCGAATGCCGCGACAAGGCTGATTTTCCTGCGCGTGACCATCAGATGTACTCCTTTGTGAGGGTGATCGGATAGGTAACACTCCTCTAGGGCACTAGAGGTGCGAGTGGGCCGCGAATCCACCGATGTCAATCTGCTCAATTCGTGTGTATGATCCGTGGCCCTCTTGGATGCGGCCCCAGTGCCTGCGGTTGCGAGACGGGGTCTTCGGCATGGCTACGTGGCGCGGTCCTGAGGGCCCGAGCGCCCCCGTGAGATGGACGCGCCAACTCCTCCTTCGCCCGGCCGACGAACGACGACGCGGTGCTAGCCGGAGTGGAGCGGTCAGTGGAGGACTTCGCCAAGGTGGTCACGGCGTCCCGTACCTGCGCGTCCTCGAGAGGATGGCGCCGGGTCTTGCCGCCGTCGTCGGCAGCGCCGCCTACGCCCCCGCGCGCTCCACGAGCCGGTGGTCGTGCGCGTGCACGACGAGCTGCACGCGGTCCCGGAGCGCGAGCTTCGCGAGGATGCTGCTCACGTGCGTCTTCACCGTCGACTCGCTGACGAACTCGAGCGCCGCGACCTCCGCGTTCGACAGCCCGCGCACCACGTGCCCGAAGACGTCCTTCTCGCGCGCGCTCAGCGACCGGAAGGCGGGCGGCGCCGGGGGCGCGGGCGCGGCCGTCGCATCCGAGGTGAACAGCTGCGTGAGCTCGTCCGGCGCGAGGACGGCGCTGCCCGCGTGCACGGCGCGGATCGCCGCCGCGAGGAACGCGGGCGTCGCGTCCTTCAGGAGGAAGCCGCTGGCGCCGCCGCGGATCGCCGTCGCCGATGCGCGGTCGAGCGCGAACGTGGTGAGCACGATGACGCGCGGGGGAGCGTCCCTGGTGCCGTCGAAGAGCGCGCGCACGGTCTCGAGGCCGTCCATCACGGGCATCCGCATGTCGAGGAGCACGACGTCGGGCCGCACCTCGTCGATCACCGCGAGTCCCTGCCGCCCGTCGCCGGCCTCGCCGACGACCTCGAGGTCGGGCTGGGCGTCGAGGGCGACGCGCACGCCGCCGCGGAACAGCTCCTGGTCGTCGACGAGCACGATGCGGATCACGGGCGGCCTCCTGGCACGGCGATGGGATGGGCGGCCGGCAGGGGGATGCGGGCGCGGGCGGTGAACAGGTCGTCGACGGGCTCGGCCTCGAGGTCGCCGCCGACGGCGGCGAGCCGGGCGCGCATGCCCTCGACCCCGGTGCCGACGCGCAGGGACTCGAGGCCGAGGTGGGCGCCGCTGGCGGGGACGTCGCCGCGCCGGGCGACCGGGTTCTCGACCTCGAGCACGACGTCGGCGGCGCGCCATGTCTCGCGCAGGCGGATCCGCCCGCCCGGCTCCCCGTGCCGCATCGCGTTGGTCGTCATCTCCTGCGCGACGCGGCGGATGACCACCTGGCGCGCGGGGTCGACGGGCCGACGGATCCCGCGCACCTCGTGTGCGAGGTCGACGCCCGCGGCCCGCACCCGCGCGACGACCGCGTCGAGGTCCTCGGGCCCGTCGTCGGCCTCGGCGACGCTCGTGCCGCTCAGCACCTCGCGCACCTCGGCGAGCGAGCGGCGGGCGGTGTCGGCGATGGTGGCGGAGACGCCGCGAATCCGCTCCTCGTCGTCGAGGAACTGCACCGAGTCGGCCTGCGCGATGATCACCGCGAGCGAGTGCCCGACGATGTCGTGCACGTCGCGCGCCATGCTCGCCCGCAGCGTCTCGGCCTGCGCGAGGTCGACGGCCTTCACCGCGGTGTCCTCGGCCTGCACGCGGAGGCGCGACTCGGCGGTGCGGGAGCGGATCACGCGCACCACGAGGCCGGTCAGCCACGCGAGGAGCAGCATCAGGACGGGTGCCGCGACGAAGATCATGGCGCCGAGGCCGCCGGGGCTGATGAGGAGCGAGTAGCGGGCGCCCGTGTGCAACAGGTACACCGTGGCCATGGCGCCGCCGACGACCGCGGAGGCGCCGCCGATCACCGCCGTCGCGCGGGATCCTCGTCGGGCGGTCGAGTACAGCACGAGGAGGAGGGCGAGGTCCGCGAAGCCGGGACGCTCGCCCAGCTGCCACTGCGCCAACGCCATCACCCAGGCCAGCCCGAGCGCGACCCCCGGGAACACCGAGCGGATGGCGACGACCAGGACCACGAGGGCGGCGACGGGGAATCCCGCCTCCTGCACGTCCACCGGCGGTCTCAGGGCGAGGCCTGCGAGCACGAGGCCGACGACCGCGTCCACGAAGAGCTCGATGCCGTCACGGTGCCGGGGCGCCCGCGTCGACGTCGAGCGCGTCGCGGCGGCGGTCCCGGTGTCCATCGGCCACAGCCTAGGCGCGGCCCCGCGGACGGGTCGCCCCTCGCGGGTACCGGTCGCCGGTACCCGCGGGGGAGGGCCTACTTCTTCTTCGTCAGCGCGGATCCCTTGTGGGCCGCGGTCTTGCCGGACTTGTCGCTCTCGACGATGTACGCGGGCTCGTCGCTCGACGCGGTGAAGTGCTGCCCGTCGTGCTGGAAGTCCTTCGTCTTCTCCTCGACGACCTTCCCGTGGGTCTCGCCCTGCGGCGTGTTCCAGGTGACGGCATCGCCCTTCGAGAGGCCGGCCATCAGATCGTCGCCACCGATCCGGAGTCGACGCGGTAGTTGGATCCGTTCACGAACGACGCGAGGTCGGAGCAGAGGAACGCGACCACGTTGGCGACCTCGGCGGGCTCGCCGCGGCGCTTGAGCTCCATGTAGGGGCGCTCCTCGTCGAGGAACGACTCGATCGCGTCGTCCGTCGAGGTGCCCAGCTGGTCAGCGCGCTTCTCCATCATCGCGTCGGTCATGGGCGTGTGGATGAAGGCCGGCGAGACCGCGTTCACGAGCAGGCCCTCCTTCGCGTAGCTCCGCGAGAGGCCCTTCGACAGCGCGAGGATCCCGGCCTTGGCGGCGCAGTAGGGGAGCTCGTCGTCGTACGGCTGCACCGCGTCCTCGGAGGCGAGGAACACGATCCGGCCCCAGCCGCCCTTCCGGAGCGACGGGAGGAACTGCTTCACGAGCCGCACGGGACCGAGCAGGTCGACCTCGATCGTGTTCGTCCAGCCCTCGTCGTCGATCTCGTGGAAGAGGCCCTGCGCGCCCGTGATGCCCGCGGACTGCACGAGGATGTCGATGTCGCCGACGGCCCCCTGCACCTTGTCGTGCAGCGCGGCGAGCGACTCGACGCTCGTCACGTCGGCCGCGAACGCGTGCACGCGGTCGCCGCCGTCGAGCTGCGCGGCCGCCTCGTCGAGCGATCCCTGGTCCTGGTCGCTGAGGACGACGGTCGCGCCCTCGGCGAGGAGGATGCGGGCGGTCTCCCACCCGATCCCCGAGTCGGCGCCCGTGATGAGCGCGGTCTTGCCTGTGATCCCGAGGTCCATCCCGGTCTCCTCACTGCCCCGTGGGGCGGTCGTTGCGGTGCGATGCGCCGCGTCCGGGGACGCGACGAGGGCCGCACCAGGTGGTGCGGCCCTCGGGATCGTGCTGGTGCTACTTCGCGGAGCCGACGCGGCGGTTCTCCGCGGAGACCATCCACGCGTACTGCTCGAGCGCGGTGATGAAGCAGTGGAGCAGGTCCGCGGTGGTCGGGTCCTCCTCGTCGACGTCGTCGTGGACCTCGCGCATGGTGTGCACGGCGGCCTCGAGGCGCTGGGTGACGAGGTCCACGGTCTCGGCCGTGTCGACCTCGCCCTGCGGGTACTCGGGGAGCGTCGTGGTCTCGGCGACGGTGTCGCTGCGGCCGTCCGGCGTGGCGTGCAGGGCGCGCATGCGCTCGGCCAGGTCGTCGCTGAACTCGCGGGCCGACTCGATGATCTCGTCGAGCTGGAGGTGCAGGTCGCGGAAGTTCTTGCCGACGACGTTCCAGTGCGCCTGCTTGCCCTGGATGTGCAGCTCGATGAGGTCGACGAGCACCTTCTGCATGTTCTCGTGCAGCTGCTGGCTCGCCTGGAAGCCGCGCTCGGCGTTCTGGCGCTTGGTCTTCTTGGAGCCCTCGGCCTGCGTGGCCTTCTCGGATGCGCTGGTGGGGCGGTCGACGGTCGTGGTCATGTGCGACTCCTCGTTCTGGTCGTTCGTGGGGTCGGGGGTTCCCGATCCGTGCGGGGCGGCGTCCGGTGGGATCCTGCCCCGCGGGCCGGGCGCGCTCGCGCACGTCATCCGGCCTCCTCTCGACGGTACGCCCGCCGGATCCTGTTCGCACGAACGATGAGGGCGCTCACAGACTGCCTTCAGGGTCGGTGCCCTCCCGTCCCGGTGGGTAGTGGCGCTCACCGCGATCCGAGGTGCGGCAGCCGTCGGGGACCGATCCGACGACGAGCGTCTCGAACGGATCGCGTTGCTCGCCGGCTTCCCGCGGAGGCGTGTGCTCCCACGAGACAGGCAGATCATCGTCCTGGGCTTGCTCACGTTCTCCGTGGGGACGATGCTCTTCTCCCGTACCGCTCCCCTGGTCCACCGACCAGTGTGTAGGGCACCTCGCACCTCGCTGGCGATGGCCGCGGACGCCACATGCCGCACGCGTCGTCGAAGAGGGCGCGTGCGCAGCTGCATCACATGACGATCACCGTCGATTGTCCGATCGGCGACCGCGCGGCAGCCACCCCCTGCGGCTCGCCGGCGATGGGTCTCTGCGTCAGGAGGCTGCGATGCATGGGGCTCGGCCGGCGAGCAGGCGCTGTCAGCACCTCGCGGAGTGGCCCATGTACGGCGAGGTGCCTGCGGGCATCCAGCTGATGACGTGCCCTCTGCCTGAGCTGCGCCGATGTCATGGAGACCATGGCTGTCGAAGGAGTCCGCGTCGCACCGGCTGAAGCGGCCGGCCCGACGCGAACTCCTCCGCGCCTCTCGATCGAGCGATGACGAGGCTCGTCATCCTCCGAGCTGAGACGACAGGGCGCCGGTCGTCATCCCGGAATCCCATAGGTCTGCCACTGGATGTTCTTGTTCCTCACGCCGTCCGGCAGGTTGTAGCAGGCCCCGTACGACTGCTCCTCCCAGGCGGGAAAGGCATCTTCGGTGATGATGCGCACCCGGGCGTTGCTCACGTAGATCGATTCGGCGTTGTTGCGGATCTTCTGACCGTAGCCCTGGGAGCCGAACCTCGTGCTGTCGAAGGTGTCGTTGACCCACCCCTCGAGCGCGTTCTCGTACGAGTAGACGCGTGATGCGGTACCGCCCGCGCCGCAATTGAATCCCCAGAAGATCTCGAACGCGGGTACTGGTCTTGCGGCCTGGGCTGCGGTTGCTCCTGTCAACGTGGACAGCGCCACGCCTGCTGCTACCGACAGGGCGGCGATCGTGCGCGATCGCTTGCGGTCCCGCCTTCCGGCGATGCTGGCAGACGTGCCGCGAGGCTGGGGTGATCGGTCCATGAGATGTTTCTCCTTCTCTTCCCGTTTTTTCCGGGCCGGTGAGGTCCGGCACGTTGTGGTGCTCGTGCACCGGATCTCGATCACCGGCAAGCGGTCGCTCAGCCGGCGCTGCGTCACAATCCCGTGCAATCGGAGGTCGACCATTACGTGTTGTGGTTGCGGACGCCGTCCGGCAGGTTGTAGCAGGCGCCCTGCGGCTGCTGTTCCCATGCGAGGTGGCGGAAATCGCCGACCACGTGAATTCGTACATGGGCGTTGTTGACGGAGATCGACTCGGCGTTCATGCGGACTCTCTGACCGACGCCCCGGTCTCCCCAGGTGGTCTCGTCGAACGTGTCATCGACCCACCCTTCTCCCGAATTCTCCCCGCGTAGACACGTGATGGTGTACCGCCGGCGCTGCAGTTGAACCCCCGGAAGATCTCGAAGGCTGATGACGCGGCGTATGCGGCGGTGGCTCCCGTCAGTGTCGACAGCGCGACTCCTGTGGCTATCGGCATGGCGGCGACTGCGCGCGACCGCCGTGAATCGCGGGATTCGGTGTGTGGCAGTACGAAGGTCGCTGTGCGTTGCGATCGGTTCATCTCGCAGCATTCCCCTCGCATTGTGGTCTCTGTCGATAAGAAACCAGTGATGCCTGCCACGCCGCGCCGGTCGCGTGCGTATTACGCCGGACGCTAGCACGGGAGATGGGCCCGCTCGGGAGTTGAGAAAAGACGTGTCGATCATGTGATCGTGTGGTATGCGCGCACGCCTCCGGCCTTCGTGCCGATCGCGGCGCTGGAGGGTGACTTTCCCGACGGAGCGTTGCGCAGATGCGCGCCACGGCCGCGGTCACGCGCCTGTGATCGGGAGGTCCCAGCGGCTCTGCCATCTCCCACGCCACTGGCACCGGACGAAGCTCCTCACGCAGACGGTAGGTGCCACGAGCATCCCTTCGCATCCGGGGCGCTCACCGAACACCGGATGTCCCTGCACCAGGGGGTGGCGCTCGTCAAGTCCGACGAGCGATCCTCCACCGGGACGCCCGGCAGCGCCGGTGCTTGGCTGGTCCCATGACCGTCCTCACCTCCGACCTCCGCGTCCTGCGCGGCGCCCGCGCGATCCTCGTCGAGAGCCTCTGGTGGGATCCCGCCGGCGACGTGATGTGGAACGACATCACCGCGGGCACGCTGCACCGGAGCCCGTGGGCGGGCGCGGTCGACGGATCCGACGACACCGTGCTCGAGCTGCCGCCACCGCTCGCGTCCTTCCAGCCGGCCGACGACGGCGGGTACGTCGCGGGGCTCGGCGACCGCATCGTGCTCGTCGACCGGGAGGGCCGGATCACGCGCGAGCTCGCCCGGGTCGAGCACGCGCACGGCGGCATCCGCATGAACGAGGGGAAGGTCGATCCCGCGGGCCGCTTCGTCATCGGATCCATGGACGTCACCGACGGCGAACCCGACGCGGCCGTCTACTCGATCGACGGATCCGGCACCCTCCGCACGCTCCTCGGCGGCTTCGCGGTCACCAACGGCTTCGAGTGGACCGACGGCGGCCGCACCATGGTGCTCGCCGACACCGGGCAGCAGGCCGTGTACCGCGCGCCCTACTCGGCCGACGGCGAGCTCGGCGACCTCGAGCACTGGATCCACGGCGAGATGAGCGACGGCCTCACCCTCGACGTGGACGGCTACGCGTGGAACGGGATCTACGGCGCCGGCAAGGTCGTCCGCTGGGCGCCTGACGGATCCAAGGACCTCGAGATCGAGGTCCCGGCGCCGAACGTCACCTCGGTCGCCTTCGCGGGACCCGACCTCCGCACCCTCGTCATCGGCACGGCGCGCGAGAACCTCACGGAGGAGCAGCTCGAGGAGCACCCGCTCTCCGGCGGCGTCTTCGCGATCGACACCGCGGTCTCCGGACGACCCGTGAACGTCTTCCGCACCGTGGTCGACGGAGGCGCGCGAGCGTAGCGTCGAGGAGGCCGTCCGACCGGGCGGCGACACTCTCACGAGGAGGAACGCACATGACCGGAGAGAGCATCCAGGGCCGCACGGTGGCCTTCCTGCTGACGGACGGCTTCGAGCAGGTCGAGCTGACGGAGCCGTGGAAGGCCGTCCAGGAGGCCGGCGGGAAGCCCGTCCTGGTGTCCCCGAAGTCGGACACGGTCCAGGGCCTGAACCACATCGACAAGGCCGACACGTTCGACGTGGACGTGCAGGTGAAGGACGCCGACGCGGCCGACTACGACGGCCTCGTGCTGCCCGGCGGCGTCGTGAACGCGGACGACCTCCGCGTCGACGTCGACTCGGTCGCCTTCGCCAAGGCCTTCTTCACGGCGGGCAAGCCCGTCGCGTCCATCTGCCACGCGCCGTGGATCCTCATCGAGGCCGGCGTGGTCGACGGACGCCGCATGACCTCCTACCCGACCCTCGCCACCGACCTCCGCAACGCGGGCGCCGAGTGGGTCGACGAGGAGGTCGTGGTCGACAGCGGCTTCGTCACCAGCCGCAACCCCGACGACCTGCCCGCGTTCAACGCGAAGCTGATCGAGGAGATCGCCGAGGGCGAGCACGACGAGCAGCACGCCTGACCCGTCCGCCTGACCCGGGCGGACCGCCGCGCGCCTAGGGTGAGGGCGTGACCACGCCCTCACCCGACGCGCGCTTCCGCCAGTCCACGCCCGCCCCGCGCGCCATGCGCGTCGCCGCGTTCGTGATCGCCGCGGCGGGCCTCGTGCTCCTCGTGGCCACCGGGGGCGCCGCGCTCGGCGTGGTCGTCGCGGTGCTGCTCGTGGTGGCGGGCGCGATCGTCGGCTCGCTGCGGATCCGGATCACGCTCGACCCCGACGAGGTCGAGGTGGCGCTCGTGCCGCTGAGGCGCATCCGGATCCCGTACTCGGCCATCGCGGACTGCACGGTGGTCGACCACCTCCGCCCGCGGACCGTCGGCGGCATCGGCGTGCGGTCGCTCCCGGGCGGCGGCGCGGCGATCCTGCTCGACGCCGGACCGGCGGTCGCGATCGAGGCGGCGGACGGCACGCGCCACCTCGTCCGCAGCACCTTCCCGCGCGAGGCGGCCACCCGGATCCGCGACCGGGCCGCGACCGCGCCCCTCGCGGACGCCAGCCCGGAGGATCCGGCCGCGCCCACCGCCTAGGCTCGCAGCGTGACCACCGCACCCCCCGCCGCTCGCCACCCCCGCCTGTCCCGCCCCGTCGTCGTGGCGCTCGCGGTCGTCGTGGTCGTGGTCGGCCTCGTCCTCGACCAGCTCAGCAAGCGCTGGGCGGTCGACGCGCTCGGCGGCGGCCAGACCATCCCGCTGTTCCCCACCGCGCGCTTCGCCCTCGTCTACAACCCGGGCGTCTCCTTCGGCATGGGCGCCGACGTGGGGCCGCTGCTCACGGTCGGGATCATGGCGCTGTCGCTCGGCCTCGCCGTCTGGGTCGGCTGGCAGATCCGCCACCGCGCGTCGCTCCTGCAGGTGCTGCTGCTCGCGGCCGTGCTCGCCGGGGCGCTCGGCAACCTCTTCGACCGCATCACGCGCGCGGAGGACGGGCCGCTGTCCGGGCACGTCGTCGACTTCATCGCCGTCGAGTGGTTCGCGGTCTTCAACGTCGCCGACATCCTCACGGTCTGCGGCATGATCGCGTGGGCCCTGACGACCGTGTTCGGGCGCGACCACGCAGCGGACGCGCGGGACGCCGAGGAGGACGACTCGGACGCCGCCGCCGCCTCGCCCGCCGACGCCGGATCCGCCCCCGCTGACCGCTCCTGACCCCTCGGCGTAGCGTGAGGGGATGACCACGATCCCCACACTGGAACTGTCCGACGGGAACCGCATCCCCGCCATCGGCCTCGGCACGTACGGGCTCAACGACGACGCGGGCGCCGAGCTCGTCTCCGGCGCGATCGGCGCCGGCTACCGCCTCCTCGACACGGCCCTCAACTACGGCAACGAGGCTGCGGTGGGCGACGGGATGCGCCGCTCCGGCGTGCCGCGCGAGGAGCTGTTCCTCACCACCAAGCTGCCCGGCCGCCACCACGGCTACGAGGAGACGCTCGCGTCGTTCGAGGAGTCGCGCGCGTCGCTCGGCGTGGACTACGTCGACCTGTACCTCATCCACTGGCCCAATCCGAGCGTGGACAGGTACGTCGACAGCTGGCGCGCGTTCGTCGAGCTGAAGGAGCGCGGCCTCGTCCGCTCCATCGGCGTCTCCAACTTCACGCCCGCGCACCTCACGCGCCTGCTGGACGAGACGGGCGTGCTGCCCGTCGTCAACCAGGTCGAGCTGCACCCGACGTTCGCGCAGGCGGATCTCCGCGCGTTCCACGCCGAGCACGGCATCGTGACGGAGAGCTGGTCGCCGCTCGGCACGCGCGAGCAGCTCATGCAGGACCCGGCCGTCGTCGCCGCCGCGTAGGCGCACGGCGTCACCCCCACGCAGGCCGTGCTGCGCTGGCACGTCCAGTCGGGTGCGCTGCCGATCCCGCGGTCCACGGATCCCGAGCGCCAGCGCCAGAACCTCGACGTCTTCGGCTTCGAGCTCACCGAGGAGGAGGTGCGCGCGATCGGCTCCGGCACGCAGTCGCGCCTCTCGGACGGCGACCCCGACACGCACGAGGAGATGTAGCGCGTCCGGCCGGCCGTCGCGACCCCGTGGGCGCGGCGGCCGTGGCGTGCGCCGGGCCGGTCAGCGGCCGAGGAGCGCCGGGATCCCGAGCAGCACGACGCCGGCGACGAGGCAGGCGGCGGCGACGAGGACGAGCACCCCGACCCAGAGGATCCCCGGCAGATGCGTGAGCCGCCCGAGCTGGTCGGCGTCCGACGCATCGCCGCCGCGCCGGGAGCGGGCCCGCTGCAGCTCGAGGGTCGCCCGGACCGCGCCGAGCAGCAGGAACAGCGCGAGCGCGTGCGCCGCCACGCCCTGCACCACGATCGGCGCGGCACCCGCGACGACGCCGACCACGACCCCGGCGACGAGGCACGACCACAGCCCGAACCAGTTGCGCACCTGGATCACGACGAGCGCGAGCAGCAGGAGCCAGAGCCACAGCACGGCAGCCGACCGCCCGGATCCGGCGAGCCACGCCGCGCCGAGGCCCGCGAGCGCCGGCGCCGGGTACCCCGCCAGCAGCGTGATCACCATCCCGGGCCCGCGCGGCCGGCCGACGCTCACCGTGAGGCCCGAGGTGTCCGAGTGCAGCCGGATCCCCGCGAGCCGACGCCCGCTCAGCGTCGCCGCGAGCCCGTGGCCGCCCTCGTGCACGATCGTCACGGCGTGCCGGGTGAGCCGCCACGCGGCGGGCACGAGCACGAGCGCCGCGGCGAGCGCGACGGCGACGAGCGCCGGCCCCGTCTCGAGCGGCGCCTCCACGGCGGTCGCGCGCGCGACGACGTCGCGGACGATCTCGACGGGGTCCATGGGCGCTCCTCCGTGGGCGGTCGCGGCGCCGGAGGGCGACCGCGGCCGCCAGCCTAGGAGCGCGTCGCTGGGGAGCGCCCGTCCGACCGGGGGCCAACCCGACCGATCACCTCAGCGGGCGGGCGTCGGCCGCCGACCGTCGTCACGGTGCTCCGCGACCCGTCCTGCGCGGCGCCGTCGACCTGCACGCTGATCGTGCCATCGCCCCACGCTACGCGCGCCCCGAACCCCACGACGGACCGCCGCCGCCCGCCCACCGGCTACCGTTGTCGGGTGCCCGACACCCCCGTCTCCGACCTCGTCCGCTCCCTGCTGCTCACCGTCCCCGACTTCCCGCAGCCCGGGATCCTCTTCCGGGACCTCACGCCCGTGCTCGCCGACGGCACCGCGCTCCGCGCCGTGGTCGACGACCTCGTGGCCGTCGGCGGTCCCGTCGACGCCGTCGCGGGCGTCGAGGCGCGCGGCTTCCTCCTCGCCGCGGCCGCCGCGTACGCGTCCGGCGTCGGCACGCTCGCGGTCCGCAAGGCCGGCAAGCTCCCCGGCGAGGTGCTCCGCGAGACCTACGCGCTCGAGGACGGCGAGGCGGCCATCGAGCTGCACCCGGGCCAGCTGATGCCGGGATCCCGCGTCCTGCTGCTCGACGACGTCCTCGCCACCGGCGGCACCCTCGAGGCCGCCGCCCGCCTGCTGGAGCGCGCCGGCTACGAGGTCGCCGCCATCGGCGTCGTGCTCGAGCTCGAGGGCCTCGGCGGCCGGGCGCGCCTCGGGGGCCACGACGTGCACGCGATCCTCTCGCTCTGACCCGCCCGCGCGATCAGCGCCAGAGCCGCCGGGTCGCGATCTCCGCGCCCTGCGCCAGGCTCTCCAGCTTCGCCCACGCGATCTGCGGGTGGATCCGCCCGCCGAGCCCGCAGTCGGTCGACGCGATCACGCGCTCCCGGCCCACGAGCCGCGCGTAGCGCTCGATCCGGTCGGCCACGAGCTCCGGGTGCTCGACCACGTTGGTCGCGTGCCCGACGACGCCCGGCACGATGAGCTTCCCGTCGGGCAGCTCGACGTCCTCCCACACGCGCCACTCGTGCTCGTGCCGGGCGTTCGCGCCCTCGAACGAGTACGCGCCCGCGTCGATGTCGAGCATCGTCCGGACGATGTGGCGGAACTCGATGTCGGTCGTGTGGGGCCCGTGCCACGAGCCCCAACACAGGTGGAAGCGGATCCGCTCCTGCGGCAGCCCGCGCAGCGCGTGGTTGAGCGCCTCCACGCGGATGCGGGTGAACGCCACGTAGTCCGCGACGCTCGGCTCCGGGTTGATCTGGTCCCAGTTCTCCGCGATCGACGGGTCGTCGATCTGCAGCACGAGCCCGGCGTCGATGATCGCGACGTACTCCTCGCGCATCGCGTCGGCGCACGCCCAGATGAACTCCTCCTCGGTCGCGTAGTGCAGGTTGCCGATGCGCGATGCGCTGCCGGGGGAGAGGGACGTGAGGAACCCCTCCTCGTACCCGTTCGCGTCGAGCGCGTGCTTCAGGTGCGCGATGTCGGCCTGGATCGCGGCGTGCCCCGTGTAGGAGACCGGCCCGGTGGCGCTCGGGAACTCGATGGGCGCGTCGCCCACCGTGATGCCGCTCGAGGGATCGCGGTAGGCGTCCGCGAAGATCGTCCAGTCGCGGCGGTCGGGGAAGGTCGTCAGCCGCACGTGCCCCGGCGAGCTGCGCACGGGCTCGGAGGAGAACGGGCCGCCCGGCACGAGCTCGAGCCCGCTGAGGCGCTGGAACGAGTAGGACCACCAGGCGCCGTAGTCGATCGCGCTCGACATGGCCTTGCCGTACTCGCCGTCCCCGGGCACGGTGATCCCGACCGCGCGCTGGCGGGCGACGAGGCCGTCGACCGCGTCGGCGAGCACGGCGTCGAGGCCGTCGTCCGCCGGGGCCGGGGCCGGCGCGGCCGATGCGTCGCCGCCGACGAGGACGGCCTTCCTGCTGTCGGCGCGCGCCGCGTTGGCGGCGATGAGCGCGTCCGTCCGCGGCAGGCTGCCGGCGTGGGACGTCTGGATTCCGTCGGTGCTGTCGAGCATGGGGACCTCCGCGGGTCTCTCGTGCCGTCGGGCGGCCGGTCACGACCGCCCGCGGCGAGCGGGAACTGATCGCAGGCGGTGTCCGGCCGCGGATGCGGGTGGGACGCGAGGCTTCGCGGGGTGCGCTGCACGCACATGGTCCCACCGGCTCATCCTCGAGGACGGGAGGGGCGCAACAGGGCGTCACGGAACCGGCACCTCCGGCGGATCCGCCGCACAGGGGCCGGCCCGGATGATGGACGGATGCTCCTCCGCCACCCCGTCCTCGGAACCGCCACGGGCCTGTACCTCGGCCTCGTCGCATGGATCACGCTGTCGCCGGAGCCCTACGACCGCCGCATCGACGGCTACCTCTTCCGCGCCCTCCGCGCGCTGCACCGGCACGACGGCACGTCGTGGATCACGTACTCCTTCGTGGAGGGCGCCGCGAACGTCGCGATGTTCCTGCCCGTCGGCATGTTCCTCGTGCTGCTCCTCGGGCGGTCGCGCTGGTGGCTCGCGATCGCGCTCGGCGTCGGCCTCTCGGCGCTCATCGAGACCGCGCAGGCGTTCCTCCCGGCGCGCGTCTCCGACGTGCGCGACATCGTGCACAACGGCCTCGGCGCCCTCATCGGCGTCGTGGTCGTCCTGATCCTCACGGCTCGCTCCGAGAACGCCCGCCGTCGTGCGCTCCGCCAGCGCCCGCGACCGGCGACGACGGGCCCGCAGCGCCTGGTCGGCACGCGTCGCTGACCCCCGCGCGGGTCGCTCGCTGACCCCGTCGGGAGCCGGCCGGCGGTCAGGCGGAGCCCCCTCGGCTCGATAGGATTGACGCCGGATTCCAAGGGGTGTGCAGGTGACCGGTACGGAGCTGGAGCGCGAGCGGGCGTACGTCACCCGCCTCTACGGGCGACTCGACGCGGTGCGGGCGGAGACCCGGGATCAGCTGACGGCGGTGCGCGACAGCCCCACGGGCGGCACGCACCAGAACCGCTCCGAGCGCGACGCGTTCGCCCGCATCTACGAGGACCGGCTGCAGGCGCTCCGGGAGGTCGACGAGCGCCTCGTCTTCGGGCGCCTCGAGTTCGAGGGCGGCCACCTGCCCGAGGACGAGCCGCGCGACGGCACCGCCGCGCGGACGGCCGGCGACCGGGATCCCGTCTACCGCTACATCGGCCGCATCGGCCTCCGCGACGACGACCTCCAGCCGCTGCTCCTCGACTGGCGCGTGCCGCAGGCGAGCGCGTTCTACCAGGCCACCGCCGCGACCCCGCTCGGCGCCCGCGCGCGCCGCCACCTCACGACGCACGGCCGCGAGGTCGTGCACGTGGAGGACGAGGTCTTCGACCCCACGCTGCTGGACGAGGGCCGCACCAGCCTCCAGGGCGAGGGCGCGCTGCTCGCGGCGCTCGGCGCGGGCCGCACCGGCCGGATGAACGACATCGTCGCCACCATCCAGGCCGAGCAGGACCGCATCATCCGGTCCGACCTCCGCGGCGTCCTCGTCGTGCAGGGCGGCCCCGGCACCGGCAAGACCGCGGTCGCGCTGCACCGAGCGGCGTACCTCCTGTACTCCCACCGGGACCGGCTCGCGTCCTCGGGCGTGCTCGTCGTCGGCCCCAGCCGCTCGTTCCTCCAGTACATCGAGGCCGTGCTGCCGTCCCTCGGCGAGACGGGCGTGGTGCTCGCGAGCGTCGGCCAGCTCTACCCGGGCGTCGACGCCGCCGGGGAGGACGCGCCCGAGGTCGCGGCCGTCAAGGGCGGATCCGAGATGGCGGGCCTCCTGCAGCGCGCCGTCCGCTCGCGCCAGGTCGTCCCCACCGAGGCCGTCACGCTCGACGTCAACGGCGAGCGCATCGTCGTCGAGCCGTCCCTCGTCGCGAACGCGCTCCGCCGGGCGCAGGACAGCCGGAAGCCGCACAACGAGGCGCGGGTCGTCTTCAACAAGGCCGCGCTCGGATCCCTCGCGCAGCTGCTCGCGTCGCAGATGCGCCGCAACGGCAGCGCGCTCGACGACAGCGACCTCGCGATGCTGCGGGAGGACCTCCGTACCTCGTACGACGTGAAGGTCGCGCTCAACACCGCCTGGCTGCCGCTCACCCCGGAGAAGCTGATCCAGGACCTCTACGCGCGCCCGAACTGGCTCGCGTCGCTCACCCCGCGCTGGAGCCCCGAGAAGCGCGCCCTCCTCCGCCGCGACCGGGACGCGCCCTTCACGATCGCCGACGTGCCGCTGCTCGACGAGGCCGCCGAGCTCCTGGGCGAGTTCAGCGCGCAGGCCGACGCGAGCGCCCGCGAACGCGAGCAGCAGCGCCTCCGCGACATCGAGAACGCCGAGCAGGCCATCGAGAACATGGGCGTCGGCGGCATGGTCACGGCCGAGCGCCTCGCGGAGGGCTTCGCCGAGCAGGCGGCGCGCCGCACGACCGCCGAGCGCGCCGCATCCGACCGCACCTGGACCTACGGCCACATCGTCGTCGACGAGGCGCAGGAGCTCAGCCCCATGCAGTGGCGCGTGCTCCTCCGCCGCTGCCCCCTGCGCTCCTTCACCATCGTGGGCGACATCGCGCAGGCGAGCTCCGCGGTCGGCGTCGGCAGCTGGCAGGACGCGCTCGGCCCGGTGCTCGGGCGCGAGTGGCGCCTCGAGGAGCTCACCGTCAACTACCGCACTCCCGCCCGGATCGCCGAGGCCGCCGAGCGCATGGCCATCGCGCACGGCCTCCCGGTCACCCGCTCGCGTGCCGTCCGCGAGGGCGAGCACCCCATCGACACGGTCGAGGTGGACGCCGACGAGGTCGTGTCCGCGGTCGTCGACGTGGTCGACGAGGAGCGCGAGGGCGTCGACCAGGGCACGCTCGCGGTCATCGCCCGTGACGACCGCGTCGAGGAGCTGCACCGCGCGCTCGCCGAGCGATTCGGATCCGCGGTCGGCATCGGCGTGGGCGGCCTCGGCCGGCCCATCGCGGTGCTCGGATCGCAGGAGGCGAAGGGCCTCGAGTTCGACGTCGTCGTCATCGCCGAGCCCGACGAGATCCTCGCGCACACCTCGCGCGGGGCGGCGGGCCTCTACGTCGCCATGACGCGGCCGACGCAGCGGCTGCACATCGTCACGTCCACGGGCTTCGCCGCCTGATCCGCGGCACCGCCCGGCGCATCCCCGGCCAGCGCGCGGCGCTCGCGTGAACACTATGAAGACAAGTGGCACGTAGCCGCGCACGCGCGGAGGATGGGCCGGTCATGACCCCTCCTCCCGCAGCCCCCGGCCCCTCGTCCGCACCCGGCACCGGGACGGATCCCGGCCCCGGGGGAGCGCCGCGAGAGGCGGACCCGGCGCCGGACGGGGTCGCGTCGGTCGCCGCGTCCGCCTCGCCCGATGCCGACGCCGCCGCCGCCGCGGCCGCCCGCCGCGCCCGCCGGTCGCGCGTCATCCAGGTCGTCGTCATCGTGGCCGTCGCGGTCGGCATCGCGCTCGTCCCGCCGCCCGCCGGCGTCGACCCGCGCGGCATGCACATGGCCGGCATCTTCGTCGGCACGGTCCTCGCGCTGATCCTCCAGCCGCTGCCCACCGCGCCCGTCGCGCTGGTCGGCCTGGCGGTCGCCATGCTCACGGGCACCATGACCACGGACGGCGAGGCGCTCGTCGGCTTCGCGAACCCCACCATCTGGCTCATCGTCGCGTCGTTCTTCATCGCCGACGGCTTCCTCGTCACGGGCCTCGGTCGCCGCATCGCGCTGGTCTTCGTGTCGCGGCTCGGCGGGTCCAGCCTCGGCCTCGCGTACGGCATGGCCCTCACCGACCTCGTGCTCGCGCCGGCGACGCCGTCGAACACCGCGCGGGCGGGCGGCGTCGTGTACCCGATCGTCGCGTCGCTCAGCCGGGTGCAGGGTTCCACGCCCGAGTCCGACGCGTCCCGTCGTCGCCTCGGCTCGTACCTCGCGCTCACGAGCGTGCAGGTCAACACCGTCACCTCCGCCATGTTCGTCACGGCCATGGCGGGCAACCCGGTCGCGCAGAAGGCTGCCGCCGACCTCGGCATCGAGATCACCTGGGGTGGCTGGGCGCTCGCGGCCCTCGTCCCGGGCCTGCTCAGCCTCGTCGTCGTCCCGTGGGCGATGTCGCGCGTCTACCCGCCGACCCTCACCCGCACGCCCGAGGCGCCGGCGCACGCGCGCGAGGAGCTCCACGGCCTCGGCCCGCTCTCGGGCCACGAGCGGATCATGGCCGGGACCTTCGTGCTGCTGCTCGTGCTCTGGTGCGGCGGGTCCCTGCTCGGCATCCCCGCGACCGCCGCGGCGTTCGGCGGCATCGCCGTGCTGCTCGTCACGGGCGTCCTCAAGTGGTCGCACCTCGCCGCGAACGCGTCGGCCTGGTCCACGCTCATCTTCTTCGCCGTGCTCGTCGGCATGGCCGACCAGCTGGACGCGCTCGGCGTCATCGACCTGGTGGGCGGGGCCGTCTCCGGATCCGTCGGCGGCCTGCCCTGGCCGTGGGCGTTCGCGGTGCTCGCGCTCGTGTACTTCTTCTCGCACTACCTGTTCGCGTCGAACACGGCGCACATCGTCGCCATGTACGCGGTCTTCCTCGGCGCCGCGGTCGCGACCGGCACGCCGCCGCTGTTCGCCGCGCTCGTGCTCGGCTTCATCGGCAACCTCTTCGGCGGCATCTCGCACTACGCGTCGGGGCCGTCGGGCGTGGTCTTCGGATCCGGCTACGTCACGACCAAGGAGTGGTTCCGCGTCGGCTTCGTGATGGCCGTGGTGCTCATCGTGATCTGGGGCGTCGTCGGCACCGCGTGGATGGGCGTGCTCGGCCTCCTGGCCTGACCGCCCGATCGCCCGACCGCCCGACCGCCCGAGGGCAGGGAGATGGGCCGACCCGATGACGGGCCGGCCCTGCGGTCGTGGTCCCGGCGCCGAGACCCCTCTCCATGCGCCGTCCGTGCGACCGCTCTCCCCATGACATCCGGACCCGTGGTGCATCGCGTCTCTGGTGGTCCGGCGCATTGCAGTGTCTTCGGACCGGGCGCACGATCGGTTGGGCCTCATATGTGACGGCTGCCTGCGTACGAACGCGGTGCATTTGGCGATGACACGAGCATGCCCATCACCTCCGTCGGTTTGCGCCAGACGAAGTTTTCTTTCGCTGATTATCTACTATTAGGTTTGCGGGTTGGTTAGATGTCGACCGATGTAGCCAATGTAGATTTTTCCACTATTCGTAAAATCATCAAAGTAGTGCATTCGAGGGGCAAAGGTGTCTCGCCAAGTCGGCTTGAAGTGCGCTTCCATTAGGGCCACTTCGTCCGCATGTGCTTCGGCCGGAATTGGCAGCACGCGTTCCGCGCGCCACTTGGCATTGTTCAAAACCGTATCGCTCTCCCGCGCGGCGTGCTGACTTGGCGGGCATTTCGCGCCCTCAATATCGTCAGCCTTTAGGTACATGTGCACGTTTCCGGCATAGCCGGCCTTACGGGCCTGGGTATAATCGTAAAGAACGTGAACGTGCTGCCAGAACGCCTGTGCATACACACCTGAGGGGTACCGGCGATCGATCTCGACGGCACCATCATCGCTTCCAGTGAACACGATGACCTCGGCCGCGAGATGCGCTTCGTCGCCAGGTGTGAGAAGTTGAGTGAGCATTTCAACGGATTCTGGAGGGGACCATGTATCAGATTCCGGCTCAACATATGCCTCTTGAGGGCGCTCTGCTGCCGTTAGGCGTCGTCGAAGGACAGTGTTCTCTCGATCGGCCTTAGTGTGAGCCTCGAGGGCGACGGCCCACTCCAATTCCATATCGTCACGTTCAATACGCAGGCGCGTCGCCTCTGCTTGAAGACTTTCTACTTCCCCCGCGGCCTCGGTGAGCTGTTCCGACGCGACAGATACCTCCGCGACTTTAGCTTCTATAAAAGAATCGAGCTCGTCGAGTTGCTCCGGCGCCTGTATGAACTCAATGCCTAACCAGCGCCTGAAAGAGGCGGCCACGCGAGTGCGCCAGCGAGGGTCGACAGTCAGGGGAGCGACCTGCTCCACGACCTTGGGCGCTACCTCGGCAAGGGCCTGTTGTGTAGATGACCTATTCGCTTCGACAAGTGCCTGAACCCGGGCTGCTCGTTCTACTGTGGTCTCCGCGCGTCTCAAGAGCTCTACCATGCGTTGAACGTCCGTTGGGAGCCCGGCTTCGACATGGCGGCGCCTGGCTGCTTCTCCATGTCGACGTTGCAGAGACTCCGATACGCGCCTTTTCTCAAGTGAACTGGTGAGCGTCGGTAAGGTAAGCCATTTGTGGCGGATGCCGTCGCTAGCGTTGTCTACATCGACCTGCGGAAGATATGTCCGGATGTGTCCAGGGCTGATCGTGTGGCTTGCCGCCATGGACCCTATAAAGTCATCGACAGCATCTGAATAGACAACATACGTGGCCGTGACTCCGACACTTTGCTGTGTGAGACTTTTGACCACCTCTCTCCAGGCATCGTCTAAATCACGAGCGGGAGACAGTGCAACTACTACAGAAGCAGTTCGAAGTGGATCAGTGATGGCGGCGATTAGCTCGGGCATCTGGCTTGAACGAACGACAACTGGCGTGCCCGTCAATTCTGTCAAATGATCCGTGACCGCGTACGTGTCGAGGAGCGATCGCACGACGCGCGGAGGCGCAACCTTTGCCAACGCTGTTTCGCGATCGCTTCCGATAAGATCAACTTCGACGACGATGACTTGAGACTTACGCTTTCCGGAGCTTACGGATCCGGCGTAGAGCGTGACCCCCCACTGGCCTTCCCTATTTGTTTCAGTTATTCGATAGAGCCTACGTGGGGAAAATTGATCGTGGTCTGCGTGGACGACAAGTAGCTCAACTGTTGAAGATATGCGGTATCGGCCTGGGCCGTCCCAATCCAACGATGTGGAGCGACCTCGTCGCCCTCTCCTTTTGTCAGTCAGCCACGAGCGAACCTGTTCTTCGGTGACCGCTACGGCATCGTATTCATCGCTGAGACGTAAAATTGACCGGTATCCGGTTGCCATGAGAGCTCCTGGTCTGGGGTAAAAGTGTCGCTTCGGGTACCACAATTAGAGCCGCGCATGACTGGGTTGACGAACCCCAAAAGAGGGGTATTTGGTGCTTCCGGGGCCTGGGGGAGTCCTGAGTTCAGCGCACGGGCGCCGGCCAGCCCGCGTCGTCGGAGGTGAGGAGCGGCACGTCGCCGCACCCGTCGAGCACGCGCGCCATCGCGTCGTGCTCAGCCCGCGTCACGCTGAGCTCCGTGCGCACCTTGATCGACACCTGCCGCGCGACGAGCGCGCACGCATCGGCGGGGTCCTCGGGCAGCCAGGCGTCGGCCGTCGCGTCGGACTTCGCGTTGTTCTCCGCGGCGGACGCGGCGACCAGCTCCAGCGGGTCGTTCGCGAACGCCGCGCGGTAGTCGGCGTCCCAACGCCACGCGCCGGACGACCACGCGTCCGACAGCGACACCACGTGGTCGATCTGCACCGCCTCGGGATCCCGCGACCGGTCGAACGCCACGCGCGCGCCCGAGTACGGGTCCTCGAGCACGCCCGCCTGCACGACGCAGCCGCGCGTCCCGCCGCGGATCTCCGCGTCGGCGAGGTCGCGCCGGAGCACGTCGTTGCGGGTGTCGCAGCCGTTGCGGTCCACGTCCGTGCGCCACGCGAAGGACTCGCGGTCGTAGCCGGCCACGCGCTCCTCCGTCCGCACCTCGAGCCCGTCGAGGGCGAGGCGCGCGGATCCGGTCGACCCCGGCTCCGCCCCCAGCCCGGTCACGGAACCGCCTCCGGCACCCGCGGAGCTGGCCCCCTGGTCCCCGCGCCACTGCACGAGGCCCGCGACGATCACGATCGCAAGCGCCGCCAGCGTCACCAGCACAGGCGTCTTCCCTCTCCGTCGCCGCGTCACGGGGTCGGGTTCCGGGAGTCGTAGCGCTCGAACGACGGCAGCGCGCGGATGAGGATCCACACCACCACCGCGATCAGCAGCCCGCCCACGAGCGACGGCACCCACAGCGCGGCGAACAGCGTGACGATCCCGATGTACGCGTCGCCGAGCCGCGGCCCGCCGGTCACCACGACGATGAAGATGCCCTGCAGCCGCCCGCGCATGTTGTCGGGAACCGCGGTCTGCAGCATGGTGTTGCGGAAGATCGAGGAGATGTTGTCGGCCGCGCCCGCGAGCGCGAGCAGCACGGAGGCCGCGACGATGCCCGGGATGCTCGCGTCCTCGATGCGCGACCCGATCCCGTGCAGCACGCCCGGCTTCGAGGCGAGGAGCAGCACGAGGCCGAAGCCCGCGGTGGCGAGCCCGTACGCGACGATGGCCCAGCGGATCGCCCGGCCGTGGCGCGTGACCCGCCCGACGGATCCGCTCAGCACGCTGCTCACGAGGCTGCCGACCGCGCCGGCCGCCGTGAGGATCCCGACGGTCACCGGCCCGCCGCCCAGGACCACGGCGCCGACCGCGGGGAACAGCACGCGCGGCTGCCCGAGCGTCATGGCGATGATGTCGACGATGAACGACATGCGGATGTTCGGCGCGGTCCGCAGGAACCCGAGCCCGTACCTGATGGATGCCAACCCCGGCCGCTGCACCTCGCCCTCGGGCGCGATCCGCGGGAGCGCGAGCACGCCCGTGAAGGCCGCCAGGAAGAGGACGGCGTCGACCGTGTAGGTCCACTGGAACCCGACCGACGCGACGAGCACGCCCGCGAGCGCCGGCCCGACCGTGACCATGACGCCCAGGCTGATCCCGCCGAGCGCGCTGGCCGCGGGCAGCAGGCGCGGCGGCAGGATGCGGGGGAGGATCGCCTGCCGGCTCGTCCCGATCACCGTCGCCGCGACCGCGTTGAGGATGCTCAGCGCGTAGAGCGACCACACCGTCTCCGCATGCGTCCACGCGAGCGCGGCCAGCAGGATGGTGGAGCCCCACGCCACGCACGACGCGATGAGCGCGACCTTCCGCCGGTCGAACGCGTCGGCGAGCATGCCGCCGTAGAGCCCCGCGACGATCATCGGCAGGAGCGACAGCACGCCCACGAGCGCGACCGAGCCGGTGGATCCCGTCAGCTCGTACACGTGCAGCCCGATGGCCACCACGGTCATCTGGCTGCCGATGCCGGCGATCGCGTTGCCGGCCCAGAGCCGCGCGAAGGCCGGGCTCTCCCGGAGCGGCGTCAGGTCGACGAAGTGGCTGCCGCGCACCTGCCGTTCGTCGGGGATCGGGATGGGGGAGGTCTCGGGCGGGGTGCTCACGTGTCGTTGCGTCGTCTCTCTGGAGTGGTTTTCCACGCTAGCCGAGATCACCGACGTCGCCCCCGCGCGAGGCGCCCGGCCGCCCGCCGGAGCGGCCCAGCCCCTCTGGTATGCTCGTGCGGTTGCCGTCTGAACGGCCGCGGATCAAGAGAGCTCGCACATCCTGTGACGGGCGCCGCGCAACGAACACGAGAGGGGATCATCACATGGCTCTGGAAGCAGACGTCAAGAAGGCGATCATCGACGAGTACGCGACCCACCCCGGTGACACCGGATCCCCCGAGGTGCAGATCGCGCTCCTCACCAAGCGGATCACGGGCCTCACCGAGCACCTCAAGGAGCACAAGCACGACCACCACACGCGTCGTGGCCTGCTCCTCCTGGTCGGCCAGCGTCGCCGTCTCCTCGGCTACCTGTCCAACGTCGACATCGAGCGCTACCGCGCCCTGATCGCGCGCCTGGGCATCCGCCGCTGACACGCATCACGCGTCGCTGATCGCATCGCTTGCGAAGCAGACGGGCCGTCACCCTCCGGGGTGGCGGCCCGTCCGTCGTTAAGGCGAGCGTCGTCCGCCCGACACCCGGCGATCCCCGTCATCCCGGGCCCGCGAGGGCCCGGGTGCTACCATGGCGGAAGTGATCCAGCGGACGCCCAGCGTCACGATGCGATCACGACAGATGGAGCTGGCCGGCAGGAGCTGGTCGTTGGTGGTGGTATTCCGAGTCGCTCGGAGCATTCCCACTGATGGCCAGACATGCGCCCGCCGCCGTCGGCCACCGGCCGGCGAGCGGAACCAGCCGCGCACGTGCACCCGGGATCCGCATCAGGCGGACTCCGACGTGTCGCCTCGCCCGCTCCTCCTCTGTCGCAGGAGGTCCGCATCCACACGGGATGCAGGACGAGCGCCCGACGGGCGTCGCCGAGAGGCGCAACACGAAGGAGAGAGACCTCAATGGAAGGTCCAGAGATCAAGTTCGCCGAGGCAGTCCTCGACAACGGCAAGTACGGAACGCGCACGGTCCGGTTCGAGGCCGGCCGCCTCGCGCAGCAGGCGCAGGGCGCGGTCGCCGCGTACCTCGACGAGGACACCATGCTGCTGTCCGCCACCTCGGTGGGCAAGCACCCGAAGGACAACTTCGACTTCTTCCCCCTGACCATCGACGTCGAGGAGCGCAGCTACGCCGCGGGCAAGATCCCCGGCTCGTTCTTCCGCCGCGAGGGCCGCCCCTCCACCGAGGCGATCCTCGTCTGCCGCCTCATCGACCGGCCGCTGCGCCCGTCGTTCATCACGGGCCTCCGCAACGAGGTCCAGGTCGTCATCACCGTCCTCAGCATCGCTCCGGACGAGTTCTACGACAGCCTCGCCATCAACGCGGCGAGCGCCTCGAGCATGCTCTCGGGCATCCCGTTCTCCGGCCCCATCGCGGGTGTGCGCCTCGCGCTCATCGGCGACCAGTGGGTCGTCTTCCCGAAGCACTCGCAGCTCCAGGAGGCCGTCTTCGACATCACCGTCGCCGGCCGTGTCGTCACCGACTCCGCGGGCAACGAGGACGTCGCGATCATGATGGTCGAGGCCGAGGCCACCGAGGGGGCGTGGGACCTCATCCAGGCCGGCGCCACCAAGCCCGACGAGGCCGTCGTCGCGCAGGGCCTCGAGGCCGCCAAGCCGTTCATCCGCCAGCTCGTCGCCGCGCAGGCCTCGCTCGCGCAGCAGGCCGCGAAGCCCACGGTCGACTACCCCGTCTTCCTCCCGTACGCGCAGGAGACCTACGACGCCGTCAGCGCGCTCGCCCTCGACGAGCTCGGCACCGTGTACCAGACCGCCGACAAGATCGAGCGCCAGGACGCGGACGACGCCCTCAAGACCCGCACCAAGGAGGCCGTGGCCGCCAAGGTCGAGGCCGGCGAGCTGCCGCAGTCGGCGCTCACCGAGTTCTCCGCGGCGTACAAGTCCGTCACGAAGACGGTCGTGCGCGGCCGTATCCTCCGCGACGGCATCCGCATGGACGGCCGCGGCCTCGCCGACATCCGCCCGCTCGACGCCGAGGTGCAGGTCATCCCGCGCGTCCACGGGTCGGCCATCTTCCAGCGCGGCGAGACCCAGATCCTCGGCGTCACCACGCTGAACATGCTCAAGATGGAGCAGCAGATCGACTCGCTGAGCCCCATCAAGAAGAAGAAGTACCTGCACCACTACAACTTCCCGCCCTACTCCACGGGTGAGACCGGTCGCGTCGGGTCGCCGAAGCGTCGCGAGATCGGGCACGGCTTCCTCGCCGAGCGCGCCCTCGTGCCGGTGCTGCCGAGCCGCGAGGAGTTCCCCTACGCGATCCGCCAGGTGTCCGAGGCCCTCGGGTCCAACGGATCCACGTCGATGGGCTCCGTCTGCGCCTCGACCCTGTCGCTGCTGAACGCGGGTGTGCCGCTGCGCGCGCCCGTCGCCGGCATCGCCATGGGCCTCGTGTCCGACACCGTCGACGGCCAGGTCCGCTACGCGGCCCTCACCGACATCCTCGGTGCGGAGGACGCGCTCGGCGACATGGACTTCAAGGTCGCCGGCACGTCGGAGTTCGTCACGGCCATCCAGCTGGACACGAAGCTCGACGGCATCCCCACGTCGGTCCTCGACGGCGCGCTCAAGCAGGCGAAGGAGGCCCGCACGGCCATCCTCGGCGTGCTGAACCAGGCCATCGACGGCCCCGACGAGATGGCCCCGACCGCGCCCCGCGTGATCTCGGTCAACATCCCCGTCGACAAGATCGGCGAGCTGATCGGCCCGAAGGGCAAGACGATCAACGCCATCCAGGACGAGACCGGCGCCGACATCTCCATCGAGGAGGACGGCACCGTCTACATCGGCGCCGTCGACGGCCCGTCGGCGGAGGCCGCGCGTGCGCAGGTCAACGCCATCGCGAACCCGACGAACCCCGAGGTCGGCGAGTCCTTCCTCGGCACCGTCGTCAAGATCGCGACCTTCGGCGCGTTCGTCTCGCTGCTGCCCGGCAAGGACGGCCTGCTGCACATCAGCGAGGTCCGCAAGCTCGCCGGCGGCAAGCGCGTCGAGAACGTCGAGGACGTGCTCGGCGTCGGCCAGAAGATCCTGGTGGAGATCACCAAGATCGACGACCGCGGCAAGCTGTCGCTCGCTCCCGTGCTGGAGGAGTCCGCCGATCAGGAGGGCCGCGACGCCGCCAGCCACGGCTCCGAGGCGCCCGCGGAGGGCTAGTCCCCGCCGCAGCACATGAACGAACCGGATGCCCGTCCCACCTCGGTGGGGCGGGCATCCGTCGTGTGCGGGTTACTTGCCGTGGTTCGGATCCGTCGGGTACGGCACGTCCTGGACGGGCGGGACCTGGAGGGACGGCGACGGCGAGGGATCCCCGGTCGGGCTCGGAGCGGGAGTCGGCGCCGGTCCGTCGGTCGTGCCCGGTGACGACGTCGGCGACGACGTCGGCGACGGTGTGACCTCGGGCGGCGTGCCGGGCTCGCCGGTGGTCGGGACGGGCGCCACCCGTTCGGCGTCGCCCTGCGACAGCGCGATCGCCGCGATGACCCCCGCGATCACGAGGACGGCGGCGACCACCGCGATCACCAGCGCGAGGCGCCGACGCCGGGCGGGGGCGTCGTCGCCCCGGCCCGGCGTCGGTCGGTCTCCCTGATGGGTCACGTCGTCGCCTCGATCCGGGCGCTCAGTCGGCGACGGTGATCGCGGTGCCCACGAGCTGGGCCCGCCCGATCACATGCGGGAGCATCAGGAACCCCAGGATCGCCGGGGTCGCGCCCTCCGGGATGTCCAGCGACTCCACGTCGAGCGCGGTGACGGTGAAGAAGTAGCGGTGCGTGCCGTGTCCCGCGGGCGGCGTCGCTCCGTAGAACCGCGTCTCGCGCGCGTCGTTGTGCAGCGTCACGGCGCCGGCCGGGAGGAGACCGGCCTCCGGATCGCCCGCACCGGTCGGCAGCGAGGTGGTGGACGCCGGGATCCCGCGCACCGCCCAGTGCCAGAAGCCGCTCCCGGTCGGCGCGTCGGGGTCGTACGCGGTGAGCACGTAGCTGCGGGTCGCGGCCGGCGCGCCCGTCCAGGTGAGGGTGGGGGAGCGGTCCTCGCCGCCCTGGCTCGCGCCGCGTGCGAACCGGGGCAGCGGTGCCCCGTCGGCGAAGTCGGGGCTGGTGAGGTGGAAGGGGGCGGCGTCCGGCAAGCGGTGCAGCGGGTCGTTGGGCACGTGGGTTCCTCTCGGTGGTGCTGACCGCACCAGCCTCGCACGATGGGCCGTGATGCGGCCGGAAGCGTCCGCCACCTGCCGCGGGGGAGGTCGCCGGGCGGTCCGTGGGGTCGGGGATGCCGCGCAAGGCCCCCGAAGAGGGGCTGGGTCCCGACGCGGACGTCTCGTTAGCGTGGTGTTCGCGGGCAGGTCCACGTGACCGCCCGCCTCCGGGGGACGCATCGGGGGATGCAGACCGCCAAGGGGTGCCGGGGTCGGGGGATCCACGGCACCCCTCCGGCGGCGCCGCCGTGTCGACGCCGGCCTCGCGAGGGTCGGTGAGAGGCCCCTGTCCCGGGGGCGAACGACGGCGCGCGCATTCCCTTGGTACGCAAACGTTTCGCCTGCTGGACGGTACTCTCAGGGGTGTGACGACGTCCCCTCCCACCGCCCCCGACGTCGCGCCCGGCTCGCCGTCGCGGCCCCGTCGCGGGGGCGCGCACCTCTCGCGTCGCGGACGATCGGCGGACACGACGACCCCGTCCGGCACCCTCGTCGAGACCGCCGTCCAGGCGGCCGGCGCCCTCGTCCTCGAGGCCGCGTCCACGGCCGCTCCCGGCCTGCGCGCCGGCGGCAGCATCCCGCAGCCCGCGCGCCGCCGGTCCGTCGGCGACACCGACCTCCGGGTCTTCCCGCTCGCGCTCGGCGGCAACGTCTTCGGCTGGACGGCCGGCCCGGAGGACACCTCCGCGATCCTCGACCGGTACCAGGAGGCGGGCGGCAACTTCATCGACACCGCCGACTCGTACGCGAGCGGCCGCAGCGAGCACATGATCGGCTCGTGGATGCGGGAGCGCCGCAACCGCGACTCCATGGTCGTCGCCACCAAGATCGGCAAGAGCGAAGACTTCCCCGGCCTCGGCGGGTCCCGCATCGAGCGCGCCGTCGACGCGAGCCTGGCTCGGCTCGGCACCGACTTCATCGATCTCCTCTACTTCCACTGGGACGACCTCGACGTGCCGCTCGAGGAGAGCCTCGCCGCCGCGGGACGCCTCATCGCCTCGGGCAAGGTCCGGCACCTGGCCGCGTCGAACTACGCCGCCGAGCGGCTGCTGCACGCGCGGATCATGGGCGGGCTCTATGGCGCACCGCGTTTCGTCGCGCTGCAGACGCACTACAACCTCGTCAACCGGGCGCCCTACGAGTCCGAGTACCTCGACGTCGTCCGCGGCCAGCAGCTCGCGGTGATGCCCTACTTCGCTCTCGCGAACGGCTTCCTCACGGGGAAGTACCGCACCCGCGACTCCGTCCGCGACGGCGCCCGCGGGGCGCGCGCCGCGAGGTACCTGACCCGTCGGGGCCTGCGCGTGCTCACCGCCCTCGACGAGATCGCCGACGACCACTCGACGAGCGTGGCGACGATCGCGCTGGCGTGGCTCCTCGTGAAGCCGGGGATCGTCGCTCCGGTCGCGAGCGCGAGCCGACCGGAGCAGGTCCACGATCTGGTGCAGGCGGCCCACGTCCAGCTGTCCCGGCACGACGTGGCTCGGCTCGACCGCGCCTCCGAGTAGTCCTCCCCAGGGTTCCTCTGGGCCCGGTCCGCCCCGTCATGTGGAAGGCGGGGGTCGCGCTCGTGATGCGGCGGCTACCTTTCCTGGACCCGCGATGCCCGGCGCTCTGGCGCCCGCTTGTCCGCGCGGGTTCCGTACGGCCCGGGGGAGACGATCTTGCACGAGCGACCGCGCGTTCCGCTGCGACGGCGAGGGGGAGTGGTGGCTCTATCGCTGGCCGTCGTCGTGTCGACCCAGTTCCTCGCCGGATGCGCAGCGTCTTCGTCACCGTCTCCCGCGCCGGCTCCAGCCTCGTCGATGACGCAGGAGCAGCAGGACGACGAGGCCTTCCACGACGTCTTGAAGCGTTACGACGAATTGAACGCAACCACTGTCACTGACGCCGATCTGACGCCCCTGCTCACGGGGAGCGTCCTCGAGAGCGAGAGGCAGTCCGTGAAGGAGTCTCGTGATTCCGGAGAATCGGTAGATGGTCTTGATACGATTTCGGGATTCAGCGTGACCGATCGAGGCGTGGACAAAAGCGGCGCGCAGTACATGACAGGACAGTTCTGCCTCGACGTCAGCGGGACCCGAATCCGCGACGCCCACGGAGTGGATGTGACGCCGCAACGTGACCCTCGTCTGTCGTTGCAGGCCAAGGCGGTCAGAGCGGCCGACGGTGTGTGGCGTCTCAGTGACATTGTGCGAAACGAAGACGTGCACGCATGCGGTTAAGCCGAATTGTGATCGCTGTTGTCATCGCCTCTTCCATCGCCTCGGGGTTGTCATCCCAAAGGGCCGTGGCTGCTGGTGACGATTGTCAGCTGGAAGTCGGTAGACGAGGCGGCGACTGCACGTCTGGGGCAATATCCGACGGCTCTGTAGAACTTCAAGCGAGAACGACTGATGCTCCCCAAATCTCGACTAAGCAGTCTTCCAAGGAAGCGTCCTCGCCGCAGGAGCCGTCGCACCCGCAGGCGCCGCCTCCGGTGCCGCGGGGTCGGATGGCTGCGGACGTGGATGTGCCGTGCACCCCGAGTGCGCGCCTGTCTGGTGGTTCTCTGTGTTCGGATGGGCAGCACGCGTTCTTGCCGCCGGCGAAGGCGCCGACCAAGCCGGCGGATCCGGTCCCGGTCGTGGCGGCGGTGCCGGGGGTGTCGTTGGCGGATGTGGCGCAGTTCGTGCCGCGTGATGCGTCGATCCGGTCGCAGCCGAATGGGTGGGCGGTCGTGGGTGCTCCGGTGAATCTGTTCTCGGACGCGTCGGCGCAGGTGGTGGATGGGGTGTTGTTGGGTCGGCCGACGCAGGTGCGGTTCGTGCCGGTGTCGTTCGTGTGGGATCACGGTGATGGGACGAGTGCGACGGTGGAAGGGCCGGGTGCGTCGTGGCGGGAGTTGGGTCAGCAGGACTTCACGCAGACGGACACGAGTCATGTGTACGGGTCCGTCGGGGATCGGCGGGTGTCGTTGACGATCGTGTATTCGGCGAGTTATCGGTTCGACGGGGGTGGGTGGCAGCAGATCGCGGGGACGTTGCCGGTGCAGGTGGGTCCGGTCACCATCCGTGTGGTGCAGGGGTCGACGGTGCTGGTGGGCGGTGCGTGCGGGGAGCGGGACGCCGGACCGGGCTGCCCATGAGCGCCCCGTCGCCCGCCGTCGGCGCCCGGCTCCACGCGGGGCCCGTGGCGTAGGGTGACGCTGATGTCCCGCGCCGTAGAACTCCCCCTCGACCTCCCCGAGCTCACCGTGCAGTCGACGGGCGGCGCCCGTGTCCGGCGGTCCGTCCTGCCGTCGGGCGTGCGCATCCTCAGCGAGGACGTGCCCGGCAGCCGCAGCGCCACGATCGGCATGTGGGTGGCGGTCGGCTCGCGCGACGAGCAGCCCGGCGATCTCGGATCCACCCACTTCCTGGAGCACCTCCTCTTCAAGGGCACCCCGTCGCGCACGGCGCTCGACATCGCCGTGGCCTTCGATGCGGTCGGCGGTGAGCACAACGCCGTCACCGCCAAGGAGTACACGTGCTACTACGCCAAGGTGCAGGATCGCGACCTCGGCATGGCGGTGGACGTGCTCGCCGACATGGTCACGTCCAGCCTCATCGACGCCGAGGAGTTCGAGACCGAGCGCGGGGTCATCCTCGAGGAGCTCGCCATGGCGGACGACGATCCGGGCGACGTCGTCAGCGAGCGATTCTTCGAGGCCGTGCTGGGGGATCACCCGCTCGGCCGTCCCATCGGGGGCAGCCCCGCGAACATCGAGGCCGCCGAGCGCGACGCCGTGGTCGCGCACTACCGCCGCAACTACCGCCCGCAGGACCTCGTCGTCACGGCGGCGGGCTCCGTGGACCACGACGCCCTCGTCGCGCGCGTCACCGCCGGCCTCGAGCGCGCGGGCTGGGACCTGTCGGTCGCCGCGTCCCCGGTCGCGCGTCGCACCGGCACCGCCCCGATCATCACGCGCGGCAGCGACCTCGTCGTCGTCGACCGCCCCATCGAGCAGACCAACATCCTGCTCGGCGTACCCGGCCTCGCGGCGTCCGACGACCGTCGGCCCGCCCTCGCCATGCTCAACTCCGTGCTCGGCGGCGGGATGTCCTCGCGGCTGTTCCAGGAGGTGCGCGAGAAGCGCGGGCTGGCGTACTCGGTCTACTCGTTCGGCGCCTCCTACTCGGACGCGGGCGTCTTCGGCCTCTACGCCGGATGCACGGCCGCGAAGACGGCCCAGGTCTCGCGCCTCATGGTCGACGAGTTCCAGAAGCTCGCCGAGGAGCACGTGACGGAGGAGGAGCTGTCGCGCGCGTTCGGCCAGCTCTCCGGCCAGTCGGCCCTCGCGCTCGAGGACTCGGACACGCGCATGTCGCGGCTCGGGCGGTCGGAGATCACGACCGGCGAGTACGTCGACCTCGACGAGACGCTCTCCCGCCTCTCCCGCGTCACAGCCGACGACGTCCGCGCCCTCGCGGCCGATCTGATCTCCCGACCGCTCTCGGTCGCCGCCGTGGGGACCGTCGGCGCCGACGCGTTCGCCCCGCTGCTCGAGACCCCCGCGCTCCTGTAGGAGGAACCGTGTCCCACTACATCTACCTCGTGCGCCACGGCGAGCAGCAGGACGCCGAGCACGGCCTTCCGGACGGGCCGCTGTCGGGCCGCGGCAAGCGCCAGGCGCACTGCATCGCCGACCGGTTGAGCGGGGTCCCGTTCACGTCCGTGCGCCACTCGCCGCTCGCGCGGGCGGAGGAGACGGCCGCGATCATGGCGGAGCGCATGCCCGCCATCGAGCCGGAGCCGTCGTCGCTCCTGTTCGACTGCATCCCGTCCGGGCCCACCCCGGACATGCCGCACGCGTTCGAGTCGTTCTTCGGCGGGATCACCGAGGAGGAGATCGACGCCGGCAGCGCCCAGATGGCCGACGCCGTGAGCGAGTTCCTGGCACCGGCGCGCGGCGACCGGCACGACCTGCTCATCACGCACAACTTCGTGATCGCCTGGTTCGTGCGGCACGTGTTCGACGCGCCCGAGTGGCGGTGGATGGGCATCAACCAGGCCAACTGCGGCCTCACCATCATCCGCGTGCGCTCCGCCAAGCCGCCGGTCCTCGTGGTGCACAACGACCTCGGCCACCTGCCGGCCGAGCTGCGCACCGGCCTGCCCGAGCAGCAGCCGTACTAGCCGCCCCGGCAGGTCCGCTCCCCAGCGTCGCGGCCGGGCGCGCCGGTACGCTGGGCGGATGACAACCACGGTCGCCGTCGTCGGCGCAACGGGACGCATGGGCCAGCTGATCTCGCAGATCGTCGAGGCGAGCACCGAGTTCGAGCTCGTCGCCAGCCTCGACTCCAAGGACGAGCTGTCGGACATGCTCGGCGCGGACATCGCGGTCGACGTCACGCTCCCGGCGGTCAGCCAGGGCGTCGTCGAGTACGCGGTGGCGCACGGCATGAACGTCCTCGTGGGCACGAGCGGTTGGACCGGCGAGCGCATCACCGAGCTGGAGCGGCGGATCACCGGGAACCTGGCCGTGGGCGTCGTCATCATCCCGAACTTCTCCGTCGGCAGCGTGCTCGCGACCTCGTTCGCGCAGATGGCGGCCCGGTTCTACGACTCCATCGAGATCATCGAGGCCCACGGGGCATCCAAGATCGACTCGCCGTCGGGCACGGCGGTCCGCACGGCCGAGCTCATGTCGCAGGCGCGCGGCACCCGCGGCCCGGTGCAGGCGCCGCACACGGACCAGCGCGCGCGTGGCCAGCAGGTCGCGAGCATCCCCGTGCACAGCCTCCGCATGCAGGGTGTCGTCGCGAAGCAGGACGTGGTGTTCGGCGGCAACGGTGAGGTGCTCACCATCAGCCACGACACGCTCGCTCCGAGCGCCTACGAGGCCGGGATCCTCCTCGCCCTCGGCGCGACCCGCACCGCGCGCGGCGTCGTCGTCGGGCTCGACCGCCTCATCGACCTGGACGGCTCGCGCGAGCGCGCGACGCAGGACGCGTCCACGGGGGCGACGGCGGGACCCGTGGACGACGGCGGGCCGAGCGGCCAGGCCGCCACCGTCACGAGCGCCTGATGGGGACGCGCATCGGCGTCGCCGTCATGGCGGTGCTCATGGTGCTGTACCTGGCGCTGGCCGGCCAGATCGCCGTCCTGCTCCTGATCTCGGGCGAGCCGGTCGGCGTCGTGTTCGGGCTCGCGCTCCTGATCCTCCCGCTGGTCGGCGTGTGGGCGCTCGTGCGGGAGCTGTCCTTCGGCGTGCGGAGCGCGCGCCTGGTGCGGATCCTCGACGCGGAGGGCGGCCTGCCCGTCGCGGACCTGCCGACCCGCGCGAGCGGTCGTCCGCTCCGGGACGCGGCCGACGCCGCGTTCCCCGCCTACCAGGCCGAGGTCGAGCGGGATCCCGCCAGCTGGCGAGCGTGGTTCCGCCTCGGCCTCGCATACGACGCGAGCGGGGATCGCCGCCGCGCGCGAGGCGCGATCCGTCGGGCGATCTCGCTGCACCGCTCCGAGCCCGCCGCCTGACCTGCCCTCTGTCGGCTCAGCGCGCCGAGATCAGCTCTTCGCGAGCAGCCGGTCGATCGCGAGCTCGACCGTGGGATCCCGGAAGGCGAACCCGTCGGCGAGCAGCTTCTCCGGCCGCGCGGGCTGGCTGGAGAGCAGCAGCTCCTGCCCGGCCTCCTGCAGCGCGAGCCGGATGAGGAACTCGGGGGCCGGCACCAGGTAGGGCCGGTGCATGCGCTTCGCCAGGTGGCGCATCAGCCGGTCGGCCATGACGGGCTCGGGGCCGGTGAGGTTCACGGGGCCGGAGACGGACGACGTCAGCAGGTGCACGATCGCGGCGGCCTCGTCGCGGAGGGAGATCCACGGCCAGATCTGGCCGCCGGTGCCCAGCCTGCCGGCGAGCCCGAGGTTGGTGAGGAGGCGGAGCGGTGCCAGGGCGCCCGCCTGCGCGAGCACCAGCCCGGTGCGCAGCGTCGCGACGCGCACGTCCGCCGGCGCCTGGAACACCTCGGCCTCCCACGCCTCCACGACCTCGGCGAGGAAGCCCTGCCCGCGCGGCGAGTCCTCGGTGAGGCGCTCGGCCGGGCGGTCGCCGTAGAAGCCCACGGCGGATCCGTTCAGCAGCACCCGGGGCGGGTTCGACGCCGACGCGATCGCGCCGACGATCGTGCGCGTGGCGGAGACGCGCGACGCGCGGATCTCCTCCTGGTACGGCTTCGTCCAGGGCAGGCGGCTGATGGAGGCACCCGAGAGGTTGACGACGGCGTCGACGCCGTCCAGCACCGCGGGATCCAGGCGCCCCTCGGCCGGCTGCCACTCGTGCTCGTCGGACGACGACGGCGCGTGGCGCACGAGCGTCTGGACGCGGTGCCCGGCGTCATGCAGCTGGGCCTGCAGCTCGGTGCCGATGGTGCCCCCGGCGCCGGAGATGAGGACGGTGAGCGGGGCGGGGGATGCGGTGCTGTCGGACATGGTCGAGCCCTTCGTCGGTGCCGCTCAGCCTAGGACGCGGCCCCGCACGCCGACCGGGAGGAGCGCGGCGCGGTCGCCCGGCGGGGGTCGCGTACAGTGACCGTCGTGCCCCACGACGACATCGCCTTCCGATCCGACATGACCGTGGAGCTCGTCCGCTCGAGCGCCCACGACTCCGACGTGATCTTCGCCGCCCGCGTCTCCACCGCCGGCGAGAAGACGCTCGAGCGCGCGCTCGACGAGCCCGACGGCCAGGACCGCGCCCTCGAGGGCGACGTCGACACCGACGCGGAGGAGAAGCGCGTGAAGCGCGACCGCGGCCTCATCAACTACCTGATGCGCGACCGCCACGGCTCGCCCTTCGAGCACAACTCGATGACCTTCTACGTGCAGGCGCCGATCTTCGTGTTCCGCGAGTTCATGCGCCACCGCATGGCGTCCTACAACGAGGAGTCGGGCCGCTACAAGGAGCTCGACGCCGTGTTCTACGTGCCCGGCCCCGAGCGCAACCTCGTGCAGGTCGGCAAGCCCGGCGCGTACGAGTTCCACGCGGGCACCCCCGAGCAGACCGCGCTCGTGCAGGATGAGACCCGCCGCACGTCTGCCGAGGCGTACGCCTCCTACCAGCGGATGCTCGAGCAGGGCGTGGCGCGCGAGGTCGCGCGCATCGTGCTGCCGCTCAACATCTACTCGTCGATGTACGTCACGCTCAACGCCCGCGCGCTCATGAACTTCCTGTCGCTGCGCACCAAGCACGAGGACTCGACGTTCCCGAGCTTCCCGCAGCGGGAGATCGAGATGTGCGCCGAGAAGATGGAGACCGAGTTCGCGCGGCTCATGCCCCTCACGCACGCGGCCTTCCAGAAGAACGGCCGGGTCGCGCCGTAGCCTGTCGTCGCCCGCCGGGGCGCCGCGTCAGCCGACGCGGCGCCCCGCGCTCTCGCGTTCCGCGTACGGGTAGGCGTCCTTCGTGCCGATGACCCGCACCGACACGAGGTGGCCGCGGTCCGCCGGCACCGCCGTGTAGCGCGCGGAGGTCGCGCCGGGGATCTCGACCCCGTCGCGCAGCCAGCGGTAGGTGAGCGTCACCGGCGCGGGCCGCCATGAGCCGGGGCGCGCGGTGAGCTCGCGCCCCACGACGGCGATGCCGCCGACGACGGGCGTGCCGGGCACGATGGCCCATGGCCCCACCCGCGGGGTCGCCGCCGACGAGCGCTCGACGGCGATCCTGCCGGGCGCCGACCCGCGGACGGCGACGGTGATGCGGCTCCCCGCGTCCTCGCCGGTGACCCGGTAGGTGGGTCCGCTCTCGTCCGAGATCGGCACGCCGTCCCTCTCCCACCGGTACGCCAGCGCGACCGGCGCCGGCCGCCAGGTGCCCGTGCGGACCGAGAGCGTGGTCCCGATCGCCGCGTGCCCGACGATCGTCGGCAGCGGGGTGGAGGTCAGCGGCAGCGATCCGGGCGCGCTGCCCGTGGAGACGTCGCGGTGCACGTACCGCGCGATGTCCACGTTCCCGCCGAACCAGAACCGCATCGACAGGGTCGTGTCGTATCCGGGCTCCAGGGTGAGCGATCCGACGGCACCGCCGACCGCCTCCGGCCCGGAGTCGAACGCGACGTGCACGGATCCGTCCTCGGGCCAGCCCGCGAGCGCGGCCCGCACGTCCCAGGACACGGTGATCCTCGGGCCGTCGACGGTGATGATCGGCGCGTACGGGGTCGGGTAGCCGCGCGAGACGACCGCGAGCGGGGAGGACGCGGCACCCACCACCCGGGTGCCGTCGACGACGGCGACGGCGCGGAGGGAGATCGTGTGCGGCCCCGCCGGCGCGGGCAGCCGGATGATCGCGGAGTCGAGCGGGCCGATGTACGCCGTCCGCCACGGCGCCCGTCCGTCGAGCAGGTACTCGAACCGGGGCGCCGTGAGCGGGAGCTGTCCGACGTCGATGCCCGCGTAGACCTCGATCTCCGGGACGTCGGTCACCTCGCCGCCCACGAACACGTCGGGGGCGGGCAGCTGGGCGGCGGAGGCGGCCGGGTCGAGGGGGAGCGGCGCACCGGACGGCGCCGCCGGGGCCGGCGCGGCGCCGGCGAGGGAGACCCCGGTGACGAGCACCAGGGTGAGGGCCAGGAGCGGCGAGGGCCGCCTCCGTGCCGAGAGGGTCATGGTGGCACCAGCTTCTCCGGGACATCGTCGTCCCGAGCGCAGGATGCTCCCGAACGACGGCGCGCGCATCCCCCCGAACGGGGAGGCGCTGCAGGCGACGCCCCCGCTCGACGGGCGTCCGACGTTACGATGGTCCGCGTGTCCACAGAGAACCCGTTCGGCCAGGTCCTGGTGGCGCTCGTCACCCCCTTCACCGCCGATGGCGAGGTGGACTGGGCCGGCGTCGAGAAGCACATGGACGACGTCATCGTCGCGGGCGCGGACGGCATCGTCGTCACGGGCACCACGGGCGAGACCAGCACGCTGACGGACCCGGAGAAGATCAAGCTCGTCGAGGTCGGCCGCTCCGTGAGCGCGGGCCGGGCGAAGATCATCACGGGCGGCGGATCCAACGAGACCGCGCACGCCATGCAGCTCGCCCGCCAGAGCGAGAAGGCCGGCGCCGACGGCAACATGATCGTCACGCCGTACTACAACAAGCCCACGCAGGCCGGCGTCCTCACGCACTTCCGCATGATCGCGGACGCGACCGACCTCCCGGTCATCCTCTACGACATCCCCGGCCGGACGGGCATCCCGATCCAGTACGAGACGATCCTCCGCGCCGCGAAGCACCCGAACATCCTCGCCATCAAGGACGCCAAGGGCGACCTCGCGCAGGCCAGCCGCGTGCTCAACCAGACGAGCCTCATGTACTTCGCGGGCGACGACGCGAACGCGCTGCCGACCCTCGCGATCGGCGGCACCGGGCTCATCGGCGTCACCGCGAACGTGACCGCCATGCCGTACCGCACCATGGTCGACGCCGTGAACGCGGGAGACCTCGCCGCCGCCACGCACGCGCACCAGCAGCTGGAGCCGCTCGTCCGCGCGGTGATGACCCACGTGCCCGGCACGGTCGCGGCGAAGTACATCCTCCACGGCCTCGGCCGCATCGGCAGCCCCCGCGTCCGCCTGCCCCTCGTGGGGCCGGAGGAGTGGGAGGCCGCGCAGATCGAGGACGAGATCGACCTCGTCCGTGACGTGCCCGGCGTCGACTTCCGCAACTTCCGCCCCGACCGCAACGCCGCCGCAGGCGGAGCGCTGCCGCAGGTCGCCGGCACCACGCGCTGACGCGCGGCCCGAGCATCCACCGCCGGCCCCTCGGGCCGCACCGTCATCAGAGGAGTCCCATGCCCCACGGCGTCTATGATCCGCCGGAGCTCAAGCCCGGCACCCTGCGCATCACGCCCATCGGCGGCCTCGGCGAGATCGGTCGCAACATGACCACGTTCGAGATCGACGGCAAGATCCTCGTGGTCGACTGCGGGGTGCTCTTCCCCGAGGAGCACCAGCCGGGCGTCGACCTCATCCTCCCCGACTTCTCCTCCATCGAGGACCGCCTCGACGACGTCGTCGGCATCGTCCTCACGCACGGCCACGAGGACCACATCGGCGCGGTGCCGTACCTCCTCAAGCTCAAGCAGGACATCCCCCTGATCGGCTCCGGCCTCACGCTCGCCCTCATCGAGGCGAAGCTCAAGGAGCACCGGATCACGCCGTACACGTTCCAGGTGAAGGAGGGCGACCGCGAGCGCCTCGGGCCGTTCGAGCTCGAGTTCGTCGCCGTCAACCACTCCATCCCGGATGCGCTGGCCGTCGCCATCACGACCGAGGCGGGCCGCGTCCTGCACACCGGCGACTTCAAGATGGACCAGCTCCCGCTCGACGACCGGATCACCGACCTCCGCGCGTTCGCCCGCCTCGGCGAGGCCGGCGTCGACCTCTTCATGTCGGACTCCACCAACGCGGACGTCCCCGGCTTCACGCCCACCGAGCGCTCCATCGGCCCCGTGCTCGAGGCGGTCATCTCGAAGGCGCCCCGCCGCGTGATCGTCGCGAGCTTCTCCAGCCACGTGCACCGCGTGCAGCAGGTGCTCGACGCCGCGCACGCGAACGGCCGCCGCGTCGCGTTCATCGGCCGCTCGATGATCCGCAACATGACCATCGCGGCCGAGCTGGGCTACCTCAAGGTGCCGGACGGGGTCCTCATCGACTCCAAGAAGGCCGTCAACCTGCCGGACCACGAGATCGTCTACATGAGCACCGGGTCGCAGGGCGAGCCGATGGCGGTGCTCAGCCGGATGGCGAACCTCGAGCACCAGATCGAGATCGGCCAGGACGACACCGTCATCCTCGCGTCGAGCCTCATCCCGGGCAACGAGAACGCCGTCTACCGCGTGATCAACGGGCTCACGAAGCTCGGCGCGAACGTGGTGCACAAGGCCAACGCGAAGGTCCACGTCTCGGGCCACGCCGCCGCCGGCGAGCTGCTCTACTGCTACAACATCCTCAAGCCGCGCAACGTCCTGCCGGTGCACGGCGAGTACCGCCACCTGGTCGCGAACCAGCAGCTCGCCATCCAGACCGGCGTGCCCGAGCGCAACACGTTCCTCGCGGAGGACGGCACCGTCCTCGACATGAAGGACGGGCACGTGCGCGTCACGGGCCAGCTCGACGTCGGCTACGTCTACGTGGACGGCTCGACCGTGGGCGAGATCACCGACGCCGACCTCAAGGACCGCCGCATCCTCTCCGAGGAGGGCTTCGTCACGATCTTCGTGGTCGTCGAGCCGCAGACCGGCAAGGCCACGGTCGGTCCGGAGATCGAGGCCCGCGGGTTCGCCGAGGACGCGAAGGTGTTCGACAGCGTCAAGCCGCTCGTCGTGAAGGCGCTCGCGGAGGCGGCGGCCAACGGCACGCGCGACACGCACGCGTACGCGCAGGTCGTCCGCCGCACGGTCGGCCGCTGGGTCAACTCGTCGCACCGCCGGCGCCCGATGATCATCCCGGTGGTCATCGAGGCGTAGGACGTCCGTCGGCGGGAGCCGGCGCTCGGCACGTCCGGAGGGGGCGGGGAGACCCGCCCCCTCGGTCGCGCGTGCCGACGGAGCTCGTCCGCGTGGCCCCCTGACGGGGGGAGCATGTCATCCGCGTGGACGAAGCGCCGCCGCCGGCGCCGCCCCTAGCGTCGGAGGCGACCGGACGGGCCGCTGGGGACCGCCGGGGAAGGAGCGGCCGTGGGCGTCTGGCGGAGATGGATCCTCCCGATCACGAGACTCGTCGTGCTGGCCGCGATCGCCGTGGCGCTCGTGCGCATGGCGTTCTTCGGGACCACGACGGAGGAGACGGCGCAGGTGCCGACCGGCTCCGTCGTCGAGTCGCAGGTGCCGGCGTCCGTCGCGACCGTGGTCAACGACGTGACGGTGAAGGGCAGCATCCAGCCGGATCCGGACGTCGCCGTGAAGGCGACGCTGCAGGGGAAGGTCTCGAAGCTCGTCGCGGGGCAGGGCGCGACGGTCAAGGCCGGCGACCCGATCCTCGTCATCCGCCAGGAGACGCCGGTGGATCCGGTGGTCGCCGCGGACGGCACGATCACGCAGCAGAAGCCCAAGGTCGTCACCGAGACGGTCACCGCGTCCGCCGCGGGATCGCTCGTGGAGCTCGGCGTGCTCGTCGGCCAGGAGGTCGCCGTGGGCGACGCGGCCGGGCGCATCGCGCCGCCCACCTTCCGCGCGACCGCTCCGCTCACCGCCGAGGAGCAGTACCGGCTCGTCACGCAGCCGACGGCCGCCACGGTCGCGATCACATCGGGTCCCGCGCCCTTCGAGTGCTCCGACCTGCGCATCGGGCAGCAGGCCGCGGCGTCCACCGAGGGCACGGGAGCAGCCGGCGCGGCGGGCTCCGGATCCGCCGGCGCCACCGAGTCGGCCTCCACCGGCGCGACCGTCTCCTGCGCCGTCCCGGCCGGGACCCGCGTCTTCCCGGGACTCGCCGCGGACATCACGATCCCCGCGGGCGAGGCACCCGACGTGCTGACCCTCCCGACCACGGCGGTCGAGGGCCTCGCCGACACGGGCAACGTCTGGCTCGCGTCGGACGGCGGCGAGCCGGAGGAGCGCGCGGTCGGACTCGGCATCAGCGACGGGAAGGTCGTGCAGATCACGTCGGGTCTCGCGGAGGGCGACATGGTGCTCGAGTTCGTGCCCGGTGCGCCCGTCCCTGAGGACGAGGCGATGACGATGCAGGGCGGGTACGGCGGATGAGCCTGATCCGCTTGGAGAAGGTGACCCGGACGGTCCAGCGGCCGGATGACGAGCCGCTGACGATCCTGCACGGCGTCGACCTCGACGTGTCCGTGGGCGACCACGTGTCGATCGTGGGCCGGTCGGGGTCCGGCAAGTCGACGCTGCTGAACATCCTGGGGCTGCTCGACACCCCGACGACGGGTGGGGTCTACCTCGACGACGAGCCCATGGCCCGCGTCTCCGATTCTCGGCGCGACCGGGCCCGCGGCGGCGACATCGGGTTCATCTTCCAGCAGTTCAACCTGCTGCAGGGCCGCACGGCGCGGGAGAACGTGATGACGCCGCTGCTGTACTCGACGGGACGCTCGTTCTGGCGGCGGGCGTCGATCGCGGCGGACATGCTCGAGCGGGTCGGCCTCGGCCACCGGGTCGACTCCATGCCGGAGACGATGTCCGGCGGCGAGCAGCAGCGCGTCGCGATCGCCCGTGCCCTGGTGCGTTCGCCGCGGCTGATCCTCGCGGACGAGCCGACCGGCGCCCTCGACATCGAGACGGGCGCGACCGTGATGACCCTGCTCGCGGAGGTCGCGCACGCGTCCGGCGCCGCGCTCGTCACCATCACGCACGACCCGACCGTCGCGGCGCGCGCGGATCGGCACCACCGGCTCGAGGCGGGCGTCCTCGCGCCGTCCGAGGCCCTCACCCGCGGGGTGCTCGCATGACCGGCTGGCTGTCGCGCACGGCGACCGGCCTCGTGGGCGCGGTCGTGGAGGCGTGGGCCGAGCTCCGGATCCACCGCACGCGCGTGATGCTGTCGCTCATCGGCGTCGCGGTCGCGGTGGCGGCGATCACGTCGGTCGTCGGCCTCGGGGCGGTCGTGCAGCAGTCGCAGACCGAGCAGATGGAGCGCCAGTCGGGCCGACCGGCCGCGCTGTCGGTGTCCGCGTACTCCGCGACGGGGGACGGCCTGTCCTACGCCGAGCAGCGCACGCTCCTCGCGGACGTCGCCGACCGGTACGGCATCACCTGGTCGACGATCATCGGCTCCACGACGGTGCCGGTCGACTTCGCGCGCGGTCGGGTGCAGGTCCAGACGGTCGTGGTCGACCGGGACTACGGCGAGATGCGCCGCGTCGACATGACGGACGGCCGCTGGTTCGTCGAGCGCGACGCCGACCGCCTCGCGCCCGCCCTCGTCGTCAACCCCGCGTTCCTCGCGGAGCTCGGGTCGCCCGACATCGCCGCGCACCCCTCCGCCGTGCTCCACGGGGAGCGATCGGACCTCGTGGGCGTCGTCGTCGGCACCGTGCCCGCGCTGTACTCGGAGGAGCCGCCGACCGCCTACCTGCAGGCGTCCGACGCCGAGCGCCTGATGTCGGACGACGCGCTCGACGCGATGGCGCCGCAGTCCGAGTTCTGGGTGCCCGAGGCGGAGGCCGACGCGCTCACCGTGGCCATCACCTCGCAGGTCGCGGCGACCGCGCCCGAGGGGCTGCAGGTGAGCGTCGGCCGCAGCGATTGGGGGACGTACGACTACGACCCGCTGCTGTCGGTCAAGATCCTCGTCGGGGGAGTGGCGGGCCTCGTGCTCCTGCTCGGCGCGCTCGGCCTCGTGAACATCTCCCTCGTGACCGTGAAGCAGCGGATCCGGGAGATCGGCGTGCGGCGCAGCTTCGGCGCGAGCGCGGGCCGCGTGTTCTTCGCCGTGATGATGGAGAGCATCGTCGCGACGGTCGCCGCGGGCGTGGTCGGGGTGATGGCGGCGGTCGCGATCGTCAAGAACCCGTGGATCCTCTCGTTCGTCGCCTCCGGCGTCACCGAGTTCCCGCCGTTCCCGCTCTCGGCGGCGCTCCTCGGGCTCGGCGCGTCGCTCGCCGTGGGCGCGATCGCGGGCCTCCTGCCGGCGCTCGTCGCGGTGCGCGTGTCCGTCATCGACGCGATCCGGTACTGATGCCGCGGTCGGGCGGGGAGCGTCCTGCCCGGCCCGGCGCACCGCCGGCGACGGCGGCGCGGGATAACGTGGGTCGCATGGCTACGAGCACCAGGTCGACCAGCCGCGCCGGGAAGACCTCCTCGGGCGCGCCGCGCGCCACGCCCCCCCGCAAGGGGCGCGCCGCAGACACCAAGCAGCAGACCGTCGCCTACCCCGTCCAGTCGGAGCGGCGCGGCCCGCTCGTCGCCGCGTGGATGGGCCTCGCGCACGCCACCGGCGCCCTCTTCCGGGCGCTCGGTCCCGAGAAGCTCGCGAAGGAGGAGCGCCGCGACGGCATCCCCTTCCTCCTCGTGGTGCTCGCGATCGCGGGTGTGGTCGTCGAGTGGTTCAACCCGCTCAACGACGTGGCCATGTCCTTCGACGCGTACACGTTCGGCGGGCTCTTCGGCCGGGTGGCCTTCGCGCTGCCCATCGTGATGGTCCTCCTCGCCCTCTGGCTCTTCCGCCACCCGTCCTCGGTGAGCGACAACGGGCGGATCGGCGTGGGCGTCTCGCTCTTCCTCGTCTCCATCGCCGCGCTCTGCCACATCTTCAACGGGGCACCGGATCCGCGGGACGGCATGCTCGCCCTGGCCCGCGCCGGCGGCGTCCTCGGCTGGGTGCTCGCGGCGCCCCTGTCCCTGCTCGTCACGTCGATCGGCGCGGGGATCGTGGCGGGGATCCTCCTGGTGCTCTCCCTCTTCATCATCACCCGCACGCCGCCGAACCGCGTCGGCATGCGGCTGCGCGAGCTGTACTCGTACCTCTTCGGCGCGCCGCCCGTGGACGAGGAGCAGCGCGCCGCCGACCGGGCGGCCCGCAAGGCGCAGGCGACCGAGCAGGTCGAGCTCGAGGGGCTGGACGACGAGGGCCCGGTCGACACCGACAGCCTCCCGTGGTGGCGCCGCAACCGCAGCCAGCGCGAGGACGCGCCCGCGTTCGACAGCCCGGTGCTCGCGCCGCACGCCGGATCCGACGACGAGGCCGGCAGCCGCACCGCCGCGGAGGCGCCCACCACCGTCATCGACCGCACGGCGGATCCCGACGCCTCCCGTCCCGAGCCCGGCGCCTTCGCGGGCGACGACGCCGCGACCCGCCGCATCGACCTCGACCCGCCCGTCGACGCCACGGCGACCGCGATCCTGCCCTCCGTCCCCGTGCACCCCACCGGGATCCGCGACGACGACGAGCCCGCGGTCCTGCCCGGCTTCGAGGACGACGGCTCCGACGCCCCGATCGTGTCGGGGGAGTCCGATGCCCCGCAGGCCCCGTACCGCCTCCCCGCCGCGAGCACCCTCGCGCCCGGCACGCCCGCCAAGTCGCGGTCGTCCGTCAACGACGAGGTGGTGCGCGCCCTCACCGAGGTGCTCACCAACTTCCAGGTCGACGCCACGGTCACGGGCTTCTCGCGCGGCCCGACCGTCACGCGCTACGAGCTCGAGCTCGCGCCCGGCGTGAAGGTGGAGCGTGTCACGGCGCTCGCCAAGAACATCAGCTACGCGGTCGCGTCCAACGAGGTCCGCATCCTCTCGCCCATCCCCGGCCGCAGCGCCATCGGCGTGGAGATTCCGAACACCGACCGCGAGATCGTCTCCCTCGGCGACGTGCTCCGCTCGTCGGCCGCGACGAACAGCGCGCACCCGATGACCATCGGCGTCGGCAAGGACGTCGAGGGCGGCTACGTCATCGCCAACCTCGCGAAGATGCCCCACCTCCTGGTCGCGGGATCCACGGGCTCCGGCAAGTCGAGCTTCGTCAACTCGATGATCACCTCGCTCCTCATGCGCGCGAAGCCGAGCGACGTGCGCATGGTCCTCATCGACCCGAAGCGCGTCGAGCTCACCATCTACGCCGGCGTCCCGCACCTCATCACGCCCATCATCACCAACCCGAAGAAGGCGGCCGAGGCGCTGCAGTGGGTGGTGAAGGAGATGGACATGAGGTACGACGACCTCGCCAGCTTCGGCTTCCGCCACATCGACGACTTCAACAAGGCCGTCACGAGCGGGTCCATCGTGCTCCCCGAGGGCAGCGAGCGGACGCTGCGCCCGTACCCCTACCTCCTCGTGGTGGTCGACGAGCTCGCCGACCTCATGATGGTCGCGCCGCGCGACGTCGAGGACTCCATCGTCCGCATCACGCAGCTCGCGCGCGCCGCCGGCATCCACCTGGTGCTCGCGACGCAGCGTCCGTCGGTCGACGTCGTCACCGGCCTCATCAAGGCCAACGTGCCGTCCCGCCTCGCGTTCGCGGTGTCGAGCATGACCGACTCGCGCGTGATCCTCGACCAGCCCGGCGCCGACAAGCTCATCGGCCAGGGCGACGGCCTCTTCCTCCCCATGGGCGCCAACAAGGCCGTCCGCGTGCAGGGCGCGTGGGTGCAGGAGGCGGAGATCGCGAAGGTCGTCGAGCACGTGACGCGCCAGGCGCGACCGGAGTACCGGCAGGACGTCGCGGTCGCGGCCGAGCGCAAGGAGATCGACGCGGACATCGGCGACGACCTGGAGGTGCTCCTCGCGGCCGCCGAGCTCGTCGTCAGCACGCAGTTCGGGTCCACGTCGATGCTGCAGCGGAAGCTCCGCGTCGGCTTCGCGAAGGCCGGTCGCCTCATGGACCTCCTCGAGGCGCGCGAGATCGTCGGCCCGTCCGAGGGATCGAAGGCGCGCGACGTGCTCGTGTCGGCCGAGCAGCTGCCGGGCGTGCTCGCGACGCTGCGCGGGGAGACGCCCGCGGACGCGCCGGCACCCGCCGCGCCCGCCACTGCTGCCCCGGCGATGCCGCCGGCAGCCGACGCGGACGACGGCAACCGCTACCCGTCGGATCCGCTGCACAAGGACCTGGACGCGTACGAGCAGGTGGAGGCCGAGGGCGACGACGACGCCTGGGGCCTGACGGGGAGGGACTGACCCGTGGCCGATCGGAGCGCATCGGGCGCGACCGGCACCGGGGCACCGCGCATCTGGCGCGCGGGTGACTCCCCGGCGAGCCCCTGGAACGTCGCCAACGTCCTCACGATCGTGCGGATCCTGCTGGCCCCGGTCTTCGTCGTCCTCCTCGCGGCGGACGACGGAGCCGACGGCCCGCTCCGCTACGCGGCCGCGGTGCTCTTCATCCTCGCGATCGCGACCGACGGGGTCGACGGGCACATCGCCCGCAGCCGCAACCTGGTGACCGACCTCGGCAAGCTCCTCGACCCCATCGCCGACAAGGTGCTCACGGGCGCCGCGCTCGTGATGCTCTCGGTGCTCGGCGAGCTCCCGTGGTGGGTCACCATCGTGATCCTGGTGCGCGAGCTCGGCATCACCGCGTACCGCTTCGCCGTGCTCCGCGACCGGGTGGTCGCGGCGTCGCGCGGCGGCAAGCTCAAGACCGTCGCGCAGGCCGTGGCGATCAGCGTCGCGCTGCTCCCGCTGTGGGACGTGGTCGGCGACGGCATGCACGTCGTGAACACGGTGCTCATGTCGATCGCGCTCGCCCTGACGGTCCTCTCCGGCCTCGACTACATGCGTCAGGCGCTGCGGGCGGAGAGCGCCTCGTGAGCGCCCCCGGGGACGCGATCGACGAGCAGCTCGCCGACCGGGTGATCACGGCCCTCGTCGCGAGCGGTCGTCGCATCGCGGTCGCGGAGTCGTTGACGGGCGGCCTGCTCACCGCCGCGCTCGTGGGCGTCCCCGGCGCCTCGCGTGCGCTCCTCGGCGGGATCGTCTCCTACGACACGGCCCTCAAGCGCACGATCCTCGGGGTCGACTCCGCCATCCTCGCGGTCCATGGCGCGGTCCACCCCGACGTCGCGCGGCAGATGGCGCTCGGCGTGCGCCAGGCGTGCGCGATCGACGGACGCCCCGCGGACGTCGGCGTCTCCACGACGGGCGCCGCCGGTCCGGATCCCCAGGACGGGCAGCCGCCGGGCACGGCCTTCGTCGGCCTGTCCGTCGACGGCGACTCGCGCGCCATCGCCCTGCACCTCGACGGAGACCGCCAGGCGGTCCGCGCAGGTGTCGTCCGGGCGGCCCTCGAGGTCCTCGTCGACGCGCTCGAACCCGCCGGGAACATCTGATGCGGCTCCCGCGTTGTCGTAATCACGTTCACAAGCAACGCCCAGTGCCCCTGCTTAGCCTGAGTCCTCGGCCAGATGGTCACCCATCAGCCCCGGACCTCCGGTTCGATCAGGCACCAGGCGCAACGAGGAGGCTCCCGTGGTTCTAGTCCGTCAGGAGATCGGCGACGTCCTTCGGGACTTCCGTCTGCAGAAGGGGCGCACGCTCCGCCAGGTCGCCAGCAAGGCCAGCGTCGCGCTGGGCTACCTCAGCGAGGTCGAGCGGGGCCAGAAGGAGGCGTCGAGCGAGATCCTCGCGTCCGTCGCCGACGCGTTGGACACCCCCATCTCCGTCATCATGCGCGAGGTGGGCGACCGCCTCGCCGTCATCGAGGGTCTCAACCCCATCCCCGACACCATCCCCGACGACCTGGTCGCCGGCTTCGACAGCGACCTCGTCGCGCGCTGACTTCTCCTCGAAGGCCTCTCGCCCCGCTCGTCCTCGTGACGGGCGGGGCGTCGTCGTGCAGACGGCAGCAGGTAGCGTGGTCGGCATGCGACTCAGCGAGTTCCAACGGGCCGTCTCCGACGAGTTCGGCGCCGGCTACGGACCGGTGCTCGTCGCGGACCTCGTGCTCGGCGAGCTCGGCGGGCGCACGTGCGCGCAGGCGCTGAAGGACGGCACGCCCGCCCGCGAGGTCTGGCTCGCCCTCTGCCGCGCGCAGGACGTGCCGCGCGCGCGCTGGAACGGCGCCGGGGTCCCCGAGCCGCGCGCCTGACGCTCCCGTCCGCCGCAGCTCCTCGTCCTCGACGCGCTACGGATCCGTCGACGACACGCGGCGCGCCGTTCGAATATCCCTTCGAACGCGCGTAGTCTCCCCACAGGAGCGATTCGAAGCGCGGACTGCACAGGTCCGGCCCCTCCGGCAGCGATGTCGGCGGCGCCGCATAACGTGCACCTCGCGGAGATCACCCGTCGCCTTGTCGGCACCGGACCCCGCGGCCAGCGGGAGCGGAGCGACAGCCTGCAGGCAACCCACCTTCGACACGAGGAGCACCCCATGGCATCATCGGCAGACCGCGAGAAGTCCCTCGAGACAGCGCTCGCACAGATCGACCGGCAGTTCGGCAAGGGCTCGGTCATGCGACTGGGCAGCGACGAGCGCGCGCCCGTCGCCGTCATCCCCACCGGCTCCGTCGCGCTGGACGTGGCGCTCGGCATCGGCGGGCTCCCGCGTGGCCGCATCGTCGAGATCTACGGCCCGGAGTCCTCGGGAAAGACCACGCTGACCTTGCACGCCATCGCCAATGCGCAGCGCGCGGGCGGCATCGCGGCATTCATCGACGCGGAGCACGCGCTCGACCCGGAGTACGCGAAGAAGCTCGGCGTCGACATCGACGCGCTCCTCGTCTCCCAGCCCGACACCGGCGAGCAGGCGCTCGAGATCGCCGACATGCTCGTGCGCTCGGGATCCATCGACCTCGTCGTCATCGACTCCGTGGCAGCGCTCGTGCCGCGCGCGGAGATCGAGGGCGAGATGGGTGACTCGCACGTCGGTCTCCAGGCGCGCCTCATGTCGCAGGCGCTCCGCAAGCTCACCGGTGGGCTCAACCAGACGCAGACCACCATGATCTTCATCAACCAGCTCCGCGAGAAGATCGGCGTGTTCTTCGGCAGCCCGGAGACCACAGCGGGTGGCAAGGCGCTGAAGTTCTACGCGTCGGTCCGCCTCGACATCCGCCGCATCGAGACGCTCAAGGACGGCACCGACGCGGTCGGCAACCGCACCCGCGTCAAGGTCGTCAAGAACAAGATGGCGCCGCCCTTCAAGCAGGCGGAGTTCGACATCCTCTACGGAACGGGCATCTCCCGCGAGGGCAGCCTCATCGACTTCGGCGTCGAGCACGAGATCGTCCGCAAGTCGGGCGCCTGGTACACCTACGACGGCGACCAGCTCGGCCAGGGCAAGGAGAACTCGCGCAAGCACCTCCTCAACAACCCGGAGATCGCCGCCGAGATCGAGCAGAAGATCAAGGTCAAGCTCGGCCTGGTCAAGGACCCGAACGCCGATGCCGCCGCTGCGGCCGACGCGGCTCCGGCTCCGGTCGCGGCCGTGGCGCCCAAGGCGTCCGCACGCAAGAGCGCCTGACCGGGCGCTCCCACGGCGGGGTGCGTCCCGAGACGCACCCCGCCCCGCACGACACCGGCCCCGCCGTGGCGCCACGCTCCGCGTGATGCCCGCCCGGGCCTCTTGAGGACGGAAGCACCATGGTCAGATTCCCCTCCGAGGGCGAGCAGGGCACCGGCCCCGGGGCCGACGAGATCGCGCCCGTCGCGTCCCTCGCCGACCGGCGCTCGCGTCGCGCCGCGGCTCGTCCGCTCGTGGAGCCCACGCCGCCCGCCGAGGAGGTGGCCGAGGCGCGCATCGAGCCACCGCATCCCGCGCGCGGCCGCTCCGTGACCGAGGTCGACGGCATCGTCACCATCGGGGCAGCGGTCGACGAGTCGCAGGCGGGCCGCGCCCTCGCCGCCCAGGAACGCATCGCGGAGGCGCGGCGCGTCCTCGCCGAAGCCGAGGCGCAGGCTGCCCGAGGATCCGGCGACGCGTCCACCGCGTTCCCGGAGGCGCCGCCCGCCGAGGACGACACCGCGAACGAACCGACACCCGCCGCATGGCGCGCCGAGCAGGAGCGTGCCGAGCGTGCACGTGCCAAGGCGGAGCAAGACGAGGCGTACCGGCAGGACATGGTCCGCCTCGAGGAGGATCGCGTCGAGGACGCGCGTCGCGAGGCGGAGGCCGAGGAGGAGCGCGCAGCCGAGCGGACGCCCGCGCGCCAACGGCGGCGGGCGGACAACGTCCTCGCCAACCGGCTGCGCGGGCGCGGGCTCTCGCTCGCGGAGGCCCGGGATGTGCTCGACGGCGCGGAGATCGACCCGGACATCGCGGAGGAGACGCTCGCCAGGTACGTCTCCCTGCAGTACATCGACGAGGCGGCGCTCGCGGAGCAGATCCTGCACACGCATCTCGACCGCAAGGGGCTCGGCCGCCGCTCGGTCGAGATGGAGATGCGCCGCCGCAAGCTCGATCCCCTCGTGATCGAGGAGGCCATGGCCGAGCAGCCCGACGACGAGCTGGCGCGCGCCACCGAGGTCGCGATGAAGCGCGTGGGTCAGCTCTCGTCCTACGACGACGAGACAGCCGAACGTCGGCTCACCTCGTTCCTCATGCGTCGCGGCTACGGAGGCGGCGTCGTGCGGGACGCGGCGAAGGTCGCGCTCGCGACGCGCCGCGGCTCGTCCCGCGTCCGCTTCCGCTGATCCGTCCCCGGGCAGCGCGAGGCCTCCCCGCACGTAGGATCTAGTCATCATGAGCACCGTCGCCGATCACGTCCGCGTCGTCACGCCCCCCGCCGACCGACCGCGGACGTACGAGGTCCGCACCTACGGATGCCAGATGAACGTCCACGACTCGGAGCGCCTCACCGGATCGCTCGAGGCCGCGGGCTACGTGTCGGCCGAGGGTGCCGAGCCCGACATCGTCGTCATCAACACCTGCGCGGTGCGCGAGAACGCGGACAACAAGCTCTACGGCAACCTCGGCCACCTCGCCGGGGTCAAGCGTCGCCACGAGGGCATGCAGATCGCTGTGGGAGGGTGCCTCGCCCAGAAGGACCGGGCGACGGTGCTCGAGAGGGCGCCCTGGGTCGACGTCGTCTTCGGCACCCACAACATGGGTGCGCTGCCGACGCTGCTCGAGCGGGCGCGGCACAACGGCGAGGCGCAGCTCGAGATCCTCGAGAGCCTCGAGACGTTCCCGTCGACGCTCCCCACTAAGCGCGACGAGATCGCGAGCGGATGGGTGTCCATCTCCGTCGGCTGCAACAACACCTGCACGTTCTGCATCGTGCCGGCCCTCCGCGGCAAGGAGAAGGACCGACGGCCGGGAGACATCCTCGCCGAGATACAGGCCCTCGTCGACGACGGGGCGGTCGAGGTCACGCTGCTCGGTCAGAACGTCAACTCCTACGGCGTCGAGTTCGGCGACCGGCAGGCGTTCGGCAAGCTGCTGCGGGCCGCCGGGGCCATCGCGGGGCTGGAGCGCATCCGCTTCACGAGCCCCCACCCGGCCGCCTTCACGGACGACGTCATCGACGCGATGGCCGAGACGCCGGCGGTCATGCCGCAGCTGCACATGCCGCTGCAGTCGGGATCGGACCGGATCCTCAAGGCCATGCGCCGTTCCTACCGGTCGGAGCGCTTCCTCGGGATCCTCGACCGCGTGCGCACGCGCATCCCGGACGCGGCGATCACGACCGACATCATCGTGGGCTTCCCCGGGGAGACCGAGGAGGACTTCCAGGAGACCCTCCGTGTCGTCGAAGCCGCACGCTTCTCCTCGGCCTTCACGTTCCAGTACTCCATCCGCCCGGGCACTCCCGCCGCGACGATGGAGGAGCAGGTGCCCGCCGACGTCGTGAAGGAGCGGTACGGGCGACTCACCGCGCTGCAGGAGCGCATCAGCCACGAGGAGAACCGACGCGTGGTCGGGCGCACGGTCGAGGTGCTCGTGAGCGCGCACGAGGGTCGGAAGGACGGCGACACGCATCGTGTCACGGGGCGTGCGCAGGACGGTCGCCTCGTGCACCTCGACGTGCCCGCGGGAAGCGGCGAGCCGCGACCCGGCGACGCGGTCGAGGTCGAGATCACCCGCGCGGCGCCGTTCCACCTCATCGCGGACTCGATCGACCAGGCACCGCTGCGCATCCGGCGCACCCGCGCGGGGGACGCGTGGGAGCGTGCGCAGGCGGACTCCTGCGGCGTCCCCGCACCGGCCGCGGGCACGAGCGCGGGCGGTGCGCCGCGCGTCTCGCTCGGGCTCCCGTCGCTCCGGGTGCCCACGGTCGCCGGCGACGAGGCCGCGCACCCGCGCCACCGCGCGTGATCCCGATCGTCGCGGTCGTCGGCGCCACGGGCACCGGCAAGTCCGCGCTGTCCCTCGGCATCGCGGACCGGCTGCGGGCGGATGGCCGCGCGGCGGAGATCGTCAACGCCGACGCCATGCAGCTCTACCGGGGCATGGACATCGGCACGGCCAAGCTCCCCGAGGCCGACAGGCGCGGCGTCCCGCACCACATGCTCGACGTCCTCGACGTGACCGAGGAGGCCACCGTCGCCGCCTACCAGGAGGAGGCGCGGCGGGTCATCGGCGGCGTCCTCGAGCGCGGGGCCGTCCCGATCCTCGTGGGCGGATCCGGTCTGTACGTCTCGTCGGTGCTGTTCGACTACGACTTCCCCGGGACCGACCCCGAGATCCGTCAGCGATTGGAGCAGGAGCTCGCGGCGACCGGGCCGGGCATGCTCCACCGACGCCTCCGGGAGCTCGACCCGGCCGCGGCCCAGCGGATCGGCGCGCACAACGGGCGGCGCCTCGTGCGCGCGCTAGAGGTCGTCGAGATCACCGGTCCGCAGCCGGAGCGCGCGTCCGCCGAGCCGCGGCCGTGGCACCCCGCGCGGATCCTGGCGCTCACGCTGCCGCGCGAGGAGCTCGTGCCGCGGCTCGACGCCCGCGTGTCCGGCATGTGGGCCGACGGCCTCGTCGACGAGGTCGCCGGGCTGCTGCCCGCGGGGCTCGCGGACGGCGTCACCGCGTCCCGCGCCATCGGCTACGCGCAGGCGGCGCGGCAGCTCGCGGGGGAGCTCACGGAGGAGCAGGCGGTGGAGGAGACCCGCGCGCTCACCCGGCGCTACGCGCGGCGGCAGGTGTCGTGGTTCGGTCGCTACGCCGACGCGGTGCGGTTGGACGCGCGCGACGAGCGGCTCCTCGAGAACTCGCTCGATGCCCTCCCGGCGGCGCGCCCGTAGGCTGGCGGGATGGCAGACCTGCAGTTCACCAAGGGCCAGGGCACGGGCAACGACTTCGTGCTGTTTGCGGATCCCGCGGGCGAGATCGACCTGACCGACACGCAGGTGCAGGCTCTCTGCGATCGGCACTTCGGCATCGGGGCCGACGGGACGATCCGCGCGGTGCTCTCGAGCCGCATCCCCGAGGGCCGCGCCGCCCTCGACGAGGACCCCGACGCCGAGTGGTTCATGGACTACCGCAACGTCGACGGCAGCCCCGCCGAGATGTGCGGCAACGGGATCCGCGTCTTCACGCTCTTCCTCATCGAGAACGGCCTCATCGAGCTGCCCGCGGGCCGCACCGTGCCCATCGGCACGCGGGCCGGCGTGCGGGAGGTGCAGCGCAGCGGATCGGGCTTCCAGGTCGACCTCGGCCGGTGGTCCCTCGCGGGCGGCGAACCGCTCGTGCGCGCCAAGGACCTCCAGGTCGCGCGTCCGGGCCTCGGCATCGACGTCGGCAACCCGCACGTGGTGGTCGCGCTCTCGAGCGAGGACGAGCTCGCGGAGGCCGATCTCGCGTTCGTGCCGCAGCTGGATCCCGAGCCCGCCGACGGCGCGAACGTCGAGCTGGTGGTGCCCGCGGATCCGCTCGTCGTGGACGGGGTGGGCCACATCACGATGCGCGTCCACGAGCGCGGCAGCGGCGAGACGCTGAGCTGCGGCACGGGCGCCGCGGCGGCCGCGCTCGCGACGCGGCACTGGGCCGGCTCCGCCGCCCCGCACCAGTGGCGCGTCCAGCTGCCGGGCGGCGTGCTCGGCGTGCGGATGTTCCCGACCGAGGACGGCGAGCACGTCGGCCTGTCCGGTCCCGCCGAGCTGGTGTTCGACGGGGTCGTCGCGCTGGCCTGATCCGGTCGTCCCGTCCCACGGCCTCGCCGGCGGTCCCGGGCTAGGAGTCCGCGCCGCGGTGCACGCGCAGCACCCGGAAGCCCTTGTCGGAGGCCGCGCGCGTCGTCTCGAGGCCCGCGGGGAGCGTGTCGACCAGCCAGCGCTGCAGCGAGTCGGATCCGAGGTTGCGCTGCACCACGAGCCAGGCGTCCGCGTCCGGCGCGAGGCGCGGCATCCAGTCGAGCAGGATGCCGTGCAGCGCCTCCTTTCCCACGCGGATGGGCGGGTTCGACCACACGGTGGCGAACGCGAGATCGGCGGGGACGTCCTCGGGGAGCACGGCCTCGACGTTCTCGAGGCCGAGGCTCCGGGCGTTCGCCCGCGTCAGGTCGAGGGCGCGCTCGTTGACGTCGACGGCCCACACGGTGGCCGACGGCGAGCGCATCGCCAGGTCGAGCGCCACCGGACCCCAGCCGCAGCCCACGTCCAGCAGGTGCCCCTCGGTGGGGGGCTCGGGGACGTTGCGCAGCAGGACCAGGGTGCCCTGGTCGACGTGCTCGGGGCTGAAGACGCCGCCCGCGGTCTCGACCTCGACCGTGCGCCCACCCAGCTGGACCGAGATCGTGCGGGTGCGCAGGGGTCCGGCCGGCGACGAGGAGAAGTAGTGCGCGTCGGCCATACCGGGACGATACCGGACGCCCGCGCTACGATGGGAGCACATGACAACGCACGACGAGCACGACCACGAGCCCGCGGACACGACGACGACGTCCACCGAGAACACCGACCGGGACGACGTCGTCGCGCGCGTCCTCGGCCGAGCGGAGAACCGCTCCGCCGGCTACGCCCTCTTCCGCGGATCCGGCGCGCAGGCGCTGTCCGCGAACCCCGACATCGAGCAGGGGTCGGACGGCGACCAGAGCGAACGGGCCGACCGGCAGGCGCTCCGCCGCGTCCCCGGCCTCTCCACCGAGCTCGAGGACGTCACCGAGGTCGAATACCGGCAGCTGCGCCTCGAGAACGTCGTGCTCATCGGCGTGTACTCGCAGGGGTCGGTCGACGACGCCGAGAACAGCATGCGCGAGCTCGCGGCCCTCGCGGAGACCGCAGGGGCTGTCGTGCTCGACGGCCTGCTGCAGCGTCGACCGACGCCGGATCCCAGCACCTACTTCGGACGGGGCAAGGCCGAGGAGCTGCGGGCGCTCGTCGCCGCGGTCGGCGCGGACACCGTCATCGCCGACACCGAGCTCGCCCCGAGCCAGCGGCGCGCGCTGGAGGATGTGGTGAAGGTCAAGGTCATCGACCGCACCGCCGTGATCCTCGACATCTTCAGCCAGCACGCCAAGAGCCGCGAGGGCAAGGCCCAGGTCGAGCTCGCGCAGCTGCAGTACCTGCTCCCGCGCCTCCGCGGTTGGGGCGACTCGATGTCCCGCCAGGCCGGTGGCCAGGTCGGCGGCGCGGGCGCGGGCATGGGATCGCGTGGTCCGGGTGAGACGAAGATCGAGCTCGACCGTCGTCGCATCAACACGCGCATGGCGCGACTGCGCAAGCAGATCGCGGCGATGAAGCCCGCGCGCGACACCAAGCGCGCCAACCGCGACCGGAACCAGGTGCCCTCGGTCGCGATCGTGGGCTACACGAACGCCGGCAAGTCGTCGCTCCTCAACCGGGTGACGAAGGCGGGCGTGCTCGTCGAGAACGCGCTCTTCGCGACGCTCGACGCGACCGTGCGGAAGACCGAGACGGACCAGGGCCAGCTCTACACGCTGGCCGACACGGTCGGCTTCGTGCGGAACCTGCCGCACCAGCTGGTCGAGGCCTTCCGCTCGACGTTGGAGGAGCTCGCCGACTCCGACGTGCTCGTGCACGTCGTCGACGCGTCGCACCCGGATCCCGCGGCGCAGCTCGCGACCGTGCACGAGGTCATCGCCGAGGTGGATGCCTCGTCCATCCCCGAGATCGTCGTGTTCAACAAGAGCGACCTCGCCTCCGACGGCGACCGCGTCGTCCTGCGCGGCCTGGCACCCCAGGGCATCTTCGTCTCGGCCCGCACGGGCGAGGGCGTGGAGGAGCTCCGGCGTCGCATCGCGGAGCTGCTCCCGCAGCCGACCATCGAGGTCGACCTCCTGGTGCCGTTCGAGCACGGCGAGGTCGTCGCCATGCTGCACGACGGCGCGAAGGTGCTCGAGACCTCGTACGTCGAGGAGGGCACGCGCGTGCGCGCGCTCGTGACGGCCGAGCAGCAGGCGCAGGTCCAGGCGTACGCGGTGGTCCCCGCGGTCTGACAGGCGCGGCGCCCGCGCGTCCATCGCACGCAGGAGAGCGGCCGGCCCCCCTCGGGGACCGGCCGCTCTCCTGCGTCGTGCGCGGAGATCAGACGGAGCGCATGACCGCCACGACCTTGCCGACCACCTCGGCGAAGTCGCCGAGGATCGGCTCGAAGGCGCTGTTGCGGGGGAGGAGCCAGGTGTGGCCGTCGCGCTGGCGGAACACCTTGACGGTGGCCTCGTCGTCGAGCATGGCGGCGACGATGTCCCCGTTCTCGGCGGTCTTCTGCTGGCGCACCACGACCCAGTCGCCGTCGCAGATGGCCGCGTCGATCATGGAGTCGCCGACGACGCGCAGCATGAAGAGGTCGCCCTTGCCGACGAGCTGACGGGGGAGGGGGAAGACCTCCTCGACCATCTGCTCGGCGGTGATGGGGATGCCGGCGGCGATGCGGCCGACCATGGGCACCATGGCGGCGTCGCCCACGGGCGTCGACGGCTCTCCGCTCTCCGCTGCGCCGGAACCCGGCAGGTCGATGAGGACCTCGAGGGCGCGCGGGCGGTTCGGGTCGCGCCGGAGGTAGCCGGAGAGCTCGAGCTGGTTGAGCTGGTGGGTGACGCTCGACAGGGAGGCGAGGCCGACGGCGTCGCCGATCTCGCGCATGCTCGGCGGGTAGCCCTGGCCGGCGATCGTGCGCTGGATGAACTCCAGGATCGAGATCTGCTTGTCGCTGAGGCTCTTGCGGCGCCTCGTCGCGCCGCCTCCCGCTGCTCGCTCGTCCGTCATGCCACGGCCCGCCTCTCGTCGCCGACGCCGCCGCGGCGCGTGCGGCCCGGCGGGCCGACGCCCTCGCGGGGGCGATGTCGGTGGTGCCCGATGGAATGGACACCAGGCACTCGAAACTGTATCCAGCCGAGGCACCTCGTACAAACACCTGTTCGAGCGTGTCGTGCGCCGGATGGCCGGATCGAGGCGATCGGGGCTTGCGGATGGCTGGTTTCGAATGTATGTTCGGAACACAGCTTCGCACCCGGCTCTCCCGGCCGAGAGCCGGGTGCGAGCTGCCCGACCCGCATCGCATGCCGTACCGCACTGCACCGCCGAGCGCGTCGCATCGACGCCCCACCGTCTCGCACGAGAGGTCACCATGGACACCACAGCAACCACCCCCGCCGTCACCGCCGCAGCACCCGTCACCGCCGCAGCACCCGTCACGGAGGCAGCCGTCGCGCCCCGCACGCGCCTGCGCATCACGCGCCGAGGGCGCGTCGTCCTCACCGCCCTGGTCGCGGCCCCGCTCGCGTTCGGCGTGGGACTCGTCGCGCTCAACGGCGGCGCCGCCGTGGCGTCGAAGGATGCATCGGGCACGACGTTCGAGTACGTCACCGTCTCCAGCGGCCAGTCCCTCTGGGATCTCGCCGAGGAGATCGCTCCCTCGGCCGACCCGCGTGACGTCATCGCGTCGGTCGTCGACCTCAACCGACTGCCCTCGTCGGATGTCGCGGCGGGCCAGCAGCTCGCCGTCCCCGCCCAGTACGCCCACTGACCCTCGGGCGGCGTCGCGTCGGTCGTCACGCACGGCGGGCGATCCCTCGACGTGCTCCCGGTGGCGGCCGGGAGCGCGGCCGGTGGACGGGATGCGATCGGTAGCATGGAGCCCATGAGCACCCTCGCGCGCACCGCGCACGTCACGCGGCAGACCAGCGAGTCCAGCATCGACCTCCAGCTCGACCTCGACGGCACCGGTGCCTCCGAGATCAGCACATCGGTGCCCTTCTACGACCACATGCTCACCGCCTTCGCGAAGCACTCGCTCACCGATCTGAAGGTCACCGCCACGGGCGACACGCACATCGACGTGCACCACACCGTGGAGGACGTGGGGATCGTGCTCGGCCAGGCCATCCGCGAGGCCCTCGGCGACAAGTCCGGCATCGCGCGCTTCGGCGACGCGCTCGTGCCGCTCGACGAGGCCCTGGTGCAGTCGGTCGTGGACATCTCGGGTCGTCCGTTCCTCGTGCACTCGGGCGAGCCCGCCGGCTTCGAGATGCACCTCATCGGCGGTCACTTCACCGGATCCATGGTCCGTCACGTCTTCGAGGCCATCGCCTTCCACGCGGGCCTCACCGTGCACGTCACCGTCCTCGGAGGGCGTGACCCCCACCACATCGCGGAGGCGGAGTTCAAGTCGTTCGCCCGGGCCTTCCGCCAGGCCAAGGAGCTCGACCCGCGGGTGTCCGGCATCCCGTCCACGAAGGGCGCGCTGTGAGTCGTCCCTCCGTCGTCGTCCTCGACTACGGCAGCGGCAACGTCCATTCCGCCGTCAAGGCGCTGGAGCTCGCGGGCGCGGACGTCGAGCTGACGGGCGACCCGAAGCGGGCGCACGAGGCCGACGGCCTCCTCGTCCCCGGGGTCGGCGCGTTCTCGGCCGTCATGTCGGCCCTGCGGACCGCAGGCGGCGACCGCGTCGTCGACCGCCGTCTCGCGGGTGGCCGGCCCGTCCTCGGCATCTGCGTCGGCATGCAGGTCATGTTCGACCGCGGCGTGGAGCGCGACGTCGACGTGGCCGGGCTGGGGGAGTGGCCCGGCACCGTGGATCGCATCCGGTCCGACGTCCTCCCGCACATGGGCTGGAACGCGGTCGACGTGCCCGCGGGCTCGGCGCTGTTCGCGGGTCTCGAGGAGGAGCGCTTCTACTTCGTGCACTCCTACGCCGCCCGCACGTGGGGCATCGATCCGCTCCCGCCGCTGCCGGCGCCCCGCGTCACCTGGGCCACGCACGGCGAGCGGTTCGTCGCGGCGGTCGAGAACGGCCCGCTCTCCGCGACGCAGTTCCACCCCGAGAAGTCGGGAGCGGCGGGGATCCGGCTGCTCACGAACTGGCTCGGCACCCTCCGCGCCGCCTGACGCTCCGCACCCGCATCCGCCGTCGCCGACGGCGCCGCCCGCCCGCACGATCGATGGAAGGCCCCCATGAGCGAGTTCACCCGCACGCCCCGTCTGACCCTCCTGCCCGCCGTGGACGTGGCGGGCGGCCAGGCCGTCCGCCTCACGCAGGGCGCCGCCGGCACGGAGACCGGTTACGGCGACCCCGTCGACGCCGCCCGCGACTGGGCGGAGCAGGGTGCCGAGTGGCTGCACCTCGTCGACCTCGACGCGGCGTTCGGCCGCGGTGACAACCTGTCGGTCATCTCCCGCGTGATCCGCGCCATCGACGGCGTGCAGATCGAGCTGTCCGGCGGCATCCGCGACGACCGGTCGCTCGACGTGGCGCTCGAGAGCGGCGCGACGCGCATCAACCTCGGCACGGCGGCGCTGGAGAACCCCGAGTGGGCGGCCAGCGTCATCGCCCAGCACGGCGAGTCCGTGGCTGTCGGGCTCGACGTCCGCGGCCGCACGCTCTCGGCGCGCGGCTGGACGAAGGACGGCGGCGACATCTGGGAGGTGCTCGAGCGCCTCGAGGACGCGGGGTGCGCGCGCTACGTGGTCACCGACGTCACCAAGGACGGCACGCTCCAGGGCCCGAACCTCCAGCTGCTCCGCGAGGTGCTGGAGCGCACCGAGCGCCCGGTCGTCGCCTCCGGCGGCGTCTCGAGCCTCGACGACATCGCCGCGCTCCGCGAGCTCGTGCCGCTCGGGCTGGAGGGCGCCATCGTCGGCAAGGCCCTCTACGCGGGCGCGTTCACGCTCGGCGAGGCGCTCGACGTCGCCGGGGATCGATGACCGGATCCACCCCGCACGCCGACTCGGCCGGGACCCCGTGGGCGGGCCGCTCGTTCGAGCCGACCCCCTTCCCGGACGACGACGGCTCCGCGCCACCCGCCGTCGCGGAGGCGCTCGCGCGCCACGGTCGCGGTGAGGTCGGCCAGGCCGCGGTCGTGGACGCGCTCCGCGACGCGCGCCTGCTGATCCCGCTCGTGGCGCGCCTCGGCGAGGAGGGCGAGGGCGCGCACGGCCTGAAGGCCGACAAGAGCGCCGAGCTGTCGATCATCACGGTCGCCGGCCCCGACGGCCGGACCGTGATGCCCGTCTTCACGTCCGTCGCGGCGATGGGGAAGTGGAACGCGAAGGCGCGCCCCGTGCCCGCCGACGCCGTCCGCGTCGCGCTGGCGGCGGCGAGCGAGGAGACCGACCTCGTGGTCGTCGACCCGATGTCCGACACCGAGTTCGTGCTGCGCCGGCCGGCCGTGTGGGCGGTCGCGCGGTCGCTGCCGTGGATCCCCAGCCCGGAGGACCCGGAGGTCGTCCGGGCGCTCCGCGCGAGCGTCGCCGACGAGCCGGCGGTCGTGGGGCTGAGCGTCGCGCCGGGGGATCCGCGCGCGCGCCTCGAGGGGCCCGAGCTGGTGGTCGCGCTCGAGCTCGTCGACGGCCTCGACCGTCCGGCGCTCGACGCGCTGCTCGCGCGGGTGCAGGGGGAGTGGTCCCGGAGCGCGGTGCTCGCGGACCGCGTCGACAGCATGGGGCTCCGCGTCACCTCCGCCGGCTGAGCCCGCCAGTCGCGCTCCGCCGTCGAGGCGCCGGGCAGCCGCACCGCGGAGCCGTGCGCCTAGGAGACCGGCCCGGTGTACTTCTCGCCCGGTCCCTTGCCCACGGCGTCGGGATACGGGGACGCCTCGCGGAACGCGAGCTGCAGCGAGCGCAGGCCGTCGCGGAGGCTGCGCGCGTGCTGGTCGCCGAGCTCCGGGGAGGCGGCGGTGACGAGGCCCGCGAGCGAGATGATCAGCTTCCGCGCCTCGGCGAGGTCGGTCTGCGTGGCGGGGTCGTCGGCGAGGCCGCACTTCACGGCGGCGGCGCTCATGAGGTGGACCGCCGTGGTCGTGATGACCTCGACGGCGGAGACCTCCGCGATGTCGCGCGCGTACTGGTCGGCGACGAAGTCCGCGGTGTCGTCGTCGGCGACGCCCGTCGCGGATCCGCTCGCGCCCGAGCCGGTCGCCGCGGCGGGCTCCTCGAACCGGTGGACGTGCGCGTCGGCCGCGGTCGTCGCGGGGTCGGGGGTCGGGTCGGTCATGTCTGTCCTCCTGCTCGGGGCGGCCGGATGGCGCCGGACGGCTCCGGGATGCGGACGACGCCCGCCCTTCCGGGGCGGTGCCGGCGTCTGCTATGCTGATCGACGGCTCCGGGGCTGTCACAGTCCCGGTTCGAAAGAGGATTGATCTCCCACCCGCGCTTGACCGCCTCCATAGGTTACCGGGTCGATTTCGCTCCCCCGTCCGCACGGCTCCCTCACCGGGGCCGGAGGACGGGAGCCCCGCTGAAGAGCGGGGAAGGGCGTGTTGCCGAGTACGACGTACCGTCGCACCCTGGTGAAGAACTCTCCTCGTCTCGTTTCGAGCGGCACACCGCCGCCGGGCCACCCGAAGACACGAATAGGAGCAGTCCATCAGCGATCCCCGTACCAACGATCGAATCCGAGTTCCCGAGGTTCGCCTCGTTGGCCCAGCAGGCGAGCAGGTCGGCGTCGTATCCATCGACGTCGCACTCCGGCTCGCGCAGGAAGCCGACCTCGACCTCGTGGAGGTCGCGCCCAATTCCAAGCCCCCCGTGGCGAAGATCATGGACTACGGCAAGTTCAAGTACGAGGCCGCGCAGAAGGCCAAGGAAGCTCGTCGCAACCAGGCGAACACCATCCTCAAGGAGGTGCGCTTCCGCCTGAAGATCGACAAGCACGACTACGAGACCAAGCGCAAGCGCGCCGAGGGCTTCCTGCAGGACGGCGACAAGGTCAAGGCCATGATCCTGTTCCGCGGGCGCGAGCAGTCGCGTCCGGACCAGGGCGTGCGACTGCTCAAGATGTTCGCGGAGGACGTCGCCGAGTTCGGCAGCGTCGAGTCCACCCCCACGATCGACGGCCGCAACATGGTCATGGTCATCGGACCGCACAAGAACAAGTCCGAGGCCAAGGCCGAGGCCAACGCGAAGCGCGACGCCACCAAGGCGAGCGCACGAGAAGCGAGAGAAGAGAACAATGCCTAAGCAGAAGACCCACTCGGGTGCCAAGAAGCGTTTCAAGATCACCGGCAGCGGCAAGATCATGAAGCAGCAGGCGGGCATGCGGCACAACCTCGAGGTCAAGTCCTCCGGGCGCAAGGCGCGACTCAACCAGGACCAGCCGCTGGCCAAGGCCGACATGAAGGTCGCCAAGAAGCTCCTCGGCCGCTAGGCCCCTCGTCGTCCGCGACACCTGAACTCGAATAGGAATCACTGAAATGGCAAGAGTCAAGAGGGCCGTCAACGCCCACAAGAAGCGTCGGGTCATCCTCGAGCGCGCCGCCGGCTACCGCGGGCAGCGCTCGCGCCTGTACCGCAAGGCCAAGGAGCAGGTCACCCACTCCCTCGTCTACGCGTACCGCGACCGCCGTGCGAAGAAGGGCGAGTTCCGTCGCCTCTGGATCCAGCGCATCAACGCCGCGGCCCGCGCGAACGGCCTGACGTACAACCGCCTCATCCAGGGTCTGTCGCTCGCCGGCGTCCAGGTCGACCGCCGCATCCTCGCGGAGCTCGCGGTCCACGAGCCCGCGACGTTCGCGTCCCTCGTGCAGACGGCCAAGGCCGCCCTGCCCGCGAACACCTCGGCCCCCAAGGTCGCGGCGAACGCCTAGCGCATCCCGCCCCACCGCCGACGGCGCGTCCCCATCCGGGGGCGCGCCGTTAGTGTTGGGCCATGCTCGACAACCCCCGCTCCCCGCGTGTCCGTGGCGTCGCCAAGCTCGCGAAGCGGGATGCGCGCGCCGACACGGGCCTCTTCCTCCTCGAGGGGCCGCAGGCCGTCTCCGAGGCGCTCGCCTTCCGTCCGGACCTCGTCCAGGAGCTGTTCGCGACCCCCACGGCCCTCGATCGCTACCCGGACCTCGCGCGCGCCGTCCGGGAGGCGGACGTCGAGGTGGAGTTCGTCACCGAGGACGTGATCGCCTCGATGGCCGACACCGTCACGCCGCAGGGCGTGGTGGGCGTGTGCCGGCAGTTCCCGACCTCGCTCAAGCAGATCCTCGGCGACGGGCCGCGCCTCATCGCGATCCTCGAGGAGGTGCGCGACCCCGGCAACGCGGGCACCATCATCCGCGCGGCCGACGCCGCGGGAGCCGACGCGGTGATCCTCACGGGCCGCTCCGTCGACCTCTACAACCCCAAGGTCGTACGCGCGACGACGGGCTCGCTCTTCCACCTGCCGGTCGCGATCATGCCCGAGCTCGACGCCGTGCTCGAGCGCGTGAAGGCGGCGGGGCTGCAGGTCCTCGCCGCGGATGTGAAGGGCGACGACCTCCTCGCGGAGCGGACCTCGGGCGGCCTCGCCGGCCCCACCGCGTGGCTCTTCGGCAACGAGGCGCGCGGCCTCCAGGACGAGCACCTCGCCCTCGCCGACCGCGCCGTGGTGGTGCCGATCTACGGCCAGGCGGAGTCCATGAACCTCGCGACGGCCGCGTCCGTCTGCCTCTACGAGTCGGCGTTCGCGCAGCGCACCTGACCCTCGCGCGCCGGACACCTGTCGCGTGCCTGGTCATCCGACGGGCGCCCACACTGCCCCTGATCGGCGGAAAAGCGGCCCACGCGTCACGATGGGGTGACGATGCCCCGCGGAAACGCGGACGAAACACCGTCACGGATATGGTGTTCGCATGGAGCAGAGCCCGACGGCGGACCCCGCCTCGCCCGCCGCAGCAGCGGTCGGCGAGCCCCTGGTCGTCGTATCCCACGTCAACAAGCACTTCGGGGACCTGCACGTCCTCAAGGACATCTCGACCACGGTCAACCGTGGTGAGGTCGTCGTCGTCATCGGCCCCAGCGGATCCGGCAAGTCCACGCTGTGCCGCGCGATCAACCGGCTCGAGACCATCGACGACGGCACCATCACCATCGACGGCCAGTACCTCCCGGCCGAGGGCGCCGAGCTCGCGCGCCTGCGCGCCGACGTCGGCATGGTGTTCCAGTCCTTCAACCTCTTCGCGCACAAGACCGTGCTCGAGAACGTGACCCTCGGCCCCATCAAGGTGCGGAAGCAGGGCAAGGCCGAGGCGGAGAAGCGGGCGATGGAGCTCCTCGACCGCGTCGGCGTCGCCAACCAGGCGCAGAAGATGCCGGCCCAGCTCTCCGGCGGCCAGCAGCAGCGCGTCGCGATCGCCCGGGCGCTCGCGATGGACCCGAAGCTGATCCTCCTCGACGAGCCGACCTCCGCGCTCGACCCCGAGATGATCACCGAGGTCCTCGACGTGATGGTCGGCCTCGCGAAGGACGGCATGACGATGATGGTCGTCACCCACGAGATGGGCTTCGCCCGCAAGGCCGCGGACCGCGTGATCTTCATGGCCGACGGCGCCATCGAGGAGGACACCACCCCCCAGGCGTTCTTCGACGACCCGCAGAGCCCCCGCGCGCAGGACTTCCTCTCCAAGATCCTCGCCCACTGACGCGCGCGGAGGGCACGCGCCCTCCCGCACCCGCATCCGGGCGCCGCCGAGGCAGGCGCGTCCGGGCGCCGCACCACGGCACGACCCGCACCACGCACCACGAGCGATCCCCATCGCGTCCGTCATCCACCTCACCAGCAGAGAAACGGGAACCATGAAGAACAGGAAACTGACCCTCGCCGCGGCCGCCGCGATCGTCGTCGTCGCCCTCACGGGCTGCGGCGCCGCCGGCAGCGCGTCGAACAGCGGCATCGACGCCGGCACGAACGCCCCCGAGAACGGCGACGGCCCCTACAAGCTCGCGCTCGCGGAGAACCCGACGTTCGACGAGGGCACCACGATGGCGCGCCTCGCGGCGGCGGGCGAGATGAAGGTCGGCACCAAGTTCGACCAGCCGCTCTTCGGTCTCGCGGGCCTCGACGGCAAGCCCGCGGGCTTCGACGTCGCCATCGCGGCGCTCGTCGCCAGCAAGATGGGCATCCCCTTCGACTCGATCAAGTTCACCGAGACGGTGTCCGCGAACCGCGAGCCCTTCATCCAGAACGGCTCGGTCGACGCGGTCGTCGCGACCTACACGATCAACGACAAGCGCAAGGAGGTCGTCGACTTCGCGGGCCCGTACTACGTCGCCGGCCAGGCGCTCATGGTCCTCGCGGACGACACCACGATCAACACGCCCGAGGACGTCCGCGGCAAGCAGGTCTGCTCCGTCGCCGGATCCACCCCCGCCGCGAACATCGAGGCCACGTTCGGCGCGGTCGTCGTGCCGACCGACGTCTACAGCAAGTGCCTCGACCCGCTGCGCAACGGCCAGGTGTCCGCGGTCACGACGGACAACGTGATCCTCTCCGGCTTCATCGACCAGAACGAGGGCGAGTTCAAGCTCGTCGGCGACGGCGAGACCTTCACCCAGGAGCCCTATGGCATCGGCATCGCCAAGGGCGACGAGGCGTTCCGCACCTTCATCAACGACACGCTGCAGGAGGCCTACGACGACGGCACCTGGGCGCGCCTGTTCGAGGCGACGGCCGGCACGGTCATCGAGACGCCGCAGCCGCCGGCGATCGACCGCTACTAGTCCCACCGGGTCCCGCGTGCGCCGAGGCGCGCGCGGGACCCTCCCTCGTCCGGGCACCCGAGCCCGGATCCGCCATCGCCCGGCCGCGCCGGGCGCAGACCATAGGAGGTGCGCCGTGGATGTGATCCTCGACAATCTCGACGTGTTCCTGCGGGGGTTCGGCGGCACGCTGCGCCTCCTCGGCCTCACCGTGCTGTTCGCCCTCCCGCTCGGGGTCGTGATCGCCGCGATGAGGATCTCGCCCGTCGCCAGCCTGCGCGCCACCTCCACCATCTACGTCGAGCTGCTGCGGAACACCCCGCTGCTGCTCGTGTTCACCTTCTTCAGCGTCGTGATCACGTCGATCTCGGGCGCGCTGCCGTTCATGACGGCCGCGGTGCTCGCGCTCACGCTCTACACGGCGCCGTTCTTCGCCGAGGCGATCCGCTCCGGCATCAACAGCGTGCCGGTCGGCCAGGCCGAGGCCGCGCGCAGCATCGGGCTCACGTTCTCGCAGACGCTGGGGTCGGTGATCCTGCCGCAGGCCGTGCGCACGGTCATCCCGCCGCTGATCAACGTCGTCATCGCGCTCACCAAGAACACGTCGATCGCGGGCGCCTACTTCATCTACGAGCTGTTCAACGTGGGCCGCGACGTCGCGAACGCCAACGGGAACGCGGTCGTCTGGGTGTTCGTGGGCGTCGCGTTCTTCTACCTCATCATCACGGTCCCGCTCGGCCAGCTGGCGGACCACCTCGAGAAGCGAGTGGCGGTCTCCCGATGAGCCAGGTCCTCTACGACGTGCCAGGCCCCCGTGCCCGCCGTCGCTCCCGCATCCTCTCCGTCGTGACGGGCGTGATCGTGGCCGCCGTGCTCGCGTTCGCCGCCGTGAAGCTGCAGCAGGCGGGCCAGTTCAGCCCCGACATCTGGCTCGTGCTCAACGACCCGCTCGTCTGGGGCCTGCTGCTCAAGGGCCTGTGGGTCGTCCTGCAGTCGGCCGCGGTCGCCGCCGTGCTCGCGATCCTGCTCGGCATGGTGCTCGCGCTCCTCCGGATGAGCGAGCACCGGGTGATCCGCTACGCCGTCACCGTCGTGCTCGAGTTCTTCCGCGGCATGCCCGTGCTGCTGATGATGCTGTTCATCTACTTGATCTTCCCGATCGGCCCCTACTGGTCGGTGGTCACCGCGCTGACGCTCTACAACGGCGCGATCATCGGCGAGGCGCTGCGCTCGGGCATCCTCGGCCTGCCGCGCGGACAGCGCGAGGCCGGGCTGGCGATCGGGCTCCGGCCGCTGCAGAACCGGCTGCTGGTGGAGTTCCCGCAGGCGTTCCGGACGATGCTGCCGATCATCGTCGCCCAGCTCGTGGTGCTCATCAAGGACACGGCGCTCGGCACGATCGTCAGCCTCGTCGGCCTCACCAAGCAGGGCGAGCTGATCCTCGAGGCCACGAGCCGCGCCAACTCGCTGCCGATCTTCGTGGTCATGGTGGGCATGTACCTCGTGCTGAACCTCACGGTGTCGACCGTCGCGCGGCGCCTGGCCCGGAAGCGCGGACCGCGCGTGGCCAAGACCGTCGCCGCCGGGACCTCGCAGGGCGCGTAGCCGTCTCGCGGGGGCCCGGCGCGGGCCGGGAGCGACGCACCCGCTCGGTAGACTCGGGCCTCATGTCCGAACCCCAGATCTCCGAGGAGACCGTCGGCGCCGCCGTGGAGCAGGCGATGGCCGCGCTCGCCGCGACCACCGGCTCCGCGTCGCTCGCCGAGGCCCGCTCCGCCCACATCGGCGAGGCGTCGCCGCTCGCCCGGCTGAACGGATCGCTCCGCTCGCTGCCGCCCGAACAGCGCAAGGAGGCCGGCAAGCTCGTCGGCCAGTCGCGCGCCCGCGTCACGCAGGCGTTCCAGGCGCGCGAGTCGGAGATCCAGGAGCAGGAGGCCGCCGAGCGGCTCGTCGCCGAGGCCGTCGACGTCACCGCGCTGCCGAGCCGCTGGCGCGCCGGTGCCCGCCATCCGCTCACCATGCTCGAGGAGCGCATCGCGGACATCTTCGTCGGGATGGGGTGGCAGGTGAACGAGGGCCCCGAGCTCGAGAGCGAGTGGTTCAACTTCGACGCGCTCAACTTCCCGCCTGACCACCCGGCGCGAGCGATGCAGGACTCCTTCTACGTGGATCCGACCGACGCGCACCTGGTGCTGCGCACGCACACGTCGCCCGTGCAGATCCGCACGCTGCTCGCCGACGAGCTGCCCGTGTACACGATCGCGCAGGGCCGCACCTTCCGCAGCGACGAGCTCGACGCGACGCACACGCCCGCGTTCCGCCAGATCGAGGGCATCGCGATCGACCGCGGCCTCACCATGGCGCACCTGCGCGGCACGCTCGAGCACTTCGCGCGGTCGATGTTCGGCGAGGACGCGCGCATCCGCCTGCGCCCCAACTACTTCCCCTTCACCGAGCCGAGCGCCGAGATGGACGTCTGGCACCCGGCCGCCGCGGGCGGACCCCGCTGGATCGAGTGGGGCGGCTGCGGCATGGTGAACCCGAACGTGCTGCGCTCGGCGGGCATCGACCCCGACGAGTACCAGGGCTTCGCGTTCGGCATGGGCACCGAGCGCACCCTCATGTTCCGCAACGACCTCTCCGACATGCGCGACATCGTCGAGGGCGATATCCGATTCGGCGCGCAGTTCGGGATGGTGGTGTAGTCGTGAGGATCCCGATCAGCTGGCTCGGCGAGCACGTCGAGCTCCCCGCGGGGGTCACCCCCGAGGACGTCCACGCCGCCCTCGTGAAGGTGGGCCTCGAGGAGGAGGACGTGCACGCGTTCTCGATCTCCGGCCCCGTCGTCGTCGGGCAGGTGCTCGAGGCGAGCCCCGAGCCGCAGACCAACGGCAAGACCATCAACTGGTGCTCCGTCCGCGTCGCGCCCGAGGGCGCCACGGCGGCCGACGGCGGCGCGGACGTGCGCGGCATCGTCTGCGGCGCGCACAACTTCGCCGTCGGGGACAAGGTCGTGGTGAGCCTGCCCGGCGCGGTGCTCCCCGGGCCGTTCCCCATCAGCGCGCGGAAGACGTACGGGCATGTGTCGGACGGCATGATCGCGTCGTCGCGGGAGCTCGGCCTGGGGGAGGAGCACGACGGGATCCTCGTCCTCTCCTCGCTCGGCCTCGACCCCGAGGTCGGCACGGACGCGCTCGCGCTCCTGCACCTCGACGACCGCGCGGTCGAGGTCAACGTCACGCCCGACCGCGGCTACGCGTTCTCGATCCGCGGCATCGCCCGGGAGTACGCGCACGCCACGGGCGCCGCGTTCACCGACCCCGCCGACGCGCTCGCGCTGCTCGCGGCCGACGCACCCGTCCCGGGCGTGGAGGTGCGCGTCGACGACGCCGCCCCGATCCGCGGACGCGCGGGCGCGGACGTGTTCGTCACGCGCGTGGTCTCCGGCATCGACCTCTCCCGGCCCACGCCGCCGTGGATGGTGTCCCGGCTCACCCTCGCGGGCGTGCGGTCGATCTCGCTCGCCGTGGACATCACCAACTACGTCATGCTCGAGCTCGGCCAGCCGCTGCACGCGTACGACCTCGACCGGCTGCAGGGCGGCATCGTCGTCCGCCGCGCGACCGAGGGCGAGACGCTCGTCACGCTCGACGGGCGCGAGCGCGCGCTCCACGTCGAGGACCTCGTCATCGCGGACGACTCGGGCCCGGTCGGGCTCGCGGGCGTCATGGGCGGCGCGGCCACCGAGATCGGCGCCGGCACGAGCCGCGTGCTGATCGAGGCGGCGGGCTTCGACCCCGTGTCGATCGCGCGCACGGCCCGCCGGCACAAGCTGCCGAGCGAGGCGTCCAAGCGCTTCGAGCGGGGCGTGGACCCGCGGATCGCGCCCGCCGCCGCGGCGCGCGCCGTGCAGCTCCTCGAGGAGCTCGCCGGGGGCCACGCCGAGGGCCTCGGCTCGATCCTCGACACGACCGCGCCGCGCGCGGCGATCGAGCTGCCCATGGGCTACCCGGCGTCGCTCGTGGGCGTCGACTACACGGCGGAGGAGGTGCGCCACGCGCTCGTCGACGTGGGCTGCGCGCTGGAGGAGCGCGACGGCGTGCTCGTCGTCACGCCGCCGACCTGGCGCCCGGACCTGCGCGACCGCGCGGACCTCGTGGAGGAGGTCGCGCGCATCGTCGGCTACGACCGGATCCCCGCCGTTCTGCCCGTCGCCCCCCCCGGCCGCGGCCTCACCGCCGCGCAGCGCCTCCGACGCCAGGCCTCGATCGCGCTCGCCGCGGGCGGGCTCACCGAGGTGATGGGATCGCCGTTCTCCTCCGAGGCGCAGAACGCGCGCTTCGGCGCGGCCGACCGCGACGACGCGCCCGCCGTGCGCCTCGCGAACCCTCTCGACGTCGCGTTCCCGTTCCTCCGCCGCTCGCTGCTGCCGGGGCTCATCGACATCGCCCGGCGCAACCTGTCGCGCGGGTCCACCGACCTCGCGGTCTTCGAGACCGGCACCGTGTTCCTGCCCCGCGCCGGCGTCGCCTACGGCTCTCCCGAGATGCCGCCGGGCGCCGCGCGCCCCGACCCGGACGCGCTCCGCGCCCTCGACGCGGGCATCCCGCCGCAGCCGCGCCACGTCGGCGTGCTGATCCTCGGCGATGCCGTGCCGAAGCAGCCGGGCACCCCGGCGCAGCGCGCGGGACTCGTCGACGCGCTCGACGCCGTCCGGCAGCTCGCGCACGCGGTGGGCGTGGAGATCCGCTTCGAGCAGGGGGCGCACATCGCGATGCACCCGGGACGCACGGCCGCGGTCGAGGTCGTGACCGCGGACGGTCCCGTCATCGTGGGCTTCGCCGGCGAGCTGCTGCCCGCGCTCGCCGCCGAGCTCGACCTGCCCGAGCGCGTGGCGCTCGCCGAGGTCGACCTCGACCGGCTCGTGGAGCTGGCGGGCGGCGCGGTCGAGGTGCGCACGCTCACCTCGATGCCCGTCGCCACGCAGGACCTCAGCCTCGTCGTGCCGCTCGAGGTCCCGGCGGGGCAGCTCCTCCGCACGGTGATCGAGGGCGCGGGCGAGCTGCTCGAGTCCGCCCGGCTGGTGGACGACTACCGCGGTGCAGGCGTCGCGGACGGCACCCGCTCGCTGACGTTCGCGCTCCGCTTCCGCGCTCCCGACCGCACCCTCACGGCGGCCGAGGCGAGCGAGGCGCGCGACGGATCCGTGCGGCTGGCCGCCGAGCGCTTCGGCGCGGCGCTCCGCGAGTAGGCGTCGCCCGGGCGGTCGCCGGGACCCCTCCGGCACCGGCACTAGATTTGAGGCATGTCATTCTCAGTCGCCGTCGCGGGCGCGAGCGGCTATGCCGGCGGGGAGCTCCTCCGCCTGCTCGCCGACCACCCGCGCCTCGAGGTCCAGACGCTCACCGCCTTCCAGAACGCGGGCGAGCGGCTGCGTCAGGTGCACCCGCACCTCACCTCGTACGCCGACCGCACCTTCGTCGAGACGACCGCCGAGCAGCTGGCCGGCCATGACGTGGTCTTCCTCGCGCTGCCGCACGGCAAGTCCGGGGCGATCACGGCCGAGCTCGACGACCAGACGCTCGTGGTCGACTGCGGCGCCGATCACCGCCTGGTCGACGAGGCCGCGTGGGACGCGTTCTACGGCGGCGACTTCGCGGGCGCCTGGCCGTACGGCCTGCCCGAGCTGCTGCACGCGGAGGAGGGCGGCACCCAGCGCACGCGCCTGTCGGGCGTGAAGCGCATCGCGGTGCCCGGCTGCAACGTCACCGCCATCACGCTGGGCCTGCAGCCCGGCATCCGCGCGGGCGTCATCGAGCCGGAGGACATCGTCGCCGTGCTGGCGGTCGGCCCGTCCGGCGCGGGACGCTCGCTCCGCACGAACCTGCTGGCCAGCGAGATCCTCGGATCCGCGAGCGCGTACGCGGTCGGGGGCACCCACCGCCACACGCCGGAGATCCGGCAGAACCTGGAGACGGCGGGCGGCGGGCACGTGAGCGTGTCGTTCACGCCCGTGCTCGTGCCGATGGCCCGGGGGATCCTCGCCACGGCCACCGCGCGCCTCGCGCCCGGGTTCTCCGCGCACGACGTGCGCGCCGCGTGGGAGCTCGCGTACGCCGACGAGCCGTTCGTGCACCTGCTCCCGGAGGGGTCGTTCCCGAACGTGTCCGACGTCACGGGATCCAACACGGCCCTCGTTGGCCTCGCCATCGACGAGGTCGCGGGCCGCGTCGTCACGGTCACGGCCATCGACAACCTGGTGAAGGGCACGGCGGGCGCGGCGATCCAGTCGGCCAACATCGCGCTCGGCCTCCCCGAGCATCTCGGCCTCCCGGTGAACGGGGTGGCCCCGTGAGCGTCACCGCCGCGCGCGGCTTCGTCGCCGCGGGGGTCGCCGCCGGACTCAAGTCCACGGGCGCGCTCGACGTCGCCCTCGTCCGCAACACCGGCCCGTCGCAGGCCGCCGCCGCGGTGTTCACCAGCAACCGCTGCCAGGCCAACCCCATCCTGTGGTCGCGTCAGGTCATCGGCGACGGCCGGGTCAGCGCCGTCGTCCTCAACTCGGGCGGGGCCAACTGCTACACCGGATCCCGCGGGTTCCAGGTCACGCACGCCACCGCCGAGGCGGTCGGCCGCGCGCTCGACGTCTCCAGCGGCGACGTGCTCGTCTGCAGCACGGGCCTCATCGGCGAGCAGCTCCCGCTCGACAAGCTCGAGGACGGGGTCGCCCGCGTCTCCGTCGCGCTCTCCGAGGGCGGCGGGGACGACGCGGCGCGCGCCATCATGACCACCGACACGAAGCCCAAGCAGTCCGTCCGCGCGTCCGACGCCGGCTGGACCGTGGGCGGCATGGCCAAGGGCGCGGGCATGCTGGCGCCGGGCCTCGCGACGATGCTGGTCGTCATCACGACCGACGCGGACCTCGACGCCGCCGCGCTCGACGCCGCGCTCCGCGAGGCCACGCGCGTCACGTTCGACCGCCTCGACTCCGACGGCTGCATGTCGACCAACGACCAGGTCACGCTCCTGGCGAGCGGCGCGTCCGGCGTGGTCCCCGACGCGGTCGCCTTCCAGTCCGCGCTCACCTCCGTGTGCGCCGACCTGGCCGAGCAGCTGCAGGCCGACGCCGAGGGCGCGTCGCACGACATCGCCATCGAGGTCGTGCACGCGGCGTCCGACGCGGACGCCGTCGAGGTGGGCCGCGCGGTCGCCCGCAGCAACCTCTTCAAGGCCGCCGTCTTCGGCAACGACCCCAACTGGGGCCGCGTGCTCGCGGCGGTCGGCACGACGGGCGCCGCGTTCGACCCCTACGGCATCGACGTCGCCATCAACGGCGTCCAGGTGTGCCGGGCGGGCGAGCCGCACGAGAGCCGCGACCTGGTCGACCTGCACCCGCGCGCGGTGCACGTGCTCATCGACCTGCACGCGGGCCACGCCACCGCGACCATCCTCACCAACGACCTCACGCACGACTACGTGCACGAGAACAGCGCGTACGCCAGCTGATGGGCGACGCAGACGGGACGGACGTGACCGCCATCACGCAGGACGCGGCCGACCGCGACCAGGCGCAGGCCGAGTCGAAGGCCGCGACCCTCATCGAGTCGCTCTCGTGGCTGCAGCGGTTCCACGACCGCATCGTGGTCGTGAAGTTCGGCGGCAACGCCATGGTCGACGAGGAGCTCACGCGCACCTTCGCGGAGGACGTGGTGTACCTCCGCTACGCCGGGCTGCGTCCGGTCGTCGTGCACGGCGGGGGGCCGCAGATCAGCGCCATGCTCACGCGCCTCGGCATCGAGAGCGAGTTCCGCGGGGGATACCGCGTCACCACGCCCGAGGTGCTCGAGGTCGTCCGCATGGTGCTCACCGGGCAGGTCAGCCGCGACGTCGTGCGCGGCATCAACGCGCACGGCCCGTTGGCTGCGGCCGTGTCGGGCGAGGACGCCGGGCTGTTCACCGGCCGCCGGCGCGGCGCGGTCGTCGACGGCGTCGAGGTCGACCTCGGCCTGGTGGGCGACGTCGTCTCCGTCGACACCACGGCCGTGCTCGCGCAGCTCGACGCCGGCCGCATCCCCGTCGTCTCCTCCATCGCGCCGGACGAGTCCGACCCTGCTGTCTCCCTCAACGTCAACGCCGACGCCGCGGCGGCCGCGCTCGCCGTGGCCCTCGGCGCCGAGAAGCTCGTGATCCTGACCGACGTCGCCGGCCTCTACCGCGACTGGCCCGACCGCGGATCGCTCGTCTCCGACATCCGCGCGGACGAGCTCCGCGCGCTGCTGCCCTCGCTGGAATCCGGAATGATCCCCAAGATGGCGGCGTGCCTCGAGGCCGTCGACGGGGGAGTGGCCAAGGCCGCCATCATCGACGGCCGCATCCCGCACTCCATGCTCCTCGAGATCTTCACCACGAACGGAATCGGAACGGAGGTCGTGCCCGCATGACCACGACCCAGCCAGAACGGCGCACCACGCAGACCGAGAGCGAGTGGTCCGACCGGTTCCAGGCCGCCATGATGCGCTCGTCGCCCCCGCCGCTCGCCATGCTGGTGCGCGGCGAGGGCTGCCGCGTGTGGGACTCGACGGGGCGCGAGTACCTCGACTTCCTCGCCGGCATCGCCGTCAACTCGCTCGGGCACGCGCACCCGGCGCTGATCCGCGCGGTCACCGAGCAGGTCTCGACGCTCGCCCACGTGTCCAACTACTTCGCGACGCCGCCGCAGATCGCGCTCGCCGAGCGCCTCCGCCGCATCACGGGCGCGGGCGACACGGGTCGCGTCTACTTCGGCAACTCGGGCGCCGAGGCGAACGAGGCGGCCTTCAAGCTCGCGCGCCGCAACGGATCCGCGCAGCGCACGCGCGTCATCACGCTCCAGGGCTCGTTCCACGGCCGCACGATGGGCGCGCTCGCGCTCACCGGGCAGCCCGCGCTCCAGGCCCCGTTCCTCCCGCTCCCCGGCGGCGTCGAGCACATCGAGCCCACGATGGAGGCGCTCGAGGCGGCCATCGACGACACCGTCCAGGCGCTCATCCTCGAGCCGATCCAGGGCGAGGCCGGCGTGGTCGACCTGCCGGCGGGCTTCCTCCGCCGCGCCCGCGAGCTCACGCGCGAGCACGGGGCGCTGCTGATCCTCGACGAGATCCAGACCGGCGTCGGCCGCACGGGCCGCTGGTTCGCCTACGAGCACGAGGGCGTCCGGCCCGACGCGGTCACGATCGCCAAGGGCATCGCGGGCGGCGTCCCGATCGGCGCGCTCGTCGCCTTCGACGCCGCGGCCGACCTCCTGCAGAAGGGCCAGCACGGATCCACGTTCGGCGGCAACCCGCTCGCGACCGCCGCGGGGAACGCGGTGCTCGCCGAGATCGAGGACGCCGGGCTCGTGGAGAACGCCGCGCGCCGCGGCGAGGAGATCCGCGCCGCCATCACCGGCCTCGACTCCCCGCTCATCGCCGAGGTGCGGGGCCGCGGCCTCCTCATCGGCGTGGGCCTGCACCACGACGACGGCGGGCGCATCGCGGCCGCCGCGCTCGGCGAGGGGCTCATCATCAACGCGCCGAACGCCCGCAGCCTCCGCATCGCGCCGCCGCTCATCGTCGGCGACGCCGAGGTGCGCGACTTCCGCGAGCGCTTCGGCCGAGCGCTGGCGCACCTGCGCTGACCCGGGCGGGAGCCGGCCGGCACGAGCGTCCGCGCCTCCCGCCGCACCCGTCGGCGGGCACCCCCGCGCGGGGGTGCCCGCGGACGGATCCGCCCCCGCACGTCCCCTAGGCTTGTCGGACCCCCGAGTCCCCCGAGAGCGAGCGATGCGATGACCCGCCACTTCCTGCGCGACGACGACCTGAGCCCGGCCGAGCAGGCCGAGGTGCTCGACCTGGCGGTGCAGCTGAAGCGCGAGCGCTGGTCCGAGCGCCCCCTCGCGGGTCCGCAGACGGTCGCCGTGATCTTCGACAAGTCCTCGACCCGCACGCGCGTCTCCTTCGCCGTCGGCATCGCGGACCTCGGGGGCGTCCCGCTCGTGATCAGCACCGCCAACAGCCAGCTGGGCGGCAAGGAGACCGCGAGCGACACCGCGCGCGTGCTCGAGCGCCAGGTCGCGGCCATCGTCTGGCGCACCTACGCGCAGTCCGGCCTCGAGGAGATGGCCGCGGGCACCACGGTCCCCGTCGTCAACGCCCTGTCCGACGACTTCCACCCGTGCCAGCTCCTCGCCGACCTCCTCACCATCCGGGAGCACCGCGGCGACCCCGCCGGCCAGACCCTCACGTTCCTGGGCGACGGCGCCTGCAACATGGCGCAGTCCTACCTCCTCGCCGGCGCGACCGCGGGCATGCACGTCCGCATCGCGGCACCCGCCGGCTACGTGCCGTCGGAGGCCGTCGTCGCGGACGCCGGACGCATCGCCGCGTCCACGGGCGGGTCCGTCCGCGTCCTCACGGATCCGGTCGAGGCCGTCACGGGCGCCGACGTCGTGGTCACCGACACCTGGGTGTCGATGGGCCGCGAGGAGGAGAAGGCCGTGCGGCTCGCCGAGCTCGGCGCCTACCAGGTCACGACCGAGCTCATGGAGCACGCGGTCGACGACGCGATCTTCCTGCACTGCCTTCCCGCCGACCGCGAGTACGAGGTGGCCTCCGAGGTCATCGACGGCCCGCGATCGGTGGTCTGGGACGAGGCGGAGAACCGCCTCCACGCCCAGAAGGCGCTGCTCGTCTGGCTCCTGCGCCAGTCCTGACGCAGCCCCACACCCCGAGACACCTCAGCAACGAAACGGAGAACGGCATGGCCGAACGCGTGGTACTGGCATATTCCGGCGGACTCGACACCTCGGTCGGCATCGGCTGGCTCAAGGACGCGACCGGCAAGGAGGTCGTGGCCCTCGCGGTCGACGTCGGCCAGGGCGGCGAGGACATGGAGGTCATCCGGCAGCGCGCGCTCGACTGCGGCGCGGTCGAGGCCGTCGTGGTGGACGCCAAGGACGAGTTCGCGGACGACTACATCGTCCCCGCGCTCAAGGCCAACGCGCTCTACCAGAAGCGCTACCCGCTGGTCTCGGGCCTGAGCCGTCCGCTGATCGCCAAGCACCTCGCGCGCGTCGCCCACGAGCTCGGCGCGAACAGCGTCGCGCACGGCTGCACCGGCAAGGGCAACGACCAGGTGCGATTCGAGGCCGCCGTCGCCGCGCTCGCCCCCGACCTCACCTCCATCGCGCCCGTCCGCGACCTCGCCCTCACGCGCGACAAGGCCATCGTCTACGCGAACGAGCACGACCTGCCCATCGAGCAGAGCAAGAAGAGCCCCTACTCGATCGACAAGAACGTCTGGGGCCGCGCGGTCGAGACCGGCTTCCTCGAGGACCCGTGGAACGGCCCCATCGAGGACCTCTACGAGTACACGCAGGACCCGGACGTGCTGCGCGACGCCACCGAGGTGACCATCACGTTCGAGGCGGGCGTCCCCGTCGCGATCGACGGCGTCCGCTACTCGCCGCTGCGCATCGTCCAGGAGCTCAACGCCGCCGCCGGCGCGCACGGCATCGGCCGCATCGACGTGGTGGAGGACCGCCTCGTCGGCATCAAGAGCCGCGAGGTCTACGAGGCCCCCGCAGCCATGACGCTCATCGAGGCGCACGAGGAGCTCGAGAGCCTCACCATCGAGCGCGACCTCGGCCGCTACAAGCGCGGCGTCGAGAAGGACTGGGCGAACCTCGTCTACGACGGACTCTGGTTCTCCGGCCTCAAGCGCTCGCTCGACGCCTTCATCGAGGACTCGCAGCGCCACGTCTCCGGCGACATCCGCATGACGCTCCGCGGTGGACGCGCGGTCGTCACCGGCCGCCGCAGCGAGTCGAGCCTGTACGACTTCGACCTCGCCACCTACGACACGGGCGACACGTTCGACCAGTCGCTGTCCAAGGGCTTCATCGAGCTGTGGTCGCTGCCGAGCAAGATCTCGGCGCGTCGCGACCTCGCGGTCGAGCAGGCCGCGCTGGCGGCCGACCCCGCGCCCGCCGCGGAGTAGCCGCATGACCGAGAGCACGGATCCGTCCTCCCGCGCGGGCGAGGCGGGCGCCCTCTGGGGCGGCCGCTTCGCCGGCGGCCCGTCGCCGGAGCTCGTGGCGCTCAGCCGCTCGACGCACTTCGACTGGCAGCTGGCGCCGTACGACATCGCCGGATCCCGGGCGCACGCCCGTGCTCTCGCGTCCGCGGGCTACCTGTCGGACGCCGAGCGGCAGGCCATGCTGCAGGCGCTCGACACCCTCGAGGACCGCGTCCGGTCGGGCGCGCTCGTCGCGTCCGAGGCCGACGAGGACGTGCACGGCGCCCTCGAGCGCGGCCTCATGGACATCGCGGGCACCGAGCTCGGCGGCAAGCTCCGGGCGGGTCGCAGCCGCAACGACCAGATCGCGACGCTCGTCCGCATGTACCTGCGCGACCACGCGGCGGTGATCCACGCGATGCTCGTGCAGCTCGTCGACGCGCTGGCCGCGCAGGCCGAGGCGGCGGGCGGCGCGATCATGCCCGGCCGCACGCACCTGCAGCACGCGCAGCCGGTGCTCCTCGCGCACCACCTGCTCGCGCACTGCTGGCCGCTGGTCCGCGACCTCGAGCGCCTCGCCGACTGGGATGCGCGCGCCGACGTCTCGCCCTACGGATCCGGCGCGCTCGCGGGCTCGACCCTCGGCCTCGACGCCGGCGCGGTCGCCCGCGACCTCGGCTTCGCGCGCAGCTCCGAGAACTCCATCGACGGCACGGCGGCCCGCGACATCGTGGCCGAGTTCGCGTTCGTGCTCGCCCAGGTCGGCATCGACCTGTCGCGCCTGAGCGAGGAGATCATCCTCTGGAACACGCGCGAGTTCGGGTTCGTCACGCTGAGCGACTCGTACTCGACGGGGTCGTCGATCATGCCGCAGAAGAAGAACCCCGACATCGCGGAGCTCGCACGCGGCAAGTCGGGTCGCCTCATCGGCAACCTGTCTGGCCTGCTCGCGACCCTCAAGGGGCTCCCGCTCGCGTACAACCGCGACCTCCAGGAGGACAAGGAGCCGGTCTTCGACTCGGTGCAGACCCTCGAGGTGCTGCTGCCCGCGTTCACCGGCATGATCGCGACGCTCCGCTTCGATGTCGACCGCATGGCCGAGCTCGCCCCGCAGGGCTTCTCGCTCGCGACCGACGTGGCCGAGTGGCTGGTGAAGCACCGCGTGGCCTTCCGGGATGCGCACGAGATCACGGGCGAGCTCGTGAAGCTCGCGGAGTCCCGGGGCGTCGGCCTCGAGGATCTGACCGACGAGGACCTGCGGGCGGTCTCGCCGCACCTGGTGCCGGAGGTCCGCGAGGTCCTGAGCATCGAGGGGTCGGTGGCGAGCCGCGACGGCGTCGGCGGCACCGCCCGCGTCCGGGTCGACGAGCAGCGCGCCGAGCTGGTGCGTCGCGTGGCCGAACTGCGCGCGCGAGCCGATGCCGCGGCCGAGCGCCGGGCGTCGTCGTCGCAGGCGTCGGCGTGACGCTCTCGAACGGCCGCCGTCCCGAGCGACCGGAGCCGCGGCACCGGTGGCTCCTGCCGCTGGTCGTCGGGGTGGCCGTCGCCGTGCTGGTCTTCGTCGTGGTCGTCGCGAGCCTCAACGGCGAGCTGATCTGATCCCGGCGTGATCGACGCGGCCTTCTTCGCGCGCGACGCGGTCGAGGTGGCGCCCGCGCTCCTCGGCGCCACCCTGTCGCGCGACTCCGAGGAGGGGCGCGTCTCCGTCCGCCTCACCGAGGTGGAGGCGTACCGCGGGGTGGGCGAGGATCCCGGATCGCACGCCTTCCGCGGGAAGCGGGCGCGCAACGCGACCATGTTCGGCCCGCCGGCCCGTCTCTACGCGTACTTCACGTACGGCATGCACACGTGCGCGAACATCGTCTGCGGGCCCGAGGGGACGAGCGCGGGGGTCCTGCTGCGCGCGGGGGAGATCGTCGAGGGCGCCGAGCTCGCCCAGCGCCGCCGGGGTGCCGCCGTCCGCGATCGCGACCTGGCGCGCGGCCCCGCGCGCCTCGCCGTCGCGCTCGGCATCCCGCTGTCCGACGACGGCGCTCCGCTCGACGCGGCGCCCTACCGGCTCGTCATGCCGGACGCCCCGCTCGCGCTGCCGGCATCGGGCCCGCGCGTCGGCGTGTCCGGCCCGGGCGGATCCGGCGAGCTCTTCCCGTGGCGGTTCTGGGTGCCCGGCGACCCCACGGTCTCGCCGTATCGCGCGCACGTCGCCCGCGTCCGCCGCTGAGGGGTGCTGGCCCGCCGGCTAGCGGACGACGAGCACGACCGCCGCGCACGTCGCGGCCCACAGCCAGCTGACGAGCGTGCCGATGATGAAGCGCTCGCGGGCCTCCGCCGCTTCGCCGAGCTCCGAGAAGCGGCCGACGCCCTTGATGGCGATGACGACCGCCAGCGCCTCCGGGTACCCGGCGAGGATGACGGCCACGACGGCCAGCCGCTCGAGCATGCCGATCGTCGCGCCGCCGCGCAGCACCTCACGGGTCGGCCGACGCAGCGCGGACGGCCCGTCCTCCTGCCCGCGCGGCGCGACCAGGATCCCGCCGTACGCACCGGGCGGAACCGACCCGCGCGTCGCGAGGGCCAGCACGACGGTGGACGCGGACCCGCCGCCCAGCACCGCGAGCACGACGGCGACGAGCCCGAGGTACCCGACGACCAGCGGGGACGCGAGGCCGTCGAGCGCGAGTCCCAGCACCACCGCGGCGGCGAGGGCCGCGGCGGCCCCGGCGACCGTCCCCGTGCGCGGGGAGCGCACGGCCAGCAGGGCGAGCACGAGGGCCGCGGTGGTGAGCACGCAGAGGGCGATCCAGACGGCGACCTCCGCCGGGGTGCCCGCGGCGATCATGAGCGGCCTCCGTCCCGCGTCGCCGCCGCGGACCCGGCCGTCGAGGCGCCGGCGTCCAGGAGCGCCAGCAGCGCCACGAGCCCGGGGATCGCGGCGCGCTCGGCTCGCCACCCGGTCGTGCGCAGCCGCGTGCTCACCGCCTGCGGGGTGATCCCCAGCTCGGCGGCGACCTCGCGCTGCGTCCCGCCGTCGGACATGCGGTCCACGACGTCCCAGCCCTGCGGGGTGCGCCGATCCCGCGCGAGCAGCAGCAGGGTGATGAGCGCCTCCACCTCCGCGGAGCCGGGAGGCCCGGGTGCGGGGCCGTCGCCGGCGCGCGTGGTCGGCGGATCCGTGGCGAGGGCGAACCGCGTCGCGCTGCGCTTGGCGGCGGTGACGGCGTCGCGGGCGGCGATGAACGCCGGCCCCGTCGCCTCGCGCGTCGCCCGGGGGAGGGGGGTCCGCACCGTCCCGATGCCCAGGCCGACGCTCCAGTGCCCGGCGCGCGTGAGCAGCAGCACCATGTCGAGCGCGGTGGCGGCGTCGTCGACGAGCGCCTGAACCTCATCGCCGGACGTGCGGTCGACCGGGAGCGCCAGGCGGCCCGCGTAGCGTGCCGCGAGGTCGTCGCGTCCGGTCCCGGCACGGTCGATGTCGTGCCGGCTGGCCTTCTGGTCGGCCGTGATGACGAACATGCGCTCTCCTCAAGTCCCTGAGGTTGATCATGGCACATCAATGCCCTGCACTTGACTCATGCTGATCAATGACAGCGGATTGATGTGCTCATCCCCCGGTGGACACGAGCATGCCGCGGACCACCGACGACGCCGTCCCTCGGCTCGCGCCGCGTCCCGCGCCCGGCGATGCCGCGCTGATACCGTGATCGCGTGACGAACGCCGACCCCGACCTCCTCTCCTCCCAGCGCAACGACCCGTCCTTCGAGGACGTGTGGGAGGAGATCGTCTGGCGCGGGTACGTGCACGTCTCCACGGACCAGGATGCGCTGAAGGAGCTGCTGTCCGGTCCGCCGATCACGTACTACTGCGGCTTCGACCCGACCGCGCCGAGCCTGCACCTCGGCAACCTCGTGCAGCTGCTCCTCATGCGCCGCCTCCAGCTGGCCGGGCACCGGCCGCTCGGACTCGTGGGCGGCTCGACGGGCCTCATCGGCGATCCCCGGCCGACGGCGGAGCGCACCCTCAACAGCCCGGAGGTGGTCGCGGACTGGGTGGGCCGCGTGCAGGCGCAGGTGTCGGCATTCCTCAGCCCCGAGGGCGACAACGCCGTGCGCATCGTGAACAACCTCGACTGGACGGCGCCGCTGAGCGCCATCGACTTCCTCCGGGAGGTGGGCAAGCACTTCCGGGTGGGCACCATGCTCAAGAAGGACGCGGTGAGCGCGCGACTGAACTCCGACGAGGGCATCAGCTACACCGAGTTCAGCTACCAGATCCTGCAGGGCCTCGACTTCCGGGAGCTGCACCGGACGTACGGCTGCGTGCTGCAGACCGGCGGCAGCGACCAGTGGGGCAACCTCACCAGCGGCACCGACCTGATCCGCCGCAGCGAGCGGAGCACGGCGCACGCCATCGGCACGCCCCTGATCACCAACTCCGACGGCACCAAGTTCGGCAAGAGCGAGGGCAACGCGGTGTGGCTCGACCCCGATCTCACGAGCCCGTACGCGTTCTACCAGTTCTGGCTCAACACGGAGGACGGGGACGTGATCCACCGCCTGCGCCTCTTCACGTTCCTCGACCGGGCGCGGATCGAGGAGCTGGCGCGCGCCGTGGAGGCCGAGCCCTTCCGCCGCGAGGCGCAGCGCGCGCTGGCATGGGAGGTGACGACGTTGGTGCACGGCATCGCGGCGACCGAGGCCGCGATCGCCGCGGCGCAGGCGCTGTTCGGCCAGGGCGAGCTGAGCGCGCTCGACGAGCCGACGCTCCACGCGGCGCTGGGGGAGCTGCCGTCCGCGGAGATCGCGGCCGGCACCTCGGTCATCCAGGCCCTCGTCGACACCGGTCTCGTCTCGAGCGCGGGGGAGGCTCGGCGCGCGATCACGCAGGGGGGCGTCTACGTGAACAACGTCGCCGTGGGCGATGCGGCCGCCGTCGTGGACGATCTCCTGCACGGCCGTTTCGCCGTGATCCGCCGGGGAAAGAAGACGCTCGCGGGCCTCACCGTCCGCGGAATCGACGCCTGATCCGCCCTTCCTCTGATCCACCTTCGCGACACGCCCGGGATGCGGGTTGTTTTGCGGGGGTGGGGTGGTCCGCGTAATGTCTCCTCTTGTCGCCG
>NZ_JADKRR010000002.1 GCF_015351105.1 Clavibacter sp. VKM Ac-2872 | reverse complement strand
AGCCTCACCGCCGGCTCCACGGTCGTGAAGCTCACCGACTTCGTCATCGACCCCGGCACCAGCCGCCTCACCGGATCCGTCCAGGTCGGCGACGGCGCCGTGATGAAGGACGTCTACATCTTCAACCTCGACGGCACGACCCTGAAGCCCCTCCAGATGGAGGGCGACAACGCCGTCCTCGAGGGCACCACGGTCAAGGTCAGCCCCGACGCCGCGTCGCTGCTGAACAGCACCTTCGGCACCACCGCCGTCACCGACCAGCTCGTCGTCGGCATCGCCAAGATCACCGTCAACACCAAGTAGCACCCCACCCGGCACCGCCGGGACGCACCACCGCGAACGGCCCGGCCCTCGACGCCGGGCCGTTCGTCGTGCGCCGGGGAGGAGGCCACAGCCAGCAGGGGGACGCGCACGCGGGAGCCGTCGGCCCCGAGCGCAGGGAAGCCCCCTCGCATGCGCAGCGAGGGGGCCCCTGCCGGGTGACTCGGACCCGGTGCATGGCCTTCGGAACGGAGGGGCGATCGGGCGGGCGGGCCGCCGCGCGCGATCGTGAGCGGACGACGCGGGTCGTGCTCGCGCTATCAGGAACGCCCGATGGGCGCCGCATCCATGCACATCGGAGACTTCCAGCCGCGGGCCGCACCCTATGTGCATGAGCATTCAACGAATCCCCGTCTCCCTGCTCGCCCGCGGCACCGCCGCCCTCGCCGGCGTGGTCGTCCTCGCCGGCTGCTCGGCGCCGGGCGCGGCCTCGGCAGCCACCGACACCACCCCCGACGCGACCACCGCCGTCGCCACCTCCACCTCCGCCCCGGCGGGCGACGGCGGCACGACGGCCGATCGCACCGACTCCGACACCGAGGACCGGAACGCGACCGTCATCTCGACGCTCTTCACCGACGCGTTCCCGGATCCCGCCTCCGCCGGCGCCCAGGCGGCCGTGCTGGCGGCCGTCGCTCCCGACTCGACCGCGAACGGCGTCGGGGCGAAGGCCGGCCCCAGCGGCGTGCTCGACGAGTTCGCCACCGCGCACCAGCGCGTGCCCGGCGCGCACGCCGTCATCAAGCACATCGCCGCCGACGGCGACCTCGTGGCCGTGCACTGGCAGGTCGCGTCCAACCCGGACGACGAGCGCACCGGCGAGGCCGCGGTCGACCTCTTCCGCCTCGCGGACGGCAAGGTCACCGCGCGCTGGACGTTCGACCAGCCGATCCCCCAGGGGAAGCCCGCGAGCGGCAACACGAACACGATGTTCAGCGACCTCTACCAGGGCAAGGCCGACGCGCCCGAGCTCACCGAGCAGCAGGAGGAGGCGAACCGGCAGCTGGCCGTGGGCGCCTACGACACGCTCTTCCGGGATCACGACGCGAGCGTGCTCGACCGCTCCTTCGACCCGGCGTACCTGCAGCACAACACGGTCGCCGCGAACGGCACCGCGGCGCTCAAGGCCTTCTTCTCCGGGGGCGCGCAGTTCCCGGCGCAGCAGTCCGTGATCTCGATCGCCGACGGCGACCTCGTCTGGACCTTCTCGCAGCCGGTCGGCGCGAAGGCGGACGACCCGTTCCTCGCCGCCGACATCTTCCGGGTCGACGGCAACCTCATCCGCGAGCACTGGGACGTGGTGCCCGCGAGCTGATCCGACGCACGCACGGACGACGGGACGGTCATGCGGCCGTCCCGTCGTCGCGTCAGCGGCCGGCGGTGTAGTGGTTCTGCACCTGCGTCGCCGTGAGCGCCGTCTTGTACACGGCCGCGAACCGCATGCTGCCGACGAGGTAGTTGGATCCCGCGTTCGGCCACCCCGACGTGTTGTCGTAGCCGATGCGCCAGTAGCCGCTGTTGCTCTCCGGTGCGGTGAAGCCCGTGTTCTGGGCGACGCGGGCGCCGTCGAGGTAGAGCGTCATGCCCGTGCCGGGCGACATCGTGGCGACCACGTGGTGCCAAGCGCCGTCGGCCACGTTGGCCGGGCTCGTGATCGTCTGGTAGCCGCCGTTGTACGTGCCGAAGGCCAGCTGGCCCGTCGTGGAGACGTAGGTGTGGCGGTCGTAGGCGGAGGAGGAGCCGGCCCGCGAGTTGCCGAAGCCGATGAGCTTGCCGCCCTTGACGGTCGTCCTGAACCACACCTCGGTGCTGAACGTCGCCGGCCCCTGCGCCTGCAGCCCGTTCGTGACGAAGTCGCTGCCGTCGAGCACGTACGCGCCGCCGGTGTCGCGCGCGCAGGCGCGGGCGCTGGTCGTGTCGCTCGTCATGCCGCCGCGGTAGGTGCCCGGGTAGGAGCCGGTGGCGGCGTCGACGGCGGTCGTGGATCCGGTCGCCTCGTTGAGCGGGTACGCGAAGAGGGCGTTGGCGCGGTCGGCCGCGAAGGCGCTCGAGCAGGTGAAGAAGGCGGCGGAGGACGCGGCCGTGTTGTTCGTGTTGGTGATGGCGGCCGAGTACGCGCCGCTCGTGCCGGGCGCGAGGAGGAGCACGGCGCCGAGGGCGACCGCGGAGACGGAGGCGGCGATCCCGGCCAGGCGGGCGGTGACGCTCACGCGCGACGCTCCTCGCGCTCGGCGGGCAGGCCGACGATCAGCGTGGCGAGGAGGGGGAGCGCGCAGAGGACGGCGAAGAGGATCCAGCCCCACAGCGGCAGGTCGAGCGTGGAGGACACGTCGTAGAAGCGACCCGCCTCGCCAGCGGGGGCGGTGATCGTGCCGACCTGGCCGGCGGCGAGCGTGGCGTGGGTGCCGCCCTCGGCTGCGATGCGGATGGGGAGCATGCCGGTGGAGACGATGGTCGCCTCGACGTCGCTGCCGCGGGTGGCGGCGTCGAGCACGACGAGGCCGACGAAGGGCTTGAGCAGGAAGACCGTGAACGCGGCGACCAGTGCGCCGCCCAGCATGCGCAGGGAGGCGCGGTGGGTCGGCGAGCCGATGAGGCGGGTCAGCACCATGACGATGACCATGCCGGCCACGAGCAGCGGCACGCCCTTCGCGAGCCAGCCGAAGCCCGGGAGGATCGTGGTGGCCTCGCCGACGAGGTGCGCCTGGTCGGTCTTCCAGGGATCCACCGCGCCGTTGATGTCGCCCTGCGTGGTGAGACCGTCGGCGTCGACCGCGATGACGCGGTGCGTGTAGGTCTCGTCCGGGGTGGTGGAGGGGTGGAAGCTGACGACGTCGCCGACCCGCACGTCCTGGAGGAGGACGGGGGTCGTGAGGAGCAGCGTGCCGACGGGGGCCGTGGTGCCCATCGACGGGGTCTGCACGACGAACCAGCGCCCGCCGGACGCCTGGAACAGGAGCGTCGTCGCGACGAGGGCGGTGAGGAGGACGGTGGCCGCCCACATGAGGACGGTGCGGCGGCGGATCGTGCGGGTGGCGCGTGCCGCGCGGCGGGTCGCGACGGGCACGGGGAGGACGGGCACGGCGGGGCCGACGGGTTCGCGGTGCGGGTCGTCCGCGAGGAGGTCGAGCTCGTGGCCCAGCTCGACGTCGAGGTCGAGCTCCAGCGCGAGGTCGAGCTCGGGGGCGTCGATCGCCGCGGTGTCGGTCGGCGGGACGTCGGCCGTCGTGGTGTCGACCGACGGGGCGGTCGGGCGGTCCTGGATGTCGGTCATGGTGCGCCTCCCGGGTCAGGGGCTTGGAGGGGACGGGGTGCGGGGCCGCCTCTCGGCGGCCCCGCGGGGGGATCCGGCTGGGGGACCGGTGGGGGAGCTAGCTGGCGAAGGTCCAGGTGAGGGGCAGCGAGGCGCCGAGGCCCTGGTACGCGTTGCCGGCGGAGGAGTCGAGCGTGACGGCGAAGGTGAAGTCGGTGCTGCCGTTCGCGGCGAGCGCGGTCAGCGTCTTGGCCGATGAGCCGGCGAGCGCCGCGGCGGTGCCGGAGTAGACGGGCGCGCTGGTGCCGGCGGCGGTGATGACGACGTTGAGCTTGGCGCAGAAGTCGGTGGCCGAGCCGTTGACGGTGCCGTTCTTGAACTGCGAGCAGGCGGCGCCCGGGGTCAGCGTGAAGGTCGAGGCCTTCGACGAGCCGACGTTCTTGATGTTCACGACGCTCGTGACCGTCTGGCCGGGGATCATCGTGGTCGAGCCGCCGAACTTGTTGATGGTGGAGCAGGTGGCGGCGTTGGAGTCGACCCCGCCGGTGGCGCTCGTGCTGAGGCAGGTGACGGTCGGGGTGCCGGTGGCACCGGCCTGCGACTCCTGCATGACGAGCGAGCCGGAGGCGGCCGTGTTGGTGTCGTTGGTGATCGAGGCGACGAAGCCCGACAGCGTGCCGGACATCGAGACGGAGAGGAGGACGGCGGCGGCGACGCCGCCGGCGATGGCGAGCGGGGCGAAGCGGACGCGCTTGGTCGTGGCGGCGGCGGCGATGTGGTGCGACATGGTCTGACTCCGGGTCTGTAGGAGGAGGGAAGGGGTGAGCCCCTGGGGAGGGAGCTCGGTGACTCGCTGTGCAAGTACCTCGAATATACAGATACTCAGATTCCGTGCAATCCCCCCATTGCGGGGGGTGGGCGTTCGCCGAGGGGATCGCGGCCCCGCGGGGCGCGTTACAGTCGCTGGACCGCCCGTGGATCCGCCGGATCCCCCGACGCAGGGACACCCGACATGAGCCCGGAGAGAACCGCTGCCCGTCGCCGCGACGACGCCGCGGCCGTGGACGCGCTCGCCAACGCGCTGCACATGGTCGAGACCGCGCAGCGCCACCTGCGCACGCGCATCGCGCAGGACATCGGGGTGAACGTGACCGACCTGACCGTGATCAGCGTGGTCGGCGAGCTCCACCGGATGACCCCCAAGCACCTGGCCGCCGAGATCTCGATGGGCACCGGCGCGGTGACCGCCGTGATCGACCGGCTGGTCGGCGCCGGCCACCTCGACCGCGTGCCGAACCCGAAGGACCGCCGCAGCGTCTTCCTCGAGCTCACCGCCACCGGCCGGAAGACCCTCGCGCGCATGGAGGCCGACTACCGCACGGCGGCCGCCGTCGCGCTGCGGGCCTCCCCCGCGCTCGGCACCGAGGAGACGGCCGAGGACATCGCGCGCGCCGCGATCGCGATGACGGCGCACACCATCGACGGGCCGGACGCGGGCGCATCCGCGTGAGCGACGGCCGCGCCCCGAGCGAGGGCTGCCAGGTGGTGCTCGTCGACGCGGCCGGGCGGATCCTGCTGCAGCTGCGCGACGACATCCCCACCATCCCCTTCCCCGGCATGTGGGCGATCCCCGGCGGCATGCTCGAGCCGGGCGAGACGCCGCTCGCGTGCATCGTGCGGGAGGTCGAGGAGGAGCTGGGCGCGCGGATCCCGCCCGCGGAGGTCGCGCACCTCATGACGCGCACGCGCTCCTACGGCATCGAGCACACGTTCACGGCCCGGCTCGACGTGGCGGCGGAGGACATCCGGCTCACCGAGGGGCAGCGCGTCGCGTGGTTCCCGGTGGCCGACGCGGCCGGGATGGAGCTGGCCTACGAGGACGCGGACGTGCTGCGGGAGGTCGCCGGGCGGATCGCGCGCGGCTGAGGCCTCAGGCCGGGCCGGGGTGCGCGCGCTCGGCGTCGAGGATCCCGCGGAGGAACGCGGCGTCGGCCGAGTAGTACGCGGCGTCGTCGCGGAGGTGCGGCTTGCCGAGCTCGTCGGCCTTCGCGAGCGAGATCTCCGCGAGGTCGTGGAGGCGCAGGATCGCGATCCGCAGCACGTCCGCCCAGGTCGCGTCGGATCCGTACGCGTCGAGGAGCAGCGCGACGCGGCGGCGGGCGTCGTCCATGCCGGGTGCGCCGTCCTGCGCGGAGCCGGACAGCGGCACCGCGCGCGTGGCGAGGTACGCGATGTCCCAGATGCGCGGGCCGGGCGAGGCCATGTCCATGTCGATGACGCCCGTGAGGCGGCCGTCGGCGAAGACGAGGTTGTGCGGCGCGAAGTCGTTGTGGCAGATCACCTCGCTCGGCACCTTGACCTCCGACTGCCAGACGGCGCCGCCCAGCATGAAGCCGACGCTCGCGTCGTGCAGCTCGCGGAGGCGGCGGCCGGCCTGGACGAGGACGTCGTCGGCCCAGATCCAGTCGGGCAGCGGGTAGACGGGCACGTCGCCGTGCATGAAGGTGAGCCGCTCGCGGCCGCCCTCGATGCCGAGCGGCTGCGGGATCCCGTCGACGCCCGCGAGCGCGAGGTGCCGGAGCCAGCGGTGCACGGTCGGGGTCCAGGGGCCGGCGTCGCGGGTGACGGTGTCGCCCTGCCGCTCGACGCGGTTCATGTCGCCGCCGTCGAGGGGTCCGTCCATCGGGCCAGCGTAGGGGCGGACCCGGGCGCCCGGCGACCCTGCCGCGACACGTCCAACGACTAGGTTGCGACCATGAGCACCGCCGCGCCCGGACGCATCGACGAGCCCGCCGCCCCTCCCCGCCGACGGGTCGCCGCGTGGGCGCTGTGGGACTGGGGATCGGCGGCCTTCAACGCCGTGGTCACCACGTTCGTCTTCAGCACGTACCTCGCGAGCAGCCTGTTCGTGGATCCCGCCATCGTCGCGGCCGCGGGCGACGACGCGCGGAACCCGGCGCTCGTGGCCGCGAAGGCCGACACCTCCGGCGTCATCTCGCTCGCGCTCACCCTCGCCGGCCTCCTCATCGCGGTGCTCGCGCCCGTGCTCGGGCAGCGCTCCGACGGGTCCGGGCGCCGGCGCCTCTGGCTCGGGATCAACACCGGGATCGTCGTGCTCGCGATGCTCGGCATGGTGTTCGTCGAGCCCGTGCCCTCGTACCTGTGGCTCGGCGCCGTGCTGCTCGCGACCGGCAACGTGTTCTTCGAGTTCGCGAGCGTGAACTACAACGCGATGCTCGTGCAGGTGAGCACGCCGCGCACGGTCGGCCGCGTGTCCGGCCTCGGCTGGGGCATGGGCTACGTGGGCGGGATCGTGCTGCTCGCGCTGCTGCTCGGCCTGTTCCTCTTCGACTTCGGGACGCCCGGCGCGTCCGGGCTCCTCGGCCTGCCCTCGGGGGCGGCGGGCGGCGCGCTCGACGTGCGCATCGCGATCCTCGTGGCGGCGATCTGGTGCGCGGTGTTCTCGATACCCGTGCTGGTGGGCGTGCCCGAGATCCCGGCGACGCCGGGGCGGAAGCGGCAGGGCATCCTCGCGTCGTACGGCACGCTGTTCCGCCGGATCGCGGAGCTCTACCGGGAGTCGCCGCGCGTGCTCGTGTTCCTGCTCGCGAGCGCGGTGTTCCGCGACGGGCTCGCGGCGGTGTTCACGTTCGGGGCGATCATCGCGGCGCAGGTCTTCGGGTTCTCGACCACCGAGGTGCTGCTCTTCGGGGTCGCGGCGAACGTGGTGGCGGGCATCGGCACGTTCGCGGCCGGGTGGTTCGACGACCGGTTCGGCGCGAAGCCGGTGATCCTCGTCTCGCTCGTCTGCCTCATCGTCGGCGGATCCGCGGTGCTGTTCGTCGGCGACGCCAAGGCCGGCTTCTGGGCGACGGGCCTGTTCCTCTGCCTGTTCGTGGGGCCCGTGCAGTCGTCGAGCCGCACCTTCCTCGCGCGCATCTCCCCCGCCGGCCGCGAGGGCGAGATGTTCGGCCTCTACACGACCACCGGCCGCGCGGTCTCGTTCCTCGCGCCCGGCCTCTTCGGCATCGCGGTGGCGATCACGGGCGACACGCGCTTCGGGGTCATCGGCATCGTGATCGTGCTGCTCGCGGGGCTGCTGCTGATGCTGCGGGTGCGCGGGGCGGACGCGCGGGTGGCGTGACGCGCCCGCGCCGTCACCCCACGACGAAGTCGTAGAGCTCGGCCCCGGCCCCGGCGCCGCCTCGCGCGGATCTGCGGTCGGCGAGCGGCATGATCACGCGATCCCGCACCGCGGCGCCCACCGGCCCGAGGAGCTTGATCCCGTCGAGCCAGCGCCCCTGCTGGATCACGTACGCGACCCTCTCCTGGCGGCGGAGCGCGAGCTGCGCCACGAGGTCGGCCGGGTCCGTGCCCGCGGCGAGGAGGCGACCGAGCACGGCGGCGTCCTCGAGCGCGAGGGACGCGCCCTGGCCGGACGACGGGGAGATGGCGTGCGCGGCGTCGCCGACCAGGACGACGCGGCGCGAGCCCCACGCGGGAGGCGCCTCCGGGCGCGGGAGCCGTGCATCCAGATCCGGGGACGCCGGGATGAGGTGCTCGAGCGGCAGCGCGTCGCGGGCGCCGAGCCGCAGCAGCAGGCGCGCCCAGTCCTCCGACGCGAGCGGCGCGTCCGGGGCGGACCCGCGCCGGGGGACGGGGACGCGGGGGTTCGCGAACCACCCGGTGGTGCCGTCCTCCAGGATCGCGTACGCGAGGAAGCAGTCGCGCCCGAAGAGGAACTGCAACGTGCCCGGCGAGGACGCGGAGGCGGGCAGCGCGCCCGCCCGGGCCGTGCCGCCGACGTAGACCAGTCCGGTGACGCGCTCCGCGGGGCCGGCCGCGTGCGCACCCAGACCCGCTCGGACCGCCGAGCCCACCCCGTCCGCGCCGACGACGAGGTCGCCTGAATGCCGTTCCCCGTACTCCGTCACGAGGGTCGCTCCCCGCTCGTCCTGCGCGACGGAGGTCACGCGGGCCGCGTGCACCGTGCGCGCCCCGACGCGCGCCGCCTCCTCCCGCAGCAGCGCGTGGAGGTCGGCCCGACGCAGAGACCGGGTGACGCGGCCCTCCCCCGGCTGCGGGCCGAGCGGCAGGTCCGCCGTGCGGCGCCCGTCGGCCCCGCAGATGCGGACTCGCGGGGTGGCCTCGCCGAGGGAGCTCGCCGCGTCGCCGAGCCCGATGGCGTCGAGCGCGACCATGCCGTTGCTCGCGACCTGCAGCCAGGATCCCGGCTCCTCCGCGGCGCTCCGGCGCTCGAGGACGGTCGCCTCATGCCCTGCACGGCGGACGGCGATGGCGGTCGCGAGACCGGCGATGCCGCCGCCCGCGATCACGACGTGCATGCGGGTGTCCTCGGGTCGATCATGCGGAGCCTCTCATCCGCCCCGGGATCCGTGGTCGGCGTGACGCGCTGACAGGGGACGATGCCCGCGAGGGTAGGCGGCGCACCCCGGGAGCCGCCGCGCCGATCCCCAGGCGCGGGAGTGACGGAGACCGGGGCCGCGGCGTGGTCGAGCCACGGATCAGTCGAGCGACCCGCCGCCCACCTTCACGTCGGTCGCGTTCGCGAGCGTCGCGCGGACGACGGCCGTGAGAGCTGTCGCGAGCTGCTCCATGCGCATGTACGGGCGGTCGGTGCCGATCGCCTCCTCCGTCGAGTACGGGATGTGGACGAAGCCGCCGCGGGTGCCCGGGCGCTCGCGCAGCTCGTGCATCAGGAGGTAGAAGACGTGGTTGCAGGTGTAGGTGCCGGCGGTCTGCGAGACGACCGCGGGGATCCCCTTCGTGCGCACGGCCGCGACCGCCGCCTTGATCGGCAGGGTGCTGAAGTAGGCCGCGGGACCGCCGTCGACCACTGGCTCGTCGATGGGCTGGAACCCCGTGTTGTCGGGGATGCGGGCGTCGTCGACGTTGATCGCGACGCGCTCCACCTCGAGCGTCTCGATGCCGCCGGCGAGGCCCACGGAGATCACGACGTCGGGATCCACCTCGGCGAGCGCCGCGCGCAGCGCGTCGTCGACCTTCGCGAAGTCGACCGGCAGCTGGCGCACGTGGATCTCCGCGTCGCCGTCCCATCGGTCGCGCACCTCCTGCACGGCCGTCCACGACGGGTTGCTGGTGTCGCCGTCGAAGGGCTCGAATCCGGTGAGGAGGACGGTGGGCATGCGGGGGCTCCTGACGGTGCGGGGCGGGTCCCGTCCACGGTACGCCTCGTCCGGGGGCGGCCCGGACGGGGGGATGCGCGGCGTCCACCTCAGCGAGAACCATGGACACGGGCGACCCGGCCCGCAAGGAAGGAACGCACATGACCCGCACCTCACCGAGGCGACGCCTCCTCCTCACCGCCCTGGCCGTCGTCGTCGCGGCCGGCACCGCGTTCGCGGGGGTCGCGCCCGCGCAGGCGGCCGACGCACCCGCGCCCGCCGCCGACTCGTCGACCGCCGCCGCGATCCTCATCGCCGCCCCCACCGTGCGCGGCTACGGCGACACCTACGGCGCCGACGCGGTCTTCCACGGCGTGATCTCGGTGGACCTCGGCGGGATCACCGACAACTCCGGGCTGCGCTACGAGTACCAGCTCGACGGCGCAGGACCCTGGCTCTCGGACGGGACCGGCAGCGTCTCGGGCGACGAGGACGAGGTCTACATCCCGGCCTCCCCCGGCGAGCACCTCATCAGCGTGCGCGTCGCCGGGACCGTGGACGGCGTCGCCGTCACCGGCACGGCATCCGCGCCCACGGCGGTCCGGTCGGTCGGCGGCCCCGACGAGTACACGCCCGAGGTGATCGTGGACGGCCCGTCCGTCACGTTCCGCTGGGACGTGCGCGCGGCCCTCAACGGCTTCACGCCCGAGGAGAGCGACATCTTCTACCAGATCGACGGCGGCGCGCTCGTGGACGCCGGCGGCACCGGATCCGTCACCGTCACCCCGGGCTACGGCAAGCGCGTGGCCTTCGACCTGACCTTCGGCCCGATCCCGGACGCCTGGCGCTACGTGCACGTCGACGCCAGCACGGCGAGCGCGCCGGGCGCGCAGGCGCTCACGTCCGCCCCGGCGCCCCAGATCCTGGGGACGGTCGAGTACGGATCCACCCTCACCGTGCGCACCGGCCTCTGGCAGCCCGCGCCCGTGACGCTCGAGTACCAGTGGTTCCGCGACGGCGAGCGGATCCCCGGAGCGACCGGCGCCACCCGCACGGTCGACGCGTACGACGCCGGGCACCGCCTCACGGTGTCCGTGCGCGGATCCCGCGACGGCTACGTCCCCGTCACCCGCACGTCGGGGCAGACGAAGGTCGTCGCCGCGCCCGTCATCACGGCCGGCACGCCGCGCATCACCGGCAACCCGGTCGTCGGTCGCACGCTCACCGCGCAGCCCGGCGTCTGGAAGCCGTCGTCGCTCGAGCTCGGCTACCAGTGGAAGCGCGACGGGAAGGTCATCGCCGGAGCGACCGCGAAGACGTACACGCTGACGGAGGCGGACCGCGGGCACACCGTGACCGTCGTGGTCAGCGGCGTCATCTACCTGTACGACAACCAGGCGCGCGCGAGCGCGGGCGTGACGGTGCGCTGACCCGCTTCCGACCCGCGACGGGCCCGGCTCCTCCACGGGGCCGGGCCCGTCGGCGTCCTCCCCGTGCGGGTGAATCCCTCGCTCGGGAGCGCTCCCGGCCGATAGCTTCGGGGGATGATCTCCTCCTCCGGCGCCAGCATCGGCATCGCCCTCTACATCCTCGTGATCCTCGCGCTCGTGGCCCTCTCGGTCGTCGCGACCGTGGTGCTCATCCGCCTCGCGCTCACCGCCCGGCGCACGCTGCTCGTCACGACCGAGCTGCAGGAGGCGCGGCTCGAGCTCATCCGCGAGCAGACCGCCCGGCTCCAGGCCGACGACGGGGACGGCGGCGCGGCCGGCGGCCCGTACGCGCCGGGCGCGGGCCCCACCGGAACGGGCGCCTGACCGTGGGCGGCACCACCGACAGCATCCTTCTGCCGACCGCCTACGACATCGGCTGGTCGCTCGCGCTGGTCGTCGCCGTCGCGCTGGTGGCGCTCGGCGCGGTCCTGCTCGTCGTGCTGGTGCGGGTCGCGCTCGGCGGTCGCCGCACGCTCGCCGCATCCGCGGCGCTCGACGAGGCCCGGCTCGAGCTGGTGCGCGAGCGCACGGCGCGGCTGCGGGCGGGACTGCCGGATGCGGTGGGCCCCGGGTCGGAGGATCCGGCCGCCTGACGCACGGCCGAGGTCACGCCTGCGAGGGCTGCCCGTTGCTCGCCGTGGTGCCGCCGTCGACCGGCAGGATCGCGCCCGTGATGAACGAGGCGTCGTCGCTCGCGAGGAACGCGATCGCCGCCGCCACCTCGTCGGCCTCGCCGCCGCGACCGAGGGAGATGCGCTTCGCGAACTCGGCCTTCAGCTCCTCGTCGTCCTCCTTGCCGGCGACCAGCTCGGTCCAGATGAGGCCCGGCGCCACCGCGTTCACGCGCACGCCGTCGACGCCGTGGTCGAGCGCGGTGGCGCGCGTGAAGTTGCTCACGCCGCCCTTCGCGGCGTTGTACGCGCTCATGTGGTGGTCGGCCGCCATGCCCGACACCGAGGAGACGTTGACGATGGATCCACGCGTCGCCACGAGGTGCGGCAGCGCGGCGCGCGTGCCGTAGAAGACGCCCGAGAGGTCGGTGTCGATGACGCGGCGCCACTCGTCGTCGGTGATGCCCGCGATCGGGCCCGCCTGGAAGGTGCCGGCGTTGTTGACGAGAACGTCGAGGCGGCCATGGGCCTCGAGGGCCGTCGCGACCGCGCGGTCGGCGTCGGCCGAGACGGCGGCGTCCGCGACGAGCGCGATGGCGCTGCCCGCGGGGAGCGAGTCGGCGACCGCGCGGACCTTGTCCTCGACGCTGTCGGTGATCACGACCTTCGCGCCCTCCGCGACGAAGCGGCGGGCCGTGGCCTCGCCGATGCCCGATCCTGCGCCGGTGATGATGACGACCTTGCCGTCGAAGCGTCCAGCCATGGTGATCCTCCTGAGGGGTTCGCGGGGACGGCGAGCACCGTCGCCGGGAGGCGAGGACCGCCGTCGGAAGCATCCAGCCGACTCCCCCGCGCCCGCTCCGTCAAGGGCCGCGGAGGCGATTCCGAGGCGCCGGACGACTTGGGCCCATCGGCCGCCCGCCCCTCCCCGCTCGCCCGGCCGCGGAGTGTAGTGCGCCGCCCGGGACCCGGGAACCATGGAGGAAGCGGGGGTTTAGTTGTGTCAGTGCAACTACTATCGCGGATCCCCTGGGGGCAACTCCTCCCGGATTCCGTGGTCGTGGCGGCAGCCGACCACGACGTGGACGGAGGCCTGGCCGGCGACGAGCGCGATGCCGTCGCGACCGCGCTCCCGGGCCGTCGGGCGGAGTTCGTGACCGGTCGCGCGCTCGCCCGGCAGGCGCTCGCGGCCATGGGCATCCGACCCGGACCGATCCCGGTCGCGCGGAGCGGAGCGCCCGTGTGGCCGCCCGGGATCGTCGGCAGCATCACGCACTGCGCCGGACTCCGCGCGTGCGCCGTGAGCCGACGCGACGAGCACGCCGGGATCGGCATCGACGCGACACCCGCGCGCCCCCTCCCGGGAGGCGTGCTCGCGCGCGTGGCGGATCTCGGCAGCGCACCCGTCGCCGCGGGCCTCCGCGCGCTCCGGGCAGCCGGGGTCAAGAGCCCGGACAGCGTGCTCTTCGCCGCGGCCGAGGCCGTCGCGAAGGCGCGGACCTCGGCGCACGGCGGCTGGCACGGCATCGACGGCGCGGAGATCGCGCTCCACCCGGACGGCTCGTTCGCCGTCCGCGCACGCCGGGGACCGGCGTTCGCCGGGACCGGGCGGTGGGCGGTGGCCGGGGGGCTCGCGCTGGCGGGCATCGCGCTCGACGAGCGCTGAAGCCGGCGCGCAGGGGCGCGCCGGGACGGAAGACGAGAGGACGAACACATTGGGGACCGAGAACATGAGCACCGAGCAGATGGGGACCGAGCAGACGGCGAGCCCGCACGACGACACGTCGATCGAGGCGATCTTCGCGCAGCACGCCGACCGGACGGCGCTGCGGCAGCGGTCGGGGCCGGACATCGCGGACACGAGCTTCCGGGAGCTGTGGGACCGCGCGAGCGCGCTGGCCGCGGCGCTCGGCGAGACCGTGGCCGCGGGCGACCGCATCGCGGTGCTCGGCACGGCGACCGCGGACGCCGTCACCCTCGACCTCGCCACGTGGATCCTCGGCGCGGTGAGCGTCCCGCTGCAGGCCAGCGCTCCCGTCGCGGCCCTGACCGCGATCGTGGAGGAGACGGCGCCGACCTGGATCGCCGCCACCGTCGAGCAGGCCGCGACGGCCCGGGCGGTCGCCGAGGCCGCGGGTGACGACATCCGCACGATGCTGCTCGACACCGACACCGACACCGACCTGACCCTCGACGCGCTCGTCGCCCGCGGGGCCGGCCTCCCGCGCCGGAGCCCGTGGCACCCTGCGCCCGGCGATGACCCGCTCGCGCTCCTGCTCTACACATCCGGCAGCACCGGCACGCCGAAGGGCGCGATGTACACGCGCTCCATGGTCGAGCGGATGTGGCACGTCCTCCGCCCCGACCCCGCCCGGGCCGCCGACGCAGCCGACGCAGCCGACGCAGCCGACGACATCGTCGGGTACGCGTACCTCCCGATGAGCCACCTCACCGGCCGCTCCTCCCTGCTCGCCACGCTCGGCCGCGGCGGCACGGTCGCGCTCGCGACCTCGACCGACCTGTCGACGCTCTTCGAGGACCTCCGGGCCTTCGCCCCGACCGAGTTCGTCTTCGTGCCCCGCGTCGCGGAGATGCTCCGTCAGGAGGGCGACCGCGAGGAGCAGCGGCGGCTGGCCGCCGGCGGCGAGGACCCGGATGCGGTCCGCGCCGCCGTCCAGGCCGACCTGCGCGTCCGCGCGTTCGGCGGGCGGATCCGCCAGGCGATCTGCACCAGCGCCCCGCTGACGCCCGAGCTCCGCGCGTACGTCGAGGCGTGCCTCGGGATCACGCTGCACGACCTGTACGGATCGACCGAGGCGGGCGGCATCCTCCACGACGGGGTCGTCCAGCAGCCGCCCGTCACCGCGCACAAGCTCGTCGACGTCCCCGAGCTCGGGTACCTCACCACCGACCTGCCGCACCCACGGGGCGAGCTCCTCGTCAAGAGCGCCGCCGTGATCGCCGGGTACTTCCGCCGACCGGACGTCACCGCCGCCGTGTTCGACGAGGAGGGCTTCTACCGGACCGGCGACGTCATGGCGCAGACCGGACCCGACACCTACGAGTACGTCGACCGTCGGAACAACGTGCTCAAGCTGTCGCAGGGCGAGTTCGTCGCGGTGGCGTCCCTCGAGGCGACCTACGGCGGGACGCCCGAGGTGCACCAGATCGCGCTGCACGGCGACAGCCGGCACGCGTTCCTCGTCGCGGTCGTCGTCCCGGCCGAGCCCGGGGCGTCGGAGCGCGAGATCCTCGCCGCCCTCCAGCGCACCGCCCGCGAGCACGGCCTCGCGCCCTACGAGGTGCCCCGCGGCGTGATCGTCGAGCCGCAGCCGTTCACGGTGGACGACGGCATGCTGTCCGACGCGGGCAAGCTCCTGCGCCTGCGCCTCACGCGGCGGTACGGCGAGCGCTTCGCCGCCCTGTACGACGCGCTCGCGGAGCAGCAGACCGGCACCCTGGTGGCCGCCCTCCGCGACCGCGCCGGCGACGAGCCGACGGTCGACACGGTCGTGCGCGCGGCCCTCCAGCTCCTCGGGGCCGAGGTGTCCCCCGCGACCGCCGCCGCGGCCCGGTTCTCCGACCTCGGCGGGGACTCGCTGTCCGCGTTGACGTTCTCCGGGATCCTCGAGGACGTGTTCGGCACCGAGGTGCCCGTCGGCGTGCTCACCGACCCGACCAACGACCTCGCCGCCGTCGCCGCCTACGTGGAGCGCTCCGCCTCCGACGACCGGCCGACCGTGACCCGCGTGCACGGCGCCGGCGCATCCACCCTCCGCGTCAGCGACCTCCGCCTCGACCGGATGCTCGGCGGCGTCCCGACGCCGGTCCCGCGCGCCTCGACCACCCGGGCCGGAGCCCGGACCGTGCTGCTCACCGGCGCGAACGGCTACCTCGGCCGGTTCCTGGCCATCGACTGGCTCGAGCGCCTCGCCCCGGCGGGCGGGACGCTGGTGTGCATCGTCCGCGGCGCCGACGACGCCGACGCCCGGCGCCGCCTCGACGCCGCGTTCGCCGCCGACCCCGCGTTCGCCCGGCGCTTCTCCGAGCTGGCCGGCTCGCTCGAGGTCCTGGCCGGCGACGTCAGCGAGCACCGCCTCGGCCTCGACGACGCGCGGTGGGAGGATCTGGCCGCCCGGGTCGACCTCGTCGCGCACGCCGCGGCGCTCGTGAACCACGTCCTCCCGTACACCGCGCTGTTCGGCCCGAACGTCGTCGGCACCGCCGAGGTGATCCGCCTGGCGATCGCCGCCGGCAGCGTGCCCGTCACCTTCGTCTCGAGCGTCGCCGTCGCGGGCGGCGCACGGCCGAGCGCCGCTGCCGATGCGGCACCGTCCGCGCCCGCCGCGCTCGACGAGCACGCTGACATCCGCGCCCGGATCCCCGAGTGGGCCGTCGGGGACGAGTACGCCAACGGGTATGGCGCGAGCAAGTGGGCGAGCGAGGTCCTGCTCCGCGAGGCGCACGAGCAGCACGGCGTCCCCGTGGCCGTGTTCCGCTCCGACATGATCCTGGAGCACCCGCGCTGGCGCGGCCAGCTGAACCTCCCCGACGTCTTCACCCGGCTGATGTGGAGCGTGCTCACCACCGGGCTCGCCCCGGCGTCGTTCGTCCGGCGCGGGCCCGACGGCGAGCCGCAGCGGTCCCACTACGACGGCCTGCCCGCCGACTTCACGGCGGCCGCGATCGACGGGATCGGCGCCGCGCTCACCGAGGGCCACCGCACCTTCAACGTCGTGAACCCCCACGACGACGGCGTCTCGCTCGACACCTTCGTCGGCTGGCTCCGCGAGGACGGCCACGACATCGAGCTCGTCCCGGACCACGCGGAGTGGGTCGGCCGGTTCCGCGAGGCGCTGGGGTCGCTCCCGGACGCGGACCGCGCCCGGTCCGTCCTGCCGCTGATGCACGCGTTCGCCGCGCCGGAGGAGCCGCACGCCGGATCGGCGATCCCCGCCGACGCGTTCGCCGAGGCCGTCCGTGCGGTCCGCCCGCTCGGGTCGCCGGAGATCCCGTCGCTCGACCACGCGCTCATCACGAAGGTGGCGGACGACCTCGCGTTCCTGGGGCTGCTCGCGCCGGCGCGTGCGGCCGCCGCCGCGTGACGCCCGCGCCCGCGGACTGAGATCGAGGGGCCGGCAGCCATGCGCTGCCGGCCCCTCCGCACGTGTCAGCGGCCGACGACGACGACCGGATCCGTCGCCGCCGGAGAAGATACACGCCGGTAACACGAGGGAAACCGCGGCGATACGGGGCAGAACCACACTGGACGGAAATACCTATCGCTCGATAGATACTCCGACCGGGCAACCGGATCTCCGGCGCACACGCTTCACCGCGCCCTCGTGAGAGGCCAGAACATTGAGCACCCCGCACCTCCCGCCGCACCCGTCGGCCCCCACTCCCGTCGTCCCGCCCGGCTACGCCCAGGAGCTGCATCGCGGCGTCGGTCCGTTCTCGTCCTTCGCCGCCGGGTTCTCCTTCGTCTCGATCCTCACGACCGTGTTCCAGCTCTTCGGCCTCGGCTTCGGGCTGGGCGGCGCCGCCTTCTTCTGGGCGTGGCCGATCGTGTTCGTCGGGCAGCTGCTGGTGGCGCTGAACTTCGCGCAGCTCGCCGCCTCGTGGCCCATCTCGGGCGCGATCTTCCAGTGGTCGAGCAGGCTGGCGGGCACCACGTTCGGCTGGTTCACCGGCTGGACGATGATCGTCGGCCAGATCCTCACGGTCGCCGTCGCGGCCATCGCCGTGCAGGCCGTGCTGCCGTCCATCTGGGCCGGGTTCCAGATCGTGGGCGGGCCGGACGCGGATCCGTCGGTCGCCTCCCCCACGGGATCCGCGAACGCGGTGCTGCTCGGGATCATCATGCTGGCGGTCACGACGGTCGTGAACATCCTCAGCGTGCGGCTCATGGCGCGGGTCACGACCGCGGGCGTCGCCATCGAGATGGTCGGCGTCGTCGCGCTCGTCGCCGTGCTGTTCCTGCTGCCGAAGCGCGGACCCGAGGTGGTGTTCACGACCGCGGGATCCGCGAGCGACGAGCCCTACGTGTGGGCCTTCCTCGCCTCCTCCCTCATGGCCGCCTACGTGATGGTCGGCTTCGACTCCGCGGGCGAGCTCGCCGAGGAGACCCACAGCCCGCGGAAGACGACGCCCAAGACGATCATCCGGGCGCTCACGGTCTCCGGGCTCGGCGGGGCGCTCCTCATCGTGGGCGCGCTCGTCGCGGCGCCGAGCCTCACCGACGGGAACCTCGCCACGCAGGGCCTCGCCTGGGTGATCACCTCGGTCGCCGGCGAGGTGGGCGGCCGCCTCCTGCTCTGCGCGGTCGCGGTGGCGGTGTTCGCGTGCACGCTCGCCGTGCAGACGTCGGGCACCCGGATGATCTACTCGATGGCCCGCGAGAAGGCCCTCCCGTTCCATCGCCAGCTCGCGCGGGTCTCGCCGCGCACGGGCACGCCGGTGCTCACCTCCGTCGTCGTCGGCGTCGGCGCGGTGCTCGCGCTCGCGGTCAACGCCGGGCAGTCGGCGATCTTCACGGCGCTCTCGAGCCTCTGCATCGCGATGCTCTACCTCGCCTACCTCGGCGTGACGGGCCCGCTGCTGGTGGCCCGGATCCGCGGGCGCTTCCCGGTCGGCGGCGTCGACGAGGACGGGACGCCGCTGTTCACGCTCGGCCGCTGGGGGATCCCGCTCAACGCCGCCGCCGTGCTCTTCCAGGCGGCCATGGCCGTGAACCTGATCTGGCCGCGCCCCGAGATCTACGACCTCACGGGCGAGTCGTGGTGGCTGCAGTACAGCGCGCTCCTCTTCATCGGCGCGACCCTGCTCGTGGGCTGGGGCTACCACGCGTGGCGCCACCGCTCCGACGGGCCGATCCGGCTGACGGAGGTGCCGACCACGGCGACGATCCCGGTGGTCGAGCCGGCGGGGGCGTCCATCCGATGAGGGACCTGCGCACGACCGACAGCGTCACCGCGTCCCGCGCGGACGCCCGCGCGCAGGCCGACCGCCGGAGCGAGTGGATGCCGTACGTGCCCGCGTCCTCGTCGCCGCACCGGCCGGAGGGGGTCACCGCAGAGGAGCTCACCTGGGCCGAGACGGTGGCGCCCGGCGGGTACGCGCACCGGGTGCTGGCGCGCGGATCCCGCCTCCGCCTCGACGACCCCACGGGCGACGCGTGCGCGCACCTCGTGCTCTACGACGTGGAGGCGCCGTGGGAGCGGCTGAACGTCGCCGACACCGTGAAGATCCCGTGGCAGGCGTACCTCGGCGCGGGCTCCCCGCTGCTGAGCGGCGACGGCCGGATCCTCGCGAGCATCGTCGAGGACACCTCCGGCCACCACGACGCGCTCTGCGGCACCTCCACCGACGCGCTCAACGACCGGCGCTACGGCGGATCCGCGCCCGAGGGCCCCACGCCGAGCGGCCGGTCGCTGCTCGTGAAGGCCGCCGCCAAGCACGGGCTCACCCGGCGTGACCTGCCGCCCGGCGTCTCCCTCTTCCAGGGTGTGCGCGTGGAGGAGGACGGCGCGCTGCGGCCCACCGGATCCGCCGGGCCCGGCACGCACGTCACGCTCGTGGCCGAGATGCCGCTGATCGTGCTGATCGCGAACGTGCCGCACCCGTTGGACCCGCGGACCGACCACGTGGTGGGCCCGCTGCGGATCCACGCCTGGCGCGGCGCCCCCACGGGACCTGCCGACGCGCGCTTCCACGCGACCCCCGAGCTGACGCGGGCCTACCTGAACTCGATCGACCACTGCGAAGCGAGAGGAACCCGATGACGCACGTCCTCGCGTCCACCGTCCCCACCGGCGCCGTCCACGCGCCCGATGCCGTCCTCGACTGGGGCGCGTCGCTCGTCGACGGCCGCGTCGTGCGCGACGACCGCGTCGCGCCGCTCGCCCCGTGGTCGGCCGTCGTGCGCGCCGGCGAGGTGCTCACGATCGTGGACGTGGGCGGCAACCAGTCCGCCGACTGCCTGGTCTACGACGCCCAGGATCCGGATGAGCGCTACAGCGTGCCCGACACCCTCGTGGCACAGGGCAACGCGTACATCCGCACCGGCACGGTGCTCATGTCGAGCGAGGGCCGGCCGCTGATGACCGTGGTGGGCAACGAGATCGACCGCCAGGACACCCTCGGCGGCGCGTGCTCGAAGGAGTCGAACACGCTCCGCTACGGCCACCACACCGCGTACCAGCACGGCTGCCGCGAGAACTTCCTCACCGAGGCCTCGCGGCACGGGTTGGGCGCGCGCGACATCGTGTCGAACATCAACTGGTTCATGAACGTGCCCGTGGAGGCGGACGGATCCCTCGGGATCGTCGACGGCCTCAGCGCGCCCGGGAAGCGGGTGGCGCTGCGCGCGGAGCGGGACGTGCTGGTGATCGTCTCCAACTGCCCGCAGATGAACAACCCGTGCAACGACTTCAGCTGCACGCCGCTGCGGATGATCGTGGTGCAGCCGTGAGCCGCGCCGGCGGCGAGCGCCGCGCGCTCGACCTGGCCACCGTCCTCGTCGCGAACCGCGGCGAGATCGCGTGCCGCGTGATCCGCACCGCGAAGGCCATGGGGATGCGCACGGTCGCGGTCTTCTCCGACGCCGACCGGGCCGCCCCGCACGTCCGCGAGGCCGACGAGGCCGTGCGGCTGGGCCCGGCCGCGCCCCGGGAGTCGTACCTGCGCATCGACGCGATCATCGAGGCCGCCCGCGCGACGGGGGCCGGCCTCATCCACCCCGGCTACGGGTTCCTCAGCGAGAACCTGGAGTTCGCGTCGGCCTGCGAGGAGGCGGGGATCCGGTTCGTCGGGCCGACCGCCGACCAGATCCTCGCGTTCGGCGCGAAGCACACCGCGCGCGAGCTGGCCGAGGCCGCCGGCGTGCCCCTGCTCGCCGGCACCGGGCTCCTCGCCGACGCCGACGAGGCCGTGCGCGAGGCCGCGCGCATCGGCCTGCCCGTGATGCTCAAGGCCACGGGCGGCGGCGGCGGCATCGGCATGCAGGCGTGCGCGACGGCGGATGAGGTGCGGGAGGCGTTCGCGCGGGTGACGCGGCTCGCGGAGTTGGCGTTCGGATCCACCGGGATCTTCCTCGAGCGCCTCGTGCGTCCGGCCCGGCACGTGGAGGTGCAGCTCGTCGGCGACGGCACCGGCCGCGTGGCCGTGATCGGCGACCGCGACTGCTCGCTCCAGCGCCGCAACCAGAAGGTCATCGAGGAGGCGCCCGCCCCCGCCCTGCCCGACCACGTGCGCGCCCAGCTGCACGCCTCGGCCCGCGCGCTCGCGGAGTCGGTCTCCTACCGCAGCGCCGGCACGGTCGAGTTCGTCTACGACCCGGTGCGCGAGGAGGCCGCGTTCCTCGAGGTGAACACGCGCCTCCAGGTCGAGCACCCCGTCACCGAGGAGGTGCACGGCGTCGACCTCGTGGAGCTGATGCTGCGGCTCGCCCGCGACGGCGCCGCGGGGCTCCCCGACGACCTCTTCACGCGCGAGTGGACGCCTACGGGCCACGCCGTCGAGGCCCGCGTCTACGCCGAGGACCCGGCGAAGGGCTCCCTCCCGTCGAGCGGCCTCGTGACGCAGGCCGTGCTGCCGGCCGGGCCCGGGATCCGCGTCGACGGCTGGATCGAGACCGGCCTCGAGGTCTCCGCCTCCTACGACCCGCTGCTCGCGAAGGTCATCGCCACGGGCGAGACCCGTGACGACGCGCTCGACCTCCTCGGCGAGGCGCTCGACGGCTCCCGGATCGACGGCATCGTCACGAACATCGGCCTGCTGCGCGCGCTCACCGACGACATCGAGCTGCGCACCGCCACCCACTCCACGTCGACGCTCGACGAGACGGACGACCCGGCGCCGCGCATCGACGTGGTCTCCCCCGGCACCATGACCACGGTGCAGGACCTCCCCGGCCGGCTCGGGTACTGGCAGGTGGGCGTGCCGCCGAGCGGCCCGTTCGATCCGGTGTCGCTCGCGGAGGCGAACCTCGCGGTCGGCAACCCGGAGGGCGCGCCCGGGCTCGAGATCACGGCCGACGGACCCGTGCTGCGCTTCTCGACCGCGTCGGTGGTGGCCGTCACGGGAGCGCCCGCGCCGGTCACGGTCGACGGCGAGCCGGCCGCGATGTGGGAGCCGCTCGAGGTCGCCGCCGGGCAGACGCTCGCGATCGGCCGCGCCGACGGGCCCGGCCTCCGCCTGTTCCTCGCCGTGCGCGGCGGGATCGACGTGCCCGCGTACCTCGGATCCGCGTCCACCTTCACGCTCGGCCGCTTCGGCGGGCACGCGGGCCGGGCGCTGCTCGCGGGCGACGTGCTGCGGCCCGGATCCCCCGACTCCGACGCCGACCACCCCGCGTTCCCCGCGGGCGCGCGCCTCGGGATCATCGGCGGCCCCACCCCGGCGCACCGCCGGCCCGCGCTCACCTCGACGTGGGAGGTCGGCGTCACCGAGGGCCCGCACGCGGCACCCGACTTCTTCACGCGCGCCGACATCGACGTGCTGTACGCCACCGACTACGGCGTGCACCACAACTCGGCGCGCACCGGGATCCGGCTCATCGGCCCGCGGCCCGGCTGGGCGCGCGAGGACGGCGGCGAGGCGGGGCTGCACCCGTCGAACATCCACGACACCCCGTACGCGGTCGGCGCGATCGACTTCACGGGCGACACCCCGATCATCCTCGGACCCGACGGCCCGTCCCTCGGCGGCTTCGTGTGCCCGGCGGTCGTCGCGAGCGGCGAGCTCTGGAAGCTCGGCCAGCTGCGCCCCGGCGACACCGTGCGGTTCGTGCCCGTGACGGAGGCCGCGGCGGCGTCGCTCGTGGACGCACGCGCCTCGCTCCAGGTGATCCGCGCGGGCGGCGACGGCGACGACGGCGTGATCGGCCGGCTCGAGCCCACCGACGCGCGCCCGGGCGTCGCGTACCGCCGCGACGGCGACGACAACGTGCTCGTCGAGTACGGCGACATGACCCTCGACATCGCGCTCCGCATGCGCGTGCACGCGCTCATGACCCGGCTGCAGGAGCACATGCCGCCGGGCGTGCTCGAGGTGACGCCGGGGATCCGCTCGCTCCAGGTCCGCACCGACGCGCGCGTGCTCAAGGCCACGGCCGTCACCCGGCTGCTGCAGGAGCTGGAGGACGAGATCCCGCCCACCGGGCAGCTCGTCGTACCGTCGCGCAAGGTGCGGCTGCCGCTCTCCTGGGACGACCCGGCGACGCGCCTCGCGATCGAGCGCTACATGGCGGGCGTCCGCGACGACGCGCCCTGGACGCCGTGGAACATCGAGTTCATCCGCCGCATCAACGGCCTCGACTCGGTCGACGACGTCTTCCGCACGGTCTTCGACGCGAGCTACCTCGTGCTCGGCCTCGGCGACGTGTACCTCGGCGCGCCCGTGGCCACGCCGCTGGATCCGCGCCACCGCCTCGTGACCACGAAGTACAACCCGGCGCGCACGTGGACCGCCGAGAACTCCGTCGGCATCGGCGGCGCGTACCTCTGCATCTACGGGATGGAGGGACCGGGCGGGTACCAGTTCGTGGGCCGCACGGTGCAGATCTGGAACCGCTTCCGCCGCGGCGGGCTCTTCCAGGAGGATCCGTGGGCGCTGCGCTTCTTCGACCGCATCGAGTGGTACCCGCTCGGCGCCGAGGAGCTGCTGGAGCTGCGCGCCGAGACGGACGCCGGACGCGGGCACTACGAGACCGAGGACGGCGAGTTCTCCCTCGCCGACCACCAGGCGTTCCTGCGGGCGAACGACGCGTCGATCCGCGACTTCCGCGACACCCAGACGCGCGCGTTCGAGGAGGAGAAGGCACGCTGGCGCCTGTCGGGCGAGTTCGACGTGCGCGACGAGCCGCCCGTCGTCGAGGCGGCGACCGTGCCGATCCCGCCCGGCGCGACGGCCGTCACGGCGCCGTTCACCTCGACCGTCTGGCGGGTGGACGTGCGCCCGGGCGATCTCCTCGGCGTCGGCGACGCGGTGCTGGCGGTCGAGGCGATGAAGATGGAGTCCGTCGTGGGCGCGCCGGTCGCGGGCCGCGTGCTCGACGTGCACATCCGGCCCGGCGAGCAGGTCGCGCCCGGGCAGGTGCTCGCCGTGATCGGCGCCGCGTGATCCCCACCTGCGAGGATGGCGGGATGGCCAAGGACGACAAGCCGGCCCGCGTCGGCCGCCCCCGGGCGGTGCCGGACGCCGGGTCCCCGCTGAGCCCGCGCGAGCAGATCCTCGACGCCGCCGCCGCGCTCTTCGCCGAGCACGGGCTGAGCGGCACGTCCACGCGCGCGATCGCGGAGCGGGTCGGGATCCGGCAAGCGTCCCTCTACTACCACTTCGCCGGCAAGGACGACCTGCTCGTCGAGCTGCTCACGCGCTCCGTGCGCCCCAGCCTCGACGTGGTGCGCGGCATCGAGGACCTCGTGCCCGACCGCGCCACCGCGGCCGCCGCCCTGCACGCGCTCGTGATGGTCGACTTCCGCACGCTCGCCGACACCCCGCACAACATCGGCACGCTCTACCTGCTGCCCGAGGTGCAGGGCGAGCGCTACGACGGCTTCCGCCAGCAGCGCCGGGAGCTGCAGGACGCGTACGGCCGCATCGGCACGGCGGCGGCGAGCGCCGACGTCCGCGCGACGATCGGGCCGGAGGCGCTGGGGGCCGTGCTGATCCAGCTGGCCGAGCTCGTGATCCAGCTGCGCCGCCGCGGCGAACCCGGGGACGCCGACCGCGACGCCAGCGCCGCCACGTGCCTGCGGGCGTGCGGGCTGGGGACGGCCGAGATCGCGGAGGCGCATCGGGACGCGGAGGCCCTGCTCGCCGTCACCGCCTGACACAGGCCGAAATCAGCCTCGCGATCCGGCGTCAGCCGATCCGCGCCAGCAGCTCCCTCGACCGCTCCAGCACGAGGGCCGTGGCGACGGGATCCGACGACGGCAGCGACGCGTCCGTGAACAGGTGCGCGTCGCCGTCGTAGGCGAAGACCTCGGCGAGCTCGGGCCCGACCTCGGCGACCAGCTCGCGCGCTCCCTCGAGGTCGCCCTCGCCGGCGAAGAACGGATCCCGCGCCATGCCGTGCACCTGCACGGGCAGCCCCGCCGGCCACGGCCCGAAGGACCACTCCGCGGAGAGCGACACGAACGACTCGTAGAGGAGCGCGCCGCGGGCACCCGGCCGGGTCTGCGCGAGGCGCTGGGCGATGGATCCGCCCCACGAGACGCCGGCGTAGACCAGCTCGGCGGGCAGCCCGTCGAGGGCGCGCGCGGTGCGCTCGGCGACGACGTGGTCGGCGAGGCCCGCCATCAGCGCGAGGCCCGCCTCGATGGATTCGGGCAGCGCGCCGTCGAAGAGGTCGGGCACGTGCACCGTGTGCCCGCCGTCCCGCAGCGCGTCGGCGAAGGCGTGGACGCCGGGGGTCGCGCCCTGCACGTGGTGGAACAGCACGATCTCGGCCATGGGCGCGCCTCTCGTCGTCCGCGCAGGGGCGGGGATCCGGGCGCTCCCGTCGCGGGGCGCCGTGCCGCGAACCTACTCCGCGGCTCCGCGACGGGATCGGCCCGGCCGCGGGGATCCGCGACGCCGACGCCCGCTCACCGCGCGGGCGGCCCCCACACCACGAAGTCCGTGGCCAGCTCCATGGAGCGGAGTCGCGCCGGGGAGAAGTCGTAGGGCATCTTCGCGAAGGCGTCCATCGTGCGCAGGGGCCGGGCCGCCCGACCCGCGCCGCCGCCGGCCACGTCCTCGTCGTCATCCCCGTCGGGGTGCAGCTCGTCCCAGGCGGCGACGAGCTCCTCGTCCTGCCGCGGCAGGTCGGACGCGTCGATCGCCGCGTGCAGCGCCTCCTCGAACGCGCGCCGCTCGGCCGCGACCTCCGCCACACGCGGGTCGTCGGCGGAGACCGTGTCGTCGAGCGCCTCCTCGGCGGCGTCGACGCGGTCCGACGCCTCGCGCAGGCCCGGCAGCGTGGCCACCGCGATGTAGCGCGTGGCGTTGAGGGCCGCGACGAGCGGGCCGAGGCTGCGCTCCATCACGAGCAGGGCATCGAGGTCGGCCTGGCGCAGGGATCCCTCGGGGAGGCCCTCCAGACGGCGGGCGACGAGGTCGGAGAGGAGGCCCAGCCTGCTGCCCCGGGCGCGCAGCCGACGCACGGCCTCCCGCTGCCGCCGCAGCTCGACCTCCTGCGCCGCGAGGGTCGCCTCGAGCCGGCCGAGGACGTCGGCGACGTCCTCGTCCCCGGCCGTGTCGTCCCCGGCGGCGGCGGCCGGGGCGGCGGGAGCGGCGGCATCCGCGGCAGCAGCGGCGGCGTCGCCCGCCTCCGGGTCGGCGAACGCGGCGCGGATGTCCTCGAGGGCGATCCCGGCGTCGGCCATCCGCCGGATCCACATCAGCCGGACCATGTCGGCGTACCCGTAGCGGCGGCGGTCGTCGGTGCCCCGCTCGGGCTCGGGGATCAGGCCGATCTGGTGGTAGTGGCGGATGGTCCGCGGGGTGACGCCGACGAACGCGGCGGCGTCGCCGATCCGGACCCGGCGGGGCGGGGCCGGCATCGGGATCGGCGTGGTCGTCGTGGCGGGGTCGTCCTCGGTGGGGTGGGTCATGGGACCACCCGACCACATGACGCTACGGGAGGTGCAAGCCCGGACCCGCGGCGAGGTGCCCGCCGAAGGAGGTGCGCCGGGCCGCCGCGACGGCGTCGTCGAAGCGGAGCTCCGGGTCGGCGAGCTGGGCGATCACGGCGAGCGCATGGATCCGCACCCGCGCGTCCGCCGCGCGCCGCGACCGCTCGAGCACGGACAGCGACGCCCGGCCGACGCTCGCGAAGGCGCGTGCGAGGCTCGCCTGCGTGTCGCGGCCGCCGCGGCCGAGCTGCGACGCGAGCTGCTGCAACAGCCAGCGCGCGCCGGCGGGATCGCGGTCGCCGTCGACCAGGCCGGACGACGTGCGCCACGCGGTGCGCGCGACGTGGTCGTCGGGATCCCGCAGCAGCGCCGGCGTGATGGCGGGCAGCGCGCGCCGGTCGCCGATCTTGGAGAGCGTGTGCAGCGCCTGGCTCCGCGCCTGCGGGATGGGCGAGCCGAGCTCGGCGATCAGCGGCGGGAGCGTGATCTCGGGGTCGTGCCGGATCAGCGCCCACGTGAGCATCTCGCGCACGTTGAGGTCGGGCTCGACGCGGCAGCGGTGGATGAGGCCCTCGACGAGCGCCGGATCCGGCCGGGTGCCCGCGGTGAGCGCGGCCTGCAGCCGGGCGGACGCGTCCGGCGCGCGCAGGGCGGCGGCGAGCCGGGCGGCGATCTCGGCGTCGTCGGGGCGGTCCGGACGCTGGGGCTCGCGCGTCGCGTCGCTCACAGCACGTCCTCGATCGCGGCGAGCACCCGGTCCGGATCCTCGAGCTGCATGTCGTGGTGGATCCCCGGCAGACGCCGCACGTCCCACCCCTGCCGCTCGAGGGCGGCGGCGTACGCGTCGGGCAGTACCGCGGGCGCGTCGTCGGAGAGCACGATCGTGGACGGCACGTCGGGCGGGCCGACCGGAACCGGATGGAAGGCCACGTCGCGGAAGACGCCGACCGCCATGCCGCTGTCGAAGCGCGACTTCGCGGCGTCGAGCGACGCCCGGACGGCGGCCGGGTAGGCGGCGCGCACGCGGGCGGCGGCGCGGGCGCGCGGGATCTGCGCGGCGGCGAGCCCCACGAGCGGCGCGGCCCAGAACAGGCGGCCGCGGATCCCCGTGGTCGGCAGCGCGAGCCGGAACCCGGGGTCGAGGTAGATCGCGCGCCCGGGCTCGAGGCGGGCGACGGCGCGGACGAGCACGGATCCGCCGAGCGAGTGCCCGACGACCGCGTCGAGCCCGCGCGGCAGCGACGCGACGAGGTCGTCGGCCATGTCCTCGACGCCGTACGAGCCAGCCCGGTCGCTCGCGCCGTGGCCGCGGAGGTCGACGGTCGTGACGGTGAAGCGGCCGGTCGCGACGAGCCGGTCGACGACGGGCTGCCAGGTCGCGCCATCCGCGCCGAGGCCGTGCACGAGCCCGACGTGGCGCGCGCCGGATCCGGTGGTGACGCGGTGCAGCTGCATGGGTCCAGTCTCCTCCGGCTGCCGCCACCTGCCGAGCGCGGGACGGCCCCGCATCCGTCGCAGGATGCGGGGCCGTCGGTCGAGCCTCCGAGCGGATGCGGCGCTACAGCGTCGCCGCCGCCGGGTCCCAGTCCTCCGCGAGGGGCGTCGGCTTCGTCACGCTCGACGCGACCTGCACGACCTCGCGGTTCTCGGCCGCGTCGCGGATCGCGAGCAGCACGTCGAGCACGTGCGCCGCGACCTCGCCGGACGCGCGCACCGGGTCGCCGCCGCGGATGCTCCGCGCGAGGTCCAGCACGCCGGATCCCCGGCCGTACGTGGATCCCGCCGCCGCGAGCGTCTCCGGCTCCTCCTGCCCGAAGCGCCACAGCTGGCTGTCGCCCTCGAACGTGTTCGGGTCGGGGAGCACGATGGTGCCCTCGCTGCCCGAGATCTCGACGAAGCCCATGCGCGGCAGCGCGTTCTGGAAGCTGAACGTGGACTGCGCCGACTGCCCGCCCGCGAACGAGATGAGCGCCGCGTGGTGCGTGGGCACCTCCACCGGGAAGTCGGTGCCCGCGCGGGGTCCGCTGCCGATGGTGCGCGTGGTGCGCGAGGTCGAGGAGACCGCGCTCACCGTCTCCGCCGCGCCGAACGCGTGCACGAGCGTGGTGACGTAGTACGGGCCCATGTCGAACAGGGGTCCGGCGCCCTTCGCGAACAGGAACTCGGGGTTCGGGTGCCAGGCGTCGGGGCCGGGCACGTGGAAGAGCGTCGTCGCGGTGAGCGGCTCGCCGATGTCGCCGCGGGCGATGGCGCGCATGGCCGACTGGATCCCCGCGCCGAGCACGGTGTCGGGCGCGCACGCGACCTGCACGCCGGCCGCGCGCGCCGCCTCGAGCAGGTCCTGGCCGGACTCGTGATCCAGCGCCAGCGGCTTCTCGCTCCACACGTGCTTGCCGGCCGCGACGATCCGCCGGCCGACCTCCGCGTGCGTGGCGGGCAGCGTCAGGTTCACGACGATCTCGATCTCGTCCATCGCGAGCAGCTCGTCGACCGTTCCGTGGTTCGGAACGCCGTGCTCCTCGGCGCGCGAGCGGGCGCGGTCGAGGTCGATGTCGGCGACGAACAGGACCTCGAGATCCGGGAACGCCGTCATGTTCTCCAGGTAGGTGCCCGAGATGACGCCCGCGCCGATGACGCCGACGCCGACGCGGCCGGTGCCGCCGGTCACTTGTCGTTCTCCTGCAGCCAGGCGAGCGACGCCTGGATGCCGTCGAACACGTCGCCGGCGTAGTCGTCGAACTCGACGACGCGGAGCGCGTGGGGCGCGGCGGCCAGCACGGCGGCGACGTCGACGTCGCCCTGGCCGGCGGGCTCCTGCATCTTGAAGGCCTGCGCGAGCTCCGGCGGCACGACGAGCGCGGACTCCGCGCTCGGCAGCACCTTGGCGATCGCGTCGGAGATCTTGCCGTCCTTCACGTGCAGGAACTGCACGCGGTCGCCGAGCTGCTTCAGGAGGGCGGGCGTGTCCATGCCGCCGACGGTCGACCAGAACGCGTCGAGCTCGAGCACGACGTCCGCGTTCAGGCGCTCGACGAAGAGCTCGTAGATGGGACGGCCGTCCACCTTGTTCGCGAACTCCCACTGGTGGTTGTGGTACCCGAAGGCGAGCCCGCGCGCGGCGGCCTGCACCTGCAGCTCGTTGACGCGGTCGGCGATCCGGTGCGCGTCGTCGGCGGTCTGCCAGCGCTCCGAGGGGATGAAGGGGTCGATGACCGTCTGGATCCCGAGCTTCGCGGCGGCGTCGAAGGTGCGGGAGGCCTGGTCGTCGTCGCCGTCGATGACGGGCGCGTGGCCGGAGGGCGCGGTGACGCCGGACGCGGCGAAGGCGGCGGCGAACTCGTCGGCGCGCTCGACGAACGCGTACGGCTCGACCTGCGTGTAGCCGATCTCGGCGACGCGGGCGACGGCGCCCTGCAGGTCCGCGGAGACAGCGTCGCGGACCGTGTAGAGCTGGACGGAGGGGGCGGTCATGGTCGCTCCTTTCAGGAGGTGACTGGTGGCCCTGTGGCCACCGCACGCTCCCGCCGTCGCGTACGACGGCTGAGCCACGATGCCCGCAGGGTGTTCCGGCGCGAGACGCGCCGTGACGTCAAACCTACCGGTGGTCGGGGTCCGGATCCCAGGGGCGCGGGCGACGGATCCTGGTCGCGGCGTGCGCCCGATGCCAGGCTGGAAGCACCCGCTCGACGACGAGAGAAGGAACGCGCATGAGGATCCGGCAGACGATCGTGGTGCTCGATGCACCCGACCTGGCCGCGGAGAGCGCCTTCTGGGCCGGGCTCCTCGACGGCGAGGTGCACGCGGGCGGCGACTGGCACTACGTGTCCTTCGATGCCGGCTGGCAGATCGGGATCCAGCCCGCGCCCGACTTCGTGCCGCCCGAGTGGCCGGGCGAGGGCCCGCGGCAGCAGCAGCAGATCCATCTGGACTTCTACGTCGACGACCTCGCCGCGGGCCGCGAACGCGTGCTCGCCCTCGGCGGCCGCCTGCTCCAGCCCGCGGCGGATCCGACGGCGGCCGACCGCTTCGACGTGTACGCGGATCCGGCAGGGCACCCGTTCTGCCTGTGCGTGTCGGGAGCGGACGCGCAGGGCTGAGACCGGGCGCGTCGCGCTAGGCGGGTTGCGTCCGCCGGGGGACGCGCGCGCGACGGGCGACGAGGACGGCCGTGACGACGCCGAGCACCGGGGCCAGGAAGGCGCCCGCGACGGCGACCACCATGCCGGCGAAGGCGGCGATCCCGACGGCGACGCCCACCACGAGGATCCCGCGCACGACCCGGCCGCCGGAGAGGACGGGCAGCAGGAGCGCTGCCCCGGCCACTCCCACGAGGACCGCGGCCACCTCCAGGTAGCCCGGAGCCGCGGCGTCGAGGCCCGGCACCGCGTACGACGCCGCGATGGTGGCGAACGCGGCGCCCAGGGACACCGCCGCGGGGATCACGACGCGTCCCAGCCGGGGTCGGAGGGCGGCCGCGCCGGCGGCGACCGGCAGGAGCGCCACGACCGAGCCGACTGCGATGCCGGCCCTCATGGCGTCCGTCGCGTCGCCCACGGCGGGCAGCCAGGCGCTTCCGGCGAGCGCGAAGGCGGCGCATGCGAGCCCGAGGGCGGATCCGACCAGCGAGGTGATCACGACGGCCCGGCGCCCGGAGGCGGACAGCGGGGCGCGGGCGGCGGACACCGAGGCCGATCCGTCCACCGCGAAGCCGGCCAGGCGCCCGCGGCCTCGCATGCGCTGCCGCGCCGACGCGATCAGCGCGGCCAGCGCGAGCGCCAGGGCCCCGGACGTCAGCGCGACGCCGCCGACGAGGAGCGCGCCGGGCACGGCCACGACGACCGCGACGATCCAGCGCGCGACGGCCGAGCGGATCCCGAGCAGACCTGCGAGCACGACCGCGAGCGACGCCGCCCCGAGCAGCCAGGCGGCCAGCGCGAGCGCGGCGAAGGCGGACGAGAACGCACTCCGAGACTCCCCGGCGTCCGCCTCGTCGAATCCGATCGACCACGCTGCGGCCGCGACCCCGCCGAGGATCCACGACGGCATGGCGAGCACCGCCGCCGCCAGCGCCGACTCGGCCCGGAGCACGCCCGACCTGCCCACCAGTCCGATCAGCGCGAGGGTCGCGAGGAGGGCGGCGGCCCACGGCATCGCGAGGAGCACGGGCGATCCGAGGAAGAGGGAGGAGAGCGCCGCGGCCGGCAGCGCCACGGCGAGCAGGAGCGCGGCCGCCGCGACCACGAGGATCGCCCGTGGAGTCACACGCTCGAGCAGCCCGTGGGCGCGCAGGGACCAGGCATCGCCGCGCGTCGGCATCGCACGCCCCTCGGCGTCGGCGTGCTCCTCGAGGGTGTCGAGCATCACGTCGCCGTCGGCCTGGCGCCAGGCCGCGGGGTACCAGCGGAGCAGCCGGGCGTGGGCCTCCCGCCGGGACGCGGTCATGCGCGGGCCGCCGTCGCGGTGGCGCGGGGTGCCGCCACGGGACGCGAGCGCGCGGGTGCGGCGGCAGCGATGCTCGCCCGGGCCGCCGCGGCGCGCGCCTGCAGCCGGTCGGCCTCGGCCTGCAGCTCCCCGCGACCCGCGTCCGTCATCTCGTAGTAGCGACGGGCACGGCCGTCGACGACCTCCTCCCCCGCCGTCCGGATCCGCCCCTCGCGCACCAGCCGGTCGAGCGACGCGTAGAGCGTCGTCACCCGCAGCGTCACCTCGCCGTCGCTGAGGCGCGTGACGTCGGCGAGCACGGCGTACCCGTGGCGGCGTCCCGCGGCGAGCGCGGTGAGGATCCAGAAGGCTGTCGTGGTCATGGACGGGACTATACCCACCGTGGGAGCATCAGCGCGAGACCCGAGGGCGGGAGGACTCGGCGGACGTCCGGCGGCCGTGCCCTAGCGTGGACGCCTCGCGGATCGCGCCCGACGACCCGTCCGCCGCAGGAGGCACCGCATGACCGAGCACGGCCGCCCCGCCACGACCGTCCGCGTCACGCGCCTCGTGCACCGCGGCCTCACCGTGCGGATCAGCACCCTCGGCAGCCCCGACGGCCGCGCGTTCGTGCTCGTACCCGGCATCGGCGTGAGCTCCGACTACTTCGAGCGGCTCGCGCCTCGCCTCGACGGGCACGGCACCGTGCACGCCCTCGACCTGCCGGGGTTCGCGGGCGTGCGCCACCCCGGGCGGGCGCTCGCGATCCGCGAGTACGCCGACCTCGTCGGCGCCGCGATCGACGAGCTCGGCCTCGACGACCCTGTGCTCGTCGGCCACTCGATGGGCACGCAGATGGTGGCGGATCTCGCGGCCCGGCGCCCCGGGATCAGCACGCTCGTCATGATCAGCCCGGTGATGGATCCGGCGGCGCGCTCCGTGCCGGTGGCCGCCGTGCGGTTCCTGCGGTCGTCGCTGCACGAACCCCGCCGGATCCAGGTGCTCGCCATCCGCGCCTACCTCGTGTGCGGCGTGCGCTGGTTCCTCCGCGTGCTGCCGCGGATGATGTCATTCCCCATCGAGGCGCGCCTGCCCGGCATCCGTGCCAGCGCCCTCGTGATCCGCGGGGAGCACGACGCCGTCGTCCCGCGCGCGTGGGTGGAGGAGATGGGGCGGCTGCTGCCGCGGGCGCGGCTGTGGGAGATCCCCGGCGCCGCGCACTCGGTGATGCACGACCACGCCGACGAGGTCGCCCGCCTCTGCCTCGCGCACCTCGAGCGGCCGCCCGCCGAGGGCTCGTCGACCGAGGACGCGTCCGCCCAGCTGCGGCGGTTCCCGGTGGGCGAGGAGGAGCGGGACGAGGAGCACGCGGACTTCGCGCCCACGTTCCGCGACTCGATCCGGGCGTTCCGCGCGCAGGTGGCCGAGGGCATCGCCATCCGCCGCGACGACGACTCCGCGATCGGCCGCGCCAAGACCGCGCACGCGGAGGCCATGGCGGATGCGGCGGAGCGGGCCCGGCGGCGTGACGAGCGCCGTCGCGCGCGCTCCCGCGGCTAGCGCGGCGTCGCGTCCGGGCGACGCTCACCGCGCACAGGCGCAGCCGGAAGGCATCGACGGGAGCGCGGGTTCCCTGCGAGCGGACCACGGACACGGATCCTGCCGTGACCGCGACCTCGCGGAAGAGGGTGTGGCCCGGCCTCCGTGCACGGAGGGCCGGGCGGTCGGACCCTCTCCCCCGAGAGGCCGACGCTGCGCGAGGACGTCCCACCCGAAGGGCTCGTCCCGCTGATTGACAACGTAGGCCAACGGAGAACTGCATGCATCTGCATCGACGTTCCGCGGCTAGTCCACCCGGTCAGCCGACGGTGTCGCGCAGGTCCGTCCCGGCCTCCTGCGCGCGCCGCGCGTCCCGGGAGACGAGCCGCTGGAAGAGCACGGCGAGCACGGCGATCCCGACCGGGATCCACCCCCGCGGGTTCCCGACCACCAGCCCGGCGACGCCCGCGAGCCCGATGGCGATCGCGGTGCCGTAGGTGATCCAGCGGCTGCGGCGCAGGAAGGAGAGGTGCATGGGGCCATCCTCGCAGACGCCCCCGCTCACGCCTGCTGCAGCAGCGACCCCTCCTCCACGAGCTTCCGCGACAGCACGCGGTACCCCTCGCTCTCGAAGAAGACGGTGATCCGGTCCTCCTCCGTGCTCATCACGGTGCCCGGGCCCCACTCGGCATGGGTGACCCGCGACTGGACGGGGAACGCCTCGTCCGAGGCGGCAGCGGCGGGTTCGGCAGCGCCCGTCCCCATCGCCTCGTCATGCGCGTCCACCGCGTCGAGCCGGTCGCACGCGTCGCAGTTCCCGCATCTCTCCGGCGACTCCTCGCCGAAGTAGCCGAGCAGGAACTGGCGGCGGCACTGCGGCGTCTCGGCGTAGCCGCGCATCATGTCGAGCCGCGAGACCTCGATGCGCTCGCGCTCCTGCGCGACCTCCTTCGCGCGGGAGGCGGCCTCGCGCGGATCCAGCTCCTCGCGCACGAAGGCCCCATCTCGGTCCGATCCGAGCACGCCCGCGTCCACGAGCAGGTTGAGCACGCCGCCCACCGTGCGCGTGGACATCCCCGCGCGCTCGGCGACCACGGCGGGCCGCACCGGGCCGTCGGCGCCCGCCACCGCGACCGCCGCGTACACGTCGCGGAGGCTCGCCGGCCGGGGCGTGCGCGCCGCGAAGAAGCGGCGGAGGCCGAGGTCCTCGGCGCGGTAGTGCAGGATCCCGACGGCCGGCTCCCCGTCGCGCCCCGCGCGCCCGACCTCCTGGTAGTACGCGTCCACCGACTCGGGCGGCGCCGCGTGGATCACGTACCGCACGGTCGGCTTGTCGATGCCCATGCCGAACGCGCTCGTCGCGACGACGACGTCCACGTCGTCCTCGTGGAACGCGGTCTGCACGCGCTCGCGCTCGGCGGCCGGCAGTCCCGCGTGGTACGCGTCGACGCGGAGGCCGGCCGCGCGGATCTCGTCGGCGTAGTCCTCGGCGTCCTTGCGCGTCGCGACGTAGACGAGGCCCGGCTGCGTCTGCTCCACGACGTGCGCGACGATCGCGCGCCGCTTCTCGGCCTCCTCGGTGTGCCGCCGCACCTCGAGCCGGATGTTCGGCCGGTCGAAGCCCGAGGACAGCACGAACGGGTCGCGCAGCCCCAGCCGCTCCTCGACCTCGGTGCGGATGGGCGTGGATCCCGTCGCGGTCATCGCGACGGTCGGCGGGTGCCCGAGCGCGTCGATCACCCCGCCGAGCCCCAGGTAGTCGGGCCGGAAGTCGTGGCCCCACGACGCGACGCAGTGCGCCTCGTCGATCACCACGAGCGACACCCCGCGTGCCACCAGCCGCGCGACGACCTCGTCGCGGGCCAGCTGCTCGGGCGTGAGGAACACGATCCGGGCGCCCGGCTCCTCGACGGTCGCCCACGCCTCCTCGAGCGCCGCCCCGCGGATCGTGCTGTTGATCACGCGCGCGGGCGGCGCGGCGGGCGCGTCCTCGAGGTTCTGCACCTGGTCCGCCTGCAGCGCGATGAGCGGCGAGACGACGACGGTGAGGCCCTCCATCAGCACGGTGGCGACCTGGTAGATCGCGGACTTGCCGTAGCCCGTCGGCATCACGACGAGCGCGTCGCGGCCGCGGACGAGCGGGCCGATCGTGCGCACCTGCCCGTCGTGCAGCTCGTCCCAGCCGAAGGACTCGCGGGCGACGCGGAGCGCGTCCTCGGGCTCCGGGCCCGGCGCGGGCTCCGGGACGATGGCCGGATCCTCGGCGGCGGGCCGGTCGTCGGCCGTGCGGTCGTGCGCGGTGCGGTTCTGCTTCACCTCCCCACTGAACGCCGGGCGCCGAGCAGTGACCAGGCGCGCGGATCCGCTCTCGGCAGGCCGTCACGGTCGTGGGCCGCCGGGCGCGCCGCGCCGTCAGCCCGCGTCCACCCGCGGGAACGGATCCGCGTACCCGGCCCACGCCGCCGGCCCCGCCGCCAGCTCCTCGCCGGTGAGCACGGCCCGCCCGATCGCCCGCCGCAGCACGGCCGGCCGCAGCCCCACGCCGAAGAACGCGATCTCCGTGCCGTGCGGCGAGCCCTCCTGCCACGGGTCGATCCCGGTCGGCTGGAGCGTCAGCATGGATCCCACGCTCGACCACCCGCCCACCTCGCCCGGCCGCGACGCGAGCGACACGAAGCCCTTCGAGCGCAGCACGAGGCCCGCGCGGTCGGGCCGCAGCTCCTCCTCCACGGCGAGCGCGAGCCGCTCGGGGTGCAGCGGTCGCGGATCGGCCACGACGACGGATCCCACGGGCCCGTCCCGCCGGTCGGCCTCCCCCGGCCGCGACGCGGCACCCGCCGCGGTGAGCTCGCGCATCCACCCCGCCGACGCCGCGAGCCCCGCCACGTCGCCCCAGCGCGGCAGCCGGTCGAGCGCGAGGGGCCGGCGCGCGTCGAGCACGGCGGCCCGCGGCGCGAGCCGACGCACGAGCGCGAGCAGCGTGCCGCGCGACCCCAGCGGCACGCGCGCCATGCCGGTCAGCACCACGACGGTCGCGTACTCGACGAGGTCGGCGAGCGTCTCGGCCTCGTCGAACGCGTCCTCGATCCGGCCGAAGGCGATGGCGTGCAGCCGGTCGGCGGCCACGACCGACACGACGTGGCGGAGGCCGAAGCCGGATCCCGTCCCGCCGAACGCGCGCTGCAGCTCGTGCTCGCGGCGCAGCAGCAGGTCGAGCTGCATCCCGGTCGCGCGCGCGTCGGCGGTCGCGGGGATCCCCACCACGGCCTCCGTGCCCGGCCCGCGCTCGGCGAGGTCGTCGAGGAACCGCGCGATGGGCTCGACCGGATCCGCCTCCTCGGGCGGCAGCACGAGCACGCTCGCCGCGACGTCGTCGACCGCGTCGCGCAGCACCGCGCGGAGCCCCGGCCCCTCGCCCACCACGAGGACGACCCCCGACGGCGGCTGCGGGTACACGGGGAGAGGGAGGTCGCGAGCGGGCATGGCGCTAGTCTATTGAGAACCGTTCTCGTGAAAGGACCATCCCATGAAGGTGCGCAACTCGATCAAGGCCCTGAAGAAGCTCCCCGGCGCGCAGGTCGTGCGCCGCCGCGGCCGCGTCTTCGTCATCAACAAGAAGAACCCGCGCATGAAGGCCCGCCAGGGCTGACCAGCCGCTCGGCGGGCGCCCCGCATCTGGGGCGTCGCCGCCGGGCCCCGCGTCGATACGGTGGAGACCAGCCGAGCGCCGGGGGGGGATCGACGCATGATCGTCGTCGTGATCATCGCCTGCGAGATCGGCTTCTGGGCCGTGCTCGCCGCCGGCCTCGCCGTCCGATACGCGCTCCGCCGCCCGCGCCTGGGCGCCGTGCTCCTCGCGTGCGTGCCGGTCGTGGATCTCGTGCTGCTCGTCGCCGTCACCGTCGACCTCCGCGGCGGGGCCACCGCCGACTGGACCCACGGCCTCGCCGCCGCCTACCTCGGCGGATCCGTCGCCTTCGGCCACTCGATGGTCCGGTGGCTCGACGTGCGCTTCGCCCACCGGTTCGCGGGCGGCCCCGCGCCCGTGCGCCCGCCCGCATCCGGCCGCGCCAGGGTGCGGCACGAGTGGCGGCTCTGGATCCTCACCGTGATCGCCTACGCGATCGCCTGCGCCCTGCTGCTCGCCGCCATCGCGTTCGTCGGCGACGCCGCGCGCACCCGGGCGCTCGAGGACTGGATCGCCCGCCTCACGGTGCTCCTCGGCATCTGCACGATCTGGGCGATCGCGTGGACCATCTGGCCCGGCCCGGAGCCCACGGCCGACGCGGAGCCGGCCACGCTCGCCTCCTCGGCGGCCGGCGGCTGACCCGCGCGGGCGCCGACCCGCGACCCGCCTCAGAGCGGGAACCGCAGCCGCAGCAGATGGGATCCGTCGGGCCGCGTCTCGGCCGCGAGGCTCCCGCCGAGCAGCTGGGCGCGCTCGCGCAGGCCCGTGAGCCCGTGGCGCCCGCTCGGCAGGTCGAGCGTCGGGAGCGTCGCCCGGCCCGCCTCGACCTCGAGCAGCACGTGGCCCGCGTCGAGCCGCCCGGTGATCCGCACGGCCGCGCCGGTCGCGTGCTTCCGCGCGTTCGTGAGCCCCTCCTGCACCGTCCGGTAGACGGCGCGCTGGGCGGCCGCGGGCAGGTCGGCGGGGAGGTCGAGGTCGGTCGTCGCGCGGATCCCGCTGGCCGCCACGAGCGCCGGCACGTCCCGGAGCGTCGGCTGCGGCGCGAGCTCCCGCCGCTCGCCGCCCGCGGCGCGGAGCACCTCGACCATGCCGCGCAGCTCCTCGAGCGTCACGGTGCTGAGCCCGCGGATCGTGCGCGCGGCCTCCCGGGATCGCTCGTCGGTCGCGCCGACCTGCATCGCGCCGGCCTGCACCGCGATGAGGCTGACCTGGTGCGAGACGACGTCGTGCATCTCGCGCGCCAGCACCGCGCGCTCCCGCGCGAGCGCGACCTCCGCGGCCTGCCGCTGCCCGAGCGTCTGCGCCTCCCGCAGCTCGCGCAGCTGCGCCGCCGCCGTCCGCCGCTCGCGGAGGAACGCGCCGAGCAGCGCGGGGCCGACCGTGTAGATCGTGGCGTCCACGAGGGGCCCGACCACCGACTGCAGGTCCTGCGGCGGTGCGATCGGCAGCAGGTACGCGACGAGGGACACGCCGGTCGCGACGCCCACCCGCCAGCGCGCGGCGCGCGAGAGTCCGAGGTCGAAGAGCGCGACCACGAGCGGCACGTACGCGATGCCGATGTAGAAGGCCGGCATCGCGGCCAGGAGGCTGAGCCACGGCCAGCGTCGGCGCAGCAGCAGCCCGAGGCAGGCGACGACGCCGGCGACCGCGTCCCACGGCGACTCCGCGTCGGCGAGGAACGTGAAGGAGGCCGCGGTGGCGATCCCCGCCACGAGCAGGTCGACGAGCGCCGCGCGGATCCGATCGGGACGGGTCACGCCGCCGGTCGCGGTCGCGGCGTCGTCCCCCCTCACGCGCATCGCCCGCTCACCGGCGCGGCACGAGCCCGGCGCGGTCGGCGACGACGGCCGCCTCCACGCGCGAGCCGACGCCCAGCGCCTGGACGATCGAGCTGACCGTCTCCTTCACCGTGCCGAGCGTCAGCCCGCACTCCGCGACGATCTCCGCGTTCGACAGGCCGCGGGCGAGCGCCTTCAGGACGGTCGTCTCGCGGTCGCCGAGCCGGGCGACGCGCGCCCGCTCCGCGTCGTCCTCGAGGGAGCGGAAGAGCCGGCCGGGACGCAGCCCGGGCGCGAGCACGATGCCGCCCGACGCGAGCGTGAGCACGTGCCGCGCGAGCTGCTCCGGATCCGTGTCCTTGAGGAGGAAGCCCGACGCCCCGCGGTGCAGGGCCTCGAGCACCTGGTCGTCGGTGTCGAACGTGGTGAGCATGGCGACCGCGGGCGGCCGGGGCTCGGCCATGAGCTCGGCGAGGATCGCGAGCCCGTCGGGCGCGGGCATCCGGATGTCGAGGAGCACCACGTCGGGCGCGTGCTCCCGCACGGTCGCGACGGCCGTGTCGCTCGAGACGGCCGCGCGCACCGCGATGCGCGGGCTGGCGCCGAGCACCATGGCGATGCCGGAGCGCACGAGCGACTCGTCGTCGACCACCACGACGCTCACGACGGGTGCGGCCGGGGAGGTGCCATCGCCCGCGCAGGCTCCGTCGCTCACGCGTCCCGCCTCCCGCCGGTGGATCCGCCGCCGCCGCCGGTCGCGGCGCCGAGGTCCCCCGTGCGGCCGAGGCTAGCGTCCCGTGCCGCGCGCCTGGCCGCCCGGCGCGCGCGACGCCCGGCACGGGCCTCGCCGCGCGCCGCCCGCAGCGCGCCCACCAGCTGCCGGATCCGCAGGGTCGGCACGTACGCCGCCGTCAGCGCGCGCCCGATCGGCGCGAGGTCCGCCGCCGTGGGGCAGGCGAGCCAGAGCGTCTCGTAGCGCGGGTCGAACTTCGCCTTGAAGCGCAGCAGCGAGGTGAAGCCGTAGGACGGCTCGAGCACGCGGCCGGTCGCCGCGAGCAGGCGGGCGACGACCCGGTCGACCAGGCCGGCCGGCCGCATCGCCCCGACGCCCGCGAGCGGCGTGCCGGAGAGGCTGAGCGTCTCGAGCCCCTCCTCCTGGAAGGCGCGCGCGGCGGTCGCGATGAGGAACTCCATGACGCCGGGCATCGGGTCGGCACCGCGGCGCATCACGTCGAGCGTCCGGCCGACGAGGCGGCCGTCGCGGAAGACGGGCAGCCAGCTGGTGACGCCGTGCACGCGGCCGTCCGCGTCGACCGCGAGCAGCATCCGCACCTCGGGGTCGTCGAGCTCGCGCAGGCCGCCGAGCGTGAAGCCCATCTCGGGCAGCGCCTTCGCGTCGGCCCAGTCGCCGCTCAGCGCGTCGACCGCGCGACGGAGCGGATCGGGCAGGCCGCGGTACGTGCTCCACAGCGCGTCGACGCCGTCGCGGGCCGCGCGGTTGGTGGCCGTGCGCAGATCCTGCCGGCGCTTGCCGGAGGTGGAGAAGCCGGGGAGGTCGATCACGGCCTCCTCCGCGACCGGCGTGATGCTCCAGCCGAGCTCGGCGAAGACCGGCAGGTGCCGGGAGTGGATGCTGTAGAAGGCGGGCACGAGGCCGTGGGCCGAGCAGTGCCGGGCGAAGGCGCGGATCGTCGCGGGCGCGTCGGCCGCGGAGGCGAGCGGATCCGAGACCGTCAGCGCCACCCCGTGCGCGGCGCGGTAGGCGACGGCGCCGCGGGGGGCCGGGTCGCCGTCCTCGCGGGCCTCGCCGACCTCGCCGTCCTCGCCGACCTCGCCATCGAACCAGTGGCTGCTGCCGGCCCACGTGCCCATGAAGCCGAGGGATCCGGCGTCCGAGCGCATCAGCTGCGCGAGGACGCGGTCGCGCCCGGCCGAGCGCCCGTCGGCGTCCGCGCGTGCGGCGAACGAGCGCCGCCGCACCACGAGCACGACGAGCGCCGCCGCCGGCAGGAGCCACGTGGTCAGCACCAGCAGGGGCAGCTCGAGGTCGCTCCAGGATTCGAGGGGGAAGGCGAACCACTCCTCGGTGAGCGGGATGACCGTGTCGTACCAGGCGAGGAGCCCGGTGACGAGCAGCAGCGCGGCGGTCCCGAGCACGAGCCCGAGACGCCGGCCGCGGAGGAGCAGCGCGACGGCGACGATGAGCACGCACAGCACCGCGACCGTGGGGCCGGGATCCAGGAGCGACCCCATCGCGCCGAGCACGCCGATCGCGTCGCCCGAGACGGCGGCGATCCACCAGCTGAGCGTGACCGTGCCGAGCAGGGTCGCGGCGACGACGCGGGCGCGGGACGCGGCCTCGTCCTGCCAGGCGGGTCGGGCGGACAGCGGCACGAGGACGCGCCCGAGCCCGAGCCCGATGAGGAGCGCCACCCCGCGCGTGAGGTCGACGCCGTGACCGCCCGCGAGGAGCCCGGCGAGGACCGCCGCGAGGACGGCCGCGCGGAGGCCGTCGCGGTGGGCCGGGGCGAGCCCGCGGCTGGCGGCGGCAGCCACCGCCACGAGCACGACGGACGGCGCCCAGAGGCGGTCGGCCGCGTCGATCTGGGAGTAGAGGTCGCCGATCGCGACGCCAGCGGCGAGCAGGAGCGCGGCGACCGCGACGGGCGCCAGGGAGCCGAGGGCCGCGACGAGCGCCGTGCGGAGGATCCCGATGCGGCTCTCCGACCAGGCCAGCACCATCACGGTGACGGCGATGCCGATCGCGGTGGCGGCCGGATGCGCGAGCTCGCCGAGGCCGGCCATGAGCCCGATCCACGCGCTGCCACCGAGGACGGCGAGGACCGCGAGCGGGTGGCGGGCGAGGGCGCGGCCGACGACCCGGAGCGATCCGGGCGCGGCATCGGCGGGGCCGGACGTGTCGCTCGTCGGCGGGGCGTCCGCGGGGTCGACGGGCAGCGGTCGGGCGGCGGGGGCGAGCGTCGGGTGCGTCACGTCCCCAGTGTGCGGACCGCGGGGGTGCCGGGGCATCGGCCGGGGGATCCGATCGGCCCGACCATCGGCTGATCCCGTCCGCCGATCGGCTGGGACCGCGTCGCCGCTCCGCCCGTCCTCGTGCCGGAGACGCGAAGAGGCCCCCGGGTGATCCCGGGGGCCTCCTGTGCTGGTGCGCGAGGGGGGACTTGAACCCCCACGTCCTCACGGACACACGGACCTGAACCGTGCGCGTCTACCAATTCCGCCACTCGCGCCAACCGGACGACATTATCACGCTCCGGGGCCGATCCCGCGCCGTCCGGGCCCGCATGCGCCCCTCCCCGGGGGCGATCCGCACCCGCCGCGGGGCCGGTGTCCAGGGCCCCGCCTCGCGAGTTGGCTACGATCTCCCTATTCATCCGCGGAAGGACCGCGCGAGGACGGATCACACGTGGGAATCCTGGACAACTTCGAGAAGGGCCTCGAGCGCGCCGTCAACGGCGCCTTCGTGAAGACCTTCAAGTCCGGCCTGCAGCCCGTGGAGATCGCCGCGCAGCTGCGTCGCGAGCTCGACACCCACGCCGCCGTGGTCGACCGGGACCTCATCCTCGTGCCCAACTCCTTCACCCTCCGCGTCTCTCGTGCCGACGCCGAGCGCATGGCCGGCATCGGCACCGCGCTCACCGACCAGCTGCGCCAGGCGATCGAGAAGCACGCGTCGTCGCAGGGCTACCAGTTCGCCGGCGTCGTGCAGGTCGGCTTCCGCGAGGACGACGCCATCTCCGAGGGCGTGCTCGAGATCGACAGCCGCACGGCCGAGGGCAGCGTCACGTGGATGCCCGTGGTCGACGTCGCCGGCACCCGCCACCCGCTCCCCGTCGGCCGCACGGTCATCGGCCGCGGCAGCGACGCCGACATCACGGTCGACGACCCCGGCACGTCGCGCCGCCACGTGGAGATCGCGTGGGACGGATCCCGGGCCCAGGTCCGCGATCTCGGATCCACGAACGGCTCCGAGCTGAACGGCGCGCCCGTCTCGAAGGCGCCGCTGCCGCCCGAGTCCGTCATCCGCATCGGCCGCACCGCCATCACCTTCCGCGTCGTGCCGCAGGCCACCGAGGAGGGCGGCGGGCGCGACACCCGGGGCCGGGGCCACGACGACGGGTTCTGGGGAGCGTCGTGACCGAGCTGACCCTCCTCGTCCTCCGCCTCGCGTTCCTCGCGGTGCTGTGGCTGTTCATCTTCGGCATCGTCTACGCGCTGCGCTCCGACCTCTTCGGCCAGCGTGTGCGGAAGCTCCGCGAGGAGACGGGCTCGGCCGGCGGATCCCCGTTCCCGCAGTCCCCGTACGCCGCATCGGCCGCCGCCCCGCCGAGGTCCCCGCAGCCGGCCGTGCAGCCGCCGCCCATCTCGTCGATGCCGTCCGGCGCCAACTCCGGCGCCGTGCCGTCGCGCGCGAAGGCCACCACATCCACCGCCCGCCACCTCGTCATCACGTCGGGCGCCAAGGCCGGCACGGAGATCCCGCTCGGCACCGAGCCGCTCACCATCGGCCGCTCGAGCGAGTCGGGCCTCGTGATCCGCGACGACTACACGTCCACCCACCACGCGCGCCTGCTGCTCTGGAACGACGAGTGGATGATCCAGGACCTCGACTCGACCAACGGCACCTTCCTCGACGGCAAGCGCGTGAGCGTGCCGACGCAGGTGCCGCTCGACACGCCGATCCGCATCGGCGCGACCAGCTTCGAGCTCAGGCGGTAGCGGCGTGGCGACAGTGACGCAGGCCGCTGCCGTCTCCCACGTGGGCAAGGTCCGGTCGAACAACCAGGACTCGGGCTACGCGGGGCGGGACCTCTTCGTCGTCGCCGACGGCATGGGCGGGCACGCGGGCGGCGACGTGGCCAGCGCGGTCGCCCTCACGCGGATCATCGAGGCCGACAAGCCGTACGCCTCCGCCCACGACGCCGAGTTCGCGCTGCAGGCCGGCCTCGTCGCCGCCAACCAGCTCCTCGCCGAGACCGTGTTCGAGCACTCCGAGCTCACCGGGATGGGCACCACCGTCAGCGCGCTCGCCCGCGTCGGCCGCCACGTCGCCATCGCCCACATCGGCGACTCGCGCATCTACCTCTTCCGCCGCGGCGAGCTCAGCCAGATCTCCGCCGACCACACCTTCGTGCAGCGCCTCGTCGACAGCGGCCGCATCACGCCGGAGGAGGCGCTGGTCCACCCCCGCCGCTCCGTGCTCATGCGCGTGCTGGGCGACGTCGACGCGGCGCCCGAGGTCGACACCCAGGTGCTCGACACGCACACGGGAGACCGCTGGCTGCTCTGCTCGGACGGCCTCAGCAGCTATGTCACCGAGGAGCGGATCACCGAGATCCTCGCGACCGCGGGCACGCCCGACACCGTCGCCGACGCGCTCGTGAAGGAGTCGCTCGACCACGGCGCCCCCGACAACGTCACGGTCGTCGTCGTCGACGTGCTCGAGGAGGACGACGAGACGGCCGCCTCCAGGCCGGCGCCCGAGCCGGTGCTCGTCGGATCCGCGGCGCAGCCCCTCGCGTTCGGCGACGAGCCCGCGAAGCGCGCCGTCCGCATCCCGTCGCTCCTGCTCCACCCGCTGCGCGCCACCACGGCCGCGCGCGACGCCCAGTTCGAGCCGGAGTCGGACCAGTACCTCGAGGCCCTCATCGCGGAGGACAGGCGCCGGGCGCTCCGCCGCCGCGTCACCTGGCTGGTCGGCGTCGCGCTGATCCTCGCCGGCCTCGTCCTCGCGTGCGTCCTCGGCTACCGCTGGACCCAGTCGCGCTACTACGTGGGCGAGTCCGACGGCACCGTCGCGGTCTACAACGGCGTGCAGCAGACCATCGGCCCGATCGAGCTCTCCCACGTCTACGCCCGCACCGAGGTGCGGGTCGACGACCTCCAGCCGTTCTACCGCCAGCAGGTGGAGCAGACCATCAACGCCGACTCGCTCGCGGGCGCCGAGGAGATCGTCAACCGGCTGCAGGAGGCCGCGCGTGGCTAGCGCGGGCCTGGCGGACGCCCCGGCGCGCCCCCGCGAGCGCGCGCCCAAGATCCCGCGGATCCGCGTGCCCCGACGCCTCAGGAACCTCGAGCTCGCGCTGGTCGTGCTGGCCTCCGTCATCAACGGCGGCGCCCTCTACCTCGTGCAGCTCGGCGCGCTGGGCGCGTTCGACCAGAGCTTCTTCATCCCCGCCACCGGGCTCGCGGTCCTCGTGCTGGGCATGCACGTGGCGCTGCGCTGGCTCGCGCCGGACGCGGATCCCTTCATCCTCCCCATCGCGACCGTGCTCAACGGCCTCGGGATCGCCGCCATCTACCGGCTCGACCTCGCCGCGGGGCTGTCGGGCTGGGAGAGCGTGGCCGTGCGGCAGATCGTCTGGTCGGGCCTCGCCATCGTGTGCGGGCTCGCGGTCATCGTGCTGCTGAAGAACCACCGCGTGCTGCAGCGCTACCGCTACATCGCGATGTTCGTCGGCCTCATCCTGCTGCTCCTGCCGATGCTCCCCGTGCTCGGGCAGAACATCAACGGCGCCCGCGTCTGGATCCACATCGGCGGCTTCTCGTTCCAGCCCGGCGAGATCGCGAAGATCTGCCTCGCGGTCTTCTTCGCGGGCTACCTGGTCACCGCCCGCGACAGCCTGTCGATGGTGGGCGTCAAGGTGCTGGGCATGCGCTTCCCGCGCGTCCGCGACCTCGGCCCGATCCTCCTCGTCTGGGCCGTGTCGATGAGCGTGCTCGTGTTCCAGCGCGACCTCGGAACCTCGCTGCTCTACTTCGGCCTGTTCATCGTCATGACCTACGTGAGCACGGGCCGCATCGGCTGGGTCGTCCTCGGCCTCGTCCTGTTCCTCGGCGGCGCGTACGGCGCGAGCACCCTCGGCTACGTCGGCGGCCGCGTCGACGCGTGGCTGAAGCCGTTCGACCCCGCCGTGTACGACGCGCAGGGCGGCAGCTACCAGCTCGTCACGGGCCTGTTCGGCATGGCGGACGGCGGCCTGTTCGGGCGCGGGCTCGGCGAGGGCATGCCCAACCTCACGCCGCTCGCCAACAGCGACTTCATCTTCGCGAGCCTCGGCGAGGAGCTCGGACTCACGGGCGTCTTCGCGATCCTCGCCCTCTACCTGCTGCTCGTCTCGCGCGGCTTCCGCATCGGCTTCGCGGGCCAGGACGACTTCGGCAAGCTGCTCGGCATCGGGCTCTCGTTCGTCATCGCGCTGCAGGTGTTCATCGTCATCGGCGGCGTCACCCGCGTCATCCCGCTCACGGGCCTCACGACGCCGTTCATGGCGGCGGGCGGATCCTCGCTGCTGGCCAACTGGATCATCGCGGCCCTGCTCCTCCGCCTCTCCGACACCGTCCGCAACCAGCCCCGATTGGTGGTCGAGTCGTGAACCGCGAGCTGAAGCGCGTCTCCGTGTTCGTCCTGGCCATGTTCGTGGCCCTGTTCGTCGCGGCGTCGGTCGTCCAGGTCATCCAGGCGCCCACGCTGCAGGCGGATCCGCGCAACAGCCGCACCATCATCGCGAGCTACTCGGCCGAGCGCGGCTCGATCCTCGTCGACGGCACGCCCATCGCCTCCTCCGTCCCGGTCGACGACCGCTACAAGTTCCTCCGCACGTACGCGCAGCCCGACCTTTACAGCGCGGTCACCGGCTACTACACGCTCGGCCAGGGATCCACCGGGCTCGAGGACTCGATGAACGACGTCCTCAGCGGCACGAGCGGCACGCAGTTCTTCGACAGCCTCACGCGCACCTTCACCGGGCAGGATCCCAAGGGCGCGTCGGTCGAGCTCACGATCGACCCGAAGGTGCAGCAGGCGGCGTACGACGCGCTCGGGTCGCTGCAGGGCTCGGTGGTCGCGATCGAGCCGACGACCGGACGCATCCTCGCGATGGTCTCCAAGCCCGGCTACGACCCGAACGCGCTGGCCTCGCACGACCGCGCGGCCGTGAAGCAGAGCTACGCGTCGCTCCTCGCGGACCCGTCGAACCCGCTCATCAACCGGGCCGTCAACAGCCTCAACCCGCCCGGATCCACGTTCAAGCTCATCACCGCGGCCGCCGCCATCGAGTCCGGCCAGTACACGCCCGACTCGCTGCTCCCCAACCCGCCGACGTTCACGCTCCCCGGCACCGGCACGGTCATCACCAACGCCGGCGAGGGCGCGTGCGGCCCGGAGGCCGAGGTCAGCATCGCGACAGCGCTGCGCCTCAGCTGCAACATCCCGTTCGCGCAGCTCGGCATCGCGCTCGGCTCCGAGCGCATCGCGAAGATGGCCGAGGCGTTCGGCTACGGCAAGTCGATCGACGTGCCCATGGCGAGCGCCAAGAGCGTCTTCTCCCCCGACCTCGACGACGCCCAGACCGCGCAGTCCGCGTTCGGGCAGCTCGACGTGCGCGCCACCCCGCTGCAGACCGCCATGGTCACGGCCGGCATCGCGAACGGCGGCGAGGTCATGAAGCCGAGCGTCGTCGACAGCGTCCTCAACCCCGACCTGAGCGAGCTCTCCGGTTTCTCCCCCAGCCGTTTCGCCGACCCGATCTCGAAGGAGACCGCCGCCACCATGACCCGGATGATGATCGACGACGTCCAGAGCGGCGTCGCGTCGAATGCGAGAATCAGTGGCGTCGACGTGGCCGGCAAGACGGGCACCGCCCAGAACGGCACCGGCGATCCGTACACCCTGTGGTTCACCGGCTTCGCGCCGGCGGAGTCGCCGAAGGTGGCGGTCGCGGTCCTGGTCGAGGACGGCGGCGGACGAGGACGATCGGGCTCGGGGAACACCCTCGCCGCCCCCGTGGCGAAGAAAGTGATTGAGGCGGTGCTGGACAGATGAGACCCACGAGCGGACTGACCTTCGGAGGGCGTTACCAGCTGGGCGATCGCATCGCCATCGGCGGCATGGGCGAGGTGTGGGAGGCCACCGACCTCGTCATCGGACGCAAGGTCGCGATCAAGATCCTCAAGGACGAGTACCTCGGCGACCCCGGGTTCCTCGAGCGCTTCCGCGCCGAGGCCCGCCACGCCGCGCTCGTCAACCACGAGGGCATCGCGAACGTCTTCGACTACGGCGAGGAGGACGGCAGCGCCTTCCTCGTGATGGAGCTGGTGCCCGGCGAGGCGCTCTCCACCATCCTGGAGCGCGAGCGCGTCCTGTCCACCGACAAGGTGCTCGACATCATCAGCCAGACCGCGCTGGCGCTCCACGCCGCGCACCAGGCGGGACTCGTCCACCGCGACATCAAGCCGGGCAACCTGCTCATCACGCCCGACGGCCGCGTGAAGATCACCGACTTCGGCATCGCGCGCATCGCCGACCAGGTGCCCCTCACCGCCACGGGCCAGGTCATGGGCACGGTCCAGTACCTCTCCCCCGAGCAGGCCAGCGGGCACCCGGCGTCGCCCTCCACCGACGTCTACTCGATGGGCATCGTCGCGTACGAGTGCCTGGCGGGCCGCCGCCCCTTCACGGGCGAGTCGCAGGTCGCCATCGCCATGGCGCAGATCAACGAGCTGCCGCCCGAGCTGCCGGTCACCGTCGCCGAGCCCGTGCGCAACCTCGTGATGTCGTGCATCGCGAAGAAGCCGGCCGATCGTCCGCAGAGCGCCGCGCACCTCGCGCGCGCCGCGCAGGCGCTCCGCCGAGGCGACGTCGCCACCGCGACCATCGCCGTCGCGGCGGTCGCGGGTGCCGCCGCCCTGGCGGATCCGGGCACGCCCACGCAGGCCACGCAGCTCATGCCGTCCGGCCGCCGCGCCGCCGACACGGGCGCGACCACGGTCCTGGCCTCCTCCGGGCCACGCGCCGGCGCCGCGGATCCCTTCCTCCTCGACGACGTGGCCGACGAGGAGCCCGAGGAGCCGCGGGCTCGCAAGCGCGCCATCTGGATCTTCGTCGTCGTCGCGATCCTCGTCATCGGCGCCATCGTGGCCGGTGCCATCGCCCTCACCGCGGGTCAGCGCAAGGACGATGCGGCCCCGGCGCCGGTCGCGACCACCGCCACGCCGAGCGCGAGCCCCTCGCCGAGCCCGTCCCCGACCCCGTCGCCCACGGCGAGCACGGTGGACGTCAACCGCGACGACTACATCGGCCGCGACCAGAAGACGGTCACGGCGGAGCTCACGGCCCTCGGCCTCAAGGTCACCGTCGTCACGGGCAGCGCCGCGCCGTCCGGGGAGGAGGAGGGCCGCGTCACGGCCATCACCCCCACGGGCACCGTCGCGAAGGGCGCCACCATCCAGATCACGGCCTATGGTCCGCCCACCCTGCCCACCGCGGCGCCAGCGACGCCCACCGTCAACCCGACCACCGTCCGCGCCGGCCAGGAGGCGGACATCTCCTGGCCCGCGTACTCCTGCCCCGCAGGCCAGACGCTCAACGGGTACCAGATCCAGGCCGACTCCCTCTCCGGGGGCGCCACCGGCACGTGGGGCGGCAGCACCAACCCGACGAACGCGCAGACCACGTCGGGCGAGATCAAGGTGGGCACGAACCCGGGCACGTTCACCGTCAAGTACCTCGCCATCTGCGGCACCAACGAGTCGCCGTACAGCAGCACCGTCACGGTCACCGTCGAGGCGGCCCCGGGTGGCACCGGGACGGGCGGCGGCACCGGCGGAGGAACCGGCGGAGGAACGGGCGGCGGCACGACGGGCATGGCGCCGACCCCTGCGCCGGGTCGCACGGACGAGAGCTCGCTCATCTCCAGCTCCCACCGGAACGCCTGACCGGCGCTCCACCCGGGGGCGGACGGCGACCGATCGTCCGCCCCTCCCGCGTGTCCCCGGCCCGCCCGGATCCCCAGCGGAGCCCCGGTAAGCTCATCCCCGTCCTGAACCCGATCCCGACGAGAGGCAGTCCGTGACCGACACACGTGTGCTGGGCGGCCGCTACGAGGTCGGGGCGCTGCTGGGTCGCGGGGGCATGGCCGACGTCTTCGAGGGCGTCGACTCCCGTCTCGGTCGCCGGGTCGCCGTCAAGGTGCTCCGCCGCGGCCTCGCCGAGGATCCCGCGTTCCGCAGCCGCTTCCGCCAGGAGGCCCAGGCGGCCGCGCGCATGTCGCACCCCACGATCGTGCGGGTCTTCGACGCGGGCGAGGACGTCGTCACGGACCAGGACGGGGCATCGCACACGGTCCCCTTCATCGTCATGGAGCGGGTCGACGGACGCCTCCTGAAGGACGTGATCACGGACGGGCCGCTCGATCCGGACGAGGCCGTCCGCATCATGGGCCAGGTGCTCACCGCCCTCGAGTACTCGCACCGCGCCGGCGTCGTCCACCGTGACATCAAGCCGGGCAACATCATGGTCACCCCCACCGGGCAGGTGAAGGTCATGGACTTCGGCATCGCGCGCGCCGTGTCCGACACCTCCGCCACGATCGCGCAGACCACCGCCATCCTCGGCACGGCCCGCTACTTCTCCCCCGAGCAGGCCAAGGGCGAATCGGTGGACGCGCGCACCGACCTCTACTCCGCCGGCGTGGTCCTCTTCGAGATGCTCACCGGTCAGGCGCCGTTCCGCGCCGACACCGCGGTCGCGGTCGCCTACCAGCACGTCAGCGAGACGCCCGTCGCCCCGAGCTCCGTCCAGGACGCCGTGTCCCCGCAGCTCGACCAGGTCGTCCTGCAGGCCATGGCGAAGGACCGCTACGCGCGCTTCCAGACGGCGGGCGACTTCCGCACGGATCTCGATCGAGCCGCCGCGGGCACCCTCGCGCCCCGCGAGGCGCCGACCAACGACGTCGGAGCCACGCTCTTCGGCGCCCCCGCGGGCCCCTCCTCCTCGCAGCAGGCGCTCCGCCAGCTCGGCGTCGACGACGACCGCACCGTCCGCACCCAGAGCCGACCGCCGGTGCCCTGGATCTGGGCCGGCGTCACCGTGGTCGTCGTGATCCTCATCGCCGTCGTCATCTGGGTCACCAGCCTCAGCAACATCGCGCCGCCCGACATCAGCCCCACCGTCCCCGACGTCACGGGCTCCACCTACGCGAGCGCGGCCGCAGCCCTCCAGGAGGTCGACCTCGTCCCCCTCGAACGCGAGGAGGCCAGCACCTCGGTCGCCGAGGGCATCGTGCTGCGCACGAACCCGGATCCGGGCGAGAACGTCGCCGCCAAGACCGAGGTCGACGTCTTCGTGTCCTCCGGCCCGCCGGAGGTCCAGGTGCCGAACGTGATGAACATGGACGAGGGCACCGCCACCGCCAACCTCGAGGCGGCGGGGCTCAAGGTGGGCGAGGTGGTCCGTCAATCGTCGCCGACGGTCCCCGACGGCGTGGTCATGCAGACGGAGCCGGCCTCCTCGCAGCAGGTCGACCAGGGCTCCGCGGTCAAGCTCATCCTGTCCAACGGCAAGGTCGCCCTGCCCGACGTGCTCGGCCAGCCCCTCGCGGACGCGCAGAAGCTCCTCGAGGCATCGGATCTCGTGGTGACCACCCGGCGCGACCCCTCCTGCGGCCGAGCGGACGGATCCCCGGTGAGCCAGCAGTCGGTCCCGCCGGGAGACGTCGCCCAGCGCTCGACGGTCGCCCTCACGTACTGCACGGGCACGGTCCGCAGCTCGCCCGCTCCCACCACGGGCACGCCGACCCCGGATCCGTCACGCGGCTGATCCCGCACGCGGCCGGCGGGCGCAGCTGCTCAGCCGGTGATGGTGTGGCGCGCGGCAGATCCGGCCCGTTCGGACGGCCCGTGAGGCGGCCCGCCGGGAGGACGGCTCAGGCGACGCGGACGAGCGGCGACAGCCGCGACGCGGTGTCGCGAGCCCCTGCCAGCCCAGCGCCCTCGAGCCAGTTCCCGAGCATGCGGTAGCCGCCCTCCGTGAGGACGGACTCCGGATGGAACTGCACGCCGACGATGGGCGCCGCCTCGTGACGCAGGCCCATGATGACCCCGCCCTCGGTGCGGGAGGTGACGACCAGGTCCGACGGCACCGTGGCGTCGACGACCGCCAGCGAGTGGTATCGCGTGGCCGTGAACGGCTGCGGCACTCCGAGGTAGAACTCCCCGTCGTCGTGCGTCACGAGCGAGGTCTTGCCGTGCATGAGCTCCTCGGCGTTGGTGACCGTGGCGCCGAAGGCCTCGGCGATCGCCTGGTGCCCGAGGCACACACCGAGCAGCGGCGTGCCCGATGCGAGGGCGGCGGTCACCGTGGGGATCGAGACGCCAGCCTCGGAGGGCTTCCCCGGCCCGGGCGACACGAGGACCGCGTCGTACTCGGCGATGACCCCGGCCATGTCGGCGTCGGCGTGGTCGTCATTGCGCATGACCACGGTCTCGGCACCCAGCTGCTGCAGGTACCCGTTGAGCGTGTAGACGAAGCTGTCGTAGTTGTCGATGACGAGGACGCGTGTCACTGATGCACCGTGACTTCCTGGGTGTTGACGATGGAGTCGACCCAGGGGAAGACCCAGGTGACGAGGGAGAAGAGGATTGCCGCGAGCAGCACGAGCACGATGAGCAGCCGGATCCACACCGGTCCGGGCAGGAGCCGCCAGAAGGCCGCGTACACGCTCAGCCCGCCTTCGCGAACGACGTGCCCGCCAAGGCCGCGGGCGTGGCCGCATCCGAACGCGGCTGCCACGACTCGAAGACGCTGTAGGCGATGACGCGCTCGGCGGCGGAGAACAGCGGGTTGCAGCTCGTCATCGTGAGGATGCGATCACCGGGCTGCGCATCCGGGGCCTGGGGCACCTCGTCGAGCACGTCGACTCCGGTGGGCTTCACGTACTCGAGTGTACGGAAGCGGTAGGTGTACCAGCCGTCCTGCGTCTCGACCACGATGGCGTCCCCCACCCGCAGGTCGGTGATCTGGTTGAACGGCTTCCCATAGGTGGTGCGGTGGGCCGCGACGGCGAAGTTCCCGACCTGCCCCGGCATCTGGGTCTCGCGGTAGTGCCCGATCTTGCCGTGGTTGAGCACGCTCGCGAGGCCCACCCCCGTCGCGACCGGCACCACGTAGTCGGGCCCGAAGCGGGGGATGTAGATGTTCCCGAAGTCGGTGGCGTCCGTGGAGGGCGCCTGCGTGATGACCGGATCCCCCGGCGCCGCGGGCGAGGCGGACGGGTCGGGTGTGGCCGCCGCGTCGGGCGCGGTCGTGGCCCAGCTCCTGCTGTTCTCCAGGGCCTGGTCCCGCTGGCCGTTGCTGACCACGATGTCGTTGAACCAGAGCTGCCATCCGAGGAACAGCATGATGAGCACGCCCGCCGTGAGGAGCAGCTCGCCCAGGACGCCCACCGTGCCGAGGAGCGCATCCCCCCGCCGGCCTCGGCGCCGCGTCGCGCGGCGGGAGGGGGCGGGTTCCTGAGCGCTCATGTGCCGATTGTAGGCGGCGGACCTGCGCGGGACGCCCTCGTCGAGAGCGGCGTGGAGCCGGGCATCCTCCCGGCCCGGTGGAGGAGGGTACGGCTAGAATCACGGCATGGCCCGCGACAAGACGACGAGACCCTCCCGCCAGGAACGCGTGCGCGACGAGGACGCCCCGAACCCCGTGTGGTTCAAGCCCATCATGTTCGGCTTCATGCTCGTGGGACTCGCGTGGCTCATCGTGTACTACGTCAGCCTCAACGCGTTCCCCATCCCCGACCTCGGCGTCGGCAACATCCTCATCGGCTTCGGTCTCATCCTCGTCGGCTTCCTCATGACCACCAGGTGGCGCTGACCCCAGCACGAACACGAGAGCCCGTCACCATCCGCTGGTGACGGGCTCTTCTTCGTCTCCCCGCTGGACGGCCCTCGCTCCACCGCTGTCCACACCCCCGCTGTTCACAGCGCTCCACACATGTGGAGAACTCCGCGGAAGCCCGCGTCGGCTTCCTCCGCCTGCACGGGTTACCCGTGGAAGCCGATGCTCGTCGCGATCGACGTCGCCACCCCGGGCACGCATGGCCCTTGGACCCTCGACCGGTCGAGCGCTAATCACACGCGTGTAACTATCCCCACTGTGGACTGGCCTGTGGATAACTCGGCTGAGCGCCGAGGGCATGCGGATCCGCCGTCGGAGGGCACGACGGACGCGCCACCCCGTGCAGGGCAGCGCGCGTCGAGGACGATCAGAGGGTGACGGGGAAGACGGCGGCCGCGACGAGGATCGCCACAGCGAGGCCCGCGAGGGACCCGATCTGGGCACCCCGCTGGCGGGCGTCCCGCGTCCGCAGGAGCACGAGCGCCACGAGAGCGCCCGTCACCAGGCCGCCGACATGGGCCTGCCACGAGACGCCCTGCACGACGAAGCCGAGCAGGAGGTTCAGCACGATGATGCCGAGGAGCGGGCCGACGTTGCCGCCGAGCTTGCGGGCGAGCACGAAGTAGCCGCCCATGAGCCCGAAGATCGCACCGGAGGCGCCGACGACGGCCTGCAGGGGCTCGCCCATCGCGGCGCCGATCACCTCCACGCCGAGGGATCCGCCGAGCCCGGAGATGAGGAAGAGGGCCAGGAAGCGGCCGCGTCCGAGCATGGGCTCGAGGACGCGCCCGAATACGTAGACGGACACCATGTTGAGCACGATGTGCAGGATGCTCGACGGCGAGTGCGTGAACGCGCTCGTGAGCATCCGCCACGGCTCGTAGTCGCCGGAGGCGAGGCTGCCGTAGACGGGGGCGAACCACAGGGACGTTGTGACGTAGTCGCCGACCACGGGCAGCACCTGCAGGATCCAGACCACGGCGCAGACCGCCATGATCCCGTACGTCACGACGGGCGCGGAGCTCCGCGTCATCCGCGTGACGAACGACGCCCGGGAACGGGGAGCGCTGCGGCGCTGCTCCTTCATGTCCTCCGGGCAGATCACCCCGACGGCGGCCGGCGTCTGGCACTCGGGGCAGATCGTCCGCCCGCATCGCTGGCACAGCACGAAGCTCTGCCGGTCAGGGTGCCGGTAGCAGCGGTCGGCCGCCGTACGGGGTGAGTCGGTCATCAGACCTTCTCGACGGTGACGCTCTCGATCACGACATCCTCGCGGGGACGGTCGCGGCCGTCGGTGGCGACGGCGTTGAGCGCGTCGACGACCTTCTTCGAGGCGTCGTCGGCGACCTCGCCGAAGATCGTGTGCTTGCCCTGGAGCCACGTGGTGGGCGCCGTGGTGATGAAGAACTGCGAGCCGTTCGTGCCGCGACCGCCCTGCGTGCCGGCGTTCGCCATCGCCAGGATGTAGGGCTTGGAGAAGTCGAGGTCGCGGCTGATCTCGTCGTCGAACTGGTAACCGGGGCCGCCGGTGCCCTGGCCGAGCGGGTCGCCGCCCTGGAGCATGAAGTCCTTGATGATGCGGTGGAAGACGACGCCGTCGTAGAGCGGGTCGGTCGACTTCTTGCCGGTCTGGGGGTGGGTCCACTCCTTCTCGCCCGTGGCGAGGCCGACGAAGTTCTCGACGGTCTGGGGCGCGTGGGACCCGAAGAGGTTGAGGACGATGGTGCCGTGGTTGGTCGTCATGGTGGCGACGTGAGTGTGCGCAGACATGGAGCAATGGTCTCACGGCGGAGCTGGGACTCGGCGGACGCACAGGCACCGTCGTGTTTCCCCGCAGAGGCACCCGTGCCAGACTGGGGATTCCTGGCGAAATCACACCGATGGAGGTCCCCTTGGGTCTGTCACGCAAGAACAAGAAGGAGTTGGCGAAGCTCCGCACCCACGCGGCCGCCGTCCTCAAGGAGCAGCGCGAGGTCCTCGATCGGGCCAACGTCGTCGTGGCCGAGGCCGCGCACACCGCGCGCAAGCTCTCCGACCAGCACGTCGTCCCCGCTGTCAAGCGCGGCGTCGACGACCACATCCGTCCGGGCTACGAGGCCGGCGCCGAGCGGGTCCGCACCGCGGCCGACTCCGCGTACAAGGGCTTCACCCACACGGTCCTCCCGGCCGTCGCCGGTGCTGCCGGATCGGCCGTTGCCGCGACCGAGGGCATCCGCAACAGCAAGCAGGTCAAGGACGCGGTCAAGAAGGCCGGCAAGGTGTCCTCGAAGGCGCAGGAGTTCGGCAAGCACTACGTCGACAACGGCCGCTCCTACGTGGGCCGCTACGTGCCGCAGGTCGCGCCCGCGAAGAAGGGCCTCGGATTCGGCGGGGTCGCCCTCATCGCGCTCGGCGTCGTGGTGGTCGGCGGCGTCGGCTACGCGCTCTACCAGACGTTCCGCGCGGACGACGACCTGTGGATCGCCGACGACGAGCCCGAGGTCACGACCTCGAAGGACCAGCCCGCGAGCTGAGCACCGCTCCTCGATCGCCTCGCGATCGCACGAAGGCCCGGACACCGAGAGGTGGCCGGGCCTTCGTCGTAGTGGTGGCGGACACCGACGCGCGGCGGAGACGCGACGCCGGCAGCAGCAGCAGAGCGGTGAGGGGCCCGGTGACGGGCGGGATGTGGAGTCACGGGGAATCGAACCCCGGACCTCCTGCTTGCAAAGCAGGCGCTCTACCAATTGAGCTATGACCCCGATCGGCGAGCCCCGGATCGTCGTCCGATCTGCCGACTCGATGCCCGCCATGCCCCCGGATCATGCGGATCCGGGGGCGTTGGTGGGGATACCAGGATTTGAACCTGGGACCTCTTCATTATCAGTGAAGCGCTCTAACCACCTGAGCTATATCCCCATCGGGCAGGTACACGTTACCGTACGCCCGCCCGTTTCTCCCAATCGGCTACGCGTTGGTGAAGCCGACGAGGACGCCGCCCGTGATGCGCACGCTCAGGTTGTAGAGCAGCGCGGCGACGGCGCCGAGCACCGTGCCGACGACGATGTTGAGGACGGCCACGACGATGGCGAAGCCGAGCACCTGGCCCAGGCCGAACACGTCCTGGAGCGAGAAGTCCGCGGATCCGGAGACCTCCTGGAACAGCTGGTCCACCGTGCCGAACACGTTCGTGGTCTGCAGCACGACGTAGATGAGGAAGGTCGCCACCACGGTGATGATGCCGAGCACCACGGAGAAGAGGAACGCCAGCTTGAGCGCCGACCAGAAGTCGACGTACACGAGCTTGAGACGCACCTGCTTGGTGGTGGTGGCCCGCGACGACTTCTTCGCGAGCTTCTCGGCGACACTACTCATCAGGTGTTCCCTTTCCAGCAGCGGTACCGTCGGACGCGTCGGGCGCAGCTTCGGGGACCACCAGGTTGCGTTCGGAGTTCTTGGCCAGTGAGATGATCCTGTCGTCGTCCGCGAACCGGGCGAACACGACACCCATGGTGTCTCTGCCCTTCGCCGGGACCTCGGCCACGACAGACCGTACCACCTTGCCGCTGGCGAGCACGACGAGGATCTCGTCCTCCTCCCCGACGATGAGCGCACCCGCGAGATCGCCTCGGGCGTCCTGCAGCTTGGCCACCTTGATGCCCATGCCGCCGCGGTTCTGCACCCGGTACTGGTCCGCGGCGGTGCGCTTCGCGAACCCGCCCTCGGTCACGACGAACACGTAGCCCTGCTCGCCGACGACGGATGCGCTGAGCAGCGTGTCGTCCCCGCGGAACGTCATGCCCTTCACACCGGACGTCGATCGACCCATCGGCCGGAGCGCCTGGTTGTCGGCGGAGAACCGCAGCGACATGCCCTTGCGCGACACGAGGAGCAGGTCGTCGTCCTCATCCACCAGCAGCGCGGACACGAGGGCGTCGCCCTCGCGGAGGTTGATGGCGATGATCCCGCCGGTGCGGTTCGTGTCGTACTCCGTGAGCGCCGTCTTCTTCATCAGGCCGTCGCGGGTGGCGAGCACGAGGTACTGCGCCACCTGGTAGTCGCGGATGTCGAGGACCTGCTGGATCTCCTCGTCCGGCTGCATGGCCAGCAGGTTGGCGACGTGCTGGCCCTTGGCGTCGCGGCCGGCCTCCTGCAGCTCGTACGCCTTGGCGCGGTAGACGCGGCCCTTGTCGGTGAGGAAGAGGAGCCAGTGGTGCGTGGTCGTGACGAAGAAGTGCTCGACCACGTCGTCCGCCCGGAGCTGTGCGCCGCGGACGCCCTTGCCGCCGCGGTGCTGGCTGCGGTAGTTGTCGATGCGCGTCCGCTTGATGTACCCGCCGCGCGTGACGGTGACCACCATCTCCTCCTCGGGGATGAGGTCCTCCATGCTCATGTCGCCGTCGAAGCCGAGCATGATCTCCGTGCGCCGGTCGTCGCCGTACTTGTCGGTGATCTCCTGCAGCTCGGTGCTGATGATCTCCCGCTGCACGGTCGGCGTCGCCAGGATGTGCTTGTACTCGGCGATGCGCTCCTCGAGCTCGGCCGCCTGGTCCTGGATCTTCTGGCGCTCGAGCGCGGCGAGCCGGCGCAGCTGCATCTCGAGGATCGCGTTGGCCTGCAGCTCGTCGATGTCGAGGAGCTTCATCAGGCCGCTGCGGGCGACCTCGACCGTCTCGGACCGGCGGATCAGGGCGATGACGTCGTCGAGCGCGTCGAGCGCCTTGAGGTAGCCGCGCAGGATGTGGGCACGCGCCTCGGCCTCGTTGAGCCGGTACTGCGTGCGGCGGACGATGACGTCGATCTGGTGGTCGACCCATGCGGAGATGAAGCCGTCGAGCGCCAGCGTGCGGGGGATCCCGTCGACGATCGCGAGCATGTTCGCGCCGAAGTTCTCCTGCAGCTGCGTGTGCTTGTAGAGGTTGTTCAGGACGACCTTCGCGACCGCGTCGCGCTTGAGCACGATCACGAGGCGCTGGCCGGTGCGGCCCGAGGTCTCGTCGCGGATGTCGGCGACTCCGCCGAGCTTGCCGTCCTTCACGAGCTCGGCGATCTTGATCGCCAGGTTGTCGGGGTTCACCTGGTACGGGAGCTCGGTGACGACGAGGCAGACGCGGCCCTGGATCTCCTCGACCGCGACGACCGCGCGCATCGTGATGGACCCGCGGCCCGTGCGGTACGCGTCGATGATGCCCTTGGTGCCGAGCACCTGCGCGCCGGTCGGGAAGTCCGGTCCCTTGATCCGCTCGAGCAGCGCCTCGAGGAGCTCCTCCCGGTTCGCGTCCGGGTGGGCGAGCAGCCACTGCGCGCCGGACGCGACCTCCCGGAGGTTGTGCGGCGGGATGTTGGTGGCCATGCCGACCGCGATGCCGACGGATCCGTTGACCAGCAGGTTCGGGAAGCGCGACGGCAGGATCTTCGGCTCGAGCGTGCGGCCGTCGTAGTTGTCCTGGAAGTCGACCGTGTCCTCGGTGATGTCCCGGACCATCTCCATGGCCAGCGGCGCCATCTTGGTCTCGGTGTACCGGGGGGCCGCGGCGCCGTCGTTGCCGGCGGACCCGAAGTTGCCCTGTCCGAGCGCCAGCGGGTAGCGCAGGCTCCACGGCTGGACGAGGCGCACGAGCGCGTCGTAGATGGACGAGTCGCCGTGCGGGTGGAACTGGCCCATGACCTCGCCGACCACGCGGGCCGACTTGAAGAAGGAGCGGTCGGGCCGGTAGCCGCCGTCGTACATGGCGTAGATCACGCGGCGGTGCACGGGCTTGAGGCCGTCGCGCACCTCGGGAAGCGCGCGCTGCACGATGACGCTCATCGCGTAGTCGAGGAAGGAGCGCTGCATCTCGAGCTGGAGGTCGACCTGCTCGATGCGGTCGTGCGTGACGACGACCGTGGCGTCGGGGTCGATGATGGCGCCCGGCAGGGAGTCGGACGCCGCGGCGGCGGCGGACGCCGGCGTCACGCCTTCCTGCGGGAGGGCGTCGTCGGTCGACGACGCCTGCTCGTCGTCCGGGGTCGCCCCCGTGCCCTGCTCGTCGTCCGGAGTGTTGTCGTCGGCCATGGAGGTCCCGTTCAGAGGTCGGTGGATCGTGGGGTCGGCGTGGGGCGGCGGTCAGCATCGGGCCGTGCCGCCGCCCGGTCGATCAGATGTCGAGGAACCTGACGTCCTTGGCGTTGCGCTGGATGAAGCTCCGGCGGGACTCGACGTCCTCGCCCATCAGCGTCGAGAAGACCTCGTCAGCACCCGCGGCGTCGTCGAGCGTCACCTGCATCAGGGTGCGGGTGGCCGGATCCATGGTGGTCTCCCACAGCTCCTTGTAGTCCATCTCGCCGAGGCCCTTGTAGCGCTGGATGCCGTTGTCCTTGGGGATCCGCTTGCCGTTGGCCTGCCCGTGCGCCAGCAGCGCGTCACGCTCGGCGTCGGTGTACACGTACTGGTGGTCGGCGTTCGACCACTTGAGCCGGTACAGCGGTGGCTGCGCGAGGTACACGTAGCCGAGCTCGATGAGCGGCCGCATGTAGCGGAACAGCAGCGTGAGCAGCAGCGTCGTGATGTGCTGGCCGTCGACGTCCGCGTCGGCCATCAGCACGATCTTGTGGTACCTGACCTTCTCGGCGTTGAAGTCCTCGCCGATGCCCGCGCCGAACGCGGTGATCATCGACTGCACCTCGTTGTTCTGCAGCGCCCGGTCGAGGCGGGCCTTCTCCACGTTGAGGATCTTGCCCCGCAGCGGGAGGATCGCCTGCGTCGTGGGGTTGCGCCCTTGCACCGCGGATCCGCCGGCCGAGTCGCCCTCGACCAGGAACACCTCGCTGAGCGCCGGGTCCTTGCTCTGGCAGTCCTTGAGCTTGCCGGGCATGCCGCCCGACTCCAGGAGCCCCTTGCGCCGCGTCTGCTCACGCGCCTTGCGTGCGGCCAGCCGCGCCTGCGACGCCTGCATCCCCTTGCGGATGATGTCCTTCGCCTGCGACGGGTTCTTCTCGAGCCAGTCCCCGAGCTGCTGGCCGACGATGCGCTGCACATAGGCCTTCGCCTCGGTGTTGCCGAGCTTGGTCTTCGTCTGGCCCTCGAACTGCGGCTCGCCGAGCTTCACCGAGATGACGGCGGTGAGGCCCTCGCGCACGTCGTCGCCGGTGAGGTTCTCGTCCTTCTCGCGGAGCAGCTTGTTCTCGCGCGCGTAGCGGTTGACGAGCGTGGTGAGCGCCGCGCGGAAGCCCTCCTCGTGCGTGCCGCCCTCGTGCGTGTTGATGGTGTTGGCGTAGGTGTGGACGCTCTCCGTGTAGGAGGTGGTCCACTGCATCGCGACCTCGAGGCTGATCTTCTTGACCGTGTCCTCGGACTCGAAGGCGATGACGTCGGCGTTGACGACCTCGGTCTTCTTCGCCTTGACGAGGTGCTCGACGTAGTCGACGAGGCCGCGCTCGTAGAGGAACTTCTCGGTGCGGTGCTCGGCGCCGTCGGCCTCGCGCTCGTCGTGCAGCGTGAGGGCCAGGCCCTTGTTGAGGAACGCCATCTGCTGGAAGCGCGCGCGGAGCGTGTCGTAGTCGAACTCCACGGTCTCGAAGATCTCGCGGCTCGGCCAGAAGGTGATGGTCGTGCCGGTCTCGGTGGATCCCTCGCCCTTCTGCAGAGGGGCGTCCGGCACGCCGATCGTGAAGCTCTGGCGCCAGACGGCGCCCTGGCGGCGGACCTCGACGTCGAGGCGCTCCGACAGCGCGTTCACCACGGAGCTGCCGACGCCGTGGAGCCCGCCGGACACCGCGTATCCGCCGCCGCCGAACTTGCCGCCGGCGTGAAGCTTGGTGAGGACGAGCTCGACCGTGGAGATCCCCTCGACGGGGTGGATGTCGACCGGGATGCCGCGGCCGTCGTCGACGACGCGGATGCCGCCGTCCTTCCGCATGGTGATCTGGATGTCGCTGGCGAAGCCCGCGAGCGCCTCGTCGACGGAGTTGTCGACGATCTCGCTCACCAGGTGGTGCAGACCGCGCGGTCCGGTGGACCCGATGTACATGCCGGGTCGCTTGCGGACGGCCTCGAGGCCCTCGAGCACCTGGATCTCGTTGGCGCCGTAGTCGTTGCTCACCTGCTGGCGGGTGATGTGGTCGGAGTCGTTGTGCGTCTCCTCGACCTCCACCTCGTCGGGGGTGGAGTCGTCGGGGAGGTCCTGTGAGGCATCCGATGTCATGAAGTGGTGGCTCCTGCCGCGTCGACGCGCCCCTGTCCGACGGCGGACGCGCGCGGATCACGAGGTGATCCGGGGACCGTCGTCCCTGGACTGCGGGCGACCCCTCATTCTATCGCAGGAGTACGCTGCGCACCGCCTATCCGGCCGTCTGACGCGTTTTCGTGGCGGGGGTGATCTGATTCGCCTCCCTAGCCGTAGGTATCGCGCGGGCCCCGCCCTGGGATCGACCTGGGACCCTTTTTCCAGGACGGGGCGTTGGGCCCCTGGAAGCGGATCGACCGGATGCCCGCGTCCGGGAAGCGCTCGGCGATGCGCGTCGTGATCTCCACGCGCATGAGGCGCAGCTGCGTCGCCCACGCGGTCGACTCGCACTCGACCGTGAGCAGCCCGTCCTCGATCCCGACGGGGGACGAGTGCACAGCGGTCTCCTCGCCGGCGATGGTCGTCCACGCCGCCATGAGCTCGGCCTGCGACAGCGACGACGTCCAGCCCATGCGGGAGGTGAGCGAGTCCATGACGTTCCCGAGTGAGTCGGGATCCCGTCCCGGTTGGAACGGGGAGCTGCCCGCCTTCTGCTCGCGGCGCTTCCGAGCCGAGGGGGATCGCACGGACGCGTCGCCGAACACCTTGCGGAAGCGACGGTAGACCGCGACGGCCTCGGACTCGGGCAGCGGACCCCCGTCGGCCGCGCGGGGGATCACGCCGGTCCCCCGTCGGCGTCGGCCGGCGCCGGGGCGTCCACGATCTCGCCCGCGCGGATGTGCACGGCGTTCGCCGCCAGGTGCTCCGGCACGTCCTCGAACACCGCGGCCGTGATGAGCACCTGCTCGAAGCCGGTGACCGCCTCCGCGAGACGCCCGCGCCTGGCCTGGTCGAGCTCGGCGAAGACGTCATCGAGGATCAGCACCGGATCCCCCGTCTGCGAGTCGCGCCGTAGCAGCTCGGCCGACGCGAGCTTGAGCGCCAGGGCGAACGACCACGACTCCCCGTGGCTGGCGTAGCCCTTCGCGGGTAACCCGTTGAGCCGGAACAGGACGTCGTCGCGGTGCGGGCCGACGAGGGTCAGCCCGCGCTCGAGCTCGCGCGGCCGCATCCGGGCGACGGCTGCGGTGAAGACGGGGACGATGTCCTCGGCCCGCGTGAAGCGCCCGCCGTCACGCGCGCCCGACTCGTCCGCGACGTCGTCCTCCCCCGGGTCATCCGCCAGGATGCTCAGCTCCGGACGAGCGGACGGGCCGTGGTCGGATCCGGCCACCGCCAGGTACGCGCGCGCCAGCTCCGGCTGGAGCGCCTCGACCAGGGCTCCGCGCGCCGCGATGATCTGCGAGCCGATCGTCACGAGGCGCTCGTCCCAGATGTCGAGCGTGCCGAGCTGGTCGGCCTTCATCCCCCGCGCCCGGGCCGACTTCAGGAGGGTGTTGCGCTGCTTCAGCGCGCGATCGTAGTCCGACAGGACGCCCGCGAGCCGTGGCGTGCGCAGCACCAGCAGCTGGTCGAGCAGCCGACGTCGACCCGACGGATCCCCGCGCACGAGAGCCAGGTCCTCCGGCGCGAAGAGGACGCTCGAGAAGTACCGCGGGAGCTCCCGCGGCTTGGTAGGGGTGCTGTTCACCTGCGCCCGGTTCGCCGACGAGCGGTTGATCTGCACCTCGACGCGGAGCTCCCTGCCGGCGTGCTGCAGCAGCGCCCGGATCACGGCCGAGTCCGCACCCTGCCGGATGAGCGCCTGGTCGGTGGAGACGCGGTGCGACCCGAGCGTGCTCAGGAAGCCCAGCGCCTCCACCAGGTTCGTCTTGCCCTGCCCGTTGCTCCCCACGAAGAGGGTGGCACCGGGCAGGAGCGCGACGTCCGCGCGGGTGTAGTTGCGGAAGTCACCCAGGGAGAGGTGACGGACGATCATCCGGTGGTCAGGACTTCTTCTGCACCGAGTGGCCGCCGAACTGGTTGCGCAGCGCCGCGACGGCCTTCATGGCCGGGGAGTCCTCCTGGCGGGAGGAGAAGCGCGCGAAGATCGATGCGCTGATGGCGGGCATGGGGACCGCGTTGTCGAGCGCCTCCTCGATGGTCCAGCGGCCCTCGCCGGAATCCTGCACGAAGCCCTCGATGTCCTCGAAGCCAGGGTCCTCCTTGAGCGCCTTGACCAGGAGCTCGAGCAGCCAGGAGCGCACGACGGTGCCGCGCTGCCATGCCTCGAACGTGCCCGTGACGTCCTTGATGATGTCCTTGCGCGCCGCGAGGAGCTCGTAGCCCTCGGCGAACGACTGCATCATCGCGTACTCGATGCCGTTGTGGACCATCTTCGCGTAGTGACCCGCGCCGGAGTCGCCGACGTGGACGAAGCCCTCCTCGCGGGGGCCCTCGGGACGGAGCGCGTCGAAGACGGGCATCGCGCGCTGGACCTGCTCGACCGGACCGCCGACCATGAGGCCGTAGCCGTTCTCGAGGCCCCACACGCCGCCCGAGACGCCGGCGTCGACGAAGTCGATGCCCTTCTCCGCGAGCAGACCCGCGTGCGCGAAGTCGTCGGTGAACTTGGAGTTGCCACCGTCGATCACGAGATCCCCCGGCTGCAGGATGCGGGCGAGGTCGCCCACGACGTTCTGCGTGACCTTGCCGGCCGGGACCATGACCCAGACGAGGCGCGGGGTGGGCAGCGCGGCGGCGAGGTCGTCGAGCGTAGCCACGTCGGAGACGTCGGGGTTGGTGTCGTAGCCGGTCACCTCGATGCCGTTCGCCTCGAGGCGCGCGCGCATGCGGGCGCCCATCTTGCCGAGTCCGACGAGTCCGATGTGCATGTTCTCTCCTTGGTCGCGGTCTAGCGCAGCAGCAGGTTCGGCTGCAGCAGGTACCGGTAGTTGTCAGCGCCGGCCTGGTCCTTGGAGGACTGACTCGTGATGAGCACGGGGCCGGGCTTGTTGGGGTTGTCCGTCTTCGTGAACGAGAGGCGGACGAACTCGGAGTGGACGGCGCCGAGGCCGTCCAGCAGGAACTGGGGCTTCAGCGACACCACCGTGTCGACGCCCGTCAGGAGGGCGTCGATGCTCTCCGATGCCTGCGCGTGCTCGGATCCGATGGCCTCGAGGGTGAGGCCGTCGATGGTGAAGGTGAACCGGAGGGCCGCCTCGCGCTCCAGCACGAGCTGGACGCGCCGCGTCGCCTCGATGAGGTCGGCCGTGTTGATGACCGCGTAGTTGTCGACCGTCTCGGGGAAGAGGCGCTTGACCGGCGGGAAGTTGCCGCGGATCAGCAAGGACGTGACGGTCTTCCTGTCGGCGCTGAACGCGATGAGCTGGCGGTCGTCGGTGTCCGTGATGGCGACCGAGATGGTGCCGCTATGGCCGAAGGTCTTCCCGATCTCCTGCAGCGTGCGGGCGGGGACGAGCGCGGTGCGGCTCGTGCCGTCGGTCGTGGAGTCGCCGCCGTCCCAGTCGATCTCGCGCACAGCCACCCGGTACCGGTCGGTCGCGATCAGGCCGAGGCTGGTCTCCCCCACCTCGAGCTGCACGCCGGTGATCACGGGCGTGACGTCGTCGCGAGACGCCGCGACCGCGACCTGCGAGACGGCGGCGGCGAACTGCTCCGCCGGCAGGAGGCCGGACTGCTCCGAGATCTGCGGCAGCGTCGGGTACTCCTCCACGGGCATGCTCAACAGCGTGAAGTGCGCCGATCCGCACGAGACGGTGATCTTCGAGTCCTCGGTGGTGAAGCGGACCGGGGCGTTCGGCAGCCGGTTGGCGATGTCGGCGAGGAGCCGGCCGGAGACCAGGACGCGCCCGGCCTCCTCGATGTCCGCCTGGATCTGCGTGCGCGCCGAGACCTCGTAGTCGAACGACGACAGCGTCAGTCCGTCCTCGGTCGCCTCGATGAGCACTCCGCTCAGGATCGGGAGGGTCGTGCGCTGCGGCAGGAGCTTGACGGCGAAGGACACCGCCTCGCTGAAGACGTCCCTGTTGACTTGGAACTTCACGTTGTGGACCCCTCGATGAGCGGAAGATTTGTCGGTCAATGCTAGCCGTGCCGACGGGGGACCCCACGACGTCGATCCGTCCACACCCTGAGGTTCTTGGGCGACATCCAATGAAGGGTTTAAGGATCAATAGTCTTAACCGCTGTGGAATCTGTGGACAACTCCCGGAGTCCCGGTGATCGAGAGGGAACTACACGTCTGCAACATGTGGGGCGGGTGTGGAGCTGCCTGGGGACTCGGCGGACTGACGACGAAGCGTGGAGCCCGGTTCCACAGGCCGGGTCCTCGAACCCACATCCGCTCCGGCGGTTCTCCACAGTTATCCACACTCTGTGCACACTGTGGGGAACGACGGATCCGACCCCTCTGGCTCTCTCCAGCCGTCCCCGGGATGTGGGGAGGGACCCTGCCGACGTCGTCAGGGCTCCGATCAGGCTCGCAGGCTTCCTCTTCCCGGGACGCGCAGAAGGGGTCGGACCATGTGGTCCGACCCCTTCTGCTGCCTCGTCCTCCGCGCGTGTTCGTGCGGCACGTGCAGAGGAGATCACATCTTGCCGTAGCGGTGGTTCTGCTTGATCCGGCTCGTGAGCTCCGTCACCTGGTTGTAGATGGAGCGGCGCTCCTTCATGAGCTCGGTGATCTTCTTGTTGGCGTACATCACCGTCGTGTGGTCGCGGTTGCCGAACAGCTGGCCGATCTTCGGCAGCGAGAGGTTGGTCAGCTCCCGGCAGAGGTACATGGCGATCTGGCGTGCGGTGGCGACAGCCTGCGAGCGGGAGGACCCGTAGAGGTCGTCGACGGTGAGCTTGAAGTAGGCCGCGGTGTGATTGATGATGTCGACCGGCGCGATGACGTTGTCCTCGTCGAGCGTGATCAGGTCCTTCAGGACCGTCTGGACGAGAGCCAGGTCGACGGGCGTCTTGTTCAGGCTGGCGAACGCCGTGACGCGGATGAGCGTGCCCTCGAGCTCCCGGATGTTCGACGTGACCTTGGTGGCCATGTACTCGAGGATGTCGTCCGGTACCTGCAGCTTCTCGCTCTGCGCCTTCTTGCGGAGGATCGCGATCCGCGTCTCGAGGTCGGGTGCCTGGACGTCGGTGATCAGGCCCCACTCGAAGCGCGAGCGCATGCGGTCCTCGAAGCCCGTGAGGTGCTTCGGCGGCAGGTCGCTCGTGATGACCACCTGCTTGTTGTGGTCGTGCAGCGTGTTGAAGGTGTGGAAGAAGGCCTCCTGCGTGGAGTCCTTGCCCTGGAGGAACTGGATGTCGTCGATCAGGAGGATGTCGTTGTCGCGGTAGCGCGACTGGAACAGCGATGACCGGTTGTTCGCGATCGAGTTGATGAAGTCGTTGGTGAACTCCTCGGAGCTCACGTACCGCACGCGGATCCCGGGGTACAGGCTGATGGCGTAGTGGCCGATGGCATGCAGGAGGTGCGTCTTGCCGAGGCCCGAGTCGCCGTAGATGAAGAGCGGGTTGTAGGCCTTGGCCGGCGCCTCGGCCACGGCGACGGCCGCGGCGTGCGCGAAGCGGTTGGAGCCTCCTATGACGAAGGTGTCGAAGCCGTACTTCGGGTTGAGGCGCGAATCGCCGCGGGAGGGCGACGCCGGCACACCCGGGTTGTCGGTCGGGGCCGTGATGGTCGGAGTCTCGATGTACGGCTGCTCCGCGGGCTCCGGGTGCTGGGCGAAGGCGTCCTGCGCGATCTCGGGATTGACGACGATGGCGAAGTTGCTGACGCCGGCCGCCTCGTCGAGCGATCCGATGGCGTTGAGCAGGGGCACGCGGATGCGCTGCTCGAGCATGCCCCGGGTGAGGTCGTTGGGCACCTCGAGGTAGAGGGTGCCGGTCATCACGCCCTTCGGCTCCACCAGGCTGATGAAGCCGTGCAGCTGCGGGGTGATCCGGTCGTCCGCAGTGAGGGCGGCGAGCACCTTCTGCCAGATCGCGTGCGTCGGGTCGGAGCGGTCGGACATGTTTCCCCATCTGCCGTCACCAGGCTCGGTCCCACGGCTGGTGCCGGGGCCGCCTCGCGGTGCGCGGACTGCTGTCGACGCTGGAAGGGCGTCGCGTTCGTGCGTGCGGCGTCCGTCCCCGGAGGCTCCGAGGGTGCGGACCATCCCGGTACCGCGACCGCGGACAGCATAGTTACTCACAGGGTTATGCACCCTGTGTGCGAACGGGCCGCCAGCACCGCGCCGGGCGATCCCCGACGCGTCGCGGCCACGCCACACGGTAGCCACTGTCGGAGATCCGGACAAATCGACCCTATCGACGGCGGCATGTCGATACCGGCCGATGGCCGGTTCGTGTGGATAATCACGATCCGCCTCGCGGGTTTGACCCGAGGCTTCCCGCCCCGTAGATTTAGGCAGTTGACCCAGCCCCTCGAGGCTGCCCCATCTTCCCAGCCGCACTCGTCGGCCCCGTGGACCAACCTGAGTGGAGACTCACCGTGAGCAAGCGCACCTTCCAGCCGAACAACCGCAAGAAGGCCAAGAAGCACGGCTTCCGCCTCCGCATGCGCACCCGCGCCGGTCGTGCCATCCTCGCCGCCCGTCGTGGCAAGGGACGCACCGAGCTCTCCGCGTAGTCCGTGCTCGCCCGGCGGAACCGCGTGACGAGCGGTGCGGACTACCGCACCATCGTCAGACGGGGCCGCCGGACCACGACCGGGACGGCGGTGGTGTCGGCGCTCGCCGGAACCTCCGACGAACCCACGCGATTCGGGTTCATCGTCTCCAAGAAGGTCGGCAATGCCGTCACCCGGAACCTGGTACGTCGACGACTCAAGGCCGTGTCGGCCGGTCTGCTGCCGAGCATCCCTCCGGGTACGTCCATCGTGATCCGCGTACTGCCAGGCATGGAGCGGATGCCGTGGGATACCCTGCAGGAGGAGATGGCGTCAGCCGTGACGCGGGCCGTGAGGACGATATGAAGAGGGCACTGACCTCCGTCTCCCTCGCGCCCCGCAACGCCGCCATCGCCGTCATAGGCCTGTACCGGCGCGTCGTCTCTCCGCTCTACGGGGACGTCTGCAGGTACTACCCGTCCTGCTCCGCCTACGGCCTCGAGGCCGTCCAGCAGCACGGGCTCGTCCACGGTGGCCTCCTCGCCGCATGGCGCGTGTGCCGGTGCCACCCCTGGGCGGAAGGCGGCATCGACGACGTCCCCGCTCGTGGGGCCCAGCAGTATCGGCGCACGAGGCTCGGATTCGTCGTCGCACCCAGCCACGGAAAGGGCTAACGACCACCTCATGGACTTCCTCGGAACGATCCTGTGGCCGATCAAGTGGGTCATCGAACTCATCCTGGTCGGCTTCCACACCCTCTGGACCAGCATCGGCCTGGACCCGAACAACGGCGCCACGTGGGTGCTCTCGATCGTGGGGCTCGTCCTCGTGGTCCGTGCGGCGCTCATCCCGATCTTCGTGCGGCAGATCAAGAACCAGCGCCGCATGATGGAGGTCGCGCCGCAGCTGAAGAAGATCCAGGACAAGTACAAGGGCAAGCGCGACCAGTTCTCGCGTGAGGCGATGTCCCGCGAGACCATGGCGCTGTACAAGGACACGGGCACCAATCCGCTCAGCAGCTGCCTCCCGCTCCTCCTGCAGATGCCGATCTTCTTCTCGCTCTACTCCGTGCTGCACCGTGCTGCCGTCGAGGAGCTCCCCGGCATCGGATTGCTCAACGCGGAACTGTCCCGCTCCTTCGGCGAGTCCTCCTTCCTCGGCGCACCCCTGCAGTCGGCGATCTCCACCGCTGACGGCAACGCGACCGTCATCGTGATCGCGACCACCATGGTCATCCTCATGACCGCATCGCAGTTCATCACGCAGCTCCAGATCATGGCCAAGAACATGTCCGAGGAGACCAAGGCCAGCCCGATGTTCAAGCAGCAGCGCATCCTGCTGTACATCCTCCCGCTGGTGTTCGCCGTGTCCGGCATCGCCTTCCCCCTCGGCGTGATGTTCTACTGGCTCGTCTCGAACTTCTGGACGATGGGGCAGCAGTTCCTCGTCATCCGCAACATGCCCACGCCGGGTAGCGAGGCGGCGCGTGCGCGTGAGGCTCGTCTGGCGAGGAAGGGCAAGCTGGTGGCTCCCGAGGCATCGACCGACCCCGGTACCGTCGTCGTCGAGGAGCGCAAGCCGGCGCAGCGCCAGCAGCCGGTCGGCAAGAACCGGGCCAAGAAGCAGTCGGGATCGAAGAGCCGATGACGGATCTGACGAACGACACCGAGCAGGATGGCTCTGCGATTGTCGGGGATGAGGTCGAGGCCACTCCCGGCAGTGGAGACGAAGGGGACATCGCAGCGGACTACATCGAGGAGCTCCTCGACATCTGTGACCTGGACGGTGACATCGACATCGACCAGCGCGGTGGGCGGGCATACGTGTCCGTGGATGCGGCGGACTCGGAGGACCTGCGTCTGCTGTCGAACCCTGAGACGGTCACGGCTTTGCAGGAGCTCACGCGTCTGGCGGTGCAGAACAAGACCGGTGCGTTCAGCCGACTGATCCTCGACGTCGGGGGATCCCGTGACGCGCGCCAGGTCGAGCTCGCGCAGCTGGTCGACCGTGCCATCGAGCGCATCTCTGCAGGCTCGGCGAGCGCTTCGCTGCCGCCCATGTCGTCATACGAGCGGAAGCTCGTGCATGACATCGTGGCGGAGCGTGGGTACACGTCGGAGTCCGAAGGCGAAGGACGCGATCGACACACGGTGATCACGAAGGTGTGAGAGCCGAATCGTCACAGGCGAGGCCCGGTCGAGTGACCGGGCCTCACCTGTTCCTCGGAGCAGAGCACCGTGCGGGAAATAATACGGGTGTGCTAGTAAAGGAACGGTGCTCCGACAACGCGGTTGATCGTCGTTCGACGCGACGCGCGTGTCACCGACTAGTCCACGACATGGAGGAGTTCGATCATGCATCTGTGCGCGGCGTTGGTGGGGACCCCGAGACGGAGTCCATGTTTCACGTGAAACGCCCTGCAGTGATTGTGCGCGAAGGTGGCGTCCATGGAGTCGTGACGTGCCTCATGCGTGGCATCGCTGATCGAGGCGACGCCACCAACCGTGTTTCACGTGAAACACGCGCATGAGAGTCCGACGTCCCGCAAGCAGTCATCGCTGGGCACCAGTCGTCCCATGCGCTGATCGACGCTAAACTCACATGGGCGCCATGTGCGCATCTCCCTCGAGCTCAAGCGGTCATGGGATCAGTTCCCCGATCTTCACGTGAAGCCCTCATTCACCAGGATGGACAGTCAATGCCCGAGCACACAAGCGTGGAGCAGGAACCTCAGATTGCCAGCGCCCTGTTCGGCGGGCGCGCCAAGCTCGCGCGTGAGTTCGCGGCGCAGCTGGGAAGCAGGGGAGAGGAACTCGGGCTCATCGGGCCACTTGAACCCCCACGTCTGTGGACCCGCCACATCATCAACTCCGCCCTGGTCGCACCGCTCCTCAATCCCGGCGTAGTCGGGGACATCGGCACGGGTGCGGGGTTGCCGGGACTGGTCCTCGCGATCGCGCGACCAGATGTCGACTTCGTTCTCATTGAGCCGATGGAGCGCCGAGTCGCGTGGCTCAATGAACAGGTCGGTCATCTGGGCTTGGACAATGTGCGGGTTTCGCGTGCGCGTGCTGAGGACGTGGCGAACGACTTCAGTCTCGATCAGGTGACGGCTCGTGCAGTCAGCGCGTTCTCGAAGTTGATACCCCTGACGGTGCCCCTCGTGAAGACCGGGGGAGAGCTCGTCCTCATGAAGGGCGCCAACGCGGAGCGCGAGGTCGAGGCGGCCAGCAAGGCCATCAGGAAGTACCACCTCGAGGACGTCGAGGTCATCACTCTCGGTACAGGGCAAGTCGACGAACTGACTCGTGTGATCCGGGCTCGGGTGGCGTGATGCGAGAAGCCGAAGGCAATGGAAAGTGCAGATCAGCGCGCTATTGCCGACCCGGAATCCCTGAAAGCGCCGCCGGATGTTCCACGTGAAACATGAACGTTGTCGAACTGACCATCCAGCTGCGTTACCCAGACAGAGAGACATCCATGGATGACGACCTGAGTCCCATCGCACGCGAGCTGTCGGAGACAAGCCGACGGCGCAAGGCTCTGGCTGGCGTGGTTCTTCCCCGCCCCACACGAACCCGCGTCTTCACGATCGCCAACCAGAAGGGCGGGGTGGGCAAGACGACATCCACCGTCAACCTCGCTGCAGCGCTTGCAAAGACGGGATCACGGACACTCGTCATCGACTTGGATCCGCAGGGCAATGCCTCGACGGCGCTGGGCGCAGATCGCTCCAGTGAGCTGACGAGCGTCTACGACGTCCTGATCAACGACGCGCCCGTCGAAGACGCGCTGCAGAGGAGTCCTGAGTTCGACACGCTCTTCTGCGTCCCGGCAACGATCCACCTTGCCGGCGCCGAGATCGAGCTGGTCACCCTGCAGCAGAGAGAACGGCGTCTGCGGCGGGCGTTGGATGCGTTCCTCGCTTCCGACCACGGTCGCGACTTCGACTACGTGCTGATCGACTGCCCTCCGTCCCTGGGGTTGCTCACCATCAACGCGTTCAGCGCCGCCAACGAGGTGCTGATACCGATCCAATGCGAGTACTACGCCCTGGAGGGACTCAGTCAGCTGCTCTCGAACATCGAGTTGATCTCACAGCACCTGAATCCCGACTTGACGATGTCGACCATCCTTCTGACGATGTACGACGGACGCACCAACCTCGCTCAGCAGGTGGCAGCAGAGGTCCGCGAGCACTTTCCCCAGCAGACGCTCACGACCCTCATCCCGCGGTCTGTACGCATCAGCGAGGCGCCCAGCTACGGGCAGAGCGTCATCAGCTACGACCCCAACTCACCTGGCGCGCTCTCCTACCTGGAGGCGGCAGCCGAGATCGCACACCGAGGAGCCCAGAAGTAATGGCAACCAAGAGAACCGGCCTGGGTCGCGGCATCGGCGCCCTCATCCCGACGTCCGACGAGCGCAGCCGGCCAGTAGACGTCTTCTTCCCGGACAGCATCGGGGCCGGCGCCCCGAGCGGAGTGCAGGGCGAGACACGGGGCGGCCCGCAGGGTGAAGGTGAACCTGAGCTCGTCGCCGTACCAGGGGCGCGGCTCGCCAACCTCGACCCCGCGGACATCACCCCCAACGCGCAGCAGCCGCGCACGGACTTCCGACGGGACGAGCTCGAGGAGCTCATGGTCTCGATCCGGGAGTACGGGGTGCTCCAGCCGATCGTCGTGCGCCCGCTCGGGGCCGACGCAGATGGCCGTGCGCGCTACGAGCTGGTCATGGGGGAGCGCCGCCTGCGTGCCACCAAGGAGCTCGGGCTGAGTACCATCCCCGCGGTCATCAAGGACACTGCCGATGAGTCGATGCTGCGGGATGCGCTGCTGGAGAACCTGCATCGGTCGGAGCTGAATCCACTGGAGGAGGCGAGCGCGTACCAGCAGTTGCTCGCGGACTTCGCGATAACCCAGGACGAACTCGCACAGCGGCTGGGGCGGTCCCGGCCGCAGATCACCAACACGATCCGCCTGCTGCGCCTCCCCGAGGACGTGCAGCATCGCGTCGCCGCCGGCGTCCTGTCCGCCGGTCACGCGCGCGCGATCCTGTCCTCCGGGGATGAGGACGCCATGCGTCACCTCGCCGACAAGATCGTCAACGAGGACCTCTCCGTGAGAGCCGCGGAGGCCGCCGCGCAGAAGGGTCAGCGGACCACCACACCGCGCAAGAGCACGAGTTCGGCACGGACCGCTCATCTGGATGACGCCGCCCAGCGCATCGGAGACCATCTCAACACGAGCGTCCGGGTGACGATGTCGGCCCAGAAGGGTCAGATCGTCATCGACTTCGCGACCGTCGGGGATCTGACGCGCATCGCGCAGGAGATGGGCGTGCCGGACGCCGACGGGAGCTGACACCTCCATCCACGAGGCCGAGGCGGCCGTCACCGCATCACGGCGGGACGCCCGTCAGTGTCGGGGGGAGGCTCCCCGTGCAGCCTCGGCGAGGCGTCGATAGAGGTCGCCCACCTCGACGCCCGCCGCGGCGAGGCCCTGCGGCAGCAGCGACGTCTCCGTGAGGCCGGGGATGACGTTCACCTCGATGAACCACGGCTCGCCCGCGGCGTCGATGATGATGTCCACGCGCGACATCTGCCCGATGCCGAGCGCGCGATGGATGCCGACGGCCGCTGCCGCGGCTGCCGTGGCCGTGTCGGGGGAGATGCGGGCGGGAGTGTAGAAGCGCGTGAGACCCGCGTTGTAGCGCGCCTCGTAACCGTACACACCTGACGTAGGGACGATCTCCGTCGCCGGCAGGGCCAGGGGTCCGTCACCCGTGTCGAGGACACCGATCGCGACTTCGGTCCCGGAGACGAGCTCCTCGATGAGGGCGACGTCGCCGTAGGTGTACGCGTCCACCATCGCCCGTGGGAGCGCATCGGCATGGTCCACGATCGTGACCCCCTGCGCGGACCCGCCACGGGCGGGCTTCACCGCGTACGGGGCGGGGACGGCCTCGGCGACGAGGCGCAGGACAGCTGCAGCCCCGAGCTCGCGGAACGTGTCCTTGGGGAGGGTCACCGATCGCGGTGTGCGGATGCCGGCGGACTCCGCGATCGCCTTCGCGGTCGGCTTGTCCCATGCCAGACGGGCGGCCTTCGCGGAGGAGCCGACGTACGGCACTCCAGCGAGCTCGAGGAGCCCGAGGAGCGCTCCGTCTTCGCCGCTCGCACCATGGAGCACCGGCCAGACGACGGCCGGAGGGGAAGCGCGGAGGAAGTCGAGCAGGGTGGCGTCGGGATCGCGGAGGGACACCGGGACGCCGGCTGCGCGCAGGGCGTCCGCGACGCGACGACCGCTGCGGAGTGAAACGTCCCGCTCGTGGGAGATGCCGCCGGCCAGGACGAGGACGGAGAGGGGCTCGTGTGCGGTCATGATTCTCGATCCGGTTTCGGTCGGTGTACGTGGACGCGGAGGGTCAGTCGAGGTCCGGCGGCGGGGTGTCGACGGACGTCGTGGGCCGCGACGCGAGGGCGCCCGTCCCGGAGAACGTGGTCAGCAGGTCCATCTCGTCGTCGATCACGCCCGCCATGCGACGGACGCCCTCGCGGATCCGCTCCGGCGTCGGATAGCAGAACGACAGGCGGATGGCATCGCGCCCGCGACCGTCGGCGTAGAAGGCGGTGCCGGGCGTGTACGCGACCAGCGCCGTGACGGCCCGGGGCAGCATCTGCTTGGAGTCGAGCTGCTCGGGGAGCTTGAGCCACACGTAGAAGCCGCCGTTCGGGACGGTCCACGAGAGGCTCGGCAGGTGCTCCTGGAGCGCGGAGAGCGTGGCATCGCGACGCTCGCGGTACACGCCGCGGAAGGTGTCGATCTGGCCCTTCCAATCCGACGCGTGCAGGTACTCGGAGATGATGAGCTGGCTGAAGGAGCTGGGGGAGAGGACCGCCGACTCCTGGGCGAGGATCAGCTTCTCGCGGATGGCGTGCGGCGCGAGGGCCCAGCCGACGCGGAAGCCGGGCGCGAGCGTCTTGGAGAACGAGCCGAGGTAGATGACGCCCTCGTCGTCGAGGCTGCGCATGGCGTCCGGGGCGGGCCGGTCGAACCAGAGCAGTCCGTAGGGATTGTCCTCGAGCACGAGGATGTCGTTCGAGCGGCAGATCTCGAGGATCTCCGGTCGCCGCGCGGCGGACATGGTGACGCCGGCCGGGTTGTGGAAGTTGGGGACCGTGTAGAGGAACTTGATGGTGCGGCCTTCGCCGCGGATCCGGGCGATGGCCTCGCGCAGCGCCTCGGGGACGAGACCGTCGTCGTCCATGACCACGTGCTCGACGACGGCCTGGTAGCTGCGGAAGACGCCGATGGCACCGACGTAGCTGGGCGCCTCGGCGAGGATCACGTCGCCGGGGTCGATGAAGAGCTTCGTGACGAGGTCGAGCGCCTGCTGTGAGCCCGTGGTGGTGACGATGTCGTCGACGCTGCCGCGGATGCCCTCGAGGGCCATGATCTCCAGGATGTCCTCGCGGAGCTCCGGCGTGCCCTGGCCGCCGCCGTACTGCAGCGCCACGGGGCCGCGCTCGCGCATGACCTTCTCCATCGCCGAGACGATGAGCTCCTGCGGGAGGGCCGAGACGAACGGCATGCCCCCGGCGAGCGAGACGACCTCGGGTCGGGAGGCCACGGCGAAGAGGGCGCGGACCTCGGAGGCGCTGAGGCCCGAGGTCCTCTCCGCGTAGTGGGGGAACCAGGGGTCGAGGTTGGTGCCCGCGGATTCGCGGGGGCTGCCTGCAGGTGTCACGTCACGTCTCTCACTGTCCGATTGCCGTCCAGCCTAACGGGCGGCGGCCCGGGATCCCGGTGGTCGGCCGGACGACGGAGGGCCCGGCACCTCGCGGTGCCGGGCCCTCCGGTGGTGCTCGTCGCCTATGCGGCGGCAGTGCACGCTACTTGAGGAAGTCGGCGAACTCCTGCTCGAGGGCCGGCTTCGGCTTGGCGCCGATGACGGTCTTGACGACCTCGCCCTTCTGGAAGACCTTCATGGCCGGGATCGAGGTGATCTTGTACTTCATGGCGACCTCGGGGTTGTCGTCCACGTCGATCTTGACGAGCTCGATGCCGGGGTTCTCGGCGGCGATCTGGTCGAGCACGGGCGAGACGGCCTTGCACGGGCCGCACCAGGGCGCCCAGAAGTCGACGATGACGGTCTTCTCGGCGTCGAGGACGTCGGCCTGGAAGCTGGCGTCGGTGACGTCGCGGGAGTGGGACATGAGTGCTCCTTCGTGTGGTTCTGCGGGTCCGGGCGGTTCCCGGATCCTCCGGTGAGGGTGGGCGCGGCGTCGCGCCGGGGATTACGGGCGCTCGGCGCCGACGAGCTCGCCGTCGGGATCCACCGCGCTGCCGGCGGCCGGCGCACCGTGGCCCGCGGGCCCGTCCGGTCCGTCCGAGGCCGCGTCGAGCAGCGTGTCGGGAAGGGACGCCAGGAAGTGCTCCGCGTCGAGCGCCGCGACGGTTCCCGACGCGGCGGCCGTGACGGCCTGACGGTAGGTGGGGTCGATGACGTCGCCGGCGGCGAACACGCCCGGCAGGTTCGTGCGCGAGGAGCGTCCGTCGACGGCGATGGTGCCCTCGGTGGTGAGCTCGAGCTGCTGATGGAACAGGTGCGTGCGGGGGTCGTTGCCGATGGCGATGAACAGGCCCTCGAGCGCGAGGGGCCGCTGCTCGCCCGTGACGGTGTCCTCGAGGACGACGCCCTCGACCTTCTCGCCGCCCGTGATGTCGACCACCTGCGCGTTCCAGATGAACTCGATCTTCGGGTTCTCGAACGCGCGCTCCTGCATGATCTTGGAGGCGCGCAGCGAGTCCTTGCGGTGGATCACGTAGACCTTCTCCGCGAAGCGGGTGAGGAAGGTGGCCTCCTCCATGGCGCTGTCGCCGCCGCCGACGACCGCGATGGTCTTCTGGCGGAAGAAGAAGCCGTCGCACGTCGCGCACCAGGAGACGCCGTGGCCGCTGAAGCGGTCCTCCGCGGGGAGACCGAGCTTGCGGTACGCGGATCCGGTGGCGGCGATGACCGCGAGGGCCTCGTGCACGTCGCCGTTGCCGAGGGTGACGCGCTTGACGTCGCCCTTCAGGTCGACGGAGGTGACGTCGTCGAGGACGACCTCGGTGCCGAAGCGCTCGGCCTGCGCCTGCATCGCCATCATGAGGTCGGGGCCCTGGATGCCGTCGGTGAAGCCCGGGTAGTTCTCCACCTCGGTGGTGTTCATGAGCTCGCCGCCGGCCTCGACCGAGCTCGCGATGAGGAGGGGCGTGAGGTTGGCGCGCGCGGCGTAGATGGCGGCCGTGTATCCCGCGGGACCCGAACCGATGATGATGATCTGACGCACGACGGCTTCTCCTCCACTGCTCGGCGGGGCGCCTTCCCGGCGCCCGCTCACCTCTGCAACAGACCCACGGTAGCGGCTATTCCTCCGCCTCCACCGGGCGGGGGTGCGGGGGCGGACAGGCAGCCGCGCAGGTCGGGCGGCCAGCGTCGGGACGGGTCAGCGGCGGCGTATGCGGCGCATCACGGGGCTGGCGAGCTGCTGGAGCTCCGAGGAGCGCATAGCGGCCAGGGCGGCCAGGTACACGGCCGTCATCACGGCGGCCAGGGGGATCCCGACGAGGAGCGCCTGGCCCTTCGACGCGACGCCCACTCCCTCGAACGCGCCGCCCGAGACGAGGGTGAGCAGCGCGATGCCGACGAGCGCGGCCGGCACGGCGGCGACGACGAAGCGGACGGCGCTGCGGAGGATGCGGCGGCCGTCGATGCGCCCGATGCGCCGGCGGAGGAGCACCGCGGCGAGCACGGCCTGCCCGGTGACCGTGACGGTCTGCAGCACCGCGAGACCCACGCCGATCATCTCGACGGGCTGCTGCGAGATGACGAGCGCGCCGGCGACGAACAGCACGACCTGCGCGCACTGGATGAGGAACGGCGTGCGCGTGTCCGAGAGGGCGTAGAACGCGCGCTGCAGCACGAACAGGGTGCTGAACGCCGGCAGTCCGAGGATGAACGCGATGAGGACCACGCCGTATCCGCGGACCTCGCCGATGTCGCCCGAGACCATGACCCGCGCCACGGGTCCGGCCAGCACGGCGATGAGCGCGGTGGACAGCACGGTCATGAGGCCGACCAGCCGGACGGCCGAGGAGAGGTCCGCGCGCATGCTGTCGTGGTCGCCCTCGCCCGCGTGGGTGCTCATCCGGGTGAAGTAGGCGGTCGCGATGGAGACCGCGAAGATCGAGTGCGGCAGCATGAAGAACAGCCACGCGTTCAGGAGGATCGTGCTCGACGGGCTGTCCGAGGTGGCCGCGATGTTCGCCACGTTCGACTGCGCGATGCCGGCCAGCTGCGTCACGACGAGCATGCCGAAGGTCCAGCCGGCGAGGCGTCCGGCGGTGCCGAGGCCCACGCCCCGCCACGCGAAGTCGAACCGGAAGCGCAGGCCCACGCGGCGCCAGAAGACGAAGAGGATGAGCGCCTGGGCGACGACGCCGAGGGTCGCGGATCCGGCCAGCACGACGATCTTGTCGAGGCTCCAGTCGTCGACCGGACGGCTGCCCGAGCCGAACATGGCCTGGAACACGAGGAGGCCCGCGATGGCGACCACGTTGTTGAGGACGGGCGCCCACGTGAACGGGCCGAACGACCCACGCGCGTTGAGCACCTCGCCGAGCACCGCGTAGAGCCCGTAGAAGAGGATCTGCGGGAGGCACCAGTAGGCGAACGCGACGACGAGCGCGAAGACGTCCGGCGGCAGGGTGGCGGCGTAGAGGCGCGAGACGACGGGAGCGCCGACGGTCGCGAGGATCGTGACGCCGCCGAGCACGACGATCGCGATCGTCACGAGCTTGTTGATGTACCCGGCGCCGCCGTCGGCGTGCTTCGCGGCCCGCACGACCTGCGGCACGAGGACGGCGTTGAGGACGCCCCCCGCGATGATCACGTAGATGTTGTTCGGCAGCTGGTTCGCGTTGGAGAACGCGTTGGAGCTGCCGAGGGTCGCGCCGATGGTCTGCAGCAGCACGATGGCCTTGACGAAGCCGAGGATGCGCGACACGAACGTGCCCGAGGCGAGCAGGGCGGACGCGCGGCCGATGCCGCCTCCGCGCGCGGCCGGAGCGGCGGTCACGAGGCGCCCGTGCCGGGGGTGCGGGGCGCGATCCGGTCAGTCATCGATCTCCTCGGGCAGGCCGGCGAGCTGCCGGGCGCGGGCGCGGCGGCGCTTGCGGATGCTGCGGAACAGGCCGAAGCCGAACAGGAGGGCGACCGCGGTGACGAACAGCGTCGTGACGACGGCCTCGAACCCGGCGCGGATGAAGAGCTCGACGGGCGCGCTGTCGCCGACCTGGACGGAGCCGTCCTCGGTCGTGAGCCGCGCGGTGACGACGATGTCGCCGTTCGAGATGGACGTGATGGGCGGGCGGGCCGACGCGCTGCCGTGCGCGGGGACCGTGACGAGGGCGGAGTCGTCGACGCGGATCCGGCCGCTGCCCGCGATGATCGACAGCCGCACCGTGACGGGCTGGTCGAGCTCGTTGCTCACGTTGATCAGGAGGCTCGTGGTGTCGCTGATGACGGTGTTCTGACGGGTCGTGATGGCCACGGAGCCCAGCAGCGCATCAGCCTGCGCCGCGTAACCGTCCTGGACGGTCACCAGCCCATCCGGTTCGTCGCGCCAGCGGTTCGCCAGCGTGGCGAGCAGGAGCATCCGCTGCTGACCGGTGATGAGCTCAGGGCGCTCGACCGCCTTCGCGAACGCGTCCACCTGGGCCTCGAGCGACATCGCGTCGGCGACGCGCTGGACGCGCGCGGGATCCTCGGGGTGGTCGACGACCTGCAGGGGGACGGGCGCGGTCGCGAACGCCGCACCCAGCGCCGCCGTGTCGCTGAAGGGGAGGGCCTGGATCGCGTCGAGCACCTGTCCCAGGCGGCCGCCGGACGCCGCCCAGCCGCGCTCGAGGCCGGCGACCACGACGTGTCCATCGGCCGCGCGCGCATCCGCCGCCAGGGTCGCCGAGAGCTGCGCCAGCGCGATCCCGAACGCCTCGTCCGTCTCCGCGGAGAGAGCGCGGTCGACGAGCGCCGAGACGCGGGCGTCCGTCACGAGCACGGTGGTGCCGCCGATCGTCCCGGTCGCGGCGACGGCCGCGGAGCCCGTGGACTGCACGTCGCCGCTCGCGAGGATCGCGGTCGTCGTGCCGCTGGCCGCCATCACGCCGAGGTCGCCGGACGTCACCGTGCCCGCGGACGGCCAGGAGACGCCGGAGAGCGTGTAGTCCCATGCGGTGAGGTCGGCGAGGCTCGGCACGGGGGCGAGCGGCGGCGCCGTGGGGGTCGGGCTGGGCCCAGGACTCGAGGGGGCGGTGGGCGTCTCGCTGGGGGTGGCGGTCGCGGCGCCGGCGACGGAGGATCCGCTGCCCGTGCCGCTCGCGGCCGGGGACTCCGTGGCGGTGGGCGTCTGGGTGGGCGTCGAGCTCGGCGCGGGGGTCGAGCCCGGGGCCGCGAACCGGCTCGCCCGCACGGCGTATGTGGCGTCCGTGGGCGCGAGCAGGGTCGCCGCACCGGCCTGGCCCTGGACCGCGACGTCGGCGTCCGCCCAGGCCAGCGCGAAGGTCTCGTTCGGCATCTCGCGGAGGCGCTGCAGCCACTCGACGGCGGACGCGGGGGCGTCGGCGCCGAGGATCCGGATGGACGCGATGATCCGCGGGTCGATGCCCACCGCGACGGGCCGGCCGGAGACCGCGTCGAGCTGGCGCGTGAGCGTCCCCTGCGGCGCCGTGTACGTCGCGAGGGCCTCGGCGTCGACGAAGCCCGAGGCGCTCGGCGGGACGGTGAGCGGCATGACGGCCGTGACGGGCGTGGGCGCCGGATCCGCTCCGGGGCTCCAGACGACGGCACCGCGCCCGGTCGCGACGTCCGAGCCGCCGGCCTCCAGCTCGGCCGTGAGCCCACGCGGGCCGAAGCCCCCGCGGCTGCCCTGCAGCGCCACGGTCGCCGAGGGGATCGTGATCGCCACGTCGACCGTGCCGCCCGCGGGCACCTCGGGGGTGTCGGTGCGGCCGATGCGGGGGCCGGTCCGCGTGTTCGCGTCGGTGGCCGCGGTGTCGAGCCAGCCGTCGATCTTCGCGCGGGTGTCGAGGACGGTGCGGTTGAGGTCGAGGTCGATGCGGCCTGCGGGAACGGCGGCGTCCGTGGCGTTGACCACGGAGACGGTGACCGCGAGGTCCTCTCCGGGCGTGAGGATCCCCTCTGCCGCGGGCGTGACGGTGAGCGTCACGCCGTCGGTGGCCGCGTGCGCCGGGGTCGACGGACCCGCGACCGTCCCGGCGGCGAGCGTCCCGGCGGCGACCGTGACGCACACGAGGGTGGAGATCGTGCGTCGGGCGGATCGCCGGATCAAGCGGAGGGCTCTGTCCGTGCGGGTGGGGCCGGCGTCGTGTCGAGGCGCGGCGTGCATCTGGCGATTCTAAATGGCTGGCCCCGCGCGGCCCGTGTGCGCTCGCCGTGGACGCGGATGCCGCTCGCCGCCCGCCGTAGACTGTCCGACCATGCACAGCGTCGCACAGGCCCTCGAGCGTCTCCGCGAGCTGGCCGCATCGCCCCCGGTCGCCGTGCTCGCTCGGGCGTTCCACGAGGCGGGCCACGAGCTCGCCCTCGTCGGCGGACCCGTCCGCGACGCCTTCCTCGGCCGTGCCGCGACCGACCTCGACCTCACCACCGACGCGCGCCCGGATCGGATCCTCGAGATCGTGAAGCCCGTCGCCGACGCCCACTGGGACATCGGCCGCGCCTTCGGCACCATCGGCGCGCGCGTGAAGGGGGAGCAGGTCGAGATCACGACCTACCGCACCGACCAGTACGACGGCGTCTCCCGGAAGCCCGAGGTCGAGTTCGGCTCCTCGCTCGAGGAGGACCTCGTGCGCCGCGACTTCACGGTCAATGCGCTCGCCGTGCGCCTGCCGCAGGTGGTGCTGGTGGATCCGTCCGGCGGCATCGACGACCTCCTCGCGCAGGTGCTCCGCACGCCGGTCGCCCCGGAGGTCTCCTTCGGCGACGACCCGCTCCGCATGATGCGCGCCGTCCGCTTCTCTTCCCAGCTCGGCTTCCGCCTCGACGACGCGGCGCTCGCCGCCATCCGCGACATGGCGCCGCGGATCCTCGACATCTCGGTCGAGCGCGTGAGCGACGAGCTCTCCAAGCTCCTGCGCACCCCCGAGCCCCGCGCCGGACTCGACCTCCTCGTGGAGGGCGGCCTCGCGGACCACGTGCTGCCGGAGCTCCCCGCGATGAAGCTCGAGGCCGACGAGCACCACCGTCACAAGGACGTCTACCAGCACTCCCTCCAGGTGCTCGACCAGGCGATCGACCACGAGCGCTCCCGTCACCCCGGCGAGGCGCCGGACCTCGTCCTCCGCCTGGCCGCGCTCCTCCACGACATCGGCAAGCCGTCCACGCGCCGGCTCGAGCCCGGCGGCGTCGTCACCTTCCACCACCACGACGTCGTCGGTTCCAAGATGGCCAAGCGCCGACTCCGCGCCCTCCGATTCGACAACGACACGATCGCCTCCGTCGCGCGCCTCATCGAGCTGCATCTCCGCTTCTTCGGCTACACCGAGGGCGGCTGGACCGACTCGGCCGTCCGCCGCTACGTGCGCGACGCCGGCCCCGAGCTCGAGCGCCTGCACATGCTCACGCGCGCCGACGTCACGACGCAGAACCGCCGCAAGGCCGATCGGCTCGGCTTCGCCTACGACGATCTGGAGGCGCGCATCGCCGAGCTCGCCGAGCAGGAGGAGATGGCGGCCGTGCGTCCGGATCTCGACGGCGAGGCCATCATGCGGATCCTCGACGTGCCGCCCGGACCGGTCGTCGGCCGCGCCTACCGCTTCCTGCTGGAGCTGCGTCTCGACGAGGGCCCGCTCCCCGCGGAGGAGGCCGAGCGCCGCCTCGTCGCGTGGTGGGCCGCCGAGGGGTCCTGATCCGCGTCCCCGCGTCCCTCGGCCTGGTGCGACCCCTCCCCATCCGGTAGTCTTGCGAGGTTGTCCGCCCGGCAACGGGATTCCCCTGCCCCGCGCGGACAGATGCACATACCCTCCTGTCGCAGATCGTCTGCGACCGTTCAAGTCCGAAGGAGGTGGGTTAGTGACGCATCAGTACGAACTCATGGTGATCCTGGATCCCGAGATCGATGAGCGCACCGTCGCTCCCAGTCTCGACAAGTTCCTCAACGTCATCCGCACCAGCGGTGGCACCGTCGACAACGTCGACGTCTGGGGCCGTCGTCGACTGGCGTACGAGATCAACAAGAAGAACGAGGGCATCTACGCCGTCGTCCAGCTCACCGCCACGAGCGAGGCCACGCAGGAGCTCGACCGCCAGCTGGGTCTGTCCGAGGCCGTCATGCGCACCAAGGTGCTGCGTGCCGAGGAGGCCATGGCCATGGTCGCGTCCGCTCGCAAGCTCGCCGACGAGAAGGCCGCCCGCAAGGCAGCCGCCACGTCCAAGGCCGCAGACGCCGCGCCCCAGGCGCCCGCCACGGACGCCGCTCCGGCGACGCCCGGCAAGCCGGCAGCCCAGGCTGCTTCCAGCGAGAAGACCGGGGAGTAGTCGATGGCCGGCGAAACCATCATCACGGTCGTGGGCAACCTCACCAGTGATCCGGAGCTGCGGTACACGCAGAACGGGCTGGCGGTAGCCAACTTCACCATCGCCTCCACGCCGAGGTCCTTCGACCGCGCGAGCAACGACTGGAAGGACGGCGACGCCCTCTTCCTCCGTGCGAGCGTGTGGCGCGAGTTCGCCGAGCACGTGGCGTCCTCGCTCACCAAGGGCTCGCGTGTCGTCGCGACCGGCCGCCTCAAGCAGCGGTCGTACGAGACGAAGGAGGGCGAGAAGCGCACCTCCATCGAGCTCGAGGTCGACGAGATCGGCCCCTCGCTCCGCTACGCGACGGCTCAGGTCACGCGCGCGGCCGGCGGCGGCGGCAACTCCGGCGGGGGCAACTCCGGCGGCGGTGGCCGTGGCCAGTTCGGCGGCGGACAGCCCCAGCAGCAGCAGGTGGCCGAGGAGCCGTGGGGCACCCCCGCGAGCTCCGGCGGCAACTCCGGCGGCGGCGACGGCGGCTGGTCCAACCCCGGCAACTTCAACGACGAGACGCCCTTCTAGGGCTCGTCGCACTACGTACGAAAGACAGGAAGAATCATGGCTGGAAAGAGCAGCGGCGACCGCCGCAAGCCTCTCCGCGGAGCCAAGGGCGGCAAGAACGCCGCCCCGGCGAAGTCCATCCGCGTCGGCGTCATCGACTACAAGGATGTCGCCACCCTCCGCAAGTTCATCTCCGAGCGGGGAAAGATCCGTGCTCGTCGCATCACCGGTGTCTCGGTGCAGGAGCAGCGCCTCATCGCGCGCGCAGTCAAGAACGCGCGTGAGATGGCACTTCTCCCCTACGCCGGCTCTGGCCGTTAAGGGGTAATGGAATGTCGAAAGTGATCCTCACGACCGAGGTCTCCGGCCTCGGTTCCCCCGGCGACGTCGTCGAGGTCAAGAACGGGTTCTCCCGCAACTACCTCGTCCCCCAGGGCTTCGCGGTCATCTGGAGCCGTGGTGGCGAGAAGCAGATCGAGCAGATCAAGGCCGCGCGTGCCGCTCGCGAGCACGCGACCATCGAGGAGGCGCAGGACCTCAAGAGCCGCCTCGAGGCCAAGATCGTCAAGCTGACCGTCAAGGCCGGCCAGGGCGGGCGCCTCTTCGGCTCCGTCAAGACCTCCGACATCGCCAAGGCGGTCGAGGAGTCCGGCATCGGCCAGGTCGACAAGCGCAAGATCGAGATCCCCAACGCTATCAAGGCCACGGGGAACCACGAGGCCACGATCCGGCTCCGTGACGACATCGTCGCCACGATCAGCCTGCAGGTCGTCGCCGCGAAGTAACGCAGCACGAGATCGATGGCGGCGGGCTCCTGGAGCCCGCCGCCATCGGCGGTTAACCAGCCGGTCAGAGGGCACTGGTTCCCCACCCCCATCCACAGGCGAGCCCCTAGCAGAAGAACTCTCAAGCCCTGGTGCAGACTAGTTTTCCCACATCGGTAGTGGAGAACTGCAGCCCTGGTCAGCGTGGCATTCGGGTCCGAAAAAACTCAGTAGTGCACAGGCTTGTCCCCAGGTACTCCACACGATCCCCGGCGTTTCGCCCACTTTCTCCACAGTCTCGTCCACAGGGGCATTTGGTCCGGGCACGACCGGATCCATATCGTGGGGCAGCGCCCGTCGAACGGGTCGCGGAGGACCCGTCAGCGGTCCGGCCGACGCCGTCCGGGCGGTGTCGGAGGTCCGAGCTAGAACGGTCGTGCGGGCGCATCCGCCCAGCCGACCGAGGGGAGCCGCACGTGTCCATCGCCCATCTGGGTCTCGCCGGCGAACGTGACGAGCGCGACAAGCGCGCGGGTCACGAGCGCACGCCGCCGCACGACCTCCTCGCTGAGCAGAGCGCCATCGGCGGCATGCTCCTCAGCAAGGACGCCGTGGCCGACGCGGTCGAGCAGGTGCGCGCGATCGACTTCTACATCCCCAAGCACGAGATCATCTTCGACGCCATCCTGTCGCTGTACTCGCACGGCGAGCCCACGGACGTCATCGCCGTCACCGACGAGCTCACGAAGCTCGGCGAACTGAGCCGGGCCGGCGGGGCCGACTACCTGCACACGCTCACCAGCGTCGTGCCCACGGCCGCCAACGCCGGCTTCTACGCATCCATCGTCGCCGAGAAGGCCGTGTTGCGTCGCCTGGTCGAGGCCGGCACCCGCATCGTGCAGATGGGCTACGCGAGCGAGGGCGAGGTCGTCGACCTCGTCAACAACGCGCAGGCCGAGATCTACGGCGTCACGGGCGGCGTGGAGGCCGAGGACTACGTGCCGCTGACGGACGCGGTCACGGTCGCCATCGACGAGATCGAGGCCGCGAAGGGCAAGGACGGCCAGATGACCGGCGTCCCGACCGGATTCGCCGACCTGGACGCGCTCACGAACGGCCTGCACCCGGGCCAGCTCATCATCGTCGCCGCGCGCCCGGCGCTCGGCAAGTCCACGCTCGCGCTCGACTTCGCGCGGGCTGCGAGCATCAAGTACGACATGCCGTCCATCTTCTTCAGCCTCGAGATGGGGCGCAGCGAGATCGCGATGCGCCTCCTGTCCGCGGAGGCGTCCGTGCCGCTCCAGAGCATGCGCAAGGGCACCGTCGACGCGCGGGACTGGACGACCATCGCCCAGACCCGCGGCCGCATCAACGACGCGCCGCTCTACATCGACGACAGCCCCAACATGACGCTCGTGGAGATCCGGGCAAAGTGCCGTCGCCTCAAGCAGAAGGTCGGCCTCAAGCTCGTCGTCATCGACTACCTCCAGCTCATGACGAGCGGCAAGAAGGTCGAGTCGCGCCAGCAGGAGGTCTCGGAGTTCTCGCGCGCGCTCAAGCTCATGGCGAAGGAGCTGCAGGTGCCGGTCATCGCGCTGTCGCAGCTGAACCGCGGACCGGAGCAGCGCGCCGACAAGATGCCGGCCATCTCGGACCTCCGCGAGTCGGGATCGCTCGAGCAGGACGCCGACATGGTCATCCTGCTGCACCGCGAGAGCGCGTACGAGAAGGACAACCCGCGCGCGGGCGAGGCCGACTTCATCGTCGCCAAGCACCGCAACGGGCCGACGGGCACCATCACCGTCGGCTTCCACGGGCACTTCTCGCGCTTCGCGGACATGCCGGCCGGCGGGTGAGCGGGGCGTCGTGGTCCTTCCGAGACGTCAGCGGCGCATGCACGCGGACGGCTCCTGCCATCCAGCCAGTACTCTCCGGGGGTCGATGTGTCCGCATCGTGGAAACCGAAGGGATGACCGATGCTCGGATACGACGCGCACGTGCACGAACTCCGCCCTGGTGTCAGTGAAGAGGACCTCCTCCGGATCGCTCAGGTCCCCTCTGAAGAGCGCAGCGAGTACCTCAGCACGCTCGTCTCACGGATGGTGGCCTACGTCCCGTATCGCACTTGGGTCGACGGATTGCTGTCCGCCGCCGAGGACGGCCGGGCGCTGATGCTGCTGGGCGGTGGATATCCGTACCTGTTCCATGCCAGCGGTGCGGACATCAAGGCGAACTTCGCGGACGCCGGCGTCGAGGCGATCTCCGCGTTGCGCGAGGAGGTCTGGTACGTCGTGAAGGCCTGGGATCAGAGCTGAGGGCACGGGGCCGATGAGCGATTGCGCCGGTGGCTCGCCAACGGAGGGCCGCGCTGAGCCGATCCGCCGTCTCGAGTAGCGGTGACGACGGTGACCGACAGCACGCCTCGCCATGCGCGATGTTCATGTGGACGCCTTCTGCGTTCCGTCGTCACTGCGCGAAGTAGAGGTGGGCGTGGGCCGCGCAGCCGGGGTTGAAGGCGGCGCCGCAGCTCGGGCAGGCGTCCGCCGCGAGGTACTCGGACACGGTCATGGTGGCGCGGCAGACGCCGCAGAGGGCGGCCGGCAGGTGGTGGGCCGAGCGGGGGATCACCTCGAGCGGGTGGTCGGCGACGGCCGCGTGGCAGAGGTGGCACGGGTACCACGCGTCGCAGCAGGGGGCGCGGAGGGCGACGACGTCGAGCGCGGATCCGTAGTGCACGCAGCGCGTCTCCGCGTCGACAGCCGGGCCGCGGACATCCCGCGTGCCTGCAGCGGTGACGTGACCCGCCGAGCCGGTCACCTGCGCATCGCCCGCGCTCACGGGCATGCGGCCGTGACCTGCGATGGCGGACACGACGCCGGGGTCGGCGGTGCCGGGGGTGGAGGCGGGAGCTGCCGCGTCAGACGGGGTCATGCCGGCGGCCGACGCATCACTCGTCCGGGAGGGCCGTCGCCGCGTCGACGAGGGTGAGCTCGGGGCTGTCGCGCTGGATCGCCTTGAGGCGCCACGGCGTCGTGATGAGGGCGATGTGCGTGCCGTCGGAGCGGACCAGCACCTCGACGCCTATGGTCTTGGCGAGGGCGGGAGCGGAGGCCGCGTCGGTGATCCGGGCGACCTGGTACTCGAGCGGCTCCATGCGCAGCGGCGCGCGGAACTCGTTCGTCATGCGCTCGACGACGACCTCGAACTGCATCGGGCCGACCGCACCGAGGACGGGGGCCTGGTCACCGCGGAGGTCGGAGCGCATCACCTGGATGACGCCCTCGTGGTCGAGCTGCTCGATGCCCTTGCGGAACTGCTTGTGCGTGCTGGTGTCCTTGGATCGGACGACGCGGAAGAGCTCGGGCGCGAACTGCGGCAGGCGCGGGAACGTGACGGGCGCGCCGTCGAAGAGGGTGTCGCCCACTCGGATGTTGGACGCGTTCACGAGGCCGACGACGTCGCCCGGGTAGGCGTCGTCGACGGTGGAGCGCTCGCGGCCGAAGAGCTGCTGCGCGTACTTGGTGACGAACGGGCGGCCGGTCTGGGCGTGCGTGACCGTCATGCCGCGGTGGAAGACGCCCGAGCAGATCCGCATGAACGCGAGGCGGTCGCGATGCGCGGTGTTCATGCCCGACTGCACCTTGAAGACGAAGCCGGAGAAGTCCTCCTCGACGGGACGCGTGCGGTCCTGCTCGTCCGGCCGGGGCTGGGCTGCGGGCGCGATGGCGTCGAGCGCGTCGAGGATGTGGGTCACGCCGAAGTTGAGCACCGCGGCCGCGAAGAGCACGGGCGTGGTGCGGCGGGCGAGGAACGACTCCTCGTCGTGGTCCTGGCCCTCCTCGTGCAGGAGCTCGCTCTCCTCGACCGCGTTCGTCCACGCGGATCCGGCGGCGGCCAGCGCCTCGTCGGGCGACATGCGGGTCTCGGGTGCGATGCTCGCGCCGCCGGCCGTGCGGGTGAAGTGCACGCACTCGCCGGTGGAGCGGTCGACGACGCCGAAGAACGCGCCCGACTCGCCCACGGGCCACGTGAGCGGGGTGGGGAGGAGGCCGGTGCGCTCCTTGATCTCGTCCATCAGGTCGAGCGGCTCCCGGCCCGGGCGGTCCCACTTGTTGATGACCGTGATGATCGGGATGCGGCGCTGGCGGCACACCTCGAACAGCTTCATGGTCTGGGTCTCGAGGCCGCGGGAGGCGTCGACGAGCATGATCGCGGCGTCCACCGCGGAGAGCACGCGGTAGGTGTCCTCGGAGAAGTCGGCGTGGCCCGGGGTGTCGACGACGTTCATGACGGTGTCGCGGTGCGTGAACTGGATCGCGGCGGAGCTCACCGAGATGCCGCGCTCCTTCTCCATGTCCATCCAGTCGGAGACCGTGGACTTGCGGCCCTGCTTGCCGTGCACGGCGCCCGCGGACCCGATGGCGTGCGCGTGCAGCAGCAGCGCCTCGGTGAGCGTGGACTTGCCCGCGTCGGGGTGGGAGATGACGGCGAAGGTGCGACGGCGGGACGCCTCGCGCAGCACGGGGGAGGCGGAGGCCGAGGCGGGCGCGCGGGGAGGGGTGATGGTCGACACCTCCCCATGGTACGAGGCCGTCGCGGGAGGGTCCGCGTCGGGCCGGGTGCGCGGACCCCGGGTCAGCGCGCCCGGAGGCGGTCGAGGAACTCGTCGGCCATGGCGAGGTGCTCGGCGAGGCGGCGGCGGCGCTCCTCGGCGTCGACGACGAACGCGGCGAGATCCGCCCGCAGCGCGGTGGTGTCGTCGCCCGGGCCGGCGGCGTCGAGGGCGTTCGTGACCTCGAGCAGGCGCATCATCTCCTCGAGCGAGAAGCCGAGCGGCTTCATCCGGCGGATGAGCAGCAGGCGCTCGAGGTCCTCGGCCGTGTAGAGGCGGAAGCCGCCCTCGGAGCGGCCGGACGGGCGCAGGAGGCCGGTCTCGTCGTAGTGGCGGAGCGTGCGGTGCGACATGCCGGTGCGCTCGGCGAGCTCGCCGATCTGCATGGTCGCCGGGCCGGCGGGTCGCGTCATGCGGGCCTCCAGACGGGCTCTCCCCCGGCAGGGGAGGGGGTGCGGGATGCGGACGGGCGACCGCATCCGACCATTGTCTCCGATGGGGGCGCGCGGCACCCGCCCCCGTCCGGGCGCCGTCGCCGATGGGACAGGGCGCGGCGTGAGGGACGTCGCGGTGGACGGCCGGGCGTCGCGCCGCGCGGACCGGGTGCCGCGCCGGCGGGCGGGCGCGGGCGTCGCTCGTAGGATCGGGCGCATGAGGATCGCGTTCGTCTCGCTGCACACGTCGCCGATCCAGAAGCCCAGCACCGGGGATGCCGGCGGGCTCAACGTCTACCTCCTGGAGCTCGCGCGGAGCCTGGGCAGGCAGGGGCACGATGTGCAGCTGATCACGCGCGCCACGGATCCGGCGGACCCCGCCGTTCTCCCCGTCGCGCGGGGAGTGGAGCTGCTCGCGCTGCGGGCGGGGCCGGCCGGGCCGGTCGCCAAGGAGGACCTGCCCGGGATCACCGACGCCTTCGCCGCGGCGCTCGCCGCGCTGCCGCCCGCGGACGTCGTGCACGCGCACTACTGGCTGTCGGCCGTCGCGGCGCTGCCGGTCGCCCGCGCCTGGGGCGTGCCGCACGTGCTGACGCTGCACTCGGTCTCCGCGGGCAAGAACCGCCGGCTCGTGGCGGGGGACACCCCGGAGCCGGCGTCCCGGCTCGCGGACGAGGGGCGGCTCGTGCGCGCGTCCGACCTCGTGGTGGCGTCGGCGGAGTCGGAGAAGCGGCTGCTCGTGGAGGCCTACGACGCGGATCCCGCCGCGGTGCACGTCGTGGCGCCGGGCGTGGAGGAGGCGTTCCTGCGGGAGCCGTCCGGCCGCGACGGCGGCGGGCGGGTGCGGATCGTGCTGCTCGGGCGGATCCAGCCGCTCAAGGGCCAGGACGTCGCGCTGCGGGCGCTGGCCATGCTGGATCCCGCGATCCGGCCCCTGCTCGTGATCGCCGGCGGGGTCTCGCCCGGTCGGGACGCGTATGCCGCGAGCCTGCACGCGCTCGTCGGCTCGCTCGGCCTCGAGGGCGACGTCGTCTTCACGGGCCCGCTCGACCGGGCCGCGACCGCGCGGACGCTCGCCGGCGCGCACCTCGCGCTCATGCCGTCGGCCGCGGAGACCTACGGGCTCGTGGCGCTCGAGGCGGCCGCGTGCGGCACGCCCGTCGTCGCGGCGCGGACCGAGGGGCTCGTCGACTCGGTGCGGGAGGGCGTGAGCGGCGTGTTCGTGCCGTCCCGGGATCCCGCCGACTGGGCCCGCGCGATCCGCGACCTGCTCGCCGACCGGCCCGCCCTGGCTCGACTGTCGGCGTCGGCGCGGGAGCACGCGGCCCGGCGCACGTGGGACGTCGCGGCGGCGGACGTGGCGGAGGAGTACCGGGCGCTCCGAGAGCGGGGAACGACGGGTGGTGCGCGCTGCGCGGATCCGGTCGGGGGCGTCCGGGACTGAGAGCCGGGCGGATCCGTCCGCCCGCCTCAGGCGGTCCACTCCCCGCGGCGCGCCACGTCCTCGGCGGCGCGCTCGAGCCAGGTCACGGCGTCCGCGCGCGCGGCGTCCGCGGATCCGGCGAGGTCGGTGAGGGAGCGCGCGGCCGCGAATCCGTCGGTGGGCGCGATCACCGCTCCGGCCACGAGGACCGCCGCGGTCGCGTGCGTCCGGGCGAGGTCGAGCACGCGCGATGCGACCTTGCCCGTCCGCGACTGCGCGTCGAAGCGGCCCTCGCCCGTGATCACCACGTCGGCGTCGGCGATGAGGGCGGGCAGGCCGATCGCGTCGGCCACTCCGGCGGAACCGGAACCCACGACCGCGCCCCACGCGAGGAGACCCGCCGCCGTGCCGCCCGCTGCGCCGGCGCCCGCGATGGCCGGATCCACGCCGAGGAGCACGGCGAGGTGCGCGAGGCCGGCGTCGAGCGCGCGGACCTCCGTCGGCGTCGCGCCCTTCTGCGGGCCGTAGACGGCGGCGGCGCCCGCGGGGCCAGTGAGGGGCGCGTGGACGTCGCCGAGGATCCGGGCGCCGCCCGCCGGCAGCGTCCGGAGGCCGGAGAGGTCGAGCGACGCGATCCCTGTGAGCCCGCCGCCGCCGTCGCCGGCCGGGGAGCCGTCGGCGCGCGCGGCCACGGCCCCGAGCTCGCGGAGCGCGCCCACCCCGCCGTCGGTCGACGAGCTGCCACCGAGCGCGAGCAGCAGGCGCGGGACGCGGGCGTCGAGCGCCGCGCGGATCGCCTGGCCGAAGCCGCGGGTGTGGGCGGTGAGCGGGCACCGCGGATCCAGCAGCGTGATCCCGCTCGTCGACGCGACCTCGACCACGCCCGTGCCGTCCGGCAGCAGGAGCCAGTGCGCGTCGACCGGCCGGTCGTCGGGTCCGGTGACGCGGACGGGCACGCGGCGCGCTCCCGAGACGGCGGCCGCGAGCACGTCGAGGGTGCCCTGTCCGCCGTCGGCCATGGGCGCGACGGTCACGCGGTCGTGGGGTCGCGTGCGGAGCCAGCCGCGGCGGAGCGCCTCCGCGGCCTCGACGGCGGTGGCGGATCCGGTGAAGGAGTCGGGCGACATGACGACGCGCAGCGGACGGGGAGCGGCGGTGCTCATGCGGCCAGTCTGCCGGACGGGGTCGGACGGAGCCGGACGGGTGCGCGCGTCCCCCGATCAGTCGGGCGCGACACCCGCCCGGTGCGCGAGGAGCGCCGCGCCGACCAGCCCGGCGTCGTTGCCCCGGCTCGCGGCGATGATCTCGGTGTCGAGGTGCAGGAAGCCCGCGAACCGCGCGAACTCGTGCGCGGCGGCCCCGCCCACCACGATGAGGTCGGGCGACATGATCGACTCGAGGTGCCGGTAGTACAGCTCCAGCCGGGCCGCCCACGTCTCGAAGGTCAGTCCCTCGCGCCGCACCGCGGAGAACGCGGCCTGCATCTCGTAGTCGCCGCCGTCGATGTGGACGTGGCCGAGCTCGCTGTTCGGGATCAGAGTGCCGTCGTGCAGGATCGCCGTGCCGATGCCCGTGCCGAGCGTCGTGAGGATGACCAGGCCGCCGCGTCCCTGCAGCACGCCGTACTCGAGTTCCGCCACCCCCGCGGCGTCGGCGTCGTTGACGGTGAGCACGTCGATCCCGCTGCGGTCGCGGATGGCCGTGCGCGCGTCCATCCCGAGCCAGCGGTCGGAGATGTGGGCCGAGGAGCGCACGATGCCGTCCCGCACGATCCCGGGGACGCCGACGCCCACGGGCAGGTCCTCGTCCGGCGTCAGCTCCAGCACGATCTCGGCGATCACGTCCGCGATGTCCTCGGGCTCGCCCCCCACCGGCTTCGCCACGGTCATGCGCTCGGTCAGGCGGGTCCCCGTGGTGACGTCGACGATGCCCGCCTTGAGCGTCGTGCCGCCGATGTCGATGCCGAGCGCCAGCCGGTCGCGCCGGGCGAGGGCCGCCTCGGCGCCATCGGGGGCGGCCACCACGGCGCGGTCGACGGGGATGAAGCCGAGTGGCGCGCGGCCGTCGTCGGAGGCGGGCCGCGGCGCGGTCTCGGGCTGGGGCACGGCGGGGCCTCTCGGTAGCGGGTTGCGGGGCGCGGGTGCGCGGCGGTCGGAGCGGCGGATCGGGCGGACCCGACGCGCGGATCCCGGGCCGTCGGCCGCGGGGCCGCCGCGCCTCAGAACGCCCGGTTCGCGTAGACGATCCCGCAGGCCACGCCCACGGCGCAGACGACCGCGAGCCCGACGACCGCACCGGCCGCCGCGGCGGCCAGACGGGGGAGGGGACTCGTCACGCGTCGAGCCTAGGCCAGCGCGGCAGGGCCGTCACCGCGGGCCCCGGCCGAGCATCCGCCCAGGAACCCACCGAGTAGGCTGGTCCCCGATGGAGAGAGAGGCTGCCGTGTCCGAGGACGAGCTGACGTTCCGGGCGGCGTACTGGCCCGTGCTCCTCCTGCGCGCACTGCCCGCCCTCGCGCTCGCCGCGTTCATCACCTTCTCCAGCGACCACTCGCCTGCCCTCGGCCTCGTAGCGTTCGGCGTCTTCGCGATCCTCTCCGGCCTCGTCACCGCGGGCCTCGGCGCCCGAGCCCTCCGCGGTCCGGCCGCGCGCCTCCGCGCGAGCGCCGTCGTCCAGGGCGCGCTCACGGTCGTGGCCGGTGCCGCGGCGCTGCTCGCCCGCGACGGAGGCGTGCTCGTCCTCCTGTACGTCGTCAGCGTGTGGGCCGTCGTCACCGGCTTCCTGGAGCTCGTCGCCGGCCTGCGCTCGCGCGGCCGCGTGGCGGGCGCCACCGACGCGATCACCGCCGGCGCGCTCACCGTCGTCCTCGCCGTCGCCTTCCTCCTGGTGCCGCCGGATCTCGTCGTCCAGTACGGCGGGGTCGAGCAGCGTGAGGGCCAGCTCACCGCGCCCGTCGTGGCCGTCGGTCTCCTGGGCGCGTACGCGGCGATCGTCGGGGTCTTCCTGGTCATCGCCGCCCTGAGCATGAAATGGGGCACCTCCACGCCCACCGCGACCTCCGCGGCGGACGCCCCCCGGACCACCGAGAGCGCGAGCTGACCGTGACTTCCAACATCCGCAAGGACCGCATGCGCCCCGCCGAGCTGCTCGGCATCGCCGCGGCCCTCGCCGCGTTCGTCGGCCTCATCGTGGGGCTCAGCACGCGGCCCGCCGACGCCCAGGGCTGGACGGTCGTCGTCGTGTTCACGGGCGTGGCGTTCATCGGCGCCCTCGTGATGCTCGCCATGCTCGCCCTGTCGTTCAAGCCGAACCGCGACGAGCTCGAGGACATGGACGAGCAGGACCACCCGGACCGGCCCACGCGGCACTGAGCCGCCGGGGTCCTCGTCGGGCGGATCGGCTCCGCGGAACGGCGCCGGGAGCCCCGCCTCGGCGAGGCCCCGGCGCGTGACCGCTAGAGGATGTGGTCGACCAGCCGCGACGCGAGCCCCGCGTACTCGGCCGGGGTCAGCTCGAGCAGTCGCGCCTTGGCGGCGTCGCCGATGTCGAGACCGGAGACGAACGCGCGCATCTCGTCGCGTCCCACGCGCTTGCCGCGCGTGAGCTCCTTCAGCACCGCGTATGGGTCGCTGATGGAGCTGCGGCCCGCGACGATCTCCGCGCGGATGACCGTCTGGATGGCCTCGCCGAGGATCTCCCAGTTCGCGTCGAGGTCGGCCGCGAGCAGCGCCCGGTCGACGTCGATCTCGAGGAGCCCGCGCCCGATGTTGTCGAGCGCCAGCAGCGAGTGCCCGAGCGCGACGCCGACGTTCCGCTGCGTGGTGGAGTCCGTGAGGTCGCGCTGCAGCCGCGAGGTGACGAGGGTCGACGCGAGCGAGTCGAGGAGCGCATCCGACAGCTCGAGGTTCGCCTCGGCGTTCTCGAAGCGGATGGGGTTGATCTTGTGCGGCATCGTCGACGACCCGGTCGCGCCCGCCTGCGGGATCTGCCGGAAGTACCCCATGGAGATGTAGGTCCACACGTCCGTGCAGAGGTTGTGCAGGACCCGGTTGACGTGGGCGATGCGCGTGTACAGCTCGGCCTGCCAGTCGTGCGACTCGATCTGCGTGGTGAGCGGGTTCCACACGAGCCCGAGCGACGTGACGAACGCGCGGGACTCGGCGGGCCAGTCGACGTCCGCGTCGGCGGCGAGGTGCGCCGCGAACGTGCCCGTGGCGCCGCTGAACTTGCCGAGCACCTCGACGTCCTCCACGTCGGCCCGGAGGCGCTCGAGCCGGTGCACGAACACCGCGAGCTCCTTGCCGAGCGTGGTGGGCGTGGCCGGTTGCCCGTGCGTGCGCGACAGCATGGCGTCGTCGCGGAAGAGGAGGGCCCGCTCGCGGAGCGCGCCGATGACGGACACCAGCTTCGGCAGCCACACCTCGCGCACGGCGCGGTCGATGACGAGCGCGTAGGAGAGGTTGTTGATGTCCTCGCTCGTGCACGCGAAGTGCGTGAGCTCGGCGACGTGCCCGAGTCCGAGCTCCTCCAGGCGGTCGCGCACGAAGTACTCGACGGCCTTCACGTCGTGCCGGGTGACGGCCTCGACGCGGGCGAGCGCGTCGATCTGCTCCTGTCCGAAGCCCTGGACGACCTCGCGGAGCGCCGCCTTCTGCGTGTCCGTGAACGGCGAGGAGGAGAGGAGAGATCGATCGGTGAGGTGGATGAGCCACTCGATCTCCACGTGGATGCGCGCCCGGTTGAGGCCCGCCTCCGAGAGGTGCTCGCCGAGCTCGGTGACGACGGGGGCGTAGCGGCCGTCGAGGGGGCTCAGCACCTGCGGGGGCAACGGGCTCATGCGGGGGGATCTCCTAGCTGGGGGGACGGATGCCGGGCTCCACCTGCGCGAGGAGGGCCCGGGCGGCTCGCTCTATCATCCCAAGAACCCGATCGAACATCGCCGCGTCCGTGTAGTACGGGTCGGGCACGTCCCGCAGGTGGGCCTGTGGAGGATCGAACGACAGCAGCAGGTGGATCTTCGCCCGGTCCGCCTCCGTGCGCGCCCACTGGCGCAGCGTCCGCTCCTGGCCGCGGTCGAACACGACCACCAGGTCGAGGTCGGGCAGCGTGTCCGGGTCGAACTGCTTGGCGCGGTGCGCGGATCCCGACAGGCCGCGGCGCTCGAGCGCGGCGAGGGTGCGCGCGTCCGCCTGCTCGCCCACATGCCAGTCGCCCGTCCCGGCGCTCGTCACCGAGACGCGGTCGGCGTGCCCGGCGCGCTGCACGAGGTCCCGGAAGACGACCTCCGCCATGGGGGAGCGGCAGATGTTGCCGGTGCAGACGAAGGCGATCCGGAAGACGGGTGGAGCCGTCTCGGCCGGAGAGTCGGGGGCTCCCATGCGCTCATTCTGTCGGCTGCGGTCCCTCCCCACACCCCCGGATCCCCGCCCGTCCCCCGGATGCGGCGTCCGGCGGCCCGTCGTCCACGCCGTCGCGCACGATGCGGGTCGACGGGAGAGGACGGGACGCGATGCGGGAGCAGCCGGGTGGATGGGGCGCGGGCGGGGGCGATCCCCTCGGAGGGACGGGTCGGGAGAGCGGCAGCACGCCGGGCCAGCTCCGCGCCGAGGCGCTGACGCGCGCGCACGCTCTCGCCCGCGTCGCCGACGCGGTGGCGGAGACGCACCGCGGCATCGCGTCCTGCCGGGACGACCCGTCCTGGTCCGGACGCGCGCACGACGCGTTCATCCGCGCCCTCGACGACCTCGCCGGTCGCGTGGCGCTCGCCGGGACCCTGCTCCACGACGCGCATCCGGCTGCCGGCTCGGCGCCCGGCTGCCCCGGAGCGCACGCGTGATCGCGGTCGCGGGGCTCACCGTCACCGAGGGAGGCGGCACCGAGGTCGAGACGGACGTCCTGACGCGCATCGCCGGACGGCTCGACGACGAGGCCGGGCGGCTCGACGACCATGCCCGCGCGCTCGCCCTGCCGCCGCTGGTGGCCACGATCACGGGAGACCATGATGCGAGCCTCGACGCTCCGCGCGGTCTCCTGTCGTCCGCCGCCCACGATGCGCGGGCGCTCGCCGCCGACCTGCGTCGCGTCGCCGCCGAGTACGCGGACGGGGAGCGGGACGTCGACCGCTGCGTGCGCTCCGCCGCGGGCGACGGTGCGGCGGATGCGGCTCCCTCGTCTCCGGGCGGGGCCCTCCGGGTCCTGCTGCCCGTCGTCGTCCGGGACGTCGTCGCGGACATCGCGGCCGCGGCCGCGCGCTTCCTCCCGGACCGCCCGGCGGGGGACGACGGCGTGCGGGAGACGACCGCGGGCCTCCTCGCCGCGCTGGGCGCCCTCGGCTTCCTCCGCGACGCGCCCGCCGTCGTCCATGTCCGCCGTGACGCCGTCCGACCGGCTCCGGCGAGCCTGGAGGACCTCGCCGACCGGATCCCCGACCCGGTCCCCGGCACCCCGCAGATGCGCGTCGAGGAGTACCGGGCGCCGGACGGCCGACGCCGCTTCGTCGCGTACCTCGGCGGCATGGTCACCCTGGATCCGCGCACCGGCCGAGAGGACTTCGGACCGGCATCGGCGGCGGCCGCGCTCGCCACCGAGGGCGGGTCCGCCGTGCACGCGGCGGAGACGGCGCTCCGCGAGGCCGGCGCGACCGCGGAGGACGAGGTCTACGTCGTCGGCTACTCGATGGGCGGGATCGTCGCGCGATCGGTGGGAGACGCCCCGGGTCTCCACGTCACCCACGAGCTCACGTTCGGCTCCCCGGTCGGGCAGCTGCCGATCCGTCAGGGGGCCGACGGCGTGGCGGTGGAGCACACGGACGATCCCGTCCCGGCGCTCGGGGGCGTGCGCCCGTCTGACGGCGACGCGGGCGACGACGTCGTCGTGCGCGCGCCGGCCTTCGCGCCGACGGCGCATGCGGGCGTCCTGGACGCGCACGATCTGGGCACCTATCGGGGGACGGCGGCCGAGATGGACGCCTCCGGCTCGCCGCTCCTGGAGCGGGCGCGCGACGAGCTCCACGGGTTCCTCGACGGGGCGACGCCGGTCGCATCCCACCTCTACCGCGCGGAGCGGCCGGCGGTCCCCTCCGCGGGCGGACCGGGCGGACCGGGCGGATCGGGCGGATCGGGCGGAGGGATGTGATGCGCGGGTCAGGTCCTCGCGGTCACCGGTCGCAGCACGAGCCCCACCAGCCAGCTGAAGAACGCCATGAGCAGGGCGCCGAGCACGCCCCACCAGAACCCCTCGACGGTGAGGCCGAAGCCGAGGGCGTCGGAGATCGCGGCGACGAGGAGGAAGAGCAACCCGTTGACGATGAGCGCGATGAGGCCGAGCGTGAGGATGTAGAGGGGGAACGCCACGATGCGGATGGCGGTGCCGATCACGCCGTTCACGACGCCGAAGATCGCGCCGAGCAGCAGGTAGGTGAGCACGGTCGCCGTGGTGTCGCCCGGTTCGTAGGCGGTCACGACGGTGCCGGAGACGATGAGCGTGGTGAGCCAGAGCGCGACGGCGTTGACCACCACGCGGACGAGGAATCGGGGCATGCGCAGATCTTCGCAGACGCCGCCATGACGGACCATGGGCCGGGCGGCGGCCCGCCCGTAGAATCGCCCGGTGATCCCCGAACCCGCCGCCCCCGTCCGGCTCCGTCCCGCCATCGCGGCCATGGTCGCCTACCGCCAGGGCAAGCCGGCCGGCGAGGACGACTTCAAGCTCTCCAGCAACGAGAACCCGTTCGACCCGCTGCCGTCGGTCCTCGCCCGCATCGACCAGGTGCGCGATGTGAACCGCTATCCCGACGCGGGCGCGACCCTGCTGCGCACCGCGCTCGCCGAGCGCTTCGGCGTCACGGTCGACCACGTCCACGCGGGTGCCGGATCCGTGGCGATCCTCTCGCAGCTCATCACGGCGGCCGCGGGCCCCGGCGACGAGGTCGTCCACGCCTGGCGCTCCTTCGAGGCGTACCCCACGCTCATCACGGTCGCCGGCGCCACGGGCGTCCCCGTCCCGAACCTGCCGGACCACTCGCACGACGTCGACGGCATGATCCGGGCGCTCACCGACCGCACGCGCGTCGTCATCGTCTGCACGCCGAACAACCCGACGGGCACGCTGGTCACGCAGGAGGACCTCGAGCGCCTGCTGGAGGCCGTCCCGCGTGACGTCCTCGTGCTCCTCGACGAGGCGTACGGCGAGTTCGTCGGCCGGGAGCATGCCCTCGACGGCATGCGCCTCGTCGCCGACCACCCGAACCTCGTCGTCCTCCGAACGTTCTCGAAGGCGTACGGGCTGGCCGGCCTCCGCATCGGCTACGCCGTCGGCCATCCGCGCATCCTCGACGCCGCCCGCTCCGCCGCCATCCCGCTGTCCGTCACGGGTCACGCGCAGCACGCGGCGCTCGCGTCGCTCGAGCACGAGGACGAGCTCCTGGAGCGCGTGGCCGTGCTCGCGCGCGATCGCGACGAGGCCTGGCGCGCGCTCACCGAGCAGGGCTGGGACGTCCCGCGACCCCACGGCAACTTCGTCTGGCTGGCCACGGGCGCCGAGACCGCCGAGGTGGAGGCGCAGCTCGCGGCCGCCGGGCTCGTGGTGCGCGCGTTCGCGGGCGAGGGCATCCGCGTCACCATCGGCGAACCCGCCTCTGTCCGGAAGCTACTGAACGCCTCGGCGGGAATTGTCCGGGGGCTGCCGGAGGGCCACCCGGCGCGCCGGTAGGTTGGGACGATGCCGGAAAGCGATGTGACGGTCCAGCTCCTGACCCCCGCGGGCGAGCTCGCACCGAGCGACTCCGCCGAGGAGTTCCTCCCGTACTTCGAGCGACTCACGGAGGATGACCACCGCGGCTTCCTCCGCGACATGCGCCTCACGCGGGCGTTCGACCTCGAGGCCACCAACCTCCAGCGCCAGGGCCACCTCGGCCTCTGGGCGCCGAGCACCGGTCAGGAGGCGGCGCAGGTCGGATCCGGCCGGGCCACCCGACCTCAGGACCACGTGTTCCCCGCGTACCGCGAGCACGGCGTCGCCCTCATCCGCGGCATCGACCCCGTCGACATCGTGCGCCTGATGCGCGGGGTGACGCACGGCGGCTGGGATCCGGCGGCGGGCAACTTCCACCTCTACACGCTGGTCATCGGCTCGCAGGCGCTGCACGCCACGGGCTACGCGATGGGCGTCGCGTTCGACGGCGACGTGGCCACGGGAGATCCCGATCGCGACACCGCCGTCATCGCCTACTACGGCGACGGCGCCACCAGCCAGGGCGACGTGAGCGAGGCGTTCGTCTTCGCCGCGAGCTTCCAGACCCCGCAGGTCTTCTTCCTGCAGAACAACCACTGGGCGATCTCGGTGCCGGTCTCCACGCAGTCGCGCACGCCCCTCTACCTCCGCTCGCGCGGCTTCGGCGTCCCGAGCACGCAGGTCGACGGCAACGACGTCTTCGCGAGCTACGCGGTCACGGCCAAGCACCTCGACGACGCACGGAACGGCGGCGGCCCCTCCTTCATCGAGGCGCTCACCTACCGCGTCGGCGCGCACACCTCGAGCGACGACCCCACGAAGTACCGCACCGACGAGGAGCTGCAGGGCTGGGTCGCGAAGGACCCCATCGCCCGGCTCGAGGCGTACCTGCGCAGCCAGGGCGCGCCGCAATCGCTGTTCGACGGCATCGACGAGGAGGCCAAGGACCTCGCCGCCGACGTCCGCCGCCGCACCATCGAGCTCACGAGCCCGGCGCTGCCCGGCATCTTCGACCACGTCTACTCGGAGCCGCACCCCGTCACGACGGAACAGCGCGAGTGGCTCGAGCGCTACGAGGCCTCCCTGGGAGGGAACCGATGACCGACACCATCGACCGCGCCGCGACCCCCGCCGGATCCGACGACGCCGCGACGAGCGGCACGGGAGCCCCCGCCGGCATCGAGAGCATGCCCATGGCCAAGGCCCTCAACGCCGGCCTCCGTCGCGCGCTCGAGGAGGACGACAGGGTCCTGCTCATGGGCGAGGACATCGGCCCGCTCGGCGGCGTCTTCCGCATCACCGAGCACCTGCAGCGCGACTTCGGCCCGCGGCGCGTCATCGACACCCCGCTGGCCGAGTCCGGCATCGTCGGCACGGCCATCGGCCTCGCGATGCGCGGCTACCGGCCCGTGTGCGAGATCCAGTTCGACGGCTTCATCTACCCGGCCTTCGACCAGATCACGAGCCAGCTCGCCAAGATCACGAACCGGCACGAGGGCGCGATGCGCATGCCCGTCGTGATCCGCGTGCCGTACGGCGGCCACATCGGCGCCATCGAGCACCACCAGGAGAGCCCCGAGGCGTACTTCGCGCACACGCCCGGACTCCGCGTCGTGAGCCCGAGCACGCCGCACGACGCCTACTGGATGATCCAGGAGGCCATCCGGAGCGACGACCCGGTCATGTTCTTCGAGCCCAAGGCCCGCTACCGGCCGAAGGGCGAGGTGGACTTCTCCGCTCCCGGCCTCGGCCTGCACGAGAGCCGCGTGGTCCGCTCCGGCACCGACGTCACGCTCGTCGGCCACGGCGCCATGGTCGCGATGCTGCTGCAGGCCGCGGAGCTCGCCGCCGAGGAGGGCACGAGCGTCGAGGTCGTCGACCTGCGCTCGCTGTCGCCCGTCGACTACGGCCCCATCCTGGAGTCCGTGCAGCGCACGGGCCGCCTCGTCGTCGCGCAGGAGGCACCGGGCCACGTGTCCGTCGGCTCCGAGATCGCGGCCACGGTCACCGAGCGCGCGTTCTACTCGCTCGAGGCGCCGGTGATCCGCGTCTCCGGCTTCGACGCCCCGTTCCCTCCCGCGAAGCTCGAGACGCTGTACCTCCCGGATGCCGACCGCATCCTCGAGGCCGTCGACCGCTCGCTCGCCTACTAGACGCCCGCCGCTCCCGCGGCACGGAGAAGAGGACCGCACGATGGCTGACTCCCAGTTCACCCTGCCCGACGTGGGCGAGGGCCTCATCGACGCCGAGATCGTCTCGTGGCGCGTGCAGCCGGGCGACCGGGTGGCGCTCAACCAGGTGATCGTCGAGATCGAGACGGCGAAGTCGCTCGTCGAGCTGCCGAGCCCGTTCGAGGGCACGGTCTCCGGCCTGCTCGTGCAGGAGGGTCAGACGGTCGAGGTGGGCACCCCCATCATCGCGATCGCGCAGGGCTCGCCGAGCGTGTCCGCGCCCGCCGAGACGCCGGCGCAGATGGCTCTGCCGGGCGAGACGGTGATCGAGGACGACACGGCCATCGAGAACCGCGAGCCGGCGCCGGCGCCCGCACCCGAGGAGGCCTCGGGCGCCGTGCTCGTCGGCTACGGCACGGTCGGGAAGGTCGCGAGCCGCCGTCGGCGCGTCGAGCCGGGTGACGCCGCCCCGGCCGCCCGCCATGCCGCGGCCCCGGGCACCGCAGCAGGCGCGCCCGCCGCCCGCGCCCCGCGCCCCGACTCGGTGCCCGCCGCCTCGGCAGTGCCGATCATCGCGAAGCCCCCCATCCGCAAGCTCGCGAAGGACCTGGAGGTCGATCTGGCCGAGGTCGAGGCCACGGGGCTCGTCGGCGAGATCACCCGCGAGGACGTCATCCGCACCGCGCAGCAGGCCAGCGTCTTCAAGAACATCGAGACGCCCGAGTGGCCGGATGCGCGCGAGGACCGGATCCCCGTCAAGGGCGTCCGCAAGGTCATCGCCGCGGCCATGGTGCAGAGCGCGTTCCAGGCGCCCCATGTGAGCCTGTTCGTCGACGTGGACGCCACCCGCACGATGGAGTTCGTCAAGCGCCTCAAGGCGTCCACCGACTTCGCGGGCGTCAAGGTCTCGCCGCTGCTCATCATGGCCAAGGCCATGATCTGGGCCGTGCGCCGGAATCCCACGGTCAACTCCTCGTGGACCGACCAGGAGATCATCGTCCGCCACTACGTGAACCTCGGCGTCGCCGCCGCGACCCCGCGCGGGCTCGTCGTGCCCAACGTCAAGGAGGCGCAGGCCATGTCGCTCCTGGAGCTCGCCCGCGCGCTCGAGCAGCTGACCCTCACGGCCCGCGACGGGAAGACCAGCCCGGCCGACATGAGCCAGGGCACCATCACGATCACCAACATCGGCGTCTTCGGCATGGACACCGGCACGCCGATCCTCAACCCGGGCGAGGTCGCGATCGTCGCGCTCGGCACCATCAAGCAGAGGCCGTGGGTCGTCGACGGCGAGGTGCGTCCGCGCTTCGTCACGACCATCGGCGCGAGCTTCGACCACCGCGTGGTCGACGGCGACGTGGCGAGCCGCTTCCTGGCCGACGTCGCGAGCATCATCGAGGAGCCGGCGCTGCTCCTGGAGTGACGCGTCCGCCCTCCACAGCGGGGGCGCGCTGGTACTGATACCGGTTATCAATACCGTATCGTCGGAGGCATGAACCGTCGCCCCCTCACCGCCCTGCTCGCCGTCTCGCTCCTCGCCGTCCCGCTCGCGGGCTGCGCCTCCGGATCCGGGGCGCCCTCCGCCGACGCGACGGCGTCCGCCTCCGGCGGCGGCACGCTCGAGGTCGTCGCGTCGACCGACGTCTACGGCGACATCGCGAAGCAGATCGGCGGCGACGACGTGAAGGTGACGTCCATCATCGACAGCCCCGACAAGGACCCGCACGAGTACCAGGCCACGTCGCGCGACCAGCTGGCGCTCTCCACCGCCGACGTCGTGATCCAGAACGGCGGCGGCTACGACGACTTCGTCGACACCATGATCCAGGCGCTCCCGGGCGGCAAGAGCCCCGTCCTCCTCAACGCCGTCGACATCTCCGGCTTCGACCAGAAGCCGGCCGAGGGCGAGCTCAACGAGCACGTCTGGTACGACATGCCCACGATGAAGAAGCTCACCGAGCAGATCGAGCAGGCCTTCTCGAAGGCCGACGCGTCGGGGGCGTCCACCTTCGAGGCCAACGCGCAGGCGTTCACGGCGAAGCTCGACACCATCGCCGACGCCGAGGCCGCCGCGAAGCCGGCCGGCACCGGCAAGGGCGTCGCGATCACCGAGCCCGTGCCGCTCTACATGACGAGCGCCATGGGCCTCGAGAACCGCACGCCCGACGAGTTCAGCGAGGCCGTCGAGGAGGGCACGGACGTGCCCGCCGACGTGCTCAAGGAGACGCTCGCCCTCTTCTCCGAGAAGAAGGTCGCGGCGCTCGTCTACAACTCGCAGACCACGGGCGCCACGACCGATCAGGTCGTCGCCGCCGCGAAGGCCGCCGGCGTCCCGGTCGTGCCGGTCACGGAGACCCTGCCCGCCGACCTGCCCGCGGGCAGCGGGTACGTTGAGTGGATGACCGAGAACGTCGACGCCGTGGCCTCCGCCATCAAGGGATCGTGACCGGCGCACCCGTCCTGAGCCTCCGGGACGCGACCCTCGCGTTCGGGGCGCGCACCCTCTGGAGCGGACTCGACCTCGACGTAGCACCCGGCGAGTTCGTCGCGGTCCTCGGCCCGAACGGATCCGGCAAGACCAGCTTCCTCAAGTCCGTCCTCGGCGCCCAGCGCCTCACGTCGGGGGAGATGCGCTTCCTCGACGAGCCGGTGCGCCGCGGTGCGCGGCGCATCGGCTACATCCCGCAGCAGAAGCTCATCACCGCGGCCACGCCCGTGCGTGCCCGGGATCTCGTCGGCTTCGGCGTCACCGGCCACCGCTGGGGGCTGCCGATCAGCCGGCGGGCCGAGCGCGCCCGGGTCGACGAGCTGCTCGACGCGGTCGGCGCCACCGCCTACGCGGACGCCCCCGTCGCGACCCTCTCCGGCGGCGAGCAGCAGCGGCTGCGCGTGGCCCAGGCCCTCGCGTCGGATCCGCGGCTCCTCCTCTGCGACGAGCCCCTCCTCAGCCTCGACCTCGGGCACCAGCGCGTGGTCAGCGAGCTCATCGACCGGCACCGCAGGGAGACCGACGCCGCGGTGGTGTTCGTCACCCACGACGTCAACCCCGTGCTCGACATGGTCGACCGCGTGCTGTACCTGGTGGGCGGCCGGTTCCGCATCGGGACGCCCGACGAGGTCCTCGACTCCGAGGTGCTGAGCTCGCTCTACGGCACCCCCGTCGACGTGGTGCGCGTGCGCGGCCGCGTCGTCGTGGTCGGCGCCACTGACGACCCGCACGGCCATCACTCGCACGACGACGACGGCCACGACGAGCACGGCGACCACGGGTCGCACGGCGTGCACGACCAGGCTCCCGCCGACGGGAGGGCCGCGTGATCCACCTGCTCGCCGACGCGGGCGACGTCTGGTCGCGCCTGTTCGACTTCTCCGACTACGGCGCGCTCGTCGCGCTGCTGCGCAACAGCATCATCGCGGGCGCCGTGCTCGGCGTCGTGGGCGGCCTCATCGGCGTCTTCGTCATGACGCGCGACCTCGCCTTCGCGGTCCACGGCGTGAGCGAGCTCTCGTTCGCGGGCGCCGCGGCGGCGCTGCTGCTCGGCGTCAACGTCGTGGGCGGATCCCTGGTGGGGTCCCTCATCGCCGCGATCGCGATCGGCGTGCTCGGCACGCGCGCGAAGGACCGCAACTCGATCATCGCGGTCATCATGCCGTTCGGACTCGGCCTCGGGATCCTCTTCCTCGCGCTCTACGACGGCCGCGCGAGCAACAAGTTCGGCCTGCTCACGGGGCAGATCGTCTCGGTCGACAACCCGCAGCTGGGCTACCTGGTGGGCATCAGCGCCGTCGTCATCCTCGGCCTCGCGGTCATCTGGCGGCCGCTCATGTTCGCGAGCGTCGACCCCGACGTGGCCGCCGCCCGCGGCGTGCCCGTGCGGCTGCTCTCCATCGTCTTCATGATCCTGCTCGGCCTCGGCACGGCGGTCTCCATCCAGATCGTCGGCGCGCTGCTCGTGCTCTCCCTGCTGGTCACGCCCGCGGCGGCCGCGATGCGCGTCTCCTCGACGCCCCGGGTGGTCGTCTCGCTCAGCGTCCTGTTCGCGCTCGCGAGCATCGTGGGCGGCATCATGCTGGCGCTCGGCAGCAGCATCCCCATCAGCCCGTACGTCACGACCATCTCGTTCACGATCTACCTGGTATGCCGCGGCATCGACGCCCTCCGGGCGCGCAGCGGCACCTCGGGCGGGACGCGTACCCTGGCTCCGCGGGGAGGATCGCCCGCCGGGAGGGCACGGGCATGAAGCGGAACACGTGGCAGCGCGAGGCCGTCCGGCAGGCGCTGGACGCATCGACCGAGTTCGTGAGCGCGCAGCGGCTCCACGCGCGCCTGCACGACGCGGGATCCCCCATCGGCCTGGCCACCGTCTACCGCGCGCTCGGCGACCTCGCCGCCGAGGGCGACGCCGATTCCCTGCAGTCGCCCGACGGCGAGGCGCTGTACCGCACGTGCGCCACGGGCGGGCACCACCACCACCTCATCTGCCGCGTGTGCGGGAAGACCGTCGAGATCGCGGCCGACGAGGTCGAGGCCTGGGCGCACGACGTCGCCGCGCGCAACGGCTTCACCGCGCCGAGCCACGTGGTCGACGTCTTCGGGCTCTGCGCCGAGTGCACGGTCCGCGCGGCCGAGGCGGCGGGCACGCCGACCGCCGGCGCCTCGGAGGCCCCCGCATCCGCATGATCCCGGGCCCTCGGCTTGCGCCCGGGCGTGTCGTCGCGTAGCCTCGATCCTTGGCCGAGCGGCTCATCCGCTCGCATGTGCGCCCACCCTCTTCTCTCGAGATCCGGGGACGGGCGTGCCGACAAGAAATCTTGGGTAGGGCGGTCTCGCCCTACGGTACCTACGGAGGAAACCATGGCAGCAACCTGCCAGGTGACCGGCGCCGTCCCCGGCTTCGGACACAACATCTCGCACTCGCACCGGCGCACCAAGCGCCGCTTCGACCCGAACGTGCAGAAGAAGACGTACTACGTCCCCTCGCTGCGTCGCAACGTCAAGCTCACGCTCTCCGCGAAGGGCATCAAGGTCATCGACGCCCGCGGCATCGAGTCCGTCGTCAAGGACATCCTCGCTCGTGGGGTGAAGATCTAATGGCCAAGCAGCAGGACGTCCGTCCGATCATCAAGCTCCGCTCGACGGCCGGCACCGGGTACACGTACGTGACCCGCAAGAACCGCCGCAACAACCCCGACCGCCTCGTGCTGAAGAAGTACGACCCGGTCGTCCGCAAGCACGTCGACTTCCGCGAGGAGCGCTAACCATGGCCAAGAAGAGCAAGATCGCCCGCAACGAGCAGCGCAAGGTCATCGTCGAGCGGTACGCCGCGAAGCGCCTCGAGCTGAAGAAGGCCCTCGTGGACCCGAACGGCACCGACGAGAGCCGTGAGGCGGCCCGCGCCGGCATCCAGCGCCTCCCGCGCGACGCCTCGCCCGTCCGCCTGCGCCAGCGCGACGCCATCGACGGTCGCCCCCGCGGCAACCTGTCGAAGTTCGGCATCTCCCGCGTGCGCTTCCGGGACATGGCCCACCGCGGCGAGCTTCCGGGCGTCACGAAGTCCAGCTGGTAGGTTCCAAGCGGCCGTATGGCCGAACGGACCGCTGATGGCCTCGATCGGGTCGCACGGTCCGCTGACGTAGACAGACACCATCCACCACACGGCCGCTCGAGAAGAACGGCACCAGGTCCGAGGAGGACACCCATGGCTGACAAGTCACTCAACCGCACCGAGCTCGTTGCCGCCGTCGCCGCGGAGTCGGGCCAGAGCCAGGCCGCCGTCAACGGCGTGCTGGACGCGCTCTTCTCCACCGTCGCGACCAACGTCGCCGACGGCGTCAAGGTCACGATCCCGGGCTGGGTCGCCTTCGAGCAGACGGCTCGCGCCGCGCGCACGGGCCGCAACCCGCAGACGGGCGAGCCCCTCGAGATCAAGGCGTCCAAGGGCGTCAAGGTCTCCGCCGGCAGCAAGCTCAAGGCCGCCGTCAAGTAGTCCTCCTCACCACACGCCCAGCGGGGGCGCCGACTCCGGTCGGCGCCCCCGCTGTGTCGTTCCCGGCCGGTCGCGCGGGTGCCGACGGCCGCCAGCCGCCCGTCAGGACGGGCGAGTTAGGCTGATCCCCTCATGCCCAGACTCCTCCGCGTCGCGGGGCCCGCCGCCCTCGTCATCGTCGCGTTCCTCTCGCTGCTGGCCGCGCTCGCCATCGGCGGAGGCGCCGCCCCGCAGCTGCTCGAGGACGCGGGCCCCGTGGTCCGCTACGGGCTGCCGGCCGCGAAGATGATGGTCAACATCTCGGCCGCCACGGCCATCGGCGCGCTGCTGCTCGCCGCGTTCGCCCTGTCGCGCCAGCGCCCCGAGTACGGCCGCGCGCTCGACATCGCCGCCGCGGGCGCCGCCCTCTGGACGGTCGCCTCCGCGATCACGGCGTTCTTCACCTTCCTCAGCGTCTCGGGCACGCCCTTCTCCTTCAGCGCCGAGTTCGGGACGAGCCTCGGGCTCGTGCTCACGCAGATCTCCGTGGGCCAGGCCTGGCTCGCGACCACGCTGATCGCCGCGACCGTCACGGTGCTGTGCTTCGCGGTCCGCAACCACACCGCCATCGCGTTCGTGCTCGTGATCGCGGTCGGCGGCCTCGTGCCCATGGCGCAGCAGGGCCACGCGGGCGGCACCGAGGGGCACGACGCCGCCGTCAACGCGCTCGGCCTGCACCTCGTGTTCGCCGCGGTCTGGCTCGGCGGGCTGCTCACGATGGTGCTGCTGCGCTCGAAGCTCGACGGCGACCGCCTCGTGCCGGTGCTGCGGCGCTACTCGGCGGTCGCGCTCGTGTGCTTCGTGGTCGTGGCGGCCTCGGGGTACGTGAGCGCGGAGATCCGCGTGGGGTCGCTCGACCGGCTGCTCACCGCCTACGGGCTGCTCGTGCTGATCAAGGTGGCGGCGCTCCTGGCGCTCGGCCTGTTCGGCGCCGCGTACCGTCGCGTGCTCATCGGCCGGCTCGAGGAGCGCGGATCCGCCGCGCGCGGGCCCTTCTGGTGGCTCGTCACCGCCGAGCTCGCGTTCATGGGCGTCGCGTCCGGCGTGGCCGCGGCGCTCGCCCGCACGGCGCCGCCCGTGAGCCAGGTCGTCGCGACGCAGCTGCCGGATCCCACGCCCGCGCAGATCCTCACCGGCGAGCCCCTGCCGCCCGAGCTCACGCCCATGCGCTACCTCACGGAGTGGAACTTCGACCTGCTCTGGATCCTGCTGTGCGCCTTCGGGATCTTCTTCTACCTGGCGGGCGTGCACCGTCTCCGCAAGCGCGGCGACGCCTGGCCCCTGCACCGCTCGATCCTCTGGGTCGCCGGCATGATCGGCCTCTTCTACATCACCAACGGCGGCGTGAACGTCTACCAGAAGTACCTCTTCAGCTCGCACATGCTGGCGCACATGGTGCTCGCCATGGTCATCCCGCTGCTGCTCGTGCCGGGCGCCCCGGTGACGCTCGCCATGCGGGCCATCCGCAAGCGCCAGGACGGCAGCCGCGGCGGCCGCGAGTGGATCCTCATGGCCGTGCACTCCCGGTTCGCGTCGTTCGTGGGCCACCCGATCGTGGCGGCCGTGCTGTTCGCCGGCTCGCTGCTCGTCTTCTACTACTCGCCGCTGTTCAGCTGGGCCACGACGGACCACATCGGGCACCAGTGGATGATCGTGCACTTCCTCATCGTCGGGTACCTCTTCACGCAGAACCTCATCGGCGTCGATCCGATGCCGGTGCGCCTCGCCTACCCGATGCGCCTGCTGCTGCTGCTCGCGACCATGGCGTTCCACGCGTTCTTCGGCCTCTCGCTCATGACCGGCACCGGGCTGCTGCTCGCGGACTGGTTCGGCGCGATGGGGCGGCCGTGGGGCGAGTCGGCGCTGGCCGACCAGCAGGCCGGCGGCGGCATCGCGTGGAGCATCGGCGAGATCCCGACGGTCATCCTCGCGATCGTCACGGCCATCATGTGGAGCAAGAGCGACAAGCGGGACTCGGTGCGGTACGACCGCAAGGCCGACCGCGACGGCGACGCCGAGCTCGAGGCCTACAACCGCAACCTCGAGGCGCTGCAGGCGGCCGAGCGACGCTGATCCGCGTCGGCGCCAGGCGCCGGGCGGCAATGGTCAGTCGCGCGGGCTCCCGCGGCGGCGGCGGCGGCGCGCGACGGCGGCGAGCACGGCGATGCCCGTCATCAGCTCCCACGCGGTGACGGTGTAGACGGATCCGCGCTCCCAGATGCCGTCGATGTCCGACCCGCCGAGCGTCTGGAGCAGGGCGAGCGCGATGAGCCCGACGACGCCCAGCGCGACGCTCGCGACGCGGAAGGCGCGTGCGGCGCCGACGCGTCCGGAGCCGAGGCCCGCGACGATCGAGGCGGCGTTGCCCGCGATGATCGCCATCCCGGCCCCGACCACGTGCATCCAGCCGATGCCGCTCGCGTCGCTCGAGGCGCTGCCGTGGATGAGGCCGACCACCGTGATCCCGACGGCGTGCACCACGGCGAGGGCGAGGAAGGTGCGGCGGGGGCCCGCGCGGAGGGCGCGGGTGGCGATCACGGCGGCCACGAGGTAGATGACGCCCTGCAGGATGAAGCCGGCGTTCATCACCGCGGAGAGCGGGGAGTCGATGGCGCGGCCCTGGAACACGGCGACGTCGGGCACGCCGAGATCGCTGATGTAGTTGGCGGAGTAGCTGTAACCGGGGAAGGCGGACGCGGCGACCGCCTCGGTGCCGACGTAGACGACGGCTGCGGCGATCCAGGCGACGCCGGCGGCCGCGGGGATCAGCGGGCGTGCCACGTCACGTCCCCCTCCGCGAGCACCGGGTAGAGGCAGGTGCCCTCCTCGGGGAACGTCGCGCTCTGGACGGTCAGCATGACGTGAGCGTCCCCGTCCTGGAGGAGGCTGATGCCCCACTCGCGCGGGAAGCTCGTGGTGAGACCCTCGCCCTGTCCGGGCTGGAAGGCTCCGAATGCCGCGACCTTCGTGAACACGTCGGGGAGGCACCCCTCGATGGGAGTGAACGGTCCCGTGAGCAGGCGGGCGTCGATCGACTCGGGCACGTCGTCGAAGCCGGAGAGGCGCACCTCGAGATCGTCTGCCCGTCCTGTGTCCATGACCGTGATGCGTCCGGCCTCGCGACCTCCCGTGAAGGGGCGGGTGATGATCCCGGAGGCGATCTCGACGGGGCCGGTCGCCGTCGTCGGAGCGGAGGTGGGCTCCTCGACGACCTGCGGAGCGGGCGGGTCCGTGGGCGTGGGGCGGGGTTCGGACCGCGTCGACCGAACGTCCTCGGAGGCCGGGGCCACAGGCGTCGCGGCGGTGCAGCCGCCGAGGGCCAGCGTCACCAGTGCGAGCGCTGCCACGGCGAGGAGCGCATGCGATGGGCGTGCGGGCATCGGGCTCCTCCGGCGGTGCATGGGCATGGGTCGATCATCGCCGAGGCCGGAGGCGGCCGCATCATCCTGCGGGATGCCATTGACACGGCAAAGCAGTTTGCGATACAAAGTAGCGAGGGCGAGAGCCCAGCGGGCGACGGTCGTCCGAGGAGAGGCGCACATGGACACGACGATGCACCAGGACGCGGTCGACGACGACGGGCCCGCGCCCGACCCGCGCGAGATGCGCGCGCTCATGGAGGACCAGCGGCGGGTCGCGGTCGACGCGCAGACCGCGTTCGTCTGGAAGATGGAGGTGTGCTGGGGCGTCGCGTGGATCCTCGGCTACACGGCCCTCTGGCTCATCGACGGCTCGGAGGCGGTGAGCCTGCCTGCGCCGGTGGCCGTCGGGATCTTCGCGGGGCTCATCGCTCTGTCGAGCATCGCGGGCATCGTGCTCGGCGTCCGCAACTCCCCGGGCCTCGCGACCACCGGCGAGGCACGCTGGCAGGGGCGCGTCTACGGGATCAGCTGGTCGGTCGCGATGATCTCGGTCTACGTGCTCGGCATCGGCCTCGCCTTCAACGACGCTCCGGACCGCCTGCTGGCGATCTTCTACACGTCGGGCTTCGCGTTCGTCGCGGGGCTCATGCTGCTGTCGACCGCCGCGCTGTTCTCCTCGCGCTCGTCCCTGCTGCTCGGGTCGATCCTCGTGGTCGCGGCGATCGCGGCGCCCTTCTTCGGCTACCCGGGCAACTACCTCGCGATGGCCGTGCTCGGCGGCGGCTCGTACCTCGTCACGGGGATCGCGCTGGCCGGGATGAGCGCCCGCGCCCGCCGATCGCTGCGAGCCCGCCTTGGCTGACCTCGATCCCGTGATCCACGCGCAGGCCCGGCTCCGCATAGTGGCGTCGCTCGCGACGCTCGACGCGGGGGAGGCGCTCTCGTTCCCGCGGCTGCAGGAGATCCTCGACATGACGGCCGGCAACCTGTCGACGCATCTCAGGAAGCTCGAGGATCCCGGCTACGTCGAGGTGCGGAAGACGCACGAGGGCCGGCAGCCCGTGACGTACCTGGCGCTCACCACGGTGGGGCGCCGCGCCTTCGAGGACTATCGGCGGGCGCTCACGGCGATGCTGGAGACGTAGCTGTCGAGACGACGAGGGCCCGCCGCGCTGCGTGCGCGACGGGCCTCGGGGGTGCGGATCCGGATCAGCTCGTGGCGGTCTCCAGCAGCGGCACGAGCTGGTCGAGCGCGTAGCCGGTGGAGAGCGTGGTGCCGATCGAGTAGGCGGACGAGACGTCGCCGTCGAGGACGATGGAGTGGCCGGCGGCGACTGCGGGGATCGCCTGCCACAGCGCGTCGCCGGTGATCACGGACTTGTCGATGAAGATCGGGAACGCCACGATCACGTCGGCGTCGAGCAGGTCGAGCTGCTCGGAGGAGATGTCGACGGAGAACCCGCCGGCGTTCGCGGGGATCCCGGCGATGGTCGGGCTCTGCTCGAAGCCGAGCCGCTCGAGGAACGCGACGCGCTCGCTGCCCTCGACGTAGGCGCCCCAGCCCTCGCTGGTCTTGGTGGCGGCCGTGACCGTCTTGCCCTTCCAGGCGGGGTGCGCGGCCGCGACCTGCTCAAAGCGCTGATCGACCGCGTCGAGGAGGGCGTCGCCCTGCTCCTCGCGGCCGAGCGCCTCGGCGACCATGTCGACCTGGTCCTCCATGTCGGTGAGGTAGCTGTCGGCGCCCTCGGGCACGCCGATGGTGGGGGCGATCTGCGACAGGCGGTCGTAGCGGGCCTGGTCGCCGGAGCCCTTGGTGTCGAGGATGAGGTCGGGCTTGAGCGCCGCGATGGCCTCGTAGGAGGGCTCGAGCGTCTCGATGATCTGCGGCTTCTGCGTGTAGAGGCCCTGGGCCCACGGGCCGACGCCGTCCGCGTCGGCGCCGAAGCCGAGCCAGTCGGACGCGCCGACGGGCTGCACGCCGAGCGCGAGCGCGGTCTCCGCGTCACCCCAGCCGAGGGCGACGACGCGCTTCGGCTCGCTCGGCACGGTGACGTCGCCGAACTTCGTGTCGACCGTGACGGGGAAGGCACCGGTGGCGGATCCCGACGCGGGCGGGGCGGAGGCGGCCGGGCCGGAGGAGGCGGTGCATCCGGTGAGGGCGAGCGTCGCGACGGTGAGCGCGACGAGGGCGGAGCCGGTGGTGGGGAACCTCATGGTGCGGGGCCTCTCGGGTGTGGGGTGACGGGCCGGTGTGGATCCTGTCAGGCAAGGGCAGCCTAACCTAAGGGCAGGGTAGGCTGACCGGGCCATGTCGCTCCGGGTCCTCGCGCGCGCCTCCGCCCCCGACGCCCCCGCGGGCCGGGCGCGGAGCGCGCCGTCGCGCGCGGCGGGCCTGGTGCTCGCGCTCGGCGTGCTCGTGCTGGCGTCGCTCGCGAGCATCGCGATCGGCTCGCGCGACATCCCGCTCGGTGCCGTCGTCGACGCGCTCGCCGGCCGACCGCGCGACCCGGCCGAGCTCGTCGTGATCCTCGACCTCCGCGTCCCGCGCACCCTCGTCGGCCTCGCCGCGGGCCTCGCGCTCGGGGTCGCGGGCGCGCTCATCCAGGCCGTCACGCGGAACCCGCTGGCGGATCCCGGCATCCTCGGCGTCACGGCCGGCTCGGCGTTCGCGGTCGCCGTCGCGACGGGCGTGCTCGGTGTGACCGCCGTGAGCGGTTACCTCTGGTTCGCCTTCGCGGGGGCGCTCGTGGCGGCCGTGGTGGTCTACGTCGTGGGATCCGCGGGGCGCGGCGGCGGGGATCCGGTGCGCCTCACGCTGGCCGGCGTCGCCCTCGGCGCGGTGCTCGCGGGCATCACCTCGGGCATGCTGCTGGCCGACCCGCAGGGCTTCAGCGCCATGCGCGCGTGGGAGTCCGGCTCGCTGCAGGATCGCGGCTGGGACGCCCTCGTGCCGGTCGCGCCCTTCCTCGCGGCGGGCGTGCTGCTCGCCGCCCTCATCGCCCGGAGCCTCGACGCGGTGGCGCTCGGCGACGACCTCGCGCGCTCCCTGGGCGCGAACGTCGTCGTGGTGCGGGCCGTGGCCGTGGTCGCCGTGACGCTGCTCGCGGGCGGCGCGACCGCGATGGCCGGGCCGATCGCGTTCGTGGGGCTGATGATCCCGCACATCGCGCGGTGGATCGTGGGGCCCGACCAGCGCTGGATCCTCGCGTACACGATCGTGCTCGCGCCCGTGCTGCTGCTCGCCGCCGACATCGTGGGCCGGATCGTGCTGCGGCCGGCCGAGCTGCCCGCCGGGATCGTGACGGCCGTGCTGGGCGCGCCCGTGCTGATCCTGCTCGTCCGCCGGCAGAGGGCGTCGGGGCTGTGAGCGCGCCCGCCCGCGCCGGCCGCCGCCCGGCTGCCCGCCTCCCCGGCTCGGTGCGCCTGCCCGTCGTCGGCATCCGGCTGCAGCGGCGCGAGGCGCTCGTGGGCGCGGCGCTCGCCGTCGCGATCGTCGCCCTCGCGCTCGTGGCGCTCGGGACGGGCGACTTCCCCCTGACGGTGCCCGAGGTGATCCGCGCGGTGGCGCTCCCCGACGGGACCTTCGCCTCGACCCTCGTGCTCGAGTGGCGCCTGCCGCGCGTGCTCGCCGCGCTCGCGTTCGGCGCGGCCCTCGGGGTCGCGGGGGCCGTCTTCCAGTCGCTCACGCGCAACCCGCTCGGGTCGCCCGACATCATCGGGTTCTCCACGGGCTCCTACACGGGCGCGCTCGTCGTCACGACGCTGGCCGGCACCGCCTTCCTGCCCACGGCGGTCGGCGCGCTCGCGGGCGGGCTCGGCACGGCGCTCGTCGTCTACCTGCTCGCGTACCGTGGCGGCGTGCAGGGCTTCCGGCTGATCATCACGGGGATCGCCGTCACGGCCGTCCTGCACGGGGTCAACACGTTCCTGCTGCTGAAGGCGGGCACCGAGGTCGCGATGGCCGCCTCCATCTGGGGCGCCGGATCCCTCGCCCTCGTCGGCTGGGACGGCGCGCTGCCCGCGTTCGTCGCCCTCCTCGTGCTGGCGCCGGCGATCCTGCTGCTGTCCGCACCGCTGCGGCAGCTCGAGCTCGGCGACGACGCCGCGCGCGCCCACGGGGTGCGGGCCGAGCCGACGCGCCTGGCGCTCCTGATCCTCGGGGTCGCCCTCACGGCCGTCGTGACCGCCGCGGCCGGTCCGATCGCGTTCGTCGCGCTCGCGGCCCCGCAGATCGCCCGCCGCCTCACCCGGAGCGCGGGCCTGCCGCTCGTGCCGGCCGCGCTCACGGGCGGACTGCTGCTGCTCGCCGCCGACTACGCCGCCCAGCACGCGCTGCCGGGGACGGTGCCCGTGGGCATCGTCACGGTCGTCGTCGGCGGCGCGTACCTGATCGCCCTGCTCATCCGCGAGGCGTCCCGCCGTGCCTGATGCCGCCACCGCCCCCGAACCGATGGGAGATCCACCCGTGGACGACACCGCCACCGCCGCGCCCGCGGCCACCGCCCCGCGCCTGCGCGCCGAGGGCGTCACGCTCTCCTACGACAGGCGGGTGATCTCCGAGGCGCTCGACGTGTCCGTGCCCGACCGCTCCTTCACCGTGATCGTCGGCCCGAACGCGTGCGGGAAGTCGACGCTGCTGCGCGCCCTGTCGCGCCTGCTCGCGCCCACCGCGGGCGGCGTGCTGCTCGACGACCGGCCGCTCGGCTCCTACCGCGCGAAGGAGGTCGCGCGCATCGTCGGGCTCCTCCCGCAGAGCGCCATCGCTCCGGACGGGATCACGGTCGCCGACCTCGTGGCGCGCGGCCGCTTCCCGCACCAGAACCTCATCCGCCAGTGGACGCCCACCGACGAGGACGCCGTGCAGCAGGCCATGGCCGCCACGGGCGTCGCCGACCTCGCCGACCGCCACGTCGACGAGCTGTCCGGCGGCCAGCGCCAGCGCGTGTGGGTCGCGATGGCGCTCGCGCAGCAGACGCCCGTGCTGCTGCTCGACGAGCCGACGACGTTCCTCGACATCGCCCACCAGATCGAGCTGCTCGACCTCCTCGCCGACCTGCACCGCGACGGCAGCACGATCGTCGCCGTGCTGCACGACCTCAACCACGCCGCCCGCTACGCCGACCACCTCATCGTGATGCAGGACGGCCGCGTCGTCTCCGCCGGCGCCCCGCGGGACATCGTCACGGCCGAGCTCGTGGAGGAGGTCTTCGGCCTGCCCTGCCTCGTGATCGACGACCCCGTCTCGCACACCCCGCTCATCGTCCCGCGCGGCGGCCGCTGGGCCTGAGCCCGGCGGTCGGCTGGGGTCGTGACGCGGCGGTCAGGCCGCGTCGGCCGGCTCCTGCGCGATGGACACCATCCAGTCGATCCCGTACCGGTCGGTGCACATGCCGAACCGCTCGCCCCAGGGCGCGAGCTCGAGCGGCAGCACGATCGTGCCGTCCGCCGTGAGCGCCTCCCACCAGCCGTCGAGCACGGCCGCGTCGTCGCCCGAGAGCGAGAGCGTGATGGCGGATCCGCTCGGCACGCCCATCGACGCGGGGGTGTCCGACGCCATGAGCACGAAGCCCGCGCCGGAGTCCAGCCGGCCGTGCATGATCTTGTCGGCCTCCGCCGGATCCGGGCTCATGCCCTGCTCGCCGAAGGTCGTCATCGCGAGCTCGCCGCCGAACACCCCCTGGTAGAAGCGGAGCGCGTCGGCCGCCTGGTCGCGGAAGGACAGGTACGGGGTCATGATCGCGGACATGGGGGCGCTCCTCGGGTGACGGATCCCCGCGGTCGCACGGACCCTGTTGCGTCCCGATCCTGGCCCTGCCGCTCGCGCGCCGCACCGTGACGCCGGGGGAGGGTGCCGGCAGCGGCTACAGCCCCTGGATCCGCACGCCCGACGTCTCGTCCACGCTGACGCGCCAGCTCACGCTGAACGGCACGTCCTCGTCGAGGTCCTTCACGCTGCCGTCGTAGAGGGAGCGGACGGGGACCTGGATGTGCGCGGTGCCGACGGTCGACGGCACCACCCAGTCGAGGTCGGCGGGGTCGTCGCTCGCCGGCTGCAGCGTGATCCGCGGCATGGTCGTCATGCTCCACACGGGCGGCGCGGTGATCCGGTCGCGGATGGTCTTCCCGAACGGGCAGCCCGACGGGTACAGCACGGCCTGCGTGGTGCACTCCGTCAGGTACGCCTCGACCTCGGACTGCACGGACGCGACGAGGTCGTCGGTCGGCTCGGCGTCGACGCGGGCGGGCACGACGCTGCCCGGCTCGGTGACGGCGACCTCGGCGTCCTCCGCCTGGAGGTACTGGGACGCGTGGTCGAGCGCGAGGGAGGCGGGCGCGAGCACGAGGTACGTGGATCCGGCGCCCGCGGCCGCCTCGCCGCCGGGCGTCGCGGAGACGGCCAGCCCGTTGGCGGTGAACGACGCCGCGTGCCGCAGCTCCAGGTCGACCGCCGCGACGGGGCTCGTCGCGAACTCCCACCGGGCGAAGAGGCCCAGGGCCGCCGGGGTCTCGCGCACGCGGAACTCGGTGGATCCGGGCCCCGACGGCAGCGTGTACGAGTACGTGACCGTGCGCTCGCCGCCGCCCGCGGGCTCGTCGGACATGAGCTCCACGTCCGCGAGGCCGGGCAGCGCACGGGCGTCGAGGAGGGCGCGGCTGCCCGTGTCCGGCAGCGTGACGCCGGGCGTGGAGAGGGCGTCGCGGCTGTCCTCGCGGGCGAGCGCGTCGAGGTAGGAGCGCACGAAGCCGTGGGCGCTGAACGTGCCCTGGTTGAGCGCGGCCACGGTGCCGAGGAACGCCCCGACGAGGAGGGCCGCGAGCAGGGACCAGATGACGACCGCCCGACGCAGCTCGCCGCGCGCGTCGACGGCGGGGCTCGGCATGCGGATCATCCTACGGGCGGGGGATCCGCGCCTCGCCGCGGTGGGCCGGGGTAGATTCGAGTGCGCATCCGCGCCGCGCCGCCGCCGTCGATCCGCGTCGCATCCGCCCTCGAACCACCTGGAGCCCCGCGTGAGCACGGTCCCCCTCTCCCCGGAGCAGGCCGCGGTCTTCCAGGCCATCGAGGGCACACGGGACCACATCTTCGTCACGGGCCGCGCGGGCACCGGCAAGTCGACCCTGCTCACGCACCTGTCGTGGAACACCGAGAAGCAGATCGTCATCTGCGCGCCCACGGGCGTCGCGGCCCTCAACGTCGGCGGCCAGACCATCCACTCGCTGTTCAAGCTGCCCATCGGGGTCATCGCCGACGAGGAGATCGAGCAGACCGGTGAGCTGCGGAAGCTCCTCAACACCATCGACACGCTCGTCATCGACGAGGTCTCCATGGTCAACGCCGACCTCGTCGACGCCATCGACCGCAGCCTCCGCCAGGCGCGCCACAAGAAGGACGTGCCGTTCGGCGGCGTGCAGGTCGTGCTCTTCGGGGATCCGTACCAGCTGGCCCCCGTGCCGGGCGACGGCGACGAGCGCGCCTACTTCGCCGACCGCTACCGCTCCATGTGGTTCTTCGACGCGAAGGTGTGGCAGGAGGCGCAGCTGCGGATCTACGAGCTCACCGAGATCCACCGCCAGCACGAGGAGGCGTTCAAGGAGATGCTCAACGCCGTGCGCCACGGGCGGGTCACGGCGGAGATCGCGGGCGTCCTCAACGCGGCGGGCGCGCGGCCGGCTCCGACCGACGGCGCCATCACGCTGGCGACCCGCAACGACACCGTGAACCGGATCAACGCCGAGGCCCTCAAGCGCCTGCCCGGCCGCTCGCTCACCGCCACGGCCGACGTCACGGGCGACTTCGGCGGGCGCACCTACCCGGCCGACGAGAAGCTCGACCTCAAGATCGGCGCGCAGGTGATGTTCCTCCGCAACGACGTCGACCAGCGCTGGGTGAACGGATCCGTCGGGGTCGTCACGCGCATCGACACCAACGTGTACGTGGAGCTCGACGGCGTCGTGCACGAGGTCGAGCCGGTCACGTGGGAGAAGCACAAGTACTCGTACTCGCCCACGACCAAGCAGCTGCGGCGCGACGTCGTGGCCGACTTCACGCAGTTCCCGCTGCGGCTGGCGTGGGCGGTCACCATCCACAAGTCGCAGGGCAAGACCTACGACCGGGCCATCGTGGATCTGGGTGCGCGCGTGTTCAGCCCCGGGCAGACGTACGTGGCGCTCAGCCGGATCACCGACATCGACGGCCTGTTCCTCACGCGGCCGCTGCGCCCGGGCGACATCATCGTCGACGAGAATGTGCGGCGCTTCATGAGCGAAGCCACGCGGATCCGCGTGACGCCGGCGGTCGCGCCCGCGGGCTGACCCGGAGGCGCACCGGCTCAGTGGCCGGCGTGCTCGCCCTGGATGCCGTCGAGGTCGATCGTGCTGTGCTGGCCGTGCGGCACGGCGAACTCGCCGGCGCGCGTGAGCGAGAGGGCCGGCGTCACGAGGCCGGCGACGACGAAGGCGCCGATGAGGATGCCCACGAGGTAGCGGCCGCCGGTGCGCTCGGGCTCGGCGGGAGCGCTCGCCGCGGCGGGCATCGGCCCGACGGGCGACGGGGTGACGGCGGCAGACGGGAGCGGCGCGCCGGATCCGACGAGCGCGACGTCGGCCGGGAACGTGGCCTCGACGGCCGTGCACACGGCCTGGGCCTCGGATTCGGCGCGGGAGCGGAGGTGGCGGCCGACGACCGCGGCGACCACGAGGTCGAGCAGGGTCGCGGCGAGCATGGGGATCGCGGGCAGGTCGCTCGTGATGCCGGGGGCCGACATGACGACAGCGGCCGTCACGAGGAGCGCCCAGCCGGCGACCGGGACGAGCGCGCCGAGTGCGGCCCAGCCGGGCACCGGGAGGCGGTCGGAGCGGAGGACCGCGACGGCCCACGCGCCCTCGGCGACGCCGATGAGGAGGAGGGCCACCATGGCCGCGGGCGGGGATCCCGCGCCGACGGCGAGGTGGATGAGCGCGGCGCCCAGGGCGGCGAGGGCCAGCCAGTGGCGGATGAGCAGTGACACGTGCTGGTCCCTTCGTCGTCCCGGGCGCCGCGGGTGGTGCGGTGCTGCGTGCTGTCGTGCGGGTCGTGCTGTGGTGCGGTGATGCGAGACGCGCCAGGTGCAGCGGCGCGGCGGTGGCGGTGCCTAGGCGGCGCGGGCAGCGCGGTTGCGGATGCCCTTCTCGGCGCCGAGGCCCACGATCAGCAGCACGACGGCGCTGCCGAGGTGCAGGAAGTGGTCCGCGGTGTTGAGCGCGAGGATGTTGAAGTCGGTGTTCACGAGGAAGAAGCCGACGACACCGAGCGCGAGGTACGCGAATCCGATGGTGGAGTTCACGGCCTTGGCCGACGCGACGCTGGAGAGGCCGCCGATGAGGAGGGCTGCGCCGATGAGGAGGTGGGCCACGTTGTGGAACGGGTTCACCATGAAGATCCCGAGCAGCAGACCGCCGTCGGAGGAGAAGAAGCCCCCGCTCTGCGGCGGGAACAGGAAGCCGAGAAGGCCGACGAGGACGTAGACGGCGCCGAAGACGGTGCCGAGCAGGCGGTTCGGGGATGAGCTCATGATGGTGCCTCCACTGGTAGGGAAGAGCCGGGGTTCTCCCAGGCTCTATCCATTCGTACCGCCTACGGACGTGGATTGGTGCTGATACGACACTGATCGGTCACGGGTTTCCGAGATGCTCCAGGAGGAAGGCCTCAGTACGGCGGTAGGCGAGGGCCGCCGCGTCCGGATCCATGCGGTCGCGCAGGCTCGCGTTGGGGAACACGGGGGTCGTGCCGGGGTAGGTGTGCGCGGCGACCGGGGTGCCGTGCTCGCGGAGCCGGCCGATGAACGCCTCCGGCCGCTGGTCGTCGATCCACTCGTCGTGCTCGGCGAGGTGGAGGAGCACCGCGCAGGGGATGACGCCGTGCTCCTGGGGCCCGAGGCTCGCGCAGTAGGCGACGACCGCGTCCGCGCCCCCGTCCTGCGCCTCGAGGAGCGCGAGCCAGCCGCCGGGCGCGAAGCCGACGAGGCCCACGCGCCGGGATCCGCGGGCGCGCGCCGAGTCGATGCCGTCGCGGATCGTGCCGAGGGCGTAGCCCACGTCGAGCTGTGCCGCGAGCCCCTCCGCGAGGCCGTCGTCGAGCGTGGCGCGGCCGTCGTAGAGGTCGGGCACGAGCACGTGGAAGCCCGCCCGCGCGAGCGCGAGCGCGTACTGGTCGAGCCAGGGGAGCCGGCCGTGGTCGTCGTGCACGAGCACGACAACGGGGCGGCCGGGGTCGCCGAACTCGAGGGTGGCTCCGGGATGCGGCAGGTCGACGATCTCGGGCATGGGGAGAACCTATCGTCGGGCCCGCGGGTCTCGCGCCGTGGAGGAGGATCGTCGCATGGGACACCGCAACCGACTCGCCGCCGCCACGACCGCCCTCGCCATCGCCGTCGCGCTCGCCGGCTGCTCCACGCCGCCGCAGACCCCCGACGACGCCGCCAGCCCCAGCGCGGACGCGGCCGCCCCCGCGGAGACGCCGTCGCAGGGCTGGAACCGCGCCGACCTCTCCTTCGCCGAGGAGATGGGCGACCACGCCGCGGGATCCGTCGAGCTCGCCGTGGCCGCGCTCCAGGTGCGCGACCTGCCGCCGGGCGCGGAGGAGCTGGCCGCGCAGATCCGCGACGAGCAGGGTCCGCAGGCGCGGACGCTCGCGCAGCTCGCCGAGGAGTGGTCGGGCGAGGAGGGCGGATCCGGCGCGTCCGGCACCGAGGACCGCGACGAGGCCGGCGGGGTCGCGGCCAGCAGCGGATCCGAGGACGGCAGCGCCGACGGCACCGCGAGCGGCGGCGCGTCCGCGGCCGATGCCGAGGCGATGAGCGACGCCGCGTTCGACTCCGAGCTGCAGGTGCTCAAGCAGTCGACCGGCGCGGAGGCGGGCCGGCTGTTCCTCACGGGCATGATCGCGCGACACGAGGCCGCGATCGCGCTGGCGCACGGGGAGGCGCAGCTCGGCACGTCGACCGAGGCGCTCGAGCTGGCGGGGGCGATGTCGGCGGCGCAGGGCGACCAGCTCACGAAGATGCGGGCGCTGCTGGAGTCGCTCGACGGCTGATCCCCGGTGCACGTGCGAGGGCCCGACGCGGATCGCGTCGGGCCCTCGATCGTGCGGGTGTGCTGGCGGTGTGCCGCCGGTCAGGCCGCCGGGCGGAGGAACGCGGCGGCCGCGGCGGCGAGGTGCCCCGGGTCGTCGGCGCCGCACAGCTCGCGGGCCGAGTGCATCGAGAGCAGCGGGATCCCGACGTCGACCGTGCGGATCCCGAGCCGCGTCGCCGTGATCGGGCCGATGGTCGAGCCGCACGGCACCGCGTTGCTGGAGACGAACTCCTGGGTGGGCACGCCGGCGCGCTCGCAGGCCAGCGCCCACTCGCGGGCGCCGACGCCGTCCGTCGCGTAGCGCTGGTTCGCGTTGATCTTCAGCAGCGGGCCGCCGTTCGGCACCGGCCGGTTCGCGGGATCGTGACGGTCCGGGTAGTTCGGGTGCACGGCGTGGCCGGCGTCGGCGGAGAGGCACCAGGAGGAGGCGAACGCGCGGCGGCGGTCCTCCGAGGAGGCTCCGAGGCGGGCGGAGATCCGGCCGAGCACGTCCTCGAGGATCGGGCCGGCGGCACCCGACGGCGTCGCGGATCCGACCTCCTCGTGGTCGAAGGCGGCGAGCACCGCGATGGGCGCGTCCGGGTCCTCGTCGGCGATGGCGGCGAGCTCGAGCAGGGCGGCCAGGCCCGCGTGCACGGAGCTGAGGTTGTCCATGCGGCCGGCGGCGAAGAGCTCGCCGTCGAGGCCGAGGGATCCGGGCGCCTGCGTGTCCGCGACGCCCACGTCGTAGCCGAGCACGTCGTCGGCGCGGACGCCCGCGATGCCGGCCAGGTGGCCGAGCACGTCGGCGTCGGCGGGGGAGCCCGTGCCGAGGATCGGGGACATGTGGCGCTGCGGATCCAGTCGGAGCCCGTCGGTGTTGACGCCGCGGTCGAGGTGCACGGCGAGCTGCGGGAAGCGCAGGAGCGGGCCGGTGCGGACGAGGTGGCGGCGGCCGTCGCGCGTGACGAGGCGTCCCGCGAGCTCGAGGTCGCGGTCGAGCCAGGAGTTGAGGAGCGGGCCGCCGTAGACCTCGACGCCGGCCTGGAGCCAGCCTTCGGATCCGATGGTGGGCTTCGGCTTCAGCGTGAAGCCGGGGGAGTCGGTGTGGGCGCCGAGCACGCGGAAGGGCGTGGTGGCGTGCGCGCCGGCCGGCTGGATCCACGCGAGGAGCGCCCCGTCGCGCACGATGAACCGCCGACCGGCGCCGGCGGGCCACGCGTCGCGCTCGTCGAGTCGGGCGAAGCCCGCGGCCTCGAGGCGGCGCGCGCCCTCCTCGGCCGCGTGGAAGGAGGAAGGGGAGGCCTGGATGAAGCGGCCGAGGTCGGCGAGGTGCGCGCGGCGGTCCGCGGTCATCAGTAGCCGCTCGATCCGAGCGCGCCGTTCTCGGGCGTCTGCACGGGGCCCGCGAGCACGACCGCGCTGCCGGAGACGCCGAGGCGCGTAGCCCCGGCCTCGATCATCTGCACGGCGGCCTCGTACGTGCGGATCCCGCCGGACGCCTTGACGCCCGCCTTCCCGTCGACCGTGCGGCTCATCAGCTCGACCGCGTGGACGGTCGCGCCGCCCGTGGGGTGGAAGCCCGTGGAGGTCTTGACGAAGTCGGCCCCGGCGGCGACGGCCGCGCGGCAGACGCCCACGATCTGGTCGTCGTCGAGCGCGGCCGACTCGATGATCACCTTGAGCACGGCGGGCGCGGGCACGGCCTCGCGGACGGCGCGGATGTCGGCCTCGACGTCGGCGAAGCGGCCCTCGCGGGCGGCGCCCACGTCGATCACCATGTCGACCTCGTCGGCGCCCTGGCGGATGGAGAGCGCGGCCTCGGCGGCCTTGATGTCGCTGTGGTGCTTCCCGCTCGGGAAGCCGCAGACGACGGCGACCTTGAGGTCGGATCCCGCGGGCAGCTCGAGGGGGAGCATCGAGGGCGAGATGCACACGGAGAAGGTGCCGAGCTCGACGGCCTCGGCGACGAGCGCGGCGACCTCGTCACGCGTGGCCTCGGGCTTCAGGAGCGTGTGGTCGATGATGCGGGCGATCGCGGCCGTGTCGGTCGCGGGCGTGGACGGGCTGGTGCTCATGCGGGTTTCCTCACGTCGTGCGGGACCTCGATCCTACGGCGGGGGTGCGGATGGGCCCGGCCGGACGGGGGCCAGCCGCCGACGGTGCGCGCCGGTAGCGTCGATGCGTGATCTCCGACGGCACGACCACCGCGCTCCTGTACGTGGCCCTCGCGGCCCTGGCCGTGGGGGTCGTGCTCCAGGTGATCGGCGCGATCAAGGGGGCCCGTGAGCACGGCTGGGGCAGGGCGAAGCTCTTCGCCCAGCCCGTCCTGCCATGGACGCTCGCGTCCTTCGGTGCGCTCGCGGTCAGCGTGCTCTGCTGCCTGCCGATCGTCTGGAGCTAGGAGGAGCGCGACGGCTCCGCGGATCAGGAGTAGTCGGCGCCCGGGATGCCCGCGGGACGGTAGACGTAGCCGTCCGCGTCGGCGTCGAGCTCCCACACGACCTCCTCCTCGCTGAGCGAGGTGGCGCGGACGAAGCTCTTCACGGGCTCGCCGTTGATGAGCTCGACCTCGGTCTCCTCCGTGCCATCGGGGCCGACCAGCTGTGCGGTGTACGTGGAATCAGTCATGGTCCGACCCTACGACCGTCGGCCCGCGGCGACCGGGCGGGCCGGATCCTCACCGCCGCTGCGCAGGTCGGTGCTGCCGAGGGCGCGGCGCGGCGCGGGCGGCCGACCGCGGTGGCCGACCGCCCGGTCGCGCGTCGCGGATCAGTCGGGCGTGACGGCGTCCTTCACGGCGGCCGCCGCTTTCTTCAGCAGCCCCGGGTCCTTCGGCGGGATCGTGCCGTGGAGCAGCGGGTTGCCGACGGGCGGCGGGGGCATCGGCACCGACGACGTGGGGCCGTCGTGGTACGTGAACGTGCCCTTCCCGTCGGGCGCGGGGCCGGACGCCCACGAGCCCTCGGCTGCCGCGGGACCGTCCGAGAAGTTGAGGTACTGGTAGGACGCCTCGCGGTCCTCGAGCTCGACGGGGAAGTCGCTCGGCACGGGCAGGTCCTCGGTGCCCTCGGCCTGCAGCTCGGCGATCGCGGCGACCCACTGGTTCTGGTGCATGGTGTCCCGTGCCAGGAGGAAGGACAGGAGGTCCTTCACGCCGTGGTCGTCGGTCATGTGGTAGAGCCGCGCCACCTGGAGGCGGCCCTGCATCTCGGCGTTCGCGTTGGCGTGGAAGTCGGCCAGGAGGTTGCCGCTCGCGGTGATGAAGGAACCCTGCCAGGGGTTCCCGTTGCTGTCGACGGGGCGCGCGCCGGCGCCCGCGACGATGGCGTGCTGGATGTCGCCGCCGCCGATGACGGCCGCGAGCGTCGGATCCGACATGGCGTCCTCGGTCGCCTCGACGGGCGCGGTCTCGAGCAGCTTGGCGATCATGATCGCGAGCATCTCGACGTGGCCGAACTCCTCCGCGCCGATGCCGTAGAGCATGTCGCGGTACTTGCCGGGGAGCTTCGAGTTCCAGGACTGGAAGCCGTACTGCATGGCCACGGAGATCTCTCCGTACTGGCCGCCGAGCACCTCCTGGAGGTGGCGCGCGTAGATGGGGTCGGGCTTGTCGGGGGTGGCGCTGTGCTGCAGCTCCTGCTTGTGGAAGAACATGGAGGGGTCTCTCCTCGTCGTCGGCGTCGCGGTCCGGAGCGACCGCGACGTCCCTCGACCGTCCGCCGCTCGCCCGCGGAGCGCCTACCCCCTTGACAGCGACCGGACCGGTCCCGTCGGGCGCGTCGGCCGACCGATTCGATGCCGTCGGCCGGGTCCGTCCATTACCACATGCCGATCCCCCTTCCGGACGAGGCGATGCGAGGCGGCAACGCTGGCATAGTGGGTGGGCACGGCCGAAGCTCAGCGCCGCTCTCTGGCCCCCTCTCCGTCGGCGCGGGGCCCGAGAGCTCATGAGGGGGACACGGGATCGATCATGGGCACGTTCAAGTACGACTCGACGCTGACGGCGGAGTTCGACGACCGCCTGCTCGCGCACCTGCAGCTCGTCATCGGCGCGAAGCTGCGCCGCGGGGAGAACTTCTACTTCTCCTGGCGCGACGACGTGGAGGTGGGCGACGGGCGCACGACCATCTGGATGCACAACTCGCTGCCGCTGGTGTTCAAGTACCACGGCAGCCGCGTGCCGCCCATCAACCGCAAGTGGGTGGATGCGCTCATGACGACGGCGAACAGCCCCGGCGGCCTCCTCATCATGCGGGAGCCCCCGGAGGACGAGCCGCGCGACGACGCGCGCTGATCCCTCCCCGCATCCGCACCACCCGCCCCTAGAGGCGGACGGGCCCACGTGTCAACCCCCACCGTCCCATTGGGGCGGTGTCCGCGCGGCTGGCATCGTGGTGTCCAGGTCACGCGGGCGCGTCACCTTCGGAGAGGGACGCGATGCAGGACACGGGCACCGACGACATGGGTGACCTGGTCCAGTCCTCGGCGAGCGAGTCCCTCCCCGCGCGTCGGGAGGGTCCCGTCCGCAGCCCCACCGAGCAGGCCCGCTTCGTGGCCGGCTACTTCGGCTGGTCCATCGCCGGCGACGCCATCCGCGGCGCCGACGACGCCATCGCCCTCTACATCGAGGACCTCGCGGTCGCGCTCGCCGAGCTGGGCTGGATCTCCGCGGCGGGCATCCACTGGGACCGCCTGCCCTACCGCGAGCGCGACGCCGCCGAGGCGCTGCGCGCGGTGCAGCGCACCCGCGGCTGGGACGTCTGAGCCGTCCTCCACCGGGCATCCGCCGGGAAGGCGCGCGGAACGCTGGGCATTTCCCCGGCTGAGGAGCACACTGTTGGCACGAGGCCGCCGCGGGCTCGGGCGCTTGAGGTTTGTCGAGAGTCCTCCTATGCAGTTCGGACCGTCGTCACCGGCCCTCCAGATCCGCCCCGGTCCGGTCGTGTCGTGGACGACCGACTCCCCGGGGCGGATCGTCTGCGCGCCGGTGCCGTCCTTGCCTCCCGTCTCGCACGCCGCGCCCGGGCGTCCCCGATGGCTGGACGCGGCCTGACCTTCGCTTGGCGGACAGCCCCGGAGGGCGTTGTGTAGAAGGGCGCGTGCCCCACGAGGGCCGCGCCCGAGAACGAAGGAGCACCATGAAGGCACTCACCTGGCAGGGCATCCACGACGTCGAGGTCAAGGAGGTCGCCGACCCCGTGATCGAGCAGGACACCGACGCCGTGATCCGCATCACGTCGACCGCGATCTGCGGATCCGACCTCCACCTCTACGAGGTCTTCGGCCCGTTCCTGGAGAAGGACGACGTGCTCGGCCACGAGAACATGGGCGTCGTCGAGCAGGTCGGCAGCGCCGTCACGAAGCTCAAGGTCGGCGACCGCGTCGTCGTCCCGTTCGTCATCGCGTGCCACGACTGCTTCATGTGCGACAAGGGCCTGTTCACGCAGTGCGAGACCACGCAGGTGAAGGCGCAGGGCAGCGGCGCCGCGCTCTACGGCTTCAGCGAGATGTACGGATCCGTCCCCGGCGGCCAGGCTGAGCGCCTCCGCATGCCGCTCGCCGACGTCAACGCGATCGTCGTGAACAGCGAGCTGCCCGACGAGCGCTACCTCTTCCTCAGCGACATCCTCCCCACCGCCTGGCAGGGCGTGCAGTACGCGAACGTGCCCGAGGGCGGCACGCTCGGCGTCATGGGCCTCGGCCCCGTCGGCCAGTTCGCCTCGCGCATCGGCAAGCACCTGGGCTACCGCGTCATCGCGGTGGACCCCGTCCCCGAGCGTCGCGCCATGGCCGAGCGCCACGGCATCGAGACCCTCGACCTCACCGACGACGTGGCCGACAAGCTGCGCGAGATGGTCGACGGCCGCGGGCCGGACGCCATGGTCGAGGCCGTCGGCATGGAGGCGCACGGCAGCCCCGCCGCCTCGTTCGCGCAGAAGGCCGCGGGCCTGCTGCCCGACGGCATCGCGAAGAAGGTCATGGACGTCGCGAGCGTCGACCGCCTCGCGGCCCTGCACACGGCGTTCGACGCGGTCCGCCGCGGCGGCACCGTCTCCATCTCGGGCGTCTACGGCGGCGAGGCCGACCCGCTGCCCATGAAGTCGCTCTTCGACAAGCAGATCGCGATCCGCATGGGCCAGTGCAACGTCCAGCACTGGATCGAGGACCTGCTGCCCCTCGTCGAGGACCCGGCCGACCCGCTCGGCGTCCTCGACCTCGTCACGCACTCCGTGCCGCTCAGCGAGGCCGCGCACATGTACGAGATCTTCCAGAAGAAGGAGGACGGCTGCATCAAGGTGGTGCTGAAGCCGTAGCCTCCGGGCTCGAACGACGACGGCCGCGTCCCCATGGGGCGCGGCCGTCGTCGTGCGCGGGCGTGCTGCCCGGTCGGTGGGTCGGCTCAGGCGGCGGTCGCCGAGGAGCGCACCGCGTCGAGCACCTCGCGGAGCTGCTCCACGACCTCGGCGTCGTCGGCCGGGTGGCGCTCGGCGAAGCGGATCACCGACTCGGGGATGGCCATCTTCACGTCCTCGAGCACGTGCGCGCCGGCGATGCCGAGCGACTTGCGGGCCTCGTCCTGCGCCCACACGCCGCCGTACTGGCCGAATGCGCTGCCGATCACCGCGGTCGGCTTGCCCGCGAGGGCGGACGCGCCGAACGGGCGGGACGCCCAGTCGATCGCGTTCTTCAGCACCGCGGGCATCGTGCCGTTGTACTCGGGCGTGACCACGAGGAGCGCGTGGGCCGCGGCGATCGCGTCGCGGAAGGCCACGGCGGCGTCGGGCACGGATCCCTCGACGTCGATGTCCTCGTTGTAGAAGGGGAGCCGGTCGAGGCCGGCGTGGATGTCGAGGGTCACGCCGTCGGGCGCGTGGCGCACCGCCGCCTCGGCGATCTGCTGGTTGGTGGAGCCGGAGCGCAGGCTGCCGACGAGCACGAGGACGTGCGTCATGGTGTTCTCCTTCGGGGTCGTTCGGGGTCGGATCGTCTCCGTCGACGTACCGCAGGACGAGGCGCGTGCCTCGCCATCGACCCTAACGACCGTCGTGTGACGGCTCCCCGGACGTGCGCATCCTGGCGCCGGTCAGCGGGCGCCGATGTCCGCGAGGATCCCGTCCATCAGCTCCGCGAGGGCCACGGACTCCGCGTGCGGCATCTCCGCGCACTCGACGACGCCCGCACGGATCGCGTCGCGGGCCGCCCGGAGCATGGGGACGTAGCCGCGGCCCTCGATCGCGTGCTCCTGCCGCTCCGGATCCCCGTCGGCGGGCACGACCGTGAGCGCGCGGGAGGCGAGGAAGAGCGGATCCACCTCGATGCGGCCGGCCGTGCCGCTGACGGTCGCGCCCGTGGGGAGCGCCGCGACGAGCGAGCAGGCGAGCGTGGCGTGGCGGCCGTCGGGCCAGCCGAGCAGGATCGCGACCTCGGTGTCGACGCCGCCGTCGATCACCGTGCCGACCGCGGAGACGGACGACGGCGTGCCGAACAGGCCGTGCGCGAAGGCGAGCGGGTACACGCCCATGTCGAGCAGGGTGCCGCCGCCGACCTCCGGGTCCCAGAGGCGGCCCGTCCCGTCGGTGACGAAGCCGAAGGCGACGGAGATCGCGCGCGGATCCCCGATGCGACCGTCCGCGATCGCCGCGCGCACGGCCAGGTAGCCGGGGGAGAACGCCATCCAGAGCGCCTCGAGGAACAGCAGGCCCTCCGCGCGGGCGAGGTCGACGAGCGCGCGGGTGTCCTCCGCCGTGGTGGTGGCGGGCTTCTCGCAGACGACGTGCTTGCCGGCGCGGAGGGCGGCCTCGGCCTGCGAGCGGTGGAGCGTGTGCGGGGTGGCGACGTAGACGGCGTCGACCTCGGGGTCGGCGAGGAGCGCCTCGAGGGTGTCGTGGATCCGCGCGATGCCGCACGCCTCGGCCAGCGCCTCGGCGCTCGCGCGCGTGCGGGAGTGGACGGCCACGACCTCGACGCCGGGGACGAGCTGCATGTCGGGGACGACCGAGGCCGCGATGCCGGCGGCGCCGATCACGCCGAAGCGGATCGGGCGGGCGTCGCCGCTACCTTCCGCCTCGGGGTCGGGCGTGCGGGCGGGGGCGGGCGGCATCGTCGTCGACATGGATCGAGCGTAGGCGCGGGGGTGCGCGCCCGGCCGGTCCCGCCGGCGGCCCGGCGGATCAGCGCCCGCTGAGCAGCGCGAGCATCTCGTCGTGGCGGCTGTCGCGCTCGGCGAAGCGGAGGCCGTGCACGTCCTGCACGAGGATCTCCTCGTCCTCGGGGCGCGCCTGGAGGATCCCCATGACCTCGTCGAGGAAGTCCTCGAGCGGCAGGGCGTCGGCCGCGTCCTGCTGGCCGGGCATGAGCGCGGTCTGCACCTTGGGCGGCACCAGCTCGATCACCTCGACGGACGTGTCGGCGAGCTGCGCGCGGAGGCTCTGCGTGTACGAGTGCACGGCGGCCTTGGTGGCGGAGTAGGTGGGCGTGGCGGGCAGCGGGACGAACGCGAGGCCCGACGAGACGGTCATCAGGGTCGCCTCGTCGCTCGCGAGGAGGCCGGGCAGGAAGGCGTCGATCGTGCGGATGGTGCCGAGCAGGTTCGTCGTGACGACGGCCTCCGCGGTGGGCTGGTGCGCGGGATCGAGCAGGTCCTCCGTCTGCATGATGCCGGCCGTGGTGATCACGACGTCGAGGTCGGGATGGCTCGCGGCCAGCTCGTCGCGCGCGGCCGTGATGGAGGCGGGGTCGGCGACGTCGAGCACGACCGAGGCCATGCCGTCGTGCTGCGCGGTGATCTCGTCGAGCAGCTCCCGGCGGCGGCCCGCGACGACGACGCGGTTGCCCGCGGCGTGGAACCGCTCGGCGAGCCCGCGGCCGATGCCGGAGGTGCTGCCGGTGATGAGGACGGTGCGGCCGGTGATCTTCATGGGGCTCCTTCGCCGCGGTGGCGTGCGGCAGTCGGGACGGGCTTCGGGTTCGTGGGTCGAGTGTGGCCCGTCGCGCGTGCGGTGGCGGCGGGCGCGCGGGGATGCGCGGAGGATCCAGCGGGAGTTCACGTGGGGAGGGACGGCGGGGCTCGAACGGGGGCCAGCGGCGGGACGGGCGGGTGGCGTCCGGCCGATAGCTTCGAGGGATGAGCGGACACGGCACGGACCAGGCGCCATCCGGCGCGAACGCATCCCGGCCGGGGAACGCCCTGCTCATCATCGTGCTCGCCCTCCTCGGGGCGGGCACCTTCGTGCTGCTCTTCGCGGGGATGTTCACCCGTTTCGTCGACGTGCCGGACGAGCCGCCGATCTTCCTCCTCGTGACGCAGATGACGACCGGCGTCATCGCGCTGAGCTTCGCGATGTCGATCGGGCTCGTCGTCGTGCAGAGCCCGTCGGCCCGGATCGCGGGAGCCACCGGTCGTCGTCCTGTGCGGCTCATCGTCATCGTGGGCATCACGGCCCTCGTCACGGTGGCGCACGTCGCCTCCGCGGTCGCGGCGGGCGTCGCGCCCCTCGTCGTGGCGGGTGCCCTGCTCGGCATCCTCGGCGTGGCGACGGCCAGCTGGATCCTCGGTGCCCGAGCAGGCGCGACGCTGGACGAGCGCGAGCGGGCACGCGCGGAGTCGGGCCTCCCGGACTCGCCCGACCTCGGCTGGACGCCCGAGGTGATCCGCCGCAAGATCCGCATCGTCGTCGTCACCTTCGTCATGGCGCTCGCGGTCAGCAGCGTCCTCGCGGTCGTGCTGGCGCTGACCGATGGCGACGGACCCACCGAGAAATGGACCTTCGTCGTCCAGCTCTCCTTCACGGCCGCCGCGATCGCCTGCATCGCCGTCGCCTTCCCCGCGCAGCTCTCGGTGAGTCCGATCGTCCGCGGGCTCGACATGGCGGATCGCAAGGCCATCAACCGCCGCGTGACCGGCAAGGCGAACACGCTCTCGCCGGACCTCGAGTGGCGTGCCGCCCGGGTCGCGGCAGTGATGCGCGTCTCGCAGCCCTTCCTCCTGGCGCAGACCGCGCTGGTCTTCGTCGGGATCTTCGTGCCGACGATCGCGCGGGGTGGGCTCGACACCTGGCTGCTCGTGCTGCTCGTGGTCCTGACGGTCTTCTTCATCGGGATGATCCCGCTGATCGTCCGGCAGCACCGCGCTCTGAAGCGCTTCGCGGCCGAGACCCGTGGCCTCGCCCGGTCGGGAGGGCCGGTGGAGGAGCAGGAGGACGCGGCGACGCGCTCGCCATCCGACGCCTGACCCCCTGTTGGCGCCCCCGCTACCGTCGAGCCATGCCCGAGGGTGACTCCGTCTTCGTCCTCGCCGCCCGCCTCCGCGCCCAGGTCGGCGGGGCGCTCATCGCCGACGGGGAGCTCCGGTCCGGCGCGCGGGCGGGCGCGCGGCTCGACGGCAGGCGGATCACCGGGTTCGACACGCACGGCAAGCACCTGCTCATGCGGCTCGACGACGCCACCACCCTCCACACGCACCTGCGCATGCAGGGCTCGTGGACGGTCACCGGTGCGGGCAAACGGGTGCCCGCGCGGATCCAGCACCAGGTGCGCGTGCGCCTCCGCCTCGACGACGGCCGCACGCTCTGGGGCGTCGACCTGCCCGTGGTCGAGCTGATCCCCACCCGCGACGAGCGCGCGGCCATCGGCCACCTCGGTCCCGACCCGCTGCGCGACGACTGGGATCCGGCGCTCGCCGTCTCCCGCCTCGCGGCCCGCCCCGACGAGACGATCCGCGCCGCCCTCCTCGACCAGCGCCCCATGTCGGGCCTCGGCAACCTCTGGGTCAACGAGGTCGGCTTCCTGCGCGGGGTGCACCCGGCGACGCGGGTCAGGGACGTGGACCTGCCGCCGCTCGTCGACCTCGCCGCCCGCGCGCTCCGGCACTCGGCGACGGTGCCGGCCGCGTACCAGATCACGTCCGGCGATCCCCGCCGCGGCCGCACGCACTGGGTGGTCGGCCGCGCGGGCCGGCCGTGCCTGCGCTGCGGGACGACGGTGCTCGGCGTCGACGATCCGGGGAGCACGAGCGAGCGCGGGCGGCGGGCGTGGTGGTGTCCGCGTTGCCAGCCGGTGGTGCGGGCCGCCTGAACGCGGCGGCCCGCGCCACCCGGGCTCCGGAGGGACGTGCCTCCGTGTCGCGCGGCGTCAGCCGCGCTTGCGGGCGACCGCGGTCACCGCGTCGCCGATGGAGGTGCCGGGGTGGCTCTCGCGGTAGGCGCGCACCTCCTGCGGGTCGACGTCAGCCTCCGGCCTGACCGGCACCCGCCCGAGCACGGCTCGGCCGGAGAGGAACGCGACGGCCAGGGCCACCACGATGAGGAGCATCCCGAGGATGCGATCGACCGCGAAGAAGGTCACGACCGCGAGGAGGGTCAGGAGGATCGGCGCGAGGGCCCGGAACCAGCGGCTCATGAGAAGCACTGCTCCTTGATCTGGGTGACGCCGATGAGCTCACCCGCGAGGGCGGCCGCGGCACCGCCGAGGGCCTGCACCTTCTCATAGGAGAAGCTCGCGCCCCACATGATCTTGGCGGCCTCCGTGACGCCGCCGAGCGACTTGATCAGGGCCTTGATCTTGAGGATCTTCGCGGCGGGGAACGCCGTGGACGCGATGACGGTCGCGATCGCCGCGCCGCAGCCGAGCACGCTGGCCTGCGTGCTCACCATGCCCTCCGGTGCGGTGTTCGCGGGAGCGTTCGCGGCCAGCCACTGCTGCGTGGCGGCGTCGCCCTGGTGGAGGACGTCGTCGGGGATCTGCTCCACGAGGGCGAGGCCCTGCTCGAAGTCCCGGAGCTGGGCCTCCGACGGCGCGCTCTGGCCGGTGGATGCTGCGGGAGCCGATGATGCGGCTGCCACGGCGGGACTCGCCCCGCCGAATGCGAGGGCCACTCCCACAGCACCGCTGAGCAGGAGGGCTGACATCTGATTCTTGCGCTTCATCTTCCTGGGTCCTCTCGGATCGGAGTCGGACGGTCGAGCTGATCAGCGCTCAACACGCTAGCGACCGGACGGCTCCTTCTCCACAGGCTCTGACGGCATACCCAGCGAAGGGCGTATCGCCGTGGTACGAGGCCAGCCTCCCGGGCCGCCTCCCGGAAGGCGGGGGCGCCGCGTCACGCCAGCGACGCCACCCCGAACACCGCCGCCGCGATCGCGAAGCCCATGACGCCGATCGCGGTCTCCATCACCGTCCACGTCTTGAGGGTCGTCTTCACGTCCATCTCGAAGAAGCGGCCGACGAGCCAGAAGCCGGAGTCGTTCACGTGGCTCGCGACCACGGATCCGCCCGCCACCGCCACGACGAGCGCCGCGACCTGGAACGCGTTGAAGTCGCCCGCGAGGATCGCCGGGGAGACGAGGCCCGCGGCGGTGGTGAGCGCGACGGTCGCGGACCCCTGCGCGACGCGGAGGATCGCCGCGATGAGGAACCCGGCCAGGATGATCGGGATGCCGAGGTCGCCGAGCACGTCGGCGAGGGCGTCGCCGATGCCGCTGGTGCGGAGGACGCCGCCGAACATGCCGCCGGCGCCGGTGATGAGGATCACGGAGCAGACCGGGCCGAGCGCCGACTCGAGCGTCTTCTCGAGCGCCGACTTGTCGATCCCGCGGCGACGGCCGAGCACGAACGCCGCGAACAGCAGCGCGATGAGGAGCGCGACGGGAGTCTCGCCGATGGTGCGGAGCACCTGGTACCAGGCCTGGTCGCTCGTGCCCTCGGGGAGAAGGCCGCCGGTCGATGCGGCGTTGAGGCCGGTGTTCAGGAAGATGAGGAGCAGCGGGAGCAGCAGCACGGCGAGGACGGTGCCGAACTTGGGCGGGTTCGACTCGGCGTGCGCGTCGGCCTCGCCCATGAGCGAGGGGATCGGCAGCACGAACTTCTTGCCCGCCCACAGCCCGTAGAGGTACGCGGTGACGTACCAGGTGGGGATCGCCGCGATGAGGCCGACGATGATCACGATGCCGACGTTCGCGCCGAAGAACTCGGACGCCGCGACGGGGCCGGGGTGCGGCGGCACGAAGATGTGCATAACGGAGAAGGCGCCGGCCGCGGGGAGGCCGTAGCGGAGCACGCCGCCGCCGAGGCGACGGGCCACGGAGAAGACGATGGGCAGCATCACGACGAGCCCGGCGTCGAAGAAGATCGGGAAGCCGAAGATGAGCGACGCGACCCCGAGCGCGAACGGGGCGCGCTTCTCGCCGAATATGCGGATCAGCGTGTCGGCCAGCGTCTTCGCGCCGCCGCTGGTCTCGACCAGGCGGCCGAGCATCGCGCCGAGTCCCACGAGCAGCGCGACCGTGCCGAGCGTGGAGCCGAAGCTGCCGACGAGCACGGTCACGATCTGCGAGGTCGGGATCCCGGTGGCGAACGCGGTGGCGAGGCTCACGAGGATCAGCGCGACGAACGCGTGGATGCGCAGCGTGATGATCAGGATCAGCAGCACGGCGATGGCGCCCGCGGCGATCAGGAGGAGCGGACCCGCGGTGAGGGTCTGCGTCCAGTCTTCGATGGTCATGGGTCTCCGTTCGGCTGGGCGGATCCGTGGATCGCGTCGCGTGCGGCGACGCCCGGCCGGGGAGGTGGGCGTCGGTGCCTGCGTGGGGCGGGCGGCGGTGGGGCCGCTCGCGGTGCTTCTACACAACACCCGGGGCCGCGTGCGCGTCCTCTAGGCGCTGGCGCTCCTCGTCTCGAAGCGCCGCGTGGGCCTCGTGGTGCAAGGCCTCGGCCATTGGAACGTCTACGGCCCGCGCATCATCCGCTGGCGCCTCAACGGCCCCGGCCGCTCGGACCAGTTCCGCTCCCTCACCCAGCTGAGCCGCGCGGTCGAGCCGGTCGCGGCGTCACTCTCTGCGCGTGACGCAACTGATGCGCAGCACACGCGCATCGCCGAGCTCGCGGTGGATCTCCGCCGCTTCGGCGAGGCCAGCGTCCTCGTCGACTACCTCGCCGCCGACATCGAGTTCCACCACCTGATCCTCGTGGCCAGTGGCATCGACATGTTCTGCGCCCTCCGCGAGGTGATCACGGAGGTCCTCAGTGGTCGCACGCACCAGGGGCTGATGCCGCGGACGCCGAGGCCGCATCCGCTCGACACGCACGAGCAGGTGGCGCACGCGATCCGCGACGGCGATGCGGCGACGGCAGAGGCGGGGATGGCGTGGTCGTTGGCCGAGGTCAGTAGCGCGGTCTCATAGATATATCGTTCGGCACCCCAAGAGACAGATCGCAAGGAGTTGTGAGCTAAAAGACCTCGCCAAAGAAGAACTGCTGACTGCAACACTCGGAGCAGTTCGACGACGTATGCTGTTCTCAACCGAACGGCCCTAGCCGTCGACTCCCCTGACCGCGGCGTGATCCACTGGGGCAGCAGAGGGGACGTCTATGGAGATTAGTTTTAAGGATAGTCAGCTTCGGCGACAGCTCCTACATCCAGATGTAGGGGATTGGAGTTCATTCGAGGCTTTTGAAGAAACCACGTCCTTGATCGCAGACATAATTGCCGCGACGTCCTTAAAAGAAGTACCTGTGGGTGTTCCAGACCTCAACCACATTGACGTGGGTAATTTTCGAATGGATACGGGAAGGGAGGGATTTGTGGTCTGTTGCGTGAATCACGTACCTATCAGAACCACAGCCGACGGACACCCTGATTGGCATCGCATTAGCAGGATTAAAATCCTTGCTTGGGAGGTAAAGCGCGTATGACTCTGAACTCTGCTTTAGCAACTGAACCGCATTGGGTCTCTGCACCTGGCTCGACAGTACGTAAACTAATGGAGTCAAGAGGTTTGACTTGGGAGAGTCTAGCTGACGCATTGGAGCTCAGTGATCCTCAACTGCGCCGACTCATTAACGGTGAATTGACGATCACCTCCTCGCTCGCAAACAAATTGGCGGGCGCGTTAGGGTCGACCGCGCATTTTTGGGAATCACGAGAGTCTAATTACCGTGAATCAATGAGTTTATTGGCGGCGGACCAATTGGCTCAAGATTCCCCTATGGAATATATGGTTCAAAAAGGATGGATCGAGGGCACAACGGAGTGGGCTGCTCGGGCCCGGTCGCTACTCGCGTTTTACGGCGTTAACACGACGGACGAATGGGTCCGCACATGGTCCTCACGTTTAAAAGAGGCAAACTTTCGGACCTCACCAACGTTTGAGTCACATGACCTCTCAGTTTCTGCCTGGCTCCGCTGTGCAGAGATAAAAGCGAATCAGCTGAACCTTTCTGCTTGGAGTCCGTCAGGCGTTCGCGCGGTGCTGCCTCCGCTCCGGCGCCTATCACTGCTTAGCAATCCGCAAAAGTTTGTACCGCAAGCTCAAGCGCTACTTGCCTCCGCTGGAGTTGCGCTGGTGATATTGCCGGCGACACCGGAAAACAGGCTTAGCGGGGCTGCCTTTGTCGCGCATGATCAGCGGCGCGTGATCGGGCTGACCGGGCGGCATCTTTCGGAGGATCATTTTTGGTTTACATTATTTCACGAGATAGGTCATCTCCTACTCCACGGCGATGCCGGCGATTTCCTAGATACCATGGATCCGGCGGATGCGGACTCGCTTGTTGAGCACGAAGCCAATGAGCACGCTCGCTCTATACTCATTCCATCTGGGCTCGGTACTTTATCAGAGGGACGATTGACCACTCGCCGAGTCGTTGCTTTCGCTGCCAGTCAGGGAATATCGCCTGGCCTTGTTGTCGGGCAACTCCACCACGCAAAGATAATCCGTTACAATCAAATGCAGTATTTAATTCGGAGATATCGCTGGGACGGCGCTATGCTGAAAATCTGACGTACGACGTCGGGCTTTTCTGCCAATTACATATAGCGTCTTCTAAGACGTCGGGAGAAACGGAAATCTCACGACCTAAGTTAGCCAACTCTGCCTGAAGCTCACGCGCATTCCCGACCGTAGGGTCTCCACGGAGCAAGAGGCGTGCGCCGGATAACGGTCCGGTAGCGCCAATGAGGTAAGAATGTGGCGGGTTGACGTCGACCAATTTCAGCTTTGCAAGCATGGTTAGGTAATCAAACCGGGCAATTCGCCCGAACTGAATCACGGAACTTAAAGACTTGTACATCGTGTCAAAAGTGCGCTCGGGACTAACTTGCTTCAGGTCCGCAAATCGTTCCGAATGATCGCCGCCTGGCTCGAGAACCCATTCGACATAGCTTTCCACGGCAGCGCCGGTTCCTCGATCCCCGAGTGCGTCGAGGCTTACATACTTGCGGTGGTTTCCAAAGCCGCGAGGCCCTGCTTCCTTTGAGTACTCAGCTTGGTGATCGTGTAACCAGTACCTAAAGCTTGCAGGGTCCTCGGCTGTCCGATTCCACGTCCACCATTCGGTTGGACCGGATCCAAATGCACCATACGTATCGCGAATGTATCGCCAACCGGCGCGGCGATGCTTACCAAAGTGAACATACATGTAAACAAGCCAGACCGCTTCGTCGAATCTTCCAGCCCTATTGTGAATTATCGCAGCTTTTAGTGGATCGAACTCGGGCAGCCGCGGATCTGTTGCGCAAGGATCGAGGTCACGAAGGAGGAGGCGGTCGGTATACAGAACACGCTGTTCGCTGTCAATAATTTGCTGTATTAATGCATCGCGGAGCTCAGGAGAACTTAGTCCTGGGAGTTCGGCGGTGACCTCTGCGTATTTCGTGAGGGCTGCGTCGATCCGCCGCCAATCATCTATGTAGTTATTTCGAACCACGCTGCGCCTCCAAAATGTGCATTCTGTCACGAACAGATGCTGCATACGGGCTACCTTCAAGCTGAATTTGCAAACTCTTCAACATCTGAAGATCTTGTGTTTTATAGGCACTCCAGCTTCTCAAGACCAAAGCTAACTGATTCCAGTAATCGGGCGCGTGTTCATCTATGGGCGCTGAGCCGCTGGCACGTAAGCTGCGCTCTAGTGACAATATCCACGCAACCATTGCCCATGGATCGGTTTTGGGCATAGCTGGCATTGGTGTATCCATGAAGGCGCCCTCTTTTAGGAACGCACGAGCCTCATCCTCTTGGTCGCTATAGAGGTGCAAGCTTCCGACCACGTGTTTATACGTTCCAATTTCTAGGCTTAGGGTGCTGGCAATGAGCTCCTGGAGGAACGTGAACGAGAAAACGTCATGTAATAGTCCGAACATGACATCATTTGATCTCATGTATACAACTAGTTCAACCTTGCTGTCTCTTACGAAGAACTGCAAAGTACAAGTGCAGGGGACGTCCTTCGCGTTTCCCAAAAGATCGGACCGGTCGAAAAGTTGCACGACGGCTTTTCGCGTGGTTGGGCTAGCCCTCAACTGATCGATCACTCCCGCTACTTGAGCCCCCCTCCCTGGCCCGAATAAGCGAGGACCATAGGATCCGCTAAAGTCCCCGACGTTTTCGGAATACTTAGGGAGATAATATGAAATATGCTCTGGGTCAGCGCTGCCGGACAGGTACCACGTAAGTTCTCCGAGCGCGCTAAAGAGGCGACCGCGGCTTGCGCTGCGGCTCATACGTGCGCGAGGGTTTGTAAGCTCAAGGGAAACGCCTCGAAGTTCTGTACTTAGGCCGCGAGTCGTACTTATGACCTCACCCGCTCTAAGCAAGTGTGAGATACAGGCGCCCATGACGTCATCTAACGATTGCTCTGTTATGGCAAGCACCGTTTATTCCCTTATGTGTCAGTCAAACTGTTGGTGCCACCGTATTGGCTACGAACGTTTTTACGTCCCAGCTAAGGCGAATCCGCTTTTTCAGAACCTGTTCTGTGGGTGGCGTCGTTTATATGGTTAAGTAGTTGATGCGCCGAGCGCAACCCCTTAACTCACATGGCCCCACAATTGGGGGCAGCTGGGGTCGAAAGGTGTCGTCGAATGGTTGGAACCGCGCCAAGTTGCCGGTTAGTGTTTACCTGTGATCATCATGCAAGAAGTGACTCCCCATCGGCTAACGTTCGAAAATTCCCGAAGCGGTTATACCTTCAATGCCTGGCGGCAGGACGAACGGGAGGTGTGGGTAGTGTCTCGGCATGGGGCCGGGCCGAGTATCTACGCGGAGGTTTGGGGGCGCGCTGAGCTAGAGGAAGGGCAGTGGCAAGGCTATGCGGGCAACATGCCCGACACTCGGGCAGCGGCTTGTTCCTCGCTGGAGGTTGCTTTTGCATGGATCACTAACGATCGAGCACCTCAGTAGCCGCATGGGTTGGATGTTCGAGGGCGAAGTGAGGCTTTGTCGCCGAGTGCGCAGGACATCGCTTTGCCCATAGGACCCCGACGTGAGCAATGGGACTTCAACTCAGCCAAGGATTTCGGACATGTGCCGCGGGTGAACCGAGTTGAAACGTTCGCAGATGGAGCGAGTGACGGGAATCGAACCCGCGCTATCAGCTTGGGAAGCTGAAGTTCTACCATTGAACTACACTCGCGCGACCGGCCGGGAGCCGGGTCGAGACCACAGCCTAGCAAGAGTCCGGCCGGGCGCCACCCAGCCCCCGGTAGGCTCCTGCCGTGCTCCTCTCCGACCGTGACATCACCGCCGAGCTCGACGCCGGACGAGTGGCCCTCGATCCGTACGACCCCGGGATGCTGCAGCCCGCGAGCATCGACGTGCGCATCGACCGCTTCTTCCGGCTGTTCGACAACCACAAGTACCCCTACATCGACCCCGCCGAGGACCAGCCCGAGCTCACGCGCCTGATCGAGTCGAAGCCGGGGGAGCCGTTCATCCTGCACCCGGGTGAGTTCGTCCTCGGATCCACGTTCGAGCTGGTCACGCTGCCCGACGACGTCGCCGCGCGCCTCGAGGGCAAGAGCTCGCTCGGTCGCCTCGGCCTCCTCACGCACTCCACCGCCGGCTTCATCGACCCCGGGTTCTCCGGCCACGTCACGCTCGAGCTGTCGAACGTCGCGACGCTGCCCATCAAGCTCTGGCCCGGGATGAAGATCGGCCAGCTCTGCTTCTTCCGCCTGTCGTCGCCCGCCGAGAAGCCCTACGGATCCGGCGAGTACGCCTCCCGCTACCAGGGCCAGCGCGGCCCCACGGCTTCCCGCTCGTACCTCAACTTCGTGCACACGGACGTGACGGTGACGGACGCGGGGCAGCCCGGGGAGTAGCCCGCCGTCTAGCGCGCTAGGCCCCCGGATCCCCCACCGCCGGCCCCGAGTAGTGGTGGTCGAAGACCACGCTGGTGCGGGTCGACGCGACGGCCGGGTGCGCCGACAGGTGCTTCAGGACGAAGTCGCGGAGGTGGTCGCTGTCGCGGACGGCGATGTGGACGATGAAGTCCTCGGATCCGCCGAGGAAGAAGAGCTGCACCACGTCGGCTAGCTCCCGCATCTCGGACGCGAAGGCGGCCATCTCGTGGCGGGCGCCCGCGCGGATCGCGATGCTGATGAGCGCCTGCAGGCCCACGCCCACCGCATCCGCGTCGATGGTGGCGGTGAACCCGGTGATCACGCCGCGCTCCACGAGGCCGCGCACCCGGGTCACGCACGTCGACGGCGCGATGCCCGCCTGCTCCGCGAGGCGGCTGTTCGGGGTGCGCGCGTCGGCCCGGAGGAGGGCGACGAGCTTCCGGTCGACCGCATCCAGCGGCTCGGGCGTCCGCATTTCCTTCGTCGGCATCGCTCGACCAGCCTTTCACGCCGCAGGATCGCACCGGATGAGGCGACCGCGCCGACGATCCTACGGAGTTCACGCGCTCGAAACGCACGATGGCCACCATGAGTCTCGCCCTCCCGCATCGCTGCCGCCGGCCGCACCTCGCGGGGAGACGAGACGGAGCACGCGCATGAAGGTCGGGATCCCCACCGAGATCAAGAACAACGAGAACCGGGTCGCCGCGACGCCCGCGGGCGTGCACGAGCTCGTGCGCCGCGGCCACGAGGTGCTCGTGCAGGAGGGCGCGGGACTCGGATCGAGCATCACCGACGCCGACTACGTCGAGGCGGGCGCGACCATCGTCGCCACGGCCGACGAGGTGTGGGGCGCGGCGGATCTGCTGCTCAAGGTCAAGGAGCCGATTCTCGAGGAGTACCCGCGCATGCGCCCGGGCCAGACCCTCTTCACCTACCTGCACCTCGCGGCGTCCCGGCCCTGCACGGACGCGCTCGTCGCCTCCGGCACCACGGCCATCGCCTACGAGACGGTGCAGCTCCCGAACCGCCAGCTGCCGCTCCTCCAGCCGATGAGCGAGGTCGCCGGCCGGCTCTCCACCCAGGTCGGCGCGTACCACCTGATGCGCGCGGCCGGCGGGCGCGGGATCCTCCTCGGCGGCGTGCCCGGCACCCCGAAGGCGCGCGTCGTCGTGATCGGCGGCGGCGTCGCGGGCGAGCACGCGGCCGCGAACGCGCTCGGCATGGGCGCGGACGTCACGATCATCGACCTCTCCATCCCGCGCCTCCGCGAGCTCGAGAACCGCTTCGGCGGGCAGGTGCAGACGCGCGTCTCCTCGGCGTACGAGATCGCAGCGCAGCTGAAGGACGCGGATCTCGTGATCGGCTCGGTCCTCATCCCCGGCGCCCAGGCCCCGAAGCTCGTGACCGACGCGATGGTCGCCACCATGAAGAAGGGCTCCGTGCTCGTCGACATCGCCATCGACCAGGGCGGCTGCTTCGAGGGATCCCGCCCCACCACGCACGACGACCCCACCTTCGACGTGCACGACAGCGTCTACTACTGCGTCGCCAACATGCCGGGCGCGGTGCCGGAGACTTCCACGCGCGCGCTCACCAACGCGACGCTGCCGTACGTGATCGCGCTCGCGGAGAAGGGGTGGAAGCGGGCCCTCGCGGAGGATCCGGCGCTCGCCCTGGGCCTGAACGTCCACGACGGGCACGTGACGAACTCGCACGTCGCCGCCGCCCTCGAGATGCCGCTGACGCCGGTCGCGGACGTGCTCGCCGCCTGACGCCCGCCCGGCCGTCGCGGGATCGTGACCCCGCGACGGCCGGATCCGCCCGCATCCCTGGCAGGGTCGATGCATGACCTTCAGCTACGCGCCCGAACCCGACACCAGCGCACCCCGCGAGCGCAAGACGTTCAACGGCGTCGGCCTCGCCGCGCTCATCGTGGGCGTGCTGTCGCTCATCGGCTCCGTGATCCCGATCCTCAACTACGTGTCGGGCTTCCTCGCGGCCATCGGCATCGTGCTCGGGATCATCGGCCTGATCCTCAAGGACCGGCCCAAGGGCATGGCGCTCGGGGGCCTCATCGCGAGCATCGTCGCGCTGATCCTCTCGATCGTGCTCGCCATCGTCTACACGGCAGGCATCGTCACGGCCATCACGGGCGCGGTGCGGGAGTCCGAGGCGCGGTCGTCGGCGGAGGCGTCCGACGAGCCGCGCGTCACGTACCAGGTGGAGGGCTCGGGCGGCACGGTCACCGCGGGCGTCCTCTGGACCACCTCCGTCGGCGGCACCGCGGGATCCGAGCAGGCGTCCGACCAGCCGCTCCCGTTCAGCCGCGAGGTCGTCATCCCGGACACCACCGACTTCGACATGGCGGCGTTCTCCGTGAGCGCGGTCGCGAGCGTCGACCCGACGGTCTCGGCGGACGGCGACATCACCTGCCGGATCCTCGTGGGCGACCACATCGTCACCGAGCAGCGGGCCGAGGGGGACGGCGCCACGGTCACCTGCACCGCCACCGCGGAGGACCTGCGGGACCTCGCGGACTGATCCGCTGAAAAAGGCCGCGCAGCGACGCGGCCGCGCATGACGTCGGGCCCGGCGCGCATCGCACCGGGCCCGCATCACGCGGGGGCGAGGTCCCCGAACCCTCCCTCGTCGTCCGACCGGCACGTGGTGGTGAGCTGTACCCGTGCACCGTTCCCGGTGCGAGGTGCGGGGCTGACGTGTGCTCGGCTCTCGCCGGGTGCGCTGCCCTCCGCGCCACAGGGGATCAGGTTGCCCGCTGATCCGCCGGGGTGTGCCCGCTCCGGACGACTACCGACTCGCCCCTACGCCTCCTCGACCAGCTCGACCTCCCAGTTCGCGCGCTGGATCCTGGCGTCCAGCTCCCGCAGCTCCTTCGCCGCGTCGTCGGCCCGGTCGCGCACCTCGCGGATCGGCAGCGCGGCGATCAGCCGCAGCTCGCTCCGCAGCTGGCGCTGCGCGTACACGCCCGCGGCGACGCGTCCGGAGGCGGCGTCGGCCGCGGCCGTGAGGATCCCGTGCCGCGTCCGTAGGGCGTCCCGCCGGGCGAGCGCGGAGGTGAGCGGCGTGCCGTCGTCGAGGCGGGCGGCCGTGTTCGTGAGGTTGATCCGCGTCACGAGCGCCGCCAGCAGGTCGACGGCCTCGCCCGCCTCCGCGAGCAGCGCGGCTGCGTCCTCCGCGGGATCCTCGCCCTCCTGGTACCGGGCGCTCGCCTGGATCCTGTTCCGCAGCGACTCGATGCGCCTCTGCAGGTCGGACCGTTCCATCAGCGCCTCGGCGAGTCTCATGCGTCCACCGTCTCACGGTGCCGCGCGCCGCGGTGCGACGGCCACCAGAACCGGTCGCCCAGCAGGAAGACCAGCGCCGGCACGAGCAGCGTCCGCACCACGAGCGTGTCGAGGAGCACGCCGATGCAGACGATGACGCCGATCTGCGTGAGCGCCACGACGGGCAGCACGCCGAGCACCGCGAAGACCGCGGCGAGCAGGATGCCCGCGCTCGTGATCACGCCGCCGGTGGATGCCAGCGCCCGCACCATGCCCTCGCGCGTGCCGTGCAGTCGCCGCTCCTCGCGCGCCCGGGTCACGAGGAAGATGTTGTAGTCGACGCCCAGCGCCACCAGGAAGAGGAACGCGAACAGCACCACGTTCGCGTCGAACGCGGGAAAGCCGAGCACCTGCTGGAAGAGCACGTTCGCGGCGCCGAGGCTCGCGAAGAAGGTCGCCAGCACGCTCGCGATGAGGAGCACCGGCGCCATCAGCGACCGCAGGAGCAGGCCGAGGATCACGAACACGATGGCCAGGATGATCGGGATGATCAGCCCCTGGTCCCGCTCGGACGAGGCGGCGGTGTCGGCGGCGGTCGCGTCGCTGCCGCCCACGAGGGTCGTGGACTGCTCGCCCGGCGCGGCGGCGTAGGCGTCGCGGAGGTCCTGCACCGCGGCGAAGGCCGCGGCGCTCTCAGGCTCGGCGTCGAGCTGCACGTCGATGCGCGTGCGGCCCTCCGCCGACTCGCCCGCCCGGGCGCCCGCGACGCCGGGGACGGACTCGGCCGTGGCGACCGCGTCGTCGGCCACCGCGTCCGGCGCGAGCACGACGGTCTGCGCCGTGAGGCCGGCGGAGAACGAGGCGTCGACGACCTCCTGGGCAGCGACCGACTCGGGGTCGCCGAGCAGCTGGTCCGTCTGCGACAGGCCGACCCGCGCGCCGACGAGGCCGAGCGCGAGCACGCCGACGCCGGCGAGGGCGACGACGGCCACGACCGCGGGGCGACGCCGGACCCCGAGGCCGAGCCGCCGCCACACGCCCGGCTTCCCGCCGTGGTCGGCGTCGGTCCCGGCGCGCGGGATGAACGGCCAGAAGAGGCCGCGCCCGCAGACCACGAGGGCCGCGGGCAGCACGAGCAGGGCGGCGGCGATCGCGATGAGCACGCCGATAGCGCACGCGAACCCGAGCGCGCGGTTGCCGGAGAGCTCGGCGAGCAGCAGCGTGATCAGGCTGAGCGCGACCGTGCCGCCGCTCGCCGCGATGGCGGGCCCCGCGCTCGTGACCGCCGTGAGCATCGCCGCGTGGCGGTCCTCCTGGCGCGTCAGCTCCTCCCGGTAGCGCGCCACGAGCAGCAGTGCGTAGTTCGTGCCGGCGCCGAAGACCAGCACCGAGAGGATCCCGCCGATCGAGGCGTCGATGGTGATGCCGAGCGGATCCGCGAGGGCCGTCACGACCACGCGCGCCAGGCCGTCGGCGGCGCCGACCACGACGAGCGGGACGATCCAGAGCACGGGGCTCCGGTACGTGACGATGAGCAGCACCGCGACCACCAGCACCGTCACGAGCAGGAGGCGGAAGTCGGCGCCCGCGAACGCGTTCGAGATGTCGGCCTGGAAGCCGACCGGGCCGGTGAGTTGAGCGACCAGCCCGTCCGGGAGGCCGTCCGATGCCGTGGTGCGGAGGGTCGCGGCGGTCCCGGCGACGTCGTCGGCGACCGCGGACGCGTCGAGCGGCACGGCGACGAGCGCCGCGCGGCCGTCGTCGCTGGCCTGCGGCACGACGGCCTGCGGGGCGATCGAGTCGGCGGCCAGGGCCTCGGCGCGCTGCGCGATCGCGGCGGTGTCGGCGTCCGTGAGCGCGGCGCCGTCCCGGCTGAAGACGAGGATCCCCACGGTCGTGTCGGCGCTCGGGAACCGCTCGAGCAGCTCGCTCACCTGCTTCGCCTGGCTCGAGTCCGGCAGGCCGGAGGGCGGGAAGGCGTCGGCCTCGCCCTTCGGCAGGAAGGCGAACAGGGCGGCGACGGCGGCGACCGCGATGACGAGCGCCATCCAGGCGGTGCGGCGGGCGCTGACGAAGCGGGCGATGGATCTCACAGGTCCTCCAGGGGTGCGGTGATAGTCAGCCTACTGATGATCAAGCGGCTTAGCTACCTGCGGCGTACCATGGCAGCATGTCGCGCGCCCGTCCCCGCCCCGATCCGGACGCGCCCGCCGCCCCGACGGCAGCCGCCGCGGCCCTGCCCGCCCCCGGCGCGGGCGTCCCCGCGGACGCGGGCGCGGCCGGCGAGCTCGGCCGGATCCTCCGCAACGTGCTGGGCCTCGCCGCCGGGTTCGAGCGCCGGCTCGGCGGTGTGCTCGAGGTCAACCCCACCGACATGAAGGCGATGGAGCACCTCATCCAGGAGGGGTCGCTGTCGCCCACGGAGCTGGCCGGCCGTCTCGGGGTCTCCACCGCGGCCGCGACGCTCGTGGTCGACCGGCTCGTCGAGGTCGGCCACGTCGACCGCCGACCGCACCCGCACGACCGCCGCCGCGTCGTCGTCGTCCCGCGGCCGGCCTCCGTCGGCCAGGCCATGGCGGAGCTGATGCCCATGATCGGCGGGGTCGCGCGCGCGGCCGACGCCCTGACCGACGCGGAGCGCGCCGCCGTGACGCGGTTCCTCGGCGAGGTGCGCGAGGTCTACCGGGAGGCGGCCGCGGGTCCCGCCGGTCCCGCCGCGTCCGCATCCGCCGCGGATCCGTCCGCCGCGCGCTGAGCCCGCCCGCGTCCACCGTGCGTGCATCGGGCGCTCGGGCGCCGTCCACCGTGTTCGGGGATGATGGAGCCGCATCAACCACCATCACGACGAGCACGCAGGCCCGGGCCCGCGGAAGAGGAGGACCATGACCGGCACCGAGCGGGACACGACCACGCCGACGCGGGGGCTCGTCCTCGGCGGCGGAGGCGTCGCCGGCATCGCGTGGGAGACGGGCCTCCTGTCCGGCCTCCTCGCGGCGGGCGTCGACCTCGGCGCGGCCGACGCGGTGGTCGGCACGTCGGCGGGATCCGTCGTCGCCATCAACCTGCGGGCGGGCGCCATCGACGCCGCCTACGACGAGCACTTCGTCGACGTGGCCGGCATGGCGGAGCCGATGGGCAGCCGCGACCTCTCCCGCACCATCGAGGTCATCGGCGAGGGCATCGTGAGCACCGCGGGCGAGATCCCCACGCGCCAGAAGATCGGCGAGTTCGCGCTCGAGGAGTACGACCCCGAGGTGGACGACGCCGCGAGCGTCGAGCGCATCGGCCAGCTGCTCCCGATCCGCGACTGGCCCGAGGCGGATCTCCGCATCACCGCGGTCGACGCCGGCACCGGCCGCTTCACCGTCTTCGACAAGGCCTCCGGCGCCGACCTCGTGCGGGCGTCCGCCGCGAGCTGCGCCGTGCCCGGCGTCTTCCCGCCCGTCACCATCGACGGCCGCCCCTACATGGACGGCGGCATGCGCTCCGGCACGAACGCCGACGTCGTCGCCGAGCACGAGCGGATCCTCGTCATCGCGTGCGGCCCCGAGGCCCCGCAGAGCGGCATGGGCCCGACCCTCTCCACCGTCGTGCAGCAGCTCCGCGGCCGGGCCGACGTGCTCGTGATCCAGGCCGACGACGACAGCACCGCCGCGTTCGGCGAGAACTCGCTCCTGCTCTCGACCCGCAAGGCCTCCGCCGAGGCGGGCCGCCGCCAGGCCGAGCGCGTCGCCGACGAGATCCGCGCCTTCTGGGGCTGATCCCGCCCGCACCACGATGAGGGCCCGTCCGCGTGCGCGGCCGGGCCCTCAGCCGGCGAACGAGAGCGGGCGCCGTCCCGACGCGACCAGCCGGTCGCCGGAGGGGCGATGCGCCGCCGCGTCGACCACGACGTCGACCAGGCCCGCTGCGCCGAGCGCGTCCGTGAGCTCCCGCCGCGTCCACGGCCGCATCGCGAAGTCGAACGGCTCGGACTCGGTCGGTCGTCCGGGCGCGATGATCTCGTGCAGCTCGCGCACGCGCACCAGCGGATCCGCCCAGGTCGTGCTGCTGCGGAACCGGACGGTGCGTCCGTCGGGCAGCGCGCCCTCCGTCGTGGTGGTGCGGCCGGCCCGGTCGCGGGTGGCGTCGCGGTCGCGCACGTCGAGCACCAGCACGCCGCCGGGGGCCGCGTGCGCGGCGAGGCGCTCGACGGCGGCGGAGCGCTCGACGTCGCTGAGCATGTCGTTCAGCACCCCGCGGCACGCGACGACGTCGTACCGGCGGCCGAGGTCCACCGTGCAGATGTCCGCGAGGTGCGCGCGGATCCCCGGGTTGCGCGTGCGCGCCACCGCGAGGATGGCCGGCGAGGCATCCGCCAGCTCCACCTCGAATCCCGCCCGGGCGAGAGCTTCTGCGTGGCGGCCGGTGCCGCAGCCGGCATCGAGCAGGCCCCCGTCCGTCCGGTGCCCGCGGATCTCCTCGATCCAGCCCTCGACCGGAGCGCTCACGATGGCGTCGTAGGCGTCGACCTGCGACGCGTAGAACGGACGGATGCGGGTGACACGCGCCGATTCGGATTCCACCCGCGGAGGCTACGGGCGACGGCCGCGCCCTCGGGCCGGTCGCCCCCAGCGATGGCTGCGGCGCCGATCCCGAGGAGACGAACGGATCAGGCGGCGGGCACCGCGTCGGCGTCGGCCTCCGCGTCCGCCAGCCCCGCGTGCGCCGCGTGCTCCGGGTACAGCAACGGCAGCTGGAGCGTGAGCCACGGGCTGAAGGCCCACGGCGTGTGGGCGACCGCGGGGATGAGCTCCTCGGGATCCACCCACTGGTATTCGCCGACCTCCTCGGGCCGCGGATCCACCGGCGTGGCCGCGATCGCCCGGAACACGGGGCAGATCTCGTTCTCGACGACGCCCGCGGCGTCGGTGGCCCGGTAGCGGAAGTCGGGCAGCACGAGCTCGACGGACGCGAGCTCGAGCCCCAGCTCCTGCTCGGCGCGGCGGTGCACGGCCTCGAGCATGTCCTCGTCGGGCGCGGGGTGGCCGCAGAACGAGTTGGTCCAGACGCCGGGCCAGGTGAGCTTGCCGATCGCGCGGCGCGTGACGAGGATCCGGCCTTGCCGATCGAACACGTGGCACGAGAACGCGAGGTGCAGCGCGGTGTCGCGGGTGTGGACCGTCGCCTTGGGCGCCGTCCCGATGGGCTCGCCGTCGTCGTCCAGGAGGACGACGAGCTCGGTGTGCTGTGACATGCGCTCCCTGCTTTCCGTTACCCCCTCGATGTTAGGTTTCATCCGTGGACGCCACCAACCTCGCTGCCGTCTCCACCACGAGGCAGGCCCATGTGAACGGCGTGCTGGATGCGTTCTTCGCCCGCTCGCTCGTCCGGGCCGAGGTCATGGGCCCCGAGTACGTGAAGCTGTGGCGCACGCTCGAGTCGAACACGGCCGGCGGCAAGCGGTTCCGGCCGCGCATGGTGATGGCCGCGTACGACGGCCTCGGGGGCCAGGACGTGCAGGCAGCCGCCCACGTCGGCGCCGCGTTCGAGATGCTCCACACCGCGCTCATCGTCCACGATGATGTCATCGACCGCGACTTCACCCGGCGCGGCGGCCCCAACGTCTCCGGCGCCTACCGCGACATCGCCACCACGCAGGGCCTGCCCCAGCCGCTCGCCGAGCACCGCGGCATGTCGGCCGCCGTCATCGCGGGGGATCTGGCGCTCGTCAACGCCTACCGCCTCATCGACGCGAGCGGCGTGCGCGACCTGACGCGGTCCCACCTCCTGGAGCTCCTCGACGACGCCGTGTTCGCGTCGGCCGCGGGCGAGCTCATCGACGTCGAGTTCTCGCTCACCGCGGACGTGCCGAGCGTCGACGAGATCCTCCGCATGGAGCGGCTCAAGACCGCCGTGTACTCGTTCGAGGCGCCGCTGCAGGCGGGTGCGGTGCTCGCGGGCGCGCGACCCGAGGTCGTCGCGGCGCTCGGCGACTTCGGCCGCGACATCGGCATCGCCTACCAGGTGGTCGACGACGTGCTCGGCGTCTTCGGCGACGAGCAGGAGACCGGCAAGACGAACCTCGGCGACCTGCGCGAGGGCAAGCGCACCGTGCTCATCGCGCACGCCGTGCGGTCGTCGGAGTGGGGCGAGATCAGCGCGCTCGTGGGCAAGGACGACCTCTCCCGCGGCGAGGCGGCGCTCGTCCGCTCGGTGCTGGAGAGCTCGGGCGCCCGCACCTACGCCGAGGGCGTCGCGCGGGACCTCGCGGTCGCCGCCGTCGCGCGCCTCGACGACCCGGTCGTGCCGGAGGCCCTCCGCCGGGAGCTCGCGCCCGTCGCGGAGTCCGTGCTCGGGCGCATCCGATGACCCGTCGCCTCCCCGGCCGCCGGCCCGCCGCCCCCGAGGAGCCCACGGGCCTCGAGAAGTACGACCGCGTCGCGCAGGAGACCGCCTCCGTCGTGATCCGCCGCTACTCCACCTCCTTCGGGCTCGCGTCGCGCCTGCTCGGGCCTGACGTCCGCCAGCACATCGAGAACGTGTACGCGCTCGTGCGCGTGGCTGACGAGATCGTCGACGGGGCCGCGGCCGGTGCCGGCGTGGATCCGGCGCACGTCGAGGAGCTGCTCGACGCGCTGGAGCAGGAGACCGAGGACGCCATGCTCCGCGGCTACAGCACCAACCTCGTCGTCCACGCCTTCGCCATCACGGCCCGCCGCGCGGGCTTCGGCGCCGAGCTCACCGCGCCGTTCTTCGCCTCCATGCGCATGGACCTGCGGCGGATGGAGCACACGCCCGCGTCCTTCACGGAGTACGTGTACGGATCCGCCGAGGTCGTCGGCCTCATGTGCCTGCGCGCGTTCCTGGTCGGCCACGCGACGACGCGCCCGGAGCGGATCCGCTTCGAGGAGGGCGCCAAGCGCCTCGGCGCCGCGTTCCAGAAGGTCAACTTCCTCCGCGACCTGGCCGCCGACCACGGCGCGCTCGGCCGCAGCTACTTCCCCGGCGTCGACGTCGCCTCCTTCTCGGAGGCCGACAAGGAGCGCATCCTCGACGACATCGACCACGACCTCCGCGTGTCCGGCGCCGTGATCCCCGACCTGCCCGCCTCCAGCCGCCGCGCCGTCGCGCTCGCGCAGGGCCTGTTCGCGGAGCTCGCCGTGCGCCTGCGCGACACCCCGGCGTCCGAGCTCGTGCGGACGCGCGTGCGGGTGCCGGATCCCGTGAAGGCCCGCATCGCGCTCGCCGCCGCGTCGGGCGCTGAGCCGTCGGGGGTCGACGGCCGCCTCGTGCGCCGCTCCCGCGGACCCCGCGCGCATGCCGCCCGCCCGGCCCCCGCGTCGCGTCCCGCCCCGACCGAGCCCGCCCCGTCCGACCCCGCCCCGTCCGACCCCGAGCAGCAGGAGAGCGCCATGACCGCACCCACCGCCATCGTGATCGGCGGCGGGATCGCCGGCCTCGCCTCCGCGGCTCTCCTCGCCCGCGACGGCTACCGCGTCACCCTCGTCGAGGGCCGCGACGAGGTCGGCGGCCGCGCCGGCTCCTGGGAGAAGGACGGCTTCCGCTTCGACCTCGGCCCGAGCTGGTACCTCATGCCCGAGGTGTTCGACCACTTCTTCCGTCTGTTGGGCACGAGCGCGGCCGACGAGCTCGACCTCGTGCGCCTCCCCGGCTACCGCGTGCTGTTCGAGGGCGAGAGCGACCCCATCGACATCCGCGACTCCCGCGAGGCCAACCTCGACCTGTTCGAGAGCGTCGAGCCCGGATCCCGCCCCGCCATGGCCCGCTACCTCGACTCCGCGAAGGACGTCTACGAGGTCGCGAAGAAGCGCTTCCTCTACACGACCTTCGCCGACTACCGGTCGCTGCTGAAGCGCGACGTCGTCACCCGCACGGGCACGCTCGGGAAGCTGCTGCTCACGCCGCTCGAGACGCACGTGGCCCGCTACGTGAAGGACCGCCGCCTCCGCCAGATCCTCGGCTACCCTGCCGTGTTCCTCGGCTCGTCGCCGAAGCTCGCGCCGAGCATGTACCACCTGATGAGCCACCTCGACCTCGAGGACGGCGTGCTGTACCCGCAGGGCGGCCTCATCACCGTGATCGACGCGATCGAGCGGGTCGCGCGCGCCGAGGGCGTCGAGATCCGCACGGGCGCGCCCGTCTCGCGCATCCTCACCGAGCCGACGAAGGCCGGCAAGGCGCGGGCGCGCGGCGTGCAGATCACCACCGACGCCGGCACCGAGACGCTCGACGCCGACGTGGTCGTCTCCACCGCCGACCTGCATCACACCGAGACCGAGCTCATCCCCGAGGCGTTCCGCACCTACCCGCAGGCGTACTGGGACAAGGCCACCGCGGGCCCCGGCGCCGTGCTCGTCTACCTCGGCGTGGAGGGCGAGCTGCCCGAGCTGCACCACCACACGCTGCTGTTCACGGAGGACTGGGACGAGAACTTCTCCCGCATCTTCCCGCCGAAGGGCGGCACGACCTCCGTGCCGGATCCGGCGAGCCTCTACGTCTGCAAGCCCAGCGCCACCGACGCATCGGTCGCGCCCGCGGGCCACGAGAACGTCTTCATCCTCGTGCCCATCCCCGCCGACCCGACCATCGGCCGCGGCGGCATCGACGGCGCCGGCGACGCGCGCGTCGAGGAGATCGCCGACCGCGCCATCCAGCAGATCAGCGACTGGGCCGGCATCCCCGACCTCGCCGAGCGCATCGTCCTCCGCCGCACCTCGGGCCCCGGCGACTTCGCCGCCGACCTGCACTCGTGGAAGGGCACCATCCTCGGGCCCGCCCACACGCTCACGCAGTCGGCCATGTTCCGCGCCGGCAACACGAGCAAGAAGGTCGACGGGCTGCACTACGCCGGCGGATCCACCATCCCCGGCATCGGCCTGCCCATGTGCCTCATCAGCGCGGAGATCCTCGTGAAGCGCCTCCGCGGCGACACGTCGACCGGCCCGGGCGCCGTGCCGCTCGTGCGCACGGTCGGCCGCCCGGTCGTCTGATGGGCCTCGTCTACCTGGTGCTGCTGCTCGGCGCGCTCGGCTGCATGATGCTCATCGACCGGCGGTGGCGCCTGTTCTTCTGGCGCGACCGGACGGCGGCGATCCTCACGACCCTCATCGGCGTCGCCTTCTTCCTCGCCTGGGACATCGCGGGCATCTCGCAGGGCATCTTCTTCCGCGGGGAGACCGCGTTCATGACGGGGATCCTCGTGGGCCCGGAGCTGCCGCTCGAGGAGGTCTTCTTCCTCGCGCTGCTCTGCTACCTCACGATGAACCTCGTCAACGGGTTCAGCCGCCTCGCCGACCACCACGTCGCCCGGGCGAGGGAGCGCGCGAACCGATGAGCTACCTCGCGCTCGACCTGCTGTTCCTGCTCCCCGTCGCGGTCGTGGGGTTCCTGTTCCGCCGCCTGCTGCTGCGCGAGGCGAACGCGGTGCCCTACGGATCCAGCCGCTTCGACTACCCCGAGTACTACTGGTACCGGCGGATGCCCGTCCTGATCCTGCTCGTGATGACGCTCATCTTCGACAACATCATGATCAAGGTCGGCCTCGTCGGCTACGACGACGACAAGCTGGTGGGCCTCATCCTCGGCTACGCGCCCGTCGAGGACTTCGCCTACGCGATCGCCGCCCTCGTGCTGCTCCCCGCGGTCTGGTACCTGCTGCGCCGCCGCCGCAGCGTGTCCGGCATCGAAGCGCATGAGTGACGTGCGCGCGCGTCCGGGCGCCGCGGAGACGCTGCGCACCATCGCGCTGTCGTCCCGCCCGCTCTCCTGGGTGAACACGGCGTTCCCGTTCGCGGCCGCGTACCTCACGGTCACGCGCGATCTCGACCTCACGGCGATCCTCGGCACCCTCTACTTCCTCATCCCGTACAACCTCGCCATGTACGGCATCAACGACGTCTTCGACTACGAGTCCGACATGCGGAACCCGCGGAAGGGCGGCGTGGAGGGCGCGGTGCTCGCGCGGGCCATGCACCGGCCGGTGCTCATCGCCGTGCTCGTCACGAACGTGCCGTTCCTCGTCTACCTCGTGGCCGTGGGATCCGCGGCGAGCGTCGCGGTGCTGGCTGTGAGCGTCTTCGCCGTGATCGCGTACTCGCTGAAGGGCCTGCGCTTCAAGGAGCGGCCGGTGCTCGACTCCCTCACCTCGAGCACGCACTTCACGTCCCCCGCGGTCTACGGCATCGTGCTCGCGGGCGGCGCGTTCACGCCCGCGCTGTGGGCGATCCTCGCGGCGTTCTTCCTGTGGGGGGTCGCTTCGCACGCGTTCGGCGCGGTGCAGGACATCGTGGCCGACCGCGAGGGCGGCATCTCCTCCATCGCGACCGTGCTCGGCGGGGCCGTCACCGTGCGGATCGCCGTGCTCGCGTACGCCGCGGCCGGGGTCGCGATGCTGTTCACCGGGCTGCCGGGTATCATCGCCAGCGTGCTCGTGATCCCGTACATCCTGAGCACCGCGCCGTTCTGGTCGATCCGCGACGAGGACGCGGGAGCCGCGAACCGCGGCTGGCGCCGCTTCCTCGGCCTGAACTTCCTGTCCGGCTTCGTGGTGACGATGCTCCTCATCGCGTACTGGCTCACGAACGCCTGACCCGGACGGCGGGTGGGCGCATGGACGAGGCAGCCGACGACGACGTGACGGACGTGCGCCCCGGCCGCGTCGTGACGTGGCGGCGCCTCCCCGTGGAGGTCCGGATCCTCGTCCTCGCCCGGGCCGTCAACCGGCTCGGCGCGTTCACGCTGCCGTTCCTCACGGTGGTGCTCACCGTCGACCTCGGCGCGTCGCTCGCGACCGCCGGCCTCGTCGTCGCGCTCTTCGGGGCCGCCACGATCCCGTCGCGGATCCTCGGCGGGCTCCTCGCCGACGCGCTCGGCCGGCGGAGCACGATCGCGCTCGGCCTGACGCTCACCGCCGCCTTCCAGCTCATGCTGGCGGCGGCTCCCGGCATCGCGACCGCCGCGGTGGCCGCCGTGCTCCTCGGCCTGGCGTTCGAGGTCTACGAGCCGGCCTCGCAGGCGCTCATCGCGGACCTCGTCACGGACGACCGCGACCGGGTCGCCGCGTACGGCCTCTACGGGGCGGCACTCGCGGTCGCGGGGGTCGCGGCCGGCGTCCTCGCGGCGATCCTGGGCGGCATCGACCTGCGCCTGCTGTTCGTCGCCGACGCGGTGAGCTGCCTCGCCTGCGCCGCCCTCGTGCTCGTCGGGCTCCGTCGGGGATCCCCGGTCGCGGCCGAGGAGCCGGCGGGTGACGCGCCCGCTCCGGTGGCCGGCGCGCGCAGCCCGTGGCGCGACCCGCTGCTGCTCGTGATGCTCGCCACCGGCACGGGCTTCGCGGTGCTCTACCTGCAGATCGACGTCGCCCTGCCTCTGACGCTGGCCGAACGGGGGATCGACCCCGCGTCGCTCGGCATCCTGCTCGCCGTCTCCGCCCTGACGATCGTGCTCGGGCAGCCCCTCCTGGCGCGCGGCCCGGCGTCCCGCCTCGGGAGCACGGCGGGGATGGCGGTCGGCTTCGTCCTCCTGGGGCTCGGCTTCGCGCTCGTCGGGCAGGCCGCCGGCCTCCCGGGTCTCGTCGCGGCGACCGTGGTCTGGAGCCTCGGCGACCTGATCCTGCTGGGTCGCGCGACGGCCCTCGTCGCCGCGATCGCGCCCGCCGCCGCCCGGGGGCGCTACCTGTCGGCCTACGGGATCAGCTGGGGCGTCGCCGCGATGGTGGGACCGCTCCTCGGCACGCAGCTCATCGCGCACCTGCACGCCGCCGGCACCTGGGACGTGCTCGGCGCCCTGTGCCTGGCGCTGGCCCTCGCGCAGCCGCTCGTCGCCGCGGTCGCGCGGCGCAGCGGCCGGCTCCTCGCTCAGTAGTGCGTCGGCATCATGCCGGTGGCGAGCTCGCGGCGGCGACGGGCGTGCTCGCCCGCGAACGAGAGCAGCTCCATGTCGTGCTCGCGCATCCACGCGACCGCGTCCTCCAGCGTGACGGCCGTCGAGACCCACACCCGCCGGCCGGAGTCGTCGACCGCGTCGGCGTAGACCTCGAACACGGGATCCGCGCCGGCCGTGCGCGCCGTGGGCACCACGTAGCCGAGGACGGGCTGCGACGCGACCTGCACGCGCCAGGCGCCCTGGTGGAAGCGGGCGTGCGGGGGGTGGGGGACGAGGGGCTCGGGCTCGCGGATCATCGGTGCTCCAGGTGTCAGGACGGGGGCGCGAGCACCCGGCCGTGCTCGTGGACGACGATAGGCTGTGCCTCCGACACGGGGGTGGTCGAAGCACGGTCAGCGCATGATCGACGGTCGCCCCTCGATCCCCAGGAGCCCATGTCATCGCCGATCCGCCTCCTCCACCAGACCGTCCGTCCCTTCGTGGCGGCGAGCCTGCGCGGCGGCATCCCGACCCCGCTGACCGCGACGGTGCCGACGGATGCGCCCGTCGGCGTGGTGGCGGGCCCGGATCCGGACCGCGTCCTCGCGCTCGGCGGCATCGGCGGATCCGGCGTGGGCCTGCGCACCCACGCGGAGGGGGTGGCGGCGCAGTCGGCGCGGGCGCTCGCCGCGATCACCGGCCGTGGCGTCGAGTGGCGCACGGTGCCGCTCGCCGACCAGCACCTCACCGCCACGCAGGAGGCCGTGCGGCAGATCACCGAGCTGCACCGCTACGACGTCGTGCTCGTGATGCCCGGGGTCGCCGACGCGCTCGAGCTCGCGCGCATCACCCCCTGGGTCCACCGCCTCGAGGACCTGCTCGACCACCTCGTGGAGCAGACCGCCGACAACTCGATCGTGCTCGTCTCGGACGTGCCGCAGGTGTCGCAGTACGTGGAGGCCGGCACGTTCGTCCGGGGCCTCTTCCGGGATCACGCGATGTACCTCTCCCAGCGCAAGGCCGAGGTGTGCGCGCGCTTCCCGCAGGTCACGTCGGTGAAGCTGCCGGACGCGGGTCCCGTCGACTTCGAGGACGGCGAGTTCCGCTACGCGTCCATGTACCGCCGCTGGGGCGCGCACGTGGGTCGCGTGGTCGCCGACCTGCAGGCGGGGCGCCGCCCGGCCTGAGCCGGCCGACGGATCCGCCCGCCCTGGTCCCTAGCGCCCGCGTCGCTGGCCGCGCGGCGGGGGAGTGCGCTTCCCGCCGCCCTTCGGGGTCGGCTTCGACCCGCCCTTCCCGCCCGCGGCGCCCGGCTTGCCCGCGGCCTTGCGCGCGGTCTTCTGCGCGGCGGTCGGCTTCCGGCGGTCGCGCTCGTCGTCGTCGCGCTGCGACCGGGAGCTCGCGGCGGTGCGCCCGCGGACGATGCCCACGAGCTCCTCGATCTCGGGGGAGGCGTCGCCCTCGCGCCAGGCCACGGCGATCCGCGTCTCCGGCAGGTCGTGCACCGGCACCGCGACGACGTCCTTGCGCGCGTGCAGCCGGCCAAGCGCGTGCGGCACCACCACGAAGCCGACGCCCGCGGCGACCAGCTCGACGGCCGCGGCGACGTCGTCGGGCATCGGGACGGGATCCGCGCCCGCCGTGCGCCCGGCCCATCCCGGCACCTGGTCGGCCGGCTGCAGCAGCAGCTCGTCCGCCAGCTCCGCGATCGCGACCGCGTCGGCGGTGGCGTGCGCGTGCTCCTTGGGCAGGATCGCGACCTGCACCTCGCCGTAGATCGGCACGATCGTGAGGCCGCGGCCGTCCACGGGGAGGCGGAGGAACGCGACGTCCGCGGATCCGTCGACGAGGGCGGGCGCCGCGGCGGGCTCGGCGAGCGGCACGACCCGCAGCGGCACGTCGGCGACGCGCTCGTCCCAGGCGCGGGTCCACTTGGCGACGGTGACGCCCGGGACGATCGCGACGACCAGGCCCCGCGGCGGCGCGGCGGCCTCCGCGGCGCGGCGCGCGTCCTCGGCGGCGATCGCGGCGCGGGCCTCGACGAGCCGCTCCTCGCCCGCGGGGCTGAGGCGCGTGGGGCCGTCGTCGCGCACGAACAGCTCGACGCCCCACAGCGCCTCGAGGTCGAGGATCGAGCGGCTCACGGCGATGCGCGAGACGTTGAGGGCCTTCGCGGCGCGGGCGAAGTGCAGCTCGTCGGCCACGGCGGCGAAGTGCCGGAGGGCGGTCGGATCGGCGTCCACGGGGGTCCCCTCGATGGCCCGCTCGATGGTGGCGCGCGGAGCGGCGGCGGGTCCGATCCAGGCTAGTGCAGGGCGGCCGGGGCCCCGACGGTACCCTGGGCTCATGACGAGCCCCGGATCCAGCCAGACGATGAAGGCCGCGACCGCGGCGAAGAAGCTGGGCGTGCACCTGCCGGCGACCCCCGTGGAGTTCCAGGAGTCGACCCCGTCCCGCGCGGAGCTCGCCGAGATGCACGCGAACCCGCCCGAGTGGCTCGCCACCCTGCTGCGCGACGGCCCGCACCCGCGCCCGGTCATCGCCGGCAAGCTCGGGATCTCCATCGCCGGCCTCGCCCGCGGCGGCGTCGACGAGGCGCTCACCACCGCCCAGATCAAGGAGCTGCTGCAGGCCCCGCCGCAGTGGCTCGTGCAGGAGCGCGCGACGCAGGCCGAGGTGCGCGAGGAGCAGATCCGCGTGAAGAACCGCGACGCCGGCCGCGCCGCCATGGCCGCCGAGCGCGAGCGCCAGGACGGTGCAGGCGGCGCGCGCCGCTGAGTCGACCCGCACCCACGCGCGTCCGGGTCGACCGGCCCTGAGCGGATGATCCCGGGGATCGCGCCCCCTCGAACCCGGCCCCGCGTGAGACCCTGATGCCGTGACCCGCACGAACGACACGGCCCACCGCCGCCACGCCGACGACGACGGCTCCGTCGAGCCGGATCCCACGATCGCCCTCCGCGCGCCCATCACCGGATCCCGCGTGCCCGGCACCGTCGGCGTCGTCGTCGTCGCCGCGCTCGTCACCGCCGTCTACGTGCTCTACTCGGCGCTCGAGTGGCGCCGCTTCACCGTCAAGTCGTGGGACCTCGGCATCTTCACGCAGCTGGCGCAGGACTACTCGCGCCTCCAGGCGCCGCTCGTCTCCATCAAGGGCGACGGCTTCAACCTCATGGGCGACCACTTCCACCCGATCCTCGTGCTGCTCGGCCCGGTCTACGCCGTCTGGCCGCACGCGTTCGCGCTGCTCGTGGTCCAGGCCGTCCTCATCGGGATCTCGGTGGTCGGCATCGGCCGCCTGGCCGGCCGGGTCGCGGGCCGGTGGGGCGCGATCGTCGTCGCGGCGGCGTACGGGCTGAGCTGGGGGATCCAGGGCGCGGTCGCGTTCCAGTTCCACGAGATCGCGTTCGCCCTGCCGCTGCTGGCCTTCGCGCTCGACGCCGTGATCGCCCGCCGCGCGCTCGCCGCCGCCGCGTGGGCCGTGCCGCTCGTGTTCGTGAAGGAGGACCTCGGCCTCACGGTCGCGGTGCTCGGCGTGATCATCGCGCTCGCGATGGACCGCCGCATCGGCGTCGCGCTCGCCGGCTGGGGCGTCGCGTGGTTCGTGCTCGCGACCACCGTGATCCTGCCGGCCTTCAACCGCGAGGCCCGCTGGGACTACGCGTCCAAGCTCGACGCGGGCGGCGCGCTCGCAGATCCGTTCGGCACCATCGCGGGGCTCTTCGTGGCGCCGAAGCTGGAGACGGTCGCCTTCCTCGTCCTCGCGGGCGCGTTCATCGCGCTGCGGTCGCCGCTGATCCTCCTCGTGGTGCCGACGCTCGCCTGGCGCTTCCTCTCGCCGACCGAGGCGTACTGGGGGCCCGGCTACCACTACGACGCCGTGCTCATGCCCATCGTGTTCGCCGCCGCGATCGACGGCATCGTGCGCGCTCGCGCGGGCCGGCAGCACTGGATCGCCGTGGCCTCGCGCGCGACCGTGCCGGTGCTCGCCATCGTCGCCGTAGCCCTGTTCTTCCGCTCGCCCATGGCCGAGCTCACGAAGCCGACCATCTGGCAGGCGGCGCCCCGGGCCGCGCAGGCGCAGGCCGCGCTCGACCAGGTGCCGGCGGGCGCGAGCGTCCTCAGCGACATCGGCCTCATGTCGTACCTCGTCGACGACCACGAGGTCTACTGGCTCGGCAACCCGGGCAATCCCGCGCCGCAGTACGTCGTGATCGACACCCTCGGCGGCGGCCTCGGCCAGGGCGCCCTCAACGCCGACCAGTACGGCGAGGCGACGCAGGCGGGCGCGACCTACGAGATCGTCTACGCCGACGCCGGGTACCAGGTGGCGCGGCGCACCCAGTAGGACGCGCCCCTCGCGCAGCGCTCCCGATCAGATCGGGATCACCCCCGTGAGCACGCCCACCGCGAGCATCGTGAGCGACACGAGCACCGCCCGCCACAGCACCTTGCGGTGGTGGTCGCCGAGGTTGACGTCCGTGAGCGACACGAGCAGCAGGATCGCCGGCACGAGCGGGCTCTGCAGGTGCACCGGCTGCCCGGTGATGGAGGCGCGCGCCATCTCGACGGGGTCGATGCCGTAGTTCGCCGCGCTCTCCGCGAGCACCGGGAGCATGCCGTAGTAGAAGGCGTCGTTGCTCATGAAGAAGGTCATCGGGATGCTGAGCACGCCGGTGATGACCGCGAGGCCGGGGCCGAGGGCGTCCGGGATGATCGTGACGAGCCAGGCCGACATCGCCGACACCATGCCCGTGCCGTTGAGCACGCCGATGAGGACGCCCGCCGCGAGCACCATCGAGACCACGCCGACCACGCTGGGCGCGTGCGCCGCGATGCGCTCGCCCTGGTGCTTGAGGTCGCGGAAGTTGGCGATGAGCGCGATGGCCGCGCCGACCATGAAGACGTAGGCGAGGGGCAGCTGGTCCATGATCAGCAGCGCCAGCACCACGATCGTGAGGCCCAGGTTGAACCAGATCATGCGCGGGCGCAGGGTCTCGCGGTCGGGGTCGAGCATCGTCGTGCCGAGCGTGGAGACGGCGGCCGTCTCGGCGCGGACGAGCGCCGGGGCCATGGTGATGAGGCCGCCGCGCGGGGTCGCGGGGGCGCCGCGACCGGCGCGCCACCAACCCGAGCCGCCCGTGGATCCGCCGGAGCCGGAACCCGTGCCGCCGGCGGCGTCGAGCCCGCCCTCGGCGCGCGCCTCGCCGAGCGCGGCCAGGCGGCTGCGCTCGCGGAGGCCCATGGTCCAGGCGAAGATCATGACGAGCGCGATGCCCACCAGGAGCGACGGGATCATCGGCACGAAGATGTCGGTCGGCGAGACCTTGAGGGCCGCCGCCGCGCGGACGGTCGGGCCGCCCCACGGGACGATGTTGAGCGTGCCGTTCGCGAGGCCGGCCGTGCAGGTGAGCACCACCGGGCTCATCCCGAGCTTGCGGTAGATGGGCAGCATGGCCGCCGTGGTGACGATGAAGGTCGTGGATCCGTCGCCGTCGAGGGAGACCGCGGCCGCGAGGATCGCCGTGCCGAGCACGATCTTCGCCGGGTCGCCGCCCGCGAGGCGGAGGATGAGGCGCACCAGCGGGTCGAACAGGCCGACGTCGATCATGATGCCGAAGTAGATGATGGCGAACATCAGCAGCGCGGCCGTGGGGGCCAGGTCGCCGAGCGCCTCGATGACCATGTCGCCGATGCCGAGCCCCGCGCCCGCGAAGAGCCCGAAGATCGTCGGCACGAGGATGAGGGCGACCATGGGCGTCAGCCGCTTGGTCATGATGAGGGCCATGAAGGTGAGGACCATGGCGAAGCCCAGGAATACCAGCACGCGTGACTCCTTCGTCGGTGGGCGGGACGCCCGGCTGAACACCACACGCTAGGTCGGCGTCCGCGTCCCGTCGCGCTTGTGCCGCTTGATCGCGATAGTGCACGTATACGAGGTTCTGCGCATTATGCTCACCAGGTGGATCGAGCGACGGGGCGACGACGGGCGGGGCTCGACTTCGCGCGCCGCACACTGGTCCTCCAGCTGCTCGTCGTGCTCGTGGTGGTGGGGATCGCGACCGTGGCGTACGGCCTGCTCAGCTCGTCGGAGAACCGCGAGGAGGCGCAGGCGACGGCGCTGGCGATCGCGCGGACGGCCGCCGAGGATCCCGCGCTGCGGGCCGCCGTGACGGCCGAGACCGCGGATCCCGCGGCGGCGGACGCGGCCGACCTCGCCGACGGTCCCGTGCAGCGCACGGCCGAGGCGGTGCGGGAGCGCACCGGCGCGCTCTTCGTCGTGGTCACCGACGATCGCGGGCTGCGGCTCGCCCATCCCGACGCCTCCGAGCTCGGGCAGCGCGTGAGCACGGACCCGACGGTCGCGCTCGCGGGGCGCGAGGAGGTGACCTGGGACACCGGCACGCTCGGGGAGTCGGCGCGGGCGAAGGTGCCGGTGCGGGCGCTGGCGACGGCGGACGCTCCTGAGGGCGCCTCCGCGGCCGAGGCCGACGAGCGCGTGGTCGGCGAGGTCAGCGTCGGCTTCGCGGCGGCGACCGTGCGCGACTCCATCGGCGTCGACGTCGCGGCCATCGCGGTCGTCGCGCTGCTCGCGCTCGGAGTCGGGGCGGTGGCCAGCGGGATCCTCTCCCGGCGGCTCGCGCGCCTCACCCTCGGCCTCCAGCCGTCCGAGCTCGCCGGCCTCGTGCAGGACCAGGCGGCCGTGCTCTCCGGCGTCGGCGAGGGCGTGCTCGGACTCGGCCCCGACGGACGCGTCACCGTCTGCAACCCGCGGGCCGCCGCGCTGCTCGGCCTCGTGGATCCGGTCGGCCGCACGCTCGCCGACCTCGGCGTCGCGCCGGTGCTGCGCGACGCGGTCGCCGCGGCGCGGGCCGGTGCGGGGACCGCGTCCGGATCCCCCGGGGCACCCGTCGCCGGATCCGCGTCGCTGCGCGCGGTGGTCGACGACCGGCTCCTCTTCGTCGACGTCGCGCGCGTCGACCGCGACGGCCGCGACCTCGGCACGGTGATGGTGCTGCGCGACGAGACGGACGTCGAGGCGATGAGTCGCCGCCTCACCGCCGTCACCGCGATGTCCACGGCGCTCCGCGTGCAGCGGCACGAGTTCGCGAATCGCCTCCACGTCGTGCGCGGCCTGGTCGCGACCGGCCGGGTGGAGGAGGCCGACGGCTACCTCGCGGGCGTGCTCGAGCAGGGGCCCGTGGCGTTCCCCACGGTGGACGCGGGTCTCGTCGACGAGCCCTACCTGCAGGCGTTCCTCGGCGCGAAGGCCATGGAGGCCGAGGAGCGGGGCGTGACCCTGCGGGTCGGGCCCGGCACGCTCGTGCGCGGGATCCTCGTGCGGCCCGAGGAGGTCACGACCGTCCTCGGCAACCTCGTCGACAACGCGCTGCACGCGGCCGTCCACGGATCCCGCGCCGACAGGTGGGTGGAGGTGGAGGCGCTCGACGACGGCGTCGACCTGCACCTCGCGGTCGCCGACTCGGGCGACGGGCTCGGGTCGGCGGACGCCGCGGGGATCTTCCGGCGCCGGCCCGACGACGTGGACGGGGCCGCGGAGGCGCTCGCGGCGGCCGGGGGACCGGATCCCGCGCACGGGCTCGGCTTCGGCCTGCCGCTCGTGCGCGACATCGCCCGGCGCGACGGCGGCGACGTCTGGGTCGCGGATCCCGGCGGCCCGCCGCCCCACGCGGAGTCCGGCGCCGTGTTCTGCGCGCGGCTCGCGGGCGTGGTGGAGCCGCCCGACGCGGATCGGCCGGCGGACGGCCCGACCACCGACGATCACGACCCCCACGACCCCCACGCCCCCGACCTCGACCCCGACCTCGACGGAGCCCGCGCATGACCGACGACCTCACCGTCCTCATCGTCGACGACGACTTCCGCATCGCCCGCCTGCACGAGGGCATCGTGGAGCAGGCGCCCGGCTTCCGGGCCGTCGGCACCGCGGGCAGCGCGCGGGCGGCGCTCGCCGTGCTCGACACGTCCCGCCCCGACCTCGTGCTCCTCGACGCGTACCTGCCCGACGGCAGCGGGATCGACCTGGTGCGGCGCATCGAGCCCGACGTGATCCTCGTCACGGCCGCCGACGACCCCGCCACCGTCCGCCGTGCCCTCCGCGGCGGCGCCGTCTCCTACCTCGTGAAGCCGTTCGCGCCCGAGCTGCTCACCGCGCGCCTCGCGGCCTACGCCGCCTTCCGCGCCGGGCTCGCGAGCGACCGGCCGCTCGACCAGGCGGGCATCGACCGCGCCATCCACGCCCTGCGGCCCGGCCGGGTCTCCGCGCGCGAGCGGCCCGCGACCGAGCAGGCCGTGCTCGACGCCCTGTCCGCGTCCGACGCCGAGCTCAGCGCCCCCGAGATCGCCGAGCGCGTCGGCGTCTCCCGCGCCACCGCGCAGCGCTACCTCGGCGCGCTCGCCCGCGACCGCGTGGTCGACGTGCAGCTCAACTACGGATCCACGGGCCGCCCGGAGCACCGCTACCGGATCCTGCGGCCGCGCGGCTGAGACGACGGGGACGCGCCGGGTCGGACGTGCGCGAACGGGTCAGGCCCGCGCCCCGTCAGCGCCCGGCGCGCTCCTCGCTGGTGGATCCGCGCACCTCGCGGACGGCCGCGCACCCAGGATCCGACGCATGGACCCCGTCGCTCCCCCTCCCCGAGTCCTGGCCACCGGCATCGGCTCGGGCCTGATCCTCATGGCGGTGTTCACGATGTGGTGGGCCAGCGACACCTTCACCGGCTGGCCGACGCCCGTGGCCGCGAGCGTCACGGCCGTGTGCGGTCTCGGGGCGCAGCCGGCCTCCAGCGCTTCCTCGTGCCGACGATCGCCGTCATCGTCGGTCTGCACTTCTACCCGATGGCGCGCGCGTTCCATCGTCGGATCGACCTCGGGATCGCGACCTGGACCACGCTCGTGGGGACCGCCGGCGTCGTCGCGGTGCTCCAGGACGGCGCGGCGTGGCCGGTCGTCTGGTCGTGGGTGGGAGCGGGGGCGGCGGCGGCCACGATGGGCTACGGGATCTTCATGACCCGCGCCGCCCGGCGACTCCTCCGATCCACCGCCACCTGAGCGGTCCCGCCTCGCCGCCTCGCCGCCCCTAGGCTCGACGGATGTCCGACGCAGCAGCCCAGGTCGTCCGCTTCCACCGCATGCACCACGACGCGATCGTGCGCGGCGAGAAGGTCACCACCGTGCGCTTCGAGGAGGACCTGCGGGTCGGGCCGGCCGTGTTCGTCTTCGACGAGCACCCCACCGCCGTCCCGCTCGCCGGGCGCGTCACCTCCGTGCGGCGGCACCTGCTGGCCGATCTCACCCCGGAGGACGCGCACCAGCCTCCGGGCACGGACATGGCCCTCTTCGCCGCGCAGCTCTGCGAGAACCACTACCCGACGATGCCCGCGTCGGCGACCGTCGAGGTCGCGGAGATCGAGCTGGACGACAGCCCCGTCGGCTGAGCCGGACGCGCGAGGGACATGCGGCCGACCGCCGGCGCGGCGGGCGGGTCAGCTCCCGACGACCACCGGCAGCGGCACCTCGTCGGCCGCGAGCTCCTCGCTCGTGGAGCCGAGGACCTCGCGGACGGCCGCGCGGATGATCGCGAGCCCCTCCTCGACCTCGTCGTCGGTGATGGTGAGCGCGGGCAGCACCTTCATGACCGTGCCGCCGGCGCCGCTCGTCTCCATGAGCATGCCGCGCTCGAACGCCGCCCGGCAGACCGCGCCGGCGAGGTCGCCGGAGGGGAACTCGATGCCGCGCGCGAGGCCGCGGCCGCGCACCTTCAGCTGCATCTCCGGAGCAGCCTCGGCGGCGATCTCGGTGAAGACCTCGTGGATCCGCTCGCCCTTCCGCAGGGTGGACGCCTCGAGCTCGCCGTCGGCCCAGTACAGGCGGATGGCCTCGGCGCCCGTGAGGAACGCGGGCGCGATGCCGCGGAACGTGCCGTTGTGCTCGCCCGGCTTCCACTGGTCGAGCTCGGGCTTGAGGAGCGTGAGCGCCATGGGCAGGCCGTAGCCGCCGATGGACTTGGAGAGCGTGACGATGTCGGGGACGATGCCCGACTCCTCGAAGCTGAAGAACCCGCCCGTGCGGCCGCAGCCCATCTGCACGTCGTCGACGATGAGCACGATGCCGTGGCGCGTGGTCACCTCGCGCAGCTTCCGCAGCCACTCCGCGCCAGCGACGTTGATGCCGCCCTCGCCCTGCACGGTCTCGACGATGACGCCGGCGGGCAGGTCCACGCCCGAGCCCGAGTCGTCGAGCAGCTTCTCGAAGTACGCGAGGCTGTCGGTCTCCCCGCCGAGGTAGCCGTCGAAGGGCACCGCGATGGCGTGGTGCAGCGGGTGGCCGGCGCCGCCGCGCTTGAGCGCGTTGCCGGTGACCGAGAGCGCGCCCTCGGTCATGCCGTGGAACGAGTTGGTGAAGTGGACGATCGTGGTGCGGCCGGTGACCTTGCGCGCGAGCTTCATGGCGGCCTCGACCGCGTTCGCGCCGCCCGGGCCGGGGAACATGATGCGGTAGTCGAGCCCGCGCGGCTGGAGGATCACGTCCTGGAAGGTCTGCAGGAAGTCGCGGCGGGCCTCCGTGAACATGTCGAGGGAGTGCGTGACGCCGTCGCGGAGGATGTAGTCGACGAGCTTCTGCTTGAGCGCCGGGTTGTTGTGCCCGTAGTTCAGCGCGCCGGCGCCCGCGAAGAAGTCGAGGTAGCGGTCGCCGTCGGCCGTGAACATCTCGCTGCCCACCGCGCGGTCGAACACGACCGGCCAGCCGCGGCTGTAGCTCCGGACCTCGGACTCCATCTGCTCGAAGATCGTCATGCCGTGTCGCTCCTTGATGCTCATCGGCGACCTCGGTCGATCGCCGCACGTCGGGCGGGCTCGTGGCTCCGGGCGACGGGGAAGGGCGCTGCGATGCGCAGCCCCTCCATCGTCGCACCTCCGCCCGACATCGCAGGAATCCCTCACGCGGGGGAACTCTGTAGGGTCGCGGCATGGCCGCTTCCGGGGACGTCGATCCGCTCGGGACTCCGGGGACCGCCGTGATCCGCGTCGGTGACCGCGACGTGCGGCACCGCGTCACCGGCACCGGGGATCCGCTCCTCCTCCTGCACGGCATCGGCCGCAGCCTCGAGGACTGGGGCGAGCAGCACGACCGCCTCTCCGCCGGTCACGAGCTGCACAGCCTCGACCTGCCCGGGTTCGGCTGGTCGGATCCCGTCGCCGGGACCACGACGCTCGAGTCGCTCGCGGACGCGCTGCCCGGCTACCTCGACGCGGCGGGCGTGGCCGGTCCCGTGACGGTGGTCGGCAACTCGCTCGGCGGCGCGGTCGCGATGACCCTCGCGACCCGGCATCCGGATCGCGTGCGCGCGCTCGTGCTCGTCGACAGCGCGGGCTTCGGCCGGCAGGTCACCGTGGGCCTCCGGATGCTCGCCTTCGACCCGCTCGCGACCCTCCTGATGCGCCCGACGCCCGGCAACTCCCGGCGCTCGACCCGCACGATCTTCCACGACCCGGCCCTCACGACCGACGCGCGCGTGCGGCACGCGCAGGAGCTCTCGGCCCGGCCGACCCACGCGGCCACGATGCTCGACATCGCGCGCGACCTCGGCACGGTCCGCGGCGTCAGCTCGCGCTGGCGCCGGCCGCTCGTGGAGAGCGTGCGCCTGTCGGGCCTGCCCGTGCTCGCCGTGTGGGGCGACCGCGACCGGATCCTCCCGCCCGCGCACCTCGCGGCCGTCGCGCGCGAGCTGCCCGACGCGCGCACGCGCCTCATCCCGGGCTGCGGGCACATGCCCCAGGTCGAGCGGCCGGACCTCTTCGCCGCGCTGGTCGAGGACTTCCTCGCCGGCCTCTGACGCCGCCGGGACCGCGCTGGGGAGCGTCCGCGCGCGCCGCCGAGGGCCGACCTACGGTGGCCCCATCGCGCGGGACCGCCTCGCCCCGATCGTCCGGAGGGCGTCCCATGGGCCTCGCCCCGCACCGCATCCGCACCCTGCTGGTGGGCGGCCTGCTCCTCGTGGCGGTCATCGCCTCGGTCGTGGCCCTCGCCGTCGCGCCGCCGAGGGCCGCGTCCGTCTCGGCGGCGGGCGCCGCGGGATCCGTCGTGCACGGCGACCGGCGCACCGTCACGGAGCCGGTCGCGCCGGCGACGACGTGCGCCACCGTCCCGGCCCGCACCGCGATGGCCGAGCGGCAGGCATCGGCGGCGGACGAGGCGCACGCCCCGGACACCGCGCGCATCCAGGCCGCCCTCGACGGGTGCGCGGGATCCGGCGCCGCCGTCGTCCTCGCCGCGTCGAGCACCACGGCAGCCTTCCTCATCGCGCCGATCACCGTGCGCACCGGCGAGGTGCTCGTCCTGGATCCCTCGGTCGTGCTGCACGCCTCCCGGGCGGCCGCCGACTACCAGGTGGCGGGACGCGCCACGTGCGGCACCGTCGGCGGCGCGGGCGACGGCTGCCGGCCCGTCATCACCCTGTCGTCGCACTCCGGGCTCGCGTCGAGCGCGGCGACCGGCCTCAGCCAGGGCCGGGTCGACGGCCGGGGCGACCTGCCCGTCCTCGGCGGGACCGCGAGCTGGTGGCAGGTGGCCGCGGGCGCCAAGCAGGGCGGCCACCAGAACGTGCCCCGCCTCGTGGCGGCGACGCGGGCGGACGACGTGACGCTGCACGACGTGGACCTCGTGGACTCGCCCGGCACTCATGTGTCCTTCGACCACGGCGACGGCCTGACGGTGTGGGGCGTGCGGATCCGGACACCGGCCGGCGCCCGCAACACCGACGGCATCGACCCGGCCGGCGCCACCGACGTGACGATCGCCGGGTCGTGGATCAGCGCCGGCGACGACGGGATCGCCGTCAAGGCGGGCACCGCGGCCTCGGCGCACATCAGCGTCCTCGACGACCACCTGTTCGGCACGCACGGCATCGCGATCGGCAGCGAGACGCAGTCCGGGGTGAGCGACGTGCTCGTCGCCGGCGTCACCGTCAGCGGACGGGACGCCTTCGGGATGCTGAGCGTCGCGGCCGGGGGCATCCGCATCAAGGGATCCTCCGCGACCGGCGGCCCCGTGCAGGACATCGAGTACCGCGACGTGTGCGTCGACGAGGTGAAGCAGCCCCTGGCGTTCGATCCGCGCTACTCGACGGCGGCCGGCAGCGCGATCCCGACGATGACGGGGATCGTGGTCGACGGATTCCGCGCGACCCGGTCGCTGCACCTCGCGTCGTCCCAGCTCGACGGGTACGACGCGGCGCATCCGCTCGGCCTCGCGCTCCGCCGCACCGTGGTCGACGCGGGCAGCGTCGACATGGCGGCGGCGGACATCACGACGGCGGGCGCGTTCTTCGGGGGCGCGCCGCTCGCGTCCACGGCGCCGGACGTGCGGGTGACCGCGGGCCCGGACGCCGGGGATCCGCCGACCTGCGCGTTCCCGGCGTTCCCCGACCTCTGACGGTGAGCGCCGGGGATCCGAGCGGCGTCAGTCCTCGCGGTCCTCGTCGTCGCTGTCGTCCGCGTCCGCGACGGGAGCGCTCGCCTCGGCCGCGGCGGCCGCGTGCCGGCCGGCGGGGGAGAGCACCTGCTCGTGGCGGGCGGCGAGGGCCTCGAGGCCGTCGTGGGCGGCGACGCGCACGGAGGTGTCGGGATCCGTCAGCGCGCGGCGGATGACGTCCTCGTCGGCCGGGGAGCCGACGGCGCCGAGCGCGCGGAGGGCGGCGCCGCGGACGCGGGCGTTCTCGTCGGTGACGAGCACGGTGAGGGCGCGCACGAGCGGCAGCTGCCGGGTCGCGACGACCTTCGCGCACGCCTCGCGCACGCGCCAGGCGCGGTTCGTGAGGTTCTTCTCGACGACCTTGGCGGCCTCCGGCGTCCAGGCGTAGAGGAGCGCGCGGGCGCCCCAGGCCTCGGGCCAGTAGAGGGGAGGTGCGCCGTTGAGGATCCCGCGGGCGTGGCGTCCGCCGACCAGCAGCAGGAAGTCGTCGCCCTCGTACAGCCCGTCCAGCAGGCCCATCGCCCGCAGGGCGACCTCCCGCTCGCTCGTGCGCGACACCGCGTCGCTCATGCGCGTCGCGAGGGAGTCCTCGCGACGGCGGGGGTCATCTCCGTCAGCCATGCGGACAACCGTATCGGCTGCGGCCGGGCCGTCCCGCCGCCCGGGAGCGGCGGGACCCGCGGATCAGCCGGCCTGCGTGTTGAAGAGCAGCCCCAGCAGGTAGGTGGCCCCGGCCGCGCCGAACCCGATGAGCAGCTGGCGTCCCGCGCGGCGCAGCGGCGGGCCGCCCGAGAGGAGTCCCGTGACGGCGCCCGTGATCGACAGCGCGATGGCCACGAGCACGCACGCGACGGCGAGGGCCGCGAGGCCCTGGAGGCCGAACAGGTACGGCAGCACGGGGATCACGGCGCCCGACGCGAAGAAGCAGAAGCTCGAGATGGCCGCGCCCCACGCGGTGCCGACGCTCTCGTGGTCGTCCTCCGGTGCGGCGACGCCCGCGATGCTGACGGGGATCGGCCGGGTCTCGGCCGCGAGGTCGCGCAGCACCTCGTCGGCGTGCGTCAGCGCCTCCTCCTCGGTCATGCCGCGGGCGCGGTAGACGAGGGCGAGCTCGTTGGCGTCGACGTCGAGGTGGGGGAGCGCGTCGCGCGTGCCCGGATCCGGGGCCGACGCCTCGAGCAGCTCCCGCTGGGAGCGCACGGACACGAACTCGCCCGCGCCCATCGACAGCGCGCCGGCGAGGAGGCCCGCGAGGCCGGTCGCGAGGATCACGGCGTTCGGCACGCCCGTGGCCGTGATGCCGAGCACGAGCGCCAGGTTGCTGACGAGCCCGTCGTTGGCGCCGAAGACGGCCGCGCGGAAGGTGCCCGAGAGGCGCATGCGGCCGCGGGTGGCGAGGCCGCGCACGACCTCCTCGTGCACGCGTTCGTCGGCCGCCATGGCGTCGGTCGCATCGGCGTCGTCCGCGTACGGCGAGCGGCTCTCGGCGCGCTGGGCGAGCGCCAGCACGAAGACGGATCCGAAGCGGCGGGCGAGCAGGCCGAGGATCCGCGTGCGGATGTCGCCGCGCACGGGCTTGCCGACGCGGTCGCCGAGCAGGTCGATCCAGTGGTCGGCGTGCCGACCCTCCGCCTCGGCGAGGGCGAGCAGGATCTCGCGCTCCTCGCCCGTGCGGCGGCTGGCGAGGTCGCGGTAGACGGCGGCCTCGGCGCGCTCGTCGGCGAGGTGCTGCCGCCAGCGGCGCACCTGGGCGGGCGTCGGATCCGGCGTGCGGGCAGGGGGCATGGATGTCATGGGTCCTCCGGTCGGGCGACGGCCGGGACGCCAGGGTCTCCGGCCGACGCGACGGCGCGTGGTGCGCCTGTCGTTCGTCTGGCCGAAGGTCTCGTCCGCCCGCCGCTCGTGCTCGTGGCGGGTGATGCACCGGGCCCGGGGGCCAGCATGTCGACGCATCGCCGTCCGGCTCGGAGGCCGGGGGGACTACTCCCCTTCGAGAGGAGACCCTAGCGCACGGGTCCGAGCGGCCCCGGCCGGCGGCCGATCAGGCCGGCGGCGGCAGCAGCACGATGACGAGCGGCAGCACGGGGAGCGCGCACGCGACTGCGCACAGCAGCCGCAGCGCGACGCGGTGCCCGCCGCGGGGATGGCGCATGCGGTCGGCGCGGAGCGCGGAGAGGCCGCCGTCGGGATCCAGCTTGCGGAGCGCCGAGGCGACCGTGTCCGGCCCGGTGGCGCGGGCGGCGTGGTCGTCGGCGATGAACTCGATCGCGATGGTGGTGGAGAGCGCGAGGCGCTGGCTCGCGGGCAGGGCCGGGAGGATCGCGCGGGAGACCTGGGCGATGCGCACCGCGAGCGCGTGCCGCTGCTCCAGGTGCGCGGTCTCGTGCTCCAGGACGGCCGTGAGCTCGTCGTCGTCGAGGCGGGCGCGCGCCTCCGTGGTCAGGAGGATCAGCCCGGTCGCGGGGGAGAGCGCGGCGAGCGGCACGTCGGACTCCACGAGGCGCGCGTCGCGCCCGGCGACCCGGTACGGCCGCGATGCGAGCAGCAGCGTCGCCACCTCTCCCGCTCGCTGCCGGGCCTCGCGCACCACCCGGCCGCCCTCCTCCACGATGCGGAAGAGCAGCACGCCGAGCACGCCCGCGGCAACGTAGGCGAGCGGGATCGCGGCGAGGGGCGCGGTGCCGGCGTCCTGCGCCGGGGCGGTGCCCGCCTGCATCGCCATGCCCTGGTGGATGAGGAGCCCGAGCCCGGATCCGAGGCTCAGCACCGCCGTGACGAGGAACCCATGCCAGGCCGCGAGCATCGCCACGGGCCGCTGCGCGACGAGCGGCAGGCGGCCGAGGAGGAGCGGCGCCAGCAGCGTGACCGTGACGTAGCACTCGAGCAGGAGCACCGCGCGGACCGTGTCGCTCACTGGTCGCGCTCCGATCGGGTGGTGCGGTGGTGCCGGTGGCGCGGGGTGCGTGGGCGGCCGGTCAGATGGTCTCGGGGAGCGCCTTCGCGTTGTCGATGACCTGGCTCAGCACGGTCTTCAGCCCCTCGAGCTGCTCCTCCGTCATGGAGAGGCGGTCGCGGATCTGCTGCGGGATGGCGACGGCCTTCTCGCGCAGCTCGCGGCCCTGGTCGGTGAGGCCGATCTCCAGCACGCGCTCGTCCGAGGCCCGGCGCACGCGCCAGACGTGGCCCATGGCCTCCAGCCGCTTGAGGAGCGGGGAGAGCGTGGCGCTGTCGAGCTGGAGCTCGTGGCTCAGGTCCTTGACCGATCGCGGCCCGCGGGCCCAGAGGGCGAGGAGCACGAGGTACTGGGGGTGGGTGAGCCCCAGCGGGTCGAGGATGGGTCGGTAGAGGGCGGTCACGCTGCGGGCGGCCACGACGAGCGAGTAGCTGACCTGCCTGTCGAGCGCGAGCGGGTCCTGCAGGTCCTGCGGTGTTGACATGGTTCCTCCGCGGGTCATTCTGTCACTCCGTGTTGCTAACCCCGGGGCGATCGGGCGCCGGCAGCTGGATCTGTGGAAAGGCTCTTGCGTGTGAGGGATTCGGAGCGGCGGCCTCAGGCGGCGGGTCGCGCGGCCATCGGGAGCAGGCGGGCCTCGAGCTCGGCGGCCGTCTCGACCACCGCGATGGTGCCCGCGGCCTCCGCCGGGCTGCCGTAGCCCCAGCCGACCATCACCGTCGGGATCCCGTGGGAGGCGGCGCCCTGCACGTCGTGCTCGCGGTCGCCCACCATCACCGCGTTGCCGAGGTCGACCCCGGCCTCGCGCAGTCGGCGCAGCGCCTCCTCGATGACGTCGGCCTTCGCGGATCGCACCTCGTCCTCGCTCGCGCCGCAGATCTCGGTGAAGAAGGGGGTGAGGCCGTAGTGGTCGAGCACGCGGCGGGCCTGCGACTCGGGCTTGCTCGTGGCGAGGGAGAGCGGGATGCCGGCCGCGTGGATCGCCCGCAGCACCTCGGGGACGCCCGCGTACACCGAGCTGTCGAAGACGCCGCCGCCCGCGTAGCCCGCGCGGTAGTGGGCGAGCGCGCGCTGCTGGGCGTCGTCGTCCATGCCGGCGAGGTCGCGGAACGAGTCGAGGATGGGCGGGCCCACGTACTCGAGCAGCTGAGCCGGGCCGGGCACGGGCAGACCCATGAAGACGAGGGTCTTCGCGAGCTGCGCGGTGATCCCGGGGGCCGAGTCGGTGATGGTGCCGTCGAGGTCGAAGAGGATGCAGCTCCAGGGCGCGGAGCCCGCGACGGGGGAGGGCGTGGACGTGTCGGGTGCGGTCACCCGCCCACCCTACGAGGGTCGATCGGATGCCCGCCGGGAACCTCCCGAGGCCGGGTCAGAACAGGCGCGAGTGCCCGTCGTCCATCCCGCGCATCGCGTCGTAGTCGAGGAGGAGGCAGCGGATGCCGCGGTCCTCGGCGAGCGTGCGGGCCTGCGGCTTGATCTCCTGCGCGGCGTAGACGCCCGCGACCGGCGCGAGGTGCGGATCCCGGTTCATCAGCTCGAGGTAGCGCGTGAGCTGCTCGACGCCGTCGATGTCGCCGCGGCGCTTGAGCTCGACGGCGACCGACTTGCCGCTCGCGTCGCGCGCGAGGATGTCGACCGGCCCGATGGCGGTCATGTACTCGCGGCGCACCAGCTCGTGGCCGTCGCCCAGCAGGTGGATCTGCTCCGCCAGCAGCTTCTGCAGGTGCGCCTCCACGCCGTCCTTCACGAGACCCGGGTCGACGCCGAGGTCGTGCGCGGAGTCGTGCAGCACCTCGTGGATCGAGACGACGAGCATGTCGGCCGTCTTCGGCTGCACGACGCGCCAGATCTCGCGGACGCCCGCGAGCGCCTGGTCGTCGTCGGGCTCGACCTCGACGATGGTGCAGGGCGGGCTCATCCAGTTGAGCGGCTTGTAGGAGCCGCCGTCCGAGTGGACGAGGAGGCTCCCGTCGGCCTTGACCATGAGGAGGCGGGTGGCGAGGGGGAGATGCGCGCTGAGGCGGCCGGCGTAGTCGACGGAGCAGCGGGCGATGACGAGACGCACCCGGCGAGCCTATCCGGGCGTCGGAGGGGTGCGCGTCGCGGCGGGCGCGTCACCGGTGCCCGCGGCGGTCGCGGGTGCCGACGCGGCGGTGCTAGTCGCGGATCCCCGCCCGGCACGGCGGCGCCCCTGCGCGAGGAGCACGCCGAGGAGCACGAGGACCGCGCCCGCGGGTTCGTTCCAGTGGAGGGTCTCCCCGAGCACGAGGATCCCGAGCGCGACGCCCACCACGGGCGTGATGTAGGTGACGGTGGAGGTGACCGTGGGGCCCCAGGCGAGCAGCACGTTCATGTTCCAGAGGTACGCGAGGCCCGTGCCGACCACGCCGAGCACCACGAGGCTGAGCACGACGGGCAGGTCGAGCGACACCGGGCCGGTCGCGAGGAACGGGGTCGCGACCAGCATCGCGGCGGCGCCCATGCCGATCTGCATGAACGCGGTGACGACGCCGGGGATGCCGCGGTGCGTGAGGAAGCGGCGGAGGTAGCCGAAGGTGATCCCGTAGCAGAGGGCCGCGCCGAGGCACGCGAGCTGGCCGGCGAGCTCGAGCAGGGGCTCGCCGGACGCGGCGGCCTCCGCGCTCGGGGCCAGGCGCCACGGGCCGATGATCACGACGACGCCGACGATCCCGAGCGCGATGCCCGCGAGCTGTCGGCGACCGAGCCTCTCGACCCGGAACGCGAGCGTGGCGAGGAGCGCGGTCATGATCGGCGTGGTCGCGTTGTAGATGCTCGCGACGCCCGACGTGACGTGCTGCTCGGCCCACGCGAACAGCGAGTAGGGGATGGCGGATCCGACGACGCCGACCACCGCGAAGTGCAGCCACACGACGCGCTCCTTCGGCAGCGGCAGGCGGCGCCCGGCGACGATGAGGCCGAGCGCGATCGCACCGAGCACCAGCCGCGTCCACGAGACCTGACCGAACGAGACGCCCTCGAGCGCGACCTTCATGAAGAGGAAGCTCGCGCCCCACACCGTGCCCATGGCGGCGAACTGGACGGCGACGCGGCGGCCGCCGGGGAGCGCGAGCGGCGAGGCGGGAGCGGCGGATGCGGAGGGCGCCGGGGCGCCGCGGGGTGTCACGTCGTCAGCGTATCGGCGGGGTGCGACCTCCTCGCATGCCGCGGGGCGATCACGTGGCGTTCACCGGGCGCGTGACCTCGCGCCCGTGCTTCCATGTCCAGATGCATCTGCGCATCGACGAGACCGGCACCGGGCCGCGCGCGGCCGTCCTGCTCCACGGGCTGATGGGATCCGCCGAGAGCTGGTGGCGGGTCGCGCCCGTGCTCGCGGCGCGCGGCTACCGGGTGCTCGCCGTGGACCTGCCCGGCCACGGGCTCTCCGACCGGGATCCGGAGCTGACGATCCCGCGGGCGGCCGCGGCGGTGACGCGCGCCGTCGCGGACGCGGGCGTCGAGCGCCCGGCCCTCGCCATCGGGCACTCGTTCGGCGGGATCGTGCTCGGGGAGGCGTTCCCCGAGCGGCGTCCCGAGGTGGTCGTCTACGTGGACGCCCCGCTCGCGCCGACCGGCGGCGGCGACCCCGTCGAGATCCGCGACGCCTACGAGCGCGACCGCCGGGGCCGGACGGCGGAGGCGCTGCGGATCTCGCGACCCGAGTACTCCGACCGCGACCGGGAGGCGGAGGGCCGCGCCGCCGCGCGCTTCGATCCCGCCACGGCCGCGGCGCTCGCCGCGGTCCCCTCGTACACGTGGGCGCCGGAGCCCGGATCCATCGTCGTGCGCGCCGACCCGAGCCGCTTCGTGAGCGCGGAGGAGGCCGCGCGCCTCGCCGCGTCGGGCGTCGACGTGCGGGGGATCCCGGGCGCCGCGCACTCCGTCTGGTACAGCCACTTCGACGCCTTCACGGCGGCGCTGCCGGAGGCGTTCGGCTGATCCGGTCCCGCGCGGCAGGGCGCGCGCGGCCGCCGCGTGGGAGGCTCGGGCGATGACGACGACGCCGGCCCCCGTGCTCGCCACGGCGCGGTTCGCGCTCGAGCCGCTGGTGGTCGCGCACGCGCGGGAGATGGTGGCGGTGCTGGCGGATCCGGCGCTGTACCGCTTCACCGGGGGCGAGCCGCCGTCGCCGGCCGCGCTCGAGGTCCGCTTCGCACGGCAGGCGGCGGGGCGCTCGCCGGACGGATCCGCGCGGTGGCTCGTGTGGATCCTCCGCGAGCGCGCGTCCGGCCGCGCGGCCGGGTTCGTGCAGGCGACCGTCACGGACGAGGGGCCGGTGCGCGTGGCCGAGGTGGCGTGGCTCGTGGGGACCGCGGCGCAGGGATCCGGCGCGGCGGCCGAGTGCGCGGCGGCGATGGTGGCGTGGCTGCGGGAGGACGGCGTCGGGGCGGTGCGGGCGCACATCCACCCGGATCACGCGGCGAGCGAGGCCGTCGCGCGGCGGCTCGGGCTCGCGCCGACGGACGCGCGCGTCGACGGCGAGGTGCGCTGGGAGCGTGCGCTGGGCTAGTGGACGGCCAGCTCCACCGCGAGCACCGCGACGCCGAGCACCGCGACGCCCGCGAGCACGAGGAGCTTCACGCCGAGGCCCACGCGGAGGCGGCGGACGGCGATCAGCGTCACGAGCACCAGCGTCGCCACGAGCGCCACCGAGATGATCCGCAGGGCCGCCGGGAGGTCGAGCGCGCCGAGCGCGGACAGGCCGAGGATCGCCATCGGCACGGGCAGCACCCCGAGCGAGCTGCCGCAGACGTAGAGGATGTGCGCGACGTCGCGCCGGTCCGGCACCTCGCCGTCGCGCACCATCTGCGCGATGAACTCGGCCGTCGACACCGCGAGCAGCGTGCCGACGACCGTGAGCAGGAGGGTGAGCGCGGCACCGCCGACGGTCGCGTGATCCGCGTCGCGCCCGATCGCGATGGTGACCGCGAGCGCGGTGAACGTGACGTAGATCCGCTCCTTGAGCGCCTCCGAGCGCTGCTCGGCGTCGGGGACGCGGCGGCCACGGGAGTCGCGGGCGGGCGGCTGGCGGGGATCGTCGGTCACGGCATCAGGCTAGGCGCGCCGGCGCGTGACCGCCGATACCGTCGGAGCATGCCCGACCTCGATCCCCGCATCGTCGCGCTCTACGACGGCGACAACCCCGACGGACCCGACCACGACTTCGACCGGGCGCTCGCCGCGGAGGTCGGCGCCCGGTCGATCGTCGACCTCGGCTGCGGCACGGGCATGCTCACGGTCTCGCTGGCGACCGCGGGTCGCCGGGTCGTGGGGGTGGATCCGTCGGCCGCCATGCTCGACGCCGCCCGCTCCCGGCCGGGCGGCGACGCCGTCGAGTGGATCCACGGCGACAGCCGCGCCCTCCCCGCCGGCCCGTTCGACCTCGCCTTCCTCACCGGCAACGTCGTGCAGCACATCCCCGACCCCGAGTGGATCCGCACCCTCGCCGACCTCCGCCGCGCCCTCCGTCCGGGCGGCACGCTCACCTTCGAGAGCCGGAACCCGGCCGACCGCGCGTGGGAGTCGTGGGCGGGACCGGCGACGACGCGCGACACCGCGCACGGTCCGCTCGAGGAGTGGGCGGAGGTCGAGGAGACGGGGCCGGGCGTCGTGCGGGTCGTCTTCCACAGCCGCTTCGTCGCCGCCGGTGAGCTGGTCTCCGAGGTCCAGCCCTTCGCTTTCCGCGACCGCGCGACGCTCACGGCCCAGCTCGACGCGGCCGGATTCGACGTGGACGCGGTGCACGGCGACTTCGCGCGCGGCCCGCTGACGGCGTCATCCCGGGTGATGGTGTTCGTGGCGCGGGCGCGCTGATCGGATCCGATCCCCGATCGCCCGCGTGGGAGCATCGGACCATGAGCGATGCGACCGCGCCCGTCTCCCCACCCGACCTCGCGGCGGCGGGGCGCATGTGGGCCGCGTACGCGGAGGCGCACCCGCAGGCCGCCGCGGCCGGGCGCGAGCACACGGTCGAGCACTTCGGGGACCACGCCCGGCTCGCCGACGAGCTGCTCGGGATCGTGCTGTCGGGCCGCAAGCGCGCGACCGCCGAGCTCGTCGCCGACTTCCTCGCCCGCGGCGACGAGGTGCCGCGCATCGGATCCCACTGGATCGCCTGCGACAGCACCGGGGCGCCGCGCATCGTGATCCGCAGCACCGAGCTCCGCGTCGGCCCGTTCACGAGCGCCGACGCCGCCTTCGCGCACGACGAGGGCGAGGACGACCTCTCGCTCGCGAGCTGGCGCACGCAGCACCGCATCTACTGGGAGCGCGTCAGCGCGGCCCGCGGCGCCGCATGGTCGGAGGACGACGAGATCGTGTTCGAGCACTTCGCCGTGGTGTGGCCGCCGGAGCACGCGGACCCGCGGTGACGCGCGCGGCGCACGTCTCCTCCGCGCGCACGTGGGGCCGCCTCTGGTTCGCCGCGCAGGCGCTCGGCGGGGCCGCGTGGTGGATCGCCGTCCCGCTCGTCCCCGCGGTGCGGGTCGCGACGCTCGGCTCGCTGGATCCGCTGCCCGTCGCCCTGCTCGACATCCCGCTGTTCGTCGTGGGGTCGGCGCTCGCCGCGGCCGGGATCCGGGGGGCGGCCGTCGTCGCCTCCGCGTGGACGCTCCTCGTCGCCGTCGCGCTCGCCGCGTACGCGACCGTGACGACCGAGGCCGGGATCGGCGTCGTGGTCATGGCGGTCGCCGCGCTCGGGTCCCTCGTCGCCTGCGCCCTGGCGCTCGTCGGCCGGCTGCCGACCCGCTGGGCGCTCATCGGCCCGTTCGCCGCGCGCCCGGCCGACGCGAGCGCCGCCACGTCCCGGCACGTGCTCGCGACGGCGGCGCAGATCGTCGTCTTCTGGGGCTCCTTCCTCGCGGTCGCGCCGCTCGGGATCCGCTGGCTGGAGCTGCGCTGGCGCGTGGCCGTACCGCTGCCGTCGTGGGCGCTGCCCGTGGGGATCGCCGTGCTGGTGCTCGCGAGCGCGCTCGGGATCTGGTCGGCCGCCGCCATGTCGACCCGCGGCGGCGGCACCCCGCTTCCGGCGGCGACCGCCACGCGGCTCGTGATCGCCGGGCCGTACCGCTTCGTCCGCAACCCGATGGCGCTCGCGGGCGTGACGCAGGCGGCGGCGGTCGGGCTGATGCTCGGATCCTGGCTCGTCGTCGCCTACGCCGTCATCGGCTCGTCGCTCTGGAACCACGTCGTGCGGCCGGGCGAGGAGGCGGACCTCGAGGCCCGCTTCGGGGATCCGTTCCGCCGCTACCGCGCCGCCGTGCGCTGCTGGGTGCCGACGTTCCCGGGCGTCGCGGCGACGCCGCGGGGGAGCTGAAACCACGCGAGCCTGAGCACTGATTTTGTCAGACTTTACCGCTATGAATACATGACTTTACTGTGTGCTCAACGCGCTCTCCATCGTCTGGTAATTGATGGCCTCGACTCCGTTAAGTTGCCAAGCCTCGCGGGCGGCGTCGAATATGTCACTTCTCCATTCGGCCTGTCGCTCCGATATCGGCTCATCAAAGACGACCTGGATGGGGACGTCAGGCTCCAGATGTAAGGTTCGCCCGTCTAGGAATGACAAAGTTCCCCCCGTATCTCGCAACCGTGTGACTAGATAGTTCCACGATTGAATCTCCCGCTCAAGAACTTCAAGCGTCACTACATTAAACGCCCACGCGTTTGTGAGTACCCGACCTTCATCACCGGCCCTGAGGAGGTCAAAGCCACCCCGCTGCTTTCCTATGCTAGCTTTTGTATTTAGGAATAGGTCATATCCGACTTTAAAGTCCTCAATCCCTACGAGGTAATCCCGTATTTCATTACGGATTCGGGCCCGAGTTAGCCCGACTCTACGACGCTTTGTTGTCCGAGTAACTAGATGGGGAAAGAGTATGTTTACGCCGTCCTCGGCAGAAGAAGCATCGACGGATTGTCGCTCGCTAAATTGAATGGCGTTGACTTGACGAGAACGAAGATGCTCAACATAGGCTACGCTCATGCCACTTTTGGTCAGTTGTTCATGACGGTGCTGATTGACTACGCGGCGAAAATTACTGATCCATGGATTAAGCTCACGGACGTCGTTGTGCCAGTCTCCGTGATTGCGAATGTATCGCGTATCGAACCCCACGGCCCAGTCGCTGCCGTCTTTGCCGCAAACGATACCTATGTTTGTGAATTCACCCCTGGCTACATTGGGCACAAAACGGATTGTCCAATATTGGTATGTCATGGACGCTCCTTACGTATCGTGGCTGTGGTTGGAGGCCGCTCGGCGCAGGCGAGCCGCCACTGCCTCCGAGCGAACAAATAGTATAGACGCAAGCTCCGCAAGCTCAGACCTGTCGGTGTCCCACTCTAGTGGGACTAGGGAGACTACGGCCTGGAAGTCTTCAAGGGACAAGGAGTCGATGGCATCTGCCGCTGCGAGTAGGCCGAGATCGGAAGTCACGCTGGTGTCGACGTCGTGTTGCCATTCGCTTGTCCCAATACGCCTGAGTGACGGGAGATCCCAGTCGGCCTCCCCGGCCAGCCACATGCCATGATCGAAGGTCCAAATACTTTGGTCTTCCTTTGTCTGGTGTAGCCACTGGGGGTCTCCGCCTAGGCACAAGTCCCAGAGGCCGACAATGAAGGCCTGGCGGTATGCGTTGTCATCCAGTCGGGAGTATGTGTCCCACTCATCTGATTCAATGACGTCTTCTAGGTTTAGCGATGCGTGACAAGTCCCCTGGTGAAGCCTGAGGCCGTCTGCGTAGCTGTCGACAAAGTTGTTAGGTATGGTAAGGAGGGCGTGTTCAGGAACAGGGGCGCCTATAAGCCAGCCAATGCGATACGCAATCAGCTCCGCAACCAGTGTGCGAGCACCTTGCGGGTTGTTCCACGGCTTAACCCAGTAATGACGACCATCGGATGCAAGGCCCAGAAAAGCCTTAGATCCTGATTCGGACCGGCGAAGCACTGCCACGAGAGAATGGGTTAAGAGCGGAGCCATGGGCGCGACGGGCATGCGGAAAAGGTACCGTAAGGGCGGTATGAGTGCTAGCCATAGTGCATTTGGCAGCGAGGGGCACCCAAATAGGGGGTCTGGAGCCAGAGTGTTCTAAGGCGGTCTAGCTGGCACTTCGGCTGCTGTTGAGGCTGACGACGGGAACAGCAAAGCCAGCTGGTGTCAGCATGCTCGCTTGGCGCTCTAGGAGAGCTGTTCCTTGCGCATGCTCGACGCGCTATTGGTCCTATGGGGCCGCGGAGGCGGATGATGGACGCGATGGCTGACACCTTGATCCCCACGACCACCTTCCCCGACGGCCGCAACGCGGTCGCCCTCGCGCAGGGCACCTGGAACATGGGCGACGACCGCGCCGCCCGCACGACCGAGCTCGACGCCCTGCGGGCGGGCATCGACGCGGGCCTCGCCGCGATCGACACCGCCGAGATGTACGGCAGCGGGCGATCCGAGGAGCTCGTCGGCGAGGCCATCGCCGGTCGCCGCGACGAGGTGTTCCTCATCAGCAAGGTGCTCCCGTCGAACGCGTCCCGCCGCGGCACGGGCGAGGCCGCCCGCCGCAGCCTCGCCCGCCTCGGCACCGACCGGCTCGACCTGTACCTGCTGCACTGGCGCGGATCCCACCCGCTCGCCGACACCGTGGCCGCGATGGAGGAACTCGTGGAGGAGGGCCTCGTCCGCGCGTGGGGCGTCAGCAACCTCGACGCCCGTGACCTCGACGAGCTGGCCGCGATCCCCGGCGGCGACGCCGCGCAGACCGACCAGGTGCTCTACAACCTCGCCCAGCGCGGGCCCGAGCACGACGTGATCCCGTGGGCGGCGGCCCGTCGCATGCCCGTCATGGCCTACTCGCCGCTCGACCAGGGCCGGCTCGCGACGGATCCCACGCTCGCCGCCCTCGCGGAGCCCCTCGGCGTCAGCGCGGGACAGCTCGCGCTCGCGTGGGTCGTCCGCCAGGCGCCGCACGTCTTCGCGACCGCCAAGGCCGCGACGGCCGCGCACGTCGCCGAGAACCGCGCCGCGCTCGACCTCGTGATCCCGGAGGAGACGCTCGCCGAGCTCGACCGCGCGTTCCCGGCGCCCGCGGGGGCGGGTCCGCTCGCGATGTACTGAGCGGCGCCTGGCCTCGGCCCTCCCCAGGGCATCCGGATGCCGACGGCCCACGGTCCTCGACCTCCCACGTGGGGACGCCGCTCCCGCGTGCCAGAGTGCGCCATCGGCTGGCGGTTCCGCCGCCGACGCGGGCCGACGCCCGCCCGTTCGCGAGGAGATGGGGTGCCCGTGATCCCAGCCGAGGCGGTGACGGCGTCGGTGCGGGGCGCCGCCACGCTCTGGGCGGCGGTCATCGCCGGAGGTGCCGCCATCCTCTCGGCCGTCCTCTCCGCGATCGCCGCCCACCGCTCCGGCCGGTGGACGCAGCGCGAGCAGTGGTGTCAGCGCTTCGCCTGGGCGTGCGAGAAGTGCATCAGCCGAGAACCGGGGGCGTCGGAGGTGGGAGCCTCCGTGATGGAGGCTCTCATCGCCGTGCCCTGGGCGTCAGCCGCCGATCACGAGATGGCACTGGCGATGAGCAACGTCATCGTCGATCATGTGCGGGAGCCCGCCGCGCCGACAGGAGCCGTGGGCAGGAGGGATCGGAGGAGATGGTGGCTCGCATGACGCCCTACAGCGCCGAGGCCCAGCGCAGGGCGCACCGGCTCGCCGCACACGCCGCGGAGAACCTCCGCCGCTTCGGCAAGAGCGTCTACTTCGACCCGGGCGAAGGGCGATACGTCGTCGTCGACGTCGACGGGGAGGTCGATGCCGGATGGGTCCGCGTGGTCGACGCCCCCGGTGCGTGGGCCCTCCGTCGGGCCCGGCTGCGCCGCCGTCTGGGGCGCTGATCCGCGCACGCGCGGTCGGTGCGGCTCAGGCCCGCGCCACCCCCGTCACGATCCACCGGTCGCCGCGCGCCCGCAAGCCGAGCGTGAGCGCCCGCGCGCCGATGTAGACGAGGCCGAACGCGGCCCACAGCGCGAGGAGGGAGGGGGTGCCGGCGACGCGGCCGGTCTCGGTGAGCCAGGCCACGAGGACGAGCGCGGGGGCGTAGATCGCGAGGTTCACGAGGCCCGCGAGGGCGAGGTAGCGCGCGTCGCCCGCGCCGATGAGCACGCCGTCGAGCACGAACACGTACCCCGCGACGGGCAGGCCGACGGCGAGCACGAGGGTCACGGCGGTGAGCATCCGGTGGATGTCCGCGTCGCCCGTGAAGACCGGCCCGAGCAGCGGCGAGAGGGCCGCGAGCACGAGGCCGAGGATCGCCCCGAGGCCGACGCCCCACTGCACGAGCCGACGGGACACGGCGCGCACGCGCGGCACGTCGTCGGCGCCGAGGCCGTGGCCGACGAGCGCCTGGCCGGCGATGGCGAGCGCGTCGAGCACGAACGCGACGGTCGAGAAGAGCGTGAGCGCGATCTGCAGGGTGGCGAGCCCGGAGACCCCGAGGCCCGCGCCCACCGCGACCGTCGCGAGGATCGCCGCTCGGAGCGACGCCGTGCGCACGAGCAGCCAGCCGCCCGATGCGGCCGAGCGCGCGACGCCGCGGATCCCGGGGCGCAGCGTCGTGCCGGTCTCGCGGGCGGCGCGCACCGCGATCAGGACGAAGACCGACGCCATGCCCCACTGCGCGATGACGGTGCCCCACGCGGGTCCGGCGATCCCGAACCCGAGGCCGTAGATGAGGAACGCGTTGAGCGCCGCGTTCGCCGCGAAGCCGGAGACCGCGACGACGAGCGGGGTGCGCGTGTCCTGGAGGCCGCGGAGGAGGCCGGTCGCGGCGATGACGAGGAGCATCGCGGGCATCCCGGCGAGCGAGATGCCGAGGTAGGTGCGCGCGGCGTCGACCACGGCGGCGGTGGCGGCCGGATCCGCGTCGGCGCCGCCCGTGTCCCCGAGGGCGCGCACGAGCGGATCCGCGACCACGAGCCCCACGACCAGCACCACCGCGCCGAGCGCGAGCGCGAGCCACAGGCCGTCGATGCCCGCGCGGATCGCGCCCGGCCGGTCGCCCGCGCCGAGCCGCCGGGCGACCGTGGGGGTCGTCGCGTAGGCGAGGAAGACGAGGAGGCCGACGATCGTCTGCAGGATCACGCTCGCGATGCCGAGGCCGGCGAGCGGCGCGCTGCCGAGGTGCCCGACGAGCGCCGTGTCGGTGAGGAGGAACAGCGGCTCGGCCACGAGCGCGCCGAGCGCGGGCACGGCCAGCGCGAGGATCTCGCGGTCGAGCGGGCGGCGGATCCGCGGGCGGTGCCCGGCGGATCCGCCCTCGGACGCGCCCGTCAGCGGACCGCGTGCGCGAGCCGCTGCACGACCCCGGCCGTCGCGGCCGTGAACGCGCGCGCGACCACGGGGTCGAGCGAGGCGAGCGAGATCGGGCCGCGCTCCGCGATGTGCGCGTCGTACGGCACCGTGAAGATCTGGGCCGGGCGGGCGTCGCCGAGGATGCGGTCGATGCGCGCGACGACCGCGGGGTCCTCGGGACGGCCGTCGTGCAGGCGGATGATGACGGCGTTGTCCGCGAGCATGGCCGCGTGGCCGCCCAGCTCGCGCAGGAAGTCGAGCAGCGCCACGGCCTCGAGCACCGCGTCGCCCGCGTTGAGCACGGGGACGACGAGCACGTCGGTGACCTCGATGGCGCCGCGGAACGCGGAGGACGAGGGCTGGTTGCCGGAGTCCATCACGCGCACCGCGTAGTACTCGTCGATGAGGCGCGCGACCCCGATCACGTCGTCGCCCGTGAGCTCGCGGCGCGGCCCGACGGACGCGACGACGGAGGCGAAGCTCGTCTGCGGCGCGGTGTAGCCGGCGAGCTGGCCGGCGCTGTGGATCTCGTCGCGGTCGCGCACGAGCTCGCCGAGCCCGCGGGTCGGCTGGCCCTCGGCGCGGTAGCCGAGCGCCCCGGGGTCGTCGGTGACCTCGACCACGGCGACGGATCCGCCGCGGATGGAGCCGAGCACGCCGCCGAGGATGAGGGAGGTGGGCGTCTTGCCGACGCCGCCCTTGCGGTTGGCGACCAGCACGCTGACCGCGCGCGACCAGGTGGCCTGGCGGATCACGCGCTCGTCGCCCTCGCGGCGGGCGACCTCCGCGTTCGCGGCGGCCTCCTCGGCGCCCGGGCCGATCTTGAAGACGCCGCCCGTGACGGTGTTCATGAAGCCGCGGAAGCCCGTGCGCGCGATCGCGGGGCCACGCGGCGGGCGTTGGCCGGTCTGCTCGGGGAAGAGGGTGAGGGCGCTCGTGGCGGCGTCGGCGCGCGGGGTGCGCATGACGTAGCGCTGGGGATCCGCGTCGGGGAACGCCGTGAGGTCGGTCCCGGGGCGACGGTCGTCGGCGGGCTCCTCGAGGTCGTCGGGCGCGGCGGGGAGCGAGGCGACCGGGGTCGGCTGGGGCTCGACCGGGGCGGCGGCCGTGCGGGCGGGCGGGGCGTCGTCGACGGGGGAGGAGTCGGCGGGCGCGGCCGGGGACCCGGACCAGGCGGGGGCGGCGCTCTCGCCGCCGGCCGTCTCGGATGCCTCCGAGCTCGGGCGCAGCGGCATGCGGAAGGGGTGCGCGTTCACGACGTGCGGGGCGGGGACGGTCCACGCGGATCCGGCCTCGGGGGAGACGACGGCGTCGAAGGGGGACGGTGCCGCGGCGGGGCGGGCGTCGTCCGCGTCGGCGTCCTGGGCGGGAGCGGTGGTGTCGGGGACGCGGTCCTCGGGATCCACGTCGTCGTCCGCGTCGTCGAACAGCTCGTCGAAGGCGTGCGTGCCGACGACGATCTCCTCGTCGGGCTCGGCACCCGACGCGTCGTCGTCGTGCGCGTCGGACTCCGCCTGGGGCGCGGGCTCAGCCTCGTCGCCGGACGTCGGGGCCTCGACGGGCGCGGCACCGGGACGCACGCGGTCGGGTCCGAACAGGCCGCCGTCGGAGGTGCGGGGCACGGCGGGGAACGGATCCACCCAGCGGTGCGCGTCGCCCGACGGCTCGGTCGAGCTGCGCTCCATCTCCTGCTGGCGGCGACGCAGCTCCCTGCGGCTGAGGAGGGGAGGCTCGGCCGCTCCGCCGTCGCGGTGGCCGGTGTCGTGCGTGTCGTCGGTCATGTGGCTCGCCTTCGTCGTCCCCGCCTGCGCGGACGAGGCTACCAGGGGCGGCCGGGCGCCCGGATCCGGGGGCCCGCCGTCCGCCCCGCGCCCCCGCCGCGCCCTCCGCCGCGCCCCCTCGCCTGGCCGCCGTCCGCGAGCGTGGCGGGTGCGCGGATCGAGGTCGGTTAGGGTCTCCTCCGTGATCCCCGGAACCGCCGACGTGCCCGCGCCCGCCGACGACCCCTCGGCCGCCGTGTCCTCCGGCGTCTCGGCCGTCGCGACCGAGCTCGGGGCGCTCCTCATGCAGATCCGCTCGCTGCGCGTCGAGGAGGCGGCCGCGTTCCACGCCGGCCTCCAGCCCGGCGCGTTCGCCGTCGCCCGGTGGATCCGCACCGAGGGGCCCGCATCCGCGGGCGCCGTCGCCGCCGGTCTCGTCATGGACAAGAGCTCGGTGAGCCGGCACCTCCGCGTGCTGCGCGAGGCCGGGTACGTGCAAGACGAGCCGGATCCCGCCGACCGCCGCTCCACGATCCTCACCCTCACGCCGCTCGCCGAGGAGCGGCTCGAGGAGGTGCGGAGGGGCACGCGCGAGCGCCTGCAGAACCGCCTGCACGCGTGGGACGCCGCCGACGTCGAGCAGTTCGCGGCGCTGCTGCACCGCTTCAACGTCTCGCCGCGCGACCGTCCCGCCGACGCCTGAGGGCAGCAGCGGCGGATCCGCCCGCTCAGCGGGCCCGGTTCCTCCGATCCTGCTTGCGGAGGTCCTCGGGGAGCCCGCGGGAGAGGCGGAGCTTCTGGGCCTTCCGCTCCACGCGGTAGAGGTGCCACCCGGCGAACGGGGCGATGAAGGACACGGCCACGAAGAACCACTCGACCGGAGTGAGCACCCTGTCCCCCGGGGTCTTCGCCAGGAGGCCGGCATCCTGCGCGATGAGGATGCCGATCATGACGAGCACGAAGACGGAGATCGCCGTCAACGCGATGGAGAGCGCCAGGAGCCCGCTCGCCGAGGTGACCGTCAGCCTCCCCGGGTTCAGCACGAAGACGTCGCCCTTGTAGACGCCGTACTCCTCGCGCGTCAGACCCCGGCTCGCGGCGTCCGCGTCGGAGAGCCTCCCGAAGACGCCGGGGCGGCGCGGGTGCTTCCTCGCCCACAGCGCGTTGACGATCGAGAGCACGATGGCGGCCACGGGACCGAGGAGGGCGATGACGGTGGGGATCATCGCGAGCAGGTGCCAGACGCGCCCGTCCGCGTCCAGCATCGCGCCGCTGATGAGGATGGACACGACGAAGATCACCGGGGCGGCGAGCAGCGGCAGGATCCACGATCGATGCCAGCGCGGTCGGTCCGGCGCGGATCCGGGAGCATCGGTCACCGGGGAAGTCTCTCAGCTCAGCGTGGATCGCGACGGTCCCGGTCGGGTTCATCCCGCCTGGTGCACCGCGTAGCTCGCCACGAAGCCGAGCACCGTCACGAGCCCGGTGAGCGCCTGCGCCTTGCGGAACGCCTCGGGGATCATCGTGTCGCAGATCATCGCGAGGATCGCGCCGGCCGCGAACGCCATCACCACCGACTGGCCGCTCTCCGGCAGGCCGCCGAGCAGTGCGTAGCCGCCGAGGGACGAGAGCGCGCAGACCACGGCGATGGAGGTCCAGAGCCCGAACACGTAGCGCGCGCTGCGTCCGCTCTGCTTGAGGTCGGCCGTGCTCGACATGCCCTCGGGGAAGTTCGAGATGACGACCGCCACGAGCACGCCGATGCTCAGCGCCCCGCCGCCCGTGAGGCTGAGGCCCTGCACGGCTGTCTCGGGCACGCCGTCGAGCAGGGCGCCGAGCGCGATCCCCACACCGGTGCCGCCTCCGCCGCCCGACTTGCCGTGGTGCTTCCGGCGGAACCCGCCGTGCTCGAGGATCTGGTCGAGCACCACGTACACGACCGCGCCCGCGACGAAGCCGCCGAGCGTGGGGATCACGCCGCCGCTCGCCGCCGCCTCGTCGACCAGGTCGAACGACAGCGCCGAGATGAGCACGCCCGCGCCGAACGCCATCACCAGCGCGACGACCTCGCGCGGCACCTTCACGAACCACGCGACGAGCGACCCGACGACCAGCGACAGCCCGGAGAGCAGGCCGGCGAGGCCGGCCAGGAGGAGAGGCGACATGGGTTCGAGGATGCTCCTCCCCTGCGCCCCGCGTCACATCGGGCGGCCGCGCCGGATCAGCGCCCCGCCGACACCCCCGCGTCGCGCAGCGCCAGGTCGGCGAGCTGCCGGATGGCGCGCGGGTCGCCCGCGCGCCATCCGGCGACCGGATCCGGGTGCGCCTTCAGGAGCGACGCCGGCTTCCGCGACGACAGCGCCCGCAGCGCGAGCAGCTCGGTGCCGCCGGGCGTCGCGGCGAGGGATCGGGCGGCGGCCGCGCGCCGCACGAACGACACGCGCCGCAGCAGCCAGTGCCGCACGATGAACGCGATCGGCACGAGCGCCACGAGGAGCCCCAGCAGGAGCGCGATGGTGCCGACGAGCGACTGCTGGTCCCGCCCGGCCTGCACGAGGCCGGATCCGATGCCGCTCGCGTCCTCGAACGGGCCGCGCGCCGCGTCGCCCACGAGCGGCAGGCGGCCGAGGGCGTCGGCGGCGTCGGTCATGGATCCGCTGAGCCGCGCGCCCGACTCCTCCATGCTGCGCCCGAGCTCGCCGAGCGGGCGGATGAGCGCGGCCACGGCGATCCCCACGAGCACCGACATGACGATGCCCGCGAGCGCCGCGGTGTCGGACGCGATCTGCCGGGCACGGACGAGGGGGAGCGCGGAGTAGAGCTGCATGCGTCCAGCCTGGCCCGCGGTCCGTCCCGGCTGCGCGCGACGATCGGTCAGGCGGACGCGTCGAGCGCCTCCAGCGCCCGCAGCGCCTCCTGCGCCCGCGCGAGGCGCGCGTCCTCCGGCTCGTCCCACCAGCGGGGGCCGCGCTCGCCGAGGCCGTGCTTCGCGAGGCTCACGCGCTCGCGGGCCGTCGCGATCGCGGCGTCGTCGCCGGCGCGCTTCGCCGCGCGGACCCCCGACCGGCCGCGGCCGAGGTGGGAGGTGAGCGCCTCGACCAGCTCGGGCGGCAGCGACGGATCCGTGCGGGGCCAGCGCCGCCCGTCCACGACCAGCCAGCGCTCCGCCTCGATCGCGGCGGCAGAGGCCGCGGCGGCGGACGCCGCGGCGGCAGACGCGTCGGCGTCGGCGTCGGGATCCTGCGGACGCTCGGCCATGATCCCGACGCTAGCCCCGGCCGCGCCGGACGACCGGATGCGCTCGGAGATCGGCCACCGCGGGCCCGGCGCACGCACGAGGGCCGGGGCGCACGCACGCCCCGGCCCCCCGATCAGCTCAGCGGGTCGCCCCGCGAGCAGCTCCCGCGGGTCAGCCGCGCCACACCTGGATCACCGACGGGCGCGGTCCGCGCCAGGCGCCCTTCGGCGGGGTGGCGCCGGCGGGCACGTAGTCGGGGAAGAACGAGTGCTGCTCGGCGAACGAGCCGTCCTCGCCCGGGTGCTGCACCGCGACGAACACCATGCCCTCGGTGTCGTGCACGACCGGCCCGCAGGTCTCCGCCTCGGTGGGCACGGACAGGAACTGCTGCACGTGGCCGCGCTCGGCGCCCTCGACGGGGACCTTGAACAGGCCGTCGTTGAGGCCGATGGTGCTCGGGGCGCCGTCGGTGGAGATCCAGAGGTTGCCCTCGGAGTCGAACGCGACGTTGTCCGGGCAGCTGATGGGCGAGACCTTATCCTTCGGGAAGCCCGCGAAGTAGGTGGACTCGTTCTTCGCCGGGTCGCCCGCGACGAGCAGCAGGTTCCACGTGAAGGTGGTGGATCGGGCGTCGCCGCCGTCCTCGGTGATCTCCACGATGTGGCCGTCGCGGTTGGTCGTCCGCGGGTTCATCTCCGTGGCGCCCTCCTTGCCGGCCTTGCCGCGGTCGGTGTTGTTGGTGCACGCGACGTAGATCTTGCCGGTGACGGGGCTCGGCTGGACGTCCTCGCAGCGGTCCATCTTCGTGGCGCCGGCCGCGTCGGCGACGAGGCGCGTGTGCACGAGCGCCTCCTCGGTCGTGAAGCCGGGGACCTGGCAGACGCCGTCGATCACGAGCGGGATCCACTGGCCGATGCCGTCGAACGAGCCGTCGGAGGGGAGCTGGCCGGTGCCCGTGATCTCCGCGACGGGCGAGTCGCCCGCGAAGCGCGCCACGTAGAGCGCGCCGCGCGTGAGCAGCTGCTTGTTGCGCTTGCGGTCCTGGCGCGTGGTGCCGGTGACCATCGTGTCGTGCGAGACGAACTTGTAGAGGTAGTCGAAGCGCTCGTCGTCGCCCATGTACGCGGCGACGTGGCCGCTCTTCCCGAGGATCACGTTCGCGCCCTCGTGCTTGAAGCGGCCGAGCGCGGTGTGCTTCACGGGCGCCTCGCCGGGCTCGAACGGGTCGACCTCGACGATCCAGCCGAAGCGGTTCGGCTCGTTCTCGTAGCCGGCGGTGCGGGCGTCGAAGCGCGGGTCGATGGCCTCCCAGCCGCGGGTCGTCGCCTTGTCGGCGAGGCCGTAGCGCTTGTCGGCGGCGCTCGTCCCCGCGGTGCGGAAGTAGCCGTTGAAGTTCTCCTCGCCGGAGAGCACGGTGCCCCACGGGGTGGTGCCGCCGGCGCAGTTGCCGAGCGTGCCGAGGATGCGCGTGCCCTTCGGGTCGTCCTTGGTGCGCAGCGACGCGGATCCGGCGGCCGGGCCCGACACGGCGAAGGGCGTGTCCGCGGTGATGCGGCGGTTGCGGTGGTGGCCGATCGTGTACGTCCACGGCTGGCCGACCGTCTTCCGGCGGAGCGCGACGACGGACATGCCGTGCGAGGCCTTGCCGATGCGGCGCTGCTCGTCGAGCTCGGCGTCGTCGGCCGCGGGCGGGAACATGATGTTCTCGTTCGTGTACTCGTGGTTGGCGACGAGGAGCGCCTCCTTGTTCAGCGAGTTGATCGGGATGATGTCGAGGTAGTCGTTGTTGTAGCCGAACTGGCGCGCGGCGAGCTTGGCCGTCTGGTTGTCGGCGTCGAAGTCGTCGGCGTAGCTGAAGAGCGGGTCGCCCCAGCGGATGATCGGCTGCCAGCGGTACCCGGTCGGCACGGTGAACTGGTCGACGGCGGCGTCGACGGGCGTGATCGCCGTGAAGGGCAGCTTCGACGCGGCCTGCGCGGCGGCGGCCTCGGCGCCGGGGGCCGCGGCGTTCTGGGCCACGAGGATCGCGAGGGCACCGGCGCCCGCACCGCCGAGCAGCGTGCGGCGCGAGAGGGCGCGTCCCGCGATGTCGCGGAAGTAGGAGTTGTCGGTGACGTTCGGGACGGGCTTGGTGCACGCGTCGTCGCACTTGAGGTGGCAGGTGACCGTGCTGCGCTTGCCGCGCGCGTGGGGGTCGCGGGACAGGATCGGCAGCAGCCGGTGGTGGGTCTCACGGGTGAGGGTCATGTGGGGTCTCCATCGATCTCGGGCGTCTCCACCGGGCACGGCGGACGCATGACGCTTGGAAGGTATTCGCGCCCCCGGGCGCGCCCCCGACGCCCGGGTGGACGACGGGTGAACCCGGGATGGACGGATCACGCGGGCGTACCGTCGAGGTGCGGCGCGGATCCGCGTCGCACAGGACGAGGAGGTCCCCCATGGCCAGGTTCGACACGAAGACCGCTCTCGTGACAGGCGGAGGCAGCGGCATCGGCGCCGCGATCTCCCGCGCGCTCGCCGCGGAGGGCGCGTCGGTCGTCGTCACCGACATCCAGCTGGAGGCGGCGGAGCGCGTCGTCGCCGAGATCGAGGCCGCGGGCGGCACGGCCACCGCGTTCCGCCAGGACACCGCGAAGGCGGAGGACTCGGAGGCCGCCGTCGCGCACGCGGTCGACACCTACGGCGCCCTGCACTTCGCCGTGAACAACGCCGGCGTCAGCGCGCCCCCGGCCGACATCGGCGACTACGAGATCTCCGCGTGGGACCGCACGCGCGCCATCGACCTCGACGGCGTCTTCTACGGCCTCCGCTCCCAGCTGCCCGCGATGGTGGCGGCGGGCGGCGGCGCGGTCGTCAACATGAGCTCGGTGCTCGGATCCGTGGGGTTGGCGCAGAACGCCGCCTACGTCGCGAGCAAGCACGCGCTCGTCGGCCTCACCAAGGTCGCGGCGCTCGAGTACACAGCCCGCGGCGTGCGCACCAACGCGGTCGGCCCCGGCTTCATCGACACCCCGCTCGTGCGATCGTCCCTCTCTGCCGACGCGCTCGGGTACCTGGAGAGCCAGCACGCGACCGGCCGCCTCGGCACCGACAGGGAGGTCGCGGCCCTCGTGCTCTTCCTGCTGAGCGACGACGCGTCCTTCATCTCGGGCAGCTACCACCTCGTGGACGGCGGGTACTCCGCGCGCTGATCCGCGTCCGGCCCCGCCGGACCCGCAGCGCAGGACCGCGCAGGACCGCGAACGACCGCGGCCGCCCGGCGCGTCGAGACGCCGGGCGGCCGCGGAGCCGGTGTCGCGCCCGTCAGACGGGCGCGAGGAAGGTGAGCTGCGATCCGTCCTCCACGATGAGCGGTCCCAGCGCCGCGTTGAACTCGGCGCCGTAGGGAGCGCCGATGTGCGCCTGGAACGCGGCCTCGTCCCGGTACACCTCGTGCACGACGAACCGCGCCGGATCCTCCACCCGCCGGTACGGCTCGAACACGAGGTTGCCGGGCTCGGCGCGCACGCGCTCCGCGAGGTCGGCGATCATCCGCGCGACCTGCTCCTCCTCGCCCGGCAGCGCCGTGAACTCCGCGTACAGGACGGTGGCCGTCATGCCGTGGCCGCGCCCGTCATGATCGCGACCGCGTCGGTCATCGAGTGCGACTGCGGCGTGATGGTCGCGGCCTTCTTGCCCAGGCGCTGGATGTGGATCCGGTCCGCGACCTCGAACACCTGCGGCATGTTGTGGCTGATGAGGATCACCGGGATGCCGCGATCGCGCAGGTTCCGCACGAGCTCGAGCACCTGGTTCGACTCGCGCACGCCGAGGGCGGCGGTGGGCTCGTCGAGCACGACGACCTTCGATCCGAACGCGGCGGCGCGCGCCACCGCGACCGCCTGACGCTGTCCGCCGGACAGGTTCTCGACGGGAACGGTCACGTCCTGCAGCGTCGAGATGCCGAGCTCCGTGAGCTCGTCGCGGGCGGCCTTGCGCATGCCGGCCGTGTCGAGCATGCGGAAGACGGATCCGAGGATCCCCTTCTTCCGCTTCTCCCGCCCGAGGTAGAGGTTCGAGGCCACGTCGAGCGCGGGCGAGACGGCCAGGTTCTGGTAGACCGTCTCGATCCCCGCGGCCCGGGCGTCCTGCGGCCGCTTGAACGACACCGGCTTCCCGTCGAGGAACAGCTCGCCCTCGTCGGGCGTCTCGGCTCCCGTGAGGCACTTGATGAGCGTCGACTTGCCGGCGCCGTTGTCGCCGATGATCGCGAGCACCTCGCCGGGGAAGAGCTCAAGGCTGACGCCGTCGAGTCCGACCACGCGGCCGAAGGTCTTCACGAGGCGCTTCGCCTCGAGGACGGGCGTGCGGGTCGGGGCGGGAGCGCTCCCCGCGGGGTCGGTGAGGGTCACTTGCGCACCTTTCGGATCCACTGGTCGACGGAGACCGCGACGATGATGAGGACGCCCACGGCGAGGGTCTGGTACAGCACGTCCAGCCCCGCGAGCGAGAGCCCGTTGCGGAAGACGCCGACGATGAGGGCGCCGAGGAGCGTGCCCCAGACGGTGCCGCGGCCGCCGAAGAGGCTCGTGCCGCCGATCACGACCGCGGTGATGGAGTCGAGGTTGAGGTCCGCTCCGGCGTTCGGGCTGGCGGCGTTGCTGCGGCCGATCGCGATCCACGCGCCGACCGCGAGGATCGCCCCGGCCGCGAGGTACACGCTCATGAGCACCCGGTTGACGCTGATGCCGGCGAGGCGCGCGGCCTCCTTGTCGTCGCCGACCGCGTACACGTGCCGGCCCCACGCGGTCTTCCCGAGGATGAAGGCGACCACGACGTAGAGCACCAGCATGAGGACCACGCCGAAGCTGATCTTCACCCCAGCCAGGTCGAACGTGCGGCCCGTCCACGAGAGCGCGGCCGGCATGTCCACGCCGCGGATGGTCGCGCCGTTGGAGTAGAGGAGCGTGAGCGCCACGAAGATGTTCAGCGTCCCGAGCGTGACGATGAACGGGGGGAGCCGCAGCCGCGTCACGAGCAGGCCGTTGAACGCACCGGCCGCGAGGCCCACGACGAGCCCGGCGACCAGCGCGGCGGGTGCCGGCAGGCCGTTCTGGCTGGCGGTCTGCGCGATCACCATCGACGTGAGCACCATGACCGCGCCCACCGACAGGTCGATGCCCGCGGTGAGGATGATCAGCGTCTGCGCCACCGCGAGCGTGCCGACCACGGCGACCTGCTGCGTGACGAGCGACAGGTTCGCCGGGTCGAGGAAGCGGTCGTTGAGCAGGCCGAACACGATGATCGCGAGCACCAGCACGACGGCGGGGCTGACGGCGGGGTAGCGGTGGAGCACCCCGCGGATGCGGTCGACGGGGGAGCGGCGGTCGAGGAACTCGTTCGCGAGGTCGAGCGCCGAGGTGGGCGGGTTCGGGTCGGTGGTCCGGCTCACGGTCACTCGCCCCAGCACTTCGTCGCGGCGTCGTCGGCCGTGATGCTCTCGAGGCCGTCGACGGGGGTGTCGGTGACGAGCGCGGATCCGGTGTCGAAGAAGTCGAGGCCGGCGCTCGTGGCGGGCTTGGTGCCGTCCTTCGCGAGCTGCGCGATGGCCTCGACGCCGAGCTGCGCCATCTTCACCGGGTACTGCTGGGCGGTGGCGCCGATGACGCCCTCCTTCACGTTCTTCACGCCCGCGCAGCCGCCGTCGACCGAGACGAGGACCACGTCCTTCTCCTTGCCGGCCGCCTGCAGCGCCTGGTACGCGCCGAACGCCGCGGGCTCGTTGATCGTGTAGACGACGTTGATGTCCGGGTTCTTCGACAGCAGCGTCTCCATCGCCGTGCGGCCGCCGTCCTCGGCGCCCTGCGTGGCCTCGTTGCCGACGATCTCGTAGGAGCCGCCGCTGTAGTCGCCGGTCTTCGCCTCGTCGCCGTTCTTGGTCTTGTCGCCCACGTCGATGCCCATGCCGGTGAGGAAGCCCTGGTCGCGGTTGTAGTCGACCGAGATGGCCTTGTCGTCGTACAGGTCGAGGAGGCCGATGGTCGCCTTCTTGCCGCCGAGCTGCGCGGCCGCCCACTTGCCGATCGACTCGCCCGCGGCGAAGTTGTCGGTGGCGAACGTGATGTCGACGGAGTCGGCCGGGTCGGGCGCCGTGTCGAGCGCGATGACGAAGAGGCCGGCGTCGCGGGCCTTCTGGATCGCGTCGAGGACCGACGGGCCGTTGATCGTGATGAGGATGCCCTTGTCGCCCTTCGAGATGGCGTTCTCGATGGCCTGGATCTGGGTGTCCTCGTCGCCGTCCGCCTTGCCGGCGGCGAGGGTGAGGTCGATGCCGTCCTTCGCCGCGGCGTCCTTCGCGCCGTCCTCCATCGCGACGAAGAAGGGGTTCGTGGTCGTCTTCACGATGAGCGAGACGCCGACGTCGCCGGAGCCGCCGGATCCGGAGCCGCCGCTCGAGCTGGAGCAGCCGGCGAGCCCGCCCGCGGCGATGAGGGCCGCCGAGCCGAGGGCGATGGTGCGCACGAGACGCGGGGATCGGTTCGTCATTGATGGATCCTGTCCTTCGGGTGGGAGCGCACTCCCGACAACGTTGTCAGGTAGAGGTCTAGCGGGTGCGACCCGGTATGGTCAAGCCATTGCGCAGAGAGCGAGACCCATTCGTGACACCGTTGTCATCCCCGCCCGGCCCGTCGTCCGGCGCGCGCCGCCCCACGATGAAGCACGTGGCCCGGCTCGCGGGCGTCGGCCTCAAGACCGTGTCGCGCGTCGTCAACGGCGAGGCGAACGTCTCCGCGGAGATGACCGCCCGGGTGCGGGCGGCCGTGGAGCAGCTGCAGTACCAGCCGGATCTGCACGCGGGCAACCTGCGCCGCGCCGACCGGCGCACCAACACGCTCGGCCTCCTCGTCGGCAGCGTGGCCAACCCGTTCTCCGGCGCCGTGCACCGGGCCGTCGAGGAGGTGGCGAAGGAGCGCCGCGTCGCCGTCTTCGCCTCGAGCCTCGACGACGACCCCGATCGCGAGCGCTCCTCCGTCGACGCCTTCCTCGCCCGCCGGGTCGACGGGCTCATCCTCACCACCATCGCGCCCAGCCAGGCCTACCTCGGCGTCGCGGCGTCGCGGGGCACGCCGCTCGTGTTCGTCGACCGCGTGCCCGCGGGGCTGGAGGCGGACGCGATCATCGTCGACAACGCGGCCGGCATCTCCCGCGCCGTCGCGCACCTCGCCGACCAGGGCCACCGCCGCATCGCGTTCCTCGGCGACCGGCCCGAGATCTTCACGGCACGGGAGCGCGAGCGCGGCTTCGTCGAGGAGATGCAGCGACGCGGGCTGCCCGTGGCGCCCGAGCTCGTCCTCGAGGGCGCGTACGACGAGCGCGTGGCCGAGTCGCTCGCCGAGCGCCTGCTCGCGCTGCCCGAGCCGCCGACCGCGATCGTCAGCGGGCAGAACCTCATCACCATCGGCGTCATCACGGCGCTCCGCCGGCACGGCGCCCACCGCCGGATCGCGCTCGTCGGGTTCGACGACCTGCCGATGGCCGAGCTGCTGGATCCGGCGGTCACCGTGATCGCGCAGGACCCGTCGGGCATCGGCCACGCCGCCGCCGCGCGCGTGTTCGCCCGGCTCGACGGGGATGCCGGCCCCGCGCAGACCGTCGTCGTCCCCACCACGCTCATCGTCCGAGGCTCAGGAGAGGTCCCCCACCATGCATGACCAGCCCATCGTCGTCGTCGGCGACGCCCTGATCGACCTCATCCGCGAGGGCGGCGAGGAGACCGCCTTCGTCGGCGGCGCGGCCCTCAACGTCGCCGTCGGGCTCGCGATCCTGGGGCACCGCGTGCAGCTCGTCGCCATGGTCGGCGACGACGCGCACGGCGACCGCATCCGGGCCGAGCTCGACGCGCACGGGGTCGAGCTCCTCGCCACCGTCGGCCCGTCCGGATCCTCTGTCGCGGTGAGCGAGCGCGTCGACGGCGAGCCGCACTACGCGTTCAACGAGGCCGCGTGGAACCGGCGCGTGCGCATCGGCGAGGCGGAGCGGGCGGCGCTCGACGCGGCGTCGCTGGTGGTCGTCAGCTGCTTCCCCTACGACGACCACGCGCAGGCCGACGAGCTGCTCGCGGCCGTGCGGGATCCGCGCGAGCGCCTCCTCGTCGACCCGAACCCCCGCGCCGGCATGCTGCACGACGCCGCGCGGTTCCGCGCCGGGTTCGCGCGCGCGGCCGCGGAGTCGCTGCTCGTGAAGATCGGCGACGACGACACGGCGCTGCTCGGCCTGGGCGCGCTGGCCGAGGCGCGTGCGGAGCTGCACGCGACCGGCAGCCGCCTCGTGCTCGCGACCGAGGGCGCCCGCGGCGCGACCGTGCAGCTCGAGGGCGGCGAGGTCGTGTCGGCGGGCATCGCGCCGGATCCGCGTCCCGTCGTCGACACCATGGGCGCCGGCGACGCGTGCCTCGCCGCCGCGGCCGACGCCATCGCGCGCCGGGGTGCGCCGGGCACGCCCGCGGAGGGCGAGGCGATGCTCCGCACCTGCATGGCGATCGCCGCGGCGACCTGCCGCGAGCAGGGCGCGCTGCTGCGGCTGCCGACCGCCTGAGGCGGGCGCAGGGCGCAGGGTACCGCCGCGCGGGGGTGCGCTGTCCGACGCCCGCGTGCGGCGTAGCGTCGACGCGAACGAATCGATCGAACCGCCGAGCGGACATCCCCTCGGCGGCGGTGCTCGAGCAGGTCATCGCCGTCCTCCGTGACGCGTCCGCCGGCGACACCCCTCCTCGGCAGACGGCTGCGGGCACTGCGCCGCGCACCGATGGAGCAGACGAGGAGGATCACCATGGACGACGCACGAACCCTGATCATCGGCGGCACCGGGACGGTCGGCTCGACCGTCATCGCCGAGGCTCTCCGCCGGGGGATGACCGGGCTGCGGGTCATGAGCCGCGATGCACGGCGGCTCGACGACCTCCCCGACGGCGTGGAAGGCGTGGTGGGCGATCTCGGCGACCCCTACGGCGCGATGCCGGCGTTCGACGGCGTCGAGCAGGTGTTCCTGGCCCTGACGGGGACGCCCACCGAGCTGTACGAGACGACCGTCGCGGTGGACCACGCCGTGGCGGCGGGCGTCCGACGGATCGTCTACCTGTCCGTCCAGGACCTCGACCGGGCGCCGCAGGTGCCGCACAACTCGGCGAAGCTCGCGGTGGAGTCCCTCCTCGAGCACAGCGGCGTCGAGGCCTGCTTCCTGCGGGTGAACAACTTCTTCCAGAACGACGCCTGGTACCTGGACACGATCAAGGACGGCGTGTACCCGCAGCCGCTCGGCGGGACGGGCGTCTCCCGGGTCGACGTGCGCGACATCGCGGAGGTCGCGGTGAGCGCGCTGACCCCGGGGACGGAGCTCGCCGGCCCGATCGACGTGGCCGGCCCGACCGCATGGACCGGCGAGGCGACGGCCGCGGCCCTGTCCGACGCCCTCGGGAGGACCGTGACATACGGGGGAGACGATCTGGTGGCGTGGCGCGAGGCGTCCCTCGCCTCCATGTCGTCCTGGCTGGTCTACGACTACGAGCGCATGTACTCCGGCTTCCAGCGGGACGGCCTCATCGCCAGCCCCGAGGTCATCGCGCGTCTCACCGCCGTCCTCGGGCATCCGCCCCGCTCCTACGAGGACTACGTGCGGGAGGTGCTGGTGCCCGCGCTGTAGCGGGGTGCGCCCTCGGATCCGCCGCCGTCGGCTCAGCGGGCGAGCGCCAGGGCCAGCGCGGCCAGACCCGCGCACGCGGTGAGCGCCGCCACGAGTGCGGGGAGCGCGCCGCCGGGGAGCGCCGCGGCGCCGGGCGAGGCGGATCCCGAGGTCAGGATCCGGTGGACGCGGCGGTAGCGGCGGTGCGCGGTCGCGAGCACGGCGAGGGCGGCGATCACGCCGGCCGCGGCGACCACCAGGCCGGCCGCGCCGAGGAGCGTCGGGAGCACGCGCAGCCCGAGCAGGGATCCGACGACGAGCGCGAGCGCCGTGCGTCGCCATGCGAGGGCCGTCCGCTCGGGCTGGAGGCCGGGGTCGGACGGGTGCTCGGCCGGATCCGGGGCGCTCACGCCGTCAGCACGCCCAGCAGCACGAGCAGCCCGGCGGCGACCACGGCGATCCCGAGCGGCAGCGACAGCGCAGCCGACGGCAGCGGGCGGTCGCGGCGGAGGGCGCGCTCGGTGCGCATCCAGCCGATCCACGCCTGCGCGGGCGCGGCGATGCCGGTGAGGATCAGCACGATCGAGGCCGCGAGCCGGAACCCCGGCTGCAGCCCGAGCCCCAGCGCCTCGAGCGCGACGCCGCCGGCGATCAGGGCGAGCGAGGTGCGGATCCAGGCGAGGAACGTGCGCTCGTTCGCGAGCGTGAAGCGCACGTCGGGCTCGGCACCCTCGCGGTAGACGCTCCGCGGGAAGCGGCGGTCGCTCGGCGGCGAGCCGCGGTCGGGGGCGGTCATGCGGCCGGGGTCGCGCTGGTGCGGGGGCGGGCGGTGGCGCGCGCGAGCGCGGGGTGGATCACGGACATGCGGCCATCCTGCCGGGTGCCGCACGCGGGCGCCGCCGACCGTCAGCCCCCGATCCCCTCCAGCTCCGCGAGCGCCTCCTCCGGCAGTCGGATCCGCGCGCCCGCCACGTTCTCCCGCAGGTGCGCCACCGACGACGTGCCCGCGATGACGAGCACGTTCGGCGACCGCTGCAGGAGCCACGCGAGCGCGACCGGCAGCGGCGCGGATCCGAGGTCGGCGGCGACGCGGGCGAGGGCCTCCGACTGCAGCGGCGAGAACCCGCCGAGCGGGAAGTACGGCACGTAGGCGATGCCGTCGGACGCCAGCTCGTCGATGAGCGCGTCGTCGTCGCGGCGCGCGAGGTTGTAGTGGTTCTGCACGGACACGATGGGCGCGATCCCGCGGGCCTCGGCCACCTGCGCGGGCGTCACGTTGCTCACGCCGAGGTGCCGGATCAGCCCCTCGCGCTGCAGCTCGGCCAGGGCCGTGAACGGCTCCTCGATGGACTCGTCGGTCGGGCTGTCGAAAGCGCCGACGCGGAGGTTCACGACGTCGAGCACCTCGAGCGTCAGGTGCGTGAGGTTGTCGTAGACGGCCTGGCGGAGCTCGGCCGCGGAGAGCGCCTGCGGCCAGCGGCCCTTCGCGTCGCGCAGGGATCCGACCTTCGTCACGATGTGCAGGCGCTCCGGATACGGGAACAGCGCCTCCTCGATGAGCGCGTTCGTGTGGCCGGGGCCGTAGAAGTCGGCCGTGTCGATGTGCGTGATCCCGAGCTCGACGGCCTCGCGCAGCACGGCGCGGGCGGCGTCCGGATCCGCGGGCGGCCCGAACACGCGCGGCCCCGCGAGCTGCATGGCGCCGTAGCCGAAGCGCGTGACGGTGAGGTCGTGGGCGAGGGGGAAGAGCCCTCCGGGCAGGTCGGTGGACATGGCGATCCTCTCGGGTGGCGCGGCGGGCGGCGTGCGCCCACTCTCTCCCGGGCGGCGGCGCGCGCGTCCGCACTCGCAGGAGCCCGTGAGCGGATCCGGCCGCAGCCGCCCCTAGGGGGAGGGGACGGAGGCCGCGGCAGGCAGCGCCTGCGCCGCCGGGTGCGCCCGCCGCGTCGCCAGCACGCGCGAGAACACGAGCACGAGGAGCCCGGCGGCCGGGATGAAGATCAGGCCGAAGCGGAGCGACGAGGCGTCCGCGATGGCGCCGACGACGGGCGGCGAGATGAGGAAGCCGAGCCGCAGCAGCCAGCCGACGATGGTGAGGCCGGTGCCGGGCTTGAAGCCGGGCAGCTCGTCGGCGGCCTGCATGGCGGCCGGGATGAGGGTCGCGACGCCGAAGCCCGCGACGCCGAATCCGACGATCGTGCCGACGATGCTCGGGAACGCGAGCGCGGCGCCCATGCCGACGAGCACGAGGACGCCGCCGAGCCGGGCGACGGCGCGCTGGCCGAAGCGGTCGACCATGCGGTCGCCGAGCATCCGGCCGATGAACTGCATGCCCTGGAGCGAGATGAAGCCGAGGCCCGCGACGAACGCGCTGGCGCCGAGGTCGCCCGAGAGGTAGATGGCCGACCAGGAGCTGCCGGCGTCCTCGACGATGGCGCCGCCGGACGCGATGATCACGAGCGCGAGCAGCACGCCGTACTTCGCGACGAGGCCGAGCGCGCGGGGGAGGCGGCGCGCGCGACGTCGCCCTCGGGATCCGGCGCGTGCGCATGGGCGGCGCCGCCCTCGCCGGGCTCCGGCTCCGGCCCCTTCAGCAGCCACAGCAGCGACAGCACAGCCAGCGCGCTGAACAGCGCGGCCGAGATGGAGAGGTGCACGATCAGCGGCATCCGGATCTGCGCGGCGGCCGCGCCCATGATCCCGCCAGCGACCGCGCCGATCGACCAGACCGCGTGGAACGAGTTGATGATCGAGCGCCCGTAGAGCCGCTGCACCCGGAGCGCGTGCGAGTTCTGCGCGACGTCGGTGATGGAGTCCATGGCGCCCGCGAGGAACAGCGCCATCGCGAGCACGAGCCAGCCGGGCGCGAGGCCGGCCAGCAGGATCCCGACGGAGGCCACGACGGTCGCGGCGACCGCCACGCGCGCCGACCGGTACCGGCGGATGAGCACGCCCGCGGCGAGCCCGGCGATGAGCGCCCCCAGCGGCGACGCGGCGACGGCGGCGCCGAACTCGACGTTGGTCAGCCCGAGCTCCACCTTGATCGACGGGTAGCGCGGCAGCAGGTTCGCGAAGATCGCGCCGTTCGTGAAGAAGAGGATGCCGACGGCGACGCGCGCACGGCGGACGTCGCGGGTCGGGGCGGTCGTGCGCGACAGCGTCGGCGCGGACGGGGAGGGCATCGTCGGTCTCTCTCTGGCCGGGTGGCGCCGTGGCGCGGGGCGGGTCGGCGCCGATCCCTCGGCGGCCGCACCAAGCCTAGGGTCGGCGTGACGCCAGCGGCGACGTGTCCTCGGTGATGTCCATGACGAGGTCCATGAGCGGCACGAGCCGGGCGCTCGCCTCGTGGCCGAGCTCGGTGAGCCGGTAGTCGACCCGCGGCGGGATGGTGGGCTGCGCCTCGCGGAGGACGAGCCCGTCGTCGGCGAGCGTGCGCAGCGTGGAGGCGAGCATCTTCTCGCTGATGCCCTCGACCTCGCGCCGCAGCTCGCCCCAGCGGCGCGACCGCTCCCCGAGCGCGAGGAGGACGAGCACGCCCCACTTGCTCGTGATGTGGTCGAGCAGCGTGCGCGACGGGCAGTTCGCGGGGTAGCGGCCCTCGGTCACGCCGGGCCGGTCGCGGCTCACCCGGAAGCTCATCTGCGTCACATCGCACAACTTACCAGAAGGTGGGTACCCCTCTGTGGGAAGGTACTCGGCGACGGAGTCGTTGACCCCGGCGTACCGCTCCTCCCGACTCGAAAGGCATCCCCATGACCATCGTCGTCACCGCCGCCACCGGCCGCCTCGGATCGCGCATCGTCGCGTCCCTCCTCGCCCGCGGCGCCGCCGCCTCCGACGTGCTCGCCACCGCGCGCCGTCCCGAGGCCCTCGCCGACCTCGCCGCGCAGGGCGTCCGCACCGCGCGCCTCGAGTACACCGACGCCGAGAGCGTCGCCGCCGCGATCCAGCCCGGCGACACGCTCGTGCTCGTCTCCGGCAGCGAGGTCGGCCAGCGCGTGCCGCAGCACACCACCGTCATCGAGGCCGCGAAGGCCGCGGGCGTCGGCCGGATCCTCTACTCGAGCGTCCTCCGCGCCTCCACCACCGAGCTCTTCATCGCGGGCGAGCACAAGGCCACCGAGGAGGTGCTCGCCGCGTCGGGTGTCCCCGTCACGCTGCTCCGCAACGGCTGGTACACCGAGAACTACGCGGGCACGGTCGACACCGTGAAGCAGACGGGCGCGCTCCTCACGAGCGCGGGCGACGGCCGCGTCGCGAGCGCCACCATCGCCGACTTCGCCGAGGCCACCGCGGTCGCGGCCCTCGATGACTCGCTCGCCGGGCAGACGTTCGAGCTCGCGGGCGACGAGCGCTGGACGCAGGACGACCTCGCCGAGGCCATCTCCGGGATCCTCGGCCAGCCCGTGCCCGTCTCGCGGGTCTCGAGCGAGGAGCACGCGCGGATCCTCGGCGGCGCCGGCCTCGACGAGGGCACCGTCGGCTTCGTCGTCGGCCTCGACGCCGCCACGGCCGCCGGCCAGCTCGACGACGAGACGGGCGACCTGTCGCGCCTGCTCGGCCGTCCCACCACGTCGCTCGCCGACGGCCTCCGCCAGGCGGTCGCGGGCGCCTGACCCTTCCCGCACCCGACGGCCCGTCCCCGCGCGGGGGCGGGCCGTCGTCGTGCGCGCGGCCTCAGCCGAGCGCGTCGCGCATCCGGCGGATCTCGTCGGGGCCGACCCGGCAGCACCCGCCGACGAGCGCCGCACCCGCGCGGATCCACGCGTCGACGGACGGCAGCGCGGGGTCGCCGCCCCAGCCGCGCGCGACCGCGTCCCAGCGCTCGCCGGAGTTCGGGTAGACGACCACCGGCCGGTCGGTGACGCTCCGGGCCGCGGCGATCGCGGCCGGCACCTCGTCGGGGTGCGCGCAGTTGATCCCCACCGCCACGATCTCGTCGGCCTCATCCGCGAGCCGGAAGCCCTCGGCCATCGGCTCGCCCGAGCGCAGGCGGCCGTCCGCGACCGTGAACGCGAGCCAGGCCGACGCGCCGGAGCCGCGCGCGAGATCCACCAGCGCGCGGCCCTCGTCGAGGCTCGGGATGGTCTCGCAGGCGAGGAGGTCGGCGCCGGCGTCGGCGAGCACGGCGAACCGCGGGGCGTGCCAGCGGCGGAGCTCCGCGCGGGTGAGGCCGCTGAATCCCGCGTACTCGGAGCCGTCGCCGAGCGTCGCGCCGTACGGGCCGACGGACGCGGCGATCCACCGGTCGCGGCCCGCCCCGGCGGCGTCCTCCCGCGCGACCTCGTCCCGCGCCTCGGCCGCGAGCCGCACGCTCGCCCGGAGCAGCGCCTCGGTCTCCGCGGTGCTCAGCCCGCGCGCCGCGAACGCGTCGAATCCCACCTGGTACGACGCCGTGATCGCGACGTCCGCGCCCGCGCGGAAGAACTCGGCGTGCGCCGCCCGCACCGCGCCCGGCTCGTCGGCGAGCACGCGGGCGCTCCACAGCGGATCCGACAGGTCGTGCCCGCGCGCCTCCAGCAGCGTGCCGAGGCCGCCGTCGAGCACCAGCGGGCGGTCGGGGAGCGGGAGCGGCCGGGTCATGCGCACATCCTGCCGGAGGCCGCGGCCGGACCCGCGATCCGCGACGCCCCGCGACATCGGCCGTCCGCGGCGTCCGGAGCGTCTCTCCGCGCCCGCCGCTCCGGGTACCGTGGACGCGACGGTGGGAGTCCCGATGAAGGATGACGACGACGTCGACCTGGTGATCGACGCGTGGGGCGCCGCCATGCCCGACGTCGACTTCGCGCCGCTCGACGTGGTGTCCCGGCTCCGGCGCCTGCTGCCGCAGATGCAGCGGATCCGCGAGGGCGCGTTCGCCGCCGAGGGCCTCACCACGAGCGAGTTCGAGTTCCTCTCCGTGCTCCGCCAGCAGGGCGACGCGGGCCTCACGCGCGCCGGGCTCGCCGAGCGCCTCGGCACCGACACGGGCAGCCTCGTGCACCGGGTGAACCGGCTGACCGCGCGCTCCTTCATCACGCGCGAGGAGGATCCGGCGGGCGGCCGCAGCCGGCTCGTGGTGCTCACGCCGTTCGGCATCGAGCGCGTCGACCGGGCGATGCGCCGCCTCGTCGCCGACGAGGACGAGGTGCTCGCCGACCTCAGCCGCGAGCAGATCGCGACGCTCATCGACAGCCTGCGCGTCATCGCGCGGACGACCGAGCGGGTCCGCGCGCGCCGCTCGTCCTGATCCGACGGGCGCCGCGGTCGGGCCGCGCGGAGCTGCGCCGGAGCACGATGGATGCATGGCCGACACGAAATCCACCCCGCCCGCCGTCCTCTTCGACATCGACGAGACCCTCATCCACACGGGCGGCTCCGGCGCCCGCAGCTGGGCGATGGCGTTCCGCGACCTGCACGACGTCGAGGCCGACATCGGCGAGCACTCGTCGGCGGGGGAGACGGATCCGCTGGTCGGCGCCGCCACCTTCCGCGGCGTGATGGGCCGGGATCCGGAGCCCGCCGAGCTCGCGCGCCTCTACGCCTCCTACCTCCGGCACCTCGCCGACGACATCCGCGTCTCCGACGGCTACCGCGTGCTCGACGGCGCGGAGGCCCTGCTCGACCGGCTCGCCGACGCGGGTGTCGTGCTCGGCCTCGTCTCCGGCGCGATGGAGGGCGCGGCCCGCACGAAGATGGAGCCCGCCCGTCTCGGCCGGTTCTTCGTGTTCGGCGCGTACGGATCCGACTCGCCCGACCGCGTCGACGTCGTCCGCCGGGCGATCGCGACGGCCGGCACCCTCCGCGGCGCCGAGCCCCGGCGCGACGAGGTGCTCGTCGTCGGCGACACCCCGAACGACATCACCTCCGCGCACGACGCATGCGCGACCGCGGTCGGCGTCGCGAGCGGCCACTACTCGGCCGACGAGCTGCGCGACGCGGGGGCGGACCTCGTGCTCGACTCCCTCGAGGACGTGGCGTTGGAGCGGCTGCTCGGGCTCTGATCCGAGCCGGCGGCGACCGCTAGCCCGCGGCCTCGGCCGCCGTGGACTCCTCGCGCGTGAGCGCCTCGAGCGCCGCGCACGCGTCGACGCGCGTGGCCTCGATGTGCCGGCGCGCGAGATCCGCCGCCCGCTCGCCCTCGCGCCGCTCCACCAGCGTGAGCAGCTCGCGGTGGTCGGCGAGGGAGTCGGGCCGGCGCGCGCTCGCGGCGGGCAGGTAGTGGAAGCGCACGCGCTTCGACATCGACTCGACGACCTGCGCCAGCGTGCTGTTGTGCGCGGCGGACGCGAGGGCCACGTGGAAGTCGTAGTTGAGGCGCGCGAGGTCGGCCGGGTCCCGGGTCAGCTCCTGCAGGCGGATCACGCGCTCGAGCTCGCGGAGGTCGTCGGCCGTGCGGCGCCCCGCGGCGAGCTCGACGGCCCGGGGCTCGACGAGCGCTCGCGCCTCGAACAGGTCCACCAGCTCGGACAGCACGCGCGGCCGCACCGACATGCCCTCGTGCGCGCGATGCACGACCCAGCCGTCGGCCTCGAGCGCGCGCAGCGCCTCGCGCACGGGGATGTGGCTCGTGCCCATCCGCTGGGCGACCTCGTCGGCCTTCACGCGGGATCCGGGGGCGATGACGCCGCCGAGGATCTCCTCCTCGAGCAGCACCCGCACGCGCTCCCCGGCGCCGAGACGGGCGGGGACCAGGGCGGGAGTCGGCATGCACTCGATTATAGGATCCGCCGCCAGGCCTTCACCCAGACGTGTTTCACATCCCCGAAACACCGCAGAAACGCGCGAGAGCGGCGCGGGTGTTCCTATAGGGCGCAGCCGGATCCCCCGCCGGCGTCACCCGACTCCCAGGAGCTCCCATGTCGCACCCCGCCGCCCCGCCGGTCGCGCGCCACGCTGACGGCGCCGCCCCGGATCCCGCCGACCGCCCCGCCTTCTCCGAGTACGAGTCGGAGCCCGTGCCCCCGCACGCGCGCCGTCGCACCGCGTCGGTCGCCGCCGTCTGGCTCGGCTTCCCGATGATCCTCACGTGCGCCGTGTTCGGCGGCCTGGTCGTCCACTCGCTCGGCTTCTGGCCGGGCATGGGCGCCGTCGCGGTCGGCACGCTCGTCCTCATGGTCTACGTCGGCGCGCTCAGCTACCTGGCCGGGCGCAGCGGCGAGAGCTTCGCGCTCATGGCGATGCGCACGTTCGGCGCGAAGGGGTACGTCGTGCCGGCGGGCTTCCTCGCGACCGTGGTCATCGGCTGGTTCGCGTTCCAGACCGGGCTCACCGGATCCACCCTCCACGGCAGCCTCGGCTGGGACCAGACGGGCACCACCCTCGTGGCCGGCCTCCTCTTCGTCGCGGTCACGCTCCTCGGGATCCGGGCGCTCTCCTGGATCGGCGTGGTCGCCGCTCCTCTCTACCTCGTGCTCGGCGCGGTCGCCGTCGTCATCGTGGCGACCCGGCCGGGCGGCGCGGAGCTGCAGACCGCGCCCGCCGCGGGAGCCGGAGCGCTGAGCTTCGGCGCGGCCGTGACCCTCGTCGTCGCGCTCTTCGCCGACTCGGGCACCATGACCGCCGACTTCACGCGCTGGGCGCGCTCGGGCCGGCAGGCCGTGCTCGCGACCCTCGCGGCGTTCCCGTTCGGCAACGCGATCGCGCTGGTGGTCGGCGGCCTCGTCGTCGCGCTGGGCGGCGCGACCGACCCGGGCACCGCGGGCGGCGACTTCCTCGGGATCCTCGTCGCGCAGGGCGGTGCCCTCGTGCCGCTCGCCGTGCTGTTCGTGGTCGTGAACCTCGGATCCGTGTGCGCCCACTGCCTCTACAACGGCGCCGTCGGCTGGAGCCAGCTCACCGGCATGCGCATGCGCCGCACGACGCTCGTGCTCGGCGCGGTGGGCGTCGTCCTCGCGGTCGCCGGCATCTGGACCTACTTCGAGGTGTGGCTGAACCTGCTCGGCGTGATCGTGCCGCCCATCGGCGCCGTGCTCATCGTCGACCAGCTGCTGCTCGCGCCGCGGCGCCAGGCGGCCGGATCCGTCGTCGCCCGCGGCGCCTGGCGCGCCCCCGCGTTCGTCGGCTGGGCGGTCGGCGCCGTCGTCGCGCTCGTGGCCCACGCGTACGCCGACTTCCTCTCGACCGCGGTCGTGGGCATGGTCGTCGGCGCGGTCGTGCTCGTCGTCGCGGACGCCGCGGGACGGGTGCGCGCCCCGCTGGCCGCGGCCGTCGACGCGGGGGAGGCGCGCTCGTGAGCGCGGTCGCCGTGCCCGCGGTCGTCGCCGGCACCACGCCCGTCGCGGCGGATCCCTACGCCTGGCCCTACGACGGCGCCGTCGACGTCGCGCGCACCGCCGTGGTCTGCATCGACTGGCAGGTCGACTTCTGCGGAGTCGGCGGCTACGTCGACCGCATGGGCTACGACCTCGCCCTCACGCGCGCCGGCCTCGCGCCCACCGCGCGGCTGCTCGAGCGCGTGCGCGCGCTCGGCATGACGGTGATCCACACCCGCGAGGGCCACCGCCCCGACCTCTCCGACCTGCCCGCGAACAAGCGCTGGCGGTCGGAGCGCGCGGGCGCCGAGATCGGCAGCGTCGGCCCGTGCGGCCGGATCCTCGTGCGCGGCGAACCCGGCTGGGAGATCGTCCCCGAGGTGGCCCCGCTCCCCGGCGAGCCCGTGATCGACAAGCCCGGCAAGGGCGCGTTCTACGCGACCGACCTCGACCTGGTGCTGCGGGCGCGCGGCATCGACCGGCTGATCCTCACGGGCATCACCACCGATGTCTGCGTCTCCACGACCATGCGGGAGGCGAACGACCGCGGCTACGAGTGCCTGGTGCTGTCGGACTGCACGGGTGCCACGGATCCGGCCAACCACGACGCCGCGCTCCGGATGGTCACGATGCAGGGCGGCGTGTTCGGCGCGGTCGCCACGTCCGACGCCGTGCTCGCCGCCCTCGCTCAGGCGGTGCCGCGCTCCTGAGGGGCGGGCGCCGCCGCCTGGGGGTCGAGCACGCGCGCGCCCAGCGCGGGGCGCACCGGCCGCGGCGCGGTCCGCCGGGCGCGGGCGATCCCGGCCCCGGGGATCCCGTCGACCTCCACGGCGCCCAGCCGGACCAGCTGCGCGACGGCCACCGCCAGGAGCGCGATCTCCGCGAGGTCGCGCAGCGTGATCACCGGGACCGCGGACGTGAGCAGCGTGTACGCGTAGGGGAAGACGAGCTGCGTGAGCGCGGCCACGACGAGCCCGAGGCGCGCCACGACGGCCGTGCCGGTGGCGTGGCGGTCGTGCACGAGCATCACGATGATCGGCACGGCGAACCACGACACGTACTGCGGCGAGCCGACCTTGTTCGTGACGATGAGGGCCGCGACGAGCGCGAGCGACAGCGGCCCCATCAGCGCGGCGGGGGAGGCGCCGCGGAGGTGCGCGCGGATCCCGAGCAGCGTCACGACGAGCACGACGCCCACCATGATCGGCGTCAGCGCGGCCGCGACCGCGTCCACCCCGGGGCCCGACACCTGGAACGTGATGATGCGCAGGTCGTCGTACACGCGGTACCGGTCGTCGCCCGCGACGATGCGCCACAGGTGGTACAGCGCGGCGGTCGACTCGACCTGGAGCCCGCGGCCGGTCTGCTGGCCCACGAAGCCCAGCACGTTCGCGCCGCTGCCGATGAGGAGGGATCCGGCCACGACCGCGGCCGTCGTGCCCAGCGCGGTGACGACGACCCTGCCGCGCGCGAGCCCGCGGCGGGCGATCACGGCGGTGAGCAGCAGGGCGGCCGGCCACACCTTCACCCAGGCGCCGACGGTGAGGAGCGCGGAGGCGAGGGCGGGCCGGGTCGCGAGCACGAGCAGGCCGGCGAGGGCGAGCGGCACGGTGACCGCGTCGATCCGGCCGAGCGAGACCGGCCCGAGCGCCACGAGGAAGCCGAGCCACCACGCGGCGGGTCCGAGGCCGCGTCCGCGTCGGATGCGGAGGAGCAGCGCGAACGCCCCGGCGTCGAGCAGCGTGACCAGCGCGAGCCACACCGTGCCGTAGAGGACGGTGCCGCCGACGAGGGAGACGAGCATGGGCACGGCCGCGAGGATCGGGTACACCCACGGCAGGTCGATGCCCACCCAGCCGCCGCCTGCCATGCCCTCCTGCATCCAGACGCGGTAGACGTCCGTCACGTCGGTGAGCGCGGAGGTCGGGCCGATCAGGTTGAGCGCGATGAGCCACAGGTGGCAGAGCGCGAACGCCAGCCACGGGCGCGACATGATGCCGCGGGCCGGCGTGCGGACGGCATGCGCGGCGAGCGACTCGTCCGCGTTCACCGGGCGGCGCCGGTTCGGCGCGCAGGCGTGTGCATGGCGGGTGGTTCTCCTGCGGTCGATGCGGACGGGGACGCTCCCGCGATGGCGGGGCCCGGCTCGCGGACGCCCGGCCGGCGGGCGGCGCTCCCGCGATGGTAGGCCACGCGGACGGCGCCCGGCCGTGAGCGGATCCACCGCCCGCGGCCGGCCGTCGGGTCAGTCGGTTCCGCGGAGCCGCGCGACCGTGTGCATCACGTGGTAGATCACGATGGCCGCGATGGTGCCGAGCGCGATGCCGTTGAACGAGACCGTGCCGAGCGTGAAGGTGAAGGGCGCGATCGCGACGATGAGCGCGGTCGCCGCCGTGAGCTGGTTGACGGGCTTCGAGAAGTCCACCTTGTTGTCCAGCCAGATCTTCACGCCGATGATCCCGATGAGGCCGTACAGCGCGGTCGTCACGCCGCCGAGCACGCCGGCCGGGATCGTGTTGATGACGGCGCCGACCTTGGGGGAGAGCCCGAGCAGCACGGCGAACCCGCCGGCCACCCAGTACGCGGCGGTCGAGTAGACGCGGGTGGCGGCCATCACCCCGATGTTCTCGCCGTAGGTCGTGGTGCCGGATCCGCCGCCGAGGCCCGCGAGCACGGTCGCCAGTCCGTCGGCGAGGAGCGCGCGGCCGGTCAGCTCGTTCACCGAGCCGTCGGTCATCTGCGCGACGCCGCGGATGTGGCCCACGTTCTCGGCGACCAGCACGAGCACCACGGGCAGGAAGGCGGGCAGCAGCGCCCAGAACTGCGGCGTGATCTCGGGCGCGTGGAACTCGGGCAGGCCGATCCACGCGGCGGACCCGATCGGGTCGAACACGATCTCGCCTCGGATCGCGGCCACGACGTACCCCACGACCACGCCGAGCACGATGGAGAGCCGGCCGAGGATCCCGCGGAACAGCACCGTGGAGAGGATCACCGCGGCGAGCGTGATGGTCGCGGTCACGGGCTTGTCGACGAAGTTGTCGCGGGCCGCGGAGGCGAGGTTGAAGCCGATGAGCGCCACGATCGCGCCCGCCACCACGGGCGGGAGCAGCGCGTCGATCCAGCCGGTGCCCGTGAGCTGCACGATGCCGCCGACGATCGCGAGCATCACGCCGACCGCGACGATGCCCGCGAGCGCCGCCCCGATCCCGCCGCCGCCCGCCGCCGTGGCCGCGTTGGCCGCGCCGATCGGCGCGAGGAACGCGAACGACGACCCGAGGTAGCTGGGCAGCCGGTTCTTGGTGATCAGGAGGAAGAGGATCGTGCCGAGCCCCGAGAAGAACAGCGTGGTCGTGGGCGGGAAGCCCGTGAGGGCGGGCACGAGGAAGGTCGCGCCGAACATCGCGACGACGTGCTGCATCCCGAGCCCGATGGTGCGGGGCCAGGTGAGGCGCTCGCCGGGGCCGACGACCGCGGAGGTGGCGACCGCCTTGCCGTCGCCGTGGAGGGTCCAGATCTGTCGGGCCATGATCGCCTGCTCTCGCGCGGGTGTGTGGGGAGACGCCCCGATCGGCGAGCGTACCGACGCCGTGTTGCGGTGGCGTTTCGGGGGCGGATCCGGTGCGCGCGTCAGCTCCGCTGGACCGCCAGCCAGTTCGCGACGGCCCAGACTCCAGCGAGCACGAGCATCTGCGGGAGGACGTACCACTGCACCTGGCCCATCAGCGTGGTGACGAAGAACGTGCCCACGGTCATCACGAGCGCCGCGACCCCCACGGCGGCGAAGCCCTTCTGCGCGAGGAGCCCGTCGCGCTCGTCCCGGTACTCGAGCCCGTTGATGCGGGTGACGTCGGACGACGAGGGCCGGGCCGCGTGGAGCGCGCCACCCAGCAGGATGGCCGCCATCACCGCGAGCGTGATCGCGTTGTACGGGTTGCCCGCGATCAGGGCGACGAGGGCGCCGACGGCGAGCACCCCCACGAGCAGCGCGTTCACGCGGGAGATCCCGCGGCGTTCAGTCGTCTTCGACATGGAAGACCTCCTCGACGGATCGGTGGAAGAAGCGCGCCGTCTTCACGGCGAGGGCGAGCGACGGATCGTAGCGACCGGTCTCGATCGCGTTGATCGTCTGGCGGGAGACGCCGAGCGCATCGGCGAGGCCCTGCTGGGAGAGCCCGGCCGCGGTCCGGAGCCCCCTCACCTCGCTGCGCATGGATGACAAGCTAGCTTGACACTCGGGTCGTGTCAAGCACGCTTTACATGGCCGGCCGCGCGGCTCCCGGCGGGCCGACGGGGAGGACGCCTAGGCTCGGGCCCATGAGCGCCGAGACACCTCCGACCGGGATCCGCACCGACGAGCTGGACGCGGGGGTGCGCCCGCAGGACGACCTCTACCTCCACGTGAACGGGCGCTGGCTCGACCGCACCGAGATCCCCGACGACAAGGCCCGCTGGGGCTCGTTCCACCAGCTCGCCGAGGCGGCGGAGGAGGCCGTGCGGGTGATCATCGAGGAGGCCGTCGACGCCGAGCCCGGCACCGAGGAGCGCTGCTTCGGCGACCTCTTCACGAGCTTCATGGACGAGGAGCGCGTCGAGCGCCTCGGCGTCCAGCCGATCCGCGACCAGCTCGACCAGGCCGCCGCCGTCACCGACGTGCCGTCCTTCCTGCGCGCCCTCGGCACGCTCGAGCAGACCAACGTGAGCGGCCTGCTCGGCCTCTTCGTCGACAACGACCCGGGCGACCCCGAGCGCTACGTCGTGCAGATCGAGCAGGGCGGCATCGGCCTCCCCGACGAGAGCTACTACCGCGAGGACGGCCACGCGGACATCCGCACGGCGTACCGCGCCTTCGTCGAGCGCATGCTCGACCTCGCCGGCCTCGACGACGCGTCCGCCCGCGCCGACCGGATCCTCGACCTCGAGACCCGCATCGCCGCGGCCCACTGGGACAACGTCCGCACCCGGGACAGCCAGGCCACCTACAACCTCATCACGTGGGCCGGGCTCCGCGACCTCGTGTCGAAGGCGGCCGACGCCGACCTCGACGTCTGGCGCGACGCCCTCGACGCGCCCGCCGCCGCGCTCGACGAGGTCGTGCTGCGCGAGCCGAGCTTCGCCGAGGGCCTCGGCGCGCTGCTGACCGACGCCGAGATCCCCGCGCTCCGCGACTGGCTCACCTGGCAGGTCATCCGCTCGAACGCGGCGCTGCTGCCGAAGGCCTTCTCGGAGGCGTCCTTCGACTTCTACGGCCGCACGCTCACGGGCGCACCCGAGCAGCGCGTGCGGTGGAAGCGCGGCGTCTCGCTGGTGGAGGGATCCATGGGCGAGGCCATCGGCCGGATCTACGTCGAGCGGCACTTCTCGCCCACCGCGAAGGCCGAGATGGACGTGCTCGTCGGCCACCTCGTCGAGGCGTACCGGCAATCCATCTCGGGCCTCGACTGGATGACCGCGGAGACCCGTGGGAGGGCGCTGGAGAAGCTCGAGAAGTTCACGCCGAAGATCGGCTTCCCCGACACGTGGCGCGACTACTCGGCGCTCGAGATCGACCCGACCGACCTCGTGGGCAACGTCCGCGCGACCTCCCGGTTCGAGACCCGGCGCGAGCTCGCGAAGATCGGCGCCCCGCTGGATCGCGACGAGTGGTTCATGACGCCGCAGACCATCAACGCCTACTACAACCCGGGCTTCAACGAGATCGTGTTCCCGGCCGCGATCCTCCAGTTCCCGTTCTTCGACGAGGCGCGGGACCCGGCGGCGAACTACGGCGCGATCGGCGCGGTCATCGGCCACGAGATCGGCCACGGCTTCGACGACCAGGGCTCGCGCTACGACGGCGACGGCCGCCTCACCGACTGGTGGACGCCCGCCGACCGCGCGGCGTTCGAGGAGCGCACGGCGTCGCTGATCCAGCAGTACGACGCGCTCGTGCCCGCGCAGCTCACGGGCGAGGACGCGCCGCACGTGAACGGCGCGCTCACGATCGGCGAGAACATCGGCGACCTCGGCGGCCTCTCCATCGCGTGGAAGGCGTACCTCCTCTCGCTCGAGGGCGCCGAGCCGCCCGTCATCGACGGCCTGACGGGCGCCGAGCGCTTCTTCCTCTCCTGGGCGCAGGCCTGGCAGCAGAAGGGCCGCGATGCCGAGGTGATGCGGCTGCTCGCCATCGACCCGCACGCGCCGAACGAGTTCCGCTGCAACCAGATCGTCCGCAACATCGACGCGTTCTACGACACGTTCGACGTGCAGCCCGGCGACGGCCTCTGGCTCGACGAGGAGGCCCGCGTCACCATCTGGTGACGCGCCCGGCGATGAGCGTGCGATGAGCGCGACCGGCGAGGATCCGCGACGCCGCTCCCGGCACGCTGGGGGCGGTCCCGCGCGCCACGCGGGGCAGGAGCCCACCGACGGCTTCCGCTCCGCGTTCCGCGCGCTCGGCGGCCTCGCCCTCGACGGCATGCGGGTCGCGGCCCGCGCCACCGACCTCGACTCGGGCGACGTCGTGCTCGCGGTCGACGACCACGTGGCCCTGCCCGCCGCCGGCCTCGGCCGCGTGCTCCTCCTCGTCGAGCTGTCCGCGCGCATGACCGAGGGCGACCTCTCGCCGCTGCACCTCGTGGATCGCCGACCGGACGACGAGGGCGGCACCGCGGGCCTCTGGCGCCACCTCGTGGTGCCGTCGCTGCCCGTCACGGATCTCGCCTCGCTCGTCGGCGCGACGGGCGACGCGGCCGCCACCAACGCGCTCCTCGGGCTCGTCGGCCTGGACGCCGTGCGCACGCGCGCCGAGTCGCTCGGCCTCCGCCGCACGGCGCTCCTCGACGTGGCGCGCGGCACCCGCGGGCCCGACGACGCCCCGCAGCTGTCCGTCGGATCCGCCCGCGAGCTCGCGTCGCTCTTCGCGTCGCTCGTGCACGGCGAGGTGGTCGACGAGGAGACGAGCACGCGCGTCGTCGGCTGGCTCGCGCTCAACACCGACCGCTCGATGGTCGCGGCGTCCTTCGGGCTCGACGCGTCCGCGGGCCGCGGCGGCGAGCACGGCATGGCGCTCGTGGACTGCACGGGTGTCGACGCGGGCGTGCGGGCCGAGGCCGGCGTGCTCCGCGGGCCGCGCGGCGCGGTCGCCTACGCGGTCATGGTGCACTTCGACGACGCCGACCTCCGCGCCCGGCTCGCCGTGCGGCACGCCCTGGGCGTGGTCGGGCTCGACCTGCTGGAGCACGTGCACTGAGCCGCGCGGATCCGGCCGCCCTGCGGTCGTGGATCCGCCCGGGCGTAGAGTCGGATGTCGCCCGCCACCCCTCCCGGGCGACGGAGGAGACCCCCACGATGACCGGCATGAACCCCGCCACCGCCAAGCGCCTCGCCCGCGACGACGTGGCGCCGATGTACGCGGAGGTGGACGCGGCCATCGCCCGCGCCGAGATCCCCGGCACCCCGGAGTGGCAGGAGAAGGTCCGCGGCCGCATCGTCATGGTGCGCCACGGGCAGACCGAGTGGAGCGTCAACGGGCGCCACACCGGCACGACCGACATCCCCCTCACGGAGACCGGCGAGGAGCAGGCCCGCGCGGTCGGCGGCGTGCTCGCCGGCACGGAGTTCGGTCTCGTGCTCGCCAGCCCCCGCTCGCGCGCGCAGCGCACGGCCGAGCTCATCGGCTATGGCGACCAGGCGGAGGTCGACGACCGGCTCGTCGAGTTCGACTACGGCGCGTACGAGGGCCGCACCACCGCCGACATCCAGTCCGAGCGCGGCCACTGGGACCTCTGGACCGACGGCGTCCCCGCGGGCGACACCCCGGGCGAGACGTCCGGGCAGGTCCGCGCCCGCGTGCTCCAGGTGCTCGAGCGCGTGCTGCCCGTTCTCGAGTCCGGCCAGGACGTGCTCCTCGTCGCGCACGCCCACGTGATCCGCGCGCTCGCCGTCGCGTGGGTCGGCCTGCCCGCGGAGGCCGGCGGGATCCTCACGCTCTCGACCTCCACGCTCAGCGAGCTCGGCTTCGAGCACGGCCGCCACGCGATCATGCGCTGGAACTGCCCGGCGGACGGCTGGGCGCCGTCGCCCGTGGGCGGCAGCCGCTAGCTCCGCGTTCGCTCGGCGGGTCGCGCGGACAGTCCCCGCGTAGGATCGCCCCTCGTGGCACAGAAGAAGAAGAGCACCCGGAAGGCCCCGTCCTCCGCAGCCCGCACCCGCCCGGGATCCCCCGCGAAGGCCCGCTCCGGCAACCCGGCCAAGGTGCGGAAGGCCACCGCGCGCGACTGGATCTCCGGCGCGCGCATCCGCACCCTCCCGCTCGCCGTCGCCCCCGTCGCGATCGGCGCGGGAGCGGCCCGCGCGCTCGGCCCCGACGAAGGCGTCTCCCTCGGCCTCGCGCTCCTCTGCCTCGCGGTCGCCGTCCTGCTGCAGATCGGCGTGAACTACGCCAACGACTACTCCGACGGCGTCCGCGGCACCGACGACGTGCGCGTCGGCCCCGCCCGCCTCACCGGATCCGGCGCCGCGAAGCCCCGCACCGTGCTCACCGTGGCGCTCACCTTCCTCGGCCTGGCCGCGGTCGCGGGCCTCGCGATCGTGGTCATCACCGGACACTGGTGGCTCCTCGCGGTCGGCGCCGTCGCCATCGTCGCGGCCTACTTCTACACCGGCGGCAAGCGCCCCTACGGCTACGCCGGCCTCGGCGACGTCGTCGTCTTCCTCTTCTTCGGCCTGGTCGCGACGGCCGGCACCCAGTTCGTCCTCATCGGCATGATCACGGGCGAGGGCTGGCTGGGCGGCGTCGCGGCGGGCGGCTTCGCGTGCGCGGTGCTCATGGTCAACAACATCCGCGACATCGAGCAGGACGGCAAGGTCGGCAAGCGCACCCTCGCGGTGCGGCTCGGCCCGCGCGGCTCGCGGATCGTCTACTGCATCGAGATCGCCATCGCCTACGGCGTCGTGGTCTTCTTCTTCCTCTTCTACCCGAAGGCGCTGCTGGTGCTGTTCACGCTCGTGCTGGCGCTGCCGGCCGCGATCATCGCGTGCACGGGCCGCACCCCCAAGGAGCTGATCCTGTCCCTCCAGCTCACGAGCATGGCCGCGCTGACGTTCGGCCTCGGCCTCGGGGCGGCGTTCGCGTTCTGAGCGCGATGGAACCCGCCCTCGTCCGCGCGCTCGAGGTCGACCACCAGACGTGGCCGACCGACGACCCGCGGCTCCTCGCGATCCGCGAGCGGGCGGGCGTGCATCGACGGGCTGTGCTCGTGGTCGACGCGGCGCTCCGCGCGTGGTGGGCGGAGCGGTCGGCGGCGGATCCCGAGCGGGCGGCCGCCGCGCTCGCTGCGCACGTCTCCCGGGCGGTAGCAGGGGCACGACCGGGGGAGCGGTACCTCGTGCTCGACGGCGGGCGCCTCACGCCGTCGACGCGCACGACCCCGCCCGCGGTGCGCGACACGGCCCCGACGTCGGGCGGCAGGTGGGTCGCCTACGTGCCGATCGAGCGCGACGGATCCGCGGACCCGGGCTGACGCGCGCGACGCAGCTGCGCGCGGGGCGGTCAGGTCAGGCGCTCGGTGATCCGGACGGCGACCTGGTCGCCCAGGTCCTTGCCCAGCTTCTTCCGGAGCTTCGCGCTGATCGAGAGCATGTGGCCGCCGGTGCCGGTGGGCAGGAGGCCGGCCGTCAGCGGTTCGCCGTCGATGGTCGCCGTCACCTTGACCGCCTTGCCCGTCCCGAGGAGCTCCACGGAGCCGGGGACCTCGACGCACGGCCACAGGTCGCCCTTGACGGTGACGCCGATGGTCGCCGAGAAGGCGAGGTCGAGAGGTCCGGCGCTCACGCGTGCATCCCCTCGTCGACGTCCGTGCTGGTGCGGCTCGAGCGTATCCGGCAGGGCGCTGAGGCTGCAGCCCCGACGGGATCTCGGCTCCGGCCTCAGCTGCGCTCGGCCTCGCCATCGGCGCGCGGGGTCGCGGCGGCCGTTTCTGAGGATCCCGCACCTGGCGCGGCCGCGACGTCAGCGGCACCCGCCGCGCGGGCCCGGCGCTCGGCCGCGTCGATCGCCGCGTCCTCGGTGTCGTCGTCCTCGACGGGCGCCTTGCGGCCGGCCGCGATCGCCGCGAGATCCGCCGCCATGGCCTCGCGCTGGCTGCGCAGGAAGATGTAGGACCCGCAGAACGACACGACCGCGCCGATGACCGCGGCCAGCGGCCAGAAGTCCGGGCTCACGGCGACCACCAGCCCGAACGGGACGGCGAACAGGAGGATGCGGACGACGGTGTAGACGAGCCAGTAGCGACGGGAACTCACCGGGTCAGCATAGGTCGATCGCCTGGACGGGCCGGTCGCCTGCACAGGCCGTCGTCGCCCAGCCGGGGTCCGGCCCGCGCCCCCTTCCCACTCGCTGGACGCCCGGCGTCCTCCCCGGTTGCGGAGCTACCATCGGGAGATGCCCCGCCTGTTGATCGGTCTCGCCGTCGTGATCGTGTTCTTCACGGTCTTCGTCATCGTGGACACCTCCCTGACGCCGCGGACCCGCATGCGCGGCCTCCCGAAGCCGGTGTGGATCGCGGTGGTCGTCCTGGTGCCCGTCATCGGCGGCATCCTGTGGCTCGCGATCGGCAAGGACCGCACCGACCTGGCCCGCGCATCCGGCCGCCGCCTCGGCCCGGACGACGACCCCGACTTCCTCTCCGGCCTCGGCCGCACCCGCTCCGAGGAGGAGCGGATCCGCCGCCTCGAGCAGGAGCTCGCCGACCTCGACAGCGACGGCACGGGCCCGGACGCCCCGAAGGGACCGGGCGCCGCAGGCGGTCCCACCCGCCCGAACCGCGACGACGACGACCGCGCGCCGGGTCGCCGGGACGCCTGACCTCCGGTGACCGCGACCGACTCCCGTCCCCCCCACCCGTCCTCCACCTCGCCCCGCACGGGCAACCCCTCCACGGATCGCGCGGTCGCGATGATGCTGGCGCTCGTCGCCGAGGGCGTCACCGACGTCGTGCTGTGCCCCGGATCCCGGTCCCAGGCCCTCGCGCTCGTCGCGGCGGAGCTGGAGCGCGTCGACGGCGTGCGACTGCACGTGCGCGTCGACGAGCGCGCCGCCGCGTTCCTGGCGCTCGGGCTCGGCGTCGAGTCCGGCCGTCCGGCGCCCGTCATCACCACGTCCGGCACGGCCGTCGCCAACCTCCACCCCGCGGTGCTCGAGGGCTGGCACTCGGGCGTCCCGATGCTGCTCCTCACGGGCGACCGCCCGGCGGAGCTCCGCGGGATCGCCAGCAACCAGACCACCCGCCAGCCCGGCATGTTCGGCGACCGGGTCGTCGTCGTCGACGTGCCGGCGCCCGAGGAGACCGACGACGACCTGGCGCGCGATGCGGTGATCGCGCGCGACGCGTACCGGCGGGCCCGCGACGAGCGCACGCCGGTGCACGTGAACGTGGCGTTCCGGGATCCGCTGTCCGTCGCGGTGCCGGACCTCGCGGACGCCGTCGCCGAGGCGCGCGCCGCCGCCGACGACGACGCCGCCGCCGCGCCTGAGCCCTCCGCCGCCGTGCCCGCCGACGTCCTCGACCTCCCGCACGGCCCGCGCACCCTCGTCGTCGCCGGCCACGCCGCGGGCGAGGCCGCCGAGGAGCTCGCGCGCGCCGGCGGCTGGCCGCTCGCGGCCGAGATCTCCAGCGGATCCCACTTCGGCCCGAACCTCGTCGTCTCCTTCCGCGAGCTGCTCGCCCGCCCCGGCTTCGGCGACCGCGTCGAGCGCGTGATCGTGTTCGGCCACCCCACGCTCACGCGCGAGGTCCCGCTGCTCGTGGGGCGGGAGGACGTGGAGGCGATCGTCGTCGGATCCACCGGCGGCGAGGACTACGACCCGCGCCACCGCGTCACCGCCCACCCGGCCGCCGTGCGCGTGGTGGGCGAGCCCGCGGATCCCGCTGACGCCCGGCGCTGGCTCGGCACGTGGGTGCAGGCGAGCCGTGCGATCCTCGACGAGGCGACCGCCGCGGAGTCCGCGCCGCTCCTCCCCTCCGGCACCACGCCCGCCGAGCGCCGCGAGTTCGCGAAGGCCGAGCTCGCCGCCGTGCGCGCCGACGTCACCCGCCGCCACCTCGTGCGCGCGCTCTGGCAGGCCACCTGGCCGCACGACCGGCTCGTGCTCGGGGCGTCGCGCCTCATCCGCGAGGCCGACCGCGCGCTCCCCGGCAAGCGCGTGCGCGTGCATGCCAACCGCGGCCTCGCCGGCATCGACGGCACCATCTCCACCGGCCTCGGCATCGCGCTGGCGTCGCAGGCCGGATCCGGCAGCGCGGCCGCGGGGATCACGCGCGTGCTCGTCGGCGACCTGACGCTCCTGCACGACGTCGGATCGCTGCTGCTCGGCACGGGCGAGCGCGTGCCGCGGATCCAGGTCATCGTCGGCAACGACGGCGGCGGCACGATCTTCGACGGCCTCGAGGTGTCGCGCACCGCGGCGCCCGCCGCCATCGACCGCGTCATGTTCACGCCCCAGCGGGTGGACCTCGCGAGCCTCGCGCGGGCCTACGGCTGGGCGCACCTCCGCGCCGCGACGCACGGTGAGCTGGAGGCGGCGCTCACGACGGCGTCCGAGGCGCCGCTCCTCATCGAGGTGCCGCTCGTCCGGTAGCGGATGGGTCGGGTCCGGGGGCCGGGCTCAGGCCGGGATCGCGCCGCGCCACGTGCGCAGCGCCCGGCGCTCGTCGTCCGTGAAGCCGACCGCGTCGAGGAACCGGTCGAGGTCGATCCCCGCCATCGCGTCCCGGAACGCCGCCTCGCTCGTGGTGCCGCGCTCCGCGAGGAGGTCCGCGATCGCGGGCTCCAGGTCGGGCTGGCCCTGGTTCGCCGACCGCTCCGGCCCGAGGCGGATGCTCTCCAGGTAGTCGTCGACGATCTCGTCCGGCTCGGCGCCCACCGCGAGGAGCAGCAGCAGCGCGACCAGGCCCGTGCGGTCGCGGCCGGCGCCGCAGTGGAAGAGCACGCCACCCGCGGGGGCATCGGCGATCGTCCGCAGGGCGGCGCCCGCCCGTTCCGGCAGCTCGGCGAGGTGCGGCAGGTAGTAGAGGGGCGTGCCGACGAGGCCCGTGTCCCAGTACGGGACCCAGAAGTCCGGGTGGTCGTCGAGGCCGTCGAGGTCGACGTGCGCGACGTGGATCCACTCGGGCCGCGGGTGCGTGTCCCGGGCCCGCTCGGCCGGCTGCCGGAGGTCCAGCACCGTGCGGTAGCCGAGCTCGCGCAGGCGCTCCCAGCCGGTGTCGGTGATGAGGTCCGCGTCCTCGCAGCGGGCGAGGGCGCCGGTCGGGGTCGTGCCGCCGCCACGGAGGCGGATGCCGCCGAGGTCGCGGGCGTTGACGAGGCCGTCGATCGGGAGGGTGCGGTCGGATGCGGTCATCGCCCGAGTCGACCACGACCGCGGCCGGATGCGCGTCATCCTCCCGACCCCCAAACGGATGTTTGACAGTGATGCCCCCGACGTGGTCGGATGGCCGCGTGCCCGCCGACGAGACCGACCTCCGCGACCTCCGCGTCATCGCCCACCCGCTGCGCCTGCGCCTCCTGTCGCTCTGCACGCGGTCACCCGTGAGCGCCTCCGAGGCCGCGCGGGAGCTCGGCGAGACGCAGGCCAACGTCAGCTACCACCTGCGCCGCCTCCGCGAGGCCGGGCTGCTCGAGGACGCGGGCGTCGAGCGGATCCGCGGGGGAGCGGCCCGGCGCTACCGGCACGTGCCCGCGAGCGGCGAGCGGCTCGACGCGCTGACCGGGGGCAGCATGCCGACGCTGGCCGCCGCGCTCACGGCGGAGCTCACCCGCCGCGCGGCAGGGCATGCGGACGGCACGCGGCCGATGATCACGGACGCCGAGCTCACGGTCTCCACCGGCACGTGGATCCGCGTGCAGGAGCTGGCCCGCGAGCTCGGCACCGTGCTCCACGACGACTCCGCCCGCCGGCCGGGCGACGACGACGTGCGGGTCAGCGCGACCCTGGCGCTGTTCGCGATGGCGGAGGGCGCCGCCGCGCCGCCGGCGCCGGGTGCGCCCGCGGATCCGGCGACCGCGTGACCGCGGCCGGCACGCCGCCGCCCGTCCCCGCCGGCTACCTCGCCGTCCTGGCGCTGCCGGGTGCGCTCCGCGTGTTCCTCCCGGCGATGCTCGGCCGCCTCTCGTTCGCGATGGTCGCGCTCGCGCTGCTGCTCCTCGTCCAGGCGCGTACGGGGTCCTTCGCCGCCGCCGGCCTCGCGACGGGCGCGTTCGGCCTCGCCAACGTGCTCGCCTCGCCGGCCCGGGCCCGGCTCGTGGACGCCCGCGGCCAGCGTCCCGTGCTCGTGGCGCTCGCGGTCGCCCACGCGCTCGGGCTCGTCGGCGTTCTCGCCGCCGTGCGGATCGGCGCGCCCGTGGGAGTCGTCGTCGCGGCGGCCGCGCTCGCCGGCCTCCCGATGCCGCCGCTCGGCGCCGCCATGCGCGTCGTGTGGGCGGCGCTCGTGCCCGACGCGCGGATGCGGACGCGCGCCTACAGCCTCGACGCCGTGGGGGAGGAGGTCGTGTTCACGGTCGGCCCGCTCCTCGTGGCGGCGCTCGTCGCGGTCGCGGATCCCGAGGTCGCCGTGCTCGCATCGGCCGCCGCGAGCGTGCTGGGCACGCTCGGCATGACGTCGTCGCGGCTGTCCCGGGCGCAGGGCGCACGCGTCGCGCCGCTCCCGGAGGCGCGGGCGGATGGCGGGCGCGCGCGTCGTCGCACGACGGATCCGCTCCGCCAGCCGCTCCTGATCCCCCTGCTCGTGACGCTGCTCGGCGTGGGCGCGGTGCTCGGATCCGTCGAGGTCGCCGTCGCCGCGCTGGCCGAGCGCGCCGGCAGCACGGCGCTCGCGGGCCCGCTGCTCGCCGCGTTCGCCGCGGGCAGCGCGGTCGGGGGCCTCGCGTACGGGTCGCGCGCGTGGCGGGCGCCGGCGCGGATCCGCCTGGTCGTCCTCGTCGCCGCGATGCTCGCCGCGACGGCCCTCCTCGCCGTGGTCGCGGCCCGCGTCGCCGACGCGCCGGACGTCATCGGCCTCCTCCTGCTCGCCGTCGGCCTCGTCCCCGTCGGCCTGTTCCTCGCGCCCGCGATGGTCACGGGGTACCTCCTCGCCGACGCGCAGACCGCGCCGTCGGTGCGCACCGAGGCGTCCGCGTGGGTGAACACGGCCGTCAACACGGGGGTCGCGCTCGCGGCGGCCGCGGTCGGCTCGGTGGTGGACGCGGCGGGACCGGTGGCCGGCATCACGGCCGGCGCGGTCGCGGCGCTGGTGGTCGCGGGGATCGCGGCGCCCGCGCTCCTGCGCCGACGCGCCCTGCCGGATCGGGCTGAGGAGATCGCGGCGGACGGCGCCGGCCTCTAGCCCAGCGCCTCCACGACGGGCCGGAACTTCATCGCCGTCTCGGCGCGCTCGCGCTCGGGGTCGGATCCCGCGACGATGCCGGCGCCCGCGTGCGCGACGATGGCGCCCGACGGATCCACCTGGGCGCCCCGCAGCGCGATGGCCCACTCGCCGTCGCCGTCGGCCGCGACCCAGCCGACCGGTCCGGCGTAGCGTCCGCGGTCGGCGGGCTCCAGCTCGGCGATGAGCTCCAGGGCGGCGGCCGTCGGGTGCCCGGCGACCGCGGCCGTCGGGTGCAGCGCGCCCACGAGGTCGAGCGAGGAGGATCCGTCGCCCAGCGTGCCCGTGACGTCGCTCGCCAGGTGCCACAGGTTCGGCAGCTTGAGCGTGAAGGGCGCGTCGGTCGTGGCGAGGTCGCGGCTGTGCGGGCGCAGGGCGTCGAGCACGCTGTCGCGCGCGAACGCGTGCTCCTCGTTGTCCTTGGGGCTCGCGGCGAGGCCGGCTGCCGCGGCGGCGTCGGCCCGCGCGTCCGCGCCGCGCGAGACGGTGCCGGCGAGGACGCGCGCGCCGACCGTGCCGCCGCCGACGCGCACGAGCGTCTCGGGGCTGGCGCCGATGAGGCCGTCGACCGCGTAGGTCCAGCAGTCCGGGTAGCCGAGCGCGAAGCGGCTGAGGGCGAGGCGGAGGTCGCCGCCGAGGGGGAGGCGGCCGACGAGGTCGCGCGCGAGCACGACCTTCTGCATGCGGCCCGTGCCGATGGTCGCGACGGCGCTCGCGACGGCGGCCTCGTAGTCGTCGGGTCCCATGGACCCGGGGCGCAGGTGCAGCCGGTACTCGGCGCCGGAGCGCTCCGGCACGGGGATGGCGCCCGCGGCCAGGGCGTCGAGCGGGGAGGCGATGTCGCCGTCCTCCTGGTCGGCCAGCCGGATCCGCGTGACCCACGACACCCCGTCCCGTCGGCCGACCACGACGCGCGGCACGACGAGCACGCTCGCGGCGGCCGAGTCGTCGGCGAAGGCGAACGCGCCGAACGCGATGAGGCCGGTGCCGGGGATCCCGAGCGGATCCGTGACGGTCGCCGCGGCGGCCACCTCGCGCCACGCGGCGGCGGCCTCCCGCACGCGGTCGGGCCCGCGGAACTCGAGCCGGAGCGCCTCGCCGATGCCGCCCATCCCGGATCCGTGCCGCAGCCACAGGAGCGGGTGCCGGGCGTCGAGGAGGGGGACGAGCCGGGCGATGGAGTCGACGGGGGTGGTGTCGACGAGGAGCGCTCGGACGCGGGATGCGGTCACGGGTGCCACCCTACCGCCGGGGATCCGGGCCTCTCCGGGCGTCGGCCGACCCCGGATCCCGACCCCGTCCGCGCCCGTCGCCCCCGTCCTCTGATGGGCCCCTGGGCATCCGGCCGCCGCCCACCGCGTGCCCAGCGCGCCCGAATAGACTGACGGCGTGATGCGAGCAGACCTCAGCAAGAAGCCCGGCCAGGTGTCGGCCATGTTCGACGAGGTCTCGAGCGCCTACGACCGCACGAACACCCTGCTGTCGGTAGGGAACGACCAGCTGTGGCGCGTCGCCACCACGCGGGCCGTCGCGCCCGTCGCCGGGGAGCGGATCCTCGACCTCGCCGCGGGCACGGGCACCTCGAGCGCCGCGCTCGCCGCGTCCGGCGCGCACGTGGTCGCCGCCGACTTCTCCGAGGGCATGCTCGAGGTGGGCCGCCGCCGCCTCGCCGGCAACGACCGGGTCGAGTTCGTGCACGCGGACGCCACCGACCTCCCCTTCGACGACGACTCCTTCGACGCCGTCACCATCTCCTTCGGCCTCCGCAACGTGGTCGAGCCGCGCAAGGGCCTCGACGAGCTGCTCCGCGTGCTCAAGCCCGGCGGCCGCATCGTCATCTGCGAGTTCAGCACCCCGCCCGTGCCGCTCGTGCGCCGCGGCTACGACCTCTACATGAAGGCCGTCGCGCCGTCGCTCGTGAAGCTCGTGAGCTCCAACGCCGGCGCGTACGAGTACCTCAACGAGTCGATCCAGGCCTGGCCCGACCAGGAGACGCTGGCCTCGTGGCTCCGCGAGGCGGGGTTCGCGTCGGTCGAGCACCGCAACCTCACCGCGGGGATCGTGGCGCTGCACCGCGGCGTCAAGCCCGCCGGCCGTCACGCCGCTCCCCGTCCCGCCGCGTCCTGACCGCGCGCGAACCCCACAGACAAGGACGCCGAACATGAGTCCGAGCATCCCGCTCGCCCGGCGCGGCAGCTCCGTCGCCGCCCACGCCAGCCTCACCGAGCGCCTCTTCGCGTCCTCGGACGACCGGCGGATGGCGCGCAGCATCGACGACGGGCTCGCGCTCGTCGAGGAGCAGCTGCTCCGCGAGGTCCGGTTCGCCGACGACGTGGCCGACGTCACCACGCGCTACCTCCTCGACGCCGGCGGCAAGCGCGTGCGCCCCATGCTCGCCCTCCTCATCGCCCAGCTCGGCGAGGGCAACACGCAGCAGGTGGTGGACGCGGCCGTCGCCATCGAGATCACGCACCTCGCGTCGCTGTACCACGACGACGTCATGGACGAGGCGGACATGCGCCGCGGCGTCCCGAGCGCGCAGGCCGTGTGGGGCAACTCCGTGGCCATCCTCGCGGGCGACCTCCTCTTCGCCCGCGCCAGCAAGATCGTGGCCGACCTCGGCCCGCGCGCCATCCGCCTGCAGGCCGCGACCTTCGAGCGCCTCGTGCTCGGCCAGCTGCACGAGACCATCGGCCCGCGTGAGAGCCAAGATCCGATCGAGCACTACCTCGACGTCCTCGCCGACAAGACCGGCTCCCTCATCGCGTGCGCCGCGCAGATGGGCGTCATCTACTCCGGCGCGGATCCCGAGCTCGAGTCGGCCGTGCTGGCCTTCGGCGAGCGCACGGGCGTGGCCTTCCAGCTCGTCGACGACGTGCTCGACCTCGCCGACCAGCCCGAGGAGACCGGCAAGCTCGCCGGCACCGACCTGCGCGCGGGCGTCGCCACCCTCCCCCTCCTCTACCTGCGTCGGCTCGCGGAGACGGACGCCGCCGCGGCGTCGCTGCTCGCGCGGATCCAGCGCGACGTCGAGCACGAGGAGACGCCCGAGTCCGAGGCCGACCTCACCGCGGCCATCGCCGAGCTCCGCGACCACGAGGTCACCGCCCGCACCATCGCGGAGGCCCACCGCTGGGCCGCCGACGCGGTCGACGCGCTCGCGCCCCTCCCCGAGGGCCCGGTGAAGAAGGCGCTCACGCGCTTCGCCGACACCATCGTCGAGCGCACGCGCTAGCTGCCGCTCGTCCCCGCCGGCTCTCGCGGGGATCCGCACCACCACGCCCCCGCACGGCCGGCACGGGGACGACGACGAACCGGAGACACCAGTGACCAAGCTCAGGCTGGCCATCGTGGGCGCAGGGCCCGCGGGCATCTACGCGGCCGACATCATCCTGAAGGCCGAGAAGCAGTTCGACGTCTCCATCGACCTGTTCGAGCGCCTCCCCGCGCCGTACGGCCTCGTCCGCTACGGCGTCGCGCCCGACCACCCGCGCATCAAGGGCATCATCGGCGCGCTGCGCGACGTGCTCGACCGCGGTGACATCCGCATCTTCGGCAACGTCGACTACGGCCGCGACATCACGCTGGAGGACCTGCAGAGGCACTACAACGCGGTCATCTTCTCCACGGGCGCGATCCGCGACGCCGCGCTCGACATCCCCGGCATCGACCTGCCGGGCTCCTACGGCGCGGCCGACTTCGTCAACTGGTTCGACGGCCACCCGGACTTCCCGCGCGACTGGCCGCTCGACGCCCGCGAGGTGGCCGTCATCGGCAACGGCAACGTGGCGCTCGACGTCGCGCGCATGCTCGCCAAGCACGCGGACGACCTGCTGCCCACCGAGATCCCGGACAACGTCTACACGGGGCTCAAGCACTCGCCCGTCACCGACGTGCACGTCTTCGGCCGCCGCGGCCCCGCGCAGGTGAAGTTCACGCCGCTCGAGCTGCGCGAGCTGGGCGAGGTGCCCGACGTCGACGTCATCGTCCACGACGAGGACTTCGGCGTGGATCCCGCCGCCGAGGAGGCCGCGAAGACCAACAAGCAGGTCATGGTCATCAGCCGCGTGCTGGAGAAGTGGCGCACGCGGGAGACCGGATCCGCGTCCCGCCGCCTGCACCTGCACTTCTACTCGCGCCCCGCGGAGGTGCTCGCGTCCGACGACGCCGAGCCGCGGGTCGCGGGCCTGCGCATCGAGCGCACCCGGCCGGACGGCCTCGGCGGCGTGGAGGGCACGGGCGAGTACCGCGACGTGCCCGTCCAGGCGGTCTACCGCGCGGTCGGCTACTTCGGCTCGCCCGTCGACGGGATCCCGTTCGACGAGGTCCGCGGCGTCATCCCGAACCACGAGGGCCAGGTCCTCGACGAGGACAACACCCGCATCCCCGGCGTCTACGCCACGGGCTGGATCAAGCGCGGGCCCATCGGCCTGATCGGGCACACCAAGTCCGACGCCATGGAGACCGTCTCGCACGTGCTCAACGACCAGGGCGACTGGTGGACCCCCGAGGCGCCCGAGGAGCAGGCGATCGTCGACCTCCTCGCCGAGCGCGGCATCGAGTACACCGACCTCGCCGGCTGGCACGCGCTGGACGAGCACGAGATCGCCCTGGGCCAGCCGCACGGGCGCGCCCGCATCAAGGTGGTCGAGCGCGAGGAGATGCTCGAGGCGTCGCGTCGGCGGCAGTCCGTCTGATCCGCTCCACCTGATCGACGCTGACGGGCGCCCGCGCTCCTCCCGCGGGCGCCCGTCCGCCGTCCGTCCCCAGCCGGTCGCCCCACCGCCCGGCGCGCGCCCCGCAGCCCCTAGGGTCGCCGCGTGATCCCCGCCACCCCGACCGCCCTCGTCGCCGCGGTCGGGCTCGCCGGCGCCGCCCTCGGCGCCGCATCCCCGGCGCTCGCCCGCGTCGCCCTCGACGGAGGCCGCCGCCCAGGTGGCCTCGACGCCCGGCCGTCGGATCCGCTCCCCGGCCTCGGCGCCGCCGCCGCGGTCGTCGCCGCCCTGGTCGCGGGGATCCTCGCCGCCCTCGTCCTCACCGAGACGCCGCCCGCGCGGATCCCCGTGGCGCTCCTCCTCGTGGCCGTCGGCCCGGTGCTCGTCCTCGCCGACCTCGCGGCGCACCGCCTGCCCGACCGCGCCACCGCTCCCGCGGCCGTCGCGGCGGCGGCCCTCGCGCTGGTCGCCGGCGGATCCGGCCTGCTGCTCGCGGCGGCGGCGTGCGGAGCGGCAGCCGTCGCCGTGCTCGCGCTCCTCCAGGCCGCGACCGGCGGCGGCCTCGGCACGGGCGACGTGAAGCTCGCCGGCGTCATCGGCCTGGCGCTCGGGCAGCTCGGGCCGGCGCAGGTCGCGCTGGGCCTCGCCGCGGGCACGCTCCTCGGCGGCGTCGCGGCCACCGCCCTGCTGGTCGGCGGCCGTGCGCGGGCGTCGACCGCCGTGCCCTTCGGCCCGTGGCTGCTCCTGGGCGCGCTCCTGGTGGCGGCCGCTCCCAGTACGCTCGCGTGAGCGCGCGGACGACCCCGGCCGATGGTTGCCTGTGCGCGCAGCGTCCCCGCGCTCCGACAGGCGTACGGTGGAGGAAGTGTCCAAGACCCCGGCATCGACGTACGGACGAGCCAGAGGAAAAGAAATGGCACAGAGATCGCTCACACTGCTGCAGGACGAGACCGGCGTGCTCCTGGCCGCGGCCTCGCGCGCGGTGGTCTCGCTCTACCGGCCGCTGCTGCAGCCGCTCAACCTGACGCACCCGCAGTACCTGGTGCTGCTGGCCCTCGACGAGGAGGAGCCGCAGGCGGTCGTCGACCTCGCCGAGAAGCTGCACCTCACCCCGGGCACGCTCTCCCCGCTGCTCAAGCGCCTGGAGGTGTTCGGCTACGTCACGCGCTTCCGCGACACCACGGATGAGCGCCGCCTCTCGGTCGGCCTCACGGACGCCGGGCGCGAGATGCTCCCCGTCATCTGGCGCGTCGGCGACCAGGTCCGCCGCGACATCGCCGGCCAGGGCGCGGGCGACTCGCCGCTGCGCGACCTGCTGCAGGACGTCCTCGATCGCGCCACCGCCCAGGAGCACGGCCAGGACCACGGCCTCCCGGGGGCGTCGGCCGTCGACCGCGACTGATCCGCGTCCGGCGCGGGTCCGTCGCGTCTACTGCACGCCCGAGGTCAGGCGCGCGAGGTTGTCGAGCACCGTGCTGAAGCGCGTGCGCCGGCTCCACTCGTCGAGGGTGAGCTCGCGGCTGCGTTCCCGGTAGCCGTCCTCGACCCGCCGCATCTCGCGCACGAAGCCCGGGCCGCGCACCATCAGCGACACCTCCATGTTGAGGCTGAACGACCGCATGTCCATGTTGCTGGATCCGATGACGGCCACGTCGTCGTCGATCGTGAAGTGCTTGCTGTGCAGGATGTACGGGGCGCGGTACATCCAGATCCGCACGCCCGCGTTCAGGAGCTCCTCGTAGTAGGAGCGCTGCGCGTGGTACACCACGGGCTGGTCGCCGATCTCGCTCACGAACAGCTCCACGGAGAGCCCGCGCTGCACGGCCGTGGTGATCGCGTACCGCATGGAGTCGTCGGGCACGAAGTACGGCGACGTGATGACGATCCGCTCCTGCGCGTAGTAGAGGAGCGCGTTGAACAGCCGGAGGTTGTTCTCGCCGGGGAACCCGGGGCCGGACGGCACGACCTGGCAGTCGAGCTCCTCGTCGTCGTCCGAGGCCGCGATCTCGATGGGCTCGGTCTCGCGCACGAGCAGCTGGTCGGTCTCGGCGTACCAGTCGGTGATGAAGATCGCGTTGAGGCCGCTGACGATGGGGCCCTCGAGGCGCGTCATGAGGTCCTGCCACTTCAGGCCGCGCTTGCGGTTGACGACCTTGTTGTAGCTGCGGTGGACCATGTTCTGGGATCCCATGAAGCCCACGCGGCCGTCGATCACGAGCACCTTGCGGTGGTTGCGTAGATCCGGCCGCTGGTAGCGACCGCGCAGCGGCTGCACGGGGAGCATGAGGTGCCAGTCCGCGCCGATGGCCGTGAGCTTGCGCGTCGTCCGCCGGTAGCCGGGCGCGCGCAGCGACGCGATGTGGTCGAGCAGCACGCGCACCGTCACCCCGCGCTGCACGGCGCGCTCCATGGCGTCGAAGAAGGGCGCGCTCGTGACGTCCCACGCGAGGATGTAGAACTCGACGTGCACGTACCGCGTCGCCTTCTCGACCTCCGCGGTCATGGCGGCGATGGACTCGTCGTAGTGGCTGTAGAGCTTCGCCCGGTTGCCGCCCACGAGCGGCATGGAGCCGAGCGTGCGGTTGAGCTCCACGACCGAGTCGAGCCACGACGGCCAGGAGTGCTCGCGCGTGACGCGCTCGATGCCCTCGGTCGACTCGATGATGAACCGGTTGATCTCCTGCTGCTTCTCCCGGCGCCGCTTCGGCAGCCGGGTGGAGCCGATGAGGAGGAAGAGGAAGATGCCGATGTACGGCAGGAAGAAGATCGCCATCAGCCACGCCATGGCCGTGGACGGCCGGCGGTTCCGGGGGATGACCAGCAGGGCCACCACGCGCACGATGAAGTCGACGACGACCGCGAGCCCCGCGAGGACGAGGGTGGTCATCGAGGGGTCCATCAGGCGGAGTCTATCCGCCGGGACCCCTCCGCCGACGGGCCGCGCGCCCCGCGGACACGGCCGTCCGGGGCACCGGACGCCGGCGGATCAGCGGAAGTTGACGAACTGCAGGTCGAGGTCGACGTCCGCGCCCTTGAGCAGCGCGATGGTCTGCTGCAGGTCGTCGCGGCTCTTGCTCGAGACGCGGAGCTCGTCGCCCTCGACGCGGCTCTTGATGCTCTTCGGGCCCTCGTCGCGGATGATCTTGCCGATCTTCTTCGCGTTGGCCTGGTCGATGCCCTGCTTGAGCGTGACCTCGATGCGGTACTCCTTGCCGGACGCGAAGGGCTCGCCCTCCTCGAGGCTCTTGAGGCCGATGCCGCGCTTGATCATCTTCGTCTGCAGCACGTCGAGGATCGCCTTCACGCGCTCCTCGCTCGAGGCCTTCATGAGGATGGTGTCGCCGCTCCACTCGATGGAGGCGCCCACGTTCTTGAAGTCGTAGCGCTGCTCCACCTCCTTCTGGGTCTGGTGGACGGCGTTGTCCGCCTCCATGCGGTCGACCTTGCTGACGACGTCGAACGAGGAATCTGCCATGCCGACCATGTTAAGGGACGGGCGGCTGCGGCCCGCGGCGAGGGGATCCGACGATTTCGGTTCGCGGGCCGGCGCCCGCTATCATCGACGAGCGTCTCCGGTCCGTGATCACACAGGTCGGGTGCGCATGGCGAGTTACCCTAGCGGCCAAAGGGATCTGACTGTAAATCAGACGGCTCAGCCTTCGGGGGTTCGAATCCCTCACTCGCCACCGCACCGGACGGCCCCGCTCGCGCGGGGCCGTTCGTCTGCCTCGACGCATCCGTCGGGGCCCGCCCGCGCAGGCAGAGTCGCCCGCGCGCCCGACGACCTGGATCCACCACCGATGTTCCCCGCCGCACCCGGCCCCCGCACGCGCGCCCTCGGCACGTCCGGCGTCGTCGTCTCCACGCTCGGCCTCGGCACGAGCGGCTTCGGCTGGACCACCGACCGCGAGGAGGCGTTCGCGATCCTCGACGCCTACCGGGAGGAGGGCGGCACCTTCGTCGACACCGCGTCCTCGTACTCGCAGTGGGTGCCCGGCCACGCGGGCGGCGAGTCCGAGGCGATCATCGGCGGATGGCTCGCCGCGCGCGGCTGCCGCGACGAGGTGGTCGTCGGCACGAAGGTCGGCAAGAGCCGCGACGCCCCGGGCACGTCGGCCGCGTCCATCCGCCGCGGCGTGGACGCCTCGCTCCGCCGCCTCGGCACCGGGCACGTCGACGTCGTGCACGCGCACCTCGACGACACCCGCACGCCGCTCGAGGAGACCGTCGCCGCGCTGTCCGACCTGGTGAAGGAGGGCAAGGCGCGGCTCGTGGGCGTCTCCGGCTTCCGCCCCGAGCGGATCGAGGAGGCGCTCGCGCTCGCGCACGGATCCGGCGCGGTCCCCGTGGGTGTGGTGCAGGAGGAGTACAGCCTGCTGGCCCGGGATCACGCGGAGGGTCGGCTGCAGGCGCTCGTCCGACAGGAGGGTCTCGGCCTCGTCGCGCACAGCGTGCTGGCGAAGGGGTTCCTCACCGGCAAGTACCTGCCGGGCGCGCCCGCCGTGCCGTCGGCCCGCGCCCTCGACGCCGAGCAGTACATGACGGCGGGCGGGCACGCGACGGTGCGCGCCGCCGAGGAGATCGCGCGGATGCGCGGCGTCACCGTCGCCGAGGTCGCCATCGCGTGGGTGCTCGGTCGGCCCGGTATCGCGAGCGCGCTCGTCGGCGCACGCACGGCCCGGCAGATCCGGCAGCTGATGCCCGCCGCGCAGCTCGTGCTCGACGACGACGAGGTGTCCCGTCTGGCATCCGCGGCCGCGCGGGCGACGCGGGACGAGAGCGCCTGATCCCAGGGGGCACGGAGGGGCGCCCCCTAATTTGGGGCGCCATTCGTCCCGACATCGAGGAGCCTCCCCATGCCCCGACACTGGCCCGAAGGCGCGTACGTCGCCGCCCTGCTCGTCCTGACGACCGCCACCGGCGCGATCGACGGCGTCAGCTACCTCGCCCTCGACCGCGTCTTCACCGGCAACATGACCGGCAACGTCATCTTCATCGGCTTCGGCCTGGTGGGCGTCGCCGGCGTCCCCGTGCTCAACAACGCCGTGGCGCTCGTCGCGTTCATGGCCGGCGCGGTCATCGCGTCGCGCATCACCTGCCGCGCGCCCACCGACCTGCGCCTGCCGCGGCCGGCCGTGGGGATCCTCGTCGTGAACACCCTGCTCACCTTCGCGCTCGCGGGGGTCTGGTTCGCGGTCGGCGCTCTCGAGGAGGGCGTGATGATCGCGATCACCGGGCTCTTCTCCCTCCTGCTCGGCGCGCAGGCGGCCGCCGTGCGGAGCATCGGCCTCTCCGACCTCTCCACCGTGGTCGTGACGATGACAGCGGTGAACCTCTCCTCGGACAGCCGCGTCGCCGGCGGCACGGGTGCCGCGTGGCGCCGCCGCCTCGGTGCCATCGCGGCGATGGCGAGCGGCGCGCTGGTCTCGGCGCTCATCACGACGCGCATCGGCGCCCCGTGGGCGCTGCTCGTCGCGGGGGCGCTGATGACGGTCGGGGTCGGGCTGCTGGCGAACGCGCGCCGCATCGAGCGGACGCGCATCCGGGAGGGCGCCGCCGACCCGGCGGCGAGCGATCCCGACGGGCTCCCCGCCTGACCTCGGCGGCGGCCGACCCGCCCTAGGGTGAGAGGGTCCGTCGCCCGACCGTCGAGGAGCGCCCGTGTCCCGTCCCTGGCCCGAGGGCTCCTACATCGCCGCCCTGCTCGTGATGACCACCGCGACCGGCGCCATCGACGGCGTCAGCTACCTCGCGCTCGACCGCGTCTTCACCGGCAACATGACCGGCAACGTGCTCTTCATCGGCTTCGGCCTGGTGGGCGTCGCCGGCATCCCCGTGCTCAACAACCTCGTGGCGCTCGTGGCCTTCATGCTCGGCGCGGTGATCGCGTCGCGCATCGCCCGGCGCGCGCCCACCGACGTGCACCTGCCGCGCTCGTCCGTCTGGATCCTCGCCACGGGCACGCTCACGACCCTCGCGCTCGCGGTGGTCTGGCTCGCGGTCGGCACGCTCGACACCGGGGTGATGATCGCCATCACGGGCGTCCTCGCGCTGCTGCTCGGCGCGCAGGCGGCCGCGGTCAAGAGCATCGGCCTGCGCGACCTCTCCACCGTCGTCGTGACGATGACGATGGTGAACCTCTCCTCCGACAGCCGCGTCGCGGGCGGCACGGGCGCCGCGTGGGCCCGTCGCATCGGCGCGATCGTCTGCATGGGGCTCGGCGCGCTCGTCGCCGCGCTCATCACGACGCACGTCGGCGGCGCATGGGCGCTGCTGGCCGCGGGCGGGCTGATGGTGCTGGGCGTGACCCTGCTGTGGAACGCGCGCCGGATCGAGCGGGGGCACCTCCGCGAGGCCGCGTCGCACACCCCGGTGGTGGACGAGCGCACGGGCGTCGCGCCCGCCTGAGCCGTCCCGCCCGCCTGAGCCGTCCCGCCCGCCTGAGTCGTCCCGCCGCGGGGTCCCCGACGGCTCTGCCAGGCTGGTCGCATGACGACCCCCGGTGACACCGCGCTCCTGTCCATCGCCCGCGACATCGCCGTCCGCGCCGGGGAGCTCGCGCTCCGCCGCCGCCGGGAGGGCGTCGAGGTCGCCGCGTCGAAGTCGAGCCCCGAGGACATCGTCACGCACACGGACCGCGAGACCGAGGACCTCATCCGGCGGGCGCTGCAGGACGTCCGCCCCGACGACGGCTTCCTCGGCGAGGAGTCCGAGGGCACGGCGGGCACGTCCGGCCTCACCTGGGTGGTCGACCCCATCGACGGGACCGTCAACTTCCTCTACGGGATCCCCGCGTGGGCCGTGAGCATCGCGGTGGTCGAGGGCGAGGCGGATCCGCTCACCTGGACCGCCCGCGCCGGCTGCGTCGTGAACCCCACCCTCGGCGAGGTCTACACGGCGACGGCGGGCGGCGGATCCGCGCTCGACGGCCGGCCGCTCGCCGTCAACGCCGACGTGCCGCTCGCCCTCGCCCTCGTCGGCACGGGCTTCTCCTACGGCGCGGAGACGCGCATGCGGCAGGGCCGCGTGATCACGGATCTGCTCGGCGAGGTGCGCGACATCCGCCGCATCGGCGCCGCGTCGCTGGACCTCTGCAACGTCGCGGCGGGCCGCACCGACGCCTACTTCGAGCGCGGGCTCAAGCCGTGGGACCACGCGGCCGGCGCCCTCATCGCGGCGGAAGCGGGTGCGCGCGTGACCGGGATCGGCGGCGGACCCGCGTCGGACGAGCTCCTGATCGCGGCGGATCCGGAGCTCGCGCGCGCCCTCGAGGAGCGGCTGGAGCGCCCGCGCGCCTAGCCCCTCGGCGCCCTCGCGCGCATCCCCCGGGTGGCGCGAATCCCTTCCGGCGGTTAGCCTTTACCGATCCGTTACATCGCGACCGGGCTGGAACCGGTCGCTCGCGCACGCCCCGACACCGCTCGGCCCGCACGGCGCAGCACCTGTCCCTCGCACTAGGAGTCCCACGATCCTGTCCGTCCTCCACGCCTCGCGTGCCCCCCAGACCTCCGACCGGCGGCCCTCGTGCTGACCCCCGACGAGACCGCAGGGACCGTGTACCCGACGCGACGCGAGCGCCGCGAGGCGGAGCGTCGGGCGGCCGAGGCCGTCGAGGCGACAGCGGGCGGATCCGCTCCCCTCGAGGACGCGCAGCCGGAGCAGGTCGCCCCCGGGACGACGGCCGCCGCTGACGCGGAGGTCGCCCCCGATGCGCCGATCGCCCCCGCGCCCCGCACCATCCACATCCCGGTGGAGGCCCCCGCCGCCCCCAGCACGCACCTCCCCGCGCAGGCCGAGCCCGCCGCCGCGACCGCCGCGGAGACCGTCCCGTTCGCGACCCGCGCCCGTCGCCTCCGCGCCGCATCCTCCGCCGCGCCCGAGTCGCGCCGCTCCTCCTACGTGCCGGCGAAGCGCGCGAGCGTGCCGGCCGCCGCGCCGCACGCCCGCGTCCGCGGACGCCGCATCCCGGCCTCCACGCGCCCCGCCCTCGCCGCTCCGGCGCCCGAGTCCGCCGCGGGCCGCCGCCGCTCGAACGCGTCGCGCGGCCTCACGCTCCTCACCATGGCGTTCGTCGCGACGGTCACCATCGCGACCTCCCTGCCGTCCTCCGCGTTCCTCACCGGCCAGGACATGGCGCAGGCGAACGTCGTCACGGACGCGCCGGCCACGTCCGTCCCCAGCCAGAGCGTCGCGCTCTCCGCGGCCCCCGCGGCGACGGTCGTCGGCGGCACCGACGACGCGTTCACGGCGACGACGCCGCAGCAGATCATGCTCGCCCAGACGTCGAAGGGCGCCGGCGCCTTCACGAACGACATCAACGGCACGATCCAATGGCCCTTCGCCTCGGGCGTGCCCATCAGCGGCGTCTTCGGCCACCGCATCGCGCCCTGCTCCAACGGCTGCTCGAGCGATCACAAGGGCGTCGACTTCGCGCCGGGCCTCGGCGCCCCCATCCAGGCGATCGCCGACGGCGTCGTCCGCGAGGCCGTCAACAGCGACACCGGTCTCGGCGTCCACCTCGTGATCGACCACGTGATCGACGGGCAGCTCGTCACGAGCGTCTACGGCCACATGCTGCCGGGGTCCCTCCGGGTCCAAGTCGGCGACGCCGTCAAGGTGGGCACGCAGATCGGCCAGGTCGGCAACACGGGCGCCTCCACCGGCCCGCACCTCCACCTCGAGATCCACGTCGCGGACGGCACCCCGGTGGATCCCTTCGCCTGGCTGAAGGAGCACGCGAACTAGCCCGCGCAGCGCGCGCACGACGACGCCCCCTCGCCCGAAGGCGAGGGGGCGTCGTCGCGTCCGGTACGGGACTACTCCCGGATCAGCCACACGGTCGTGTCGGACGGCACGGCGTCGCCGTCGAGCGGCCGGCTCGCGAGCAGCACGCGGCCCTCGGGCAGCGGGACGGACGCGTCGCCGAGGTTCGCGATGACCGTGACGCCCGCGCTCGCGAACGCCACGACGTCGTCGCCCTCCGCGTCGATCCACGCCAGCGAGCCCAGCGCGAGCCCGTGCTCGCGGCGCAGCAGCAGCGCCTCCGTGTAGAGGGAGAGGGTGGACGCGGGATCCGCCTGCTCGGCGTCGCGCGCGAACCGGTCCCAGTCCTCGGGCTGCGGCAGCCAGCTGGCGTCGCCGTCGCTGAAGCCGTACGACAGCTTCCCGGCCTCCCACGGGATCGGCACGCGGCAGCCGTCGCGGCCGTAGCGCTCGCCCGCGGTGCGGTGGAAGGTCGGATCCTGGCGCGCCGCATCCGGCAGCCGGATGTCCTCGGGCAGCCCCAGCTCCTCGCCCTGGTAGATGTACGCGCTCCCGGGGAGCGCCAGCATGAGCGCGCTGGCGGCACGCGCGCGACGGAGGCCGAGCTCCTCGTCCACCGTCACGGTCGACTCCGGCCCGATGCCCACGCCCTGCGGGTTCTCGCCCGAGAGCGCGAGGCGGCTGGCGTGCCGCACCACGTCGTGGTTCGAGAGCACCCACGTGCTCGGCGCGCCCACGGAGGAGAAGGTCGCGAGCGACGCGTCGATCGTGCGGCGGAGCGCTGCGGCGTCCCACGGCGTCTCGAGGTAGCTGAAGTTGAAGGCCTGGTGCATCTCGTCGGGGCGCACCCAGTCGGCGAGCTTCGCGAGCGGCTCGACCCACGCCTCGGCGACCATCGCGCGGTCGCCCTCGTAGGAGTCGAAGATCTCGCGCCACTCGCGGTAGATCTCGTGCACGCCCTCCTGCGCGAAGTACGGCGGCGGGGGAGCGGGCTGGTCGTCGACGCCGCCGGCGCCGCCCATGCTGCCCTGGCCCTCGGGCGGCGTGTAGTCGGGGAGGCCGGGCGCCTTGACCATGCCGTGCGCGACGTCCACGCGGAACCCGTCGACGCCGCGGTCGAGCCAGAAGCGCAGGATCTCGCGGAAGCGCTCGCGCACCCACGGGTTCGTCCAGTCGAGGTCGGGCTGCGACGAGTCGAACAGGTGCAGGTACCACTGTCCGGGCGTGCCGTCGGCCTCGGTGAGCCGCGTCCACGCGGGACCCCCGAAGATCGACTCCCAGTTGTTCGGCGGCAGCTCGCCGTCGGCGCCCTTCCCGTCGCGGAACATGTAGCGGGCGCGCTCCTCGCTGCCGGCGGGGGCCGCGAGCGCCTCCTGGAACCAGCGGTGCGCGGAGGAGGTGTGGTTCGGGACGATGTCGACGATCACGCGGAGGCCGAGCTCGTGCGCGCGGCGCTGCATCCGGTCGAAGTCGTCGAGGGTGCCGAACAGCGGATCCACCGCGCAGTAGTCGGCGACGTCGTAGCCCGCGTCGTTCTGCGGCGACAGGAAGAAGGGGGAGAGCCAGACGGCGTCGACCCCGAGCTCGCGGAGCGCGGGGAGGCGCTCGGTGATCCCGGGGAGGTCGCCGATGCCGTCGCCGTCGGAGTCGGCGAACGAGCGCGGGTAGATCTGGTAGATGACGGCGGTGCGCCACCACTCGGATCCGGTGCCGTGCTGCGGGGTGCTGTCGGGGTGGGTCGAGATGTCGTCCCGGGCAGCCGTGGACAGGGCTGTGGGGGCAGGCGAAGTCATGCATCGAGCCTAGGCGACCGCCCCCGGCCGCCCTCGCCGACGCCGGTGGCCTGGGGAGCCGCGGAATAGCCGGCCGCCCGTGGCGCCTTGACCCTGGAGGCGGCCGCCCGCCGTCATCACCGGACGAAGGAGATCAGCCATGACGAACCCCGCACGCGTGCCCCTCGGATCCAGCGGCATGGAGGTGAGCCCCCTGTCCTTCGGCGGCAACGTCTTCGGCTGGACCGCCGACGAGGCGACCTCCTTCCAGCTGCTCGACGCGTACGTCGAGGCCGGCGGCAACTTCGTCGACACCGCCGACGTCTACTCCGCCTGGAAGCCCGGCAACTCCGGCGGCGAGTCCGAGGAGATCATCGGACGCTGGCTCGCCGCCCGCGGACGTCCGGACGACCTCGTGATCGCCACCAAGGTCGGCTCGCTGGAGTCCGCCAAGGGGACGTCGCGCGACAGCGTGCGCCGCGGCGTGGAGGCCAGCCTCCGCCGTCTGGGCGTCGACGCGATCGACCTCTACTACGCGCACATCGACGACCAGGACACCCCGATCGAGGAGACCGTCACGGCGCTCGCCGAGCTCGTCGCCGAGGGCAAGGTGCGCGCGATCGGCGCGTCCAACTTCACGGCCGAGCGCCTGCAGGCCGCGCTCGACGTCTCCGCCCGCGAGGGCGTCGCCCGCTTCGAGGTGCTGCAGAACCGGTACAACCTCGTCGAGCGCGGTGCCTACGAGGGAGGGCTCGCCGACCTGCTGATCCGCGAGGGCATCGCGTCCGCGCCCTACTCGGCCCTCGCGAGCGGCTTCCTGACCGGCAAGTACCGCGGCGGCGAGGTCGACAGCCCCCGCGCCGGCGGCGCATCGAAGTACTACGACGACCACGGCCGCGCCCTCCTCGAGGTCCTCGACCGCGTCGCCGAGGCGCACGGCGTCTCCGTCACCACGGTCTCGCTCGCCTGGCTCCGGGCCCAGCCCTCGGTCACCGCGCCCATCGCCAGCGCGCGGGACCTGACGCAGCTGCCCGACCTGCTCGCGTCCATGGACCTCGAGCTGACGACCGACGAGGTCCGCGAGCTCTCCGCGGTCTGATCCCGCCCTCGCCCGCCGTGCCCCGGTCCGGGGCCGTCCCGCGTCTCGGGGGCGGTCCCGGACCTGCTATCGTCGTATGGTTCCAGCGCGTCTCCGACGCGCCCGGGCACGCCCCCATAGCTCATTGGTAGAGCACTTCCTTGGTAAGGAAGAGGTAGTGAGTTCAATCCTCACTGGGGGCTCGATCCCCGGCCTCCCACGCGGACGGCCACGGGGATCGTGGCGGGGTAGCTCAGGTGGTTAGAGCACACGGCTCATAATCGTGGTGTCGCGGGTTCAAGTCCCGCTCCCGCTACGGAAGCGCGGATCCCTCGGGGTCCGTCCTCCTCGATAGGCCCCGGACACCTCTCGCCAGGTTCCGGGGCCTTTCCCGTTCCCGCGCGCGGTGCCCGCCTCGTCGGCTGGTGAGGCCCGCCCGCCGCGGCCGGGCCTGCGTGTCCAGCCGGGACCGTCGCCCTTCCGGCACCCGCCTCCGCGGCGTAGCCTCCGGGCATGACCCACCACGACTCCACGGATCCCACCGACCACGACCACGCCACGGGCGCCGAGCACGACGACGTGCTCTACAAGACCCAGGGCAACCCCGTCCCCGACGCGCACGACGAGGAGCGCCGCGAGGCGCCGGCTGGCGGCGACTACACCGCGAGCGAGTCCGAGGAGGAGAAGGAGGCACGCGAGGGCGGCGCCTGATCCGCACCCCGCTCCCCGAGCGCACGAGGGCCGCCGCGACGCGTTCGCGGCGGCCCTCGCGCGTTCCGCGACCGGTCGTCGCCGTCCGTCCGCGGGCCGACACGCCGGGTCCGCACGAGCGCCGGATCCACGCCGCGTGCCCGGATCCGCATGACGACGCGGAAGGCGCCGCGACACGCCGAAACACTAGATGTAGTGGAATGACAGGTCTGTAGTTCGGGTTATATAGTGGAGAACCTCACCGCCCCACCGGGTGGCCGAGCAACCCGGATCCTCGCGAAGACGCGGAACCGGAGGCCATCGGGGCGAGAGCCACGAGACCTGAGGAGCCGCACCGGCGGCTCCCGACCAGACACAACGGGAGGCACCCATGGACTACGACAACAACGACACCGTCGGCGGCTACGCGATCCCCGTCGACCCCATGGAGCTCCTGCAGTGCGACTCCTGCCAGTAGGCAGCTGACGCCGCACGAGCGGCATCGCGACCCGGGCCCCGGTCCCCACGAGAAGTGGGGGCCGGGGCTCTCGCGTACCCGGGGAGGGGCGGCCCGCCCGGGGCGCGCGGACGGCCGCCGCGTAGGATCGTCCGGTGCCAGTGAATCCAGACCTCCAGGGTCGCGTGCTCCCCGCCGCCGCCCCGTACCTGGTGGGACGCGAGAAGGTGCGCGAGTTCGCCCGCGCCGTCGGCGCCACCCACCCCGTCCACCTCGACCCCGAGGCGGCGCGCGCCGCCGGCCACGCCGACGTGGTCGCGCCGAGCACGTTCCCCGTCGTCGTGCAGGAGGCGGCGCTCGCGCAGCTGCTCGACGAGCCCGACGCGGGCATCGACTTCAGTCGCGTCGTCCACGGCGAGCAGGCGTTCGCGCACTCGCGCCCGGTGGTCGCCGGCGACGAGCTCACCGCGACGCTCACCGTCACGAAGGTGGCGACCCTCGGCGGCAACGCGATGGTGACCGCCGAGACCGCGATGACGGACGCCACGGGAGCGCACGTCGTCACGGCCGTCTCCACCCTCGTGGTCCGCGGGGACGACGCGTGAGCGCCGCACCCGTGCCCGTGCTCGCCGACCTCGCCGTGGGCGACGTCGTGGCGGAGCGCTCCGTGCACCTCACGCGCGACTCGCTCGTCCGCTACGCGGGCGCGTCGGGCGACTTCAACCCCATCCACTACCGCGACGACGTGGCCGCATCGGTCGGGCTGCCGGGCGTCCTCGCCCACGGCATGCTCACGATGGGCCAGGCCGTGCAGCCCGTGGCCGACTGGGCGGGCGATCCCTCGCGCATCGTGTCCTACGGCGTGCGGTTCACGCGTCCCGTGGTCGTGGATCCGGCCGATGGCCAGCACCTCGCGATCTCCGCCAAGGTCGGCGCGATCGACGCCGAGGCGGGCACCGTGCGCATCGACATCGCGGTCTCGGTCGACGGGAAGACCGTCCTCGGCCGCGCCCAGGCGCAGGTCCGGCTGGCGTAGGGCCACCGTGACGATCGAGACCCACCGCGACGCCCCGCTCGCCGAGCTCACCACGCTGCGCGTGGGCGGACCGGCCGAGGAGCTCGTGACCGTGAGCGAGCGCGACGAGCTCGTCGACACCCTCCTCGGGCTGTGGGCCGTGGGCGAGGACTGGATGGTCCTCGGCGGCGGATCCAACTCCCTCATCTCGGACGAGGGCGTCGAGGGCACCGTCATCCGCATCGCGACCCGTGGCGTCGACGTCGGCGAGGAGCGCCCGGATGGCACCGCCCTCGTGCGCGTGCAGGCCGGCGAGCCGTGGGACGCGCTCGTCGCGCGCACCGTGGCCGAGGGCCTCACCGGGCTCGAGGCGCTCTCGGGGATCCCCGGGTCCACCGGCGCGTCGCCCGTGCAGAACATCGGCGCGTACGGCCAGGAGGTGGCCGACGTCCTCGAGGGTGTCGACTTCCTCGACTACGAGACGGGCGAGGTCGAGCGGCTGGATGCCGCCGACCTCGGCCTCGGCTACCGCACCTCCGCCCTCAAGCGCGGCCGCGTGGGCGTCGTGCTCTCGGTCGACTTCGCGCTCACCCGCGGCGAGGGCCCCGAGGCGCTCGGCCTGCCGATCGCCTACCCCCAGCTCGCCGGCGCGCTCGGCGTGGAGCTCGGCGACCGCGTGCCGGTGGCCCGCGTGCGCGAGACCGTGCTCGCCCTCCGTGCATCCAAGGGCATGGTGCTCGACGACGCGGACCACGACACGTGGAGCGCCGGATCCTTCTTCACCAACCCCATCGTCAGCGCCGCGTTCGCGCGCACACTGCCGGCCGACGCCCCGCGCTGGCCGCAGGAGGATCCGCCGCAGGATCTCGTCGTGCCGCTCGGCGACGCGTGGGAGGTCGCCGACGCGATCGAGCGCGAGGCCGCCGCGCGCCGCCGCCGCGAGCCCGCGGGCGTGAAGCTCAGCGCCGCGTGGCTCATCGAGCACTCGGGCGTCAGCCGCGGGTTCCGGCTGCCGGGATCGGGCGCGGCCGTCTCCTCGAAGCACACGCTCGCGCTCACCAACCGCGGCACCGCGACCGCCGAGGACGTCGCCGCCCTCGCGCGCTACGTGCAGGGCCGCGTGATGAGCGAGCACGGCGTGATCCTGCAGCCCGAGCCCGTGCTGGTCGGCCTCGCCCTCTAGGAGGATCCACCCGGGCCGCGGCGGGAGAGGATCACGGCGGTGACCAGCGACGCCGCGATCAGCGCACCCGAGATGCCCCAGAGGAGCGCCGCCGATGCCCGGAACGGCTCCGTCTGGCTCAGGACGAGCCCGGGGATCGACAGGAGGATCGCGACGGCCGGGATGCGCTCCAGACGGCTCCGTCGTGGATCCATGACCGTGCCCCGTCCTGCGCTGCTCGTGGCGCGACGGTAGCGCGAGCCGTGGACGCCGGGGCGGGACGCCGCACAGGTGCCGGCGGGCGGCGGATCAGGCCAGCAGGTCGCGGATCCGGCGCACGCCCTCGAGGAGCGCGTCGTCGCCGAGCGCGTAGCTGAAGCGCAGGAAGCCGCTCGGGCCGAACGCCTCGCCGGGGACCGCGGCCACCTCGGCCTTCTCGAGCAGCACGTCGGCGACCTCGAGCGAGGTGGTGGGCGTGACGCCGTCGATGTCGCGGCCGAAGAGGCCCGTCACGTCGGGGTACACGTAGAACGCGCCCTGCGGCGTGGGCGTGACGAAGCCGGGGATGGCGTCGAGCTCGGCGACGATCGTGCGGCGGCGGCGGTCGAAGGCCTCGCGCATCCGGTCGACGGTGTCGCGCGGGCCGCGCAGCGCCGCGATCGCCGCGCGCTGCGACACGTTCGACACGTTGGAGGAGAGGTGCGACTGCAGGTTGCCCGCGGCCTTGATGGCGTCGGCCGGGCCGACCATCCACCCGACGCGCCACCCGGTCATGGCGTACGTCTTGGCGACGCCGTTGACGAGGATCGTGCGGTCGGCCAGCGCCGGCACCACGTCGACGATGCTCGCGGCCTCGGTACCGTCGTAGACGAGGTCCTGGTAGATCTCGTCGCTGATGACCCAGAGGCCCTTCGACTCCGCCCACTCGCCGATCTCGCGGGTCTGCTCCCGCGAGTAGACGGCGCCCGTGGGGTTCGAGGGCGAGACGAACAGCAGCACCTTGGTGCGCGGGGTCCACGCGGCCTCGAGCTGCTCGACGGTCACGAGGTAGCCCTGGTCGGCGCCCGCGAAGACATCGACCGGCACGCCGCCCGCGAGGCGGATGGCCTCGGGGTAGGTGGTCCAGTAGGGGGTGGGCACGAGGACCTCGTCGCCCTGGTCGAGCAGCGTCTGGAACGCCTGGTAGACCGCCTGCTTGCCGCCGTTGGTGACGATGATCCGGTCGATCCCCACGTCGAGGCCCGAGGAGGTGCGCGTCTTCTCGGCGATCGCCTCGCGGAGGTCGGGGAGGCCGGCGGCCGCGGTGTAGCGGTGGTTGCGGGGATCGCGCGCCGCCTCGACCGCGGCCTCGACCACGTAGTCGGGCGTCGGGAAGTCGGGCTCGCCCGCCGCGAAGCTGATGACGGGGCGTCCGGCGGCCTGCAGGGCCTTGGCCTTGCCGTCGACCTTGAGGGTCGCGGACTCGGCGATGGATCCGATGCGGGTGGAGACGCGGCGGAGGGGGACGGTGCTCTGCGGTTCGGCCATGCCATGAGCATAGGGATCCGGCCGGGGCGCCACGCGGGTGCCGCGGTGCCCGGACGGCCGTCCCGACCGGGCGGGCGCGGATGCTGGTACACTCGTCCGGGTCGGTATCTCCGCCATGCTCTTCCGCGCCTTCTTCCGTCCGTGTCCGCACGGTCGTGGCGCACGAGGGCAGGCGGGTGTCGACGCAGAGGGTGGTGGCTCAATTGGTAGAGCAGCGGTCTCCAAAACCGCAGGTTGCAGGTTCGAGTCCTGTCCGCCCTGCTAGATGGAACGGGTCCCCGGGCGCGTGACATCGCGGCTCGCCCGAACTCCGGGCGAAAGCCGAGCAATGCAGGAAGGGACCCACGCGTGGCGCGGAAGATCGTCGACGAGCCGAGCGAGGAGATCGTCGCGCAGGCTCGCGAGCAGCGGGACGCGCGACGCAACCCCTTCGCCCGGCTGGTGCTCTTCATCAAGCAGGTCGTGCAGGAGCTCAAGAAGGTGGTCACCCCCACCCGCAAGGAGCTGCTGACGTTCACGGGAGTGGTGCTGGCCTTCGTCATCGTCATGATGGTGATCGTCTCCCTCCTCGACCAGCTGTTCGGGTACCTCGCCATCGTGGTGTTCGGCAACGGCGCCTAGCACCAGGGCCTCCACGCGGAGGCGGCACGGGCCGGACGGCGGGCTGCGCACGGGACCAACGGGTCCGGGGCGCAGCGGAGCGCGAGCGGCCGGAGCGCGGCGGATCCCCACGGATCCGCGCGAGCGCGGTCCGGCGCCCCGGAGCAGCACGGCAATGCACGACGAACGGCAACGCACGACGAAGAACGAGGGAAGTAGATCCATTGGCTGAGAGCAAGCGCGACGACGTCGACCTCGCCCCCGCGGCGGAGCAGTCCTCCGAGGTGGACGAGGTCCAGGAGGGCCACGCCATCGAGTCCTCCGAGGAGAGCTCGGACGCGGCGGAGCACACCGCCCTGCACGTCGAGGGCGACTCGGTCGAGACCGACCTGACGGCGGCGCTCGACGCGATGGAGTCCGTCGAGGACCCCGAGGCCGACGCCATCGTCGAGGACGCGCTCGACATCGACTCGCCCGACGAGGCCGAGGCCGCCGTCGAGGCGACCGACGACGAGGCGGAGGAGGAGGCGGCCGAGGAGGCCCTCGAGCCCGCCGACGTCGCACCCGCCACGGCGGACGACGTCGCCTCGGCCGAGGCCGACCTCGTCCCCGACGAGGCCGCGTCCGAGGACGACGCCGAGGTCGACCCCTACGAGGACTTCCGCAAGGAGCTCCGCTCCAAGCCGGGCAAGTGGTACGTCATCCACTCCTACGCGGGCTTCGAGCGCCGCGTGAAGAGCAACATCGAGAACCGCATGGTGTCGCTCAACATGGAGGACGACATCTACCAGATCGAGGTCCCGATGGAGGACGTCGTCGAGATCAAGAACGGCCAGCGCAAGATGGTCAACCGCGTGCGCATCCCCGGCTACGTGCTGGTGCGCATGGCCCTCAACGAGGACAGCTGGTCGGTCGTCCGCCACACCCCCGGCGTCACGGGCTTCGTGGGCAACGCCCACAACCCCACGCCCCTCCGCTTCGAGGAGGCCTTCTCCATGCTGAAGAGCCTCGTCGAGATCAAGGAGGTGGCGCAGGTCAAGGGCCAGCCCACCAAGGGCGGCCAGGCGCAGCGCGTCGTCGCCGCCGAGGTCGACTTCGAGATCGGCGAGACCATCACGATCAAGGAGGGCTCGTTCGCGGGCCTCCCCGGCTCCATCAGCGAGATCAAGCCCGAGAGCGGCAAGCTCACGGTGCTCGTCTCCCTGTTCGAGCGCGAGACCCCGGTCGAGCTCAGCTTCGACCAGGTCACCAAGCTCTAGGCGGTCGGGCCGCGCGGCCCGCTCGATCTAGCAATCAAGAAGAAGGAAGAGAAATGGCACCGAAGAAGAAGGTCACGGGTCTGATCAAGCTGCAGATCAAGGCCGGCGCCGCCAACCCCGCACCGCCCATCGGGCCGGCGCTGGGACAGCACGGCGTCAACATCATGGAGTTCTGCAAGGCGTACAACGCCCAGACCGAGGCTCAGCGCGGGAACGTCATCCCCGTCGAGATCACCGTCTACGAGGACCGGACGTTCACGTTCATCCTCAAGACGCCCCCGGCCGCCGAGCTCATCAAGAAGGCCGCCGGAGTCGCCAAGGGCTCGGGCACGCCGCACACGGTCAAGGTCGCGAAGCTCACGATGGACCAGGTCCGCGAGATCGCCGAGCAGAAGCAGGCCGACCTCAACGCCAACGACATCGACGCCGCGGCGAAGATCATCGCCGGCACCGCCCGCTCCATGGGCATCACGGTCGAGGCCTAGCCTCCACCACCCGCGGGTCCCGACCGGGATCCGCTCCAGCATCACGCGGGAGAGCCGGCCAGGCTCACATCAACCGCACTCTCGAAACAGGAGACACGAATGGCGAAGTCAAAGGCCTACCGGGCCGCAGCCGAGAAGATCGACCCGACGAAGGCGTACTCCGCCTCGGAGGCCGTCGAGCTCGCGCGCGAGACCGGATCCAGCAAGTTCGACAGCACCGTCGAGGTCGCGCTCAAGCTCGGCGTCGACCCCCGCAAGGCAGACCAGATGGTCCGCGGCACCGTCATCCTTCCTCACGGTACCGGCAAGACCGCCCGCGTCATCGTCTTCGCGACGGGCCCTGCGGCCGAGGCGGCCCTCGCCGCCGGCGCCGACGAGGTCGGCGGCGACGAGCTCATCGAGAAGGTGGCGGGCGGCTACACGTCGTTCGACTCCGCCGTCTCGACGCCCGAGCTCATGGGCAAGGTCGGTCGTCTCGGCAAGGTCCTCGGACCGCGTGGCCTCATGCCCAACCCCAAGACCGGAACGGTCACCCCGGACGTCGCGCGCGCGGTGTCCGACATCAAGGGCGGCAAGATCGAGTTCCGCGTCGACAAGCACGCGAACGTCCACTTCGTGGTCGGCAAGGCGAGCTTCTCGCCCGAGCAGCTCTCCGAGAACGTCGGGGCCGCGCTCGAGGAGATCGTCCGCCTCAAGCCGTCCTCCTCGAAGGGCCGCTACGTGCAGAAGGCCACGGTCTCCACGACCTTCGGCCCCGGCATCCCGGTGGACGTCAACTCCATCTAGCACCGCCGCGCGGAAGCGCACGCACGACATGCAGCACAGGAAGGGCCCGCCTCGGCGGGCCCTTCCGTCGTTCCCGGCGGGGGCACCGGCGAGGTCGGGCGGGTCCTGGCGTCATCCCGGGGCGCGGGCCTGCCTAGGCTCGTGGGGTGAGCATCCCGGATCCCGCCGTCACCCCCGCCGTCCCCGTCTTCCGCGTCGCGACGGCTGCCGACGCCGACGGGGTGGCCGCCCTGGCCGCCCGCACCTTCGCGCTGGCCTGCCCGCCGACCACGACGGCCCGGGCGATCGCGGAGCACATCCGCACGGTCCTCTCGTCCGCGCGCTTCCGGGCGCACCTCGCGGATCCCGCGTGCCGGGTCGTGCTCGCGGAGGTCGACGGCCGGCCGGTCGGCTACACGATGGTCGTCGCGGCGCCGCCGACGGACGCCGACGTGACGGGCGCGCTCCGGCTGCGCCCGGAGGTCGAGGTGAGCAAGGTGTACGTCGAGCAGGGCTCGCACGGCGCCGGCGTCGCCCGCCCGCTCATGACGGAGACGCTGCGGGTCGCGCGCGAGCTGGCCGGGGAGCGGGGCCGGGACGCCGACGCCGGGATCTGGCTCGGCGTCAACGAGCACAACGCGCGGGCCATCCGCTTCTACGAGCGCAGCGGGTTCCGCATCGTCGGGACCCGCTCGTTCCGGCTCCCGGACGCCGTGGAGACCGACCACGTGATGGAGCGTCCGCTGGCCGCCGCCGCGGCGGGGTAGGACGACGCCGCCCGGCCCCGCCTCAGGCCGTCTCGGCCGGGGTCGCGAGGCGCTCCCGCGCGACGACGGCCGGGCCGCCGTCGGCCGGGGACGCCGTCGCGATCGAGCCGCGCTCGACCACCGGCATCCCCACGAGGCGCTCGCCCGGTTCCGCGTCCCGGAGGACGAGCCGGACCGCCTCGCATCCCATCTCCTCGTGCGGGAGGGCGATGGTCGTGAGGCCGGGCCGCAGGTAGGACGCCAGCTCGTCGTTGTCGAAGCCGACGAGCGACATCTCGGCGCCGACGCGGACCCCGCGCTCCTGGCACGCCTGGTAGGCGCCGAACGCCAGCCGGTCGTTCAGGCAGATCATCGCGCGGATCCCGGGCGCCGCGTCCAGCATCGCGCCCGCGGCCTCGTAGCCGGTCTCGGGCTCCCAGTCGGCGCACGCGCGCTCGGCCGTGAAGCCGAGGCCCAGCTCGGCCATCTCGCCGCGGATCCCGTGCAGGCGGCGGGCCACGGTCTCCGACCGGAAGAGGCGGCGCTCGGTCTCCGGGTCGCTGCCGAGCAGCGCGATGCCGTCCACGTGGCCGGCGGCGGCGAGGAGGTCGACCGCGCGGCGGCCGCCCTCCTCCTCGTCCGGCAGGACCGAGCGGGCGTGGTGCGGGCTGGTGGCGTTGAGCATCACGACGGGCGTGGAGGCCGGGACGTCGGGGACGACCAGCTCGCGTGCGCGCATGGTGGCGAAGACGATGCCGTCGACCTGCCGGTCGAGCACCGCGGACACCGCCTCGGCCGCGCGCGCCTCCTCGTCGCCGGTCTCGAGGACGAGCACCACATGACCCGCGCGCTCCGCCTCGACGAGGGCGCCGCGGATGAGGCCGCTGGCGAAGCGCGTCGTGGCGACGACGTCCGAGATGAAGCCGATGGTGAGCGACCGGTCGGTGCGGAGCGCCCGCGCACCCATGTTGGGGCGGTAGCCGAGCTCGGCCGACGCGGCGAGGACGCGACGGTGGGCGTCCTCGGAGAAGCGCGTCGCGGGCGTGCCGTTGAGGATCTGCGACGCCGCGGTCGGGGAGAGGCCGGCCAGACGGGCCACGTCCGCCAGGGTCGGTCGCTTCTGGCGCATGTGACGTCCTCCTCCTCGTGAGCGTATCCGGTGATGAGGCGGTCGCCGTGACCGCGGGTTGACGCGCTCCAGCGCGGCACGCGTAATCTTCTGCACCCGATAAATGGATTTACCAGTACCCTCTGGATCCGCGGGCATCGCTGCTCGCGTCAACCGCACGACACGAACCGCACCGTACCGCCCGCCCGTCCCACCTGACGAAGGAGTCACACCGCATGTCCACCATGAGAAGGGCGGGACGGGCGGCAGCGCTCACCGCCGCCGCCGCCATCTCGGCGCTCGCCCTCGCGAGCTGCGCACCCGGCAGCGCACCCGTCGCCTCCGCCCCCTCGGGCGCCGTGAGCACCGCGATCCCCACGGACGACGTCACCATCCGGATCCAGGACGAGACCGGGTTCCCGGTCACGGACGAGCTCACTGCCGAGTTCACGAAGCAGCACCCGAACGTGAAGTTCGACATCACGCGCGACAGCTTCCAGAACCTCCTCGCGAACACCCCGCGTCTCCTCGCGAGCGACGACGCCCCGGACCTCATCCGCCTCTCGACGCTCGGCACGACGGTCAAGGACGGGCTCCTCACGAACCTCGACCCGTACTTCGACGCCTACGGCTGGGACCGCTTCCCGGCGGGCCAGCTCGCGGGGGCCCGGATGGACGACCAGGGCGTGCGCGGCGAGGGCTCGCTGTGGCAGTTCGGCATCGGGTACAGCGTCACGGGCATCTACATGAACCAGAAGCTGGCCGACCAGGTGGGCATCACCGAGATGCCGTCCACCATGGACGAGCTCGAGGCGGACCTCGCGAAGGCGAAGGACGCGGGCGTGCTCCCCATCCAGACCGGCATGCAGGACGGCGTGGGGACCTTCATCCTCCAGTCGCTCATCAACCAGCAGGGCGACAAGCAGGGCCTCGTCGACTGGATGTACAACAAGCCCGGCGCGACGATCCAGACCGACGCGGCGCTGGCGGGTGCCACGCAGTTCCAGGACTGGGCGAAGGCCGGGTACCTGCCGCCGGACGTCAACGCGATCAACTACACGACCATGGTGTCGAACTTCTCGGCCGGCCAGGGGCTGTTCATGTGGGACGGCAACTGGGACGCCGCGAACGTGGAGAAGGCCCTCGGCACGGGCGGCGCGCAGTTCGCCCTCGTGCCGCCGCTCGAGGCGGGCGCGAAGCACGTCGCGATGGGCACGGGCAACACCTTCGCCATCCCGGCCAAGTCGAAGAACGCCGACGTGGTCGCCGCGTTCCTGAACTGGATCGTGACCGATGAGAAGGCGCGTCAGATCGTGGTCGACGTGACGGGCGCTTCGCCCGGCGGCGATCCCGCGCAGGCGCTGCCGACCGCGAAGGAGGGCAGCCTCATCGCCAAGGCCCTCGAGCTGTCCGCGGTGGTCGGGGGCGACGACGGGTTCGTCGACTTCATGGCCAACAGCACGGCCGGCATCTACCAGGGCTCGCTCCAGCCCAACGAGCAGCTGCTGCTCACCGACAAGATGGCGCCCGCGGACTTCCTGAAGGCCACGCAGGACTTCTACGAGCAGGACCTCGCCGCACAGTGAGCACCACGGATCGCACGATCCCCGCGAGGGCGACGGCACCGGCCGCCGCCCTCGCGGGGCCCGCCCCGCGGCGCACGGGGGCGGCCCGCGCCTCCGGGACGCGTCGCCGTCTCGGTCCCGAGGCCCGTCGCACGGCCACGGTCGGCTGGATCATGCTGCTGCCCGCTGTCGCCGCCTACGGCACGTTCGTCGTCTGGCCGCTCATCACGGCGGTGCAGTACTCGTTCTACAAGTGGAACGGGATCGGCGCGTCCACCTTCATCGGGCTCGACAACTACGTGCAGATCTTCACGGACACGCGGCTGCTCACGCCCATCCTCAACGCGCTGATCCTCGTGGTGTTCTTCATGGTGATCCCCATCACGGCCGGGCTCGCGCTCGCGACCCTGCTGCGCGGCATGAAGCCGGGCCCCTTCGCCTCGATCTCGCGCACCATCCTGTTCCTGCCGCAGATCGTGCCGCTCGTCGCGGCGGGCATCGCGTGGTCGTGGATGTACGCGCAGTCCGGCACCATCAACTCCATCCTCGATGCGGTGGGGCTGGGCTTCCTGTCCCGTTCCTGGCTCGCCGACTTCGGCACGGCGCTCCCCGCGGTCGGGCTCATCGGATCCTGGGTGCTCACGGGCCTGTGCACCGTGCTGCTGCTCACGGGCATGGGCAAGATCGACGGCTCGCTCTACGAGGCCGTGCGGCTCGACGGCGCAGGCTTCTTCCGCGAGTTCGTCACCATCACCCTGCCGGGCCTCCGGCAGGAGATCGCGGTGCTCGTGACCATCACGGTCATCGCCGCCCTGAGCACGTTCGACATCATCTACACGACCACCAAGGGCGGGCCGGGCACCACGACGCTCGTGCCCGGCATCGAGATCTTCCGGCTCGCCTTCGTGCAGAGCCAGGTGGGCCTCGCGTCCGCGTTCGGCGTGGTGCTGCTCGTGTTCGTGCTGCTGCTCGTGCTCCCCGTCCAACGACTCTCGAGGGAGCGCGACTGATGATCGTCAACCGCACCGAGCTCGTCGTGGGCCGCATCCTCCTGATCGCGGTCCTCGTGCTCACCCTGCTGCCTTTCGCCAGCATGCTCACCGCCGCGCTGCAGTCGCCCGACTCGCTGCCCAACGGCTTCTCCTGGCCGACGCCCGCCTACTGGGAGAACTTCGTGACGGCGTTCACGGTCGGGAACATCGGCACGCTGATGCTCTCGAGCCTGTTCATCGTGGTGATGGTCGTACCCGTCAGCCTCGTCTGCGCCACGCTCGCGGGCTACTCGCTCGGGAACCTGCGGGTGCCCGGCGGGAAGTACGTCCTCGTCGCCATGATCATCGGGCTGACCATCCCGTTCGAGGCGATCATCATCCCGCTCTACTACCAGATGACCGGCTTCGGGCTGATCAACACCAGGTGGGCGGTCATCCTCCCGCTCATCGGCCTGTACATGCCGTTCAGCGTGTTCTGGATGCGCGCGCACTTCGTGGGCGTGCCGCGCGAGCTGTCGGAGGCCGCGCGCGTGGACGGGGCGAGCATCTGGCAGGAGTTCCGGAGCATCCAGCTCCCGCTCGCCCGGCCGGCCCTCTCGGCGCTCGGGATCCTCCTGTTCCTCTGGACCTGGAACCAGTTCCTCCTGCCGCTGGTCATGATCGACGACCCGAGCGAGCGCACCATGGCCGGGGCGCTCGGCGCGTTCCAGGGCCAGTACATCGACGCGCTGCCGCTGCTGTTCGCGGCGTCGCTGATCGTGATGCTGCCCACGGTGATCGTGTACGTGATCTTCCAGCGGCAGTTCATCGCCGCGCTCCTCCAGGGTGCGGTCAAGGGCTGATGGCGTTCGCGCTGCCGGGGCACTGGGTCTGGGACTCGTGGACGGCCGTCGACGGCGGCACCACGCATCTCTTCTACCTGCACGCGCCGACCTCGCTCGGGGATCCGGACCTCCGGCACCGCAACGCCGCCGTGGGCCACGCGACCTCGACCGACCTCGTCACGTGGACCGACCACGGCGTCGTGCTCGAGCACGGCCCGGCCGGCGCGCCGGACGCGTCGGCCACGTGGACGGGCAGCGTGACGCGCGACCCGTCGGGCCTCTGGCGGATGTCGTACACGGGCTCGGTGTTCCCGCGGGACGACGCGGGCGTGAACGTGGAGACCGTGCTGCAGGCGACCTCGACCGACCTGCACCGGTGGGTGAAGGCGACAGGATCCGCGTTGTCGGCCGACCCACGCTGGTACGAGACGCTCGCCGACGGCACCTGGCGCGAGGAGGCGTGGCGGGATCCCTGGGTCGAGCCGGATCCCGCGGGCGGCGGCTGGCGCATGCTCGTCACCGCGAGGTCCCGCATGGGCGCGCCCGGCGCCGGAGCCGATCCGCTCGACCGCGGCGTCGTGGGGCAGGCGGTCTCGCCCGACCTCGTGACGTGGACGGCCGCCGCGCCGCTCAGCGCGCCCGGCGCCGGGTTCGCGCAGCTCGAGGTGCTGCAGGTCGCGACGGTCGACGGGCGTCGCGTCCTCCTCTTCTCGTGCGCCGCGTCGGACCTCGCCGGTGCCCGGGCCGGCGAGGAGGGCGGGATCTTCGCGCTGCCGCTCGCCGACGAGGAGCCGTTCGGATCCGCGCCCCTCGACATCGCGCGGGCGCACCTCGTGCACGGCGCCGGGCTGTACGCGGGGCGGATCGCGACGACGCCGGCGGGCGATGCCGTCCTGATGGGCTTCGAGGACCAGGACGGCGACGGGCGCTTCGGCGGTCGGATCCCGGATCCGCTCCCGCTCGCGTGGGACGCCCGGGGGCGGCTCGTCGTCGCCGGCGCCCCGGGCCGCTGACGGGCGGCGCGTACCGGCCCCGCGGATCAGCCGCGCGCCACGTTGAGCACGACCTTGCCGCGCGCGTGCCCGCCCTCCACGTGGCGGTGCGCCTCCGCGGCGTCCTGCAGGTCGAAGACCTCGTCGACGTAGACCTTGATGTCGCCCGACTCGAGCAGCCGCGCGATGACCGCCAGCTTCTGCCCGTCGGGCGCGACCTCGTAGTGGGTGGCGCGCACGCCCGCGGCGGCGGCGTCCTGCACGAGCGTCGGCCAGCCGCGCACGGGAGCGCTGATGATCAGCCCCCCGCGGCGGAGCACCGCGAGCGAGCGCGTGCCGGTGTCGTCCGTGCAGTTGCCGACCAGGTCGATCACCACGTCGACGTCCGCGAGCACGTCCTCGAAGCGCGCCTGCGTGCGGTCGATGACCTCGTCCGCCCCGAGCTCCGCCAGCCACTCGACGTTCCGCGGCGAGCCGGTGGCGATCACGTGCGCGCCGAAGTGCCGCGCGAACTGCACCGCGAAGTGGCCCACGCCGCCGGCCCCCGCGTGCACCAGCACGACCTGGCCCTCGTGCGCCCGTCCGATGTCGACGACCATGCCCCACGCGGTCAGCGCGCTGAGGGGCGTCGCCGCGGCCTCCACGTGCGACAGGCGCGCGGGCTTGCGGGCGAGGCTGACGCTGGGGACGGCGAGGTAGGGGGCGTAGCTGCCGGGCATCCGCGGCGCCATCGCGAGGCCGAACACCTCGTCGCCCGGATGCAGCGCGTGGTCCTCGTAGGGCGACTCGACGACGACGCCGCTGAAGTCGCGCCCGAGCACCGCCGGCAGCGGGCCGAGCGTCGGGCCGCCGGGCTCGCCGGCGCGGAGCCGGAGGTCGACCGGGTTCACTCCCGCGGCCACGACCTTCACGAGCACCTCGGAGTCGAGGCGACGCGGCACGGGGATGTCGGCCATCCGCAGCACGTCCGGCCCGCCCGTCTCCGTCACGACGGCGGCGCGCATGGTGGTGCCGTGCGGCGCGAGCGCGAGGGACGCGGCCGCGCGATCCCGCTGGGCCTGGGCGGCGACGCCGGCTCTCGACTGGACGACCTGGCTCATCGTGCGACCCCTCCTCCGACGTGACGGTGCGGCGGATCCCACCGCGCCCCCGCACCACCAGTGAAGTCGGCGCGTGAGTCGGGCGTGTTTCCGCGGTGTTCCCCGGGTGAGAAGAATGCGCGGGACCGGCGCCGTCGCCGGGCCGTGCCGCGCCTGCCGGCGGATCAGGCCAGGCCGCGGGCTCCCGCCGGCGCGTTCGCCATGCGCACGATGAGCGCGATGAGGTCGTTCGCGCGCGCCACGAGCGCGGCGATCTCGGCCTCGTCCCGGTCGATCCACTTCCACTTCGGGATGTCGTGCACGGGCACGAAGTCGACGTGCTGCTCCCAGACGATGAGCGAGCGCTCGGCGCCGAGCACGTACTGCTGCCACCAGATCTGCCGCAGGTAGTTGCGCGGGATGCTGCGCCACGGCTTCGCGGTGGTCTTGATCTCCGCGAGCTCGAGGCGGCCGTCGGCGCGCAGGCCCACGCCGTCGGGGGTCGCGAGGTGCCGGCGCTGGCCCTCGGCGTGGAACAGGTGCGCGCTCGGCACGATGCCGTGCTCGGACTCGACCCAGCGGGCGATCTCGGGCTCGCGCTCGCGGCCGTGGTCGGTGTAGCGATTGCCGCCGAAGCCGGATCCGTAGAGCTTCTCGAGCGCGACGGCCTGCAGCGAGGCGTCGGTCGCGAGGCGCGCCACGTCGGTCGCGGTGATGCCGAAGCTGCGGGCGCGGAGCCAGGCGACGCGATCCGAGGAGTGGGCGACGATGCGCGTCAGGTGCGGCGGGGGAGGGGGCGGCGCGGGTGCGGCGGGGGCGAGGTCGTCCTCCCAGGGGAAGGCCAGCATCTCGTCCGTCACGGGCTCCAGGGTACGCGTCGGATCCGACCCGGGCCGCCTCGACGCGGGCGAATGCTCCGGGCTCAGGACGTCGTTGTCAACAGGTAATGCGCATCTGCCCAGGGCACGGAAGATCGTGCTAGAAAGGCGTCGTCCCACCCACCCATCACCAGCACGGAGAGAGGAAACGGCATGACCCTGCTCATGGAAGGACCGGCCAGCACGGGAGCATCGGCGCTCGCGGAGGCGCCCACGCGCGTCGAGGAGGTCGACGCCGCGCGCGCCGACGCGCTGCTCGCCGAGGCGTTCGGCTTCACCATCACGCACCGCGGGCGGGAGGCGGAGGTCGTGATGGCCGACGTCACCCTCTGCTGCAGCACGTGCTGCTCGTGCAGCAGCAAGCAGCAGCCTCGCTGACGCATCCGTCATGGACCCGTCGACGACCTACTCGGTGAGTCCCCGCTACGCCGTCGGGGAGGTGGAGGACACCCTCCACCTCCTCGGCGGTCGCGAGCTGGTCTCCCTACAGCTGCCCTCCGGCGACGCCGTCTCCGCGGTGTCGCGGCTCCTCTCCCGTCCCTTCACGCGCGCCGACGTCGACGGCGCGTTCGGCGTGCACGCGTCGGTCGTGGCCGACCTCGTCGACGAGCTGGTGGTGCGCGACGTCGTCGTGGGCGCGCCCACGCGGCCCGCCGCCGACGCCGCGCCCGATCCCGTGGGCCGCCTCGACGACCCCGACCAGGCCGAGCTCGCGCACGTGCTCGACGAGGCGCGGCGCAACGGCGGCGACCGCACGGGCATCGGCCGCCCTCGGGATCCCCGCACCCCCGCGCGGGTCGCCCTGGTCGGCGATGCCATCCCGACCCTGCTCACCTCCCTGGCCGAGGCGCTGCCCTCGGCGGAGCTCACGGACGAGACCGACGCCGACCTGGTCATCGCGGCGGGCAGCCGACGCGTCCTCCGGGAGGTGGGCGCGCGAATGCACGCGGCCGGTCGCGACTGGCTCCCCATCCACCCGTTCGACGGCCGCTTCCAGCTCGTCGGCCCGGTCGTCGTGCCGGATGAGGGGCCGTGCCTCGAGTGCGTCACCCTGCGCTGGGCCTCGACCACGCCCTTCGCCGCGGATCACGCGGCGGTCGCCGATGCCGTCGCGCCCGTCCCCCGCGACCCCGCGCTCGACGCCATCGTGGCCGGCTTCGCCGCGCGGTACGCCGCCCGCTGGGTCTTCGCGCGCGACTGGCTGGTGGCGAGCACCGTGCTCGTGGTCGAGCCGAAGGTGCTGTCGGCCGAGGCGCATCCGGTCTTCCGCGTCGCCCGCTGCGGCACCTGCGGGCCGCGGCCGTACGCGGGGGTGGTGTCGCCGTGGCGCGCCTGAGGACGGCGGGGGCCGACGTGGTGAGCCCGTTCACCGGGCTCGTCGCGTACTCGCACCCCATGGCGTTCACGCCGGACGCCATCCCCGACGCGCTGCACTCCGCACGCACGGCCGACACGGGCTTCCTCGCGGGAATCGCCACCGAGGGGTTCAGCATGGGGCCGGGCGGCAGCGCAGCGGACGCCCGGAGGTCGTGCGTGGGCGAGGCGGTGGAGCGCCTCTCCCTGGCCGGCGGCCGGGGAGCGTTCCGCGCGCCGCTGGGCTCCGACGCCCGCCAGGTCGAGCCGGACGCGTTCCGGCGCTTCCACCCGGCGCAGCGCGAGGATCCGGCGTTCCCGTTCGAGCGCGCCGAGCGGGGCGACCTGCTCACCTGGCTCCCCGCGCGGTCGCTGCACGGCGGGAGGCAGCTGCACGTCCCCGCGCAGATGGTGGTCTTCGACGACCCGCACGCGTCCGACGGCCACCGCGAGCGGCACCTCGAACCGGCCACCTCGTCCGGCGTCGCCGCCGGGCCCACGTTCGGCTTCGCGGCGGGTCGGGCGATCCTCGAGCTCATCGAGCGCGACGCGTTCCAGCGGGCGTGGCTGCGCGCGTCCACGCCGCCCGCCTTCGACTGGCGCGCCAGCCCCCGCCTCACCGAGGCGACCCGGCGCGAGCTCGCGCGGCTCGAGGAGCTCTGCGGGCGGTTCGGCGCCGCATTCTCGCTGCGCGTGCTCGACGCCGCGGCCGACGTGCCCGTGCTCCTCGCGGTGATGCGGAGCGAGCGCATCGGCGTCGCGGTGGGCTGCGCGGCCGACTTCCGGCTCGACCGCGCCGTGCTCAACGCCGTGCGCGAGGCGGTGCACACCCACAACTGGTGCCTGCGCCTGCTGCCCCAGCCGCCCGTCGAGCCGTCCGCGGTCGTCGAGTTCGAGGACCACGTGCGGCTGCACTGCGCGCCGTCCGCCCGCCCGCTGTCCGCCGCCCTCGACGCGTCGGTCGAGTCCGTGGCGTCCGTGGGTGGGCCGTCGAGCTGGGGAGAGGTCGTGGAGGGGCTGCATCGGGAGGGGATCGATGTTCTGCTGTCCGAGATCACCGCGCCGGAGGTGCGCGCCGCGGGCTTCCACGTCGTCCGCGCGCTGAGCCCCGACCTGGTCGCCCTCGACGTGCGGCACGACGCCCGGTTCCTCGGTCATCCGCGCCTGTACCGGAGGTGGCGGGACGGGCCCGCGATCCAGAGCCCGGCCGACCTCGTCGGCGTCCCGCACCCGTTCCCGTGAGGACGCACCGCCGCCCCGCCGCCCCGCGTCCACGTCATCGCGACCCGTCGCGCCCGCACCACCAGGAGGACCCCATGAGCATCACCGACATCGGCACCGCACCCACGCGCACGGCGCCCACGCGCACGGCGGAGGACGGCCCCGCCGGGACGGGTGCGGAGCCCGGTCCGGCACCGGCACCGGCGTCCGCCGGCAGCGTCGGCCCGATCTTCAGCGTCGGCGGCGCGGTCGAGCGGGCGGCGGGCGACCTCGCCGAGGACTTCCACGAGGCGTCCAAGATCACGCGCATCACCCACCCCGGCTGGACCGACGTGCGGTACGCGCAGCAGCTGGCGCAGGAGGCGCAGGGCGTCGCGGACGCGGGACCGGGCGGCGCCACGAGCGCGCCGCGCCTGCTCCCGGCGCTCGCCCTGCCTCCGGCGCTGCCGCTGCCGCACGGGCTCGGGGCGACGATGGCGGCCCGGCGGTCCGCGGATCCGGACGAGCTCGCCGCGCCGCTCGCGCTCGCGGAGCTCGCGACCGTGCTGCGGTTCGCCTACGGTCAGCGCGGCGGCGGCACCGGCCGCTTCGTGCCCTCGGCCGGCGGGCTCTACCCGCTCGACCTGCACGTCGTGGTGCGGGCGGCGGAGGGCGTCGCGGCGGGGATCCACCAGCTCGACCCGCTCGAGGAGGCGCTCGTCGACGTGTCCGGCCTCGACCGGGCCGGTCGGCTCGCGCGCTTCCGGCGTGCCGCGCCGAGGGCCATGGCGCCCCTCGCGGAGCAGGCGGCCGTGACGATCGTGATCACCGGCAGCTTCGAGCGCTCCCGCACCAAGTACGGGCTGCGCGGCTACCGGCTCACGCTGCTCGAGGCGGGGCACGTCGCGCAGAACGCGCTGCTCGTCGCGACGGCGCTCGGGCTGCCGTCGATCGGCTGGGTCGGCTTCGTCGACCACGAGCTCGACGCCGTGCTCGGGCTCGACGGGGTGACGCAGTCGTCGCTCTACGCGGTCTCGCTGGGTGGGCGTCCGGATCCCGGTGGCACCGCGCCCCCGGGCGGGCTCGCTCCCGCCGCGGCGCATCCCGACCACCCGCACGCGGCGGCCGCCGGCGCGCGGCACTTCGCCGCGGAGGAGGCATCCCATGACTGACGCGATCGAGCTCGACGGGATCACCCGCACCTTCGGCCGCACGCGCGCCCTCGACGCCGCGACGTTCTCCCTCGCGCCGGGGCTCGTGCACGCGCTGCTCGGGCCGAACGGATCCGGCAAGACCACGGCCATCGACGTCCTCACGGCGACCCGGCGGCCGGATGCGGGCCGCGCGCGCGTGCTCGGCCACGACGTGCGTCGCGGCGGCCCGACGGCCTCGCTCGTCGCGGTGATGCCGCAGGCGCTCGCGTTCCCCGAGTACCTCACGGTGCGCGAGGTGCTCGCGCTCGCGCTCGTGCCGCATGCCGCCGCGCTCACTCCGGCCGCCGCCATCGACCGGTTCGACCTCGACCGCCTCGCGTCGCGCCAGACCGGCGGGCTCAGCGGCGGCGAGCGACGGCGGGTCGCGCTCGCGTGCGTGGTCGGTGCGGGGACGCCCGTCGTCGTGCTCGACGAGCCGTCGGCGGCGCTCGACATCCCCGGCCGGGCCGCGGTGCGCGACGCCATCGCCGCGGTCCGCGACTCCGGGCGCACGGTGCTCCTCGCGTCGCACGACATGGAGGAGGTCGCGGCGCTCGCCGACACGGTCGTCTGCCTCGACCACGGCCGGGTCGTCGGCCACTGGACCGCCGCCGACTTCCGCGGACTGGCCGGCGTGCGGCGGGTCGGCTTCGACGCGACCGCCGCCGAGGCGCGGCGCCTCCGGTCGTCCGGCGCGGTGCCCGAGGCGGGGGAGGAGCCGCGCGGCCTCGAACGGATCCGGTGGGTCATCGACACGGACCGCTCCGACGTCGTCGCCGGGCTGGTGCTCGCCGCCGTCCCGCAGCCCCGCCTCACGGTCGTCGAGCCGGGGCTCGGCGAGATCGTGGAGCGCGTGCTGGCGGGTGGCGCGGAGGCCGTCCCGCCCGATCCGTCACGCACCGCGGATGCGGCGGGATGCGCCCGATGAGCGCCATGCTGATGCCCGCCCGTCCCACCGCCGCGCGCCGGCTGGCGATCTACCGCGCCCACGTCGTGAGCGAGCTCGCGCAGAACGCGCGCATGCCGGCGTTCGTGCTGCCGCTCCTCGCCTACCCCGTGCTCATCTACGTCGTCGTCGGCCTGCCGCAGGGCGGCCCGCCGAGCGCGCGGCTCAGCGTGCTCCTCGGCTACGTGCTGTTCTCGGTGCTCGGCACCGTCACCTTCCAGTTCGGCGTCGGCGTCGCGTCGGCCCGGGAGTCGCCGTGGGAGCGGTGGCTGTTCACGGCGCCGGTGCCCGCGTGGATCCGGCTCGCCGCCAAGCTCACGGTCGCGTGCGTCTTCGGGGTGCTGTTCGTGATCCCCGTCGCCCTCGTCGGGTTCACGGTCGGCGGGGTGCGGGTCGACGCGGCGACCCTCGCAGCCGTCGCGCTCGCCGTGCTGGCCGGCGCCGTCCCGATGGCGCTGCTCGGACTGGCGATGGGCTACTGGTTCCCCGCCCGGGGCGCGCTCGGCCTCGCGAACCTCGTGTACCTGCCGCTGTCGTTCGCGGGCGGGCTGTTCACGGGCGGGGACACGAGCGGCACGCCCTGGGAGTCGCTCACGGTCCTGCTCCCCACCGGCGCGTGGAGCACGCTGACGAGCGCCGCCGCCCGGCACGACACCGCGACGATGGGCATCCCGCTGATCCTCCTCGCGGCCTGGGCGGTGCTCCTCGGCGGCATCACGCTCGCCGGGTACCAGCGCACGCAGTCGGCGAACTTTCGCTGACGGAGCCCCGCGAGCGGGCGCGGCCCGGTGTGTAGCGTGGATCCCGCGCGCCGTCACCGGGCCGCGCCACCGCACGCACCGCACCGTCACCGTCGACGAGAGGGAACCATGCCCCAGATCACCACGCCCGTAGCGCTCTTCACCGGCCAGTGGGCCGACCTGCCGCTGGAGGAGGTCGCCCGGCTCGCGAGCGGCTGGGGCTTCGACGCCCTCGAGATCGCGTGCTCCGCGGAGCACCTCGACGTGTGGCGCGCGGCGGAGGATCCGGCGTACCTCCGCGGCCGCCTGGAGATCCTCGAGCGCCACGGCCTCCGGGTGCACGCGCTCTCGCAGCACCTCACCGGCCAGGCCGTGTGCGACGACCCCATCGACTTCCGGCACCAGGCGATCCTCCGCTCCAAGGTGTGGGGCGACGGCCAGGCGGAGGGCGTCCGTCAGCGCGCGGCCGAGGAGCTGAAGCTGACCGCGAAGGCGGCCGCCGGGCTCGGGGTGACGCGCGTGACGGGCTTCACCGGATCCCGCATCTGGCCCTACGTCGCCATGTTCCCGCCCGTGCCCGAATCGGTCATCGACGCCGGCTACCAGGACTTCGCCGACCGGTGGAACCCGATCATCGACGTGTTCGACGACGAGGGCGTGCGGTACGCGCTCGAGGTGCACCCGAGCGAGATCGCCTACGACCACTGGACCACCCGCCGCACGCTCGAGGCGATCGGCCACCGGCCCGGCTTCGGCCTGAACTGGGACCCGAGCCACATGATGTGGCAGGGCATCGACCCCGTCGGCTTCCTCCTCGACTTCGCCGACCGGATCTACCACGTGCACGCCAAGGACACACGGGTCACCTCGGACGGCCGCGGCGGCCGGCTCGGATCCCACCTCCCGTGGGGCCACCCGCGCCGCGGCTGGGACTTCGTCTCGGTCGGCCACGGCGACGTCCCGTTCGAGCGCGCCTTCCGGGCGCTCCGCAGCATCGGCTACGACGGACCCGTGTCCGTCGAGTGGGAGGATGCGGGGATGGATCGCCTGCACGGAGCCCCCGACGCCCTCGCGCAGGTGCGCTCCCTCCTCTGGCCGACGCCCGACAGCCTGTTCGACTCGGCGTTCGCGAACAACCGGGACGACGCGCCCGCCGCGACGCCCGCCGACGGCACCGCCGGATCCACCGCGTGACGCTGCGCGACGGCCAGCTGGCCCGCCTCCTCGTCGTCGACGTGGAGACGGGCGCCGAGCGCATGGTCGCCGAGTCGGCCGTGCTGCACATCGAGGCGCCGAACTGGACGCCCGACGGACGCTGGCTCGTCGTGAACGCGGAGGGCGGGCTCTGGCGGCTGCGCGCGCCCGAGGCCGAGGAGCCGGATCCGGACCTGCCCGAGCCCGCGGTCGACTTCCAGGCGGTGGATCTCGGCGGCGTCCCGCCCATCAACAACGACCACGTCTTCTCGCCCGACGGCGCGCACGTGTACGTCTCCGGCCGCGACGGTCACCTGTACGACGTGCTCTGGAACGACGGCGCGGGTGGGCAGGGGCGTCGGATCACGGCGGACCGGGATCCGGCGCTCCGCTTCAAGAACTACCTGCACGGCGTCTCGCCCGACGGCTCGACGCTCAGCGTCATCGGCGGGCAGGTCGACGCGCGCGGCGAGTGGACCACGAACATCCACCTCGTGCCCGTCGACGGCGGCCCCACCACGCAGCTCACCGACGACGGCTTCCCCGACGACGGCGCCGAGTTCTCGCCCGACGGCGGCTGGCTCTACTTCAACTCGGAGCGCGGATCCGATCTGCCGGGCCACGCGCAACTGTTCACGATGCGCGTCGACGGCACCGACACGCACCAGTTCACCTCCGACGAGCGCGTCAACTGGTTCCCGCACCCGTCTCCCGACGGCGAGCACATCGTCTACCTCTCGTTCCCGCCCGGCACGCTCGGCCACCCCGCCGACCACGACGTGATCCTCCGCGTCATCGACCGGCAGAGCCATCGCACCCGCGACCTCGCCACCTTCCCCGGCGGCCAGGGCACCATCAACGTCACCAGCTGGGCGCCCGACTCCCGCCGGTTCGCGTACGTCGCCTATCCGTTCGAGGCGCCGAGCCTGACCTGAGCCGGCCGGAGCCGCACGATCCACGGAGCGTAGGCGCAGGCATTTCCCCGGTATGGGGAGATGCCGCATGGGATCATGGGGATCCGCGCCACCCGCCGTCCCGATATCCCGTCGGCCTCATTCCCGGAGACCCCCGTGAACATCACCACGACCACCTGGCTCATCACGATCGCGGTCACCATCGCGTTCTTCGTCTACGAGTTCTTCACCCACGTGCGGAAGCCCCACGAGCCCACCATCGGCGAGTCCGCCCGCTGGTCGGCCTTCTACATCGGCCTCGCACTGATCTTCGGCGTCGGCATCGGCTTCACCAGCGGCTGGGGCTACGGTGGCGAGTACTTCGCCGGCTACCTCACCGAGAAGGCGCTGTCGATCGACAACCTGTTCGTGTTCCTGCTGATCATGACCGGGTTCGCCGTGCCGCGGAAGTACCAGCAGAAGGTGCTGATGATCGGCATCGTCATCGCACTCATCATGCGCGCCGGCTTCATCGCCCTCGGCGCCGCGCTCATCGAGAACTTCTCCTGGGTCTTCTACATCTTCGGCGCGCTGCTGTTCGTGCTCGCGTACCAGCAGCTGAAGGGCGACCACGGCGGCAACGCGGCGGACAACCTGTTCGTGCGCATCGCCCGCCGGATCCTGCCCGTCCACGACGACTTCGTCGGCGACCGCTTCACCACGAAGATCGACGGCAAGCGCTTCGTCACCCCGCTGCTGCTCTGCGTCATCGCGATCGGCTTCGTCGACCTGGTGTTCGCGCTCGACTCGATCCCGGCCATCTACGGCCTGACGAACGAGGCGTACATCGTGTTCACCGCGAACGCCTTCGCGCTGATGGGCCTCCGCCAGCTGTACTTCCTCATCGGCGGGCTGCTCGAGCGCCTCGTCTACCTGTCGCAGGGCCTCGCGGTCATCCTCGCGTTCATCGGCCTGAAGCTCGTGCTGCACGCGATGCACGTCAACGAGCTGCCCTTCATCAACGGCGGCCAGCCGATGCTGTGGGCTCCCGAGATCCCCATCTGGTTCTCGCTCCTCTTCATCGGCGCGACCATCACGGTCGCCACGGTCGCGAGCCTCGCGAAGACCCGCGGCGACAAGCAGAAGGAGGACCGCGCGAGCGTCGACGGCGAGACCGTCACGCGCGCGACGGAGGAGAAGCACTAGCCTCCGCGCGATCCGCATGACGACGGGCCCGGCGCATCACGCGCCGGGTCCGTCGTCGTCCGCGGGCGGACACCGGCCGGCCGACCGTGCGCTGCCCGCTCGCCGCGCCCGCCGACCTGGCAGCATCGGCCGGTGCCCGACGCCCCCGACGCCCCCGACGCCCCGACCCGAGCCGGCCTCCTGTGGGACGAGGGCGACCGGGCCGAGGCCCTCGCCCTCCTCAAGGAGCACCTCCGGGATGAGCCCCTCGACACCGGCGCCCGGCTCGCCCTCGCCGGGCTGTACCGCGAGCTCATCGCGCCCGACCAGGCCGGCCGATGGGGCATCGCGTCCCCCGGCTGGACCACGGAGGTGGAGCGCGACCGCCTGGCGCGCATGATCGCGCACTCCGGGATCGCGGACCACGAGATCCCTGCTTTCCTGGGGCTGCCGCCCGACGCCGATCTGCCCGCGGAGGTGCGCGCGCTGACGCCCGCGATCGATCTCCATCGCGCCGACTTCGCCGACCCGGCGCGCATGACGAAGCGCGAGCGGAAGGCGGCGCGCTACGCGAGCACCCCGTCCTCCTTCGCCTACGAGGTCGTGGAGGTCGCGGCAGGCTTCGCATGGTGGCTCATCGGGATCGTCTTCGCCCTGGGCGCCGTGGTCGTGTGGGTGGCTGCGCTGTGCGGTCAGCCGGTCACGGCGCTCGCCCGCTGGACGGGCACCGCCACGCTCGGGACGATGGCCGCCGCCTGCGTCGCGCACGCCTACGTGATGCGCGTGGATGAGCGGCGTCGGCGCCAGCGGGAACCGGACAGCGACCCCATCGACGTCGACGTGCTCCCGTGGATCAGCGGCGCGATCCTGCTCGGCCTCGTGGTCGCCGCGCTCGTCAGCATGGGCCTCCGGGTCGGCGATCCCCTCCCGTTCTGAGGCCCGCCCTCGCACTGTCCGCTGAAGCCCGCGCATGGCCGGCTCATGGGCGCTTCATAGGAACATCCGCATGATGGATCCCGTGACCACCACCCCGCCCTCCGGCTTCCAGCCCGCCGCCGCCCCGCAGCCCCGCCTCACGCGCGCCGACGGGTCGCCCATCCGGGTGCTCGTCGTCGACGACGAGGCGTCCCTCACCGACCTGCTCCAGATGGCGCTGCGCTACGAGGGCTGGCAGATCCGCACGGCCGAGAACGGGCACCAGGCGCTCGCCGCCGCGCGCGAGTTCAAGCCCGACGCCGTGGTGCTCGACATCATGCTGCCGGACCTCGACGGCCTCCAGGTCCTGTCGCGGCTGCGAGCGGACGCCGAGGACATCCCCGTGCTCTTCCTCACGGCGAAGGACTCGCTCGACGACCGGCTCGCCGGGCTGACCGCGGGCGGCGACGACTACGTCACCAAGCCGTTCAGCCTGGAGGAGGTCGTGGCCCGGCTGCGCGGCCTCATCCGCCGCTCGACGCTCGTGGTGAGCGACAGCGTCGACCCGGTGATCCGCGTCGGCGACCTCACCCTCGACGAGGACAGCCACGAGGTCGCGCGCGCCGGCGACCCCATCGAGCTCACCGCCACCGAGTTCGAGCTGCTGCGCTACCTGATGCGCAACCCGCGCCGCGTGCTGAGCAAGCTGCAGATCCTCGACCGGGTGTGGAGCTACGACTTCGGGGGCAAGTCGAGCGTGGTCGAGATCTACATCTCCTACCTGCGCCGCAAGATCGACGCCGGCCGGAACCCCATGATCCACACGGTGCGCGGCAGCGGCTACATGCTCAAGGCCGCGGAGTGACGAAGCCGTCGGGCACCCCGCCGCTGCGGGCCCGGCTCACCGCCGCCGCGCGCGGCATGACGCTGCGGCGCCGCCTCGTGCTCAGCGTGGTGGGGCTGCTGGCGCTCGCGAGCATCCTCATCGGCACGGTCAGCATCCTCGCGCTGCGGGCGTCGCTCGTGCAGCAGGTCGACCAGCAGCTGCAGGCGACCGCGGCGCGCTCCTCGAACCTCATCGACCGGGACGCGGACCAGTACGGGAGCTTCCCCGGCGCCCCTCCCGGCGGGCTCGGTGCCTTCGGGCAGCAGGTCGGCACGATCAGCGCGACCATCGTCGACGGCGTGGTCTCGGGCGGGTACATCGCCGACCGCGACGCGGCCGAGGGCGAGCCGGGCGGCGCGGGCGCGGTGGAGCTGACGCAGGTGCAGAGCCAGCAGCTGCAGAGCGTGCCCACCGACGGGATCCCCCGCACGGTCGACCTCGGCGGCGCGCTCGGCCGCTACCGTCTGGTCGGCGACACCGCCGCCACGGGCGCGACCCTCGTCACCGGCCTGCCGATGAAGCCCGCCGACGACGTGGTGGAGCAGCTCATCGTCGTGATCTCCGTGGTCGCCGCCCTCACGCTGGCGCTCGCCGCGGTGCTCGGTGCCGTCATCGTGCGCCGCGCGCTGCGTCCGCTCGACCGGGTCGTCGACACGGCGACCCACGTGGCCGCGCTCGAGCTCGACCGCGGCGACGTCGCGCTCGAGGCGCGCGTGCCCGCATCCGACACCGACGAGCGCACCGAGGTGGGCCGCGTGGGCGCCGCGCTCAACGGCCTGCTCGGGCACGTCTCCGCCGCGCTGTCGTCGCGGCAGGCGAGCGAGGCGAAGGTGCGGCGGTTCGTGTCGGACGCGAGCCACGAGCTGCGCACGCCGCTCGCCTCCATCCGCGGCTACGCCGAGCTCACCCGGCGCGGCCCGCACCGGCTGCCCGAGGACGTGACGCACTCGCTGTCGCGCATCGAGTCGGAGTCGGTGCGCATGACCACGATCGTCGAGGACCTGCTGCTCCTGGCGCGCCTCGACGAGGGACGCGAGCTGGAGACGGATCCGGTCGACCTCACGCGCATCCTCCTCGACACGGTCGGCGACGCCAGCGCGGCGGGCCCGGATCACGACTGGGACCTCGACCTCCCCGACGACTCCGTGACCGTCCCCGGCGACGACGCCCGGCTCCGCCAGGTGGTCGTCAACCTGCTCGCGAACGCCCGCACGCACACGCCGGCCGGGACGCGCGTCGTCGCGTCGCTGGCGGTGGAGGGCACCGGATCCGACGGGCACGCGGTCATCCGCGTCACCGACGACGGCCCCGGCATCCCGCCGGAGCTGCAGGCCTCGCTGTTCGAGCGCTTCGTGCGCGGCGACGGATCCCGCGCCCGCTCCACCGGCGGCACGGGCCTCGGCCTCGCGATCGCGCAGGCGATCGTGTCCGCGCACCACGGCGCGGTGTGGGTGGAGTCGGAGCCGGGCCGCACGGTGTTCGGCGTGCGGCTGCCGCTGGAGCGGCGGGCGGGGGATGCGCGTCCCGAGGCTCCCGCCGCGTCCGACCGCTGGGCGCCGCCGTCGGGGGATCCCGTGGCCGACCGGCCGAGCCCGCGCGCGGCCGGTTGAGCCATGGATCCCGTCCGCCGCCTCATGTTCTGGCTGCGCGTGCCGTTCGTCGCGGACGCGGCGCTCGTCGTCATCGGGGTCGCGCTGCTCGTGGGCGGCGACGGGGTCGGCTGGTGGGTGCTCGTCTTCGCGGGGCTGCGCGCGGTGGTCGGCGTGGTGGCGATCGTGTGGATCGCGCCGCGGATGATCGCGCGGCTCGGCGGCGGCAGCGACACCGGCGCCGAGCCGCCGGCCCCGGACGCGGGATCCGCCCGTCGCTAGGCTGGACCCCTGATCCGGGCGCCCGAGCCGCGGATCGAGAGGGTCGTCATCGTGAGCGCAGAGCCAGTCGTCGTCGAGTCCGCGGAGCCCGCAGGCGGCATCCGCGTGCGACGCGCGCGCACCGGCGACGTGCCGCGGATCCAGCAGCTCGTCGAGCCGCTCGTGATGGAGGGGATCCTCCTCGGCAAGGACCTCGTGGTGCTCTACGAGAACGTGCAGGAGTTCCGGGTCGCGGTCGACGCGTCCGGCGAGGTCGTCGGCTGCGGCGCGCTGCACGTGATGTGGGAGGACCTCGGCGAGATCCGCACCCTCGCAGCCGCCCCGCACACCCGCGGCACCGGTGTCGGCCACGCGCTGCTCGAGCGCCTCGAGGACGACGCCCGCGAGCTCGGCCTCAGCCGCCTGTTCTGCCTGACCTTCGAGGTCGGCTTCTTCTCGCGGCACGGCTACCACGAGGTGGCGGAGTCGATCATCGCGCAGGAGATCTACTACGAGATGCTCCGCTCGCACGACGAGGGCATCGCCGAGTTCCTCGACCTCTCCCGCGTCAAGCCGAACACGCTCGGCAACACGCGCATGCTGAAGGCGCTCTGAGCCGAGGCCGTCGCGTCCGCGGCGGCGGACGGGCCAGCGGGATGCGCGGGATCCGGCGCCGGGCTCCCCGGGCGCGCCGACCGGGCCGCGGCCGGGGCCGCGAATAGCCTGTGCTCATGTCCTCGACCTCGCCCGAAGGCCGCCCGTCCGCGGCCGTGTACCGTCGTCGCCGCCTGATGGCGCTGCTCGTCGTGGTGGCCGTGATCGCGGTCGTCGTGATCCTCGTCTCCAACCTCGGGCGCGGCTCGGCCGACACCGCGGCACCCGGCGCGACGCCCAGCGCGGACGCCGCCCCGGACGGCGACTCGGGCGACGCCGCCGCCGAGACCGCACCGGCCCCCGACCCCAGCCCGAGCGCGAGCGCCGGCACGGAGACGAACGCCGACGGATCCTGCGCCGCGGGCCAGCTGACCGTCACCCCCGTCACCGACGCCGCCTCCTACAAGGCGGGCGTGCTGCCCAAGCTCTCCTTCACCGTGACGAACACGGGCATGGAGCCCTGCACTGCGAACCTCGGGACGACCACGCAGGTCTTCACGATCTCGAGCGGATCCGACGTGTACTGGAAGTCCACCGACTGCCAGACGGGCGCGGCGGACGCCGAGGTCGAGCTCGCCGCCCGCACGCCGCAGACGTCGTCGCCGTTCGAGTGGTCGCGCCAGCGGTCGTCCACCACCACGTGCCAGGAGAAGCAGCGTCCGGCCGTGCCCGCGGGCGGCGCGACCTACACGCTGTCGGTCGAGGTCGCCGGCGTGAAGAGCGCTGAGCCGAAGTCGTTCCTGCTCTACTGACGCGCGGTCCGCGTGCGCACTTGATCATGGTTCCTGATTGGATGCATCCATTGCAATCCATGCATGCGTTTGTCATCCTGGTGCTCCACCGACCGAAGGACGCATCATGACCGACACCACCGAGACCCACGCCGAGCACACCGTCGCCGAGCACCAGCACGGCACCGACTGCGGCCACGAGACCGTCACCCACGAGGACCACGTCGACTACGTCCACGACGGCCACAAGCACGCCGAGCACGGCGACCACTACGACGAGCACTGATCCCACCGCGCGACGCTGCGCGAGGATCGACACGGGGACCCGGCCTTCGGCCCGGTCCCCGTCGTCGTCTCCGCGACCGGCCGCGTGTCCGCCTCGCCCTAGGATCGTCCAGGTGACCTACCCACCCGCTGGCTTCGAGCAGGCCGCCGAGCTCTTCAAGGCGCTGTCCTCGTCGTCGCGCCTCGGGCTCATCGGGCTGCTGGCCTCGCGGCAGATGAGCGTGACGGAGCTGGTCGCCGAGTCGGGCCTCTCGCAGCCGCTCGTGTCGCAGCACCTGCGCGTGCTGCGGTCGGCGGGGCTCGTGACCGTGGAGCGCGACGGGCGCATCGCCCGGTACGAGGTGGCGGACACGCACGTGACCCACGTGGTGGCGGACGCCGTGGCGCACGTGCGGGAGCACGTGGACGGGTCGGTCAGCGCCGGCTGACCCGAGCCGCCGTCGCCCGGCTGCGGCCCGCGGATCAGAAGGCCTCGTCGAGCTCCTTCTCCCGCTCGCTCTTCGCGAGGGAGAACGCGCGGCCGAGCGCGGAGAACAGCGGCCCCCACTCGGCGTCGACGATCTGCGTGAAGCCGAGCCGTCGGGCCTCCGCCGCGCGCTGCGGCGCCGAGGTGACGCCGCGGATCTCGCCCGCGAGGCTGATCTCGCCGAACGCCGCGAGGTCGTGCGGCATGGCCTTGCCGTTGACGGCGGAGACGAGTGCGACGGCGATGGCGAGATCCGCCGCCGGTTCGGTGAGGCGTACGCCGCCGACCGTGGACACGTAGACGTCGCGATCCGAGAGCCGCACGTTGGCGCGCTTCTCGAGCACCGCGAGGAGCATGGCGACGCGCGACGCATCCACCCCGTTGACGACGCGGCGCGGCTGCGGCGCCTTCGTGTCGACCACGAGCGCCTGCACCTCCACGGGCAGGGCGCGGCGGCCCTCCATCGCGACGGTGACGCATGTGCCCGAGACCGAGTGGACGCCGCGCGAGAGGAACATGCCGCTCGGATCCGGCACCTCGACGATGCCGTCGCCCGCCATCTCGAAGCAGCCGACCTCGTCGGTGGGGCCGAACCGGTTCTTCAGCGCGCGGATGAAACGGAGCGAGGTCTGCCGGTCGCCCTCGAACTGGCACACCACGTCGACCAGGTGTTCGAGGAGCCGCGGGCCCGCGATGGACCCGTCCTTCGTGACGTGGCCGACGAGGAGGAGCGGCAGGTCGCGCTCCTTGCAGACGCGGATGAGCGTGACCGCGACCTCGCGCACCTGGCCGGGGTGGCCGGGCAGGCCGTCGGACGTGCTGCTGGAGACGGTCTGCACGGAGTCGACGATGAGGAGGTCGGGCGCGACCTGCTCGATGTGGCCGAGGATCGTGCCGAGGTCGGTCTCGGCCGCGATCATGAGCGACTCCTGCAGCCCGCCCGTGCGCTCGGCGCGCATCCGCACCTGCGCGACCGACTCCTCGGCCGTGACGTAGAGGACCTTCGCGCCCTTCGCGGCGGCGCGCGCGGCGACCTCGAGCAGCAGCGTGGACTTGCCGACGCCGGGCTCGCCGCTCATGAGGATGGCGGCGCCCGGCACGATGCCGCCGCCGAGCACGCGGTCCAGCTCGCCGACGCCGCTCGGCATGTGGCTGGCGGACGCGGTGCCGACGTGCATGATCGACCGCGCCTGGCTGGATCCGGCGGGCGTGAGCGTGGTGACCCGGCCGGCCGCCGCGGGCGTCTGCGACACCTCCGTGACGGTGTTCCAGCTCTGGCACTCCGCGCACCGGCCGACCCACTTCGGGGTCGTCCACCCGCACTCCGAGCAGCGGTACGTGGAGTGGATGCGGGCCATGCGGGGGACTCTACCGGGGGGTACCGACATGGGCGGGCGGGGTCGTGTCACCCCAATGCGGGGCTGGAGGGCTCGGTCCTGTCCCGCGTACTTTGAGGGCCCACCCGGATCCGTTACGGATCCACCAGCTGTGACGTCTATCGCGTTCGAGGAGACGAAGGAGTCTCGTATGCCCCACTACATCGTGAACAGGAACGCCCAGTCGAACGGCGACCACGAGGTCCACGACCTCGCCACGTGCTACCGCCTCCCCGACCCGTCCAACCGGATCGATCTCGGGACCCACCCCTCGTGCAGTGGAGCCGTTCGTACGGCCCGTGGTTTCTACAGCAACGTGAACGGGTGCGCGTACTGCGCGAGCTCGTGCCACACGAGCTAGGAGGCATGGCTGGTCAGTCAGGGGGAGTGGACTCCGAGGCGCGGCGGGCCGTGAGGCGGATCATCGCGCGGATGTAGAGGAGCACGGCGGCCGCGAGTGCCGCGGCGCCGACCCACGGAGGCTGGAAGCTGCCCGTCACGAGGAGTGCGCCGAGGATCAGCGAGACCACGAACCAGAGCGTGTCGGTCGGCGGAGGCGTGAGGGCCCAGTCGCGGCGGCGGCCGCGCACGTGCATGAAGACGGACAGCGTGAAGACGGCAGCGGAGAACCAGGGCGACACTCCTGCGCCGGTGACGAGCAGCGCGCCCGAGACGAGCCCGATCACGAGCCAGAGCGTGCCGGTGGGGCGGGCGTCTGCGGTGTCGTCGGCCATGGATCCAGCCTACGGACGGGGTCGGGTCAGGCGCGAGGGGCCGACCGGGCGACGACCGCCCCCGCGATCCTGTCGTACGGTGTGCGGCCCGAGCCGAGGAGGAGCGTCACGAGCCACACGGCCGGGAGCACGTAGGCGACAGCCGTGAGGGCTTCCACGCCGGGCGGGACGGAGGCGCGCGTGCCGCTGGCTGCGCCGCTCGCGCCGACGATCGCGTACACGGCCGCGTGCCCGACGATCCAAGGCGCCGTGATCTTCACGGCGTTGCGCAGGAGCGCGCGGCGGAAGGGGAGCGCGTCGCCGGTGCGCGCGTCCTGCACGACCAGCCGCCGCGCGCGCTTGCCGGGGGTCGCCTGCCGGGGCCCGGACTCCAGCACTGCCAGCGCGATCGTGATCGGCACCACCGTCACCAGCGCGGCCAGCGCGTTCTGCGCGACGGGCGGGAGCGATGCGCTGGCACCGACGACGAACAGGGGCAGCGCGACGGCCGCGATCAGCGCGAACCACACGCACATGAAGAGCCAGTCGATCAGGACGGCGAGGACGCGGTCGCCGGGGTGGCGGTTCATAGTCGCGACCCTATCGACCCCGCCGCGCCCGCCCGGGACGCCTGCCCCGTCGCGAGCGCGTCAGCGCCCCGACACCTCCAGCGCCCGCACCGTCGCCGGGAGGAACGGCAGGAACGGCAGGAACGCGCCAAATGTGTTGCATTTCTCGCATGCGCGTCGTCGTGTCCTACTCGCATGCCGTTTCCGGGAGGAATGGCCGGGCTATAGCGTGGATCGACTTGATGTGAGTATTATCGAATATCAGCACCTCTCTCCCCCCCTGTGTCAGGAATTTACCTATGCATCACGCGCTGTATGACGACGTGAATCTCCGCATGAAGCGTGCACTCCAACTCGTCGATGAGTTCGAAGAGGCATGTGCGGCCTGGGAGCGTGAAACACAAATATCTCTACTTTACTCCCGTGACGGTGGCTGGCATGTCTGGAGTACGTTGCCAGTCAAGCCACCGCCTGCCGAGTTGGCCATTCGCGCGGGAGAGATAGCGCATCACCTACGAGCCTCTCTCGACATAGGCGCTGGCGCCGCGGTTACGGCTAATGGGCATAGTCCAGGAGCGCGAGTAGCCTTTCCCATCGCCATGACTGAGCAGGCGTGGAGGTCGCAGGGCGAAGGTCAGCTAAAAGGGGCTTCGGCAGCTGCGATCAAATTCATCAAAACTAAGCAACCCATATTCGGGCATGGTCGGTTCGGACCCCAGGCCCATTACCTTGCATTGATTGCGGAAGTTGACGCTGCAGATAAGCATCGACAGATTTTGGCCCGAGGTGTCGCGGTCAAGAACTATGACATCGGTATGCGATGGGAGAGCGACAAGCAAGTCATGCGCCGTTTTCGCTACGTGACAAACCGTGAACATCATGTGCATGACGATCGAGCAACATGGTTCATGAAGATGCATGTTGCACTCGTCGATGGATCAGATGTAGAAGACTATACGGGTGTAGCCCGACTGGACGATGACCTCGTAGTGGCACCGGAAGTCAGATTCATTAAACATAAGCCGTACCAGATAGAATTCGAGAAGAGCCGGCTGCGATCCTGGGTTCAGTACGTCGGTGGAGTTCTCTACTCACTAGAAGACGTAGTCGCGCGATCTATCAAATAGTCACGCGTCAGCGCCCCGCCACCTCCAGCGCGCGAACAGTCGCCGGGAGGAAGGGGAGGAACGCGCTCGCCCACACACGGTAGCCGCGGTCGTTGGGGTGGAAGAGGTCGCCCGCGGCCTGGGTGATCGCGAGCACCGCGGTCTGCCGGCGGGTGATGCGGTGCAGCGGCGCGAGGCGGAGGCCGCGTGCGGTGGCGAGGCGGCGGACGATCTCGTTCGCGACCCGCACCTTGCGCTCGCTCGTCGGGAAGTGGAAGCACGGCAGGTCGGCGACGACGGTGGTCGGGGGGACGGCGTCGAGGATCCGGCCGAGGTCGTGCTCGAACGCGACCGGCTCGAACGCCAGGATGTCGTTCGCGCCGATGGCGAGGGTCACCACGTCGGGCTGCATCTTCGCGAGGCGGGGGAGCTGGTGCTCGACGAGGTCGGAGGCCCGGGCGCCCGAGACGCTGAGGTTGACGGTGCGGACGGAGCGGCCGCTGAGAGCGCGGATCCGGTCGGCGAGGATCCCGACGTAGCCGTTGCCGGGGCGGCTCGCGCCGATGCCCTGCGCGGTGGAGTCGCCGAGCGCCACGTAGAGGAGGTCGCCCTCGATCTTCGCGTGCTCGCGCCACCAGGCGGAGTTCACGGGGAGCGTCTCGTTGAGGACCACGGCCCGCTCACGGCGACCGGCCTCGAACCGGCGCGGCACGACGAGGGCCGCGGCGGCGAGGCCGCCGAGCGCGGCGGTGACGGAGGCGATGAGGGCGGCGGGGCGGGTGGTTCTCGTGGGCACCACGGGAGCATACGCGCGTGGATCCGGGTGCCGGCTGGTCGTGCGCTGCGGGGGACTGCAGGAGCGGAGCACAGTGGACACCCGGTGGGCATGGCCGCGGATGTCCGGCACTCAGCCGATGTCCGCCGCCCGCATGTCCCGGAGGGCCGCCAGCGTCAGGCGCATCTGGCCGCGGCGACTCCTCAGGGTGAACCAGGGCGAGCGGCTCGTCCGGATCCTCCAGGACCGTCAGGGGGCGAAGGCCTCGACGTGCGCGGCTGGGGAGTCCCGTGCCACGGCCCGCCCGAGCGCCAGCGCCCGGTCGCCCGTGACGGCCCCGCCGATGAAGGCGCCGAGGAAGGTCCCGCCGCCCGGCACCTCGCAGGTCTCGATGGGTGCTCCGCCTCGTGGGGAGCCCGCTTCCGCGGCGGCGGGTGACGCGATCGATCGGCCGCGCTCGGCGAGATCGACCTTGCGCGATTCCCGGGGGATGAGCTTGAGCCGACGACCGGCGGAGGGGACGACACGCGACGGGTCGATCCCCCAGTCGAGCCGGTACCAGCGGGGGAGGAACGGGCGGGGCATGAACCCCATCCCGTAGATGCCGAAGAAGCTCACGACGGTCCCCCCGATGAGGAAGGCGTAGCCGAGGGGGCCGTCGACGAGGAGGGCGGTGTTCGCGATGATCTGTCCGGCCGCGAGCCACCCGACGCCGAGGGGGACCATGAACGGGATCTTCGACCACCATCGCCACAGCCCGGTGTAGGCGAGGGCGGAGATGCCCACGATGATCAGGCAGACGCCGTAGTACCACAGGACACCGGACAGGCGGATGCCCTCCTTCTCCAAGTAGCTCGCGGATGCATGCACGACGGCAGCGGGGAGGGACGAGATCATCGCGGGGACCGGCACGCCGAGAGCATCACACATCGCAGGAAGCCTCGCCCCGCTCGTGTCATCGCCGTGCGTTCCGCGGGGGCGCGCTCGCCGCCTGGCTCGTTCCGGTGCCCGCCCCGCCGCCGGGGGACGAGCCGATCGTGTTCCGCTGGTCGTCGAGTTGCGGCCCAAGCGCCCGAGGCTGACTCTTCACCGGGTGGTCGAGTGGCGCGGTCCGGCTTGGGAGTCGTGGAAGGTGCCGATGACGTCGCGCATCACGTCGAGGCTCACTCTCGGCATCAGGCGCATGCGCCCGCCCGGGAGCTCCTCGAAATCGAACCACCCGACATCTCCCGTCCGGATCCTCGGCGTCACGAGCTTGGCGGACGGGGAGATGATCTCGCAGCGCGCCCACTCTCCCGATGCCCACGCGCGGCGGGTCACCCAGCTGGCGTCCTCCGGCACGGGCGGCTCGCTTCCCGGGGCGGCGGCGATGCGCGCCTCGATGAGCTCCGCGTCGTGCACGCCCTCACCGACGTCATGCCCGTAGGTCCAGGCGGGTGAGATCCGCAACCAGGAGAGCAGGAGACCGAGGCCGGCCGAACGCGACGTGTCGTGGACGGACATGGAGGTGGTGCCGTCGTCGTTCAGGACCTCGGCCGCGACGAGCGCGTTCGCGCCGGAGTACCAGCTGCTGAAGGTCATGCGCCGACCTGCCGAGGTCGTGAGCGCCCCGAAGGAGAGTCGCGAGCTGGTCCGCGCCCGGGTCAGGGCGATCCCGGCGGGTGATGCGCCTCCCGCGAGGGTGAGCAGGCCCAGTTCCCGCAGCTCCTTCGCTGTGGCGGGATTCCCGCCACGCCCGGCGAACGCTCCGCGGCGGCGCCTCGTCCAGAGCAGCTCCCAGGCCTCCGGGGTGAGGAGGATGTCACTGGTCGGGAACGGTTGCAGGGCGGGGATGCGGGAGAGGAGCTCGAGCGGAGTGCCGTCCTTGTCTTGGGCGCTCGCCTCGACGTCCAGCGCGATGTCGCTCATGCCATCTCCTTCACCCGGGTGCTGCCCGCGATCACCGAGAAGAGGTCCTCGAGCCGCAGGACGTCGACGACGTCGCAGCTCGCCGTGATCTCCACCACATGCGTGCCCGTGACGATCCCGGAACGGGTGACGGCCACGCACATGTCGGACGCCTCGTAGAGGAAGTGGACGACGCGCCCGGTCGTGTCCGGCCGATACCACTGGACGTCGGAGCACACGTGCGACCAACCGGGATAGGCGAGCGCCTCGGAGATGCTCCGTGCTCCCAGCTGCTCGATGGTCTCCGAGGACTCCAGCAGGAGGATCACGACATTGGCGCGGAACACCGTGTCCTTGAAGAGGGGCTGCGCGATGGCCACCACCTCGTCGCGATCGGAGGGCAGGAGCTCCCAGGTCGTCGGCATCTCGAACTCCAGCCGTGGGTGCTCCACGGTGCGCCAGCCTTCAGTCATCGTTTCCTCTCGTGATGCGTGGGTCGTGTCGCTCGCCGCTCATTGGCCGACCGCGGAGTCGATGGAGTCATTCGCCTTGTCGGCAAGGCCGTCCACCGTGTCGGAGAGCATCCATCCCCCGGCCACGCCCCCGATGACTCCGCCGACGAACGTTCCGATACCCGGGCAGATGAGCGTGCCGATGCCCGCTCCTATGCCTGCTTCAGCCGCTCCAGCGGTGAAATCGAAGCCGCCATGGACCGCTCCGCTCTGCACGGCGTGCATGCCTCTGTGGAAGTCGTCCCATTCCGGATGTTCGGCCTGATCTTTGTTGTACGTTGCAGATGCAGATGCCGCTCCGGCGGTCACCGCCGAGACCACTCCCAGGATGGGGCCGCCGAGCTTCGACCCTATTTTTAACGCCCGGGAACCTTCCGCGAGGTGTTCGGCGGCGCTTGCTCCGTCCAGAGGCTTGTCGAACACCCCGTTGGGGTTGATGGCGGCTTTGAGCGCGAGCCCGATGGATCGCTCCTTGATGGGCGCTGCGCCCGCTGCGTGCCGCCCGCCGGGCCCCGTCATGCCCAGCGCATCGGTGATGCCGAGGAAGTAGTCCCGCGGGCCGGCCGAGTTCTCGAGCGCCTGCTTGCCCGTAGCGAGGACCAAGCCGACCGCCGGCAGGGAGATGATGTCGTTGACCGCCTCTGTCGCGCGGACAGCTTGATCTCCCGGGTACCGGAGAAGGCGCTGCAGGGCATCGGCGCATCTCGCATCCGCGGCTCGGAGATCTGCGTTGAACTGGGTGATGAGGCTTTCCAGCTGCCTCTGCGGGTCCGTGTCGGAACTGTCAGGAAGCGGCCTGTCGAGTTGCACAGGATCGCTGACCGTGAGGACCTGCGCGGCTACGTCCGAGGAGATGACGTCATGGCGGCTCGTGAGATCCTGCAGTTCTCGCGCGTATGCCATCAGCGCGGCCTTCGCGGCGGATGAGTCCTCTCCGACCGTCCGAGCCACCACCAACGCCCCTGCTAGAGAATCGGCGAATCGTCCGGAGTCGGGCGTCTCGAAGACCCCCGGGGAGGACAGACCCGCCCAGGAGGACGTGACGGTGTGCATGGCGTCGTCGACAGCCGGCCCGATGTTGTCGAACGCTCGCGCTGTCTCCTCGACCGAGCGGGCGTCCGGCACGCTGGCCAGTTCGGGGAGAGTGGCGTCCGTGGTCATCGCTCTGTCCCGGCCTGGTACGCCCTGGCCATCTCCTCATCACCGTCGACGTAGGCCGAGAGGGCTGTGTTCGTCTGGTCGACGACCGTCTCGACCTTGGTCTTCACGATGTCGATCTGCGTGAGGAGGGGGTTGCGGAGCAGCGCCGCCAGGGCTGCGGCCGTCTGAGGTCCGGTGGCCGCGGAAGCGGCCTCCACAGCTGACTGGGCTGTCTTCTCGGCGCTCTCCAGTTCCGAGAGCCCGCGCTTCGTGTTCGTGAGCACGGCCTGCACCGCGGCTGGCTCGATACGCCAACCGGACGTGTCTGCCACGGTGCTTCCCATCCACTAGCCGGACCTATGACGAGGGCACGTTACAGGTACCGTGGCTCGGCTCCGGCGATCTTTTGGGGGACGCGGCCCCACGGCTGGGAGGTGCTGTCGTGCAGCCCCGCTGCGTAGTGGCGATGCTCGGGGGGGGGGCTTGTCCGGCGAGGGCCTGCGAGCTCGTGGTCTCAGGTTGCGAATGCTCGAATGCGCGCAGCTGTGGCTTCCGCCCGCGTCGCCGATCCCTGCGACGCCGCCTCCCCAGCCGTGACGGCCCCGCCGATGAAGGCGCCGAGGAAGGTCCCGCCGCCGGGCGCGTCACAGGTCTCTGTAGGCGCGCCGCCTCGTGGGGAGCCCGCTTCCGCGGCGGCGGGTGACGCGATCGATCGGCCGCGCTCGGCGAGATCGACCTTGCGCGATTCCCGGGGGATGAGCATGAGCCGGCGACCGGAGGAGGGGACGACACGCGAGGGATCGATTCCCCAGTCGAGCCGGTACCAGCGGGGGAGGAACGGGCGGGGCATGAACCCCATCCCGTAGATGCCGAAGAGGCTAACGATGGCCCCCGGGATGAGAAAGGCATAACCGAGCGGGGGGCCGAAGAACAGTCCGATGTTCGAGATGATCTGTCCCGCCGCGAGCCACCCGACGCCCAGGGGGACCATGAACGGGATCTTCGACCACCACCTCCACAGACCGGTGTAAGCGAGCGCGGAGATGCCCATGATGATCAGGAGGACGCCGAAGTACCACAGGAGCCCGTCCACATGGATGCCCGTCGTCTCGATGTAGCTCGCGGATGCATGCATGACGGCAGCGGGGAGGGACGAGATCATCGCGGGGACCAGCACGCCGACATGATCACACATCGCGCCCGGTCGCGACCCGCCTCCACCGCCGCTGCGGAGACCGCCCGTGATGCGCTGGCCGCCCGCGTCACTCCGGCGCCCGCCCCGCCCCCGCCGGCACGAAGCGGTACCCCATGCCGGGATCCGTCAGCAGGTGCCGCGGGTGGGCGGGGTCCGGCTCGAGCTTCTTGCGCAGCTGCGCCACGTAGAGGCGGAGGTAGCCGCTGTCGTTCACGTGGGTCGGGCCCCAGATCTCGGTGAGGAGCGTCTGGCGGGAGACGAGCCGGTCGGGGTTCCGGACGAGCAGCTCGAGCACCTGCCACTCGGTGGGGGTGAGGCGCACGCGCTGGTCGGCGCGGGTGACGACGCGGGCGGCGAGGTCGACCGTCACGTCGGCGAAGGAGACGGTCGCGGAGCGGTCCTCGTCGGCGGCGGCGCGGCGGCCGAGGGCGCGGATCCGGGCGAGCAGCTCGTCGATGGAGAACGGCTTGGTCACGTAGTCGTCGGCGCCCGCGTCGAGCGCCTCGACCTTGTCGGCGGCGCCCGAGCGGCCGGAGACCACGAGGATCGGCGCGGTCGACCAGAGCCGGAGCGCCTGGATCACCTCGACGCCGTCGAGCCGCGGCATGCCGAGGTCGATCATGTAGAGGTCGGGCTTCTCGGCGACGGCTGCGCGGACGGCGGCGGCGCCGTCGTCCGCGGTGACGATGTCGTAGCCGAGGCTCGTGAGGGTGATGCGCAGCGCCCGCAGGATCTGCTGGTCGTCGTCGGCGATGAGGATCTTCACGCGGACACCTCCGAGGTGGTGGAGGCGGTGGCGGGCGGGCCCACGGGAGCGGGCGGATCCGCGACCGGCTCCACGTCCGCCCGGCTCGCCGGCAGCGCGACCACCATCGTGAGGCCGCCGCCGGGGGTGTCCTCGGCGGTGAGCGTGCCGCCCATCCCCTCGGTGAAGCCCTTCGAGAGCGCGAGGCCGAGGCCGAGGCCGGACGCGTTGTCGGTGTCGCCGAGGCGCTGGAACGGCACGAACATGTCATCGCGGCGCTCGGGCGCCACGCCCGGCCCGTGGTCCACGACGCGGATCTCCACGGAGTCGGCGAACGCGCTCGTGCTGAGCCGCACGGGCACGCCGTCGGGCGCGTGCCGCACGGCGTTGCTCAGCAGGTTGACGACGACCCGCTGGAGGAGGCCCGGATCCGCGACGGCGCCGGGCAGGTCGGGCGCGAGGTCGAGCACGGCGTCGGCGGGGCCGAGGTCGAGCTCGTCGAGGGCGGCGAGCACGACGTCGTCGAGGTCGACGTCCATGAGCCGCACGCCGAGCACGCCGGCCTGCACGCGGCTGACGTCGAGGAGGTCGGTGACGAGGTCGGCGAGCGTGCCGAGGCTCTCCTCGGCGGTCGCGAGCAGCTCCTCGCGGTCGCCGTCGGCCCAGGTCATGCCGGGGGAGCGGAGCGCGGTGACGGCGGCCGTCGCGGCGCTGAGCGGCCGGCGGAGGTCGTGGCTGACGGCCGAGAGGAGAGCCGTGCGCACGCGGTCGGTCTCCGCGAGCGGGCCGACCTCGCGCGCGGTGTCGGAGAGGTCGCGGTGCTCCAGCGCGGCGTCGAGCTGCGCGGCGATGACCCGGAGGAGGCGCCGGCCGGACGCCTCGAGGTCGTCGCCGTAGAGGGTGAGCACGCCGCGGGATCCCACGGGCACGTCGGTCGAGGCCGCGCCCGTGACGACGCCGTCCCACGCGATGGTCTCGTCGCGGTCCGTGAGCTTGACGCCCTGCAGGCCGAACGCCTCGCGGGTGCGGCTCACGAGCGCGTGCACGGCGCCCTCGCCGCGGAGCACGGATCCCGACACCGTGGCCAGCAGCTCGGCCTCGGCGGCCGCGCGGCGGGCGAGGCGGGTGCGGCGGGCGGCCTGGTCGACGATCCAGCTGACGAGCAGCGCGATGACCACGTAGAGCACGAGCGCGAGCAGGTGCAGCGGCTCGTCGACGGTGATCGTGTAGAGCGGGTCGATGAAGAAGTAGTCGAGCGTGAAGCCGGAGAGCACGGCCGCGAACAGGGCCGGCCAGATCCCGCCGACGAGCGCGACGAGCACCACGAGCAGCTGGTACGAGAGCACGTCGCTCGTGATGGAGTCGTCCGAGCGCGTCGCCGAGAGCAGCCAGGTGAGCAGCGGGCCGCCGCCGAGCGCGAGCAGTCCGCCGAGGATCCGGCGCCGCATGCTGAGCGCGCCGCCCCGGATCCGGGGCAGCCGGAAGCGCCCGCCCGCGGCCGCGTGCGTGACGATGTGCACGTCGATGTCGCCGGACTCGCGGATCACCGTGGCGCCGATCCCGGGCCCGGTCGCCGCGGCGGCGAGCCGGCTGCGGCGGCTGACGCCGAGCACGAGCTGCGTGGCGTTGGACGCGCGCGCGAACTCGACGAGCGCGCGCGGGATGTCGTCGCCGACGACCTGGTGGTAGCTGCCGCCGAGCGAGTCGACGAGCGCGCGCTGGCTGGCGAGCGCCTCGGGACTGCCGGAGCGGAGGCCGTCCTGGCTGGAGACGTGCACGGCCATCAGCTCGCCGCCGGCCGAGCGGGCGGCGATGCGGGCGCCGCGGCGGAGGAGGGTCTCGCCCTCGGATCCGCCGGTGAGCGCCACGACCACGCGCTCCCGGGCCTCCCAGCGGGCGTCGATCCCCTTCTCGTCGCGGTAGGCGGCGAGCGCGGTGTCGACCTCGTCCGCGAGCCAGAGGAGCGCGAGCTCGCGGAGGGCGGTGAGGTTGCCGAGGCGGAAGTAGTGGGAGAGGGCCGCGTCGATCCGCTCGGCCGGGTACACGCGCCCGCCGGCGAGCCGGTCGCGCAGGGCCTCGGGCGCCAGGTCGATGACCTCGATCTGGTGCGCCTCGCGGAGCACGCGGTCGGGGATCGTCTCGCGCTGCGGCACCCCGGTGATCTTCTCGACCACGTCGTTGAGCGAGGCGATGTGCTGGATGTTGACGGTGGAGATCACGTCGATGCCGGCGTCGCGGATGAGGTCCACGTCCTGCCAGCGCTTCTCGGATCGGCCGCCGGGGGCGTTGGTGTGGGCGAGCTCGTCGACCAGCGCGATGGTCGGCCGGCGGGCGATGACCGCGTCCACGTCGAGGTCGGTGATCTCCACCCCGCGGTGCGACACCTCGCGCCGCGGCAGGATCTCCAGCCCCTCGAGCATCGCCGCCGTGGCGGCGCGGCCGTGGGTCTCCACGACCGCGACCACCACGTCGGCGCCCTCGTCGCGCAGTCGCTTGCCCTCCTCGAGCATCGCGTAGGTCTTGCCCACGCCGGGCGCCGCTCCCAGCAGCACCCGCAGTCGACCGCGCTTCATGTCTTCTCTTCCTTGCCCGCGTGGTGCGGGCGTCAGCCGCCGAGGCCGGCGAGCGCGATGTTCAGCTGGAGCACGTTCACGGTCGGCTCCCCGAGGTACCCGAGGTCGCGGCCCTGCACGTGCTCGTCGACGAGGCGCTCGACCTGCTGCTCGGGGATGCCCCTTGCCTCGGCGACGCGCGCCACCTGCTCCCGAGCGTATTCCGGGCTGATGTGAGGATCGAGCCCCGACGCGGACGCGGTGAGCGCGTCGGCCGGGATGGTGCTCGGATCCACGCCGTCGGACTGGGCGATGGCGGCCTTGCGGTCCTCGATGGAGGAGACGAGGTCGTCGTTCTCGGGGCCGAGGTTGCTGCCGCTCGACGAGGTGCCGTCGTAGCCGTCGCCCGCGGCCGACGGCCGGGACTGGAACCACTCCGGGAGGGCGACGCCGTCGGAGTCCTGGAAGGACTGGCCGATGAGCGACGAGCCGACGACCTGCCCGTCGGCGGAGACGAGCGAGCCGTCCGCCTGCGCGGGGAGCGCGAGCTGGCCGATGCCCGTGACGACGGCCGTGTAGCCGACGCCGAGGACGACGGTGAGGACGGCCATCGCGCGGACGGCGACGCCGGCGGTGCGGAGGGACTGGCGGGGGGAGGACATGCGCTTCCTTCTATACGTGTTCGAGGAGGGGGGAGGGGATCAGAAGCCGGGGATCAGGCTGACGACGAGGTCGACGAGCTTGATGCCGATGAACGGCGCGATCACGCCGCCGACCCCGTAGACGAGCAGGTTCCGGCTGAGCACCTTGGAGGCGCTGAGCGGCCGGTAGGCCACGCCCTTCAGGGCCAGCGGGATCAGCGCCACGATGATCAGCGCGTTGAAGACGATCGCGGAGAGGATCGCGGACGCCGGCGAGTGCAGCTGCATCACGTTGAGCACCGCGAGCTGCGGGAAGACGCCCGTGAACATCGCGGGGATGATCGCGAAGTACTTCGCCACGTCGTTCGCGATGGAGAACGTGGTGAGCGCGCCGCGGGTGATGAGCAGCTGCTTGCCGATCCGGACGATGTCGATGAGCTTGGTCGGGTCCGAGTCGAGGTCGACCATGTTGCCGGCCTCCTTCGCGGCCGACGTGCCCGTGTTCATCGCGACGCCGACGTCGGCCTGCGCGAGCGCGGGCGCGTCGTTGGTGCCGTCACCGGTCATGGCGACCAGGCGGCCGCCCTCCTGCTCCTTGCGGATGAGCGCGAGCTTGTCTTCGGGCGTGGCCTCGGCGAGGTGATCGTCTACCCCGGCCTCGGCGGCGATGGCGCGCGCGGTGAGCGGGTTGTCGCCCGTGATCATCACGGTGCGGATCCCCATCGCCCGCAGCTCCGCGAAGCGCTCCTTGAGGCCGTCCTTGACGACGTCCTTGAGGTGCACGACGCCGAGCACGCGGCCGGCGCCCGCCGGGTCCTTCATCGCGACGACGAGCGGGGTGCCGCCGCCGTTCGAGATCGCCTCGACGGCCGAGGTCAGCTCGGCGTGCAGCGTCGAGGGCAGCGGGCGGCCGCCCTCCTCGAGCCACGCGATGACGGCGGACGACGCGCCCTTGCGGACGACCGTGCCGTCGGGCAGGTCGACGCCGGACATGCGGGTCTGGGCGGTGAACGGCACGTCGACGCCGCGGGGCAGCGTGGTCGTGTCGAGGCCCTGCGCGACGGCGAGGTCGACGACGCTGGATCCCTCCGGCGTCGGGTCCGCGAGCGACGACATGGCCGCGGCCCGGGCGAGCTCCTCGGCGCCGACGCCGTCCACCGCGACGAGCGCGCTGGCGCGGCGGTTGCCGTAGGTGATGGTGCCGGTCTTGTCGAGGAGCAGCGTCGTGACGTCGCCCGCCGCCTCGACCGCGCGGCCCGACATGGCGAGCACGTTGCGCTGCACGAGCCGGTCCATGCCGGCGATGCCGATGGCCGAGAGCAGCGCGCCGATGGTGGTCGGGATCAGGCAGACGAGCAGCGCGATGAGCACCGGCACGCTCACGGTCGCCGCCGAGTAGGAGGCGATCGGGTTGAGCGTGAGCGCCACGATCACGAAGACGATCGTGAGGCTCGCCAGCAGGATGTTCAGCGCGATCTCGTTCGGCGTGCGCTGGCGCGACGCGCCCTCGACGAGGCCGATCATGCGGTCGACGAAGGTCTCGCCGGGCTTCGAGGTGATGCGCACGACGATCCGGTCGCTCAGCACCCGCGTGCCGCCCGTGACCGCGCTGCGGTCGCCGCCGGACTCGCGGACCACCGGGGCGGACTCGCCCGTGATGGCCGACTCGTCGATGGAGGCGATGCCCCACACCACGTCGCCGTCGCCCGGGATCGACTCCCCGGCGACCACGACGACCGTGTCGCCGAGCGTGAGGTCGGCGCTCGAGACCTCGCGGAGCTCGGCGCGCTCGGCACCGGGATCGCGCGCCTGGTCGTACGACGCGACGACGCGCGCCATGGTGCTGGTGCGGGTCTTGCGCAGGCTGTCGGCCTGCGCCTTGCCGCGGCCCTCGGCCACCGACTCCGCGAGGTTCGCGAAGACGACGGTGAGCCAGAGCCACAGGGCGATGCCGGCCGTGAAGGTCGCGGGCACGGCGCTGCCGCCGGAGGATCCGGCGCCGCCCGTGAACGGCTCGGCGATCGCCAGGATCGTGGTGAACGCGGCGCCGACCTCGACGATCATCATCACGGGGTTCTTCCACATGAGACGCGGGTCGAGCTTCCGGAACGCCCCGGGGAGCGCCTCGGCGAGCTGCCGGGCGTCGATGGCCCGGGCGCGGGAGGCGGGAGCCGGTGCGGCCGGGGCCTCGGGGGTGGTCATGGCGGTCATGATGCGAGCCCTTCCGCCAGGGGACCCAGCGCGAGAACGGGGAAGTAGGTGAGAGCGGTCACGATGACCGTCACCCCGATGAGGAGGCCGACGAACTGCGGCCGGTGGGTGGGCAGGGTCCCCGAGGTGGTGGGGATGCGGTCCTGCGCCGCGAGGGATCCGGCGAGCGCCAGCACGAACACGATCGGGAGGAACCGCCCGAGCAGCATCGCGACGCCGAGCGCCGTGTTGAACCACGGGGTGTTCGCGGTGAGGCCGGCGAACGCGGATCCGTTGTTGTTGGCCGCCGAGGTGAACGCGTAGACGACCTCGGAGAGGCCGTGCAGGCCGCTGTTGAGGATCGAGGTGCCCTCGACGTCCTCGCGGACGGCCGGGATCGCGAAGCTCAGCGCGGTGCCGAGGAGCACGAGCGTCGGCGTGACGAGGATGTAGAGGCTCGCGAGCTTGATCTCGCGCGGCCCGATCTTCTTGCCGAGGTACTCGGGCGTGCGGCCGACGAGGAGGCCCGCGACGAACACCGAGATCACGGCGAGGATGAGCATGCCGTAGAGGCCCGAGCCGGTGCCGCCGGGGGCGACCTCGCCGAGCATCATGTTGAGCATCGGCATCATGCCGCCGAGCGCCGTGTACGAGTCGTGCATGGAGTTGACCGCGCCCGTGGAGGTGAGCGTGGAGGCGGTGCCGAAGAGCGTCGAGCCGATGATGCCGAACCGCTGCTCCTTGCCCTCCATCGCGCCGCCCGCGGACATCGGGGCCGTGCCTGCGCCCTGCAGCTCGAAGATCGTGAGCGCGGTGAGGGAGACGACGAAGATCGTGGCCATCACGGCGACGATCGCGATGCCCTGGCGGGTGTCGCCGACCATCCTGCCGAAGGTGCGGGGGAGCGAGAACGGGATGGCGAGCATCAGGAGCACCTGGAACGCGCTCGTCCAGGCGGTCGGGTCCTCGAACGGGTGCGCGGAGTTCGCGTTGAAGAACCCGCCGCCGTTCGTGCCGAGGATCTTGATCGCCTCCTGCGAGGCCACCGGGCCGCCCGGGATCGTCTGCGTGCCGCCCGTGAGGGTGGCCACGTCCTGGAAGCCGGCGAAGTTCTGGATCACGCCGCCGGCGATGAGGACCACCGCGGAGACGAGCGCCAGGGGGAGCAGCAGGCGGAGCGATCCGCGGAGCAGGTCGACCCACATGTTGCCGATCGTGCCGCTGCGCGTGCGGGCGAAGCCGCGGACGAGCGCGATGGCCACCGCCATGCCGACCGCCGCCGAGACGAAGTTCTGCACCGCGAGGCCGGCCAGCTGGACCGTGTAGCCCATCACCGCCTCGGGCGAGTACGACTGCCAGTTCGTGTTGGTGACGAACGAGACGGCCGTGTTGAAGGACAGGCCCTCGGGGACGGCGGGGAGGCCGAGCGCGTACGGGAGGAAGCCCTGGAGGCGCTGCAGCCCGTAGACGACGAGGACGCCGACGAGCGAGAACGCGAGCACCGCGCGGAGGTAGGCGGGCCAGGTCTGCTCGGAGCGGGGATCCACGCCGATGAGGCGGTAGAGGAACCGCTCCACGCGCGAGTCGTGGCGCGACTCGTACATGCGCGCCATGAGGTCGCCGAGCGGGCGGTGGATGAGGACGAGGACCAGGACGACGGACGCGACCTGGAGGATTCCGGCGAGCGTGTCCATCAGAACTTCTCGGGGCGGACGAGGGCGTACACGAGGTACACCACGGAGGCGATGCCGAGCACGGCGGCGACGAGGCCGGCGGCGTCGGCGAACGAGGTGATCACAGCTTCTCCACTCCTCGGCCGACGACGGCGACGAGGGCGAACAGGACGATGGCGCCTGCGATGTACACGAGGTCGAGCACTGGGGGATCCTCCGTTGAGGGATGCCGCGGCCGGTCGGACGCGGGTGCCCGGCAGGGGCACGGAGGACGAGTAGACACCTCGCGATCGGGCGTCCTCACGCATCCATACGGTTCCCTCACGGGGTGGCGGGGAACCTCACGACACTCCTACGCGGGGGTCGCGGGGCGGATCGCGCGCGTCCGCGCGGCTCAGCTCCGCTCGGGTCCGGGGGCCGTCGGGAGGAGCAGGACGAGCCCCGGTCTCCCGTCGGGCGCGTCCGGGCCGTGGCCGACCGGGGCGAAGCCCACGGCCTCGTACACGCGCCGCGCGGGGCTGTCGACGTCGGTCGTCTGCAGCCAGCAGGATCCCGGTGCCACCGCGCGGAGCCATCGGTCGAGGACCTGTCGCCCGAGGCCCCGGTAGTGCTCGTCCGGATCCCGGGCGAGGAGGTTCAGTGCGAAGGCGCCGTCCAGCTGCGCGGCGGCATCCTCGCCGAGCCGCGCCCGCAGCTGGTCCGCCCACGGGTCCCGCTGCTCGGCCCAGCGCCACGGGTGGCCGTACGCGAATCCCACGAGCCGGCCGCCGTCGCGCGCGGTCGCCACCGTGACGTCTTGCCCGCGCAGGGAGGACGCGTAGAGGGAGGCGAAGAGGGCGGCCGTCGACGGGGGTTCGTGCAGCGGCGGCCGGCCGGAGGCCGCGGCGTAGAGGGCCCGCACCTCGTCGGCCGTGGGCGGATCCGTCGGCGGCGAGGCGATCTCGATCAGCACCATCCGGTCACGCCATCCGGCGCCGTGCGGATCCCGCCTCGCGCTCCGCTTCCCCGTTCGATCCCGACCTCCGGGCGGGTGCGTGTCGGTCAGTCCCCATCGTCGGACCCGCCGAGATCGACCCGTGTCGTCGCGGTCGCCCACCCGCGCTCGACCGCCGTGGCGTGGACCGCGTCCACGATCACGCGCGCCGGTGCGAGGAGCGTCGGGTGATCCGCGAGCGCGGACGCCGCCTCGGCGTAGGCGTCCGTCATGCCGCCGCGGATTGCATCGATCCGCGCATCCGCGAGATCCGCGTCGACCTGCAACCGCCGGGCCGCCTTCTGCAGGTGACGCCGCCCGATGGCCGACAGTCGGTACTCGTCCCCGACCTTCATCGCGGAGCGCTCCGCCTGGGGCCCTCCGCCGTAGGGCGCGTAGGAGGCGAGGTCATAGAGCGGGGCGAGCTGCTGGCCGTTCCCGCGCAGCATGATCGAGAAGTTCTTGGCATGCGCATCCGTGGCCCACGCCGCCACGTTGAAGACGACGGCGTCGAAGAAGCGCGCTCGAGCGGATGCGGCCTCGGCCGGGTACTCGAACTCGCTGAAGAGGTCGGCGGCCTGCGCGATCCCCGGACCGCCCTGGTCCTGGTACTTGCGACCGGGCATCACGGAGAGCGCCTGGCAGAGGTCCTCCTGGTGGAGCCGACGCCACCGGCCATCGACCTCGAGCCGGTCGTAGCGGTGCGAGACCACCACGGAGAGGCCGTCGCCCAGGTCGAGCACGTCGGTTCGCGCCGTGTCGAGCCCCAGTGATGCGGCCGCCCGCATCGTCAGGAACTCGTTCACGTCGTGATGCGCGAAGCCCGGGATCGCCGGCTTCAGGATGTGCGTCGTGGGCGTCGAGTCCCGGGGGATCCCCCAGGCGCCGGACGCGAGCCGGTGCAGCGCCACCTTCCGCTGCGCGCCCGGCAGCGACCACCTCCCCTGCAGGGTCGCGGGCGTGGTGCCGGTGCCGGATCCGAGATCGGACATGAGACCGCGGAGCTCATCGGGCGAGAGCTCCGTCACGTCGCCCTGCGCGCGGGCGTCGTCGTCGGCCTCCTCCGACTCGGGCAGGATCTGCACGGCCCCCGGGGCGTCGCGCCCGATGTGGCGGAGGACGGAGAACGCGTCGGCGGTCGTCCGCAGCCCGTGCGTCCGTCGGATCTGCTCCAGTGCATCGGCGCCCTCGGGGATGAGCCCCGAGAAGTAGGCATCCACCGCCCGCGCCGGCAGGCGCGCGCCGAAGGGGAGGGACATGGACAGCGGCGTCGCTCCGCGCCTCTCGACGTAGGCGGCGTCGTAGGTGAAGCCGACGCGACCGGAGGTCGTCCGTTCGTATCGTCCGGCGAAGCGGCCGTCGAGGTAGACGCTCAGGGCCTCACTCATCGTCGTCGCCCCAGGCGCGGTCGAACGGCGAGGGCATGTCGGGATCCGCGGCTCGCGGGTCGATCGTGAGGCTCAGCTCGCAGCTCAGCGCGCGGACGACGCGCATCATCGATCCGATCTCCGACCCGGGCTTCCCGCTCTCGAGTCGCACGATGTACTCCCGCGAGACCCCAGCCAGCTCCGCGACGCCCGCCTGGGTGAGGCCCAGCTCCTCACGCCGGTGGCGCAGCTCCGCGGCGAGCGTGCGCGTCGTCCTGGCCATGCCGCCTCCTCGGGTGATCGATCGATCACTGGAGAGTATGTGATCGATCGATCACGGCGTCAAGGGTGATCGATCGATCACGCGCCCCACTCCGCCACCACGTCCGACCCGACCTTCACGATGAGCACCGCGACCACCACGATGAACGCGATGCGGATGAAGCGGCTGCCGCGGGCGACGGCCATCCGGGATCCCGCGTAGCCGCCGAGCATGTTCGCCAGGCCCATGCCGAGCGCGAGCGCCCAGAGCACGTGGCCCTGCGGGATGAAGAAGGCGAGGGCGCCGAGGTTCGTGGCGACGTTGACGATCTTCGCCTTGGCGCTCGCGAGCACGAAGTCGTAGCCGAGCGCGGTGATGAGCGCGATGATCAGGAACGTGCCCGTGCCGGGTCCGATGAGGCCGTCGTAGAAGCCGATCACCACGCCGAGCAGGGCCGCGATGCCGTGGTGCTTCCGGCCCGTGTGGCGGAGCGCGGCGACGTCGCCGAGCCGCGGGCGGGCGATGGTCACGACGGCCACGATGATCAGCGCGACCACCACCAGCGGCTTGAACACCGACGCCGGCAGCAGCGCCGCGAGGCTCGCGCCGCCGTAGCTCCCGGCCAGCGCGACGGCCGCCATCGGCAGCGCGGTGCGGAGGTCCGGGTGCGTGCGCCGGTACCAGGTGACCGCGCTCGTCGTCGTGCCGAACAGCGACGCGAGCTTGTTGGTCGCGAGCGCCTCCACCGGCGTGATCCCCGGCACGAGGAGCAGGGCCGGCAGCTGCAGCAGGCCGCCGCCGCCCACGACCGCGTCGATCCACCCGGCCGCGAGCGCCGCCAGCAGCATGAGCAGCGCCACCGTGACGGTGATCTCGCCGAGGGAGCCGCCGATGTCCATGCGCGCTCGCTACTCGGCGGCGGCGGAGGAGGCGCGCACGTCCGCCGCCTCGAGCGCGACCAGGCGTCGGATCTCCTCCGCGTCGACGTTCACGCCGAAGAGCGAGCGGCCGGGCTCGAGCACGCGGCCGGCGCTGAGGGATCCGATGTCCACCGGGTCGAAGCCGAACGCGTCCACGAGGGCCGCCACGGTCGCGCGCGCCCGGTCGTCGTCGCCCGCGACCGCGATGCCCTTGCGGCCGGGCGAGCCCGACGGCCGGGGCCCCTCGTCGAGGTCGTGGTACCCCATGTGGTTGAAGGCCTTGACGATCGTCGAGTCCGGGAGGAAGTCCTGCACGAGCTCGCTCGTGGAGGAGGCGGGGTTCGCGAGGTCGTCGCGGTGGCCGTCGACCTCCCACCAGTAGTTCATGGCGTCGACCACGAGCTTCCCCGCGAGCTGGGCGACAGGGACGGAGGGCAGCTTGCCGAGGGGGAGCGCGAGGATCACGACGTCGGCGCGCGCGGCCGCGTCCGCCGAGGTGGTGGCGACCGCCCCGGGCGCGAGCACGTCGACGATGAGGGCGATGCGCGACGGGTCGCCGGATCCGGAGATGAGCACCGGGTGCCCGGCGGCGATCGCGCGGCGGGCGAGCACGGTGCCGACCTTGCCGGCGCCGAGGATCCCGATGGTCGGCAGCGCGCCGCGGCCGCCCGTCGGAGCGGATCCCGGCGTCCCCTCGTCGTCGCGGCGGGCGGGGGCGTCGGGGGACTGCGTCATGCCTCCATCATCCCCGCCGCCGCGCTCTCCTAGTCGCCGAGGACCCGCGGGGGCAGAGTGGGATGCAAGTGGCGGGTCCGCGCGCTCGCCGCCCTCCGCGGGCCCGCCCCGCCACCGCCCGACCGCGCCGGATGGACCCAGAGGAACCACGATGCCGGAGACCCGGGAAGCGCAGCTCGTCCGCACCTTCGTGAGCCTCGCCGACTCGCTCGTGAGCGGCTACGACGTGCTCGACCTGCTCCAGACGCTCGTCGACCAGGCGACCCTGCTGTTCGACGCGAGCGCGTCCGGCATCATCATCGGCCCGGACGCCCAGCACCTCGAGGTCGTCGCGTCCACGAGCGAGAAGAGCCGCCTGGTCGGGCTGATGCAGCTCGAGGTCGGCGAGGGCCCGTGCGTCGAGGCCGTGACCACCGGCCGGGTCGTGTCCGTCGCCGACGTGCGCGCGATCGCCCACCGCTGGCCGGCCTTCTCGGCGCAGGCGGCGGGCGCGGGGTACGTGTCGGTGCACGCGATCCCGCTGCGGCTGCGCGGGCAGGTCATCGGGTCGCTCAACCTCTTCCGCGAGCACGAGGGCGTGCTCAACGAGGCGGACGCGACGGCCGCGCAGGCGCTCGCGGACGTGGCGACCATCAGCGTGCTGCAGGAGCGGATCATCCACGACAGCAGCGTCGTGCACGACCAGCTCCGCCACGCGCTCGACAGCCGGGTGGTCATCGAGCAGGCCAAGGGCGTCATCGCGCACACCCTCGGCGTCGACATGGACGAGGCGTTCCGGCTGATCCGCCGCGAGGCCCGCAGCACGAGCACGGCCATGCCGGTCGTCGCGGCGGCCATCGTGGAGGGTCGCGTGACGCTCCGGGCGGCGCAGCCGTAGGAGCGGCGCCCCGCGTCAGGCGAGCGTGCCGTCGAGGATCCGGTCGAGCGTGCCGAGGCCATCCCAGACGTGGGCATGGATGCCGGCTGCGCGCGCCGCGTCGACGTTCGCGGGCTTGTCGTCGACGAAGACGATCCGGTCGGCCGGGCTGCCGAGGCGCTCGACGGCGTGCTGCCAGACGTCGGCGTCGGGCTTGGCCATGCCGATCCGCGCGCTCACCAGCACCACATCGAAGCGCCCGCCCCAGCCCGCGGGATCCTCGAGCACGTCGGCGAGCTCGTGCGGCGCGTTGGAGAGGATCGCGAGCGGGTAGCCCGCGGCGACGGCGCGATCCAGGGCGGCGAGCGTCTCGTCGTCCGGCGCTCCCCAGCGGCGTTGCTCGATCGCGACGAGCTCCGCGAGGTCATCCTCGCCGGGCGCGGGCAGGCCGAGGTCGCGGGCGACGGCCTCCCAGAACTCCCGCGCGCTGCCGCCGCGGTCGTACGGCTCGCGGTGCGCGTCGAACGCGGCGCGAACGCGGGCCTCCGCGTCCGCGCCACCGGGGGCATCGGGATCGAGCGCGCGGCTGATCGCGCCGATGTCGTCCGGCTTCGTGATGAGCACCCCGCCGATGTCGAAGAGGAGCCAGGGGAGGGCGGGGTCGCGGTTCTCGGGCACGGGTCTCCTTCGGGACGAGCGGACGGGATCCCTCGAGCATGCCCGCTGCGCGCCCGGAGCACCCGCGGGGTCCACGTCCGTGCGGATCCCGTGAGGGTCGCGCGTCCGGCCGCACGGTTTCCGTGAGGGTCGGCTCCCGCCGACGTCCGCGGCGGTAGACCTGCTGCCATGACCCTCACCGCGATCCTCCCGTCGCTCCGCCGCAGCATCCCGGATCCGCTCGCCGCCGCCCTCTGGCCCGCGGGCACCGTCGCCACCACGACCGACCTGCGCGTCGGCGAGGTGTCGCTCGTCGCGCTCGCCGCGGAGCGCGGCACGCCCTGCACGACCACGGCGGCCGCGGTCGAGCGGGGCAGCGGCGCACGCGCGTCGCGCACGGCCCGCGCCTCGGCGGTCGTGCTGCGGATCCTCGCCGTCGCCCCCGCGACCGCCGACGCCCCGCGCGCCCTCCTCGTCGACGCGGACGTCGCGGGCCTCGCCTGCGCATGGGCCGAGGCGCGGCTCATCGGCCGCGCGTCCACCGCCGCGGCGCGCCCCGCGGAGGTCGGCGGCCAGGCCGTCCGGCTTCCCGCGGACCTGGCGGCAGGCGACCTCATCGCGGTGCCCGTGCCGGCTGCGGTCGAGGTGCGGGGGATCCGCGTGGTCGACGCGTCGACGCCGGTGACGCTCCCGCGCGCGGCCCGCATCGCCGCCGTCCCGGTGCGCATCGAGGTGCCCGTCGTCGTGCGCGCGCTGGCGCACGTGCGCTGATCCGCGGCCGTCCGCCCCGTGCGGCTCCGCCTTGGCCCTGTACTACACTCGATCCCGGTGGCGTGTCCGAGCGGCCTAAGGAGCACGCCTCGAAAGCGTGTGTGGGGGAGACTCCACCGTGGGTTCAAATCCCACCGCCACCGCCAGACGGATCCGGCACCGCGCCTCGCGCGCAGCCCGGGATCCGCGCGAAGGGCCCCGGGAGACCGGGGCCCTTCTGCGTGCACGGGGTGGCCGCCCGGCGAGCGGGCAGGCGTGCGTCAGCGCAGCACGCCCATCTCCCGCGCCGCCGCGACCGCGCCCGTCCGCGAGCTCACGCCGAGCTTCGAGAAGACGTGCACGAGGTGCGACTTCACGGTCGCGTCGGTGATGTGCAGGCGCGCGGCGACGTCGGTGTTCGACGCGCCGTCGGCGACGAGCCGCAGCACCTCGATCTCGCGCGACGACAGGCTCACCCGCGGGGCGCGCATCCGGGCCAGCAGACGGCTCGCGACCGCGGGCGCCAGCGCGCTCTCGCCGGCCGCGGCCGCGCGCACCGCCGCGAGCAGCTCGGCCGGAGGCGCGTCCTTGAGGAGGTAGCCGCTGGCGCCGGCCTCCACCGCGCCGAGGATGTCGCCGTCGCTGTCGTAGTTGGTGAGGATCAGCACGTACGGCGCCGCCTCCGCTGCCCGGATCTGCCGGGTCGCATCGGCGCCCGTGCGCTCCTGGCCGAACTGGAGGTCCATCAGCACGAGGTCGGGATCCTCGGACTCCGCGAGCGCGACGGCTTCGGCGGGCGTCGCCGCCTCCCCGATGACGTCGATGTCGGCCGCGGCGTCGAGGACGGCGTGCAGCCCGGCGCGGACCACGGGGTGGTCGTCGGCGATGACGATGCGGATCACGAGGCCCCCACCTCCAGGATCGCCGTGATGGTGGTGCCCCGGCCGGGCGCGCTGTCGACGTCGAGCGTGCCACCGAGCTGCTCGACGCGCTGCGCCATGGCGCGGAGGCCGAACGAGTCGGACGCGCCGGCGTCGGCGGCCACCCGGGCCGGGTCGAAGCCCGCGCCGTCGTCGCGCACCGTGAGGGTCGCGTGCGTGGCCGTGACGGCGAGGCCGATCGCCACGACGCTCGCTTCGGCGTGCTGCGCGACGTTCGCGACGGCGCCCTGGGCGATGCGCAGCAGGGCCGTCTGCACGTCCATCGGCAGTCGCGACTCGAGCGGCGGCACGGCGACGTCGATGCGGAGCCCCTCCCGGTGCCACTGCGCGCTCAGCCGCCCGAGCGCCGCGCCGAGCCCCGCGTCGAGCGAGGGAGGCGCGAGCTCCCGGATGAAGCGGCGCGTGTCGGCGAGCCCGTCGGCGGCGGTGGCCCGGGCCAGGCGGATGTGGTCGAGGCCCGGCCGGTCGCCGTCGGCCGCCTCGGCCGCGTGCAGCAGCATCTGGATGCTGCTGAGGCCCTGCGCGACCGTGTCGTGGATCTCCCGCGCGAGCCGCGCGCGCTCCGTCAGCACCCCTTGCTCCCGCTCCGTCGCGGCGAGCAGGTCGCGCGTGGCGATGAGCTCCGCGAGGAGCGCCTCCCGCTCGGCCGACTCCCGCGCGAGCGCGCGGTAGCCGAGGCCGATGAGCAGGGCCACGCCCGCGCCGACGAGCGGCCCGATCACCCCGCCGATGGTGAAGCCGCCGTGCAGCCCGAGCGCCACCACGGCGACGAGGGTCGCGACCACCACGGCGATCGGCCCGGCGGCGCGCGGCAGGGCGTGCAGGTAGAGGAAGAAGAGCGGGAAGACGAGGTAGGCGGCGTCCGGCACCAGCACGAGGAGCGCGATCCACGCGGCGGTGAGCGCGGTGATCCAGAGGGCGCCGACCGCGGCCCGGCGCGATTCGCGCACCAGCCGCACCCGGGCGCCGAGCAGGTACAGCACGGCGAACGCGGCGGCGAGCGCGAGCGCCGGCCCCGTCCGCGGCGAGTCCGCGACGAGCACGCGCACCACCACGAGCGCGAGCAGCGCGGCGACGAGCACGTGCAGTCCGGTGCGGAGTCCCACGAACACGGGGGAGAGGGTGCTGTGGGCCATGTCCCCTGGAGCGTACGGCGGCCCGCGGGGGATGGGATCCATCGAAAGTGGGAAGCAGGGACCGAACCTCTCCCCGATGGCCGCGGGGAGCCCGACGGCGAGGCTGATCACGGCGGTGGGGAGGGACCCCGGCGCCGGAAGGATCCACCGTGTTCGTCGCCTGGCGTGATCTCCGATTCGCCCGGGGGAGGTTCGTGCTCATCGGCGCGGTCGTCGCCCTCATCACCCTGCTCGTGGGGTTCCTCGCGGGACTGACCGGCGGGCTCGCCGCGCAGGACGTGTCGGCCGTGCTCGGCCTCCCCGGGGACCGCCTCGTGCTCGCGCAGCCGGACTCCGGGCAGCCGTCGCTCTCGCAGTCGTCGCTCGACGACGCCACGGTCGCCGCCTGGCGCGGCACCGCCGGGGTCACGGCCGTGACGCCCGTCGGCATCGCGCAGGGCCGGGCGACCGTGCCGGGATCGGATGCGGTCGCCGTCGCCCTCTTCGGGGTCCCGCACGGCGCACCGGCCTCCACGGTCACCGGCCTCGCTCCCTCCGCGGACGACGAGGTCGGGCTCTCCTCGGAGGCGGCCCACGCCCTGCACGCGGCCGTCGGCGACCGGATCACGATCGCGGGCGCCGCCTACGACGTCGCCTCGGTCGGCGGCGACGCCTCCTACAGCCACACGCCCGTCGTCGCGCTCACGCCGGCCGCGTGGGCGGACGCCGACCGGCGGCTCGGCGGCGACGGCGACGCGACCGTGCTCGCCGTCTCCGGATCCCCGGACTGGGCCGCCGCCGCGAGCGTCACCCGCACCTCCGCGTCGCCCGCCCTCGCGAGCCTCGGCGCGCTCGAGACCTTCAAGTCGGAGATCGGATCCCTCGCCCTCATGATCGCGATGCTGTTCGGCGTCTCCGCCCTCGTCGTCGGCGCCTTCTTCACCGTGTGGACCATGCAGCGCGCGGGCGACGTCGCCGTCCTGAAGGCCCTCGGCGCCTCCGACGCGTCCCTCATCCGCGACGCGCTGGGCCAGGCGCTCGTCGTCCTGGTCCTGGGCATCGGCGTCGGGATGGCCGCGGTCGTCGGCCTCGGCACGCTCGCCGGCGGCGCCCTCCCGTTCCTGCTGAGCCCGCTCACCACCCTCCTCCCGGCGGCCGCCATGGCCGTCCTCGGGCTCGCCGGCGCCGCCGTCGCGCTCCGCACCGTCACCCACGCCGACCCCCTCACCGCACTCGGGAGCAACCGATGATCCACCTCGACGACGTCACCCTCACCTTCCCCGACGGGGACTCCCGCATCACCGCGGTCGACCACGTGACGCTCACGGCGCCCGCGGGCCTGGTCACCGGGATCACCGGGCCGTCCGGCTCCGGCAAGTCGTCGATCCTCGCGGTCACCGCCACGCTGATCCGGCCCGACTCCGGCCGCGTGCTGATCGGCGACGTCGACGCCGCGACCCTCAGCAGGAAGGAGGCGACGGCGCTGCGGCGCGACGGCATCGGGATCGTGTTCCAGCAGTCGAACCTCGTGCCCTCGCTCACGGCGCGGGAGCAGCTGCTGGTGATGGCCGAGCTCGGCGGCGGCGGGGGATCCGTGCGGCGTCGCGCCGTCCGTCGTCGCGCGGACGCCCTGCTGGACGCCGTGGGCCTCGCCGCCCACGCCGGCAAGCGCCCCGCGCAGCTCTCCGGCGGCCAGCGGCAGCGCGTCGCCATCGCGCGGGCGCTCGTGAACGACCCGTCCGTCCTCCTCGTCGACGAGCCGACGAGCGCGCTCGACCAGGAGCGCGGCGCGGAGACCATGGACCTCATCGCGCAGCTCAGCCACCAGCAGGGCACCGCGACCCTGCTCGTGACCCACGACCTCGTGCACCGGGCGTCGCTCGACCGGCTGGTCCGGGTCGTGGACGGGCGGATCGCCGACGTCGAGGAGCCCGCCGACGCGCGGGCGGCGGGGGCGGTCGCGGCCGCGCGCTGACCGTCGCGGCGCACGGCGCGCGGCGGGGCCCGGCACGATGCACGGATCCCGCACAGCGGCGCGGAGGATCCTCATGCGCACGCATGCGGGACATCGCGGGCCGCCGGCCCGCGCGCACCGCCATGATGGGCGCCTGGCCCTCCCTCCGAGCGAGGTGGCCTCCCGCGCATCGAGATCGGAGCACCGCCATGTCCCACGACGTCGAGCCCTCGCCGGGCCAGCCCGCGCCCGCCGCCCCGCACGCCGGCCGCGCCGCCGGGCGCGGCGTCACCCCGGGCGTCCTGCTCGCGGCCGAGTGGTCGTGGCGCCTGCTCGTCATCGGCATCGCGGTGGCGGCGGCCGTGTGGATCCTCATCGCGGTCAAGGAGGTGGTCATCCCGTTCCTCATCGGCCTCCTCGTCTGCGCGCTGCTGGAGCCGCTGGTGGGCGCCCTGCGGAAGCGCCGGTGGCCGGCCTGGGTCGCCATCACCTCGACGCTGCTCGGCACCGCCGTCGTCATCTCCGGGCTCGTGCTCCTGCTCGTCACGGAGATCCGCACGGGCATCCCCACGCTGCAGCGCGAGGCGATGGAGCGGTTCCAGTCCGTGCGCGACCTGCTCGCGCAGCCGCCGTTCAACGTGGTGCCGTCCGACTACGACGCGCTGCTCGCCTCCGCGGGCAAGGCCATCGAGAACAGCCGCGAGGCGCTCCTCACCGGCGCGCTCGACGCGGGGCTCGGCGTCGGCCACCTCGTCACGGGCGCGCTGCTCGCCTTCTTCACCATCGTCATCGTGCTCATCGACGGGCGCGGCATCTGGCGCTTCGTCGTCTCCGTCTTCCCCCGCCGCGCGCGCCCGGCGATCGACGGCGCGGGCCGCGCGGGCTGGGGCACGCTCTCCGCCTTCACGCGCGTGCAGATCTTCGTGGCGGCCGGCAACGCGGTCGGCATCGGCATCGCCGCGTGGCTGCTCGGCCTGCCGCTCGCGATCCCCATCGCGGTCCTCGTGTTCCTCGCGTCCTTCATCCCGGTCGTCGGGGCCATCGTCTCCGGGGCGTTCGCGGTGGTCATCGCGCTCGTGTTCGTGGGGCCGCTGCAGGCGGTGATCATGCTGGTCGCCGTCGTCGGCGTGCACCTGCTCGAGTCGCACGTGCTGCAGCCGCTCGTGATGGGCGGGGCCGTGCACGTGCACCCGCTCGCCGTGGTGCTCGCCGTCGCGGCGGGCTCCTACGTCGGCGGCGTCGCCGGTGCCCTCTTCGCGGTGCCCTTCGTCGCCACCCTCAACGTGATGGTCCGGTACATCGCGGGCGGCAGCTGGAAGGCCGGCAGCCCCGCCGTAGGATCGTAGGGACGCACCTGCGGAGTCGACGGAGCCGCCCGCGCACGTCTCTACGGGAGGACCCCACATGACCGAGGAGAACTACTCGAATCCGGATCGCAACCTCGGGATGGAGCTCGTCCGCGCCACCGAGGCCGCGGCCATCCGCTCCGCCCCCTTCATCGGCAAGGGCGACAAGAACGCCGCCGACGGCGCCGCGGTCGACGCGATGCGCAAGTTCCTCGGCACCGTCGCCTTCGACGGCCTCGTCGTCATCGGCGAGGGCGAGAAGGACGAGGCGCCGATGCTGTTCAACGGCGAGCACGTCGGCAACGGCTTCGGCCCGGCGTGCGACATCGCGGTGGATCCCATCGACGGCACGAGCCTCACCGCCGCCGGCCGCATGAACGCCCTCTCGGTCATCGCGGTGAGCGACCGCGGCAGCATGTTCGACCCGTCGGCCGTCTTCTACATGGACAAGCTCGTCACCGGTCCCGAGGGTCGCGGCGTCGTCGACCTCGACCGGCCCATCGGCGAGAACATCCGCGCGCTGGCAGACGCGAAGGGCCTCGCGGTCGAGGACATGCAGGTCGCCGTGCTCGACCGTCCGCGCCACGCCGACCTCATCGCGCAGATCCGCGCGGCCGGCGCCTCCACCCGCCTCCTGCTCGACGGCGACGTCGCGGGCGGCATCAACGCGGCCCGCCCCGACTCGCGCATCGACATGTGCGTCGGCATCGGCGGCACCCCCGAGGGCATCATCACCGCGTGCGCCATCAAGGCGCTGGGCGGCGTCCTCCTCTCGCGCCTCGCGCCCAAGGACGACGCCGAGCGGCAGCGCGCGATCGACGCGGGCCACGACCTCGACCGGATCCTCGACCAGGACGACCTCGTCACGGGCGACAACGCGTACTTCGTCGCCACCGGCGTCACCGACGGCGCGCTCGTCGCGGGCGTCACCCGGCACCGCGGCATGATCCGCACCTCGAGCATCGTGCTCCGCTCGCACTCGGGCACCATCCGCCGCGTGGAGGCCGACCACCTCGTCTCCAAGTGGTACAGCGCGGCCAGCTGAGCCGATCCGAGCCGACCCCGCCATGACCCGCACCCGCCGCAGCCTGCTGTCCCGCCTCGTCCCGCCCGTGATCGCGCTGGTCGGCAGGCAGGGGGAGTTCGCGTCGCCCGCGCGCACGATGGGCGGCGCGCACCGCCGCGTGGTGCGGCCGGGTGCCTTCGCGCCGCCGCCGCTGCTCCGCGGGGTGCGGGTGACCGCCCGGATCCAGGGCGGCTGGCACGTGTACGAGGTGACCCCGACGGGTCCGGCGTCCCGGCGTCGCGCGCTGTACGCGCACGGCGGCGGCTGGACCCACGAGATCAGCCCGTTCCACTGGTGGCTCGTCGCGGGGCTCGCCCGCCGCACGGGCACGACGTTCACCGTGCCCATCTACCCGCTCGTCCCGTCGGCCACGGCCGCCGAGGTCGTCGAGCGCACGGCCGACCTCGCGGAGGCGCTCGTGGCCGAGGTCGGTCCCGGGAGCGTCACGCTGATGGGCGACTCGGCCGGCGGGCAGATCGCCCTGTCCACCGCGATGGCGCTCCGCGACCGGGGCGTGCCCGCGCCGCGCGACGTCGTGCTGCTGTCGCCCGCGCTCGACCTGTCGTTCACGGATCCGCTCATCGCCCGCATCCAGCCGACCGACCCGTGGCTCGCGGTCGACGGCATGCGCGCCGCCGTCGAGTCGTGGCGCGGCGACCTGCCGGTGGAGGATCCGCGGGTGAGCCCGCTGCACGGCTCGCTCGCGGGGCTCGGCCGCGTCACGGTGTTCTCGGGCACGCACGACATCCTCTTCGCCGACGCGCGCGCCTTCGAGCGGAAGGCGGCCGCGGTCGGGCATCCCGTCCGGATCCACGTGGAGCCGAACCTCCTGCACGTGTACGCGCTCATGCCCATCCCCGAGGGCGCCCGCGCGCGCGACGCGATGGTGGAGCTCCTCCTCTCCTGACGCAGGACCCGCGCCGCCGCCCGGATCGCGCCGCCGGAAGCGGCGTACGTTCGAGGGACGGGCGACGAGGCCCGGTGCTCTCGGAGGGATCCACATGACCCAGACACGCAGGACGCTCGCGGTGATCGCCACGGCCGCCACGGCCATGCTGCTCGCGGGATGCGGATCCGGCGGCACCGGCGCGGCCGACGCCTCCTTCACCACGGAGGCCACCGGCACGCTGAAGGCGTGGGCGTTCGACGGCGCGGACGACGTGGGCGAGGCCCGCCTCGCCCACGCGGCCGACGCGCTCTCGGGCGTGGAGATCGACCTCGACTCCACCGCGTTCGACGCGCAGAAGTTCACGACCCGCGTCGCGTGCGGCCAGACGCCCGACGTCGTGCAGATGGACCGCCAGTTCGTGGCGACCTACGCGGCGCAGGACCTCATCCTCCCGCTCGACCAGTGCTACGCGGCCCACGACGTGGATCCCGCGGAGCGCTTCTACGAGTCCGTCACCAACGACATCCGCTACGACGACGCGATCTGGGCGGTGCCGCAGTTCTTCCAGCCGCCGGCGATCCTCCTCAACGAGCGCGTGCTCTCCGCCGCCGGCGTCTCGGGCGACCAGTTCGACACCTCGCAGCCGGACCAGCTGCTCGACGCGGTCGGCAAGGTCTACCGCGAGTCGGGCGGCGATCCCGCGGTGCTCGGCCTCGACGCCGTGCCCACCGCGCAGGCCGCGCTCTGGATGCTCGGCTTCGGCGGCCAGCTCGTCGACGCTGACGGGAAGCCCACCCTCGACGACGACGCGAACCTGCCCGGCCTCGAGTTCCTGAAGCAGCTGTCCGACGCGCAGGGCGGCTACGCCAAGGGGAAGAGCTTCAGCGACGCGTTCGACACCTTCGGCGACGGCAACCAGTTCGTGAAGGACCAGGTCGGCGCGCAGATCGACGCCCAGTGGTACCTCAACGTGGTCGCGCCGTACCGCGACGACATCGACATCTCGGCCGTGCCCTTCCGCGACAGCGACGGCGAGCCGTTCGCGGTCGCCGGCGGATCCGCGTTCGTGATCCCCGCGGGCGCCACCAACAAGGACGCCGCCTGCGCGTGGATGCTCGACCTCACCAGCCAGGAGTCGTGGGAGGCGGCGGGCGACGTGCGCGCCGCCACGGTGACGGAGAACGGCGGCATCAACACGGGCCTGTTCACGGGATCCCCGGCCGCCGACCAGGCCATCCGCGACGCCCACGTCGTGCCGAGCGGCGACGACGGCATCGACCAGGCCATCGCGACGTTCTACGACGTGGTCGCGGAAGGCCGCTCGATCGGCGGATCCCCGGCCGGGCAGCAGATCCAGAGCGAGATGCAGAACGCGGTCGCCTCGACGCTCCTCGGCGACAAGACGCCCGAGCAGGCGCTCGCCGACGCGCAGACCGCGGCCATGCGGGCCTACGAGCAGGCGGCGCGCTGACCGGCGATCTGCACACGCCGTGACCAGGGCGCCCGAGTAGCGTCGGGAACGGGCGCCCATCCGCGCCCCCGGACGAGGGATCAGTACCCGGAACGCGACAAGACTGGCCAGGAGAAGTGCCATGTCGTGGATCGTCCTCATCGTGTCCGGGGTGCTCGAGGCCGTCTGGGCCACCGCCCTCGGGAAGTCCACCGGGTTCACGAAGCTCGGGCCGTCGATCGTCTTCGCCGTGGCCGTCGTGCTGAGCATGGTCGGCCTCGCGTACGCGATGCGCGAGATCAGCACGGGCACCGCCTACGCCGTATGGGTCGGGATCGGCGCGGCGCTCACGGTGACCTACGCGATCGTCACGGGCGAGGAGCCCGCGAGCGTCGTGAAGGTGCTCCTGCTGCTGGGTCTCGTCGGCTGCGTCGTCGGCCTCAAGGTCGTCGACTCCGGGAGCTGACCTGCGTCGGGCCTCCGCCGGATGTGGGCATTTCCTCACATCCCACCGATGTGAGGATTCGCTCACATCACTCAGCCCTTCCGCCCCTGCGTCGCGATGCCCTCCACGAAGTAGCGCTGGCCGAACGCGAAGAGCACGAGCATCGGCAGCGTCACGAGCAGCGCCGCGACCATCACGAGCTGGTAGTCGCCCTGGCCGCCGTTGGTCGGGCTGAACGCGGTCATCGCGTAGGAGAGGCCGAGCGGCACCGTGAACCCCTCGACGCTGCCGGCGTTGAGGTAGATGAGCGACGCCTGCAGGTTGTTCCAGCTGGCCTGGAACTCGAAGATGAAGATGATGACGAACGACGGGATCGACAGCGGCAGCGCGATCCGCCGGAACATCCCGAAGTAGCTGGCGCCGTCGAGCCTCGCCGCTTCGAAGAGCTCCCGCGGCAGCCCGAGGAAGAACTGGCGCTGCAGGAAGATGTAGAAGGCCGAGCCGAACAGGTTCATGCCGAACAGCGGGATCCACGTGCCGATGAGCCCGAGGTTCTTCCACATGAGGAACTGCGGCACCATCGTCACGGCGCCCGGCAGCATCATCGTGGCGAGCACCAGGCCGAACAGGATCCTGCGGCCCGGGAACCGGAAGTACGCGAAGCCGAACGCCACGAGCGCACTCGAGAGCGACACGAGCGCGGCGGAGAGCAGCGCGATCGCCAGGCTGTTCCCCATCCAGCCGAGGAGCGGCAGCTGCTCCCACACCTCGACGTAGTTCTGCGGCGTGAACGTGCGCGGCCAGAGGGAGTTGTCGAACACCTCGCCGCGCGGCTTGAGGCTCGCGGCGAGCAGCCACGCGAACGGGTAGAGGAACAGGAGCGCGAAGCCGACGAGCAACGCGGTGATGAGGGCGCGGCCGATGCGGGAACGGGCGCGGCGGACGCGGTCGGGGTCGCGCCGCTCGGGCGACGGATCCCGCGACGGCAGCGGCGTGAGGGCGGCGGCGAGGCGCGGATCCCCGGTGGCGGCGGCGGGCGCGGGCGTCGCGGCGGCGCCGGGCGAGCGGTCGGTGACGGCCATCAGCGGTCCCCCTCGTAGTAGACGAACCGGTTGCTCAGCTTCACCTGGATCAGCGTGATGACGAGCACGATCACGAACAGCAGCCACGCCATCGCGGCCGCGAACCCGAAGTCGAACGACCGGAACGCCTGCTGGAACAGGTACACGCCGTAGAACAGCGACGAGTCCGGCGACGCGTTCGTCTGATCCCGCCAGAACAGCAGGTAGGCCTGGTCGAAGACCTGCAGCGCGGCGATGGTGAGCACGACGACGTTGAAGAAGATGGCGCCGGAGATCATGGGCACGGTGATGGAGAAGAACTGGCGCACCGGGCCGGCGCCGTCGAGCGCCGACACCTCGTAGAGCTCGCGCGGCACGTCCTTGAGGGCGGCGAGGAAGATCACCATGGTGCCGCTCACGCCCCACAGCGTCATGAGCACGATCGACGGCTTCACCCACGCGGGGTCGATGAGCCACTGCGGGCCGTCGATGCCGATCGCCTCGAGGCCCTCGTTCACGGCGCCCGTGTTGCCGTTGAGCAGCAGCAGGAAGACGCTCGCGGTGGCGACCGTCGGGGTCATCTTCGGCAGGTAGTAGAGGGTGCGGAAGATGCCGGCGCCGCGGCCGAGGCGGGCGAGCAGGATCGCGAGCAGGAGTGCGAGGCAGACCTCGAACGGCACGGCGAGGACGGCGTAGAAGAGCGTGTTCCCGAGGCTGAGGGCCACGCGCGGATCCGAGAAGAGGCGCTCGTAGTTCTCGGTGCCGACCGGCGTGGCCACGTCGGTCGCGAGGTTGTAGTCGCTGAACGACACCACGAGGCTGTAGACCATCGCGCCGAGCGTGAAGACGAGGAAGCCGACGATCCACGGGCTGATGAAGAGGTAGCCGGCCATCGCCTCGCGGCGGGCCATGCGGGAGCGGCGGGGACGGGGCGGCCGGTCGGCGGTGCTGCTGCGCGGAGGGCGGCTCGTCGTCGTCATGGTGGTCCTCGTCGACTGGTGGATCGGAGCGTCGTCGCTCCTGCTGCCGACCCTAGACCGGCTCCTCCTCCGCGACAGGGCCGTGCGCATGACGGACGCCCGCCCCCGCGTGAGGCGGGGACGGGCGTCCGGGGTGCGGCGCTCCGGCGGCTAGTGCCTGCGGCGGCGGGCCCGCACGGCGATCACCGCGACGATGCCGGCCGCGAGGGCCGCCGTGCCCAGGGCGAGCTCGATGACGAGGCGGACCCCGTCGCCGCGGGTGCGGGGGAGGTGGCCGGACGGGGGCGGCACGTCGCCGGGCGGGGTGCTGGACGTCGGCACGCCGGAGGTGGGCGACGGCGTCGGCGTGGAGCCGCCGGTCGTGCCGCCGGTGCCGCCGCCGGTGGATCCTCCGGGGGTGGGCGACGGCGCCGGGGTGGACGAGGGCGCCGGCGTCGGGGTGACGACGGGCGTGGTGCCCGAGCCGATGGGCGAGGTGGTGGTGCCGCAGGTGGAGGAGATGAACGCGTCGTCGTCGAGGGTGACGGCGCCGTTGCGGGCGAGCGCGCGGCCGTCGACCGTGGCGCCGGTGCCGACGGAGATGGAGGTGAGCGCGAGGATCGTGCCGGCGAAGCCCGAGTTCGTGCCGAGGGTGGCGGAGCTCGACACCTGCCAGAAGACGTTGCAGGCCTGGGCGCCGTTGACGAGCGACACCCGGCTGCTCGAGCCCGTCGTGAGCGTGGACGGGGCCTGGATGACGAAGACCGCCGACGGGTCGCCCTGCGCGTCGAGCGTGACCGTGCCGGTGAGGCCGAGCGGGCCGGCCGCCGTGTAGACGCCGGGGGTGAGGGTGGATCCGACGAGGTCGGCGGGCACGGCGGCGGTGCTGGGCCGGCCGGCCGCGTCGTCGTACGCGGTGGTGAGGTCGGACTGCGCCTGGCCGGCAGCGGCGTCGGCCGCGTGCGTGGCGCCGCCGACGACGCCGGGCGGGAAGCCCGAGACGGCCGCGTTCGGGCTGGTGCCGAGGTCCGCCGAGAGGGTGGTGGGGCCGGTGTTGGTGACGCCCTGGCCGGAGAGCACCGAGTACGAGGCGGCGGTGCCGAGGCCCACGGTGGCGGTGGCGGCGAACGCGCTCGCCGGGGCGAGGAGGGCGGCGCCGAGGCCGCCCGTGGCGATGGCCGCGACGGCCAGCGAGGCGACGGCGAGGGATCCGGACCGGGTCCGACGGGATGAGGACGTGCAGGCGTGGCGCGACTGGTGCATGGACAGCTCTCGTCGGAAGGGTTGGCGGGCGGAACCGCGACCGCATCGAGCGGCGGGCACCGCGCGTGCGCCGAGTGCACAGGCGGTTACGGTGTGGGGGTGACCCTCCTAGCCGACGAGATCCCCGCCCGCGACGAGCTGCTCGACCTCTACGGATCCGTCGGCTGGAGCGTCTACACGCGCGACCCCGAGCGGCTCGAGCGGGCGCTCGCCGCATCCGCCCTCGTCGCCACCGCACGCGACGCCGACGGCCGGCTCGTCGGCCTGGTGCGCACCGTGGGCGACGGGGCGACGATCTGCTACGTCCAGGACCTCCTCGTCCGGCCCGACCTGCAGCGCGGCGGCGTCGGCCGCGCGCTCGTCGAGCACGTGCGCGCGAGCCAGTCCGCGGGCGTCCTCCTCGTGCTCACCACCGATGCGGGCGGCACCGAGGACGGCGACCGCTCGCACCCCTTCTACCGTGCGCTCGGCTTCGCGCCGCACGCGGAGCAGGGGCTGGCGGCGTTCTCGCTGCGGATCTGACGGCGGCGATCCCGGGTCGCGTCGTCAGCGGGGGAGCGCGGTCGCGCTCTGCGGATGCTCGACGAGCGCGACGGCGGCGTCCCGGTCGAGGCTGCCCGGGAAGTTGAGGTGCGTGAAGCGGCCGTCGGGGTCGTAGGACGCGGTGGGGGCCGCGATGCGCGACCCGCGCACCGCCGTCAGGAGCGCTTCCGTCCGCTCGGCCGAGAGCGCGTCGGTCGCGCCGATCGCGAGCACGACGCGGAACCGGGCGCCGTCGGCGAGGTCGAGGCGGATCACGAGAGGATCCCGCCGCGGACCCTTCCGGGGCGCGTCGTACCGCGACTCCCGCGGGACCTGCGCGATCTCGATGCGGGCGCCGACGAGCCCGGAGAACGGGCGCTCCGTGCCGCGGAGGCGCAGGACGCCGCGACCGGCGTCGATGTCGAGCGCCGGCGTGAGGCGCGTGATGACGAGGAGGAGGATCGCGCCGCCCGCGGCGACGCCGAGCACGACGGTCGCCGCGACGGTGGGCCATCCGCCGCCGACGGCCTCCTCCAGACGGCGGCCGAGGTAGCCGAGGGGGTTGGCGCCCAGCCAGGCGACGAGGACGAACCACAGGCCGCCGAAGAGCAGCCGCTGCCGGAAGCTGGGCGCCGGGATCCGCACCCAGGCGTCGTCGGCCACGCGTCAGCTCCCGTCGGCGGGTCGGGTCGGGGCGGCCTCGTCGGAGCGCTCCGCATCCACGCGGGCAGCCTCGACCGCGGCGCGCTGCTCCGCGGCCCGGCGCGCGTCGCGCCGGATGATGCACGCGTACGCGATCCCGCCCGGCAGCATGACCAGCGCGATGCCGATCACCGGGATGTCGCGGCGGCCGGAGAGCGCGTCGGGGTGGAGCACCGAGATCACGGTCGCGGCGAGGCCGATGAGGATGACGAACGCGGCGACGCCATACTGCCCGCGGGCGCTCGGCCGCGGGCCGCGGGGTGTCGTCCCCGCCCGGCGCACGTTCGGCGCGCCCGACCCCTGCCCCCGCTGCCCGCGCGCGGCCATCGGCTCCGCCGTGCCGCTGCCGTCGACGAGCGCCGCGGTGTCCTCCCGCGTCAGGTGCCCGGGGAACTCGATGTGCGCGAAGCGGCCGTGCGGGTCGTCCTTCGAGCGGGGCGGTGCGATGCGGGATCCGCGGATCGCCGCCAGGAGCGCGTCGCGCTGGTCGTCGGCGATCCGCACGCCCTCGCGCGTGGAGACGACGACGCTGCAGCTCTCGTCGCCGGTGGTGGAGAGCCGGAGGATGAGGGTGTCGTCGCCCTCCGCGCCGGCCAGCTCGATCCGGGCGCCGGTGATCTCCGAGAAGCCCCACTCCTTCCGCCCGATGCGGAGGATGCCGCGCGCCATGTCGATCGCGGGCGGCTGGGTGCGCTCGGCGACGACCAGGTACGCGATGCCCAGCACGGCGAGCGCCAGGACGATCGGCAGGCCGACCCGGATGAGCGGAGACGGCCCGACGGCCTCGTCGACGATGCGCGTGAGCCCGCGTGCGGGCGTCCAGAGGAAGAGGGACACGATGGCGAGCGAGCCGAAGGTGAGCAGGAGCCGCTGCCGGGTGCCGGGGGACGGGATCCGCACCCACGCGCCGCTGGCCATGCTCCGACCCTACGGGCGCGGATCCGCGACGACGGCCGGGCGGTCGTCCCCGCGCGCCCCCAGAACGAGGCGCGCGCCCTCCGTCCGCCCGGTCGGTCCGCGCGCGCTCCGGTTGGATGGACCCATGCAGACACCTCCGGCACCTCCCGCGCGCCTGCTCCTCACCCGGCACGCGCCGACGCCCTGGAACCGGGAGTACCGCTACGACTCGCGCACCGACATCGACGTCGACGACGACGCGGCCGAGCAGCTCGCGCCCCTCGCGGCGCGGCTGCGCGGGGAGGGCGTGGAGCGGATCCTCGTGAGCACGCTCGCGCGCGCCCGCAGCACCGCGCGGATCCTGCAGGAGCAGGGCGTCGCGCCGGGCGTCGCGCCCGAGCCGCGGCCCGAGCTGGTGGAGCTCGACTTCGGCGGCTTCGAGGGGATCACGCGCGACGAGCTGCGCGGGCCCGAGCACGGCGCGGCCTTCGCAGCCTGGCTGACGGGCGACGACGGAGAGCCCGCAGCGCCCGGCGGCGGCGAGACCTGGGCGGCGGCGGCCGTGCGGGCGCGCGCGGTGCTCGACGACGTGGCGTCGGATCCGCGCACCACCCTCGTGGTCGCGCACGGCTACCTGCTCCGCGTGCTCTACCTCACGGCGCTCGGCCGGTCGCCCGCGCTCACGCGGTCGCTGGTGTGGGCGAACGGGCAGCTCATCGAGCTGGAGCGCGACGGATCCGGGTGGCGGGAGTCGGCCGCCCCCGCGGGCTAGTCGTCCGGCCCGGCCGGATCCGTGCAGTCCGCCGGGTAGCGGAGCTCGAACACGACCTCGTCGATCGCGCCCGTCCAGACCATGTCGTCCCCGCGGCGCGCGAGCGGGCCGTCGGTGAGGTCGATGGCGTCGGCGAGGCCGAGCCCCGCGATCCACGACTCGATGACCTCGCGCCGCACCTCGGGCGCGTACGCGTCGGCGTCGCCCGAGAAGTGCACGCCCTCCCAGGGGCCGCCGAGCTGCCACGCGAGCGGCGGCAGTCCGCGGATCTCGCCCTCGGCGTTCCAGGCCAGGCCGATGGAGGTCTCGATCGCCAGCCGCGTGATGCGGCGCTCGATGGGGACGTGCTCGGGTGCGGTCGACACGGTGTCTCCTCGTGCGGCCGGTGCGGCCGTGGTCGTGCGGGGGATCACCCGCACCGTAACGAAGGCGCGGGCCGCCCCGCCACCCGCATGCGCCGCGCGGACATGCGACGGGACTCCGGGACGGTCGTATTTCCCCACACGATGAGTGAGAGGATGAGCGCGGCGGAGGCAGGGGATCCGGGCGGGGGACCGCGCGGGACCGGCACCGCCCGCCGGGTGCATCGGGGGATGCCGACGACGGCGCACGACCACACGAGGGGGACGCATGGCGCTCACGACCGCCACCGAACTGCGCGAGGACGACGTCACCGTCGTCACCGCGACGGGGCTGCTCAACATGGCGGCCGCGCCAGATCTCCGGCAGGCGATCCACGACGCGCTCGAGCCCGCCCCGCGACGGATCGTCGTCGACCTCGCCGGCGTCGAGTTCATCGACTCGTCCGGCCTCGGCGCCCTCATCGCGGGCCTCCGCGCGGCGCGCGACGGCGGCGGTGATCTCCGCATCGCGGCACCCGGCCCGCAGGTCGCGATGGTGCTCCAGCTCTCCAACCTCGACCGCGTGCTCGTCTCGACCCCGACGGCCGAGGCGGCCTACCGTGACTGAGACCACCCGCAGCCTCACGCTCCAGTCCCCGCCCGACGACGTGGACGCGGTCCACGAGCTCGTCGCGGGCCTCTGGGACGACCGTCCCGACGTGGGCGCGCTCGACCGCATGGCGTTCGAGACCGCGCTCGTCGAGCTCGCGTCGAACGTGATCGAGCACGCCGACCACGGCCAGGGCGTCACCTGCGTGGTGAGCGTCACGGTCGACGACGGCGTGATGCGCGCCAAGCTGCGCGACGGATCCGAGCCGGGCGACTTCCGCCTCGCCCGCCGCGAGATGCCGGGGGTCGACGCCGAGTCCGGCCGCGGCCTCGCCATGGTGCAGATGCTCTGCGACGAGCTGACCTACGAGCGGGTCGGCGGCGAGAACGTGTGGAGCGTGCGCCGGACCCGGATCGAGCCCGAGGCGTCCTGATGGACACGCCCGCGCGCGAGTCACGGCTCGCCGCGCTCTCGCTGCCCGCCTGGGTCGGCCGCGCGGCCTGGATCCCCGAGTCCGCCGCCCGCCTCGGATCCACCGGCGCCTCCGGCCCCACCCCCGCGCTCAAGCAGCTGCCGATGCTGGTGCTCTTCGTCCTCGCGGTCCTCACGAGCCTCAGCGTGCCGTCGCTCGGCGTGACCGCGCCGCGCTCGCTCCTCCTCGCCTGCGGGATCATCGTGGCGGCCACCCTCCTCGCCGTCCTCGTGACCTGGCGCCCGGACCTCGCCCGCTTCGCCGAGCTGGTGCCCGCGCTCGACTTCCTGGCCGTGGGCATGCTGCGCATCGCGACGGGCGAGAACGCCTCGATCTACGGGTCGCTCGTCATCCTCCCGGTCGTCTGGTTCAGCCTCAATCCCGGGCGGTCGAACGTGCTCGTCGCGTTCGTCGGCGTGTACGTGACCCTCGGCCTGCCGCTCCTCCTCCGGCTCGGGCAGCAGAACGCGAACGAGCTGTGGCGCGGGTTCTTCAGCGCCCTGGCCTTCGCCGTCGCGGCGCTCGTGGTCAACGAGCTGTCCCGGCGCACGCGCCTCAGCCTCGAGGCGTCGCGCGACCGCGAGCGGGTGAGCGAGGAGGAGCTGACCCGGGCGTCCATCGTGCAGCAGGCGCTCCTGCCCACGACGACCGTGCCGCTCGCCGGCTACCAGGTCGCGGGCGCGTGCCTGCCGTCGAAGGCCGTGGGCGGCGACTTCTTCGACTGGTACCCGGTGAAGGAGGGCCTGGCGTTCACCCTCGGCGACGTGATGGGCAAGGGCGTCGGCGCGGGGATCATCGCGGCCACCGCGCGCGCGGTCGTGCGCAGCGCCAAGAACGTGCCGGATCCCGTCGCCGCCATCGAGCGCACCTCCGACTGCTTCACCGCGGAGATGAGCGCCGCCGCGTCCTTCGCGACCGTCTTCCACGCGCGCGTGCGCGCCGAGGACCACACCGTCCTCTACGCCGACGCGGGTCACGGCCTCTCCGCGCTGGTGCGCGCGGACGGCACGCACGAGCGCCTCGAGTCGACGGATCTCCCCGTGGGCGTGCCGGGGGCGGCCGGCTGGCGGACCCACGAGATCCTGCTCGGCCCCGGCGACCTCATCGTCACCTTCAGCGACGGCGTCCTCGACCTCTACGACGGCACGCTGCGCGCGGTCGAGCAGGTGGCCGAGCTGGCGCGCGCGTCCGCGTCGGCGGACGAGCTGGTGGGACGGATCACCGCGCTCGCCGGCGGCCAGGCGAACCCGGACGACGTGACCGTGGTGGTCCTGCGTCGCGACGCCTGAGAGCCCTCCGCATCCGGGCAGCGCTCCGAACACCCCGGCATACACTCGACGCAGGCGCCGCGATCCGGGGGGATCGTGCGGCGGGCGGCACCCGCCCGACGCGACCGGTTCCGGATCCACCAGGGGGACACATGACCACGCAGGCACCCGTCGCGCGCTCGGGCGGATCCGACCCGGCGGGACGCGCCACCGGCAGCGCCTCGGCACCCGACGAGCAGGCGCGGCTGCGCGCCGTGCAGGACCTCCGGCTGGTGGGCTCCACCGCCGAGGAGCGCTTCGACCGCGTCACCCGCATCGCGCGCGAGCTGTTCGACGTGCCCGTGGCCGAGATCAACCTCGTGGGCGACACGGAGCAGTTCACGAAGTCGCCGCAGCCCCGGGGCGTCTCGCTCCTGTCGGACCGCACGCAGTCGTTCTGCGACGTCGCCATCCGGAGTCCCGAGATCCTGGTCGTGCCGGACGCGACCCAGGACGAGCGCTTCGCGCACCGGACCACCGTCACGGGTCCCCGCCACATCCGCTTCTACGCCGGCCGCCCGCTCCTCTCCGGCGGCCAGACCGTCGGCACGCTCTGCCTCGTCGACACCGAGGCGCGCGACCTCGCGCCCGCGCAGGAGAAGCTGCTCGACGAGATGGGCGCCTGGGTCGAGCGCGAGCTGCGCGACAGCAGGGACGAGGAGCTCGCGGGCGAGATCCAGCGGCGGCTCCTGCCCGTCGACCGGCCGCTCTGGCCCGACTTCGACCTCGCCGGCATCAGCCTCCCGGCCCGCGGTGTCGGCGGCGACTTCTACGCGTGGGGCGAGGACCCCGACGGGCTGCACCTGACCATCGCCGACGTGATGGGCAAGGGCGCGGGCGCCGCGATCCTCGCGTCCGCCGTGCGGTCGGCGTTCCAGGCGCATCGCGGCCCGGACGCGGAGCGCACGGTCACCGCGGTGCAGGCCCAGCTGCAGGCCGACCTCGACGTCACCGAGACGTTCGCGACGTTCCTGCACTGCCGCATCGACGGATCCACCGGCGCCTTCTCCTACGCGGACGGCGGCCACGGCCTCACCGTGCTGCTCCGTGCGGACGGCTCGCACGAGATGCTCCCGGCGCTCGGCCTGCCGCTCGGCGTCGTGCCCGACGCGAGCTGGGCCACCCACCCGGGCGCGATCGCCCCGGGCGACCGGCTGCTCGTCTTCACCGACGGCGCGCTCGACCTCTTCGACGGATCCCTCGACTCGGTCGCCCCGCTCGTGGACCTCGTGCGCACAGCCGAGGACGCGGCCGAGACCGTGCAGCGCATCGCGGACGCCGCCGCCGCGGCCGCCGCGCGCGGCACCCTGGGCGACGACGTGTCGGCGGTGTGCGTCCGCTACGCGGGCGGCGCCTGAGCGGCGGATCCCAGCCGGCGCCGGCGCCGCGTCAGGATCCGGTCGCCCCCAGCGGCTGCAGGCTCGGGTGGTCGCGGACCGCGTCGAGGCCCTGCGTGCCGAGCACCGTGAGCACGGCGGCGATGGGGGCGTCGACGCCGCGGAGGCGCAGCGGCTCGACGTCCGGGAACTGGCAGACGAGCGCCCACTCGGCCACCTCGGGGTAGACCGCCGTCATGCCCGCGTACCAGAACGCGAGCCACCTGCCGCCGACCTGGCAGAGGAGCCGCCGGTCGGAGATCACGAGCCGCACGGGCTGCAGCTCGCGCCACTGCTCGGCGGCCTGCGCCTCGGCCGCGCTCCTCCGGGATGCGTTCCCGATGGCCGCGACCGCCATCCCGCCGAACACGAACGCGGGGCTCCCGACGAGGAACCCGCTCGAGCGCGTGTACGTGACGTCCTGCCCGTAGTACCGCTCGTAGTCCGCCTCCACGTCGTAGAGGAACACCTCCCCGGGCTCGGCGACGACGTCCCAGACGGGGAAGCCGGGCGGGCGCTCCCCGCGCAGCAGCGACGCGCGGAGTCGGCACGCCTCCGCCCAGCCCGCCGCGCTCCGGACGGCGAGGTCCTGCGCGGCCTCGGCCTCGCGGGCCGGTCGCGCGAGCTCGTGCCGCGCGCCGCGGACCATGCCCGCGAGCACGCGCGCGCCGCGGATCAGGGTCCGCACGGCCGCGACGCAGAGGAGGAGGAGCACGAGCCCGGGGATGAGGGTCTCGGGTCGCGTGAGCACCGACGGATCCGCCACCGCGGTGAGGAGGCCGAGCAGCCCCATCCCGAGCACGAGCAGCGCCGGCCAGCAGAGCAGCAGGCGGAACCAGCCCGGCACCTCGCGCCTCACGAGGCGGCTCCGATCGGCCCGGGCTCCGGCCGCGGCGCGCACGGGAGCGGCTCCCCGGCCTCGGTGGTGGCGGAGGTGCGCGCGAAGGGGCCGGTCGGGCCCATGAGCACGGCGAGGTGGTAGTCCGCGTGATCCCGCCACCACACGCTCATGCCGGTCGCGCCCTCGAGCCGGAGGGCCTCCCACGCGAGCCACAGCGCCTCGAGCCGCGCGACGGCCTCGGGGTGGCGCCACCACTCGGGATCCCACCGGCTCTCGCCGCGCGGGCTGACCTCGCGGCGGTAGGCGGGCGCGAGGAACCCGCGCACGAACGCGTCGACGTCGGCGAAGACCGGCTCCCCGGACGCGGCCGGCGCGTCGCCCCAGCCGAACGCGTCCGTCACGACGCGGCCCCCGGTGCCGCCGCAGGACCGGATACCGCGCGGGCGTCGGCGGCCGCGAGCGAGGCCCGGATGACGGCCGCCTCGGGGCCGTCCATCCACGGCACCGTCGCGATCATCGAGGCGCGCACACCGGACGCGAGCAGCACGGCGCGGCCCCGGGGCAGCTCCGCGAGCTCGGAGGTGTCGAGGATCCGGCGCCGGTCGTTCTGCACGCTGGTCGAGCGCACGCCGCGCGTCGTCGAGCTGGAGACCGTCTCGTGGTCGTAGTCGCCGATGAGCTCCGAGAGCTCCCGCAGCCACTCCGCCTCCTTCACGCCGCCGAGGTACACGACCTCGTTCGCGGCGCTGAAGAGCTTGCGCATGCCCTCGCGGCCGAACACGTCGACGCCCTGCGCGTACGACTGGAAGATCGACATGACCGGGATCCCGCGCGAGCCGAGGTGCGAGTACAGGTCGGGCAGCTCCTTCCACCGGCACACGTTCGCGGCCTCGTCGAGGACGCAGACGAGCGGCGTGGCCAGGCGGCCGCCCGGCTGCGTGCGGGCGAGGCGCTCGGCGGCCTCGACGATCGCGACCGTGAGCGCCGTGACGAGCGGCGCGGCCGTGCCCTCGCCCTCCACCGAGAGGGAGTAGAGGGTGTCGGTGGAGCGCACGAAGGCGTCGGGGTCGAGCCGGGGGCGGGGATCCGCGGCCGCGTCGCCGCCGGCCGGCGTGATCCACCTGTTGATGCGGCTGCTGCGCACGCACGACGCCATCTTGCGGGCGGTCGCGTACACGCCGTCGCGCTGCCGGGGCGAGGTGCGCGACGCGCTCTCGACGTCGTCGGCGATGAGCGGGTAGCCGCTGCACCGGAGGATGCCCACCATCTCGCGCTCGTCGGGATCCGTGAGCCAGCCGAGCACGTCCGTGATGGGCCGGCGGTCGAGCGCCGCCGCCAGCAGGAGGCCCGTGAGCAGGTCCTTGCCTGCCGCGTCGAAGAAGGCGTCGCCGCGGTCGTCGGGCTCGCGGGATCCCGCGGCGAAGTGCCCGGCGAGCTTGGCGGCGGAGGTGTCGTCGACGACGGAGGAGAGCGGATCCCACCACCAGGTCGGCTCCTCGTCCACGACCTGCTGCGGGTCGAACACCCACGCGGTGCCGACGCCCTGGCGGAGATCGCGCGTGGCGCGCACGACGTCGGGCTTGTTCGACGTGGTGACGAGGGCGCCGGGCGCCGCGAGGATCGCGGGCACCACGAGCGAGGTGGTCTTGCCGACGCGGGGCCCGGCGATGCCGACGACCACGTCCTCCCACGAGGCGTAGACCATGCCGCCGGAGCGGAGGTCGCGGCCGAGCGGCAGCCCCGGACGCCCGGGCACGCCGAGGCGCGCGGCCTTCGCGAGGGACGCGCGCTCGTGCAGCTCGTCGAGGTCGGACGCGGAGGCGAGGTAGCGCGCGCTGCGGTCGACGCGCGTGCGGCCGCGACCGAAGCCGCGGACGGCGCGCGCGACGGCGACCGCGAGCGCCGTGAGGAGCGCGGCGACGACCACGGCGATCACGACCGCGAGCGGGGTCCACGCGACCTCGCCCTTCTTCAGCGCGATGGCGACGGCGAGCGGATCCGCGGGCAGCGCCGCCCCCTGGCCCGTGAGCGCGTGCGCCGCGGCGAGCCCGGCCCAGGCAGACGCGAGCAGGCCGGCGGCGATGCCGATCGCCCAGGTCGCGATGATCGTGCCCGGGTTCGCGCGCCCCGGCTCGGCCCGGCGGTTGGTCTGCTCGGCCCTCATGCGGCGCCGGCCTCCACGGTCTCGCGCTCGGCCGCGAACCCGTCGGCGGCCCCGTCGCCGGCCGGCTCCGGCGGCCGCCCGGTCGCCTCGTCGGGCTCGGGGAACGACTCGGTCGCGTGCCACGCCTTGTTGGTGTCGTTGATGTGCCGCTCCTCCTCGGTGAGCTCCACGTGCACGGGGATCCCGGGGTGCCCGCCGACCTTGATGAGGAACCGCCCGCGTCCCGGGGGCTCCTGGTCGGGCGACCATCCGGGCGGGTTCTGCCACGACATCACGAGGTCCTGCTCCGAACGCGACAGGGCGACGGCCTGCGTGAGCATCGACATCTCCGCGCGCGGCAGGCCGCCCGCGACGACCATGCCGGCGCGCTCGACGAAGCCGCGCGCCTTCATCCGGTCCTGCTCGTCGGCGAGCGCGAGCAGGTCGGACATGGTGTGCGTGATCATCGCGAGCCCCACGCCCCGCTGCCGGTTGAGGCGCGTGAGCGAGTCGATGCGGTCGACGATGCCCTTGCCCACGCGGAGCGCGCGCCACAGCTCGTCCATCACGATCAGGTAGTGCCGGCGGGGCTGGAGGCCCGCGTCGGCGAGGGCGGTCGCCACGTTCACGGTGCCGAAGCCCTGCGACCAGCAGGCGAGGAGCACAGCGGCCTGCAGGTCGGTGTCCGACTCGTCGATGGACGACACGTCGTAGACCACCGGCCGGTCGTGCCGCATGGCGACGTCGGTCTGCTGCGCGAAGATCTCGCCGAGCCGGCCGCCGCGCGTGAGGCTGATGAGGCTGGCCTCGAGACCACGGGTGATCTCCTGGTAGCGCCCGAGATCGCCGCGGTCCACGGCCACGTCGCGCACGGCGGGGTGGGCGTCCTGGATCACGCGCAGCAGGTCGGCGAGCACGGGGATGCCCGGGAACTCGTCGTCGAGCACGCGCAGGGCCGCGTCGATGATCGACTCCTCCACGTCGTCGGGCGCCTGCTTGCGGAGGATCGTCAGCAGGGACGAGACCATCGTGTTGCGGCGCCCGTGCGCGTCGGCGATGAGGCGCTGCCGCTCCTGCTCGAAGCCCGCGGCGCGCAGCTGCTCGGCGGCCTCGATCGCGCCGCCCGGGTCCAGCACGTTGAGGTGCCCGCGGCCCCGGCCGAGCGTGATGACCTGGCCGTCGAGCGCGTGCACCATGTCGACGTAGTCGGGCTTCAGGTCGCCGAGCACGAGCGGCAGGTAGCCCATGCCGTCGCCGCCCACGCACATGCGGCGGATGAGCGTCGACTTGCCGAGGCCCGGGAGTCCGAGGGCGAAGATCGACGGGTTCGAGATGATCCCGGACTGGAACCACGAGATCGGGTCGGCGCACACGGTGGCGCCCGTGTCGAGGTGCAGGCCGAGGGGCACGCCGCTGATGGGGCTGCTGGATCCGACCGCGTACGGCCACAGCCCGCACACCTGCACGGTGGTGCCGCGCCACTCCGGGGCGGGCTGCACGAGGACGGTCTCGCCGCGGGCCCGGCCGAGCCAGCCGCGCGGGGACGGGCGGCGGTGGGAGCGGGCGGCGGTGCGGAGGGCGCGGCGCTCCGCCCGGGTCGGCCGCGGCGCCTCGGGACGGGTCTCGGCCTCGGACGCCGCGCGGGCGGCCTCGGCGGCGAGCTTCCGGGTGCGGCGGGTGGCGACCTTGCGGGATCCCTGGTCAAGCGCGGGCACGGCGGCTCCTCTCGGTGCGGGCGGCGGTCGCCGGGCGGGCGGCGGCGAGGTGGCGGCGGATCACAGCTGGTCCCGGATGTCGTGCGGGATCGCCAGGTGCCGCGGCAGCACCAGGCCGAGCGGCAGGCCGGCGGCGAACGCGGAGTCCTGCGAGCCGTGCACCACGCGGAGCCGGATGCGGGCCTGCGCGGAGAGGCTGTCGACCGCGGCGCGCGCGTCCTCGATGGTGGCCGGATCCTGCACCGTGGCGGTCACGACCATCCCGAAGTTGACGAGGCCCGCGCCGCCCGACTCCTCCGACTCGTTCGCGAACGCCGCGATGACGTCCTTGCGCGATCGGCCCGTGGGGTTCTTGGTCGACCCGACGAGGAACTCGGCGTCGCGCTTGTCGGCCTCGACGATGGCGGCGGCGCGCGCCGGGTCGATGGGCCGGTAGAGCATCGTGACGCGCTTGCGGGCGATGTGCCGGTGCGGCGCGAGCAGGCGGGAGAGGATCGACTCGCCGACGTTCCCGCGCGGCGCCTGCGACATCATCCACGACACGGAGAGCGCGGAGTCGTGGCGGTAGGAGTCCCACGCGGCCTGGTGCGCGGTCGGCCCGACCTCCGGCCAGTACAGCTCGGTGGCCTGGCCGGCGGAGTTCGCCTGGTCGATGAGGATCGCCGCGGCCGGGTCGTAGGCGATCCGCACCACCTCGCACAGGTCCTGCGCCGTGAGCGGCCGGGCCGCGCCCGCGCCCGTGGAGGAGAGGCCCGAGGTGAGGCCGGGCAGCCGGTACGCGAGCTCGCGGCCGACCTCCTCGGCGCTGCGGCGGGCGGCGCCGGTGCGCGTGGCGCCCGCGAAGGTGATGGCGACGTACGCCTTGATGGTCGCGGCGCCCGCCGGGTAGGTGGCGACGATCTTCCGCAGCACGCTCTTGGAGAACTCGGATCCGCGGTCGTCGATGCGCCCGAGCACCTCGGAGGCGAGCCGCGTGCCGGTGTCGGGCGCGGTCTCGAGCGTGACGGACGCGGCCACGAGGCCGGGCTCGTCGGCGAGCGCTTCGAGCCAGGAGCCCCACTCGGCGACCCAGATGTCGACCTGCTCCTGGTCGACGAGCGCGGATCCGTCGGGCTCGGCCCCCAGCACGACCGTGAAGTCGTTCGTCGACGGCACCTCGATGAGCGCGAACGGCCGGCCGTACGAGTCCTTCCACTCGGTGAGGCGGGATCCCGCGGCGAGGCCCGGCAGCTGCGCCGTGCCCCACTCCGCGAAGCCCAGCGGCCCCGAGCGGTAGAGGTGCGCGCCGCGGTTGCGGGCGAACAGCCAGCCCGCGCGGTTCATGATCCGGATCATCCCCGACTCCCCGTGCTTGTCCTTGACCGCGACCGCCGCGAGCACGCCGGCGAACACCGCCGCCGTGATCACCCCGGCGACGAGTCCCTTGTTGGTGGCGACGATGATGACCATCACGGCCCCGGCGAACCCGAACATCGTCGGGAACATGCCGAGCCCGCCGACGCCGCGGGTGCGCGGCTTCCGCCAGTTGCCGTACGTGCGCGCGGTGGCGCGTCCCTCGATGGCGCTCATGGATCCGTGTCCCTACCTGGCCCCCGAGGGGCCCTCTCCCGCGGCGTCCTCGACGGCGCCCTTCGTGGCGTGCGCCGCCTTCTTGGCGCCCTCGGCGAGCTTCGCGACGCCGAGCGCGGCGAGGCCGATGGGGCCCGCCGCCGCGGCTCCGGCGGCGGCCGCTCCGCCGGCGGCACCGCCCGCTGCCGCGCCGCTCGCGCCGGCGCCGGCCTTGGCTCCGGCTGCCGCGCCCTTGGCGGCGGTGCCGCTGCGTGCGCCGGCGCTCGCGTTGGCGGCACCCGACGGACCGCCGCCCGCGCTGCCGCCGCCACCTCCGCCGCCGTTCGACCTGCTCGCCATGGATCCGGCCTGCTTGATCGCCCCGGACGCGGCCTCGCCGGCCCCGCCCATCACCGCACCGGCCACCGCAGCGCCCGACACCCCGCCGGCCGGAGCGACCATCGGCGCGATGAAGCGCATGAGAGCGGGCAGCGCGACGAGCGCGATGAGCATGAGCGCCACCCCGGTGAGCACGGCCCAGACGCCCTGACCGTCCTTCGCGAAGAGGTCGGTGCCGATGAGGCGGAACGCGGCGGCGTAGACGAGGGCGGCGGCGGGCTTGTAGAGGATGAACGCGGTCAGCCATCCGAGGGACTTCCGGAACCACTGGTTCCCGGTCGGCGTGTTCGTGAAGCTGGCGGTGAGCGGCAGGATCCCGGCGAGGAGCACGAGCATCGCCGACCGGATGATCATCATCCCGATCTGGATGTACGAGATGAGGATGGCGATGAGGGCGAGGATCAGGACCCCGATGGTCCCCAGCGGCGACTCCGCGGTCAGCTGGATCATCAGCGCCATGTTGCTGCCGAAGCAGCTCCCGCCGACGACCGCCACGTCGCACTTGGTCGACGCGTTCAGCACGCCGACGGCGAAGGCGTCACCGAGCCGGACGGCCAGCTGGATCACCGTGAGCCCGATGGTGGAGACCATCACGAGGGTGACCAGGGACCGGAGCAGCTCGCGCACCGGGTCCGCGCGCTGCGTCCACGCCAGCCGGATGCCCGCGAGGATCACCGAACCGACCGCCATCGCGAGGACGACGAACCAGGTCGAGTTCTGCAGGAACCCCACGGCTGTGGTGGATCCGTCCGGGGCCGTCTTGGGAATGACCCAGGCCACCAGCGACGACGCGCTGGTGATGAGGAACACGCCGCCGAGCACCAGCCCGAGCCGTCCGAGCGCGTCCATGCCCGTCTCCGCGGAGCGGGCGCGCATGTAGAGGATCGCGAAGCCGATGATCGAGAGGACGGCCACGATGAGCCCGATCCACGCGATGTACCCGAGCAGCGTGTCGAAGTCGCTCGTGACGGTCTCGCTCGCCGTGTAGCCGTCGGTCGAGGCGGCACCCTTCGTGAACTCCGGCGCCGGGACGTACACCCACATGGTGCCGAGGGACGCGATGACCTGGCCGAAGGTCGTCAGGGCGGCGTCCATCAGCTGCTTGAGGGTGTTCGTGGCTCCTTGCTCGATCGCGTCGGCGACGACTTTCGAGGTGTTGCACCCGACGTCGACGAAACTGCAGTCCACGTCACGCCCCGGCCCACGGGATGTATCCGCCGAGGCTCTGGAGCTGCGACGAGTCGAGGGGGAGGGTGCCCTTGTCCGTGAGCTCGAACTTCCAGTCGCCGTCGACCCACTTCAGGATCATCGGCATGCTCACGAGAGCGTTGCCCTTGTCGGTGACCGTGGCGACGACGTCGACGGTCGTCTCCGAGGGAGAGTACGACTCGATCTTGAAGCCGGCGATCTGGAGGCGGACACTCGACGACGCCCCTGCGGCTGCCGCGGCAGCGGCCGCGTCCTTGCCCGGCCCCGGAGCCACCAGCTCGGCGATGTGGCTGATCAGTCGTGCGTCGGTGGCCTGCCCGAGGTAGTTGGCGACGGCGTACAGGGCGCCCGTCGCCGTGTGGGCGTAGCAGGAGCGGATGCCGTTCGAGCCCGTGATCCCCGGGCCGGCACCCTGCGGGTCATCCGGGACCGCGACCGTCCCGACGAGCTTCCACGTCGTCTTCGGAGCGGTGGCGAGCGAGCTCGTCTCCTCGTATCCCGGGAGGCCGCACACGGACGCGGCGCCGTCGGGCAGCGCGGACGCACTCGGCGAGGCGGGCGTCTCCGGCTCGGCGGCAGCCGCGTCGCTCGTCGGCGCCGCGGCCGGCGTCCCGCCGCCCGAGAACGCTCCACTCGCCGCCGCGATGCCGCCGCCCACGAGGACGAGGGCGAGGAAGGCCGCGATGGCGATCCAGAGCGGGCGCTTGTGGAAGGGCGTGGCGGGGGTGCTCATGAGGATCCTCTCGGGGGAGCGGGCGGCGCGTGTGGGGAGGCGGGGGTCGCGCTACGCGATGACGAAGCTCACGAGCGACGCGGCGCCGAGGCCGAGGAAGAGGCCGAAGCCGATCTTGATGAGGCGCTCCTGGATCTCGCCGCCCTCGTGCCGGTTGTTGCGGAAGAGCATCGCGCCGGTGGCGATGAGGGAGAGCACCGCGAGGGGCAGGAGCACCCACTTGGCGATGCCGATGATGCGGCTGAACTTGTCGGTCCAGTCGCTGGGGGCCGACGCCTGGCCGTCGGGCACGTCGATCGCGACGGCGTCGAGGGCGTGGTGGATGTGCGCGGACGCCTGGTGGACGGCGTCGAGCGCGAGGAGCGTGGGGGACATGCGGTGGACCTCTCGTGGAAGGGGGATCAGCGGGGGGAAGCGGTGAGCTGCAGGTCGGCGAGGAGCCGCTGGTGCTCGCGGCCCATGTCGGCGGGATCCGCGGGGCCGAGGCGCCACGCGTCGATCCACGGCAGGGTCCACGCGCGCGGGTAGCCGCCGGCGACGAGCTGCTCGAGCTGGCGGAGCTCCTTGGGGCGGCGGCCCGGCGCATCCGCCACGAGCACGAGGCCGACCAGGTCGACGAGGCCGGCGACCTGGCCCGATGCCCACTCGCGGGCGACGCGTTGCGCGGCGACGAGGCCGGAGTGGTCGGTGCGGGCGACCACGACCACGCGCGAGGCGGGGGATCCGGCAGGCGGCGCGGGCCAGGCGTGGTCGGCGGCGCGGGATCCGGCGGCGAGGCGCGCGAGGGTGGTCTCGCCGGCGCCGCCGTGGGCGCCGACCCACCACAGCTCGGCTGTGCCGTCCACGCGCCGCAGGGGCAGGCGGTCCGACGCCGCGGGCGCGGAGACGGTGGCCGGCTGCGGGGCGCGGGGGCCGCGGAGCCGCTCGCGGCGGGTGAGGGGCGGTGCGTCGGACGCGGGGGTGTCCACGACCGCGGGCGCGCCGATCACCCACGGATTGCCGCTGTCGCTCATCCCTCGCCCATCCACCCGTCGGGTCTCGTGCTCGCCGCACGCGTGATCCACCGGGCGGGGGATGTGACACGTTGCTGCACGGTGATGCTGCCAAAGTGCTTGCGCAGACGCAAGTGCTTGATCCTGCTCGCATTTTCCGTGAGACTGTCTCGCCGTCGTCGATCCTGGCGGGCACGACCGCTCGAGCGGGCCGGCTCTCCACATGGGGCGCCCGGCATCTCGACCCGAACGACCCGCACGACGCCCCCTCACCGAGAGCCGCAGATGACCGACGCCCCGACCGTGCCCGCCTTCCCCCGCATCGACGCCACCATCACGCCCACGGCTGACGGGCTCGCCACCGGGGTGCTCACCGTCAACGGCGTCGCGACGCCGTTCGCGGAGGCGGCGGAGGACGACATCCGCCGCGGCATCGTGATGAGCGTGCGCGGCATCGCCGAGCAGATGCAGCGGGCGGTGCGCCTCACGACGCGCGACCGCTTCGGATCCCAGGCGCTCGCCGTCGGGCCGGACGGCACGGTCGAGGCGCTCAGCGAGCTCGACCGCGCGGACGCGATCGCGGCGCCCGCGGTCGTGCCGCCGACCGCCGCCTCGCATGCGGGAGCCGCGGCGCCCGTCGCCCCCGCGGCGCCGGTGGCCGCCGTCCCCGCTGCGTCGCCCGCGGCCGGTGCCCCCGCGCCGACCATCCCCGCCGCGGTCGCGCCCGCCCCGGTCGCCGTCGCGGATCCGCCGCTCACCCGCCGCGCCGCCCGACAGTCCTTCCTCACGCGCGAGGAGGTGGAGGAGCCGGCCACGCAGGGCATGCGCGGCACCCTCACGCGGCTCGGGATCCGCATGTCGCCGTCCGAGGACGAGCGTCGCGAGCGCGAGTGGACCCGCCTCGTCAGCCAGCACTGGCCCGGCCCCCGCACCGTCGCGGTCGTCAACGGCAAGGGCGGCGTCGGCAAGACCATGACCACCATCTGCCTGTCGTCCGTCTTCGCGCGGCACGGCGGCGCGGGCGTCCTCGCCTGGGACAACAACCAGACGCGCGGCACCCTCGGCTGGAGCACGGAGCAGGGGCCGCACGACGCGAGCATCCTCGACCTCCTGCCGCAGGTCGACCGGCTCCTCGGCACGGGCGCGCAGTCCGCCGACCTCGCGCACTTCGTCCACCACCAGACCCGCGACCGCTACGACGTGCTGCGGTCGAAGCCCGAGGTGCTCGCCACCCAGCAGCGGTTCGACGACACCACGGTGGATCTCATCCACGCGGTCGCCGCCAAGTTCTACCGGCTGGTGCTCATCGACTCGGGCAACGACGAGACCGACCCGATGTGGCTGCGGGCCATCGAGCGGGCGGACCAGATCGTGGTGCCGACCATCGGCGAAGCCAAGGCGGCGGAGTCGGCGGCGCTCCTCATCGAGGGGCTCGCGGAGCGCGGCGGCCACTTCGCCGACCTCGCGGAGCGCGCGGTCGTGGTGGTCAGCGCGCACAAGCACGACCTGGCCCCCGCCGAGCTCGCGAAGATCTCCGACGGCTTCGCGCCCCTCGCCCGCGACGTGGTCACGGTGCCCTACGACCCGGCGCTCGGCGCGGACGTCCTCAACTACGGCGCGCTCCGGGCGTCCACGCAGCGGGCCTGGCTCCGCGCGGGGGCGGCCGTGGCCCGGGGCCTCTGATGCGAGCCGGCGCAGCGCGGTCGGGCGTCGTCCGCGCGGCGGGTGCCGTGGCGCTCGCCGCCGCCCTCGCGCTCGGGGCCGCCGGATGCGCGAGCGTCACCGTGCACGACGACGGGAGCCCCGTGGATCCCGCCCCCTCGTCCGGTGCCGTGACGGCGGACGGCACGACCGGCGGGGGCTCCGGTACGTCCTCTCCGGGCGCGACGGACGACGGCGCCGCCGCGGAGCCCGAACCGGTGGCCGACGCGGCATCGCAGGCGGCGGCGCTCACCGCGGCGGACAAGGTCATGCGCACGTACGCGCAGCCGGGCATCACCGAGGCCGAGTGGGAGCGGCAGATGACGCCGCTCCTGTCGCAGCAGGGCGCGGTGGCGTTCGTGCCCACGATCCCCTCGAAGCTCACGGCCCACGCGGTCACGGGCGCCGGCACGGTCATGCCGGCGCCGACCGCCTACGCGCTCATCGTGCGCGTGCCCACGGACGACGGCGACTACGACGTCGCGCTCGTCCGCTCCGCGACCACGGCTCCGTGGCTGGCGGACGAGATCCAGGCCGTCCGCGACAAGTGAACGGCGGCGGCAAGGGGGTCCTGATCCTCATCGGCACGCCCGCGGCGCTGATGGGGATGATCGTCTTCCTGGTGCTGTTCGGCTTCGGCGGCGACGACGCGTCCGCCTGCACGACGCAGGGCGCGGCGTCCTCGTCGACCGGGCCGCGCACGCCCGTCGACGGCTACTCGGGCGACCAGCTCGACAACGCCGCCGCGATCATGGACGCCGCCGCCGGGCTCGGCCTCTCCCGGCAGGCGCAGGTGCTCGGGGTCATGGCGGCGATGGGCGAGTCGTCGCTGCGCGCCATCGACTACGGCGACGATGCGGTGAACCCGGACGGATCCATCGCCGACTCGATCGGGCTCTTCCAGCAGCAGTCGTCGTGGGGCTCGGTGCAGGAGCGGATGGATCCGACGTCGAGCGCGAAGCTGTTCCTCCAGCGGCTGCAGACCGTGGATGGGTGGCAGACGCTCGAGCCGACCCTCGCGATCCACGCGGTCCAGATCAATGCGGATCCCTACCACTACCGGAAGTTCCAGCAGCCGGCCGAGGACGTGGTCGCGCAGCTGTCGGGGGCGGCGGCCTCCGCTCCGGCGGCGACCCCTGCCGCGTCCGGGACGCCGGATCCCTCGGTCATGCCCGCGCCCGTCGGCGGCTGCTCCGCCGGCGGCACCGTGCTCCCGCTGAAGGCGCCCTTCGACCAGACCTCCGGGTACGGGCCGCGCGAGAGCCCGACCGCGGGCGCCTCCTCCTGGCACCCGGCGAACGACTACCAGACGCGGGAGACCGGGACGTCCTCCGGGCGGAGCGGCTACTCGTGCGGATCGCCCGTGCTCGCCGCGCAGGCCGGCAGCGTGACGACGGCGGGCGGCTACACGGTGTCGATCCGGTCGGCCGCGGGCTACACGATCAGCTACCTGCACATGTACGAGCCGGACATGGAGGTCCACGTCGGCGACACCGTGACCCCCGGCCAGGAGATCGGCAAGGTCGGCTCGAACGGCCCGTCCACGGGGTGCCACCTCGACATCCGGATCGACGTCGCCGGGTCGACCGACCCGCGTGTCAGCGGGCTCCCGCAGTCGCAGACGCAGGGGGCGCCGGTGAGCGGCTACGTGGATCCCGAGAAGTTCTTCGCCGCGTTCGGCGTGACGCTCTGCGGCGGGGAGTGCCGGCATGCGTCCGAATGAGGCGGGCCGGGTTGCGATGCACCCGGGTGGACCGACGATAATTGCCCAGGCGGGTAAATTCGAGCATCCCGCCCTCGATCCGACCGGAGCAGCACCCGCGCATGGCAGACGACGACACCTGGGACACGCTGCCGGCGACCCTGCGGTCGGCGGACCTGCAGCGGATCCTGCAGATCGGGCAGACGACCGTGAGCCTCTGGTTCGCGAAGGGCATCATCCCCGGCTACCGCGTCTCGCACTCGTGGATCGCCTTCCGCTCCGAGGTGCGGGAGTGGCTCGAGTCGACGTCGACCGTGCCGGTGCCGCCGCACGAGCCGTACCCGCATCCGCTCGACGCCTACCCGGACCACCTCACGCATCGCGACCTCATGGAGCTGTTCCAGAAGAGCCGGCCGGCGATCCTCGGGTGGCTGCGCGACGGCGTGATCCCGGCCATGCGCCCCGGCGGCCGCTGGCTGATCGAGAAGGCGGCGATCCGCCGTCTGCTCGAGGAGACGAGCAACCAGCGGGCCGACTTCGTGCCGAAGGGCGATCGCGCGGCGAGCTGACGTGCGCGGTGCGGCCCGGCGGCCTCGGCGACCTCGGCGTCGGCGGGTGGCCTAGCCTGGCTGCTTCCCGGATCCGGATCCGGCTCCGGAGGACTGGCAGCGTGATCGGCTCGTTTCGCCGTGCGCAGCACATTGGCGTCGACGTCGGCAGGCGAATCTCCGCCTCGCCTCCGATGCGGGGCACTTCTATGAGGAGGAATTGATGGGGATATGGAACGCACCCGCGGAGCGAGAGTCGGCTGTGCGGGCGGTGGTGCGCTGGCGGTTGGCGGAGCTCGATCTGCAGCGGGAGGTCCGACGACTGCTGGATGGCGGAGCCGACCGTGACGAGTTGGCGAAGGACCTCCGTCTCTTCGGCGGGAATGACCTGCGGCGGCTCGACGGAGCCCGCGACGTGACGATGCCCGTCGAGGGGTTCTCCGGGGCGACGCCGTTGGAGATCTGCGAGCGGTACGCGGTGGGACATCTCGATCGGGAGCAGCTGGTGGACGAGCTCACGCGGTTCCCGTATGTGCCGTTGGACAAGCCGGAGGGGTGGGATGACCTCGTGGTGAATCCCCCCGGAACGTGGAACGACCTGTCGCTGGCTCTCGGCGAGAAGCTGATCGACATAGAGGTGTATGGCGAAGTCTTCGATCGCGTCGACACGTCGGGCGACTGAAGGATGCAGTCCGAGGGCGACATCGATCACCTGACGAGGCTGCGTCAGCTCTCTCGGGATGATGGTCCGCTGGGGCTGGACGCCCCGAGCGCGTCGACAGCCAACCCTGCGTGGTACCGGGCCGGCCGGCCGACGGCTGCACGCGCTGTCATGCACGAGCGCCTGCTGTCGGATGCTGAGGCTTCGGTGCCGGAGCTGGGGGCTGACAAACGGGCGGTCGTGCTGGCGGGGCCGCCCGGCGCCGGGAAGACCTCGACGCGAGAGCGCGCGCTGGGGGATGCGGCCACGGGCTTCCTCGTCATCGACGCTGATGAGTTCAAGAAGCGGCTACTGAAGCAGGCGATCGCGGACAAGAGCTATGAGTCGTGGATCAAGCCCGCCGCGGTGCGGGAGCTCGAGGCGGCGGGGGAGCGGTTCCACCCGATGGAGCTGTCCTCGCTCGTCCACGCGGAGTCCTCCTACCTCGCGGACGAGCAGAGGGCCCGTGCCCTGAGAGGGGGCAAGAACGTCGTCATCGACACCGTCCTGTCGTCGGACACGAAGGCGCGGCAGATCATGGGCGAGCTGGAGCGGGCCGGGTACGACGTCCAGGTGATGGATGTGGAGGTGCCGCGGGAGGTGTCGGAGGAGCGGATCCGGACGCGGTGGCAGGAGGGCAACGAGCGCGCGGACAAGGGCGACGGGCTCGGGGGTCGGTGGGTGCCGAGCGAGTTCGGGGCCTGGGTGTACGGGCAGCCGGACGGGAGTTCGCGGCCGGAGGCGAATGCGCGGATGGTGGCGGAGGAGTCGCCGGCGGTGTCGCGGTATCGGGTGTACCGGAAGACGGCGGAGCAGGAGCGGGAGGATCCGCGTGCGCCGGCGGTTCTGGTGACGGACATGTCGCGGGCGACGCGGGGCGGACCGTTGGTGCCGACGCGGTCCGGTTCGGCAGCCGAGGCGCCGCAGGCGCGGGTGCTGCCGGGGATCACTCGAGCGGTCGGGCCGGCCAGGTCGGCCGGCGCGGGCCGTGGAGGGAGAGGCAGATGACGAGGAAGGTGATCGATTCATGAGTGCAGGGGATGTTCCCGAGGAGGTCGTGCCGGCGGCGCTGGCGCTGCTGCGGTTCCGTCTGGCGGAGCTGGACTACCTGCGGGAGGTGCGGCGTGTTCTGGATGCCGGGCGTTCCGAGGAGGAGCTGGCCCGGCAATTGCGGGTGTTCCGTCCCGAGGATCTGGCCAGGCTCCGTGCGGCGCGCGAGGTGAGCCTGCCGCTGGAGGGGTTCTCGGGTGCGCTGCCGATGGAGATCTGCGAGCGGTACGCGGCGGGGCTGATCGACCGGGAGCGGTTGGTGGATGAGCTGGCGCGGTATCCGTATGTGCCGCGAGCCCTCCCGGACGGCTACGACGACCTGGTGGTGAACCAACCGGGCACGTGGGCCGATGTCTCGCGGGCTGCGGCAGCGGGACTCGTCGACGACGCGGTCTACGAGGAGGCGTTCGAGCGTCGTCACGGCGACCCGAGTTGATAGGCGCGCGTGCGACGCCGCGCGCGGTGGTGGGATTCAAACGATGTGGTTGAGGAGGATGTGATGGGTCTGTTCGATGCGCCGGTGGAGGTGCGCCCGGCGGAGCGTGCGTTGCGCGTGCTGCGGCTGGTGGAGCTGGATTACCTGCGGGAGGTGCGTCGGCTCCTGGATTCCGGGTACGACGCGGCGAAGCTGACCCAGGATCTGGCGGTGTTCCAGCCTGCTGACCTGGATCGCATCGCCGCGGCCCGGGAGGTGCCGGTGCTGGTCGCGGGGTTCTCGGGGGCGACGCCCTATGAGATCTGCGAGCGGTATTCGGTGGGGATGCTGGATCGCGATCGGCTGGTGGATGAGCTGGTGCGGTTCCCGTACGTTCCGCGCGACCAGGTGGATGGGTATGACAATCTCGTCGTCAACCCGCCGGGGACATGGGCGGATGTGGAGAGGGCCAGCGGCAATGACCTGATCGGCATCGACATCTACGGCGAGGTGTTCGACCGCCGCAATGGCCAGGACGAGGCCGGTGTCTGACGAGGACGGCTCCACTCGCCTCGATGCGCTGAGGAGCTTCTCCGGCGAGGGGGGTCCCGTCGCATGGGATGCACCGACCTCATCCAAGAAGAATCCCCGCTGGCATGGGCGAGATGGCTACACGAGTAGCCGCAAGGCCTTGCACGAGCGGCTGCTGCGTGACTCGGTGGAGGAGGTCCCTGAACTGCGATCGGAGCGCCGGGCGATCGTGCAGGCGGGTCCGCCGGGTGCGGGCAAGACCTCGATCCGGGAAGACCTGTTGGGCGATGCGTCCAAGAGCTTCCTGGTCGTCGATGCCGACGAGTTCAAGACCCGCCTGTTGCGCGAGGCGGTCGCGGATGGCAGCTACGAGTCGTGGATCAAACCCGCTGCTGTTCGAGAGAGCGAGGCGGCCGGCGAGCGGTTCCACCCGATGGAGCTCTCTTCGCTCGTGCACGCGGAATCGGCTGACCTCGCCGACAGGCAGAGGACGGAGGCGATCCGATCGGGGAAGAACGTCATCATCGACACGGTCCTGAGCTCCGACACGAAGGCGCGGCAGATCATGGGCGAGCTGGAGCGGGCCGGGTACGACGTGCAGGTGGTGGACGTGGAGGTGCCGCGGGAGGTGTCGGAGGAGCGGATCCAGAAGCGGTGGCGTGAGGGGAACGAGCGGGCCGAGCGGGGCGAGGGACTCGGGGGCCGGTGGGTGCCGAGCGAGTTCGGGTCGCGGGTGCTGCCGGGGATCACGCGGGCGGTCGGGCCGGCCAGGTCGGCCGACGCGGCCCGTGGAGGGAGAGGCAGATGACGAGGAAGGTGATCGGTTCATGAGTGCAGGAGATGTTCCCGAGGAGGTCGCTCCGGCGGCGTCGGCGTTGTTGCGTTTCCGTCTGGCGGAGCTGGACTACCTGCGGGAGGTGCGGCGTGTTCTGGATGCCGGGCGTTCCGAGGAGCAGCTGGCGCGGGAGCTGCGCGTGTTCAAGCCCGAGGACCTCGCGCTGTTGCGTGCTGCGCGCGAGGTCAGCCTGCCGCTGGAGGGGTTCTCGGGGGCGTTGCCGTACGAGATCTGCGAGCGGTACGCGGCGGGGCTGCTGGATCGGGAGCGGCTGGTGGATGAGTTGGCGCGGTATCCGTACGTGCCGCTCGACACGACGACCCCCGGGGACGACCTCACCGTGGATCTGCCGGGCACCTGGTCGGAAGTGTCTCAGGCGCGGTGGGACGGATACATCGACGTGCTCGATTACGGCGAAGTCCGATCGCGTCGTCTCGGGAACAGCTGACTCGTGTTCAGCCACGCCGACGAGAGCAGGCTGGTGGCGTTGCGGGAGCTCTCCCGAACGGGCGGGCCGCTCAGCCCGGATGCCCCAACCGCGACGATCAACAACCCCATCTGGTGGGACAGTGCAGGCCCGACCGCGATTCGTGACGAATTGCATGAACGCCTGATCTCGGACGCGAGGTCGGCGGTACCCGACCTGAAGCAAGAGCGGCGCGCGATCTCGATGGCGGGACCACCGGGCGCGGGCAAGGGCTACGCACGGAAACAGCTCCTGGGGGAACGAGAGCGTCATTTCCTCATCATCGATGCCGACAATTTCACGGAGTCTCTTCTGCCGGAGGCCATTCGTGACGGTACTTACGACTCCGACATCGTGCCCGGCGCAGTACGTGATCATCCGCAGATCGGAGCGATCCAGCAGCCGTTGGAACTGGCCTCGCTCGTCCACGAGGAGTCGTCGTATCTGGCGAAGCGCTCGAGCTTCGAGTCGATCCGGGCCGGCGACAACGTGGTGATCGACACGGTATTGGGTTCGGCGGACAAGGCGCGGAGGATCTCGGCGCAGTTGGAGGCGGCGGGGTACGACGTGCAGGTGGTGGATGTGGAGGTGCCGTTCGAGGTGTCCGAGGCGCGGATCCGGCAGAGGTGGCTGGACGGCAACGAGGCGGCTCGACGGGGCGAAGGGCTCGGCGGTAGGTGGGTGCCGTCGGACTTCGCGCGCAACGTGTTCGATGGGCCGGACGGTCGGTCGCGGCCGGAGGCGAATGCGCGGATGGTGGCGGAAGAGTCTCCCGCTGTGTCGTGGTACCGGGTGTATCGGACGTCGGCGGAGCAAGCGGAAGTGAAGGCGGGGCCGACCCTGGAGACGGACATGTCACGGGCGACGCGGGGCGGGCCGCTGGTGCCGACGCGGTCGGGTCCGGCTGCTGAGGTGCCGCAGGCGCGGGTGCTGCCGGGGATCGCGCGCGCAGGTCGGACGACGCCAGGGCGAGCCGGACCAGCGCGCGTCGACCGCGGGCGCTAGTCCGGCTCGTCCGTCGTCGCCCTCGCGTACTCGGATCCCGAGCGGGTCCGCAGCACGAGCCCCGCGTCCACGAGGTGGCGGCGGAGTAGCGCGTGGTCGTCGGTGAGCCGCAGGAGGCGCTCCGTGAGGGCCTTCTCGTCGAGCACCTCGTCGGGGTCCAGCACCTGCGCGACGACGTGCCGCAACAGTTCGTCGAGGTCGGTGGGGCTCGCGGGCCACTGCGCGATGCGGCCGTCGCGGAGGAAGCGCTCGACGCCCTGGGCGGGCGGCGTCGCGGGCTGCTGGGCGAGGATCGCGCGGAAGACGGCGTCGGTCGCGGACGCGGTGCCGTCCTCCGCGACCACCACCAGCCCCGAGCCGGTGAGCGCCCGTGCGGCCTTCGTGCGGCGCGCGGGGGAGAGGTGCGCGAGGGCGTCGTCGAGGTCGGACCCGAGCACGACGCGGGCGTACGCGGCCCGCATCTCGGCGTCGGCGAGCACGGCGGCGAGGCGGCGCGGGTCGATGTGGTCCATGCCCCCATCCTGCCCGGCGCCTTCCCGCGCGCCGACCGCGCCGATACGGTCGGGACATGACCGTCCTCCGCATCCTCGGCCGCGTCCTCGCGCGCGTGATCCACGTGCTCGGCAAGATCCGCATGGTCGGCGACGGCCAGAACCCGGCGAACGGCGACCCGATGGGGTTCGAGAAGCCGCAGCAGTACCGGCCCTGACCGCGCGGCGGGCCGCGCCCCTCCTCCCGAGATGCGCCGCCGTCGGGCTCTGCACTGTCGGCGCCCCGGCGCGCGGCCGTGTCGGGCGTCGCCCCTAGCGTCGTGCAGGCGGGGGGAGGTCTTCCCGCGGGGATGGGGATCCATGGCAAGCATCGACGCACGGCTCGAGGTGGTCGCGCTCAGCCCGACCGAGTGGCGGGTGTGCGACGCGCGCATCGCCGCCTCCGACGCCACCCGGCTCATCGCGTACGCGCAACGGCGCGGCGGCCGGGTCGAGCTCATGCGGATGCGGCCGGTGCCGGGCTTGTGTGACTGGTTCGGAAGCCTCGACGACGCGCTCGCGGCCGTCGCGGCCGAGCTGCCGAGGAAGCACGTGCTCGTCGCATGACTTCTCGACCTCATGCAGATCCGCGTCCCGCCTCACGGAGACGCGTCATGGAGAGACGAAGTGGAGCCTCTGATGGCACATGATCGAAACCTCATCGACGTTCCGGAGGCCACGGTCGTGCTCCTCTCACGGCCGTTGGAATGGCGTACGAGGGTCGTTGAGGAGATCCTCGTCGATTCGGCGACCTCCTGTCTGCGGCGCAGGTCGCTGCAGGCGGCACCTCTCCGGTCGCTGCTGGCAGAGTTCGTCGACGGGGGCGACACGCATGCGCTCGTGGCGATTAACGTCGCGCCTGTCCCTCGCGGCCCCCTCGTGGACTTCGACATCGAAGGACCTCTCGGAGAAGCATGGCTGCTGCCGCGCGTCGAGATCGGCCGCCGGCAGGCTCTCTACATCGCGACGCTCTCGCACGCGTGCGGCCACGAGGTCTCCGATGGACTCCTCGAATTGATCACCGCGATCTTGGGCTTCACCGGGGAGTGGTTCGCGGAGGGACGGGTCGCCGACCTCGAGGAATACCTCGACGTGGGTCTGGACAACCGTCCTTCGCACGAGGCCGTCGCTCAGTGGCGCGCCATCGGCGAGGCCTGTCGTGAGATCCTGCGCCCCCGCGTGGACGCCTTCGACAGGTACTCGGCCCCGGAGAATCCCGCGATCGTCCTCCCGGAGCTCTTCGCGAACGGCGTCGTGAGCACGGAGGCGGACGCAACGGCCGTGCTCGGCGAGTACCGGGCGATGCTGGAGCATGCCGAGGAGCGCGCTGATGACGAGACGCCTGACGAAGCAGTCGACCTCCTGGTGAGCCTCGCCGACTACGGGAATGACTTCGACTTGATCGTCGGCATGCGCGTCCCGCTCGACGAACCCTTCCTGATCAAGTACTCCGAGCGCCGCGATCTCCGCCTCTCCCTCCTGCGAGGATCGGGTTCGCAGAAGTTGGTCATCGCGGATGCCCAGACGAACCACTTCACCTTCCGGGTCACGGACCCCAACGTGAGGATCTCCCACTTCGCGGCACGACAGATCGCGTCGAAGGCGTACGCCTACGGGGCATTCCAATCCCGCGAGGACGGGCAGAGCCGAGCGGTGTACGCGCATGACCCTGACAGGGATTACAGAATCCGACTGACGTTCCGTCTCGCGTTCCTCCGGAGGTTGCAGGTCATTCCCTACCTCGCCTTCGTCCTGCTCGCACTGCTCACCCTCGCCCTCGTCCACGAGGCGCCGACGCAGCTCAAGGACCTCGCGCTGATCGTCGGTCCGTCGGCCTTGGCGGCCTCCGTGCTCCTGGCACGCGAGCCTTCGACGCTGGGTTCGCGGCTGAGGTTCGTGTCCTCGGGGCTGCTGTTCCTGGCACTCCTATCCCAACTGGGAGTCGCCGTAGGTCTCTACCTCGGGGTGCTGCCTCGTGCCTAGGATGAACGCACCGATGTCGAAGGAGTCATGATGGCGAAGAACACGGGACGGGGAACCCGTCAGGGAGCCGTGACGGGACGTTCTCAGGTCAGGGGCGCGAGCGGGACCTGGATCAAGCGCGACACCTCCACCGGCAGGTTCCTGGAGGCCAAGAAGACCGGCGGGAGCTTCAAGGGCATCAGGACGGAGAAGTAGCGACCGCACACAACCGAACGGCCCCGGCTCTCCGAGGAGAGCCGGGGCCGTCGCGTCGCGCGGCGTGGATCAGCTCGCGTCGGAGACCGCCTGGTTGATCGCGGTGGGCGCGTCGTACTCCTTGTCGGCGATGCCGCGGAGCGCGTCGAGGGTGTCGGAGTCGGCGCCCGACTCCTCCGCCTTCGTCACGATCGCGTCCTTCGACGCCGGGTAGTCGAGGCCGCTGAGGTGCTTCTGGAGCTCGATGGGGTTGATGGCCACGGGGTGTCCTCTCGTCGGTGGATGCGGGCTGCGTCGCCTGCCCGTCGAGTCGACTCCCGAGGTCGAGCAGTGAGGAGGGGGACCGGCGCGATCTACGGGGAGCCGTCAGGATCCGCAGGTGCGGCGGGCTGCGCGGGCGCCGAGGTGGCGGTCCCCGCCGGCCGAGAGAAGCCGGGGTCGGGCGCCGACGCGCGGATCCGGTCCACCATCGAGCTCGTCGACTGCGACGGCACGTACCCGAGGATCGACACCTCGCCGCCGTACGCGCGCACGACCGCGGTCTCGTCGAGCATCTCGGGCGTGTAGTCGCCGCCCTTCGCGTAGACGTCGGGCCGCACCGCCTCGAGCAGCGGGATGGGGGTGTCGGTGTCGAACACGGTGATCACGTCGACGCAGGAGAGCTCGGCCAGCACGCCCGCGCGGTCCTCGGCCGTATTCACCGGCCGGTCGGATCCCTTCAGCCGCCGCACCGAGTCGTCGCTGTTGAGCGCGACCACGAGCACGTCGCCGAGGCGCTTGGCCTGGCGGAGGTACGTGGTGTGGCCGCGGTGCAGCACGTCGAAGCAGCCGTTGGTGAAGACGATCCGGCGGCCCGCGGCGCGCTCGCCCGCCACGAGGTCCACGAGCTCGGCCTGCGAGACGGTGCGCGAGCGCGTCTCGCCGAGGTGGTCGGCGAGGGTCGTGGCGGAGCAGACGGAGGTGCCGGGGAGGCGCACGACCACGTCGGCCGCGGCCTGCGCGAAGTCGGCGGCGACCGGGAGCGGGAGGCCCACGGCGCGCGCGAGCGTCAGGGCGGCGACGAACGTGTCGCCCGCGCCCGACGCCTGCTTCTCGGGCACCGGGTGCGCGCGCGTGCGGTACGGCTCGCCCGCCCCGAGCACGACGGTGCCGTCGCGGTCGAGCGTGACGACGGCGGTCGCGGATCCGGCGGCGGCGAGCACGGCGTCGGCGAGCGACGCGACGACCGCGGCCCGGTCCTCGTCGCGCGCGAGCGGCCGGTCGACGAGGCGCCCGGCCTCGCCCGCGTTCGGGGTGATGAGGTCGGGGCGGAGCGGTGCCCAGATGGCGGGATCGTGCGCGTCGACCACCGTGAGGCCGGGCCGGCTCGCGCGCGCGGCGAGCGACTCGAGCACCACGCCGTGCAGCGTGCCGGTGCCGTAGTCGGAGACGATCTCGGCGTCGACGCCCGCGGTCGCCTCGAGGGCGGCGCGGGCGAGGGCGCGCGCGTCGTCGCGGTGCACGGATCCGCGGTGCACGTCGTCGACCCGCACGATCACCTGGTCGTCGCCCACGATGCGCGTCTTGGTGGTGGTGCGCAGGCGCGGCGAGTGCACGAGGCCGGACACGTCGACGCCGGCTGCCAGCAGCAGGTCACGCACGCGGTCGCCCGCGGCGTCCTGGCCGACGAGGCCGACCATCCGCACGGTGCCGCCGAGGCTCGCGAGGTTCACGGCCGTGTTCGCGGCGCCGCCGAGCGACTGGATCCGCTCGGTCACGTCGACGACGGGCGCCGGCGCCTCGCGGGTCATGCGGTCGCTGTGGCCGCGCCACCACTCGTCGAGGATGACGTCGCCGATGACCGTGACCGTCGGCCGGCGCTCGGCGAGGAGGCCGATGATCCCGCGCAGCTCGCTGGTCATCGCGCGTCGCCCGCGTCGATGCTCACGGAACCGGAGGCGTCCTCGGCCGGGGTGACCGCGCCCGCGTCGAGCACCGGCAGCCCGAGGTGCACGACGGTCGTGGTGCTCATCTCGTCGAGCAGCTCGGGGCCGTAGCCGAAGCCGGATCCGCTGCGGCCGCGGGGCTGGGCGGCGCCGCCGGGTGCGCCGCCGAAGACGCCGTTGACCTTGATCGTGCCGACGGGCAGCTCGGCGGCGGCGCGCTGCGCGTGCTCCATCGATGCCGTGAGCACGCTCGCGGCGAGCCCGTAGCGGTCGTCGGATGCGCGGGCGAGCGCCTCGTCGAAGTCGGTGACCACGCGCACGGCCGCGACCGGGCCGAACGTCTCGGCTGTCATCACGGTCATGTCGTCGGTGCAGTCGACGAGCACGGTGGCCGGGTAGCGGGATCCGGGGCCGTCGGGCACGTGCCCGCCGACGAGCGCGCGGGCGCCCTCGGTGAGCGCCTCCGCGACCTGCTCGTGCACGGCGTCGCGCATGCGCCCGTCGACCAGCGGGCCGAGGTCGCCGGAGGAGTTCCAGCGCTCGGCCTCCGCGACGAGCGCGGCGGTGAAGCGGTCGGCGATGTCGCGGTGCACGTAGATCCGCTCGACCGAGGTGCAGATCTGGCCGGCGTTGGCGAAGGATCCGAGGGCGGCCTGCGCGGCGGCCCACGCGGGATCCACGCCGGCGTCGACGAGCAGCGGGTCGTTGCCGCCGTTCTCGCGGATGACGTGGGTGGGCGTCCCGGCGGCGCGGCGCGCGATGGCCTCGCCTGCTGCGGTGGATCCGACGTGCGCGACCACGCGCGTGTCCTCGTGCGCGACCAGCCGGTCGCCGACGTCGCCGCCGCCGACCACGGAGACGAGCACGCCGTCGGGCAGGGCCTCGGCGAGGATCCGGCCGAGCAGCTCCCCGGTGTGCGGGCAGCGCTCGCTGGGCTTGTGGACCACGGTGTTGCCCATCACGAGCGCGGCGCCGATGATCCCCGCGGCGACCGCGACGGGATCGTTCCACGGCGTGAGCGCGACCGTGACTCCGCGCGGCCGCGGCACCGAGAAGTCGACGTTCGGGAGCGTGCCGAGGAGTGACCGCCCGCGGTGCACGGGCCCGAGCTCGGAGTACTGCAGCAGCGTGTCGACGCCCGCGCCGACGCCCCCCAGCGCGTCGCCGTGCGGCTTGCCGGTCTCGCGGACGTTGAGCTCCGCGAGCTCCTCCGCGTGCTCGGCGAGCGCGTGGGCCGCCCGGCGCACGGCCTGGCCGCGCTGCGCGGGCGGCATCGCGGCCCACGCGGCGGACGCGGCGATCGACCGGCGCACCGCGGCGTCGACCTCGTCGGGCGTGGACGCGTCGATGTCGCCGACGACCGAGCCGTCACGCGGATCCGTGATCCGCAGCGTCCCGGGTCCGGCCTCGGCATCCGCGGGGTCGATGAGGCCGTCGATGTCGAGTGCGGTGTCGGTGGTCACGGGTCTCCTCGCGGGGTCGGCGGCCCGCGGGGATGCGCGGGCGGATGGCGCTCGCGCGCCCACCCGGCCCGTACCCACTTCCCCCGTCCCTCACACGGAGGCGCGGATCACGACTCCAGGTGCCCCAGCTCCGGCTGCGCCAGGAACGCCACGACCGGATCCGCCGCCGCGCCCGTCTCGAACACGACCAGGTCGTTGCGGCCCGCGCGCAGCTGCGCCCCCGGCACGTAGAGCGTGTGCTGCGGCCCGCGGGTCCAGTAGCGGCCGAGCGCGAAGCCGTTGACGAACGCGACGCCCTTGCCCCACGAGCGCGTGTCGAGGAAGAGGTCGGCGGGTGCGTCCATCTCGAAGGACGCGTGCGCGAGCACCGGGCCGTCGAGGAAGGCGACCGGCTCCGCGCCGGAGGCCACGGCGAACGACGCGGCCGAGGATACCGCCGCCGCCATCGCGCCCAGCTCGAGCGGCAGGCTCTCCCACCCGGTGAGCTCGGCGCCGTCGAGCGTCGCGGGCCCGATCAGCCCCTTCGCCTCGCCGATCCGCACGCCGTAGTTCACGCGCCCCTGGTCCTCCACGAGCACCTCGAGGATCCGGCCGGGCGGCACCGCGATGGCCGTCTCGTGCTGGTCGCGCTGGATCACGCCGACGCGCACGCCGTCCACCGACACGACGGCCCGGTCGCGCACCTCGCCGAACGCGAGCACACGCGTGCGCGTCGACTCCGGCAGCTCCACCCGGTGCAGCGCGAACCCGCGGAAGACGCCGAGCTGGTCCATCGACGGCACGGCGTCCGTCGCGCGCCAGCCCGCGGGATCCGCCACGAGGTCCGCGAGCGGCACGGCCGCGTCGAACGCGACCTCGAACGCGGGCGCGTCACCGCGCGCCGCGGGCACCTCGTCGGGCACGGTCCGGTAGCGCGCGATCACGTCGCGGAAGGCGAAGAACTTCGCTGTGGGGGATCCGGTCTCGTCGAGCGGGGCGTCGTAGTCGTACGAGGTGACGTGCGACTGGTAGGTGCCCTTGTGGTTGGCGCCGTTCGTGAAGCCGAAGTTCGTGCCGCCGTGGAACATGTAGATGTTCACGCTCGCGCCCGCGGCGAGCAGCGCGTCGAGCTCGGCGGCGGCGTCCACGGCCGAGGTCGTGTGGTGGTGCTCGCCCCAGTGGTCGAACCAGCCGTCCCAGAACTCGCTGCACATGAGCGGGCCGGTGGGCTGGTGGCGGCGCAGGGTCGCGAGGCGCTCGGTGGCGCGCGAGCCGAAGGATCCCGTGCGGTGCAGCTCGTCGAGGCTGCCGCGGGAGAGCATCTCGTCGGTCGGCTGGTCGACGGTCGTGAGCGGCACGATGATGCCGGACTCGCGCGTGAGGTCGACGAGGTGGCGGAGGTAGTCGGCGTCGTCGCCGTAGGCGCCGTACTCGTTCTCGATCTGCACGAGGATCACGGGCCCGCCGTGGTCGATCTGCCGCGGCGCGACGATCTCGTACACGCGGCGGAGGAACTCGTCGACGGCGGCCAGGTACAGCGGCTCGCTGCGGCGGACGCCCACCGCGGGATCCTCGAACAGCCAGCCGGGCAGCCCGCCGCCGTCCCACTCGGCGCAGATGTACGGGCCGGGCCGCACGATCGCGTGCATGCCCTCCGCGTGCACCAGGTCGAGGAAGCGGCCGAGGTCCAGCCCGGCGCTCGTGTCGAACGCGCCGCGCTCGGGCGAGTGCGCGTTCCAGGCGACGTACGTCTCGATGGTGTCGAGCCCCATCAGGCGCGCCTTGCGGATCCGGTCGGCCCACTGGTCGGGGTGCACGCGGAAGTAGTGGAGCGCGCCGGCGATGACGCGGTGCGGGCGGCCGTCGAGCTCGAAGTCGTCGGCGCCGATGCGGAAGCGGGTGCTGGTGGCGGGGAGGCCGGGCATGTGTCGTGTCCTCAGGAGTGCGGGTGGCAGGGGAGAGGGGAGGCGCGACTCGCGTCGCACCTCCCCTCGGGTCGTCCAGGTCGTGCTGGTCGCTACTTCACGTCGACGGTGAAGCCCTGCTGCTTGCCGTACTCGGCAGCCGCCTTGCCCCACGCCTCGAGGACGGGGTCGAGCGAGGTGCCGTTGGCGTACGCCGACGAGGCCGAGTCGCTGAAGATGCTGTTCGTGTAGACCTGGAAGGGCAGGTACTGCCAGTCCGGGACGACGTCCTTCGACGCCGCGCTGAGCACCTCGTTGATCTTCTGGCCGCCGAAGTACTCGGGGGTCTCGCCCAGGAACTCGGGGCTGTTCAGATCCGCGGTGGTGGAGGGGAAGCCGCCGGCGTCGAAGGAGATCTTGCGACCCTCCTCGTTCGCGGTGGTGAACTTCGCGAACTCCGCCGCGACGAGCTTGTTGGTCGACTGCTGCATGACGGCGATGGAGGATCCGCCGCTCTCCGCGGTCGCGGTGTCACCCGCGGTGTACTGCGGCATGGGGGCGACGCGCCACTGGCCGGAGCCCGCGGTGGCCTGCGCCTCGAGGTTGCCGGGCATCCAGGCGCCGGTGATCAGCGTCGCGATGGATCCGTCGCCGAGGCCCCGGAACCACTCGTCGGTCCAGCCGGGGGTCTGGGCGAGCGAGCCGTTGGCGACGAGCTGGTTCCACATGGCCGTGTACTTCTTGGCGCCCGCGTCCTGCATGTCGATCGTGACCTTGTCGCCGTCGACCTTGTAGGGGTGGCCGCCGGCCTGCCAGATCATGCTCGTGGTGAAGCCGGCGTCGCCGGAGTCGCTGGTGATGTACTGGTTCGGGTCGGCGGCGTGCATCTTCTCCGCGGCGGCCACGTACTCGTCCCACGTGGTGGGGACGGCGATCTGGTACTTGTCGAAGATGTCCTGGCGGTAGAACATCGCCATGGGGCCCGAGTCCTGCGGCAGCGCGTAGAGGGCGTCGCCCTCGGTGACCGCGTTCCAGGTGGACGCCGTGAACTGGTCCTTGAGGTCCGTGTAGCCGTAGCCCGAGAGGTCGGCGAGGGACTTGCCGAGCGCGAACTGCGGGATCGCGAAGTACTCGATCTGCGCCACGTCGGGAGCGCCCTTGCCCGCCTTGATGGCGTTCTGGAGCTTCGTGTACTGGTCGGCGCCGGTGCCGACGTTCTGCACGTCGACCGTGATCTTCGGGTGCTCCTTCTCGAACGCCTCGGCGATCGGCTTGATCGCGGGGGCCCAGCCCCAGACGGTGATGGAGGACTGCGTGTCGAGGGCCTTCGCGAGGTCGTCGGCGGAGGCGGAGTCGGCGCTGGCGCCGCCCGATCCGGACGAGCACGCCGCGAGCGAGCCCGCGAGGACGATGCCGAGGCCGAGCGCGATGGCGCGCTTCGCCCGGCGGGGGAACGAGATGGACATGGTGGTGCCTTTCACTTCTTCGTGGTGGTGAGGGTCGTGCGGGGTGGGTCGGGGACTACGCCTTGACGCCGCCGGCCGAGAGGCCGGACTGCCAGTAGCGCTGGAGGAAGAGGAACGCGATCACGATGGGGATGATCGCGAGGAACGATCCCGTGATGACGAGGTTGTAGATCGGCTGGCCGCCCACGGTGGTGGACTGCGCGTTCCACTGGTTGAGCCCCACGGTGAGGGGGTACCAGCGGGAGTCGCTCAGCATGATCAGCGGGAGGAAGTAGTTGTTCCAGGTCGCGACGATCGAGAACAGCAGCACCGTGATGAGGCCGGGGCTGAGGAGCCGCAGGCTGATCGTGAAGAAGGTGCGGATCTCGCTCGACCCGTCGATCCGGGCCGCCTCGAGGATCTCCTCGGGCACCGAGTCGACCGCGTAGGTCCAGATGAGGTACAGCCCGAAGGGGCTGATGAGCGACGGCAGGATGATCGCCCACGGGGTGTTCGTGAGGCCCATCTGGCTGAAGAGCAGGAAGGTCGGCACCGCGAGGGCCGTGCCGGGGATCGCGACGGCGCCGAGCACGACCGCGAACACGATCTTCTTGCCGGGGAAGTCGAACTTCGCCAGGCCGTAGCCCGCGAGGGTGGCGAGCAGCGTCGCGCCGCCCGCGCCGACGACCACGTAGATCAGCGTGTTGCCGAGCCAGCGGACGAACTCGCCGTTGCCGTAGGTCAGCACGCCCTGGATGTTGTCCCACAGCGCGAAGTCGCCCGAGAACCAGAGGCCGAACGAGCTGAACAGCGCGTCCTGCGTCTTGGTCGAGTTGACCAGGAGCCAGAACAGGGGGAGCACGGAGTAGATGAGCAGCAGCGCCATGACGAGCGTGAGCACGATGCTGCGGCGCTCGCGGGGGGCGCCGGCGCTCTTGCGGCGCTTGGGCGTCTTGTCCGCCGGGGCGTCGCGGACGGGGGTGCCGGCGTCGGGCGCGGCGAGGGGGGTTCCGGTGAGGGTCGACACGGTCAGCTGTCCTTCCGGGTGCCGACGAGCTGCACCACGTAGGCGACCACCATCGTCAGGACGCCCATGATGATCGCGATGGCGGCGGAGTAGTTGAACTGCTGTCCCGCGAAGGACAGGTTGTACGCGTACATGTTCGGGGTGAAGTACGAGCTGATCGCGTTCGGCGCCAGCGTCTGCAGGATGTTCGGCTCGTTGAAGAGCTGGAAGCTGCCGATGATGGAGAAGATCACGCCGATGACGAGCGCGCCGCGGATGGCGGGGAGCTTGATGCCCGTGATGATGCGGAAGGGACCTGCGCCGTCGAGCTCGGCGGCCTCGTAGAGGTCGGGCGAGATGACGCGGAGGGCCGCGTAGAACAGCAGCATGTTGTAGCCGACGAACTCCCACGTGACGATGTTGCCGATCGACGCGAGGATCCAGCTCTGCGAGAGCAGGTCGGGCAGGTCCCAGCCGGTGGCCTGCTCGATGTTCCCGACGAGGCCGAAGCGGTTGCCGTAGATGAAGCCCCACATGAGCGCCGCGACGACCGCGGGGACGGCGTAGGGCAGGAAGATCGAGATGCGGAAGAACGCGGTGAAGTGCAGCCGCGCCGAGTCGAGGGCCAGCGCCGCGAACAGGGCGATGAACAGCATGATCGGCACCTGCACCACGAGGAACAGCGCGACACGGCCGAGCGCGTCCCAGAAGTTCGGGTCGTCGAGCGCCTGCGTGTAGTTGGCGATGCCGACGAACGAGTTGCCGCCGATCATCCGCTCCTGGAACGGGCTGAGGTAGATGGAGTAGCCGACCGGTGCGATGAGGACGACGAGGAAGACCACGAGGAACGGGGCGACGAAGCCCAGCCCGGTCCAGCGTCGCCGATCGCGTCGCATCGGGGGACCGCTGGGGCGGGCCGCGTCGGGCGCCGTCGGCCGGGCGGCCGAGGTCGACATCGTCGTCATGTGCTTCCACTTCGTCGGGGGATCGCGGCGCTCCTAGCCCATGGGGGGTGGGCTGTCACCCACCTCGTGAGGATTGGGTGTTTGCGCAAACATCTGTGATGCTCGCAACCATGACATCTCCACCGTCGGCCGTCAAGTCGGGCGGCCGGCGCGCGCCGGGCGGCCGCACCGTGTCGATGGCCGACGTCGCCGCGCACGCCGGCGTGTCCGCCCAGACGGTGTCGCGGGTGTCCAACGGCGCGCAGAACGTGGAGGCCTCGACCCGGCAGCGGGTGATGGACGCGATGGCCGAGCTCGGCTACCGGCCGAACAGCGCCGCGCGGGCCCTGAAGACCGGCCGCTTCCGCAGCATCGGCATCATCATGTTCACGCTCTCCACGCTCGGGAACATGCGCACGCTCGACGCGATCGTCACGGCCGCGTCCGGCGCCGGGTACACGATCACGCTCATGCCGGTGCCGCATCCGACCGAGGGCGAGGTGGCCGGGGCGTTCAGCCGGCTGCAGGAGGAGGCGGTCGACGGGGTCGTGATCATCATCGAGGCGCACATGCTCGACCGGGCCGACGTGATCATCCCCGTGGGGCTGCCCGTCGTGATCATCGACTCCGACGCGGGCGACCCGTTCGTCGTCGTCGACACCGACCAGGAGCAGGGCACGCGGCTCGTGACCCAGCACCTGCTGGATCTCGGGCACACCGCGATCGTGCACGTCGCCGGGCCGTCCACCTCCTACTCCGCGGCGAGGCGGGCGGCCGAGTGGCGCGCGACCATGCTCGACGCGGGGCTCGCCCCCGAGGATCCGGCGCAGGGCGACTGGACCACGGCGTCGGGCTACCGCATCGGCACGGAGCTCGGGCAGCGCGCCGACATCACGGGCATCGTCGCCGCGAACGACCAGATGGCGCTCGGGATCATGCACGCGCTGCACGAGCTCGGCCGCGACGTGCCGCGCGACATCAGCGTGGTGGGCTTCGACGACACCGAGGAGTCGAGCTCCTTCTGGCCGCCGCTGACGACCGTGCACCAGGACTTCACCGAGATCGGCCGCCGCTCCATGCAGGTGCTGCTCGAGATGCTCGACGGGCGCGAGCCCTCGGGTGACCGCATCGTGCCGACGCGGCTCGTGGTGCGCGAGAGCGCGGCGGCGCCGCGGGCCGGCGCGCGGCCGGCCCGCGGCTGACGCCTCCGGGTCAGGTCCGCGTCAGGACGCGGGGCGTCGTGCGGGCGGCCGACGGCGGCAGGGGCTTCCCCGGCGCGATGGTCCCGGTCGTGGCGATGAACGTGTTGCCGCCCTCGAAGAGCGCGTAGGTGTCCCCGGCCGAGTCGAGGTGGATCGCGATGGGGTTGTTCGAGTGGTCGAACCGGCAGCCCTCGACGATGACCCGGCCGCCGCTGCCGACCTCGATGGCGGCGTACTGCTCGGATCCGGCCTGCGTGTTGTCGAAGGTGACGCGCTTGACGTCCACGTCGCCGCGGAGCAGCGGCCGGCCCCGGACGAGCGGGCCGATGTGGTCGTCCACCAGGTTCACGTGGAGGTGGCCGGTGACGGCGTAGCTGTCCTGCGCGTTGGTGCCCACGAGGATCCCGAGGCGCTCGGACGCGAGCGGCTGCAGTCCGAAGCCCCAGTCCCACTCGATGCTCGGGTCGATGTCCGCGTATGCGCGCGAGTACGAGAACGTGCTGTTGGAGATGGTGACGTCGTCGGCGCCGCGGGTGACGGACATGAGGTCGTCGGTGGTGTCGTAGGCGACGATGTGGTCGATCGTCACGTGCGCGGCGCCGCGCACGCTGACGGCCTCGTAGTTGACCCCGACGCCGTAGGGCCTCGTCGCGGCACCCGTGAGCGCGACGAGGTCCTGGATGCGGCCGTGCATGGTGAGGTCGCGCACCGTCACGTCGTGGAGGGCGCCCGCGTAGGTGAGGTCGAAGATCCGCAGCTGGATGTTCACGAGCTCCACCGTCGGGGTGGCGCCCTCGATGACGGTGCCGCTCGATGCCGCGTCGAGCACGTCGACGTAGACGGGCGAGGTGCCGCCGTAGAGCGAGGTGGTGATCACGATGTGGTGCGCGTGCTGGGCGATGGCGTCGCGCAGGGCGTCGACGCTCGCGACGCGGGTGGTCGGACCGGCGCCGGTCGCCGCGGAGCCCGACGTGACGGCGGCGCGGGCGGTGGTCGTCGCGGGCGCGGCGGCGGTCGCGGGGGCGGCCGGGCCGGTGCCCGTCAGCGCGGCGAGCAGGAGCGTGCCGACGAGTGCGGCGGGAAGGGGGCGGATGCGCATGGGCACCTCTCGGCAGGGCGCCGGCATCCGAGGAGGCCGGCGCGGGATCGGGAGCCGGGCGTCCGTCGGACGGGCCGACCTCGCCGATCAGACGATCGTCTGACGGGTCACGGTATCGCCGGATCGCTCGCCGGCAGGCCGGGTCCTCACAGGCCTCGCGGCGCCCGTGTTTCGAGCGGGCCGCTGGGGGGAACCGGATGAGTACCCGCCCGACCGAACTGGAGGCCCCGTGCCCGTCGTCGCCCCGCTCCACGAGAGATTCCCCGACGTCCGCTCCATCGCCGTGCTGCGCGGCGGCGGGCTCGGCGACCTGATCTTCGCGCTGCCCGCGATGGCGGCGCTGCGGGCCGCGTACCCGGGCGCGCGGATCACGCTGCTCGGCACGCCGCTGCATCACGCGCTCCTCGCCGGGCGTACCGGCGGGCCCGACGAGGTCGAGGTGCTGCCGGTCGCGCACGGGGTGCGGGACGTGCCGGGGACGGATCCCGACCCGGAGGAGATCGAGGCGTTCGCGGCCCGCATGCGCGCGCGCCGCTTCGACCTGGCGGTGCAGGTGCACGGCGGCGGCCGCAACTCCAACCCGTTCCTGCTGCGGCTGGGCGCGCGCCACACCGTGGGCACCGCGACCGACGACGCCGAGCGGCTCGAGCGCGTGATCCCGTACGTCTACTACCAGCACGAGGTGCTGCGCGGGCTCGAGGTCGCGGGGCTCGCGGGCGCGCCCGTCGCCGACCTGGAGCCGGTCGTCGAGGTGACGGACGCCGAGCGGGCCGCGGCGGCCGAGCGCGTGACGGGCGCGCCGGGCGGGCTCCTCGTGATCCACCCGGGCGCCACCGATCCGCGCCGCCGCTGGCCGGTGGAGTCGTTCGCGGAGGTCGCGCGCCGGGCCGCCGCCGACGACGCGGAGGTGGTCGTCGTGGGCGACGCGACGGACGCCGCGGACGCCGACCGCATCGTCGTGCTCGGCCGGGAGGGGCTGCCCGCGGAGCAAGCCGGGCGGATCGCCTCGCTCGCCGACTCCCTCACCCTCGGCGAGCTGGCGGGCATCTTCGCGCACGCCGACGTGGTGCTCGGCAACGACAGCGGCCCGCGCCACCTCGCGCAGGCGGTCGGCGCGCGCACGGTCGGCGTGTTCTGGTTCGGCAACGTCGTGAACGCGGCGGCGTTCGGGCGCACGCGGCACCGGATCCACATCGGCTGGACCACGCGCTGCCCGGTCTGCGGCGTCGACGTGACCCAGGTCGGCTGGACCGCCGAGCGCTGCGCGCACGACCCGTCGCACGTCGCCGAGGTGCGCGTCGACGACGTGCACGCGGACGTGGAGCAGCTGCGGCGGGCGTCGCGGGCGGAGCGCGTGCCGGCCTAGGCCCGCGCACCGTCGCGGGCGGAGCGGATCAGCCCGCCGGGTCGAGTCGCGCCGTCGCGTGCGGCGTCGTCGCGATCGCCGCGTTCCGCAGCGACTCCGTTCCCGCGTCGAGGTAGCCGTACGTCTTCTCGTGCGCGGCGAACTCGGCGGCGCGCTCCGCCGGATCCCGGATGGTCGTCCAGGCGCGCGAGTCCGGGTCGTCGTTCCACCGCGAATGCAGGACGGGCGCGTGCGTCGTGACGGGGAGGAGGCCGCGCGCGGGATCCCCGTCGACGGAGATGACGGTGGCGCCGAAGCCGGGGGCGCGCGGATCCTGCCGGGAGAGCCGGCCCCACACCGCCTCGTCGTCGTCCGCCGCCTCGCCCGCGTAGACGTGCCGGGCGTGCAGGTCGCGCGCGTCGTCGATGCCGTCCTCCACGCCGGCCGAGCCGAGCATGACGAACGAGTCGACGCCGAGGTCGCGGGCGGCGAGCGCGTCGGCGGCCATGGTGGATCCGTAGGAGTGCGCGATGACGTTCACGCTCGCGAGGTCGCCACCGTGCCGTGCCGCCTGCAGGCCGGCGATCTCGCTCGCGAGCATCGGGGCGCCGCGCTCCGCGTAATCGCCGAGCGTCGCGTCCACGCCGGGCGGCGGCGTGCGGTAGCCGATCCACGCGACCACGGCGTGCGCGGCCGGCGCGCCGACCGACGCCTGCGCGTCGAACACGTTCTGCGCGGTCTCGGTCCAGAGCTGCATGTCGTCGGTGTAGGTGCCCATCCCGGGCACCGTGAAGGTGACCTGGCGCGCGGTGTCGAGGTCGCCGACCGCGATGGCCGCGAGCGGCGGATCCCCGTGGCTCAGCGTCACGAGCCAGCGCTTCGGTTCCGCGCCCCCGCCCGGGCGGGCCTCCGGCTCGAGCGCGTCGCGGATCGCGGTGAGGGCGGTGAGGCGGTCGCGCGCGTCGGCGTCGCCGGGGTGGGCGGCGACCGCCTCCCGCTCCGTGCGCAGCTCGATGCGCAGCTGCCGTCGGTTGGCGGCGTCGCGGGATGCGTAGTCGACCCCGTCGAGGTTGCCGACGAGCTCGGGCGAGCGGCGGATCAGCGCGCGCTGGTGCTTCCTGTCCTTCGCGGCCCACCACGAGACGACGCGCTCGGGCGACGCGTCCATCACCTGCAGCTCGAGGGCCGGGTGCGCCTGGATCATGCGCTGGGCCTGCGTCTGGGTGAGGGCGGCGTAGCGGTCGAGCTGCGCGAAGCCCCCCTCGACGCCGGATCCGGGCGGGGCCGGCAGGATCACGAGGCCGACGAGCACGGCGGCGAGGGCGAGCGCGGTCTCGCGCCGCCGGTGGGCTCGGGTCACCACCGCCTCCTCATGATGTGCGCCGTCGTCGGGTCGGCAGGCGCGGATCCGAGCGTAAGCCGTGCTCTCCTCGTGGCGCCCCTGCGCGAGCTGGGCGCCGACTGTGCGCGACCCGGATGCGTGGGATCAGCCGCGCCGGAGCGCGAGCGCGTCGCGGAGGGCGGCGGCGGAGGAGGCCGAGCTGTCGATCCGCCAGTCCTCCTCCTTCCTGAAGTCGAACCACACGAAGCCGAGCACGTCGGGCTGCGCCTGCAGGTACGCGACGAGGGCGCGGTCCCAGTCGGCCTTGGATCCGCCGGTCTCGCTCGACGCGACCTCGCCGACGATGAGCGGCTTCCCGGGCGCGACCGCGCGGAGCTGCGCGATGCCGGGGCCGAAGAGGTCGGCGGGCGCGGTCCAGCGCTGGCCGGCGGTGGCGCCCCAGTTGTAGCCGTCGAGCGAGACGACGTCGACCTGGTCGCTGCCGGGGTAGAGGGAGGCGAGGTCGGTGGATCCCGGATACGGCACGTTCGGGCTCCACACCCACTTCACGTTCGTGGCGCCCTGCGCGACCACGAGGTCGTGCACGTGCTTCCACGCCTGGACGTAGGAGCCGGGCGCGTTGCCGTTGACGCCGTCCGACCACGGGTACCAGTTGCCGTTCATCTCGTGGCCGTAGCGGAGGTAGACGGTCTTGCCGTACTTCGCGAGGTCGGCGCCCCACGAGCGGATGTAGGCGTCCTGGTCCCCGGCGATGATGCGCGCGTTCGAGTAGCCGGGCTGGCTCGTGCCCGCGCCCCCCTGCCACGGCTCCCAGGTGAGGAGGCTGTCGGCGCCGCGCGCGGCCACGCTCTGCAGGCCCGCGATGGGCGCCGGGTGCGTGAAGTCGACGTGGCTCATCACGATGGAGGGGCTCTCGCCGAGGGTCGTCGCCGCGGCGTCGAGCTCGCCGTTCGCCGTCGGTCCGCCGGGCGTGGAGAGGCCGAGGCGCAGGCGGGCGGAGCTGATGGCGGGGGCGGTGGATGCGGCGGGCGCGGCCGTGGAGGTCGCCGGGGCCGGAGCGGGCGAGGACGCGGGCGCGCTCGTGGTCGCCGGTGCCGGTGCCGGTGCCGAGGAGCGCGCGGATCCGGTCGCCTTCGCCGCGGTGACGGTGAAGGCGGCGCCGGCCGAGCGCGTGCCGGACGTCGCGGTGATCCGGATGGTGGAGAGCGAGGTGCGGGGGATCGTGATCGCCGTGGTGAGGCGGCCCGTCGCGGTGGTCGTGATCCGCGTCGTGGTCGAGCCGACGGCGATGACCGCGGCCTTCGCGGCGGGGAACCCCGTGCCGGTGACCGTCACGGGCGTGCCGACCGGGCCGGAGGCGATGGAGAGGACGATCGCGGCGGGTGCCGGGGGCACGGCCTGCACGGAGGCGGCGCGGGCCGTGACCGCCGGGGCGACGAGCACGGTGGCCGTCACGACCGCCGGTGCGACGGCGGTGACGACAGCGCATTTCAAGCGGCGACGAGTGGGCATGGCGATAGGGTCCTTCCCCCGATGGATGTATGCGAGCGTATGTTCTTGGGTCGCCCTCGTCCACCGGATGTCCGTCTAGGGACGGAATCCGGTGGCGGGCTCAGGCGCTTGTCAGACGCGGCGGGCGGCGAGCGCGTCGCGGATGGCGGTGGCGGAGGACGCGGAGCTGCCGATGCGCCAGTCCGCCTCCTTGTCCATGTCGAACCAGACGAAGGCCACCACGTCGGGCTGGTCCTGGAGGAACCGGACGAGGTCCGTGTCCCAGCCGGCCTTGGATCCGCCCACCTCGGACGACGCGGTCTCCGCGATGATGATCGGCTTGCCCGCCGCGACGGCGCGCAGCCGCTCGAGGCCGAAGCTGAAGAGGAGCGACGGCGACACCCAGGTGCGGCCGGCGACGCCGGTGCCCCAGTTGTAGCCGTCGAGCCCGACGACGTCGACGTACGCGGCGCCCGGGTAGAGGCCGGCGAGCAGGGTGGATCCGGTGTACGGCACGTTCGGGGTCCACACCCACTTGACGTTGGTCGCGCCCTGGGCGACGACCACGTCGTGCACGTGCTTCCACGCGGCGACGTAGGAGCCCGCCGCGTTGCCGTTGACGCCGTCGGCCCACGGGTACCAGTCGCCGTTCATCTCGTGCGCGTAGCGGAGGGAGACGGGGCCGCCCCACTTCGCGAGGGCTGCACCCCACTCGCGGAGGTAGGCGTCGTGGTCGCCCGCGACGATGCTCGCGTTCGAGAAGCCGGGCTGGTCGACGCCGGCTCCCGCCTTCCACGGCTCCCAGGTGAGGAGGCTCTCGGCGCCGCGAGCGCGGACGTCGTCGAGGGCGGTGATGGGCGGCGCCTGCGTGAAGTCGGCGTAGGAGAGCACGATGCTCGGGCTCTCACCGACCTGCGTCGCGACCTTGTCGAGCTCGCTGCTGTCGGTCGGACCGCCGGGAGTGGCGACGCCGAAGCGGAGCCGGGCGTCGGAGACGGTCGGAGCGGCGGATGATGCGCCGGCGACGGTGGGGGCCGGGCCGCTGGTCGCGGCGTTGGCGGGGGATGCTGCGGTGAGGATCCCGGCGGTGAGTGCGAGTCCCAAGAGGAGGGTGGTCGCGGTGCGGATGGGGCGGGGGTCGTGCTTCATGTTTTCCAATTTTCTGCGGATGTCCGCTCCCAGGAAGCTATCCCGCGCTCCCCAGGGATCCCCGGCCGATGTCCGCTCACGGCCGGACGGTCAGGTGATGGGCGGGTGGGGATCCGCGGGCCCGCGCGGTGGCCGCGCGCCGCCGTGGGAGCGTGGGACCCATCCGACCCGAGGAGCGTGCATGACCACGTACCCGTACGAGTCGCAGTGGGGCGACCTCGCGTGCAACGCGCCGCTCCTCGAGCGCGGCGAGAGCCCGGCCGGGTTCTTCGACTGGCGCACCGAGGGCTACCCGTCGGAGGCCGAGTACGTCTTCTGGGCCCGGCACGTGTGCGGGCTGGCGGGGCTGCGCTCGGTGCTCCGGGCGTGGATCCCGTCGGCCGGTGCCCTGCCGATGCACGAGCTGATCGCGCGGGCCGTCGCACGCGGCGCCCTCACGCGCGACGGCGACGCGGTCGGCGGGCTGTACTACCGGCCTTTCGCGGAGTGGGTGTGCGACGACTTCGGGATCGAGGCGGTCGTGCACCCTCGGATCGCCGTGCCGGAGCTCCTCGCCGAGGTCGGCGCGGGGCGGGTGGTGCTCGCGTCGGTGTCGTCGGAGATCCGCTACCCGGAGCGGCCGCCGACCCGGCGCGGCGGGCACCTCGTGCTGGTGCACGCGTTCGACGGGGAGACGGCGACGTTCCACAACCCGTCGGGCATCGGATCCACGGCGGCGGATGCGCGCCTCGGCGTGGGGGAGTTCGCGCGGTTCTCGGCCGAGCGCGGCGTGACGCTGGTGCGGCCGGGTTGAGGCGTGAGCGCAAGGCCCTTCTGCTGAGGGTACGGCCGCCGATAGCGTCGGGGGATCGACGGGCGCAGCGTGCGCCCGGATCAGGGGGATCCGATGAGCGAGCAGCAGACCGTCCGCCGCCCGAGCGCCGCCGGGCCCGTGCCGACGAGGCCGCCGTACGACGCGCGGCGCGCGATGGTCCTGCTCGTCGTCGAGTGGGTGCTCGGATTCGCGGGGCTCGTCGCCATGGTGCTCGTGAGCTGGCTGCCGGACCACTGTGGGGCCTCGGGTGCGTGCGACTTCTCCCTCGATCAGGCGGCGTCGCGACTCTGGGTGGTCGGGACCATCGCGGTCCTCGTGCTGTCGACCGTCGCCACCGTCGTCTGCCGCACCCGCCGCGTGCCGGCGACCTGGGTGCCGGTCACGGGCATCGCGCTCATCCTCGCGATCAACGTCGCGGTGCAGATCATGACCGGCATCGCCACCCGCTGATCCCTCGGGACGACACGAGCCCGGCCCCGCGCGATGCGGGGCCGGGCTGTTGCTTGCAATCGAGGGCGTGCGCCGATGAAGGTCTCCGCGTCACGTCACGTCGTCTACGTCGTCGCCTCGCGCAACGCGTGCGTCAGTCAATATCAGGGTTGCGAGGCAAGTGCAATGATTTCTAATTCTGTTGGCGGAGAAATGCGATTGGCCGATAGCTTGGCGTCGGAGTTCCCTTCTTCGAAGGTGAGATGCGGCGACGCACTGCTGGTCTCCCGCCGAACGAGGCGAACAGAATGCCTGTGCTGTCAATGAACGTCGAGGCGGCATCTGGGTTCGTGTCAGCTACCGTCAGCGCTGATGCGTGGCGACTGGGTGCGGTGCCCGAGGGTCGACCAGGGGCGCCTGCTCGCCTGTAGGAGAGGTATTCCGCCGATCGGAGGCAATGGTGTGCCCGGTAGGCGCTATGAATCAATATGCATACGATGAGGGGTGGGTGCATGACTTTTCCAAATAGCATCGCGAGGTGGTCTTCGCGGAGAACTGCGGGTATTCTCTTCGTTTCCAGTGTCGTAGGGGTTCTGGTGCTGTCGGGATACTCTCCCGCGATCGCTAGTGAGTCGGACCAGCGGTGCGGTGTGGCCACTTTGATTGCAGTTCGTGGTTCGTACGACGGTCAAGCTGGCAGCGGGACAGGGGCGACGCCGTATGTATATGCTCACGGCACGGGGGGGCAAGGCGATATGATGGCAGAATTGATAACAGCGTTCGCCGTCGAGCAGAACATCCCTGTATATATCGAGGCACTCAGGTATCCAGCGGTCATCTATCCCGATCTGACCGACGATGGATACATCGAGAGTGAGAGGGATGGCGTCATAGCCCTCCGCGGAGAGATAAACTCATTGGCTGCCGACTGCCCTGACACGACCATCCAGTTGGCCGGGTACTCGCAGGGCGCCCACATAATTGGTGACGTGTTGTCTGATCGAACTCAACTTTCAGTCGTGGCAAGGCAAAACCTTGACGGCGTCGTTCTCTTCGGAGATCCGGCCTACAGGGCTGGGGAACCGTGGGATGACTCCGGGAACGGGGGCGGCGACGGGCGATTCGCAAGAGGAAAAGGCGAGCTCAATGCCTGGGACAGGACTTCCACGACTAGCGCCACCCCAGTGACGATGATCCATTCCTGGTGCGTCCCCGACGACTTGTTCTGTCAGTCGGGGACCTCAGCGGCCGCCCATCAGTCGTACGGGAACGCCTCAACGCAATTGTATGCGTTCGAGTTCCTTCGCAGCTTCTTGACCACGGCGGATTAGTGTTGGAGCTCCGATGGCCATGCGACGAGGTCGAGGGTGCGACGGTGATACGGAACCAGGACGAAGGAACTATTAATGCCGGCATCCAGTAATGCGAGTGCACGCGCGCGGCCGTACGGGTCGACCGTCCTGCTGCTCGTCTCGGAAATCGTTCTTGCGACAATCGCCTACATCAACAACATCGCATTTAGCGGGCTGCTCGGCGTCTGTGGGTATCATGACTCCGATTGTGATTACGACCTAGCGGACTTCGGATACAGATTCGGTGCATTCGGAATTCCCTCGGTTGCCGTGCTCAGCACGGTGGTGACGATCGTCTTCATCGCTCGACGACAGCCCAGCCGGAGGATCCCGATCGCGGGGATGGTCCTCACCATCGGTGTGGCCGCCGCCGCGCTTGTGATGACGGGCGTGTCCATCGGTTGAGCTACTACACGAGCCCGGCCCCGCGCGATGCGGGGCCGGGCTCGTCTCGTGCGCGGAGGATGCGGATCAGCCGCGGATCACGGCCAGCTGTCCTCGAGCTCATGCGTGATCACGAGCTCGCGGATCTCGCAGCCGCGCGGCTGGCCGAGGATGAACATCACGCTGTCGGCGACGGCGGCCGGGTCGTTGAGGTTCGCGTCGGAGCCGGGCTTGTACTTCGGGTCGCGGTCGTCGAAGAAGTGCGTCTTCATGCCGGACGGGATCAGCGTGGTCACGCCGACCTCGCCCTTCGTCTCGGCGGCCAGCGCCCGCGTGAAGCCGAGCACGCCGAACTTGGACGCGCAGTAGGCGGTCGCGTCGGAGACGGCCTTGATGGCGAGCGACGACGCGACGGTGACGACGCGGCCGTGCGACTCGGTGAGGAACGGCAGCGCCGCGCGGACGACGGCGACCGTGCCCATGAGGTTCACGCCGATGACCTTCTCCCACTCGGTGGGGGCGACGTCGACGAGGCGGCCGCAGCGGTCGATGCCCGCGGCGGTGACGACGGCATCCAGCCCGCCGTGCGCCTGGGCGATCTCGGTGACGAGCGCCTCGGTGGCGCGGGTGTCGGAGACGTCGATGCGGTGCGCCTCCATGCCGGTGACGCTCGAGGTGTCGAGGTCGAGCACGATGGGCTCGCCGCCGGCCGCGACGACCGCCTGCGCGACCGCGGCGCCGAGCCCGGACGCGCCTCCGGTGATGAGGACGCGGCCGGTGCCGGGGCGGGCGTCGGCGGGGCGGGGGGAGTCGGTCATGGGTGTTCCTTCCGTGGAGCGGATCGCGCCCGTTCGGCGCGGTGGTGCGGGGGAGTCGTGCGGATCCGGGGGCTCAGCCGACGCGCGCGAGGGCGCCGGCGAGCTTCGTGGTGGAGCGGCCCGGGTGGTACGGCACGGTCACGGCCTGGCCGCCCCACTCGGCGATGACCGCCGACTCGGGGAGGTCCTCGGCGCGGTAGTCGCCGCCCTTGACCCAGAGGTCGGGCTGGAGGGAGCGGAGCACCTCCTCGGGGGTGTCCTCGGAGAAGAGCACGACCGCATCCACCACTCCGAGCGACATGAGCAGGTCGACGCGGTCCTCCTCGGTCATGATCGGCCGCTCGGGTCCCTTGAGGCGGCGCACCGATTCGTCCGAGTTGAGCAGCACGACCAGGCAGTCGCCGAGCGCGCGGGCTGCGGCGAGCGTGCGGGCGTGGCCGGCGTGCACGAGGTCGAAGCAGCCGCCCGTCGCGACCACGGTGCCGCCGGCGGCGCGGGTCGCGCGCACGACCTCGAGGGCGCTCGCCGCGTGGCCGCCGATGGGGCGCGCGGCGGGCGGGCCAGTGAGGGTGGCGACGCCGCCCGCGTCCACGTACTCGGCGGCCGCGGCGACGGCGTCGCGCACGGCGTCGTCCACCGTGGATCCGCCGGCCAGCGCCGCGAGGGCCGTGGCCGCCAGGCGGTCGCCGGCCCCGCACGGGTCGCCGGTCGCGACGAGCGGGGCGGGGACGACGACGGGCAGGGATGCGCCGGCCGAGCCGGCCGCTCCGGCCGAGCCGGACGCGGGTGCCGCACCCGCCGAGCCCGCCGCCGGCGCCGACACGAGCAGGGCGCCGCGCTCGCTCATGGTGACGGCGACCGTGCCCACGCCCCACCTCTCGCGGAGCAGGCGGGCCGCGTCGGCGGCCGCGGAGACGTCGCGCCCGGCGATGCCCGAGAACGCGCGCGCCTCGGCCAGGTTCGGGGTGGCGAGCGTCGTGTTCGGGACGGGCGGCTCGCCCGCGGGGTGCGGATCCCACACGAGCGGCACGTGGGCGGCGCGCGCGTCGAGGGCGGCGCGGAGGCGCGGGTCGCGCGTGACGCCGCGGCCGTAGTCGGCGACGACGATGGCGTCGGCCGTGGCGATCGCGTCGAGCATCTCAGCGGTGGTTGCGGGGGTGGGCGGCGGCGCGCAGCCCTCGTCGATCCGGGCGATGGCGTGGCCGTCGGCGCGGACGCGGGTCTTCACGGGCGTGGGCGCGCCGGACGGGCCGGCGACCACCTCGATCCGCTGCAGGCACGCGCGGAGGGTCGCGGAATGGCGGTCGTCGGAGAGCACGGTGACGAGGCGCACGTCGTGGCCGTCGCGCGCGAGCATCGTGGCGACGAGGCCGGCGCCGCCCGCGCGGGGCAGTGACTCCTCGACCTCGATCACGGGCACCGGCGCGTCGGGGCTGAGGCGGTGCGCGGCGCCGGTCATGTCCACGTCGAGCAGCACGTCGCCGACCACGACGATCCTCATGCCGGCACCTCCGCGGGCGCGGTCGTGGTCGATGCGGGCGCGACCGTCACGGGGACGGACGCGACGGACGTGACGGACGCGGATGCGGCGGACGACGCCGACCGGGTCGCGGCCGACGACGTCGCGGACGCGCGCACCGCGGCCCGGTCGTTCGCCGTGAGGCGGCTCTCGAACGAGCGGCAGATCGCGTGGACGGCGACGAGCTGCGCCTCCTGCACGTTGGCCGACGGGCCGTCGAGCGCGAGCGACTCGTCGCACGCCTCCACGAGCGGATTGGGGCCGGGGCCCGTCATCGCCCAGGTCGTCGCTCCCGCGGCACGGGCGGCGGCGGCGGCGCGGAGCAGGTTCTCGCTGCGGCCGCTCGTCGAGAGCAGCACGACGATGTCGCCGGCTCGCGCGTGCGCGTGCACCTGCCGGGCGAAGACCTCGTCGAAGCCGTAGTCGTTGCCGATCGCGGTCACCGCGGACGACTCGGCGTGCAGCGCGATCGCGGAGAACGGGCGGCGGTCGCCGTCGAACCGGCCCACCAGCTCGCTCGTGAGGTGCTGGGCCTCGGCTGCGGATCCGCCGTTGCCGGCCGCGAGCAGGCGCGCGCCGTGGCTCATGCGGTCGGCCATCTCGCGGCCCCACGCGGTGAGGCGCGGCGCGTGCCGGCGGAGGTCGGCGAGCACGGGGGCGAGCGCGTCGAGGTGGGCGTCGACCACGGTCGGGTCGGCGGGGAGGTCGTCGGGGGCCGCGGCCTGGATCGCGGAACGGTACGCCTCCGCGGTGCGCGCGGCGACGGTCGACCACGCGTAGCCGTGCTCCATCCGGTCGCGGCCGGCGCGGCCGAGGCGGCGGCGGCGCGCGGGATCCGCGAGCAGCTCCCCGAGGGCGTCCGCGATGGCCGCGGGGTCGCGCGGCGGCACGAGGATCCCCGTGACGCCGTCGACGACGCTGTCGGTGAGGCCGCCGACCGCGGACGCGACGACCGGCACGCCGGAGGCCATCGCCTCGAGCGGCACGATGCCGAACGGCTCGTACCAGGGCGCGCACACCACGACGTCGGCGGTGCGCATCACGGCGGGCATGTCGGCCTGGGAGACGCGGCCGTGCAGGCGCACGCGGTCGGCGACCCCGGCGGCGCGCGCGGCGTCCATGAGGCGGCGGGCCTCGGGGTCGTCGGATCCGCTCGCGCCGTCGCCGGAGCCGCCGACGACGACCAGCTCGACGTCCAGGTGGCCGCGGCTCGCGAGGATCCCGACGGCCTCGATCGCGAGGTCGACGCCCTTGCGCGGCACCAGCCGGCCGACGACCATGACGCGCATCGGGGCCCCGGGGTCGGCACCTTCGTCCGATCGCGGCGTGCTGCCCTCCACGGGCGTGAAGTGCTCGATGTCGACGCCGCACGGGATCACCGTGATGCGGGCCGCGTCGACGCCCGCGCGCACGAGCTCGGCGGCCTCGTCGGAGCACGTCGCGATCACGGCGTCGGCACGGCGGCCGACCCCGGGCTCGAGCTCGGCGCGCGCGGCGGGGCTCGTGTCCTCGGCGCCGAGGTGGCGGCGCTTCACGGATCCGAGCGCGTGGAAGGTGTGCAGCACGGGCGGGGCGGATGCGGCGCCCACCGGCGACGACGCGAGGCGCGCGGCCGCGTCGAGGGCCGCGACCCCGGACATCCAGAAGTGGCTGTGCACCACGTCGGGCCGCGCGGTGCGCCAGTCGGCGAGGAGGCCGTCGGCGAGCTCGGCCATGTGCGGCAGCAGCTCGTCCTTGGGGACGGCGCGGGCGGGTCCGGCGTCGAGGTGCACGACCTCCACGCCGGGCGCGAAGGCCACGCGGGCGGGCAGCGCCTCGTCGTCGCGGCGCGTGTAGACGGTGACGGTGTGGCCCTCCTCCGCGAGCGCGGCCGACAGGGCGGCCACGTGCACGTTCTGGCCGCCGGCGTCCACGCCGCCGAGCGTCGCCAGCGGGCTGGCGTGCTCCGAGATCATCGCGATCCTCATCGTGTCGTCCTCTCGTCGAGCGGGTGGTGCGGGGGAGTCGGGGAGCCGGATGCGGCGGTCGCGCGGCGGGAGCGGCGCGCGGCTGTCGCGTCCACGGCGTCGTGCATCACGGCGTCCATGTCGGCGAGGAAGCGGCCGAGCGAGTAGCGCGCGAGCGCGGCCTCGCGGGCGACGCGGCCGCGGCGGGCGGCCTCGTCGGGATCCGCGAGCAGCAGCCGGGCGACGCGCACGAGGTCGGCCGGGTCGGACGAGATCGCGCCCGCGTCCGGCGGCACCGCGCGCGAGGCCTCGGTCGCGTCGAGCACGAGCACGGGCATCGCCATCTGCATCGCCTCGAGGAGCGACAGGCCGAGCGAGGTCCAGCGGTGCGGGTGCACGTAGGCGCGGAGCCGCGCGAGCTCGGGGTGCATGCGGGCGGTCGGCAGGTCGCCGCGCGACACGAGGCGCGCGCCGAGGTCCGGGAACGCGGTGGGCAGCAGATCCGTGCCCATGCCGAACACCTCGACGGGAGCGGCCGCCGCGAACGCGGGCAGCAGGTCGGTGCCGGTGATGCGGCCGCGGCGCACGGGCTCGTTGATCACCGCGCCGAACGACGGCGACGCACCCGTGTAGAGCGCGCCGGGGTCGGGCACGCCGTGCTCGACGACCGTGGTGGGCGCGACGCCGGTGTCCCACATGAGCGCGTTGAAGCGCGTGACGTGGATCACCGGGATGTCGTCGCGGCCGGCCAGCGCGTGCACGGTCTCGGTCGGGGCGCCGCGCGGGGTGTTGTGCTCGAGGAAGACGGCGGGCACGTCGGATCCGAGGCGGCGGCCCAGCAGGCGCTCCGCCTCCGCGATCTCGGCGACGCGCTGGAGGAGCACGAGGTCGACGTGCGTCTCGTGCAGGGACGACGGATCCACCTCGCGCGCGCTCGCGGGCCAGTCGCGGCCGCCGCGACCGAGGCCCCACGCGTCGCGCGCGGGCGTGGTGGGGAGCAGGATCTCGTGCGATCCGAGGACGAACGAGTCGGTCCAGCCGCCGTGGACGTGCCACATCAGGATCCTCACGCGGGCACCTCCGCGGTCGCGCGCGAGCCGGTGCCGCCCGTGCCGCCGGTGGTAGCCAGCAGCCGCTCGACGGCGTCGGCGACCTCCGCGGGCGAGACCCCGGCGAGGCACGGGTGGCCGGGCACCGGGCAGTCGCGCGCGCGGCTGAGCCCGCACGGCGCGTCCTGGTCGCCGAGCAGGATCACGGGCACGCGGTACGGCGCCCAGCGGATCGGCGGCACGACGGGCGAGAACAGGCTCACGACCGGCAGGCCCACCGCGGCGGCGAGGTGCGCGGGACCGGTGTTGCCGCTCACGAGCACGGCCGCGCGGCGCATGAGGGCGCCCAGCCCGGCGAGGTCGGTGCGTCCGCCGAGGTCGAGGGCGGCGGATCCGGCGACGTGCGCCGTGAGGTCCCGCTCGTCGGGGCCGCCGGTGACGACCACGGGGATCCCGCGCGCGACGAGGAGCGCGACCGCGTCCCGGTGCTGGTCGGCCGGGTACGAGCGCGCTCCGACCGCGGCGCCCGGGTGCACGAGCGCGAACGGGCCGTCTGGGAGGAGCGCCTCCACGTCGGACGGCAGCTCGGCGTCGCGCACGGCGAGGCGCCCGTCGTCGTCGACCGGCAGCGCGTATCCGGCCGCGGCGGCGATCGCGAGGGCGCGCTCGGGCTCGGGCTGCTCCTCGTCGAGGTCCTCGCCGGGCTTGAGGCGCACGTCGAGGAGGGAGCCGGCGTAGTCGACGCTGGCGCCCGTGATCCGCCCGACGCCCGCCAGCCGCAGCAGCAGCGCGAGCGGGAGCGGCGACTGGTGGAAGGACGTGAGGATGACGGCCTCGTCGGCGTCGACCTCGGCGAGGATCGCGTGCAGCGCGTCGACGCACGCGGCGTCGGCGGCGGGCGCGGGGGAGGAGATCCACGGTGCGTCCCACACGTGCACCGCGTGGACGCCGGGCAGCAGCCGGCCCGCGGACGCGCCGCGCGGACCGCAGAGCAGGTGCACCTCGACGCGGGGGTCGGCGGCGACGGCGCGCACCGCGGGCCCGGAGATCAGCACGTCGCCCACGGAGTCGAGCCGCACGACGAGCACGCGGCGGGGCGCGGCGCCGGGGAGGAGGAGGTGCACCGCGTCGAGGATCGTCGGGGCCACGAGCTCCGCCTCTGCCACCTCCTCCTCGCGCGTCACGGGCGTCGGCACGAGCACGCCGCGCGCGCCGGCGTTCCGGGCGGCGCCCATGTCGGCCGCGATGTCGCCCACCACCGCGACGCGCGACGGATCCACGCCCCACGTGCGGCACGCCTCGAGCACCATGCCGGGCCGGGGCTTCCGGCAGTCGCAGCCGTCGTCGGATCCGTGCGGGCACAGCAGCACGAGGTCGAACGCGCCGAGCAGCTCCTGCACGCGCGCGTTCACGGCGTCGGCCTGGTCGCGCGTGATGAGGCCGCGCGCGATGCCGGACTGGTTGGTCACCATGCCGACGCGCAGGCCCGCCGCGCGCACGGCGTCGACGGCCTCGCGGGCGCCGGGCATCAGCGTGACGAGCGCCGGGTCCCCGTTGTACGGCACGTCGACGACGAGCGTGCCGTCCCGGTCGAACAGGACGGCCTCGAGGTCGTTCCCGGGCGAGCGCATGACGGGCACGTACCCGACTGCTCCTCCTCCCAAACCCGGCGGCGAGCACTTCTCCTGGGGGCGCCGCGCTCCTCCGCGCGGACGAGGAGCAGCGCCCTCGGGCGTGGGCGCCCCGTGAGCGGGCGAGGCCGGGCGACCCCGCGTGCCCTCAGCGCGCGGGCGCCTCCCCGATCCACCGCGACCGCGCCAGCAGCATCGGCATGAGCGGCGCGATCACGAGCGCGCCCAGCCCGCCGACCGCCATGTCGCCGATCGTGTCGGCGTAGCCCGTCAGGATCGCCGGGTCCAGCCACGCCTGCCCCGCCCACTCGCCGAGCTCCCACAGGGCCGAGAGCGCGAGCCCCACCGTGAGGCTGAGGAACCCGAGGGGGAGCGGGCGCCGGTCGACCATGGCGCCCGCGCGATCGGCCAGCAGGATCACGAGCGCGGCCAACGCGGCGGTCGTGACGAGGTGCGCGGGGATGTCCCACCACGGCAGCCGCTCGTACAGGTCGAGCCGGTTGCTCGCGGCCGAGACGAGGGTCGTGATCCCGATCGCGAGGTCCAGCCCCGGCCTCGCCCCGAGACCCCGCGGCGCGGCGAGCCCGAGCAGCGCGAGCGCGAACATCGCCGACGTCGTGCCCGTCCACGCGAACACGGAGAAGAGGAACGTGAGCAGCCCGATCACGCGGACGGCGTCGGCGAGGATCGCCGTGATCCCGCGCGGCGGCTGCAGGAAGGTGAGCCCGGCGAGCCCGGCGAAGGCCGCGACGTCCTCGGGCGGCGCCGGCGCGTCCGGCGGGGTCGGGGCGGTGGGGTCCGTCAGCACCGCACCACCGCCTGCAGCGCCTCGTGGTCGCTCGGGGCGCGCCCGCCGATGCGCGTGGTGTTGATGCCGACCCGCGCGACCTCCACGTCGGGCGTGACGAGCATCCAGTCGATGCGGCGGGTCGTGCGCTTGGGCGCGGAGTAGTTCGACCACGTGCCCCACTCGGGCGTGAGGCGCTCGCGCGCGGCGGGCCACGCGTCGACGAGCGCGCCCGACTCGATGAGCAGCCGGTGGGGCGCCGTGTCGACGCCCGCGTTGGTGTCGCCCGCGACGATCGTGGGCACCTGCACCTCGGCGACGATCTCGAGCATCATCCGCGCGGACTCCTCGCGCGACCGCCACGACAGGTGGTCGAAGTGCGTGTTCACGTGCCGCAGCGGCAGGCCGGTGGCGCGGTCGATGAAGTCGGCGACGACGGCGATCCGCGGCACCATGTTGCCCCAGCTGCGGGATCCGGCGACCGCGGGCGTGTCCGACAGGGCGACCTGCCGCCAGCTCGTGAGCTCGAGGCGGCGCATGTCGTAGAAGGTGGGGCAGCCCTCGCCGTGGCCGTCGGCGTTGCGGCCGTGCCCGATCCGCCGGTAGTGCCGGCCGAGCGCGTGCGACAGGGCGCGCCCCTGCGTGGGCATGGCCTCCTGCGTGCCGAGGAGCGCGGGCTGCTCCCGCTGGAGGAGCTCGGCGAGGAGCGGCTCGCGGTCGGCCCAGCGGTCGGGGCTGCCCGGCCGGTACCGGCGGAACAGGCGCCGGATGTTGTACGTCATCACGTGCAGCTCGGGGGCGTCGACCGGGCCGACGAGCGCCCGCCCGTCCTGGAGGGTGCCGTCGGCGCTGAGGGTCATGGATCCATCGTCCCCCACCGCGCCCCGCGTCGCCCGACGCTGGCGGAGAACCGTCACGGGCGTGGGTCAGATGCAGCACTCACCCGAGCCGACGGCTGCCCGCATGCGCGCGATGGTCGACTCGACGCGTCCAGCGCCCACGATGAGGGCAGCCGCGTCCGGGTGCACGTACCCCGCGATGTCGATCATGTCCGCGAGGATGCGCGTGATCGGGGCTGCGTAGACGGGCTCGTGATGGGCGAGCCGGTTGCGGAAGATGCGAACGCCGTCGAGCTTGCGGTACAGCTCCTTCCGCCTCACCTGCCCGAGGTGAGGGAACGCCCGCTGGATGCGCGGCTGCCAGAGCGCGGTCTCGTAGCTGAGCAGCGGGTCACGAGGGAGCCCGGCGTCGGTCAGACCCACCCACAGGCCGAAGCTCGTCGCCGCCACGACCTGTCCCGGCGTCGGTTCATCGATGCCCCGTCGACGTAGCTTCGCGATCGTGTCGGAGATGGCGAAGCGCTCGCGGTCCAGGAGCCGCACGTGCGGCTCCTCCCACCAGTCGTCGCGCCTGTCGCGTCGCATCGCGTCGTGGATGCTGTTCCGGACCACGACCTCGACCACGCTCACAGGACCCCAGCACGCCGCCGTCAGCTCCGTGTTCCAGGCGTACAGCCGGAGACCGAGTCCGTCGTCGCCCGAGTAGCGGTCTCGGTAGCGGGCGAACCTCGGCGCGCTCAGCAGAGCGGGAAGCGCGGTGAGCGTGGCGGGATCGATCATCGCGCTCCTTTAACGACGATGGCCCCAGGAGTCCGACCGGAGTCGAATAGTCCTGGGGCGCTACATGGTCCAGGATACTGGCCCCGCCACGGCCTGTCGAGAGACCAGCATGCGTCGCGGTGCACGAATCGCGCGAGCCCTGCCTGGTGAGGGAGTCGGCGACGCCGACCGGTCGTCCGCTGGTCTGCGTCGGTCGATACCGATACCAGGGCTAGGCGCCCGCGGGATCCGGCGCCGCGTCGATGCGCGCGAGGAACGCGTGCAGGTCGTCGCGGATGCGGGCGAGCTCCGACGGCGTCATGCCCGTCCGCTCGGCGACCCGGGCGGGCACCTGCTCGGCCTCGCGACGGAGCGCGCGGCCGGCGTCGGTGAGGGTGACGCGCACGACGCGCTCGTCCTCGACGCTGCGGGCGCGCTCCAGCAGGCCGGCCGACTGGAGGCGCTTGAGCAGGGGCGTGATGGTCGCGGGCTCCAGCGCGAGCGCGCCGCCGAGGTCGGAGATCGACCGGCCGTCGCGTTCCCAGAGCGCGAGCATGACGAGGTACTGCGGATGCGTGAGGCCCAGCGGCCCGAGGATCGGGCGGTACAGCGCGACGACGGACCGCGCCGCCAGCACGGCGGCGAAGCAGAGCTGGCTCTCGAGCGCCAGGGGATCCGTGTGCGTCGTGCCCTCGTGCGCCATGCCCGCCCCTCACCACCCGTGGAATTACCGCGTACACTGAATACTATGACGCGAGGTAAGAACGGGGAGGACGGCCCGCGGCGTGCGCGCGGCTTCGGGGCGGCCGTCGAGCGCTTCAACGAGCGCCTGCGCCCGTACCTCGGCGCGCCCCCGCTCGGGCCCTACACCGACGACCCGGTGCCCGAGCCGCAGTCGCGCCTCTGCCCCATGTGCGGCGAGCCCATGCCGGACCACGACATCGACCGGTCGGGGGCGCGCACGCAGGTGCGCTGCCCCGTCTGATCCCCGTGCGCTGATCCCGCGCCGTCACGCCAGCGGCGCCTCCGCGCGTGCCGGCCGCCACATCGCCACGGGGCGCGCGCCGGCCACGCCCGCCAGCGGTCCCAGCTCGGCGAAGCCGTTCCGGAGGTAGAGCGCGCGGTTCCGTGCGGTCGACGACTCGAGGTAGGCCGCGGATCCGTCGGCGTCGACGCGGGCGAGACCGTGGGCGAGGAGCGCGGATCCGACGCCGAGCCCGCGCGCCGCGGCGCCCACCCCGACCTCGGCGAGGCGCCAGTGCGGGAGCCCCGGTCGCGCGCGGTCCAGGGTCCGGAGCCGGATGGCCGCGCGGACGGCGCCCGTGATGCCGAGGGCGCGCAGGAACGTCGGCGCCTGGCGGAGGGTCCGGTGCGCGGGGATGCCGCCGGGGGCCTCCCAGACGGCCGCGCCGAGGATCCCGCCGCGGGCGTCCACCGCGACGTCGACCGTGCCCGCGGGGAGCGGGCCGCTGGCGAGGAGCGCGGCGAACAGCAGGGCGAGGCGCTCGGGATGCCGCGGGCCGGCGGGGACGAAGCCGGCCAGCACGGGATCCTCGGCGAAGGCATCCGCGAGCACGCGCGTCACGGCATCGAGGTCGGTGGTGCGCGCGGTGCGGATGGCGGGGGTGGCGGGGTGCTCGGTGCTCATGCTCCGACGCTAGGCGACGAATTCGGCCATCCGGCCCAATCTGTCGCGCTTGGTAGCTTTCTCCCATGAAGGCCGCCTCCGAGAGCACCCGCGCGTACGGATCACGGGACGCCCGGCGGGCCGAGCTCCTCGCCGCCGCGGTGCGCGTCATGGCGGTCACGGGCGTCGCCGGGGCGAGCACGCGGGCCATCACCGCGGAAGCCGGCCTCGCGCACGGCGCCTTCCACTACTGCTTCGGCGTGCGGGAGGAGCTGCTCGGCGCGCTGCTGCGGCAGGAGGTCGATGCGGTCGTCGCGCAGCTGGAGGCCGCCGCGGATCCGGCGGGCGCACCGCTCGGCGAGGTCGTCGCCCTGACCCTCCGCGCCGAGCTCGACCGCGTTCGCCGCGAGCCCGACCGCCAGCGCGTGCTGTTCGACCTCGCCTCGACCGTGCAGCGGATCCCGGCGCTCGCCGACCTGCCCGCCTGGGAGCACGGCCGCTACGTGGAGGAGACCCGGCGCCGATTCGCCGCCGCCGGCCTCGACGGGGAGCGCGCCGGCCGATGCGCGGCGCTCGCGGTGGCGGGCATGCAGGGGATCATCGGTGCCTGGCTCGCCCGCCACGACGACGGCGCCGACCGGGTGGCGGAGCAGGCGGTCGCCGACCTGTCCCGGGCGCTGGCGCTGCTCGCGGAGGACGGCGGGCGCTGATCGCGGCGCCCGTGCTCGCGCTCCCCCTCCTTCTCCCGCCCGCGCCCGTCAGCCGAGCGCGCCGAGCGCCTGCGCCGCGGCCTTCGCGGCGCCCGAGATGAGGGCGTCGTCGGCCGTCGCGTCCTGCTGGTCCTTCGCGGAGTGCACGGCGATCACGATCGGCGCCGCGTCGGGCCGCCAGATCACCGCGACGTCGCCTCGGCTCGCGTAGGCGCCGCTGCCGGACTTGTCGCCGACCGTCCAGTCCGTCGGCAGCTCGGCGCGCACGAGCGTGGCCCCGGTCTGCGTGGCCTTCAGCCAGCCGGTGAAGAGGGCGCGCTCGTCGTCGTCGAGGGGATCCGCGAGGGCGTCCGGATCGCCGAGCGCGTACGCCCGCATCAGCGCGGCCGCCGCGCGCGGGGTCGTCGTATCGCGGTCGTCGCCCGGGGTCGCCTCGTTGAGGTCGGGCTCGGTGCGGGAGACGACCGTGGTGCCGTCGCCGAGGGCCGTGAGCGCCGCGTCCAGCTCGGCCGGGCCGCCGAGCGCCTCGAGCAGGAGGTTCGCGGCGGTGTTGTCGCTCCGGGTCATCGCGGCCTCGGCCAGCTCGCGGAGGGTCATCGTGCCGCCCACGCGCGTCTCGGTGACGGGAGCGTAGGAGAGGATGTCGACCGCCTCGATCGGCACCGCGCGCTCCATCCCGGCGACGCCGACGCGGTCGAGCAGGGCGGCCGCGAGCGGGGCCTTGATGGTGGAGGCGTACGCGAAGCGCTCGTCCGCGCGCCAGGAGACTTCGGCGCCCGTGCCGGTGTCGACCGCGTGCACGCCGAGGCGTGCGCCGAACCGCTCCTCGAGCGCGGCGAAGGCGGCGTCGGCGGCCGCCTGGTCGACCGCGGGGGCGGCGGACGCGGAGGGCGCGGGCGAGGCCGCCGGGGCCTCGGCGCGTGTCGCGGCGCATCCCGCGAGGAGGGCGGCGGCGAGCGCCACGCCCAGTGCCGGGGCCAGGCGGGCGGTGCGGGCGATGCGACGGGCGGGGTGGATCACGGCGGGGCTCCTCGGGAGGCGTCGGGCGGGTGGCGGCGCAGCACGAGGCCGCGGATCCAGCCTCTCGTGCGGGGGCGCCCGCGTCGTCCCCCGACGGGTGCAGGCGCGTCCCCCGTGCGGACCACGTTCGATTCAGCGGATGTGGAAACGCGTTCCCTAGGCTGCCCGGGTCCCCGACACGGGATCCGACGCACCACCCGACGCATCCACCGACGCCCGACCCCCCGACAGACGAGAGGCCGCATGAGCGCCATCACCGCAGTGACCCCCGGCGAGATCCATCCGAGCGAGGGGTACGACGGCTTCGTCGGCTGGGTCCTCTCGCTCATCGAGACGCTGGGGGAGGTGGGCGTGGGCCTCGCGGTGCTCATCGAGACGTTCGTGCCGCCCATCCCGTCGGAGGCGATCCTCCCCGTCGCCGGCTTCCTCGCCTACGAGGGCCGCATGAGCGCGTGGGGCGCCTGGGCGGCGGCCACCGTCGGCGCCCTCGTGGGAGCCCTCATCTGGTACGCGATCGGCGCCGCCCTCGGGCGGGATCGCACGCGCCGGCTCGTCGGCCGGATCCCGCTGCTCGACCACGCCGACTTCGACAAGGCGGAGGCGTTCTTCGCGCGCTGGGGCGGCACGGCCGTGCTCCTCGGCCGCTGCGTGCCGCTCGTGCGCTCGTTCATCTCGATCCCCGCGGGCATCGAGCGCATGCCGATCGCGCGGTTCTCCTTCTACACGGTCGTCGGATCCGGCGCCTGGAACGCCATCTGGGTCGGCCTCGGCTTCGCGTTCGGCCCGGCGATCCGCCCGGTGCTGGAGGAGTGGAGCGGCCTGATCTCGTACGCGGCCATCGGGATCATCGCGCTGCTCGTCGTGTGGTTCGTGGTGTCGCGGCTGATCCGGCGGGTGCGGGCGGCCTGACGCCGCGCGGATCCGGCGGCGGCACGATCCGGTCGCCGCCGGTCCCCTCTGCCAGGCTGGAATCCATGCAGACCCCCGGCGTCCCCGCCGCCCTCCCCGACGCCGCCGCGAACCCCGCCGAGATCCTCGTCCTCCGCGCCATCAAGCTCGGCGACATCCTCGTGGCCGTCCCCGCGCTCCGCGCCATCCGCCGCGCGCACCCCGCCGCCCGCATCTCGCTCGCCGCCACCGGCTGGCTGGCGCCCGTCGTCCGCCTCCTTGGCATGGTCGACGAGCACCTCCCGCAGCAGGGCTTCGACCACCCCATCGCGCGCGAGCCCGGCACGGTCGACCTCGCGATCAACCTGCACGGCGCCGGCATCGAGAGCCGGGCCCTCCTCCACGAGCTGCGCGCGCATCGCACCCTCGGCCACGCCGCGCCCGAGCTCGACGGGATGCCCGCCGCGGACGGCCCCGCCTGGGAGGACCACGTCCTCGAGCGCTCCCGCTGGGCCCGGCTCGTCTCCTGGCACGGCATGCCCGCGGATCCCGACGACGTCGGCATCCTCGTCCCCGCGGAGCCGCCCGTCGCCGAGCACGCCGTCGTGATCCACGTGGGCGCCGCCTACGGATCCCGCCAGTGGCCCGTCGACCGCTTCGCCGAGGTCGCCCGCGCGCTCGCCGACGAGGGGCGCACGGTCGTCTTCACCGGCTCGGACAAGGAGCGCGAACGCGCCCTGGAGGTCGCCGCGATCGCCGGCATGCCCACGGAGACCGTGCTCGCGGGCGAGCTCGCCCTCGACGCGTTCGCCGGGATCATCGCGGCCGCCGACCTCGTGATCTCCGCCGACACCGGCGCCGCCCACCTCGCGACCGCCTACGGCATCCCCTCGGTCGTGATCTTCGGCCCGGCCCCGCCCGAGGAGTGGGGCCCGCCCGCATCCGGCCCGCACATCGTGCTGACCGACGCGTCGCAGCGCCTCGGCGACACGTTCTCCGCCATCCCGGATCCGGCGCTCCTCGCGATCACGCCCGCGCACGTGCTCGAGGCGGCGCGCGGTCTCGACGGCCACCGCGTGATCCGCCCCCTCACGGGCGAGCCGCGCGACTGATCCGCCGGGTCAGCCCTGCGGCGTCGTGGCCCCCGGCCACGGCACCGTCGCCGCCGGCCACGCGGACGCGACGAGCGCATCCCGCACCCGTCGCTGCGACATCACCGCGTCGAGGCTGTCGGTGCGGAAGGCGAGCGCGAGCGCGGCGTCCGCCCAGTACGTGTCCCAGCCGTCGTAGGTCGCGAAGACCCGCGCGCCGATCTGCCGGATCAGCGCCCACGCGTCGTCCGCGGGCAGGTACCCGGCCATGTAGGCGTAGCGGATCGCGCCGATCGTGCGCTCGCTGTCGCCCGCGAGCAGCAGCACGGGTGGGCGGCCGTCGTGCGGCCGGGTCAGGTCGATGATCTCGAACTCGCTCCGTCCGGTGAGCGCGGCCATGCGCGACACCATGCGCTCCGCCTCCTCGGACGCGGCCAGCTCCGCGAAGCGCGCCGACTGCGGCCCCTGCGCCAGCGCATCCGCCACGAACAGCTCGATGTCGTCGCGCGACGCGATGCGGAACTGCGTGTCGAGGGCGGCGCGATGCTGCGCGAGGGTCGTCATCGGCAGGCCCGCCCACTCGTGCCCGGTCGCGCCGTCGGCGTGCTTCGTGCGCAGCTCCGCGGGCATCTCGGCCCACGTCGGCTGGAACGCGAGCGACGAGTTCCAGCCGCCGAAGGAGAAGTCGCTCACGGCGTCGAGCGCGAGCAGCTGCTGCTCCTCGAGCAGCAGCGGCCGGATCCGCGCCTGGGCCACGTAGTCGAGCTGGTCCCGCCGCGGTGCCCGGGCATCGATCTGTTGGAACACGATCGCCGCCACGAGCATGCCGATGCCCATCCCGAGCGCGAACAGCACGATGGGCATCGCCGGTCCGCCCTCCGGCGGGCCGGACGTCGCCACGAGGATCCCGAGCCCCGCGCCGGCGACCCCGAACGGCAGCGCGAAGGCCGTGATGAGCAGCGCCCGCTTCCCGCTCCCGCCGTGCGGCTTCATCCGCTGCGCGTTGAGCATCTGGGCGTAGCGCACGCGCGCGCGAACGGGGAACTCGACCTCGCCGGGGTGGTTCTGCAGCGTCACGCGCGAAGCCTATCCACCGGGTCGATCCGCGCCACCGCCCGGCGGGCCGCGCGGCTCAGCGCCGCAGCCGCATGACCTCGAACGCGATGTCCACCGGGATGGCGAGCGGCTGCTCCGTGAGCGGCACCTCGTGCCGGAAGCGCTCGTCGCCGAGCCCCGAGACGATGCGCGCGACATCGCCGTCGCGATGCACCTCGACCAGGTGCAGCCCCGGCACGTTGTCATCGAGGTGACCCTCAAGCGACGCGAGGTCGTAGTGCAGCGTCAGCCAGATCGCCCACGGCGTCATGTCGTACGGGAAGCTCTGCCAGCAGTCCGTGTCAAGCGGCGCGAGCGGCATCACGGCGGCGAGTGCCTCGTGGATCTCCTCGCTCGTCGCCCACCCCGGCATGCGGATCCGGTGCCCCGAGGTCGTGAGCAGCGTCGTCGAGTCCTCCGCGAACTCGACGCCCTCGACGATCGCGACGCCCTCCGCCTGCGACCGCTCCACGAGCGTCAGCCGCGACAGCAGGTTCCCGCGGAACGTCGCGCCGCGCGGCAGGTTCGAGTGCTCCATGGCCGCGCCCGTCGTCCCCGCGTCAGCTGTAGTCCGCGTGCACCGTCTTCGCGGCCCCGTCGAGCCGCACCGTGCCGCCGTGGGGCAGGATCCACTGCGGCCGCGTGTGCCCGAACGGCACGCCCACGCACACCACGGCGCGCGGGTTGTAGCGGGCGATCTGCTCGATGACGGTGTCGCGCTGCTCGGCCCGCAGCCGCGCGCGCTCCTCGGGCGACGGCACCGGCGCGCCCATGACGATGGTCGGCGGCCGGGCGACGAGCACGCCTGCGACGACGTCGAGGATCCCGCGCTCGCCGAGCCCCCGCACCCACCGCCGCACGCTGTCGGCCGACGGCACCTCCTCGCTCGTCTCCAGCAGCAGGATCCCGCCCTCGAGCTTCGCCACCTCCGGCATGCGCCCGGCCATCGCGATCTGGTCGATCACCTCGATGCAGCCGCCCCACGTCGGCCCCTCCACCGTGCGCGCCGGGCCGGCCCACTTCCACGGCTCGGTCGCGTGGCGCTCGCCGGACTCGGTGAGCGCGCGAGGATCCGTCCAGTCGATCCCGTGGTCCTCCGACTCCCCGGGCTCGGTGATCTCGAGCTCGCCGCCCTCGATCAGCGCCGCCCGCAGCGAGCGCAGGTGCACGTCGTCGATGCCAGGGCCGGCGCCGAGGTGCACCTGGGTGGATCCGCCGTAGAAGCTCGGGATGCCGAGCCCCGCGAGCAGGTTGTGCAGGTTCGTGTTGTCGCTGTAGCCGAGGAAGGGCTTGGGGTTCCGGGCCACCTCCTCGATGTCGACGTGCGGGATCACGGTGACCTGGTCGTCCCCGCCGATGGTCGAGACGATCGCGCGGATGGAGTCGTCGGCGAACGCCGCCGTGATGTCGGCGGCGCGGTCGCGGGCGCTGGCGCCGAGCCGCCGGGTGGTCGGGTACTCGACGGGGATCAGCCCGGTCGCCTCCCGCAGCCGCCGCATCGCCTGCTCGTGCACCTCGGGCGCCATGCCGGGCGCGGCGAACGCGGGGCTCAGCACCGCCACCCGATCTCCCGCCTTCGCCTTGGGCACGGATTTGCGGAACCGGGAGGAGGTGGAGGGGATCATGCGGGTCATGCTCGCAGAGGAGGCCGGGAGGGCGCGGGTGATGTGCTGGGCCATGCGTCCGCTTCCGCGGTCAGAAGCTCCTCCCCGACTCGTCGTCCCGGCTGCGCTCCGAAGGTGGGGTGATCCCTGGCCCGTGGGGAGACCCCGCGGGTAGGTTTGTAGAAGATCAGAAAGGGCCCCGTCATGCCGCACGCACAGACCTCCGCCGCTGCCGCCATCGCGGCACGCGATGCACGAGCCGCGGAGAGCCTCGCCTTCGCGGACGCCGCCCTCGCGCTCGCCGGTCACCAGGTGACGGATCCCGTGCTGCTCGAGATATCGGAGCGCGCCGCTCGGGAGGAGATCACGAGCGAGGAGGCAGTAGCCGCGATCCGTCGCCACGTCATCGGTTGATGCCCCGTCGGCCGACGTTCCGCACCTGGGACGACTACTTCATACCGGGTTCGACCGTCCTCAGGAACAAGATCACGGGCCCTGGCAAGCCCCACGGCGAGACAGACTCCGACAAGCTGCGCGTCAGCGAAGAAGACATCGCGCGTGTGAGACTCGCCGAGCTGTTTCGGCAACCCATCAACGGCGCCTTCGACTACCCCCACATGAAGGCGATCCACCGGCACATCTTCCAGGACGTCTACGACTGGGCTGGCGAGGAGCGCGTCGCTCCCATCGGCTCCTTCATGACGAAGGACGGGCACTCCTATTACCCCGCCGGTCCGACGCTCACTGAAGCAGCGGAGGCGCAGTACCGGCAGCTCGCCGACAAGGACCTTCTGCGCGGTCTCGAGCAGCCGGACTTCGTCCGGGAGCTGGCGGAGAGCTGGGGCGAGCTCAACGTCATCCACAGCTTCCGCGAGGGCAACACCCGCACCCAGTTCGTGTTCTTCTCGCAGCTCGCGGAGCAGGCGGGGTACCGGATCGAATCCTCTCGGTTCGCGGTCGGCTCGCCGCTGAGGGAGCAGTTCGTCGAGGCTCGGTTCCACAGCCAGGACAGCGGCAGCAATGCGCGCCTGGAGGAGGTGCTGGGGCAAGCGGTCATCCCTCTCCCGCGACCGGCATCGCCCGCGACCGCGCGACCCGCGGGGGCGTCACCGTCGCGAGCGGTCCGCGGCGCCGCGCGACCGGGCCAGGTCGCCGGTGGTCGCGCGAGCGGCCGAGACGGCGGCTACGGGAGGTAGCGGCAGGTGGCATCCGGGCGCTGTCGATCCGCGAGCGAGGCGGTCCACGCCGGGCTCCGCATCCTGGAGGGCCATGAGAGGCGGCTCGAGGCGCTGCGTGCAGCGCTGGTCGCCGGAGAGGCGAGCGGCGAAGCCGCACCGTTCGACCTCGACGCGTTCATCGCGGACAAGCGCACGTGAATCCATGACGGTTCCCACCGGCCGCGAAGGAGGACCTCCCGGTGCCCGTTACGGTCCGCCCAGCCAATGATCGATCCGGTGGTGATCCGGGCTGAACCCGTGCCCCACGCCCCAGATGACCGCCTGGGTGCGGCTCTGCACCTGGATCTTCCGGTAGATCGAGCGGATGTAGCTCTTCACCGTGTTGGGGGAGAGGTACGTGAGCGCCGCGACCTCCTGGTTGCTCTTGCCCTGCGTGATGAGCGCGAGGATCTCCGACTCGCGGTCCGTGATCCCCTCGCGCTTGCCCGGCCAGTCGAGCGAGGGCGCGCTCGCGGCCCGCAGCGGCGCCTGGTTGAACAGCTCCTCGCCCGCGTGGATCCGCTCGAGCGCCTCCACGAGCTCCCGCGCGGGCAGCGCCTTGGAGAGGTAGCCCTGCACGCCCTGCCTGCGGGCGTCGGCGACGAGCTCGGGCTGGAAGTTCCAGGTGTAGACGACCACGCGGCGTGCGCGCGGGTTCCGCACCAGCTCCGCGATCTCGTGGTGATCCGACTCGGGCTGCGCGAACGAGTCGTAGAGCACGATGTCGATCTCGTCGGAGAGGGCCGCGTTCGCGTCGATCTCGGCGACCAGCACGCGGTCGCGGTAGTCGTCGAACATGTGGGCGAGGCCCTTCAGCACCACGTCGTAGTCGTCGACGAGCGCGATCGTGACGGGGCGGGTGCGGGTGGCGGGCATGGATCCAGGATCCCACCCCCAGGGGTGTGCTCCCACACCCCGGAGGGTGGTTGATTGAGGTCATCGCCCCGAACGGGCATCACCGCGCGTTGTCCTGACGTGCTCGCACAGAAGAGAGATCACCATGCTCGGACTCATCATCAGCCTCATCGTCATCGGCCTCATCGCCGGCTTCATCGCCCGCGCGGTCGTGCCCGGCCGCCAGAGCATGTCGATCCTCATGACCATCGTGCTCGGCATCGTCGGCTCGTTCGTCGGCGGATTCCTCGCGTTCCTGCTGTTCCAGCGGGACGCCATGGACGGCTTCTTCCAGCCCGCCGGCATCATCGGCTCGATCATCGGCGCCATCATCGTGCTGCTCGTCTACGTGAAGGTCGGCGGCCGCAAGTCCGTGCGTCGCTGAACGCGGCCGGGCGAGCCCTGGACGCGCTGGCGTGCCCCGGGCGACCGCCGGTAGCGGGAGCAGGGGAGGGGCGGGCGGCCATGAGGTCGCCCGCCCCTCTGTGTTCCCGGGGGTATCAGCTGTCGAGCTCGTCGAGGACGACGTCTTCCTCCTTGACGGCCAGCTGCCGACGCTCGATCTTGTTGCGGACTTCGACATGCTGCGTCACGGCCGTCGCCGCGAGGATCTGCTGGATCAACTTGCGCATGAACTGGCCGGGCTGAAGGTCCTTCGGCACGCGGTCGAGTTCGACCCGGACATCGCTGCCATCCTCAGGCCAATCGATGAGAGCGAGACCGGTGGCGGTATATCCGTTCGCACCCCCGAGGTCCCGGAGCTTACGCATCATGTCGACGGTCTTCTCGAAGGCCTGTGGCTCGTCCCGGAGGATGCTCGCCCGCTGGACGAAGAAGAAGCCGACGGCGGCGAGGGGGTAGCGGCTCCGCAGGTTGCCTGCGTCACCGTAGGCCTCCTCGAATCGATTGCTCAGGTTCTTGCCGAAGGACGACACCTGAGTCTTCGTGCTCAGCAGAAGCTCAGGGCCGCGGTCCCATCGTGCGATCGCCACGTCCACCTGCTTCTCGTACGCGCGTCCCAGGATCTTGGCGTCGGTCGGTGCGACCGACTTCATGTTCTCGATCTGAGTACGCACGGCGAGTTCCAGCTGTCGAGGCAGCTTCTCCAGGAGGGCTGCTACGTCGCGGGGGAGAATGCGGGGTTGCGTTGCACGAGGCCATACCTCATCCGCACCGAACCCCGCGCGGCGGAACTCGTTGGCGAGCCACAGATCGACGCCATTCGCCAATGCGCCCGAAGCCGCGACCTTCTTCGCCTCCACGGGGATCGACAAGAGCGTCTGGAGAAGGGGGTAGTCGGGCGAGTACTGCGGAGCCTGCCCACGTTCGTGCAACCACGGATCGGTAGATGTGGCTTGAGCCAACGCGCCGTCGAAGGCGCTGAACGAATCAGTCTTGGGCAAGGCCGGTCTCCGATGTTCGTCGTCCGCTGCGCCCGCGGACCGTGCGCCTGCTCGACAGTGCGAGATGGTCGGCTCGGAGCGCAGCGAGCTCGGTCTCCGTCATGGAGTTGGAGAACAAGATGGCATCCACGATCTTCGCCGCACCCATCAGATCTCGATTCCTCAACCGGCTCTGGACCCGTGGCTTGGCGGCGAGGAGCTCATCGCGGTGCGTCGTGACGAGCGCTTCGCCTGGCATCAGCCACCGATCGGCCTCGCGAGGCTCCATCTTGAGTATGCCGCCGCCGTAGGACCGACCCACCACCTCAGCTGACAGGAGCGTCATGGAGTTAAGGGAGGCGACGGGCAGCAGCTCGCGAGTCAGCTGGCGAAGGTGCGAGTACGCGTAGACACCGTGCACGCTGTTGAGATGTCGAGCACCCGCGGTGTTCGTCGTGAGACGGGCGGTGTCGGCGTTCATGTACGTGAGGAAGAGGTCGGGAGCACGGAGCACAGGGACGCGCCACCACGGTGTGCGGCCCCGGCACTTGTAGCCCTGGTCGATGCCGTCTGCTTCGCCGAGAGCGAGGTAGTCGAGCGTCGCCTGAGCAGGATCACTGCTCGGATAGAGGAGCCATGTCGCCTCGCCAGCGCGGCCGAGGAGAGTCATCGAGCTGTTCGTGAGAGCGAGGCGGCGGAGATGCGCGCTGCCCGGAGGGCTGATGCGCAGAAGATCGCGACGCGGTATCCCCAGCTCGCGCACGCGGTGAGGGGAGAGGGTGAAGAACTTGTTGGCGCCGGTGACAGCCCCGAGGGACGTATCGCCGTAATGCGCTAAAGATGTGATCTGCCTGGTGGACGACAACCGCTCGATGACGTCGTCGGTGGAGAGGGAAAGCGAGAGCGGGGTCCATCTTGCCGTGGTGTCGAGCGGCTTCCAGGACGTGCCTTCATGCAGGGACTGGAGGGTCAGCTCGTTCTGTGTCTGGCGCAGCAGTGCGACTCCGGCGGGCGCCTGCTTCCACCCGTCGGCCTTCACGAGCACGGTGTCCGCTTCGGCGTCGGGGAACACCTGCTCGTCGAAGACGATCAACTCGACGCTCGCGAAGTTCTCCAGGAGGAAACGGCGAACGGGAGCGGCGTAGTTCACGCTCAGCAGTTCGGCTGGCAGGACCAAACCGAGGCGTCCACCCGGCTTGAGGAAACCGGCCGAATGGGCGACGAAGGCGGCCCAGCTCGAGCTGAGCCCCGTGAGAGCGACACCTTGCTGCAACGCCGCGAAGCGAGCTCGGTCACGCTGATCGCCCGTCCACTCCTGGTACCGGATGAACGGAGGGTTCCCGATGACAGCGTCGTATGCACCATCGGCCTCGACCAAGAAGAAGTCACTGACCTGGATTCGTGCAGATCCTCCCGCGGCAGCGACCGCGGACCGAGCTTCGGCCGCGCTTGGACCGTGGATCTCGACCCCGTCCACCGATGGGCGAGTAGCGCCCAGGTCTCTGAGTCGGCTCACGGCCGCGGTGAGGAAGGCCGCCTCGCCCGTGCTCGGCTCCATGACGCGATCGCCTGGTGAACGGATGGCCCAGTGCGCCAAGTGGCTCGTGATGCCGTCCGGGGTGAAGAACGCTCCGCGGATCTTCCTCGCCTGGGCCGTGTCGACGACGTCGGGGAGGGAATCGAAGGGCACGGAAACAGACTATGCGGCATGGCACCGACATCCGCTGCAGCATGACCGGAGGAGTCATCACAGCAGCCGTTCGGAGGACAGATCGCTTCGGAGCGTCGCGATCTCCGTCGCCCGTCGACGGCGACATCGGGCTACCGGACCGCATCCGTCGGCCCCAGCAGCGGCGCCCGAGGATCCACCAGCACCGAGCGCGCAGCCGCGCCGAACCCGTGCATCGCCTGCCGCCAGTAAGCGCGCGGCGCAACACCGCACGCACGCAGCGCAGCCCGGTGGTCGACCACGATCACGGTCGCCGCGCCCGCCGCGACGACCGTCCACGCGCTGCCGATGAGCGCGCGCAGGGGAGCGGGCGTGTCCCGGAAGCCGGTCCGCAGCCGGTCGATCTGGAAGCGCACGTGGTCGCGCTCGTCGTCCGCGATGCGCTGCCCGAGGGCGCGGAGCGCGGGATCCGGGGCGTGGTCGGCGAGGGCGTGGAAGTAGCCGGTCGCGACCGTCTCCGCGATGAGGAACAGGCTGATCTCCGTCCGCAGCCCGATGAGGTGCCGCAGCCGGGTGAACGCCGCGTCGGTCCAGTGCGCGGGCAGCGCGGGCGCGTCGAGGTGGTCGAGCGCGCGGAGGAACAGGGCCGCGTGCTTCTGCTCCTCCTGCACGAGGAGCGCGAGGGCGTGCGTGTAGGCGGGATCGCCCGCGTCGGTCGCCATCCGCAGGAGGTGCACGCCGTCGCCGCTCTCGCCGAGCGCGAACCGCTGAAAGGAGCGGACGAACGCGCGGCGGGTGCGGGCGTCCATCGGCGAGGGCGTGCCGTCCGGGATCAGCTGCTCGGGGCTCAGGTGCCGGTCGGCGTTGGCGTGGAAGTGGGCGATCCAGTCGGCGGCGGTCGCCATGCGGGTCGCCCCCGCGGCCGTCGGACGCGGGTCGGGATGCGCTGTGCTCTGCGTGATCGAGGTCATGCCCTCACGCTAGGAACGCCCGCCCCGCGACCTCGCCGGGCGCAGGGGGGACCTCGGGGGTCGGCGCGGGGTATCCCTCGCCCGGGGAGTGGTCCGCGCGGGGGATGGCGGCTGCATCCTCCGCCCGACGGCTCCGCGACGCGGCGCGGACCGGCGCAGGGCGGACGGCCGGACGACCCGCCCGCCCCTGTCCATCCGGTGACGCTTCGCCGGAGGGGCGTGATCGCCGTCGGCCGTGGCCCATGATGGGCATGCGCACCGGCGGGATCAGCGGTGCGCGCCCCGTCTGCGAGCCGGCCCCGACGACGACGCCGACCGGACCGACTCCCGAGGCGCCGCCCGGCTCGCCGCCGCCGCGGAGCATCCCGAACCGGCGCCCCCTGCTCGCCTCGAGCGGGCGCCCACGAGAGGAACCCCCATGAGCATGGAAGGCGTTGCCTGGAGCTCGCTCTACAAGATCTCGAGCGCCCAGGACGGCAGGAACGGGTTCTCCCGGGAGTCCGTCCGGAGGATCCTGACCTTCGCGGTCCCGTACCGGGCGAAGCTGCTGCTCTTCATCGCGCTGTCCGTGGTCGGCGCGTTCCTCGCGGTCGCGACCCCGGTGCTCGCCGGCCAGGTCGTCGACGTGATCGTCGCCCGGGGCGAGACGGGGACGATCATCGGGCTCGCCGTCGTCATCGCCCTCGTGGCCGTGGCCGACGCGGGCGTCTCGCTCGTGACCCGCTGGTACTCGGCGCGCATCGGCGAGGGCGTGATCCTCGACCTCCGCACCGCCGTGTTCGACCACGTGCAGAGGATGCCGATCGCGTTCTTCACCCGCACGCGCACGGGTGCCCTCGTCAGCCGCCTCAACAACGACGTGATCGGCGCGCAGCAGGCCTTCAGCGGCACGCTCTCCGGGGTGGTCACGAACCTCGTCGCGCTGATCCTCACCCTCATCGTCATGCTCAGCACGTCCTGGCTCGTGACCGTGCTCGCGGTGATCATGCTCCCCGTGTTCCTGATCCCCGCACGCCGCATGGGAGGCCGCCTCGCCGCGCTCCGCCGTGAGGCCGCGGACCACAACTCCGCCATGAGCACGCAGATGACGGAGCGCTTCTCGGCGCCCGGCGCCACCCTCGTGAAGCTGTTCGGCCGACCGGACGAGGAGTCCGCGGAGTTCCGCGTGCGCGCCGCCCGCGTCCGCGACATCGGGGTCCGCACGGCGATGCTCCAGTTCGTCTTCGTCACCGCGCTGATGCTCGTCTCCGCGCTCGCGCTCGCGCTCGTCTACGGGCTCGGCGGCGTCCTCGCGCTCGGCGGCCAGCTCGACACCGGCGAGGTGGTCACGCTCGCGCTCCTCCTCACGCGCCTCTACGCGCCGCTGACCAGCCTCGCGAACGCGCGGGTCGAGATCATGAGCGCGGTGGTGAGCTTCGAGCGGGTCTTCGAGGTGCTGGACCTCGAGCCGCTCATCCAGCAGAAGCCCGACGCGGTCGCCGTCCCCGACGGCCCGGTGACCGTGGAGTTCGACGACGTGCGCTTCGCCTACCCGTCCGCGGACAAGGTGTCGCTCGCCTCCCTCGAGGAGGTGTCGACGCTCGACACCCGCGGCGGCGAGGAGGTGCTGCACGGGGTGTCCTTCCGGATCGAGCCGGGGCAGACCGTCGCCATCGTCGGCACGTCGGGCGCCGGCAAGTCGACGATCGCCCAGCTCCTCTCGCGCCTGTACGACGTCGACAGCGGCGCCGTGCGGCTCGCGGGGACGGACGTACGTGACGTGACCTTCGCCTCCATGCGGCACACCCTCGGCATGGTGACGCAGGACGGCCACCTCTTCCACGAGACGATCCTGTCCAACCTGCGCCTGGCCCGACCGGACGCGACCGACGACGAGGTGTGGGACGCCGTCCGGCGCGCGCGGCTCGAGCCCCTCATCCGCTCCCTGCCCGACCAGCTCGACACCATGGTGGGGGAGCGCGGCTACCGGCTCTCCGGTGGTGAGCGCCAGCGGATGACCATCGCCCGGCTGCTGCTCGCCCGCCCGCGCGTCGTCATCCTCGACGAGGCGACGGCGGCCCTGGACTCGACGTCGGAGGCCGCCGTGCAGGCGGCGCTCAGCGAGGCGCTCGAGGGGCGGACGGCCCTGGTCATCGCCCACCGCCTCTCCACCATCCGCAGCGCCGACATGATCCTCGTGGTCGAGGACGGCGCCATCGTGGAGCGCGGCACGCACGACGAGCTGCTGGCCGCGGGCGGGCGCTACGAGGAGCTGCACCGGACGCAGTTCGAGGTCCAGAAGAGCGTCGCGGCGGAGGAGGAGGCGGACGCGCTCGCCGAGCCCGGCCGCTGAGCTCGATCCCCGGCCGGGATCCGGGCCCGCCTCAGGCGAACACCCGCCGCACCACCTCGTGCTCCTGCTCGAGGCCGTCCCACTCGTCGGATCCGTCGTGCCGGGTCGACTCGTTGACCATCGCGAGCGCGCCGGAGTACCCCGCGTCCTGCAGCACGCGGAGGGAGCGGGCGTAGTCGACGTCGTCGAGGCGGCCGCCGTCGTCGCGGTGCGCCTTGGCGTGGCAGGTGACGGCGTGCGGCGCGATGCGGGCGAGCTGCTCGTGCTTGTGGGGCTGCGTCCAGTTGCCGAGGTCGATCAGGAGGCGCACGTCGACGACGTCGGCCAGAAGCGCGAGCACCGCGTCCGCGTCGGGCAGCAGCTCGCGCCAGTTCTCGGTGACGACCGCGACGCCCGTGTGATCTGCAGCGAGACGCGACAGCCGCCGCGCGCTCGCCGCGAGCGTCTCCGGCGTGGGTGCGCTCCGTCCGGCCACGACGCGGGCATGGTGCGCGCCGAGCGCTTCCGCGTCGGCGAGGCGGTCGGAGATCCACCGCTCGTGCCGGTCGGCGTCGGTCGGGTGCACGAGGTCGCCGTCGTCGATCAGGAAGGCGTCGAGCGTGATCCCCGTCGCGGCGAGCGACGCCCGCAGGTCGGCGAGGTACCCGGTGTCCCGCGTGGGCAGCTGGAAGTGGGTGATCTGCACGGCCCGGTAGCCGCGTCGCGCGAGCTCGGCGGGGAGGTCCAGGAGGTCGAGCGCGCCCACCGCCCGGCCGCCCGCGGTGGTGGGGCCGGATCCGTCGGGGCCGGGCACGCGCGGATGCCCGAGCGTCCCATCGAGGGACCAGGCGTGGACGGCCTTGTCGGTCGGGCGGGTGGACGCGGTGGGGCGGGCGGCGCCGGTCGGGCCGGTCATCGGATCACCGGGGTCGCGTCGTGGGCGATGGCGTTCATGCGGCCTCCCGGGTCGCCCGCATCGGCGCGGGGCATGCGTACGATCGTAGGCGCGGGCATGCCGCGTCGTCACGGCCGATCGAGGGCCGGCAGGACCGGCGCACAGCCCGAACCCCCGATCACCGCCGAACGAGGAGCGCCATGGACATCGTCGTCTGGAACGAGAACGTGCACGAGAGCCGGGGTGACGCGACCGTCCTGTCGCACTACCCGGACGGGATCCACGCCGCCGTCGCCGACGGCCTCCGCGAGCTGCTCGGCGACGACGCGAACGTGACCACGGCGACCCTCCAGGAGCCCGAGCACGGCCTCACGGAGGAGCGCCTCGCCGTCACCGACGTCCTCTACTGGTGGGGCCACGTCGCGCACGGCGAGGTGTCCGACGAGGTCGTCGCGCGCGTGATCCGCCACGTGCACGCCGGCATGGGCCTCGTCGTGCTGCACTCCGGCCACTACTCCAAGGTCTTCACGCGGCTCATGGGCACGACGTGCTCGCTGAAGTGGCGCAACGACGGCGAGCGCGAGCTGGTCTGGACCATCGCGCCGCAGCACCCGATCGCCGAGGGGATCCCGCACCCGATCGTCATCGACCGGCAGGAGATGTACGGCGAGCAGTTCGACATCCCGCGGCCCGACGAGGAGGTGTTCCTCTCCACCTTCGCGGGCGGCGAGGTCTTCCGCTCCGGCGTCGCGTACCACCGCGGCCGCGGCCGGGTCTTCTACTTCTCGCCCGGCGACCAGGAGTACCCCGTGTACCACCACCCCGACATCCGCCGCGTGCTCGCGAACGCCGCCCGCTGGGTCGCGCCGACGGACGGCCGCGTCGACCTCACGGCCGACGAGCACCCGCGCGACTGGTTCCTCGCCCGATGAGCGCCGCGAAGGCGCCCGCCGTTGCCGCGTACGACGGCCCGCGCGTCCGCGTGATCCACGTCGGCCTCGGCGGCTGGGGCGGCGACTGGGCACGCAACGCCGTGCCCCGCGTCGACGAGATCGAGGTCGCCGCGATCGTGGATCCGAGCGAGCCCACCCGCGAGAAGGTGCGCGCGCTGCTCGGGCTCCCTGCCGAGGCCGCCTTCGCCTCGCTCGCCGACGCGCTCGCCGCGGTGGAGGCGGACGCCGTCATCGTCACCGCGCCGGCCGTCACGCACGCGCCGCTCGCGCTGGAGGCGCTCGAGGCGGGCAAGCACGTGATCGTCGAGAAGCCCTTCGCGAACTCCACCGCGGAGGCCGCCGCCGTGGTGCGCCGCGGCGAGGAGCTCGGCCTCATCGTGCAGGTCAGCCAGAACTACCGCTGGTACCCGGCGCCGCGGCGCGTGCGCGAGCTGCTGGCGGCCGACGCGCTCGGCGAGGTCGCGACCATCGAGATCGACTTCCGCCAGTGGGACAACGACGAGCCCGACGACTACCCGCACTACCGCTTCCCGCAGCCGATCATCAACGACATGGCGATCCACCACTTCGACCTGATCCGCATGGTCACGGGCCGCGAGGCCGTGCGCGTGTTCGCCCGCACCAGCCGCCCGTCGTTCAGCCACTACCGCGACCCGGCGGTCGCCTCCATGGTCATCGAGCTGGAGGGCGGCCTGATCGTCGACTACCGCGGCAGCTGGCTGCACCGCGGGCCGGTCACGCCGTGGGCGGGCGAGTGGCGCATCTCCGGCGAGGACGGCGAGCTGACCTTCACGAGCCGCGGCGAGGGCGTCTCCACCGACCGGGTCGGGATCCGCGACGCCGACGGCGCCGAGCGCGAGCTGGACCTCGAGACGCTGCCGCTCATCGGCCGCGCCGCGGGTCTGCGCGCGTTCGCCCTCTCGATCCTCGGCGGCCCGCCGCCCGAGACGAGCGGCCGCGACAACCTCGGCAGCCTGGCGCTGATGGAGGCGGCCGGCCGGTCCGCGGAGTCGGGCCTGTTCGAGGACGTGGTGCATCCGCTCGGAGGGTGACCCGCCCGCGGGAGCGCCAGGGTGCGCGGCCTCCGGGATTCAGCCGGCGTCGGCGCCGTCCCCCGGGCGCTCGACCGGGCGGAGGGCGGAGTCGATGACCACCACGTCCGCGCCGTAGGTCGCATCCGCCTCGGCCTGCATCGTGCCGTCGTCGTAGAAGACGTCGACCTCGGCACGGCCTCCTGCATCACCCGTGCCGAGGAAGCCCGTCGTGCCGGCTCCCGCGTCCGCGGTCATCGCCTGGCCGTAGTCCGCGAGGGCGCGGTCGACCGACGCCTGGTCGGCCGGGTCCGGCCACGGCGTCGGGAGCGCCGGGTTCCCCGTCGGCTCCGAGGTCGGCACCGGGGCCCGCGTGAGGGTGAACGTCGTCCCGTCCCAGGTGCCCACGACGTCGTAATCGCCCCAGGTGACGCCGCTGACGGTCTCCTCGTCGTCGACCGCGTCCCAGTCCCATCCGGCGATGACCGGGCCGCCGCACAGGGGCGGCAGGGAGTCGGCCGTCCCGCCGGCGCAGAGCATCGCGCCGTCGTCGGCGGTGCGCTGGAGGACGGTGGCCGTCGCGGTGAGCTCGCCCGTGGGCGGCATGGTGGGCGCGGTGAGGGCGACCGAGGAGCAGCCCGCGAGGAGGAGTGCCGGGAGCGACAGCGCGAGGGCGGCGGACCGGGATCGCATGGCCTCAGTCTGCGGCGGGGGCGCGGGCGGCACCAGGCCCCCGGCCGGGGCGCACGTCACCCAGGAATAGCCGGGCCGCGTCCCGCATTGTGATCCGCGAGGCCCGACGCTGTGCCGCATCCCCGACATCGACCGAAGGACCACCATGACCCTCACCGAGGACACCACCACGCCCGCATCCACCGCCCGCACCGCCGACACCGCCGTGCCGATCGTGCGCGAGCTCGACGCCCGCTGGAGCCCGCGCTCCTTCGACAGGGACGCCACCGTCTCCGACCAGCAGCTCGACGCGCTGCTCGAGGCCGCGCGCTGGGCGCCGTCCGGCAGCAACCAGCAGCCGCGCCGCTTCATCGTCGCGCGCCGCGGCACGCACGCGTTCGACACGATCGTCGACGCGCTCGTCGGCTTCAACGCCGCGTGGGCCGTGAACGCCTCGGCGCTCGTCGTCGCGATCGCCGAGACCTCCACGGTCGAGGGCGAGAAGCGCCCGTACGCCGCGTACGACCTCGGCCAGGCCGTCGCCCACCTCTCCGTGCAGGCGCAGGCCGAGGGCCTCCACACGCACCAGATGGCCGGCGTCGAGTTCGACAAGCTGTCCGCCGCGTTCGACCTGCCCGAGAACCTGCAGCCGCTCACGGTCACGGCCGTCGGCACGGTCGCGCCCGCCGACGCCCTCGAGGGTGCGCTCGCCGAGCGCGAGACCGCGCCGCGCACGCGCCTGCCGCTGTCCGAGCTGGTGCTCGTCCGCGAGTAGTCCCGTCCCGCACGGAAGCGGCCGCCGACCCTCGGGTCGGCGGCCGTTCGTGCATCGGGGACCGGGCGTCGGTGCGGGCGGTCGGCTCAGCCGCCGAGCACGCGCCAGATGAGGTCCTGCACGAAGGGGATCGCGTCCTGCACCTGGTCGACGCTCGCGATCACGGTGGCGACGAGCGGCCACGCGGATCCCACGAGCGTCGCCACCACGGCGGAGACCGCGGCGACCCACGCGACGCGGCCGTCCCGGGTGCGGGAGGCGATGCCGAGCATCACGACCGCGACCACCAGCGACACGCCCACGCCGAGCGCGATGAGGGTCACGGGCACGTCGAGCTGCCCGGCAGTGGCCGCGTCGGCCGCGCCGATGAAGCCGAGCGCGGGCAGCAGCACGACGACCACGACCACGATCGCCACGACGAGCCCGGTGACGGCGGCCGCGCGCGTGGCCCGCGGGCGGCGACGGAGGACGGGGCCGGCCGAGCGGGCGCTCATCGCGCGGCTCCGCGGACGTCGGCGCCCGCGGCGGTGACGGCGGCGGCGGCCGCGCCGGTCGATCGGGGGGATGCGGATGCGGTCTGCGCGGTACGGGATCCGCGGGTCGGGTCGTCCATGGCTGCTCCTGTCGGGTGGTGCGTCACCCAGGAGACGGGACGGGCCCGCCGATCGTCCCGCCCGTCCAGGAGGCGCCCAGCGGGGAGCGCGAGACGTTCGCTCCGCGGATGCGGCCGGGTCCCCGCGGTTCGCTCGCCGGATCAGGCGGGGGTGAGCGCGGGTCGCGTAGAGTCCGGCACGCCCGCCGTCCCCGATCCCCGGAGCGCCCCCATGACCGAGATCCTCGACTACGTCCGCACCTGGCTCGACCACCGCGTCTGGCAGACCCGCGTCCCCGGTGCCCAGGTCGCCATCGCCCGGCACGGCGAGGTCGTGCTGTCGGAGGCGTTCGGCGTCGCGGATCCCACCACCGACGCGCCGCTGACGCCCGCGCACCTGTTCCGGGTCGCCTCGCACTCCAAGTCGTTCGCCGCCACCGCGATCCTGCAGCTCGCCGAGCAGGGCGCCCTCCGCCTCGACGACACGCTGGGCCAGCACGTGCCGGAGCTGGCCGCCGCCGGATCCGAGCTCGCCGACGTCACGATCGCCGCCCTCCTCGAGCACGGCGCGGGAGTCCTCCGCGACGGGTTCGACGGCGACCACTGGCAGCACTCGGGCCCGTTCCCCGACCGCGCGCACCTGATCGCCATCGCGACCGCGCCCGGCGTCGCCAAGGTCGCGCCCGACACCGCGTTCAACTACTCGAACATCGGCTACTCGCTGCTCGGCCTCGTGGTCGAGGCGGCGTCCGGCCTGTCCTTCGCGGACTACCTCGCCGAGCGGATCGCCGCGCCGCTGGGCCTCCGCGACACCACCGCGGAGTACGTGCCGGAGCGCGCCGACGAGTACGCGGCGGCGTCCACCTCGCTCCGCACCTCGCGCGAGCGCCGCGTCCTCCCGCACGTCGACACGCGCGCCATGGCCGCGGCCACGGGCGTCACGAGCACCGCTTCCGAGCTCGTCTCCTTCTTCTCCGCGCTCGTGCTGCCTGGCGACGAGCGGCTCATCTCGGCCGCGTCGAAGCGCGTCCAGCAGCGGCCGCGGTACTCCTCCAGCGCGGATGCGGCCGGCACCCGCCGCTACGGCTACGGCCTCATCATCGAGCGCGTCGGATCCGGCGCGCACGAGGCCACGGTCATCGGCCACTCGGGCGGGTACCCGGGCCACATCACGCGCACGGCGGTGGATCCCGCGAGCGGCTGGGCCGTCGCCGTCCTCACCAATGCGATCGACGGCCCGGCCGCGGCGCTCAGCACGGGCATCCTCGAGCTGCTCCTCGCGGACTCGGCCGCCACCGCGGAGGAGCGCGCCGCGGTCGACGCGCCCTTCACGGGTCGCTTCGCCAACGTGTGGGGGATGCAGGACTACCAGGTCATCGGCGACCGCTTCCTCCGCATCGACCCGACCGCGGAGCACCCGCTCGAGTCGGTCGACGTGCTCGAGCGCACCGGCGACTCCTCCGCCCGCATCGTCGAGGGCGACGGGTTCGGATCCGTGGGCGAGGAGGTCACGGCCCACCGCGGCGCCGACGGCAGCGTCGACCGGATCCGCGCGGGCGGCGGCATGACGCTGGAGCCGCTGGTGCGCGACTGGGTCCCGCGGTCGCGCGGCTGACGCGCCGGCTGCTCGGCTCAGCGGTGGCGTGTGCCATCCGCTGCCGCACGGGGCCTCATCACGTCGGCGGCGGATTCGCTCTCGTCTTGTTCCGCGTCCGTCTCCGGATCAGCGCGGCGCTGGCGCACACGGCCGCGATCACACTCAGGGTCAGCGCATCGACATGACCTCCCAGGAGCATGAAGACGACGGTGGAGATGAGGAAGGCGAACGCGGTCGCGATGGCGGTTCTCAGATTCCTAGCCATTCGTCGGACCCAGCCACCCGAGCGCCACGCTGACACCGACGGAAGTCACTACTGAGCAGGTGAGACTGTTGGTCGCGCACCAGTCTTGGGCGGCTTGATATCCCTGCTCTATGGCAGCCCATGCGTCTTGCCCAGGCCCCTTGAGGTACAAGAGGACGGTAGGCCGATCGCCACGGATGTCGTAGACCGTGTAATCGCTATGGCAGTCACTCGGGTTCCTGTCCTTGAAGTTCTCGCCACCGCACACTGCCGTGATGTACCAGGGCGTCGTGCCCCCTCCTCCTTCTCCCCCCGCGGGCGGAGGGGCATCGAGATGGGCGACTTCATCCGCCTGCGCGGCGGTAGCGGTGGTCATTGAAGCGATGGACAGGAGAATCGCGGCAGCGATGGAGCAGGTGCGTCGCGTCGGAGCGTGCACGGTGCTTCCCTTCTCGCGCGGGGTGAGGATGCCTCTTCCGAGCAGAATCCTGGACAGAAGGCAACGTGTGGATGACTCCAGCGTCAATGGGTGCCGAGTGGTGAAACTTCTTCTCTTGTCGTCGGCTGCAAGCAGGTCCTGGGCATCACTCGCGCGGTGGAATCGGGGCGCCGTGATGCGGGCATGAGGCGTCGAGCCGGTCCCATCGGGTCCATCCCGCAGCGGCAGGACAGAGCTTGGTGAAGGCGCCGGTCAGGTGGTGAGGCGCGGCAGGCGGCGCCTGCCGCGCGCGGCCTGCGGGGATGACGATCTCGCGCGCGACAGCCAGGCCGCCGAGATGGCGAGGTTCTGGGCGCTGACGCAAGGGTCGCCGGGAACGATCCCTGCGCCGCGCCGGACGTCCATGCGCGGTTCACCCGGCGGAGGCAGTGCGGCCACGGCCCCTCCCTACGGTGCGGGAGGCCGATCGGCCGACGACCCCACGGAAGGCACCATCATCACCGCCATCACGACCGTCCGTCCGCGCGCCCGCGTCGCCGCGATCCTCTCCGCCACCGCGATCCTCGCGGTCGCGCTCGCGGGCCCCGGCGCGTCCTCGGCGCAGGCGGCGACCTCGTCAGCGCCGTTCGACCAGGCCACGATCGACCACGTCTACGCGTCGGACGCGACCTACGACTTCGTCCCCATGCTCGACGCGTTCCCGGCGCTGAAGAGCGGCCGGCCGGACATCATGCAGCTCAACGACGACATGACCGTGCAGATCAACCAGAGCGCCTCCAAGGAGCAGTCGGACCGCGCGATCATCGACCAGTACGCCGACATGTCCGTGTCGATGTCCGACGGCCTGGGCGTCCGGCTCGGCGCGATCTACAAGGCCGCGCGCGACGCCGGGCAGCTGCCGAAGACGGCGGCGCTGCTCAACAAGGAGAACGGCCTCGTCGGCCGCGGCGGGTCGACGGGCCCGGCGAAGAACCACTACGCGAACCCGCGTCCCTACGTCCGCTTCCCCGAGCGCCTCCAGTACCGCGACAAGCCCGGCGGCAACGCGTGGGCCGGCCAGGACGGCTCCTACCCGAGCGGCCACACGTCGCAGGCCTTCTGGCAGGGCGTCTCGCTCGCGACCATGCTGCCGGAGCTCGCCCCGCAGATCCTCGCCCGCGCGTCCGACGCCGGGAACAACCGCATCGTGATGGGCGCGCACTACCCGATCGACGTGATGGCCGGTCACATGATGGGCCAGAAGATCGTCCAGCGCCGCTGGGCCGACCCCGAGTTCCGCGACCTGTACGCCCAGGCCACGACGGAGCTGCGGCAGGTGCTCGAGGCCGGATGCGGCGCGACGCTCGCGGTCTGCATCGCCGCGGACACCCCCTACCTGCCGACCGACCAGGCGCTCGCGGTCTACCGCCAGCGGCTGACGTACGGCTTCCCGCTAGTTGGCCAGGCCGGGCAGCCCATGACCGTGCCGGACGGCGCCGAGTCGCTGCTCCGGACCAGCCACCCCGAGCTCACCGACGCCCAGCGTCGCCAGGTGCTCGCGCTCACCGCCATCGACTCGGGCGAGCCGCTCGACCTCGGCACGGCCGGCAGCTGGGAGCGCATCGACCTGGCGGCCGCGATGACCGCGAAGGTGACGGTCGCCGCCGACGGCACGGTCTCCCTCGCGGGCGCCGCGACGGTGGATCCGTCACCCGGTCCGGCCGCCTCGTCCGCTCCCGCGGACCGCGGTGCGGCGACCGGCGGATCCGCGGCGGCGGCCCACCCCGCCGCCCGCGGCACCGCGCACGCCGCGACGCTCGCCCGCACCGGATCCGACCTCGCCCCCGGCGCCGCGACCGCGGCCCTCGGCCTGCTGGTCGCCGGCGGGGGGCTGGTGCTCGTGCGTCGGCGCCGGCGACGGAGCGCGCGCGGCTGACCCGCCCGCGCCTCCCGGGATCAGCCGGCGCGGCCGCCGGGCGAACGGCGGCGACGCCGGACGCCGACCGCCATGACCGCCCCGCCGACGAGCGCGAGGCCCGCGGCGATCACGGCGTTCTGCGCGAGCGTGTTGACGCCGACCCCGGCGATGCGCGCGGCGCCGGCGGCCTGCGGGGCGGATCCCGGGGATCCCGCTCCGGTCGCCGTCCCGTCGCCGTCCGCGGCCTCGTCTTCCGCCTCGTCCGCCCCGACCGCCACCAGCTCCGGGGTCGTCCCCGGCGCGACCCGGTGCCGGGTCGCCTGCTCGAACGCGTACGCCATCGCGAGCAGGTCGCCGTCGTGGCTGCGGGGCGCGGCGAGCTCGAGCCCGACCGGGGCGCCCGTCGAGGTGAAGCCGGCGGGGACGGTGATCGTCGGGATCCCGGTGTTGGCGCCGATGTCGCAGAACGTGGTGCCCGCCCAGGTCGGCGTCGCGCTGGTGGCGCTCGTCGGCATCGCGAGGGCGTCGATCCCCTGGTCGACGAAGAACGCGTCCATGGCGGCCTTGCCCGCGTCCTGCTCCGCGATCGACCTCTCGTAGTCGGGGTTCGGGACGTCCTCGTGGCTGAGGAAGTGGGCGATGTCGCCGTCGGTGAGTGCGCTCGGCCGGTCGGCCATCACGTCGGCGAACGAGAGCACGTCGGCGGGCTCCGTGCGAGCCGCGACGCGCGCCGGCCAGGTGGCCGGCGTCTCGCGGAGGAAGCGGTCGATGGCGGGGCGCATGTCGCGCCAGCCGCCGCTCTGCAGCGTCTGCTCCACGAACTCCTGCGTGAGCGGCACGTCCACCACCTCGGCGCCCTGGGCCTCGAGGTCGCGGACCGCCTGGTCCATGAGCGCGGTCGTCTCGGTGAGGCCCGGCCGCTCGGGATCCTCTCGCGTGTCCCAGCGCACCCGGCCGATGCGCGTCCCGGCGAGGGCGGTGGTCGACAGGCCGGAGACGTACGCGTCGGTGGCCTGCTGGTCGGCGATGCCGGTGAGCGGATCCGCCGGGTCGCGCCCCGCGAGCACCTCCGTAAGGAGCGCGGCGTCGGCGACCGTCGTGGTCATCGGGCCGGAGACGTCCTGCCGGGGCGAGAGCGGCACGATGCCGGCCGTGCTCGTGAGCCCCATCGTCGGCCGGAAGCCCACGAGCGACTGGTGCGCGGCCGGTCCCAGGATGGATCCGCACGAGTCGGTCCCCAATCCCGCCGGCGCGTACGCGGCCGCGACCGCCGCCGCCGTGCCGCCGCTGGATCCGCTCGCGCTCCACGACCGGTCTTAGGGATTCGCGGTGCGTCCGCGCGCGGAGCCCAGCGTGTACGTGCCGTGCCACGCGAACTCCGACATGTTGGTCTTCGCGAGGATGATCGCCCCGGCCACCCGCAGCCGCGCGACCGCGGTGGAGTCGGCCGTCGTGCGGTAGTCGCGGAGCGCCGCGCTGCCGACCGTGGTGGGCATGTCGGCCGTGGCGTGGTTGTCCTTCACGACGATCGGGACCCCGTGCAGGGGGCCGCGGATCGTGCCGGTCGCGCGCTCCGCGTCGAGCGTCGCGGCGGTCGCGAGCGCGTCCGGGTTCGTGGTGATGACCGCCTGGAGGCCCGGCCCGGCGGCGTCCCGGTCGTCGTACGCGGCGATGCGCGCGAGGTAGGCGCGGGTCAGCGCGACGGATGTGGTGGATCCGGCATCGAGGAGCGCGACCGCGTCGGCGACGCCCAGGTCGACGACGGCGGGTGCATCAGCTGCTGCGGGTGCCGCGGCGTCGGTGGACGCCCGGGCCGGCTCCGCGACGACCCCGCCGCCCACCGCCAGCCCGAGCACGATCGCGGCTGCGGCGAGGGCGCGACCGCCGGCGCGGATCCGGGCACGGGCGCGGCGACGAGCGGGCATGCGATTCCATCCAGGCAGGGGAGAGGTGTCTCCCCAGTCTGGGAATCAGGTGTTGCGGGGGCGTTTCCGCCGCGGGACGATCCCGGGTCAGCGCTGCTTGGGGAAGACGATCCAGAGGATCAGGTACAGCAGCACCTGCGGGCCCGGCAGCACGATCGAGAGCACGAACAGCAGGCGGACGAGGAAGCGGCTGATGCCGAAGCGGTCGGCGAGGGCGGCGCAGACGCCGGCGATGATCTTCCCGCGACGGGGACGCATGAGGGTGGCCATGCACCGAGCATGGCAGGCGCGTCTGCGTCGCCGCCGGGCGCGCGACCCGCGATCCGCAGCTGGGCAGCCCGTGCGAATGCCTGGATTCCCTCGCCTACCGGAATTAGCGTCGGGGGATGAGGATCCGAATGCTCCCCCTGGTCCTGATCGCCTCGTCCGCGGTCGTCCTGACGTCGTGCACCGGCCCGGACGAGGGTGGACCCGTCCCGTTGCCGGTCCCCGAGTCCGTCGAGACGTCGCCCGCGGGCGACGTCGATGATGCCGACGCCCCGACCGCGGAGACCGCCCTCGTGGCCGCGTACCTCGACGCCGTCGCGGCCGGCGACGCCGACGCGGCGTGGGTCATGCTCACGCCCGAGGCGCAGGAGTCGGCCGGATCCCGGGAGTCGTACGTCGCCTCCTTCGGCCGCGCGGGCACCGTCTCCCCGGAGGGCGCCGAGCGCCTCCGCGCGGTGGAGCCCGTCACGGCCGAGGGTCCCGAGGGGGCGTTCACCCTCGTCTCCGCGGTGGACGGCGACGTGGCCGACGCCTGGATCGTGCGCGACACCGGCCAGGGGCTCCTGCTCGACGACCACGTCGTGCCCGCGACCGGCGCGACGCCCTACGAGTGGCGGAACCCGGCCGCCGGACCCGAGGGATCGGCCGACCCGGCACCCGCCGTCGACACCTCGCGCCGGATGTCCGTCGCCTTCGCCGCACCGGAGGGCGGCACCGAGGCCGGCGGGCTCGTCGGCTACCCGGACACGGCGTGGGCGTGGATCGACGGGACCGAGGTGCCGGTCGCGCTCGCCGCCGCGGGATCCGGTCGTCTGCTCGAGCTCGACACCTCCGCCTGGGTGGACGACGACGACGCTCCGGACGCGGTCACGCTCGTGTGGCAGGTCGGCGGCGACTCGCCTGCATGGCGCAGCACGACCGTCGCCGCCTGATCCGCCGGGCCCGCGTCGTCTGCGAACGGCTCCCCGTGAGTTCTCCTCCCAGATGCTTAGGGCGCAAACCCATGGTGCGATACTCGAACGGTCGAGCCGGGGCTCGGCGTCTCCCCGCGATGCGGCGGGTCGGGCACGCAGCCGCCCGAGGAGCCGCCGACGCCCCCTGATCGCAGCGGAGGACGGGATGGAGCAGCACCCGTCGGCCCTGCCCGCCCGCGTCGTCGCGGCATTCCACGCCGCCCCGAGTCGCGCAGCGGGCGTCGACCTCCTGCTGGCCGCGCTCCTCGACGCCTCGACCGCGACGGGCGCCGGCGTGATGCTGCCACGCGCGTCCGGCGTCGCGGTCACGGGGGAGAGCGGCGCCGTCCTCGGGGCGCTCCTCGCCGAGCCCGTCCCGCCCCTCGGCTCCCAGCTGCTGCTCGTCGCGCTGGACGACGCCGCCGACGCGCGCCCGGATGCGGGCGGCGCCGTCGCGCTGCACCGCGCGACCGGCGCGCTCGGCACGGCCGATCGCGCCGTGGCCGAGGAGGTCGCCGTCCACGCGCGCATCGCGCTCGCCGCCTGGGACGCGGCGGACGACCTGGCCGTCGGACTCGCATCCCGATCCGTCATCGGCCAGGCCCAGGGGATCCTGATGGAGCGGTTGTCGCTCGACGCCGACCGCGCGTTCCAGGTGCTCCGCCGCTACTCGCAGGACGGCAACGTCAAGCTCGTCGAGGTCGCGCGCCGCGTCGTGGAGACGGGCGCGCTGCCCGGCGCCTGAGCGGATCCGGCGCGCGCCTGCCCGTCGAGGCGGTGCGCCTCACGCCGTGCGGCGGTCGGCCTCCTGCACGCGGATCGGCGACACGGCGGCCAGCGGCGCCACCTCGGGCAGGGCGTCGGCCTCGCCGCGGGTCAGCTCCTGGCGCAGCGCCCCGAGGATCCGCGCGAGCAGCCGCGACACCTGCATCTGCGTCACGCCGAGCTCGGCCGCGATCTCGCTCTGGCTGCGCTCGTCGACGAAGCGCAGGTGCAGGATCCGCCGGTCGCGCTCGCTGAGCACCCCGCGCGCCGCGTCCAGCAGCACCGAGCGCTCGGCGCGCGCGTAGCCGGGGTCGTCGGCGCCGATCGTGTCCGCGAGGGAGATGCCCTCGTCCTCGTGCACCGTGAAGTCGAGCGACGCGGGCCGGAGGCTGGAGTGCGCCGCGAGCGCCTCGGCGACCTCCTCGCGCGCGTGCCCGGTGTGCGCGGCCAGTTCGGCGTCGGTGGGAGTGCGGCCGAGGCGCTGGGTGAGCGCGGGCACGACCGCGAGCAGGGCGTGCCGCAGCTCCTGGACCTGCCGCGGCGGGCGGATCACCCACCCGTTGTCGCGCAGGTGCCGCTTGATCTCGCCCGAGATGGTGGGGATCGCGAACGACACGAAGGGCGCGCCGAACCCCGGGTCGTAGCGGCGCGCGGCCTTCACGAGGCCGAGGTAGCCGACCTGGCGGAGGTCGCTCCAGTCGTGCGCGCGGCCCGAGTGCTGGCGCGCGAGCTGGTCGGCGAGCTCGAGGTGGTCGAGCACGATCTGGTCGTGCAGGCGGCGGCGCTCGGCCTCGCCCGCCGGATCCTCGGCTGCGGCGGCGGCGCGCACGAACCGCTCGTGGGTCACCCGGCGCTTCTCGTCGCGCGCCGCCGTGAGGTCGGGCGCGAGCGGGGTCGGGCGGGGGAGGTTCGTCGTGCGGGGGAGCGTCGCGGCGGATCCGCGGGAGACGGATCCGCGCGAGGTGGGCGGGGCGGCGGCGAGGGCGCGCGTGCGCAGCGTTGCGGTCACTCAGGACCTTCCGGACTCGTGTCGGACGCGGCACGCTGCTTGACCGCTCCTCCAGAGAAGCACTGCTCCTCATGCCTGCCTAGGTGCTCCGGTCGCTTCTCCTCGGCGCTTCTCCCGCTTCTCCGCGGACCGGGCGTGTCGGGCGCCCGCGCATCCGCACCAGGACGGAGCAGCGCCCCCGGATGGGGGCGCTGCTCGCCCGCCGGTAGGCTCGATCCCCGTTCCCCGAGCCGCCACCACTGAACGGACGCCCCATGAGCCTGTTCCGCACGAAGAGCATCGAGTCGTCGCTGGCCGACGCCGCGGGAGGCGAGCGCAGCCTCACCCGCTCCCTCGGCACCTGGGACCTCATGCTGATGGGCGTGGCCGTCGCGGTCGGCGCCGGCATCTTCTCCGTCGGCGCGAAGGCGGCAGGCAACTACGCGGGCCCGTCGGTGACGCTGGCGTTCGTGCTCGCCGCCGTCACGTGCGGCCTCGCGATCATGTGCTACGCCGAGTTCGCCTCCGCCGTGCCCGTCGCGGGCAGCGCGTACACGTTCACCTACGCGACCATGGGCGAGCTGCTCGCGTGGATCATCGGCTGGGACCTCATCCTCGAGATGCTCACGGCGGCCGCGGTCATCGCGAAGTGCTGGGGCATCTACCTGGAGTCGGCGCTCAAGCTCGCGGGGCTCGACATCCCGTCCACCATCACGGTCTTCGGCCTCGGGATCAGCTGGGGCGCCGTCCTCATCACCGCGATCTTCACCGTGCTGCTGGTGCTCGGCACCAAGCTGTCCAGCCGGGTCTCGAGCGTGTTCACCGTGCTCAAGGTCGCGGTCGTCCTGTTCGTGATCGTCGTGGGCGCCTTCTACGTGAAGGCCGAGAACTACTCGCCCTTCATCCCGCCGCAGCGCCCGGCCGAGGGGGCGTCCGCCGACGTCTGGACCCAGTCCCTCTTCTCCTGGGCGAGCGGCCAGGAGCCCACGCAGTACGGCCTCTACGGCCTGCTCGCCGGCGCATCGCTCGTCTTTTTCGCGTTCATCGGCTTCGACGTGGTCGCGACGAGCGCCGAGGAGGTGAAGGACCCGCAGCGGACCCTGCCGCGGGGGATCTTCGCGGGCCTCGCGGTCGTCACCGTGCTCTACGTGCTCGTGACCCTGGTGCTCACGGGCATGGTGCCGTACACGGTGCTCGCCGACGCCGAGGATCCGTCGCTCACGACCGCCTTCACCGCGGTCGGCGCCGGATGGGCGGCGCAGGTCATCTCCATCGGCACGCTGCTCGGGCTCACCACCGTGCTCATGGTGCTGCTGCTCGGCCTCGCCCGCGTGGTCTTCGCGATGAGCCGCGACGGCCTGCTGCCGCGTGGTCTCAGCCGCACGTCCGCCAAGCGCCGCACGCCCGTGCGCGTGCAGATCATCGCGGGCGTCGTCGTCGCGGCTCTCGCCGGGTTCACCGACGTGGGCGTGCTCGAGGAGATGATCAACATCGGCACGCTGTCCGCGTTCGTGCTCGTGAGCATCGGCGTGATCGTGCTGCGGAAGAAGCGCCCGGACATCCGCGCGTCGTTCCGCGTGCCGTTCATGCCCTGGCTGCCGATCCTCTCGGCCGTCCTCTGCGTCTGGCTGATGCTCAACCTCACGACGCTCACCTGGGTGCGCTTCGTCGTCTGGCTCGCGCTCGGCTTCGCGGTCTACTTCCTCTACGGACGCCGCCACTCGGTGGTCGGCCAGGAGGAGGCGCGGATCGCGGCGGGCGGCGCGCCCGCGCCCGAGCTGCCGTCGGCGTCGACGCCGCGGGACTGAGCCCCCGGTGCCCGCGCGTCAGGTCTGGCAGCGCGGGCACCAGTAGGTGACCCGGTCCTGCGCGCCCATGCCGGGGCGCACCGGATCGCCGAGCTGGCCCTGCTGGATGCGGGTGCCGCACCGCAGGCACGGCTTGCCCTTGCGGCCGTAGACCCAGTCGGTGCGGCCCCGGCGGAGGTCGCCCGTGGTGGTGCGCTCGATGCGGTCGCGGTTCGCGCGCATCGTGCGGCGCGCGAGCGCGATCATCGCCGGCAGGTCGGGCACCTCGCTGACCGGCCGCGTGGGCAGCACGCCGCGCAGGAAGCAGAGCTCGGCCCGGTAGACGTTGCCGATGCCGGCGGCGTTCCGCTGGTCGAGCAGCGCCAGGCCGATGGGCCGGTCGGGCTGCGCGGAGATGCGCCGCACGATCTCCTCGGCCGCCGCGTCGCCCCAGTCCGGCCCGAGGATGTCCGGCCCCAGGTGCCCGACGACCGTGTGCTCCTGGTCGCGCGGGATCACCTCGAGCACCCCGAGCGAGAACCCCACCGTGACGCGCTCCGCCGTCTCGAGCACGACGCGCGCCTCGAACGCCGGCCGCCGCCACGCGGTGCCGTGCTGGTAGATGTGCCAGGAGCCCTCCATCTTGAGATGGCTGTGGATCGTGAGGTCGCCGACGCGATGGAGGATGTGCTTCCCGACGCTCACCACCTCGTCGACCTCCCGGCCCGCGAGATCGAGCGTGGCGTACTTCGGCACCCGGAAGTCGCTGCGCGTGAGCACCTGGCCGCCGACGGCCTCGTGCAGGTGCGCGGCGGTGCGGTAGACGGTGTCGCCCTCAGGCATGGGCGGTTCCTGCCGCCGGGGCGCCGCTCACGACCGCATCCGCAGCCCGCGGGGCGTCGCCGAGAAGCCGTGCTCCTGGAGCGCGGTGCCGAGCGGCGTGCCGAGGATGAACGCGCCGTTCACCTTCTCGATCGCGAGCTTCGCCACCCCGCCGCGGCGGACGATACCGCCGAGCGACTCGGCCGCCGCGCGGATCACCGCCTCGTCGTCGTCGAAGAGCAGCACGGTCTTCCCGCCGCGCTCCACGTAGAGCACGAGCTCGCCGTCGACCAGGACCACGAGCGCGCCCGCCTTCCGGCCCGCGCGGTGCCCGGTGGGGCGTTCACCGCGCGCGTCGACGCTGCCGGACTCCGCGATCGCGGACGACGCGTGGCCGGCCGGATCCCCGGCGCCCGGCACACCGCCGTCGCTCCCGTCGGAGCCCGCCTCGGATCCGCCGCCCGACCCGTCGAGCCGCGGCCACGGCAGCGCCGCCCCGTACGCGTTGGCCGGATCCGTGGCCGCGAGGGTCAGCGCGACCAGCGGCCGTTCGCCCGTGTCCGGATCGCGCGTGAACCCGCGCAGCCGATCCACCGTGCCGCCCGTGGAGAACTGCGCCGCCCCCAGCGTCTCGATGAAGTACCCGCGTCGGGCGCGACCCGTGTCCTCGAACCCGGCGAGCACCTTGTAGGTGAGTGCGAAGCCGCCGGGCACGCGCTCGGTCATCACGGATCCGCGCGTGACCACGCCGTACCGCTCGAGCAGCAGCTCGGCCGTGGAGGCCGCGCGCACGGTCGCGTCGGTCTCGGCGAGCGGCACGATCGACCAGCGCCCGGCCGCGGTCGGCGGTCCCGTGCGCGTGGGCATGTCGGGCCGCGGCATGCGCCCGCCCCGGTACATCCGCCCGCGCGGCGCGCGCTGCGGCGTCTTGTGCGCCGTGGATCCGCCCGCGAGCAGCGACCGCAGCGGCGAGAGCGTGTCGTTCGTGACGAGGCCCGCCCACACGAGGTCCCACAGCGCGGTGACGAGCGCCGTGTCGTCCGTGGATCCGACGGCGTCGCTCAGCTGCCGGAAGAAGTAGCCGCCGCCCGTGCCGAGCGTGGTGAGGATCTCGCGCTGCAGCTCGTCGGTGTCGTGCGCGTCGGGCTCGGGCAGCGTGAGCGCGACCTGGTCGGCGAGGTGCAGGCTGACCCAGCCGTCGGCACCCGCGAGCGTGCCGGCCCCCGACCAGATGACCTCGCCCGTGGACGTGAGCTCGTCGAGGAAGGCGGGCGAGTAGTCGCGCACCCGGGCGGGCAGCACGAGCGTCTCCCACGCGGAGGCGGGCACGGGCGCGCCCGCGAGCTGCTCGATGACCTGCAGCACGCCGTCGACCCCGCGGAGCCCGCGCTCGCGTTCGGCGCCCGCCACGTGCTGCCACGCGGGGAGGAACCGCGCGTACGCGGCCCGCTCGACCGGCTCGACCTCGCTGCGGAGCGCCGCGAGCGACCGGCTGCGCAGGCGCCGCAGCACCTCGACGTCGCACCACTCGCTGCCCGAGGCGCCCGGCCGGAACTCGCCCTCGACCACGCGCCGCTGGGCGCCGAGCCGGGCGAGGGTGTCGGCGATGACGGCGGATCCGAGGCCGATGCCGGTGGCCGCGTCCGCGATGGTGAAGGGGCCGTGCGTGCGCGCGTACCGGCCGACGAGGTCGCCGAGCGGATCCGCCACGGGCTCGACGAACGCGAGCGGCGTGCCGATGGGCAGCGGCACCCCGAGGGCGTCGCGCAGGCGGCTCGCGTCCTCGATGGCGGCGACGCGCGGCTGCCCGCCGAACGAGACGCGCAGCGCGCGCTTGCCCGCGACGAGCGCGTCGAGGTGGTCGGCGGCGGACGAGGCCTCCTCGGGCTCGAGGCGCGCGGCGACCTCCTCAGCGTCGAGCGGCCCGAGGATGCGCAGCAGGTCGGCGACCCCCTCGAGCCCCTTCGCCCGGCGGTCCGGCGCGAGCCGTTGCAGCTCCAGCTCGGTGCGCGCGATGACCGCCGGATCCAGCAGCTCGCGCAGCTCCGCCCGCCCCAGCAGCTCGGACAGCAGCCCCGCGTCGAGCGAGAGCGCGGCGGCCCGACGCTCGGCGAGCGGGCTGTCGCCCTCGTACATGAACGCGCCGACGTAGCTGAACAGGAGGCTGCGCGCGAACGGCGACGCGTCCTCCGTGGTGGTCTCGACGATCCTGATGCGCCGCGCCTCGATGTCCTTCGCGAGCGACGTGAGCGCGGGCAGGTCGTAGACGTCCTGCAGCACCTCGCGCACGGTCTCGAGCACGATCGGGAACGCGGGGAACTTCCGCGCCACGTCGAGCAGCTGGGAGGCGCGCTGGCGCTGCTGCCAGAGCGGCGAGCGGCGGCCCGGGTTGTACCGCGGCAGCAGGAGCGCGCGGGCGGCGCACTCCCGGAAGCGCGACGCGAACAGGGCGGATCCGCCGACCTCGCGCGTGACGATGGCGTCGAGCTCGTCCGGCTCGAACACGAACAGGTCGGCCCCCGGCGGCTCGCCGTCGGTCTCGGGGATGCGGACGACGATGCCGTCGTCGTTGGCCATGGTCGCGCCGTCGATGCCGTACAGCTCGGTGACCCGCGCGCCCACCGCGAGCGCCCACGGCGCGTGCACCTGCATCCCGTAGGGGGAGTGCAGCACCACGCGCCAGTCGCCGAGCTCGTCGCGGAAGCGCTCGACCACGAGGGTGCGGTCGTTCGGCACGTGGCCGGTGGCCTTCTTCTGGTCGCCGAGGAACGCGAGCAGGTTGTTCACGGCGCGGTCGTCGAGGCCCACGCGGCCGGCGCGCGCCCGGGCGTCGTCGACCGCGGATCCGGACAGCTCCCGCACGAACGCCCCGATGGCGCGCCCCAGCTCCAGCGGCCGGCCGAGCCCGTCGCCCTTCCAGAACGGCAGCTTGCCGGGCTCGCCGAACGCCGGCGTGACGAGCACGCGGTCGTGCGTGATCTCCTGGATCCGCCAGCTCGTCGCCCCCAGCGCGAACACGTCCCCGACGCGCGACTCGTAGACCATCTCCTCGTCGAGCTCGCCCACGCGCGACGCCTTCTCGCCCACCATGAACACGCCGAAGAGGCCCCGGTCCGGGATGGTGCCGCCGGAGGTGACCGCGAGCCGCTGCGCGCCCGGCCGCCCCTCGATGGTGCCCTCGTCGCGGTCCCACACGATGCGGGGCCGCAGCTCCGCGAACTCGTCGGACGGGTAGCGGCCGCTCAGCAGGTCGAGCGTGGCCTCATACGCGGAGCGCGGCAGGGTCGCGAACGGCGCGCTCCGCCGGACGACGTCGAACCACTCCTCGACGCCCAGCGGCTCGAGCGCGACGGCCGCGACGGTCTGCTGCGCGAGCACGTCGAGCGGGTTCGCGGGCACGCGCAGCGACTCGATCTGCCCGCTCGCCATGCGCTCGGCGGCCACGGCCGAGTGGATGAGGTCGGCCCGGTGCTTGGGGAAGATGACGCCGCGCGAGACCTCGCCCACCTGGTGCCCGGCGCGGCCGACGCGCTGCAGCCCGCTCGCGACCGACGGCGGCGCCTCCACCTGCACGACGAGGTCGACGTCGCCCATGTCGATGCCGAGCTCGAGGCTGGAGGTGGCGACCACGCAGCGGAGACGGCCGGACTTCAGGTCGTCCTCGATGAGCGCGCGCTGCTCCTTCGAGACGGATCCGTGGTGCGCCTTCGCGAGCACCGGATCCGCGCCCTCCGTGCTCCCGGCCTGCGCCATGACCTCGGCGGGCGGACGTGCGGCGCTGCGGCGCGTGGCCGAGAAGGCGGTGGCGTCGACGGGCCGCGACGACCCGGATCCGGCCGCGGCGCCCGCGAGCACGGGCACGGCGTCGGCCGTCGCGGAACCCGCCGCGGACCCGCCCGCTACGGCGTTCCCCGCCGCGTCGATGCGCCCGTCCTCCATGCGCGTCGCGTAGATCTCGTTCAGCCGCGCCGTGAGCCGCTCCGCCAGCCGCCTGCTGTTCGTGAAGACGATGGACGACGTGTGCTGGAGCACGAGGTCGACGATGCCCTCCTCCACGTGCGGCCAGATGGATCCCTGCTGCGGCGCGTCCCCCTGCGCCGCCGAGCCCTCCAGCGGCGCTGTGGTGCCGAGCTCGGTCATGTCGTCGACCGGGACGATGACGCGCAGGTCGAACTCCTTGGTGTTCTTCGGCGACACGATGGTCACGGGCGAGCGCCCGCCGAGGAACCGCGCCACCTCCTCGGGCGGCCGCACGGTGGCCGACAGGCCGATCCGCTGCGCCGGCTTCTCCAGCAGCGCGTCGAGCCGCTCGAGCGAGAGCGCGAGGTGGCTGCCGCGCTTGGTGGCCGCGACCGCGTGCACCTCGTCGACGATGATCGTCTCGACCCCCGCGAGCGTCTCGCGCGCGGCGGACGTGAGCATGAGGAACAGCGACTCGGGCGTGGTGATGAGGATGTCCGGCGGCGTCTTCGCGAGCGAACGCCGATCGGCCGCCGGGGTGTCGCCGGAGCGCACGCCCACCGTGACCTCGGGCGGCTCGGCTCCCAGCCGCTTCGCCGTCTGCACGATGCCCACGAGCGGCGAGCGGAGGTTGCGCTCCACGTCGACCGCGAGCGCCTTGAGCGGCGAGATGTAGAGGACGCGCGTGCGGCGCATCGGATCCTCCGGCGCGGGCCGCGACGCGAGCCGGTCGATGGACCACAGGAACGCCGCGAGCGTCTTGCCGGACCCGGTGGGCGCCACGACGAGCGCGTGCGACCCCTTCTGCACGGCCTCCCACGCGCCCACCTGCGCCGCGGTGGGGCCGGGGAACGCGCCCTGGAACCACTCCCGGGTGGCCGGGGAGAAGCGCGCGAGGACGGGATCCATCTGCCCATCCTCCTCCGGACCCCCGACAACCGGCCGGGCCGGGCGGGCCTCAGCCCGCGTGCTCCCGGATGAACGCCGACACGTCCCGCAGCTCCGGCGCCGAGACCGAGTGCGGCAGGTCCTCGTAGATGCGCTCGGTGAGGGCGGTGTGGTCGCCGATCCAGGCGGCGGTGCGCGCGACGGCCTCGTCGGGGATCACCTGGTCGGCGGTGCCGCGCCCCCAGAAGACCGGCGTCGGCGCGGCCGCCAGCGCCGCGTCGCCCGCGTGCGCGCCGCGCACGGCGAACCCGCTGAGCTGCACCGCGTACGAGAACCGGCCGGGCGCGAGCCGCAGCAGCTGGAGCGCGGTCGCGCCGCCCTGGCTGAAGCCGAGGAGGCCCACCGACCGCGGCCGCACGGGCAGCGCGTCGAGCCAGTCGAGCACGCCCTGCGCGGCGGCGTCGGCGGCATCGGGATCCGGGTCGCCGGTGGATCCGGGCACGATCGGGAACCACGCGAACCCGCCCTGCAAGGGGAGAGGCGCCCGCAGCGACGCGACCACCGGCCCGAGCGGCAGGTACGGCGACAGCCCGAAGAGGTCGCCCTCGTGCGATCCGAAGCCGTGCAGCAGCACGAGCAGCGGCCGGTCGGCCAGCTCGGCGGAGGAGGCCGACCAGAGGACGGCGTCGGGATCCAGCGGGAGAGCGGTCACGGGTGTCCTCGTCGACGGGCCGGGCGGCGGCGGATGCGCGGACGCGGGGTCGTCCGGCGCGCCCATCCTCGCATCCGCCCCTGGCAGCCGGTCCGCGCGCCGGGTGGCCGCCGCGCTCCGGCCGTGGGTGACAATGGACCATGACCGTTCGCACCCCGGACCCGAACATCCCCGACCCGAACTCCGGCTGGCTGTCGGACGTGGAGCTCGCGCAGATCCGGCAGCGGCTGCCCCTCCTCTACGTGGAGGCCGTGCCCGTGCGGGTCGACGGCATGGGGCGGGTGAAGGACATCGGGGTGCTGCTGCGCGCCACGGTCACCGGGCAGATGACGCGCATGCTCGTCTCCGGCCGCGTCATGTACGGCGAGACCCTGCGCGACGCGCTCTTCCGCCACCTCGAGAAGGACCTGGGTCCGATGGCGTTCCCGCAGCTGCCCGCGAGCCCGACGCCCTTCTCGGTCGCCGAGTACTTCCCGTTCCCCGGCGCCAGCCCGTACACCGACGACCGGCAGCACGCCGTGTCGCTCGCGTACGTGGTGCCCGTGACGGGCACGTGCGATCCGCGCCAGGACGCCCTCGAGATCACGTGGATGACGCCCGAGGAGGCGGCCTCGGACGCGGTCTCGGCCGACATGGAGGGCGGCCGCGGCGCGCTCCTCCGCGCGGCCCTCGCCTCGGTGGGCGTCCTGCCGTAGGGGTCCCGACCGGCTCGCCGGTCCGGACGGCCCGGGTCAGACGGCCGCGGCCCGCTCCGCGAACTCCGGCGGCTCGAGGTAGTGCCGGCGGAGGTCCTCGAAGGCCTGGCTCGCGCCGGCCCCGACGCCGTAGCAGCGCTGCACGTGCAGGCCGTCCATGGCGGAGAGCACGACGGCGGCCGCGGCGGCCGGGTCGAGGTGGGGGTCGATGAGCCCGCGGGCCTGGTCGACGAGGACGCCCGACGTGATGCGCTCGAGCTCGCGGGCGCGGCGCTCGCGGAAGAGCTGGTGCAGCGGGTGGCCGGCGGCCGACGCCTCCGACGAGACGACGGCGATGACGCGCGTGAGGCAGGCGCTCTGCTCCCCGTCGGCGATGACCACGGCCGCGTGCTCCGCGACGCTGCGCGGGCGGTGCAGCTCGATGGCGGCGGCGAGGCGCTCCTCGCGGCGCTCGAGCACGGCGAGCAGCAGCTCCTCCTTGCCGCTGAAGTGGTGCAGCAGGCCGGCGGGCGTGATCTCCGCCCGGGACGCGATCTCGCGCAGCGAGCTGCTGCGGTATCCCTGCTCGGCGAACACCTCGATGGCGGTGCGGATGAGGAGCTCCCTGCGCTCCACGCCCTTGCGGTACGGGCCACGGGTGGCGAGGGCGGCGCGAGTCATTGGCTCACCGTAACCGGATGCCGCCGGGCGTCCGCCCGACCGTCCCCAGGCTCTGCCTCAGCTGTGGAGACTCGGGGCACGGACGCGTCGTCGTGTGTCTCTCCCGGCACGACGGAAGCCCCCGTCCGTGGACGACGGAGGGCCCCCGTCCGTGGACGGGGGCCCTCGATGCCAGGCCGGCGCGCGCTGGGCGCCGTGCGGTCTAGCGTCCGCTGGAGACGCGGCGGTGCGTGCGCGCACGACCGCCGGCCGCGGCGCCGCCGGACGCCGCGGGGCGCTCCTGACGGGGACGCGCGGGGGCGACGGACGAGCCGCCGCCGAAGCCCTCGGAGGAGGTGCTGAACGTGCGGGGCGTGCCGCCGCCGCGCTGTCCGCCCGAGGCGGCGCCGTCGCGGCGACCCGACGCGGCGCCGTCACGGCGACCGCCGCCGACGGGCGCGCCGTCGCGAGCCGCGCGCTTGCGCTGCGCGTTGGCGCCCTGCGAGCGTCCGCCGCCGTTCGCGCGGCCGCCCTGCGACTGGCGCTGGGTGGTCTCGCGGACCGACTTCGTCTCGCGCGGCGCGGGCTTCACGTACGCCGCGACGGCGCCCGTCAGCTCGGCCACGGCGGGGGAGGACTCGGTGACCTGCTGCGGCGTGACGTGGATGTCGGCCTTGCGCATCAGGAGCTGCACGTCCTTGCGCTGCGCCGGCAGCATGATCGTGACGACGTCGCCCGCGGAGCCCGCGCGCGCCGTGCGGCCCGAGCGGTGCAGGTACGCCTTGTGCTCGGCCGGCGGGTCGACGTGGATCACGAGCTCGATGTCATCGACGTGGACGCCGCGCGCCGCGACGTCGGTGGCCACGAGGACCTTGACGTCGCCCGCGGAGAACGCCGCGAGGTTGCGGTCGCGGGCCACCTGCGAGAGGTTGCCGTGCAGGTCCACCGACGGGATGCCCGCGTCGGTGAGCTGCTTCGCGAGCTTCTTGGCGTGGTGCTTGGTGCGCATGAAGAGGATGCGGCGGCCGGAGCCGGACGCGAGCTTCTGCACGAGGAGGCGCTTCGACTCGACGTCGGTCGTCTCGAACACGTGGTGCGTCATGGCGGCGACGGGCGAGTTCGCCTCGTCGACGGAGTGCAGCACCTGGTCGTGCAGGTAGCGGCGGACGAGCTTGTCCACGCCGTTGTCGAGCGTGGCCGAGAACAGCATGCGCTGGCCGGTGTTCGGGGTCTTGTCGAGGATCCGCGTGACGACGGGCAGGAAGCCCAGGTCGGCCATGTGGTCGGCCTCGTCGAGGACGGTGATCTCCACGGCGTCGAGGTTCACGAAGCCCTGCTTCATGAGGTCCTCGAGGCGGCCGGGGCAGGCCACGACCACGTCGACGCCGGCCTTGAGGGCCGCGACCTGGCGCTGCTGCGAGACGCCGCCGAAGATCGTGGTGGTGGTCAGGTTGTACGCCTCCGCGAGCGGCGCCATGGCGGCGGTGATCTGCGTGGCGAGCTCGCGGGTCGGCGCGAGGATGAGGCCGAGCGGGCGGCCCGGGCGGCGACGGCCGCCGGCGAGGCCGCCGCCGAGGCGCGCGATCATCGGGATGGCGAACGCCAGGGTCTTGCCGGAGCCCGTCTTGCCGCGGCCGAGCACGTCGCGGCCGTTCAGGGTGTCGGGGAGCGTGTCCACCTGGATGGGGAACGGCGTCGTGATGCCGTTCGCCGTGAGGGCGGAGACGAGGGGAGCGGGCACGCCGAGCGCGCCGAAGGTGTCAGTGGTCATGCGGGGGAGTTGCCTTCCAGGCAGGGGTCCGCCCCGGTGTGCGTTCTCGGGATGTGCGTGAGACGCACGGAAGCGGAGGATGGCGAAGGCGCCGATGGGCGCATCCGTTCGCCAAAAGAAAGATGTCACTCGACCCCGTCGGCCGGTGCGGCGATCTGATCGGGGCGAGGAGGGAACGCGTTCTCTCGACGCAGGGAGCACGATGATGTGCTCGCAAGTGGACCCACCATAGCAGGTCAGGCCGGGGAGAAGCCCATCTCGCCCACGGGGACCTCGAAGCCGAGCACGTTGCCGGCGGGCGCGAGGGGGCAGGCCCAGGCCGGGTCGTAGGCGCAGGACGGGTTGTAGGCGAAGTTGAGGTCGACGACGATCGAGCCCGGCGCGCCCGCTCCGAGGTCGGATCCCTTCACGGTGTCGAGCAGGTAGCGGCCGCCCCCGTAGGTGCCGCCCTCCCGCCGGTGCGACGCGTCCTTCACGGGCAGGTGCAGGCCGCCGCCGTAGCTCGCGAGGCGCCAGACGTCGAGGCTGCCGGCCTCGCGTCCGTCGGCGGCGGGCAGGTGCACGGATCCGAGCAGCTCGAACGGCACGACGCCGTCGGTGCCCGTCTCGACCTCGTGGCGCTCCTCGCCGCGGTCGTCGTGGATCTCCAGCTCGAACCGCCACGCCGGGTCGTAGTCCACGACCTCGAGCCGGTCGAAGTCCGCGCGGTGCTCGGGCAGGAGCGGCGTCGCCGGGTGGCTGCGGAACATGTCGTCGCGCGTGCGGCGCCAGAGCGCGTGCGCGGCCGCGGGATCCGTCCGCGCGACCCAGCGCACCTCCGCGTACATCTCGTGGGTGCGGCGGCGCCAGTCGGCGACGTGGAGGGCGGTGACGGCGGACGGCATGGGCCCACCGTACGCGTCGGGCGACGCGGGGCGCCGGGCGGTCCGGGCGGGCGTCAGGCGGCGGACACGCCCGCGTCGTCGTCGCGTGCGGCGGGCTGCGGGTCGTACGCCCACGTCGGCGCGAGCTGGCGCAGGCGGAACGCGCGCCACTGCCAGAACGCCCAGAAGGTCGGCCACATCGCGGGGCCGAGGAGGCCGGCCTCGAACTCGAGCTGGTCGCGGAAGAGCGTCTTCACGCGGCCGTCGGCGTCGGGACCAGCCGGATCCGCCGAGACGGCCATGCTGTGCCGCATGCTCGTGGGGATCGCCATGAGACCCGAGAGCCCGTGGCCGTCGTCGCGCACGATGCGCACGCCGTCGACGCGGGGCCTCATGTCCCGCAGGCGGATGCTCTGCCGCCCGGCCGTGAACGGCCCCGTCTGCATCGCCGCGACGTGCTCGCGGCCGTCCCAGCTCGTGGGGAAGCCGCCGTCCTGCAGCGGCACGAAGTCGACGAGCGGGCCCGCGACCTCCCGCATCACGGTGGGCGAGTGGAGCGCGCGCCAGGCGGCGTCGGGATCGCAGTCGAGGATGGTCTTCAGCAGCACGCGCATGCCCCCAGTGTGCTCCGCCCGGCTGGGCGCGCCCGGCGGCCGGCCGCCGTGGGACAGGATGGGACGGACATGATCAGGTACTGGGTGGGCGTCGTCTCGCGCGACCGCGTGCTCGACGGCCTGGACCTCGGCATCGCGCAGGTCAACCGCGGCGCCCGCGAGCCGGTCGAGCGGCTGGGCGAGGCGGACGGCTTCGTCTACTACTCGCCGCGCGAGTCGTACCCCGACGGACCGCTCCTGCGCTCCTTCACCGCCATCGGCCGGGTCGCCGACGCCGCGCCGTACCAGGGCCGCGTGGGCGAGTGGCGGCCGTGGCGACGGCGGATGGACTGGGACCTCGGCGCGGTCGACGCGCCCATCCGCCCCCTCGTGCCCGTGCTCGACTTCACCCGCGACTCCCTCGAGTGGGGCAGGAAGCTCGCGCCGGGGCTCCTCGAGATCACGCGCGACGACTTCGAGGTGATCCGCCAGGCCATGCGCCGTGGGGCGCCCGAGCCGTCGCGCCGCGTCATCCGCGGAGGATCCGGCCCGTGGGCGCCCGTAGCATCTCCATCGTGACCTCCTCCGCTGACGCCGCACACCCCGACCCGTCGACGCAGGCCCGCTACCAGGTCCGGTTCGACGGCGGCGTGGCCGGCGCCCGCCGCATCGCCGCCGGGGCCGACGTCATCGTCTGGGTCGACGCCCTGCCCTCCGTCCCGCCGCCCACGGCCGCCCGCCGCGACGAGGTCCTCGCGAGCATGCCGGCCCGGCCCGCCGTGGTGAGCGCCGGCCTCGCGGACGCCCCGGCCGTCGCCGACTGGATCCTCGCCCTCCAGACCGCCCTCGGCCGCCGCGCGTACGTCGCCGTCGTCGCCGCCGGCACGGTCGAGGCCGACGGATCCTGGCGCGCGGGCGCCGAGGACCAGCTCGCCGCGGGCGCCGTGGTCGACGCGCTCGCCGCGCTCGGGATCGACGCGACGTCGCCCGAGGCCGCCGTCGCGTGCGCCGCGTACCAGCAGCTCCGGCCGGCCGTCGGGCACCTGATCACCGCGAGCGTCGCCGCGCGCCGGCTCGACGCCGCGGGCCACGACGGCCTGGTGGCCGAGGCGCTCGCCGCGGGCCCGGCCGACGTCGTCGTGCACCGCCTCCACCGCGACGCCTGAGGCCGCGCGCGGGCCGCGGCATCCGCGTGACGTCCTCTCGGAATGGGCACCCAGGAGCGCGTGTTCCCCTGGGCATCAGGCGCCGCCCCCGTGACGACGCCACGCAACCGGAAGGTCATCACATGAAGGCAGTCATCAACGGCGTCACCGTCGCCGAGGCCCCGAAGGACGAGCTCATCGAGATCGAGGGCAACTGGTACTTCCCGCCCGCCAGCGTCGACATGTCGCTGCTCGCCGAGACCGCCACGCCGTACCACTGCCCGTGGAAGGGCGACACGCAGTACTTCTCCGTCAAGGACGGCGACACCGTGCTGCAGGACCGCGCGTGGTCGTACCCGACGCCCATCCCGTCGTCGTTCGACCGCGTGGGCAAGGACTACAGCGGCTACGTCGCGTTCTGGAAGGAGGTCCGCGTCGGCGAGTGACGCGGATCCGCAGGCACGGCCCGGGGGCTCAGGCTCCCGGGCCGTCGTCGTCCGCGGGGGCGGACGCGAGCGCGGGACGCACGGGCGCCACCCGCGCCGGGATTCCCGTCCGCCGCTCCCGCAGCTGCCTGGCCCGGTGGGCGCGCACCTTGGCGCGGTTGCCGCAGCGGCGCATGGAGCACCAGCGCCGCGTGCCCGAGCGCGTGGTGTCGAGGTACAGCACGGTGCAGTCGTCGGCCGAGCAGCGGTGGATCCGCTCGGATCCGGCCCCGAACACCGCCACCGCGTCGCGCGCCGCCGACGCGAGCGCCTGCGCGGGCCGGGCGAGCGCGCGGCCGGCCTGGCGGGATCCGCCGCCGAGCGTCGGCGGGAGGTCGGGCGTCGCCGCGTAGAGGTTGAGGACGTCGATGTCGCGCGGCGCGGGCTCGCCGCCGTCGGCGATGGCCGCCGCGATGTCGCCGATCGCCTGCCGGAGCGTGCGGGCGTCCGCGAGGTCGCGCTCGCCCGGCTCCGACACGGGCGCGAGGTGCTCGCTCAGCCACGCGCCGAGGGCGGCCGCGTCGGGCAGCGCCTCGCGCGGCTCCGGATCCCCCAGCGCGCCCGTGTAGGCGAGGTCGAGGCTCACGGCTCCCGTGTCGAGGAACCAGCGCAGCCCGTCGGGGTCGGTGATCCACTGGCCCGTCGGCCGCTCGGATCCCGGCGCCCGGCTCACGCGGCGCCCTCGCGCCGAGCAGCGGCCGGGGCGGCCCCCGACGGCACCTCGCGCTTCGTCCACGCGATGAGGTGCGCCGCGTCGAACCGCTTCGAGCACAGCCCGCAGGCGAGCGGCCGGGTCGGCTTCCGGTAGCGGAAGTGGGCGTGGCCCGCCGGGCAGGCGCCCACCCAGGGCGCGAGCTCCTCGGCGACGGCGCCCGAGTGCAGCCGCGACCCCTCGTAGCCGAGCTCGGCGGCCGTCGCCTTCCACCTCGGGCCGTGGCCCGCGCGGGATCCGGCGAGCGCGTGCGCGACCTCGTGCAGCAGCACCTGGTGGATCTCGTCGTCCTCGAACCGGCCCGCCAGGTGCCGCGAGACGGTGATCCGCCTGTCGCCGTAGTGGCAGGCGCCCGCGCGCGTGCGGGCGTGGTCGAACGCGAAGGTCCACGACGGGTCGAGGTGGAGCGCGATCAGGGCCTCGGCCCAGATCCGCACCCGGGCGAGGTCAGCCACGGTCGGCCGTCCGGTGCCGGGGTCGGGGGGAGCCCATCACGCGGGCTGGGCGGCGATGCGCTCCTTGGCGACGTCGATCGCGAGCGCCGAGCTCTCCAGCTGGTCGCTCGGCAGGCCCTCGCGGGTGCGGAGCGTGTACGCGTCCTCGAAGTCGGAGAGCGCGAGGCGGTAGTCGCCCCGGTCGAAGTGCACCTTGCCGCGGTGCTGGAGCGCGAACGCCTCCAGCGCGTACCACTCGTGAGCGCGGGCCTCGTCGACGCAGCCGCCGAGGTCCTGCAGCGCGATGTCGAGCTTGCCCTGGTACTGCTGCACCTGCGCGCGGCGGATGCGGCACGCGAGCAGCGTCTCCCGGTCGCCCGTGAAGCGCGCCTGGCGGACGGCCGCGTTCGCCATGTCCCAGGCCTCGTCGAGCCGGCCCAGCATGCGCAGCAGCGCGACCTTCTCGGTGATGGCGGAGAGGCTCCTGAGGGCCTCCAGCTCGTCCAGCCGCTCGCCGGCCGCCCGCAGGTCCACCTTCTCCCGGAGGGTGTCCCTGTCGTAGCCGATGATGATCGCGGTGCCTGTCACAGGACGAGATTATCCCGCCTGGATCGGCATGAGCTCGACGCGGAGCAGCTGGTCGTCGCCGGCGCGCGGCGTCCCGCGGCCGTCGGTGTTGCCGGTGAGCATGCGCAGCGAGCCGTCGGGCGCCGCCTGCACGTCGCGGATCCGCCCGAACTCGCGCGTGTAGAACTCGGTCACGCGGTCGTCGGGGATCGGGTCGGTGACCACCGCGCCCGGCCGGATCACCCAGAGGCGCTGGCCGCCGAGGCCGGCCATGAAGATCGTGTCGCCGGTGATCGCGATGCCGCTCGGGCTCGCGTCGTCGGTGGCCCACTGGCGGACCGGGTCGATGTACGCGTCGTCGGCGGGGTCGTCCGTCGCGCCCTCCACGACCGGCCAGCCGTAGTTCCCGCCGGGCTCGATGAGGTTCAGCTCGTCCCACGTGTCCTGGCCGAACTCCGCCGCCCAGAGGTTCCCCGCCGCGTCCCACGCGATCCCCTGCGGGTTGCGGTGTCCCATCGAGTACACGGGCGATCCCGGCGTCGGGTTGTCCGCCGGTCCCTGCCCGTCGGGCGTGAGGCGGAGGATCTTGCCCGCGAGCGAGATCGGATCCTGCGCGGCGTCGCGGAGGTTGGCGTCGCCGGTGGTCGCGTAGAGCATGCCGTCGGGGCCGAACGCGATGCGGCCGCCGTCGTGGGTGGTGTCGCGGGGGATCCCCGTCACGATGTCCTCGGCCGCGCTGAGCCCGAGCGACCCCGGCCCGCCCGTCACGTCCATGCGCACGATGCGGTTGTCGGTGGAGCTCGTGAAGTACGCGTAGAGCTGCGTGCCGCCGTCCAGCACGCGCACCGCGATCCCGAGCAGCCCGCCCTCGCCCTGCGGCCCCACGCCCGCGATCGTGCCGGCGACCCGCGCCGTCCCGTCGGCCAGCACCTCCACGATGCGCGAGGTGTCGCGCTCGCTGACGAGGAGGGATCCCGACGGCAGCTCGGCGATGGACCACGGCGACACGAGGTCGGATGCGAGCGCGGTCGGCGTGCCGGACGGCGCGACGCCGGCCGGGTCCGCGTCCGTGCTGGTGGGGGAGGGCGCGGGTGGCTCCGTGGCCCGCACGTCCACGGGCGCGCCGTCGTCGGTGGTGCAGCCCGTCAGCGCGACGAGGGCGGCGAATGCGACGGCGGCGACGCGCGCCGGGCGGGTGCGGGAGCGGCGGTTCATGGTGACTCCGGTGGATCGGCGGGCGTCGATGCCCGGGGGAGCCCGGTCAGGGCTTCGTCTGGAAGATGCTGCGGGCGGGGGAGGGGGACGGGACGGCGGTCGCGTCGGTGACGACGGAGGCGCCCGCGATGAAGTCGGCGAGCTCGCGGCCCTCGACGACCTTGGCGGGATGGGGACCGCCCGCGAGCAGGCGGGGCACGAAGTCGAGCGGCAGCGGGGTGGCGGACGCGGCGAACACGACGTTGCCGAACCGCCGTCCCTTGAGCACCTGCGTCTCGGCGAGCGCGGCCACGTGCGGCAGCACGTCCTGGATGGTCGCGGCCTGGCCGCGGGCGAACCGGAGGCCGTGCCCGTCGGCGACGTTGACCGTCATGATCCCGCCGGGCGCGAGGAACGCGGCGGCCTCCGCGTAGAAGTCGCGGCTCGTGATGTGGGCGGGCGTGCGGGCGCCGCTGAAGACGTCCACCACGACGAGGTCGACGGATCCGCGGAGCCCCTGCGGCAGCCGCCCCATGACCTCGCGCGCGTCCCCGTAGCGCAGCCGGATGGAGGCCTTCCGCGACCACGGCAGGTGCTCGCGCACCAGCTCCACGAGGTCCTGCTCGAGCTCGATGACCTGCTGGCGGGATCCGGGCCGGGTCGCCTCGACGTACCGCGGGATGGTGAGCGCGCCGGCGCCGAGGTGCAGCGCGGTCACGGGCTGGCCCGGGTCGCCGATCAGGTCGATGACGTGGCCCATGCGCTGCACGTACTCGAAGAACAGCTCGCCCGGGTCGTCCATGTTGACGTGGGACTGGGGCGTCCCGTCGACCACGAGCTGGTAGGCGCCCGGGACGAACCGGTCGGGCTCGATGACGGCCCGGTGCCCGCTCAGGGACAGGACGGTCGACGGGTGCTCGGGCATCTCCTCAGCCTAGGCGCCCACCTCGCGCGCGGTCGGGGTGGGCGGCCGACCCGTCACCAGCCGCGCGTGCGCCAGGCGGCCAGGGATCCGCGTTCCGCGCCGAGCGTCGTCGAGTCGCCGTGGCCGGGGTGCACGTGCGCGTCGTCGGGGAAGCGGGCGAAGATCCGCTCCTCGACGTCGTCCATCAGCTGCCGGAACCGGTCGGCGTCGCCCTGCGTGCTCCCCACGCCGCCCGGGAAGAGCGAGTCGCCCGTGAACAGGTGCGTGCTCCCGTCGCCCGGCTCGAGGACGAGCGCGACGCTCCCCGGGGTGTGCCCGCGGAGCGCGACGACCTCGAGCGTCACGCCGCCGACCGCCACCTCGTCGCCGTGCGCGAGGCGCCGGTCGGCGTCGACGGGCAGGTCGGCCGCGTCCGCGTCGCCGACGGCGGACGACGCGTCGGTCGCGTCGGACACGGCCGCGAGCGCGCCGTGGTGGTCCGCGTGGCCGTGGGTGGTGACCACGACGGCGAGGCGGCCCACGGGACCGGGCTCCGCCACGAGCGCCAGCAGGCGGTCGACGTCGGCCGCGGCGTCGACGAGCAGGCGCTCGCCGGAGTCGAGGTCGGTGAGGAGGTAGGCGTCGTTGTCCATGGGCCCGACGGAGGCCTTCCGGATCTCCACGTCGCCCGCCACGTGCACGTGCGAGGGGCCGCCGGGGGACACGTGCCAGGGTGCGCTCATGCCCCGACGCTACGCGGACGAAGGGTCCGCGCGGCAGGGCAGCCGGACGTTATACACCGAGACACGCCGAGGATGCAAGATTCCGCTGGACATGGCGCGTCGCGACCCGTATGGTGATCCTTTGCGCTCCCACTCCCTTTTGCCTTCATATTGCGGTCGGTCATCGTGTGCGCTCGGGTCCATCCCGAGCCCATCCCGCGAGGTGTGGCGAGCAACTCCATCAGGATCGGCACGGGTCACGTCCCGGGTCGGTCTCGGCGTATCGACGACATCGGAGCCCGACGGGGCCCACGGAGGTAATTTCCTTGGCTGCTGCGCGCAACGCAACTCCCACTCCCCAGAACGGTCGCGACGCATCGCGGCTCTCGTTCGCGAAGATCACTGACACCCTCACCGTCCCCGACCTGCTCGCCCTGCAGACCGAGAGCTTCGACTGGCTCGTCGGCTCGGACGTCTGGAAGCGGCGCGTCGAGGAGGGCACCAAGCAGGGTCGCACCGACCTGGCGCTCAACTCGGGCCTCGAGGAGATCTTCGAGGAGATCTCCCCCATCGAGGACCTGGGCGAGACCATGCAGCTCGGGTTCACCAACCCGTACCTCGAGGAGCAGAAGTACTCCATCGACGAGTGCAAGGAACGCGGCAAGACCTACTCCGCTCCGCTCTACGTCGAGGCCGAGTTCATGAACCACCTCACGGGTGAGATCAAGACCCAGACGGTCTTCATGGGCGACTTCCCCCTCATGACGGAGAAGGGGACGTTCATCATCAACGGCACCGAGCGTGTCGTCGTGTCCCAGCTCGTCCGCTCGCCCGGCGTGTACTTCGAGCGCCAGCAGGAGAAGACCTCCGACAAGGACATCTACTCCGCCCGCGTCATCCCGTCTCGCGGCGCCTGGCTCGAGTTCGAGATCGACAAGCGCGACCAGGTCGGCGTGCGCATCGACCGCAAGCGCAAGCAGTCGGTCACCGTGTTCCTCAAGGCCCTCGGCCTCACGAGCGAGCAGATCCTCGAGGAGTTCAAGGGCGTCGCGTCCATCGAGCTCACGCTCGAGAAGGACTCCATCCTCACCAAGGAGGAGGCCCTCAAGGACATCTACCGGAAGCTCCGTCCCGGCGAGCAGGTCGCCGCCGAGGCCGCCCGCGCGCTGCTCGACAACTTCTACTTCAACCCGAAGCGCTACGACCTCGCGAAGGTGGGTCGCTACAAGATCAACCGCAAGCTCGGCATCGACAAGCAGCTCACCGACTCGGTGCTGACGGTCGAGGACATCCTCGCGACCATCAAGTACCTCGTCTCGCTGCACGCGAACGAGACCAAGATGAACGGCACGCGCGACGGCAAGCCCGTCGAGCTGCGTCTCGACGTGGACGACATCGACCACTTCGGCAACCGCCGCATCCGCGCGGTCGGCGAGCTCATCCAGAACCAGGTGCGCACCGGCCTCTCCCGCATGGAGCGCGTCGTCCGCGAGCGCATGACCACGCAGGACATCGAGGCCATCACGCCGCAGACCCTGATCAACGTGCGCCCCGTCGTCGCCGCGATCAAGGAGTTCTTCGGCACGAGCCAGCTGTCGCAGTTCATGGACCAGAACAACCCGCTCGCGGGTCTCACACACAAGCGCCGCCTGTCGGCGCTCGGCCCGGGTGGTCTGTCCCGTGAGCGCGCCGGCGTCGAGGTCCGCGACGTCCACCCGTCGCACTACGGCCGCATGTGCCCCATCGAGACCCCTGAGGGCCCGAACATCGGCCTGATCGGCTCGCTGGCGTCGTTCGCCCGCATCAACTCGTTCGGCTTCATCGAGACCCCGTACCGTCGCGTCGTCGACGGCGTGGTCACGGACACGATCGACTACCTCACGGCCAGCGAGGAGGACGAGTTCCTCGTCGCCCAGGCCAACGCGCCCCTCACGAAGGACTTCCGCTTCGCGGAGGACCGCGTCCTCGTCCGCCCCAAGGGCGGTGAGGTGGAGCTCGTCGCGAAGGAGAACGTCCACTACATGGACGTCTCCCCGCGCCAGATGGTGTCGGTCGCGACCTCGCTCATCCCCTTCCTCGAGCACGACGACGCGAACCGGGCCCTCATGGGCGCGAACATGCAGCGTCAGGCCGTCCCGCTGCTGCGCAGCGAGAGCCCGCTCGTCGGCACCGGCATGGAGGGCTACGCGGCGATCGACGCCGGCGACGTCCTCACCGCCGATGCGTCGGGCGTCGTGCAGGAGGTGTCGGCCGAGGTCGTCACCATCCAGCTCGACGAGGGCGGCACGCAGACCTACTACCTGCGCAAGTTCGACCGCTCCAACCAGGGCACGAGCTACAACCACCGCGTCCTGGTCTCGGCCGGCGACCGCATCGAGGCCGGCGAGGTCATCGCCGACGGCCCCGCCACGGAGAACGGCGAGCTCGCGCTCGGCAAGAACCTGCTCGTCGCGTTCATGCCGTGGGAGGGCCACAACTTCGAGGACGCGATCATCCTGAGCCAGAACCTGGTCAAGGACGACACCCTCTCCTCCATCCACATCGAGGAGTACGAGGTCGACGCGCGCGACACCAAGCTCGGCAAGGAGGAGATCACCCGCGACCTCCCCAACGTCAGCCCGGAGCTGCTCGCCGACCTCGACGAGCGCGGAATCATCCGCATCGGCGCCGAGGTCCGCCCCGGCGACATCCTCGTGGGCAAGGTCACGCCGAAGGGCGAGACCGAGCTCAGCGCCGAGGAGCGCCTGCTGCGCGCGATCTTCAACGAGAAGAGCCGCGAGGTCCGCGACACGTCCCTGAAGGTGCCCCACGGCGAGCAGGGCACGATCATCGGCGTCAAGGTCTTCGACTCGCAGGACGGCGACGACGAGCTCGGCTCGGGCGTCAACCAGCGCGTCGTGGTGTTCATCGCGCAGAAGCGCAAGATCACCGAGGGCGACAAGCTCGCCGGCCGTCACGGCAACAAGGGCGTCATCTCCAAGATCCTGCCGGTCGAGGACATGCCGTTCCTCGCCGACGGGACCCCGGTGGACGTCATCCTCAACCCGCTCGGCATCCCCGGCCGCATGAACTTCGGCCAGGTCCTGGAGACCCACCTCGGGTGGATCGCCAAGCAGGGCTGGGAGGTCGAGGGCAAGCCGAAGTGGGCCGAGCGCCTGCCGGACCACGCGCGCCAGGCCCCGGCCGGCACGAAGGTCGCCACCCCGGTGTTCGACGGAGCGCTCGAGGAGGAGATCGCCGGCCTGCTCGACTCGACGACGGTCACCCGCGACGGCGACCGCCTCATCGGATCCAGCGGCAAGACGCGCCTGTTCGACGGCCGCTCCGGCGAGCCGTTCCCCGAGCCCGTCTCGGTCGGCTACATGTACATCCTGAAGCTGCACCACCTGGTGGACGACAAGATCCACGCGCGCTCGACGGGTCCCTACTCGATGATCACGCAGCAGCCCCTGGGCGGTAAGGCCCAGTTCGGCGGCCAGCGGTTCGGCGAGATGGAGGTCTGGGCGCTCGAGGCCTACGGCGCCGCGTACGCGCTGCAGGAGCTCCTCACCATCAAGTCGGACGACATCCTCGGCCGCGTGAAGGTGTACGAGGCCATCGTCAAGGGCGAGAACATCCAGGAACCGGGTATCCCCGAGTCCTTCAAGGTCCTGATCAAGGAGATGCAGTCCCTCTGCCTGAACGTCGAGGTCCTCTCGGCGGACGGCCAGGCGGTCAGCCTGCGCGACACGGATGACGAGGTCTTCCGCGCGGCGGAGGAGCTCGGCATCAACATCTCCACCCGCTTCGAGTCGTCCAGCATCGACGACATCTAAGCCCGCTCAAGACTTTCGACTCGAAGCTTTCCAAGGAGAGAAGGAAAATTGCTCGACGTAACAACTTTCGATGAGCTGCGGATCGGCCTGGCCACGGCCGACGACATCCGCCGCTGGTCGCACGGTGAGGTCAAGAAGCCCGAGACCATCAACTACCGCACGCTGAAGCCCGAGAAGGACGGCCTCTTCGGAGAGCAGATCTTCGGACCCAGCCGCGACTGGGAGTGCTCCTGCGGCAAGTACAAGCGGGTGCGCTTCAAGGGCATCGTCTGCGAGCGCTGCGGCGTCGAGGTCACCAAGTCCGCGGTCCGCCGCGAGCGCATGGGCCACATCGAGCTCGCCGCGCCCGTCACGCACATCTGGTACTTCAAGGGCGTCCCGTCGCGCCTCGGCTACCTGCTCGACATGGCGCCGAAGGACCTCGAGAAGGTCATCTACTTCGCCGCCTACATGGTGATCAGCGTGGACGAGGATGCTCGCCACGAGGACATGCCCGGCCTCGAGAACGAGCTCCGGCTCGAGATCAAGACCCTGCAGGACCAGCGCGACAGCCAGATCGCGGAGCGCCTCGGGCGCCTCGAGACCGACCTGGCCGCGCTGGAGGCCGAGGGCGCCAAGAGCGACCAGAAGCGCCGCGCGAAGGACGGCGCCGAGAAGGAGATGGGTCAGACGCGCAAGGCGTTCGACGAGGACATCTCCCGCCTCGAGCGCGTCTGGGAGGAGTTCCGCAGCCTCAAGGTCGGCGAGCTCAAGCCCGAGGACGCCGTCTTCCACGAGCTGCAGGACCGCTTCGGCATCTACTTCGAGGCCCACATGGGCGCCGAGGCGATCCAGAAGCGCCTGGAGGCCTTCGACCTCGAGGCCGAGGGGGAGCTGCTCCGCGAGCAGATCGCCACCGGCAAGGGCCAGAAGAAGATCCGCGCCATCAAGCGCCTGCGCGTCGTCAGCTCCTTCCTCGCCACCGGCAACTCGCCGGCCGCGATGGTGCTGCAGGTCGTCCCGGTCATCCCGCCGGAGCTGCGCCCCATGGTGCAGCTCGACGGAGGCCGCTTCGCGACCAGCGACCTGAACGACCTGTACCGCCGCGTGATCAACCGCAACAACCGCCTCCGTCGTCTGCTGGATCTCGGCGCCCCCGAGATCATCGTCAACAACGAGAAGCGCATGCTGCAGGAGGCCGTCGACGCGCTCTTCGACAACGGCCGCCGCGGTCGTCCCGTCACGGGCACCGGCAACCGCGCGCTCAAGTCCCTCAGCGACATGCTGAAGGGCAAGCAGGGCCGGTTCCGCCAGAACCTGCTCGGCAAGCGCGTGGACTACTCGGGCCGCTCGGTCATCATCGTCGGACCGCAGCTCAAGCTGCACCAGTGCGGTCTGCCCAAGCAGATGGCGCTCGAGCTGTTCAAGCCGTTCGTCATCAAGCGCCTGATCGACCTGAGCCACGCCCAGAACATCAAGGCCGCCAAGCGCATGGTTGAGCGCAGCCGCGGACAGGTCTGGGACGTGCTCGAGGAGATCATCCGCGAGCGCCCCGTGCTGCTCAACCGCGCGCCCACGCTCCACCGTCTGGGCATCCAGGCGTTCGAGCCCCAGCTCGTGGAGGGCAAGGCCATCCAGCTGCACCCGCTCGTCTGCGCCGCGTTCAACGCGGACTTCGACGGCGACCAGATGGCCGTCCACCTGCCCCTGTCGGTCGAGGCCCAGGCCGAGGCGCGCATCCTGATGCTCGCCTCGAACAACATCCTCAAGCCGTCGGACGGACGCCCGGTCACCCTGCCCACGCAGGACATGATCATCGGCCTGCACCACCTGACCACCCTCAAGGAGGGCGTCGCCGGTGAGGGTCGCGCGTTCAGCTCGGTGGCCGAGGCCATCCTGGCGAAGGACCAGCTCTCGCTGGACCTCAACGCCAAGGTGCGCATCCGCCTGCACGACATCTACTTCGGCGAGGGCGAGGCGCCCGAGGGCGTCGAGCTCGACGAGAAGGGCAAGACGGTCGGTCCCGTGCTGCTCGAGACCACCCTCGGTCGCGCGCTGTTCAACGAGACCCTGCCCGTCGACTACCCCTACATCGAGGCCGTCGCCGACAAGGGCAAGCTCTCCGAGATCGTCAACGACCTCGCGGAGCGGTACCCGAAGGTGGAGGTCGCTGCTGCGCTCGACCGGATCAAGGACGCGGGCTTCTACTGGGCCACGCGCTCCGGCGTCACGGTCGCGCTCTCCGACGTGCTGACCCCGCCCACCAAGGCGGCCATCCTGTCGGGCTACGAGAAGCAGGCCGCCAAGGTCCAGGGCCAGTTCGAGAAGGGCCTCACGACGAACGCCGAGCGTCGTCAGGAGCTCATCGAGATCTGGAACAAGGCCACGGCCGAGGTCGCGAAGGCGATGGAGGACAACCTCCCCGCCGACAACAACATCAACCGCATGGTGTCCTCCGGGGCACGAGGCAACTGGATGCAGGTCCGCCAGATCGCCGGCATGCGCGGCCTCGTGTCGAACCCGAAGGGCGAGATCATCCCCCGCCCGATCGTCCACTCGTACCGCGAGGGCCTGACGGTGGCGGAGTACTTCATCTCCACCCACGGCGCCCGCAAGGGACTGGCCGACACCGCGCTGCGCACCGCCGACTCCGGGTACCTCACCCGTCGTCTGGTGGACGTGTCGCAGGACGTCATCATCCGCGAGGACGACTGCGGCACCGGTCGCGGGCTCGACCTGCCGATCGCCACGAAGGCCGCCGACGGCTCGTCCGTCCGCGACTCCAACGTGGAGAACTCGGTGTACGCCCGCTCGCTGGCCGCCGACGCGGTCAACGAGGCCGGCGAGGTCGTCGCCCCCGCGGGCAGCGACGTCGGCGACGTCATGATCGACCACCTGATCGCGGCCGGCGTGCACGAGATCAAGGTGCGCTCGGTCCTCACGTGCGAGTCCGCCGTCGGCGTGTGCGCGGCCTGCTACGGCCGCTCGCTCGCCACGGGCAAGCTCGTCGACATCGGCGAGGCCGTCGGCATCATCGCGGCCCAGTCGATCGGCGAGCCCGGCACGCAGCTCACGATGCGCACCTTCCACACCGGTGGTGTGGCATCGGCGGACGACATCACGCAGGGTCTGCCCCGCGTGCAGGAGCTCTTCGAGGCCCGCACCCCCAAGGGTGCGTCGCCCATCGCGGAGGCCGCCGGTCGCATCACGATCGAGGACACGGATCGCAGCCGCAAGGTGATCCTGACCCCGGACAACGGCGACGAGCCGCACATCTACCCGGTGCTCAAGCGCGCGACCCTCCTCGTCGAGGACGGCCAGCACGTCGAGCTCGGGCAGCAGCTGCACGTCGGCGCCATCGACCCGAAGGAGGTCCTCCGGGTCAAGGGCGTGCGCGAGGTGCAGAAGCACCTCGTGGGCGGTGTCCAGGGCGTCTACCGCTCGCAGGGCGTCCCGATCCACGACAAGCACATCGAGGTCATCGTGCGGCAGATGCTGCGCAAGGTCACGGTCGTCGAGCACGGCGACACGGACCTGCTCCCCGGTGAGCTGGTCGACCGGGCCCGCTACAACGAGGTCAACCGCGCCACGCTGACGGAGGGCAAGAAGACCGCCTCCGCCCGCCAGGAGGTCATGGGCATCACCAAGGCCTCGCTCGCGACCGAGTCGTGGCTGTCGGCCGCGTCCTTCCAGGAGACGACCCGCGTGCTCACGCAGGCCGCCATGGAGGGCAAGTCCGACCCCCTGATGGGCCTCAAGGAGAACGTCATCATCGGCAAGCTGATCCCGGCCGGCACGGGGCTCGCGAAGTACCGCGACGTTACCGTCACCGCGACGGAGGAGGCCAAGGCCGAGCGCTACCCGAACCGCATCTTCACGGATGAGTCGGTGTTCAACGAGTCCGACCTGAGCTTCGTCGACTTCGACAGCTTCAGCTCGGACGACTACACGCCCGGCACCTACAACTAGGACCGCCGGCGCGTGAGCGCACGATGAGAAGGGCCCCGCTCCGGCGGGGCCCTTCCTCGTTCCCGGGCAGGTCCGGCGTGCCCCGCCCGGCGCCCTCCGTGCCCCGCCCGGCGCTCCCGGGCGCCGCACCATCGCGGCGATACAGTGGGCGGGACCCGGCGGCCCCCGACGCCCGGGGACCCGAGGAGGCGTCGTGCGGATGCTGGAGGACGTGGTCCTGGCGTGGCGGGCGCACGCCCTCCGCCACGCGACAGAGACCTCGACCGCGCCGGGCGGCGGATCCGGATCCTGCCCCGCGTGCGACGCCTCGGTCTTCACCGGCCAGGAGGCGATCCCGCGGGACGCGCCCCACACGGCGATCCACCCGCTCGTCGCCGCCCTCGAGGTCGCGCGCGCCGAGGCGGCCCGCGACGCGCGCGAGCGGCTCTACCGCGAGACCCGCGGGCCGGTCTACCGCGACCACCCGTTCGGCATGCCCGCCTTCGTCGACTACGGGGAGCGCGACGAGGAGATCCAGCAGGCGGTGGACCAGGCGATGGCACGCGAGCTCGCGCCGCTCGCGCCCGTCATCCGCCGGGCCCTCGACCGTGTCGTGAACCTGCGCCTGCTGGAGCTCGAGGGCGAGATCGGGCCGATCCCCGACGACCGCGACGGCACGGATCCCGAGCCGCTCTTCTAGTCGCCGCCGGGGCGTGCCGATGACGCGGCGTCGTCATCCGGCGACATGGGAATACCGACACGACGAGGGCGTTGAGACCATGGCGGTCGGCGTACCGGACGGGTTCCGGGCATCTCGCGCCGCAGCACCGCGCACAGCACCCGCACGAGGCGATCCCGCTCCCGGAGATCCGCCGTGACCGCAAGGACCCCCATGACGCTCCGCTCCCGCATCCGCCCGTCCCTCGCCCTCACCGGCCTCCTGGCCGTGGCCGCCCTCGGCCTCGCGGGCTGCGCCTCGGGCGACGCGGGCAGCGGGTCCGCGCCCGGCGCCTCCGGCACCCCGGCCGCCGCCACGAGCCTCTCCGACGTGCAGGCCAAGGGCGAGCTCGTCATCGGCACCGAGGGCACGTACTCGCCGTTCTCCTTCCACGAGGGGTCCGGCTCCGGCGCCCTCACGGGCTACGACGTCGAGGTCGCGACCGCGGTCGCCGGCAAGCTCGGCGTGAAGCCGGTCTTCGAGGAGACCCAGTTCGACGGCATCTTCGCGGGCCTCGAGGCGGGGCGCTGGGACGTCATCGCCAACCAGATCTCCATCACGGACGAGCGCACGACGGTCTACGACTTCTCCGAGCCGTACACGGTGTCGCCCGGCGTCATCATCGTCAAGGGCTCCGACTCGGGCATCAGCTCCTTCGCCGACCTCGCCGGCAAGACCACCGCGCAGTCGCTCACCAGCAACTGGAACGACCTCGCCACGCAGAGCGGCGCCAAGGTCGAGGCCGTGGAGGGCTTCGCCCAGGCGGTGACGCTCCTCCAGCAGGGCCGCGTCGACGCGACGATCAACGACCGCCTCACCCTCCTCGACTACCAGAAGCAGCAGCGCGACTCGGACCTGCAGGTGGCCGCCGAGACCGACGACCCGTCGCTCAGCGCGCTCGTCTTCCGCAAGGGCAGCGACGACCTCGTGACCGCGGTCGACACGGCACTCGCCGACCTCCGCGCCGACGGCACGCTGGCGTCGATCTCCGAGAAGTACTTCGGAGCGGACGTCTCGCAGTAGCCCGCCGCGTACGCTGACGGACGAGTGCAGGACGAGGGGATCGCATGTCGAGGGAGTGGGACCTGTTCTGGTCGTCGTTCGGGCCGCTCGCGCTCGAGACCATCCGCGGCACCATCCCGCTCGCCCTCGTCACGTTCGCGTTGGGCCTCGCGATCGCGCTGGGCCTCGCGCTCATGCGCCTCTACGGCAACCGGCTCGTGTCCGGCATCGCGCGCTTCTACATCTCCCTGGTGCGCGGCACGCCGCTCCTGGTGCAGCTCTTCGTGATCTTCTACGGCCTGCCGTCGATCGGCGTCGTGCTGCCGCCGTGGCCGAGCGCGGTCATCGCCCTGTCGGTGAACGTCGGGGGGTACGCGGCGGAGATCATCCGCGCGTCGATCCTCTCCGTCCCGCGCGGGCAGTGGGAGGCCGGCCACACGATCGGCATGTCGCGCGCCCTGACGCTCCGGCGCATCATCGTGCCGCAGGCGGCGCGCGTGTCCGTGCCGCCGCTGTCGAACACGTTCATCAGCCTGGTGAAGGACACGTCCCTCGCCTCGGTGATCCTCGTGACCGAGCTCTTCAAGCAGGCGCAGCTCATCGCGTCGTCCACCTTCGAGTACATGCTGCTGTACCTCGAGGCGGCCCTGATCTACTGGCTCGTCTGCCTCGTGCTCTCGTTCGCGCAGACCCGCCTCGAGAGGAGGCTCGACCGGTATGTCGCCCACTGATCCCGTCGATCCCGCGCCCGTCCCCGCCCCGCGCCGCGAGCCCGGAGAGCCCGTCCTCACCGTCCGCGGACTCCGCAAGTCGTTCGGCGACAACGAGGTGCTCCGGTCCATCGACCTCGAGGTCCGACGCGGTGGCGTGACCGCGCTCATCGGCCCGAGCGGATCCGGCAAGACGACCGTGCTCCGGTCGCTCAACGGGCTGGAGGTGCCCGAGGAGGGCGTCGTCGAGGTCGCCGCGGCCGACGCCGACTCGCGCTCCCGCACGACCGGCCCGCTCCGCGTGGACTTCGCCGCGAAGCCCCGGAACCGGGAGCTCCTCGCCCTGCGGGACCGCTCGGCGATGGTCTTCCAGCAGTACAACCTCTTCCCGCACAAGACGGTGCTGGAGAACGTCATCGAGGGACCGGTGCAGGTCCAGCGCCGCCCCGTCGCCGAGGCGACCCGGGAGGCTGAGGACCTGCTCGCCCGGGTGGGCCTCGCCGACAAGCGCGACCAGCACCCGTTCCAGCTGTCCGGTGGACAGCAGCAGCGCGTGGGCATCGTGCGCGCGCTGGCGCTCCGGCCGCAGATCCTGCTCTTCGACGAGCCCACCTCGGCGCTCGACCCGGAGCTCGTCGGCGAGGTGCTCAGCGTCATCAAGGAGCTCGCCGACGAGGCCTGGACCATGGTCATCGTCACGCACGAGCTCGCGTTCGCGCGGCAGGTGGCCGACGAGGTCGTCTTCATGGACGGCGGCGTCGTCGTCGAGCGCGGCCACCCGTCGGAGGTGCTGCAGCATCCGAAGGAGGAGCGCACGCGCCGGTTCCTCCAGCGGCTCCTCGAGCCGTTCTAGCCGCTCGCGGCCATCTGGGCGCTCCCCGGCACGCCGCCCGGGCAGCGGGACGCCACCGAGGTAGGTTCGTGCCATGACCGACGACAGGCCCGCCCCGCACCGACAGCCCGACGAGGCCGACCAGCCGCTGGATCCCCGCACCCCGGACGAGCGCGCGACGGCCGCGGCCTTCGACGACGGCCCCGCCGACCGCGACGCGGACGCCGACACATCGACCTTCGACCAGACGGCGTTCGCCGCCCCCGTCGACGAGGACCACGAGGCGCGCGAGCGCGAGAGGCGCGAGTCCGAGGCCCGCGTCGCCGAGGCCCGGGAGCGCGACGACCGCGAGCGCGAGGCGCGTGAGGCAGCGGCCCGCGAGGCCGAGGCGCGCGAGATCGAGGCGCGTGAGGCGGAGGCCCGCCAGCGCGACGTCGAGGACAGGGAGCGCCGAGAGCGCGAGGCCCGCGAGGCCGACGCCCGGGAGCGCGACGAGCGCGACCGCCGTGCCCGCGACGAGGAGGCCGCCCGCCAGTCGCAGTCCCAGCCCATCTACGTGCAGGCGCCCGTGCCGCCGGAGAAGCGCGGCAACCGCGGCTTCGGCGTGCTCATCGCGGTCGTGGCCGCCATCCTCTTCGCGCTGCTCTACTCGCTGGGCACGGCCCTGCTCGCCTCGGTGCGCAACCCCGACGCGTTCGGCGAGGTCTTCGGCCGGTACATCGCGTCGCCGGTCTTCTACGTGCCGACCATCGCGTTCCTGGTGTTCTTCGTGCTGCTCGCGCTCCTGGTCAACCGCGGCAAGTGGTGGGCGTTCGTGCTCGGCGGCCTGCCCGTCGCGATCCTCGTCTACGCCGCCTACGTCGGCACGCGCCTCCTCCAGGGCGGCGTGATGGACCTGGCGCCCTCCGAGCAGGCGCTCCTTCTCCAGCGCACCGTGACGTTCCCCGACGGGATCCTCGCGGGCTTCCTCGCCCGTGAGCTCGTCACGTGGCTCGGCGCCGGCATCAGCGCCCGCGGCCGCCGCATCAAGGCGAAGAACGTCGAGGCCCGCGCCGAGTACGACCGCAAGCTGGCCGAGCAGCCGGACCACCGCTGACGCGTGTCAGGCTGGGGGAGTGATCCCCCTCCTGGCCGCCGTCATGCACGTCGCGCTCGTCGTGTGCGTCTTCGGCTTCGTCACGCTGCTCGGCGGTGACGACGTGATCCCCGAGCGCGACGCGGGCGTCCTCCTCGGACCCGTGATGGTCGTGAGCGCCACCCTGGTGTTCGCCGTCGGCCTGATCCGCACCACGCGCGAGGCCGACCGGGAGCGGCGGATCCCCGTCCTGCCGGTGCTCGGCTGGGGCACGGGCGCCTGGCTCGCGTACGGGATCCTGGGCGCGGTGCTCTACCTCCTGGGCGGCGCGGACGTGTTCGCGAGCCTCGCGTTCGCGCTCCGGCACCTGGTGGATCCGTTCGGCGTCGCCGTGCTCGGCATCTCGGCGCTGCTCGGTCTCGGCGCCGTCGCGCTGTCGGCTCGCGGCCCCTCGTCCACCGTTTGACCGGCGAGTCGCGGAACTGTATCGTTGCCGAGGTGTGCGCTCAGGCGTGCGCTCGTGTCGTGCCGTGAAGTCGGTGCATCCGAGCGGCCCAGGAGCGCATCGACCAGGGTTCGTCCATTCGGCCGGCCCCCACGGCATACCCGCCGGCGCCTCCCACTCCCGTGGTCGGCGGACGCGCGGGTCCAGTTGAACTCGATCCCGCTCGCCGGGGTCGAATGCTGACCATCAACCCGCTGTCACCGTGCAGCATCGAGGAGTCCCGTAGTGCCCACCATCCAGCAGCTGGTCCGCAAGGGCCGCACGCCCAAGGTCGTCAAGACCAAGGCGCCCGCCCTGAAGGCGAACCCCCAGCAGCGCGGCGTCTGCACCCGCGTCTACACGACCACGCCCAAGAAGCCGAATTCGGCTCTGCGCAAGGTCGCCCGCGTCAAGCTCAGCAACGGCCAGGAGGTGACCGCCTACATCCCCGGTGAGGGCCACAACCTCCAGGAGCACTCCATGGTGCTCGTCCGCGGCGGTCGCGTGAAGGACCTCCCCGGCGTCCGCTACAAGATCGTCCGCGGCGCGCTCGACACCCAGGCCGTGAAGAACCGCAAGCAGGCTCGCAGCCGGTACGGCGCGAAGATGGAGAAGAAGTAATGCCTCGCAAGGGTCCCGCCCCCAAGCGCCCTGTCGTCGCAGATCCCGTCTACGGTGCGCCGATCGTCAGCCAGCTCGTCAACAAGATCCTGCTCGACGGCAAGAAGGGCCTCGCCGAGAAGATCGTCTACGACGCCCTCGCCGGCGTCGCCGCGAAGAACGGCCAGGACGCCGTCGTCACGCTGAAGAAGGCGCTCGACAACGTCCGCCCGGCCCTCGAGGTCCGCTCGCGCCGCGTGGGTGGCTCCACCTACCAGGTGCCCATCGAGGTCAAGCCGCACCGCGCGAACACGCTCGCGCTCCGCTGGCTCACGACGTACGCCAAGTCGCGTCGCGAGAAGACCATGACCGAGCGTCTCACCAACGAGATCCTCGACGCATCCAACGGCCTCGGTGCCGCGGTCAAGCGCCGCGAGGACACCCACAAGATGGCCGAGTCGAACAAGGCCTTCGCGCACTACCGCTGGTAGTCGACCACCTCGTTCGACAGCACCACCAACCCCTTTCGGAGGAACCTGTGGCACAGGACGTGCTCACCGACCTGAACAAGGTCCGCAACATCGGCATCATGGCTCACATCGATGCCGGCAAGACCACCACCACCGAGCGCATCCTGTACTACACGGGCATCACTCACAAGATCGGCGAGGTCCACGACGGCGCCGCCACCATGGACTGGATGGCCCAGGAGCAGGAGCGCGGCATCACCATCACGTCCGCCGCGACGACGTGCTTCTGGAACAAGAACCAGATCAACATCATCGACACCCCCGGGCACGTCGACTTCACCGTCGAGGTGGAGCGTTCGCTCCGCGTCCTCGACGGCGCGGTCGCCGTGTTCGACGGCAAGGAGGGCGTCGAGCCCCAGTCCGAGACGGTGTGGCGCCAGGCCGACAAGTACGACGTGCCGCGCATCTGCTTCGTCAACAAGATGGACAAGCTCGGCGCCGACTTCTACTTCACGGTCGACACGATCATCAACCGCCTCGGCGCGAAGCCGCTGGTCATCCAGCTGCCCATCGGCTCCGAGGGCGGCTTCGAGGGTGTCATCGACCTCGTCGAGATGCGCGCGCTCACCTGGCGCGGTGACTCCAAGGGAGACGTCGAGCTCGGTGCGAAGTACGACATCGAGGAGATCCCCGCGGATCTGCAGGACAAGGCGGACGAGTACCGGGCCAAGCTGCTCGAGACCGTCGCCGAGACCGACGACGCGCTGCTCGAGAAGTACTTCGGCGGCGAGGAGCTGACGGTGGCGGAGATCAAGGCCGCCATCCGCAAGCTCACCGTCAACAGCGAGATCTACCCCGTGCTCTGCGGCTCCGCGTTCAAGAACCGCGGCGTCCAGCCGATGCTCGACGCGGTGATCGACTACCTCCCCAGCCCGCTCGACGTGCCCCCCATGGAGGGCCACGACGTGCGCGACGAGGAGAAGATCATCATCCGCAAGCCCGACTCGACCGAGCCCTTCTCGGCGCTCGCGTTCAAGGTCGCGGTGCACCCGTTCTTCGGTCGTCTCACGTACGTCCGGGTCTACTCGGGCACCATCGCGAGCGGCTCGCAGGTCATCAACTCGACCAAGGGCAAGAAGGAGCGCATCGGGAAGATCTTCCAGATGCACTCCAACAAGGAGAACCCCGTCGACTCGGTCACCGCGGGTCACATCTACGCGGTCATCGGGCTCAAGGACACGACCACGGGCGACACGCTGTGCGACCCGCAGGACCAGATCGTCCTCGAGTCGATGACGTTCCCCGAGCCGGTCATCGAGGTCGCGATCGAGCCGAAGACGAAGGCCGACCAGGAGAAGCTGGGTGTCGCCATCCAGAAGCTCGCCGAGGAGGACCCGACCTTCCGGACGGAGCAGAACCAGGAGACCGGTCAGACGGTCATCAAGGGCATGGGCGAGCTCCACCTCGACATCCTGGTCGACCGCATGAAGCGCGAGTTCAACGTCGAGGCCAACGTCGGCAAGCCGCAGGTCGCGTACCGCGAGACCATCCGCGGCACGGTCGACAAGCACGACTTCACGCACAAGAAGCAGACGGGTGGATCCGGGCAGTTCGCCAAGATCCAGATCAAGATCGAGCCCATGGAGGTGACCGCGGAGAAGACCTACGAGTTCGACAACAAGGTCACCGGCGGTCGCGTCCCCCGGGAGTACATCCCCTCGGTGGACGCGGGCATCCAGGACGCGCTCCAGGTCGGCATCCTCGCCGGCTACCCGATGGTCGGCGTGAAGGCGACGCTGCTCGACGGCGCCGCGCACGACGTCGACTCCTCGGAGATGGCGTTCAAGATCGCCGGCTCGATGGCCTTCAAGGAGGCCGCGCGCAAGGCGAAGCCCGTGCTGCTCGAGCCGCTCATGGCCGTCGAGGTCCGTACGCCCGAGGAGTACATGGGCGACGTCATCGGCGACCTGAACTCCCGTCGCGGCCAGATCCAGGCCATGGAGGACGCGAGCGGTGTGAAGGTCATCACCGCGAACGTCCCCCTGTCGGAGATGTTCGGGTACGTCGGCGACCTGAGGAGCAAGACCTCGGGCCGTGCGGTGTACTCGATGAGCTTCGGCAGCTACGCCGAGGTCCCGAAGGCTGTCGCCGACGAGATCGTCCAGAAGAACAAGGGCGAGTAGCCCTCCAGTTCGAGCGGCATCCGCCGTTTCAGTACCATAAGCAAGATCTCCAACACGCAGGGCGTCCGGGAACACCCGGACGCCCCGCAACCGAGTCCTGAGGAGGACCCACAGTGGGTAAGGCCAAGTTCGAGCGGACCAAGCCGCACGTCAACATCGGAACGATCGGTCACGTCGACCACGGCAAGACGACGCTGACGGCAGCGATCTCCAAGGTCCTGGCGGACAAGTACCCGTCGGCGACCAACGTGCAGCGCGACTTCGCGTCCATCGACTCCGCTCCCGAGGAGCGCCAGCGCGGCATCACGATCAACATCTCGCACGTCGAGTACGAGACGCCCAAGCGTCACTACGCTCACGTCGACGCCCCGGGTCACGCTGACTACATCAAGAACATGATCACGGGCGCCGCCCAGATGGACGGCGCGATCCTCGTGGTCGCCGCCACCGACGGCCCCATGGCGCAGACGCGTGAGCACGTGCTGCTCGCGAAGCAGGTCGGCGTGCCGTACCTGCTCGTCGCGCTCAACAAGTCCGACATGGTCGACGACGAGGAGATCCTCGAGCTCGTCGAGCTCGAGGTCCGCGAGCTGCTCTCCAGCCAGGACTTCGACGGCGACAACGCCCCCGTCGTCCAGGTCTCCGGCCTCAAGGCGCTCGAGGGCGACGAGAAGTGGGTCGAGCAGATCGTCAAGCTCATGGACGCGGTCGACGAGTCCATCCCGGAGCCCGTGCGCGACAAGGACAAGCCGTTCCTCATGCCCGTCGAGGACGTCTTCACGATCACCGGTCGTGGAACCGTCGTCACGGGTCGCGCCGAGCGCGGCACCCTCGCCATCAACTCGGACGTCGAGATCGTGGGCATCCGTCCCACCGTCAAGACCACCGTCACGGGCATCGAGATGTTCCACAAGCAGCTCGACGAGGCCTGGGCCGGCGAGAACTGCGGGCTCCTGCTCCGCGGCACCAAGCGCGAGGACGTCGAGCGCGGCCAGGTCATCGTCAAGCCGGGTTCGGTCACGCCGCACACGGACTTCGAGGGCACCGCGTACATCCTCTCCAAGGAGGAGGGCGGGCGTCACAACCCGTTCTACGCGAACTACCGTCCGCAGTTCTACTTCCGCACCACCGACGTCACCGGCGTCATCACGCTGCCCGAGGGCACCGAGATGGTCATGCCCGGCGACACCACCGACATGAACGTCGCGCTGATCCAGCCGATCGCCATGGAGGAGGGCCTCGGCTTCGCCATCCGCGAGGGTGGCCGCACCGTCGGCGCCGGCACGGTCACGAAGATCATCAAGTAAGACAGCTCCACCAGCACCACCTCCGACAGGGTCGGGCCGTCATGGCCCGGCCCTGTCGGCCGTTAAGGGGCGGCGAGGTGTCACGGCTGGCCGGGAGCATTCGCATCGCGCCCTAATCGATGGCGGTGGTGCGCGTAGGTTCGACCAATGGTCAGACTCCGGCGCAGCGACGCCACCGGCAAGGGCTACACGCGCAAGCGCTCCGGCAGGGGCTGGACCTACCTCGACGCCGACGGGAACCGCGTCACCGACCGGGTGCTCCGTGCCCGCATGGAGCACCTCGGCATCCCGCCGGCCTGGACCGACGTCTGGATCGCGCCCTACGAGAACGGGCACGTGCAGGCGACGGGCATGGACAGCGCCGGCCGCCGGCAGTACATCTACCACCCGACCTGGCGCGAGCAGAAGGACCGGGTCAAGTTCGACCGCTCGCTGCAGCTCGCCGAGTCGCTCCCGGCCGCGCGCCGCCAGGTCACCATCCACCTCAGGCAAGAAGGCTTCCCGCGCGAGCGCGCGCTGGCCGCCGGCTTCCGCATGCTCGACACGGGCAGCCTCCGCGTCGGCAGCGAGCGCTACACCGAGTCGAACGGCAGCCACGGGCTGTCGACGCTGCTGTGCTCGCACGTGACCGTCCACGACGACACCGTGCACCTCGAGTTCCCGGCGAAGAGCGGGCAGGAGTGGTCGAGCGACATCCGCGACCATGACCTCGTGCAGGTCGTCGGGGGCCTGCAGGAACGCGGTCCGAACGCGCGGCTGCTGGCCTACGAGGACGACGGCGAGTGGCACCCGCTCGGTGCGGCCGACATCAACGACTACGTGCGGGAGCGGACGGGCGGCGAGTTCACCGCGAAGGACTTCCGCACCCTGCACGGGACGGTGGCCGCCGCCATCAGCCTGGCGAAGCACGGGCCGGAGCCCACGAAGGGGAAGCGGCAGCGGGCGCTCGCGCAGGCGTACCGCGACGCCGCGGAGGTGCTCAGCAACACCCCGACCATCGCGAAGAACAGCTACGTGGATCCGCGCCTCGTCGACGAGTACGTCCACGGCCGGACGATCGATCCGCAGCGTCTCGCGTCGGGGGAGACGGAGCTGCGGAACCTGCTGTTCCGATGACCGCCGCGGCGCCTCGACGCCGCCGGCGCGAGGCGCCGAGAGCCCCGGAATCACGGGGGAGTGGGCGCGACACGCCCGGGTTGCACGCGTGGCCGGACTATGACAAACTCGTCTAGTTCAACATTCCGGTGCACGGCGCCCTGCGCGCGAGACATCGGATCACTGCCAGGCAGTGCATAGCCGCCCGGAGCGCTCGTCGCTCCCTGGGCAGGTTAGGCCGCGGGCAGCAGAGCAGAAGCACACGACACCCACCGGATGAGCACCGCTCGTCCGCGCCCGCATGCGGGCGGGTGCACGAGCTGCCCGAGGCCGCGTCCCACGATGCGCGCCCGGGTGCACCACGGATGGGGCGCGCCACGAGGCCGGGCCATCCGAGCGAGGGACACACGCGTCCAATACGGTCCGAGGCCGCATGACGCACGAAAGAGAGAGAGTCACACATGGCGGGACAGAAGATCCGCATCCGACTTAAGTCGTACGACCACTCGGTCATCGACTCCTCGGCCCGGAAGATCGTCGACACGGTGACCCGCGCGGGCGCCACGGTCGTCGGCCCGGTGCCGCTGCCCACGGAGAAGAACGTGATCTGCGTGATCCGTTCCCCCCACAAGTACAAGGACAGCCGCGAGCACTTCGAGATGCGCACGCACAAGCGTCTGATCGACATCGTCGACCCGACGCCGAAGGCGGTCGACTCGCTCATGCGACTCGACCTCCCGGCCGACGTCAACATCGAGATCAAGCTCTAAGGGAACCCATGTCTACCGCTAACAGGACTTTCACCGGTCTGCTCGGCACGAAGCTGGGCATGACGCAGGTGTGGGACGAGAACAACAAGCTCATCCCCGTGACCGTCGTGCAGATCACCCCGAACGTCGTCACCCAGGTGCGCACGCCCGAGGTCGACGGCTACGGCGCCATCCAGATCGCCTACGGCCAGATCGACCCCCGCAAGGCCGACAAGCCGAGCACCGGCCACTTCGACAAGGCCGGCGTCACGCCGCGCCGCCACCTCACCGAGGTCCGCACGGCCGACTTCGCCGAGTACACGCTCGGCCAGGAGATCACGGTCGGCGCCTTCGAGCCCGGCACCAAGGTCGACGTCGTCGGCACCAGCAAGGGCAAGGGCTTCGCCGGCGTCATGAAGCGCCACAACTTCAAGGGCGTCTCGGCCTCGCACGGTTCGCACCGCAACCACCGCAAGCCCGGCTCCATCGGCGCCTCCTCGACCCCCAGCCGTGTCTTCAAGGGCATGCGCATGGCCGGTCGCATGGGCGGCGAGCGCGTCACCGTGCTGAACCTCGTCGTCCACAGCGTGGACGCCGAGAAGGGCCTCCTGCTCGTCAAGGGCGCAGTGCCCGGCGCGCGTGGCCGCATCGTCTTCGTCCGCAACGCAGTGAAGGGGAAGTAGTCATGGCTACCGACACCCAGCTCGACGTCCTCGACGCGACCGGTGCAGTCACCGGCTCCGTCGACCTGCCCGCGTCGCTGTTCGACGTGCAGACCAACGTCCCGCTCATCCACCAGGTCGTCGTCGCCCAGCTCGCCGCGGCGCGCCAGGGAACGCACAAGACCAAGGGCCGCGGCGAGGTCTCCGGCGCCGGCCGCAAGCCGTTCAAGCAGAAGGGAACCGGTCGCGCTCGTCAGGGCTCGATCCGCGCCCCCCAGATGACCGGCGGTGGCATCGTCCATGGACCCACGCCCCGCAACTACTCGCAGCGCACCCCCAAGAAGATGATCGCCGCGGCTCTGCTCGGCGCGCTCTCCGACCGCGCGCGCGGCGCCCGCCTCCACGTCATCGAGAGCCTCTCCGCCGGAGACGTCCCCTCGACGAAGACCGTGGTCGCGCTGCTCGAGGGCATCGCCACGAGCAAGCACGTCCTCATCGTGCTGGAGCGCACCGACGAGGTCAGCCTCCGCAGCGTGCGCAACATCCCGACGGTCCACGTGCTGTCCTACGACCAGCTCAACGCGTACGACGTGCTCGTGAGCGACGACATCGTCTTCACGAAGGGCGCGTACGACGCGTTCGTCGAGTCGAAGACGGCCAAGGAAGAGGTTGCCGCATGAGCGCCACCCAGAAGGATCCCCGCGACATCATCATCGCGCCGGTCGTCTCCGAGAAGAGCTACGGCCTGATCGACCAGGGCAAGTACACGTTCATCGTGGACCCCCGCTCGAACAAGACCGAGATCAAGCTCGCGATCGAGAAGATCTTCGGCGTGCAGGTCGCGTCGGTCAACACGCTCAACAAGCAGGGCAAGACCCGCCGGACCAAGTTCGGGATGGGCAAGCGCAAGGACACCAAGCGCGCCATCGTCTCCCTCAAGTCGGGCTCCATCGACATCTTCACGACTGTCGGCTGAGACCGGGACTAGGAAAACACCAATGGCCATTCGCAAGTACAAGCCCACGACCCCGGGTCGTCGCGGTTCGTCCGTCGCCGACTTCGCGGAGATCACGCGTTCGACGCCCGAGAAGTCCCTGCTGCGCCCCCTCCCCAAGCACGGTGGTCGCAACAACGCCGGTCGCATCACCACCCGCCACATCGGCGGTGGGCACAAGCGTCAGTACCGCGTCATCGACTTCAAGCGCAACGACAAGGACGGCGTCCTCGCCACCGTCGCGCACATCGAGTACGACCCCAACCGCACGGCGCGCATCGCGCTCCTGCACTTCATCGACGGCTCGAAGCGCTACATCATCGCGCCGAACAAGCTGAAGCAGGGCGACAAGATCGAGTCGGGCCCCCAGGCCGACATCAAGCCGGGCAACAACCTGCCGCTGCGCAACATCCCCACCGGTACCGTCATCCACGCCATCGAGCTCCGCCCCGGCGGCGGCGCGAAGATGGGACGCTCCGCCGGCGCCTCCGTGCGCCTCGTGGCGAAGGACGGCCCCTACGCCCAGCTGCGCCTGCCCTCCGGCGAGATCCGCAACGTCGATGCGCGCTGCCGCGCGACCATCGGCGAGGTCGGCAACGCCGAGCAGTCGAACATCAACTGGGGCAAGGCCGGCCGCATGCGCTGGAAGGGCGTCCGCCCGACCGTCCGCGGTGTCGCGATGAACCCGGTCGACCACCCGCACGGTGGTGGTGAGGGCAAGACCTCCGGTGGTCGCCACCCGGTCAGCCCGTGGGGCCAGAAGGAAGGCCGCACGCGCCACATCAACAAGCCCAGCGACAAGCTCATCGTTCGCCGCCGCAACGCCGGCAAGAAGCGCAAGTAGGAGTTGTAGAAGATGCCACGCAGTCTGAAGAAGGGCCCCTTCGTCGACGACCACCTGCTCCGCAAGGTGATCTCGGCGAACGAGGCCAGCAGCAAGAACGTGATCAAGACCTGGTCGCGCCGCTCGATGATCATCCCGGCGATGCTGGGTCACACCATCGCGGTGCACGACGGTCGCAAGCACGTCCCCGTGTTCGTCACGGAGTCCATGGTCGGTCACAAGCTCGGCGAGTTCGCGCTCACGCGCACCTTCCGCGGCCACGTGAAGGACGACAAGAAGGGTCGTCGCCGCTAACGCGGCGACGAGAAGGAGGAGAGAAATGGTGGAGTCGATCGCACGCGTGCGTCACATCCGCGTCACCCCCCAGAAGGCCCGTCGCGTCGTGGACATGATCCGTGGCAAGCAGGCCGAGGAGGCCCTGGCCATCCTGAAGTTCGCGCCGCAGGGCGCGAGCGAGCCGATCTACAAGCTGGTGGCCTCGGCCATGGCGAACGCGCGGGTCAAGGCCGACGCGTCCAACAGCTTCCTCGCGGAGCAGGACCTCTACATCGCCAAGGCGTTCGTGGACGAGGGCACCACCCTCAAGCGGTTCCAGCCCCGCGCACAGGGTCGCGCATTCCGTATCAACAAGCGCACCAGCCACATCACGGTCGTCCTCGCGACGCCGGATGAGGCGGACGTGGCGACGACCGCGAAGAAGGCGAGCAAGTAATGGGACAGAAGGTCAACCCGTACGGGTTCCGTCTCGGGATCACGACCGACCACGTGTCGCGTTGGTTCTCGGACAGCACGAAGAAGGGGCAGCGTTACAGCGACTACGTCGCCGAGGACGTGCGCATCCGCACCATGCTCAAGACGAGCCTCGACCGCGCCGGTGTGGCGCGCATCGAGATCGAGCGCACCCGTGACCGTGTCCGCGTGGACATCTACACGGCGCGTCCCGGCATCGTCATCGGCCGCCGCGGCGTCGAGGCCGAGCGCATCCGCGCCGACCTCGAGAAGCTCACGGGCAAGCAGATCCAGCTGAACATCCTCGAGGTGAAGAACCCCGAGGCCGAGGCCCAGCTGGTCGCCCAGGGCATCGCCGAGCAGCTCGCGGGTCGTGTGGCGTTCCGCCGCGCGATGCGCAAGGGGCTGCAGGGCGCCCAGCGCGCCGGCGCCAAGGGCGTCCGCATCCAGGTGTCCGGCCGTCTCGGCGGCGCCGAGATGAGCCGTTCGGAGTTCTACCGCGAGGGCCGCGTGCCGCTGCACACCCTCCGCGCGAACATCGACTACGGCTTCTACGAGGCCCGCACGTCCTTCGGACGCATCGGCGTGAAGACCTGGATCTACAAGGGCGACATCACGAACAAGGAACTCGCTCGGGAGCAGGCGAACCAGAAGTCGTCGCGCCCGGAGCGCCGTAACGACCGTTCCGACGGTCGAACCGGAGATCGCCGCACCAACGCGCCGCGCACCGCGCCGGCCGCCGAGGCAGCGCCGGTCGCCGCAGCAGGAGTTGAGGCGTAACCATGTTGATCCCCCGCAAGGTCAAGCACCGCAAGCAGCACCACCCGGGTCGTACCGGCCACGCGACCGGCGGTACCGTCGTCTCGTTCGGCGAGTACGGCATCCAGGCGCTCACGCCCGCCTACGTCACCAACCGGCAGATCGAGTCCGCTCGAATCGCCATGACGCGCTACGTCAAGCGCGGCGGCAACGTCTACATCAACATCTTCCCGGACCGTCCGCTCACCAAGAAGCCCGCCGAGACCCGCATGGGTTCCGGCAAGGGCTCGGTCGAGTGGTGGGTCGCGAACGTCAAGCCGGGTCGTGTGCTCTTCGAGCTCTCCGGTGTCGACGAGGAGACGGCGCGCGCCGCCCTCACCCGGGCCATCCACAAGCTGCCCCTCAAGGCACGCATCATCAAGCGCGAGGAAGGCGACGCATAATGGCGATCGGTTCCAAGGAGCTCGCCCCCGTCGAGCTGGACACTTTCGAGGACGAGCGACTCGTCGAAGAGCTGAAGAAGGCCAAGGAGGAGCTGTTCAACCTGCGCTTCCAGTCGGCCACCGGTCAGCTCGACAGCCACGGCCGCCTCCGCGCGGTCAAGCGCGACATCGCTCGGATCTACACGGTCATCCGCGAGCGCGAGCTGGGCATCCGTGCCACGCCCGCCCCCGTCGAGGTCCCCGAGAAGCCCGAGAAGAAGAAGGCGACGAAGAAGGCCGCGAAGGCCGACGACGCCGCCGTCACCGAGAAGGCTGAGGAGGCTTGATCATGGCGAACGCCGAAGAGAAGAACACGGCTGACACCGCGACGGCCGACCGCGGCTACCGCAAGTCCCGCCGTGGCTACGTCACCAGCGACAAGATGGACAAGACCATCGTCGTCGAGGTCGAGGACCGCGTGAAGCACCCGCTGTACGGCAAGGTCATCCGCCGCACCTCCAAGGTCAAGGCGCACGACGAGGCGAACACCGCCGGCATCGGCGACCTGGTCCTGATCAACGAGACCCGTCCCCTCAGCGCCTCCAAGCGCTGGCGCCTGGTCGAGATCCTCGAGAAGGCCAAGTAGCCCCGGCTGCTTGGATAAGGAGCAACAGTGATTCAGCAGGAATCCCGCCTCAAGATCGCGGACAACACGGGTGCCAAGGAGATCTTGACCATCCGCGTGCTCGGTGGCTCGGGTCGCCGCTACGCCGGTCTGGGCGACGTCATCGTCGCGACCGTCAAGGACGCGATCCCCGGCGGAAACGTCAAGAAGGGCGAGGTCGTCAAGGCCGTCATCGTCCGCACCAAGAAGGAGACGCGCCGTCCCGACGGCTCGTACATCAAGTTCGACGAGAACGCCGCCGTCATCCTGAACAGCAACGGGGAGCCTCGCGGCACCCGCATCTTCGGACCGGTGGGCCGCGAGCTCCGGGACAAGAAGTTCATGAAGATCATCTCGCTGGCACCGGAGGTCATTTAGTCATGGCGAACATCAAGAAGGGTGACCTCGTGCAGGTCATCACGGGTCGCACGCAGGCCAAGGGCGGCGACCGGGGCAAGCAGGGCCGCGTCCTGTCCGTCCTGGTCGAGCGCAACCGCGTCGTCGTCGAGGGCGTGAACTTCGTCACGAAGCACGTCCGCGTCGGCCAGACGCAGCGCGGCTCCAAGACCGGCGGCATCGAGACCGTCGAGGCGCCCATCCACATCTCCAACGTCGCGCTCGTCGACCCCGAGTCCAAGAAGCCCACGCGAGTCGGCTTCCGGACCGAGCAGGTCGAGAAGGACGGGGTCTCCAAGACCGTCCGCGTCCGCTACGCCAAGAAGTCAGGTAAGGACCTCTAGCAATGACCGACACCGCAACCGCTGGCACGGCCGAGGGCACCACGCTCCCGCGCCTGAAGCAGAAGTACCGCACCGAGATCGTCAGCCAGCTGACCGCTGATCTCGGCTTCACGAACGTGCACCAGGTGCCCGGGCTGACGAAGATCGTCGTCAACATGGGTGTCGGTGACGCGGCTCGCGACGGCAAGATCATCGACGGCGCGGTCGCCGACCTCACCAAGATCACCGGCCAGAAGCCGCAGGTCACGAAGGCCCGCAAGTCGATCGCCCAGTTCAAGCTGCGTGAGGGCCAGGCCATCGGCACCCACGTGACGCTGCGCGGCGACCGCATGTGGGAGTTCCTCGACCGCCTGCTGTCCCTCGCCCTGCCCCGCATCCGCGACTTCCGCGGGCTCAGCCCGAAGCAGTTCGACGGCAACGGCAACTACACGTTCGGTCTCAACGAGCAGTCCATGTTCCACGAGATCGACCAGGACCGCATCGACCGGGTCCGCGGCATGGACATCACGGTCGTCACGACCGCTCGGACGGACGACGAGGGACGCGCGCTGCTCAAGGCGCTCGGCTTCCCGTTCCAGACGCCCGAGAACACGCCGTAACACGCTCCACCTGCACGACCAGCACGACCAGCACGACCGCATCACCGCACGATCGGCGCCGGGCACCTCCGCCCGGCGCCGCCACCACCACAGGTCGTCATCCGTGTCCGGATGAACGAAACCAGGCGAGAGAGGCACCACCAGATATGACAATGACCGACCCGGTCGCTGACATGCTGACCCGACTCCGGAACGCGAACTCCGCGCACCACGACACGGTCTCCATGCCGCACTCCAAGCTCAAGTCGCACATCGCCGACATCCTCAAGTCCGAGGGCTTCATCGCCGGCTGGGACGTCGCGGACGCCCGCGTCGGCCAGACGCTGACGCTCAGCCTCAAGTTCGGCCCCGACCGCGAGCGCTCCATCCGGGGCATCAAGCGCGTGTCGAAGCCCGGACTGCGCGTGTACGCGAAGTCCGCGGAGATCCCCCAGGTCCTCGGCGGCCTCGGGGTCGCCATCCTGTCCACCTCCTCGGGGCTCCTCACGGACCGCCAGGCTGCGAAGAAGGGCGTGGGTGGGGAAGTCCTCGCCTACGTGTGGTAACGCCATGTCACGCATCGGAAGACTCCCCATCGACGTCCCCGCAGGGGTCGACGTCGCCGTGGACGGCCAGCACGTCACGGTGAAGGGCCCGAAGGGCGAGCTCAGCCTCACCATCGCGCAGCCCATCCGCGCCGAGGTCCAGGACGGACAGGTGCTCGTCACCCGTCCCGACGACGAGCGCGAGTCGCGCTCGCTCCACGGCCTCACGCGCAGCCTCATCGCGAACAACATCGTCGGCGTCACCACCGGCTACACCAAGGGCCTCGAGATCGTCGGCACGGGTTACCGCGTCGCGCTCAAGGACAAGGGCGTCGAGTTCGCGCTCGGCTTCTCCCACCCGGTGTACGTCGAGGCGCCCGCGGGCATCAGCTTCACCGTCGAGGGCGTCAACAAGATGACCGTCGTCGGCATCGACAAGCAGCTCGTCGGCGAGACGGCCGCCAACATCCGCAAGATTCGCAAGCCCGAGCCCTACAAGGGCAAGGGCGTCCGCTACGCCGGCGAGAACGTTCGCCGCAAGGCCGGAAAGAGTGGTAAGTGATCATGGCTCTCGGAGTTAGAGGAAAAAGCAAGTCCGCCGCCCGCGGCCGCAGGCACGCACGCCTGCGCAAGAAGGTCGAGGGCACCGAGCTGCGTCCGCGCCTGGTCGTCACCCGTTCGGCCCGTCACGTCTTCGTGCAGGTCGTCGATGACAGCCGTGGTCACACCGTCGCGTCCGCGTCGACCCTCGAGGCCGACATGCGCACGTTCGACGGCGACAAGACCGCCAAGTCGCGCAAGGTCGGCGAGCTCGTCGCCGAGCGCGCCAAGGCGGCCGGCGTGGAGAGCGTCGTATTCGATCGTGGTGGCAACCGCTACGCAGGACGCGTCGCGGCCATCGCCGAAGGAGCTCGAGAGGGTGGTCTGAGCCTGTGAGCGCAGCCGAGAACAACAACAAGGAGCCCGAGGTCGTGGCAGTGGCGGAGACGCCCGTCGAGACCGCGGCGTCCACCGCACCCGCGCAGAACGAGGGCCGCGACGGCCGTCGTGGCGGGCGCGACCGGAACCAGGGCGGCCGCGACAGCCGCGGTGGCCGTGATGCCGACAAGAGCCAGTTCCTGGAGCGCGTCGTCACCATCAACCGCGTGTCCAAGGTCGTCAAGGGCGGTCGTCGCTTCAGCTTCACCGCGCTCGTGATCGTCGGAGACGGCAACGGACTGGTGGGCGTCGGCTACGGCAAGGCCCGCGAGGTCCCGACCGCCATCTCCAAGGGCGTCGAGGAGGCGAAGAAGAACTTCTTCCGCGTCCCCCGCATCGGCCTGACCATCCCGCACGCCGTGCAGGGTGAGGCGTCCGCCGGAGTCGTCCTCCTGCGCCCCGCGTCCGCGGGTACCGGCGTCATCGCCGGTGGCCCCGTCCGCGCGGTGCTCGAGTGCGCCGGCATCCACGACGTCCTGAGCAAGTCGCTCGGCTCGTCGAACACGATCAACATCGTGCACGCCACGGTCGAGGCGCTCAAGCAGCTCGAGGAGCCGCGCGCCGTCGCAGCCCGTCGTGGGCTCGAGCTCGAGCAGGTCGTCCCGGCCCGCATCCTCCGCGCCCAGCGTGCCGAGGCCGACGCGAAGGCAGGTGTCTGATGGCTCAGCTCCGAGTGACGCAGATCAAGTCCAAGATCAGCGAGAAGCAGAACCAGCGCGACACCCTGCGGAGCCTCGGGCTCCGTCGCATCGGTGCCGTGGTGGTCCGAGAGGACAACGCCCAGAACCGCGGCTACGTCAACACCGTCGCGCACCTGGTGAAGGTGGAGGAGATCGACTGATGGCTGAGAAGAACGAGTCGGCCGAGGCGGCGCCCGTGAAGGCGCCCAAGGCCGCACCCAAGAAGACCGCGAAGGCCCCCGCCGCCGCGGCCGCTTCCGCCGAGACGACCACGGTCGGCTCGACGGAGACGGTCAAGCGCGAGCAGGTCCTCAAGGTCCACCACCTCCGTCCCGCCGCCGGGGCCAAGAAGGCACGCCAGCGTGTCGGCCGCGGTGAGGGCTCGAAGGGCAAGACCGCGGGTCGTGGCACCAAGGGCACGAAGGCCCGCTACACGGTCCGCGTCGGCTTCGAGGGTGGGCAGATGCCGCTGCACATGCGCACCCCGAAGCTCCGCGGGTTCAAGAACCCGTTCCGCGTCGAGTACCAGGTCGTGAACCTGGAGAAGCTCGCCGTGCTCTACCCCGACGGCGGCGACGTCACCACGAGCGACTTGGTCGCCAAGGGTGCCGTGCGCAAGAACGAGAAGGTCAAGGTCCTCGGGGACGGCGACATCTCGGTTAAGCTGACGGTTGCTGTCGACAAGGTCTCCGGCTCCGCTGCGGAGAAGATCGTCGCAGCAGGCGGCTCCGTCAAGTAGCACTTCAGGACGCAACGGCAGGGGCGGTCGGGAAACCGACCGCCCCTACCGGCACCTGGGGCCGCATCGGGTCGGCCCGACCCCCGCCTCCCGGCGGACCTCCCACAGAAAGCAGGACACCCTCCGTGTTGAGCGCCGTCGTCAGGATCTTCCGCACCCCCGATCTGCGTCGCAAGATCGGGTTCACGCTGGGCATCATCGCCCTCTTCCGCCTCGGATCCTTCATCCCGGCGCCGTTCGTCGACTTCGCCAACGTGCAGTCGTGCCTCGCGGCGAACCAGGGCACCTCGGGCCTCTACGAGCTCGTCAACCTCTTCAGCGGCGGGGCGCTGCTGAAGCTCTCCATCTTCGCGCTGGGCATCATGCCGTACATCACGGCGTCGATCATCGTCCAGCTGCTCCGCGTGGTCATCCCGCACTTCGACACCCTCTACAAGGAGGGCCAGTCCGGCCAGGCCAAGCTCACGCAGTACACGCGCTACCTCACGATCGCCCTCGCGGTGCTCCAGTCCACGACGCTCATCACGGTCGCGCGCAGCGGTGCGCTGTTCGGCCAGACCAACGTCAGTGCCTGCACGCAGCTCGTCACGAACGACGCCTGGTACGCGATCATGCTCATGGTCATCACGATGACCGCCGGCACCGGCCTCATCATGTGGATGGGCGAGCTCATCACCGAGCGCGGCATCGGCAACGGCATGTCGCTCCTCATCTTCACCTCGGTCGCCGCCGCGTTCCCGACCTCGCTCATCGCGATCCAGCAGAGCCGCGGCTGGGAGGTCTTCCTCCTGGTCATCGCCGTCGGGCTCCTCGTCGTCGCCGCGGTCGTGTACGTCGAGCAGTCGCAGCGCCGGATCCCCGTCCAGTACGCCAAGCGCATGGTCGGCCGCCGCACCTACGGCGGCAACAACACCTACATCCCCATCAAGGTGAACATGGCCGGCGTCGTGCCCGTCATCTTCGCCTCGTCGCTGCTGTACCTGCCCGCGCTCGTGGCGCAGTTCAACCAGCCGGCCGTCGGCCAGCCGCCGGCGCCGTGGGTGCAGTGGATCACCGACAACCTCACCACCGGCGACCACCCGCTCTACATGGCGATGTACTTCCTCCTCATCGTCGGCTTCACGTACTTCTACGTCGCCATCACCTTCAACCCGGAGGAGGTCGCCGACAACATGAAGAAGTACGGCGGCTTCATCCCCGGCATCCGCGCGGGACGCCCGACGGCCGAGTACCTCGACTACGTGCTCACGCGCATCACGCTGCCGGGCTCGCTGTACCTCGGGCTCATCGCGCTCCTGCCGCTCATCGCCCTGTCGCTCGTCGGCGCGAACCAGAACTTCCCGTTCGGCGGCGCGAGCATCCTGATCGTGGTCGGCGTCGGCCTCGAGACGGTGAAGCAGATCGACTCGCAGCTGCAGCAGCGGCACTACGAGGGGCTGCTCAAGTGACCCGGCTCCTGATCGTCGGCCCTCCCGGTGCAGGCAAGGGCACGCAGGCGAAGCGCATCGCGGCCGAGTACGGGATCCCCGACGTCTCGACCGGCGACATCTTCCGCCAGAACATCAAGGACCGCACCGAGCTCGGCCAGCAGGTGCAGGCGCTGGTGGACGCGGGCAACTACGTCCCCGACGAGCTCACCAACAGCCTCATCACCGCGCGCCTCCAGGAGGAGGACGCGCAGGCGGGCTTCCTGCTCGACGGCTACCCGCGCACGCTCGACCAGGTCGCGTACCTCGAGGAGCTGCTGCAGGGATGGGGCCAGGAGCTCGACGCCGTCATCCAGCTCGTCGCGGACGAGGAGGAGGTCGTCGCCCGGCTGACCCGCCGCGCGGCCGAGCAGGGTCGCGCCGACGACGGCGAGGACGAGATCCGGCACCGCCAGGAGGTCTACGTCCGCGAGACGAGCCCCCTCATCGACGTCTACCGCGACCGCGGCCTGCTCGTCGAGGTCGACGGGCTGGGCGAGGTCGACGAGGTCGCCGAGCGCATCCGCGCCGCCCTCGCGGGCCGCGGCGTCCGCCCCTCCTCCGACGCCGGCCGCGCGTAGCGACGTGGGCGCGCTCCGCCGCACGCCGGGGATCTACAAGACCCCGGACGAGATCCGCCGCATGGTCGCGCCCGGCCTCGCGACCGCGGCGTCGCTCGACGCCGTCCGCGGGCTCATCGCGCCCGGCGTCACGACGGGCGAGCTCGACGCCGCAGCCGACGCCGCCATCCGCGCGCTCGGCGGCCGCTCCAACTTCCAGCTCGTGCCGGGATACCGCCACACCGTGTGCGTCTCCGTCAACGACGAGGTCGTGCACGGCATCCCCGGCGACCGCGTGCTGCAGCCGGGCGACATCGTCTCGGTGGACAGCGGCGCCGAGATCGACGGCTGGAACGGCGACTCGGCCATGACGGTCGTGGTGCCGGATCCCGCGCGCCCCGACGTCGTCGAGGCCCGCGAGCGGCTGTCCCGCATCACGGAGGACTCGCTCTGGGCGGGCATCGCCCGGCTCGCGACCGCGTCGCATCTCAACGAGGTGGGCGAGGCCGTCGAGGAGAGCGTCGAGGCGGCCGGATCCTTCGGCATCGTCATGGACTACACGGGCCACGGCATCGGCCGGAGCATGCACGAGGATCCGCCGGTGTTCAACTACCGCGTGCGCGGCAGGGGTCCGGCGGTCAAGCCCGGGCTCGTCGTCGCGATCGAGCCGATGATCACCGACGGCGACGCGGAGACGCGCGTGCTCGACGACGACTGGACCGTCGCCACGGTCGACGGCAGCATGGCCTCGCACTGGGAGCACTCCGTCGCGGTGCACGCGCGCGGCATCTGGGTGCTCACGCTCGCCGACGGCGGGGCGTCGCGCCTCGTGCCGCTCGGCGTCACGCCCGTCGCGCCCTGATCGTCGCGCGACGCGGCTGACCCGCTCCGCCCGCGCTAGCCGGTCAGGTGTCCATGACGTGCACGAGCTCCTCGATGAAGGAGCCGTGCGATCCGGACGCCCGCATGATCGCCTGCACGTCGCGGTGGTCGGAGAAGACCTCGACGAACTGGTCGAAGACGTGCTGGAAGCTCGTGCGCCCGCTCGCGCTGAAGGCGACGAGCGCGACCACGTGGACGCGGTTGCCGCCCCACTGCATCGCCTCGTCGTTGACGACGATGGCGATGGCGGTGCGGTGCGCGGTCATGGCGAGCGAGTGCGGCACGGCGAGCGTGTCGGTGAACGCGGTCGACGACAGGCGCTCGCGCTCGATGGCGCCCTCGATGTACTCGGGCTCGATGATGCCCTGCTCGACCATCCGCTGGCCGAGCAGCCGGATCATCGCCTCCTCGTCGGGTGCGTGCAGGTCGCGGAAGAACAGCGACTCGTCGAGGAAGCGGAGCAGGTCGTGCTTCATGGAGCTGCGGCGCGCGTGGCGGCGGACGCGGGCGACCGCCCGGCGGATCGCCTCGATGTCGTCGGGCGTCGGCAGCGGCTGGACCACGACGACGTCGTCGGCAGGCGGGCGCGTCCCCGTGGCGTCGATCACGAGCTGCACCCCGAGGGCGTCCGCGTCGACGTCGGTGCGGGTGACCACGGCGTCCACGCTGATGTCGGCGCCGAGGGCCTGCTCGATGCGCTGGCGCATGATCTGGTGCAGGTCGTAGTAGTTCGGGCAGACCAGCGCGCAGGCGACCCGGTCGTCCCGTCGGGCGACGCGCTCCCGGTGCGATCCCACATGCAGGGCGATGTAGGCGATCTCGTCGTCGTTGATCGCGATCCCGCGCCGCCGCTGCACCTCGCTCGCGATGAAGACGGCGATCTCGTAGGTCATCGGGTACGAGGTCTTGATGGAGCGGGCCAGCGGGTTGCGCGAGAAGGACCGGTCGGCGGCGCGGGCGACGAGATTGCCGAGGTGCAGCGAGAAGCGCACCGTGAAGTCCTCGTCCTCGAGGTCGACCAGGTACTCCTGCTTCACGCGGCGGACGATGGCCCGCACCACGTCCAGGTCGCTCTCGACGACGTGCTCGCGCATCACGGTCGCGAGGGACTGCTCGTTGCCGGGCGTGACGACGCGCGTGCGGACGAGGAGCGCGAGGTAGGCCACGTCCCCGGCGGGCACCGGCACGTCGAAGTGCGCGGCGAGGAGACGGGCCAGCACGGTCCGGATCGCGAGGGCGGTGGGATCGGCGGAGGGCACGGGTGACGCGGCGTCGTCGGCGGCGGCCGGTCCCGTGGGCGCGGACGCGGCGCCGAGCGCGGCGTCCACGGAGGGATCCGCGTCCGCGTCCGTCCGCCGCGGCGCCCGCGCGAGCCGGTCGACGGCGATCGCCACGTGCAGCAGCACGTTGTCGACCCCGTACTCGTTGACGAAGAAGCCGCCCTCGGTCAGCTCGCGGATCAGGTCCGTCTTGAACGCGCGGAGGGAGTCGGACGCGAACTCCCGCTGCACCGTCTCGAGCGGCAGGAAGCCCTGCGCGCTCTCGTCGCGGAACATGCGCGACAGCAGCCGACGGAAGTCGCGCTCCGAGCCCTCGAGCGCGACGGTGGATCCGGCCCGGCGGAGGGCGAGCCCGGCGTCCTCGACGAGGGCGCGCACCTTCCGGAGGTCCGCCTCGACCGTGGACTCGCTCACGTGCAGCTCGCCCGCGAGCGCGAAGACGTCGAGGCCGTCGGGCGCGTCGCCGAGGCGGCGGACGAGCGCGTGCAGGCGGTCGCGGGGCGTGCCCTGAGGATCGCCGCCCGTGCGCGTGCCGAGGTGGCGGGCGTAGCTGCCGGCGTCGATCCGGTAGCCGTCGGGGGAGGAGGCGATGGCCACGGTCGAGCGCTCGCGCACCGCCGTGACGTAGTTGCGGACGCTGCGCGTGGTGACCCCGAGGCGGTCCGCGAGCTCGCCGGCCTCGACCCAGCGGTCGGCCGTGGACAGGTAGTCCAGCAGCCTCTCCTGGTTCTCGCTCAGCATGGTCGTCTCCCTGCGCGGCGGATCTCGTCCCCTCGGGCGGCGGACGGAGCGTGCCGCTCTCGGAGACGAGTCAACCATCCGCGCCCGCCGTCGAGGCCCGCCCGGACGCCCGCCGGCCTGGTCTTCCTACCCCGCGGAATCGGATCTGCTGGCACCCGCGCCCTCCCGCGGAGCACGATGGGACGACCAGCGACGACGCGAGGAGGCACAGCATGACCGGGAGGATCCTCGTCGTCTGCGGCTCCGGCGCATCCAGCACCTTCCTCGCCCAGCGCCTCCGCGCGCTCGCCGAGGCCGACGGGCTCGAGATCGAGGCCGTCGCCGGATCCCTCGCGCAGGTGCGCCTCGACGCCGCCGGCATGGACGTCGTCCTCCTCGGCGCCCACCTCGCCGACCGGCTCGACGACGTGCGCGAGGCCGCCGCCGACGAGGGCGCGACCGCGGTGCTCCTCGACGCCGACGCCGCGCGCCCCGAGGGAGCTCGTGCCGCGCTCGACCGGGCTGTCGCCGCCATGCGCCAGGGTGCCCGCTCGCTCCGCCTCGGCCCGGGGCTGCACGGCCGTCCCGTCGGGGGATCCCCGCCCGTCACCTGACCTCCCGCCCCGCGCCGACACCGCACGACCCGCACGACAGCACGACGCCCGCCCACCAGGGCCCCACCGCCGGGGCCGACCGAAGGAGCCACCATGGCAGAACGCACCGTCACCATCGCCTCGTCGCACGGGCTGCACGCCCGCCCCGCCTCGCTGTTCACGCAGGCCGCCGCGAAGGCCGGGATCCCCGTGCAGCTCGCCAAGGGCGACCGCAGCGTCAACGCCGCGAGCATCCTCGGCGTGATCTCGCTGGGCGTCGACACGGGCGACGAGGTCGTCGTCTCCGCCGAGGGCGAGAACGCCGAGCAGGTCGTCACCGACCTCGCGACGCTCCTCGAGTCGGATCTGGACGCCGCATGAGCTCCCGCGTCCTGAACGGCATCGGCATCGGCCGGGGATCCGCCGTCGGTCCCGTCATCCGGATGCCCGACCCGCTCCCCGAGCCCGCCGACACCGCGAGCGCGCTGACCGCCGACGAGGAGCGGATCCGCGTGAGCGCGTCCCTCGCCGCGACGGCCGCCGACATCCGCATCCGCGGGGAGAAGGCCGGCGGCGCCGCGAAGGACGTCCTCGAGGCGCAGGCCTTCATGGCCGAGGACCCCACCCTCGTCGACGACATCACCGCCCGCCTCGCCACGGGACGCACTGCCGAGCGCGCCGTGCACGAGGCCTTCGCCGGCTTCCGCGACCTGCTCCTCAGCATGGGCGGCTACATGGGCGAGCGCGCCACCGACCTCGACGACGTCTCGCAGCGCGTCGTCGCGCACCTGCAGGGCGTCGCGGCCCCCGGCGTGCCGGATCCCGACCACGCCTTCGTGCTCGTCGCCCGCGACCTCGCCCCCGCCGACACCGCCCTCCTCGACCTCGACAAGGTGCTCGCCCTCATCACGACCGACGGCGGGCCCACCTCGCACACGGCGATCCTCGCCCGTGAGAAGGCGATCGTCGCGGTCGTCGGCGTCGCCGCGGCCGCCGACCTGGCCGACGGCGAGACCGTCGTGGTGGACGCGCTGACGGGCGCCGTCACGGTCGACCCGAGCGCCGACGAGGAGTCCGCCGCGCGCGACGCCATCGCCGCCCGGAAGGCGCGCGTCGCCGTCCCCACCGGACCCGGCGCGCTCGCCGACGGCACCGCGATCCCGCTGCTCGCCAACCTCGGATCCGCCGACGGTGCGGCCGACGCGGTCGAGAAGGGCGCCGAGGGCGTCGGGCTCTTCCGCACCGAGTTCCTCTTCCTCGACGCCACGAGCGCGCCGACGGTCGACGAGCAGCGCGCGCACTACACGCGCCTGCTCGAGGCGTTCCCCGGGCAGAAGGTCGTCGTCCGCGCGCTCGACGCCGGCGCCGACAAGCCGCTGAGCTTCCTCAACGACGCCGACGAGGAGAACCCGGCCCTCGGGCTCCGCGGCCTCCGCGCGCTGCGGGCCAACGAGCAGATCCTCCGCGACCAGCTCACCGCGCTCGCGCAGGCCGACGCCGCCACCGACGCCGACCTGTGGGTCATGGCGCCCATGGTCTCGACCGTCGAGGAGGCGCGCTACTTCACGGCCCTCGGCCGCGAGCTGGGCCTCACGACCGTCGGCGTGATGGTGGAGGTCCCGTCCTCCGCGCTCCTCGCCGACCGGATCCTCGCCAACGCCGACTTCGCGAGCATCGGCACCAACGACCTCACGCAGTACACGCTCGCGGCCGACCGCCTGCTGGGATCCGTGGCCGCGTTCCAGGATCCGTGGCACCCCGCCGTCCTCCGCCTCGTGCAGGAGGTCGGCACCGCGGGCCGCGCGCTCGGCAAGCCGGTGGGCATCTGCGGCGAGGCGGCGGCCGACCCGCTGCTCGCCGTCGTGCTCGTCGGCCTCGGCGCCACCAGCCTCTCGATGTCGCCCGCGGCCCTCGCCGACGTGCGCGCCGAGCTCGCTCTCCACACGCGCGAGGAGGCGGAGGCCCTGGCCGCCGTCGCCCTCGCCGCCGACAGCGCCGTCGAGGCGCGCGCCGCGGTCACCGCGGCATCGGCGCCTGCCACCGTCTGATCCGCACCACCGACCCACCGCACGGCCCTCTCCACCGCACCACCGCACATCCCTCCACCCGCAGCACGGCGGGCCGCAGCAGGCCCGCCACCACCACGAACAGGAGCACCACCCCCATGACGACGACGTCACCCACCCGCAGCACGGGCAAGACCGTGCGGCTCGGCGTGCAGAAGTTCGGCACGTTCCTCAGCGGCATGATCATGCCGAACATCGCGGCGTTCATCGCCTGGGGCCTGCTCACGGCCCTGTTCATCCCGGACGGCTACCTGCCGAACGCGGACATCGCGAAGCTGATCAGCCCGATCCTGTTCTTCCTCCTGCCGCTGCTCATCGCGAACACCGGCGGCCGCATGGTCTACGACGCCCGCGGCGGCGTGGTCGCGACCATCGCCACCATGGGCGTCATCGCCGGCACCATCGGCGACCCGTACTTCGAGGGCGGCAGCCCGATGTTCCTCGGCGCCATGATCACGGGCCCGCTCGCGGCGTACCTGCTCAAGGTCATCGAGCGGCTCTGGATCGACCGGATCCGCCCCGGCTTCGAGATGCTCGTCAACAACTTCTCCGCCGGGATCCTCGGCGCGGTCTTCGCGATCGGCGCCTTCTTCGGCCTCACCCCGATCATCCGCGCGATCACGTCGGTCCTCGGCGGCGGGGTCGGCTTCCTCGTCGACAACAACCTGCTGCCGCTCACGAGCATCGTGATCGAGCCCGCCAAGGTCCTGTTCCTCAACAACGCCATCAACCAGGGCATCCTCACGCCGCTCGGCACCGCCGAGTCGCTGGAGAAGGGCAAGAGCATCCTGTTCCTGCTCGAGGCGAACCCCGGCCCCGGCCTCGGCGTGCTCCTCGCGTTCGCGATCTTCGGTGCGGGTGCCGCCCGCTCCACCGCCCCCGGCGCGATCCTCATCCAGTTCGTCGGCGGCATCCACGAGATCTACTTCCCCTACGTGCTCTCCAAGCCGCTCCTGTTCCTCGCGGTCATCGCGGGTGGCGCGTCCGGCGTCGCGACCAACGTCGCGTTCGGCTCGGGCCTCCGCGCCCCCGCCTCGCCCGGCAGCATCATCGCCGTGCTCGGGCAGACCGCCAGCGACAGCTTCCCGGGCGTGATCCTCTCGGTCATCATCTCGGCGGCGGTCACCTTCGTCGTCGCGGCGGTCATCCTCCGCACCGGCAAGAAGACCGAGGGCGACTTCGGCGCCGCGGTCGCCGCGACGCAGGCCAACAAGGGCAAGGAGTCCTCGATCCTCTCCGGCCTCGGCGCCGAGACCGGCACCGCGGGCACGGTCGGCGGCCTCGCCGACGGCGCGAGCGCCACCGGCACGGGCACGGACGGCGGCACGGCCACGGCCACCCGCATCCAGGACATCGTGTTCGCCTGCGACGCCGGCATGGGCTCGTCCGCCATGGGCGCCTCGGTGCTCCGCAACAAGATGAAGAAGGCCGGCGTCACCGACGTCACGGTCGTCAACAAGGCGATCGCGGCCCTCGACGGCACGGCCGACCTCGTGATCACGCAGCGCGAGCTCACCGACCGCGCCCGCCAGAAGAGCCCGTCCTCGGAGCACGTCTCCGTCGACAACTTCATGAACTCGCCGCGCTACGACGAGATCGTCGAGCTGGTCCGGAAGCAGCGCTCGGACAGCTGATCACCCGGGGTCCGCCCGCGCGGCGGACCCCCGCACCACCGCACCGCGGAGGCTGGGCCATGCTGGAAGGCGCCCGGCCCCCGCACCACGCACACACGTCAGGAGCACCATGTCGAACGTCCTCGAACCCGCCCAGATCCGCGTCGGCGGCACCGCGTCCTCCGTCGAGGAGGCCATCGCCGAGGCGGCGGGCATCCTCGTCGCCGCGGGCGCCGTCACCCCCGAGTACCAGGGGTACATGCTCGAGCGCGAGACGAGCGTCTCGACCTACATGGGCAACCTCCTCGCCATCCCGCACGGCACCAACGAGGGCAAGGACACGATCCTCGACTCCGCCCTCTCCTTCGTCCGCTACGACGCCCCCATCGACTGGGCGGGCAACGAGGTGCGCTTCGTGGTCGGCATCGCCGGCAAGGACAACGGCCACCTCGACATCCTCAGCAAGATCGCCATCATCTTCAGCGACGACGACGAGGTGCAGAAGCTCCTCGACGCCCCCGATGCCGCGGCGCTGTACGCCCTCCTGGCCGAGGTGAACGAGGCGTGAAGGCCGTCCACTTCGGCGCGGGCAACATCGGGCGCGGCTTCGTCGGGCTGATCCTGCACGAGGCCGGCTACGAGGTCGTCTTCGCCGACGTCAACGCCGAGCTCATCGGGCACCTCGCGTCCGCCGACTCCTACCGCGTGACCGAGGTCGGCCCGCATGCGCGCGACTGGACCGTCACGGGCTTCCGCGCGATCGACAGCGCGGCCGACGGCGAGGCGCTCATCCAGGAGATCGCGACGGCCGAGGTCGTGACGACCGCGGTGGGACCCGCCATCCTCCGCTTCGTCGCCCCCGCGATCGCCGCCGGCCTCCGCGCGCGCTCGGCCGACCTCGGCCCCGTCGCCGTCATGGCGTGCGAGAACGCGATCAACGCGACCGACACCCTCCGCGACGAGATCGCGAAGGCGCTCGGCGACGAGACCGACGCCCTCGGACGCGCGGTGTTCGCGAACACGGCCGTCGACCGCATCGTGCCGAACCAGGATCCCGCCGCGGGCCTCGACGTGACCGTCGAGGACTTCTCGGAGTGGGTCGTGGAGCGCACGCCGTTCGGCGACGCCGTGCCCGAGATCGCGGGCGCCACGTTCGTCGACGACCTCGCGCCCTACATCGAGCGGAAGCTCTTCACGGTGAACACGGGCCACGCGACCGTGGCCTACCACGGCTACGCGCGCGGCGCCGTGAGCCAGTCGGACGCGATGGCGATCCCCGAGGTCGCCGACGAGGTGCGCCAGGTGCTCGAGGAGACGAGCGCGCTGCTCGTCGCGAAGCACGGGCTCGACGAGGGGGAGCAGGCGGCGTACCGCGAGAAGAACCTCGCGCGCTTCGCCAACCAGGCGCTCGCCGACACGGTCGAGCGCGTCGGCCGCCAGCCGCTGCGCAAGCTCTCCCGCGAGGAGCGCTTCGTGGGTCCCGCGTCGCAGCTCGCCGAGCGCGGGCTGCCGTACGCGGCGCTCGTGCGCGCGATGGGGCAGGCGCTCCGCTTCGATCCCGCGGGCGACCCGCAGGCGCTCGAGCTGCAGGGCCTGCTCGCGACGGACACGGCGGCGGACCTCGTGCGCCGCGTCACGGGCCTCGACGACCAGCACCCGCTGACGCCCGACCTCGTCGCCGTCGTCGACGCCGCCCAGGCCGACCGCCGCAGCGCCCCGCGCCACCGCGCGTAGCCGTCGCGCCAGCGGTGCCATCACCGGCACGCGACCAGCACGGGCCGGACGGGCGACCGTCCGGCCCGTCGTGCGTCCGGCGCGTCGTGCGCCCGCTAGCGCAGGATCCGCGGATCCGCCCGCGACACGCGGGGAGAATTGCGACACGCCCGGGGATGCCGTACTCTCGACCCTTGGTGCTCAGCCGCCTCCCGGCGTGCCACGAGCACCTGCGTCTCACCATGATGCGCATCCGCACGAACAGCAGACACCACCTCTAGCGACAGTGAGTATATGGCCAAGAAAGACGGCGTCATCGAGATCGAAGGCGGAGTTGTCGAAGCTCTGCCGAACGCGATGTTCCGCGTTGAGCTGAGCAACGGGCACAAGGTCCTCGCCCACATCTCGGGCAAGATGCGTCAGCACTACATCCGCATCCTCCCCGAGGACCGCGTGATCGTGGAGCTGAGCCCGTACGACCTCACCCGCGGCCGGATCGTCTACCGCTACAAGTAGGCCTGCTGCACAAGGAACGGCCCCGCATCCGCGGTGGCACGAGGCCAGCGAGAACGAAAGCAAGGAAGCATCATGAAGGTCAACCCCAGCGTCAAGAGGATCTGCGAGAAGTGCAAGGTCATCCGACGCAACGGCCGCGTGCGCGTCATCTGCGACAACCCCCGCCACAAGCAGGTCCAGGGCTAGTCAGCACGACCGCACGGCACCACCACCAGCACCACCAGAAGAAGAACGACAGCAGCGCCGGAAGCCGGGGTCCTGAGGGATCCGGGGGACACCATCGGTCGGAGGCCGATGCACAGGCTCTGCTGCAGACCTCCATCCACCACCAGGAGAAGCCTCAATGGCACGTCTAGCAGGCGTCGACCTCCCGCGCGACAAGCGCGTCGAGATCGCACTCACGTACATCTACGGCGTCGGCCGCACCTCGAGCGTCAAGACCCTCGAGGACACCGGCATCGACAAGAACATCCGCGTCAAGGACCTGAGCGACGACCAGCTCATCGCCCTCCGCGACTACATCGACGGGAACTTCAAGGTGGAGGGCGACCTCCGCCGCGAGGTGGCCGCCGACATCCGACGCAAGGTCGAGATCGGCAGCTACGAGGGCATCCGCCACCGCCGCGGCCTCCCTGTCCACGGGCAGCGCACGAAGACCAACGCTCGCACCCGCAAGGGCCCGAAGCGCACCGTAGCCGGCAAGAAGAAGGCGCGCTAGGCCCTCGGCCCGCGCCTCGCCACCCGTAGACACAGGAGAATTCCATGGCAGCACCCAAGTCGGCCGTTCGCAAGCCGCGCCGCAAGGACAAGAAGAACATCGCCGTGGGCCAGGCCCACATCAAGAGCACCTTCAACAACACCATCGTCTCGATCACGGACCCGACCGGTGCCGTCATCAGCTGGGCGTCCTCGGGCGTCGTCGGCTACAACGGCTCGCGCAAGTCGACGCCGTTCGCCGCGCAGCTCGCCGCCGAGTCGGCCGCCCGCCAGGCGCAGGAGCACGGCATGAAGAAGGTCGACGTGTTCGTCAAGGGACCCGGCTCCGGCCGCGAGACCGCGATCCGCTCGCTCCAGGCCGCCGGCCTCGAGGTGGGCTCGATCAACGACGTCACCCCGCAGGCGCACAACGGCTGCCGCCCGCCCAAGCGCCGCCGCGTCTAGCTCGCGCTGATCGGTCGCTGCCGTCCCGCTCCACCAGGAGGGGACGGCGTCGGCCGATCCGCCGTGTGTCCGATCGACCAATTCACTACCCGCCCGGGCCGCCACCCGGGGGGCATCGCAGGCGTCATATAGCGGACGCCTCGCCGAAAGGAAACAACACAGTGCTCATTGCGCAGCGCCCCACCCTCACCGAGGAGTCCATCTCGGAGTTCCGCTCGCGGTTCGTCATCGAGCCGCTCGAGCCCGGCTTCGGCTACACGCTCGGCAACTCGCTCCGCCGCACGCTCCTCTCGTCCATCCCCGGCGCGGCCGTCACCAGCATCCGGATCGACGGCGTGCTGCACGAGTTCAGCACCGTCCCCGGCGTGAAGGAGGACGTGACCGAGATCATCCTCAACATCAAGGGCCTCGTCGTCTCCAGCGAGCACGACGAGCCGATCACCGCGTACCTGCGCAAGCAGGGTGCGGGCCAGGTCACGGCCGCCGACATCTCGGCTCCGGCCGGCGTCGAGATCCACAACCCCGAGCTCGTCATCGCCACGCTCAACGAGAAGGCGAAGTTCGAGCTGGAGCTGACGATCGAGCGCGGCCGCGGCTACGTCTCGGCGACCCAGAACCGCAGCGAGTTCAGCGAGGCGGGCCAGATCCCGGTCGACTCGATCTACTCGCCCGTGCTCAAGGTCACCTACCGCGTCGAGGCCACCCGTGCCGGCGAGCGCACCGACTTCGACCGCCTCGTGGTCGACGTCGAGACCAAGTCGGCCATCACGCCGCGCGACGCGATCGCGTCCGCCGGCCGCACGCTCACGGAGCTGTTCGGCCTGGCGCGCGAGCTCAACTCGGCCGCAGAGGGCATCGAGATCGGCCCCGCGCCGGTCGACGCCGTCCTCAGCTCCGAGCTGTCGATGCCCATCGAGGACCTCGACCTCTCGGTCCGGTCGTACAACTGCCTGAAGCGCGAGGGCATCAACAACGTCAGCGAGCTCGTCGCCCTCTCGGAGACGCAGCTCATGAACATCCGCAACTTCGGACAGAAGTCGGTGGATGAGGTCAAGGACAAGCTGGTCGAGCTCGGTCTGTCGCTGAAGGACGCCGTCCCCGGCTTCGACGGCGCGCACTACTACAGCTACGACGAGGACGAGACCACCACCAACTGATCCGTCCGGCCTCGGCCGTACGCCTTCTTTCGACACTTACGGAGACAAGACCATGCCCAAGCCCACCAAGGGTCCCCGCCTCGGAGGCGGCCCGGCGCACGAGCGCCTCATGCTCGCGAACCTGGCCCAGAGCCTCTTCGAGCACAAGTCCATCAAGACGACCGAGACGAAGGCCAAGCGCCTGCGTCCCGTCGCGGAGCGCCTCGTGACGTTCGCCAAGCGCGGAGACCTTCACGCCCGCCGCCGCGTCATGGGGATCATCCCCTCGAAGAGCGTCGTGCACGAGCTCTTCACGGAGATCGCGCCCCTCGTCGCCGAGCGCGACGGCGGCTACACCCGCATCACGAAGCTCGGCTTCCGCAAGGGCGACAACGCCCCCATGGTGCAGATCGAGCTCGTGCTCGAGCCCGTGACCCCGAAGGTCCGTTCCTCGCGCACCTCCACCACGACGGCCCCGGCCGCCGCGGCCCCGGTCGCCGAGGCGCCCGCGGAGGAAGCGGAGGTCCCCGTCGAGGAGACCGACGCCGTCGAGCACACCGACGCGACCCCCGCGGAGGCGACCGACGAGGCCGCCGCCGAGGTCGAGGCCGACGCCGCGGAGAAGTCCGACAAGTAGCACCGCACCACCCCGAGAGCCCCCGTCGCGCTGCGCGTCGGGGGCTCTCGCGCGTCCGGGCATCCCGGCGCCCGTGCGCACGGCCCCGGTACCCTGGACGGATGACCGACAGCAGCACGACCATGCCGGACGCCTCCTCCTCCGCGCCGATCCCGCTCCCCGAGGGGCCCGAGGGGATCACCTGGCGCCCCATCTCCCCGGACGACGTCGACGCCCTCGTCGAGCACATGAGCGTCGTGGCCGACGCCGACCACCCCGACCACCGCGCCACCCGCGAGGAGATCGAGATGGCGCAGGGCTTCTCCTTCGTCGACCTCGCGCGCGACACGGTCGTGGCCGTCGACGCCGACGGGCGCCTCGTGGCCGAGGGCGTCGCGGTCGTCAAGCCGGACGACGAGACCGTCGTCCGCGCGAACGTGTCCGGATCCGTGCGCCCCGACGCCCGGCGGCGCGGCATCGGCGGGCGGCTGCTCGACTGGCAGATCGCGCGCGCCAGGCAGTCCCTCGCCGTCGCTCAGCCCGCCCCGCACATCACGGACCCGGTGCCGACGCGCATGGGCGCCGACGTCCAGGTCGACTCCGCGGGCCATGTCGCCCTCCTCGAGTCGCGCGGGTTCACCCCGAGCCGCTACTTCATCGAGATGCACCGCGACCTCGCCCAGGACCTGCCCGACGTGCCGGTGCCCGACGGCCTCCGGCTGATCCCGGTGACGCGCGAGTGGTGGGAGCGGGCGCGCCTCGCCAAGAACGAGGTGTTTCGCGACCACTGGGGATCCGAGCCCGTCAGCGTCGAGAGGTGGGAGGCCTTCCTCTCGCTGCCGACCGCGCGCGACGACCTCTCCGTGATCGCCGTGGCGGGCGAGGGGGACGACGCCGTCGTCGCGGGCTTCGCGATGGCCGAGGTCACGCCGGAGAACTGGGAGGCGGCGGGCTACAGCTCCGCGTACGTCGCCCTCGTCGGGGTGCGCCGGGAGTTCCGCGGCCGCGGGCTCGCCCAGGCGATCCTCTCCGCGGCCCTCGCGGGCTTCCGCGCGGAGGGCGTCCAGCGCGCCGTGCTCGACGTCGACTCCGACAGCCCGACGGGCGCGCTCGGCCTGTACGAGCACCTCGGCTTCACGCAGGCGAGCCGCTCGGCCGTGTACGAGCGCGAGGTCGGCATGACGCCGCCCCGGGGATCCGCCGCCCGATGAGCGCGGATGCCGGAGCGGGGGACGCCAGCACGCGCCTCCGCCTCGACATCGCGTACGACGGCACGGGGTTCGCCGGCTGGGCGAAGCAGCCCGGGCTCCGCACCGTGCAGGGCGCGCTCGAGGACGCGCTCGCGCAGCTGCTCGCGCGGACGCCGCCGGCGCCGACGCTCGTCGTCGCCGGGCGGACCGACGCGGGCGTGCACGCGACCGGCCAGGTCGCGCACCTCGACCTCTCGGATGCGCAGATCGCGTCCCTCGACCGGCCGCCGCGGGGCCGGGCCGCGGGCGCTGCGGGGGAGGGGCCGCACGTCCCCTCCGCCGACCGCGCCGCCGCGGCCCTCGCGCGCCGGATGAACGGCGTGCTCGGCGCGAGGTCCGACGTCGTCGTGCTCGCCTGCGCCCCGGCGCCCGACGGGTTCGACGCCCGGTTCTCCGCGACGTGGCGCGCGTACCGCTACCGGATCTCCGACGCCGCCGGCCCCCGCGACCCCCTGCAGCGCCACCGCACCGTCGAGATCCCGGTCGCCCTCGACGCGTCCGTGCTGCAGGAGGCGGCGGGCGCCCTCCTCGGGCTCCACGACTTCGCCGCCTACTGCAAGCCGCGCGAGGGGGCCTCGACCATCCGCACGCTCCAGGAGATGACCTGGACCCGCGCGGCCGACGGCGCGCTCGAGGCCACGGTGCGGGCCGACGCGTTCTGCCACAGCATGGTGCGCGCCCTCGTCGGCGCGTGCGTCGCGGCGGCGTCCGGCCGCGTCGGCGTCGCGCGGCTCCGCGCGCTGCTGGAGCTCCGCGAGCGGACGAGCGAGTTCACCGTGATGCCCGCGCGCGGCCTGGAGCTCGAGCGGGTGGGCTACCCGCCCGACGCGGAGCTCGCGGCGCGGAACGAGATCACTAGGAACCGCCGGGCGGCGCACGAGGTGGACACGATCATCGAGGGCGCCGCGGAGGCCGTGCGCGACCTGGCCCGCATCCGCGACACGCCCGGGATTGCCTGATCGCCCCGGATCGCGTACTCTGAACCGGTTGTCTGCACGCCTGCGTGCGGCGACGTACAAGGTTGAGCCCTCCACCGGATGCGTTCTCGTCAGAACGCCCACGGAGCGGGATCCACGACCATCTCACCTCGAAAAGAAGGCAGTCAGATCAATGACGCGCACCTATTCCCCCAAGGCCAGTGAGGTCCAGCACGACTGGGTCGTCATCGACGCCACGGACATCGTCCTCGGCCGTCTCGCCAGCCACGCCGCCGCGCTCCTGCGCGGCAAGCACAAGGCCACGTTCGCCCCCCACATGGACATGGGCGACTTCGTGATCATCGTCAACGCCGAGAAGGTGGCGCTCACGGGCCAGAAGCTCGAGAAGAAGCTGGCCTACCGCCACTCCGGCTACCCGGGCGGCCTCACGGCCACCACCTACGTCGAGATGCTCGAGAAGCACCCCACGCGCGCGGTCGAGAAGGCCATCCGCGGCATGCTGCCGAAGAACTCGCTGGGTGCGGCGCAGCTGAAGAAGCTCAAGGTCTACGCGGGCCCCGAGCACCCCCACGCTGCTCAGCAGCCCACCCCGTACACCCTCGGCCAGGTCGCTCAGTAGCTCCGGCTGCCGACAGCGACGACCAAAGACCTCAGAAGGAATCGAACCCAGTGGCTCAGATCTCAGACTCCCTCGACGTGGCTCCCGAGAGCTTCTCGACCGAGACCCCGAACGAGGAGGCCCCCAAGGCCCCCCGCGCGGTCCTCAACGTGTCCGGCGGCGCCGTCGGACGACGCAAGCAGGCCATCGCCCGCGTGCGCCTCGTCCCCGGCTCCGGCTCGATCACGGTCAACGGCCGTGAGTTCGCGGACTACTTCCCCAACAAGCTGCACCAGCAGCTCGTGAACGACCCGTTCAAGGTGCTCGACCTCCTCGGCAGCTACGACGTCGTCGCGCGCATCTCCGGCGGTGGCCCCTCCGGCCAGGCCGGTGCCCTGCGCCTCGGCATCGCCCGCGCCCTCAACGAGATCGACGAGGAGAACAACCGCGCCGTGCTGAAGAAGAACGGCTTCCTCAGCCGCGACGCGCGCGTCAAGGAGCGCAAGAAGGCCGGACTCAAGAAGGCCCGCAAGGCGCCCCAGTTCTCGAAGCGCTAAGGCGCTCGGGTACCCCGGCAGCCATGCCCCGGCTCTTCGGCACGGACGGCGTCCGCGGACTCGCCAACGGCGAGACCATCACCGCGGACCTCGCCCTGCGCCTCGCCCAGGCCGCCGCGCATGTGCTCGGCCAGGGTGCCCGGGATGCCGGACGACGACCCGTCGCGGTCGTCGCCCGGGATCCCCGGGTGTCCGGCGAGTTCATCGCGGCGGCCGTGGCCGCCGGCCTCGCGAGCTCCGGCGTCGACGTGTTCGACGCCGGGGTCATCCCGACGCCGGCCACGGCGTACCTCATCGCGGACTTCGACGCCGACTTCGGCGTGATGATCTCCGCGTCGCACAACCCCGCTCCCGACAACGGGATCAAGTTCTTCGCCGCGGGCGGACGGAAGCTCGCCGACGAGCTCGAGGACCGCATCGAGGCGCAGCTGAGCCTGCCCGTCCTGCTCCCCACGGGGGCGGACGTCGGCCGCATCCGCCGCTTCGCCGACGCCGAGGACCGCTACGTCCTCCACCTGCTCGGCACGCTGCAGCACCGGCTCGACGGGATCCACGTGGTCCTCGACTGCGCGCACGGCGCCGCCGCGGGCATCAGCCCCGAGGTCTTCACCGATGCGGGCGCGCGCGTCACGGTCATCGGCAACGACCCCGACGGCATGAACATCAACGACCGCGTCGGATCCACGCACCTCGACCTGCTGGCCGAGGCCGTCCTCCAGCACGGCGCCGACGTCGGCATCGCGCACGACGGCGACGCCGACCGCTGCCTCGCGGTCGACCACACGGGCGCGATCATCGACGGCGACCAGATCATGGCCGTCCTCGCGCTCTCCATGGCCCGCCGCGGCCTGCTGGCGGAGCGGACGCTCGTGGCGACCGTCATGAGCAACCTCGGCCTGCGCATCGCGATGGCCGAGAACGACGTCACGGTGCTGCAGACGCGTGTCGGCGACCGCTACGTGCTCGAGGCCATGAACGAGGGCGGCTACTCCCTCGGCGGCGAGCAGTCCGGGCACCTCGTCATCGCGGAGCACGCGACGACCGGCGACGGGATCCTCACGGGCATCCAGCTGCTCGGCGAGATGGCGGCGACCGGCAAGAGCCTGCACGAGCTCGCCGCGGTGATGACCGTCTACCCGCAGGTGATGATCAACGTGCGCGGCGTCGACCGCGAGCGCGTGGGCGACGACGCGGAGCTGAACGCGGCCGTCGCGCGCGCCGAGGCCGAGCTCGGCGACACGGGCCGGATCCTCATGCGCGCCTCGGGCACCGAGCCGATGATCCGCGTGATGGTGGAGGCCGCCGACCAGGCGACCGCCGAGCGTCACGCCCAGGAGCTCGCCGCTCTCGTGACGGAGCGCCTCGCCATCTAGCCGGCCCGCGCCAGGGTGCTCCCTTCAGGAGTCGCTGTGGAGGTGATCGTCGGGGCATCCCGGCCTCCTCCACCATGAGCAGCGTGTTCTGCATCATCAGGAGGACGAGCGGCACTCACGCTGTGAGGTTACGGACCCTGGATGTCCGACCGGGGGCGTGGCTGTGCATCCGCGCCGAGACGCCCACGGCTCCGGTGGGCCCTCACGCGACGGAGCGCTCGACGTCCTACGCGGTGCTGCCATCGCTGGAGGACGGTCGAGGGCATCGTGTCGTCGCGGAACGCGTGATGAGCGGAGGCGGCGAGCCGCTCACCGGCGTCGTCGACTGGATCTTCCGATGGCCCTCCGAGGTAGACCTCACGGGCGCGTTCCGCCTGAGCGACGGAGACAGCTGGTCCATCTCGTTCACGTGCATCGACGTGGACGGGATCGTCGCCGACGGGGTCCTCGAGTAGGTCAGAGCTTCCGGAGCAGGACGTTGGCGACCGAGTGGTCGGCGTCCTTCCGCAGCACGAGCGTCGCGCGCGACCGGGTGGGGCGGATGTTCTGCTCGAGGTTCGGCTCGTTGATGGCCGACCAGATCCCGCGTGCACGCGCGACGGCCTCGGCCGGGCTGAGCTCCGCGTACCGGTGGAAGTAGGAGCGCGGGTTGCTGAACGCGCCGCGCTGGAGGCTCAGGAACCGCTCCTCGTACCACTGCGCGATGTCGTGCGTGCGGGCGTCGACGTAGATCGAGAAGTCGAAGAGGTCGCTCACCGCGAGCTTCGCGCCGGACGCCGCCGGCTGGAGGACGTTGAGGCCCTCGATGATGAGCACGTCCGGCTGCCGCACGACCACCTCGGCGCCCGGGACGATGTCGTAGGCGAGGTGCGAGTAGAACGGGGCGCGCACCTCCGCCACCCCGCTCTTGACCTGCGTGACGAACCGCAGCAGCGCCCGGCGGTCGTACGACTCGGGGAAGCCCTTCCGCTCCATGAGGCCGCGGCGCTCGAGCTCGGCGTTCGGATGCAGGAAGCCGTCGGTGGTCACGAGCTCGACGCGCGGGGTGTCGTCCCAGCGGGCCAGCATCTCGCGGAGCAGGCGCGCGACGGTCGACTTGCCGACGGCCACGGATCCCGCGACGCCGATGACGAACGGCGTGCTCTTGGCGCGCTCGCCGAGGAACGCGCTCGTGTCGCGATGCAGCTTCTTCGTGCCCGTGACGTAGAGGTTGAGCAGGCGGCTGAGCGGGAGGTAGACGTCCTCGACCTCGCGCATGTCGAGCCGGTCGCCGATGCCGCGCAGCTGCACCAGCTCGGTCTCCCGGAGCGGGAGCTGCGTGGCGGGGGCGAGGGCGGCCCAGTCGGCACGGGCGATCTCCACGAACGGGGAGACGTGCCCATGGCTCGTCGGGGAACCCGTCGCGGTGTCTGGCATGGCCCCTCATCCTACGGCGGCGTCGAACGGGTCGGCGGGCTCCCGGCGCGCGGACGCCGGCCGGCGCCCCCTCCCAGGCGGCTCCGCTCCCGGGGCGCGCCGCGATGCCCGGCCGCGCAGGGGAAGCCCGACGCGGACGGCTAAAGTGGTGCACCATGTGCGGAATCGTGGGATACGTCGGTGAGTCCAAGAGCCTCGAGGTGCTCCTCGGGGGGCTGCGGAGGCTCGAGTACCGCGGGTACGACTCCGCGGGCGTCGCGGTTCTCGACGCCGAAGGCACCCTCGGCGTGCGCAAGCGCGCGGGCAAGCTCGACCGCCTGCTCGAGGACCTCGAGGCGTCGCCGCTGCCGAACGGATCCACCGGCATCGGCCACACCCGCTGGGCCACGCACGGCGGCCCCACCGACCGCAACGCCCACCCGCACCTCGGCGACGACGGCAAGCTCGCCCTCATCCACAACGGCATCATCGAGAACTTCGCGGAGCTCAAGGACGACCTCCTCGCGGACGGCTACACCTTCGAGAGCGACACCGACACCGAGGTCGCCGCCCGCCTCCTCGGGCGCGAGTACGGCATCACGCACGACCTCGAGCAGGCCTTCCGCAACACGGTCAGCCGGCTCGAGGGCGCGTTCACGCTCCTCGCCGTCCACCGCGACCAGCCCGGCCTCGTGGTCGGCGCCCGCCGCAACTCGCCGCTCGTCATCGGGCTGGGGGACGGCGAGAACTTCCTCGGATCCGACGTCGCCGCGTTCGTGGAGTTCACTCGCCGCGCGGTCGCCATCGGGCAGGACCAGATGGTCGCCATCCGCCCCGACTCCGTCACGGTCACCGACTTCCACGGCGCGCCCGTCGAGACGCACGAGTTCGAGATCGCGTGGGATGCGTCCGCCAGCGAGAAGGGCGGCTGGTCGAGCTTCATGGCGAAGGAGATCAGCGAGGGCCCGGACGCGGTGGCGAACACCCTCCGCGGCCGCATCGTCGACGGCGTCGTCGTGCTCCCCGACCTCGACGCGATCGGCGAGGTCGACCTCGCGGACATCTCGCGCATCGTCATCGTCGCGTGCGGCACCGCCGCGTACTCCGGCATCCTCGGCAAGTACGCCATCGAGAAGTGGGCCCGCGTCCCCGTGGAGGTCGAGCTCGCGCACGAGTTCCGCTACCGCGACCCGGTGCTCGACAGCACCACGCTCGTGATCTCCATCAGCCAGTCCGGCGAGACCATGGACACGCTGCTCGCCGTGCGCTACGCCCGCGAGGCCGGCGCGCGCGTGCTCTCCATCTGCAACACGCAGGGCGCCACCATCCCGCGCGAGTCCGAGGCCGTCGTCTACACGCACGCGGGCCCCGAGGTCGCGGTCGCCTCCACGAAGGCGTTCGTCGCGCAGGTCGCGGCGCTGTACCTGTTCGGGCTGCACCTCGCGCGCATCCGCGGCACGCTGTCGGCCGACGAGATCGTCGCCAACACGGAGGAGCTGCTGGCCGTGCCGGAGAAGCTCGCCACCGTCGTGGAGCAGGGCGAGAAGATCAGCCAGCTCGCGAAGTGGATGGCCGACACCCGCGCGGTGCTGTTCCTCGGCCGCAACGTCGGCTTCCCGGTCGCGCTCGAGGGTGCCCTGAAGCTCAAGGAGCTCGCCTACATCCACGCGGAGGGCTTCGCGGCCGGCGAGCTCAAGCACGGGCCCATCGCGCTCATCGAGCCGGGCCAGCCCGTGTTCGTCATCGTGCCGAGCCCGGTCCACCAGCTCGCGCTGCACAAGAAGGTCATCTCCAACATCGAGGAGATCCGCGCGCGCGGCGCCCGCGTCATCGCGATCGCCGAGCAGGGCGACGCGTTCGTCCTGCCGCACGCCGACGAGGTCATCCCGATCCCGCTCGCCGCGCCGCTGTTCGAGCCGCTGCTCGCCGTCACGCCGCTGCAGATCTTCGCCATGGAGCTCGCGGCGGCCAAGGGCCTCGACGTCGACCAGCCGCGCAACCTCGCGAAGTCCGTCACCGTCGAGTGACCGCGGCGGCGTGATCAGGGGCATCGGCGTCGACGTGGTCGACGTGGCGCGGTTCGCCCGGAGCGCCGAGCGCACTCCGGGCCTCGTGCCGCGCCTGTTCGCGGCCGCCGAGCGGCCCCTGCCCGCGCGCTCCCTCGCGGCGCGGTTCGCCGCGAAGGAGGCGCTCATCAAGGCGCTCGGCGGTCCCGGCGGGATCAGCTGGCAGGAGATGGAGGTCGTCCGCGACGACCACGGCGACCCGTCCTTCCGGGTGTCCGGCGTCGTCGCGGAGATCGCGGCGGCGCGGGGCGTGACGCGGATCCACCTGAGCATGAGCCACGACGCCGGCCTCGCGACCGCGTTCGTCGTGACCGAGGGGGACGCGCCGTGACCGACGAGGCGACGCTCCAGTCCCCGGCCGCGCTGCGGCGGGAGGCCCGCATCGACACGGGCGCGATCTCCGCGAACGTCCGGACGCTGCGGGCCGCGACGAGCGCGCCGCTCGTGATGGCCGTGGTCAAGGCCGACGGCTACGGTCACGGAGCGGTCGCGTCGGCGCGCGCGGCGCTCGCCGGCGGGGCCGACTCGCTCGGCGTGGTCGACATCCGCGAGGCGCTCGCGCTGCGGGAGGCGGGCATCGACGCCCCGATCCTCACCTGGATGCACGCACCCGGTGCCGACTTCGCCGCCGCCATCGCAGCCGGCGTCGACCTCGGGCTCAACAGCCTCCGCCAGGTGCGCGAGGTCGCGGAGGCGGCACGTCGGATCGGTCGGGCGGCCGAGGTGCACCTCAAGGTCGACACGGGCCTCGGGCGCAACGGCGTGACGCCGGCGGAGTGGCCGGGCGTCGTCGCCGAGCTCGCGGGGCTGGTCGCGGAGGGCGTGATCCACCTCGGCGGCGTCTTCAGCCACCTCGCCAACGCGGGCGCGGACGAGGACCGGGCGCAGGTCCGCGCGTTCCACCTGGCGGTCGACGTGGTGCGGGCCGCGGGGCTCGAGCCGGGGATCCGCCACCTGGCCGCCACCGCGGGGGCGCTGCGCGTGCCGGAGGCCCGCCTCGACATGGTGCGCCTCGGGATCGGGATCTACGGCATCTCGCCGCTCGACGGCGTCACGTCCGCCGATCTGGGGCTCGTGCCCGCCATGACCCTCGTCGGCAGCGTCGTCGCGGTGAAGCGCGTGCCCGCCGACACGGGCGTCTCGTACGGCTACACGTACCGCACCACGCAGGCCACCACCCTCGCGCTCGTCTCGCTCGGCTTCGCCGACGGCGTGCCGCGACTCGCGAGCAACCGCGCGCCCGTCGCGATCCACGGCGCGCGCTTCCGGGTCAGCGGCCGGATCGCCATGGACCAGTTCGTGGTCGACGTGGGCGACGGCGTCGTCGGCGGCCGTCCCGTCGCGGTGGGCGACGACGCCGTGCTCTTCGGGGATCCCGCGACGGGCGCGCCCTCGGTGGAGGAGTGGGCCGAGGCGACCGGCACCATCGGCTACGAGATCGTCGCGCGCGTCGCCGGCCGCGTGACCCGGAGGCACTCCGCATGACCGCGCCCGCATCCGCGCCCGGCCCCGTCGGCCCCGTCGCCCCCGGTCGTCGCGCCGTCGTCGACCTCGACGCGATCCGCCACAACGTCCGCACGCTCGCGGCGCTCGCCGCCCCCGCCCGGACGATGGTCGCCGTGAAGGCCGACGCGTACGGCCACGGAGCCCTGCAGGTCGCGCGCGCCGCCCTCGAGGCCGGCGCCGAGAGCCTCGCCGTGCTCGACGTGGCCTCGGCGGTCGAGCTCCGTCGCGCGGGCATCACCGCCCGCCTCCTCGCCTGGCTGCACGGCGTCGACACCGACTTCCGCGTCGCGGTCGAGAACGGCATCGACCTCGGCGTCTCGGCGCTGTGGGAGCTGGAGCGCATCGCGGCGGCCGGGCGCGCCACGGGGATCCGGGCCCGCGTGCACCTCAAGGCCGACACGGGCCTCAGCCGCAACGGCGCCACCCCCGAGCTCTGGCCGGATCTCGTGCGGGCCGCGGTCGACGCCGACGCGGCGGGCGAGCTCACGCTGCACGCGCTCTGGTCGCACCTCGCCGACGCGTCGCCCGAGGACGATGACGCCGCGCTCGCCCGCTTCCACGAGGCGGTGCGCGTGGCCGAGGAGCTGGGCGCGCGCCCGGTCGAGAAGCACCTCGCCGCGAGCTCCGCGGGGATCCGCCTGCCCGCGGCCCGCTTCGACATGGTGCGCTTCGGCATCGCCGTCTACGGCATCTCGCCCTTCGACGACCGGTCCGGCCGCGACCTCGGCCTCGTCCCGGCGATGACGCTCGAGGCCGACGTCGTCTCCGTCAAGCGCGTCGAGGCCGGGCACGGCGTCTCATACGGCCTCGACCACCGCACGAGCGGGCCGTCGACGCTCGTGCTCGTGCCGCTCGGCTACGCGGACGGGATCCCGCGCATCGCCGCGCCGCACGCCTCCGTGCTCCTCAACGGCCGCCGGTTCCCGATCGCCGGCCGCATCGCCATGGACCAGCTCGTGCTCGACGTCGGCGACCTGCCCGTCGAGGTGGGGGACACCGCGGTGGTCCTCGGCCCCGGCGACCGCGGCGAGCCCACCGCAGAGGAGTGGGCCGGCTGGGCCGAGACGATCGGCGACGAGATCGTCACCCGCGTGGGGCCGCGCGTCGACCGCGTGCACCTGCACGAGCGCCCGGACGCGGAGGTCCCGACCGACGAGGTCCTCTCCGACGAGCTCGTCCCCGTCGCGACCACCGACGACATGGAGGAGCTCGGCCGCGCCGTGGCGCGGGAGCTCGGGGCGGGCGACCTCGTCGTCCTGTCCGGCCCGCTCGGGGCCGGCAAGACGACGTTCACGCGCGGGCTCGGCGACGGGCTCGGCGTCCGCGGACCCGTGACCAGCCCCACCTTCGTGCTCGCGCGCACGCACCCGAGCCTCGTCGACGGCCCGCCGCTCGTGCACGTCGACGCCTACCGCCTCGCCGACGCCCGCGAGCTCGACGACCTCGACATCGACTTCGCGCGCTCGGTCGTGGTGGTCGAGTGGGGCGAGGGCAAGCTCGACGGCGTCGCGGAGGAGTGGTGGGATCTGCGGATCGCGCGTCCCACGGGCGCGGGCCACGCGGATCCGGACGCGGCCGACGCCGCCGGTGCCGACGCCGACCCGGACGCCGCCCCCGAGGAGCCGCGCACCGTCCGCATCCGACGGCTCCGCGCGCGCCCCCGCGCCTAGACTCGTCCAGTGCTCCTCGCGATCGACACCTCCGCCGGCACGGGCGTCGCCGTCATCGACCGCGACGGCCGCGTGCTCGCCGAGCGCCAGGAGGCCGACACCATGCGGCACGCCGAGGTCATCGGCACTCTGCTCGACGAGTGCCTCACCGCGTCCGGCATCGAGCGCTGCGACGTCCGCGCCGTCGTCGCGGGCATGGGGCCGGGCCCCTTCACCGGGCTCCGCGTCGGCATCGCGGCCGCCCGCGTCCTGGCCACCGGGCTCGACGTGCGCGTGATCCCCGTGGTCAGCCACGACGCCGTCGCCCACGACCACTACGCGGCGGGCGGCACCGGATCCCTCGTGGTCGTCACGGATGCGCGCCGCCGCGAGCTGTACTGGTCCGTCTACCGCGAGCCCGTCGACGGCGGCGTCGCCGAGCGCACCGCGGGCCCCGGCCTCAGCAAGCCGGACGACGTGCCCGCCGCCGACCACCGGATCGACGCCGCCGGGGTGCGCGCGGCGTCCCTCGCGCAGGTCGCCCGGAGGAGGGACGAGCTCGACCTGCCCTTCGCCGCCGACGAGGCGCTCTACCTCCGCTCGCCCGACGTCACGGTCTCCGCCGGGCCGAAGCGGGTGACCTCGTGAGCGTCCGGTTCCGTCCCGCCGAGGTCGCCGACCTCCCCGCGCTCATGCACCTCGAGACCACCACGTTCGTCTCGGACGCCTGGTCGGCCGACGCGATGCGCGGCGAGCTGACGGCCCGCCACGGCTGGTACGTCGTGGCCGTCGACGCGGACGGCGGCGGGATCCTCGGCTACGCCGGCCTCTCCTGCCCGCGCGGCGCGCACGCGGCCGACGTCCAGACCATCGCCGTGGCCGACGGCAGCCGCGGCCGCGGCATCGGCCGCGCCCTGCTCACCCGCCTCGTCGCGGAGGCGCATGCCCGCGGCGCCCGCGAGGTGCTGCTCGAGGTGCGCGCCGACAACCCCGTCGCGCAGGCGCTCTACTCCTCGCTGGGGTTCGAGGCCATCGCCGTCCGCCCGCACTACTACCAGCCGGACGACGTCGACGCCGTCGTGATGCGCGTGGCCCTGGCCGCGACGCCGCCCGCGGTCGCCGAGCCGCGGGACGCGCCAGGCGAGCGCGCCGCATCCACCGCCCCGGGCGCGGAGGCGCAGGCCGACGACACGGCAGAGACCGACGCCAGCGACGCCGGCCCCCTCGTCCTCGGCATCGAGACCTCGTGCGACGAGACGGGGATCGGCATCGTCCGCGGCCAGACGCTCCTCGCCAACGTCATCTCCAGCTCCATGGACGAGCACGCGCGCTACGGCGGCGTCGTGCCCGAGGTCGCCGCCCGCGCGCACCTCGAGGCGCTCACCCCCGCCATCGACGCGGCGCTCGCCGAGGCGGGCGTCACCCTGCGCGAGCTCGACGCGATCGCCGTCACCGCCGGTCCTGGCCTCTCCGGCGCGCTCATGGTCGGCGTCGGCGCGGCGAAGGCGCTCGCCGTGGCCCTCGACATCCCGCTGCACGGCGTCAACCACCTCGTCGGCCACGTGGGCGCCGACCTCCTCAGCACCGACGGCGGCCCCGGCGTGCCGCTCGAGACGCCGTCCATCGCGCTGCTCGTCTCCGGCGGTCACACCTCGCTCCTCCTCGTGCGCGACCTCGTGGACGACGTCGAGCTCCTCGGCGAGACCATCGACGACGCCGCGGGCGAGGCCTTCGACAAGGTCGCGCGCGTGCTCGGCCTGCCCTACCCCGGTGGCCCGCACATCGACCGGGTCGCGGCCGACGGCGACCCGAGGGCGATCCGCTTCCCCCGCGGCCTCTCCCTCCCCAAGGACATGGAGCGCCACCGCTACGACTTCTCGTTCTCGGGCCTCAAGACCGCGGTCGCCCGCTGGGTCGAGAAGCGGCAGGACGCGGGCGAGCCCGTGCCCGTGGCGGACGTCGCGGCGAGCTTCCGCGAGGCCGTCGTCGACGTGCTGCTCACGAAGGCCGTCGCCGCGTGCGTCGACCACGGGATCCCGCGCCTGCTGCTGGGCGGCGGCGTCGTCGCGAACGCGCGCGTGCGGGAGCTGGCGGCGGAGCGGTGCCGGGCCGCGGGCATCGAGCTGCGGATCCCGCCCCTGTCGCTGTGCACCGACAACGGCGCCATGATCGCGGCCCTCGGCGCGCGCCTCATCGAGTCCGGCCGCGCCCCGTCCGGGCTCGCGTTCGGCGCCGACTCGACGCTCCCGGTCACCGTGGTCCAGGTCGGCTGACCCTCCGACGCCCCCATTACGGGGACCTTTCGCGGCTATTTCCCGAACGGGAGAATCCCGGGGCATGCATCACGGTATGTTCCCAGGGACGAAAGGAACGACAATGACCGATCCGCAGAACCCGGACCGCTCCCACGACGGCTTCCCGCCCGCGCCGAGCCAGCCCGCCTACCCGGCGGCGCCCGCGGCCGGCTCCGGCTCGCCCTACGCGGCCCCCTACCAGCCCGGCCAGGGCGGCGCGCCCAAGAAGGGCCTCGCCATCACCTCGATGGTGCTCGGCATCGTGTCCGTGGTGCTGTTCCTGCCCCTGTGGTTCCTCACCTTCTTCACGGGCCTGGCGGCGCTCATCACGGGTGTTCTCGCGCGCAAGCGCAACCCGGAGGCAAAGGGCTTCGCTCTCGCGGGCATCATCACGGGTGTCGTGGGTCTGCTGCTCAGCCTGATCGTCGGCATCATCTTCATCGCCGCCATCAGCACGGCGATCAACACCGGTCAGATCAACGGCACGCCGATCCCGACCGCGCCGTAGCACGCACCACCCGCACCACCCGCACCACACGCGCGGCCGTCCCCTCGTCGGGGCGGCCGCGTCGTCGTGTCCGGGAGCGGCCCGGCGGTCGGGCCTCAGCCCGCGCCGACCCCGTGCCGGTCCGCGAGGATCGCCACGCGCCGCCCGCCGACCCGCGTCGCGATGAGCGTCGCCGATCCCTCGCCCTTCAGCTGCAGCCGCGTCCGCAGCCGCGCCGGATCCACGTCGACCCCGCGCTTCTTGATCTCCAGCGTCCCGATCCCGCGCGCCCGCAGCTCGCGCTTCAGCCGCTGCTCGTCGAGCGGCAGCACCTCGCGCACCCGGAAGCCGCGCGCGAACGGCGTCGCCTGCTCGCGCTCCGACGTGATCCACGCGATGCCCTCGCCGACCATCCGGCCGTCGAGCGAGCGCGCCAGGTCGCCGATGAGGCGGGCGCGGATCACGGCGCCGTCCGGCTCGTACAGGTGCGCACCCAGCTCGCCGAGCTCGGCGTCCTCGCTGTCGGCCGCCGACGTCAGCTCCGCCTGCGACCCGCCGCTCATCACGAGGGCCGCCCGCCGGATCCCGTCGCGCCGCGTCGGCCCGAACCACAGGCCCATCTCCACGGCCTGCCCGTCGACCGAGACCCACTGCGCCTCGGCCTCCGCGGGGATGAGGTCGCGGTCGAGACCCGGCCCGAGCTTGATGCCCGCGGCCCGGCCCGATGCCAGCTCGAACGCGGCGGAGAGGGTGGGGGAGTAGGCATCCGGATCCGAGATGCGGCGGGTGGACGAGTGCCCGTCCGTGCGCCGCGCGGGGTCGAGGTAGACGCCGTCGACGCGGCCGGCGTCGAACGCCTCGGCCGTGCCCTGCTCGACCTCGGCCTCGGGGAACGGCGCGAGGTTCCAGCCGGCGACCGCGGCGGTCACCTCGTCGCGCTCGACGGCCGTGACGCGGATCCCGATGGCCGCCATCGCCATCGCGTCCCCGCCGATCCCGCAGCCGAGGTCGGCCACGTGCGCGACGCCCGCCTGCTGGAAGCGCCCCGCGTGCTGCGCGGCGACCGGCAGCCGTGTCGCCTGCTCGAGTCCCGCCTCCGTGAAGAGCATGCGCGCGGCGAACTCGCCGAACTTGGCCGTGGCCTTCGCGCGCAGCCGCGACTGCGTGAGGACGGCGGACACGAGCGCGGGGGAGTGCCCCTCGCCGCGGAGCGCGCTCACCATCCGCACCATGTCGTCCCCCGGCGCCGGCGCGGGGAGGGAGTCGAGCAGGCGGAGCCCCTCGAGCGAGAGCACCTCGCGGAGGTCGGTCTGATCCATCCGCCCACCGTACCGGGGCGCCTCTGCACCGATTGGCACTCGCGTTGCGCGAGTGCAAGCGCGGCCCGTAGAATCTCACCTGGCACTCTCCCCCGGAGATTGCCAATCAAGTCTTGTCCCTTAGTCACGAAGGAAGAGGTCAACCGTGTCGGTCTCCATCAAGCCGCTCGAGGATCGCATCGTCATCCAGCAGGTCGAAGCCGAGCAGACCACCGCGTCTGGTCTGGTCATCCCCGACACCGCCAAGGAGAAGCCCCAGGAGGGCGAGGTCGTGGCCGTGGGCCCCGGCCGCATCGACGACAACGGCAACCGCGTCCCGCTCGACGTCGCCGTGGGCGACAAGGTCATCTACTCCAAGTACGGCGGAACCGAGGTCAAGTACGACGGCCAGGACCTCCTCGTCCTCTCCGCGCGCGACGTGCTCGCCGTCATCGAGCGCTGACGCTCCGCACCAGCGACACCGCACCACCGCTTCACCCGGGAGCCCGGCCGACTCGTTCGGCCGGGCTCCCGTGCGTCCGGACGCTCCCGCCCCGTGCGTCCGGGTCCCGCTCCGCCGCGGCATCCGGTGTCCGCGGCGCTAGCCTCGGGAGGTGACGCGCCCCGCCTCGGAGTCCTCGACCCGCACCGGCCTGATCGCCGCCGTCGGCGCCTACGGGCTGTGGGGCGTCCTCCCCGTCTTCTTCCTGCTGCTCGTGCCGGCCGGGGCGTTCGAGATCGTCGGCTGGCGGATCCTCTTCTCGCTCGTCGTCTGCGCCGTGGTCATCACGGCCGCGCGCCGGTGGGGGCGCGTCGCCGCCATCGTGCGCCGCCCCCGGATCCTGCTGGGCCTCGGCCTCGCAGGCCACCTGATCCTCGTCAACTGGACCGTGTACGTCTACGGCACGCTCTCCGGCCACGTCGTCGAGACCGCGCTCGGCTACTTCATCAACCCGATCGTCACGGTGCTGCTCGGCGTGATCCTCCTGCGCGAGCGCCTGCGCCCGCTGCAGTGGACCGCCGTGGGCCTGTCCGCTGTGGCGGTGGCCGTCATCGCCGTCGGCTACGGGCAGCTCCCCTGGGTGTCGCTCGCCCTCGCCGGGTCGTTCGGGCTCTACGGGCTCGTGAAGAAGCGCGTGAGCGGCGGCGCCGACGCGCTCTCCGGCCTCGCGCTCGAGACGGCCTGGCTGGTGCCGGCCGCCACCACGATGCTCGTGATCACGGGCGCGGGCGCGGGCCTCACCATCGGCACGGTGTCGCTCGGGCACACGCTCCTCCTCGTCAGCACGGGCGTCGTGACCGCGGGCCCGCTCCTCCTCTTCGGATTCGCCGCCGGGCGCCTGCCCCTCTCGGTGATCGGGCTCACGCAGTACCTGGCGCCGCTGCTGCAATTCGCGTTCGGCGTCTTCGTGCAGCACGAGGCCATGCCGCCCGAGCGGTGGGCGGGATTCGCGATCGTGTGGGCGGCGCTCGTGCTGCTCACGATCGACATGATCCGCGCCTCGCGCCGGGCCATCCCCGCTCCGGTGCCCGCGCAGAGGGATCCATCCGTCGTCGACGGCATCTGATTCGGATCCCGTCGCGCAATCCGCGAATGATAACGATCAGGTCGCGTTACACGACGGAAATGCCGATGCATTGTGTCCGTCTCATCCGCGCCATAGGGTCGCAGCAGGCGAGGCGCGCGTTCGCGTGCCTCATGCACCACATTCCCGAGCATCACCACACACATCCATAAGGAGCACCATGAGCGCATTCGGCAGGGCTTCGGCCTCCCGCTCACGATCCGCCCGCACCGCACTCAGCGCCCTCACCATCGCGGTGGCCGGCGCCCTCGTCCTCGCCGGCTGCTCCGGTGGCGGCGGAGGCCAGGGGGGCACCACGGCCGACGGCGGCCTGAACCTCAAGATCGGCACAATCCTGCCGCAGACGGGTTCCCTCGCGGTGCTCGGCCCGCCCGAGTTCGCGGGCGTGCACAAGGCGGAGCAGGACATCAACGACGCCAAGGCAGGCATCACGATGACCGTCACCGACAAGGACTCGGGCGACGCGACGACCGACATCGCCAGCCAGTCGGCCACGTCCCTCATCGCGGACGGCAACAGCGCCATCATCGGCGCCGCCTCCTCGGGGGTCTCGAAGACCTTCATCGACCAGGTCGTCTCGGCGAACGTCGTCCAGCTCTCGCCGGCGAACACGGCTCCGGAGTTCAGCACGTACAAGGACAACGGCTACTACTGGCGCACCGCCCCGTCGGATGTGCTCCAGGGCCGCATCCTCGGCAACAAGATCCTGCAGGACGGCAAGACCAACGTCTCGATCCTCTACATGAACGACGCGTACGGGAAGGGCCTCCGCGAGAACATCAAGAAGACCCTCGAGGCCGGTGGCGCGTCCATCGCCGCCGAGGCGACCTTCGAGCCGTCGAGCACGGACTTCAACAGCGCCATCACGTCGGTGCTCGCGCCGAACCCGGACGCGCTGGTCGTCATCTCCTTCGACGAGATCAAGACCATCGCCGACCAGCTGGCGTCGAAGGGCTTCGACTTCGCGAGCTTCTACGGCACGGACGGCAACTACGGCGTCATCAAGGAGACCGACACGAACGTCGACATCGCGGGCGCGCAGTTCACGAACCCCGGCGTCGAGGCCAAGGAGGACTTCCAGGCCGGCCTGCAGGACATGGTGAAGGCCGACGGCGACCCCGCTCTCACGGTCTTCAGCTACGCCGCCGAGTCGTACGACGGCACCGTGCTCCTCGCGCTCGCCGCGCTCCAGGGCAAGGCGACCGATGGCCCGACGCTGAAGGACAACCTCCAGTCGGTCTCGGAGGGCGGCACCAAGTGCACGACCTTCGCGGACTGCGCGAAGCTGATCGAGGCCGGCACCGACATCGACTACGACGGCATCTCCGGGCCGATCACCTTCGATGAGAACGGCGACCCGACCGAGGCGTACGTCTCCGTCTACAAGTACGGCACGGGCAACAAGGCGACCTTCTCCGAGCAGGTCTACGGCAAGCTCGACTAGCACCCGCACCACGCACGGCTGAGGGCCCGGTCCGGATGGACCGGGCCCTTCGGCGTGCCCGGGCGCCGCCTCGCGCTCGCGCTCGCGCCTCGCGGTGGTGCCGGCTCCTGGATCCGCGAGCCGCCACGTCGATCCAGCGGAGCGTCATCGTCCGAGGGGCGGCGACCGCTACCGTCACCGCCGCGCCACGCGATCGGGCCCGCGCCGTGGCCGGCCGCGTCCTCGGGAGCGCACCGCGGTGCGGGCCCCGCACACGACGACGCGGCACCCCCGGAGGGATGCCGCGTCGTGTCGTGCCGGGGACGGATCAGGGCTGGGGCGCCGCCTTGGCCTTCTCCTGGTCGGCCGCGAGCGTGCCGAGGTACAGCTCGATCACCTTCGGGTCGTTCATGAGCTCGCGCCCGCGACCCTCGTACGCGTCCTTGCCCTGGTCGAGCACGTAGCCGCGGTCGCAGATCTGCAGCGCGCGGCGGGCGTTCTGCTCCACGATCATCACGGAGACGCCGGCGCGGTTGATCTGCGCCACGTTGATGAACGTCTCGTCCTGGCGCACGGGGGAGAGGCCCGCGGACGGCTCGTCGAGGAGCAGCACCGTCGGGTCCATCATGAGCGCGCGCGACATGGCGACCATCTGGCGCTCGCCGCCCGAGAGGGATCCGGCGCGCTGCTTCAGCCGCTTGCCGAGCTCCGGGAACAGGTCGGTGACGAACGCCAGCCGCTCCTTGTACATCTTGGGCTTCTGGTACGCGCCCATCTGGAGGTTCTCGTCGATGGTGAGCGTCGGGAACACGTTGTTGTTCTGCGGCACCATTCCCACCCCGCGGGAGACGAGCTTGTCGGCCTTGAGCCCGGTGATGTCCTGGCCGTTCAGCTCGATGCTGCCGCCGCGCACGTTCACCTGGCCGAAGATCGCCTTCAGCAGCGTGGACTTGCCGGCGCCGTTCGGGCCGATGATGCCGACGAGCTCGCCCTTGTCGACGTGCACGTTGCACCCGTTGAGGATGTTGACCCCGGGCAGGTAGCCCGCGTGGAGGTCGGTGGTCTGGAGGACCCGCTCTACCGTCACTTGTCTGCCGCTTCCTTCTCGATCTCGCTCTTCACGAGGTCGGAGTCCATGTCCTTCGCCACCTCGCGCTGGCCCGTGAGGGTGCCGAGATCGGTGTCGTGGTGGGCGCCGAGGTAGGCGTCGATGACGGCCGGGTCGCTCATCACGGTCGAGGGCGGGCCCTCGGCGACGATGCGGCCCTCGGCCATCACGACCACCCAGTCGGCGATCTCGTTGACCATGTGCATGTCGTGCTCGACGAACAGCACGCTCATGCCCTCGGTCTTGAGGTCGAGGATGTGGTGCAGCAGCGACTGCGTCAGCGCCGGGTTGACGCCGGCCATGGGCTCGTCGAGCATGACGAGCTCCGGCTTGGTCATGAGCGCGCGCGCCATCTCGAGGAGCTTGCGCTGACCGCCGGAGAGGCTGTCCGCGTAGTCCTCCTCCTTGGCGTCGAGCTTGAACTTGGTCAGGAGCCCACGGGCGCGCTCCGTGATCTCGTCCTCCTTCTTGCGCCAGAGGGGCCGGATCAGCGCGGAGAAGAAGTTCTCTCCGCCCTGGCCCGTGGCGCCGAGGCGCATGTTCTCCAGCACCGTCATGCCGCCGAGGGCCTTGGTGAGCTGGAAGGTGCGGACCATGCCGAGGCGGGCGACGCGGAACGCGCTCATCCCGGCGAGGTCGCGCCCGGAGAACTCCCACGTGCCGGTGTTCGGCTTGTCGAAGCCGGTCAGCAGGTTGAAGAACGTGGTCTTGCCGGCGCCGTTCGGGCCGATGAGCGCCGTGATGGAGCCGCGGGGGATCTCGAGGTGGTCGACGTCGACCGCCTTCAGGCCGCCGAACTGCCGGCTGACGCCGTGCGCGACGATGATGGGGTCCTTCTTGGCGCAGCCCGGACCGGCGTCGCCGTCGAGGATGGCCGAGACTGGGGTCTTGTCAGGCAAAGTGCGTCTCCTTCTTCTTCCCGAAGATGCCCTGTGGTCGGAAGATCACGAGCAGCATGAGCGCGACGCCCACGATGATGAAGCGGATCGGGCCCTGCTGGGTGCTCGAGATGGGCAGCCAGCCGTTCGTCACCGCGAGGCTGAGCAGGCCGTCGGAGAGCGACAGCGTGACCCAGAAGATGATCGAGCCGATGACCGGCCCGAAGATCGTGGCCGCACCGCCCAGCAGCATGATCGTGTAGAGGAAGAACGTGAGCTGCGTGCCGTAGTTGTCGGGCTGCAGCGACCTCGGGAGGATGAAGACCACGCCCGCGAGCCCGCCGAACACGCCGCCGAGCACGAGCGCCTGCATCTTGTAGGAGTACACGTTCTTGCCGAGCGCGCGGACCGCGTCCTCGTCCTCGCGCACGCCCTTCAGCACGCGGCCCCAGGGGCTGCGCATGAGCAGGAAGACCAGCAGGCAGGCGATGCCGACGAGGCCCCAGCCGACGATGCGGATCCACCACTGGTCGGAGGAGTACGTGAGCACGCCGGCGCCGAAGCGACCCTCGGGCAGCGGGTTCAGCTCGTTGAAGCCGTTGGCCGCGCCGTTGATGCCCTCCGAGCCGCCGGTGACCGACGAGAACTCGGGTGTCTTGACGCTCAGCCGGATGATCTCGGCCGCGGCGATGGTCACGATGCTCAGGTAGTCCGCCCGCAACCTCAGGGTCGGGATGCCGAGGATCAGCGCGAACACGGTGGACGCGACGATCGCCGCGAGGAGCGACGCCCAGACGGGCCACTCGTACATGACCGCCGTGATGGCGAACGCGTAGCCGCCGATGGCCATGAAGCCGGCCTGGCCGAAGTTGAGCAGGCCCGTGAAGCCGAAGTGGATCACGAGGCCGACGGTCGCGAGCGCGTACGCCGCGGTGGTGGGCGAGAAGATCTCGCCGATCGCCAGGAAGATGAAGTTGGAGTTCATGCGCGGCTAACCGATCCGATCTTTCCGACCCAGGATGCCCTGGGGCCTGACGAGCAGGATGACGATCATGACCACGAGAGCGGCCACGTACTTCATGTTCTCGGGCAGGACCATCGTGCTGACGTTGATGAACACGCCGATGATGATCGAGCCGATGAGCGCGCCGAACGCCGTGCCGAGGCCGCCGAGGACGACGGCCGAGAAGACGAGCAGCAGGATGGACGCGCCCGTGTCCCAGCGCAGCGACTGGTAGTAGGCGATGAAGACGCCGGACAGGGCGGCCAGCGCGGCGCCGCCGATCCAGACCACGCGGATCACGCCCTCCACGTCGATGCCCGACGCCGCGGCGAGCGAGCGGTTGTCGGAGACGGCGCGGGTGGCCTTGCCGATCTTCGTGTAGAGCAGGACGTACGCGACGGCGACGAGCAGCACGACGGAGACGATCGCGCCGACCACGTCCGTGAACTTGAGGCTCACCGGCCCGACGACCAGGAACGGCGCCGAGCTGTTCGGCAGCGTCAGCCGGTCGGCGCCGAAGATGAACTGGAAGGTGTACCGCAGGGCGAGCGACAGGCCGATGGTGACGATCATCAACGGCACGAGCCCCAGCCGCCTGCGCCGCAGGGGCGCCCAGAGCGCCGCGTCCTGCACGTACCCGAAGGCGCCGCCGAGGACCACGGTGATGGCGATCGCGAGCACCGGGTTGAGGCCGAGCACGTTGCTGAAGAGGTACGCCATCAGCGCGCCGAAGGTGACGAGCTCGCCGTGCGCGAAGTTGTTGAGCCCCGTCGTGCCGTAGATGAGGGAGAGGCCGATGGCCGCGAGGGCGAGCAGGAGCCCGAAGATCAGGCCCGTCACCACCTTGGGCCAGAAGATCTTCCAGAAGTTGTTCTGGGTGACCGGCTCCGCCGTGGCGGTGACCGTGCCCGTCTCGGTGTCCGGGGCGGCGGTCGAGCCTCCGGTGGACGTGCCCGTCCCGGCATCGGCGCTGGCGCTCGGCGCGGGGGTGGACCCGGCCGCGCCGCTCGCCGCGCCGTCGGGGGAGATGAAGAAGAAGGCCGGGACGTTCTTGTTGCCCGCGGCAACGTCGATCTCGCGGGGGCTGGATCCCGCACGGGGGACGCCCGCGCCCTCCGGGATGGTCGACGCGTCGACCTCGACCGTGAACGAGCCGGGCGCGCTGAGGCCGACCTCGGCCTTGCCGTCCGCGCCGGTCGTGCCGGTGGCCTCGACGCCACCGCCCGACACCTTCACGGTGACCCCGGCGATGCCGGTCTTGTCGGCGTCCGCCCGGACCCAGACGAGCAGCGACTGCTCGGCGGACGCCGGGTCGACCGCCTGGGGCGCCGCGCGTGGATCCGCGTGGGCAGCCGATGGGGCCGAGAGGAGAAGTGCGGTGCAGGCGAACGCCACCGCGAGAATCAGGGCCCAGACGCGCTGCGCGCGTGCTCCGGCCGAACCAGTGGCTATCACTAGACCTCCATAGGGGGAGCCGTGCGACGGGTACATCCGCACAGGCACCGCGACTACCGTCAGGACGACGTTGGTTGACAGTACGTGCTGATTATGTCCTGGATGTTTCGGGCGCGTACGGCGTGGAGGCGTGATATGTGGGGAATGCCGGTCGTCGCGCCCCGTTAACATTGAGACACCGGTTGCCGACGCGGTCCCCCGGGTATCCCCATCCGCCTCTCATCCCCCTGGAGGGAACTTGGACCAGTCCGACCCGTTCGGCGTCATCGGCCTCACCTACGACGACGTCATGCTCCTGCCGGGACACACCGACGTCATCCCGAGCGAGGCGGACACCACGTCCCGCCTCACGCGCAACATCAGCGTGGCCGCTCCGCTCCTCTCCTCCGCCATGGACACCGTCACCGAGGCGCGCATGGCCATCGCCATGGCGCGGCAGGGCGGGCTCGGCGTGATCCACCGCAACCTCTCCATCGAGGACCAGGCCGCCTTCGTCGACAAGGTGAAGCGCAGCGAGTCGGGCATGATCACGAACCCGGTCACCACGCGCCCCGACGCGACGGTCGCCGAGGTGGACGCGCTCTGCGGCCAGTTCCGCGTCTCCGGCCTCCCGGTTGTCGAGTCCGACGGCACGCTCGTCGGCATCATCACCAACCGCGACATGCGCTTCGTCTCGCCCGTGCAGGCCGCGACGACGCTCGTGCGCGACGTGATGACGCGCACCCCGCTCATCACCGGCCGCGTCGGCATCGACCCCGACCACGCGATCGCGATCTTCGCGGAGCACAAGATCGAGAAGCTCCCGCTGGTGGACGACGCGGGCAAGCTGCGCGGCCTCATCACCGTGAAGGACTTCGACAAGTCGGAGCAGTACCCGGACGCGACGAAGGACGCCGAGGGGCGCCTGCGCGTCGGCGCGGCCATCGGCTTCTTCGGCGACGCGTGGCAGCGCGCGCTCGCGCTCGTCGAGGCGGGCGTGGACGTGCTCGTGGTCGACACGGCCAACGGCGACAGCAAGGGCGTGCTCGACATCATCCGCCGCCTCAAGACCGACCCGGCCACCTCGCACGTGGACGTCATCGGCGGCAACGTCGCCACCCGCTCGGGCGCCCAGGCGCTCATCGAGGCGGGCGCTGACGCCATCAAGGTCGGCGTGGGCCCCGGCTCCATCTGCACCACGCGCGTCGTCGCGGGCGTCGGCGTGCCGCAGGTCACCGCGGTCTACGAGGCGTCGCTCGCGGCCCGTGCAGCCGGCATCCCCGTCATCGCGGATGGCGGTCTCCAGTACTCGGGCGACATCGCCAAGGCGCTCGTCGCCGGTGCCGACACCGTGATGCTGGGCAGCCTCCTCGCCGGCTGCGACGAGAGCCCCGGCGACCTCATGTTCGTGGGCGGCAAGCAGTTCAAGAGCTACCGGGGGATGGGGTCGCTCGGCGCCCTGCAGACGCGCGGCTCGAAGACCTCCTACTCGAAGGACCGCTACTTCCAGTCGGACGTGCCGAACGACGACAAGCTCATCCCCGAGGGCATCGAGGGCCAGGTGCCCTACCGCGGATCCCTCGCGAACGTCGTGTACCAGCTCACCGGCGGCCTCCGGCAGTCGATGTTCTACGTCGGCGCGCGCACGGTCGGCGAGCTCAAGGACCGCGGTCGCTTCGTGCGGATCACGGCGGCCGGGCTCAAGGAGTCGCACCCGCACGACGTGCAGATGGTGGTCGAGGCGCCCAACTACCGGCGCTGATGCGGTGAGACGCGCGGATCCCGCGCGGTGACGACGAGGGGCCGGTGCCGTGCGCACCGGCCCCTCGCGCATGCCGGAGTCCCTCACAGGGCGCGGGTCCGGACGCACGTCCGGCGCGTCGCGGCGCGACGCGTCCTCGGCGCCCGCAGCCCGCGACACTGCCCGCATGACATCGACCCCGCCGCGCCACGTCGCCCATCCCCTCGAGACGGCGTCGCTGGGGCCGCCCGCGGCGGCGCTGATCCTGTCGGGGTCGTCGACCGCGGCCTCGTGGCGCCTCACGGGAGACGAAGAGCGCGCGGACGCGGCGGCCGTCGCCCGGGCGGAGGCGCGCGGCGAGCTCGTGCGGCTGCGCGCCGGCGTGCACGTGCGGCGCTCCGAGTGGGAGGCGGTGTCGGCGCGCGATCGTCACCTGCTGCGGATCCGCGCGCTCGCCCGGGTGGCGCCCGACCGGGTGGTGCTCGGCGGGGCGTCGGCTGCCGCCGTGCACGGGCTGCCGCGTCTCGCCCCGTGGCCCGCGCTCGTGACGCTGCTCGAGGTGCCGGGGATCCGGTCGGGGCGCCCCGCGGGCACGCGCCTCGTCCGCGATCCCGCGCACGGGAGATCACGTCTCGTGCCGGCGGCGGAGGGCGTGCGGGTGCCGGGGCTCGCGGCGACGGCGCTCGCCGCGTCGCACGAGGCGGCCATGCTCGCGGTGCGGGGTGCCGCGTCGCGAGGCCCGGGGTGGTTCGCGCACGGCCTGGTCGCGCTCGACCACGCGCTCGCGCCGCCGCGCGCGTCGCCGACGACGCACGCCGACCTCGAGCGCGAGCGGGAGCTCCGCGGTCCGGGTCCGTGGAGCCGACGCGCGGAGCAGCTCGTCCGGGCGGCGGACGGTGCCGCGCGCAGCCCGATGGAGTCCGTGGCACGCGGCGTCGCGCACGAGGCCGGGCTCGCGCCGCCCGAGGTGGGGATCGTGGTCGGCGATCACGGGCGGCTCGCGCTGGCATGGGCGCGCGAGCGGGTCGGGCTGCGGATCGCCGGGCCGGCGTCCGCGGGGCGGATCAGGTCCGATGCCGGTGACGATCCCGGCCGCGCGTCGCCCCGGGAGGCCAGCGGCTGGCGCGTGGTGCTCGCGGGGGAAGGGGACGTGCTGGGCGCGGGGCGGCTGCGCGCGCTCCTGCTGCACGCGGGTCTCGCGCCCGAGCGTCGGGCCGCGCGCCCCTGAGCGGGCGCCCGCGGATCCGGTGGTCGGCAGGTCGCGCAGGAGCCCGCCGCTAGGCTGTGCGGGTGAGTGATGTAGAGATCGGCCGCGCCAAGCGGGCCCGCCGTGTGTACGCGTTCGACGACATCGCCATCGTCCCGTCGAGGCGCACGCGCGACCCGCAGGACGTCTCGGTCTCCTGGTCCATCGACGCGTACCAGTTCGAGATCCCGTTCCTCGCCGCTCCCATGGACTCGGTCGTCTCCCCCGCGACGGCCATCGCGATGGGTCGCTTCGGCGGCCTCGGCGTGCTCGACCTCGAGGGCCTCTGGACGCGGTACGAGCACCCCGAGCGCCTGCTCGAGGAGATCCGCTCGCTCCCGCCCGAGTCGGCCACGGCCCGCATGCAGCAGATCTACGCGGAGCCGATCAAGCCGGAGCTGATCACGGCGCGCATCGCGGAGATCCGTGCCGCCGGCGTCGTCGTCGCCGCGGCCCTCTCGCCCCAGCGCACGGCCGACCACTACGAGACGGTGGTCGCGGCCGGCGTCGACCTCTTCGTCATCCGCGGCACCACCGTCTCGGCCGAGCACGTCTCCAAGGGCGCGGCCCCGCTCAACCTCAAGAAGTTCATCTACGAGCTCGACGTCCCGGTCATCGTCGGCGGCGCGGCCACCTACACGGCGGCCCTGCACCTCATGCGCACGGGCGCGGCGGGCGTGCTCGTCGGGTTCGGCGGGGGAGCGGCGTCCACCACGCGCTCCACCCTCGGGATCCACGCGCCCATGGCCACCGCGCTCTCCGACGTCGCGGGCGCGCGCCGCGACTACATGGACGAGTCGGGCGGCCGCTACGTGCACGTCATCGCCGACGGCGGCCTCGGCAGCTCCGGCGACATCGTCAAGGCCATCGCGGTCGGGGCCGACGCCGTCATGCTCGGGAGCACGCTCGCGCGGGCGACGGACGCACCCGGCCAGGGCTACCACTGGGGTGCCGAGGCGCACCACTCCGAGCTGCCGCGCGGCCACCGCGTGCGCGTCGACCAGGTCGCGCCGCTCGAGCAGATCCTCTACGGCCCGTCCACCACGGCCGACGGCAGCGCCAACCTGGTCGGCGCGCTGCGCCGGGCCATGGCCACCACCGGCTACTCCGACCTCAAGGAGTTCCAGCGCGTCGAGGTCGTCGTCGCGCCCTACGGCAAGTAGTCCGCACCGGCCGTCCGGCCGGACCCGTCCCGCGTCGAGCGGTCCGGGAACATGCGGGGCGCGGCCCGCGTTGTGATCCACAGGAAGAGGGAGGTGCGCGCATGGCGGAGGTCCGTCGCGTCAAGCTGCCGGGTGTCGGCGTGCTGCACACCTTCATCACCGACGACGGGGGCAAGGTCGGCGTCATCGCCCACCGCTCCGGTCACAGCGACCTGATCACCTTCTCCGAGGAGCAGGACGGGCCCGACACGCAGAAGGTGTCGCTCCGATTGAGCGAGGACGAGGCGCACACGCTCGCCGAGCTGCTCGGCGGCACGCGCATCACCGAGTCGCTCGACAAGCTCGACCAGATCCCGGGCCTCAGCATCGACTGGTTCACGGTCGACTACGACGACCACATCGCCGGCCAGGCGCTCGGCAACCTCGCGTCCCGCGGCGTCGTCGGCCTCACGGTCGTCGCGGTCGTGCGCGGCGAGTCGGCGAACCCCGCGCCCTCCGACGACTTCACCGTCTACCCGGGCGACACGCTCGTCGTGGCCGGATCCCCCGAGAAGGTCGCCAAGGCCTTCGCGTTCTACCGGACGGGCGAGTTCCCGCACCGCCCCGCGCCCGGCTCCGCGCCGGACGGAGGGTAGCGGGTGCACCACGGCCACGACCTCATCGTCCTCGGCCTGCTGTTCGTCCTCGCCTACGCGTTCGGCCAGCTCGGCAAGCGCATCGGCCTGCCCGCGATCCCCATCTACATGCTCGTCGGGCTCCTCGCGAGCCCGAGCGTCGACTGGTTCCCGCTCGACTTCGCCTCGGGCGACATCGAGCTGATCGCCGTCTTCGGCCTCATCCTCCTGCTGTTCAACCTGGGACTGGAGTTCGACCAGGACGAGTTCTTCGGCAACGCAGGCAAGCTCATCATCTCGGGCGGCTCGTACGTGCTCATCAACATGGGCGTCGGGTTCGCGTTCGGCTTCGCCCTCGGCTGGGGCACACGCGAGGCGCTCATCATCGCGGGCATGACGGCGACGTCCTCGAGCGCCATCGTCACCAAGCTGCTCATCGAGCTGAACCGGCTGGCCAACGACGAGACGCCCATGATCCTGGGCGTCACCGTGGTCGAGGACATCTTCATCGCGGTCTACCTCGCCATCGTGTCCGTCGTGCTGAGCGGCGAGACCGAGCCCTGGGCGGTGGTGGGCCAGCTGGCGGTGTCGTTCGCCTTCCTCGTCGTGATGTTCACGGTCGCGCGCAAGGGAGGGGCGTTCCTGTCGCGCTTCATGCGCACGCGCGACGTCGAGCTGTTCACCGTCCTCTTCTTCGGCCTCGCGATCCTCTTCGGCGGCATCGGCGAGGTGCTCGGCGTCACGGACGCGATCGGCGCGTTCCTCATCGGGCTCGTGCTCGGCGCGACGCGGGTGCGCAACCGCATCGAGCAGATCGCCATCCCGTTGCGCGACGTCTTCGGCGCGTTCTTCTTCCTGAACTTCGGCCTGGCACTGGATCCGGGGGAGTTCCCCACCGTCGTCGTCCCGGTGCTCGGCGCCGTGCTCATGACGGTCGTGCTCAACATCATCGCCGGGCAGTTCGTCGCCTGGCTCAACGGGCACGGTGCGCAGGCCGGCATCAACACGGCGTTCATCCTGCAGAACCGCGGCGAGTTCGCGCTCATCCTCGCGACGCTGTCGCTGTCGGCGGGGCTCGACGAGCGGATCCAGCCGTTCGCGGGCCTCTACGTGCTGGTGATGGCGATCATGGGGCCGCTCCTCGCCGCGAACTCCGTGCGCATCGGCACGGCCGTGCTGCCCACGAAGTACCGCTCCGCCACGAAGCGCGCGGCCGAGAAGGCCGGGCGCGACGCGGAGCGGGCCGGCGCGCTCGCCCTGTTCGAGGCCGCCGAGCGCGGCGAGCAGGCGCGCGGCGACGCCTTCGACGACGGGCTCGCGGCGGCGGCACCCCGTCCGGGCGCCGCCGCGCGCGGCACCACGCCGGGCACCGGGCCCGAGGCCGAGGGCGGCGCCGGCTCCTCGCGCGGGTCGGACGACGCCGAGACCACCGACGACTCGTCCGGCGACGGCCCGCGGCCCGCACCCGACCGGCGCCGCGCCGAGCAGGCCGGCCAGCAGTCCGACCACGACACCTGGACCCCACCCACCCGCGAACGGGAACCCGACTACTGATGACGAACGCACCCGACCCCTGCTCCGACGCCGCACCGCGTCCCGACGCCGCGCCCACCGGATCCGGCCCGGGCGGACCCGACGCCACCGGCCCCACCATCGGCCAGGTCGCCCGCCGCCCCCGCTCGCTCGCGCTGCTCGCGCTCGCGCTCGTCATCGCGGCGGGCTTCGCCGCGCTCGGGCAGTGGCAGCTGGCGCGCGCGGTCGAGTCGGGCGTCGTCATCGAGCGCGACACCGAGACGGCGCTGCCGCTCGGCACGCTGGTCGCGCCGCAGGGCTACGTCACCGACACCTCCGCCGGGCACATGGTCACCGTGGCAGGCGCGTTCGTCCCCGGCGACTTCGTCGTCGTCTCCGACCGCCTCAACGCCGGCCGCACCGGCGCCTGGGTCGTCGGCCACCTGTCCATCACGGACGACGGCGCCGTGGCGGATCCGGCGCCCGACGCGCTTCCCGCCAGCGTCCCCGTCGCGCTCGGGTGGGCCGCGACCGACGAGGAGGCGGCGGCCGTCGCGGCGTCGTTCGACGCGGGCGACGGATCCCCGACGGGAGTCCAGGAGATCGTCGGCCGCTTCCTGCCGAGCGAGCAGCCCGAGCCTTCAGCCGAGGGCCAGGACCCCCAGCGCATGACCCGGCTCAGCACGGCGGCGCTCGTCAACCTCTGGCCGGGCGACGTGGGCGACGTCTACAACGGCTTCATCGTCGCGTCGGCGCCCGTAGCCGGCCTGACGGCCATCGACTCGCCGCCGCCGAGCGAGGCCGTGCAGCTCAACTGGCTCAACATCTTCTACGCGGCCGAGTGGGCCGTGTTCGCGATCTTCGCGATCGTCATCTGGTACCGCACCGTCCGCGACACCTGGACCCGCGAGCAGCCCGGCTACCGCGAGGACGACGACGATGACGAGGACGACGACCCGCTCCCCGCGGGCGCCTCCGACGCCGCCCTCGACGCTCCCCGGCGGGGGAGCCGCGCAGACGCCGACCGGTAGGATCCTCGCATGGCCTACGGACTCAAGCGCTCCGACGTCCCGCAGATCCGGAGGGTCCTCGGCTTCTACCGCGTCATGGCGTTCGTCACCGGCGCCTTCCTCCTCCTGCTCGTCGTGGAGATGGGCATCAAGTACCTGCCCGGCTTCCAGTTCGTCGACGGATCGCTGCAGTACCTCGCCGGCGCCGGCTACGAGCTCGAGCTGAACGGGCCGTCCGGCTTCCTCGCCCTGTCGCCCGCGGACACGCTCACGGGCACCAACCTGAGCCTCCTGATCCAGATCGTCCACGGCAACATCTACGTGGTCTACCTCATCAGCGACTTCCTGCTCTGGCAGAAGATGCGCTGGTCGTTCACCCGCTTCATCCTCATCGCCGCGGGCGGCGTCGTGCCGTTCCTCTCCTTCATCGTCGAAGCGCGCATCGCCCGTCAGGTGCGGGCGACCATCGCCGAGCTCGAGGCGCCGCGCCGCACGGCGCCGGCTGCCTCGGCGGGCGACGACGACGCGGATCCCCGCCCCATCGACCCGACCACCACCCCGGAGGCCACCACTTGAGCGTCGACAACCCCACGAACCAGCGCCCCGTCCTCGTCGTCGACTTCGGCGCCCAGTACGCGCAGCTGATCGCCCGCCGCGTCCGCGAGGCCAACGTCTACTCCGAGATCGTGCCGTCCACGATCACGGCCGAGGAGATCCGCGCGAAGGACCCGTCCGGCATCGTCCTCAGCGGCGGCCCGTCGAGCGTGTACGAGGAGGGCTCGCCCGGCCTCGACGAGGGGATCCTCGACCTCGGCGTCCCCGTGCTCGGCATCTGCTACGGATTCCAGGTCATGGCGCGCGCGCTCGGTGGCGAGGTCGCGCACACGGGTGCCCGCGAGTACGGATCCACCGCCGTCACGCTCACGCCCGGTAGCACGCTGCTCGACGGCCAGCCCGACGACCAGACCGTGTGGATGAGCCACGGCGACTCGGTGTCGAAGGCGCCGGAGGGCTTCGAGGTGCTCGCCTCGAGCGCGTCGACGCCCGTCGCCGCCTTCGCGAGCGACGAGCGCCGCCTCTACGGCGTGCAGTGGCACCCCGAGGTCAAGCACTCCGCGCACGGCCAGGCCGTGCTCGAGAACTTCCTGCACCGCGCCGCGGGCATCCCCGGCGACTGGAACAGCGGCAACGTCATCGCCGAGCAGGTCGAGCGGATCCGCGCCCAGGTCGGCGAGGCCCGCGTCATCTGCGCGCTGTCCGGCGGCGTCGACTCCGCGGTCGCGGCCGCCCTCGTGCACCGCGCCATCGGCGACCAGCTCACCTGCGTCTTCGTCGACCACGGCCTCCTCCGCCAGGACGAGCGCCGCCAGGTCGAGGAGGACTACGTGGCCGCCACGGGGGTCCGCCTCGTCACGGTGGACGTCGCGGACCAGTTCCTCGACGGCCTCGCGGGCGTCACGGATCCCGAGGCCAAGCGCAAGATCATCGGCCGCGAGTTCATCCGCACCTTCGAGAGCGCCGCCGAGGCGCTCGTCCTCGAGGCGAAGGCCGACGGCGAGCCCATCCGCTTCCTCGTGCAGGGCACGCTCTACCCGGACGTGGTGGAGTCGGGCGGCGGCACGGGCACCGCGAACATCAAGAGCCACCACAACGTCGGCGGCCTCCCGGAGGACCTCAAGTTCGAGCTCGTCGAGCCGCTCCGCACCCTCTTCAAGGACGAGGTCCGCGCCATCGGCCGTGAGCTGGGTCTTCCCGAGGTCATCGTGGGGCGCCAGCCGTTCCCCGGCCCCGGCCTCGGGATCCGCATCGTGGGCGAGGTCACGGCCGAGCGCCTCGAGCTGCTCCGCAAGGCCGACGCCATCGCGCGCGCCGAGCTCACCGCGGCCGGCCTCGACGGCGAGATCTGGCAGTGCCCGGTCGTGCTCCTCGCGGACGTCCGCTCGGTCGGCGTGCAGGGCGACGGCCGCACCTACGGCCACCCCATCGTGCTGCGCCCCGTCTCCAGCGAGGACGCCATGACCGCCGACTGGACGCGCCTGCCGTACGACGTGCTGGCGCGCATCTCGAACCGCATCACTAACGAGGTCGACGGCGTGAACCGCGTCGTGCTCGACGTCACGTCGAAGCCGCCGGGCACCATCGAGTGGGAGTGATCCTCACGCCGGCGCCCCGGCGCTGACACGACGAAGGCCGCTCCCCTCGGGGAGCGGCCTTCGTCGTTCTGCCGGTCCGCGGTGCTGTGCCAGGGACCTGCGGTGGTGCTAGTTGTTGCCGCGCAGGATCGCGAAGAGGCGCAGCAGCTCGACGTACAGCCACACGATGGTGACCACGAGGCCGAACGCCGCGGTCCAGCCGTACTTGCGGGGCGCGCCGGCGCGGACGCCGCGCTGGATGAAGTCGAAGTCCAGGACCAGCGAGTAAGCACCGAGCACGACGGCGAGCAGGCCGAGGACGACGCCGAGCGGGATGCCGAAGATCATGACGTCGCGCATGCCGTATGGGCTCTGGATGGCGCCGAACGCGATGAGGGCGAAGTTCACGAGCGAGAACGCCGCGTAGGAGATGATCGCGATCATGAAGATCTTGGTCGCCTTCGCGGAGGCCCGGATCTTGCCGCTGCGGAACAGGATCAGCACAGTCGCGAAGACCGCGGCCGTGCCGAGGAGGGCCTGGGTCGCGACACCGGGGGCGATGCCCTCGAAGACGCGCGAGATGCCGCCGACGAGCAGCCCCTCGAACGCCGCGTACGCGACGATCAGCGGGACGGACGGCTCCTTCTTGAAGGAGTTGACGAGGCCCAGCACGAGGCCGCCGATGGCGCCGAGCATGGCGAGGGGGAGGGCGAGCGGGCCCGAGAGCCACGCGACGGCGCCGAGGACGACGACGATCGCGAGCAGGCTGACCGTCTTGACGGTCGTGTCCTCGAAGGACATGCGGTCGGTCTCGAGCGGCGTCGCCGACGGGCGGTTGTAGAGCTCGTCGAGGCTCTCCGGGGTCACATCCCTCGTGGGCGTCGCACCCCGGCCGTTGAAGACCGGGTTGTTGGAGAACGTGGGGTTGGCCATGGTCCTTCTACTCTCAATGGTGGTTGAACGTGATCGACCACCAATTTAGCTGGCCAGGCTGGGAGACCACAGGCGCGAGCCGTGTATTTCCTCAGATGAGTACGAGCTCGTCGTCCACCCGGCGCCTGTAGCGTGCCCCGCGTGGATCACGCCCCTCGCCCCCGCCCCCGCCCCCTCGTCATCGCCCATCGCGGAGCCAGCGGCTACCGCCCCGAGCACTCCGCCGCCGCCGTGCGTCTCGGATTCGCGCAGGGCGCGGATGCCGTCGAACCCGACCTCGTCGCCTCCTCCGACGGCGTCCTCGTCATCCGGCACGAGAACGAGCTGTCCGGCACGACCGACGTCGCTCACCGCCCCGAATTCGCGGACCGCCGCAGCACGCGCGTCGTCGACGGCGTCGAGCGCACCGGCTGGTTCACGGAGGACATGACGTGGGCCGAGATCCGCACGCTGCGCTGCCGCGAGCGGATCCCCGCTGCCCGACCGGACAGCGCGTCCCACGACGACGAGGAGACCGTGCTCTCCCTGCCCGACCTGCTGCGGATCATCGACCAGGAGTCGGCACGCCACGGCCGCCCGCTCGGGATGGTCGCGGAGATCAAGCACGCCACGCACTTCGCCGCGCTCGGCATGCCGCTCGACGATCTGCTCGCCCGCGACCTCGAGGCGCACGGCTGGGCGTCGGACGCGTCGCGGCTCACCATCGAGTCGTTCGAGCGGACCGCGCTCCTGGGCGTCCGCGCGCGCGGCATCGAAGCTCGCCTCGTCTACCTCCTCGAGGGGCGCGGAGCGGCGATCGACGAGGTCGCGCGTCATGGAGAGTCCGCCGTGACCTTCGACGAGCAGCTGACCGAGGAGGGGCTCGCGGCGCTCGCGGCCGAGGTCGACGGCATCAGCGTGGGCCTCGAGCGCATCTGCCCCGCCGCGGGGTTCGGATCCGCAGGAGAGGCCGCGCCCGTGTCCGATCTGGTCGCTCGCGCGCACGACGCCGGCCTCTCGGTGTTCACCTGGACGCTGCGCCCCGAGAACGCCTTCCTGCCCCGGCCTCTCCGCGGTCCCGGTCCGAAGTCCGCGCACGGCGACTTCGGCACGCACTGGGGTCGGCTCCTCGACGCGGGCGTCGACGGGGTCTTCGCCGACCACCCGGATCTCGCGGTTCGGCTCGTGGCCGAGCGGGCGGAGGCCGCGGGGCGGTAGCGGGCGGCGCTCGGTCCGCTGGCCGGGGCAGGCGGAGCAGGCGGGGCAGCCCGCCCGCCCGGTCGCGCGTCGGGGGCAGCGCCTAGGATCGATGCCGACATGAGTGCCGACCCCGCCGCCCTTTCCCCCTCCAGCACGCCGATCATCCTCGACGGCCGGTCGGGTGCCGACACAGGGGCGGGCGGCGCGACGGATCCGCTGCTGGAGGGCCTCAATCCGGAGCAGCGGGAGGCCGTCGTCTACCGAGGTCCCGCCCTCCTCATCGTCGCGGGCGCCGGGTCCGGCAAGACACGCGTCCTCACCCACCGCATCGCGAGCCTCATCGAGTCCCGGGAGGCGTGGCCGAGCCAGATCCTCGCCATCACCTTCACGAACAAGGCCGCCGCCGAGATGCGGGAGCGGGTCGAGTCGCTGCTCGGTCAGGCATCCGAGGGCATGTGGATCTCGACCTTCCACTCCGCGTGCGTCCGCATCCTCCGACGCGAGGCGGAAGCGTTCGGCTTCACGCAGAACTTCACCATCTACGACTCCGCGGACAGCCGTGTGCTCATCAAGCGGATCATCAAGCAGCTCGACGCGGACACGCTCGGCTTCACCGTCTCGTCGGTGTCAGGCCGCATCTCGAAGCTGAAGAACGAGCTGTCCGACGCGGACACGTTCGCGCGCACGGCGAACTTCAACGACCCGGCCGAGGCCATGTTCGTGGAGATATTCCGTCAGTACACGCGCTCGCTCGCGGCCGCCAACGCCTTCGACTTCGACGACCTCATCGGCCAGACCGTCTACCTCTTCCGCGCGTTCCCCAAGGTGGCGGCGCTCTACCAGCGGCGCTTCCGGCACGTCCTGGTGGACGAGTACCAGGACACGAACCACGCCCAGTACTCGCTCATCCGCGAGCTGACGCGCCCGGTGGCACCGGAGGACGTGCCCGTCGACACGCGCATGTCCACGAACGGAATGGGCGGGATCGACGGGGCCTCGCTCACCGTTGTGGGCGACAGCGACCAGTCGATCTACGCATTCCGCGGTGCGGACATCCGCAACATCACGGAGTTCGAGCGCGACTTCCCGCAGTCGAAGGTCGTGCTCCTCGAGCAGAACTACCGGTCGACCCAGAACATCCTCACCGCCGCCAACGCCGTCATCTCGAACAACTTCGACCGCAAGGACAAGAAGCTGTGGACCTCCATCGGCGACGGCGACAAGATCATCGGCTTCACCGGGTACTCGGGGCATGACGAGGCGCAGTTCGTGGCGGACGAGATCCAGAAGCTGCACGAGGAGGGCACCGCCTACTCCGAGATCGCCGTCTTCTACCGCACCAACGCGCAGACGCGCGCGCTCGAGGAGATCCTCATCCGCTCGGCCGTGCCGTACCGGATCATGGGCGGCACGAAGTTCTACGAGCGGGCGGAGATCAAGGACGCGATGGCGTACCTCGTCGCCGTGGCGAACCCCGCGGACGTGCTGGCGCTCCGGCGCATCCTCAACACCCCGAAGCGGGGCATCGGGCCCGCCACGGAGACGGCCCTGGCCAACTTCGCCGAGTCGCATGGCGTGACCTTCCGCGAGGCCATGCGCCGCGCATCGGAGCTGGGGCTCGGACCCAAGGTGACGCAGGCCATCCTCACGCTCTCGCGCATGCTCGACGAGGTGGCGCTGCTGCTGGATCCCGATCGGCCGGAGGGACGAACGTCCGTGGGCGACCTGGTCACGACCCTCCTGGAGAGGAGCGGCCTCGTGCAGGCGCTGCGGGCGAGCAAGGACGCCCAGGACGAGGCCCGCGCCGAGAACGTCGAGGAGCTCGTCGCCGTCACCAAGGAGTTCTCGCGCAACAACCCCGAGGGCCAGCTGGTGGACTTCCTGACGGAGGTCTCGCTCGTCGCCGCGGCGGATGAGCTCGACGACTCGAGCGGCACCGTCTCCCTCATGACCCTGCACACGGCGAAGGGCCTGGAGTATGACTCCGTGTTCCTCACGGGCGTCGAGGAGGACCTGCTGCCGCACCGGATGTCGGCCAACGAGCCAGGTGGCCCGGCTGAGGAGCGTCGCCTCTTCTACGTCGGCATCACCCGGGCTCGTCGCCGCCTCTTCATCTCCCTGGCGATGACGCGGGCCCAGTTCGGCGAGGTCAACGTCGCGATGCCGAGCCGGTACCTGCAGGAGATCCCGGCCGAGCTGATCGACTGGAAGCAGTCGCCCGGCATGGCCACCTCGCGCGGTGGCACTCAACCGCGAGCCCTCAACGCCCGACGTGAGGGCGGCGGGTACGGCGGCCGCTCGCGGTCCTCGAGCGGCTTCGAGGATCCCGCCCTGCCGCCGCCCCCGCGCCCCAAGACGCAGTGGGCCAACACCGTCACCGGCCAGGTGCGCGACAACGGTGACCTGGAGCTCGCGTTCGGCGATCGCATCCGCCACACCGACTTCGGCGAGGGCCGCGTCACGGGCGTGACGGGGGAGGGCCGCAAGCGCATCGCCGAGGTGCAGTTCGACGGGCCGGCGGGCCGCAAGCGGCTGCTCATCAAGATCGCGCCCATCGAGAAGCTCTAGCCGGGGATCGGCGTCGTCCGGCACGACGCGCGCCGATGCCGGCGGCACCCAGCGCGCCGAGGAGCGAGGCGGCGCACGAGAGCTGCGGTGCGCCGATGCGTCGCGCCCCGCCGGAGCCCGGGACGTCGATGCCCGGAGCCCCGCCCGTCATGGCCAGCTGGGCATGCCCCTGCGCCGGATGCACCTCGCCCGGAGGCGGCGGACTGACGTGGAAGGTCTCGCCCGCGTGCGCCGTGTGATCGGCGAACGGCGCGATGGCGGCCCCGTCCGCGTCGCCGGCGGGACGGCCCGGGCTGTCGAGGACGGCGACGTACCACCCGGGCGCGAGCACGCGCATGCAGGGCGTCGTCACCTCGCCGTCGTCGGTGAGGGTGACGTCGGACGCGGGACCATCCGAGCCAGCGCCCTCGGGGACGGCCACCGTCTCCCCGTCGACGGGCGCGGTGGCGAACGGACCCATGAGGCGGACGTGCACGGGGACGGGGCCCACCCCGACGAACGACGTCGTGTGCAGCGTGTCGGTCTGGCATGCGCCCGTCGCGATCTCCGAGGCCCCGATGGTCGTCGTGACCCGCGGCGGCTGCGGGACCTGCGTCGTCTCGGTCGCCGCGCCGAAGGTCGAATGCCAGGGCAGCACCCGAGCGCGTCCGTCCGCGATGGCGGTGTCGTCGGGCGAGATGGACTCGACCCAGGTGTAGAAGCCGCCGGCCGGGAGCCGGCACGCGGGTGAGTCGTAGTCGCCCGGCCCGCGGTCGACGCGCGTGACGACCTCGCACACCTCCGGGGCGCTGGCCGGGACCTCGTCGCGCTCGGGCCCGACCTGCTCCGAGAACGGCCCGAGGAGCCTGCTCCGGACCGTGACCGGGACGGGCGCCAGGCGCCCGTCCGCTCCGCGGGTCAGCCCCCAGCCGTCGGATGTCGCCGGCTTCCCGTGGTCAGCGGATCCCGCCGGGTCGGCGGACACCCGGAGCGCGTCCGCCAGCTCGTCGCCGACCGCCGCCACGGCGCGCGACGTGCGCGTGACGACGCGTGGGGCGAAGGGGAGCGGGCTCGGTGCCTGCGCATCGGCCCGCGCCTCGGCGCGTGCGTCCGCAGGCCGGGCCAGGATCATCCGCTGCGACGCCCCGCCGTCGCCCACGGCGTCGAGGGCGTCGCCGAAGGGGAGCGACGAGAAGGCAGCGCTCGCCGTCACGTGCAGCACCGCGGACGAACCCGTCGCCCGGATCGGCACCGCGATGCCGTTCGTCACCTGCTCTGTCGTGCTCCCGTCGTCGAACACGGCGCCGTCGAGGGCGATGGTGCCCGACTGCGACCCTGCCGCCACGTCCGTCGGGCCGGTCGCGACGAGGTCGGCGCGCAGGTCGACGCGCACGGTCCCGCGTCCGTCGTCCCCGAGAGCCGCTGTCGCCGTGGCGGACACCGAGCGCGAGGCGCCCGACGTCGCCTCCGCCAGCATCTCGCGCGCACGGGACTCGACCGCCCCCGCGTGATCGCCGGCCCGGTCCGCGTACCAGGAGAGGTCGTGCCCGCCGAGGCCGGTGATGATCCAGGTCGCCAACTGCCCCGCCGCCGCGGTGTCGGCATCCGTGGATCCCGCCCAGCGCCTCGATATGTAGGCGAGGCGCGCCCGGTCGTCGGGAGTCGTGCCCGCGTCCTCGACGGGGGAGTAGTCGTGGCCGGGTGGCGCGGCGAGCCCGACGTCGATGCAGAAGCCGAGCCGCCCGTCGTCCATCCGGTACGAGCCCAGCCAACGGCCATCCCTCCCGGACGCGTAGCCGACTCCATGGGAGACCGCGCTCAGCGCCTGCGCGGGCGGAACGGCGCTCGCCGCGAGGCCGATCGCGAGTCCGGCGCCCACGAGCACCGACACGCTCCGGGCGGTCCGCGGCCGCCGCGGCGGACGGGCATGCCGGTGCCGGGTCGACGATGAGGAGGAGGAGCGAGCTGCCGATGGGTTCCGTGTCATGGCCGCACAGTGCGGGTCGATCGAGCCGTCCCCGCGCGCCGGGTGGCGACCAGGGGACGGGATCCACGGCTGCGCGCCTGTGCAGGAGCGGCCGACCGTCGGCTACCCGGCGTCGCGCCGCCGGTACCTGCGCGTGATGACCGTGCGCGGAGTCTCTCGGACGAGGCGCGGCAGCACCCGGTACACGACGAGGACGGGGGTGAGCAGGCGCGTGCAGCGGCGTTCGAGCCGCGCGTCCCACCGCATCCCGAAGCCGGCCCGGATCCGCGGTGGCAGGAGCCATGCCGTCACGAGCGCGACGAGGGGCATGGACACGCGGACCGCCTTCGGCGCTCCCTGCCCCTCCAGCAGCGTCCGCGCGATCCGACGCGCGTCCGCCGTCGGCTCGAGCGTCGCGATCCGCGCGTCCCAGTAGGCGCGGAACGCCGCCCGGTCCTCGGGCCACATCCCGTCCGGCACCTGCAGCGCCGTGCCGAGGACCGCGTACTGCCGGTGGATCCTGTCGGCGGCCTCCTCGTGCAGCGGGCCGAAGCAGAGCTCGAACATCGTGACGGCCGACTGGTAGACCGTCGCCGCCACCCAGAGCTGCAGCTCGGGGTCGTAGGCGGAGTAGGCCGGCGCCGAGCCGTCGGCCGCAGCGACCGTGGACCGGACGGGCGCATGTGCTCTGCCGACGATCCGCCGGGCGCGCGCGACCTCGTCGGGGGAGCCGAACACGACGGCGTAGATGTAGCCGAGCGTGCCCTCGAGCCGGTCCAGCGGACGCGTCGCGAAGTCGCTGTGCTCGGCCACGCCGCGCGCCACCGACGGGTCGGCGACCTGGAGCAGGATCGCCCGGGCGCCCGCTGCCAGGAGGATCCCCTCGCCCGCGACGTCGCGGATCGAGCCGCCGGACCGACGTGCGGGATGCGTCCACGGTCTCATCCGCCCAGTCTCCCCTCCCCAGCCCGCCGATCGCGCCCGGGCGCACGGTCGACGCGCACCAGGACCGGCCCACGTGCGACCCGATAGGCTCTCCACGGTCGCCGACGCGGCGGGCCGGCCCATCCAGGTGGGCGGCGGGCGCGTCGGCCAGCCGCAACACACCGGGTGCCGCCACCAGACGGTCGCGGCACCGCAGCCTCGAATGACGCACGTAACCGCCAGGCGCGGGTGCGGATGGGATGACACGCGTGGATCTTTTCGAATACCAGGCCAGGGACCTCTTCGAGTCCTACGGCGTCCCGGTCCTCCCGGGGATCGTCGCCGACACCGCCGAGGAGGTGCGCGCCGCGGCCGAGAAGCTGGGCGGCACCGTCGTCGTGAAGGCGCAGGTGAAGACCGGGGGCCGTGGCAAGGCCGGCGGCGTCAAGGTCGCCCAGAGCGCCGACGCCGCCCACGAGGCGGCCGAGGCCATCCTCGGGCTCGACATCAAGGGCCACACCGTGCACCGGGTGATGGTCGCGGCCGGCGCCCGCATCGCGCAGGAGTTCTACTTCTCGATCCTCCTCGACCGCGCCGAGCGCTCCTACCTGTGCCTCGCCAGCTACGAGGGCGGCATGGAGATCGAGGAGCTCGCGGTCACCCGGCCCGAGGCGCTCGCCCGCATCGAGATCGACCCGGTCGCCGGCATCGACGCCGCCAAGGCCGAGGAGATCGCCCGCGCGGCGTCGTTCCCCGAGGAGCTCATCGCCAAGGTGGCGCCCGTCTTCGAGCGCCTCTGGTGGGTCTACCGCGACGAGGACGCGACGCTGGTCGAGGTCAACCCGCTCGTCCTCACGGAGTCGGGTGACATCATCGCCCTCGACGGCAAGGTCACGCTCGACGAGAACGCCGGCTTCCGCCATGAGGGCCACGCGGCCCTCGAGGACGCGGCCGCCGCGGACCCGCTCGAGGCGAAGGCCAAGGAGTCCGACCTCAACTACGTCAAGCTCGACGGCCAGGTCGGCATCATCGGCAACGGCGCGGGCCTCGTCATGTCGACGCTCGACGTCGTCAGCTACGCCGGAGAGCAGCACGGCGGCGTGCGTCCGGCGAACTTCCTCGACATCGGCGGCGGAGCGTCGGCGGAGGTCATGGCCGCCGGCCTCGACGTCATCCTCGGCGACGAGCAGGTCACCAGCGTCTTCGTCAACGTCTTCGGCGGCATCACGTCCTGCGACGCGGTCGCGAACGGCATCGTCGGCGCGCTCGACAAGCTCGGCGACGCCGCCACCAAGCCGCTCGTCGTCCGCCTCGACGGCAACAACGTCGAGGAGGGCCGCCGCATCCTCGAGGAGCGCGCGCACCCCCTCGTCACCGTCGTCGGCACCATGGACGAGGCGGCCGACAAGGCCGCCGAGCTCGCCGCCGCGTAACTCCCGAGAGAGAACAGGAACACGAACATGTCGATTCTTCTCGACGAGAACAGCAGGATCATCGTCCAGGGCCTCACGGGCTCCGAGGGCACCAAGCACGCGGGCCGCATGCTCGCGTCCGGCAGCAAGGTCGTCGGCGGCGTCAACCCGCGGAAGGCCGGCAGCACGGTCACCATCGAGGGCGTCGAGCTCCCGATCTTCGGCTCGGTCGCCGAGGCCATGACGGAGACGGGCGCCGACGTGTCGGTCATCTTCGTCCCGCCGGCCTTCGCGAAGAGCGCCGTGGTGGAGGCGATCGACGCCGCCATCCCGCTCGCGGTCGTCATCACGGAGGGCATCCCCGTCAAGGACTCCGCCGAGTTCTGGTCGCACGCCAAGAGCACCGGCGGGAAGACGCGCATCGTCGGCCCGAACTGCCCCGGCATCATCAGCCCCGGCAAGTCGAACGCCGGCATCATCCCCGCCACCATCACCGAGGCCGGCCCCATCGGCCTCGTCTCCAAGTCGGGCACGCTCACGTACCAGATGATGTTCGAGCTGCGCGACCTCGGCATCTCGACCGCGATCGGCATCGGCGGCGACCCGATCATCGGCACCACGCACATCGACGCCCTCGAGGCGTTCGAGGCCGACCCGGAGACGCGCGCCATCGTCATGATCGGCGAGATCGGCGGCGACGCCGAGGAGCGCGCGGCCGAGTACATCAAGGCCCACGTCACCAAGCCGGTCGTCGCGTACGTCGCGGGCTTCACCGCTCCCGAGGGCAAGACCATGGGTCACGCCGGCGCCATCGTCTCCGGCGGCAGCGGCACGGCCCAGGGCAAGAAGGAGGCCCTCGAGGCCTCCGGCGTCAAGGTCGGCAAGACGCCGACCGAGACGGCCAACCTCCTCCGCGAGGTCTTCGCCGCCCTGTAGCGCCGACGCGCTCGCGAGCGCACGACGACGGCCCGCATCCCCGGTGGATGCGGGCCGTCGCCGTACCCGGGTCCTCCACATCCGGATCGGCCCACGGATGCCCCGGCGCGCCCGTCGCCGGACGGGTCGCGCATGGCCCGGCCGGTAGGGTCGTCGAGGCATGAACCGACACGCAACCGCCCTGTTCGCGGCACTCGAGGCGCTCCTGGTGGTGGGGGTCGGCGTCGCCCTGCCCCTCGTGCCGCTCACGGCGCTGTGGGCCGGCCAGTACGACCTGCAGATCGACTGGGGCGTCTTCGCGCGCACGGCGATCGACCTGTGGCTCCTCGGGCACGGCGTCCCGCTCACGGCGTCGCTGGATCCGGCGCTCGCCTCGTCCTTCGGGCTCCCGGGCGTGGACGCGCCGTTCGCGCTCACGCTCGCGCCGCTGGGCTTCGCGCTCCTCACGCTCCTCCTCGGGATCCGCGCCGGCCGCCGCATCGTCGAGACCGACCACCCCGGCGTCGGTGCGCTCTCCGCCGTGGCCACCACCGCCGTGCTGTCCCTCGGCCTCGCGCTCGCGGCACAGCACGAGGGCGTCTCCCCGGCCGTCGTGCGCGGTGCGATCCTGCCCACTCTGGTCCTCGCCCTCGGCCTCCTCGTCGGAGGAATTGCCCGCGCCGATCGAGCGCGGGCCGCTCGCTGGGGGGCGTCCCTGTCGTCCGGCCGAGCGGCCGGCGCCGTCCGAAGCGCTCGGGACGCGCTCGACCGCCTGCCGGACGGCGCGGCATCCGTCGCCGCCACGGCCGTCCGCGGGGGAGCGGCCGCGGCGTTCGGGGTCGTCGCGATCTCCGCTGTCGTCGTCGCCGTGCTGCTGGGCCTCCAGTACGCGACCGTCATCACCCTCTACGAGACCCTGCAGACCGGAATCGTCGGCGGCGTCGCCCTGACGCTGGCGCAGATCGCGCTCCTCCCGAACCTGGTGATCTTCACGGCGTCGTGGCTCGTCGGACCCGGCTTCGCGCTCGGCACCGGGTCGTCCATCTCGCCGCTCGGCACGACCGTCGGGCCCATCCCGTCGGTGCCCGTCCTCGGCATCCTGCCGCAGGGCGCGTTCGACCTCGGCTACCTGGGGATCCTCGTCCCGGTCGTCGTGGCCTTCGTCGCCGCGGTCGCCCTGTCGCCCCGCGTCGCCCGCATCCCGGAGCCCGAGGCGCGGCGCTGGCCCTGGTTCCTCGCCGCGGGCCTCGGAATGGGCGTGGTCGGCGCGGCGGTGCTCGCCCTGCTGGCGGTCATCTCCGGCGGAGCGGCGGGGCCGGGCCGCCTGGCCGACGTCGGCCCGGCGGCCGGGTGGATCCTCCTCGTCGGCTTCCTCGAGATCGGCGTCGCCGCGGTGGCGGGCATGTTCGTCTCGGGCCTGATGGCCCCCCTCGTCCGGCGCAGCCCGGAAGGACGCGGATAGGCTGTGCGCGTGCTCAACGTGGTCGTCCTCATCTCCGGCAGCGGGACCAACCTCCACGCCCTCCTCGAGGCGGCCGACCACGCGGACTACCCGGCTCGGGTGATCGCGGTCGGAGCCGATCGCGACGCCGACGGCCTCCGCTTCGCCGAGGAGCGCGGCATCCCCACCTTCACGGTCCCGTTCGCGAGCTTCCCGGATCGGGCGGCCTGGGGCGACGAGCTGGCCGCGGCCATCACAGGCTGGGAGCCCGACCTGGTGGTCCTCAGCGGGTTCATGCGCCTCCTCCCGCCGCGCGCCGTCGCGGCGTTCGCGCCCCGCATCGTCAACACGCACCCGGCGTACCTGCCGGAGTTCCCCGGAGCCCACGCCGTCCGGGACGCCATCGCCGCCGGGGCCACGAGCTCCGGGGCGTCCATCATCGTCGTCGACACCGGGGTCGACACCGGGCCGGTGCTCGCGCAGGAGCGCGTACCCGTGGAACCCGGCGACACCGAGCACACCCTGCACGAGCGCATCAAGGTCGTGGAGCGCAGGCTCCTCGTCGACACGGTGCGCGCGATCTCCCTCGGCACCATCGACCTCAAGGAGCTGTCCCCGGCATGAGCGGACCCCGTCACGACCCGTCCCTGTTCCGCGATCGAGACGCCATCGAGGTGGCGCGCGCCCTCGTCTCCGTCAGCGACAAGACGGGGCTGCTCGAGCTGGCCGCGGCGCTCGCGGAGGCCGGGGTCGAGATCGTCTCCACCGGGTCGACGGCCAGCACCATCGCAGACGCGGGCTTCCCTGTCACGCCGGTGCAGGACGTGACCGGGTTCCCGGAAGCGCTCGACGGACGCGTCAAGACCCTGCACCCCGCCGTGCACGCCGGCCTCCTCGCCGACCTGCGGCTCGAGTCGCACGAGGTGCAGCTGGCGGAGCTCGGCATCTCCCCGTTCCAGCTCGTGGTCGTGAACCTCTACCCGTTCGTGGAGACGGTCGCGTCGGGAGCCCCGGCGTCGGACGTGATCGAGCAGATCGACATCGGCGGCCCCGCCATGGTCCGGGCGTCCGCCAAGAACCACGCGAACGTGGCTGTCGTCGTGTCCCCGTCGAGCTACGACGAGGTGATCCAGGCCGTGCGGTCCGGGGGGACCACCCTCGCGCAGCGCCGTCGCCTCGCGGCCTCGGCCTTCGCGCACACGGCCGACTACGACCGGGCAGTCGCCGACTACTTCCGCTCGACCGTCGTCGGCACGGGATCCTCCGAGCGGGTCGACTCCACCTGGCCCGTGAGCTGGGACGTCGGGGGCGAACTCGCCCAGGTGCTCCGGTACGGCGAGAACTCCCACCAGGACGCGGCGCTCTACCGTCGACCGGACGGCGCCGGCATCGCGCAGGCGGTGCAGCTGCACGGCAAGGAGATGTCCTACAACAACTTCGTCGACGCGGACGCGGCGGTCCGCGCCGCCTACGACTTCGCGGAGCCGGCGGTCGCCATCATCAAGCACGCGAACCCGTGCGGCATCGCCGTCGCGGCTCCCCGAGCGGTCGACGCGATCGCCGCGGCGCATCGCAGCGCGCACGACTGCGACCCGGTCTCGGCCTTCGGGGGGGTGATCGCGGCGAACCGCATCGTCACGCTGGGGATGGCGGAGACGGTGAAGGAGATATTCACCGAGGTCCTCGTCGCGCCCGGGTTCGACGACGACGCGCTCACCCTCCTCAAGACCAAGAAGAACCTCCGCCTGCTGACGCTCCCCGAGGGGTACCACCGCGAGGCCCTCGAGGCCAGGCAGATCTCGGGGGGCTACCTCGTGCAGTCCGGCGATGCCTTCCCCACGGACGGCACGCGCCTCTCGGCGACGTGGACCCTGGCCACCGGGGATCCCGTGGACGAGCAGACCCTCGCGGATCTCGAGTTCGCGTGGAAGGCCTGCCGGGCCGTGAAGTCGAACGCGATCCTGTTGGCGCACCACGGCGCATCCGTGGGAGTGGGCATGGGCCAGGTCAACCGGGTGGACTCCTGCCAGCTCGCCGTCCAGCGCGCGGGTGACCGTGCGTCCGGATCGGTGGCCGCGTCCGACGCGTTCTTCCCGTTCGCCGACGGACTCCAGGTGCTGCTCGACGCGGGCGTCCGCGCGGTGGTCCAGCCCGGGGGCTCGGTGCGCGACGAGGAGGTAGTCGAGGCCGCCCGTGCCGCCGGCGTCGCCATGTACTTCACGGGAGAACGCCACTTCTTCCACTGATGCCCGCGGCGGCGGCCCCCTGGGGCCGCCGCTCCGTCGTCTCCGGGACACCTTCGCGACACGCCCGGGATGCGGGTTGTTTTGCGGGGGTGGGGTGGTCCGCGTAATGTCTCCTCTTGTCGCCGGAACGGGCGGGGAGCTGAGAAGCTTCCGGAGCTGTTCTGGTGGGTGATCCTGGTGAAACAGAAGTTGCCGTGGCCCTGAAGGGTTGCGTGTTTACCATCAACTGAGCTAGGGTCTGATTCTGCTTCCGACGTGAGTGCTGGGCTTTGTTGTCTGGATCACTCCCACGGGGAGCGGTGGAGTGTGAGCTCCGATGGCTGGCTGTGATGGTCGGTGTCGGGAGCGTCCGTTCCTTGAGAACTCAACAGCGTGCACAATGTCAAATGCCAAATACCCGTTGCGAGTGTCCTTCGGATGCTCGTTTCGGATTCCTTTGGAATACATTTAAACAAACAAGCAAGTCAGTAATGATTTGTTCTGTCGGTTTCAAACTTGCTGGTTCGTGTTCGATTCCCGTTCACGTCTGGCTTTAGATGTGCCGATCGCTTTCGGGTGGTCGTGCGTTTAAGCATTTATGGAGAGTTTGATCCTGGCTCAGGACGAACGCTGGCGGCGTGCTTAACA
>NZ_JADKRR010000012.1 GCF_015351105.1 Clavibacter sp. VKM Ac-2872 | reverse complement strand
TCTGCCAGCCGCTGACGATCCGAGCCCGTCACATCGAGGACCTCGGCGTCGGCGTATCGCGCGAACCAACGGACCTGGCGCCGGGAGTAGTTCTTGGTCACTCGCGTGGTGGACGTCACGGCATCCTCTATTGAGCACCGGCGGTCTAGGACTGCCATCGCTTGAGGGTATCCGTGTGCGGTACTTGCGGTCTGTCCGGCCTCGAGTCCCTGCTGGCGGAGCCTATCGACCTCGTCGAGGAGACCATCACGGAACATGCCTTCTGCTCGTGCATGTAGAGCAGGGAACAACTGCTCGCGGTCCCGTCGTAGGTGGACCGTACGGTAGCTGCGCCACACGTGGGGTGCCGGGGGCAACGAAGGTACGCTCTGGCCGCTCCGGATCGCAATTTCCAGTGAGCGGATCA
>NZ_JADKRR010000011.1 GCF_015351105.1 Clavibacter sp. VKM Ac-2872 | reverse complement strand
CATGCGCAATCTCACCAAGTCCGTCTTCGGCCTCGCTACCGCGGGCTTCCTCGTCGTCGGCCTCGCGGCCTGCTCGACGCCCGCCGAGAGCCCGTCGTCCTCGACGTCCTCCAAGCCCGCCGCGACCGCGACGACCGAGGCGAACCCCACGCCCCTCGCGACGATCCCGAAGCTCACCGGCGTCGACACCAAGGTCACCCTCGACAGCGGCTTCACCGGCGCCCTCACGACCCTGGGCCTGACCCCCGGCGTCATCGGCACCGCGACCCTGGACGGCTCCACCGGCACCCTCGCGTTCCCCATCACCGGCGGCAACGTGAAGTACTTCGACCCCCAGCAGTCCTACCGCCCCTACGTCCAGGGCGAGATCGACCACTCCGGCTCCGGCATCAGCCTCACCGCCGGCTCCACGGTCGTGAAGCTCACCGACTTCGTCATCGACCCCGGCACCAGCCGCCTCACCGGATC
>NZ_JADKRR010000010.1 GCF_015351105.1 Clavibacter sp. VKM Ac-2872 | reverse complement strand
GGGGACTCCTCCGGGAGACACTCCGGTGGTGGTGACGCCTCCGTCGGATGTGACGGTCCCGATCGATCCGGCACCGGCCATCACGGTCGCGAAGTCGGGCCAGCTGGATGGCACGTTCGCCGCCGGGCAGACGGTGACGTACTCCTTCGTCATCACGAACACGGGCAACACCACGCTCACCGATGTCACGGTGAACGAGTCGGACTTCTCGGGGACCGGCACGCTGTCAGACATCTCGTACCCGACGCGCACACTCGCTGCAGGTGAGCAGACGACGGCGACGGCGACGTACACGCTGACACAGGCGGACATCGACGCCGGCGAGGTCACGAACACGGCGACCTCCACGGGCACCCCGCCCGGAGACACCCCGCCGCCGACCTCACCCCCGTCGGATGCCACCGTCCCGGGCACGCAGACGCCGAGCCTCGCGGTCGTGAAGTCGGCGAACCCGAGCTCGATCACGAAGGCGGGCGAGACGGTCGACTACTCCTTCGTCATCACGAACACGGGCAACGTCACCCTGACGGACATCGCCGTGAACGAGACGCAGTTCTCGGGCACCGGCACGCTGTCCGACATCTCCTACCCGACGCGGACCCTCGCGCCGGGAGCGTCCACCACCGCGACGGCGTCGTATGTGGCGACGCAGGCGGATGTGGATGCGGGTTCGATCACGAACACGGCGACGGCGACGGGGACTCC
>NZ_JADKRR010000001.1:911068-2167218 GCF_015351105.1 Clavibacter sp. VKM Ac-2872 | reverse complement strand
TCCCGATATACGGTCGGGTGCTAATTGAACAACCAGCTTGACTGGTCGATTCATCACAGATTTCATGCCCTGTAGGGGTGTGTATGAGGTGTTTCGGCGGCCATAGCGAGAGGGAAACGCCCGGTCACATTCCGAACCCGGAAGCTAAGACTCTCAGCGCCGATGGTACTGCAGGGGGGACCCTGTGGGAGAGTAGGACACCGCCGGACTTAACTTGAGAATGATCAGGGAGGCCCGTCGCACATCGTGCGGCGGGCCTTCCTGCGTTAAGGGCGAGGCCCCGCGCCGACCGTCTCGTCTGCTCGGCAGCCACGGCCTCGAACTGCATGGCCTCGAACCGCTCTTGTATCCCAGATGCCATGGTCCTCGTGGGTGGACGCCCGTGAGCGGAGGTGCATCTCGTGGATGCCGCGGACACGGGGAGCGTCCGGGCTCGGCGGACTCGTGCGAGCGCGTCGTGCGCGGGCCGGGCAGGTGCGATCGCGGGCGTCGGGACGATCCGCGTCCGCGCGAGCGCTGTGCCAGCGGTTAGCCTGGTACCTGACTTCCGCAGCACCGACAACACCACAGACATCATCTGGCCGCCATGGCCGACAGGAGCACAGTGAGCGACTCATCCGATCGAGACAGCCGGCCCGAGGGCCAGGACCGCGGATCGTCGCACTCCCCGCGTGGACGCGATGGAGGGAAGCCGCCGTACGAGCGCGGATCCTCGGGTGCTCCGCGTGGGCCGCGCGATGGTGGCCGTGCCACGGGACCTCGCGGCGCGGGAGGCGAGCGACCTGCGCGCGACGCGGACCGCAAGCCCTGGTCGAAGGACGGGGGCGGAGCGGCGCGTCCGCCGCGTGAGGGGGAGCGCAAGCCCTGGTCGCGCGATGCGGGCACCAGCGCGGGACGCCCGGCACGGGACGGGGAGCGCAAGCCGTGGTCGAAGGACGGCGGTGCGAGTGATGCCCGTCCCGCTCGAGGCGGGGAGCGCAAGCCGTGGTCGAAGGACGGCGGTGCGGGTGCGTCCCGTCCGGGGCGCGACGGGGAGCGCAAGCCCTGGTCGAAGGACGGGGGCGGAGCGGCTCGTCCGCCGCGTGAGGGGGAGCGCAAGCCCTGGACGCGCGATGGCGCTGCGGGTGCCGGACGTCCGGCACGTGAGGGGGAGCGCAAGCCGTGGTCCAAGGACGGCGGTCGCGATGCCGGCCGAGGCGGCGCTCGGCCTCCGCGCGACGGCGACAAGCTCTGGACGCGTGACGGGCGGCCCGCGCGGAACGACCGAGACGCTCCGCGCTACGAGGAGGCCCTGACGGAGGAGCAGCTGCGGGCACGCGAGCTGCGCTCGGTCCGGCCCCGTCACGAGGACCCCGAGATCCCCGAGGATGTGAAGCCGGGCGACCTCGACCGCGTGGCCCGCAACGAGCTGAAGACGCTGAGCAAGGACAACGCCGAGGGCGTCGCCCAGCACCTCGTGATGGCGGCCCGGCTGATCGAGGAGGACCCCGAGCTCGCGCACCGGCACGCCACGTCGGCGGCACGCCGCGCGGGACGCATCGCGGTGGTGCGGGAGTCCCTCGCCATCACGGCCTATGCCGTGGGTGACTACGCGCTCGCGCTGCGCGAGCTGCGGACCTACCGGCGCATCTCCGGCAAGGACGACCAGCTCGCCCTCATGGTCGACAGCGAGCGCGGTCAGGGACGCCCCGACAAGGCGCTGGAGCTGGGACGTTCCGTGCCGAAGGAGACGCTGCCCGCCGCGGAGCAGGTCGCGCTCGCCATCGCCATGTCCGGCGCCCGTCTCGACCTGGGCCAGACCGAGGCGGCCCTCGACGAGCTGTCGATCGCGCAGCTGAACCGGGACGTCGCGTACTCGTACAGCGCCGACCTCTTCCACGCGTACGCGGAGGTGCTCGAGGAGCTCGGCCGTTCGGAGGAGGCGGATGCCTGGCGTCAGCGTGCCGACGCGGCCGAGGCGGCGTTCGCGGATCCCGACGAGGGCTGGGACGACACGGTCGAGGTCGTCGAGGAGGAGCTCGCGGTCGAGGACCGTGAGGAGGTCGAGGACCTCGAGGAGGACGACTCCGCCGACGGACACCGCTCCGGCGCGGTGAGCGATGACGACGACGAGGATGACGCGGAGGGGGAGGGGGCCGTCGACGCCGCGTCGCCGGGCTCCGACGATCCCGACGCGGACGGTCCGCCGAACCCGCCGAGCGCGGACGGGGACAGCGCGGACATCGCGATCGACGTCGACGACGAGCTCCAGTCCGACGGACCTGGTGCTGCGGACGATGCGTCCGTCGACGCGCCCGAAGCCGGGGAGGCGGATCGCGATGTTCGCTAGGGCGGCGAAGGGGAGCGCCCCGCTGGACGGCGTCGACGTCATCCTCGCGGATCTCGACGGCGTCGTGTACGCGGGTCCCGACAGCATCCCGCACGCGGTCGACGCCCTGAACCGGGCGTCGGGCGACGGGATCCGGCTGGGCTACATCACCAACAACGCCTCACGCACCGATGCGTCGGTGGCGGAGCACCTCAGCTCGCTCGGGCTCACGGTGGCGCCCGAGGACGTCGTCACGTCGCCGCAGGCCGCGCTGCGCCTGCTCGCGGACCGCGTGCCCGCGGGATCCACCGTGCTCGTCGTCGGCGGCGAGGGCCTCGTGCACGAGCTCGAGAAGGCCGGCTACGTCGTCACGCGCTCCACGGAGGACGGCCCGGCGGCGGTCGTGCAGGGCTTCGCGCCGGAGGTGGGCTGGACCCATCTCGCCGAGGCCGCGTTCGCGCTGGCCGACCCGGACGTCGTGTGGGTCGCGACCAACACGGACTGGACCATCCCCGTCGCGCGCGGCATCGCGCCCGGCAACGGCACGCTCGTCTCGGCCGTGCACACGGCGGTGGGGCGGCTGCCCGTCGTCGCGGGCAAGCCGGAGACGCCGATCTTCGACGTGGCACGCGAGCGCTTCGGCGCGCAGCGGCCCGTGTTCCTCGGCGACCGGTTGGACACCGACATCCTCGGGGCGACGCGCGCGGGCATGGCGTCCGTGCACGTGCTCACCGGGATCGACCGGGCCAAGCAGCTCCTCGCCGCCGAGGAGGACCAGCGGCCGACGTTCATCCTCGAGCACCTCGGGCAGCTGCACGAGCCGTACCCGGAGACGCGGTTCTCGCAAGAGGGTCGCGTGGCCACCGTCGGCAGGTCGTCCGTGCGCATCGCGGGCGACCGCGTGGAGGTCGTCAAGGACGGCGGATCCACGATCGACACGCTGCGCGCCGCGTGCGCCGTGATCTGGAACTCGGGTCGGCCGATCTACGGGCTGGACGTGCAGGAGTCCCTCTACGTCGCGGCCGGCGCCGTCGACGCGGGCCGGGCGTAGCGTGACCGCGTGAGCGACGATGCGGACGAGACCGCTCGAGCGGCATCCGCGTCGGAGGCGCCGCCCGAGGAGGACCGCGACGTGGCCGAGGAGCTCGTCTCCCGGCTGCAGCTCATCGAGGAGCAGCCGCTCGGCGACCGTGCGGCCGCCTTCGCGCTGCTGCACGACGAGCTGCGCGCGCGGCTCGAGGGCGGCGACGGGGCCGCGGCGCGTGGCTGATCGCGGCGACGGGTCCGCGCGCGCGTCCGGGGAGGCGTCCGACGGCGCGCCCGAGCCGGCGCTCGGCGGGGACCTGCGGCTCGACGCCGCCCTGCCCGCCCTCGGCCTCGCGCGCTCGCGCACGCACGCCGCGCGTCTCATCGCCGACGGCCTCGTCACGGTCGACGGGCGCGGGGTCGTCAAGGCGTCCTTCCGGGTGATGCCCGGGTCCGTCGTCCAGGTCGACGGCACCGACGCGTACGTGAGCCGCGGCGCCCACAAGCTCATCGGCGCGCTGGACGCGTTCCCCGGGGTCGAGGTCGCGGGGCGCCTGGCGCTCGACGTCGGCGCGTCCACCGGCGGGTTCACGCAGGTGCTGCTGGAGCGGGGTGCGCGTCGCGTCGTCGCCCTCGACGTGGGACACGGGCAGCTGGATCCGCTCATCCGCGAGGATCCGCGCGTCGACGTCGTCGAGGGGTTCAACGTGCGCGACCTGACGCCGGAGTCCCTCGCCGGCGTGACGCCCGATGGGCTCGCGGGGGAGCGGCCCGCTCTCGTGGTCGGCGACCTCTCCTTCATCTCGCTGGGGCTCGTGCTGCCCGCGATCGCGCGCACCGCCGCGGACGGCGCGGACGTCGTGCTGCTGATCAAGCCGCAGTTCGAGGTGGGGCGCACGGGGATCCGCGAGGGCATCGTGCACGACCCCGGCCTCCGCGACGACGCCGTCATGCGCGTGCTGTGGGCCGCGTGGGACCTCGGGCTCGGCACGGCCGGCCTCGTCTCCTCCCCGATCGTCGGCGGCGCCGGGAACCACGAGTACCTCGCCTGGTTCAGCGGTCGCGCGGGGAGCAATCCGACACAATGGAGATCGACGTCGAACGAGATCACAGGAGCGTGAGCGAAGTGGCTGGACCCGCGAGGCACATCCTGGTCGTGTCCCACACGGGACGGCGCGACTCCATCGACGCGGCGCTCAGCGTGTGCGCGCAGCTGGCCGAGGCCGACGTGCACCTGGTGCTCACGGCCGACGAGAAGGCCGACATCCTGCCCTTCGCGCCCGACATGCACGGCGTCGCCGTGCTCGGGGAGGACGTGCAGACGGCGGACCTCGAGATCGTCATCGTCTTGGGCGGCGACGGCACGATCCTCCGCTCGGCCGAGATCGTGCGCGGCACATCGGTGCCGCTCCTCGGCGTGAACCTCGGCCACGTGGGCTTCCTGGCCGAGAGCGAGCGGGAGGACCTCACGGCCACCGTCCGCCGCGTGCTCGACCGCGACTACACCGTCGAGGAGCGCATGACGCTCGACGTCACGCTCAAGGTCGGCGCCGACATCGTCTACCGCACCTGGGCGCTCAACGAGGCGACCGTCGAGAAGGCCAGCCGGGAGCGCATGCTCGAGGTCGTCGTCGAGATCGACGGCCGGCCGCTCGCGTCGTACGGCTGCGACGGCATGGTCGTCTCGACGCCCACGGGATCCACCGCGTACGCGTTCTCCGCGGGCGGCCCCATCGTGTGGCCGAGCCTCGCGGCCATGCTCGTGGTGCCCCTCAGCCCGCACACGCTCTTCGCGCGCTCGCTCGTCGTGGGGCCGGAGTCCACGGTCGCCGTCGAGGTGCTCAGCCGCACCTCGGGATCCGGCGTGCTCTGGTGCGACGGACGCCGCACGCGCGACATGCCGCCGGGCGCGCGCGTCGAGGCCCGACGCTCCGCCATCCCCGTGCGCCTCGCGCGCCTCAAGCAGTCGCCGTTCACCGACCGCCTCGTGAACAAGTTCGAGCTGCCGGTCACCGGCTGGAGGGGGCCGGTCGACCGTGATTGAGGAGATCACCATCCGCGACCTCGGGGTGATCGGCCAGGCCACGCTGCCGCTCGGGCCCGGGTTCACGGCCGTCACCGGCGAGACCGGCGCGGGCAAGACCATGGTCGTCACCGCCCTCGGGCTGCTGCTCGGCGCGCGCGCCGACTCGGGCGCCGTGCGGCAGGGCAGCGAGCGCGCGGTCGTGGAGGGACGCTGGATCATCGCCGCCGACGGCCCCGTGCCCGAGCGCGTCCGCGACGCGGGGGGAGACGTCGACCCCTTCGGCGACGGCACGCGGGGTGAGCTCATCGTCACCCGCCAGCTCTCCTCGGAGGGTCGCAGCCGCGCGTCGGTCGGCGGTCGGGGCGCGCCGGCCGCGCTGCTCACCGAGATCGGCGAGCAGCTCGTGGTGGTGCACGGCCAGTCCGACCAGATGCGGCTGCGGTCGTCCACCGCGCAGCGGCAGGCGCTCGACCGGTTCGCCGGATCCGCGCTCGCGCCCGTGCTCGGCGAGTACCAGGAGGTGTTCCGTCGCTGGCAGGCCGCGCGCGCGGAGCTCGACCGCCTGGTCACGGAGCAGGACGCCCGCACGCGCGAGGCCGAGGAGCTGCGCGCGGCGATCGACGCGATCGAGGCCGTGGCGCCGCAGCCCGGCGAGGACGAGGAGCTGCGCGAGCGCATCGACCGCCTCACCAACCTGGAGGACCTGCGGGCCGCCGCGTCCGCCGCCCACGAGCTCATGTCGTCCGAGGACGCGTCGGGCGAGATGGCCGACGCCGCCTCCGTGCTCGACACCGCGCACCGCCGGCTCGACCGGGTCGCCGCGCACGATCCCGGGCTCGCCGAGATCATCGAGTCGCTCGACAGCGCGCGGATCCTCGTGTCGGAGATCGCCGTGCAGCTGTCGGGGTACCTCGCGGGGCTCGATGCCGATGGCGCCCGCGAGCTCGAGACGCTGCAGGACCGCCGCGCCGAGCTGGCGGCCCTCACGCGCGCGCACGGCCCCACGGTGGAGGACGCGCTCGCGTTCCTCGACACCGGCAGCGCGCGCCTGCTCGAGCTCGACGGCGACACCGACCGGATCGACCTGCTGCGCGTCGAGGTGGAGCGCGACGAGCAGCTCGTCGGCGAGCTGGGCGCCCGCGTCACCGCGGTGCGCGAGGAGGCCGGCGCGCGGCTCGCCGCGGCCGTGACGACCGAGCTCGGCGCCCTGGCCATGGCCGATGCATCCCTCGAGGTCCGGGTGTCGCCGCGCGAGGAGCCCGCGCTGTCGGGTGCCGACCGGGTCGAGATCCTGCTGCGACCGCACGCGGGCGCCGAGGCGCGCCCGCTCGGGCGCGGTGCGTCCGGCGGCGAGCTGTCGCGCGTGATGCTCGCCATCGAGGTCGTGGTGGCGGGCGACGACCCCGTGCCCACCTTCGTGTTCGACGAGGTCGACGCGGGCGTCGGCGGTGCGGCCGCGATCGAGATCGGGCGGCGGCTGGCGCGGCTGGCCGAGCGCGCGCAGGTCATCGTGGTCACGCACCTGGCGCAGGTCGCCGCGTTCTCGACCAACCACCTGCGCGTGGTGAAGGGCGGCGACGGGCAGGTCACCGCGTCGAGCGTCACGCAGCTCGAGGGCGACGCGCGGATCCAGGAGATGGCGCGCCTGCTCTCCGGCCTGCCGGACAGCGAGAGCGGCCTGGCGCACGCGCGCGAGCTCGTGGAGACGGCGGCGTCCCTGCGCTGAGCCGCGCGACCGCGACCGCGACCGACGCGGCGCGCCGTGGCTGTCGCGGCGTCCCGTTTCCCGCGTAGGATGGAAGCCCGTGGCGGACATCAATTCAGCGGACACGGACCCGAGCTCGACGGACAGCATCACCAGCACGACAGGCGCGGCGAAGACGACCAGGCACATCTTCGTGACCGGCGGCGTCGTCTCCTCGCTCGGCAAGGGCCTCACGGCGGCCAGCCTCGGCAACCTCCTCACGGCGCGCGGCGTGCGCGTCGTCATGCAGAAGCTCGATCCCTACCTCAACGTGGATCCGGGCACCATGAACCCGTTCCAGCACGGCGAGGTCTTCGTGACCGACGACGGCGCCGAGACCGACCTCGACATCGGGCACTACGAGCGCTTCCTCGACATCGAGCTCGACCAGGCGGCCAACGTGACCACCGGCCAGATCTACTCCGAGGTCATCGCCAAGGAGCGCCGCGGCGAGTACCTCGGCGACACGGTGCAGGTCATCCCGCACATCACCGACGAGATCAAGCGCCGCATGCGCCTGCAGTCCTCGGACGAGCCGCAGCCCGACGTGATCATCACCGAGATCGGCGGCACGGTCGGCGACATCGAGAGCCAGCCGTTCATCGAGGCCGCGCGCCAGGTGCGCCACGAGCTCGGTCGCAACAACGTCTTCTTCGTGCACGTCTCGCTCGTGCCGTACATGGGCGCGTCGGGCGAGCAGAAGACCAAGCCCACGCAGCACTCGGTGGCGGCGCTGCGCTCCATCGGGATCCAGCCGGACGCGCTCGTGCTCCGCAGCGACCGGCCGGTGTCCGACTCGAACAAGAAGAAGATCGCGCTCATGTGCGACGTGGACGAGCAGGCCGTCGTGAACGCGGTGGACGTGCCGAGCATCTACGACATCCCCGAGATGCTGCACGGGCAGGGCCTGGACAGCTACATCATCGACCACCTGGGGCTCCCGGCCGCGGACGCCGTCGACTGGTCCGGCTGGAGCGACCTGCTCGACGCCGTGCACGACCCGAAGCACGAGGTCACCGTCGGCCTCGTCGGCAAGTACATCGACCTGCCGGACGCGTACCTCTCGGTCACCGAGGCGCTGCGGGCCGGCGGGTTCGCCCACTCCGCGCGCGTGAAGCTGCGCTGGGTCGCGAGCGACGAGTGCGAGACGCCCGAGGGCGCCGCGAAGAAGCTGGGCGACCTCGACGCGCTGTGCGTGCCGGGAGGATTCGGGATCCGCGGCATCGAGGGCAAGCTCGGCGCGCTCAAGTTCGCCCGCGACAACAAGATCCCGGTGCTGGGTCTCTGCCTCGGCCTGCAGTGCATGGTCATCGAGTACGCGCGCAACGAGGCCGGCCTCGACGGCGCGTCCTCCAGCGAGTTCGACCCCGAGAGCGAGTTCCCGGTCATCGCGACCATGGCCGAGCAGGTCGACATCATCGCGGGCGGCGACCTGGGCGGCACCATGCGCCTGGGCCTCTACGAGGCGGCGCTCGCGCCCGGCTCGCTCGCGGCCGAGCTGTACGGCGCGCCCGTCTCGCACGAGCGCCACCGCCACCGCTACGAGGTCAACAACCAGTACCGCGAGCGGATCCAGGACGCCGGCCTCGTGTTCTCGGGCACCTCGCCCGACGGCACGCTCGTCGAGTACGTGGAGCTGCCGCGCGAGGTGCACCCGTTCTACATCGGCACGCAGGCGCACCCGGAGCTCCGGTCGCGCCCGAACCGCGCGCACCCGCTGTTCGCCGGCCTGATCCGCGCCGCGCTCGACCGCCAGGCGGCGAGCACGCTGTTCGTCGAGGACGACGCCGAGGCGGTCGCGTGACCGACGCCGTCGCGGGAGCGCCTGCCGACGGCCTGCACGACGACGCCGTCTCGTACGACGTCACGTCGAGCGAGCGGGTGTTCCAGGGGAAGATCTGGGACATCCGCCGCGAGACGTTCCGCTACGGCGACGGCGAGATCACGCGGGAGTTCGTGGATCACACGGGCGCCGTCGCGGTGCTCGCGATCGACGACCGGGACCGCGTGCTCCTCATCAAGCAGTACCGGCACCCCGTGCGCATGCGCGAGTGGGAGATCCCGGCGGGGCTCCTCGACATCACGGGCGAGCCGCCGCTCACGGCCGTGCAGCGCGAGCTCGCGGAGGAGGCCGACCTGGTCGCCGCCGAGTGGAGCGTGCTGGCGGAGTACTACACGACGCCCGGCGGCAGCGACGAGGCGATCCGCGTCTACCTCGCGCGCGGTCTGACCCCCACCGCGGAGGCGTTCGCGCGCACCGACGAGGAGGCCGACATCGAGGTGCGCTGGGTGGACCTCGACGAGGTCGTCACGGCGGTGCTCGAGCGGCGGATCCAGAACCCGTCGACCGTGATCGCGGTGCTGCAGGCACACGTCGCCCGCTCGCGCGGCTGGACGACGCTCGGACCCGCCGACGCGCCGTGGCCGCGCCACCCGAAGCTGCGCGACGGCGACGGCGACGGACACGGCGATCGCGGGGGCGCGTCCGCCTCGTGACCGACCCGGCCGACGGACCCGGGGGAGCGGCGCCCGACGCCGCCCCCGAGATCCCGGTCGCGCTGCGGCGCGCCGTGGACCGCTGGTTGCGGCACGTCGAGGTGGAGCGCGGCCTGTCCCGCAACACCATCCAGGCCTACCGCCGCGACCTCGCGCGCTACGCGGCGCACCTCCAGTCCGAGGGCGTCACGGATCCGGCCGGCGCCACCTCCGCGCACATCGCCGGCTTCGCCCACCTCCTCCGCGACCCGGCGCGCGGCGGCCTCACGGCGTCGTCGCTCGCCCGCATGCTGTCGAGCGTGCGGAGCTTCCACCGCTTCCTGGTGGAGGAGGGCATCGTCGACGTCGACGTGTCCGCCGAGCAGACGCCGCCCAAGCTGCCGAGCCGCCTGCCGAAGGCCGTCTCGATCGAGACGATGGGCCGGATCCTCGACGCCACCGACGGCGACGAGCCGCTCCGCGTGCGCGACAAGGCCCTGCTCGAGCTGCTGTACGCGACGGGGGCGCGCGTGAGCGAGATCACGGCGCTCACGGTCGACGACGTGCTCGGCCCCGACGGCGCCGCGGCGGAGCTCGTGCGCGTGCTCGGCAAGGGCGGCAAGCAGCGCATCGTGCCCGTCGGGTCGTTCGCGCGTCGCGCCGTCGACGCGTACCTCGTGCGCGTCCGCCCGGTCCTCGCCGCGCGCGGCACCGCGACGCCCGCGCTCTTCCTGGGGCTCCGCGGCCACGCGCTGTCCCGGCAGAACGCGTGGCTCGTGATCAAGGCGGCCGCCGAGCGCGCCGGGGTGACGGAGGAGATCTCCCCGCACACGTTCCGGCACTCGTTCGCGACGCACCTCATCGCGGGCGGCGCGGACGTGCGCGTGGTACAGGAGCTGCTCGGCCACTCCTCGGTGGCGACCACGCAGATCTACACGCGCGTGACCGTCGACACCCTGCGCGACGTCTACACGACCGCGCACCCGCGTGCCCGCCGGGCGTGAGCGACCCTCCCCGGTAGACTCGCAGGATCCGGCGGACACCCGCGTCGGACGAGCGGCAGAGAGAGATCCACGTGACGCGCAAGCCAGATGTGACCGAGCTCCCGGGAATGGACGTCCCCGTGCTCGGGCCCACCGGTCGCGACCTGCGCGAGTTCGCGGAGCCGGAGCCGCTCCAGGGCCACGGCCCCGCCAAGATCATCTCCCTGTGCAACCAGAAGGGCGGCGTCGGCAAGACGACCACCGCCATCAACCTCGGCGCCTCGCTCGCGAGCTACGGCCGCCGCGTGCTGGCCGTCGACTTCGACCCGCAGGGCGCGCTGTCCGCGGGCCTCGGCGTGCAGACGCACGACGCGATCACCATCTACGACCTGCTGCTCGGCACCGTGAAGGACCCGCGCGAGGCGATCCAGACCACGGGCTTCGAGGGCCTCGACGTCATCCCGGCGAACATCGACCTGTCGGCCGCGGAGGTGCACCTCGTGAACGAGGTCGCGCGCGAGCAGATCCTCGCGAGCGTGCTGCGCAAGGTGAGCGCCGACTACGACGTGATCCTCATCGACTGCCAGCCGTCCCTCGGCCTCCTCACCGTCAACGCGCTCACCGCGAGCCACGGAGTGCTGATCCCGCTCGAGTGCGAGTTCTTCGCCCTCCGCGGCGTCGCGCTCCTCGTGGAGACGATCGAGAAGGTCAAGGACCGGCTGAACCCGGGGCTCGCGCTCGACGGGATCCTCGCGACCATGTACGACTCCCGCACGCTGCACTCCCGCGAGGTGCTGCAGCGCGTGGTCGAGGCGTTCGACGACAGCGTGCTCGAGACCGTGATCGGCCGGACGGTGAAGTTCCCGGATGCGTCGGTGGCGGGCAAGCCCATCATCCAGTTCGCGCCCGAGCACCCGGCGGCGCTCGCGTACCGCAAGGTGGCGCGGGAGCTCATCGCGCGTGGCGCCGTCGCGTAGGGGCGCACCCCTGGCCGAGCGGGAGCTCGCCGCCGACGCGGACGCCGCGGGAGTCGTCCGGGCGGATCCGGAGCGCGCGTTCCGCGTCAGCATCGGCAACTTCGAGGGTCCGTTCGACCTGCTGCTGTCGCTCATCGGCAGCCACGAGATGGACATCACCGAGGTGAGCCTCAGCCTCGTGACGAACGAGTTCATCGCGCACATCCGCGGCCTCGACGGGCCGGAGGACCTCGACGAGGCCAGCTCGTTCCTCGTGGTCGCCGCGACGCTGCTCGACCTCAAGCTCGTGGGGCTCCTGCCGCAGGGCGAGCTCGTGGACGCCGAGGACGTGGCGCTCCTCGAGGCGCGCGACCTGCTGTTCGCGCGGCTGCTGCAGTACCGCGCGTTCAAGCAGGCGGCGAGCTGGTTCCAGGAGCGGCTGGCCGCCGAGTCCGGCCGCGTGTTCCGCGACGTGCCGCTCGAGGAGCGGTTCCGCGCGCAGGTGCCCGAGCTCGTCTGGACCACGTCGCCCGCCGACCTCGCGGCCATCGCGCTCCTCGCGCTCGCGCCGCGCGAGATCCCGACCGTGGGGCTCGACCACCTGCACGCGCCGCTCGTGAGCATCCGCGAGCAGGCGGCCGTCGTCGTCGCCCGGCTGCGGGGCGGGGTGCCGGTCACGTTCCGAGAGCTCGTGGCGGACGCGGGGGTCACGGGCGTCGTCATCGCGCGATTCCTCGCGGTGCTCGAGCTGTACCGGGTCGCCGCGATCGAGTTCGAGCAGCCGGAGGCGCTCGGCGAGCTCACGCTCACGTGGACCGCCGAGAGCTGGACCGACGACGCGCTCGCGAGCCTGGGGGCCGGATATGACAGCTGAGACCGTGGATCCCGCGGGCGGCACCGCCGCAGAGCCCGCCGACACCCCCCTCGACCTCGACCGCGCGCTCGAGGCGCTGCTCATGGTCGCCGACGAGCCGCAGAGCGTGACGACCCTCGCGACGGCGACCTCGACGCCCGTGAAGGAGGTGCGCCGCGCGATACAGCGGCTCGTCGACGACTTCGACGGGAGGACAGGGGGAGTGCGGCGCGGCTTCGAGCTCCGCGAGGTGGGCGGCGGATGGCGCGTGTACGTGCGGCCCGAGTACGACACCGTGATCCGCGACCACGTGCTCACGCAGAACCCCACGCGCCTCTCGCAGGCGGCCCTCGAGACGCTCGCGGTGATCGCCTACAAGCAGCCGATCAGCCGCAGCCAGGTCGCGGCGATCCGCGCCGTGAACGTCGACTCGGTGGTGCGGACGCTGCTCGCGCGGGGCCTCGTGACGGAGGCCTTCACCGACGGCGAGACCGGCGCGATCCATTACGGTACGACAGACCACCTGCTCACGCAGCTCGGCATCAACTCGCTCGACGAGCTCCCCCCGATCTCCCCGTTGCTCCCCGACGGGGCGGAAGGCTTCCATGACCCCCTCCTCTGACGACCGCCCTGCCTGGAACCCCGACGAGCCGGTCGCCGGCGTCCGCCTGCAGAAGGTGATGGCCGCCGCCGGCGTCGCCAGCCGCCGCGTCTGCGAGGACATGATCGCCGCGGGCCGCGTCACCGTGAACGGCGAGGTCGTCACCGAGCCCGGCCGCCGCATCGACCCCGACGTCGACGAGGTCGCGGTCGACGACCAGGCCGTGCAGCTGGACACCTCCAAGCGCTACCTCATGCTCAACAAGCCCGTCGGCATCTACTCCTCGCTGCGCGACGAGCGCGGCCGGCCCGACCTCCGCGAGTTCACGGAGGAGTTCGAGGAGCGCCTGTTCAACGTCGGCCGCCTCGACGCGGAGACGAGCGGGCTGCTGATCCTCACCAACGACGGCGACCTCGCGCACGTGCTCGCGCACCCGTCGTTCGGCGTGCTGAAGACGTACATCGCGAAGGTCACCGGACGCGTCACCCCGCAGACGATCCAGCGCCTCACGCAGGGCGTGGACCTCGAGGACGGGCCGATCCAGGCGGATCGGGCGCGCATCCTCTCGGGCGGCGGCGACCAGACGCTCGTGGAGATCACGCTGCACTCGGGCCGCAACCGCATCGTGCGCCGCATGCTCGACGAGGTCGGCCACCCGGTCGAGGAGCTCGTGCGCCGCCAGTTCGGGCCGCTGCACCTCGGATCCCTCGGGGTGGGCCGCGTGCGCGACCTCACCTCCGACGAGCTCGGCCAGCTCCTCACCATCTCGCGCGAGGCCCGCGCGCAGGCCGGACCCGCGACCCCGCAGGGTGCGAGCGCGGACGCCGAGGCGCAGGGGGACGCGGACCGCGAGGACGGCGAGTGAGCGAGGCCGCGGGCGCGGCCGCCGCGACCGACACGCGCGTGCAGGGGACCGTCCGCATCGTCGGCACGGGGCTCCTCGGCACGAGCATCGGCCTCGGGCTCTCCGCGCGCGGCGTGGACGTGGTGCTCGCGGACGCGTCGCCGACCACGCTGCGGCTCGCGGCGGACATGGGCGCGGGGCGCATCGCCGACATCGCCGTCGTGCCCGACCGGCCGTCGCTCGTCGTCGTCTGCGTGCCGCCGGACGTGACCGCGCGCGTGGTCGCGGCCGAGCTCGCCGCGCATCCGGACGCCCTCGTCACCGACGTCGCGAGCGTGAAGGCCGCGCCGCTCGCGGAGCTGCGGGCGATGGGCGCCGACCTCTCGCGCTACCTCGGCTCCCACCCGCTCGCCGGGCGCGAGCGCGGCGGCCCCGTCTCCGCGACGGGCGACCTCTTCCTCGGCCGCCCCTGGGTCATCGCGGGCCACGACGGCATCACGTACGCAGCCGGCGCGCCCGTCGAGCAGCTGATCCTCGACCTCGGCGCCGTGCCGATCGAGATGACGGCGGAGGAGCACGACGCCTCGGTGGCGCTCGTCTCGCACGTGCCGCAGGTCGTCGCGAGCCTGCTGGCGTCGCGGCTGGCCGACGGCGACGCGGCAGCGCTCGGCCTCTCCGGCCAGGGGCTCCGCGACACCACGCGCATCGCGTCGAGCGACGCCGCGCTGTGGGTGCAGATCCTCGGCGCCAACGCCGCCCGCGTCGTGCCGATCCTCCAGGCGCTCCGCACCGACCTCGACGACGTCATCGACGCGCTGGACGACGTCGACGCGCAGGGGGCGCGGCTGCGCGTAGCCGAGCGGATCCACGCGGGCAACGCGGGCGTCGCGCGCATCCCCGGCAAGCACGGCCAGGACCGGCGCTTCGCCGCCATCACCGTGATGATCGACGACCGGCCCGGCCAGCTGGCCGCGCTGATCAGCGACGTCGGCGCCGCCGACGTCAGCATCGAGGACCTGCGCCTCGAGCACTCGCAGGGCGCGCAGGTGGGTCTCGTGGAGATCGCCGTGCTGCCCGAGGCCCGCGACCGCCTGGTCGCGCGGCTCGAAGAACGTGACTGGAGGATCGCCGGATGACCGGAGACGCTGTGAACGCCCCCGACCCGACCGCACCCGACCCGCTGGAGGACGTCCTCCTGGTGGACGCCACGCTGAACCGCACGGTCGTCGCCGTCGACGGCCCCGCCGGCAGCGGCAAGTCGAGCGTGAGCCGCGCCGCCGCGCGCGCCCTCGGCTTCGACTACCAGGACACGGGCGCCGCGTACCGCGCGCTCAGCTGGTTCGCGCTGGAGAGCGGCGTCGACACCGAGGATCCCGCCACCGTCACGAGCCTCATCGAGGGGTTCGACTACGACATCGCGATCGACCCCGACCAGACGCGCGTGAGCGTCCGCGGCACCGACGTCACCGAGGCGATCCGCGAGCCCCGCGTCTCCGCCGTCGTGAGCCACGTGGCGCGCGTGCCCGAGGTGCGGCACTACATGGTGGAGCTGTTCCGCTCGCTCATGGCGTCGAGCGACAAGCCCGGCATCGTGGTCGAGGGCCGCGACATCACCACCGTCGTGGCGCCGGACGCCCAGGTGCGCATTCTGCTGACGGCCTCCCCGGAAGCTAGGATGAGCAGGCGTTCCGCGGAGACGTCGACCCAGTCGGCAGCCGCGGTCGGCGAATCACTCGCCTCCCGGGATCGGGCCGACTCGCAGGTCGTCGATTTCATGAACGCCGCAGATGGTGTGACCACCATCGACTCCACGGACATCGACTTCGACCAGACCGTCCAGGCGGTGGTCGATCTCGTTCACGCACGAACAGATTGAGGCGCGGCCCGGCGACGGGCCGACACGCCAGAGGAACAACATGGCTGATCACGACGACGACTTCCCCGAGCTCGACAGCGGGCTCCACGAGCGCCTGTCGAGCATCGACGAGGAGCTGGCCGCACAGCGCGCGCAGACGCTCCGCGCCGGGCTCGAGGACTACGAGCTGGACGACGAGGACCTCGAGGTCCTCGAGTCGGCCACGGACGACCCCGACCAGGTCACGTACCTGCCGGCGCTGCCCGTGCTCGCGGTCGTCGGCCGCCCGAACGTCGGCAAGTCGGCGCTCATCAACCGCATCCTCGGCCGCCGCGAGGCCGTGGTCGAGGACACCCCCGGCGTCACGCGCGACCGGGTCTCCTACAAGGCCGAGTACGCGGGCCGCTGGTTCACGCTGGTCGACACCGGCGGCTGGGAGCCCGACGCGAAGGGCATCAACGCGTCCGTGGCCATGCAGGCCGAGATCGCGATGGACCTCGCCGACGCCGTGCTCTTCGTCGTCGACGCCAACGTGGGCGCCACGAGCACGGACGAGCACGTCGTCCGCCTGCTCCGCAAGACCAAGAAGACGGTGATCCTCGCGGCCAACAAGGTCGACGACGCGCGCCAGGAGCCGAACGCCGCCTCGCTGTGGTCGCTCGGCCTCGGCGAGCCGCACCCCGTCTCCGCGCTGCACGGCCGCGGCGTGGCCGACCTGCTCGACCTCGTGCTGAAGACCCTGCCGCTCGTCTCCAAGGTCGCCAAGGAGGAGGTCGGCGGACCCCGCCGCGTCGCCATCCTCGGCCGCCCGAACGTCGGCAAGTCGAGCCTGCTCAACAAGGCCGCGGGCGAGGAGCGCGTGGTCGTCAACGAGCTCGCCGGCACCACGCGTGATCCCGTCGACGAGCAGGTCGAGATCGCCGGCAAGGTGTGGCGCTTCGTCGACACCGCCGGCATCCGCCGCCGCATGCACCTCGCCCAGGGCGCCGACTTCTACGCGTCGCTCCGCACGAGCGCCGCGCTGGAGAAGGCGGAGGTCGCGGTCGTCATGATCGACGTCTCCGAGGTCATCAGCGAGCAGGACATCCGCATCATCGAGCTGGTGCTCGAGTCGGGCCGCGCGCTCGTGCTCGCGTTCAACAAGTGGGACCTCCTCGACGACGAGCGCCGCCGCTACCTCGAGCGCGAGATCGAGACGGACCTCGCGCACGTGTCGTGGGCGCCGCGCGTCAACATCTCGGCCCGCACCGGCCGCCACATGGAGAAGCTCGTGCCGGCGCTCGAGACGGCGCTGGAGTCGTGGGACACCCGCATCGCGACGGGCAAGTTCAACGCGTTCCTCGCCGAGCTCACGGCCGCCCACCCGCACCCCGTGCGCGGCGGCAAGCAGCCGCGCATCCTGTTCGGCACGCAGGCCTCGAGCCGGCCGCCGACATTCGTGCTCTTCACGACCGGGTACCTCGACCCGCAGTACCGCCGCTACATCCAGCGTCGCCTGCGCGAGATCTACGGCTTCGAGGGCAGCCCGATCATCGTCAACATGCGCGTGCGGGAGAAGCGGAAGCGCTAGTCGGCTTCCGCGGGCCTCGGCTCGCAGCACGACGGACGGCGTCGATCCCTCTTGGGGGTCGGCGCCGTCCGTCGTCGGGGGCTGGATGCGGATCACGTGTACCAGGTCGGCTCCGGGATCTCGCCGAGCAGCACGTGCCGGCCCACCTCGCGGCGCTTGTAGGGGATCGGGTCGTGCAGCGTGTGCGTGCGGAGGTTCCGCCAGAAGATGTCGAGCCCGGCCTTCGAGGAGGAGGCGCGCGCACCCGTGAGCTCGAGGATCCGCGTGCCGACCTCCAGCCCGTCCTCCGCGATGCGCGCCTTGGCCGCCGCGACGCGCACGGCGATCTCGCCGCGCTTCCGCTCCGTGAGCTTCTCGCGCGGCGCGTGCAGCACGGCGCTGATCTCGGCGCCCACCCGATCCAGCAGCGCCTCCGAGGCCCACAGCTTCGACTGCAGCTGCCCGTAGCCCTCGAGGACGTACCACTCGTCGGTCGCGCGCTCCTTGTCGTCGCCGCCGTACGGCCAGGCTCGGGTGGTGCTGCGCGTGTACGCGGCGGCCGTCTCGAGCGCGCCCTCCGCGATGCCCTGGTAGAAGTTCGCGAACACCAGCTGGATCGCGGGCACGTTGAGCGTGCCGTAGACGAGCGGCTGGAAGACCTTGTCGACGAACCCGGCCGCATCGGTCCACGGCACCCGCACGTCGCGGATCTCCACCGAGCCGGACTCCGTGAGCCGCTGCCCGAGGCTGTCCCAGTCGTGGCCGAACACGATGCCCGGCTGGTCCGTCGGCACGATCGCGAACACGTGCGTGTCGGTGCCCTCGATCACGCCCTCCAGCACCGTGAGGTCGGAGACGACGCCGCCCGTCGAGAACGACTTGCGGCCGGAGAAGATCAGGTCGTCGCCGTCCTCGCGGATGACGAGGTCGGAGTCGCGCGGGTTCACGGCGCCGCCGAAGAGCAGGTTCCCGGTCGTGGCGAGCTTCTCGACCGCCTCGATCTGCGCATCGGTGCCGACGAGCCGCGCGGCCCACGCCCAGAGGTAGTGGTAGCCGAGGAGCTGGCCGATGGATCCGTCGCCGCGGGCGACCGCGCGGATCACCTTGTACGCGGTGTCCCAGGTCTGGCCGCCGCCGCCGTGCTCCGCGGGTCCGAGCAGCGTGACGAGGCCGGCGTGCTTGAGGAGCGCCACCTCCTGGTGCGGGCTCGCTCCGGCGCGGTCGCGCTCGACCTGGTCGACGGCGAGGATGTCGGCGACCTCGCGGGCGCGGGCGATCCACGCGGCCGGCGTGGTGGGACGGGGCGCGCCCTTCCAGCGGTCGACGGGCGCGTCGCCGAGGGGAGCGGGGCGCGGGCGGTCCGTCTTCGCGGGTGCGGTGCCGCGGGCGGGCGTGGGGGAGCCGGATGCGGGTCGGGGCTCGCGGTCGATCAGGGTCATGTCCTGTACCTCTCGTGAAGGGGGCGCGACCGGTGCCGCGCCTCGCGGTGGGGCCACGGTAGGGGCGTGCTGCGCGGGCTGGCGAGGGGTGTGACGCGCGGTTGCCCCGCGTGACGACGCGGGGCGTCACGGGGTGTCATGCGGGGGATCCGCCGGCCGCGGGCGGGTGCCCGCGTCGCCTGTCCGGATCGCGCCGCTCCCCGTGTTCGCGGCTGGCTCCAGGCGTCACGCCGTACCCTGATGCGGGCGCATCCGACGCCCGCTCACGAGACACGGAGGATCGCACCGGTGGACCAGCTGCTCAGCCGCCTCGATCGGATCGCCGCCGGACGCCAGGCGGGCCACGTCATCGCGGAGGACATGCGCGACCACCCGTGGACGACGCGGGCGTTCCGCTGGATCCGGTGGATCCTCATCGCCGAGACCGCCGTCGGCGCGACCGCCGTGGCCATCGCCCTGACCCTCGCCTCCGACGGCATCGCGATCGCGCCCGCCGTGTGGTTCCGCTCCTTCGTGGTGCTCGCGATGACCATCACGCTCTACTACTTCGCCTGGCGCGCCTCGGCCGGCTACTGGTGGGCGTACTCGCGCCTGCGCCTCTTCAGCCAGATCTTCCCCATCGTGACCCTGGTGGTCGCCGCGATCCCGGGCCTGTACCCGCTCTGGATGGTCATCGAGCAGATCGTGTTCTCGCTGCTGCTGATCGGGGTAGCGGACATCCTGCGGAGCGACCACATGCGGGACGCGTTCCCGAAGCCGGGGCGGGTGGCTGCTCCCGGTGCGCCTGACCCGTCAGCTCCGGGTCGCCCGGGCGGTGCGCCGGCCTGATCCGGGGCCCCGCGCGTGCCGGAGCAGTGCTGCCGATGCGGTAGGCTCTACGAGTTGCCCAGCGATGGGACAGCGGGCTGTGGCGCAGCTTGGTAGCGCACTTGACTGGGGGTCAAGGGGTCGCAGGTTCAAATCCTGTCAGCCCGACGGACATGCCTCGGAAGGACCTGATGGGTCCGGCCGGGGCATTCGTCGTATGTACGCAGGCATCGTTGCGGTGAACTCCATGGTCGACGCACCGACCTGAATCGCGTGCTTCCCCGAGTTTCACTGCTGTCTTGACTCTGCTGAGGCGGTCTTCGGTGCTTCTTAGGCCTTGAGAGGTATCCGCGAGCTATTGCGTTCCGTCGACAAGCGTCCATAGCGTGATCTTGCACATTTCCTCACAGGAGATGCAACGAGAGCGAGGTCTGCTGCCATGCAACCTGCGGAGAGCGTGAGGCGATTTTGTCATCATAGCTAGCGTCAGTCGCGATCGAAGGTTGCCGTTGCCGTTGCCGTTGCCGTTGCCGTTGCCGTTGCCGTTGCCGTTGCCGTTGCCGTTGCCTGCGCCTCATCGATAAGTGCTGCGAAGGTGGTAACGTCGACAACGTCGAGATTAAATTCGCGAGCCTTCGCCGATACCGCTTCGTCCCCCGTGACAATGACCCACTTGGGCGCATCCAGATACTGGCTGTCGATTTCCTTCCCAGTAAGCGCACACGCCACCACGAGCGGATCTGCGCCACCAAGGTTCTTGTAGAGGTCGACGAGACTTGTATCTTCGGCGTGAATCGTATTCATTACGTCAGTCAAGTATTCAAGGACCCTCGGAGTTGTTGCGAAGTCGAAAGTAAGGAGTTGCGCGTAGTCGGGGAACCCTTCGGCCTCATGCAGTACCTCGCTTGGAATGACTGCGTTCAGGCTGAAAAAATTACTTTCGCGGCGCTCTCGCCCCATTTGGATAAGCGCGTTCGTGTCAATGACATAGCGGGTTCCGAACATGTTCACGACAGCGCCCTTCTCAGGTCATCTATCTGCGTTGGCTTGATGCGGTTTAAGCAGACAGAGCGGCAGAAGTCACTAGTTGAGATGCTGTTGCTACTCAGCGCATCGAGCATTCGCTTAGTGAGTTCATTACCATTATACTTTCTGATAGCGTTCTCCGGCAGTGGCTGATTCATGGGCTTTGACTGCTTGTTCTGGTTGTAATCGAGTCGCAAATCGTCGAGATATGCGGTGGCGGTCTCTCCTGTGATGAGGGAAAGGCGCATCGCGCGGACCGTGACCGCGCTGGCCGTGACTTTAAATTCGCTTGAAATTGCTTTCATGTCTTCTAGGGAGGTCGGCGCGAGCTCCTTCATCTGGTCGCGAGGCATAAGCATCGCCCCGGCGATGTCGTACTCTCTTCCGACTTCGGTTCCCACGCTTGCCCCATCCCAAGTCATTGGGGCGAAGATTCTGCGACCGATAAGTACTGTCATCAGTGCAAGGGTAAAAATGGTCCTACCGACTGGTTCCTGGTAGTCGTTATGTTCACCACCGGCCAGAAAAATGAACGGTACTATCTTATCGCGAATCGTCATTCCGCTGAACTCCACGTGCGTCAGGCGTTGAGGCATATAGTGTTGGACGCTCCGCGACACAAGGATCTGCTTCGCTTCCAACCGCTCGATCATTAGATCGAGCGCCTTCTCTTTCGTGCGACACTTACGCAAGTCTTGCGGGCGTAGGTCTATTGCTGCCATTAACTTGTTCGCGTCCGCATCCGGCGTGGCGCCGGGCTTGTGTAAAATTCCTACGACGCGGTTTTCAACAAGGCTCTGGTCGTGCCGCTTTAGTAACTCCTGCTTGCGCAGTAGGTCTTTAATGATAAGCTCGATGTCTCGTAATTCTACGCGGCTTCTTGACCCTAGGGAAAATGTTTTCTTACTCGTGCCGGCCAGTAGTTTTTCCGTTTTTGCGCCGACTTGTGCCTCCACTACGGGAAGAGGCGCAAAGAACAATGAATACGGTATCTCACCTTTGCGTGCCAACTTTACCAATGTGGTAAAACGTATATTTCCGCGCTCCAGTGCGTAGGAATAGTCAGCGTACGTTCCGGCGACAGAGTTATCGAGCAAGGCACGGAACACCGCCTCGTCGATCGGAACGGTAGAGCGCCCGAGTAGCACATCAATCGACATGACCGCACCGTATCGCGTTCACCCGGCGGCGCCTAGCTGACTCGGTCGCGGATGCGTCAGATACGTCGGCGCGGGAGTACTGGGCGCGCTGAACGCGGCTGCTGATTAGTGGATCCTGATGCTCAAGCAAAGTCGCGAAAGCCTCACGGACGCGATCGCCCCTCGGCGTCTCCTCACGGATCGTCCTGCGTTTTTGGGAACACGAGTCGCCGCAGGAGACGGCAGATCGGATCCTGGCGGAGGTCGACCGGGCGCGGACGAGGGCTTTGATGCGATGGATCCAGACGTGGCCCGTCGGGCCGACGGATCCCAGTAGTCCCGCCCCCCCCATTCACCCCCACACGAGGGCTTACGCCCGTGGGAGCGCGCTCATAGCCTCAGGCGTCGTCACTCGACGGCACCACCTGCCGCCTACCCCTTCGCCGCGGCACGCACCCGAGGAGCACCATGTCCGACGTCCCCTCCGCCGCTCCCGCCGGCTGGTTCCCCGACGGATCCGGCCAGCTCCGCTACTGGGACGGCGCCGTGTGGACGCAGCACGTCGCCCCGATGGTCCAGCCCGCCGCACCCCAGGCGCAGGCGCCGAGCGCCGCGGCGCTGGCCGCCGTCGCCGCCACGCAGCAGGCCGAACAGGCGAAGGCCGCTCGCGCCGCGGATGCCGCGCGGATCCAGGCCGAGCGCGCAGCCGTCGCCGAGCAGCAGCGGGCCGCGAAGGTCGCGCAGCGGGAGGCGGCGATGCAGGCCAAGGCCGCGGAGCGCGAGGCGGCCGCGCGGGCCAAGGCCGAGCGCGCGGCGGCGACCGCCGCGATCCCCGTTGCGGCAGCGGCATGGCCCGCCCCGACGGCGCAGGTCGCGCCGAAGGCGGTGGCTCCCGTCATCGCCGACACCCGGCCGAGCCGGCACCCCGCCACGACGTGGGTCGTCACGTCCGTCGTCGCGCTGGCCGTGCTGATCATCACGGCCATGGGCGGATTCGGCGGCATGTTCGTCTCCCTCGGGCTGGTCGCCCTGGCGACGGGCCTGTATCCGCTGCTCACCGGCCGCCGCAGCTGGATCCCCGCCCTCGCCACCCGCCCGCGCAGCAGCGCGACCGCGGCCGGGGCGATCCTGCTCCTCGTCATGGGCGCCGTCGTGCCCGTGGCCGCCTCGACGTCGGGTCCGCGTCAGGTGGACGCGATCAGCGCGAGCGCCTCGCCGACGCCGACCTCCACCCCGACGCCGTCGGCGACCCCGACCCCGGTGGTCCACGTCGTCGAGGACGTCAGCGCGAAGTCCGCGACGGACGCCCGCGCGCTCCTGCGCGAGGCCGGCTACGTCGTCCAGTACGTGCTCGAGTCCGGCGGGGTGCCGAGCGTCACCGACGGCATGACCGTGGTGTCGCAGAGCCCGGTCGCGGGATCGCGCGTCGACGCCGGATCCACTGTGACGCTCACGCTGCTCACGCTGCTCGCGCCCGCGCCGACCCCGACGCCCGAGCCCACGGTCGCGCCGACGGTTGCGCCCGCGCCGCAGCCCGCGGCTCCCGCTCCGGCGCCCGTCGCGCCCGCTCCCGCACCGGCTCCCGCGGCCCCGGCACCCGCGCCGGCGCAGCAGACCGGGCTCATCAAGCCCGGCGCCTTCTGCTCCAACGCCGACGTCGGCACCGTCGCCCAGGCGGCCAACGGTCGCAGCTACAAGTGCGGCGGGCACGGCCCCGACGCCAACGGGAAGAACCACTGGAACACGATGTGACCCGTCCCCGGGCGGCCCCACGACGGCCGCCCGGGCCACCCCGCGCGAACCCCGTCGACGACCGTCAGCGCGGCCCCTCCAGCAGCAGCGCGTCCGGGATCCCGGGGTCGAGCTCCCGGCACAGCGCGTAGAGCGCGCCGGCCGTGCCGAGCATGAGGCCCCGCACGCTGGTCACCCCTTCGGGCAGACCGCTGCGTGGGCCGGCGCGGAGGACGCGTCGCAGCGCGCGGTCGCGGTACTCCGCGAGCCCGGCCTCGCCGCCGATCCGCCGGGTCACCCCGCGCACCGCGATGAGGTTGCCGAGCGTCCCGTGGCACAGGGAATCGTCGGAGGGGAGCGCGTCGGACGCCGTCTCCCGGGCGCCGACGAGAGCCAGCTCGAGGAGATCCGTTCTGCGGAGCGCCGCGGCCGCGTCCGCGCGGGCCATCGCGATCCCGGCGGTGCCGTGGCACCAGTGCGCGGGGAAGGATCCGGTCGCGGATCGCGCCTCCGGTCTCGCGTCGCGCCAGCGGCGGCGGGACGGGTCGAACAGCGCGTCGTCGAAGCGCAGGGCGCGCACGGCCGCATCGGCGATCGCCTCGTCGTCCAGCACGCCGGCGGTGCGGGCGAGCGCCCAGCCGACGCCGGATGCGCCGTGCGAGAACCCGCCCAACCGCGCCCGCTCGGCCCCGGTCTCCCAGACGAGGGCGCCGCCGTCCACCTCGACCGCCGTGCTCATCAGGCGTCCGACCAGCGCTCGCAGCGTCGCGCGGCCGCCCTCGGTCGCCCCCTCGGGCAGCCCCGCGACCACAGCGCACGCCCCGGCGACGCCCGCCATCACGTCCAGGTGCGTGTCCTCGTGGGCGACCTCGCCGAGCCGTCGGACGGCCGCCGCCCGGAGGTCGCGGTGCGCGTCGTCGCCGACCCGTGCGTCGTGGTGCGCGAGCGCGAAGAGCAGCCCGGCGGCGCCGCTGTAGGCGCCCACCGGGAGGTCAATGAGGCCCCGCGTCCAGTCGTCGAGGATCGCCGTGACCGCGTGCATCGCCCGGCCGGCCAGGTCGTCGAGCCCGAGGTCGGGCAGCACGCCGTGCGCGTGGGTCGCGGCGAACGCGATCCCCGCCAGCCCGTCGTACAGGGTGGGTCCCGCGGGGCGGTACTCGAGGCCGCTGCTGTCGAGGCTGCTGCTGAGGCCGATCCACGTGGCGTCGTCCCGACCGAGGACGGCGGAGTCGAGGAGGAGGCGGGCCTGGCCGCGTGCCGCCTCCCGCAGGGCGTCGTCGTCCATGCGCGGTGCGCGGGCGGGTGACGCGGCGGCGTCCGCGGCCTGCCGTCCGGTCGCGGCGTCACGGTCGTCGTCCCCGTCGGGCGTCGCGGTCGCCGCCAGCACGGACTCGTCGATCAGCCGGAGCGACTCGGGGAGGTCGTCGAGGGTGAGCCCGGCGAGCCGGTCGAGCACGTCCTCACGCGTGGTCCGCGCGAAGCGCCCGGGCGCGACCTCCCGATCGTCGGCGATCAGCGCGCGCGCATCCATGCGCGTGGAGAACAGGGGCACGTCGAGCCGCCACAGGGCACGCTCCTCCGCCTCGATCAGCGCGGCATCGGCGGGGTGGTCCTCGATGCGCGTCCAGAGGTGGCGGAGGAGGTGGTCGCGGTCGATGCCGCTGCGGAGCGGGCGGGGTCGGCGCATCTCCGTGAGGAGCAGGGAGTAGGAGCGGGTGGCGCGCACGATGTGCCGCGACGACATGTCCGGCGCGGCCGACAGGATCGCGCGGACCTCCGCCCGGAGCTCGATGACGGCGCGGAACGTGCGCGCGTACCCGTCCGCGAGGGCGGCGCGACCGGAGCGGATGCGCGCGAGCGTCGCCCCCGGCGGCTGGTTGCGCGACCGGCCGACCGGCATCTCGCGCGCCTCGATCCGCATGCCGTCCGTGGCCGCGTCCACCACCTGGTGGACGGTCGCCGTGGTCCCCGCGTCGTGCAGGCCCCCGGTGCTGACGCTCACGTCGATGCTCGTGCCCTCCCCGGTGGTGAGCTGGACCGGGAGGATGCCGCTGCCCAGCACCGACGCGTTGAGCATCCGCGATGCCCGGCGCAGGGCCGTCCCGTCCTCGCCGTCGACCTCGCTGCGGTTCTGGATCAGCGTCTCCAGGTCGATGGGCACGGGACCGTCCGCGGAGGCGATGACGTTCTCGAGGTGGAGGTCGGATGCGCCGAGCACGTGCGCGACGGCGAGCAGCGAGCCGAGCCGGCCGAGGTGCCGGGACAGGGGGATCGCGGCGGAGGCGTCGTCGGCGTGCGCCACGAACTCGACCCAGCCGTACCCGTCGCGCGGCAGCACGGCGGCCGCGCGCAGGCGGATCTCCGCGGGGAGGGCGGGCGCGAGCGCGTCGACGAGGTCGCGGTACAGCGCGAAGACCCGGCAGTCGCGCGGCTTGTAGACGAGCCGGCGGCCGTCCGAGAAGCGCAGCGTGGCGACGGACTGCCCGCCGTCATGGGGGTCGCCCGAGCCCAGGTCCACGGCCTCCAGGGCGTCGAGCCGCTCGGGCGCGAGGCCGACCCGGACGAGGTCCCCGTGGTCGACGTGCAGGCGGTCGAGGACGCGCGCGACATGCGCGCGCCAGCTGCCGATCGCCGTGACGAGGTCGCGCGCGAGGACCGGGTGGCGGGAGAGGAACGCGGCGCGATGCGCGGGGTCGGCGAGCCGCGCCTCGAGTCGGGCGTAGCGGTCCGGCCCGGGATCCGCGGCCAGCTCCGCGATGAGGACCCGGAGGGCGAGGGTCGCGAGGCGCTCCGCGAGGCCGTCGAGGAGATCCGCGCGTGCGGTGGGCGAGAGCCACGGGCGGCCGTCCAGGTGGGCGCGCTGCGCTCCGACCACGGGGCCGAGAAGGGCGGCGAAGGGGAGCCCGGCCACGCGGGTGTCCTCGACGACGAGGTGGCCGTTCGCCGGCGCGTAGGCCTCCGCGGAGACCGGCGGCTGCACGAGCCACGGATCCACCCGGGCGAGCCAGTCCGCGCTCGCGGCCCGCGGGGTCCACGCGTCGCCCGCCAGGAGCGCCACGAGGTCGTCGCCGTCCAGCAGCTGCCCGGCGAGGTAGGCGGCGTGCGTCCCGTCGTCGACGAGGGCGTCGACGCGCCAGGCACGCGTGAGCTCGGGGACGGGGCGGGCATCGGCCCGCGTCGCCGCGCGCCGTTCGCGCAGCCGGGCCGCCTGCAGGAGCGACAGCTCCACCGCGGTGATCGTCACGTCGGCTCCCTCATCCCGGGACGGCGGGCAGGGCCCGACGCGCAGCGGACGGGCCGCGCGTGGAGCGCGGCCCGTCCGGGGAGGGCGTCCGTCAGCGACACGCGCAGATGAACGTCCCGCATTCGATGGTGAGCGTGCAGAGCCAGCCGCTGCTGGCCATGTACGGGCTCACGACGCGACGGAACTCCGCGTCGATCTGGGTCTGGACGGAGGGGCTGGTCTCGTCGCCCGCGTCGAGGAGCATGTCCCACCGGGGGCTGACCATGACGGGAGGCTCCGTCTCGAGGATGTCGTTCATCGTGTTCCACCTGTGTTCCTGTTGTCGCGCATGGATCCCAGCCGGTCGGCCCGGACCGTCGTGGTGCGAGCCGCACCCATCCCGATGGCCCGTGGGCCCTCACAGGTTCGACTTGCCCCGGGGGATCGCGGATCCGCGCGCCTCGGCCGGTGCGGCGTCGACGCGCAGCCCGTGCGCGATCCCTCCTGAGCACGATCTCAGCGGCGTCCGTCCGAGCGCATCGTGCGACCCGGTGACATCCGGGGCCGCGTCCTCCCCCCATCGTCGGAGGCCGCGACCGGGACGACCCGTGGACGGGGGGGCGACGGGAGGGCCTCCGCCGGCGATCGGGCGTGCGCTCGCCGCTAGCCTGAGGACGTGATGCGACGGGGGAGTCCGCGTGCGCACGTCGACCGGGTCGTCGCGGGCGCTGCCGTCGTCCTGTGCGCCGTCATGGGCGTCCTCGGCCAGCCCGACTGGATCTGGTCCTCCCTCATGGCGCTGACGCTCGCGGTGCGCCACGCACGGCCCGTCGTCGCCGCGCTGCTGGCCACGGCGATCTCGTCGGCGCACATGCTGGTGACGAGCTCGCTGCTGTTCCCGGGCGACGTGGTGCTCCTGGTGGCCGCCTACTCCGTGTCCGCGCACGCCGCCGACCGGTTCCGGCACGCGGGCCTCGCCCTCGGCGCCTGCTTCGTGGTCGTCCTCGCCGCGCGCACCCTCACCGGCGGGGAGCTGGGCTCCACGGGATCCGTCGGCATGGTCATCGCGCTCGTGTCCGTGAGCTTCGCGATCGCGTGGGCGGCGGGTCTGCTCGAGCGGCGCCGGACCGAGGCCGTGCGCACCGCCGAGCTCCGGACGATGCTGTCCGAACGCGACGCGGACGCGCGGACGCGCATCGCCGCCTACGAGGAGCGCGAGCGCATCAGCGACGACATGCACGACGTGCTGGCGCACACGCTGACCAGCGTCATCGTCCAGGCGGAGAGCGGCCGGGCGACCGCGCCGAGCCCCGAGGTGTCCCGCATGTTCCGCACCATCTCCGAGACCAGCCGCGCCGCCCTGCACGAGGTGCGGGGGCTCCTGGCCCCCACGGAGGCCGACGCCGACGTCCGTCCCGTCCCCGGCTGGGACGACGTCGACGCCCTCGTCGAGGGCTTCCGCGGCTCCGGCCTCCGCATCGAGAGGCAGGACGCGGGCACACCGCGTCCCCTCCTGCCGGGCGTGGGATCCGCCGTCTACCGGGTCGTGCAGGAATCCCTGACGAACGCGTTGCGGCACGGCGCGGGCGCCCCCGCGCGCCTCCGCGTCGAGTGGTCGCCCGACGCGCTCGCGGTGTCCGTCGCCAACGCCGTGGGACGCGACCTGCGGGGACGCCCCGTGCAGGAGCACCGGGGCCTCGCCGCGATCCGCCGCCGCTGCGCCCTCCACGGCGGCCAGGCCCGGTACGCGTGCGGCGACGAGTTCGTCGTGCAGGCGCGGTGGCCGACCGCGCCGCTCGGCGGGAGCTCCCCGTGAGCGACGCGCCCGCGCTCATCCGCGTCGTCGTGGTCGACGACCAGTCCCTGGTGCGGGACGGATTCGCGCGCATCGTGGACGCGCAGCCGGACATGGCCGCGGTCGGGGTCTGCGCGGACGGCGAGCAGGCCGTCGCGCGCGTCGCCGAGCTCCGCCCGGACGTGGTGCTCATGGACGTCCGCATGCCCGTCCTCGACGGCATCGAGGCGACCCGCCGGCTCGTGGCGGGCGGGCACGCCGCGGGCACGCGCATCCTGGGGCTCACCACCCACGACACGGACGCCTACGCCCTGCGGATGCTGCGCGCCGGGGCCGTGGGCTTCCTGCTGAAGGACAGCACCGCCGTGCAGCTGGTCGACGCGATCCGCTCCGTCCACAACGGCACGTTCGCCGCATCGATGAGCACCACGCAGCGCCTCCTCGACCGGCTGGCGGCGGAGGAGGCGGCGCAGACCGACCCGGACACCGCCGCGCTCGACGTCCTGACCGACCGGGAGCGGGTCGTGTTCACGCGGCTCGTCACGGGCGCGTCCAACCCGGAGATCGCCCGCGACCTGTCCATCGCGGAGGTCACGGTGAAGACGCACGTCGGGCACATCCTCACCAAGCTCGCCGTGCGCGACCGCGTCCACCTGGTGATCTGGGCGCACCGGCGGGGCCTCGCCGCCTGACCGCTCCGGCGCGAGCCCGCGAGCCCGCGAGGCACCGGTCCCGCGGTCCCGCCGACCTCTCCTCCCATCGCAGGAGAGGCGACCGGGCGGGACCGGCCCACGGCACGATGCGCCCGCGCACCGGCCGGCCGAGGATGGGGGCATGCCGACCACGACACCCCCGCGCCGATGAGCGCCGTCATCGCCACCCGCGGGCTCACCAAGCGGTTCCGGGATCACGTCGCCGTCGATGCGCTCGACATCGCGGTGCCGCAGGGGTCCGTGTACGGGTTCCTCGGGCCCAACGGCTCCGGCAAGTCCACGACCATGAAGATGCTGCTCGGGCTCACGCAGCCCACGTCGGGGGAGATCCACCTGTTCGGCCAGCGGCTGACGCCGGCGACCCGCGGCGGGCTCCTGCCGTCCATCGGCTCCATGATCGAGGCACCCGCGGGCTACGGCCACCTCACGGGGTGGGAGAACATGCGGATCGTGCGCGACATGCTCGGGCTCGCGGAGGCGCAGGTGGAGCGGGCGTTCGCCACCGTGCGGCTCACGCAGCACCGCGACAAGCTGGTGCGCCGGTACTCGCTCGGCATGAAGCAGCGCCTCGGGATCGCCATGGCCCTCGCCCGCGACCCCTCCCTGCTCGTCCTCGACGAGCCCACCAACGGGCTGGATCCGGCGGGCATCGAGGAGGTCCGCTCCCTCCTCATGGACCTGGCCGGCCAGGGCATCACCGTGATGGTCTCCAGCCACCTGCTCGACGAGATCGAGAAGATGGCGGGCGTGCTCGGCATCCTGTCCGAGGGCCGGATGATCTTCCAGGGCACGCGCGCCGAGCTGTTCGAGCACTCGATCCCCGATCTCGTCATCGAGACGTCGGCGCCGGACCTGGCCATGGCGGTGGTCGCGGGTGCGGCCAGGATCCCGGAGGGGATCCGGCTCACCGCCCGATCCCAGGACGAGACCGCCGACATCGTGCGCCGGCTCGTGGCGGCCGACGTACCCGTGCACGAGGTGCGGCGGCTCCCGCAGAGCCTGGAGGACGTGTTCATGGACATCACCGGGCGCGGGGGGCAGCTGTGAGGCGCGCCGTCGCGATCGAGTTCCGGAAGATGCACCGGCTGCGCTCGCTCCCGCTGCTCATCGGCATGGTCGTCGCCGTCGCCGCCCTGAGCTCGGCGTCGCAGTTCGCGGGCAGCACGCGCGCGGGCTTCGACGATCCCGGCGCCCGCCCCTGGGCCGCGCTGCTGCTCGGGTACACGCTCATGGCGGCGATGACCTCGCCCATCCTCACGGCCGTGATCGCGAGCCGCCAGACCGACATCGAGCACCAGGCGGGCGGGTGGATCCTCGCGGCGGGCGCGGGACGCACGGCCGGCGAGCTCTGCCGCGCCAAGCTCGTGGCCCTGGCGGTGCTCCTCGTCCCCGCCGTGCTGATCCAGTCGCTCCTCGTGGTCGCGGCCGGGTACGCCGCCGGGATCCGGGTGCCCGTCGAGGTAGGGCCCTGGGCGCTCTACACGCTCCTGCTCTACCTGGTCGACGTGGCGTTCTGCGCGCTGCACGTCTGGCTCGCGGCACGCGTGGAGAACCAGCTCATCAGCGTGGGCGTCGGGATGCTGGGCGCCTTCCTCGCCGTCTTCTCCCTCCTGCTCCCGTCCATCGCCAGCCGCGCCATCCCGTGGGGCTACTACGCCGTCATCTCGCAGGCCGGCCAGTCGGACGCGGGCGTGGACTACGTCGCCTCCCCGCTCGGGTGGATCGCCGGCTTCCTCGTCGTGGTCGCGGCGGCCTTCGCCCTCGCGACCGTCCGACTCGACCGCGTGGAGAGGTGACGGGCGTGTTCCGAGCAGAGGCCGTGAAGCTCAAGCGCTCCAGCATCTGGATCATCGCCGTGCTGCTGCCGCTCCTGGCCGTCGTCACCGGCACCATCAACCTGGCGAACAACACGCAGACCCTCGACTCCGGGTGGGCGTCGTTCACCTCGCAGGTGGTGCTGTTCTACGGGCTGCTGTTCTACTCGATGGGCATCAGCCTGCTCGCGGCGGCCATCTGGCGCGTCGAGCACCGCGGCACCAACTGGAACGCCCTGCTGACGACGACCGCGCGTCCGATCCGGCTCGTGCTGGCGAAGATCGTGGCGATCCTGGTGCCGGTGGCGCTGATGCAGGCGGTGCTCGTCGGCGGCACGGCGGTCTCCGGGCTGTTCGTGCTCCGGCTGGACGGTCCGTTCCCCGTCGCGTTCCTCCTCGTCGGGCTGGTCGCGACCGTGGCGGCGCTGCCCCTCATCGCCGTCCAGTCGCTGCTGTCGCTGCTGCTGCGCTCCTTCGCGGCGCCGGTCGCGCTCTGCCTGGTCGGATGCGTGGCGGGCGTCGCCGCCGTGACCTCGACGGCCCTGCGTCCGCTGGCGGAGGTGCTGCCGCAGGCGATCAACACCCGGGCGCTGAACTTGGGGTCGACGGCGATCGCGGGATCCGGGGGGCTCACGGCGGCGGACACCCTGCCGCTCCTCGGGACCAGCCTGGTCCTCGGCGCGCTGGCCGTCCTCCTCACGCTCGCGGCGATCCGCGTGGTCAAGCTGCGCTGAGCGCCGCGTCGCCCTCGACCCTCATCGCACCATCCGCACCGTGACCATCTCGGCTCCCTGGTACACCTGCCGCTCCACGCCGCCGTCGCGCGCGAACCCGTTCCGGCGGTAGAACGCCGCCGCGCGGGGGTTGTCGTCGGCGGCCCAGAGGTAGGCGGGGGAGTCGCCGACGGCCGCGTCGAACAGGGCCTGGCCGGCGCCCGAGCCGTGGGCCGACGCGACCATGTTGATCGCGTAGAGCTGGAACGGGCGCGGCGGATCCTCGTCGCGCGCCGGTCCCGCGAGGGCGAAGCCGACGATGCGGTCGCCGTCGAGGGCGACGAAGACCGGCGTCCCGGCGGATCCCTCCGTCAGCGTGCGACGCCAGTCCTCGGCGCGCGCCGCGACGTCGAGACCGGCGAGGTACGCGGCCGGGAGCAGATGCGCGTACGTCTCCTGCCAGGTACGGATGTGGACCTCGGCGATCCCGTCGGCGTCGTCGGGCACGGCGGGGCGGACGGTCACGGGCGCGGTCATCCCGCCACGATACGGGGCGGCCGGAGCGGCCCGGTCCCGCCCCACGCGCCCGCGCGCGGACCCTACCGCAGGCGCGATCCGGCTTGCGGCCGGGGGAGGGCCCCTCGCTAGGGTGGGCGCGCACCCGGTGTGGTCCGTGAGACCCCGGGTGCCGACCGAAGCCTCATTCCCCTCCCAGCGAAGGACGCGATGAGTACTCGCACACCCCTGCCCGCTTCCGCCCCCGACACCGTGGGCCCCGTCGTCGACGGCGCGCCGCCCGGCCGCCCCCGCCTCAACAAGCCCGTGTTCTTCGGCTCCGCCCTCGGCATCATCGCCATCGTCGCCTGGGCCTCCCTCGCCCCGACCGCCGCCGCCGACGCGATCGGCGCCGCCGTCGCCTGGGTCTCGGAGAGCTTCGGCTGGTACTACATCGCCGTCGTCACGCTGGTCGTGGGCTTCGTGGTCGTCGTGGCGGCCTCCCGCGCCGGCCGCACGCGCCTCGGGCCCGACGACTCCCGGCCCGCGTTCAACTACTTCACCTGGTCGGCGATGCTCTTCGCCGCGGGCATCGGCATCGACCTGATGTTCTTCTCCGTCTCGGAGCCCGTCACCCAGTACCTCGCCCCGCCCACCGGCGACGGGTCCACCGTCGAGGCCGCGCGGCAGGCCATGGTGCTCACGCTCTTCCACTACGGCCTCACCGGCTGGGCGCTCTACGCGCTCATGGGCATGGCGTTCGGCTACTTCGCCTACCGCCACAACCTGCCGCTGAGCATCCGCGCCGCCCTCCACCCGATCTTCGGCGCGCGCATCCACGGGTGGATCGGCCACCTCGTCGACATCGCCGCCGTCCTCGGCACGATCTTCGGCATCGCGACCACGCTCGGCATCGGCGTCGCGCAGCTCAACTACGGGATCGACTTCATGTTCGGGATCCCGGAGGACCTGGCCGTGCAGGCGGGCCTCATCGCCCTGTCCGTGATCATGGCCGCGGTCTCGGTGCTCACGGGGGTCGAGAAGGGGATCCGGCGCCTGTCGGAGCTCAACGTGCTCTGCTCCATCGCGCTCATGCTCTTCGTGCTCTTCGCGGGCCGCACGAGCTTCCTCATGGACGCGATCGTGCAGAACGTCGGCGACGTGCTCAGCCGCTTCCCCGCCATGACGCTCGAGACCTTCGCCTACGACCGCCCCGACGCGTGGCTCAGCAGCTGGACCCTCTTCTTCTGGGCCTGGTGGATCGCGTGGGCGCCGTTCGTGGGCCTGTTCCTCGCCCGCATCTCCCGCGGCCGCACCATCCGCGAGTTCGTCATCGGCACGATGGTGGTCCCGTTCGCCTTCATCCTGCTGTGGATCTCCATCTTCGGGAACAGCGCCCTCGACCTCGTCATGGGCGGCGACAGCGCGTTCGGCGCCGTCGCGATGGACACCCCGGAGCGCGCGTTCTACTCGCTCCTCGCCGAGTACCCGGGGGTGCCGCTCACGGCCGCCGTCGCGACCTTCACGGGGCTCCTCTTCTACGTCACCTCCGCCGACTCCGACGCGCTCGTCATGGCGAACCTCACCTCGCACCTGCCCGACGCCGACACCGACGGACCCAAGTGGCTGCGCCTGTTCTGGGCCGTCGCCACCGGCGCGCTCACGCTCGTGATGCTCGCGGTCGGCGGCGTGCCGACCCTGCAGAGCGCGACCGTGGTGATGGGGCTGCCGTTCTCGGTGGTGCTGCTGCTCATCATGCTCGGGCTCTACAAGGCCCTGAAGGTGGAGGGATCCCTCGCCCAGAGCTACCGGTCGAGCCTGCCGGGCATCCTGTCGGGCCGCTCCGGCGACGCGGGACGCGGACGCAGCTGGCGCCAGCGGCTCGCCCGCGCGATGACCTACCCGGATCGCGACCGCGCGCAGCGCTTCGCCCGGGACGTGGCGCTGCCCGCGCTCACCGAAGTGCACGACGAGCTCATCGTGCAGGGCGCCGGCGTGCGCCTCGTCGAGGGCCAGCACCGGGAGCACGGCATCTGCGAGCTGGAGCTCGAGGTGTCCATGGGCGAGGGGCGCGACTTCCGCTACGCCATCCGGCCGGTGCGCTACGAGACGCCCACCTACGCGCCGCACGCGGCGGCCGGGGCGGAGCGCTTCTACTACCGCATGGAGGTGTTCTCGCTGGAGGGCAGCCGCGGCTACGACGTCCTCGACTACACGCGCGAGCAGGTGATCGCCGACGTCCTCGACCACTACGAGACCCACCTCGAGTTCCTCCACCTCAACCGCGACGACCCGGGCAGCACCGTCGTCGTCGTCCCCGACCAGCCCGAGAGGACCGCATGACCACCCAGCACCCCACGGAGGCGCCCGCCTCCCTGTTCATCGACGGCACCTGGCAGCCCGCCGCGGACGGCGCGACGCGCGAGATCCGCTGCCCGGCGGACGGATCCCTCGTCGGGCTCGTCTCCGAGGCGGGCACCGCCGACGTCGAGCGCGCGATCGCGAGCGCCCGCGCCGCGTTCGACGGCGGCGCCTGGGCGCGCACCCCCGCGCCCGAGCGCGGCGACCTCCTCCTCCGCGTGGCCGACGGCCTCGTCGAGCGGAAGGCGGAGTTCGCCCGCGCCGAGACCCTCGACACCGGCAAGCGCCTGGTGGAGAGCGAGATCGACATGGACGACATCGCCGCCTGCTTCCGGTACTTCGGCAAGCTCGCGGGCCAGGACGCCGGCCGCGTCGTCGACGCGGGCGACCCCGACGTCGTGAGCCGCATCGTCCACGAGCCCGTCGGCGTGTGCGGCCTCATCGCGCCGTGGAACTACCCGCTGCTGCAGGCCGCGTGGAAGATCGCGCCCGCGCTCGCCGCGGGCAACGCGTTCGTGCTCAAGCCCAGCGAGCTGACGCCGCACACCTCGATCCTCATGATGCGGCTCCTCGCCGACGTCGGCCTCCCCGCCGGCGTCGCCAACCTGGTGCTCGGCGCGGGCGCCGTCGCGGGCGCGCCGCTGTCGAGCCACCCCGACGTGGACATGGTCTCGTTCACGGGCGGCCTCGCCACGGGACGCACCATCGCGGCGGCCGCGGCGGCGACCGTGAAGAAGGTCGCGCTGGAGCTGGGCGGCAAGAACCCCAACGTGGTGTTCGCCGACGCCGACTTCGACGCGGCCGTCGACAACGCCCTCAACGCCGCCTTCGTGCACTCCGGCCAGGTCTGCTCGGCGGGCGCGCGGCTCGTGGTGGAGGAGTCCGTCGCCGAGCGCTTCGTGGACGAGCTCGTGCGCCGGGCCGAGGGGATCCGCCTCGGCGGCCCGTTCGACCCCGACGCCGAGACCGGCCCGCTCATCTCGGCCGCGCACCGCGACAAGGTGCACGCGTACGTCGAGAAGGGGATCGCCGAGGGCGCGCGCCTCCGCACGGGCGGCGCGTTCGGCACGGGCGACCTCGAGGCCGGCTACTACTACCTGCCGACCGTGCTCGACCGGGTCGAGCGCGGCATGTCCGTGGTGGTCGACGAGGCCTTCGGACCCGTCGTCACGGTCGAGACGTTCCGCACGGAGGAGGAGGCGGTCGCCATCGCGAACGACACCGACTACGGGCTCGCGGGCGCGGTGTGGTCCCAGGACGCCGGGAAGGCGCAGCGGGTCGCGCAGGCGCTCCGCCACGGCACCATCTGGATCAACGACTTCCACCCCTACCTGCCGCAGGCGGAGTGGGGCGGCTTCGGGCAGTCCGGCGTCGGCCGCGAGCTCGGTCCGACCGGCCTCGCCGAGTACCAGGAGGCCAAGCACATCTACCAGAACACGCGCCCGCAGGTGACCGGATGGTTCCCGGCGCGATGAGCGACAGCAGGGGAGACGACATGACCGGCACCGAGTACGACTACGTGGTCGTCGGCGGGGGATCCGCCGGCGCGGCCGTCGCGGCCCGCCTCAGCGAGGATCCCGACATGCAGGTGGCCCTCATCGAGGCCGGCCCGCACGACAGGGACCTCGACGTGGTCCTCCGCCTCGACAGGTGGATGGAGCTGCTCGAGTCCGGCTACGACTGGGACTACCCCATCGAGGAGCAGGAGAACGGCAACTCCTTCATGCGGCACGCGCGCGCCAAGGTGCTCGGCGGCTGCTCGAGCCACAACTCGTGCATCGCGTTCTGGGCGCCGCGCGAGGACCTCGACGGCTGGGCGCACGAGCACGGCGCCACGGGCTGGCACGCCGACAGCACCTACCCGATCTACCAGCGGCTGGAGACGAACGAGGATCCGGAGCCGCACCACGGCCACGACGGCCCGGTGCACCTCATGAACGTGCCGCCGCGCGACCCGTCCGGCGTGGCGCTGCTGGACGCGTGCGAGCAGGCCGGGATCCCGCGCACGCGCTTCAACACCGGCCAGACCGTGCGGAACGGCGCCGGGTTCTTCCAGATCAACCGGCAGGCGGACGGCACGCGCGCGTCCTCGTCGGTCTCGTACCTGCACCCGATCGCCGACCGGCCGAACCTCACGGTGCTGACCGATCTCAAGGCGCGCGCGCTCGAGATCGACGACGACGACCGCTGCACGGGCGTGCAGGTCGTCGACAACGCGTTCGCGAGGACGCGCACCATCCGGGCGCGCCGCGAGGTCATCCTCTCGGCCGGCGCCATCGACTCGCCCAAGCTCCTCATGCTCTCGGGCATCGGCCCGAAGGCGCACCTCGAGGACCTCGGCATCCCCGTGCGCGTCGACGCGCCCGGCGTGGGCGAGAACCTGCAGGATCACCCCGAGGGCGTGATCCAGTGGGAGGCCAAGCGGCCCATGCCGACGGAGAGCACCCAGTGGTGGGAGATCGGCATCTTCGCGACCACCGAGGAGGGCCTCGACCGGCCGGACCTCATGTTCCACTACGGCTCGGTGCCCTTCGACATGCACACGGTGCGCCAGGGCTACCCGACGACGGAGAACGGCTTCTGCCTCACGCCGAACGTCACCCACGCGCGCTCGCGCGGCACGGTCCGGCTCCGCAGCCGCGACCACCGCGACAAGCCGCTCGTGGATCCGCGCTACCTCACCGACCCGCACGACATGCGCGTGCTCATCGCGGGGATCCGCCTCGCGCGCGAGATCGTGGCGCAGCCCGCGATGGCCGAGTGGGCGGGCCGGGAGCTGTACCCGGGCGTCGAGGCGCAGACCGACGAGGAGCTCGCGGACTACATCTCCCGCACGCACAACACCGTCTACCACCCGGCGGGCACCGTGCGGATGGGCGCGGTCGACGACGCGATGTCGCCGCTGGATCCGGAGCTGCGCGTCAAGGGCGTCACGGGTCTGCGGGTCGCCGACGCGTCGGTGATGCCCGAGCTCACGACCGTGAACCCGAACATCACGACGATGATGATCGGCGAGCGCTGCGCGGACCTCGTGAAGGCCGCGCGGGCCGACGATCGGGAGGACGCGCTGACGGCCGCGCGGTAGGGCATGCGGTGCGCGGGGATCAGCCCCGCGCCGCCGCGCTCCCCGTGTCGACCGCGGCGGCCAGGTCGTACGCCGTGTGCTCGTTCCCCTGCCAGATGGGACCGATGATGTGCGACGAGTCCTCGTACCGCGCATCCTCCTCGGCGTACTGCGCTCCCGTGGCCTCGTCGCCCGCGAAGATCGGCCCTCCGGACACGCCGCCCGTCATGTCGCACGGCAGGTTGATCGCCTGCGGGTCGGTCTCCGCGAAGCGGCCGGTGCACCGCTGGAGCGATTCCCCGTCGAAGCGGCCCTCCGCCGGGTACCCGTAGACGCTCCCCTCCTGGGTGAGCGACTGGTCGAAGAGCACGGGGGAGGCGCCGACGACGCTCTGGATGTCGTCGCCGTCGTCGTCGCGCGCCACCACCTCGAAGCCGACGTCGTCGGCCGCGTCGCCGTTGTCCTCGGTGAAGCCGCCCGCGACGTAGCCGCCCACGACCGGCCACGTCCCGTAGTCGCGCTCCCCGTCGTGGTACCCCGGCACGAAGACGGAGTCGGTGGCGAACGCCCCGTTCCCCGTCATGCAGTGCCCCGCGGTGGCGACCGTGGAGCGGTTGGCCGCCTCGACGACGTTCGCGCTGCAGGCGTAGCCCTGGCCGTTGAGCGTGTAGAACAGCCGGCCGATGTGCGACACGGGCGCGACCTGCTGGGCGACCGAGATCGGGCCGCTGCCGGCGGCGTCCTCCTGGCCCAGGTCGTCCGGGCGGGCGGCCGTGGTCGTGGATGCGGGAGCCTCGTCGCCGACGACGCGCGCGGCGGCCATCCGCTCGGGTGTCCAGTAGGCGACGGCCTGCGCGGCGTCGTCCGCGGATCCGAGCAGCGGCATCGACGCGGGCGCCTGGGCGGTCGTCGTGCCGGATGCCGGAGCCGCCGCGTCCGCCGCCCATGCGGACGGGGCGGTGCCCGCCAGGACCGCGGTCATGCAGGCGACGGAGACGGCGGAGAGCCGGAGAGCGGCGGAACGGCCGCGGTGCTGGGTCAGGTGCGTGCGCAAGGTGTGTCCTCTCGGAGGGGGATGACGGCGTCTGCCGTGCGCACCGACGGTAGTGAGCGGTGTCGCCGTTCCCGCGCGCGACTGCACAGCTCCCCGTGCGTCAGCCGAACATCCCCGGATCCGCCGATTCGGCGCTGCTGTACGCGGCGTGCACCCGGCTCTCCCACATGGGGCCGATGACGCGGGAGCCGGTCACCGGGCGGGCGTCCTCCACGGCGAACTGGGCGCCGTCCGGTCCGTCGCCCTCGAAGACGGGCCCGCCGGAGACGCCGCCGTTCATGTCGCAGTCCATCTGGAACTGGGTCGAGTAGTAGAACGCGACCCGGCCCACGCAGCGCTGCAGCGTCTGGCCGTCGAAGCGGCCGGCGGCGGGGTAGCCGTAGACGGATCCGGTCTCGTCGAAGGGCCGGTCGAAGGCGACCGGGCTGCCGCCGACGACGCTCTGGAGCGTGCGGCCGGAGTCGTCGGGGCGGGCGATGACGAACGCGGCGTCGGCGGCCTGGTCGGCGTTGTCCTCCTCCCACCCGGCCGTGATCGACTCGGCGACGATGGGCCACACCCCGTACGGGCCGGTGCCGTCCTCGTAGGCGGGGGTGAAGGCGAGGTCGCGCGTCCGGACGCCGTCCAGGCTCAGGCAGTGCGCGGCCGTGGAGATGGTGGATCCGTTCGTCGCCTGCACGACGTTGGCGCTGCACCAGAACGCCACCCCGCCGTTCGTGAAGTACAGCCGGCCGATGTGCGGGACCGGCGCCACCTGCTGGGCGACGGAGATCGTCGCGGCAGCCGAGGTCGCGACGGACTCCGCGGACCCGGACGCGCCGTCGAGCGGCGTCGCGGCGGCCATGCGCTCCGGCGTCCAGTACGCGGCGGCCTGATCCGGGGCGTCGACGGCCTCGAGCGCGGCGGCGGGGGCGGCCACCGCGGACGTCGGCGCGTCCGTCCGGTCGGCGGCCCAGGCGGCGGGAGCGGCGCAGACCGCGATGGTGGCGATGCCGGCGGCGGCGACCGCGGCGGATCGGATCGCGCGGGCGGTGCGGGCATGCAGCGGCATGGCTGTTCCTCTCGGAGCGGGATGGGGGACGGCCGGAGCCGTGGGCGCTCACGATAGGGATCCGGCCGGTTCCCCCGCGGCGGAACCGCACAGCGGGCCGGCGGGGTCAGCCCTCGCGTCGCCGGGCCGCGATCACCTCTCGCGCCGGGTCCTCCGCCGCGAGCGCCGCGGCGATCGTCAGGACCGCGTACAGGCCGATGTAGGCGCAGAGGATCCACGGGGATCCGCCGCCCCACTGCAGGAACAGCACCGCGAGCAGCGGCGTGAAGCCGACGGAGAAGATGCTGCCGACCTGGTAGCCCAGCGAGACGCCGCTGTAGCGGACGCCCGTCGGGAACTGCTCGGCGAACCACGCGGCCTGCGGCCCGTAGATCGAGTCGTGGAACACGTTCATGCCGAGCGCGAAGACGAGCGGCAGGAGCAGCAGCGGCCCCGAGTCGAGGAACGCGAAGAACGGCCAGATGAGGATCCCGATGCCGGCGGCGCTCGCGATCGTGAGGCGGCGGCGGCCGACGCGGTCGGAGATCCAGCCCCACAGGGGAGTGGTGAGCACGCTCAGCGCCGAGACGATGAGCACGGCCGTGAGCGCGCTACCCGAGTCGCCGCGCTTCTCGGCGAGGTAGGAGAGCGTGTAGACGGTGAGGATCGAGTAGAGCGCGGGCTGCACGAGGCGGAGGCCCGCGGTGATGAGCACCGCGCGCGGGTGCCTCCGCAGCACGACGCCGAGCGGGAAGCGCTCGACCTCGCCGGCGGCCGTGATGTCGCGGAACTCGGCGGCGTCCTCCACGCGGAGGCGGATCACGAGGCCGACGCCCACGAGCACCGCGCTGAGGAGGAACGGCAGCCGCCAGCCCCACGCGAGGAGCTGCTCCTCGCCGAGGGCGAAGCGGGTCGCGGCGAACACGCCGGTCGCGAGCAGCATGCCGCCCGCGGATCCCATCTGCGTGAACGCGCCGAACAGGCCGCGGCGGTGGGCGGGGGCGTGCTCGACGGACAGCAGCGCGGATCCGCCCCACTCGGCGCCCGCCGCGATGCCCTGCACGAGGCGCAGGAACACGAGGCCGACGACGCTCGCGAGGCCGATGGTCGCGTACGTCGGCAGGACGCCGATGAGGGTCGACGCGATCCCCATGAGCACGAGCGAGTAGACGAGCATGCGCTTCCGGCCGATCCGGTCGCCCAGGTGCCCGGCGACGATCCCCCCGATGGGCCGCGCGAGGAATCCGACCCCGTACGCGGCGAACGACGACAGCAGGCCGACCGCGGGCGTCTGGTTCGGGAAGAACTGGCTGCCGAACACGAGCGCGGACGCCGTGGCGTAGAGGTAGAAGTCGTAGTACTCGACGGTGGTGCCGATGAAGGACGCCGTGAGGACGCGGCGGCGGCGGCGGGAGACGTCGGCGGGGGCCTCGGCGGCCGGGTCCGGCGCGGGTGCGTCGGTCAGCGGGGTCGGGGTGGCGGATGCGGTGGGCGGGGCGGTGGTCATGGGTCTCCAGCGGTGCGGCTGCGGTGCAGGGGAGCGGTCGCGAGCGGGGATCCGCTCGGGTGCCGCCTACCGTGCCCCGTGTTCCCCCGACCGGGGAAGGGCCGCGGTCACGGCGCGTAACGCATCGTGACCGCGGCCCTCCCGCTGAGCGGCAGCCGCCGGACGCCGCGGCTCAGCCGGCGACGGCGGCCGCGGAGGTGTACGCCGCGTGCTCGTTGGCCAGCCAGAGCGGGCCCAGCACCTTCGGCTCGTTCGTGTAGCGCGCGTTCTCGTCCGCGTACTGCGGACCGCTCGCGTCGTCCCCCTCGAAGATCGGACCGCCGGAGACGCCCTCGCGCATGTCGCAGTCGAGCACGATCTGCTGCGTGTTGAGGCCCTGGAACGTGCCCCGGCACCTGTCGAGCGAGTATCCGTCGAACCGACCCTGCGCGGGGTATCCGTAGACGGTCCCCGCCTGCACGAGCGGCTGGTCGAAGAGCACGGGGGAGCCGCCGACGACGCTCTGGACGCCGCGACCCGCGCCGTCGTGCGCGACCACGAGGAACGCGGCGTCGTCCGCCTCGTCCCCGTTGTCGGCGAAGTAGCCCCCCGCGATCACGCCGCTCACCATGGGCCAGTCGCCGTACGGTGAGACGTCGTCCTCGTAGCCGGGGCTGAAGACCGTGTTCGTGGAGAAGGTCCCGCCGCCGGTCAGGCAGTGCGCCGCCGTGGCGACGGTGGAGAGGTTCCCCGCCCGGACGACGTTCGCGCTGCAGGCGTAGCTGTGCCCGTCGCGTTCGTAGAAGAGGCGGCCGATGTGCGGGACCGGGGCGACCTTCTCGGCGACCGAGATGGGTGCGGCGGCGGCGGACGCGGCTTCCGGAGCGGGGTCGGGGGCGGTGCCGTCCGACGCGGCGATCGCGGCGGCCTTGCGGGCCGGCGTCCAGTACGCCGGCGCAGCGGCCGCCTGCGCGGAGGGCACGGTGACGACGGTCGGTGCGCTGGCGCTCGGCGCGTCCGCGGGCGGGTGCGCCGGTGCGGCATCAGCCGGCGCGGCGGCCAGCGTCACGAGGACGCCGCCGGTGAGGAGGGCCCCCGCGATGACGATGCGGAGGGGATGTCGGGACGGGTGCGGTGGTCTGATCACGGTCGTGCCCTTCGTGGGGATGGAGCGCGCGGGCCCGGGGTCGCGGGCCCGGGGGAGCGGGCCTGGGTCAGGTCGCGATGGCCGCCGTGAGGTCGTACGCCGAGTGCTGGGAGTCCTGCCAGAGCGGTCCGATGTTGTGGGTGCCCGTGTCATCGCGTTCGGCGACGTTCGCGAACTGCGCGCCGTCGCTGCCGTCGCCGACGAGGATCGGACCGCCCGAGACGCCGCCCGTCATGTCGCACGCCAGGACGATCTGCGCGGTGCCCAGGGCCGTGCCCGAGTCCGTGCACCGGTCGAGGTGCTCTCCGTCGAATCGCCCGACGGCGGGGTAGCCGAAGGCCGAGACGAGCTGCGCGGCGGGCTGGCCGAAGAGCACGGGCGATGCGCCGACCACGCTGGCGACGGTCTCGCCGTCATCGTCGCGCGCGACCGCCATGAAGGCCGAGTCCTCCGCCTGGTCGGCGTCGTTCCCCTGATACCAGCCGGTCGTGACGTTCCCGCCGACGATGGGCCAGGCTCCGTAGGGCGAGCCCCCCGACTCGTACTGCGGGTAGAACACCATGTCGGTCGAGAAGACCTGGTGCATGGTCGTGCAGTGCCCGGCCGTCGCGATCGTCGACCCGTTCGCGGAGGCGACGACGTTGGCCGAGCAGTAGTGGCCGAGGCCCTCCTGCATGTAGTAGATGCGGCCCATGTGCGGCACGGTGGCGACCTGCTCGGCGTGGCCGCCGGTGCCCGCCGCGTCGGTGATCACGGAGTCGGTCGTCGCGTCGCCCGAGCCGTCGCCCGGGGTCGCGGCGGCGCGGCGCTCGGGTGTCCAGTAGGCGACGGCAGCGGAGGCCCGCGCGGCCGGGACGGTGACGGAGACGAGCGACGACGCGGCGGCAGCGGACGGCGCGCCGCGATCGAGGGCGGATGCGGGAGCGGCGACGCCGATGAGGGCGGCGCCGAGGCAGACCGCGGCGAGGGCGGCGGCCCGTCGACGAGGAGGAGCGGCGAGGTGGCGGGACATGGGAGACCTTCCTGGTGTTCGGTGACGGCGCGGACGGGTGTCGGCACCGGGTCGAGACGAGGGCGAGCGGGGGCGGGCGACGCCGGCGGCATCGACGCCTCGAGCGCGCGGTGCGTCAGTACGTCGTGGTCGACACCAGGTCGTAGGTGTCGTGCTGCTCCTGCCGCCAGATCGGGCCGATCACGTGCGTGTAGTCCTGGAAGCGGTTGGACTCGTCGGCGATCTGCGCTCCGTCCGCGTCATCGCCGGCGAAGATCGGGCCGCCCGAGACGCCCTCGTTCATGTCGCACGCGATCGAGATCATCGTCTCCACGAACGGGCCCGACATGCCCCGGCATCGATCGAGGTGCTCCCCGTCGAAGCGGCCGGCGGCGGGGTAGCCGTAGACGGACGCCTCCTCGGTGGTGGACTGGTCGAAGAGGACCGGCGACGCGCCGACGACGCTCTCGAGGTCCTCGCCTGCGGAGTCCGTGCTCACGGCGAGGAACCCCGAGTCGTCCACCCGGTCGTTGCCGGTCGCCCAGCGCGACGGCACCGCGCCTCCCACGACGGGCCAGGCCCCGTAGGACGATTCCCCCGACTCGTAGCCCGGGTAGAAGACCGTGTTCGTGGAGAACTCCTGATGGTAGGTGAGGCAGTGTCCCGCGGTCGCGATGGTCGAGCGGTTGGCCGACACGACCGCGTTGGCCGAGCAGGCGTAGCCCGACCCGCCCTGCGTGTAGAAGATCCGGCCGATGTGCGGGACCGGGGCGACCTGCTCCGCCCTGCTGATCGGGGTCGCCGCGGCCGACGCGTCGAGCTCCGACATGGGCCGTCCGCTGTCGACGTCGATGGCTGCAGCCCGACGCTCGGGGGTCCAGTAGTCGACGGCGTGCGACGCGTCGGCGGCGGAGACCGTGAACGCGGTCTCCGACGCGGCCGGGACGACGGCGTCGGAGGGCGCGGTCGTCGCCCACGCCGAGGGCGCCACGCCCAGCAGCGCGGCCGTGAGGCAGACGGAGGAGACGACGGCGGTGCGCCGTCGGGTGGAGCGTGCGGGGCGATGGGACATGGTGTGCCTTCCGGGAGTGCCACGAGGTGGCGATCGGATCGCCGGGGGTCGCCGGCGACGAGGGGGAGCGCGAGGAGGATCAGCCGACGTTCGTCGCCGTCGCCTCGTATGCCGAGCGCTGCGTGTCGCCCCAGAGCGGGCCGGCGTTGTGCGTCTGGGAGTAGTCGAGCGTGGCGACGTTCGCGAACTGCGCCCCGTCGGCGGAGCCCGCGAGGATCGGGCCGCCCGACGCGCCCCCGGTCATCCCGCAGGGGAAGGACACCTGCTGCGGGGCGACCGCCGTGCCCGCCCCGACGCAGCGCTCGAGGTGGGTCCCGTCGAAGCGTCCGACGACGGGATAGCCGAACGCGGCGACGGTCTGTGCCGCGGACTGGCCGAAGAGCACGGGCGAGGCACCGACGACGCTCTCGACCGTGGCACCGTCCGCGTTCGCGTTCAGCGCGTAGAACGCGGTGTCGTCCGCGGCGTCGGCGTCGTCGCCGTTGTACCAGCCGCTCGGGATGTTGCCCGTGCGGACGGTCCACGTGCCGTAGGGCTTCTGGCCGTCGTGCGCTCCGGGGAAGAACGCCTGGTCGGTGGAGAAGACGCCCATCGACGACGCGCAGTGGCCCGCGGTCGCGATCGTCGAGCCGTTCGGTGCATCGACGACGTTGGCCGTGCAGTAGTAGTACGAGCCGTTGCGGACGAAGTACAGGCGACCGATGTGCGGCACGGGGGCCACCTGCTGGACGGGATCCGCGGCGTCGGGGGACACGGCGGCGGCCGATCCGTCGGCGCTCGGAGCGGCCAGGTCGTCGGCCCGCGCCGCGTCGCGTCGTGCGGGCGTCCAGAAGTCGCCGGCGCGGTCCGCGTCCGCGGCCGAGCCGGGGATCGTGACGACGGAGGACGTCGCGCTCGCGGTCGTCGCGGGGCGGACGGACGCGGTGGCCGGCTGGGCCGACGCGATCACGGCGCTCGCGGCGAGGAGCGTGCTCGCGGCCAGGAGCGCGCGACGGACGGACGGTGCGGATGGTCGGAGCATGGGTTCTCTTCTCTGTCGTGCTTCGGAGGAGGCGGGGCTGCCGACGTGCGTCGGCAGTCGCGCGGTGCAGGGCGGCGCGCTCCCGGAGCCCCGGGAGCGCGCCGTGCGGGTCAGGTGGCGATGGCGCCCGTGAGGTCGTACGCCGAGTGCTGCGAGTCCTGCCAGAGCGGCCCGATGTTGTGGGTCGACGTCTCGTCGCGCTCGGCCACGTTCGCGAACTGCGCGCCGTCGCCGCTGTCGCCGACGAGGATCGGCCCACCGGAGACGCCGCCCGTCATGTCGCACGTCACCACGATCCGCGAGGGCTCGTACAGCGAGCTCTGCCCCGTGCACCGGTCGAGGTGCTCGCCGTCGAAGCGGCCCACGGCCGGGTAGCCGTACGCCGACACGCGCTCGGAGGCCGGCTGGTCGAAGAGGACGGGCGACGCGCCGACGACGCTCTCCACGGTCGCCCCGTCGCCGTTCCGCGCGACCGCCATGAACGCGGAGTCCTCGGCCTGGTCGTCGTCGTTCCTCTGGTACCAGCCCGTCGTCACGTAGCCGCCGACCACGGGCCAGGCCCCGTAGTCGGATCCGCCGTCCTCGTACGCCGGGTAGAAGACCATGTCGATCGAGAAGACCTGGGCCATGGTGATGCAGTGCCCGGCCGTCGCGATGGTCGACCCGTTCGCGGATGCGACCACGTTGGCGCTGCACCAGTGCCCGTCGCCGGCCTGCTTGTAGTAGATGCGGCCGATGTGCGACACGGTCGGGATCTGCTCGGCCTGGTCGTTCGAGGCGACCGCGTCGGAGGCCGCGACGGCGTCTGAGCCCCCGCTCGACTCCGCGGAGGCGGAGGAGTCGCCCTCGTCCTCGGTGGCGGCGGCGCGTCGTTCGGGCGTCCAGTACGCCACCGCATCGGCGTCCCGCGCGGCGGGCACGGTGATCGAGACGAGCGAGGACGCGGCGTCGGCCGCGGGCGCGTCCCGGTCGGCGGCGGAGGCGGGAGCTGCGCCGCCGACGAGGGCGGCTCCGAGGCAGACGGCGGCGATCGCGCCGGCCCGTCGGCGGAGGGGAGGTGCGGGACGTGGGGACATGGATGGACCTTTCGCTGGTGTCGTGGTGGCGCGGCCGCGGCCCGGTCGGGCGTCCGCGGCGGTTCGTGCGGGGAGGGGGATCGCGGGCGACGCGCTAGGGCTGGATGGCCGCGACCGTGTCGTAGACCGCGTGCTCGGTGGCCTGCCAGATGGGTCCGAGCACGTGGGAGAAGTCGCCGTAGCGCTCCGCGACGTTGCCGAACTGCGCGCCGTCCGGGCCGTCGCCCTCGAGGATCGGGCCGCCAGAGACCCCCTCGTTCATGTCGCACGGCAGGGCGAGCTGCGGGGCGGAGACGTGCTCGGACAGCCCGCGGCAGCGATCGAGGTGCTCGCCGTCGAAGCGCATCAGCGTGGGGTACCCGTAGATCGAGACCTCCTGCGCCCCCTCCTGGTCGAAGAGGACGGGCGACGCGCCGACGACGCTGGCGATGTCGTCCCCGGAGTCGTCGGTGCCGACGGCGAGGAAGGCCGAGTCGACCCTCTGGTCCCCGTTCCGATACCACCCGTCGGTCGTCGCGCCGCCCACGACGGGCCACGCGCCGTAGGCCGAGTCGCCGTCCTCGTAGGCCGGGTAGAAGACGATGTCGGTCGAGAAGGTCTGGCCCTCGCTGAGGCAGTGGCCCGCCGTCGCGAGGGTGGAGCCGTTCGCCGACTGGACCACGTTCGCCGTGCAGGAACGGCTCTCGCCGTTCTGGTCGTAGAAGATGCGGCCGATGTGCGACACGGGCGTGACCTGGTCGGCCCTGCTGATGCGGGTCGCGGCGTCGGACGCCGCGAGGGCGGACATGGGCTGGCCGCTGCCGTCGTCGATCGCGGCGGCACGCCGCTCGGGCGTCCATCGGGCGACGGCGGCGGCGGCGTCCGCGGGCGACACCCGGGAGGAGATCGCCACCGCGGACGGGGCGCCGCCGGGGGCGACCTGCGCGGCGGATGCGGACGTCGCGACGCCGATCAGCGCGGCCGTGAGGCAGATGGAGGAGACGACGGCGGTGCGCCGTCGGGCGGAGCGTGCGGGGTGATGGGTCATGGTGCGCCTTCCAGGAATGCCACGGCGTGGCGTCGGATCGCCGACGCTCGCCGGCGAGGAGGTGGGGCCATGTGCGTCGCGGCGGGAGCGGGTGATCACCAGCGGCCCCCGACGCGGTGGGCTGACGGTATCGGGCCCGTGCACCCGTCTGTGCGTCGCCTGCACAGACGACCGTCTGCCCGGCATGTGACGGTCGGCTACGGCGTCGCGATCCGCATTTCCCCACCCGTGCGACGCTGGGATCCCGACGAGAGGATCCCCATGCCCGACGCCCGGCCGCCGCTCCGCTTCGCCGCCTTCGTGATGAACACCGCCAGCCACATCCAGCACGGGCTGTGGCGGCACCCGGACGCCCGGCAGCACGAGTTCGACGACGTCCAGCTGTGGGTGGACCTCGCGAGGACCCTCGAGCGCGGCCGCTTCGACGCCATGTTCTTCGCCGACGTGGTGGGCCTCTACGGACCGGGCGACGGCGCCTACGACGTCAACGCGCGCGAGGGCCTCCAGTTCCCGAGCAACGACCCGTCGGTGCTGATCTCGGCGCTCGCCGTGAGCACCGAGCACCTCGGCTTCGCGTTCACGAGCTCCGTGCTGCAGGCGCACCCGTTCGACTTCGCCCGGAAGGTGTCGACGCTCGACCACATCACGCAGGGCCGCATCGCCTGGAACGTCGTGACGAGCGCGCTCGACGGCGCCGCCCGCAACTTCGGGCACGACGGCCTCGAGGACCACGACGCCCGCTATGCCTGGGCCGACGAGTACCTCGACGTGGTCTACAAGCTGTGGGAGGGATCGTGGGACGACGACGCGCTCCAGCGCGACAAGGAGCGCGGGGTGTTCTCGGACGCGTCGCGGATCCACCGCATCGACCACGAGGGCCCGCGCTACAAGGTCGCGGGTCCCCACCTGTCGTCGCCGTCGCCGCAGCGCACGCCCGTGCTCTTCCAGGCCGGATCCTCGCCCGTCGGCCGCCGCTTCGCCGCCCGGAACGCGGAGGCGCAGTTCATCCTGTCGTCGACGCCCGAGAAGACCCGCGCCCTCATCGCGGACACGCGGGCGCTCGCCGTGGACGCGGGCCGGCGGGCGGACGACCTCTCCTTCTGGCTCGGGCTCTCCTTCATCACCGGCAGCACCGAGGAGGAGGCCAAGCGCAACGAGGCCGAGATCGACGACTACCTCTCCGCCGACGGCTTCCTCCTGCACTCCAACCTCGGCTTCGACCCGAAGACGGGTGAGCAGCTGGATCCGGCGACGCCGCTCAGCCAGGTCGAGACGCAGGCCGGGCAGAGCCACCTGAACTGGCTGCGCGAGGCGTCGCCCGACCGGGAGCCGACCATCGCTGACCTCGCCCGGCTCTCCGCGAAGCTGCGCGGCCGCGTCGTGGGGACGCCCGAGCAGATCGCCGACGTGCTCGCGGGGTGGCAGGAGGCGGGCGTCGACGGGATCAACGTCATCAACTGGACCCTGCCCGGCAGCTACGAGGACTTCGTCGACCACGTCACGCCCGTGCTCCAGGAGCGCGGTCTCCAGCAGCGCGAGTACGAGCCGGGCACGCTGCGGCACAAGCTCACCGGGCGCGACCGGCTGCCGGCGTCGCACCCGGCGGCGGCGTACCGGGGCGCGTTCTCGTGACGGGGGCCGCGACGGGCACGTCGACCGCCGACCTGCGGGCCGGGTTCCTGCCGCTGTTCGACCGGATCCGCGACGGCGCCGTCGCCCGCGAGCGCGACCGCGAGCTCGCGTACGAGGCGGTCGCGCTGCTGCGGGAGGCGCGCTTCGGGGCGATCCGGCTGCCCGTCGCCGACGGCGGGCGCGGCGCCTCGCTCGCGCAGCTGACCGAGCTCGTGATCGAGCTGTCGGCCGCCGACACCAACGTCGGGCACCTGCTGCGCGGCCACTTCGGCTATGTCGAGCTGGTGCTGCGCCGGCCACCCGGTCCCGCGCGCGAGGAGTGGATCCGCCGCATCGCGTCCGGCGCCATCGTCGGCAACGCCACGAGCGAGCAGACCGGGAACACGCTCGCCGACATCTCCACGACGGTGAAGGAGCGCGACGGCCGCTGGATCCTCGACGGGACCAAGTTCTACTCCACCGGCACGCTCTACTCCGACTGGATCTACCTCGCGGCGGGTCGCGCGGCCGCGGACGGCGTCGAGCGCGTGACCCTCGCGATCCCCACCGACGCGCCGGGGGTCACCGCGGTCGACGACTGGGACGCCTTCGGCCAGACCCTCACCGCGAGCGGCACCACCACCTTCGATGGCGTGGAGGTGGATCCGGCGACCGTCACGGCCTACCGCGAGGCGCCGCTGAGCCACATCCAGGCCTTCTACCAGCTGTACCTCGTGGCGGTGCTGGCGGGGATCGCGCAGGAGGTGGAGCGCGACGCGGTCGCGTACGTGCGCAGCCGCACGCGCACCTACATCCACGCCAACGCCGCCCTGCCGCAGGACGACCCGCAGGTGCTGGAGGTCGTCGGCCGGATCTCCACGGCCGCCTTCGCCGTGCGCGCCGCGACCCTCGCGGCCGCGGCTCGCCTCGACGAGGCCGCCGCGACCGCCCTGCCAGGCGAGGCCCTCGACCGCCCGACGCTCGACGCGGCCGAGAACGCCGTCTACCAGGCCCAGGTGCACGCGGTGGACCAGGTGCCCGCCGCGGCGACGCTGCTGTTCGAGGTCGGGGGAGCGTCGGCCACGTTCCGCGAGCGCGCGCTCGATCGGCACTGGCGGAACGCGCGCGTGGTCGCCAGCCACAACCCGGCCATCTACAAGGCGCGGGCCATCGGCGAGCACGCGGTCGTCGGCCGCGGCCCGCTCGACGCGTGGGCGGCCTACGAGAAGGTGGGCGCGACGCCGTTCCCGCGGTGACGGGGCCCCGCGCTGACGGGTCCGCGCGCGGTCAGTGGACGGAGAAGCCGCCGTCGACCGCGAGGGTCTGACCGGTCACGTACGCGGATCCCGCGCTCGCGAGGAAGACGGCGGGCGCGGCGAAGTCGGCGGCGACGCCGTTGCGGCCGACGAGGGTGCGCGCCGCCAGCGCGGCGACCGTCCCCGGATCGGAGCTCAGCCGCGCGTTCAGGGCGGTGAGCACGAAGCCGGGGACCAGCACGTTGGCGGTCACCCCGTGGGCGGACCAGGCCTCCGCCTGGGAGCGGGCGAGCGCCTCGACCCCGGCCTTCGACACCCCGTAGGCGCCGCTCGACGCGAATGCGCGCTGCGCCTGCTGGCTGCTGACGTGGATGACGCGGCCGTGGCCGCGCTCCGCCATCAGGGGCAGGAGGCGCTGGCCGAGGACGAACGGCGCGTCGAGGTTGACGGCCAGGGTGGCGTCCCAGACATCTTCGCCGAGCTCGGCCAGCGGCGGCCGGAGGTTGATGCCCGCGCAGCTCACCAGCACGTCCACGTCGCCGGACGCGAGCGCCCGGTCCGCGAGCAGGTGCGCGCCCGCCCGGGTGGAGAGATCGGCGACGATGCCGTCGGCCGACCCGCCCTGCGCGCGGATTCCGGCGACCGTCTGGTCGATCGTGGCCGGGGTGCGGGCGGCGATGAGCACGTGCGCGCCCGCGGACGCGAGCGCCTCGGCGATGGCGCGCCCGATCCCGGAGCTGCCACCGGTGACCAGCGCCGTGCGTCCATCGAGTCCGAAGAGCTGCTGCAGGTCCATCGGGTCAGGCTACGGGCGCAGCGGCAGGGAACGCGCGGACGCGCGAGCGGCAGGAGCGATCCGCCTCCCGGCCTCGTGCCGCCCGAGCTGGGGGCGCCCGCGCGCCCGGCCGCCGCGCGCGCCCTCGGTACGGTGGACGGGCGGCCGCGACGCCGCGAGGACGAGGGGATCCATGACGACGCACGCGCCCCGCCGGCCGCAGCTGGACACGACGCCGCTGACCGACCGCATCGCCCGCGACGACCTCCGCCGGTTCCGCCGCGAGTTCACGGCGCGGTTCCCCGTGCTGGTCTCGCCGCTGTTCGTGCTCGGCCGCATCGCGATGGGGATCCTCGCCCTGCTCGCGATCCCGCTCGGCGGCGTCCTCCTCCTCGCCGGCGGCGTGGGCGCGATCGTCACCGACGACCCCGAGACCCGCGGAGACGCCCTCGGCATGACCGTGTTCGCGATCCCCCTGTTCGGCACCGGCGTGTTCTTCGCGTGGCGCCTGATCCGCACGCGTCGCCGCCGCAGCACGGTCCGCTCCCACTACCGCCTCACCCGATTCGGCCGGGTCAACGGCCTCGGCTACACGCCCGGGCCGGTCTCCGACGGGCACATGGGATCCGCCGCGCGCGGCATGTTCGTGACCCGCGTCATGCGGCCGCGCACCGCACGCCCCGTCGAGTTCGGCAACCACGAGCTGGACCAGGGGTCGCGGTTCGACGGCATCACGCAGTACGGCGGCTACGCGATGATCGGGCTACGGCGGGAGCTGCCGCACATCCAGGTCATCTCGAACCGCACGCGCCTCCGTCGGGAGATGACGCCGACCATCGACGTCGCCCGCGACCAGCGCCTGGAGCTCGAGGGCGACTTCGACCGGCACGCCGCCCTCTACTGCCCGGCCGGGTACGAGCGCGACGCCCTCTACCTCTTCACCCCCGACGTCATGGCCGTGCTCGTCGACCGCGTGCGCGGCTTCGACGTGGAGATCCGCGGCGACCGCCTGCTGCTGCGCTCGCCCGCGGACATGGTGACGCTCGATCCCGACCGCTGGCACGACGTGATAGATGCGACCGCCGCCCTCATGGCGAAGGACGACCGCTGGGAGCGTTGGCGCGACGACCGGCTGCGGTCGCTCGAGGGCGAGGAGGCCTCGGTGCTCACCGCGTCCGACTACGCGTCCGACGACGCGCTCGCCGTGCCGGAGCCGGGGCGGACCCGCCGTCGCTCGCGTCGCTCGCGCGGCGTCGCAGCGGCCGGGCGTCGGCTGCGGATGCGGCCCACGTTCGGGCTCCTCCTGCTCATCGCCCTCGGCGCGATCTTCTTCGGGCTCGCCTTCGTGATCACGACGCTGCCGTGAGCCCTCCCCGCGCGCTCACCCGGGTCGCGGATCACTCGCCGGTGACGCCGTCGACCAGCTCCCGCACCACGTCGACGTGGCCCGCGTGGCGCGCGGTCTCCTCGATGAGATGCACGAGGATCCAGCGCAGCGACGGCATCTCGTCGGGCGGCCCGGCGGCGGCGATGTCGTCGAGGTCGTGCCGGGCGATCACGGCGTCGCTCTCGGCGCAGGCGCGCTCGTAGTCGGCGACGATCTCGGCGAGGGAGTCCGTCGCCTCGACGCGCCACTCGCCGTCGGGGTCGTCGTCCCCGCCGAAGCGGCGGTCGTAGTCGCCCGCCTCCATCAGCTCGACGGTCCACGACCGCTCGACGTCGGCGAGGTGCCGGAGCGCGCCCGCGACGGAGGTGAGGCTGGGGAGGACGCGGCGCGCGGCGTCGGCGTCGGAGAGGCCGCGGGCCTTGCGGATCACGGTGGCGCGGTTGAGGGCGAGGAAGCCGGTGAGGCAGGCGCGCTCGTCGGCGCGCGGCGGGCGGGGGCGGTCGTCGGGGCCGAGGACGTCGGTGTCCGCGCCGGTCGCGATGTCGGGGAGGTCGGTCATGGCCGGATCCTAGGACCGGTTCCGGCACCCGGGGAAGAGGCGGTACCACGGGATCCGCGTGCGCCGGACGCCCATCCGACCCGCGTCAGACTGGGCGCATGACCACGAGCCCCGCGACCCGCCCCACCGCCGACCGCCGCATCGCCCCGGACGGCGGGCGCCGCTCGATCCCGCGCACGCTCGGCCGGATCCTGCTCGGCCTCCTGCTGATCATGGCCGGCACCGGCCACCTCACGGTCGCGCGGGAGTCGTTCCAGGCGCAGGTGCCCACGTGGCTGCCGATGGATCCCGACTTCGTGGTGCTCGCGTCGGGCGTCGTGGAGATCGCGCTCGGCCTGTCGCTCGTGCTCCTCGGGCGCTGGCGCGTGGGGGTGGGCGCCGTGGTCGCGCTGTTCTTCATCGCGATCTTCCCGGGCAACATCTCGCAGCTCGTCACGCGCACACCCGCGTTCGGCCTCGAGACCGACGCGGCCCGCGCGATCCGCCTCGTGTTCCAGCCGCTCCTCGTGCTCTGGGCGCTCTGGGCGACGGGCGCGTGGTCGGCCTGGCGGAACAGGCGCGCCCGCCGCTGACCGGGGTCGAGCGGCGGGCGCGGGCGCTCCGGCGTGAGCGGCGTGACGTGACTACAGGCTGAGCCGCAGGCGATCGATGGCGCGCTGCGCGTCGGCCGTGCGGTGCCCGACCGCGTACCAGGCGAGCGCGCCGAGGACCGGAACGAGCACGAGCGCCGCGATCCAGAGGTCGCGGGAGAGCCCGGCGAGCGTCCGATCGCGGACGACCTGCACGAGCGCCGTCACGACGAGTGCGACGTAGGCGATGGCGAGCGGGCCGACGACGGCCCCGGCGACGAGTGCATCGGACATGGTGGTGCCTCCTGTCGTGTGCGTGTCCGCTCGACCCTACGCGCGGCCCACGCCGACCCGCGAGAGCAGGGCGGCCGTCGCGGCCTTGACGCCCGTCTCGATCGTGCCCTCCATGGTCGGCGCGAACTGCGGCGTGTGGTTGCCGGGCGGCGGGGTCTCGCCGCCGAACGCCGACGCCTCGACGCCGCCGAAGGCCCAGTAGACGGTGGGCACGCCGATGGCCTCCCCGAGGATCCCGAAGTCCTCGCTGCCCATGATCGGCGGCGACTCGACGACCCGGTCGGCCCCGAGCTGCGCGGTGAGCGCCGCGACGACGCCGCGCGTCGCCTCCGGGTCGTTGCGGTTGAGCGGGAACGAGACGATCTCCTCGATCTCGGGCTCCGGTGCCCCGCTCGCGGCGGCCTCGGCGAGGATGATCCGCCGCACGGACCCCAGCACGCGCTCCCGCACGGCCGGGTCGAACGTGCGGATGCTGAGGCCGAGCACCGCGTGCTCGGGGATGATGTTCTCCTTCGTGCCCGCCTGGAACGTGCCGACGGTCACGACCGCGGCGGCCTGCGGGTCGACCTCGCGCGCGACCACGGTCTGCAGCCGCAGGACGATGGCGCTGGCCGCGACGATCGGGTCGATGGAGTTCTGCGGCTGCGACCCGTGCGCGCCGCGGCCCTTCACGGTGACCTTCCACGAGTCGCTCATGCTCATGAACGCGCCCTCGCGCGTCGCGACCACGCCGACGGGGAGCGGGAAGACGTGCTGGCCGAGGATCACCTCGGGGCGCGGCGCGCGATCCCAGAGGCCGTCGGCGAGCATCGCGCGGGCGCCCTCGCCGGTCTCCTCGCCGGGCTGGAACACGAAGACGATCGTGCCGGCCCACGCGTCGCGGTTCGCGGCGAGCGCCTGCGCGGTGGTGAGCGCGGCGGCGACGTGGAAGTCGTGCCCGCAGCCGTGCATCGTGGGCACCTCCGTCCCCGACGGGTCGATCCCCGTGTCGCGGCTGGCGTGCGCGAGGCCGGTCTCCTCGAGGATGGGGAGGCCGTCGGTGTCGGCGCGGAACGCGACCACGGGGCCGTCGCCGTTGCGGAGGATCCCGACCACGCCGGTGCCGCCGCAGCGGCTCGTCTCGGCGCCGATCGCCTCCAGGTACGCCTCGATCGCGGCCGCGGTCGCGTGCTCCTGCATCGAGAGCTCGGGGTGCGCGTGCAGCGAGCGGAACAGCTCGTGCGCGTCCCGCACGTCGTCGTCCAGCAGGGTGACTCCGGGGTGCACGTCCATGGGGATCCTCCTCGCGGGTGGGTGGCGTCCCGCATGGGGACAGGTGGATCCAGGCTATGCCCGGGCTCCGCGGCCGCCGGTCGCGTGCGAGGTCAGCCGAGGTCCGTGCCGCCGCCCGCCGGGCGCTGCGGCGCGTCGAGCAGCGACGGGTCGCGGATGATGCCGATCGGGGTCGTGTCGAGGCGCACCGACTGCACCACGACGCGCTTCGCCCGGCGGCGGAGGTGGCGACGCGCCTGCGGCGTCGCGAGCAGGCTGCCGAGCACGAGGCCCGCGCCGATCGCGAGGGTCGTCGCCATCGCGCCGACGAACGCGCCGGTCGCGCCGGACGTGCCCGCCATCGAGTTGAGCAGCGCCGAGGCGACCGCGAGCGAGGGCAGGAGGGACCCGCAGAAGGCGGGCACCGCGATCGCCGTGGCTGACACCCGGACGCGCGCCGCGACCACCGTGCCGAGCGCGCCGAGCAGCGTCGCCACCAGGAACGTCGCCGCGAGCAGCGGGACGCCGGCGGCCTTGAGGATCCAGAGTGACACCGTGCCGACGAGCGCCATGCCGATCGCGACGGGCATCACGCGCGCGTTGGCGCCCTGCGTGATCCCGGTGGCGCCGGCCGCGAAGAACGTGGTGATCAGCAGCATCCAGAGGGGGAGCGCCCGCAGCGTGATGTCGGTGGGATCCACCTCGATGTCGACCCCGGCGGTGAGGGCGAGGCCGCCCGGGATCCCGACGGCGATGCCCGCGACGATGAGCACGATGATCATCGCCCGCGACAGCGCCATGGCCCGGAAGCCGGAGATCGCGTCCTGCGCCCAGGTGACGATGGTGACGTGGGGGAGGATCAGCACCACCACGGCCGCGACCATCGCGGCGGCGCTCCCCGCGGGCATCACGCCCGACCAGATCGCGAGCGTGCCGACGGCGGCGACGATCGCCGACTGCACGGCCACCACGAAGAACGGCGGGATGCCGCGGCGCGACAGCTGCCGGCCGAGCACCATCGCGCCGATCATCAAGAGGAACGCCCCGACGGCACCCGGCAGCGAGCCGCCCGCCTGCAGCGAGACGGAGACGCCGAACAGGCCCATGGCGGCGTCGGTGATCCACGACGGCCAGCGCGGCGGCGACCGGAGCACCTCGACGAGGCCGTCGACGGCGCTCGTCATGTCGCGGTCGTCGTGCAGCAGCTCGTCGACGATCTGGTAGACGAGCGAGAGCCGGTGCAGGTCGCTGCCCTCGGCCGTGACGACGCGCAGCTTCACGAGCGGCGGACCCTCGAGCGGCGCGTACTGGATGGTGATGGCCGTGCCCGTGATGTCGAGCTCCAGCGGCGCGAGGTTCCACTTGGTGCTCACGGCGACGATCGCGATCTCGACCGCGCGGACGTCGGCGCCCGACGCGAGCATCACCTCGCCGAGGTCGAGGCAGAAGTCGACGATCTGGCGCGGGGAGTAGAGGTCGCCGAGGCGCCCGTGCGCGGGCTCGGTGCCCTCGTAGATGGTGCCGCGGAGGCGGGCGCGGACGTCGCGCATCTCCTGCGGGTTGACGCGGCGGCGGCGCTGGCGCGGCGGGCGCGCGGCCCCGGGATCCCGGCGGGGGCGCCGCGAGTCGCCGGGCGGCGGGGTGGTGCTCAGCGCGATCAGCGCTCCGTTCGGTGGCCGGCCCGCGTCGAGCGGGGGCGGATGGTGGTTCGTCCCCACCCTAGGCGCCTGCCCGGGGGACACGCCCGCGCGGCGCCCGACCGGATGGTCGGACGCCGCGCGGGATGGAGCGGAGGGGATCAGCCCTTGGGGCAGGAGCTGATCGACGCGGTGATGGGACCGCCGACCTTCGGGGCCGGGCAGATGAACTTCGCGTAGGCGCTGTTGCCGTCGAGGTAGCGCTTGAGGAACGCCGTGACCGCGGTGCGGATCGTGGGGGTCGGAGCGCGATGGCCGGCGTAGTGGTCGAGGCCCTTCAGCTCCAGGTACTGCTTCGGCGTGCCCGCGGGGATGGAGTCGTACGCGGGCTTGCCGAAGTCCGCCGGGACGGCGACGTCGTCCTTCTGGCCCGTGATGACCAGCGTGGGCACCGTCAGCTTCGGGTACGCCGGGTACTGCGCGTCCGGCTGGTCCGCGGGCGGGAAGTCGTACGGCATGAGCGTGACCGCTGCCTTGATGGACGGGCGCGACTGCGCCGCCTGCATCGTGCCGCCGCCGCCGAACGAGTAGCCGAGGAGGGCGACGTCGTTCGCGGACACCTCGGACTTCACCGCGCTCGTCCCGGTGAGGTAGTCCGCGGCGGCGAGCATCTCGGTGGCGCGCTGGTCGGGCAGGTCGTACACGTCGAGGGTGTCGATGGCGAACGCGACGAAGCCCTGCGAGGCGACGAGCTCGGCCGTCGCCTTCTCGTCGGCGTTCGTGTCGGTGAAGCCGGGGGTGATGACGACGGCGCCGAGGACGGGCTTGCCCGTGTCCTGCGGCGTGTAGATGACGCCGCCGCCGAACGCCTTCACGGCCGTCTTCGGGACGACCGTGGTGCGCACCGCGAAGGGCGCGTGGTGCGGGACGGCGGTGCGCGCGGCCGCGTGGTGGACGGGCGTGGACGCCTGCGCGGCGGTGGGGATAGCGAGCGTGGCGACGAGGGCGAGCGCGGCGACGGCCGCGGGACGCGAGCGGAGCGCGGAGATCATGGCGGGCATGGGCGTCTCTCTGTTCGATGGGGGGAGCCTGCGGCGCTCGCCGCGGACGGAGGTTCGTCAGGACATTAGGGGCGGGCGACGCAGACCCCTGCCCCGTCCTCCCCAGCCGGGCCGCCTGGGGATGATCTGCGCGCGAGACGCGGGAGGCGTGCGGGGGATCAGCTCGTGCCGCAGGAGCTCGTGGATGCGCTGATGGGACCGCCGACCTTCGGGGCCGGGCAGATGTCCTTCGCGTAGGCGGTGTCGCCGTCGAGGTAGCGCTCGAGGAACGCGGTGATGGCCGCCCGGATCGTGGCGGTCGGCTTCCCCATGCCGGCCGCGTGGCCGAGCCCCGTCAGCTGGAGGTACTGCTTGGGGGTGCCGGCCGGGATGGAGTCGTAGGCGGGCTTGCCGAACTTCGCCGGGATCGCGGTCGCGTCCTTCTGCCCGGTGATGATGAGCGTCGGCACCGTCAGCTCCGGGTACGCGGGGTGGACCGCCTTCGGGTCGCCGGCGGGCGGGTAGTCGTATGGCATGAGGGTCAGCGCGGCCTTGATCGACGGGCGCTCCTGCGCGGCCTGGAGCGTCCCGCCGCCTCCCATGGAGTAGCCGAGGAGCGCGACGCGGTCCGGGGAGACCTCGCCCTTCACGGCGCTCCGGCCGGTGAGGTAGTCCGCGGCTGCGAGCATCTCGGTCGCGCGCTGGTCGGGGAGGTCGGCGCGGTCGCGCGTGTCGATGGTGAAGACGACGAAGCCCTCCGCGGCGAGCTCGGTGCCGTAGACGGCCATGTCCGACTTCCTGCCGTGGAACCCGGGGGTGACGACGACCGATCCGAGGACCTTCTGCCCGGCGCCCCGCGGCGCGAAGATCGTGCCGCCGCCGAAGCGCGCATCCGCCGTGGCGGGGACGACGATCTGGTCGACGGCGGGCGGCTGGGGAGCGTGCGCGACGACGGGGCGGGGGACGGGCCGGGTCACGGGGTGGTGCGCGGCGACGGGCCGGGTCACGGCGTGGTGCACGGGCGCCGCGGCCTGGGCGGCCGTGGGGACGGCGAGGGCGGCGACGAGGGTCAGGGCGGCGATGGCGGCGGCGCGGGAGCGGAACGCGGGGGGTGTCGCGGGCATGGGGCGTCTCTCGGATCGGGTCGGGGAGGTCCGCGGCGACGGCCGCCGGACGGAGGTGGACGCTACGGCGGTCGACGCTCCCGCCGGACCCCGTCGTCCCCAGCCCCCGCCCGGGGGCGTGGCCGATCCCGCCCGTCCGCGCCCCCGCGTCAGCGCAGCAGCCGGCCCGCCCCGAGCGCGATCTCCCGTCCGAGCCCCGCGTCGACGACCACCGGCACGTCGGCGGCGACCTGCGTGCCCTCGGGGACCCATGCCCGGCCGCGGGCCACGAGGATCACGAGCCCCTCGACGTCGCCGACCGCGGCGAACCCGTCCGTGGCGAAGCCGCCGTAGGGGTGGAGGCCGGCCTCCGCCAGCAGCCCGACCGCGGCGGGCACGTCGTCGACGACGACGCCGACCTCGCTCACCGAGACGACGTCGGATGCCCGGAACGGCTCGCGCGCACCGGGGCCGGGTGCGAGGGCGCGGCGCTCGATCAGCTCCAGCACCTGCGCGTCGGGTCCGCGGAGGTAGACCGAGCGCGAGTCCCACGTGCCCGGCCCCGCGAACTCGTCCCGTCCGTCGGGCGCGATGACCTCCGCGCGCTCGCCGATCCACGCGCGCGCGGCCGCGAAGGAGCCCGTCGGGATCGTGAACGCCAGGTGGTGCGCGCCGCGGTATCCGGGGTCCCGGTCGAAGCGGAGGCGGGTCGTCCCGACCTCCACCTCGGCGGCGTCCTCGGTCGTGCGCACGGGGAAGCCGAGCGCGCGGTAGGCGTCGGCGACCTCGGCGGTGTCGCGGGCGGGCAGGGTGACGGCGTGGATGATCATGCGCCGATCCCAGCAGGTGAAGGTCGCTTGAGGTCAAGCTCTCGCGACGGATCAGCCGAGGACGTCCCGCACGTGCGCCAGGGACAGGCGGGCCGCGACCGCGATGCGGTGCTCGTCGAGCCCGGCCGCGTGGGCCGCGCGCACCGCCACGGCGAGCGCGTCGAGGGATGCCTGCGCGCCCTCGGCCGCCTCCGCGAGCAGGGCGGCGTGCCGGTCGTGCGCGGGATCGGCAGCCCGCGGCGGCGCGCCCACGTCGATGACCCAGTCGGCGTCCGGGTGTCGGGCCTGGATCACCAGGCGGCGCACGGCGGGCAGGTCGGGCGCCGACCAGTCGAGCTCGCCGAGGTCCGCGAGCGGCACCCAGCGCAGCTCGTCGTGGTCGGTGCTCGTCGTCGGCAGCGGGCCGAGGGGATCCGCCCGGTAGCAGGCGAGGTCGATCACGCGCTCGCCGACGGGCACCTCGGAGCGGTCGACGAGCGCGCCGACAGTCACGTCGATGCCGAGCTCCTCGCGGATCTCCCGCGCGAGCGCCGCCTCGGGCGTCTCGCCGGGCTCCACCTTGCCGCCCGGGAACTCCCACGTGCCCGCGCCCTGCTTGTGCGCCGCGCGGCGACAGGCGAGCGCGCGCCCGTCGCGGACGAGCACCGCCGCCACGACCTCGAGTCCCGCCATGCCGTGCCTCCCCACAGACGCCGTCCGCCGCCTCGACGCTACCCGCCCGGCGGCGGCCGACCCGCCCTGTACCGTGGGACATCCGGCATCCGCCGCGACGAGAGGCACCACGCGTGAAGATCAGCCACCAGCGACACTTCGTGGTCGCGGCCGAGGTGCTGCACCTGCCGAAGGCGGCGGATCAGCTCGGCATCTCGCGCGCGAAGCTCGCCTCCTCCATCCGCGCGATCGAGGAGCACTACGGCCGTGCCGTGTTCGACCCGCAGAGCACGGAGACGCGCCTGACGAAGACCGGCCGCCTCGCGTACGACGAGGCCATCGAGGAGCTGGCGAAGCCGTCCACCCCGCCCGAGGCGCCGAAGCCGCCGGCCGGCGGGAAGGCGAAGGCCTCCAAGGGCCAGGGCCGCGCGCCCGTCGTCAAGGGCCAGCCGAAGCCCTACAAGCGCACGCAGGGGCGCTGACCCGATCGGATCAGCGCCCCTGCGGGTGATGCGCGGAGCTACTTCCTCAGGAACTCCAGCACGGCCTGGTTCCACTCCTCGGGGTGGCTGACCGTGACGCCGTGCGGGGCGTCCTTCACGACGTGCAGCTCGGAGCCGGCGATGGCGCGGTGGGTGCGCTCGCCGGATCCCTCGAACGGCACGGTCGCGTCGCTGTCGCCGTGGATGACGAGCGTCGGCACCGTGACCTTGGTGAGGTCGTCCCGGAAGTCCGTGGTCGCGAACGCGGCCATCGACGCGAGCGCCGCGTGCTTCTTCGACTGGTGCGCGAGCGCGATCGCCTCCTGGCGCTCCGCCTCGGTGACCTTGAGCACGCCGTTCGCCGAGTAGAAGCCGGTCGTGAACTCGTCGTAGAAGGAGTCCTCGTCCTTGGTCAGGCCGGCGGTCATCTCGGCGGCCGCGTCCTTGGTGAGCGGGCCGTCCGGGTTGTCGTCGGTCTTCTCCAGGTACGGCGGCACGGCGGAGGCGAACACGACGCTGTGCAGGCGCTCCTCGCCGCGCGTCCCGATGTAGCGGGCGATCTCGCCGCCGCCCATCGAGAAGCCGACGAGCGTGACGTCGCGGAGGTCGAGCTCGGTGAGCACGGCGTCGAGGTCGGACGCGAAGGTGTCGTAGTCGTAGCCGGTGAGCGGCTTGTCGCTGCGGCCGAAGCCGCGGCGGTCGTAGGTGATGACGCGGTAGCCGGCGGCCTGGAACGCGGGCACCTGCTTGCTCCACGACTCCCCGGAGAGCGGCCAGCCGTGGATGAGGACCACGGGGCGGCCCGTGCCCCCGGTGTCGTCGACGTGCAGGTTCGTGTCCTTCAGGAGCCCGTGGTGGGCGGTGATCTCGGTCATGCGGTCGTCCTTCCCTCATTCATGAGTTCGTGCACTACTGAAATGCTTCGGAGCCGTCCGCCGAGCGGTGCGGTCTCCGGATCGCCTGCGGCGCGCACCGGGGCGCGGGCAGCAGGATGGACCCATGCCCCGAGCCAACTCCTCCTACCGCACCGCCCGTGACCTCTTGCAGGAGATGCGCACCGACCGGACATCGGCGGTCGCGCGCTTCGCGTGGCCCGACGTGGGGGACTCCTTCAACTGGGCGGTCGACTGGTTCGACCGGATCGCGCGCGGGAACGACCGCCTGGCGCTGCACGTCGTCGCGGGCGACGGATCCGAGCGCCGCCTCACCTTCGACGAGATGGCGACGCGCTCGGACCTCGTCGCGACCTGGCTGGTCGCCCGCGGCGTGCGGCGGGGCGACCACGTGATGCTCATGCTCGGCAACCGGGTGGAGCTGTGGGAGACGATGCTCGCGATCATGAAGGCGGGCGCCGTGATCCTGCCCACCTCGACCGTGCTGGGATCCGCGGACCTCGCCGACCGCGTCGCCCGCGCGGGCGTGCGCCACGTCATCGCCGACCTCGCGCACACGGCCGTCTTCGACGACGTGCCGGGGGAGTACGCGCGCATCGCGATCGGCGCGGCCGGTGAGGCGTCGGTGCCCGACGGCTGGGCCGACTACCGCGACGCCGACGATGCGCCCGCCGACCCGGTGGGCGTCGAGGTCGCGTCCACGGATCCCGCGCTCGTCTACTTCACGTCCGGCACCACGAGCAAGCCGAAGATGGTCGTGCACACGCACGTCTCCTACCCGGTCGGCCACCTCACGACGGCCTACTGGCTGGGGCTCCAGCCCGGCGACGTCCACCTCGCCATCAGCTCGCCCGGCTGGGGCAAGCACGCGTGGAGCTGCTTCTTCGCGCCGTGGATCGCCGAGGCCACCGTCTTCGTGCACGACTACGCGCGCTTCGACGCGCACGCGCTCGTGGAGCAGCTCGACCGCGCCGAGGTCACGACGTTCTGCGCGCCGCCGACCGTGTGGCGCATGCTCATCCAGGCCGGGATCCGCGAGCGGCCGGGGAGGCTGCGGGAGATCATGTCCGCAGGCGAGCCGCTCAACCCCGAGGTCATCGCGCGCATCGAGGAGTGGTGGGGCCTCGTGATCCGCGACGGCTACGGCCAGACCGAGACCACGGCCATCGTCGCGAACGCGCCCGGCGATCCCGTCGTGCCGGGCTCGATGGGCACGCCGCTGCCGGGCGTCGACCTCGTGCTCGTGGACCCCGTCACGGGCGAGCGCGCCGACGAGGGCGAGATCTGCCTCGACCTCGCGACGCGCCCCGTGAACCTCATGGCCGGGTACCTCGGCGACGACGCCCGCACGGCCGAGGCGATGCGCGACGGGTACTTCCACACGGGCGACGTCGCCCGCCGCGACGCCGACGGCACCATCACCTTCATCGGCCGCACCGACGACATCTTCAAGTCGTCGGACTACAAGATCTCGCCGTTCGAGGTCGAGAGCGTGCTCATCGAGCACCCGGCGGTCGCGGAGGCCGCCGTCGTGGGGGCTCCGGACGACGTGCGGCTCAACGTCGCGAAGGCGTACGTGCACCTCGCCGCCGGATGGGAGCCCGACGAGGCGACCGCGCTCGCCGTGCTGAAGCATGCGCGCGAGAAGAGCCCGGCGTTCATGCGCGTGCGGCGCGTGGAGTTCGGCGAGCTGCCGAAGACCGCGTCGGGGAAGATCCGCCGGGTGGAGCTGCGGCAGCGCGAGGTGGCCGCATCCGACGCCGGCGAGCGGCTCGACGGGGAGTGGCGCGACGACCAGTTCCCGGGGCTGCGGGCGCGCTGACGCGCGGCCGGCGCGGGTCGTACGCGCGGTGACGGGAGCGGCGTCCGGCGGCCGGTAGCATCCCGTCATGCCCCTCGCCTCCCCGCCCGCCCTCGAGCCGCGGCGGGCCGCCCGGTGAGGGAGAACCCGTCCTTCGCGCTCGAGGACGTCGCCGAGATCCGCCGCCTCGTGGACGAGAACCCGTGGGGCACGATCGTCAGCGGCACGGGCGCCGGGCTGGTCGCCTCGCACTACCCGGTGCTGCTGGATCCCGCGCGCGACGACCTCACGCTCCTCACGCACGTCGGCCGCCCCGACGAGCGGATCCACGAGCTCGGCCAGCGCGACGACGCGGACGGCGAGGTGCTCGTCATCGTCCAGGGCCCGCACGGCTACGTGTCGCCCGGCTGGTACGACGCCGACCCGGCCGTCCCCACCTGGAACCACATCAGCGCGCACCTGACCTGCCGCGTCGAGATCCTCTCGGCCGAGGAGAACCTGCGGGTCCTCGGCCAGCTGGTCGATCGCTTCGAGGACCGCATGCCCGAGCCGCGCCGCATGGACGGCACGCTCGAGGACGCGGCCTACGCGGCCCGGATCAGCGCCGGCACCGTCGGCCTCCGGCTCGTCGCCACGCGGTTCGTCGCCAAGGCGAAGCTCAGCCAGAACAAGCCCCCGCACGTCGTGGAGCGCGTGCTGCACGAGCTCGAGCACGGCGCGGAGTACCCGAACGAGGCGCTCGCCGCGGAGATGCGGCGCGCCAGGGACCGGGCCGCGGGCGGATCCACCGGGGCCGACGCGTGAGCGGCCTGCTCCTCGCGGGCGGCCGCCTGCCCGGATCCGACGCGCCCGTCGACGTGCTCGTGCGCGACGGCGTCATCGCGTCCGTCGGGCCGGCCGGATCCGCGGACGCGTCGGGCGTCGAGACCCGCGCGCTCGACGGCCGGTTCGTGATCCCGGGCCTCTGGGACAACCACGTGCACTTCACGCAGTGGACGAAGGTGGCGCGCCGCCTCGACGTCTCGCGTGCGTCGTCCGCCGCGGAGGCCGTCGACCTCGTGCGCGACGCGCTGGCCGCCCGCGCGGCGTCCGCCGGATCCGGCCCCGTCACGCGCGCCGGCGCCCCCGAGGCGCTCGTCGGCTACGGCTTCCGCGACGGCCTCTGGCCCGACCTGCCGACGAAGGACCTGCTCGACGCCGTCGCGGGCGACATCCCGGTGCTCCTCGTCAGCGGCGACCTGCACTGCTGCTGGGCGAGCTCGGCCGCGCTCGCGCCGCACGGCTACGGGGATCACCCCACCGGCCTCCTGCGCGAGGACGACTGCTTCGACTTCATGTACCGCGTGGAGGAGGGCGACGCGTCGTCGCTCGACACGCAGGCCGTGCAGGTCGCCCGTGAGGCCGCCCGCCGCGGCGTGGTCGGCATCGTCGACCTCGAGATCGACTGGAACGCCGACCGCTGGCGCCGCCTCGCCGCCCTCGGCCACGACGCGCTCCGCGTGGAGGCCGGCATCTGGCCGCAGGACCTCGACCGGGCGCGCGACGCGGGCCTCCGCACCGGCGACCCGCTCGAGGGCACGGGGGGCCTCGTGCGGGTGGGGCCGGCCAAGGTCGTCACCGACGGATCCCTCAACACCCGCACCGCGTACTGCTTCGACCCGTACCCCGACCTCGACGGCCAGGGCGGCGACGCGCACGGCGGCGCGTGCGGCCAGCTCTCGGTCCCGCCCGAGGAGCTGCGCGGGCTCATGGAGCGCGCCGCCCGGCAGGGGCTGCGGCCCGCGATCCACGCCATCGGCGACCACGCCAACCGGCTCGCGCTCGACGCGTTCGCGCACCTCGACCGCGTGCTCGGCGGCGCGCACCGCGACGCCGACGGCACGGCCGGATCCATCGAGCACGCCCAGCTGCTGACGCACGAGGACGTGGCGCGCTTCGCCGCGCTCGGCGTGGTCGCGAGCGTGCAGCCCGAGCACGCCATGGACGACCGCGACATCGCCGACGTCTACTGGGCCGGGCGCACGGCCCGTGCCTTCGCGCTCGCCGACCTGCGCGCCGCGGGCACGCGCCTCGCGCTCGGCTCGGACGCGCCCGTCGCCCCGCTGGACCCGTGGGCCACCATGAGCGCCGCCGTCGGCCGGTCGCGCGACGGCCGGGAACCATGGCACCCCGAGCAGGCCATCGACCGCGCGGCCGCGCTCGACGCCTCCGTGCGCACGCGCGTGGCGGCGGGGGAGCGGGCCGACCTCGCGGTCGTCGACGCGGATCCGCTCGCGGGCTCCACCTCCGCCGACGACCTCCGCGCGATGCGGGTGTCCGCGACCCTGCTCGGCGGCCGGTTCACGCACGACACGCTCGGCGGCTGAGCGGCAGGAACACCGTACGGTCGCCGGGCGTTGGGCCCAGCATGAGAGCGATCACCTACACCCGCACGGGTGCCCCCGATGTCCTGCAGCCCGTCGACCGCGACGAGGCCGCCCCCGGATCCGGCGAGGTGCGCGTCCGCGTCGTCGTCTCCGGCGTGAACCCGACCGACTGGAAGTCCCGCGACGGCGGGGCGCCCGGTCAGGAGCTCCCGTTCCCCGAGGTCGTCCCGAACCAGGACGGCGCGGGGATCGTCGACGCCGTCGGCCCGGACGTCACCGACCTCGCCGTCGGCGACCGGGTCTGGATCATGCTGGCCGCCCACGGCCGCCCCACCGGCACCGCGCAGGAGAAGACCGTCCTCCCCGTCGACCGCGTCGCGCCCCTGCCCGACGGCCTCTCCTTCGACCTCGGCGCGAGCCTCGGCGTGCCCGCCGTCACCGCCCACCGCGCCCTCACCGTCTCCGAGGACGGCCCGTCGCGCCTCGCGCCCGGCGCCCTCGCCGGCACGCACGTGCTCGTCGCGGGCGGCGCGGGCGCGGTCGGCCACGCGGCCATCCAGCTCGCGCGCTGGGCCGGCGCGACCGTGATCACCACGGTCAGCTCGCCCGAGAAGGCCGCCCTCGCGACGGCCGCCGGCGCGCACCACGTCGTGGACTACAAGCACGGCGACGCGGTCGCGGAGATCCAGACCATCGCGCCGGACGGCGTCGACCTGATCGTCGAGGTCGCCCCCGCGCAGAACGCGGAGCTCAACCAGGCGGTCGCGAAGAACCGCGCGTCGGTCGCCGTCTACGCGAACAACGGCGGCGACACCGTCACCCTGCCCGTGGTCGACAGCTTCGTGAAGAACCTGCGCTACCAGTTCCTGCTGCTCTACACGGTGGGCCGGGAGGCGCTCGACGCCGCCCGCGCGGACATCCACCTCGCCCTCATCGACGGCGCGCTGCCGGTGGGCGAGGAGGCGGGCCTGCCCCTCACCCGCTTCGCGCTCGAGGACACGGCCGACGCCCACCGCGCGGTCGAGGACGGCGTGACCGGCAAGGTGCTCATCGACGTGACGCCCGCCTGATCCACCGGGCCCCTGACGACGGATGGCCGCACCGCCCTCGGGCGATGCGGCCATCCGTCTGCGGGCCGCCGGTCGGCGGCGGATGCGGCTACTCGGTGCCCGCGACGCGGCCCCGGGAGCGCGGCCGGGCGAGCAGCCGCTGCATCACGAGCGGCGCCAGGGCGCTCGCGTTGAGGCAGGTGGAGATCAGGAACGTGATGGCGAGCAGGTTCGTCGGGATGTCCCACGCGTCCCCGAGGAGGTGCAGCGCGAGCACCCCCAGCGAGACCGCGAGCAGCAGCCACGACGATCCGCGGAGCCACCGCGGGGTGCGCGCCCCCGCGAGGGCGACGACCGCCATGACGGCGGCGTTGGCGATGGCGAGGGCGAGCGGGCCGGTCATGCCGGCCCTCCGCCTGGAGCGAGGTGCGTGATGGCGTGATCGTGCATGGTGTCGTCCCCCTTCGACGGGCCGGATGGCCTGCCTCGACTCTTCCGCAGGGGGAGCGTGGGGTGAAGTCGGCGCTATCGGGGACACGGGACAGCCCGGGCGCGTCGTCAGGGTGCGGCGCGCACCCGCGGCGTCGTCCCGGAGAGGTCGAGGCCCACGTCGACCAGCTCCACGCGGCCGCCGAGCGCGCGGCCCGGTCCCCGCAGGAGACCGGGCTTTCCCGCGCCGAACGTGACCGTGACGTCGGCCGGCAGCACGGTCGGATCCGGCACCCGGCCGTCGTCGCAGCCGACGCCGCTCGGGATGTCGCACGCCACGACGACGGGGCCGTCGGCGGCGCGGACGACGGGCAGGAGCGCGGACACCACCCGGCGCGCCTCGCCGCGGAGGGCGGGGCTCGCGGTGGTGCCGATGCCGAGGATCCCGTCGACGACGAGCGCGGAGGCCCGGCCGAGCGCCGCCACGCCTGCGTCGTCGAGCTCCTCGGACGTCGTGATCGGCACGCCCGCAGCGGCCACCCGTGCGGCACCGGCCTCGTGGATCCGCGACGCCGTGCGGATCACCCGCACCTCGCGTCCGTCCCGGGCGAGCTCGGCCGCGGCGAGCAGGGCGTCGCCGCCGTTGTTGCCCGCCCCGACCAGCACGAGCACGGCCCCGGCGGGCACCTCGGCGCGGCAGACGCGCGCGAGCCCCGCGGCCGCGACGCGCATGAGCTGCGCCCCGGCCGCCAGCAGCGGGGCCTCGGCGGCGCGGATGTCCGCGGCCGCGTAGCCGTCCGCGATCGTGGCGCGGTCGCTCGTGGCGGGCTCGCTCACGACGGCACGATCCGCTCCACCAGCATCTCCGCCCACGCCCGGTAGACGCGGCCGTACAGGGTGTCCTCGGGGTTCGGCGCCGTGAACTCGGGGATCCGCCAGGCCGGGAACGGCACGCTCTCGGCGCGGTCGTGCCGCGCGACGACCCGGCGGGTGCTGCGGTTCAACGCGTCGGCGTGGCGTCCCACGGCACCCGCGATGAGCGGCGGCGTCACGGGGGAGATCTCGAGCGGCGGCACCTCCGTCACGAGCACGAGCGCGCCCTCCGGCATGCGGGCCTGCATGCTCGTGATGCACGCGTCGAGGAGCGACTCCCACAGCGGCGTCGGGGTGAAGCGGATCGCGTCGCCGATGCCGAGCGCCACGACGGCCACGTCGGTGCTCGCCCAGGCCGGGAACGCGTCGAGGCCCGCGCGCCAGGAGCGGACGGTGAAGTCGGGGAAGGACTGCACCGACCAGAAGACGCCGCGGCCGGTGCGGACGGCGAGCTTGTGCGCCACCTGGCCGGCGACGCCGAGGTCGTGCGACACGGTCTGGTAGCCGACCGCGGTGCCCTCGCCCACGACGGCCAGGCCGTAGGGATCCGGCCCCGGCAGCGAGCCCGTGGGGGAGTCGCGCGGGAAGGTGGCGCGCCGCATCTCGCGGTAGAGCACGCGGTACTGGAGGAGCCCCACGGTGGCCGACCGGAGCGACGCGAGCGGCCCGGCCGAGAGCGCCCGCCAACCCGGTGCGGAGAGCGCTCCCCGGGTGTCGTGCGCGTCGGCGGCGTCGTCGCGACCCGGTTCGGCGTCGGGGGGCGGTGCGCCGGTCATCGCAGCCCGTCCCGTCCGTCGCGACGCCCCCGGAATGAGGACGATCGCAGGATATCCCGTGCACGGGCGCCCCCTCCACCGCGACGGGGGTGACGGGGGCGCCGCGGCGGCCGGATCAGGCCAGGATGTCGCGCACCATGGGCGCGACGATCGTGCCGTAGCGCTCGATCCCGCCCATCATGCGCTCGTGCGAGAACGGGCCCGCGCTGTACTTGAGGTCGAAGCGCGTGGCGCCCACGGCCTTCAGCGTCGCGGCGATCTTGCGGGCGACGGTCTCGGGGGATCCGACGTAGAGCGAGCCGTGCTCGATCTCCTGCTCGTAGGACGCGCGGGCGAGCGGCGGCCAGCCGCGGTCCTTGCCGATGCGGGCGTGCATCACCTGGTAGTCGGGGAAGAACGCCTCGCGCGCCTCGGCGTCGGTCGCGCCCACGTAGCCGGGCGAGTGGATCCCGACGGGCAGGCGCGGCTGCTCGAGCTGGTCGAGGGCGCGCGCGAACAGGTCGGCGTAGGGCGCGAAGCGGTGCGGCTCGCCGCCGATGATCGCGAGCATGAGCGGGAAGCCGTGGCGCGCGGCGCGCACGACCGACTCGGGGCTTCCTCCCACGCCGACCCAGGTCGTGAGGCCCTTCGCCGTCTTCGGGAACACGTCGTGGTCGGTGAGGCCGGCGCGCGTCGACCCGCTCCAGGTGACCGGCGTCTCCTTCACGAGCTCGGCGAAGAGGCCCAGCTTCTCCTCGAAGAGGCGCTCGTAGTCGCTCAGCTCGTAGCCGAACAGCGGGAACGACTCGGTGAAGGATCCGCGGCCGAGGATGACCTCCGCGCGGCCGTCCGACACGGCGTCGAGCGTCGCGAAGCGCTGGAACACGCGCACCGGGTCGTCCGAGCTGAGGACGGTGACGGCGGATCCCAGGCGGATGCGGTCGGTCTTCGCGGCGATGGCGGCGAGCGCGACCTCGGGGGCGGAGATCGCGTAGTCGTCGCGGTGGTGCTCGCCGAGGCCGATGAAGTCGATGCCGACCTGGTCGGCCAGCACGCCCTCGGCGACGACGTTGCGGATCACCTCGGCGTAGGGCAGCTCGTGGCCGTCCGGTCCGACCGTGACGTCGCCGAACGTGTCCAGTCCGAGCTCGATCTCCTGCGCCATGCTGCCCTGCTTCCCTATCTATGCGAACGTATGCATCTGGGTCAACTGTAGGGGCGGGGTCGGCATTCCCGCGAATCCGGCGGGCGGTCCGTCGGGTCAGTCGACGACGGGCGCCGCGCGCGCGATCTCGGTGTCCTCGACGCGCGACTCCGGCATCAGCAGGCCCGCGACCACGGTGGCCAGGGCGCACACGCCGACCGCGAGGAAGACGGCGCCGGACGCGGCGATCACGGCGTCCGGATCCTTCTGCCCGCCGGCCGACGCCGCGAAGATCGCGTTGGCGATCGCCCCGAAGACGGCGACGCCCACGGCGCTGCCGATCGACCGGGCGAAGAGGTTCGCGCCCGTGACGACGCCGCGCTCGCCCCAGCCGACGCTCGACTGCGCGCCGATGAGGCTGGGCGTCGCGACGAGGCCGAGGCCGAGGCCCACCACGAAGCAGCCGGCCGCGATCCCGGCGAGCGTGGGCGTGCCGGCGAGCGCCGCGATGGATCCGGTGCCGACGATCGTGAGCGCCATGCCGATGAGCACGGTGCGGCGGAACCCGATGCGGAGGTACAGGCGGCCGGAGAGCGACGCCGAGATCGGCCAGCCGATCGTGAGGGCCGCGAGCGCGAGGCCGGAGACGAGCGGCGTGACGCGCAGCGACCCCTCGAGGTAGGTGGGCACGTAGGAGGTGAGCCCGATGAGGATCGCGCCGACGCCGAGCGAGACCAGGGTGGTCGTGAGCAGCAGGCGCCGCGAGAACACCCAGAGCGGGAGCACGGGCTCGGCCGCGCGGCGCTCCACCAGCAGGAACGCGACGATCAGCACGGCGCCGACCGCGAACGCGCCGATGCTCGGCACGGAGTCCCACGCCCAGGCCTGGCCGCCCTCGAGCACCGCGAGGATCAGCAGGCTGAGGCCCACCGTGAGGAGCGCGGCGCCGGCGTAGTCGACGCGGTGCTTCGTGCGCTCGATGGACTCGTGGAAGCGGCGGACGATCATCCACCCGGCGAGGAGGCACAGCGGCACGTTGACGAAGAAGATCCACCGCCAGGTCGTGAACTCGGAGAACACGCCGCCGAGCGTCGGGCCGACCACGCTCGAGACGGCCCACACGCTCGCGAGGTAGCCCTGCGTCTTCGCGCGCTCGGCGACCGTGTAGATGTCGCCCGCGATCGTGATCGCCATGGGCGCGACCGCGCCGGCGCCGAGGCCCTGGATCGCACGCGCCGCGATGAGCGCGGGCATGCTCCACGCGACCCCGCACAGCACGGATCCCACGAGGAACAGGCCGATGCCGATGAGGATGATCGGCTTCCGTCCCACCGTGTCGCTGAGCTTCGCGTAGAGCGGCACCGACACCGCCTGCGCGAGCAGGTAGATGGAGAACAGCCACGGGAACGAGGCGAAGCCGCCGAGGTCGTCCACGATGGACGGCACGGCCGTGGCGAGGATGGTCGAGTCGATGGCCACGAGGCCCGTCGTCATCATCAGGGCGATGAGGATGGGTCCGCGCTCGGATCGGAATCCGACGCCAGTGGTGTCAGTCATGGGCCTCCCGGGTCGAACGGTGAACGGCCGCAGGGCCGCGCGCATTCCCGCCCCGGGTGGAACGGGTGTGGTCGACTGGGGCATCCCCACCGGAAGGACCCCCTGTGACATTCCGCGCGCCCGACGCATTCACCACCCGCCCCACGCTCCGCGGCACGTTCGGCATGAGCGCCTCCACGCACTGGCTCGCCTCCGGCACCGGCCAGGCCGTGCTGGAGCGCGGCGGCAACGCCTTCGACGCCGCGGTCGCGAGCGCGTTCGTGCTGCACGTCGTGGAGCCGCACCTCAACGGGCCGGGCGGCGACATGACCGCCGTCGTCCACGTCGCGGGGGAGGAGGCGCCGAAGCTGCTCATGGGGCAGGGATCCGCGCCCGCCGCCGCGACCCCCGAGCGCTTCCGCGCCGAGGGCCTCGATCGCGTGCCCGGCGCGGGTGCGCTCGCCGCGGCCGTGCCCGCCGCGGTCGACGCGTGGTTGCTGCTGCTCCGCGACCACGGCACGTGGGAGCTCGCCGACGCGTGGGCTTTCGCCATCGGGTACGCGCGCGACGGGCACCCCGTGCTCGAGAGCGTGCGCCGCACCATCGCGGGCGTCGGCGACCTCTTCCGCGACCACTGGTCCGCGTCGGCCGCGTTCTGGATGCCGGACGGCGACGCGCCCGTCGCGGGGTCGCTCGTGCGGAACCCGGCGTGGGCGGCGGCGATGGAGCGGATCCTCGCCGAGGCGTCGTCCGCGGCCGGCCCGCACGCGACGCGCGAGGCCCGCATCGAGGCCGCCCGCACCGTGTGGGCCGAGGGCTTCGTCGCGGAGGAGATGGTGGCGAGCGTGCAGGATCCGCACCGGCACTCCACGGGGGCCGACCACTCCGGGCTCCTCACCGCCGCGGACCTCGCCGGCTCGCGCGCCTCGTGGGAGGACGCGGTGTCGGTCGAGTTCCGCGGGCTGCGGATCTGGAAGACCGGCGCCTGGGGACAGGGCCCGGCGCTGCTGCAGGCGCTGATGATCCTCGACGGGTTCCCGGACGAGGAGATCGACCCGGCGACGGCCGCGGGGATCCACCGCATCATCGAGGCGCAGAAGCTCGCGCTCGCCGACCGCGAGGCGTACTACGGCGACGCCGTGCCGGGCGGCGCGCCCCTCGACGTGCTGCTGAGCGCGGAGTACGCTGCCGAGCGGCGCGCGCTCATCACGGACGCGGCGTCGCACGAGCTGCGTCCCGGCCGCGTCGACGGCGTCGAGCCGTTCCTCCCGCCGCTCGTCGTCGAGGGCGACGCGCCCGCGTCCGCCGGCGGCACGGGCGAGCCGACCGTCTCCCGCACGGGCGAGACCCGCGGCGACACCTGTCACCTCGACATCGTCGACCGCTTCGGCAACATGATCTCCGCCACGCCGTCCGGCGGCTGGCTCCAGTCGTCGCCGTTCATCCCGTCGCTCGGCTTCTGCCTCGGCACGCGCCTGCAGATGACGTGGCTCGAGCCCGGCGGCCCGTCGTCGCTCGTGCCCGGGCGCCGGCCGCGCACGACCCTGACGCCCACGCTGATCACGCGCGACGGCGAGCCGGTGGAGGCGCTCGGCTCGCCCGGCGGCGACCAGCAGGACCAGTGGCAGCTGCCGTACCTGCTGCGCACGATCGTCGGCGGGTTCTCGCCGCAGCAGGCCGTCGACGCGCCCACGTTCCACACCACGAGCGTCCCCGGATCGTTCTGGCCGCGCACCTGGACGCCCGGCGGCCTCGTCGTCGAGGGCCGCGTGGGCGACGACGTCATCGCCGACCTGCGGGCCCGCGGGCACGTGGTCGAGGTCGTCGGCGACTGGACGCTCGGGCGCCTCTCGGCCGTGACGCGGGATCCCGCCACCGGCCTGCTCGGTGCCGCGGCCAACCCGCGCGGGGCGCAGGGCTACGCGGTCGGACGATGACGCTGGACCGGCAGATCGCCTCGGCGCTCATCGCGGACCACGCCCGGCGCCGCATCGGGAGCGACGCGGCGCTGCGGGCGGCGTCGGCACCCGGCCGGTTCGTCGCAGAGCCGGACGCCGCCACCCCGTCGGCGGGCGTCGTGCTCGGCGCGTCCGAGCAGCGGAACGCGACGTGCGGCGACGTGGTCGACCTGCGGGTGCTCGCCGCGGATCCCGCGCACCCGGCCGTCGACGCGGGCGCGGCCGTGGATCCCGCCGAGCCGATCGTCGTCCGCTGGCACGGGCGCGGCTGCACGGTCTCGCAAGCCTCCGCGTCGATGCTCGCCGAGCTCGTCGAGGGGCGGACGGCCGCGGAGGCGCAGGCGCTCGTCGTCGAGCTGCGTGCGCTGATCCGCTCCTACGAGCTGCGGCCCGGCGCCGAGGACCGCCTCGGTGACGCCTTCGCCCTCGCGGACTCCGGCCGCTACCCGCTCCGCGGCACGTGCGCGCTGCTCGCGTGGCACGCGCTGGAGGAGGCGCTCGCGCGCTGAGGAGGGTCCGTCAGCCGTGCGCGCACGTCTCCTCGGCCGCGGTCTGGCCGGTCACGTCCTTCGGGAGCACCGTGCCGGCGTCGGGGGCCGGGCTCGCGGTGCCGGCGGACGGATCCGCGGACGGCGCCGGGGTGGACGTCGGCGCCTGCACGCCGCCGCCGATGGAGCCGGGCGCGAGGCTGAAGTCGGAGTCGGAGGACACCACGCCGATGAGATCCTTCCCGGCCTGCGTGTCCGGGTCGACGCGACCGTCGTCGCGTCGGATGCTCGGGTACTGCACGAACGTGAAGCGATCCGCGGGGATGTCCTTGACGGTGAGGGCGATGGAGGCGATGGCCGCCGGGCTGTCCATCGACGTCGAGAGGCTCATGTTCTCCACGACCGCGCGGGCGATCTCGTAGACCTTCGCCGGGTTCGTCAAGGTGCCGCTGCTCGTCACCGTGCGGACGAGGGCTCCGAGGAACACCTGCTGGTTGCTGATGCGATCGATGTCGCTCGCATCGCCGACGCCATGGCGGGTCCGTAGGAACTCGGCGGCCTCGTGGCCGTGGATGACGTTGATGCCGGCCGGCAGGTCGAGGCTCGTGTACTTGTCCTTGATGGGCTTGGCCAGGCACACGGGGACTCCGCCCACGGCGTCGGACACCGCTTCGACGCCCTTGAACTGCACGACACCGGCGTAGGGGATGTCGATCCCGGTGATGCTCTTGATGGTGCGGACGACGCAGCCCAGCCCGCCGCGGCTGAGCGCCGTGTTCAGCATCACGTGGGTCGCTCCTGGGACGTCCGACTTGCCGTCCTCGCTCTTGCACGACGGGATGTCGACGAGCATGTCGCGCGGGAAGGAGATGGCGGTCGCCCGCGTGTGATCCGCGCTGATGTGCACCAGGACGGTCGCGTCGTTGAGTCGACCCGTCCCCACGACCTTCGGGTCACCGAACCCGTCCCCCTGTCCGTCGCGGCTGTCGCTGCCGACGAGGAGGATGTCGGCGCCGCCGTCGAGGCCGCCGAGCGCTGGCGGGAGCGCGGCGCCGTCCGAGATGTCGACGGAGTTCGCGGCGACGGTGTTGCTGAGCTCCCATGCCGCGATGGCCGCGATCGACCCCGCACTGACGGCGGCTACCGCGCCCATGGCGGAGATCGTGAGGAGGACGGATCGGATCGCGCTCGGGCGACGAAGCCGACCGTGTCGGGCGATGCCCCCTGGTCCCTGGCGCGCGCGGCGAGGGGTCTCAGCGGAGGAGTTCGATCGTGCGTGGTCGTCGATGTTCACGGATCTCCAAATCGCGGTCGGCAGAGCGGGAGGAACCCCTCGACGTCGAGACGGGACGGGTGGGGGATACCTGCCGCGCCGACATGGTACATGCGGTGAATCCGGTGAATACGGGAGGGCGGGCGCGCGCTCTTGGCCCTGCCCCCGCCCACCCTTATTTCCTTACTGGCGAATTACATCGGCCGGCACGCGGCGGCACGTGTCGCCGGTGTGCAGCATCGCGGATCCGGTGTTCGGGCCGTAGACGCCGTCGACGGTGACGCCGATCTGCCGCTGTACGGCGAGGAGTGCGTTGTACGTCGCGGCTCCGAAGATGCCGTCCTCCGTCAGGCCGCGGTGGTAGCACTGGTTGAGTGACGCCTGCAGGGTCGCCACGCCTTCGCCTCGCGTACCTTTCTCCAGGGTGCAGCGGCCGGTCTCGATGCTCACGTCCTCGTAGGCCGGGAAGTAGTTGACGCGTTCGCCGGCCGAGTTGTTGTAATAGGAGTAGTGCTCGTTGCAGTAGCGCGAGGCGGCATCCGACGTCCTCACGTCAGGCGGGGTGCCGGTGCTGATCATCGTCTGGCTCGTCGACGTCGACCCGGATGCAGCAGGTGCTGCCGCAGGAGCCTGGTCCGCGCCCACCGCCATGGCGGCCGGCGCCTGCGTCAGGCAGGCGGCTGCGATGATTCCGGTGATGATCGCAAGGCGTGGGAGAAACGATACGGATGTCATGTGCAGAACCTCATTCTCGGACCTCCTTGGTCCTCGGCTGAACCGTAATGCTGCCGGCTCTCCGGATTGATTTCTGTGCACAGGAGCGGGCGCGTGGTCCTCGGGAACCGGGTCCTCTTTCTCGCTCCTGGAGGACCTCTCTCCGTCGTGCAATTATTTCTTGAATGTCGAAATGGAGAAACTCCGCAAGAGGTCGGTTTCTGGTGGAATCCGGCCTCCACGGGCAGACTCGCCCTCGGGTCGATGGCGCGGGATTCGTCGACTCACGCAGACAGTGCCTTCTGATCGCGCGAGATCGCCCGACTTCGCCCCCGCGCCGTCGTCCGGTGACGGCGCTGTTCATGGGCGAGCCGGCGATGGCCGCGATCGACTCGGCGCCGATAGCGGCGACCGCCACCAGCGCGGCAGCAGTGACGGCGACGGAGCGGATGGCAGGTGAGCGACGGAGCCGACCGTGCCGTGATGTTCCCGCCGATTCGGGCCTCGTACGCGATGGGTCTGTCTGGGTGCGTCCCGTCCTGCGGGTTCGTCGCGGGTCTCGGGGCTCCAGGTCGTAGTCAAAGCGAGGGGAATCCGTGCGATGTCGGGACGCTGCGTTCGTCGGATCTGTGACGCGGCGACACGGTACGACCATCGAATAGGAGAGCGCGGGCACGCATTCTCGGACACGTGCCCGCGCCAGGGTGTTCCTTTACTGGCGAAACACGGCGGACGGGACGCGTCGGCAGGCGTTGCCGGTGTGCAGCATCGCGGATCCGGTGTTCGGGCCGTATACGCCGTCGACGGTCACGCCGACCTGCCGCTGCACGGCGAGCAGCGCGTTGTACGTCGCGGCTCCGAAGATGCCGTCCTCGGTCAGGCCGCGGTGATAGCACTGGTTGAGTGACGCCTGGAGCGTCGCAACGCCTTCGCCTCGCGTACCCTTCTCCAGGATGCAGCGGCCCGTCTCGACGCTCGCGTCCTCGTACGCCGGGATGTAGTTGACGGTCGAGGGGTCTCCGCCCTGCAGATACGAGTAGTGCTCATTGCAGTAACGCGAGGCGGCATCCGACGTGCTCACCTCGGGCGACGAGGTCGTGGCCTTGGTGTCGTGGTCCGTCGTCGACGACAGAGATGATTCCGGTGCTGTGGGAACGTGTCCCGCATCAGCGGCCATTGCGGCGGGCGCCTGCGTCAGACATGCGGCGGCGATGATCCCCGTGATGATCGCCATGCGTGGGAGAAGTCGTGCGGATGCCATTCGTGAAACCCCATTCTCGGACCTCCTTGGCCCTCGAGGGGAACGGTAATGACGACGGTCACTGAGATCTGCACTTATGCACAGGGAGCGCGGCGCGATCGGTGGGACGCGCTTCTGTCATCCCTCGCCAACGGAATTCCGCGGTGCATCATGATGTTTTTCTTCTCGTGCTGGAACGGACGATCGCCGGGTGGATTCCGCTTGTGGTGAAAGCGCCCGGACCTGGCCCGAGGGTCCACGTGGCTCTTGCGTGGAGCTGACTGCCGAGGAGCGTCCGAGCCACGCGAGGGTGAGAGGTCGGCAGCCGTCCGACTGCGACTGCCATCCGTCAGGGTCGTAGGTCGACGTCCGCGCCCGTGCTGAGGTCGGCGGCCTCGACGAGCCGGGCGTCGTGGGCGGCCAGGTAGCGGCGCGCGCCCTCGTCGCCGCGCACGGATGCGGCGAGCGACTGCCAGTGGTCGCGGCCGAGGACGGTGGGGTGCCCGGGCCGGCCGCGGAACACGGCCTGGCGGAGCGTCGACGGATCCACCGGTGCCGTGTCGACCACCCGACGGATCGTGGACGCGTCGAGGTCGGGCACGTCGACCGGGACGACGGCCAGCGCGACGGGCGGCGGATCCAGGGCCTCCGCGGCCCGGAGCGCCGCGCGGAGGGAGGCGGACATGCCGTCGGCCCAGTCGTCGGCGCGGACGACGACCGCGTGGTCGGCCTCGGGAAGCGGGCCGAGCAGCGCCGCCGCCTCGTCGGCGGACGCGCCGAGCACCACGAGCACGGGGGAGCAGCCGCCGTCGGCGAGCGCGCGGATCGCGGTCGCGAGCCACGGCGTGCCGTCGGGATGCGTCGCGAGCGCCTTGGGACCGCCGAACCTGGTGCCCGCGCCGGCGGCGAGCACCACGCCCGCGATCCGCGTCGCCGAGCGCCCGTCGTCGTCCGCGCCCCGTGATCCCGCCATCCGCCCATGCTAGGAGCGCGCCCGCCGCGCCCTCGCCGTGCCCGGTCGCGCGGGACGCGCTCGATAGATGGATCCCGACACCGCGTTCGCGCTCGCCCTCACCCTGACGCTCGGCGTGCCGGTGCTCGTGATCCTCGTGGCAGTCGTCCTCGCCGTCGCCAAGGCCCGGTGATCCGGCTGGGGTTGGTACCTCGTCGGGAGCACGATCGTCGCGCTCGTCCTGGCCCTGGGTCTCGCCGTGCTCGCCGCGTGGGCGACGCGGGACGTCGTCGAGCAGCCCGACGGGGGCGCCGGCGCCTTCGGGATCGTGCTGATGGGCGTCATCGGCGGCGTCGCGACATTCGTCATCGGGCTCATCGCGGGCACCGCCGGCCTCATCGCGTCCGCCGTCCGCCGTCGCGACCGCGTGCCGTCCTCCGCCCTGGTCCACGGCTGATCCGGCGCGACCCTGTGCACGACCGTCGCGCCGCGGCGCCCGCAGCCGGATCCGCGACCGCGTCCGACCGCCCGATGCCCGACGGAATCGCCTCCACAGGCGACCGCCTGCCGCCGCGCCGCCGCCCCGATCGGACCCGCCCTCCCGGCCGCGTCACCCGCGCGGCGACGGGCGTCGCCACCCGCGTCGGCCCGACCGGGACCTTCGCCGCGTTCCTGGTCCTCGGCCTCCTCGTCATCACCGCCGCGTCGAGCCTGTTCGCGGGCCTCTACGTCGCGGTCGTCGACGACGACAGCGTCGCGCTCCTCGACGAGCCCGCGCTGCACCTCGCGATGGACGTCCGCTCGCCCTGGCTCGACACCGCCGTCACCGTCTTCACGGAGGCCGCGGGCGTCTACGCCGTGCCGATCGTGGGCGTCGCGGTCGTCGTCGCGCTCGCGATCCGTCGGCGCCAGTGGGTTCCGGTCGTGCTCGGGATCACCGCGGGCGCCGGATCCCTGCTCACGACCGAGGTCGGCAAGGAGCTCGTCGGCCGCGACCGCCCGCCGCGCGCCGACGCCGTGCCGCCCTACGAGACGTCGCCCTCGTTCCCGTCCGGGCACACCCTCAACGCGAGCGTCGTCGCCGGGATCGTCGCGTACCTGCTGGTGCTCCGGCAGATGCGGCGGGCGACGCGCGTGCTCACCTACGTGGTCGCGATCGCGTTCGCCGCCTCCGTGAGCCTCAGCCGCGTCTACCTCGGCCACCACTGGCTCACCGACGCGATCGCGGGCTGGCTGCTGGCGCTCGCGTGGCTGGCGCTCCTCGTCGTGGCGCATCGCGTGCGGCTGCGGCTGAGGGATGCGCGCGAGCGGGACGCCCGGGAAGACACCTGAACTGGCGGGCCTCGTCAGCCCGCCGACACCCGCCGCCCCTGCACGTGCACGCCCGCGATGGCGGGCTCGCGCAGGCCCATCAGGAGGGTGAAGAGGATCTGGTCGGTGGCGCGCTCGTCGTCGTCCGCGCGGATGCCGTGGGCGAGCGTGAGGGCGAGCGGCTCCCAGCGGTCGGGCGTGATCGTCAGGAAGTCGGCGTCCTTGCCCACGTCGAGGTTGCCGTAGCGCTCCTCCATGTCGAGCGCGCGGGCGCCCGCGAGCGTGCCGGTGAAGAGGAGCTCGGCGGCGTCGATCTCCACGCCCGCGTCGCCCGGCTCCGACAGGTGCACCTTGAACGCGTCGTTGAGCACGCGGGAGACGAGCCACTCGTCGCCGGCACCGACGTCGGATCCGATCGCCACGTTCACGCCCGACGCGACCGTGCGCCGCCACGGCATGGTGCCGGATCCGAGGAACTGCTGCGACGTCGGGCAGTGCGCGATGCTGCTGCCCGTCTCGGCGAGCCGCGCGAGCTCGGAGTCCTGGCAGTGCACCGCGTGCGCGAACACGCTGCGGCGGCCGAGGAGGCTGGATCCGCCCCGCTCCGACCCGGGCAGGAAGAGCCCGTCGTAGGTGTCGAGGTAGGTGTCGGTGCCGAAGACCTCGCGGACGGCGGCGATCTCGCCCGTGCCCGGCCGGTCGTTCTCGTTGAGGTGCGAGTGGAAGTGCACGCCCTCGCCTCGGGCCACGTCGTACAGCTCGCCGAGGCCGCGCAGCGTCGCGGGCGTGACCGAGAGGCTGAAGCGCGGGACGATCGCGACCTGCAGCGTCGCCGTCGTCGCGTCGCCCGTGTCCACGGCGTGCCAGCGGTCGATCTCCGCGCACGACAGCGCGATCGCGTCCTCCTCCGAGGTGAGGAGCGGGGTCGCGGGGCCGGAGCCGACCGTCTGGATCCCGCGGCCGCTGACGAGCCGCAGCCCCGCGTCGCGGGAGGCCTCGAACAGGGCGTCCTGCGCGTGCGGGAACGCGGATCCGAAGACGAGCGCGCTCGTCGTGCCGGCCATGATCCGGCGGCGCGTGAAGTCGGCGGCGATCATGCGCGCGAAGCCCTCGTCCGCGAGGCGCGCCTCGGAGGGGAACACGCACGAGTCGAGCCACTCGAGGAGCTGGCCGCCGCCGTGGGCGCTCGTCGTGTACGTCTGCGGGAAGTGCACGTGCGCGTCGACGAAGCCGGGGATGAGGAAGTCGGACGCGGAGCCGTGCACGGGCGCGTCGGCGAACGCGGCCGGGAGCGCGCGGAACGGGCCGACCCACGCGATCCGGCCGGCGTCGTCGACCGCGAGCGCGCCGTCGGGGACGGAGACGAGGTGGCGGCGGGCGTCCTGCACGAGCGGCGAGCCCGTGATGTGGAGGACGTGGCCGCGGTGGACGGCGCGGCGCCCGGCGGTGGCGGGCGGCGCGGGATGGGTGGTCCGGGGTTCGCTCATGCGGGGGGATCCGTTCGCTCGACTGGTGCGCGGCGGTGCTGGACGGCGGGAGCCCGAGGGCATCACGCGGGGCCGGATCCTGCTGCGGCGCGGCGTCGCGTCGCGCGGGATCGGGAACCCGGTCGATCGTCGACCTCGGGACGGGGCGTGAGGTCCGACACGCCGTGAGGCGCGGCGGCGCTCAGGAAGCGGTGACCCTTCTCGGCGTCGTCAGGTCGGGGGCCGCCGGGTCGGTCCCGCGCCGGCGCCTCCCGGCGAGTCCGCATGGAGCAGCGGCTGGAGGAGCTCGTCGATGCGGGCGACCCGACGGCGCCGGACGAGGGCCAGACCGGCGACGGCCACGGCGATCACCGCGGGCAGGGTCCAGGCGAGGGGCGGCCCGCCGAGCACGCCCACGGCCACGGCGCCGCCGAGGAGCGCCGCGGCGACGAGCATCGCCCACGGTCCGCCGAGCTGGTCGTAGACCTCGCGGCGGCGGAGCAGCAGGAACCGCCACGAGTCCGCGTCGGCGTCCGCGGGGAGCCGGCCGTCGTCGATCGCCTCGGAGACGTCGACCCCGCGCGTCCGGGACGGGGTGCCGCGGCGCCGGAGGGAGAGGGCCCCCGTGAGGATGAGGCCGACGACGACGCCGACCGTGAGCGTCCCCAGGATGCGCTCGGGGCTCACATCCTGGCCGAGCACGACGGACCAGTACGTCCGGATCACGGCGTAGGCGACGGCGACGCCCATCGCGGGCACGACCGCGGGCGCGTCGGCGAGTCGGCGTCGGGCGCGCCGCAGCCTGCCGTGCGCGGGGCGTGCGGTGCCGGTCACGGTGTTGGGCGCGGATCAGGCGCCGGCGGGGCGCGTCGGGATGGCGGCGGCGGGGTCCGTGGCGGATCCGCGGGACGCGTCACGCTCGCGGAGCTGGCTCAGGAGGTCGTCGATGCGGGGGATCGTGCGGCGCGCCTGGATCACGCTCACGGTGCCGAGGGCGAGGAAGACGACCACGATGATCCACCCGGCGGACGAGCCGGGGGCGAGGACGATCGCCGCCCCGCCCATCGCGACCAGCACCGCGACGAGCACGGGCATGAGCCACATCGACCGGCGGAACTGCCGGCGCCGCCACTCGAGGGCGGGGATCCACGCGGCGGGGTCGGCGTCGCGCGGGAGCTGGCGCGTCCTCACGGCGGTGGTCACCTCGGCCATCGTGTGGGCGCCGCCGCTGCGGCGGCGCTGGCGGGCGACGACGAACGTCATCACGCCGGCGATGAGCAGCGAGCTGACGAGGGTCGCGACCGTGCGGCCGGGTGACAGGGCGTCGTCGAGCAGGAGGGGCCCGAACAGGGTGCGGACGAGGAAGACCGTGAGCGCGAGGACGAGGAAGACGATCCCCAGGGGAGCCCGCTGGAACCGATCGGACAGGGCCTTCATGCGGTGGTGCCCCGGGTGATGCGCGTCGTCGTCGATGTCATGGTCGGCTCCTCGGGGTCGGTCGGGCGCCGATCGTCGGACGCGGAGCACATTATCCAGCAGCCGGGGGAATCCGGTCGTCGGGGGCGGGCGGCGCCCACTCGGCGCGTCGGGCGTCGTCCGCGCGCACCTGCTCCTGCAGCGGGATGAGCAGGGCGTCGACGCCGTCGCGGCGGCGGGAGCGCGAGACGAGGAGCGTCGCGGTGTAGGAGGCGAAGACGGCGAGGAACACGAGGTACGCCGCATCGGGGGCGTCGAACGCGCGCGAGCGCGGCAGGAGCGCCAACGCGACGAGGAGCGCGAGCGTGAGCGGCAGGGCCCACGCCTCCAGCCGGATCTCGCGGCGCCGTCGCTCGAGCGCGCCCTGCCAGGCGATCGGATCGGCCCCTGACGGCAGCTCGCCGTCCTCCGCCGCCTCCGACACCTCGACCTCGCGCGGCGCCCCGGGCCAGCTGAGGCGGCGCATCCAGAGCGCAGCCACCCTCGCGATGCCCACGAGCACCGCGACGAGGCCGCGCAGGATGATCGACCCTAGGCCCTCCGGCGGCCGATCGAGGTCGAGCGCCGTCAGCCACGCGAAGACCAGGACGGCGACGGCGAGCACCTGCACGACCGCGGGCGCGTCGGCCCAGGCGCGGCGGATCCGCCGGTACAGCGGCTGCGGGCGGTCGGGTGCGGTCGATGCCATGGGTCCCCCTCGGACGGCGTCGGATGGTCGCGCGGCACCGGGGGAGGATCCCCCCGGCATCCGTGTCCCACCCTACGCAGGGGCCGTGCGAGGCTTGACGCGGGCGATACCATCGCGCGCCGTCCGGCCGTCGCCCTCCCGCCCGTCCCGCGCCCGCTCGCCGGCGCTCCACCGGAGGTGCCGTGCTCGAGATCGCCGCCGAGGTGCTCGACGCCCTCGCCGACGGCCGCCGCCTCGCCGTCGCGTGCGTCACCGACGTGCTCGGCAGCGCCCCGCGCACGGCGGGCACGGCGATGGCGGTCGACGACCGGGGCCGCGTGATCGGATCCATCTCCGGCGGCTGCGTCGAGGGCGCGGTCGTCGAGGTCGCGGCGGGCGTGCTCGAGGACGGGGTGCCCGCGCTCACGTCGTTCGGCGTCAGCGACGACGACGCGTTCCAGGTCGGCCTCACGTGCGGCGGGCGGATCGGCGTGGTGGTCGTGGAGGTCGCTCCCGCCGGCGACACGCGATCGCCCGTGCCCGCCGCCGTGCGCGCCGCCCTCGAGGACGCCCGCACCGGACGTGCCGCGTCGCTGGCGCTCGTGCTCGACGGACCGGCGGCCGGCACGTGGGTCACCGGCGCGCCCGATCCCGCTGTGGACGCGGTCGTCGGCGCCGACCCCGCCCGGCGGATCCGCGCCGGGCTCACGGCGCGCCTCGCCACCGGCCGATCGGGCACCACGGAGGTCGACTGCGCCGACGGGCCCCTGCGCGTCCTGCACCTCGTGGCCGCCCCGCCGCCCCGGCTGCTGGTCTTCGGCGCCGTCGACTTCTCCGCCGCGCTCGCCGACGCGGCCGCGCTGCTCGGCTACCGCGTGACGGTGTGCGACGCCCGACCCGCCTTCGCGACCCGCGCCCGCTTCCCGTCGGCCCACGAGGTCGTCGCCGAGTGGCCCGACGAGTACCTCGCGCGCACCGCGGTCGACGCCCGCACCGTGATCTGCGTGCTCACCCACGACGACCGCTTCGACGTGCCGCTGCTGGTGGAGGCGCTGCGCCTGCCTGTCGCGTTCGTCGGGGCGATGGGATCCCGCACCACCGACGTGCGCCGCCGCGCGCTGCTCGTGGAGGAGGGCCTGACGGACGCGGAGCTCGCGCGCCTGCGCTCGCCCATCGGCCTCGACATCGGCGCGTCGACGCCCGAGGAGACCGCCGTCTCCATCCTCGCGGAGGTGCTCGCCGCGCGCGCCGGATCCGCGGGCGCGCCGCTGACCACGACTACCGGACCGATCCACGGGGAGCCCGCATGACCGCCGCATCCGCATCCGCCGCGGCGCAGCCCGGCCTCGCCCGCCGCCTCGGCCTCCTCGACGCCACCGTGCTCGGCCTCGGCGCGATGATCGGCGCGGGGATCTTCGCCGTCATGCCCGCGGCGGCCCGCGCGGCGGGCGGCGGCCTCCTCGTCGGCCTCGCGATCGCGGCCGTCGTCGCGTCCTGCAACGCCACCGCGTCCGCGCAGCTCGCCGCCCGCTACCCGTCCTCCGGCGGCTCCTACCTGTACGGCCGGGAGCGGCTCGGGGCGTGGCCGGGCTTCCTCGCGGGCTGGTCGTTCGTCATCGGCAAGACCGCGAGCTGCGCCGCCATGGCGTTGACCTTCGCCGCGTACGCGGTGCCCGCGGCGTGGCAGCGGCCGGTGGCGGCGCTCGCCGTCGTCGCGCTCGCCACGGTCGGCTGCCTCGGCGTGACCCGCACGGCCCGGCTGGCCCGCGTGATCATCGCGGTCGTCCTCGCCGTGATCGCCCTCGTGCTGGTCGCCGGCCTCGTCGCGGGCGGGCCGGCCGCCGCGGGACCGAGCGTCGACGTCGCCGACACCACCCCCTACGGCGTCCTCCAGTCGGCGGGGCTGCTGTTCTTCGCCTTCGCGGGGTACGCGCGCATCGCGACCATGGGGGAGGAGGTGCGGGATCCCGCCCGCACCATCCCGCGCGCGATCCTCCTCGCGCTCGGCGGCGCCCTCGTCGTCTACGCGCTCGTCGCCGTGACGCTCCTCGGGGTGCTCGGGGAGGCGCGGCTCGCCGGATCCACCGCGCCGCTCGCCGACCTCGTGCGCGACGCGGGCTGGGCGTGGGCGGTTCCGGTGGTCGGCGTGGGCGCGGCGGCCGCGTGCCTCGGCGCGCTGCTGGCGCTGCTCGCCGGGATCGGACGCACGTCGCTCGCGATGGCGCGCGAGGGCGACCTGCCGCGATCGCTCGCCGTCGTGCACCCGCGGTACCGGGTGCCGCAGCGGGCCGAGATCGCGGTCGCCGCGGTGGTCGTGGCGCTCGTGCTCACGGTGGACCTCCGCGGCGTCGTCGGCTTCTCGTCCTTCGGCGTGCTCCTGTACTACGTGGTCGCGAACGCCGCGGCCTTCACGCAGGAGCGCGCGGACCGGCGGTACCCGCGGGCGCTGCAGGTGCTCGGCGTCGTCGGCTGCCTGGTGCTCGTGGCGACGCTGCCCGCGACCTCGATCGCGGCGGGTGCGCTCGTGCTGCTGGTCGGCGTGGGCGGGCGAGCGTTCGTCCTCGCGCGCCGGCGTCGCGCCGTCTCCCGCTGACCGCTCCGCGCCCGCTACTCCCGCGTCCCGCGCTCCCCGAGCGTCGTCGGGCTGTCGAACCGCGGCTGCGGACCGCCGCCGTTCAGCAGCCGCCACACGCGGTCGCGCGACATCGGCAGGTCGTGCGGGCGAATCCCGATCGCGTCCCGCACCGCGTTCGCGAGCGCCGGCGCGACCGGGTTGTAGGGCGCCTCGCTCATCGACTTCGCGCCGTGCGGCCCGTTGTCGTCGTGCGTGTCGGCGAACAGCACCTCGGTCACGGGCAGGTCGGCGAGCTGGGGGATGTGGTAGTTCCGCAGCACGTCGGTGAGGATCCGCCCCTCGCCGTCGTGCACGACCTCCTCGAACAGGGCCGTGCCGATCGCCTGGGCCGTGCCGCCCTCCACCTGGCCCCGCAGCTGCGCGGGGTTGAGCACCGTGCCGGCGTCGACGGCCTGCACCGAGCGGAGGATGCGGACCTCGCCGGTCGCGGGATCCACGGCCACCCGGAAGGCGTGCACGTTGAAGGCGAGGGAGCGGAGCGCGCCGTCCTCGTGCGCCGGGGCGGAGAGGCCGTCGGGGCCCACCAGCTCGGCGACGGGGATGGAGACGGAGTCCGCGACGAGCGCGTCCGGCGTGAGCGCGAAGGCCTCTGCGGCCAGCCCCGTCCGCGCCGCGGCCGCCGCGCGCAGCGTCCCGGCGAGCGCGGTCGCGGCCACGTGCACGGCCTTCCCGGCGACGACCGTGCCCGCGGATCCGAACGCGCCCGTGTCGTAGCGCGTGACGTCGGTGTCGGACTGGCGGATGCGGATCCGGTCGGGCGTCGTCCCGAGCGCGGTCGCGGCGAGCTGGGCGTGCACGGTGGTCGTGCCGTTGCCGAACTCGGCCGTGCCCACCGACACCGTCACGACGCCGTCGGCGGCCATCGCCACGGTCACGTCGGCGAAGTGCCCGCGCGGCGGCATGGTCGCGATCATCGCGGCGGCCATGCCCTCGCCCACGAGCCAGCGGTCGCCGTCCGGCACCGGATCCCCGCCGCCGTCCGCCAGCGCCGCCTCCGCGAGGTCGAGGCACTGGTCGAGCCCGTAGCTGCCGCCGAAGCCGAGGTCGGGGCCCTCCGCGTGCGTGATGATCAGCGGGTCGCCCGGCACGACGGCGTTCCGCCGCCGGATCTCGAAGCCAGAGATGCCGAGCTCCCGCGCCAGCTCGTCGAGCGCGGACTCGATGGCGAAGATCACCTGACCGAGGCCGTAGCCGCGGAACGCGCCGGACGGCAGGTTGTTCGTGTAGACGCTCTGCGCGTCCACGCGCTTGGCCGGCGAGCGGTAGAGCGCGATCGACTCGTTGCAGCCGTGGAACATGACGCCGGGCCCGTGGTTGCCGTACGCGCCCGTGTCGCTCAGCACGTCGACGGCGAGCGCCGTGAGGACGCCGTCCGAGGTCGCGCCGACGGTGACGCCCACCCGCATCGGGTGCCGCGCAGGGGAGAGCGTGAACTCGTCCGACCGCGTGAACTCCAGCTGCACCGGGCGCCCGGTGGCGAGCACCGCGAGGGTGACGACGTCCTCGGTGAGGATCTCCTGCTTGCCGCCGAACCCGCCGCCGACGCGCGCGGTGAACACGCGCACCTGATCCGGCGAGAGCTCGAACAGCCGGCAGATCTCGCGCTGCACGAGGAAGGGCACCTGCGAGCTGGTGCGGAGGATCAGGCGGCCCTCCTCCATCCAGCCGACGGTCGCGTGCGTCTCCAGGTGCGTGTGGGCGACACGCTGCGTGGACCACGTGCCGGTCACGACCGCGTCGGCGCGCGCCAGGCCGGCCGCCACGTCGCCGTGCTCGCCGTGCATCTCCGCCACGATGTTGCGCTGCGGGTCGGCGAGGCGCGAGACGGCGGGATCCTTGTCGCCGTGCACCAGGGGAGCGCCCGGCCGCCGGGCCTCCTCCGGGTCGAAGACGGCGGGGAGCACCTCGTACTCGACCCGCACCAGGCGCACGGCGGCCTCCGCGATCCCGACGTCGTCGGCGATCACCGCCGCCACGCGCTGCCCGCGGAACCGCACCACGTCGTCGAACACGCGGCTGTCGTCCGGATCGTCGAAGCGGTCCTCGTGCCGCGCGGACGAGTAGAGCGTGGCGGGGGAGTCGTGGTGCGTGAGGACCGCGTGCACGCCCGGCAGCGCGAGCGCGTCCGTCGTGTCGATGGAGCGGATGCGCGCGTGCGGGTGCGGGCTCCGCACCAGGCTCGCGTGCAGGAGGCCCGGGACCTGGACGTCGAGCGTGTACGGCTCGAGGCCGCTGACGACGCGCTCGCTCGCGGGCGCGTGCAGCGACGTGCCGACGCGACCGGTCTGGGCGCGCTCGGCGGCGCGGGCGTCGTCGGCCGCGGTCGGGGATCCCGTCGTCCGCACCGGCCCCAGCCCCTCGGGTCGCGGCCCGCCGCAGCCGTCCGCGTGCGCGTGGTCGGGGCCGCCGTGCTCCCCGCGGATCGCCTCGTCGATCGCCCGGTACCCGGTGCACCGGCAGAGGCTGCTCTTCATCAGCCGCGGGAGGTCGTCGAGCTCGTCCTCGGCGAGGGAGGCCGCCGTGACGACCATGCCGGGCGTGCAGAACCCGCACTGGAACCCGGCCGCCTCCACGAACCGCTCCTGCACCGGATGCAGGTCCCCCGGGGTCCCGAGCCCGGCCGCCGTCGTGACCTCCCGCCCGGCCGCCCGGAACGCCGGCAGGATGCACGACTGCACGGCCTCGCCGTCGAGGAGCACCGAGCAGGCCCCGCAGTCGCCCGAGTCGCAGCCCTTCTTGACGCTGAACACCTCGTGCGCCCGCAGCCACGTGCGCAGGCTCTGCCCGGGGGCCGGCTCCCCCGGGATCTCGCGGCCGTCGACGTTCATGCTCACGGGCGGGCTCCTGCCGTCGTCGTGGTCGCGGCGCCGGGTGGGGTGCCGCGCTCGCCGGATGCCGGCCCGTCGCCCGAGCCCGCCGCATCGCCGGCCAGCTCCGCGCGGATCTCCTCCGCGAGCAGCGCGCTCACGGCCCGGCGCCAGTCGGCCGCGCCGTGCGCGTCGGTGAACCAGGATCCGATGCCCCGCACGTCGTCGGCGAGCGCCGCGGCGGCCGGGAGCGCGGGGTAGCGCAGCTGCTCGGGCCGGAGGGTGGCGCCGGTCACGGTGAGCGTGAACGCGCCGCCCTCGTCGAGCCGGCCGATCACCACGGACCCGGACCGCCCGATGGGCGACAGCGCGATCTTGCGGAACGCCGTCCGCGCGCGCAGCGACGCCGCCGGCACGTGGATCGAGCGGAGCACGTCGCCCGGTCGGAGCGCGGTGGTGCGGTCGCCGGTCACGAGCTCGGCGACCGGCATCCGCTCGTCCTGCACGGGCGCGTCGGCCGTCGCCGCCCGCCAGATCAGCGCCTCCGCGTCGAGCGCGGACGCGAGCGCCGTCATCGGGCCCGCGGGCAGCGCCGAGCAGATGTTCCCGCCCACGGTCGCCACCCGCCAGACCTTCGTCGACCCGAACAGCGCCGTGCACGCCTGGAGGAAGAGGGGATGCGCTGCCCCGCCATCCCCCGGCGCGATGCCGGCCACCCGGGCGATGGTGCACGTCGCGGCGATCTCCAGCCCGGCGTCCGTGACCACGAGCGGCTCCCAGCCGAGCGCGTGCAGGTCGACGAGACCGGTGAGGTGCGGGTGCGGCTCGGCGAAGATGCCGGATCCGCCCGCGAGCGCGGCGACGCTCGGCCCGAGGGCGGCGAGGTCGTCGCGCGTCCGGGCGGGCACGACGGAGCGGACGGTCGGCTGGTCCATGGGTCTCCTCCCGGGCGTCCCGCGGGACGGTCGCGGATCCGGGGAGCGCGGCCGTGCGTGGGGGTGTGACAGCGATCCTCGCATCCGCCGGGCGCCGCCCCCGCCCGCGCGCCCCCGAGTTGCCGACGTCGGGACGCGCTGCCACGCTCGGGGGGGGGGGGGAGACCCGGGGAGACCATGAGCATCCGCACCACCGCCAGCGCCGCCCGTCCCCGCCGCCGATCCCGCGGCGGATCCGCGCTCGCCGCGACCGGATCCGCGCTCGCCGCGTCCCTGCTCCTCGCCGGCTGCGCACCCGCTCCCGACGGACCGCCCGTACCGCCGTTCGACGCCGTCGCCCTGCCGCCCGAAGCGCCCACCGCGGTCCCGGACCAGCGCGTCGCGGCGGGCGAGGTCGTCGCCCTCGCGAGCGTGGACGCGGACGGCATCGACGGGCCGGTCGTCGCCACCTCCGTGCGGGGCGTCACCGAGGGCCACCCCTCCTACTGGTCCGGCTTCGAGGACGGCGCGCGCTTCGCCGACCGGATCCCGTACTTCGCGTTCGTCCAGACGCGGTGGCTCGAGGGCGAGCGCGCTCCGGCCACCGGTCCGGTGCTCCGCCCCTTCCTCGCCGACGGCACCGAGGTCGACATCATCCAGCGGCAGGTCGGCGGCGTCAGCGCGTCCGCGGAGTGCCCGTACGAGATGCCCGTCCTCCGCCGGGACGACGGCTACGCCGCCGAGGAGCACCTCGAGTGCGTCGTCTACGCCGTGCCGGAAGGCGAGGAGCTCGCCGAGCTGCGCTGGCACGACGTCCCGCGCACCATCCTCGAGACGCCGGATCCCGCGACGCACCCGTTCCTCGCCGCCCCCGTCGTCTGGGAGGTCGACGCCCTGCCCGCGGCCTCCACCGAGGCCGAGGGATGACGCCACCGCGCCGCGCGCGCCGCGAGCTCCGGGTCGCCGCCGTGCTGCTCCTCGTGCAGGGCGTGCTCATGGAGGGCCTGGTCGCCGTGGGGCTCGTCGTCCTGCTCGCGCTCGGGATCCCGCAGGCCGCCATCACGGACCACGCCGAGGTCTTCGCGCTGCCGTACCTCCGCGAGAACCTCTACCCGATGATGGCGATGAGCGGGATCTTCGCCGCCCTCCGCATCACCGCGGCCGTCGGCCTCTGGCGGGACCGGCTCTGGGGGCTCGCCCTCGCCTGCGTGATGTGCGTCGTCACGCTCGTCCTGATGGTGTTCCTGCTGCCCGCCGGGCTCCTCGACGGCGTGCTCTCCGGCACGGCCCTCGTGCTCCTCCTGCACGCGCGGCTCGGACGCGACGCGACGGGCGCGGTGCGCTCCGCGCTGAGCCCCACCGACCGCGCCTGATCCGCCGAGGGCCCCCGAGCGGGGGCGCGCACCCGCGCTCGGTAGAATGATCCGTCGCCACCCGTCGGGTCGGCCGACCGCACCAGGCACACGAGAAGCACCAAGGGGATGATCCATGGCGGGCAGCGCACGGCAGTTCAACGTAGCGCTCGAGCCGACGGTCGATCCGGCCACCAGCGAGGAGGAGTACTCCCGCCAGGACGACGCGGTGGCGCCCGCGCCCGCCACGTGGCCCACCACGCACCACCGCCCGGACGTCGTCATCCGCAAGGGCCTCGCCACGCTGGTCAACCGCACGCTCACGCCGCACCAGGCGCTCGTGACCGACCTCCTCTTCATCCGGGACGCGCTCCTCGCGACCGGCATCGACTTCTGGCTCATCCGCGGCAACGACGAGCGCCCGGTCATCGCCATCGACGTGGCGAACCGCGACACCGTCGTCCGCGCCCTCGTCGCCGCGTGCGCCGACGAGCCCCTGTACGCCAAGACCGTCGACGGCCGCCGCCGCCCGCCGCTGCTCGTTGCCGACGGCCGCCTCACCGACAACCCCGACGCCGGGATCTTCCGCCTCTACCGCCCGCGCATCGAGCCGGCCGGCCTCCTGGCCTACGGCGCGTCCACCGCGGTCGAGCTGCAGTTCTTCCGCTTCGAGGGCGAGAACATCGTCTGGCCGGTCGAGAACTCGCTCACGCGCGAGATCCTCCCCGCGGCCGAGGTCGTGCCCGCCACGGTCGAGATGTACGGCCACGAGTGGAAGACGCTGCGCGGCATGTTCGACGCGCAGGCGTCCGACATCACGTTCGACATCGACATGGTCTTCTCCTGGGTCGACGGCAACGACCCCGAGTTCCAGAAGCGCCGCGCCGAGCGCATGAAGGACGTCGTGGTCGGCGAGGGCGACGACTCCGAGGCCCGCTTCCGCCAGATCGACGAGCTCAAGTACGCGCTCCGCTCCGTGTACCTCTTCGCGCCGTGGGTGCGCCGGATCTTCATCGTCACCGACTCCCCGAAGCCCGCCTGGCTGGCCGAGCACCCCGGCGTCACGTTCGTGCGCAGCGAGGAGTTCTTCACGGACCCCGCCGCGCTGCCCACGCACAACTCGCAGGCCGTCGAGTCGCAGCTCCAGCACATCCCGGGGCTCAGCGAGCACTTCCTCTACTCGAACGACGACATGTTCTTCGGCCGCCCCGTGCAGCCGGGCATGTTCTTCTCGCCCGGCGGGATCACCAAGTTCATCGAGGCGGCCACGCGCATCGGCCTCGGCGACAACGACTCCGACCGCAGCGGGTTCGAGAACTCCGCGCGCGTCAACCGGCGCCTGCTGATGGAGCGCTTCGGCCGCCTCATCACGCGCCACCTCGAGCACGCGGCCACGCCGCTGCGCAAGAGCGTCCTGCTGGAGCTCGAGCGGGAGTTCGCCGAGGACTTCCACCGCACGCAGCTCAGCCGCTTCCGCTCGAGCACCGACATCTCGGTCACCAACTCGCTGTACCACTACTACGCGCAGATGACCGCGCGCGCGGTGCAGCAGGAGAGCGCCAAGGTCACGTACGTCGACACCACGTCGCGCGCGGGGCTGGACCTGCTGCCCGGCCTCCTCAAGCGCCGCTCGCAGGACTTCTTCTGCCTCAACGACGGCTCCTTCCCTGAGGTGCCGGCCGACGAGCGCCAGGCGCGCGTGCAGGACTTCCTCGAGCGGTACTACGGGATCCCCGCGCCGTGGGAGGCGGAGGTCCAGGACACCGCCGACGCCGCGTCGCCCGCCGCTCCCGCCGCTCCCGCGGCTCCCGCCCCTCCCGCCGAGTGAGCCGCGCGGGGAGCCCCGCCGACCGCACGCCGTACGAGGTGCTCGGCGTGGATCCCGCGGGCGACGCCGCCACGCTCCGCGCGGCGTACCGCCGGCTCGTCCGGGCGACGCACCCGGACACGGGCGGGGAGGCGCACCTCTTCCACCAGGTGCAGCGCGCGTGGGAGCTCGTGGGGGACCCGGCCGATCGCGCGGCGTACGACCGCGGGCAGGGCCGGGCGAGCACCGCGGACGACGACCCGCTCGGCCCGGACGACGCCGGGTACGCGCCCGCTCCCGGATCCGGCACCCGCATCGGCGCGTCCGTGCATGGCGTCGCGGGCGCGCTCGCCCGCGCCCACTACCTCGACCGCGTCGCCGCGTGGCAGTCGGTCGCTCCGGGCACCGACCTCGGCGTGGATCCCTGGTCGCCCGAGCTGGTGCGCCGCGCCCCGCGCGACATCCGCTGGCTGCTCGCGAAGGCGCTGGCCGAGGAGGCGACCGCGCGCGCCGCGGCGTCGCTCGGCATGGGCGCCACGATCTTCCACGACGTGCGGCCGCTCGACGGCGCGGGCAAGGTCGACCACGTCGTGCTCGCGCCCGCAGGCCTCTTCGCGCTCAGCTCCGAGGACTGGGGCGCGTCCGTCCAGCTGGTGCGCGGCGAGCTGCAGCCGGTCGCCCCGGATCCCGACGGCGCCCTCGCCCCGGGCGACGCGCCCGTGACCTGGCTCGTCGGCGCCGCGCGCGCCCTCGCCGCCTCGGCGGGCGTGCGGTTCGCCGCCGCGGTGGTCGTCGTGCCGGACGACGCGCTCGCGCATCCCGTCGAGCGGGTCGAGAGGGGCCGCAATCGCGGTGCCCTCGTCGTCCGCCGCTCCGTCCTGCCGCTCGTGCTGCGCGACGGCGTCTCGGAGGAGGGGCGGCTCAGCGTCGCGGATCCCTACGCCGTCCGCGCCCTGCTCCGCGAGCGCCTGACGCTGCTCGGACCCGCCGCGGGCTGACGCCGGATCAGGCGGGCAGGTCGGTGGGCGCGTCGCCCGCGCCGGCTCCCGAGTCGGCCGCGTCCTCGTCGCTGCCGAGCGAGTCGCCGCCGCTGGAGAGGCCGCCGTCGCCGGGCGCCTCGTCGTCGTCGACGTGCTGGATGCTCTCGCCGTCGGGGACGGTGCCGCCGACGCTCGCGTCGGAGTCGCCCTCGCCGGGCACGGCCTGCGTGACGCCGGGGGCGCCCTGGACGGTGGACAGGGGATCGATGTCGGAGTCGCTCATCACTCGACCGTACGCTGCAGCCCGGCGCGCGTCCGGCTCGGCGAGATGGGCGCCCGGACCGCGGCTCAGGCGGCGGGGGAGAGCGGCGAGGCGATCTCGTCGACGCAGCGGGAGAACGCGTCGGCGAGCACCTCGAGCTCCCGGGCATCCGGGCGCGGATCCGGGAAGAGCGCCCGCGCCTCCCCGGCGTCCCGACCGGCGAACACCAGGGCGCGCTCGTGCAGCCGCTTGTCCCCGGCGGAGACGCAGGCCTCGCCCATGGCGCCCAGGTGGTGATCGGCCCGCGCCTCGAGGCCCGCCGCGCGGGCGTGCGCCACCCGCCAGAGGATCGGGGTGCGCGGGTTGTGGAGCGTGGTGCTCGCCACGACGCGGTCGACGGCCGCGTCGAACTCCTCGACGGGGAGGATCGTCCGGTCCAGCCGGGCTTGGGCGCGGATCAGCTGGCAGACCTCGACGGCCGTGGCGGGAGGCGAGCCCGGTGCGGCGGCGGGCGCATCGTCGTCGAGCGCCGCGACGTAGTCGAGCGCCGCGTCGAGCAGCGGGCCGCCGCCCTCGCGGCTGTCCTCGGCCGAGCGCTGCGCGAGCTCGAGCGCCGCGCGCTCGTCGCCGACGGCGACCAGCGTCTTGAGCAGGGAGATGCGGCTGCGCAGCCGCAGCATGAACATGGCGCCCCCGAGCACCGCCGGACTCGCGTCCCGGCCGCGCGCGAGGTCGACCCCCAGGATCTCGTCGCGATCCGGCTGCCGGCCGCTGGACAGCTCGTGGACCTCGCGCAGGAGCGCGATCGCGGCGCGCGGCTGACCGGCGTACCGCAGGAGGTCGGCGTGGTTGATGACGCATTCGACGCCGTACCGGATCGCGTCGGCGTCCGTGCGCAGGAGCCGGTCGGCCGCGGCGATCCCGCGGTCCAGCAGCGCGGACGCCCGCCCGGCCTCGCCCGCCCGGGCCAGCACCAGCGTGAGCGTGTTCAGCGCGAGGAACAGGTGGTCGGGCGTGCGGTCGTCGACGCCGTCGACGTAGCGCCGGGCGTTGTCGACCAGCTCCGAGGTGCGCCACAGCTGCGGGGGCGTGTCGATGAGGGTCTCGTTGATCATGCGGTGGCCGGCCTCTTCCCGTGGGGCGCCGGCAGTCCGGCGCTCGTGTCGCGCCGTCGGGCGCCCCGCGTCCCGACGGCCGTGGGCGGGGTCGCTGGCCGGATCGGGACGGCAAGCCCACGGTAGGCCGCACGCGCCGCGGGGCGCCCGTCCCGTCCACACCCGCGGCCCACGCACGAGCGCGCCGCCCGCGATGCGGACGGCGCGCTCGGAGACGGTGGTTCAGTCGATGCGCTTCAGGCTATCCAGGCGGCCGAGGAGGTCGCGGTCCTGCGCGTCGAGGTCGCCCTCGGCGGCGACGATGCGGATGGCGGCCTCGAAGTCGAGGTCCTGGTCGTCGGCGACGCCCGCGACGTCGGCCACGACCCAGAGGAAGCTGACCAGCTCGGGGAGGATCTCCGACAGCACGGCGTCCGGGAAGATCGCCGCGGCCTGGCGGAACATGCGGTCGGTGGCCGGGCCGCCGAACGCGTGGTCGAGGTCGGCGACGATGCCGTCGTCCTCGTCGAGGTCCGTGGAGATCCAGTTGGCGACGTGCTCGCCGTCGAGGTGGATCGCCGAGATGAAGAGGGGCTCGCCACCCGACTCGCTCTCGACGATCTCGGTGATCGTGTAGCCGGCGACGCCGGGAGGCGTGAGAAGGGAGTCGTCATCCATGCGCTCATGCTATCCGGGCGGGACCTCCGGCGGGCCCGGAGTCCCGCGGTGCCGCGCGGATCCGGGCGTCTCCCGCGGGTAGCCTCGACGGATGACCCCCGCCGCCGACGCCGCGCCCTCCGCGGCCGCGGCCTCGCCGACAGCTGCGGCCGCGAGCGACCTGCCCGCGGTCCTGGATCCCGCCGCCTGGCGCGAGCGCGCGGCCCGCCACGCGGACCGCGCCGACGCCTTCTCCGCGGGCTTCCGCGCGCGCCGCCTCGCCGGACGCACCCACGAGGTCGACGACTTCCTCTTCACCTACTACCCGCACAAGCCGTCGCTCCTGAAGCGCTGGCACCCGGGCGCGGGCGCGGTGCTCCAGGACGCGGCGGGCGACGAGCGCGCGGCGTGGCGCTGGTACCTCCCGGACGCCGACCGGGCAGCCGGCGGCGTGCGGGTCGACGCGGCCGGGTACCTCGAGGCGCGCGGATCCACCGCGTCCTTCATCGAGCGGATCCTCGGCCGCACCGCCGCGCGCCCCGGCCGCTTCTCCTGCTTCGGCCTGCACGAGTGGGCCATGGTCTACAGGGTCGGTCCCGGCGAGCAGCGGCACGAGAGGCTGCCGCTGCGCCTCGGATCCGCCGCCACCGACGAGGTCGTCGAGGCGCACAAGCTCGCGTGCACCCACATCGACGCGTTCCGCTTCTTCACGTCCGAGGCCGTGCCGCGGAACGCGCTCGCCCCCACCCGGGAGACACAGCCTGACCTCGAGCAGCCCGGCTGCCTACATGCCGGGATGGACGTCTACAAGTGGGCGACCAAGCTCGGCCCGCTCGTGCCCGGCGAGCTCCTGCTCGACGCGTTCGAGCTGGCCCGCGACATCCGCTCGCTCGACATGCGCGCGAGCCCGTACGACGTGTCCGGCCTCGGGCTCGAGGCCGTCCGGATCGAGGAGCCCGCGGGCAAGGCGCGGTACGCGGCCGAGCAGCGCGGGTTCGCGGAGCGGTCGAACGCGCTGCGGGCGCGGATCCTGGACGAGCTCGCGCACGCCCGCCGCGTGGCCGCCGCCGGGCTCTAGCGCCCGCGCATCCCCTCGGGGTCGCGCAGCCGCTCGATCTCCCGGCGGTCGCGCTTCGTCGGGCGTCCCGCGCCGCGGTCGCGCACGATCGTGGCCGGCGCGGCGTCGCGCGGCGGCGGCGGGGGAGTGAGGTCGGTCATGGCCTCCGCGGCGATCGCGGGACCCACGCGCTTCACGAGCGTGCGTCGCACCACGAGGATCCGCTCGGCACCGGCCACGCGCACGCGCACCTCGTCGCCCGGCCGCACCGACTGCGACGCCTTCGCGCGCTCGTCGCCGACCCTCACGTGCCCGGCCCGGCAGGCGGCCGTCGCCTGCGACCGGGTCTTGTAGATCCGCACGGCCCAGAGCCAGCTGTCGACCCGGACGGCGGCCTGCGCGGACGGCGCGGCGCCCGCGGGAGGCGGGGCGGCGTCGGACGGCATGCTCCGACCCTAGGCGACGCCTCCCCGGTACGCTGGCCCGAGCATGTCGATCTCCCGCCGCACCCTCCTCACCGCGTCCGTGTCGGGGCTGTCGCTCCTCGGGCTCGCGGCGTGCACGCGGACGACGCCGACGCCCGCGACCCCCACGGCCGTGCCGTCGACGACGCCGGCCCCCACGCCCACCGCGGGCGCGGCCGGCGTCCCGGACCCGGTCGCCTTCGCGCGCTCCGACTGGGCCGGCGATCCCTTCGCGCGCGGATCCGGCAGCTTCCTCCGACCGGGCGCCACGACCGCCGACCGGGAGGCGCTCGCCCGCCCCATCGAGGACCGCGTGTTCTTCGCCGGCGAGGCGACGAGCGCCGACCGCCCCGGCACGGTCGCGGGGGCCCACGCATCGGGGCTCCGCGCGGCGGGCGAGGTCGATCGCGCGGGCGCCGGATCCGAGCGCGTCGCGGTCGTCGGCGCCGGCATCGCGGGCACGGCGGCGGCCCGCGCCCTCCGCGACGCCGGGCACGACGTCGTCCTCGTGGAGGCGCGCGCGGACCTGGGCGGCCGGATCCGGGCGGCCGGCGGAACCGGCTGGCCGCACCCCGCGGAGCTCGGCGCCCTCTGGATCGCTGCCGACCCCGACGACCTGCTGCGCGACGCGCTCGAGGCCGCCGGCATCACGCGCTACGGCCTCGCGCTCGTCGCCGAGGACCGCGGCGCCGACGGGGCCGTGCTGGATCCGTCGAGCGCCGGATCCGACGCCGTCGCCGCCGCGCGCGCCTGGGCCCTCGCGCAGCCGGGCGCCGTGAGCCTCGCCGCCGCCCTCCGCGCGACCGGCGCCGACGCGCTCTCCACCGAGGGCGGCGCCGCCTCGCCCGCCGCCCGCCTCGCCGCGCTCCTCGCGACCGACGTCGCGATCGCCCACGGCGCGGCGCCCGACGAGCTCTCGGGAGCCCGTGGCCTCGACGAGCCGGCGCCCGTCGGCAACGTCGCCGTCACGGGCGGCTTCGCGGGCCTCGTGCAGCACCTGCTGCGCGACCAGGACATCGACGTGCTGCGCGAGTCCACCGTGACCCGCATCGCGTACGGCAACGGCCGGGTGGGGCTGCGGCTCGGATCCGGCGAGTCGCTGTCGGTCGACCGCGTGGTCGTCACCGTGCCGCTCGGCGTGCTGCAGGAGGGCGCGATCGCCTTCGACCCGGCGCTGCCGTCCTCGCACGACGTCGCCATCCGCGCGCTCGGTCCCGGCCGCGCCGACCGCATCTGGCTGCGCTTCGCCGAGCCGTTCTGGTCGACGACGGCCACGGTCTGGACCTCGTCCGACGCGGACGGCCGCTACACCCGCTGGTACAACCTCATGCCGATCTCCGGCGAGCCCGTGCTCATGGCCGAGGTGGGCGCCGCGGCCGCGGAGCGCATCGCGGCCTTGGACGACGACGCGCTGCGGGCGGCCGCGCTGCGCAGCCTCGCGCCGTTCGCGGATCCGGCGCTCCTCGCGACGGGGACGGCGACCCCGGATCCCGGCCCGAGCGCCGAGCCGACCCCCTAGGCCGCGGTGCCCGCCGGGCCGTCGCCGAGCGCGTCGCGTCGGCTCTCGCTGCGCGCCAGGCGACGCCGGGTCTCGGCCATCTCGTACGGCAGCAGCCAGCGGACGAAGCTGCTGAGCACCTGCTGGGCTCCGTCGCGGTCGACTCCGACGAGGTCGATGATGCGCGCCATCGCGTCCTCGTGGGACTCCGCCCGCGCGAGCGTCGCGCCCAGCGCCTCCAGGTCGGCGCCGGCGGCGAGCCGTGCCCGGTCGGCGGAGATCTGCGTCTCGACGGCGCTGCGTTCGGCGGCCGCTCCGAGAGCGGTGACAGCTCCCGGGACGTGTCGCGCGATCATCGCGGCCGTGACCCGCACCTGAAGCGGGTCGGCCGTGCGGATCCCCAGGGCGGGCATCGTCGCGCGCGCCTCGTGCTCGCCGGGCTCCAGGTCGCTCCACTGCGACGTGGCCACGTGGACGGGCACGCGCGTGCTGTCACCCGGATCCAGCGGCACGGCGCCGGGCGTCCCGCCGACGAACGCGAAGTCGATGCCGCGGGCGACGCCGCCGCGCGGCGTCAGGCTGCCGACCGTGTGGAACGACGCGACGGGCACCCAGCGTGCGTCGCCGACGTCGACCACGTCGACCACGAGGGCCTCCGGATCGGGGTCGTCCCGCACCACCGACGGCCAGCGCAGCTCGAGCGCCGGCCCTGCCGCGTCGTCGGGTCAGGCAGCGGAGCGTCCGTCGTCGGTGACCATCCGTCCATGCTGTCACGCGACAGCGGGGCGCCGGAGGGAGCGGCGGCTGCCGTCGTCCGCGGCTCAGCGGCGGACGGCCTCCCTGTCGCCCGCGGATCCCCGTGCCCGCCGGGGCGCTGGCGTCCCCGCGGTCTCCGCCACCGATTCGTCCTCGGCATCCGACGGCGCGGGCTGAGAGGGTGTCGTCCCGCGCGGCGCGTCGGAATGGGGCGTCCGCCTCCGCGTCCCGGCATCCGCCGGCCGCACGCGGCTCAGCGCCACGACGAGCGTGGACACGCCCGCGAAGACGCCCGCCACGAGCGCCAGCCACGCGGCGATCTCGAACGGGACGCCGACCTGCGCGGGGTCCAGGAAGAAGTACGGGTACCAGCCGACGCGCGGTCCGCGGACCTCCGTGAACGCGCACCACGCGACCGGGAAGAGCATCGCCCAGCCGACGGCCTTCCACGTGACGCGGGGGCGGCCCGGCGCGAGGGTCCAGTCGAGGAGCGCGTACGCGGGGATCACGAAGTGCAGCAGCCGGCTCGACCACGGCACCTCGACGTAGTACGCCTGCGAGCTCGACTCGAGCACGATGAGGCCGAAGACCACGCCGGACACCACGACGTAGCTCAGCACCACGGCGCGCACGGCGGCCATGAGGGGCGGCTCCACGCGGCCGAGCAGCGCATGCGCTCCGGACGCCGCGAGGACGACGACGCCGGCCATCCCGCTCTGCGTCGTGAAGTAGCTGAACCAGTTCTCGGCGGCGAAGGACGTGAAGCCCTGCACGTAGTCGAAGTCGGCGACCAGCGCGGCGACCACGACGATCGCGGCGACCAGGCGCACGCCACCGAGGATCCTCTGCACGTGTCTCCGATCGCGGCCGACTCCGGGCAGGTCCGCCGCGTCCAGTCTACGAACGAGGTCTCACGATCGGCTCCGTGCCCTCGCGCGTCGCGCGCGGGAGCGGCAGGATGACGCGCATGAGCCCTTCATCGCGATCCACCAGCCAGCAGGTGCAGTTCGGATCCTTCGGCGGCGTCGACGTCCTCGAGGTCGTCGACGTCCCCCGGCCGTCGCCCGGCCCCGGCGAGGTGCTCGTCGAGGTCTTCGCGGCGGGCATCAACCACATCGAGGCCTACATCCGCCAGGGGAGGTTCCCCGACGAGGTGCCGACCGCGTTCCCCAACGGCCAGGGGAGCGACTTCGCCGGCTGCATCGCGGCCGTCGGCGAGGGCGTCACGCGCTTCAAGAAGGGTCAGGACGTCCTCGGCCACACCGTCATGGCCGCCCACGCGACGCACGTGGTCGTGCCCGCGGGCAACGTCGTGCTGAAGCCCGCGCAGCTCCCGTGGGAGGTCGCGGGCGGACTGTTCCTCGCGGGCCTCGTCGCGCACGACGTGCTGCACGCCGTCACGGTCGGCGAGGGCGACACGCTCGTCGTCACCGCGGCGGCCGGCGGCGTCGGCAGCATCGAGGCGCAGCTCGCCATGCGGCGCGGCGCCCGGGTGATCGGCACGTGCGGTGAGCGCAACTTCGACTACCTGCGCCAGATCGGCGTCACCCCGGTCGTCTACGGCGACGGCCTCGCCGACCGGATCCGGAAGGCCGCCCCGAACGGCGTGCAGGGCTTCGTCGACAACTTCGGCGGCGGCGAGCACGTGGCCGAGGAGCTGGGCGTGGCGGGCAAGCGCTTCAGCTCGAGCGACGACCGCCGGGAGCTCGAGCTCGAGGCCGTCCTGCCTCCCGTGGAGGAGGACGACGTCCACCGCTCCCGCACGCTCGCGACCGTCGCGGACCTCGCGGCCAAGCGCGACGTCGACGTGCTCGTCTCGGGCTTCTACCCGCTGGCCGAGGTGCAGGAGGCGTTCGACGACCTGGAGCGCCGGCATGCTCGCGGCAAGATCGTGCTCGGCATGCGGCCGGTGCACTACCCGGGCGACCGGCGCAGCACCGCGAAGGCGCGCGACGTGGCGGAGGGACGCGCCTGACCCGGATCGGGTGACGCCCGCCGGGCGGGGCGCGCGCCGGTCAGCGCGCGACGACCTCCGCGGGCTCCGGCTCGGCCGGGGCCTCGATGTGCGCCTCGCGCCAGCGCAGCAGGTCGCGCACCGCGGGCGACTCGTCGCACTCGAGCATCGCGACGGCGGCACGCGGCGTCGCGTCGTTGACGGCGAGCCAGGAGCGCACGCGTTCGGACGTGTCGCCCACCAGCATCGTGAGCACGGCCGCCGGCACCTGCGGGTTGCGGGCGAGGCACGCGCGGACGCCCTCGTCGGCGTCGCGCGCGAGCGCCTGCTGCACGTCGAGCGGCGCGTGCAGGCTGCTCGCCACGCTCTCCCGCACCTTGGGGTCGCGGTGCTCGGCGAGCAGGCGCAGCCGGCGGATCTTGCTGGGCGTGACCTCGGGCGCGGGATGCAGCGCCGCGGCCTGCTCCGCGGTGAGGACGGCGGGCGCGGTCCGGTGCAGGGCCTCGAGCTGCGCGGCGGTGGTGAACCTGATGCACGACATGCCCCGACGCTATCGAAGGTGCCCGTGAGATGGTGGGTCCATGACCGCTGAGCGCCCGCCCGAGCCCCCGCGCGGGGCGCATCGCGACAGCGGCGACGCGTGGGTCGAGGGCCCCGACGGCCAGCGCTTCTGGGGCGCGTTCGGCGCGTCGGGCCTGCTGGTGCACGACCCGGATCGCGGCGTCCTCCTCCAGCACCGGGTCGCGTGGAGCCACCACGGCGGCACGTGGGGCCTTCCCGGCGGCGCGCGTCACGCGGGAGAGTCCGCGGTCGACGGCGCCGCGCGCGAGGCGGCCGAGGAAGCGGGGGTGCCGCCCGCGGGGATCCGGCCCGTGCTCGCGACCGTGCTCGACCTCGGCTTCTGGAGCTACACCACCGTCACGGCCCGCGTCGTCCGGCCCTTCGAGCCCCGCGTCGCGGACGCGGAGAGCATCGAGCTGCGCTGGGTGCCCGTCGAGGACGTCGACGGCCGCGAGCTGCACCCGGGCTTCGGGCGCGCCTGGCCGATCCTGCGCGACGAGCTGACGCGCGAGGTCACGCTGGTCGTGGACACCGCCAACCTGCTCGGCTCCCGGCCGGACGGCTGGTGGCGCGACCGCGCCGGATCCACCTCCCGCCTCCTCGGCGAGCTCGACGCCCTGGCGCGCGACGGCCTGCCCGCCGCCGACCTCGGCCTGCCCGGCGACGTGCGGTGGCCGGACGTCGTGGCCGTCGTGGAGGGGCTCGCGCGCGACGCGGCGCGGCCCGCGGAGCACGCCGCGGATCCCTCCTCGCCGACGCTGCGGGCACCCGGCGTCGCCGTGGTCGAGGCCGCGGCGGACGGCGACGGCGACGGCGAGATCGTGCGTGTCGTCGGCGCCGCCCGGGACGCCGGCCGCGAGGTCGTGGTGGTCACGGCGGACCGCGGGCTCGTCGCCCGGGTCGAGGCGCTCGGCGCGCGCGTCATGGGCCCCGGGCGGATCCGCGCGCTGCTCGACGCGCGCGCGGACCGCGACGCGGGCTAGGCCGCGGGAGCCCGCTCGGCCGTCGCCGACCCGGCCGTCGCGCCCATGGCCACGGCGGCGGACGTCGCCTCGACGATCCCCGTGCGCCAGAGCGCGTGCAGGGCCTCCGCGGTCGGGCGGTCGCGGGCCGCGAGCACGCCCCCCGATGCCGGGAACAGCGTGTCCTCGCCGTCCGCGTCGAGCACCACGCCTCCGGCCTCCCGCACGATGAGCGTCGCGGCGAGGTGGTCGACGGGCCCGAACGAGCCGATCACCGCGCCCGCGCCGTGGCCGAGCGCGATGCCGGCGACCGTGAGCGTGCCGGACCCCATGATCCGCAGCGTGCACCAGCGCGCGGCGAGCGCGTCGAGCAGCGGCAGCATGCCCGGCCAGGGCGCGTGCCCGGCGAGCTCGGTGCTCACCATCCGGCCGCGCAGCGGATCCGCGTCGGGCGCGTGCACGCCGCCCGGCTCGGTCGACAGGTCGAGGCGCGCGCCGGCGGACCACGCGCCCTCGCCGGCAGCGGCCTCGACGACCGTGCCGCGCCAGGGGTCCGCCACGACGCCCACCACGGGTTCGCCGTCGACCACGAGGGCGAGCGAGAAGCTCGTCCACGGCACGCCGTTCGCGAGGTTCGCGGTGCCGTCGACCGGGTCCAGGTACCAGCACGGGCGACCGGGCACGGCCTCGCCGCCGTACTCCTCCCCGACGAGCACGTGGTGCGGGAACTGCGCACCGACGACCGCGCGCACGTCGCGCTCGACGGCCCGGTCGATCTCCGTGACGTGGTCGGCGGGGTTCGCCTTCGTCGTGACGGCGCCGACCGCGTGCGAGCGGACGTGGTGCACGGCGCGCGCCGCGAGGTCGCGCGCCGCGGCGCGGGCCCGGGCGCGCTCGGCGGAGGGGGCGGACGCGCGGGCATCCGCGGCGGCGGGATCCGCGGCCCGGCGCGCGAGCACGTCGAGGAGCGTCGCCAGCTCGTTCGTCGTGATCGCGTCCACGCCGATGGACGCGAGCCACTCCATCTGCGACGGCTCGTCGACGGTCCAGCAGGTGACGCCGGCGCCGAGGGCGTGCACGGCGTCCACGAGGGCGCGCCCGACGATCAGGTGCGGCATGTTGACGACCGCCGGCCGGAGCTCCGCGAGGTCGTCCGCGGTGGGCGGCTGCGGGTCGGCCCAGGGCAGCCAGATCACGGCGGCCGGGTCGAGCTCGCGGATGGTGCGCATCCCGTCGAGGTGACCGCACCAGGCGACGCGCGGCGTGCGCGGCGCGGCGGCCACGACCGCGAGGGCGGCGGCGGCCGGATCCCCGGACGCCATGTCGATCACGAGCTCGACGTCCGTGCCGGCGAGGAGCTCGAGCGCCTCGGCGAGCAGGGGGATCCGCAGCTGGCCGCCGCCGAGCGCGCGCACGTCGGCGAGGTCGAGGTCCCGGACCCGCGCGTCGACGCCCCAGAGGCGGTCGAGCGTGTCGTCGTGGAGGAGGACGACCGCGCCGTCGCGCGTCACCTGGACGTCGACCTCCACCGTCCGCGCGCCGGCCTCGGCCGCCGAGCGGATGGCGGCGAGCGTGTTCTCGCGGTGACGGGAGGAGTCGCCGCGGTGCGCGGTCGCGGCCGTCATCGCGCGTCGTCCGATGCGGCGGTCGCGGTGGATGCGGCGGGCGCGTCGGATGCCACGGGCGTTGCCCGGTCGGGCACGAGGATCCCGTCCCGGTAGTGCCGCACCGCCCGGAGCGTCACGGTGCCGGCCTCGCCGACCGCGGGCGCGGATCCGGTGACGAGCGCGCGGACCTCCACGCCGCCCGCGTCGAGCACGAGCTCCTGGAAGTGGCCGTGCGGCAGCACGCGGCGCACGACGACGGACGTCGCGTCGGGCTCGGGACGCGTCCCGCGCGGCGCGTAGGACACGTCCTCGGGGCGGACGGCCCAGACGTCCGCGTCCGCGGAGGTCGGGACGAAGGCCTGGGGCGGGCCGGCCGTGAGCGTCTCGGGCGTCGTGCCCTGCAGGCGCGGCGTCGGCAGCAGGTTCATGCTGCCGATGAACGACGCGACCACGAGGGTCCGCGGCCGGGCGTAGAGCTCGGTCGGGGCCGACACCTGCTCGATGCGGCCCTGGTGCATCACGGCGACGCGGTCGGAGATCGCGAGCGCCTCGTCCTGGTCGTGCGTGACCATGACGGTCGTGATCCCCAGCCGCTGCTGGATGTCGCGGATCTCCTCGCGCACCTTCACGCGCAGCTTCGCGTCGAGGTTCGACAGCGGCTCGTCGAGGAGCAGCAGGTCGGGCTCCTGCACGATCGCGCGGGCGAGTGCCGCGCGCTGCTGCTCGCCGCCCGAGATGTGCGCGGGCCGCGAGTGCGCGTGGTGCGCGAGGTTCACGGTCTCGAGCGCGGCCATGACCCGACGGGCGACCTCGTCCTTCGGCAGCTTCCGCAGCGTGAGCGGGAAGGCGACGTTCTTGAACACCGTGAGGTGCGGCCAGAGCGCGTAGTTCTGGAACACCATCGCGCTCGGCCGCTTGTCGGGGCCGGACGCGGTGACGTCCCGGCCGCCGATGACCACGGATCCGCGGTCGGGCTCGAGGAACCCGGCGATCATGCGGAGCGTCGTGGTCTTGCCGCAGCCCGACGGGCCGAGGAGCGCGACGAGCTCGCCGCGCGCGACGTCGAGGTGGAGGTCGTCGACGATGGTGCGGCCGCCGAGGTCCTTGGACAGGCCCTGGACGACGAGGCCGGACGGCGAGGCGCCAGCGGTGCCGTCGTCGTGGACGCGCGGGGGAGCGGCGGTGGTGGTGGATGGGGCGGATGCGGTCATGGCCGGCCTAACGGATCTGGAAGCCCTCGGCCAGACGCCCGCCCATGATGTGGCGGCGGGCGAGCAGGAGGAGGGCGACGGAGGGGACGGAGAGGAGGATCGCGAACACGGCGGCGACCTGCTTCGGGTGGTTGAGGACGAGCGAGTACATCTCGGTCGGCATCGTCATGTAGACGGGCGCGCCCACGAGGTAGGTGCCCTGCGCCTCGTCGAACGCGGCGAGGAACGACATGAGCACGGCCACGAGGATCCCGGGCAGCGCGAGCGGCAGGGTCACGTGCAGGAACGTCCGCACGCGTCCGGCGCCCGCGTCGCGCGCGGCCTCCTCGAGGGAGCGCGGCACGGCGCTGAACGCGGCGGCCGGGATCCAGGTCATGAACACGACGGTCCCGATGAGCTGCACGATGACGATGCCCGTGATCGTGTTCATGAGGTGCAGCCCGTAGAACAGGGACGCCATCGACACGAAGAGGCCCATCTTGGGGAACGCGTTGGTGGCGAACAGGCCCACCAGCAGGATCCGCCGGCCCGGGAACGAGAACCGCGAGAACGCGTACGCGGCCGGCAGGCACACCAGGGCCGAGACGAGCACCGTGATGGGCGCGAAGTACAGCGAGTTGCGGACGGCCGCGGCGAGCTCGGCGTCCTCGAACACCACGCGCCACCAGTCGAGCGTGAGGCCGGCGGGCACGAGGCTCGGGTAGTCCCAGCTCGTCGCGAACGCGTGCGCCGCGAGCCAGAGCAGCGGGCCGAGGATGAAGACCGCGACGACCGCGAACAGGGCCGCCTGGATCCACCCGCGGGCGGAGAGGAGAGCGCGCATCAGACCCGGCCCTCCTTCTTCGCGGACCGGAAGTTGGCCCGGACGTAGAGGAACGCGATGCCCGATGCGAGGACGAACACCACGACCGCCATCACGATCGACTGCTGCGGGTGGTTGAAGCCCGTGAAGTACTTCGAGATGTCGACGCCGAGCATGCTGGGCGCGTTCGGCCCGGTGAAGTACGGCACCGTGAAGGAGCCGAGCACGCCGATCGCCGTGAACGTCGTCGCGATGACGAGCGGGATGGCGGCGAGCGGCACGAGCACCCGCGTGACGATGGCCCACGTCGAGGCGCCCGCGTCGCGCGCGGCCTCGATCATGGCGTCCGGGATGCCCTGCACGCCGGAGGTCGCCATGAGCGTGGCGAACGGGAGGCTCGTCCACACGGATCCGATGACCACCGCGACGGTCGTGTAGCCCCACGTCGGCCCGTCGAGGCCGACGAGCGCGAAGACCGTGCGCACGAAGCCGTCGCCCGAGTAGAAGGTGAGGATCGCCCACGACGCGATGACCACGGGGATGAAGAGGGGAACGATCGCGAGCCCGGCGAACAGGGACGCGAGCCGGCCACCGCGGAGGCGGAGATTGAGGGCGATCGCCAGGGACAGGGCGATGACGATCGCGGTCGAGAGGACGGTCACGACGACCGTCACGCCGAGGTCGCGGAGGAACCGCGGGTCGGTGAACACGTCGACGTAGGCGTCGAACGTCCCCCACCAGCTCGTCGCGGTGCGGGTCCCGAGGCCGATCGTGGCGATCGTGCTGTTGAGGCCGCCCGTGTGGCCGAGGCTGAATCCGATGGCGAGCACGACGGGGATCCCGACGAAGAACGCCAGCAGGAGCGCGGGCGGGAGGGCGAGCGCCAGGCCGACGCCGGCGCGGCGGGTCTCCGGGGAGACCCGCCGCGCGCGGGCGGCCCGGGCGGCGGGATCCGCCGTCCGGACGGCCGTCACTGGCCGGGGACCTTCTGGTCCCAGAGGTTCGACATGTCCGACGCCATCTGGCTGTAGTAGCCGGGGCGCAGCGTCGACGGGTCGGCCGAGGCGAACTGGTCCTTGAGGTCCGCGGGCACCTGGTCGAGGGAGATCACCGGGTAGCCCGCGATGGTGCTGGCGATGATGGCCTGGCCCTCGGCGGAGAGCACGTAGTCGGCGAGCTTCTGCGCGACGTCCTGGTGCTCGGCGGTCTTGGGGATGCCCAGGAAGGACGCGTGGCCGGTGAACGCCGGGTCGGAGATCTGCGCGTACTTGACGGTCGCCGGGAGCGTGCCCGACTTCTGCGCGGTGATGACCTGGTCGCTCCAGACCGGGGCCATCTCGATGGCGCCCGTGCCCAGGAGGTCGAGCACCTGGTTGTTGCCGTTGGGGTAGACGCCGCCCTGGTACATGGCGGAGTTCAGTCCCTTGAGCTCGTCGAAGCCCGCGTCCCACGCGCTCTCGAGCGACTGGTCGTAGCCGGTCGTCATCTTCTCGCGCGTGGCGTCGTCGACGTGGGTGTCGAGGACGGTCGTGACGAAGGCCTGGCCGGATCCGCCGGTGGAGGGGGAGTTGTAGGCGAACTGGCCGGGGTTGGCGCGGATCCAGGAGAGCAGGTCGGAGAGCGTCTTGGGCGGGTCGGTCACCTTCGTGGAGTCGTAGGCGAGCAGCACGGACGAGGCGCGGTAGGGGATCCCGAAGCCGCCGCCGGACTGGACGGTCGCGTCGGGCACGGTCGCGAGGTTCGGGATGGTGTCGGCGGAGACGGGCGCGAGGAGCCCGCCGGTGCCGGCCGCGGCGGTGAAGCCCGCGTCGATGAGGTCGTAGCCGGGGTCGGATCCGCCCTGCACCGAGCTGGTGAGCGTGGCCATGGTCTGGGCGTCGTGCTCGCCGTGGAGGTCGAGCGTCGTGGTGACGGACGCGCCGGGGTTCGCCTTCTCGAACGCGGGGATGATCCCGTCGTCCCAGAGGGCCTGGACGTTGGTGTCGCCGGAGATGAAGACGCGGGCGGTACCCGATGCGTCGGTGACGGCGTGGTTCTGGGCCTGGGCCTGCGTGCTCGTGGTGGGAGCGCAGCCCGCGAGCGCGACCGCGGCGGACGCGGCGGCGGCGAGGGCGAGGAGGGAACGGCGGGGGATCACGGGTCGGGTGTCCTTCTGCTGGGGGAGCGATGCGGATCGCATCGTTTCGATGGTGCGGTGCCGCGGTGGCCCGCGGGTGAACGGGACGTGGCGATCGCGGTCCCCGGCGGCGAACGCGCGCGGCGGCCGACCGGGCCTCAATAGGGTGGGGCGCATGAGGAGGAACTCGCCGCGCACCTCCGTGACCCTCGCCGACGTGGCCGCCCTCGCGGGCGTCTCGACCTCCACGGCGTCGCTCGCGTACCGCAGCACCGGCTCGATCACGCCCGCCACCCGCGCCCGGATCCTGCGCGCCGCGGCCAGCATCGGCTACGCGGGGCCGGATCCCACGGCCAGGTCCCTCAAGAGCGGCCGCACCGGCATCGTCGGCGTCGTGGTCGCCGGCAGCATCCGCCGGGCGTTCCAGAACCCGGTGGCGCTCGCGACGATGGCGGGCCTCAGCGAGGCGCTCGACGAGCTCGACGTGGGCCAGCTGCTGCTGCCGGGCCGACGGGAGCCGCGCGAGGGATCCGCGCCCCTGCTCGAGGGCATGCCCGTCGACGCCGTCGTGTTCCTCACCCGCGGCGAGGAGGTGGACGCGCTCCTGCCCGGGCTGCGCGCGCGACGGATCCCCATGGTCGGCGTCGAGGGCCCGCACGGGGAGGGCGTCGCCGTGGTCGACATCGACGACGCCCGCGGCATGGGCGAGCTCGCCCGTCATGTGCGCGCCCTCGGCCACCGCCGCGTCGCCGTGCTGATGCGCACCACGCGGATCGAGGAGGACGGCCCGCCCGGCCCCGTGATCCCCGTGGGACGCGGTCTCGAGGAGATCGTCAACCGCACGATCCGCGAGCGGCTCCGCGCCGCGCGCAGCGTCTTCCCCGACGCCGTGCGCGTCGAGGCGGGCGGGCGCGACCTGGAGGCGGGGGAGCGCGCCGCGGGCGTGCTGCTCGACCTGCCGTCGCGGCCCACGGCGATCCTCGCGCAGAACGACATGCTCGCCGCGAGCGCCATCCGCGCCGCCGCGGCCCGCGGCCTGCGCGTGCCCGAGGACCTCACCGTCACGGGCTTCGACGGCGCGCACCTGCCGTGGCTCGAGCGCCAGCTCACGACCGTGGAGCAGCCGCTGCACGACCGCGGGGTGCGCGCCGGGCGCATGGTCGGCGAGCTGCTCGCGGGCCGGGCGCCGGCGGACGTCGTGCTGCCGGTGCACGTGCGCATCGGCGACACGGCGGCCGCGCCCGCCTGATCCGCGGCGCTAGCGCCCCGCGGGGTCCGTCACGAAGTCGATGAGCTGCTCCACCCGGCCGAGCAGCGCCGGCTCGAGGTCCTGGTACGAGCGCACCTGCCCGAGGATCCGCTGCCACGCCCGCGCGATGTCCGCCTGCTCGTCGTGCGGCCAGCCGAGCGCAGCGCAGATGCCGTGCTTCCACTCGACGTTCCGCGGGATCACGGGCCACTCGCGGAGGCCGAGCCGCCCGGGCTTCACCGACTGCCAGACGTCCACGTAGGGGTGCCCGACCACGAGCGCGTGCGCCCGGTGCGGTCCGCGGGCGACGGCCTCGGCGATCCGGCTCTCCTTGGACCCGGGCACGAGGTGGTCGACGAGCACGCCCACGCGGCGCCCCTTCCCGGGGCGGAAGCGGTCGAGCTCCTCGTCGAGGTGGTCGACGCCCTCGAGGTACTCGACGACGACGCCCTCGATGCGGAGGTCCTCGCCCCACACCTTCTCCACGAGCTCGGCGTCGTGCCGGCCCTCCACGAAGATCCGGCTGGGCAGCGCCACGCGGGCCTGCCGGTCGGCGACCGCGAGCGATCCGGAGGCCGTCCGCGCAGGACCGGCGGGCGCGGCGCGGGGCACGCGCAGGGCGACGGGCTCGCCCTCGAGCAGGAAGGACCCGCCGAGCGGGAACGTGCGCTGCTTCCGCTTGTAGTCCTCGAGCACGACCATCCCCGACTCGACGCGGACGATCGCGCCGCAGAACCCGGTGGACAGCTCCTCGACCACGAGGTCGCGCGTCGCGTCCTGCGGCCGCGGGGCCTTCTTCGCGGGGCCGCGCCAGCCGGCGGCGAGCACGTCCTGTCCGTAGCGGTCGTCGGCGGGAGGAGGCGGCGTCATCCTCCGAGGCTCTCACGGGACGCGTCGCGCACCCGGTCGACGAGCCGACGCCACGGGCCGTCGACCGCGGCCTCGCCGAGGCGCGCCTCGCGGTCGCCCGCGCGCACGAGGTAGACGAAGCGGTCGGCGCCCGGCGCGGGCACGGCGGGCTCGTCCCACGGGCAGGCGTCCACGAGGTCGTCCCACTCGGCCGCGCCGTCGTCCACGCGCACCGACCAGGTGCGGGTCATGCCCGTCACCCCGCCCGTGCGCGACACGGCGATCTCCACCTAGACCTCGATCCCGACGCCCTCCCACGCCGCCTGGACCGCGGCGACCTCGGACGCGCCCTCACCGTACCGCGCCGCGGCGGCGTCGACCGTGGCCCGCGCGAAGGCCCGGAAGTCGGCGTCGGCGCGCACGGCGCCGGCTTCGATCACGTCGTACCAGACGCGGCCGGCGCCCTCCCAGGCCTCGCCGCCGATCCCGGTGGCCGCGAGGAAGAAGGCGCGGTTCGGGATCCCGGAGTTGATGTGCACGCCGCCGTTGTCCTCCCGGGTCTCCACGTAGTCGTCCATGTGCGCGGGCTGCGGGTCCTTGCCGAGCACGTCGTCGTCGTAGGCCGTCCCGGGCGCGCGCATCGAGCGGAGCGCGAGGCCCGTCGACCGGTCGAGGAACAGCTCCGCCCCGACGAGCCAGGTCGCCGCGTCCGCCGTCTGGCCGAGCGCGTGCTGCTCCACGAGCACGCCGAAGACGTCGGAGATGGACTCGTTGAGCGCGCCCGACTGCCCCTGGTAGACGAGGCCGAGGGTGAGCTCGGTGACCCCGTGGGCCAGCTCGTGCCCGATGACCGTGAGCGAGCGCGTGAAGGGCGCGAAGACCTCGCCGTCGCCGTCGCCGAAGACCATGCGCGTGCCGTCCCAGAAGGCGTTGTCGTACTCCTCGCCGTAGTGCACGGTCGCGAGCAGCGGCAGGCCGCGGTCGTCGAGCGACTCCCTGCCGTAGACCTCGGAGAAGAGGGAGTACGTCGCGCCGAGCCCCGCGTAGGCCTCGTCGACCTGGGCGTCGCCCGTGTCGGGCGCGCCCTCGACGCGCACCGTGCGGCCGGGCAGCTCCTCGCGGTTCCCCGCGTCGGAGATGGTGCGGTGGATCCCCGACGGGTCCCGCTCCGCGAGCGCCGACGGGTCCGGCTCGGCGCCCGGCCCGCGCCGGTCGTGGATGAGGGGCCCCTGGTCGCGGAGGGCGCGGCGGGCGGCCTGGCGGGCGGCGGCCAGGTGATCGGGGTCGGCCTCGGCGAGGCGGGTCAGCAGGTACGGCGGGAGGATGGTGCGTCTCATGGTCCGAGACTCGCACGGGGCGGCGACATCGTCCCGGGTCGCAGCGGATCCGGGGCGGGGGTCGCGCGATCGCGTCCCGTCGCGTACGGTGCCTCAGCTCGTCCAGCGGTACCCGAGCTCGGGCCGGCCGGGCGTGCCGTAGCGCGGCACCCGCTCCACCTGACCCACGTCGGCCAGGTACTCGAGGTACCGACGCGCCGTCACGCGCGACACGTCGAGCGCGCCCGACACCTCCGCGGCCGAGACGCCCTCGGCGGCAGCCCTCGCGGATCCGTCGCCCTGCGCGATCCCGCGCACGAGGTCGAGCGTCTCCGCCGACATGCCCTTGGGGAGGCGCGCGTCGGCCGCGGGGGAGCGCAGCGCCGCGAGCGCCCGGTCCACCTGCAGCTGGGTCGTGCTGCCGCTGCCCGCGCCGAGCCCCTCGCGGTAGCCGACGTACGCCGCCATCTTCTCGGCGAAGGCCGCGAACGTGAACGGCTTGATGAGGTACTGCACGATGCCCGCCGTCACCGAGCTGCGGACGACGGCCTGGTCGCGCACCGCGGTCACGGCCACGACGTCGGTCGCGCGTCCGGCGGCGCGGAGGCGGCGGCACACCTCGAGGCCGTGCATGTCGGGCAGCGTCATGTCGAGCAGGACCAGGTCGATCCCGTCCGGCCCGGCCTCCGCCACGCGCCGGAGCGCCTCACCGCCCGTGTGCGCGACGCCGGCGACCTGGAATCCCTCGAGCCGACCGACGTAGAGGGCGTGGGCCTCGGCGGTCAGCGCGTCGTCGTCCACGACCAGCACCCGGATCACGCGGGGACCCCGCCGTCGTGGGCGCCGTCGCCGTCGCGGAGGCCGGTCGGGTCGTCCGCCCGGGAGTCGGCGGCGGGATCCGCGGGCAGCACGACCCGCACGCGCGCCCCGCCCAGCGGCGCGTCGGCGTCGCCCACCTCCACCCGCCCGCCGAGCCGCGCGGCCGAGCGCGCCACGAGCGCCAGCCCCACTCCGCGCGGTCCGCCGTCGCCCGACTTGGTCGTGACCCCGAACTCCAGCACGCGCGGCCGCACCGCGGGATCCACGCCCGGCCCGTCGTCCGCCACCTCGACGACGAGCCCGCCCGCCTCCGTCCGCGACAGCGACAGCTCCACCCGCCCGCGGTCGTCCCCGCGCGCCGTCGCGACGGACGGGTCGGCGGCCGCGTCGATGGCGTTGTCCACGAGGTTCCCCACGATCGTCACGAGCTCCGTCGCGGGCACGGCCGGGTCGCCCGTCCCCGCGGCGACGCGCACCGACAGCTCCACGCCGCGCTCGGCCGCCTGCGCCGTCTTGCCGCGCACGAGCGCCCGCACCACGGGATCCGCCTCCGCCGCCAGCCCGCCCTCCGACGCGCGGCGATCCGTCTCGAGCTCCGCCGCCGCGAGGGCGAGCGCCTCGCGGGGCCGCTCCAGCTCGATGAGCGACACGATCGTGTGCAGCCGGTTGGCGAACTCGTGGGTCTGCGCGCGCATGGCGTCGGAGAGGGTGCGCAGCGTCGCGAGCTCGCCCGAGAGGCGCTGGATCTCGGTCCGGTCGCGCAGCGTCGTCACCGTGCCGAGCCGCGCGGCGCTCCCGGTGCGGCCGGTGGGCAGCGCGGGCCGCTGCGTCACGACGAGGACGCGCCCTCCCGGCAGGTGCACGACCTCGTCGGCCGTGGCGCCCTCGAGGAGCAGCCGCTCGATCGCGGGCGGCAGCCCCAGCGCGCGGACCTCGACGGGACCTGAGGCGGGATCGAGCTCCAGGTCGAGCAGCTCGGCCGCCTGGTCGTTGTGCAGCACGAGCCGACGGTCGCGGTCGACGAGCACGATCCCCTCGCCGACGGAGTGCAGCACCGACTCGTAGTACGCGAGCATGCGCGCCATCTCCTCGGGCCCCAGCCCCCACGTCGTCCGCTCGAGCGAGCGGCTGAGGAGCACGGCCCCGGCCGCGAGGAGGAGCGCGAGCGCCCCGACCGTGCCGACGAGCCCCGGCAGGCGCGCGCCGAGCACCTCCGTGACGCGGTCGACGGTGACGCCGGCCGCGACCAGCCCCACGATGCCGCCGTCCGCGCCGCGCACGGGCACCACCGCGCGCACGCTCGGCCCGAGCGTCCCCGTGAAGGTCTCGGTCAGCGACCGCCCGGCGAGCGCGGGTCCCGTCGTGCCGAGGTACCTGCGGCCGATCTCGTCGGGGTCCGGGTGGGTCACGCGCACGGTGTCGCGGTCCATGATCGTGACGAAGTCGACCCCGGTGTCGCGCGTCACGTCGAGCGAGTAGTCGAGCAGGGCGGCCGTGGGATCCGCGGACGCGAGCCCCTCCGCCACCCGCGGCGAGTCGGCCACGGTCGTCGCGACGGCCAGGCTCCGGTCCGCCGCGGCCTGCTCGGCGCGCTGCCGCGAGTCGGCCCAGAGCGCCGTGGTCGCGACGACGGCGACGAGGAGCAGGACCGCGAGCTGGACGACCAGCAGCCGGGCGGCGATGCCGCGGGGGAGGCCCACCCGGGGGCGGACCGTCCGCGGGGGACGGGGCGGCTCGGCGAGCGCGCGTCGCGCCATGCTGCCCCCTCGCGTCCGCCGACACCCGGCAGGAACATTATGAACACAACGCCGGAGCGCCCCCGCGCGTGGGCCATCCTGGCGAGGACCGCCTGGTGCACCCGTGCGCCGGCGCCGCTCACGAGACAAGGACGTCCCATGACCCACCCCATCGCCGCGCTCCGCCGCCTGGACCGCCAGCACTACCTCTACATCGCCGTCATCGTCGCGGTGATCCTGGGCGTCACGGTCGGGCTCGTCGCCCCCGAGACGGGCGTGGCGCTGAAGCCCATCGGCGACGCGTTCGTGGCCCTCATCAAGATGATGATCGCGCCCATCATCTTCTGCACCATCGTGCTCGGTGTCGGCTCGGTCGCGAAGGCGGCCACCGTGGGTCGCGTCGGCGGCCTCGCGCTCCTCTACTTCATCGTCATGTCGACGTTCGCGCTCGCGATCGGCCTCGTCGTCGGCAACCTCATCCACCCGGGCGACGGCCTCGACCTGAGCGGCCTGCGCGCGCCGGCGGGCTCGACGGAGGCGACCGGCGAGACGGACTTCCTCCTCTCGATCATCCCGACGTCGCTGCTCTCGTCGCTCACCTCGGGCAGCATCCTGCAGACCCTCTTCGTGGCGCTCCTCGTCGGCTTCGCGCTGCAGCAGCTGGGGAAGCGCGGCGAGCCCGTGCTCGAGGGGATCCGCAACATCCAGGTCCTCGTGTTCCGCATCCTGAGCATGGTGATGTGGGTGGCCCCTGTCGGCGCGTTCGGCGCCATCGCCGCGGTCGTCGGCGCCACCGGGTTCCAGGCCGTCATCAGCCTCGCGACCCTCATGATCGGCTTCTACATCACGTGCGCGCTGTTCATCGTGGTGATCCTGGGCACGCTCCTGTGGCTCGTCGCCCGCGTCAACATCTTCAAGCTCATGCGGTACCTCGGCCGCGAGTACCTCCTCATCGTCTCGACGTCGTCGTCGGAGGTCGCGCTGCCGCGCCTCATCGCGAAGATGGAGCACGTGGGCGTCTCCAAGCCCGTCGTCGGCATCACCGTGCCCACGGGCTACTCGTTCAACCTCGACGGCACGGCGATCTACCTCACGATGGCGTCGCTCTTCATCGCGCGCGCGCTCGGCAGCCCGCTGGCCCTCGGCGAGCAGGTGTCGCTCCTCGTCTTCATGATCATCGCGTCGAAGGGCGCGGCGGGCGTCACGGGAGCGGGCCTCGCGACCCTCGCGGGCGGCCTGCAGTCGCACCGCCCCGACCTGGTGGACGGCGTCGGGCTCATCGTCGGCATCGACCGCTTCATGTCGGAGGCGCGCGCCCTCACGAACTTCACCGGCAACGCGGTCGCGACCCTCCTCATCGGCACCTGGACCCGCGGCATCGACGCCGACCGGGTCGCGCTCGTCCTCGGCGGCGGCGACCCCTTCGACGAGAAGAGCATGGGCACCGAGCACGACGCCCGGCTCGCGGCCCCGGCCCAGGCCCTCGAGGCGGACGTCACGCGCTCGGGCGAGCTCGGCGACGAGCCGCGCGCCTCCTCCCGCTGACCCCGAACGGGGCCACGCCCGGGTGCCGTCCACCGTGGTCCCGGCCGTGTCCGATCCGTTACGCTGTCAGGTCACAGGAGGTACCACCATGGATGGACGCGAAGAGGGTCACGGCGCCACGCGCGTGCCCGAGCAGTACACGAGCACGGACACCACGGCCACCTTCCGCGATGAGCTCGGGGCGGCGCTCGCGGGCCTCGACGGCGCCATCTCCGCGGAGGAGAAGGACGCCGTCACGGCGCTCCCCTCGGGATCCGCCCTCCTCGTCGTCCGCCGTGGCCCCAACCAGGGCGCGCGCTTCCTCCTCGATGCCGACGTCACGGTCGCCGGCCGCCACCCGGACGCCGACATCTTCCTCGACGACGTCACCGTGTCGCGCCGCCATGCGGAGTTCGTCCGCCAGGGCACGTCGTTCCAGGTCAAGGACCTCGGTTCCCTCAACGGCACCTACTTCGACGGCGTGCGGATCGACACCGCTCTCCTCCAGGACGGCGCGGAGGTGCAGGTCGGCAAGTTCCGTCTCACGTTCTACGCGTCGCGCACCGACCTCGTCGGCCGGACGACCGAGTAGTGCCGGCGTCCGCCGCCCGGTCGACGCCAGCCCGCACCCCCGGTCTCCTCAGCATCGGGCAGGTGCTGGCGCGCCTCACGCCGGAGTTCCCCGACCTGACCAACAGCAAGCTCCGCTTCCTCGAGGAGCAGGGACTGGTCCAGCCGTCCCGCACGGAGTCCGGCTACCGCAAGTTCAGTCCCGCCGACGTCGAGCGCCTGCGCACCGTCCTCGGGATGCAGCGCGACCACTACCTCCCGCTCAAGGTCATCCGCTCCTACCTGCACGACGTCGACGCCGGGCTCTCACCCGCGCTCCCCGGCGGCGCGCCCGTCCCGTCGGCCTCCATGCTCGACCAGGAGCGCCGCTACAGCCGCGCCGAGCTCGTGCGCGAGTCCGGCGCCACCGCCCCGCTCCTCGGCGACGCCATCACGGCGGGCGTGCTCATGCCGGCGGAGGTCTACGGCGAGGAGGCCGTGCAGGTGATGCGCGCGCTCGTCGAGCTGCAGCGCACCGGCATCGAGCCGCGCCACCTCCGCGGATTCCGCCAGGCGGCGGAGCGTGAGCTGAGCCTCATCGAGTCCGCCCTGGTGCCCGTGTCCCGCCGCCGCGACGCGTCGAGCCGCGCGCACGCCGCGGAGCTCGCCCGCGAGATCGCCACGCAGCTCGAGGTCGTGCGGGGGAGCCTCATCCGCTCCGCGCTCGGCCGCCTCTCGTCCTGACCGCGTTCGCGTCGACGAGCGGGGCCGATAGGCTGACGTGTCCGCACGGGGCCATCCGCATGCCGGAGGGATCCGTCGGGACCGGTCGATGCGCACCCCCGACGGGGGCGCGGTGGAGGGCCGGGACGACACGCCGGGCGCTTCCGCCGGATGTCGTTGATCGGGCCCGCGGGCCCCGCTACCGTGAGAACACGAACCCGACGAACCGACCCGAGCAGCGCGCGAACCCCACCGGGGCGAGCGCTGAGGGGTGGAAGGCAGAACGATGAGCGACTCCACCCCGGACTCCGGGCGCTACGACCTCGGTCTGCTCTTCACCGACGGCCTCCCGGAGATGGACGCGAGCGCCGGCTACCGTGGTGCCGTGGCCGCGCGTGCCGCGGGGATCACCTACCGCCAGCTCGACTACTGGGCCCGCACCGGCCTGGTCGAGCCCACCGTCCGCGGGGCATCCGGCTCCGGCACGCAGCGCCTCTACGGCTTCCGCGACATCCTCGTGCTCAAGCTCGTCAAGCGCCTCCTCGACACCGGCATCTCCCTGCAGCAGATCCGCACCGCCGTGAACCAGCTCCGCGAGTCCGGCGTCGTCGACCTCGCGCAGACCACGCTCATGAGCGACGGCGCCAGCGTCTACCTCTGCACCAGCAACGACGAGGTCATCGACCTCGTGAGCCGCGGTCAGGGCGTCTTCGGCATCGCCGTCGGCAAGGTCCTCCGCGAGGTCGAGCACTCCCTCGTCGAGATCGACACGCAGACCGTGGATCCCACCGACGAGCTCGCCGCGCGTCGCGCCGTCAAGGCGTCCTAGACCCGAGCCCGGGTCGGCGGTACTCCCGCCCGGCCTCGGAGACGACGAACGCCGCCCCTCGAGGAGGAGCGGCGATCGGGAGCGGACGGGTCAGCGCGCTGCGTTCTCCGCGTAGTCGCCGATCTTCGCCGTGCGCATGATGCGCTCGAGCAGCTGGTCGAAGTTGCGCGCCATCTCCTGCGCGCTCTCGCCGGGCCACACGTGCAGCGGCTTGGCGGCGCCCTGCGCCTGCTGGAGCGAGGTGCGCTCGGGCAGCTGCGGGCTCAGCACGAGCGGGCCGAACATGTCGCGGAGCTCCTTGATGCGGAACTGGTGCTCCAGCGACTGGACGCGGGCGCGGTTGACGATGATGCCGAGGGGCTGCAGGCGCGGGGAGAGGCCGCGGCGGATCTCCTCGATGGCGCGCAGCGCGCGGTCGGCGGCGGCGACGGAGAAGAGGCCGGGCTCGGTGACGACGGTGACGCGGTCGCTGGCCGCCCACGCGGTGCGCGTGAGGGCGTTGAGCGAGGGCGCGCAGTCGATGAGCACGAGGTCGTAGTCGGCCTCGACGTTCGCGAGGGCCTCCTCGAGCTTCCAGATGTCGCGGATGCTGGGGTGCGGTCCGTCGAAGTTGATGGCCGACGGGCTGCCGATCATGACGTCGATCGTGCCGGGGCGGCCCTTGGTCCACCCGCTGGGCGCGATGGCCGCGCGGACGATCTTCTCCTTGGGCGAGGCGAGGACGTCGGCCACGTTGAGGTGCCCGGCGACCTGGATGTCCATGCCCGTGGACACGTCGGCCTGCGGGTCGAGGTCGACCACGAGGGTCCTCAAGCCGCGGGAGAAGGCGGCGGACGCCAGTCCCAGGGTCACTGTGGTCTTTCCCACGCCCCCCTTGAGGGAGCTGACGCTCAGTACATGCACGTGGGAGAGGCTACCGTCGATACTCTGGGAAGACCTAAACGCGGGGGTGCCCGAGCCCCATCCGACGAGAGGCCCCGCCATGTTCGAGAAGATCCTGGTCGCCAACCGCGGGGAGATCGCGATCCGCGCGTTCCGGGCCGCCGTCGAGCTGGGCGCCCGCACGGTCGCCGTCTACCCGCACGAGGACCGGCACTCGCTGCACCGGCTCAAGGCGGACGAGGCGTACCTGATCGGCGAGGAGGGCCATCCGGTCCGCGCGTACCTCGACGTCGACGAGATCATCCGCGTGGCGAAGGAGTCGGGCGCCGACGCCATCTACCCGGGGTACGGCTTCCTGTCGGAGAACCCGGACCTGGCGCGCGCCGCGGCGGCGAACGGCATCGTTTTCATCGGCCCCGACGCCGGGGCGCTCGAGATGGCCGGCAACAAGGTCACGGCCAAGGAGCACGCGACCGCGGCCGGCGTGCCGGTGCTCGCGTCCACGCCGCCGTCGACCGACGTGGAGCTGCTGCTCGAGCAGGCGGCGGGCATCGGCTTCCCGATCTTCGCCAAGGCCGTCGCGGGCGGCGGAGGCCGCGGCATGCGGCGCGTCGAACGCGCGGAGGACCTGGAGGACGCGCTCCGCGCCGCGATGCGCGAGGCGGACAGCGCGTTCGGCGACCCGACCATGTTCCTCGAGCAGGCCGTGCTCCGGCCGCGGCACATCGAGGTGCAGATCCTCGCCGACGCCACGGGGGAGACCGTGCACCTCTTCGAGCGCGACTGCTCGGTGCAGCGCCGGCACCAGAAGGTCGTCGAGATCGCGCCCGCGCCGAACCTCGATCCCGCGATCCGCGACGCCATGCACGCGCACGCCGTCGCCTTCGCGCGCAGCATCGGCTACGTCAACGCCGGCACGGTCGAGTTCCTGCTCGACACCGACGGGCCGCGGGCGGGCCAGCACGTCTTCATCGAGATGAACCCGCGCATCCAGGTCGAGCACACCGTGACCGAGGAGGTGACGGACGTCGACCTCGTCCAGTCGCAGATGCGCATCGCGGCGGGGGAGACCCTCACGGAGCTCGGCCTCCGACAGGACGCGATCGTGCTGCGCGGCGCGGCGCTGCAGTGCCGGATCACGACGGAGGATCCCACCCAGGGCTTCCGGCCGGACACCGGCAAGATCACGACGTACCGCTCGCCGGGCGGCGGCGGGATCCGCATCGACGGCGGCACGGTCGCGACCGGCGCGCAGATCAGCCCCCACTTCGACTCGATGCTCGCGAAGCTCACGTGCCGCGGCCGCGACTTCCCGGCCGCCGTCACACGCGCCAAGCGCGCCCTCGCCGAGTTCCGGATCCGGGGCGTGTCCACGAACATCCCGTTCCTGCAGGGCGTGCTCGACGACCCCGACTTCCAGGCGGGCGACATCAGCACGTCCTTCATCGACGAGCGTCCCGGCCTCGTCCGCAGCAACGTGTCGAAGGACCGCGGCACGAAGATCCTCAACTGGCTCGCCGACGTCACCGTCAACCAGCCGAACGGGCCGCGCACCGCGGTCGTCCGGCCCGCCGACAAGCTGCCCGACGTGGACCTCCGGCTGCCGGCCCCCGCGGGATCCCGCCAGCGGCTCCTCGAGCTCGGACCGCGCGGCTTCGCCGAGGCCCTGCGCGCGCAGACCGCCCTCGCGGTCACGGAGACGACCTTCCGCGACGCCCACCAGTCGCTGCTGGCCACGCGCGTCCGCACGCGCGACCTGGTGGCGGTGGCCCCGTACGTCGCGCGCACGACGCCCGAGCTCCTCTCCGTCGAGGCCTGGGGTGGCGCCACCTACGACGTGGCGCTGCGCTTCCTCGGGGAGGACCCGTGGGAACGGCTCGCGTCGCTGCGCGATGCGCTCCCGAACGTCGCGATCCAGATGCTGCTGCGCGGCGCGAACACCGTCGGCTACACGCCGTACCCCACCGAGGTCACCGACGCGTTCGTGCGGGAGGCGGCGGCCACGGGCGTCGACGTGTTCCGCATCTTCGACGCGCTCAACGACGTCGAGCGGATGCGGCCCGCGATCGACTCCGTGCTCGCCACCGGCACCACGGTCGCCGAGGTCGCCCTCTGCTACACGGGCAACCTGCTCGACCCGTCGGAGGAGCTCTACACGCTCGACTACTACGTGCGGCTGGCCGAGCGCAGCGTGGCGGCGGGCGCGCACATCCTCGCGATCAAGGACATGGCCGGGCTCCTGCGTCCCGCCGCCGCCGAGAAGCTCGTCACCGCGCTCCGCCGCGAGTTCGACCTCCCCGTCCACGTCCACACGCACGACACCGCGGGCGGCCAGCTCGCGACCCTGCTGGCGGCGAGCCACGCCGGCGCCGACGCGGTGGACGTCGCGAGCGCGCCCATGTCGGGCACCACGAGCCAGCCCTCGGCGTCCGCGCTCGTCGCCGCCCTCGCGGACACCGAGCGCGACACGGGCCTCTCGCTCGACGCGGTCAGCGACCTCGAGCCGTACTGGGAGGCCGTGCGCCGCCTGTACCGGCCGTTCGAGTCCGGGCTCGCGGGGCCGACCGGGCGCGTGTACCGGCATGAGATCCCGGGGGGCCAGCTCTCGAACCTCCGGCAGCAGGCGATCGCGCTCGGGCTCGCCGACGACTTCGAGCTGATCGAGGACATGTACGCCGCGGCCGACCGGATCCTCGGCCGGATCCCCAAGGTCACGCCGTCCTCGAAGGTGGTCGGCGACCTCGCCCTCCAGCTCGCGGCCGCGAAGGCCGATCCGGCCGACTTCGAGCGGAACCCCCAGGACTACGACATCCCCGACTCGGTGGTCGGCTTCATGGCCGGCGAGCTGGGCGACCTGCCCGGCGGCTGGCCGGAGCCCTTCCGCACCCGCGTGCTCCAGGGACGCGACGTGCGCATCGGCGTCACGCCGGTGTCCGCCGAGGACCGCGCCGCCCTCGAGGTGCCGGGGGCCGCCCGGCGCCGCACGCTCAACCACCTCCTCTTCCCGCAGCCGACGGAGCAGTTCGAGACCATCCGCGAGCTGTTCGGCGACCTCTCCGTGCTCGACACGGACGACTACCTGCACGGCCTGCGCCCGGGGCAGGAGCACGCGGTGCGGATCAGCAGGGGCGTCGAGGTCCTCATCGGGCTGGAAGCCGTGGGCGACGCCGACGAGTCGGGCATGCGCACCGTCATGGTCGTCATGAACGGCCAGCTCCGCCCGGTGTTCGTGCGCGACCGCGGCATCGCCGTCACGACCGCCGTCGCCGAGCGCGGCGACCCGACGAACCCCGGCCACGTGTCGGCGCCGTTCTCCGGCGTCGTCACGCTGAAGGTCGAGGAGGGCCAGGTCGTCGCCGCCGGCCAGCCCGTCGCATCCATCGAGGCGATGAAGATGGAGGCGGCCATCACGTCGCCCGTCGCGGGACGCGTCGCGCGCCTCGCGGTGCCGACCACCCAGCAGGTCGACGCGGGCGACCTGCTCGTGGTCGTCGAGCAGTAGGAGATGAGCCAGGACATGACGGACCGAGACCCGCAGCAGGACGAGCGCTACGACCTCGTGATCGTGGGGGCCGGATCCGGCAACTCGATCGCCGACGAGCGCTTCGCCGACCAGCGCGTGCTGCTCGTCGACGACGGCGAGCACTTCGGCGGCACGTGCCTCAACGCGGGCTGCATCCCGACGAAGATGCTCGTCCACGTGGCGGACGTGGCGGCGGAGACGCGCGACGGCGCCGCCCTCGGGATCCGCGCGTCGGTCGACGCCGTGGACTGGCCCGCGATCAGCGCGCGCGTCTTCGGCCGCATCGACGCGATCAGCGAGGGCGGTCGCGAGTGGCGCGAGAGCGGGATGGAGAACGTCACGCTGCTGCGCGAGAGCGTCGGCTTCGAGGCCCCCGGCGTGCTCGTCTCGGCGAGCGGCCAGCGCATCCTCGCCGACCGCATCGTGCTCGCGGCGGGCTCCCGCCCCCGGCCGCTGCAGGCCGCCTACGCGCCCGATCCGGACATCCACGACTCCGACTCGATCATGCGGATCGCCGAGCTGCCCGCCTCGCTCCTCATCGTCGGCGGCGGCTACGTCGCGGCCGAGTTCGCGCACGTATTCAGCCACCTCGGCGTCCACGTGACGCAGGTCGCCCGGTCCGCCCACCTGCTCGGCAACCTCGACGCCGACGTCTCGACGCGCTTCACCACGCTCGCCCGCACGCAGTGGGACGTCATCACCGACTGCGAGGTCGAGGAGATCGAGCGCGACGGCGACGTGCTCCGCTCGCGCCTCGCCTCCGGCCACCTGGTCGAGACGGAGGCCGTGCTCGTCGCGCTCGGCCGCGTCCCCAACACGGACACGCTCGCCGTCGCGAACGCGGGCTACGACCTGCACGATGACGGCCGCATCGTCGTGGACGACCGGCAGCGCGTGCTCGCGGGCGGCGAGCCGGTGCCCGGCGTCTTCGCGCTCGGCGACATCAGCGCCGACCACCAGCTCAAGCACGTCGCCAACCACCAGGCCCGCGTCGTGCAGCACAACCTGCTGCACCCGGACGACCTCGTCGGGGGAGCGCCCGGTCCCGTGCCGCAGGCGGTCTTCTCGCGCCCGCAGATCGGGTCCTTCGGCCTGACCGAGGCGGAGGCGCGCGCGGCCGGACCCGTCGTCACGATCGAGCAGCCGTACTCGTCCACCGCATGGGGCTGGGCGCTCGAGGACACGACGTCGTTCTGCAAGCTCGTGGTGGATCCGCGCGACGGCGGCACGCTCCTCGGCGCGCACATCATCGGCTCGGACTCGGCGGCGCTGATCCAGCCGCTCCTCCTGGCCGCGAGCCTCGGCCACCGGGTCACCGGTCTCGCGCGTGCGCAGTACTGGCCGCACCCGGCCGTGACGGAGATCGTCGAGAACGCGCTGCTCGCCGCCGAGTCCGCGGTGGCCGACTGGGCACGGGAGAATGGGCGGGGCGACGCGCCCGCGGGGGCCGGTCGATCCTGACCCGCCGCCGAATGAGGACCCACGGAAGCAGAGAATGACTGAACGACAGATCCGCCTGTTCGGCGATCCGGTGCTGAAGACCGTCTCCTCGGAGATCCACGAGATCGACGAGGGCGTGCGCGCCCTGGTCGAGGACCTCCTCGACAGCGTGCGGCCCGACGGCCGTGCCGGGGTGGCCGCCGCGCAGATCGGCGTCAACCTCCGGGCATTCAGCTACAACGTGGGGCCGGCGTTCGGCTACGTCCTCAACCCCGTCATCGAGGAGCTCCGCGGCGAGGCCGTCCTCGTCGACGAGGGCTGCCTCTCGGTGCCGGGCCTCTGGTTCCCCACCATGCGCCACCCCGAGGCCGTCATCTCGGGACTCGACCTCGACGGGAAGCCCGTCCGCATCGAGGGCACGGGCGTGCTCGCGCAGGCCTTCCAGCACGAGGTCGACCACCTCGACGGCCTCGTCTACCTCGACCGGCTCGACAAGCAGCGCCGCCGCGAGGCCATGAAGCAGGTCCGCGAGTCCGACTGGTTCTGACCCCGCCCGCTCCGTCGACCCGCGCGCTCGCGCGGGTCGACGGCGTCGGTCAGTGGACCAGCGAGTGCCCCTCGGTGGTCGGCGCCGCCTCGTAGATCCGGGTGATCACGTCGGCGAAGGCGTCGAGCACCACCTGGCGCTTGATGCTCAGCTTCGGCGTCAGGTGCCCGGCCGCCTCGGTCAGCTCCACCGGCAGCACGACGAACTTGCGGATGGACTCGGCGCGCGACACCGTCGCGTTCGCCGCGTCGACCGCGCGCTGCACCTCGGCGAGCACCGCCGGGTTCTGCGAGGCCTGCTCGAGCGACATGGCCGGGTCCTGGCCGTTGTTCCCGAGCCAGACCGTGAGCATCTCCGGATCCAGCGTGATGAGCGCCGAGATGAACGGCCGCCGGTCGCCCGCCACCACGACCTGCCCGACGAGCGGGTTCGCCCGGATCGGGTCCTCGAGCGCGGCCGGGGCGACGTTCTTCCCGCCGGCGGTCACGATGATCTCCTTCTTGCGGCCCGTGATCGTGAGGTAGCCGTCGGCGTCGTAGCTGCCGAGGTCGCCCGTGCGGAACCACCCGTCGTCGAAGACCGCCGCGGTCGCCTCCTCGTCCTGCCAGTAGCCGTCGAAGACGTTGACGCCCTTCACCTGGATCTCGCCCTCGTCGGTGATGCGCGTGGTCACGCCGGGCATGGCCGGGCCCACCGTGCCGATGCGGAAGCCCCTCACGAGGTTCACGCTCACGGGCGCCGTCGTCTCCGTGAGTCCATAGCCCTCGAGGATGGTGAGGCCGAGCGATCGGTAGAAGTGCCCGAGCCGGAGGCCCAGCGGCGCGGACCCGCTGACGGCGAAGCGCACGCGCCCGCCCATCGCCTGCCGGATCTTGGAGTACACGAGCGCGTCGAAGACCTTGTACTGCAGCTTCAGCGCGAGCGGCACGGATCCGGCGTCGACCGCGACCGAGTGCGCGTACGCGACGTCGGCCGCCCGGCGGAAGATCTTCCCGCGGCCCGCGCCCTCGGCCTTCTGCTCCGAGGAGTTGTAGACCTTCTCGAAGACGCGCGGGACCGCGAGCAGGAACGTGGGCCGGAAGGACGCGAGCGCGGGCAGGAGCTGCGTCGTGTCGGCCTGGTGCCCGGTCTTCACGCCCGCCTGCACGTTGAGGATGGAGATGAAGCGCGCGAACACGTGCGCCGTCGTGATGAACAGCAGCGTCGAGGCGCCGACCTGCACGACCTCCTCCATCGCCACCTCGGCGTTCCGCGCGAGCTCCACGAAGTTCGCGTGCGTGAGGATGCAGCCCTTGGGCCGGCCGGTGGTCCCGGAGGTGTAGATGAGCGTCGCCATATCCGAGCCGACCGCGATGTTCCGGCGTCGCTCGATCTCGGCGTCCGGCACGTCGACGCCCTGCTCGGCGAGCTTGTCCAGGTCGCCGAGGTCGATCTGCCAGACGCGGCGGACGGCGGGCAGCTCCGGGTGCACCTCGTCGAAGCGGGAGAAGTGCTCGGCGGACTCGAGGATCATGGCGACGCTGCCCGAGTCCTGCATGTTCCAGTGCACCTGGCCGGGGGAGGAGGTCTCGTAGACCGGCACGAGGACGGCTCCGGCGAAGAACACCGCGAAGTCCACGAGCGTCCACTCGTAGCGCGTCCGGCACATCATGCCGATGCGCTCGCCCGGCTCGATCCCCGCGGCGACGAGTCCCTTCGCGAGGGCGACGACCTGGCGGTGGAACTCGGACGCCGAGACGTCGCTCCACCCGCCCGACCCGTCCGGCAGCGCGAACAGCGGAGCGTCGGGGCTCGTCCTCACGCGGTGCACCAGGACGTCGGTGATGTTGTCGTCGGGTCTCGCCTCGACGACGGCGGGCATGGTGTGCTGTTCCACGGCAACTCCCTCGGTACCGGAAATGGATGTGATCAGACTACGGGCCGGGCCCGCCGGGCGCTCGTCCCCGGTCGGGGGCGTCCGGCGCGTCAGTAGGATCGACGGGCGAGACGATGAGGAAGGGCCCGCGGAGTGCATGCAGTAGGGATCGACATCGGCGGGACCAAGATCGCGGGAGCCGTGGTCGACGAGCTCGGCGTCATCACGGCGGAGGAGCGCACGCCCACCGAGGCGAGCAGCCCCGACGCGATCGTCGAGGCCGTCGTCGGGATGGTCGCGCGGCTCCGTGCCCAGCATCCCGACGTCGTCGCGGTCGGCGTGGCCGCGGCCGGCTTCATCGACGCCGCGCAGTCCACCGTCTACTACGCCCCGAACATCAACTGGCGCAACGAGCCGGTGCGGGAGAAGCTGCGCGGCCGCATCGACCTCCCCATCGTCATCGAGAACGACGCGAACGCCGCCGGGTGGGCCGAGTTCCGCTACGGCGCGGGCCGCCTGGTCAGCGACATGGTGACCCTCACGATCGGCACGGGCGTGGGCGGCGCGATCGTCGCCGACGACCGGCTCTTCCGCGGCGGCTTCGGCGCGGGCGCGGAGCTCGGGCACATGCGCGTCGTGCCCGACGGCCTGCCGTGCGGCTGCGGCGCCCGCGGATGCATCGAGCAGTACGGATCCGGCCGCGCGCTCCTGCGCACCGCCGACGAGCTGGCCGACCTCGGCGGGACGCACGGGGAGGGCCTCGCCGCCCGCCGCCGCGAGGTGGGGACGCTCACCGGCCACGACGTCAGCGACCTCATCCAGGCCGGCGACCCCGGCGCGCTCCTCGCCCTCCGCCGCCTCGGCGGCTGGCTCGGCGAGGCGGCCGCGAGCATCGGCGCGATCCTCGATCCCCAGATGTTCGTGATCGGCGGCGGCGTCGCGCAGGCGGGCGACCTGCTGCTCGACCCCATCCGCGAGGCGTACCTCGCGCACCTCCCGGCCCGCGGCTACCACCCGGAGCCCGAGTTCCGCATCGCCGAGCTCGTGAACGACGCCGGCGTCGTGGGCGCGGCCGACCTCGCCCGACGTCACGCCGCCGCGTTGCACCACGGGGCCTGAGCCCGGGCGCCGGCCTGCGGCGTCGCGCCGCCCCGGCCGCCTATGCTGGATGCGACCCCACCCGGAAGGTGACCGACGATGTTCTACTGGTTCATGAAGAACCTGGTCGCCGGACCCCTCCTCCGGAGCACGTTCCGACCGTGGGTCACCGGGCTGGAGAACATCCCCGCCAAGGGCGGCGTGATCCTCGCGAGCAACCACCTGTCGTTCATCGACTCGGTGTTCCTGCCGCTCCTGGTCGACCGCAACCTCGTCTTCCTCGCGAAGAGCGACTACTTCACCGGCACCGGCCTCAAGGGCTGGGCCACCAAGATGTTCTTCACGGCCACGGGCATGCTGCCCATCGACCGCTCCGGCGGCAAGGCGTCCGAGGCGTCGCTCAACACGGGCCTCCGCGTGCTCGCCGAGGGCCGCATGCTCGGCATCTACCCCGAGGGCACCCGCAGCCCCGACGGGCGCATGTACCGCGGCCGCACGGGCGTGGCGCGCATGATCCTCGAGGGCGACGTCCCGGTCGTCCCGATCGCGATGATCGACACCGAGAAGGTCATGCCCATCGGCACCCGCATCCCGAAGGTCCGGCGGATTGGTGTGGTCATCGGCGAGCCGCTAGATTTCAGTAGGTTCGCCGGCCTCGAGGGAGACCGCTTCATCCTCCGCTCCATCACCGACGAGATCATGTACGAGCTCTCGAGGCTGAGCGGCCAGGAGTACGTCGACGTCTATGCGACCTCGGTCAAGGAGAAGCGCGCGAGCGCGGCCCGCTGACCGACGCCCGCACCGCCTCCACCGCGCACCACGCGCACGACACGAACCGGGATCCCACCGTGGCCTCTGAGCACCTCGTCCCCGCCCATCCCGACGTCCTCGCCGGCCTCGACCACTGGCGCACGCTCGAGGTCAAGCAGCAGCCGCAGTGGCCCGACGCCGCGGCCGTCCACGCCGCGTCCGCCGAGATCGCCCTGCTGCCGCCCCTGGTCTTCGCCGGCGAGGTCGACCTCCTGCGCTCGCGCCTCGCCGCCGCCGCGGACGGCCGCGCGTTCCTCCTCCAGGGCGGCGACTGCGCCGAGACCTTCGCGGGCGCCACGGCGGACGCCATCCGCAACCGCGTGAAGACCGTGCTCCAGATGGCCGTCGTCCTCACCTACGGCGCGGCCATGCCGGTCGTCAAGATGGGCCGCATGGCCGGCCAGTTCGCGAAGCCCCGCTCGAGCGACTCGGAGACGCGCGGCGACCTGACGCTGCCCGCGTACCGCGGCGACATCGTCAACGGCTACGAATTCACGCCGGAGTCGCGCGCCGCGGATCCCGCGCGCCTCGTGAAGGGCTACCACACGGCCGCCTCGACGCTCAACCTCATCCGCGCCTTCACGCAGGGCGGCTTCGCCGACCTCCGCGAGGTCCACAGCTGGAACAAGGGCTTCGCCGCGAACCCGGCGAACCAGCGCTACGAGCAGCTCGCGCGCGACATCGACCGCGCCATCAAGTTCATGGAGGCCGCGGGCGCCGACTTCGACGACCTCAAGCGCGTCGAGTTCTACACCGGCCACGAGGGGCTCCTCATGGACTACGAGCGCCCCATGACGCGCATCGACTCGCGCACGGGCACGCCGTACAACACGTCCGCGCACTTCATCTGGATCGGGGAGCGCACGCGCGACCTGGACGGCGCGCACGTCGACTTCCTCTCGCGCGTCCGCAACCCGCTGGGCGTCAAGCTCGGACCGTCCACCACGCCGGAGACGGTCCACGAGCTCATCGAGAAGCTCGACCCGGACCGCGAACCCGGCCGGCTGACCTTCATCACGCGCATGGGCGCGGGAAGGATCCGCGACGCCCTCCCGCCCCTGCTCGAGGCCGTCAAGGCGTCGGACGCGAACCCGCTCTGGGTCACCGACCCCATGCACGGCAACGGCCTCACCACGCCCACCGGCTACAAGACGCGGCGCTTCGACGACGTGGTGGACGAGGTGCAGGGCTTCTTCCAGGCGCATCGAGCGGCGGGCACGCACCCGGGCGGCATCCACATCGAGCTCACGGGCGACGACGTCACCGAGTGCCTGGGCGGATCCGAGCACATCGACGAGGCCACGCTCGCGACCCGCTACGAGTCGCTGTGCGACCCGCGGCTCAACCACATGCAGAGCCTCGAGCTCGCGTTCCTCGTCGCGGAGGAGCTGGCCGCAGCGCGCAGCTGACCCCGCCCGCACGATGATGCCCCGCCGCCGTCGAGGCGACGGGGCATCGTCATGCCTGGTCCGCGGTGGTGAGCGCCGGATCAGCCGGAGGCAGTGATGCCGAGGTTGACGGTGGACCCGCGGCGGACCATGGCCCCCGCATCCGGGCTCGCCGACGCGACCTTCGTGATGCTGTCGGGCAGGGCATCCCAGAACGCGGAGTACGCGTACTTGAAGCCCGCCTTGTCGAGCTCGGCCTTCGCTCCATCGCGCGTGAGGCCGACGACCTTCGGAACCGCGACGAGGTCCGGTCCCTTGGAGATCTCGAGCCCCACCTTGCTCCCGGGGGCGTCGCCGAGGCCGGAGCGCACCGGGTTCTGGTCCAGCTGGTAGACCGAGATGACCTCGCCCGCGTCGACGTCGTCGCTGAAGCTCTGCTTGCCCGCCTCGCCGACGAGTCCCGCCTGGGCGAGCGTGGCGACGGCCTGGTCCACCGAGCGCCCGGCGACGTCGGGGATCCGACCCGCGGCGACCACCAGGGTCACGGGCTGCTGTTCCGGGTACTGGGCGCCGAGCGGGGCTCCCGAGGGGTCGAGCACCTGCACGACGGTGCCCGGGGCGGCGTCGCCGTACTGCTTGATGGTCGCCTCCTGCACCACGAAGGGCACGCCCTCCAGGCGCGTGCGGGCGTCCGCCTCGGCGGCCCCGGCCACATCGGGCACGTCGAGCAGCCTCGGTCCGGTCGAGGCGTAGACGGTCACGGTGGAACCCTGGTCGACGGGCGTCCCCGATGCCGGGACGCTGCGGGTCACGTGCCCCACCTCGACGTCCACGCTCGGCTCCTCGGCGCGCGCCACGACGAAGCCCTGGCCCTGGAGCGTGCCCGCCGCGTCGTCGACCGCCATGGCGGTGACCTGCGGCACGGGGATCCGCGCGCCCGGACCTTGGCCGTAGTACCACCCGGTGCCGCCGGCGAGGGCGGCGAGCATCACGACGAGCAGCGCCAGCATCCAGCCGCGCGAACGTCGGCGCGATCCGGCGGCGGCGAGCGCGACGACGGACTCCGGCTCGGTGCGCTCCGTCTCCTGCCGCGTCATCACGGGCGGACCGCCCACGACCTGCGTCTCGCCGGTCGTGACGGAGGGGAGGGCCGGTGCGCTCGGGAAGACGACGGTGCGCTGGAGCGGAGCCGGATCCCCTGAGCGGGCGTCCAGGCGGTTCTGGACGGCGTAGAGCTCGTCCAGGAGCGCCCGGGCGTCGCGCGGCCGCTGCTCGGGATCCCGGGCGGTCGCCCACAGCACCAGCTCGTCGAGCTCGACCGGCACGGACGCGTTGGCCGTGCTGGGGGTGGGCACCTGGTCGTTCGCGTGCTGGTACGCGATCTGCATCGGCTGCTCGCCCTTGAACGGCTGCTCGCCGGCGAGCATCTCGTACATCATGATGCCGACCGCGTAGATGTCGCTGCGGGTGTCCGCGATGCCCCGGGTGACGAGCTCGGGGGAGAGGTACGCGATGGTGCCGAGCAGGGCCTGCCCGGTCGCGGTGTTCGCGCTGACGGCGCGCGCCAGGCCGAAGTCGCCGATCTTGATGCGCCCGTCGTCGGCGAGCAGCACGTTCTCGGGCTTCAGGTCGCGGTGCACGATGCCGGCCTTGTGCGCGGCGGCGAGGCCCGAGAGCACGGCCTCGAGGATGTCGAGGGTCTGCTCGGGCGTCAGCCGCTCGTACTCCTGCAGCAGCTCGCGCAGCGTCATGCCCGGGAGGTACTCCATGACGAGGTACGCCATGTCCGAGTCCTGGCCCTGGTCGAAGACGTTCACGACGTTGGGATGCGCCAGCCGCGCGGCCGAGCGCGCCTCCTGGATGAAGCGGTCGCGGAACGCGCTGTCGTCGGCGAGGTGCCCGTGCATCACCTTGACGGCGACGCGGCGCTCCAGCCGGAGGTCGGTCGCCACGTAGACCGTCGCCATGCCGCCGCGCGCGATGCGGGACCTGACCTGGTACCGACCGTCGAGGAGACGGCCGATCATGGGGTCGGTCGGGCTGGAGGTCACTGGATGATTCTAGGGATCGCCGGTGCCGGGGCCTCCCCGGCACACCGGTGCGCCGCCCGGCGGGTGCGCCTGCGGATCGGCGTCAGCCGATCTCGTCGAGCCAGGCCCAGGCGGAGGCCTCCCACTTGGCGTACGCGTCGGGGTACGCGGAGTACTGCACGGCCTGCGCCGCCTGCGTGACGGTCATGGACTTCCATCCGGCGATGTCGAGGAGCCCGGCGGTGAGGCCGGGGTTGGGGTTCAGGGGGCCGCCGAAGAACGCCCGCGCCGCGTAGCGGGTGTCGTGGAGCTGGTCGGGCGTGCCCCATCCCTGGCTCGGGCGCTGCTGGAACAGGCCGATGGAGTCGCGGTCGCCCCAGTCGAGGTTGCGGAGGGTCGACTCCTGCGCGGCGGTCGCGAGCGCGATGACGAGCCCGTAGTCGCTCACGCCGACGGAGCGTCCGACCTCGACGATGGTGCGCGCGTTGCGACGCATCTCGTCGGTCATGATCGTCGTCCCGTTGAGCGACGCCACCTGCACGACGGAAGCCGATGCGTGGGGGATGGTCAGCGTCCTGCCCGCGTAGATGATGCTCGACCAGTTGAGGCCGTTGGCGTTGAGGATGTCCTGCACGGTGACGCCGGACTCCTTCGCGATGCTGTGCAGCGTGTCGCCGGTCTCGATCGTGTAGGTGCCGGACAGCCCCTCCTTCGCGGCAGGGGAGGCGCTGGCGGGCACGGAGGGCGCGGCCGGCGCCGCGGTGGATCCGGCGCCGGGGATCGTGAGGCGGTTGCCGGGGAAGATCGTGCTGGTGGCCTGGAGGCCGTTCGCCTGGAGCACGGAGGACGCCGACACGCCGTGCCGTCCGGCGATGCCCGAGACGGTGTCGCCCGCGACGACGGTGTAGCTGGCGCCCGATCCCGTGGACGCCGCTGCGGGCGCCGACGACGACGCCCCTGATCCGCCGAGCGTGAGCGTCTGGCCGGGGAAGATCGTGGTCTTCCAGCCGAGGCCGTTCTGCGCGAGCACGGATGCGGTGGAGAGGCCGTAGCGTCCGGCGATGCTGGCCACGGTGTCTCCCTGCTCGACCACGTACGTCGAGGGAGCGGCCACGGTGGGCGCCGCCGTCGGGGCGGCCGTCGGAGCCTGTACCCGGGGGAGCTTGGTCTGCGTCGGACCGGACTTGGCCTTGGGCACGCGCTTGACGGGGGCCGCCTCCGCGGGCGTCGCCATGCCGAGGCTCACCGCGAGGGAGCCGACGAGCACGATGGGCATCGTCGCGAGCAGCGCCTTGGAGCGGCGATTCGCCGAGCGTCCGTTGGCGGCGTCCGCGGACCGGTGGGGGTCGCGAGGGGAAGTGGGTTCGCTCATGGGCATGCTGGTCTACTCCGGCCGTCGTGCTCGATTCCCTGATGCAGGTGTTCCACGTTAACACGCAGGTAGAGAAAAGAACACATAAGGGACGCATGTGACTGGAGTGAACAGCGACACGCCCCTTCGGCGGATAGGCAGGCGCGCGTCGCCGCCGAACGCCTCGGTCGCCGGCCGCCCGTTCCCCGGTCGACCCGGGACGTGCCAGCATGTGAGTCGTGAACGAGCCCTATGCCGACCGTGAGTGGTTGACCGTCCCCGATCTCGTCGACCTCCTGGGTCTCACCGTCAGCCGCGTGCGCCGGCTCATCGAGGACAGGCGCCTCCTCGCGGTCCGCCTCGACGGCGTGCTGAAGGTGCCGGCTGTCTTCCTGCGAGACGGCGAGCCGCTGTCCGAGCTGCGTGGCACGATCATCGTGCTCGGCGACAACGGCTTCACGGACGAGGAGGCCATGCACTGGCTCCTCACCGAGGAGCCGAGCCTCGGAGCGGCCCCCGTCGACGCCCTGCTGGCCGGGCGCAAGGCCGAGGTGCGTCGGGTCGCGCAGGCCAGCGCCTGACCGACGCACGCCTGGTCCTCGGCCTGCCGCCGCGCCGCCCCTGTCGCGCTCAGGTGACGCGGCGGGTGACGCTGTCGACGAGCAGCTCGAGCTGATTTCTCGCCCGGGCGCTGATCGGGGCATCCCGCAACGCCGCCAGGGACTCCCGCACGTGGCGGGCGATCATCCCCTCGACTTCGTCGAGGGCGCCGCTCTCGCGGAGGATCGACTGGAGCGCGCGGATCTGCTCGTCGTCGAGGTCCGGATCACCGAGGAGCGCGTCGACCGTCCGGCGAACCCCGTCTGGCAGGCGACGGCGGGCCAGCGCGATGAGGACCGTGCGCTTGCCCTCGCGGAGATCGTCGCCGCTCGGCTTCCCGGTCACGGCGCTGTCCCCGAAGACGCCGAGCACGTCGTCGCGCAGCTGGAACGCGACGCCGAGCGGCAGCCCCACGGCGCGGAGGGCGGCGACCTGCTCGGGCGTCGCCCCGGCGAGGCTCGCCCCCACGACGAGCGGCGCCTCGATGCTGTACTTCGCGGACTTGTAGACGATCACGTTATGGGCGCGGGCGAGCGTGTCGTCCTCCGGCACGGTCGGCCACGCGACCTCCTCCAGCACGTCGAGGTACTGGCCGAGCGTGACCTCGGTCCGCATCGTCGCCAGCTCGGCGCGCGTGGCGCGGGCCGCCGACCCGTCAGCGAGCGCGAGGAGCGAGTCGATGAGGAGCTCGTCGCTCCACCCCAGGAGCAGGTCGCCGAGGAGTATCGCGCCCGCCTCGCCGAAGTGCGGCGAGGACCCGACCCAGCCGCCGGCGGCATGCAGCGCCTCGAAGCGCCGGTGGGCGGCGGGTCGGCCGCGACGCGTGGAGGACCTGTCGATGATGTCGTCGTGCACGAGCGCAGCGGCATGGAAGATCTCGAGGCCCGCGGCGACGCCGACGACGGCGCGGTACCCCGGTCGCTCCTCGCCCTGCGGGCGCCCCGCGGGCGAGGGCTCGAGGTCGATCACCGAACGCCATCCCCAGTAGCAGAACTGCGCGCGGAACCGCTTCCCGCCTCTCAGCAGATCCGAGGAGAACTCCTGGATGGGCACAAGATCCGGGCTGATCTCCCGCAGTCCCGCCGCCTGCGCCGTCAGGAAGTCGTCGAGGCGGGTCTGGACGTGGCTGACGAGGCGGTCGCTTTCGGGCACTCGCCTAGCCTAGCCAGGGGCAGGGAGCTAGAATTCACGAGTGAATACCAACGCGTCGTCCCGAGCCTGAGGGGAACATGATGCCGCTTTCCGAGCAAGAGCAGCGCCTGCTGGAGGAGATGGAGCGCAGTCTCTATCACAACGACGCAGACTTCGTGGCGACCGTCAGCGGTCGCCGCAGCAGACCGAACTACACGATGGTCGTGGTCGGGGTGCTCGTCATCGTCCTCGGCATCGCCGCGCTGGCCGCCGGCGTCATCACCAAGCTGGCCATCATCGGCATCCTCGGCTTCGCGATCATGATCGTGGGCGCGCTCCTCATCTTCAGCCCGCGTGAGGCGGCTGCCGGTGCTTCGTCCCCGGGTGCGCCTCGATCGCCCGGCCGCGGCGCCGGGAAGCGACCCTCCTCCTCGTCCTCATTCATGGACCGCATCAACGATCGCTGGGAGAAGCGCCAGGGCGGTCAGGACTGACCTCCCGCTGAGGCGGTCCTCCACCGCCCTCCACTCGACCCGAAGGGGCCGATCCCGAACCGGGATCGGCCCCTTCTCCTGTCCCCTCCACCGCCCATATCCCTCCCCAGCGCCCCGCCGGCCGTCCTCGGACCGCCCGTGGGGCACTTCTGCGTGCCCGCGGCGCGCCGGTCGTCACATTCCCCTCCACATCCCTCCCCGCGAGAAGGGCCAGCAGATCACTGGGATCGGGGGACAGTCCCCGCGAATTCACCCCGCGTCCCTGGCGGTGGGTGGAGGGCTGTGGAGTAAAGTGGAGCAAGTCCTGAACCACGGCCGGAGAGACAGGGGGTGTCGGTGTGTTCCTCGGCACCCATTCGCCTCGTCTCGACGACAAGGGGCGGCTCATCCTCCCCGCGAAGTTCCGCGACGAGCTCGAGGGCGGCGTCGTCATGACCCGCGGCCAGGACCGCTGCATCTACGTGTTCACGACGCGCGAGTTCGAGGAGCTGCACGACCGCATGCGCCAGGCGCCGCTCGCGAGCAAGCAGGCGCGCGACTACATGCGCGTCTTCCTGTCCGGGGCGAACGCCGAGACGCCGGACAAGCAGCACCGCATCACCATCCCGCAGGCGCTCCGCACCTACGCGGGACTCGACCGCGAGCTGGCGGTCATCGGCGCGGGCAGCCGCGTCGAGATCTGGGACGCCGGCACGTGGGACGACTACCTCACCGCCAACGAGAGCGCGTTCGCCGACACCGCGGAGGAGGTGATCCCCGGCCTGTTCTGACCCCGGCCCCTGACTCCCAGCCGTCCGACGCCCTGCCGCACTTCCCCGGTGGCAGGTCGGGACGGATGGGGATCAGGAGCCGCGGACAGGACAGCGGGATGCCATGGCCCTCGACGACATCCACACCCCCGTCCTCCTCGAGCGGTGCCTCGAGCTGCTCGCCCCCGCCCTCCAGGGCGAGGGCGCCGTGCTGGTCGACGCCACCCTCGGGATGGCCGGCCACTCCGAGGCGTTCCTCGACGCGCTGCCCGGCCTCCGCCTGGTGGGCCTGGACCGAGACCCGGACGCCCTCGCCATCGCGGGGGAGCGTCTCGCGCGCTTCGGCGACCGGGTCCACCTCGTGCACACGGTCTACGACGGCATCGGGCGGGCGCTCGACGGGCTGGGGATCGGGCAGGTGCAGGGCGTGTTCTTCGACCTCGGCGTCTCGTCGCTCCAGCTGGACCGCGTCGAGCGCGGGTTCTCGTACTCGCAGGACGCGCCGCTCGACATGCGCATGGACGGCACGGCCGGCCTCACCGCGGCGCAGGTCGTGGCCGAGTACGACGAGCTCGAGCTGCGCCGCATCTTCTACGACTACGGCGAGGAGAAGCTCGCCCCCCGCTACGCCAGCCGCATCGTCCAGGCGCGTGAGGTGGAGCCGATCACCACGTCGGCGCGGCTCGTCGAGATCATCCAGCAGGCCACGCCCGCCGCGGTGCAGCGGGCCGGGCACCCGGCCAAGCGCGTGTTCCAGGCGCTGCGCATCGAGGTCAACCAGGAGCTGAGCGTGCTGGCGCGCGCGATGCCGGCCGCGATCGACCGGCTCGCCGTCGGGGGACGCGTGGTCGTGGAGTCGTACCAGTCGCTCGAGGACCGCATCGTGAAGCGCGAGCTGCGCGCCCGGTCCACGAGCACCGCGCCCGTGGGGCTCCCCGTCGAGCTCCCCGAGCACCGTCCGGAGCTCAAGCTCCTCGTCCGCGGCGCCGAGCTCGCGGACCAGCACGAGATCGCCCAGAACCCCCGCGCCGCTTCCGTCCGGTTGCGCGCCGCCGAACGAGCCAGGAGGCGACACGCATGACCGATGCAGCACGCGCGACCGCGCGTCCCCGGATCCGGCCGTCCGCCGAGCCGCCCACCCGCCACATCGAGGTCGTCGCCACCCGCGGCCAGCGGCGCGCGCGACCGCGCACCGTCTATGCCGTGATCGTGGTCGGCGGGCTCTTCGCCGTCCTCCTCGCGCAGCTCCTGCTCTCCATCGGCCTGTCCGACGGGGCCTACGCGATCCAGTCGCTCCAGCAGCAGCAGAAGGAGCTCGACCGCACCCACCAGGCGCTGACCGAGGACGTCGACCGGCTGTCGTCCCCGCAGAACCTGGCGCGGAACGCGCAGGCCCTCGGCATGGTCGCCAGCGCGTCGCCCTCCTTCCTCTCGCTCGACGGCACCATCCAGGGCACCCCGCAGGCGAAGGACGGCGCGACGACGGCGCTCACCGCCGACACGCTCATCGGCAACTCGCTCCTCTCCGGGGTCCCGCTCACCATCGAGAGCGACCCGAAGAAGCGCGCGGCGGCCCTCCAGGCTGCTACTTCGCAGGACGGCGCGGCCGCGGTCGACCCGGGTTCGGCCATCCCCGGATCCGCCGAGGCCTCAGGCGGGGTGACCGCCGGGACCCCGAGCGCGCCTCCCGCGTCCGGCGCGGCCTCCGGGCTAGCGTCGGCCACGGCGATCCCGACCCCGCAGACCCGATGACGCCGGGCCCCGTCGCGGGGCGACCGGCATCGCACGACACCGCTCCGACGGAGCACCGCACCGCACCGCAGGCACCGAGAGGAACCCCCGAGTGAGCACGATCTCGAACCGACGGCGCATCGCCTTCTCCCTGATCGCGATACTCGCCGTCATCGGGGTCTTCGTCGTCAAGCTGATCGACATCCAGGTCGTGCAGGCCTCGGAGCTCAACGAGGAGGCGCTGGGCAAGCGGGCCATCTCCCAGACCCTGCCCGGCGTCCGCGGCAGCATCTACGACGCCGACGGCAAGGTGCTCGCGGACAGCGTGCTCCGCTACGACGTGACGATGGACCCCTCCAAGGCGGGGCCGTTCACCCGGACGGTCACGGGCGACGACGGGAAGCCCGCCAAGCAGGACGTGTCGCTCGCGGACGCCGAGGCGCAGCTGGGCGCGATCACCGGGCAGAAGCCCGAGGAGATCGACGGCCTCATCACGTCCTCGCTCGCCAAGGACCCGAAGTCGCTCTTCGGCTACGTGACCAAGGGCGTCGACGTCGACGCGTACCTCGCCATCCGGGACCTGAAGATCCCGTGGATCTACTTCCAGGCCGTCTCCAGCCGCACCTACCCCAACGGCCAGATCGCGGGCAGCATCCTCGGCTACATCGCGGGCGACGGCACGATCAAGGCCGGGCTCGAGCAGGAGTACGACTCGTGCCTCGCCGCCCAGGACGGCGCGCAGACGTACGAACGCGGCGCGGACGGCGTGCCCATCGCCGGCAGCACCGTCACGCAGAAGCCGGCCAAGGACGGCAGCGACGTGATGACCAACATCGACACGGACCTCGAGTACTTCGCGCAGACCGCCGTCGCGGAGCAGGCCGTCAAGGTCGGCGCCGACTACGGGCACGCGACCATCGTGGAGGTCAAGACGGGCAAGGTCCTCGCGGTCGCCGAGTACCCGTCCGTCGACCCCAACGACGTGTCCGCCACGAAGCCGGAGGACCGGGGGAGCCGCGCCTTCAGCTCGCCGTTCGAACCCGGATCCACGCTCAAGGCCGTGACGGCCGCCGCGCTCCTCGACTCCGGCAAGGCCGACGCGGGCACGCACGTGGTGGCGCCGTACACCTTCACGCGCCCGAACGTGAAGCTCAGCGACAGCTACGTCCACCCCGACCTGCACTTCACGCTGGCGGGCGTCCTCATGGACTCCTCGAACACGGGCATCTCGACGCTCGGCGAGCGGCTGTCGGCCGAGGACCGCTACGGCTACCTCAAGGCCTTCGGGGTCGGCGAGAAGACGGCCATCGACTTCCCCGGCGAGAGCAGCGGCCTGGTGCGCCCGTACCAGGAGTGGGACCCGCAGACCAACTACGCGACCATGTTCGGCCAGGGCCTCACGACCACGGCCCTCCAGGTCGCGAGCATCTACCAGACCATCGGCAACCACGGGGTGAAGCTGCCGCTCTCGCTCGTCTCCGGCTGCAAGGCCGCCGACGGCACCGTCACGGACCAGCCCTCGACGCAGGGCACGCAGGTCGTCTCGCCCCAGGCCGCCGACTCCACCGTCAACATGCTCGAGACGGTCGTCACCGACGGGCACCTCTCCAAGGACCTCACGATCCCCGGCTACCGGGTGGCCGCGAAGTCCGGCACGGCGCAGGTCGCGGAGGCCGACGGCAAGTACGGCAAGAACTACCTGGTGTCGATCGCGGGCCTCGCGCCGGCCGAGGACCCCCAGTACGTCGTGTCGATCAGCCTCGCCAATCCCGATACCATGAAGTCCTCGGCGGCCGCGGCGCCCGTCTTCCAGAAGATCATGTCCCAGGTCCTGAAGACGTACCGGGTGCCCCCCTCCACCGTGCCGTCCCCGAACCTCCCGACGACCTACTGAGAGATGAGGGCGATGACCTCCCCTGCCACCCCCGCCCTCCGCCCCGAGCATCCCGTCGCACGGTCGCTGTCCGGCCTGGTGAGCGACTTCGCGCTCGACGTCGTGGGCGACGTGGACGACGTGGAGGTCACCGGCGTCACCCTGGCCTCTGGCGACGTGCAGCCCGGCGACCTCTACGTCGGGCTCCGCGGCGCCCGCGCGCACGGCGCCCGCTTCGCCTCCGACGCGGCCGCGAGCGGCGCGGTCGCGGTGCTGACCGACCCCGACGGGCTCGCCGACGCGCAGGGCTCCGGCCTGCCCGTGATCCTCACCCCCGACCCGCGCGCGGCCCTCGGCGACATCGCCGCGTGGGTCCACCGCTCGGCGGAGAACCCGGCGACGCTGTACGGCGTCACGGGCACGAACGGCAAGACGAGCGTGGTGTACCTGCTCGACGGTCTGCTCCGCCAGCTCGGCGTCGTGACCGGGCTCACCTCCACGGCCGAGCGGCGCATCGGCGAGGAGAGCATCACCAGCCGCCTCACCACGCCCGAGGCGAGCGAGCTGCACGCGCTCCTCGCCCGCATGCGCGAGGCGGAGGTGCGCGCCGTCACGATCGAGGTCTCGGCGCAGGCCCTCACCCGGCACCGCGTCGACGGCCTGGTCTTCGACGTGGCCGCGTTCATCAACCTCAGCCACGACCACCTCGACGACTACGCGGACTTCGAGGAGTACTTCGACGCGAAGCTGTCCTTCTTCGACCCGGACCGCGCGCGCCGCGGCGTCGTCTCGCTCGACACCGAGTGGGGGCAGCGCATCGTCGAGGGCTCGCGGATCCCGATGACGACCATCTCCTCGAAGCCGGGCGTGGAGGCCGACTGGACCGTGACGGTGCTCGAGCAGACGCCCGACTCCACGGGCTTCCGGCTGGAGGGCCCCGACAACCGCGTGCTCGTCTCGCGCGTGCCCGTCCCCGGCTGGTTCATGGCCGCCAACGCCGGCCTCGCGATCGTGATGCTCGTCGAGTCCGGCTACGACCTCGACGCGGTCGCCCACGTGCTCGACCGCGACGGCGGCATCCAGGCCTACATCCCCGGCCGCGCCGAGCGCGTCTCCGGCGACACCGGACCCCTCTTCTTCGTCGACTACGGGCACACCCCGGACGCGTTCGAGCAGACCCTGCAGGCGCTGCGGCCGTTCACGCCGGGCAGGCTCGTGATGGTGTTCGGCGCCGACGGCGACCGGGACACCACGAAGCGCGCCGAGATGGGCGCCATCGCGGCCCGGCTCGCCGACGTCGTGGTCATCACCGACTACCACCCGCGCTACGAGGACCCGGCGTCGATCCGGGCGAGCCTCATCGCGGGTGCCCGTGCCGCGGTCCCCGACCGCGAGATCCACGAGGTGCCCGACCCCGCCACCGCGATCCGCACGGCGGTGTCGCTGGTCGGCGAGGGGGACACCATCCTCGTCGCCGGACCCGGGCACGAGGACTACCACGAGGTGGCCGGGCGCAAGATCCCGTTCTCCGCCCGTGACGACGCGCGCGCGGCCCTCCGCGACGCAGGCTGGAGCTGACATGATCGCCCTCACCCTCGCCGAGATCGCCGAGGCGGTCGACGGCCGCCTCCTGCTGCGCGGCGACGCGACCGCGCAGACCGTCGTCGACGGCGCGGTCGACACGGACAGCCGGCTCATCGCGCCCGGCGGGATCTTCGTCGCCAAGCCCGGGGAGGAGACGGACGGGCACCTGTTCGCGCCCGCCGCGGTCGAGGCCGGCGCCGCGCTGCTCCTCGTCGAGCGCGAGCTCGACCTGCCCGTGCCCCAGGTGCTCGTGCCCGACGTCGTCGACGCGCTCGGCCGCCTGGCGCACGAGGTCGTCGCGCGGGTGCGCGCGCTCGGCGACCTGCGGATGGTCGCGGTCACCGGATCCAACGGCAAGACCACCACGAAGAACCTGCTGCACGCGATCCTCTCCACGCAGGGCGAGACCGTGTCGCCCGTCGCGTCCTTCAACAACGAGGTCGGCGCGCCGCTCACCATGCTCAAGGTGACGCGCTCCACGCGCTTCCTCGTGGCGGAGATGGGCGCGAGCGGGCTGGGCGAGATCACGCGCCTGATCCGCATGGCGAAGCCCGACGTCGGCATCGTGCTCACGGTCGGCCTCGCCCACGCGGGCGGCTTCGGCGGCATCGAGCGGACGCTCGTGACGAAGACCGAGATGGTCAAGGACCTGCTGCCCGAGGACACGGCCGTCCTCAACGCGGACGACCCGCGCGTCTCCTCCATGAGCGACAAGACGGAGGCCCCCGTGCTCTGGTTCGGCCGCGACGCGCGCGCCGCCGTCCGCGCGACGGACATCGTGGCCTCCGCAGCGGGCACGACCTTCACGCTGCACCTGCCGGACGGATCCACCCGACCCGTGTCCTTCCGCGTGCTCGGCGAGCACCACGTCACGAACGCCCTGGCCGCGGCGGCGGGCGCGTGGGCCCTCGGCGTCGACGGCGACTCCATCGTCTCCGCGCTGCAGACCGTGCAGCGCGCGGAGCGCTGGCGCATGGAGGTGCTCGGCGGCAACGGCATCACCGTGATCAACGACGCCTACAACGCGAGCCCCGACTCCATGGCCGCTGCCCTCCGCACGCTCGCGCAGATCCGCGGCCCGGAGCAGCGCACGGTCGCGGTGCTCGGCGAGATGAGCGAGCTCGGCGAGTTCTCCGAGGAGGAGCACGACCGCGTGGGCCTGCTCGCCGTGCGCCTCAACATCGGCCAGCTCGTCGTGGTGGGCCGTGCCGCCCGCCGCCTGCACCTCGAGGCCATCGCCCAGGGCTCCTGGGACGGCGAGTCGATCTTCGCCGAGGACGTCGACGAGGCCCGCGAGATCCTCGATCGGATCCTCCGCGACGGCGACCTCGTGCTCGTGAAGTCGTCGAACTCGGCGGGGCTCCGCTTCCTCGGCGACGAGCTGGGGGAGAAGCACTCGTGGTAGCCCTCCTCTTCGCGGGCGCGTTCTCGCTCGCCTTCACGCTGTTCCTCACGCCGCTGTTCATCAAGCTGTTCCACCGGCTGCAGTGGGGCCAGTTCATCCGCGACGACGGGCCGCAGACCCACCACACCAAGCGCGGCACCGCGACGATGGGCGGCATCGTCATCATCCTGGCGAGCGTGCTCGGGTACTTCGTGGGGCACCTGCTCACGTGGGACGGGATCCGCTTCGACCCCGTGACGCCGTCGGGCCTGCTCGTGGTGTTCATGATGGTGGGCCTCGGCTTCGTCGGCTTCCTCGACGACTACCTGAAGACCCGCAAGCAGCAGTCCCTCGGACTCGGCGGCTGGCAGAAGATCGCCGGTCAGGTCATCGTCGCCACCGTGTTCGCGGTGCTCGCCATCACGCTGCGCGACCCGGTCTCGGGACTCACGCCCGCGTCCACCGCCATCAGCCTGTTCCGCGACCTGCCCGTCGACTTCCTGGCGCTCGGCGCGGTCGTCGGCACGGGCCTGTTCATCGTCTGGATCTGCCTCATCGTCGCGAGCGCCTCGAACGGCGTGAACGTGGCCGACGGGCTCGACGGCCTCGCGGCCGGCGCGTCGATCTTCTCGATCGGCTCGTACGTGATCATCGGCTTCTGGCAGTTCAACCAGTCGTGCGACAGCGTCTCCAGCTACCAGAACGAGTACCGCTGCTACGAGGTCGCGAGCCCGCTGGACCTCGCCATCATCGCGGCGTCCATCGTGGGCGCGCTCATCGGCTTCCTCTGGTGGAACACGTCGCCCGCGCAGATCTTCATGGGCGACACCGGGTCGCTCGGCCTCGGCGGCGCCCTCGCGGCCCTCGCGATCCTCAGCCGCACCGAGCTGCTGCTCGTCTTCATCGGCGGCCTCTTCGTGATCGTGGCGGGCTCGGTCGTGCTCCAGCGCATCTACTTCAAGCTCACGCACGGCAAGCGCATCTTCCTCATGAGCCCGCTGCACCACCACTTCGAGCTCAAGGGCTGGGCGGAGGTCACGGTCGTCGTGCGCTTCTGGATCATCGCCGGGCTGCTGGTGGCGGCGGGCGTCGGCACCTTCTACCTGGAATGGATCACGCAGTAGAGATGACGGACGCTCCCCTCGACGACGGCCGGGTGCTCGCGCGACCCGACTCCCTGCACAGCTGGCACGACGACTGGACCGGCCTCCGCGTCGCCGTCCTCGGGCTCGGCCGCACGGGCTTCTCCGTGGCCGACACGCTCATCGAGCTCGGCGCCGACGTGCTCGTGGTCGCGGCCGACGCGTCGGCAGAGCGGCTGGCGCTGCTCGAGGTGATCGGCGGGCGGCTCGTGCGGCCGACGGACGAGGAGCCCGTCCCTGCGGAACTCGTCGCCTTCGCGCCCGAGCTCGTCGTCGTGTCGCCCGGCTACGCGCCGACGCACCCGCTGCCGGCCTGGGCGACGGAGGCGGGGATCCCGCTGTGGGGCGACATCGAGCTCGCCTGGCGCGTGCGCGACAAGACGGGGACGCCCGCCGAGTGGATCACCATCACCGGCACCAACGGCAAGACCACGACCACGCAGCTCACGGCCGCGCTCCTCCAGGAGGGCGGCGTGCGCGCGGTGCCGTGCGGGAACATCGGCCTGCCCGTGCTCGACGTCGTGCGCCACCCGGACGGCTTCGACGTGCTCGTGGTCGAGCTGTCGAGCCACCAGCTGCACTACATGCGCGAGGTGCGGCCGTACTCGAGCGCCTTCCTGAACCTCGCCGACGACCACCTGGAGTGGCACGGGTCCCGCCAGGCGTACGCGGCGGCGAAGGGCCGCGTCTACGCGGACACGCGCGTCGCCTGCGTCTACAACCGCGCCGACCGCGCGACCGAGGACGCGCTCCGCGACGCCGACGTGCAGGACGGCGCGCGCGCCATCGGCTTCGGCCTGGACGCGCCGGGTCCGAGCGACCTCGGCATCGTCGACGGGATCCTCTGCGACCGCGCCTTCCTCGAGGAGCGGTTCACGAGCGCCCTCGAGCTCACGACCCTCGACGAGCTGCGCGCGGTCGGCCTCGCCGCGCCGCACATCGTGCAGAACATCCTCGCCGCGGCCGCGCTCGCCCGGTCCTACGGCGTGGAGCCCGGCGTCGTCCGGCAGGCGCTGCTGCGCTTCGAGCTGGACAGCCACCGCATCGAGCGGATCGGCGAGCGCGACGGCGTCGCGTTCGTCGACGACTCGAAGGCCACGAATCCGCACGCCGCGTCCGCGTCGCTCGCGGCGTTCCCCTCCGTGGTGTGGCTCGTCGGCGGCCTCCTCAAGGGCGTCGAGCTCGACGAGCTGATCCGCGTCCACGCGGCGCGCCTGCGCGCCGCCGTCGTGATCGGGGTCGAGCGCACCCAGGTGCTCGCGGCATTCGCGCGACACGCGCCCGACGTCACGGTCCTCGAGGTGGCCGAGAGCGACACTGATGAGGTCATGCGGTCCGCCGTGCGGCTCGCGGCGGGCGTGGCCCGGGAGGGCGACACCGTCCTCCTGGCCCCGGCAGCGGCATCCATGGACCAATTCACCGACTACGCCGATCGCGGACGCCGATTCCGGGCCGCGGTCGACCATCACCTGGGAGGTGCGGCGGATGACACTGCCCCCGAGAACGACGCGGACCCCTCGCGCGGCTGACGCGCCGGGCCCCCGCGGTCCGCGCACCCCGCAGGCACCCGAGCAGGACGGGCATGAGGGGACGCAGCGTCGCGGCCTCGCCGCGCGCATCCACCTCGGCCGCGCCTTCCACGCGGAGAGCGGCTCCTACTTCCTCCTGCTCGGCACGACGCTCTTCCTGGTCGTGTTCGGCCTGGTGATGGTGCTGTCGTCGTCGAGCATCGACTCGTTCGTCGCCGGCGGCGGCTTCTTCGGCATCTTCCTCAAGCAGGGCATGTTCGCGCTCATCGGCGTGCCGCTGATGCTGCTGGTCTCGCTCGTGCCGCCCATGTTCTGGAAGCGCTGGGCGTGGGTGCTGCTGATCGCGGCCAGCGCCGTGCAGCTGCTCGTGTTCGGCCCCATGGGCGTCAAGGTCGGCGAGAACATCGGCTGGATCCGCATCGCGGGCACGACGTTCCAGCCCGCCGAGCTCATCAAGGTGGGCCTCGTGATCTGGCTGGCCTTCATCCTCGCGAGGAAGCGCCACCTGCTGCGGACCTGGCCGCACATCCTCATCCCCGTGCTGCCCGTCGCGGGCGGCGCCGTCGGCCTCGTCGCGCTCGGCGGCGACCTCGGCACCGTCATCATCATGGCGAGCATCGTGCTGGGCGCCCTGTTCTTCGCGGGCATCCCGATCGGCAAGCTGACGCTCATGCTCACGATCGGCTCCGTGCTCGCCGTGCTCATGACCGTGATCAGCGACAGCCGCATGCGTCGCGTCACCGAGTTCATCACCGGGCAGTGCGACTACGCGGGTGGCTGCTGGCAGTCCACGCACGGCCTGTACGCGCTGGCCGCGGGCGGGATCTTCGGCGTCGGCCTCGGCAACTCGAAGGCCAAGTGGATGTGGCTGCCCGAGGCGGACAACGACTACATCTTCGCGATCATCGGCGAGGAGCTCGGCCTCATCGGCGCCATCGTCGTCATCCTGCTGTTCGTCGTGCTCGCCATCGGCTTCATCCGCGTGATCCGGGCCAACACCGACACGTTCGCGCGCGTCGCGACGGGCGCGGTCATGACCTGGATCATCGTGCAGGCGTTCGTCAACATCGCCGTGGTGCTCAACCTGCTCCCGGTGCTCGGGGTGCCGTTGCCGTTCGTGTCGTCGGGAGGGTCGTCGCTCGTCACGACGCTCGTGGCGATGGGCATCGTGCTGGGCTTCGCCAGGAGGCCCACGACGGAGGAGTCGCCGGACGTCGTGCCCGCCGTGATCGGCATGCGCTCGTGACGACCTACCTGCTCGCCGGCGGCGGCACCGCGGGGCACGTGAACCCGCTGCTCGCCGTCGCGGACGAGCTGCGCGCCCGCGAGCCGGAGGCGACGATCCTCGTGCTCGGCACGCGCGAGGGGCTCGAGTCCCGGCTCGTCCCGGCCCGCGGCTACGAGCTGCTCACCATCGCCCGCCTGCCGTTCCCACGTCGTCCGAACGGGGCCGCCGTGCGCTTCGCCCCGGCGTTCACGCGGGCGGTGGGGCAGATCCGCCGCATGATCGCCGACCGCGGCGTCGACGTGGTCGTCGGCTTCGGCGGATACGCGGCCGCACCCGCCTACCTCGCCGCGCGCCGCTCGGGTGTCCCCGTCGTCGTGCACGAGGCCAACGCGTCGCCCGGACTCGCCAACCGCCTCGGGGCACGTGTCGCCACCGCCGTCGGGATCACGTTCCCGGACACCGTCCTCCCACGGGCGCAGGTGGTGGGCATGCCGCTGCGCCGCGAGATCGCGACCCTCGACCGCGAGGCCGTCCGCGACGCCGCGCGCGCCGAGCTCGGCCTCGACGCCGACCAGCCGACGCTCCTCGTCACGGGCGGATCCACGGGCGCGCGCAGCCTCAACCGCACCGTGGTGCAGGTGGCCGAGCGCATCACCGGAACGGGCGCGCAGATCCTGCACATCGTCGGCGGCGCGCAGGAGTTCACCGACCCGGGCGTCGAGCGCTACCACGTGGTCGGCTACTCCGACCGGATGGAGCTCGCGATCGCCGCGGCCGACCTGGTCGTCTCCCGCGCCGGGGCCGGCGCGCTGTCCGAGCTCACGGCCGTCGGCCTCCCCGCGGTCTACGTCCCCTACCCGGTGGGCAACGGCGAGCAGGCCGTCAACGTCCGCGGCGTGGTCGCGGCCGGCGGCGGGATCGTCGTGGCCGACGCCGACTTCACGCCCGACTGGATGCTCGCGCACGTCCTCCCGCTCCTGTCCGACCCGGCGGCGCTCGCGCGCATGTCCCGGGCGGCGGCCTCCGTCGGCACGCGCGACGGCGCCGCCCGCATGGCCGACCTCGTCCGCGACGCCCTCGCCGCCCGCCCGTCCCGGACCGCCGCGCGGCGCTGACCGCGCGCCGCCCGCCCGCTTCCCACCCTCCGAGGAGACCGCACGTGATCGCACCCGACCTGACCATGGACATCCCGACGGAGCTCGGCCGCGTCCACTTCGTGGGCATCGGCGGGTCCGGCATGAGCGGCATCGCGCGCCTGTTCCTCGCCGCCGGCCACCGCGTCACGGGATCCGACTCCCGCGACTCCGACGCCGTGCAGGCGCTCCGGGAGCTCGGCGCCGAGATCCACGTCGGCCACGACGCCGCGCACGTGGGCGACGCGGAGGCGCTCGTCGTCACGGGCGCGCTCTGGCAGGACAACCCCGAGTACGTGCTCGCGAAGGAGCGGGGCCTGCCGATCCTGCACCGCTCGCAGGCGCTCGCCTGGCTCATCTCCGGCCAGCGGCTCGTCGCCGTCGCGGGCGCCCACGGCAAGACCACGTCCACGGGCATGATCGTGACCGCGCTCCTCGAGGCGGGACGCGACCCGTCCTTCGTCAACGGCGGCGTGATCGGCGGGCTCGGCGTCTCGAGCGCCCCCGGATCCGAGGAGCTCTTCGTCGTCGAGGCCGACGAGTCCGACGGGTCCTTCCTCCTCTACGACACGTCCGTCGCGCTCATCACGAACGTCGACGCCGACCACCTTGACCACTACGGCTCGCACGAGGCCTTCGACGACGCGTTCGTGCGGTTCGCGAGCGCGGCGTCGGAGCTCGTCGTCATCTCGAGCGACGACCCGGGCGCCCGGCGCGTCACCGCCCGCATCGAGGGCCGCGTGATCACCTTCGGCGAGGACCCCGCAGCCGACATCCGGATCACCGACATCGTCACCGACGGCCCGGTCGCCTTCACGCTCACCCACGACGGGGTCTCCCGCCGCGCCGCCCTCCGCGTCCCGGGCCGCCACAACGCGGTCAACGCGGCCGGCGCCTACGCCGTGCTCGTGGGCCTGGGCGTGGATCCCGACGACGCCATCGCGGGCCTCGCCGGCTTCGCCGGCACGGGCCGCCGCTTCGAGCTGCACGCCGAGGTCCGCGGCGTGAGCGTCTACGACGACTACGCGCACCACCCCACCGAGGTCCGCGCCGCGCTCGAGGCCGCGCGCACGGTCGTCGGGGAGGGCCGCATCATCGCCGTGCACCAGCCGCACCTCTACAGCCGGACGCAGATGATGGCCGGCGACTTCGCCCGCGTCTACGAGGAGCTCGCCGACCACACCATCGTGCTCGACGTGTACGGCGCGCGCGAGGACCCGATCCCCGGCGTCACCGGCGCCCTCGTCTCCGAGCGCTTCCAGGAGGCGAGCCACGTCGACTACCTGCCGGACTGGCAGCAGGCGGCCGACCGCGCGGCGGAGATCGCGCGCGACGGCGACTTCATCGTGACCCTCAGCTGCGGCGACGTCTACCGCATCATCCCGCAGGTGATCGGCGCGCTCGAGCGCGGCGCCGGATCCCCGCAGCCCGCCGCGTCCGCCCGGCCGCGCGAGTGAAGCGGCCCGAGGGCTTCGACCGGCCCCGGGTCCCGAAGCCGCCCGCGCCCGACGCGCCCGTCGAGGGCGCGGACCCGCCCGCCCGCCGCCGCCGCCGGGGATCCCCTCCCGCCGACGCGCCCGCGCCCCCGGCGACCCCGGCTGCGCGTCCGGGTGCCGGCGCGCCGTCGCGACCCACGACCCCGCGTCCCGTCAGCCCTCCGCCCGTGCCGCGCACCGGCACGGGGCCGCGCGTCGGCGGCCCGGCGGAGCCCGCCGCACCCTCGCCGTCGACGCCCGCGACCGCGCGGCCCCGCGCCGCGTGGCGCGACGACGACGAGCCCGACACCGAGCCGATCGTCCTGCCGCACCTCGCGCAGGCGCCGGTCCAGGCGCCGCCCGCGCCGCGCACCGGTCGGGAGGAGCCCGCACCGCGCGGGGGCCTCGCCGGTCGCCTCGGAGCACGGGCCCGCGGAGTCGCGGGCGCCGCAGCTGCCGCGAAGCCGCTCCGTCGACGCACGCACACCGCCGCGGAGGCGGATCCGGCGCCTCGCGCCCACCGCCCCGCCCGTCCCGCGAGCGCGGCCACCGGCGACGCCGAGGCACGCCGCCAGCTGCGTCGGGCCCGCCGCGAGCGCCAGCGCTACGAGCGCCAGGAGGTGCGCCGGTTCACGCAGCGCGCACGCCGGCGCCGCGCCGGGCTCCTCGGCGCGCTCGGCGCCGTCCTCACCCTCGCGATCGTCGTCGGCATCGCCGTGTACTCGCCCCTGCTCGCCCTCCGCACGGTCGAGGTGGAGGGTGCGGATCGCGTCTCGCCGGCGAGCATCCAGGCCGCTCTCTCCGACCAGGTCGGTACGCCGCTGCCGCTGGTCGACCTCGACCGCGTCGGGGACGAGCTCCGCGCGTTCCCCCTCATCCGCAGCTACAGCACCGAGAGCCGCCCGCCGTCGACGCTCGTGATCCGCATCGTCGAGCGCACGCCCGTCGCCGTGATCCAGTCCGGCGCGGGCTTCGACCTCGTGGATCCCGCGGGCATCACGATCGAGCGCGCGACGGCGCGTCCCGACGGCTACCCGCTCATCGACCTGCCGAGCGCGGACTTCTCCTCCCCGCGGTTCCAGGCCGCCGCGGCGGTGCTCGTCGCGCTGCCGTCCGACTTCCTGCCCCAGGTCGACAGCATCCAGGCGAACACGACGGACGACGTGATGCTCACGCTCCGCACCGGCAAGAAGGTGCTGTGGGGGAGCGGGGACCGGTCGGTCGACAAGGCCCAGGTGCTGCAGGCGCTCGTGAAGGCGCGCGGCGACGTGGGCTCCTACGACGTGTCGGCACCCGACGCGCCCGTCGCCGGACCCTGATCCCGCCCGGCCTTCGCGACACGCGGCACGGGAGTCGTCGCACCGCCCCCCGGCCCCCTAACGTCGGGATCAGGAAATGCATACTGAGTAAACTCTAAGCCTCCACCGGAGGTCGAAGGTTCTAGCGGAGGCCCGTCGTGTCGAACAACCAGAACTACCTCGCCGTCATCAAGGTCGTCGGCATCGGCGGTGGCGGCGTCAACGCCGTGAACCGCATGATCGAGCTCGGTCTGCGGGGCGTGGAGTTCATCGCGATCAACACCGACGCGCAGGCCCTGCTCATGAGCGACGCCGACGTCAAGCTCGACGTCGGCCGCGAGATCACCCGCGGCCTCGGCGCCGGCGCGGACCCCGAGGTCGGCCGTCGCGCCGCCGAGGACCACGCGGAGGAGATCGAGGAGGCGCTGGCCGGCGCGGACATGGTCTTCGTCACCGCGGGTGAGGGCGGCGGCACCGGCACCGGCGGCGCGCCCGTCGTGGCGCGCATCGCGAAGTCGATCGGCGCGCTCACCATCGGCGTCGTCACGAAGCCCTTCGGCTTCGAGGGCAAGCGCCGCTCGGCTCAGGCCGAGCTCGGCGTGGCGACGCTGAAGAACGAGGTCGACACGCTGATCGTCGTCCCGAACGACCGCCTCCTGGAGATCAGCGACCGCGGCATCAGCATGCTCGAGGCCTTCGCGACCGCCGACCAGGTGCTCCTCGCGGGCGTCCAGGGCATCACCGACCTCATCACCACGCCCGGCCTCATCAACCTCGACTTCGCCGACGTCAAGTCCGTCATGCAGGGTGCGGGATCCGCGCTCATGGGCATCGGCTCGTCCCGCGGCGCCGACCGGTCGATCAAGGCCGCCGAGCTCGCGGTCGCCTCGCCCCTCCTCGAGGCGAGCATCGAGGGCGCCCACGGCGTCCTGCTGTCCATCCAGGGCGGATCCAACCTCGGCATCTTCGAGATCAACGACGCGGCCAAGCTCGTGCAGGAGGCCGTGCACCCCGAGGCGAACATCATCTTCGGCGCCGTCATCGACGACACCCTCGGCGACGAGGTGCGCGTCACGGTCATCGCAGCCGGCTTCGACGGCGGCGAGCCGGCGTCCAAGGTCGAGAACCGCCGCAGCGGCTTCGTCGCCGCGGGCGGGGGAGCGGTCGCCGCTCCCGAGGCCGTCGAGCAGGCGCCGGCGCGCCCGCAGGCGGAGGCGCCCGTCGCGTCCGTCCCCGCGAGCGACCCGACGTTCGAGGACGACGGCGACGACCTGGACATCCCCGACTTCCTGAAGTGACCGACGCTCCGCAGACCGGCGGCGCGCACGCGCCGGACGCCCACCCCGACGAGGCCCACCCCGGCCTCGCCGAGCGGTGGGCGTCCGTGCAGGCGGACGTCGCCGACGGGATCCGCGCCGCGGGCCGCCGGAGCGAGGAGGTGACCACGATCGTGGTCACCAAGTTCCAGCCCGTCTCGCTGCTGCGCGCCCTCGTCGACCTCGGCGTCCGCGACCTCGGCGAGAGCCGCCACCAGGAGGCCCAGGGCAAGGCGGCCGAGCTCGAGGGCACGGGCGTCGCCTGGCACTTCGTCGGGCAGCTGCAGGGCAAGAAGGCCAGGCAGGTGAGGCGCTACGCCTCCGTCATCCACTCCGTCGACCGCGCCTCCCTCGTCGACGCGCTCGCGTCCGACGAGGGGGAGACGCGCGTCTTCCTGCAGGTGAACCTCACCGACGACCCGGCGCGCGGAGGCGTCCCGCCCGCGGAGGCCGAGGTGCTCGCGGAGCACGCGGCGACCGCTGCCGGCATCCGCGTCCTCGGCGTCATGGCGGTCGCGCCGGACGACGGCGAGCCCCGCCGCGCGTTCGCGCGCCTCCGGGGGATCTCGGACGACGTGCGCCGCATCCTGCCCGACGCGCGCGCCATCTCGGCCGGCATGTCCGGCGACCTCCGCGAGGCGCTGCTCGAGGGCGCGACACACCTTCGGATCGGATCGGCAATCACGGGAAAGCGACCCGACGGCCCTTAATGTCGGAGGTGCGGTCCGGTCGGAGGCCGAGCCCGGAAAGAGGAATGATGGCCAACCCACTTCGCAAGACCATGGTGTACCTGGGACTCGCCGACGAGGAGCTCGAGTACCAGCAGGGACAGCAGCCCGCGCAGCAGCAGCAGTCGCCCGTGCAGGCCGTCCCGACCCCCGCCCCGGCTCCCCAGCAGCAGGCGAAGCGGGCCCCCGTGACCCCCCTGCACAAGCCCTCGACCACCACAAGGAATGCGGCGCCGGCTGAAATGAACGAGATCCTCACCGTCCACCCCAAGGCCTACAAGGACGCGCAGGTCATCGCCGAGAACTTCCGCGAGGGCGTCCCGGTCATCATCAACCTGTCGCAGATGACGGACGACGACGCACGTCGCCTCATCGACTTCGCCAGCGGGCTGTCCATCGGCCTGTACGGCAAGATCGAGCGCGTCACGGCGAAGGTCTTCCTCCTGTCGCCGTCGCACGTCGCCGTGTCCGGCGAGCAGTCGGCCACCGAGGCCGAGGTCGAGGCCTCCTTCTTCGGACGCTGATCCACCGAGCCCCCGGGATGGCGGGCGCCGAGGGGACCTCCCATCGGCGCCCGCCATACTTGTGTCCGTGATCATCGTCAACATCGTCGCCACCGTCCTGTGGTTCGCCCTCCTGGCGTTCATCATCTGCATGTGGGGCCGGTTCGTCCTCGACCTGGTCCAGTCGCTGTCCCGGCAGTGGCGTCCGCGCGGCGCGATGCTCATCGTCGCCGAGGCGTCGTACACGGTCACGGATCCGCCCATCGGCTTCGTCCGCCGGCTGATCCCGCCGCTGCGCCTCGGTCCCGTGGCGCTCGACTTCGGCTGGATGATCACGATGCTCGTGGCGATCATCCTGTTCAACGTCGCCAGCGGCCTCATGCGCTGAGGCACGGCCGACGCGTCCGCTGATCCGCGCCCGGGTCCCCGGAGCGACGCGATCCGCTGATAGCGTTGGGTCGCACGTTGTCCCGAATCCCCCGTCCGCACCCGCGGACCCCGCTCTACGCACAAAAGAGGTGGCAGGCCATGGCTCTCACTCCTGAAGACGTCGTCAACAAGCGTTTCCAGCCGACCAAGTTCCGCGAGGGATACGACCAGGACGAGGTCGACGACTTCCTCGACGAGGTGGTCGTCGAGCTGCGACGCCTCCACCAGGAGAACGACGAGCTGCGCCAGCGCCTCTCGTCGGGCGACGCCGCGCCGGCCGCGACCACCGTCATCGACGCTCCCGCTCCCGCGCCCGCCGCGGTCGAGCAGGCCCCCGTCGTCGTCGAGCCCGAGCCCACCCCGGAGCCCGAGCCGGCCCCGGTCGCGGCGCAGACGGCCGCCCCGGTCGCGGACGCGGACGACGAGACCTCCAGCACCAGCAGCCTGCTCAGGCTCGCCCGCAAGCTCCACGAGGAGCACGTCCGCGAGGGCGTCGAGAAGCGCGACGCGCTCGTCGCCGAGGCGCACGCCACCGCCGCGCGCATCGCGGCCGAGGCCGAGGCCGAGCAGCGCTCGAAGACCGCCGCCCTGGAGAAGGAGCGTCAGATCCTCGAGGGCCGCATCGACGAGCTGCGCACGTTCGAGCGCGAGTACCGCACCAAGCTCAAGGGCTACATCGAGGGCCAGCTGCGCGAGCTCGACTCCGCCGGTTCCAGCGAGGCGCCCGCCACCGCCTCGTTCGGCAACTAGCACCGCTCCACCCGCGCGCCCGACGGCGGCGTGGGACCCGGCTCCTGAGAGCCTCGGGGTCCCGCGTCGCCGTCGTCGTTCGCGGGCCCGCATCGCCGCCCGCACCTGCACCGCCCCGCACCGCACCGGAAGAGGTCACCCGATGGAGCACCGCACCATCCCCGTCCCCGACGGGCTCGACGGGCAGCGCGTCGACGCGGGCCTCGCCCGGCTCCTCGGCTTCTCCCGCAGCTTCGCGGCCGAGGTCGCGGAGGCCGGCGGCGTCACGCAGGACGGGCGACAGGCCGGCAAGTCCGACCGGCTCGTCGGCGGATCCATGCTCGCCGTCACTTGGCAGCCGCGGCAGGAGCCGTCGGTCGTGCCGCTCGCGGTGCCCGACCTCGGCATCGTGCACGACGACGACGACATCGTGGTGGTCGACAAGCCCGTGGGCGTCGCGGCCCATCCGAGCGTCGGCTGGACCGGTCCCACGGTCCTCGGGGCGCTGGCGGCCGCCGGATTCCGCCTCAGCACCTCGGGCGCGGAGGAGCGCAAGGGGATCGTCCACCGCCTCGACGCCGGCACCAGCGGACTAATGGTGGTGGCCAAGACCGAGCGCGCGTACACGGAGCTCAAGCGCCAGTTCCACGACCGCGAGGTCGAGAAGGTCTACCACGCGGTCGTCCAGGGCCATCCGGATCCGCTCGCGGGCACCATCGACGCGCCCATCGGCCGCCACCCGCGCAGCGACTGGAAGTTCGCGGTCACGGCCGACGGGAAGCCGTCGGTCACGCACTACGAGACGCTCGAGGCGTTCCGGCGCGCGGCGCTGCTCGAGGTGCACCTGGAGACCGGCCGCACCCACCAGATCCGCGTGCACATGGCCGCGCAGCGGCACCCCTGCGCGGGCGACGCGATGTACGGCGCCGACCCGACCCTCTCGGCCCAGCTCGACCTCCACCGGCAGTGGCTGCACGCCATGCGGCTCGAGATCACGCACCCCGCCACGGGTGACCGCGCGTCGTTCTCGAGCACGTACCCGGCCGACCTGCAGCACGCGCTCGACGTCCTGCGCGACTGATCCGCGACACGCCCGAGGGCCCTCCCGGAGCCTGCCTATGATGGCCAGACCGCCGATCGACCAGTAGAAGAGACCCGTGCCCCGCAACGACTCGTTCGTCCACCTCCACGTCCACAGCGAGTACTCGATGCTCGACGGGGCAGCCCGCGTCGGCCCGCTCGTCCAGGCCGCGGCCGACCAGAAGATGCCGGCTGTCGCGATCACCGACCACGGCAACGTGTTCGGGGCATTCGACTTCTGGAAGCAGGCGAAGGCGGCGGGCGTGAAGCCCATCATCGGCACCGAGGCGTACATCACGCCGGGCACGCACCGCGGCGACCGCACCCGCATCCGCTGGGGCAACGGCGGCCAGGACGACGTGTCCGGATCCGGCGCCTACACGCACCTCACGATGCTCGCCGAGACCACGGAGGGCATGCACAACCTCTTCCGGCTCTCGTCCCGCGCCTCGCTCGAGGGCTACTACTTCAAGCCCCGCATGGACCGCGAGCTGCTCAGCACGTACGCGAAGGGCCTCATCGCCACCACGGGCTGCCCGTCCGGCGAGGTGCAGACGCGCCTCCGCCTCGGCCAGTACGACGAGGCGGTCAAGGCGGCGGCCGACTTCCGCGACATCTTCGGGGCGGAGAACTACTTCTGCGAGGTCATGGACCACGGGCTCGGCATCGAGCGCCGGATCATGACCGACCTCCACCGGCTCGCGAAGGACCTCGGCCTCCCGCTCGTCGCCACCAACGACCTCCACTACACGCACGAGCACGACGCGACCAGCCACGCGGCCCTCCTGTGCGTCCAGTCCGGCACGACGCTCGACGACCCCAACCGCTTCAAGTTCGACGCCGACGAGTTCTACCTCAAGACCGCGCAGCAGATGCGCCACCTCTTCCGCGACCACGAGGAGGCGTGCGACAACACGCTCCTCATCGCCGAGCGCTGCGACGTCCAGTTCAACGAGTCCGCCAACTACATGCCGCGCTACCCGGTGCCCGAGGGCGAGAGCGAGCAGACCTGGTTCGTCAAGGAGGTCGAGCGCGGCCTCGTGCGCCGCTACCCGCGCGGCTTCTCCGACGACGTGCGCAAGCGCGCGGACTACGAGGTCGGGGTCATCGCGCAGATGGGCTTCCCGGGCTACTTCCTCGTCGTCGCCGACTTCATCGGCTGGTCGAAGGAGAACGGGATCCGCGTGGGCCCCGGCCGCGGATCGGGCGCGGGCTCGATGGTCGCGTACGCCATGGGCATCACCGACCTCGACCCGCTGGAGCACGGCCTGCTGTTCGAGCGGTTCCTCAACCCCGACCGCGTCTCCATGCCCGACTTCGACGTCGACTTCGACGACCGTCGCCGGGGCGAGGTCATCCGCTACGTGACCGACAAGTACGGCGACGAGCGCGTGGCCCAGATCGTCACGTACGGCACCATCAAGGCCAAGCAGGCGCTGAAGGACTCCAGCCGCGTGCTCGGCTACCCGTTCTCCATGGGCGACAAGCTCACCAAGGCCATGCCGCCGGCGATCATGGGCAAGGACATCCCGCTGTCCGGCATCCTCGACACCGACCACCCGCGCTACCGCGAGGCGGGCGACTTCCGCGAGGTGCTCGCGATGGACCCGGAGGCGCAGAAGGTCTTCGAGACCGCGCAGGGCATCGAGAACCTCAAGCGGCAGTGGGGCGTGCACGCGGCCGGCGTCATCATGTCGAGCGAGCCCCTCATCGACATCATCCCGATCATGAAGCGGGAGCAGGACGGCCAGATCGTCACGCAGTTCGACTACCCCGCGTGCGAATCCCTCGGCCTCATCAAGATGGACTTCCTGGGGCTGCGCAACCTCACGATCATCGACGACGCGCTCAACAACATCGAGTCGAACCGCGGCGAGAAGCTCGTGCTCGAGGACCTCGGCCTCGACGACCAGGGCGCGTACGACCTGCTGGCCCGGGGCGACACGCTCGGCGTCTTCCAGCTCGACGGCGGGCCCATGCGCTCGCTCCTGCGCATGATGAAGCCCGACAACTTCGAGGACATCTCGGCCGTCATCGCGCTCTACCGACCCGGGCCCATGGGCGCCAACTCGCACACCAACTACGCGCTGCGGAAGAACGGCCTGCAGGAGATCACCCCGATCCACCCGGAGCTCGAGGAGCCGCTGCGCGAGGTGCTCGGCACCACGCACGGCCTCATCGTGTACCAGGAGCAGGTGATGTCGGTCGCGCAGAAGCTCGCGGGCTTCACGCTCGCGCAGGCCGACCTGCTCCGACGCGCGATGGGCAAGAAGAAGAAGTCGGAGCTCGACAAGCAGTTCGAGGGCTTCTCGCAGGGCATGAAGGACAACGGCTACTCGATGGCCGCGGTCAAGGCCCTCTGGGACATCCTGCTGCCGTTCTCCGACTACGCGTTCAACAAGGCGCACTCCGCGGCCTACGGCGTCGTCTCCTACTGGACCGCGTACCTCAAGGCCCACTACCCGGCCGAGTACATGGCCGCGCTGCTCACGAGCGTCGGCGACTCCAAGGACAAGATGGCGCTGTACCTCAACGAGTGCCGGCGCATGGGCATCAAGGTGCTGCCGCCGGACGTCAACGAGTCGATCGGGTTCTTCGCGGCAGCGGGCGCCGACATCCGCTTCGGCCTGGGCGCCGTGCGGAACGTCGGCGCGAACGTCGTCGAGGCGCTCCGCGGCGCCCGCACGGAGCAGGGCGCGTTCGAGTCGTTCGACGACTTCCTCAAGAAGGTGCCGCTGCCGGTCGCCAACAAGCGCACCGTGGAGTCGCTCATCAAGGCCGGCGCCTTCGACTCGCTGGGCGACACCCGCCGGGCGCTGCTCGAGGTGCACGAGGGCATGATCGACGCCTCCGTCAGCGACAAGCGCGCCGCCATGAACGGGCAGGTCGGCTTCGACTTCGACAGCCTCTGGGACGAGCCGCAGCACGCGCGCAAGGTGCCCGAGCGGCCCGAGTGGGCGAAGCGCGACAAGCTCGCGTTCGAGCGGGAGATGCTCGGGCTCTACGTGTCCGACCACCCGCTGGCCGGGCTCGAGATCCCGCTCGCGAAGCTCGCGTCGACGGGCATCGCCGAGCTGCTGGCGACCGACGCGTCGATGGACGGGGAGACGGTCACGCTGGCGGGGCTCCTCACGAGCGTGCAGCACCGCACGGCGCGCAACTCGGGCAACCAGTACGGCATGGTGCAGCTCGAGGACTTCGGCGGCGAGATCACCTGCATGTTCATGGGCAAGGCGTACCAGGAGTTCGCGCCGGCGCTGCAGAGCGACACCGTCGTGGTGATCCGCGGCCGCGTGTCCACCCGGGACGACGGGATGAACATCCACGCCTTCTCGATGTTCCAGCCCGACCTCGGGCAGAGCCTCGGCTCGGGGCCGCTGCTCATCAGCCTCGCCGAGAACCGCGCGACGACGGAGACCGTCATGGGCCTCAACGACGTGCTGATCCGGCACTCGGGCGACACCGAGGTGCGGCTGCAGCTCGTCAAGGGCGACACGGGACGCGTGTTCGAGATCCCGTTCCCGGTCACCGTGAGCGCGGACCTCTACGGCGAGCTGAAGTCGCTGCTCGGGCCGAACTGCCTGGGCTGATCCGCGCGGCCGCGGCCCTTCGCCACGGGGCCGGGGGAGCCGGCGCTCAGGCCTCGGAGCCCGGCCGGAGGTAGCGGCGCGCGTGGTAGACGAGGGGCTCGTCGTCGACCCCCGCGCCGCCGTCCTCGATGCGCACGATCACCACGATCGCGTCGTGCACGCGCACCCGCTCGACGATCCGGGCGACGAGGAGCGCGGTCCCGCCCGCGAGCACGGGCAGGCCGTGCGGGCCGGACGACCAGTGGTCGCCCGCGAAGCGCTCGGACGCGGGGCCGCTGAGCCGCTCCGCGAGGTGGCGGTCGCGCGCGCCGAGCACGTGGATCGCGACGTGGTCGGCCACGGACAGGGCGGCGGCGCTCGAGGCCGTGCGGGCGAGGCTGAAGCTGGCGAGCGGCGGATCCGCCGAGACGGAGGCGAGCGACGTGGCCGTGAAGCCGACGGGGGCGCCCTGCGCGTCACGCGTCGTGACCACCGCGACGCCCGCGGCGTGGCGCCGGAACGCGACGCGGAAGGCGGCCTGGCCCGGGGCCTCGGCGAGCGTGATGGCGGGGTGCGCGTCCATGCCTGGAGACGCTAGCCGCCGGATCCGCCCCGCGCCCGCTCGGTAGACTTCCGGAGTCATGATGCGCATCCAGGACCTCCGCGGCACCACGCCCAGCACCGCCGACCTTCTCGACCTCCTCCCGCGTCCGGTCACCGACGTCGCCGTCGCGCTCGACGTGGCGCGCGAGCTCGTCGAGGACGTGCGCACGCGGGGGAGCGCCGCGCTCCTGGACCAGGCGGAGCGGCTCGACCGTGTCCGTCCGGACGCGATCCGCGTGCCCGCCGCGGCGATCGCCGCCGCCGTCGACGACCTCGACCCCGCCGTGCGCGCGGCGCTCGAGGAGGCCATCCGCCGCGTGCGTCTCGGCTCCCAGGCGCAGGTCCCGCCGGAGACCACCACCACCGTCGTGCCCGGCGGCACCATCGTCCAACGCTGGCAGCCCGTCCGCCGCGTCGGCCTCTACGCGCCGGGCGGCAAGGCCGCGTACCCGTCGAGCGTCGTGATGAACGTCGTCGCGGCGCAGGTCGCCGGCGTCGCGAGCATCGCCCTCGCGTCGCCCGCGCAGGCGGCGCACGGCGGATCCGTGCACCCCGCCATCCTCGGCGCCGCGGGCCTCCTCGGCGTCGACGAGGTCTACGCGATGGGCGGGGCGGGGGCCATCGGCGCCTTCGCGCACGGCGTGGCCGACCTCGGCCTCGAGCCCGTCGACGTCGTCACGGGACCCGGCAACATCTACGTCGCCGCCGCCAAGCGCGTCGTCCGCGGCGTCACGGGGATCGACTCCGAGGCCGGAACGACGGAGATCCTCGTCATCGCCGACGCGCACGCCGACGCACGCCTCGTCGCCGCCGACCTCGTCAGCCAGGCGGAGCACGACGAGATGGCGGCGTCCGTCCTCGTCACCGACTCGCCCGAGCTCGCGCGCGCGGTCGACGCCGAGGTCGAGGCGCTGGCCGCCACGACCCCGCACTCCGCCCGCGTCGGCCAGGCGCTCACCGGTCCGCAGTCGGCGATCCTCGTGGTCGACGACCTCGTCACCGCCGCGCGCTACAGCGACGCGTACGGCCCCGAGCACCTCTCCGTCCAGACCGCCGACCCGGACGCCCTGCTCGCGCAGCTGCACAGCGCCGGCGCGATCTTCCTGGGCCCGCACTCCCCGGTGAGCCTCGGCGACTACCTCGCGGGATCCAATCACGTGCTCCCGACAGGCGGCCAGGCGCGCTTCGGCTCGGGCCTCGGCGCGTACACGTTCCTCCGCCCGCAGCAGGTGGTCCGCTACGACGCCGCCGCGCTGCGCGACGCCGAGCCCATGATCGTCGCGCTCAGCCGCGCCGAGGACCTCCCCGCGCACGGCGACGCGGTGACGGCGCGCCTCACCCGCTGACGTATCCTGGCCACACCATGTTCTGCCCCTTCTGCCGCCACCCCGACTCCCGCGTCGTCGACTCCCGCACGAGCGACGACGGCCTGTCGATCCGCCGGCGTCGGCAGTGCCCCGAGTGCAGCCGTCGCTTCAGCACGACGGAGACCGCGAGCCTGAGCGTGATCAAGCGCAACGGCGTGGTCGAGCCGTTCAGCCGGGAGAAGATCGTCACCGGCGTCCGCAAGGCGTGCCAGGGACGTCCCGTCACCGACACCGACCTCGCGGTCCTCGCGCAGCGCGTGGAGGAGGCGATCCGGGCAACGGGCGCCTCGCAGATCGAGGCGAACGACATCGGGCTGAGCATCCTGCCGCCGCTCCGCGAGCTCGACGAGGTCGCCTACCTCCGCTTCGCCAGCGTCTACCAGGGCTTCGACTCGCTCGACGACTTCGAGTCGGCCATCGCGCAGCTCCGCGTCGCGCACGCCGCGACCCCCGACGCCGACGCGCTCTGACCCGCGGCGGTGCGGCCGGCGGCATCCGGCGGGACCTCGGTCAGGCGCTAGCCTGGTGCCGATGTATCCCCTCCTCTTCCGCACGGTCCTGTCGCGCATGGACCCGGAGGACGCCCACCATCTCGCGTCCACGGCCATCGCCCTCCTCCCGTCGTCCGGCTTCGGCTGGATCGCCCGGCGTCTGACCGCACCGGATCCGTCGCTCGCGGTCGACGCCCTCGGCCTCCGCTTCCCGTCCCCGTTCGGCGTCGCCGCGGGTTTCGACAAGGACGCGCAGGCCGTGCTCGGGCTCGGCCAGCTCGGCTTCGGCCACGTGGAGGTCGGCACGGTGACCGCCGAGGCGCAGCCCGGCAACCCGCGCCCCCGCCTCTTCCGGCTCATCGACGATCGCGCCGTCATCAACCGCATGGGCTTCAACAACGGGGGAGCTGCGGCCCTCGCCGACCGGCTCCGTCGCCTCCGGGCCCGGCGCGACCGGCCCGTCATCGGCGTCAACATCGGCAAGACCCGGGCGGTGGCGGTCGAGGACGCCGTGGCCGACTACGTCCGGTCCACGCGCCTCGTCGCCCCCGTCGCCGACTACCTGGCCGTCAACGTCAGCTCGCCGAACACCCCGGGGCTCCGCGGCCTGCAGGAGATCGAGCTCCTCCGGCCGCTGCTCACGAGCATCCGGGACGCGGCCGACGGCGTGCCCGTCCTCGTCAAGATCGCGCCCGACCTGCAGGACGCGGAGGTGGAGCGGATCGCCGAGCTCGCGACGGAGCTGGGCCTCGCGGGCGTCATCGCCACGAACACGACCCTGTCCCGCGCGGATCTCCGGACGGACGCCGCGGTCGTCGAGGCGGCCGGCGCGGGCGGCCTCTCCGGGGCGCCGCTCGCCCCGCGCGCGCTCGACGTGCTCCGGATCCTGCGCCGGGTGCTGCCGGTCGACGCGTGCATCATCTCCGTCGGCGGCGTCGACACGGCCGAGGACGTGCAGGCCCGACTCGACGCGGGCGCCACGCTCGTGCAGGGCTACACGGCGTTCCTCTACCGCGGCCCGCTCTGGGCTCGGTCGGTCAACACCGGGCTCGCGCGGATACGTCGCCCGCGCTGACCCGGTCGCACGCGCTCGTCCCCGAGGGGCGGGAGCCGTCCGATCAGCTGAAGGTGACCTTCTCGTGCCGCTTGACCTGCGGCTTGGGCAGCCGCATCGGCCGCATCTGGATGGTGCGCATGCCCGTGTACCAGCGGATGCCGCGCTCGACGCGGTCGGCGCCGACGCGGGCGACGATGGCGGCCCGGACGCGACGACCGGTGAAGTACGCGTCGATGATCGCCGCGATGACGAACACGTAGATCGACAGCAGCGGGATGGCCGACAGGCTCGGCAGCACGAACGTGAGCACGACCACGACACCCATGACGGGGAGGAGCAGCTCGCCGACGCTCCAGCGGGCGTCCACCACGTCGCGCGCGAACCGCTTCTGCGGGCCCTTGTCGCGGACGGGCAGGTAACGCTCGTCGCCGGCGGCCATGCCGGCGTTGGCCCGGGCGCGCGCCTCGCGCGCCTTCTCCTTGGCCTGCTGCGCCGCCAGCTTCCGGTCCTGGGGCACGAGCGGGCGGAGGTTCGCGGCCTCCCGCTCCCGACGGGTCGGGGTGGGGCCCTTCTTCCCGTCGGCCGTGCGGCCGTCGACGGGCGCCGTGGCGCTCGTCTCGGCGGGGGTCTCTGCGGGGGTCTGCTGCTTCGCCACGTCTCTCGTCCTTGCCTGGAGTGAATCTAAGATTACCTGCATGACGCCTCCCGACACCTCCGCAGACGCCGTGACCGCACCGGACCAGGAGGCCGTCGACCGGCTCGCGGCCGCCGTCGCGGGTGGGCTCCCCGCCACGATCGCCGACCTCTCGGCGCTCGTGCGCATCCCCTCCGTCTCGTGGCCGGCCTTCGACCCGACGCACGTCGCCGCCAGCGCGGACGCCGTCGCGGGCCTCCTCGCGGGGCTCGGCGTCTTCGACGACGTCTCCGTCCACCGCGCCACGACGCCGTCGGGCGACGACGGGCAGCCGGCCGTCCTCGCCACGCGTGCGCCGAGGAACGGCAAGCCCACGGTGCTCCTCTACGCCCACCACGACGTGCAGCCCCCCGGAGCGGACGAGCATTGGGAGACGCCGCCCTTCGAGCCGACCCTCCGCGGGGACCGCCTGCACGGGCGCGGGGCCTCCGACGACAAGGCCGGCATCATGACCCACGTCGCGGCCATCCGGGCGCTCGTCGAGGCGGAGGGTGACGACCTCGACCTCGGGCTCGCCGTGTTCATCGAGGGCGAGGAGGAGGCCGGATCCCGCTCCTTCTCCGACTTCCTCGCGACGCACCACGACGCCCTCGCCGCCGACGTCATCGTCGTCGCCGACAGCGACAACTGGGACGTCGACACCCCCTCCATCACCATCGCCCTCCGGGGCAACGTCACGTTCCGGCTCACGGTGCGCACGCTCGACCACGCGTCGCACTCCGGCATGTTCGGCGGGGCCGTCCCCGACGCCATGATGGCCGCCGTCCGCCTCCTCGACTCCCTGTGGGACGAGCGCGGATCCGTCGCGGTCGCCGGACTCGCCTCCACCGAGATGGACACGCCGGCCTACGACGACGCGCGCCTCGCCGAGGAGGCCGCGCTCCTGCCCGGCGTCTCCGCGGTCGGCACCGGCCCGATCCTGACCCGCCTGTGGGCGCAGCCCGCCATCACGGTCACGGGCATCGACGCGCCCTCGGTGGCCAACGCGAGCAACACCCTCCTCCCGGAGGTGTCCGTGCGGATCAGCGCGCGCATCGCCCCGGGCCAGACGGCCGCGGACGCCTACCGCGCCCTCGAGGCGCACATCCAGGGCAACCGCCCCTTCGGCGCGCACGTGGAGATCAGCGACGTCGACCAGGGCGACCCGTTCCTCGTCGACACGACCGGGTGGGCGATGGCCGAGGCCACCGCCGCCATGACGGCGGGCTGGGGCCGCGCGCCCGTGCAGGCCGGCATCGGCGGATCCATCCCGTTCATCGCCGACCTCGTCGAGGCGTTCCCGTCGGCGCAGATCCTGGTGACGGGCGTCGAGGACCCGGACACGCGGGCCCACAGCCCGAACGAGTCCCAGCACCTCGGCGTGCTGCAGCGCGCCATCCTGAGCGAGGCCGTCCTCCTGTCGCGCATCGCCCGTCGCGCGTGACGTTCGCCGGCCGGTCCCGGAGCGCGTGACGGATCGGGCTGTCCCGCGGGAACACCCGGGTGACTCCCGCGGTTGCACGACGTAGACTCCACCGGAGTCGCCCGACCGCAGATCCCACCACCCGAGGAGTGCTCATGACCGACACCACGCTGACCGAGACCGCCCAGGCGGCCCACCGCGTCGGACTCACGGACACCGCGGCGAGCAAGGTCAAGAGCCTGCTCCAGCAGGAGGGCCGCGAGGACCTCCGCCTCCGCGTCGCCGTCCAGCCCGGCGGCTGCTCCGGCCTCATCTACCAGCTCTACTTCGACGAGCGCGAGCTCGACGGCGACGCCACGGTCGACTTCGACGGGGTCGAGGTCATCGTCGACAAGATGAGCGTCCCGTACCTCGACGGCGCGACCATCGACTTCGAGGACACCATCCAGAAGCAGGGCTTCACCATCGACAACCCGAACGCGGGCGGCTCGTGCGCGTGCGGTGACTCGTTCCACTGACACACGGAACGGTAAGCGGATCTGGGCCCGGAAACACGGGGCCCGAGCAGGGAGTCGTCCTTCGGGCGGCTCCCTGTCGCGTAGTGTGGAACCCGTCACATCCGGTTCTTCGAAGGGTCTGCACGTGCGCTTCACTCGCCGTCAACGTTGGCTGACGATCCCCGTCGCCCTGGGCATCTCGGTACTCCTCGCGGGGTGCACGCAGCAGCAGCTCCAGGGCTTCCTGCCGACGGAGCCGGGCACGACCAACCACGTCGACTCGGTCATCGGCCTCTGGGTCACCGCCTGGATCGTCCTCCTGGCCGTCGGAGTCCTCACGTGGGGCCTCACCATCTGGGCCGCGGTCGTGTACCGCCGGCGCAAGGGCCAGACGGGCCTTCCGGTGCAGATGCGCTACAACATGCCGATCGAGATCTTCTACACGATCGTCCCGCTGATCCTCGTCCTCGGCTTCTTCGCCTTCACCGCGAAGGACCAGGCCGCGATCGAGGCCCGCTTCGACAAGCCCGAGGTCAAGGTCCAGGTCTTCGGCAAGCAGTGGGCCTGGGACTTCAACTACCTCGGCGGCGAGACCGAGGCCGGCCAGCCCATCGAGGGCGGTGCCTACGAGCAGGGCGTCCAGGCCGTCGACGACCCGAACGGCCCCCAGGGCTCCATCGACAAGGACAAGCTCCCCACGCTCTACCTGCCGGTCAACACCAAGGTCGAGCTCGAGCTCAACACGCGCGACACGCTGCACTCCTTCTGGGTGGTGGACTTCCTCTACAAGAAGGACCTCATCTCCGGCAAGACGAACTACATGACGTTCATCCCGGAGAAGGAGGGGACGTACATGGGGAAGTGCGCCGAGCTCTGCGGCGAGTACCACTCCCTCATGCTCTTCCAGGTCAAGGTCGTCTCGGTCGACGAGTACAACGCGTACATCGAGAAGCAGAAGGCGGCCGGATTCGCGGGCGACCTCGGCAAGGACTACGACCGCCTGCAGAACCTCCCCGGCACCGAGGTGCCGGCCACCACCGAGTCGTCCGAGAAGTAGGGCACACACCGTGACATCGACACTGAACCGTCCCACAGAGATCCCCGCGGGCCAGGCGAAGGTCCTCGACGGCTCCGGCAAGGCCGAGCGTCGGGGCAACGTCGTGGTCAACTGGATCACCTCCACCGACCACAAGACCATCGGGTACCTGTACCTGATCACCTCGTTCCTCTACTTCTGCCTCGGCGGCGTCATGGCGCTCGTCATCCGCGCCCAGCTCTTCGAGCCGGGCCTGCACGTGGTGGAGACGAAGGAGCAGTACAACCAGCTCTTCACCATGCACGGCACGATCATGCTGCTCATGTTCGCGACGCCGCTCTTCGCGGGCTTCGCCAACGTGCTCATGCCGCTGCAGATCGGCGCACCCGACGTCGCGTTCCCGCGGCTCAACGCCTTCGCGTACTGGCTGTTCAACTTCGGCTCGCTCATCGCGGTCGCCGGATTCCTCACCCCGGCCGGCGCGGCCTCGTTCGGATGGTTCGCCTATGCGCCGCTGTCCAGCACGACGTTCTCGCCAGGATTGGGAGGGAATCTCTGGGTGATGGGTCTGGCGCTCAGCGGATTCGGCACGATCCTCGGCGCGGTCAACTTCGTGACGACGATCATCACGATGCGCGCCCCCGGCATGACCATGTTCCGCATGCCGATCTTCACGTGGAACATCCTCGTGACGTCGATCCTCGTGCTCATGGCCTTCCCGGTCCTCGCCGCCGCGCTGTTCGGCCTCGGCGCCGACCGCATATTCGACGCGCACATCTACGACCCGGCCAACGGCGGGGCGATCCTGTGGCAGCACCTCTTCTGGTTCTTCGGGCACCCCGAGGTGTACATCATCGCGCTGCCGTTCTTCGGCATCGTGTCCGAGGTCTTCCCGGTCTTCAGCCGCAAGCCGATCTTCGGGTACAAGACGCTGGTGTACGCGACCATCTCCATCGCGGCCCTCTCGGTCACGGTGTGGGCGCACCACATGTACGTCACCGGATCCGTCCTGCTGCCGTTCTTCTCGCTCATGACCATGCTCATCGCGGTCCCCACCGGCGTGAAGATCTTCAACTGGATCGGCACGATGTGGCGCGGCTCGGTCACGTTCGAGACGCCCATGCTCTGGGCCATCGGGTTCCTCATCACGTTCACGTTCGGCGGCCTGACCGGCGTCATCCTGGCCTCGCCGCCCCTGGACTTCCACGTGTCCGACACCTACTTCGTCGTGGCGCACTTCCACTACGTCGTGTTCGGCACGGTCGTGTTCGCCATGTTCTCCGGCTTCTACTTCTGGTGGCCGAAGTGGACGGGCAAGATGCTCAACGAGCGTCTCGGCAAGGTCCACTTCTGGCTGCTGTTCATCGGCTTCCACACCACGTTCCTCATCCAGCACTGGTTGGGCGTCATGGGCATGCCGCGTCGATACGCGACGTACCAGCCCGAGGACGACTTCACGTGGATGAACCAGCTGTCCACCATCGGCGCCGGCATCCTCGCGCTGTCGATGATCCCGTTCTTCCTGAACGTCTGGATCACCGCGCGCACCGCGCCCAAGGTCACGGTCAACGACCCGTGGGGCTACGGCCGCTCACTGGAGTGGGCGACCTCGTGCCCGCCGCCGCGGCACAACTTCACGTCGATCCCCCGGATCCGTTCGGAGGCTCCGGCCTTCGACCTGAACCACCCCGAGGCGGGCATCCCCGTGGGAATCGGTCCGGCCAAGGACGCTCCCGATGCCGCCACCTACGACATCTCCAGCGACAAGGTGAAGTGACGTGCGCGCCAATAGGAACCTCTTCTACGTCCTCGCGGTCTTCTTCGTCCTCGCGGCGGCCGCATACACGACCTGGCATCTGATCGACCAGGGCACGGTGGAGTGGGTCGGAACGCTGGCCATCGCCCTCTCGGGTGCACTGGCCGCGTTCATCGGCTTCTTCGTCGCCCGGCTCTACGCGGCGCAGAACGGCGAGCTGCCGGAGGACCGCAGCGACGCGAACGTCGACGACGGCGACCCGGAGCTCGGCTTCTTCAGCCCCTGGAGCTGGTGGCCCGTGATCCTCGCGGCCGGGGCCGCCTCGGTGTTCCTCGGCCTCGCCGTGGGCATCTGGATCGCGATCATCGGTGGCGGTCTCGCGATCATCGCGCTCGTGGGCTGGACCTACGAGTACTACCGCGGCTACTTCGCGCGCTGATCCGATGGTCGACATCCGACACGCGCAGGCCTCGGACGGGGACGCCGTCTTCGCCCTGTGCCAGCAGCTCGACATGATCAACGCCCCGGCCACGCGCGACGACTTCGACGTGACCTTCTTCCACATCCTCCGGGCCAACAAGGACGAGGGGCGCGATGTCCTGCTCGTCGCTGAGGACGCCGGCACGGTCGTCGGGTACGCGTACCTGGTGGTGTCGCGGCTGCTGTATGCCGGTGGGCTCAGCGCGCACCTCGAGGAGCTCGTCGTGGACACGACGGCGCGCAGCGCCGGGACGGGCTCCGGCCTCGTCCGCGCGGTGGAGCGGCTGTGCGGTGATCGCGGCGTCGGGCAGATCACGATGAGCACGCGCCGCGCCGGCGAGTTCTACAAGCGCCTCGGCTACGAGCGGACGGCGGAGTTCTACAAGAAGCTCCTGCGCTAGTCGCGCGGTGATGCACCGGAGATGCCCGGTCCCCTCGGGGGCCGGGCATCTCGTCGTGGACGGGGAGGGTGGCCGCGACGACGCCTGTCGTGCTCTGTCGGCTCGGCACCACCGACAGGTCGTCCAGCCCGGTGCCGACGGTCCCATCGTCGGCGTCCCCGGGGAGGTGACGCTCACTGTCGCCGCCTCGGGAGGGCCGACGGCGGAGGCGTCAGCGGCCGCTTCCGTGCGGTCCGACGATGCCCGGCATCGTGTCGAGGGGCCCTGAGCGGCGGAGCTCGTGACGAGAGCACGTCCTCCGATGGTGCGACCGGTCGTCGGCGCCGCCGGTGCAGGTGGTCCACGGAGAGCACGGTCATGAGGGGCTCCACCGGGCGCCCGCGTCCGCCAACGGGCGTGGCGCAAGCGGACGCCGCGCGCCCGGGGCGAGGCGCCGATGGCGAGTGTCCGGATGGGGACTCCCTGATGCGGGAGAGGACTGGGCGACGGTCCCGGTCCGAGGCGCATGCTCACGGTCGTGGAGAGGCGAGAGGGGCCGGACTTCCCCCGGGAGGGCGGTGCGACTCCATCGGCGGCTCGACTCCGCCATCCCCGGTCTGCAGCTGCGGAAGGCAGACGTCGGCGTCGCATCGGTGTACCTGGCGGACTCAGGCCGGTGTGCGCCGGACGCGTCGCCGGAGGACGTGGATCATGACGTCGATCGTCACGTCCTGTCGCGTGGCGTCTGGCCACACCGAGATGTCCAGCGGGGAGGGCAGGTCCTCGGCGTGCGGATCGCGCGGGTGATGGGCGGACGGGCCCATGGCCAGCAGCGACTCGACATCCGAGACGGTCAAGGACAGGACGCGGTGCACGCGCGTCTCCGAGACGGCGTCGAACAGGGGCTCTGCGGCCTCGAGGATCCGCTCGCGCTTGTCCTCCTGGACGCCCACGGCGCGACCGGCCGCGCGGAGCTCGGCCAGGTGTCCCGGCCCGGCGGCGACGATGGCCACGTGCCCGCCGGCGGACAGGGCGCGGTGGAACTCCGGGAGGTTGCGCGGGGCGAACACGTCGAGGATCACATCAGCCGCGCCATCGCGCACCGGCAGGGCCGCCCACGTGTCGGCGACCAGGCCGTCGACGTCGTCCCTCCCGCGGACGGCGATCCCGACGGCCGCGGGGGAGAGGTCGGCGGCGAGCCCGGACGCGCCGGGGAAGCTGCCGAGGACGCGGTGGAGGTAGTGTCCCGTTCCGCATCCGGCGTCCACGATGCGGAGCCCGTCGGCCACCTTCGGGGCGGCATCCGGAACGGACCCCTCGTGGCCCGGCACGGCGTCGCGGATGCCGCGGATCAGCTCGTCGACCAGCGGAGCGTAGTGACCCCGCTCGAGGAATGCGCCACGCGCGGCCAGCATGTCGGCCGTGTCGCCCGTGACACGGGTTCCCGGCCCGAGGAGGGTGGCGTATCCACGCTTGTTGGCGTCCACGGCGTGACCGCGAGGGCAGCGCAGCACGAGCGGCGGGACGGCGTGGAGGTCCTCGCCGCAGGTGGGGCAGCGGAGCCACGACGCGAGCCGGACGAGATCCACGGGTGCTCCTCGAGCGGATGGCTGACGCGATGGGTGAGCGCACGAGAGCCGGCCCGGCGTGACGCCGGACCGGCTCTCGAGTCACGTCCGCGGTTGAGCGCGAACGGGGTGGTGCCTAGTGGTGGTCGGCGTGGCTGCGCTCGACGTCCTTCGTGGTGACCGGGGAGATCCTGTCCTCGAAGAACCACTTGGACAGCGCCGCGCGGGCCCGCTGGTTGACCGTGATGCGTCCACGGCTGTCCGGCCGGATCATGAGCGGCTTGTAGTCGTCGAAGCTGACCAGGCGCCAGCGCTCGTACTCGTCGAGCTGCTCGTGCACCTCGATGAACTCGCCGCCCGGCAGCTTCACGATGCGTCCCGACTCGACGCCGTGGAGGGCGATCTCGCGGTCCTTCTTCATGAGCGCCAGGCAGATGCGCTTCGCGACCTGGTAGGCGATGACCGGTCCGAGGATCAGCAGCGCCTGCAGCGTGTGGATGACCCCCTCCATCGACACCTTGAAGTGCGTGGCGATGAGGTCGGAGCTCGCGGCGGACCAGAGGACCGCGTAGAACGTGACGCCGGCGGCACCGATCGCGGTGCGCGTGGGGGCGTTGCGCGGACGGTCGAGGATGTGGTGCTCGCGCTTGTCGCCCGTGATCCACGCCTCGATGAAGGGATAGAGCGCGACGAGCACGATGAACAGACCCAGGACCGTGATCGGCAGGATGATGTTGAACGAGAACGTGTGGTCGAACAGCACGAACTCGAGTCCCGGCGGCACGAGGCGCAGAGCGCCGTCCGCGAAGCCGATGTACCAGTCGGGCTGCGTTCCCGCCGACACCGGCGAGGGGTCGTATGGGCCGTAGTTCCAGATCGGGTTGATCGTGAAGAACGACGCCATGACCACGATCACGCCGAAGACGACGAAGAAGAACCCACCCGCCTTGGCCGCGAACGTGGGCAGCACCGGGACGCCCACCACGTTCTCGTTCGTGCGACCGGGGCCGGCGAACTGGGTGTGCTTGTGCACGACCACGAACAGCAGATGGAGTGCGAGGAACGCCACGAGGATGGCCGGCAGCAACAGGATGTGCAGGGTGTAGAGCCTCGGGATGATGTGCGTGCCCGGGAACTCGCCGCCGAAGAGGAGGAAGGAGATCCACGTGCCGATGACCGGGATGCCCTTCACCATGCCGTCGATGATCCGCAGGCCGTTGCCGGAGAGCAGGTCGTCGGGCAGCGAGTAGCCCGTGAAGCCCTCGGCCATCGCGAGGATGAAGAGGACGAAGCCGATGAACCAGTTGAGCTCGCGCGGCTTGCGGAACGCACCCGTGAAGTAGATGCGCAGCATGTGCAGGCCGATGGACGCCACGAACAGCAGGGCCGCCCAGTGGTGGATCTGCCGCATGAGCAGGCCGCCGCGGATGTCGAACGAGATGTCGAGCGACGACGACATGGCCACCGACATCTCGACGCCCTTGAGGGGCGCGTAGGAGCCGGCGTAGTGCGTCTCCGCCATCGACGGGTTGAAGAAGAAGGTCAGCCACGTGCCCGTGAGCAGGATGACGACGAAGCTGTAGAGCGCCACCTCGCCGAGCATGAAGGACCAGTGGTCCGGGAAGATCTTCCGCCCGAACTCCTTGACGGCGACGCTGACGCTGGTGCGCTCGTCGAGGTACGTGGCGGCGGCGGCGGTCAGGCCGCCTCCGCTCTTGGCGGCGGGCGCAGCGGCACCCGTCGTGGTCGGATCAGCTGTTGTAGTCACCACGACGCTCCCAGAAACTCGCCCCTACGGGCTCGGTGAAATCACTCTGTGCAATGAGGTAGCCCTCGTCGTTGACGGCGATGGGCAGCTGCGGCAGGGGCCGCTTGGCCGGTCCGAAGATGACCTCGCAGTGGTTGGTCACGTCGAACTGGGACTGGTGGCAGGGGCAGAGCAGGTGGTGGGTCTGCTGCTCGTAGAGCGCCACCGGGCAACCCACGTGCGTGCAGACCTTGGAGTAGGCGACGATCCCGTCGTAGGACCAGCCCTTGCGCTCCGGCGCCTCGACGAGGTCCTCGGGGCGGAGGCGCATCAGCAGCACCGCGGCCTTGGCCTTCTCCTCGAGCTTGCCCTCCTCCAGGTCCATGAGGGAGGCGGGGATGACGTGGAACGCGGAGCCGATGGTGACGTCCGACGCCTTGATCGGCGTGCCGGAGGGATCGCGGGTGAGGACCTCGCCCTTCTTCCACAGCGTGTGGCTGAGGGCGGAGGCGGGCTCCTCGGCGCTGCCCGGGTACAGGTCGCGGAAGAGGATCACGGCCGGCAGCGGGAAGGCGACGAGCGCGCCGATCAGGCTGTTGCGGATGAGGGAGCGACGACCGAAGCCGGACTCCTCGTTCGCCTGGGCGAAGATCTCGACGGCGCGGGCCTGCGTGGCGGGCGAGCCGCCCTGCGGGTGGCGCTCGTCGATCAGCTCGTGGTCGCTCATGAGCGCCTTGGACCAGTGGATGGCGCCGATGCCGAGGCTCAGGAGCGCCAGCGCGATGCCGACGCCGAGGAAGAGGTTGTTGAGGCGCACGCTGCCCGGGTCGTCCGCGTAGATCGGGAAGCCGAAGTAGGCGCCGATCGCGAAGACGCTGCCCACGATGGACAGGTAGAACCAGGTGTAGACGACGCGCTCGGCCGTCTTCGCCTTCTTGGGGTCCTTGTCCGTGACGCGGAGGCGGTGCTCCGGGAAGCCGGGATTCTGGAAGCCGTCGCGGGTGGCGACAGCGGTGCCGCCGGCGAGGACGACGTCGCGACCGGCCGGGTCGAGCTCGCCGGCCTCGGAGCCCGCGGGGACGACAGCCGACTCGTCCTTATCGTCGTGTGCCATGTGCGTGCCTCTCCTGTGTTCTGGTGCGGGTCATCGATGCGGGCGTCAGTTGGACCGTGCCGTGAGCCACACGGTCAGGGCGACGATGCCGCCGAGGCCGAAGATCCACATGAAGAGACCCTCGGAGACCGGGCCGAGCCCGCCGAGGTCGGCGCCGCCGACCGTGCTGTTCTGCTCGATGTACTGCAGCGACGTGATGATGTCGCGCTTGTCCTCGGGGGAGATGTTCGTGTCGTTGAAGACCGGCATGTTCTGCGGACCCGTGACCATGGCCTCGTAGATGTGGACCGGGGCCACGCCCTTGAGGCTCGGCGCGAACTTGCCCTCGGTCAGGGCGCCTCCGGCCGCGGCCACGTTGTGGCACATGGCGCAGTTGATGCGGAAGAGCTCGGCGCCGTTGGCCGCGTCGCCCTTGCCGTCGAGGTACTGGCCGTCCGGGATGGCCGGGCCGGGAGCGAGCGAGGCGACGTACGCCGCGAGCTCCTTCACCTGGGTGTCGGTGAACTGCGTGGGCTTCTCGGGTGCCTGCACGGTGGTCGCCTGCAGCGGCATGCGGCCGGTGCCCACCTGGAAGTCGACGGACGCCGCGCCGACGCCGATGAGGGTCGGGGCCACTCCCGTTCCGGTCGCGTTCATGCCGTGGCAGGTCGCGCAGTTGGAGGCGAAGAGCTTCTGGCCCTCGTCGATGGTCTGCGCGGACTTCAGATCCACGTCGGCCGACGCGCTGCCTGCCTGGATCATCGAGTACGCGCCGCCCGTGGTGAGCAGGCCGATGGCGAGCAGGGCGATGGTGGTCAGGGGGCTGCGGCGACCGGTTCGACGGGCGCGTGCTGTCTTGGTGCTCATGCTGTGGTTGTTGCTCCCGCTCGGTGCTATTTGAGGACGTAGATGACCAGGAAGAGCCCGATCCAGACCACGTCGACGAAGTGCCAGTAGTAGGACACGACGATGGCGCTCGTCGCCTCCCGGTGCCCCATGGAGCGGACGGCGAAGATGCGCCCGATCACGAGGAGGAAGGCGATGAGGCCGCCGGTGACGTGCAGCCCGTGGAAGCCCGTGGTCATGTAGAACGCCGAGCCGTAGGCGTTGCCAGAGAGCGTGATCCCCTCGGTGACGAGGGTCGCGTACTCGAAGATCTGGCCGACGACGAAGATGGCGCCGAGGGCGTAGGTGAGGAAGAACCACTCGACCGTGCCCCACTGGCTGGGCTTCCATCCCGTGGCGCGAGCCTGGAGGCGCTCGGCCGCGAACACGCCGAACTGGCAGGTGAACGAGCTCGACACGAGGATGAGCGTGTTCACGAGGGAGAAGGGCACGTTGAGGCGACCCGCCTCGAACTCCCAGAGGGCGCCGGACGTCGAGCGGAGGGTGAAGTAGATCGCGAAGAGACCCGCGAAGAACATCACCTCGCTGCCGAGCCACACGATGGTGCCGACGGCGACCGTGTTCGGCCGGTTCACCACCGGCGCGGTCGATACTGGGGAGATTGAGGTGGTCGTCACAGGTTCCATTATGACCTAGGCCGACGACACCCGATGCCCACCCGGCCGCCCGTGAGATCCGATCCAGCCGCTCGTTAGGCTGATCGCCATGCCCTCCGCCCCGACCTGGCCCGCGCTCATCACCACGCTCATCGAGGGGCGCCACCTGTCGGTGTCCGAGTCCACCTGGGCGATGCGCCAGGTCATGCGCGGGGAGGCCACTCCCGCGCAGCTGGGCGGCCTCCTGGTCGCGCTGCGCGCCTCGGGGGAGACGGTCGACGAGATCGTCGGCTTCCGGGACGCCGTCCTCGAGGAGGCGCTGCCGCTCGACGCGGATCCGCGCGCCCTCGACATCGTGGGGACGGGAGGCGACCCTTACGGCGCCGTCCTCAACATCTCGTCGGTGGCCGCGGTCATCGCCGCGGCCGCGGGCGTCCCCGTCATCAAGCACGGCAACCGCGGGGCGAGCTCCTCCTCGGGCGCGTCCGACGTGCTGACGGCGCTCGGGGTCGACCTCACCATCACGCCCGAGCGCGTGGCGGAGGTGCTCCGCGAGACGGGCATCACGTACGCCCACGCCGCCCTCTTCCACCCGGGCTTCCGTCACGCCGCGGCGACCCGGCGCGAGCTCGGCATCTCGACGCTGTTCAACGTGCTCGGGCCGCTCTGCAACCCGGCGCGCCCCGAGGCATCCGCGGTGGGCGTCGCCGACCTCTCGCGCGTCCTGCTCATGGTCGGCGTCTTCCGGACCCGCGGCGCGACAGCGCTCGTGTACCGCGGCGACGACGGCATCGACAAGCTGACGACCACCGGGCACAGCCACATCTGGGAGGTCAGCCGGGGCGCGGTCACCGAGCACGACCTCGACCCGCTCGAGCTCGGGATCCCCCGCGCTCCCATCGAGGCGCTCCTCGGCGACGGGGTGGAGGAGAACGCGGAGGTCATCCGTCGCGTCCTCGCCGGCGAGCCCGGTCCGCAGCGGGACGTCGTGCTGCTGAACGCGGCGGCGGGCCTCGAGGCCTTCGACCTCATGGGGGATCCGACGCGCGTGCAGCAGCCCATGGCGCGTCGGCTGCGGGAGAAGGTCGCCGTCGCCGCCGATGCGGTGGACTCCGGCCGCGCCGCCGCGAAGCTCGAGGAGTGGGCGGCCGCGACGCGCGCCTGATCCGCATCCGGCCGGTCGATGTCGCGCGTGCGGCGGATGATGGACGCATGTGCGGGAGATTCGTGGTGGCGCGGGCGACGGGCGACCTCGTCGGCGACTGGTCCGTGGACGACGTCGAGGGCGACGACCCGGCCCCCTCGTGGAACGTCGCCCCGACGAGCACCGTCCGCATGGTCGCCGACCGGCGTCCGCACGGCGACGCGGACGGCGCGGTCCGCCGGGTCCTGACCGCAGCGCGGTGGGGGATCGTCCCGCCGTGGGCGAAGGTGGTGCAGGGCGCCCCGCTCATCAACGCGCGCGTCGAGACCGTGACGGAGAAGCCGACGTTCCGCAGGGCCGTGCTCACGCGACGGGCCGTCGTGCCAGCTGACGGGTACTACGAGTGGCAGGCGACCGCGTCCGGCAAGCAGCCCGTCTACCTGCACGGCGAGGACGATCAGGCGCTGGCGTTCGCCGCCGTGTACGAGCACTGGAGGGATCCCGCCGTCCCGGAGGGGGAGCCCGGCGCATGGCTGCGGAGCCTCGCCATCATCACGTCCGCCGCGAGCGACGCGCTCGGGCGCATCCACGACCGCACGCCCGTGATCGTGCCGCGCGACCGCCTGGACGACTGGCTGGACGCCGGCACGACGGGGGTCGAGAACGTGCGGCACCTGCTCGGCTCGCTGCCGGAGCCCCACCTCGTGCCGCGGCTCGTGTCGACGCGCGTCAACAGCGTGCGGAACGACGGGCCCGACCTCCTGGCGCCCCTCGACGCGGGATCCACCGACGACGGGCAGCCGACGCTGCTCTGACGACGCGGCGAGCTCCCCCGGACGGCCGCCGGATGCGCCGCGCGCCCCGCCAGCGGTGCTGACGGGGCGCGCGGATCGTGCGGGTGCGGTCTACTGCACGTCGTCGTCGACCCAGTCGAAGGTCTTCGTCACGGCCTTCTTCCAGAGACGCAGCTGGCGCTCGCGCTCGGCGTCGTCCATGTCCGGCGTCCAGCGGCTGTCCTCCTGCCAGTTCTGGCGGAGGTCGTCGAGGTCCTTCCAGAACCCGACGGCGAGGCCCGCGGCGTACGCGGCGCCGAGCGCGGTGGTCTCCGCGACGACGGGGCGGACGACGGGCACGCCGAGGATGTCCGCCTGGAACTGCATGAGCAGGTTGTTGGCGATCATGCCGCCGTCGACCTTGAGCTCGGTGAGGTCGACGCCGGAGTCGGCGTTGACCGCGTCGAGCACCTCGCGCGTCTGGAAGGCCGTGGCCTCCAGCGCGGCGCGGGCGATGTGGCCCTTGTTGACGAAGCGCGTGAGGCCCACGAGCGCACCGCGCGCGTCCGAGCGCCAGTACGGCGCGAACAATCCGGAGAACGCGGGGACGAAGTACACGCCGCCGTTGTCCTCGACCGTGGCGGCGAGGGTCTCGATCTCCGCGGCGCTCGACACGAGGCCGAGGTTGTCGCGCATCCACTGCACGAGCGAGCCGGTGACGGCGATCGAGCCCTCGAGCGCGTAGTGCGGCTCCGCATCGCCCAGCTTGTAGCCGAGCGTGGTGAGGAGGCCGTTCTGCGAGTGGATGATGTCGGTGCCGGTGTTGAAGATCAGGAAGTTGCCGGTGCCGTACGTGTTCTTCGACTCGCCCTGGTCGAACGCGGCCTGGCCGAAGGTGGCCGCCTGCTGGTCGCCGAGGATGCCCGCGATGGGGACCTCGCGCAGGAGGCTGGACGACTCGACGACGCCGTAGACCTCCGAGGAGCTCTTGATCTCGGGGAGCATCGAGCGCGGCACGTCGAACGCCGTGAGGATCTCGTCGTCCCACTGGAGCGTCTCGAGGTCCATGAAGAGCGTGCGGGACGCGTTGGTCACGTCCGTGACGTGCACGCCGCCGTCGGTGCCGCCGGTGAGGTTCCAGAGGACCCACGTGTCGGTCGTGCCGAACATGAGGTCGCCGGCCTCCGCCTTCTCGCGGGCGCCGTCGACGTTCTCGAGGATCCAGACGATCTTCGTGCCCGAGAAGTAGGTGGCGAGCGGGAGCCCGACGGTGGGCTTGAACCGCTCGACGCCGCCGTCTGCCGCGAGGCGGTCGACGATCTTCTGGGTGCGCGTGTCCTGCCAGACGATGGCGTTGTAGACGGGCTTGCCGGTGGTGCGGTCCCACACGACGGCGGTCTCGCGCTGGTTGGTGATGCCCACGGCCTCGACGTCGTGGCGCGTGATGTCGGCCTTGGACAGCGCCTGGCCGATGACCTCGCGCGTGTTGCGCCAGATCTCCATGGGGTCGTGCTCGACCCAGCCGGCGCGGGGGAAGATCTGCTCGTGCTCGAGCTGGCCGGTGGACACGATGGATCCGCTGTGGTCGAAGACGATGGCACGCGTGCTGGTGGTGCCCTGGTCGATGGCGACGATGTACTTCTCGCTCATGTGGTCTCTCCTATGAGGTGTGGGGGATCTAGAGGATGGGGAGCAGCGCGTAGGACGCGAGGCCGGCGAGCAGTCCGCCGATGGCGGGTCCGACGACCGGGACCCACGCGTAGGACCAGTCGCTCGAGCCCTTGCCCTTGATGGGGAGGAACGCGTGCGCGATGCGGGGTCCGAGGTCCCGGGCCGGGTTGATGGCGTAGCCGGTCGGGCCGCCGAGGGACGCGCCGATGCCGACCACGAGGAGCGCGACGGGGATCGCGCCGAGGGCCGAGAGGCCGGCGGGGGTGGACGCGTCGGGGTCGGGGTTGTTCGCGAGGCTGAAGCCGAGGATCACGATGACGAGCACGAACGTGCCGATGATCTCCGTGACGAGGTTCCAGGCGTAGTTGCGGATGGACGGGCCCGTCGAGAACACGCCGAGCTTGGTGGCCGCGTCGGGCTCCTCGTCGAAGTGCTGCTTGTAGGCGAGCCAGCAGAAGACCGCGCCGATGATCGCGCCGACCATCTGGGCGAGGATGTAGACCGGGACGCTCGCGACGTCGTCGATCTTGCCGGCGGCGAGGAGGCCGAGCGTGACCGCCGGGTTGAGGTGGGCGCCGGACGCGTACGAGACGGTGACACCGGCGAAGACCGCGAGGCCCCAGCCGAAGTTGACCATCAGGGTGCCGCCGGCGAGGCCCTTCGACTTGATGAGCGCGACGTTCGCCACGACTCCGCATCCGAGGAGGACGAGCAGGGCGGTGCCCACCGTCTCCGACAGGAATATGACTCCAAGATCCACTGCGTGGTGCTCCGATCGTTCGTCGAGGCGCGGGTACGACCTCTGCCGCATCATCGCGGTGCGTCCAATCTAGTGCCGGTGGAGTGGTGGGTCCCGTCGCCCCTGGCCGCTGCGCGACGCGGATCCCTGCCCCCGCGGGAGGGTCTGCGGAGGGCTGTCGGAACGCGTCGGCCCGGGCGTAGGTTTGCGCTACACCCGAGTCGCCGCCGACCGAGTCCCGTCCTCGATCCGGCTCGGATGCGCGGCTGTCGTCCGGTCGCCCGAGACCCGCGAGGAGCCGGCCGTGAAGAAGCTGATCAACGATCCGAGGGCGGTGGCCGACGAGGCCCTCGCGGGCTTCGCCGCCGCCCACCCCGACCTGGTCGTCCTGAGCGCGGATCCGCTGTTCGTCCGTCGCGCGGAGCCCACCCGTGCCGGACGCGTCGCGCTCGTGAGCGGCGGCGGCAGCGGTCACGAGCCGCTCCACGCCGGGTTCGTGGGACACGGGATGCTCGACGCCGCCGTGCCCGGACCGGTCTTCACGAGCCCCACCCCGGATCCCGTCGTCGCCGCCACCCTGGCCGTCGACGGCGGGGCGGGGGTGCTGCACATCGTCAAGAACTACACGGGCGACGTCCTCAACTTCGAGACCGCCGCCGAGCTCGCGGAGGCGGAGGGCGTGCGGGTGCGGACCGTCGTGGTCGACGACGACGTCGCGGTCACCGACTCCCTCTACACCGCCGGGCGCCGCGGGGTCGCGGGAACCGCGCTCGTGGAGCGGATCGCGGGCGCCGCCGCGGAGCGCGGGGACGACCTGGACGCGGTCGCGGCGATCGCGGAGCGGGTGGTCGGGCGGGTGCGGAGCATGGGCGTCGCCATCCGCGCGTGCACCGTCCCGCACGCCGGCGAGCCGAGCTTCGCGCTCGAGGACGACGAGATGGAGATCGGCATCGGGATCCACGGCGAGCCGGGTCGCGTCAAGCTGCCGCTCGAGCCCGTGGACGCCATCGTCGAGCGCCTCCTCGATCCCGTCCTCGAGGACCTGGCCGCGCCAGCCGGCAGCCGCGTGCTGCTGCTCGTGAACGGCATGGGCGCGACCCCGCTGTCCGAGCTCTACATCGCCTACCGCCGCGCGGCCGCCGTGCTCGAGGAGGCCGGCCTGACGGTCGCGCGCAGCCTCGTGGGAGACTACGTGACGGCCCTCGACATGGAGGGACTGTCCCTCACGGTGCTCCTGCTCGACGACGAGCTCGTCGACCTGTGGGACTCGCCCGTGCAGACCGCCGCGCTGCGGTGGGGGAGGTAGCTCATGGCACTCGGGACCGACTGGGTCGTCGCCTGGATCACGGAGGCGGCGCGCGTCGTCGCCGACCAGCGCGGTGCGCTCATCACCCTCGACCGCGAGATCGGCGACGGCGACCACGGCGAGAACCTCGACCGCGGATTCGGCGCCGTGACGGAGAAGCTCCGGGCCACCGCGTCCGACGTCGCTCCCGCCGACGTGCTGAAGACCGTCGCCACCACGCTCATCTCCACCGTCGGCGGCGCGTCCGGACCGCTGCTCGGCACCGCGTTCCTCAAGGCGTCGGCGGCCGTCGCGGGCCGCCCGGACCTCGACGCCTCCGCGATCGCCGACCTCCTCGATGCGGCGGTGGGCGGGATCGTCCTCCGTGGCAAGGCCGAGCGGGGCGACAAGACGATGGTGGATGCGTGGGGTCCCGCCGCCGAGGCCGCGCGCGCGGCCGCCGACGCGGGATCCGGCCCGGCCGACGCCCTCGAGGCCGCCGCCGACGCTGCCGCGCGCGGGGCGGAGGCGACGGAGCCGCTCGTGGCGCGGAAGGGACGCGCCTCATACCTGGGCGACCGTGCGATCGGCCACCGCGATCCGGGCGCGCAGTCGTCCGCGCTCATCCTGCGCGCCGCGGCCGCGACGGCCCGCGCCTCCGAGGGAGCGGCCTCGTGAGCGTCGGCCTCGTCCTCGTCTCCCACAGCGCGCTGATCGCGCACGGGCTCGTCGACCTCGCACGCCAGATGGCGCCGACCGTCGCCCTCGTGCCCGCGGGCGGGTCCGGCGACGGCACGCGCGACGACGCGGGCATCGGCACGAGCTTCGACGTGGTGTCCGCGGCGCTCGCCGCGGCGGAGGGCGGCGACGGCGTCGTCGTGCTCGCCGACCTGGGATCCGCGTACCTCACGGCCGAGACCGCCGTCGACATGCTCGACGAGGACGCCGCCGCGCGGGTCGTCGTGGTGCGCGCGCCGCTGGTGGAGGGCGCGGTCGCCGCCGCGGTGGCCGCCGAGACGGGCGGATCGCTCGAGGACGTCGCCGGGGCCGCCGCCTCGGCTGCCGGGGCCGACGCCGCGGAGGACTCCGACGCGGGCCTCGCGCGGGATCCGCGCGCCGACGGCACCGAGCCCGCGCCGATCACCGGGACGGGCACCGTCCGCGGCGAGGCCACGCTGGTCAATCGCGACGGCCTGCACGCGCGGCCGGCGGCCGACTTCGTCACGCGCGCATCCGCCTATTCGGCGGCCGTCACCGTCAACGGCCAGAACGCCGCGTCGCTGCTCGGCGTCATGGCCCTCGGGCTGACCCGCGGAGCGCACGTCGTCATCGAGGCGACGGGCGACGACGCCGAGGAGGCGGTGACCGCGCTGGTCGAGCTGATCGAGTCGGGGTTCGGGGAGGCCTGACGGCCGGCCCCCGCGCGCGGTGATCGGTCAGAGGGCATCGAGGTAGACCCACGATCCCGCGTGCCGGACGAAACGGCTCGCCTCGCGCTGGCTGCCGCGCTCGCCGTCGTGCCGGAACGACGCCTCGAAGTCGACGACGCCCGTCGTGTCGTCGGGACCGCCGAGCGAGCTGCGGTGGATCGTGAGCCGGAACCAGCGGACGGACGGGTCGAGGTCGATGTCCCCGGGGCGCGTCGACGGGTGCCAGCTGCGGGCGAGGTACGCGGCGTCGCCCCGCGCGTACGCGGCGAACCGGGAGCGCATCAGCCGCTCGGCCGTCGGGGCGGACGCGTCGCCGCGGTGCAGCGGACCGCAGCAGGCGCCGAACGGATCGCCGCTCGTGCACGGGCACCACGCATCGTCGTCGGGGGTCGACCACGGGGCGTCGGGGGAGAGGCGCGTCATCCTCCGAGCCTCCCACGCCGGGACCCGGAGCAGGATGGGGGAGCGGCCGACCCGCGGACCCGCTCGATCCACGACCCGAGGAGCGCACCATGACCCCCGCCACCGATCTGCTCGTGGACGCCTACGGGCGCATCGCCGAGATCGTCCGCGACGCCGTCGACGGCCTCGACGCCGACGAGCTGGCCTTCCGCCCGGATCCCGAGGCCAACTCCATCGGCTGGCTCGTCTGGCACCTCGCGCGCGTGCAGGACGCCCAGGTCGCCCACGTCGCGGGCCGGGTCCAGACCTGGTCGAGCGGGGGATGGGCGGCGCGGTTCTCCCTCCCCTTCGAGGAGTCGGCGACCGGATACGGCCAGTCACCCGAGGACGTCGGGGCGCTGGACGGCGTCACGGCCGAGCTGCTGGTCGGCTATCTCGACGCCGTGCAGTCAGCGACGATCGCCTACCTCGCGGGGCTGGAGGACGCCGAGCTCGACCGCGTGGTCGACGAGGGCTGGACCCCGCCCGTGACGCTCGGCGCGCGCCTCGTCAGCGTGCTCTCCGACGACCTGCAGCACGCCGGGCAGGCGTCGTACCTCGCGGGCCTCCTCGCCCGTCGCCGCTGACCGCGCAGTCGCACCGACGCGAGCGCGGGCGAGGGAGACCCGCGCTCAGGCGGGCAGCTCGGCCTCGATGAGCGACACGATCTCGGGCGCGTCCGGCTCGACGGTCGGCCGGAAGCGGTGCACGGCGCCCGACGGCGTGACGACGAACTTCTCGAAGTTCCACTTGACGCGGCCGGCCTTGCCGTCCGCGTCGGGCGTCTTCGTCAGCTCCGCGTAGACGGGATGCGCGGAGCGGCCGTTGACCTTGACCTTCTCCATCATCGGGAAGGTCACGCCCCACGTGGTGGAGCAGTACTCGTCGATGGCCTCCGCGGATCCGAGCTCCTGGAGGAACTGGTTGCTCGGGAAGCCGATGACGGTGAAGCCGCGCTCCCCGTAGGTGCGCTGCAGCTGCTCGAGCTTCTCGTACTGCGGCGCGAGGCCGCAGCGCGACGCGACGTTGACGACGAGCACGACCTTGTCGGCGTACGCGCCGAATGTGGTGTCCTCGCCCTGGAGGGTGGTCAGCGGGATCGGGTCGAGCCGGGGATGCGTCATGGCCCGACCGTAGACCCGTCCGCTGACAGCGGCTCCCGGGACGACGGGAGGCCGGCCGCCTGTCGGCGACCGGCCTCCAGGATGCGGATCGGATCCGCCGCGCGCGCTGCTAGTTCGCGAACTCCGTGACGGTCGCGTCGGCCGCGACCTTCGTGGCGCCGACGTCGACGCCGTGGTACGTCCGGAGCGTGTCGACGGTGTCCTGGATCTCCGCGTCGCGCTCCTCGCCGGTCCAGCCGAGCGTGTCCTGCAGCACGTCCGCGATCTCCGCGAGCATCTCGCGGGTCACGCCGCCGACGAACGCGAGGTTCGTGCGGCGGAGCACGACGTCGGCGAGGTGCACCGCGTCCTCGTGCGTGGCGAAGTACGCGATCTCGGCGCGCGTCAGCTGCGGGTCGGTCGTGAGCGGCGTCGACGGCTGTCCGGAGAGGACGTCGATGACGCTCGTGGCGCGGGTGCCGTAGCGGTTGAGCAGGCGGTCGACCTGCTCGGTGCCGATGCCCTCCGCGCGAGCGGCCTGCGTGGCGATCCAGCGGGCGCGGGCGGTGCTGGAGGACGGGAAGTCCTTGCCGCCGCCGATGGGCATGCCGGTCGTGTCGACCGAGCGCTCCACGCCGAGGCGCGTGGTGGCCTCGGTGGAGAGGTGCGCCGACAGCGCGCGGAACGTCGTCCACTTGCCGCCGACCAGGCTCAGCACCTTGCTGCCGGCGAGGCCCGCGATCTCGGTCTCGACGATGCGGTAGTCGCGGGACACGAAGCCGGGCGCTGTGTCCTCGTGGCGCGGCAGCGGGCGGATGCCCGAGTAGCGGTACACGATGTGGTCGCGGTTCAGCTCGATCTGCGGGAAGACGTGCTTGACGAGGTCGAAGAAGTAGTCGACCTCCTCCTCGGTGCAGACGGCCGGCTCGCTCGGGTCGGCGTCGATGTCCGTGGTGCCGATGAGGACGCGGCCCTTGAGCGGGTAGATGAGGACGATGCGGCCGTCGTTGTTCTCGAAGAAGATCTCGCGGCCCTTGGTCGCCTCGAGCAGCTCGGCGTTGTCGACGACGATGTGCGATCCCTTGGTGCCGCCCATGAACTTCGTCTCGCCGCCCATGGCCTCGTTGGTGAGGTCGGTCCAGGGGCCGGAGGCGTTGACGACCACGTCGGCCTTCACGACGAACTCGGTGCCGGAGATCACGTCCCGCAGCTTCACGCCGCCGTCCGCGACGCCCACGGCCTCGAGGTAGTTGGCGCTGCGGGCGTGGTCGCCGGCGGCCAGCCCGTCCTTGAGCACGTCGAGCGCGAGGCGCTCGGGCTCGTGCACGGAGGCGTCGTAGTAGGTGCCGGTGAACTTGACGTCCTTGTTGAGCGCGGGCATGTCCTCCCGGGCGGCCTTGCCGATGCGGAAGCGGTGGCGCGGCACCGAGCCGCCGTCACGGGAGAAGGAGTCGTACAGCGTCATGCCGACGCTGATGAGGAGCGCGCCGCGCTCCTTGGTGGAGCGCTGCTTGTGCGTCAGCATGCGCAGCGGCGCGTTGAGGATGCCGGAGAAGGTGGAGAAGATCGGCATGGTCGTCTGCAGCGGCTTCACGTAGTGGGGCGCGATGCGGATCAGGCCGTTGCGCTCCTCGACGGACTCGCGGACGAGGCGGAACTCGCCGTTCTCGAGGTAGCGGATGCCGCCGTGGATCATGTGCGAGCTCGCCGCCGAGGCGCCCGAGCCGTAGTCGGCGCGCTCGACGAGCACGACGTCGACGCCCTGGAGCGCGAGGTCGCGGAACGTCGCGATGCCGTTGATGCCGCCGCCGATGACGAGCACCTGGGCGCTCGGGCGGTCGTGGATGCGGGCGACGTTGTCCCGCAGGTCGGTCTTCTTCGACGTGGTCACGAGGAGGCTTCTCTCTGTTCGATGCGTGCGTGGTGCGCGTGCTCTGCGTCCATCATCCGCCCGCGAACGGATCATGCGAAGCCCGTGCACGGATGTGCAACCATGACCGGATGGTCGACGGCATCGCGCACGAGCGCACCCAGGACGCCCTGCGCGCGGCGCACCTCTACTACATGCAGGACCTGACGATGGAGGCCATCGCGCGCGAGCTCGGCACGAGCCGCTCGTCGGTGTCCCGGCTCCTCTCGTTCGCCCGGGAGACGGGCCTCGTGGACATCCAGATCCGCTCGCCGCTCGACCTCGCCACGGTGCTGGGGGAGCAGCTGCACGAGCGCTACGGCGTGGTCGCGCACGTCGTCCCCGTGCCGGACCAGACGAGCGACGTCGACCGGGTCGACCGCGTCGCCCTCTCGGCTGCACGGATGCTCACGCAGTACGTGGACTCGAACATGGTCGTCGGCGTCGCGTGGGGGTCGACGGTGAGCGCGGTGAGCCGCTACCTCGTGCCGAAGCCGACGCACAACACGCTCGTGGTGCAGCTCAACGGGGCCGGCAACGTGCGCACCACCGGGATCATGTACGCGAGCGAGATCCTCCGCCGGTTCGGGCAGGCGTACGGCGCCACCGTGCAGCAGTTCCCGGTGCCGGCGTTCTTCGACGACCCCGCCACCAAGCAGGCGCTGTGGCGGGAACGGAGCACGAAGCGCGTGCTCGAGCTGCAGGAGCGGATGGACATGGTGCTGTTCGGCGTCGGATCCCCGGTCGCGCTCGTGCCCAGCCACGTCTACTCGGGCGGGTACCTCGAGCGGTCCGACCAGCGCGCGCTCGACGCGGACGGCGTGGTGGGCGACGTCTCCACCGTGTTCTTCCGGGAGGACGGATCGTCGGCCGACATCGCGATCAACGCGCGCGCGAGCGGTCCGGACCTGGCCACGATCCGCAAGGCGCCGCGACGCGTGTGCGTGGTCGCGGGGGCGTCCAAGGCGCGGAGCGTGCGCGGCGCGCTGGCCGCCGGGCTCGTGACGGACATCGTCTTGGACGAGGGGACGGCACGCGCGCTGCTGACGTGATGCGGCGGGATCCGCCGGATGGACTGCTTCGGTGGGCGATACCGGACTCGAACCGATGACCTCTTCCGTGTGAAGGAAGCGCGCTACCAACTGCGCCAATCGCCCGTGCTCGCACCGCGGACGGTGCGGATCCATGATGCCATACCGCGGGGCCGCTCGAGGTCACGGGGCGCCGGTCCCCTCGGTCGGGGCGGCCCGGGTCGCGACACGCCCGGACCGGCGTCGGTCCCGCGTCCACCCGATCCGCGTGAACACGGGGGGAACGGCGTGCGAGACGGCCGCCCGGTGCGCTCGAGCGGGCGTCGTTTTGCACCCGCGCCAGGAGATCGGCTAGAGTCATCGAGCACGCAGGGTCGCCGGGAAGCCGGTGGCGAGCGAGTGAAATGCGGATGTGGCGCAGTGGTAGCGCATCACCTTGCCAAGGTGAGGGTCGCGAGTTCGAATCTCGTCATCCGCTCGAACAGGGGCCCTGAGAGGGGTCCCTTTCACAAGGTGGGAACCACCGGTGTGGAAGCACCCATGGTGGGGTGGCCGAGAGGCGAGGCAGCGGCCTGCAAAGCCGTCCACGCGGGTTCAAATCCCGTCCCCACCTCCAGCAAGTGCATGAGCGATTGGCGCAGCGGTAGCGCGCTTCCCTGACACGGAAGAGGTCGCTGGTTCGATCCCAGTATCGCTCACCACCAGAAGGCCCCGGGAGACCGGGGCCTTCTTCTTTTCCCGGGCCCCCGCGCCGGCGGCCCGCTCCGGCGTGTCCCGAGGCGGATCCGTGCCGCGGGCGTCGATGGGGCCCCGTCGCGCGCCGGTAGTCTGGATCGGTTCCCTCCCCGTCCCGCAAGGAGCCCGCAGTGGTAGACGCCGCCCAGCCCGAGATCCACGACGAGGCCGCGCCCGCGGAGACGACCGGGCAGCCGGTCGAGGCGACGGAGGCGGGCACCGGGTTCACGCTGTTCTCCGACCGCGCCGTCGTCGCCATGCGCATCGGCGGGGAGCTGAAGGACCTCGCGGCCGAGGTCGCGCCCGGCGACGTCGTCGAGCCCGTCCGCATCGACTCGCCCGACGGCCTCGCGATCCTCCGCCACTCGGCCGCTCACGTCATGGCGCAGGCCGTGCAGCAGATCAACCCCGAGGCGAAGCTCGGCATCGGCCCGCCCGTCACGGACGGCTTCTACTTCGACTTCGACGTGGCCGAGCCCTTCACCCCCGAGGACCTGAAGGCGATCTCCAAGAACATGGAGCGCATCATCCGGCAGGGTCAGCGCTTCACGCGCCGCGTCGTCTCCGAGGAGGAGGCCCGCGAGCTCATGGCCGCCGAGCCGTACAAGCTCGAGCTCATCGGCCTCAAGGGCGGATCCAGCGAGGAGCTGGGCGAGGACGGCGAGTCCGTGGAGGTCGGCGGCGCCGAGCTCACGGTCTACGAGAACGTCGACGGCAAGACCGGCGAGGTCTTCTGGCGCGACCTCTGCCGCGGCCCGCACCTGCCGAGCACGCGCATGGTCGGCAACGGCTGGGCGCTGTCGCGCGTCGCCGCCGCGTATTGGCGCGGATCCGAGAAGAACCCGCAGCTGCAGCGCATCTACGGCACCGCGTGGCCCACGAAGGACGAGCTGCGCGCGCACCAGGGCCGCATCGAGGAGGCGCTCAAGCGCGACCACCGCCGCTTGGGCGCCGAGCTCGATCTGTTCTCCTTCCCGGACGAGATCGGCTCCGGCCTCGCGGTCTTCCACCCCAAGGGCGGCATCATCCGCCGCGAGATGGAGGACTACTCGCGTCGCCGGCACGAGACGGCCGGCTACGAGTTCGTCTACTCGCCGCACATCACGAAGTCGAACCTCTTCGAGACGAGCGGTCACCTCGACTTCTACAAGGACGGCATGTTCCCCGCCATGCACCTCGACGAGGCGCGGAACGACGAGGGCGAGATCACCCGCCAGGGCGCGGACTACTACCTCAAGCCCATGAACTGCCCCATGCACGTGCTCATCTACCGCTCGCGCCAGCGCTCGTACCGCGAGCTCCCGCTGCGCCTGTTCGAGTTCGGCACGGTCTACCGCAACGAGAAGTCGGGCGTGATCCACGGCCTCACGCGCGTGCGCGGCATGACGCAGGACGACGCCCACATCTTCACCACCCGCGAGCGCATGGCGGACGAGCTGAAGGGCACGCTCGAGTTCGTGCTGTCGCTGCTGCGGGACTACGGGCTCGACGACTTCTACCTCGAGCTGTCCACCAAGGACCCGGAGAAGTTCGTCGGATCCGACGAGGTGTGGGAGGAGGCGACCGAGACGCTCCGGCAGGTCGCGGTCGACACGGGCCTCGAGCTCGTGCCCGACCCCGCGGGCGCCGCCTTCTACGGCCCCAAGATCTCCGTGCAGGCGCGCGACGCCATCGGGCGCACGTGGCAGATGTCGACCATCCAGCTCGACTTCAACCTGCCCGAGCGCTTCGGCCTCGAGTACACGGCGAACGACGGCACCCGGAAGCAGCCGGTGATGATCCACCGGGCGCTGTTCGGATCCATCGAGCGCTTCTTCGGCGTGCTCACCGAGCACTACGCGGGCGCGTTCCCGGTGTGGCTGTCGCCCGTGCAGGTCGTCGGGATCCCGGTGGCCGAGGACTACGAGGAGTACCTGGGCGGCGTGCTCGACCGGCTGCGGGAGGCGGGCGTGCGCACGCAGCTCGACACCTCGGACGACCGGATGCCGAAGAAGATCCGCACGCACACGAAGGCGCGCGTCCCGTACCAGCTCATCGCGGGCGAGGACGACCGGGCAGCCGGATCCGTGAGCTTCCGCTTCCGCGACGGCACGCAGGTCAACGGCGTACCCGTGGCCGAGGCCGTCGAGCGGATCACGGGCGCGATCGCCCGGCGCGAGCAGGTGGTGACCGCGTGGCCCGTCTGACGATGTCGGACCACGAGTCCGGGGGAGAGGACGGGCGCGGCGAGGTGCGCCTCGACGACCCCGGCCACCTCACGGGCGTGCCCGACGAGTTCCAGCGACTGTGGACCCCGCACCGCATGGTCTACATCGAGAAGGGGCAGCAGCCGGATCGGGACGAGTGCCCGTTCTGCATCGCGCCGTCGATGTCGGACGAGGACGCGCTCATCGTCGCGCGCGGCGAGCGTGCTTACGTGCTGCTCAATCTCTTCCCCTACAACAGCGGTCATCTGCTCGTCTGCCCGTACCGTCACATCGCGACCTACGACCTCGCGACCCCCGAGGAGGTCGCCGAGATCGGGTCGCTGACGCAGACCGCCATGCGGGTCGTGCGCGAGGTGTCGCGGAACGACGGCTACAACATCGGCATGAACCAGGGGCAGGTGGCGGGCGCCGGCATCGCCGAGCACCTGCACCAGCACATCGTGCCCAGGTGGGGGCAGGACGCGAACTTCCTGCCGATCATCGCGAAGACCAAGGCGCTGCCGCAGCTGCTGGGCGACGTGCGCGCATCCATCGCCGCAGCCTGGCCCGCCCCCGCGGGCGAATAGGATAGGGAGCACAATGACTGACACCAACACCCCCGGACAGGTCGGCTCGAGCCGCGTCAAGCGCGGACTCGCGGAGATGCTCAAGGGCGGCGTCATCATGGACGTCGTCAACGCCGAGCAGGCGCGCATCGCGGAGGACGCGGGAGCGGTCGCCGTCATGGCCCTCGAGCGCGTCCCCGCCGACATCCGCTCGCAGGGCGGCGTCGCCCGCATGAGCGACCCCGACCTCATCGACCAGATCAAGGCCGAGGTCTCCATCCCCGTCATGGCGAAGGCGCGCATCGGCCACTTCGTCGAAGCGCAGGTCCTGCAGTCCCTCGAGGTCGACTACATCGACGAGTCCGAGGTGCTGAGCCCCGCCGACTACGTGAACCACATCGACAAGTGGGGCTTCACCGTCCCCTTCGTCTGCGGTGCCACGACGCTCGGCGAGGCGCTCCGCCGCATCACCGAGGGCGCGGCCATGATCCGTTCCAAGGGCGAGGCCGGCACGGGCGACGTCTCCGAGGCCACCAAGCACATCCGCACCATCAAGTCCGAGATCCGCGCGCTCAGCGCCCTCACGCACGACGAGATCTACGTCGCGGCGAAGGAGCTGCAGGCGCCGTACGACCTGGTGCTCGAGGTCGCGAAGACCGGTCAGCTGCCCGTCGTCCTCTTCACCGCGGGCGGCGTGGCCACCCCGGCGGACGCGGCGATGATGATGCAGCTCGGCGCCGACGGCGTGTTCGTCGGATCCGGCATCTTCAAGTCGGGCAACCCGGTGGCGCGCGCCAAGGCCGTCGTCACCGCGACCGCGCTGTTCAACGACCCCGACGCCATCGCCGAGGCGTCGCGCGGGCTGGGCGAGGCCATGGTCGGGATCAACGTCGCCGACGTCCCCGCTCCGCACCGCCTCGCCGAGCGTGGCTGGTAGCACCCCGGCGTTGCCCGGCGACGGCCCGCTGGTCGGCGTCCTCGCGCTCCAGGGGGACGTCCGCGAGCACGTCCGCGTTCTCGAGGGCTTCGGCGCCCGGACGCGGCTCGTCCGCCAGCCGAAGGACCTGCCCGGTCTGTCCGGGCTCGTGATCCCGGGCGGCGAGTCCACCGTGATGGACAAGCTGTCGCGCCAGTTCGGGATCGCGGAGCCGCTGCGCGACGCCATCGACGGCGGGCTGCCCGTCTACGGCACCTGCGCGGGCCTCATCATGCTGGCCGACGAGATCGTCGACGCGATCCACGACCAGCGGAGCATCGGCGGGCTCGACGTGTCGGTCCGCCGGAACGCGTTCGGATCCCAGACGGCGTCCTTCGAGGTCGACCTCGACGTCCCGGCGCTGGGGGACCCGCCCGTGCACGCCGTGTTCATCCGCGCGCCCGTGGTCGCCTCGGTCGGCCCCGCGGCGACCGCGCTCGCCTCGCTCGACGACGGCCGCGTCGTCGCCGTGCGGCAGGGGGCGCTGCTCGGCACCTCGTTCCACCCGGAGGTCACGGGCGATCTCCGGTTCCACCGCCTCTTCCTCGACATGGTCGAGGACGCCGGCCGCATCCTCTGACCTCCCGGGTCCCAGGCGGCGGGCCCCGATGGTCCATCATTGACAGCGAGCAGACGCCGCGTAAGGAGAACCCCCCGTGTCCGGACATTCCAAGTGGGCGACCACGAAGCACAAGAAGGCGATCATCGACTCGCGGCGCGCCAAGTCGTTCGCGAAGCTGATCAAGAACATCGAGGTCGCGGCCAAGATCGGCGGCGCTGACATGAGCGGCAACCCGACCCTCGTCGACGCGGTGCAGAAGGCCAAGAAGACCAGCGTCCCTAACGACAACATCGATCGCGCGGTCAAGCGCGGCGCGGGCCTCCTCGGCGAGGTCGTCGACTACCAGACGATCATGTACGAGGGCTACGCGGCCAACGGCGTCGCGATGCTCGTCGAGTGCCTCACGGACAACAAGAACCGCGCCGCCGCCGAGGTCCGCACGGCCATGAGCCGCAACGGCGGCACCATGGCCGACCCCGGCAGCGTCGCCTACAACTTCCACCGCAAGGGCGTCATCGCCGTGCCGCATGCCGAGGCGCCCAGCGAGGACGACGTCCTCACCGCCGTGCTCGACGCGGGAGCGGAGGACGTGACCGACCACGGCGAGGTGTTCGAGATCCGCTGCGAGCCGTCCGACATGGTCGCCGTGCGCCAGGCCCTCCAGGACGCGGGGATCGACTACGACTCCGCCGACGTGGAGTTCGTGCCGCAGGTCAAGGTCGAGGTCGACCTCGAGACCGCGCGCAAGGTGAACAAGCTCGTCGACGCCATGGAGGACCTGGACGACGTCCAGAACATCTACGTCAACAGCGACGTGCCCGCCGATGTGCAGGCCGCGCTGGACGACGACGACGAGGAGTAGGCCCTCATCGCCGGGGTGCGGGGGAGCGGCGCGGGCGGCAGCGGCCCCTCCGTGCGGATCCTCGGGATCGACCCCGGGCTGACGCGCTGCGGCGTCGGCGTGGTCGACGTCTTCGCGGACCGGTCCGCCCGGCTCGTGGACGTGCAGGTCGTCCGCACGAGCCCGAGGGCCGAGCTGCACCACCGGCTGCTCGCGGTGGGCGACGGCATCGAGGAGCTCGTGGACCGGCACCGGCCGTCCGTCGTCGCCATCGAGCGCGTGTTCGCGCAGGACAACCTCTCGACGGTGATGGGCGTGGCGCAGATCACGGGCGTGGCCCTGGTGGGCGCGGCCCGGCGCGGGCTCGACGTCGCGCTGCACACGCCGAGCGAGGTCAAGGCCGCCGTGACCGGGTACGGGCAGGCCGACAAGAGGCAGGTGGCGACGATGGTGGCGCGCATCCTCGGTCTCGACGAGCTGCCCACGCCCGCCGACGCGTCGGACGCGCTCGCCCTCGCGATCTGCGCCGGATGGCGCGCGGGGATGTCCCGCGCGGGCATCGCGGGGACCCCTGCTCCCGCGGCGCGCACGTCCGGGGCGGACGCCGCCGCGGGCACCGGACCGACCGCGGCGCAGGCCGCGTGGCTCGCGGCCGAGCGTGCGCAGCGGGGTCGGCCCTAGCTCGTAGGGTTGGGGGCGTGATCTCCTCCCTCCGCGGCACCGTGCTGTCCGTCTCCGGCCAGACCCTCCTGCTGGAGGTGCACGGGGTGGGCTACGGCGTCTCCGTGACGCCGCGGCACGCGCTCGAGCTGCGCCACGGATCCGAGGCCACGGTGCTCACCTCGCTCGTCGTGCGCGAGGACTCGCTCACCCTCTTCGGCTTCCCGGGCCCGGACGAGCTGCGGGCCTTCGAGCTGCTCTGCGGCGTCACGGGCGTCGGCCCGAAGTCGGCCCTCGCGGTGCTCGAGCACCTGGATCCGGAGGCCATGGCCCAGGCCGTCGCCGCGGAGGACGACGCCGCGTTCCGCCGCGTCTCCGGGATCGGCCCGAAGACCGCGAAGCTCATCGTCCTCCAGCTCGCGGGGAAGCTGTTCGTCACGCAGCCCCGCGCGCGCACGTCGGCGTCGGCGTCGACGGTCACGGCCGACGTCGTCACGGCCCTCATCGGCCTCGGCTGGTCGGAGCGCGTCGCCCGCACCGCGGTCGACGACGCCGCGGCCGCCGCCGCCGAGCAGGGCGCGCCTGCCGACATGCCCCGCCTCCTGCGCGTCGCGCTGGGCATGCTCGGGCCGCAGCAGCCCGCGGGCGCGTCCGCCACGGGCACGGCGGCGGACCGGTGAGCGACCTCGCGCACGGCGACGCGTCCAGCCCCGTCCCGGAGTCCGACGCGGAGCTCGCCTTCGAGGGCGCGCTCCGCCCGCGCTCGCTCTCCGAGTTCGTCGGGCAGGTGAAGGTGCGCGGCCAGCTGGAGCTGCTGCTCACGGCCGCCGCGATGCAGAACCGCTCGCCCGACCACATCCTGCTCGCGGGCCCGCCCGGTCTCGGCAAGACGACGCTCGCCATGATCGTGGCCGAGGAGAGCCGTCGCCCGCTGCGGCTCACCAGCGGTCCCGCGATCCAGCACGCGGGCGACCTCGCGGCCGTGCTGTCGGCGCTGGTCCCGGGCGAGATCCTGTTCGTCGACGAGATCCACCGCATGGCGCGCTCCGCGGAGGAGATGCTGTACCTCGCGATGGAGGACTTCCGCATCGACATCATGGTCGGCAAGGGCGCAGGCGCGACCTCGATCCCGCTGGAGCTGTCGCCCTTCACGCTGGTGGGCGCGACGACGCGCTCGGGCATGCTGCCGAGCCCGCTCCGCGACCGGTTCGGCTTCACGGCCCACCTCGAGTTCTACGAGACGCACGAGCTCGAGCAGGTGATCGAGCGCGCCGCCCGCATGCTGCACCTGGAGATCGAGCACGAGGCCGTCGCGGAGATCGCGGGTCGCTGCCGCGGCACGCCCCGCATCGCGAACCGCCTGCTCCGCCGGGTGCGCGACTACGCGCTCGTGCACGGGACGGAGGCGGGCCTCGCGACCGTGCGCGCCGCGCTCGACCTGTACGACGTCGATCCGCTCGGCCTCGACCGCCTCGACCGGGCGGTCATGCGCGGCATCCTCACGCGCTTCGGCGGGGGGCCCGTGGGCCTCAACACGCTGGCCGTCTCGGTGGGGGAGGAGGCGGAGACGATCGAGTCCGTCGTCGAGCCGTTCCTCGTGCGCATCGGGCTGGTGACGCGCACGCCCCGCGGCCGGGTCGCGACGCCGGCGGCGTGGGAGCACTTCGACCTCCAGCCTCCCGCCGCCCCCGGGGCTCCCGCCCGCCCCGCCGGGCCGTCCGCAGCTGCCGGGGCCCTCTTCGGCGATGAACTATGATTCAAGCTGGCCTCCCGCGGAACGTCGCCGGTTCGTCGTGTCCGTCACCTCCCAGCACCTGAAAGGCCCGTCCCGCATGGACCCGTTCACCCTGATCATGTTCGCCGTCCTGGCGCTGCTCATCTTCTTCATGTTCCGCAACAGCCGGAAGCGCCAGAAGGACCTCGCCGCGCTGCAGACCCAGATGGTCCCCGGTGCCGAGGTCATGACGGCCTCCGGCGTGTACGGCACGCTCGTCTCCTTCGACGAGGAGAACAACCTCGCCTACCTCGAGGTCGCGCCCGGCACGGTGCTGAAGCTGCACCGCCAGACGATCGCCCGCGTGGTGGAGCCGACCGTCGCCGATGACGCGTCCGTGCTCGTGGACGACGCACCCGCCGCGGACGTCGTCGACGAGACCGGCACGAGCGACGTCACCCGCCGCACCGACGACGGCGACGCCCCGAGCGCGCGCTCCTGATCCTCCGGGCGGGCGGCCACCGGTCGCCCGCCTCTCCGGGCGGTTCCCCGCCCGGCCCGCTCACCCCTCCATCCGGAGCGCCGCGCGGATCCCGCCGGCCCACCGCGAAGAAAGTCGAGTGTCCAGGTGGCCAAGTCGCCCACACCGGTACGCAAGGCCAGGCGCAAGCTCATCTGGCTGCTGGTCATCATCGGCCTCCTGGCCGGCGGAAACGCCGCCAGCGTGGCGTTCAGCAACGGGTCATGGGCCCCGAAGCTGGCCCTCGACCTCGAGGGCGGGACGCAGATCATCCTGGCTCCGCAGCTCGACGGGGCCTCATCGGGTCCCACGAGCGAGCAGCTCGCCCAGGCGGTGTCGATCATCCGCCAGCGCGTCGACGCGAGCGGCGTCTCCGAGGCGGAGATCACCACGCAGGGCGGGAGCAACATCGTCGTGAGCCTGCCCGGCGAACCCGACGCGGCCACCATGCAGCGCCTGCAGTCCTCGGCGAAGCTCGAGCTGCGCCCCGTGCTCATCGGCGCGGCGGGCACGGCGTCCGTCGCCCCGACCCCGACGCCCGCGCCCACCGACGGGTCGGCGCCGACGGACGGGTCCACCCCCGCGGCGGAGACGCCGGCCGCGGCGGCCACCCCGGATCCCTCCACCCTCTCCGACGAGCCGACCGCGGAGCCCACGGGCCCGAGCGACGTCTCGTGGGTCACCCCGCGCCTCCAGGCCGAGTTCGCCGCCTACGACTGCGCGACCGCGCCCGAGAGCGACGGGCAGGCGGCCCCCGCCGACCGCGCGATCATCGCGTGCTCCGGCGACGGCGCCGCGAAGTACGTGCTCGGCCCGGTCGAGGTCGACGGCAGCACCATCTCCGACGCCACGAGCGGCCTGCAGCAGTCGAGCCAGGGCGTCAGCACCGGCACGTGGTCGGTCAACCTGGTCTTCGACGGCGACGGCACGAAGCAGTTCGGCGACATGTCCACCCGCCTCATCACGCTCGAGTCGCCGCGCAACCAGTTCGCCTTCGTGCTCGACAACGAGGTCATCTCCGCGCCGGTCACGCAGGGCGTCGTCACGAACGGCAAGCCCTCCATCACGGGCAACTTCACGCAGGAGAGCGCGAAGGCCCTGGCCGACCAGCTCAAGTTCGGTGCCCTCCCGCTCAGCTTCACGCTGCAGAGCTCGGACGTCATCTCGGCGACGCTGGGCTCCTCGCAGCTCACCAGCGGCCTGATCGCGGGTCTCATCGGGCTCGTGCTCGTGGTGCTCTACTCGCTCGTGCAGTACCGGGTGCTCGGCACGGTGACGATCGCGTCGCTCGTGATCGCCGCGGTGATCACCTACCTCCTCATCACGCTGCTCAGCTGGCGGGAGGGGTATCGACTGTCGCTCGCCGGGGTGGCGGGGCTCATCGTGGCCATCGGCATCACAGCCGACTCGTTCATCGTCTACTTCGAACGCATCAAGGACGAGCTGCGCGACGGACGCGGCCTCGTCTCGTCCGTCGAGCAGGGGTGGAAGCGCGCGCTGCGCACGATCATCGCGTCCGACACGGTCAACTTCCTCGCCGCCGCGGTGCTGTTCATCCTGGCGGTCGGCAACGTCAAGGGATTCGCGCTCACGCTGGGGCTCACGACGATCATCGACCTCATCGTCGTCTCGCTCTTCACGCACCCGATCCTCCAGCTGCTCGCCAACCGGCCGTTCTTCGCCGAGGGCCACCGCATGAGCGGGCTCGACCCGCGGGCGCTCGGTGCCGTCTACCGCGGCCGCGCGACGTTCCGCACCCCCACCGCCACGGCGGGGCGCAACGCCGCGGCGGCCAAGGAGGCCGCGCGCCGGCAGACCATCGCCGAGCGCAAGGCCGCCCAGGGCCAGGCCACCGGATCCACGAAGACCGCGACGATCGACGCACCGCGGGCCGACGACACGAGCAGGGACGACTGATGGCTGGCTTCTCCGAGTTCGGCAACGACCTCTACACGGGCAAGCGCTCGTTCGACATCGTCGGCCGCCGCCGCCTCTGGTACTCCATCGCGGCCGTCTGCATCCTGATCTCCGTCCTCGGCCCGCTTGTGCGCGGCGGCTTCACCTTCGGGATCGAGTTCACGGGCGGATCGGAGTACACGGTGAGCGGCGTACAGTCGCAGTCGCAGGACATCGCGAGCGAGGCGGTCGCCACCGTCACCCCGGTGCCGGCCCGCGTTTCGTCCGTCGGATCCGACGGCGTCCGCGTGCAGACCGACCAGCTGCAGCCCGACGCCAGCTCGGCCGTGCGCCAGGCTCTCGCGACGGCGTACGGCGTCGAGACGTCCAGCGTCACCGAGTCCTTCATCGGGCCGTCGTGGGGCCAGGACATCACGCGGCAGGCGCTCTGGGGCCTCGTGGTCTTCCTCGCGCTGGCGGCGGTGGTCATGTCGGTCTACTTCCGCACCTGGAAGATGTCCGTCGCCGCGATCATCGCGCTCCTGCACGACCTCGTCCTCACCGCGGGCATCTACGGCATCACGGGCTTCGAGGTCACGCCGGCTGCCGTCATCGGCTTCCTCACGATCCTCGGCTACTCGCTCTACGACACCGTCGTGGTGTTCGACAAGATCCGCGAGAACACCGCGCAGGACGGGCAGGAGTCCCGGCGCACGTTCGGGCAGTCGGTCAACCTCGCGGTGAACCAGACGCTGGTGCGCTCGATCAACACGTCGATCGTCGCCATCCTCCCGGTCGGCTCGATCCTCTTCATCGGCGCCGTCGTGCTCGGGGCGGGCACGCTGCGGGACATCGCGCTGTCGCTCTTCATCGGCATCATCGTCGGCACGTACTCGACCATCTTCATCGCGGCCCCGCTCTACGCGCACCTCCGCGAGGGCGAGCCGAGGGTCAAGCGCGGTGACCAGCTGGCGGCCGCGGCGGCCAGCCGCGCCCAGGCCGAGCGCGCCGCCGTCACGGTGGAGTCGTGACGAGCGCGCAGGGCGCCGGCGTCCCCGAGGACCTCGACGCGGCGACGGCGAAGGCCCGCACCGCGACGGGCGACTCCTGGCTCCTCGACGTGCGTGAGCACGACGAGTGGGAGGCGGGCCACTCCGCCCTGGCGCACCACATCCCGATGGGCGAGCTCGAGGCCCGCGTCGCCGAGATCCCGACCGACCAGCACATCGCGGTCGTCTGCCGCTCCGGGCATCGCTCCTCGCTCGCCACCCAGGCGCTCCTGCGCGGCGGATTCGCGGCGTCCAACATCACGGGCGGCATGCACGCCTGGTCCGAGATGGGCGGCGACGTGGTCACCGACGACGGGCAGCCCGGCCGCATCGCCTGAGCCGCGACCGCCGCGCCGCATCTCGGCGGCAGTCGTCCTCATCGATGCGCCGCCGGTGCCCGCGGACCGTCCGTGGTCGGGAGCCCTCGACCGCGGTGATAATTTGGTCTCCAGCACACGCCTGGGAGGCTGAACGATGACGGAGACGACCTCGAGCACGGCTTCCCTCCGGCGCCTGGTGCCCCGCCTGTTCTCCCGGGCGCAGCCCGCCGGGGCCGTCGAGCAGCTGATCCGCACCGCTCGCCTGCACCACCCCAAGGCCGACATGAGCCTCATCGAACGGGCGTACGCCGTCGCCGAGCGGGCGCACGAGGGGCAGAAGCGCAAGAGCGGCGAGCCGTACATCACGCACCCGGTCGCGGTGGCGCAGATCCTGGCGGACCTCGGCATCGGCCCCAAGACCCTCGCCGCGGCCCTGCTGCACGACACGGTCGAGGACACCGAGTACACGCTCGACATGCTCCGCCACGACTTCGGCGACGAGATCGCCATGCTCGTCGACGGCGTCACCAAGCTCGACAAGCTGAAGTACGGCGACAGCGCCCAAGCCGAGACGGTGCGGAAGATGGTCGTCGCGATGTCGAAGGACATCCGCGTGCTCGTGGTGAAGCTCGCCGACCGCCTGCACAACGCGCGCACGTGGGGCTTCGTCGAGTCCGCGTCCGCAGAGCGCAAGGCGAAGGAGACCCTCGAGATCTACGCGCCGCTCGCGCACCGTCTCGGCATCTCGACCATCAAGTGGGAGCTCGAGGACCTCTCGTTCGCGGTGCTCTACCCGAAGATCTACGTCGAGATCGAGAACCTCGTGAAGCAGCGCACGCCGCAGCGCGAGGAGTTCGTGCAGCAGGTGATCGACAGCGTCAACGACGACCTGCGCGCCGCCAAGATCCGCGGCAAGGTGGCCGGCCGTCCCAAGCAGTACTACTCGATCTACCAGAAGATGGTCGTGCGCGGCCGCGAGTTCGACGAGATCTACGACCTCGTCGGGATCCGGGTGCTGGTCGACTCGCTCCGCGACTGCTACGCGGTGCTCGGCGCGATCCATGCCAGGTGGACGCCGGTCCCCGGGCGCTTCAAGGACTACATCGCCACGCCGAAGTTCAACCTGTACCAGTCGCTGCACACGACGGTCATCGGGCCCAAGGGCCGCCCGGTGGAGATCCAGATCCGCACGCACGAGATGCACCAGCGCGCCGAGTTCGGCGTCGCCGCGCACTGGAAGTACAAGGAGCGCATGAACGGCGGGCGCGCGGCCGAGGTGTCGCCGCAGGGGGACACCGACCTCGCCTGGCTCGCGCACATCTCCGACTGGCAGTCCGAGACGGCGGATCCCGGTGAGTTCCTCGACTCGCTGCGCTTCGAGATCGGCGCGAAGGAGGTCTACGTCTTCACGCCGCACGGCAAGGTGATCGGCCTGCCCGCGGGCGGGACGCCCGTGGACTTCGCGTACGCCGTGCACACGGACGTGGGCCACCGCACGATGGGCGCCAAGGTCAACGGGCGGCTGGTCCCGCTCGAGAACCCGCTCGCCACGGGCGACGTGGTGGAGGTGTTCACCTCGAAGAACCCCGACAGCGGTCCCAGCAAGGACTGGCTCGCGTTCGTGAAGAGCGCTCGCGCGCGCAACAAGATCAAGCAGTGGTTCACCAAGGAGCGGCGCGAGGAGGCCATCGAGCAGGGCAAGGACGCCATCGCCCGGGCCATGCGCAAGCAGAACCTGCCGCTGCAGAAGCTGATGAACCAGGACGCGTTCTCGGACGTCGCCCAGAGCATGAAGTACGACGACGTCGCCGCGCTCTACGCCGCCGTCGGCGAGGGCCATGTCTCCACGCAGTCGGTGATCGAGAAGGTGCTCTCGTCCATACAGGGCGACAGCGGCGGGGAGGCCGAGGAGGTCTTCGCCGTCACGCAGCGCTCGCGCGTGTCGCGGAACAGCGACTCGGGCGTGCTCGTGCGCGGGGCGCCGGACATCCTCGTGAAGCTCGCCAAGTGCTGCACGCCGGTGCCGGGCGACGAGATCATCGGGTTCGTGACGCGCGGCGCGGGGGTCTCCGTCCACCAGGCCAACTGCCACAACGTCGACTCGCTGCGCGAGGAGCCCGATCGCATGATTGAGGTGGAGTGGGCGCCGTCGTCCAAGAGCCTGTTCCTGGTGCACATCCAGGTGGAGGCGCTCGACCGCTCTGGCCTCCTGAGCGACGTCACGCGCGTGCTGTCGGAGCACCACGTCAACATCCTGTCCGCGTCCGTCTCGACATCGTCGAACCGGCTCGCCATCAGCCGCTTCGTCTTCGAGATGGGTGACGTGACCCACCTGGATCGCGTGCTCAACGCCGTGCGCCGCATCGATGCGGTGTACGACGTGTACCGCGTCAACGGCGGCTGACGGATACCGCTCCCGGTCCGCGGTCCGCGTGCTCCGGCGCCGCGGAGCCACGGGCCAGGGCGTCGAGCCGGGCCAGGGCGCGGCGCTTGTCGGGCAGCGCGCCGGAGGCGGCGAGGTGCTGACGGGCTGCCGCGTCCGTGATGCCGGGCAGCGCCAGCAGCCCGAGGCAGGCGGCCTCGTGGAACGGCGTGAAATCGGCGACCGTCCGCGCGATGTCGCACAGCGTGCGCAGCGGGGTCGTGACGCGGAGGCCGGCCAGCGTGGTCGTGTCGCGCTCGTGGAGCACCACCTCGCGGATGCGCACGTTGCGCAGCGCCGGCGGATGGCAGCGGGCGACGCTGTCGACGCAGTACTCGTGCGTGCGCGGCGGTGTGCGGACGGCGCCGTGGACCCAGGCCGCCGTCGACCGCTCGGCGATGAGACGGGACGGGACCTGGGCCGCGAGGGCCGCGGCGCGGAGCCACGGCGACGCGAGCTCGTCGACGGGGGAGTAGCAGGCGTCGACCTCGTACACCTCGCCGTCGAGGCGGGCGGAGCAGAGCTCGGCGAGCGGGAGGTCGAGGACGGACAGGACGGGTGCGAGACGGGGCGGCATGGGCGCACCATGCCATCGTCGGCGGCCGGACGGACGACGGCCCGGGATCCTGTGGAGGATCCCGGGCCGTCGCCGGGCTGCGCAGGGGTCGAGCTACGAGCCGAGCGCGTCCAGCCAGACGCGGCGGGCGGCGAGGGCCTCCTCGGCGTCCTTGATGCGTCGCGCATCGCCGTCGGCCTTGGCCGCGTCGAGCTCGCGCTGGAGCTTGTCGATGGCGGCGCCGAGCTGCGAGGCGAGGCCCTCGGAGCGCGCCTTCGTCTCCGGGTTGTTCTTGCGCCAGAACTCCTCGTCCAGCGTGCGCACGTGGGACTCGACCTTGCGGAGGCGGTCCTCGACGGTCTTGACGCTGTCGCGCGGCACGCGGCCGATCGCGTCCCAGCGCAGCTGGACGGCGGTGAGCTTGTCGCGCGCCGCGGTGCGCTCCGTGATCTGGAGGATCGGCTCGGCCTCGTCGAGGAGGGCCAGCTTGGCCTGGAGGTTGGCCTGCTGCTCCTCGTCGTCCGCGGCGTCGACCTCCGCCTTGGCGCCGTACAGCACGTCGCCCGCGGCCTTGAACTGCGCCCAGAGCGCGTCGTCGTAGCGCTTGCCCGCGCGCCCGGCGAGCTTCCACTCGTCGAGGAGCCGGCGGTAGGCGGGGATGCCGCCGACGCCCTGCGGCTCGAGCGCGCGCGCCTGCTCGACGATCGCCTGCTTCTTCGAGCGGGCGTCCTTGTGGGCGTTGTCGAGCTCGGCGAAGAACGCCTTGCGCTCGGTGTCGATGGTGGACCGCGCGGTGCGGAAGCGCTTCCAGAGCTCGTTGGCCTCGTTCTTGGGCAGACGGGGCCCCGTCTGCTGGTGCTGCTGCCAGCGAGCGAACAGCGCGTCGACCTCGGCGGTCAGCTGCTTCCACTGGACCTTCGAGAAGTCCTGGGTCGCGAGGCGCTCGGTCTCCTCGACGATGGCGGTGCGCTCGGCGATGGCGCCCTGCACCACCTGCCGCTGCTCCTCGCCCTGCTTCTCGGTGAGCTCGCCGACCGTGGCGGCGAGGACGTCGAGCCGCGCGCGGAGCGCGGCGAGGTCGCCGACGGCGTTCGCGCCGTCCACGGCCTCGATGAGGTGCGCGACGGCCTTCGACACGTCGGCGGCGGGGGCGCCGCGCTTGGCGCGCTGCTCGAGGAGCGTCACCTGCCCCGCGAGATCGGTGAACTTGCGCTGGAAGTAGGCCAGCGCCTCCTCGGGGGTCCCGTCGGGGTATTGGCCGACGGCACGTTCGCCGTCGCCCTCGCGCAGGAAGACGGTGCCCGTCTCGTCGACGCGGCCCCAGGGGGTCTGATCGTTGTCAGCCACGGATTTCACCTTGTTCGTAGGACCGGCCGGACCGGTGCGGAGACGTGCACGTCAGCCTAGAGCACGCCCTCCGCGGGGGATCGTCCCGTGGCGGGCGCTGGCTGACCTGTCGATCATGCCCCAGGGCGGGGCGGGCCTGCGTGGGCGCGACGCCGATCGACCTCGGCTCGCAGACGCTCGTGAGGACCGACCGGCCGGATCGGCGGCTCAGGGCGTCGGGGTCGCCTCCGGCGCGGGGGTGGGGTCGGCGGTCGGCGCGACGTCCGGCGTCGTGGGTGCGGGGGCGTCGGGGGATGCGGGCGTGGAGGACGCGGGCACCGGTGCGGGAGCGCCGGGGCCCGCCTCGTACGCGAGCTGCGCGCCGATCGCGAGCGCGGCCACGACGATCACGGCGACGATCGCGACCACGTCATCGCGGCGGCGGCGGCGGACGGCGCGGGCGTGGAGCTCCTGGCGGGCCGCGTAGCGGCGGAGCCGGGCCTGCGCCTCACGGGCTGCGCGGTCGTTCTTGGGGGCCACGGCGTCCTCACGGTCGGTCCCGCCCGAGGCGGCGGTACGGGAACCATAGCCGGTCGCGCCTACCATCGAGATCATGACCGACACGCGACCGGGCCTCCGTTCGGGGGCGACGCCCCTGGCCGTCCGGATGCGTCCTCGCAGCCTCGACGAGGTCACGGGGCAGCGCCACCTCCTGACGCCCGGCTCGCCCCTCGTGAGCCTCGCGTCGGACGTGGCGGGGGAGCAGGGGTCGGTCTCGATCATCCTGTGGGGCCCGCCCGGGACGGGCAAGACGACGCTCGCGCAGGCGATCGCGCACGGATCCAGCCGCCGCTTCGTCGAGCTCTCGGCGGTGACCGCGGGCGTCCGCGACGTGCGGCAGGTGATGGAGAAGGCGCTCAGCGACCGCGACCTCTTCGGCGTCTCGACCGTGCTCTTCCTCGACGAGATCCACCGCTTCACCAAGGCCCAGCAGGACGCGCTGCTGCCGGGCGTGGAGAACGGGTGGGTGATCCTCATCGCGGCCACCACCGAGAACCCGTCCTTCTCCGTCATCTCGCCGCTGCTGTCCCGCAGCCTGCTGCTGACCCTCGAACAGCTCGACGACGACGACCTCGGCGTCCTCGTGGACCGCGCCGTCGCCGATGACCGCGGCCTCGGCGGGCGGTTCGCGCTCGACGATGACGCGCGGGCCATGATCATCCGGCTCGCGTCCGGGGACGCCCGACGTGCGCTGACGGCGCTCGAGGCGGCGGCGGTGTCGGCGCAGGCGGACGCGTCGGGCCGGGCGCGCGCGGCTGCCGCGGAGGACGACGAGGACGACGACGAGCGGGAGCCCGGCGATGCCGCTCCCGCCGAGGATCCGGCGCCCGCGCCCGTCCCCATCTCGACGGAGCAGGTCGCGCTCGCGGTCGACCGGGCGCTGCTCCGCTACGACCGCAACGGCGACGAGCACTACGACGTCATCAGCGCCTTCATCAAGTCGATCCGCGGCTCCGACGTCGACGCCGCGCTGCACTACCTGGCCCGCATGATCGAGGCGGGGGAGGACCCGCGCTTCATCGCTCGGCGGATCATCGTCTCGGCCTCCGAGGACATCGGGCTCGCCGACCCGCAGGCGCTCGTCGTCGCGGTCGCCGCCGCCGACGCGGTGCAGCTCATCGGCATGCCCGAGGGCCGGATCCCGCTGGCCCAGGCGGTCGTGCACCTCGCCACGGCGCCCAAGTCGAACGCCTCCTACCTCGGCATCGACCAGGCCATCGCCGACGTGCGGGCCGGCGCGTTCGGCCGCGTGCCCCTGCACCTCCGCGACGCCCACTACCCGGGCGCGAAGCGGCTCGGCCACGGCAAGGGCTACCGCTATCCGCACGACGCGGACATCGGCGTCGTGACGCAGCAGTACCTGCCGGACGAGCTCGTGGGCCGCACCTACTACTCGCCGACGCAGCACGGGCACGAACGCGACCTCTCGGCGCGGCTCGAGAAGCTGCGGCGCATCGTCCGCGGCGGGTGACGCCGGCGCGGCGCACCCCCGGATCCGCGCCGATCGCGTGCTACGCTTGCTGACGCCTCAATCGGGTGTCGCGTGCGGCTGCGTCGACATCATGATCAAGGGACACGTCCTGTAGCCGGACGACCCGTGGCGAATCCCTCTACTTCCGCAGGACCCGCATCAGCGGGATCGATCGTCGCGCGCCCATGCGTGTGCGCGGACGCCCTGCATCATCCGTAGTCAGAGACTTTCTCCCTGGAAGGAAAACGTGTCCACCAAGTCACGCACCCGCAGCAAGACCCGCCTCTCCCGCGCGCTGGGCATCCCGCTCACGCCGAAGGCGGCCAAGTACCTCGAGAAGCGCCCCTACGCGCCGGGCGAGCACGGCCGGTCCAAGCGCAAGCAGGACAGCGACTACGCCGTCCGCCTCCGCGAGAAGCAGCGTCTGCGCGCCCAGTACGGCATCCGCGAGGCCCAGCTCAAGATCGCCTTCCAGGAGGCGCGTCGCACGCAGGGCCTGACCGGTGAGAACCTCGTCGAGATCCTCGAGCAGCGCCTCGACGCGCTCGTCGTCCGCTCCGGCCTCGCGCGCACCACGGCGCAGGCCCGCCAGCTCGTCGTGCACCGCCACATCATGGTCGACGGCAAGATCGTCGACCGCCCCTCCTTCCGCGTGAAGGCCGGCCAGATGATCCACGTCAAGCCGCGCTCCGAGGGCACCGAGCCCTTCCAGGTCGCCGCCGCCGGCGGTCACGCCGACGTGCTGCCGAAGCTCCCCTCGTACCTCGAGGTCGAGCTCGACAAGCTCCAGGCCCGCCTGGTGCGCCTGCCGAAGCGCGCCGAGGTCCCCGTGACCTGCGAGGTCCAGCTGGTCGTCGAGTACTACGCGGCCCGCTAGAACCCGTACACCGTCCGCGAGGCGGGTCGCCCATCCGGGCGGCCCGCCTCGCGGCGTATCCGGGGGAGGCGGGGGCGTGCTCGACCTCGTCCGGTGCCGCCGAGCCGCCGGGTGCCGGGACGGCGGCCGGTAGGATCGCCCTCGGCCCCCGTGGCCGCGCACCGGCACGACGTCTCCCGGAAGGGGAACCCCATGAAGAACCTCGTCCTCATCGCCGTGGGGGTCCTCCTCGGCTTCGCCGTGGCCCACATCGTCGACCGCACGCCGGCCGGGCACCGCCTGTTCCAGGACGTGGACGCCCGGGCCCGCCGCTTCGGCGAGGCCGTCGAGCACGGGTACCGCCGCCGCGAGGCCGAGCTCCGCTCCGCCGTGGGCGAGGCCGAGGACACCATCACCGAGCTGGGAAAGCAGTAGACCGCATGCAGACCGCAGACATCCGCAACGCCTGGCTGACGTACTTCGGCGACCGGGGGCACACCGTCGTGCCGTCGGCGTCGCTCGTGAGCGAGGACCCCACGCTGCTGTTCACGGTGGCCGGCATGGTGCCGTTCGTGCCGTACCTCACGGGCGTCGTGCCCGCGCCGTTCGCCCGGGCCACGAGCGTCCAGAAGTGCATCCGCACGCTCGACATCGAGGAGGTCGGCCGCACGCCCCGCCACGGCACCTTCTTCCAGATGAACGGCAACTTCTCCTTCGGCGACTACTTCAAGGAGCAGGCCATCGCGTACGCGTGGGAGCTGCTCACGACGAGCGAGGCCGACGGCGGCCTCGGCTTCTCTCCCGACGACCTCTGGGTCACCGTGTACCACGAGGACGACGAGGCCCGGCAGGCGTGGAAGCGCGTCGCGGGTCTCCCGGACGAGCGGATCCAGGGCCTCGGCCGCGACACGAACTACTGGCACACCGGGCAGCCCGGCCCCGCCGGCCCCTGCTCGGAGATCTTCTTCGACCGCGGCCCGGCGTACGGCGTCGACGGCGGACCGGCGACGGACGACGACCGGTACGTGGAGATCTGGAACCTGGTCTTCATGCAGTACCTCCGCGGAGCCGGCACGGGCAAGAGCGACTTCGAGATCCTCGGCGACCTGCCGCAGCGGAACATCGACACCGGCATGGGGCTCGAGCGCGTCGCATTCATCAAGCAGGGCGTCGAGAACATGTACGAGATCGACCAGGTGCGCCCGGTCCTCGACCGCGCGGCCGAGCTCGCGGGCCGCCGCTACGGCGCCGACCACGAGGACGACGTGCGCATGCGCATCGTCGCCGACCACGTGCGCTCCTCCCTCATGCTCATGTCCGACGGCGTGCGGCCGTCCAACGAGGGGCGCGGCTACATCCTCCGCCGCCTCATGCGCCGCACCGTGCGCGGGATGCGCCTCATGGGCGTGGACACCGCGACGTTCGGCGAGCTGTTCCCCGCGTCGCGCGACGCGATGAAGGCCGCCTACCCCGAGGTGTCGGACGACTTCGACCGCATCTCCCGCCTCGCGTACGCGGAGGAGGAGACCTTCCTGCGCACGCTCTCCGGCGGCACGACGATCCTCGACGTGGCCGTCGGCGAGACGAAGGCGGCCGGCGGCGAGCGGATCGCCGGCGACACCGCGTTCCTCCTGCACGACACGTTCGGCTTCCCCATCGACCTCACGCTCGAGATGGCCGAGGAGAACGGCCTCACGGTCGACCGCGAGGCCTTCGACCGGCTGATGCTGGAGCAGCGCACGCGCGCCAAGGCCGACGCGAAGTCGAAGAAGACCGCTCTGGCCGACCTCACCGTCTACAGCGAGTTCCGCGCGGCCGGCGAGACGCGCTTCACCGGGTACGACGAGCTGGAGACCGGGACGACGATCCTCGGCCTCATCGTCGGCGGCCACAGCGTCGACCACGCGGTCGCGGGCGACATCGCGGAGGTCATCCTCCCCGCGACGAGCCTCTACGCGGAGTCCGGCGGCCAGGAGGCCGACGCGGGCAGCATCGTCGGGAACGGCTTCGACCTCGAGGTGCTCGACGTGCAGAAGCCCGTGAAGGGCCTCATCAGCCACCGCGTGCAGGTCCGCTCGGGCGAGGTCGGGGTCGGCGCCGCCGCCACCACCGTCGTCGACGCCGACTGGCGCCGCGGCGCCACGCAGGCGCACTCGGGCACGCACCTCGTGCACGCCGCCCTCCGCCAGGTGCTCGGCCAGGACGCGCACCAGTCCGGCTCGTACAACCGGGCCGGGTACATGCGGCTCGACTTCGCGTGGAACCAGGCGCTGAGCCCCGAGACCCGCAGCGAGATCGAGGACATCGCGAACGGCGCGGTGCGCGACGACCTGCAGGTCGTGACGCGCGTCATGCCGATCGACGAGGCCAAGCAGCTCGGCGCCATGGCGCTGTTCGGCGAGAAGTACGGCGACACCGTGCGCGTGGTCGACATCGGCGGCCCGTGGTCGCGCGAGCTGTGCGCCGGCACGCACGTGTCCTCCAGCGCGCAGATCGGCCTCATCAACGTCGTGGGGGAGTCGTCGGTCGGATCCACGAACCGCCGCATCGAGTCGCTCGTCGGCCGCGAGGCGTTCCAGGACCTGGCCGTCGAGCGCGCCATCGTGTCGCAGCTCACCTCGAGCCTGAAGACGCCGCGCGAGCAGCTGCCCGACCGCATCGCCGACCTCATGCAGAACCTCAAGACCGCGGAGCGGCGCATCGCCGACTTCGAGGCGCAGGCGCTGCAGCAGCGCGTGCCGGCGCTCCTCGCACAGGGATCGCGCGTCGGAGCCGTGACGCTCATCCAGGAGTCGCTCGGTAGCGTCCGCTCGGCCGACGAGGTGCGCCAGCTCGTGACGCTCGTGCGCGAGCGCGCGGGGTCCGAGCCCGTCGTGGTCGCCCTCGCGGGCGACGCGGGAGGCAAGCCGACGGTCATCGTGGCCACCAACCAGGCCGCGCGCGACGCGGGCGCCAAGGCCGGGCAGCTCGCCCGGGCGGCGGCTGCGGTGCTCGGCGGCGGCGGGGGCGGCAAGGACGACCTCGCGCAGGGCGGCGGATCCGACGTCACCGCCATCGGCGACGCGCTGGCCGCGGTCCGCCTGGCCCTCGAGTCCTGATGCGGATCGGATCCCGGCTCGCGGTCGACGTGGGGAAGGCCCGCGTCGGCCTCGCCCGGTCGGATCCGCACGGGCTGATCGCGACCCCCGTCGAGACCGTCCCGCGCGACGCCGGCGGCTCCGCGGACGTGCGGCGGATCCTCGAGGTCGCCGCCGAGATCGACTGCACCGAGCTCATCGTGGGACTGCCGCTCGCGCTCTCGGGCCGGGTGACCGCCTCCACGGACGACGCCGAGGGGTTCGCGCGGCGGCTCGCCGACGCCACCGACACGCCCGTGCGGCTGGTCGACGAGCGGCTCTCGACGGTCTCCGCCCAGGGCGCCCTGCGCGCCTCGGGCAGAGGGTCCCGTAAGCAGCGGCCCGTGATCGACCAGGTGGCGGCGGTTATAATCCTTCAACACGCGCTCGACACCGAGCGCGCCGCCGGCTCCCCACCCGGTGCTCTCGTCCCGAGGAACCGAGTCGATCCTGACCGACACGCCTGAGACCGATCCCACCCGACGCGCCACGGCGGCCGCGGGTGGCGGTGGCGACCCCTTCGAGAGCCTCTTCGGCGACCACGTCGCCGAGTCCCCGGCGCCCGCCGCGCCCGCGCCCGCTCCCGCTCCGCGCGGCGACGGACCCGGCATCGGGACGGGTGCGCCCATGACGCGACGCGAGCTGCGCGCGCTGAGGGAGGCGGCCGAGGCGCAGGCCGCGGCGTCCGCACCCGCTCGGGTCGATGCCCCGCGGCCGACGGCGGCCGACGAGCGCCCCGTCCGCCGGGCGACCGAGCCCGCGTCCTCGGCCGCCGTTCCGCGTCCCGTGTCCGAGGAGCGGCCGCGCGCCTCCTCGGCGACCGTGCCGACCTCCGCGGGTGCCGCTCGGACCACGCCGACCCCGCTCACGCCGACCCGCGCGACGACGGACGACGGACGAGGGACGCCGCCGCGCCGTGCGGCCCCCGTCGCCCCGAAGCCGAAGCGACGCCACCCCAAGTGGCCGTACGTGGTGGTCCTGCTCGTCGCGCTGTTCGGCGGCGCGGGCGTGATCGCGACCTCGATGTTCGGCCCCGTGGTCTCGGCGCTGCTGACGCCGGCCGCGCCCACCGACTACGACGGCGACGGCACCGGCGAGGTGCAGGTGGTCGTCAAGACGGGCGACACCGGCAGCACCATCGGCGACACGCTCGCCGCGCAGGATGTCGTGAAGACGTCGAAGGCGTTCTACCGGGCCGTCGTCGCCTCCGGCGGCGAGGTCGTCTTCCAGCCGGGGACCTACACGCTGCGGAAGCAGATGAGCGCGGCGTCCGCGCTCGCGATGCTGCAGGACCCCGCCAGCCAGATCCAGGCCAAGGTCACCATCCCCGAGGGCCAGACGGTCGCGCAGGCCTTCGAGCTCATCGCGGAGGGCACCGGCACGCCCGTGGCCGACCTCGAGGCCGCGGCCGCGGATCGCGCCGCCCTCGGCATCCCCGCCGAGGCGCCGAACATCGAGGGGTACCTCTTCCCGGCCACGTACGACTTCCCGCCCGGCACGTCCGCGACGGACATGGTCAAGGCGATGGTGAGCCGCACCTTCCAGGCGCTCGACCAGGCGGGCGTCGCGACCGCCGACCGCCACCGCGTCCTCACGCTCGCCGCGCTCATCCAGAAGGAGGCCCGCTTCGAGGGCGACTTCTACAAGGTGTCGCGCGTCTTCCAGAACCGCATCGCGATCGGCATGCCGCTGCAGTCGGACGCGACCGTCGCCTACGGCGCGAACTCGGTCGGCCGCGTGACCACCACGGACGCCGAGCGCGCCGACGACAACCCCTGGAACACCTACGTGCACACGGGACTCCCGATCGGCCCCATCTCCAACCCCGGCGACCTCGCGATCAAGGCCGCGATCGCCCCCGCGGACGGCCCGTGGCTGTACTTCGTCACCGTCAACACCATCACGGGCGACACCGTCTTCTCCCAGACGTACGAGGAGCACCAGAAGGCCGTCGCGCAGTGGCAGCAGTTCATGAAGGACAACCCGGGCAATGGCTGATCCGCGGACGCCGGCCGTGCGGCTGGCGGTCCTCGGCAGCCCCATCGCGCACTCGCTGTCGCCGCGGCTGCACGGGGCGGCCTACGACGTCCTCGGGCTCGACTGGTCCTACGAGGCGGTCGAGTGCACGGGGGCGGACCTCGGCGGGTTCGTCGCGGGCCTCGGATCCGGCTGGCGCGGACTCTCGCTGACGATGCCGCTCAAGCGCGACGTCCTGCCGCTCCTCGACCTGATCGACGACACCGCCCGCCTCGCGGGCGCCGCGAACACGCTGCTGCTCGACGGCGACGGCGGGGTGCGGCGCCGCGGCGCGAACACGGACGTGGCGGGCATCGTCCGGGCGTTCGCGATGGCCGGCATCGAGCGCGGCGGGCGCGCGGTCGTGCTGGGCGCCGGATCCACCGCGCGCTCGGCCCTCGTGGCGCTGGCCCGCATGGGCGCGCGGGAGGTGGTGGTCGCGGCCCGCCGTCCCGCGCAGGGCCGGGAGCTCGCGCCCCTGGCCGACGAGCTGGGCCTCGCGCTCCGGGCCGTGTCGCTCGCGGACGCGGTGGACGCGCTCCGCGACGCCGACACCGTGATCAGCACCCTCCCGGGCGACGCCGCCGCGGCCGTGCCCCTTCCCGCCGCCGTGCCCGAGCGGGCCGTGCTCCTCGACGTGACGTACGCGCCGTGGCCCACCGGCATCGCCACCGGGTGGGGGCGCGCGGGCGGTCGCGTCGTGCCGGGGATCGACATGCTCGTGCACCAGGCGCTCGACCAGGTGCGCCTGTTCGCCCATGGCGACGACGCCCGGCCGCTGCCGGGCGAGGAGCGCGTGCTGGCGGCGATGCTCGCGAGCGTCGGTCGGGATCCCGGGAAGCCCTGGACGGGAGCCTGACCCGCGGACCGGATGCTGTCGCTGCGGGAGGCCCGGAGGGGATCGTGCTCGCCGGTCCGACCCTGCCGCTGTGGGAGGATGGGGCCATGCTGCGTTGGCTCACCGCCGGGGAATCCCACGGCCCCGAACTCATCGCCGTCCTGGAGGGCCTGCCCGCGGGTGTGCCCGTCAGCCTCGACGGCATCCGCGCCGACCTCGCCCGTCGCAAGCTCGGCTACGGCCGCGGTGCGCGCATGGCGTTCGAGCAGGACGAGCTGAGCCTCTCCACCGGCGTGGTCCACGGGCGGACGCTCGGCAGCCCCATCGCCGTGCGCATCGGCAACACGGAGTGGCCCAAGTGGGTCGACATCATGAGCCCCGAGCCGGTGGATCCCGAGAAGCTGCAGGGCGCGCGCGCCGCGGCCCTCACGCGTCCCCGCCCCGGTCACGCCGACCTGGTGGGCATGCAGAAGTACGACTTCGACGAGGCGCGTCCCGTGCTGGAGCGCGCGAGCGCCCGCGAGACCGCGGCCCGCGTGGCGCTCGGCGCCGTGGCGCGCGCGTTCCTGGCGGAGCTCGGGATCACGCTCGTCAGCCACACGCTCGCGATCGGTCCCGTCCGCGTGCCCGAGGGCGCGCCGCTGCCGACGCCCGCCGACGTCGACGCCCTGGACGCGGATCCGCTGCGCTGCTTCCACCCCGACACGAGCGCGCGCATGGTCGCCGAGGTCGACGACACCAAGCAGAGCGGCGACACGGTCGGCGGCGTCGTCGAGGTCCTCGCGTACGACCTGCCGCCCGGCCTCGGCTCGCACGTCCACTGGGATCGCCGGCTCGACTCCAAGCTCGCGGCCGCGCTCATGGGCATCCAGGCGATCAAGGGCGTCGAGGTGGGCGACGGCTTCCTCACGACCACGCGTCGCGGATCCGAGGCGCACGACGAGCTGTTCTCCACGGACGCCGGCATCGGCCGGTCCACGGACCGCGCCGGCGGCACGGAGGGCGGCATGTCGACGGGCACGGTCCTCCGCGTCCGCGCGGGCATGAAGCCCATCGCGACCGTGCCGCGTGCCCTCCGCACCATCGACACCGCCACGGGCGGCGCGGCCCCCGCGAACCACCAGCGTTCCGACGTGTGCGCCGTGCCCGCCGCGGGCGTCGTCGCCGAGGCCATGGTCGCGCTGACGCTCGCCGACGCCGTCCTGGAGAAGTTCGGCGGCGACTCCGTGGGCGAGACCCGTCGCAACCTCCGCGGCTACCTCGACGCGATCCCCGAGGGCCGGCGCACGGGCGCCGACCTCGTGGACGAGGCGGACGCCGCGCCGCCCGCGCCTCCCGAGGCCTGAGCGTGCCGGTCGTCCTGATCGGCCCGCCCGGCGCGGGCAAGACCACGGTCGGCCGCCGTGTGGCGAAGGGCCTGGGGCTGCCGTTCACCGACACGGACCGGGCGATCGTCGACGCGCACGGATCCATCGCCGACATCTTCCGCGAGCACGGCGAGCCGCGGTTCCGCGAGCTCGAGCGCGACGCGGTCGCCGCCGCCCTCGCGGACGACGGCGTCGTCTCGCTCGGCGGCGGAGCCGTCCTCGACCCCGCGACGCGCGCCGACCTCGCGTCGTGCGGAGTGGTCCTGCTCACCGTGAGCGAGCACGCCGTGCGCGCGCGGATCCGCGGACACGACCGCCCGCTCGTCGACGGCCTCGACAGCTGGCGCCGCATCGTCGCCGACCGCGAGGAGCTCTACCGCTCGCTCGCCGACCTGACCATCGACACCTCCGACCGCCCGCTCCCGCGCATCGCCCGCGAGATCGAGCGCTTCGCCCGGGAGAGGCAGCCATGACCGAACCGACCCCCACCGCGACCCCCGCCGTCGAACCGGACGCGCCCACCGTCATCCGCGTGTCCGGCACGCCGGGCTACGACGTGACCGTGGGGCGCGGCCTCGTCGCCGGCGTGGGCGCGCTGCTCGGCCCGCGCGTGCGCAAGGTGCTCATCGTGCACGCGCCCGCCCTCGCCGAGGAGGCGTCGCGGCTCCGCGAGCGCCTGCAGGGCGACGTCGAGGTCTACCTCGCCGAGGTGCCGGACGCGGAGGGCGCCAAGCGCGTCGAGGTCGCGGCGTTCTGCTGGAAGATCATGGGCACCACCGACTTCACGCGCTCGGACGCCGTGATCACGCTCGGCGGCGGCGCCACGACCGACCTCGGCGGGTTCGTCGCGGCGACGTGGCTGCGCGGCGTGATGCTCATCCAGATCCCGACGACGGTGCTCGCCATGGTCGACGCGGCCGTGGGCGGCAAGACCGGCATCAACACGTCCGAGGGCAAGAACCTCGTCGGCGCCTTCTACGCGCCGACCGCGGTGATCGTGGACCTCGACCTGCTCGCGACCCTGCCGCGGAACGAGCTGGTCACGGGCTTCGCGGAGATCGTGAAGGCCGGGTTCATCGCCGTGCCCGAGATCCTGGACATCATCGAGCAGGACGTGGCGCGCGTCACGGATCCGACGAGTCCCGAGTTCCGCCGCGTCGTCGAGCTGGCCATCGCGATGAAGGCCGAGGTCGTGGGGGAGGACTTCACGGAGAAGGGCCGCCGCGAGATCCTCAACTACGGGCACACGCTCGGCCACGCCATCGAGCACGCCGAGCGCTACCGCTGGCGGCACGGCGCGGCCGTCGCTGTCGGCATGGTCTTCGCGGCGGAGCTCTCGCGCCTCACGCGCTCGCTGTCCGACGAGGCGGTCGACCGGCACCGGCGGATCCTCGACTCGCTCGACCTCCCCACCAGCTACCCCGTCGGCCGCTGGCCCACGCTCGTCGCGAGCATGAAGCGCGACAAGAAGGCGCGCGGCGACATGATGCGGTTCATCGTGCTCGACGGCGTCGGCCGGGCGAGCGTGCTCAACGGGCCCGAGGAGGCGCTGCTGTTCGCGGCGTACCAGGAGATCGGGTCGTGACGGATCCCGCGCATCCCGAGGCGCCCCGGCCCGTCGCCCTCGTCACGGGCGTCGGGCGGGTCGCCGGGCTCGGCGCGGCCATCGCGGAGGACCTCGCGCTCGGCGGCTGGGACGTCGCCTTCTCGTACTGGTCCGCCTACGACGCGCGCAAGGCCTGGGGTCCGCAGCCCGACGACCCCGCGCGGGTCGCCGAGGCCGTCGCGCGCGCCGGCGGACGCGCGCACGCGATCGAGGCCGACCTCATGGACACCGACGCGGCCGAGCGGATCCTCGAGGCCGCCGAGCAGGCGCTCGGACCCGTCACGGCGCTCGTCCTCTCGCACGCCGAGGGGGTCGACAGCTCGCTGCTGGCGACGAGCGTCGAGAGCCTCGAGCGGCACCTCGCCGTGAACGTGCGGGCGTCGCTGCAGCTGATCCAGGGCTTCGCGCGCCGCTACCGTGCGGTCCCGGGAGCCGGCCGCATCATCGCGCTCACGAGCGACCACGTCGTGGGCAACGTGCCCTACGGCGCCAGCAAGGCCGCGCTCGACCGCATCGTCATCGCGGCGGCGCGCGAGCTCGAGGACGCGCGGATCACGGCGAACCTCGTCGACCCGGGACCCATCGACACGGGCTGGTTCACGCCCGAGATCCGGGCGCACCTGCGGGAGACGACGCCACGCGGCCGTCTCGCCGAGCCCCGGGACGCCGCCGCGCTCGTCTGCTTCCTCGCCTCGGCCGAGGGCGGCTGGATCAACGGCCAGCGCATCCGCTCGGACGGCGGCCAGAGCGTCGGCTGAGCGGGCCGGGGCCGCGCCCTAGGCTGGTCGCATGTCACGCGTGCTCGTCCTCAACGGCCCCAACCTCGGACGGCTCGGCAGCCGCGAGCCCGACGTGTACGGCACGGGCCACCTGGACGCCCTCCGCCGGGAGCTCATGGACTTCGCGCCCGACGACGTCGAGATCGACCTCCGCCAGACCGACGACGAGGCGACCCTCATCGGCTGGCTGCACGAGGCCGTCGACACCCGGGCGCCCGTGATCATGAACCCGGCCGCCTTCACGCACTACTCGTACGCGCTCCGCGACGCCGCGGCGCTCGTGACGAAGGCCGGCATCCCGCTCATCGAGGTCCACATCTCGAACCCGCACGCGCGCGAGGAGTTCCGGCACACCAGCGTCATCTCGCCCGTCGCGACGGGCGTCATCGCCGGGTTCGGCTTCGGCTCGTACCTCCTCGCCCTCGCGCACGTCGTGACCGGCACCCGATAGGCTGGTCCCTCAGGAAAGCCGCACGCGCCCACCGGGCCCCCGCGGCACCTCGCGCGCCGGCACCTCTCGCCGCCGCCGCATCCCGCTCGTCGAACAGGCAAGGACCCTCCCCGCATGGCCTCTACCGCTGACATCAAGAACGGCGTCGTCCTCAACATGGACGGCCAGCTGTGGACCGTCATCGAGTTCCAGCACGTGAAGCCGGGCAAGGGCGGCGCGTTCGTGCGCACCAAGGTCAAGAACGTGATGAGCGGCAAGGTCGTCGACCGCACGTTCAACGCGGGCGCGAAGATCGAGACCGAGACGGTCGACCGCCGCGACTTCCAGTACCTCTACGCCGACGGCGAGAACTTCGTGTTCATGGACACGAGCGACTACGACCAGATCACGCTGTCCGCGGCGCAGGTCGGCGACGCGAAGAACTACATGCTCGAGAACCAGAACGTGACCGTGGCGCTGCACAACGGCGAGGGGCTCTACGTCGAGCTGCCCGCGTCCGTCGTGCTCACCATCACGTACACGGAGCCGGGCCTGCAGGGCGACCGCTCCACGGGCGGCACGAAGCCCGCGACGGTCGAGACCGGGCACCAGATCCAGGTCCCGCTCTTCCTCGAGCAGGGCACGCGCGTCAAGGTGGACACCCGCACGGGCGACTACCTCGGCCGCGTCACCGACTGACCCCGTGAGCGCACGCACCAAGGCGCGCAAGCGCGCCCTCGACGTCCTCTACGTCGCGGACATCCGCGGCGAGTCCATCCCCGCGACCCTCGCCGTCGAGCAGCAGCGCGCCGCCGCCGAGCCCGACCGCCAGGCGTCGTGGCAGTACGCCCGCGAGATCGCCGAGGGGTTCGTGGAGCACCAGGACGAGATCGACGAGCTCATCGAGACGTACTCGGTGAACTGGACCCTCGCCCGCATGCCCGCCGTCGACCGCGCGATCCTGCGCATCGGCATCTGGGAGATCCTCTTCAACACGGACGTGCCCGACGGCGTCGCGATCTCGGAGAGCGTCGACCTCGCGTCGTCGCTCTCGACGGACGAGTCCGCGTCGTTCGTGAACGGCATGCTCGCCCGGATCGCGGCCGCGCAGGCCTGACCCTCGGCACGGTCCGCCCGATCGTGCCCCCTCCGTTACGCCGCGTGTCGTCTCGCGACGGCGTGTGACGCGGGGTGGGACGGGTCGGCGCGCGTCGACCTAGCGTCGGGTCATGCCCGTCACCGTCACCGCCACGCACCGCGATCCCGCGACGCCCGCCCCGGCCGACGTCCGCGCGGATCCCGAGCCCGGCTCGGCCGGCGCCGTCGCGCTCCGCGGGGTCGGCCGGTCCTTCCCGATCGACGGCGGCCGCGGCACGCGCGTCGTGCTGCGCGACGTGGACCTCGACCTCGCGGCCGGCGACGTCGTCGCGATCCTCGGCCCCTCCGGCTGCGGAAAGTCGACCCTCCTCCGCCAGGTGAGCGGGCTCGACCGGCCCGATGCCGGCTCCCTCCTGATTGACGGCACGCCCGTCCGCGACGTCGACCAGCGCTCGGCGGTCGCCTTCCAGGAGCCCCGGCTGCTGCCCTGGCGCACGCTCCGCGCCAACGTGCGCCTCGGCCTCCCGCGCGACGTGCCGCCGGCCGAGGGCGACGCCCGGGTGCGCGACCTGCTGGAGCTCACGGGCCTCGCCGAGGCGGCCGACCTCCGTCCGCGGCAGGTCTCCGGCGGCATGGCGCAGCGCGCGTCGCTCGCCCGCGCGCTCGCCCGGCGACCCCGCGTGCTCGTGCTCGACGAGCCGTTCGGCGCGCTCGACGCCCTCACGCGGCTGCGGATGCAGGACCTCCTCCTCGACGTGCACGCCGCGATCCCCACGACCGTCCTCCTCGTCACGCACGACGTCGACGAGGCCCTGCACCTGGCCGACCGCGTGGTGCTGCTGGGGCCGGATCCCGCGCCCGGCGCCGCGCCGGGCGCGACCGTCCGCCGTGTGCTCGACGTGCCGGGCGCCCGCCCGCGCGACCGCGGCGACGCGACCCTGGCCGCGCTCCGCGCCGAGCTGCTCGAGGGGCTCGGCGTGCCGGGCCATCGGGCCGGCTGATCCGCCGCGGCAGTGGCCGCCGCCTCCGACCCGCATCCATCCCGCTTCCCACCGCCCCGATCCGACACCGCACCGAGGACCCACCGTGACCCGTCTCCTGCCCCGCCGATCCGCCCCCGTCGTCGCGCTCGCGACCGCCGCCGTCCTGCTCCTGGCCGGCTGCGCCGCCGGCGAGGGCTCGTCCGTCGCGCCCGCCCCGGCCGCTGCTGGAGGCTGGAGCGCCGACACGCTCACGGTCGACTGGGCGACCTACAACCCGCTCAGCCTCATCGTGAAGGACCAGGGGCTGCTCGAGGCGCGCCTGGGATCCGCGGTGAAGGTCGACTGGGTGCAGTCCGCCGGGTCCAACAAGGCCAACGAGCTGCTGCGGGCGGGCGCCGTCGACGTGGGCTCCACCGCCGGATCCGCCGCGCTGCTCGCGCGCGCCAACGGCTCGCCCATCCGCACGATCGACGTGTACTCGCAGCCGGAGTGGACGGCGATCGTCGTGCCGAAGGGCTCGCCCATCACGAGCGTCGACCAGCTCCGTGGCGCCGACATCGCCGCCACCAAGGGCACCGACCCGTACTTCTTCCTCCTGCAGACGCTGGATCAGGCGGGCGTCCCCGCCTCGGACGTCACCATCCAGAACCTCCAGCACGCCGACGGCCGCGCCGCGCTCGAGAACGGCGCGGTCGACGCGTGGGCCGGGCTCGACCCGCTCATGGCGGCGAGCGAGGCGCAGGCGGGATCCACGCTGCTGTACCGGAACGTCGACTTCGCGACCTACGGGTTCCTGAACGCCACGCAGTCGTTCCTCGACGCGTCGCCGGACCTCGCGCAGGCCGTCGTCGACGCGTACGAGGAGGCGCGCGCGTGGGCCGTCGCGCACCCGGACGAGACGGCGGCGATCCTCGCGCAGGCGGCCGCCATCGACCCCGGCGTCGCGACCTCCGTGATCGACCGCACGAACCTGGGCGTGGATCCGGTGCCCGGCGACGCGCAGCGCGCCGTGCTGGAGCGCGTCGGCCCGATCCTCGTGGCCTCGGACGACGTGGAGGACCAGGGGCAGGTGGACACCGCGCTCGACGAGCTGTTCGAGCCGCGGTTCGCCGAGGCCGCGGATCCCGCGGCCGCTGCCGGGACCGCCGGATGACCGCCGTCGATCATGCTCCCGTCGCCCGCGACGCCGGTGCGCCGCTCGACGCCCGCCCGGATCGCCCCCGGCGGGACGGCGCCCGCTCCGCCCGCGCCGCGCTGACCCGCACGGCCGTCGGCTTCGTGGTGCCCGCCCTCGTCGTCGGGCTGTGGGCGGTCGTCACCGCGACGGGCGCCGTGCCCGCCCATCTGCTGCCCGCGCCGCTCGACGTCGTGCGCGCGGGCGTCCAGCTCGCCGAGCAGGGGATCCTCGGGCCCTACGTCGCCATCTCGCTGCAGCGCGTGCTGCTGGGCTTCGCGCTGGGGGCCACGGTGGGCCTCGTGCTCGGCGCCGTCGTCGGCCTCTCCCGCGTCGGCCGGCTCCTCCTCGCCCCGACCGCGGGCGCGTTCCGCACGGTGCCGTCGCTCGCGTGGGTGCCGCTGCTGCTGCTCTGGATGGGGATCAACGAGGACTCCAAGGTCACGCTCGTCGCGATCGGCGCCCTGTTCCCCGTGTACACGACGGTCGCCGGCGCGCTCCGGCACGTGGACCCGCACCTCGTGGAGGTGGGGCGCGCCTTCGGGCTCACGCGGATCCCGCTGCTCGTCACCGTGCAGCTCCCCGCCGTGCTGCCCGCCGTCGTCTCGGGGCTCCGGCTCGCGCTCGCGCAGTCGTGGCTGTTCCTCGTGGCGGCGGAGCTGCTCGCCGCGTCGATGGGGCTCGGCTACCTGCTCACGGAGTCGTCCGCGAACGGGCGCGTCGACCGGGTGCTGCTCGCGATCGTGCTGCTCGCGGTGCTGGGCGCCGCCACCGACGCCGTCGTGGGGCTCGTCGAGCGGGTGCTCGTCCGCCGCTGGGGCTGACGCCCGCCGCCTCCGTGTCGCCCTGTGACGTCCCGGTTCCGGATCCCGGCCGCGTCGCACGTAGCGTCGGCGCATGACCTCGCAGCGCACCGAGCAGGCCGAGTCCGCCGCCACCGACGAGGACGCCGCCGCGCCCGTCGAGCAGGCGCTCTTCCCACCGCCGGCGTCCCTCGCGGCGTCCGCCAACGTGACGGCCGAGGCGTTCGCCCGGGCCGACGCGGATCCGGTCGCCTTCTGGGAGGAGGCCGCCCGCCGCCTCGACTGGGAGACGCCCTGGGAGACCGCGCACACGTGGATCCCGCCGCTCGCCGCCGACGGCACCCCGCAGGTCCCCGCCGCCACCTGGTTCGCGGGCGGGCGGCTCAACGTGGCCGCGAACTGCGTGGACCGCCACGTCGCCGCGGGCCGGGGCGAGACGGTCGCGCTGCACTTCGAGGGCGAGCCGGGGGACCGCCGCACCGTCACCTACCGCGACCTGCAGGAGGAGGTGTCGCGCGCCGCCAACGCCCTCACGGCGCTCGGCATCGGGCCGGGCGACCGCGTCGTGATCTACCTGCCCGTGCTCGTGGAGACGATCGTCGCCACGCTCGCCGTCGCCCGCATCGGCGCCGTGCACTCGCTCGTGTTCGGCGGCTTCTCCGCGGAGGCCCTGCGGTTCCGCGTCGAGGACACGGGCGCGAAGCTCCTCATCACGAGCGACGGCCAGAACCGCCGCGGCACAGCGGTCGCCACCAAGCCGCAGGCCGACGAGGCCGTCGCCGGTGTCGCGTCGATCGCGCACGTGCTCGTCGTCCGCCGCACCGGACAGGACGTGCCGTGGACGCCGGGACGCGACGTGTGGTGGCACGACGCCGTGGGATCCGCCTCTCCGCTGCACGAGCCCCGGGCGTTCGACGCCGAGCACCCGCTCTTCATCATCTACACGTCGGGGACGACCGGCCGCCCCAAGGGGCTCGTGCACACCTCCGGCGGCTACCTCACGCACGCGTCGTGGGCGCACTGGGCCCACTTCGACGCGAAGCCCGACGACGTGCACTGGTGCACGGCGGACCTCGCCTGGGTCACCGCGCACACCTACGAGATCTACGGGCCGCTCTCCAACGGGCTCACGCAGGTGATCTACGAAGGCACGCCCGACACGCCCCACCGCGGGCGGCACCTCGAGATCATCGAGCGGTACGGGGTCACGACCTACTACACGGCGCCCACGCTCATCCGCTCGCTCATGGGCTGGTTCCCCGACGGCGTCGCCGGGCACGACCTCTCGAGCGTGCGGCTGCTGGGGTCGGTGGGGGAGGCGATCAACCCCGCGGCCTGGCGCTGGTTCCACCGCGAGATCGGCGGGGGATCCGCGCCCGTCGTCGACACGTGGTGGCAGTCCGAGACCGGGGCCGCCGTCATCGCCCCGCTGCCGGGCGTCGCGACCCTCAAGCCCGGCGCCGCCGGCCGCGCCCTGCCCGGGTTCCGCGTGGACGTGGTCGACGACGACGGCGCGCCCACCGCGCCCGGGGAGTCCGGGCTGCTGGTGATCCAGCGCCCCTGGCCCGGCATGGCCCGCACCGTGTGGGGCGATCCCGACCGCTACCGCCGCGCGTACTGGGAGCGGTTCGCCGACCGCGGCTGGTTCGTCGCGGGCGACGGCGCCCGGCGCGACGCCGACGGCGACATCGCGCTGCAGGGCCGGATCGACGAGGTCGTCAACGTCTCCGGGCACCGCCTCTCCACCATCGAGATCGAGTCGGCGCTCGTCGCGCACCCGCGCGTGGGGGAGGCCGGCGTCACGGGCGTGGCCGACGACCTCACCGGCCAGCGCGTGGTCGCGTTCGTCGTGCCGCGCGGCGACGACCGGCCCGCGGACGACGACGCGGACGGGTGGGCGGCGCTCGCCGCGGAGCTGGGGCCCGTGCTCACGGCGCACGTCGCGCGCGCGATCGGGCCGGTCGCGAAGCCGCGCCGGATCGTCGCGGTGCCGGACGTGCCCAAGACGCGCTCGGGCAAGATCATGCGCCGCCTCCTCGCCGACCTCGTCGAGGGCCGCACCCTCGGCGACGCCACGAGCCTGCAGGACGCCGCCGTGCTCGGCCGGATCCGCGCGGTGCTCGACGCGTCGCGCTGACGGACACCGCGGCCCGTCGAGCAGGGGACCGTGCTCCGAGGGGTGGTCCTGGCGTCGCCCGGGTGATGGGATGAGGACATGTCCATCGTCCTCACTTCCCCCGGTCCGGACGAGCTCGGTCCTGTCGTGGACGCGCTCCGGCGATGGCAGCGCGACGATGCGCCCGTTCAGCTCCACCCGGGCGACATCGGCTGGGCGGAGCGGCACGGGTCGCGTGCGGTCGCCGACGCGCTCCGCGTCTGGCGCGACGACGGCCGGATCGTGGCGATCGGGTTCCTCGACGGGCCTGGCCTCCTCCGGACGACGGTGGCGCCGCAACGGTGGTCGGACCCGGCGCTCGCCGACGTCGTGCGGGCGGACATCGCGGACCCCGAGGCCGGCGTGCTGCCCGTCGGTCGGGCATCCGTCGAGATCCCCGCGGGCACGGCACTCGACGCGGCCCTCGCCACCTCCGGCTGGTCGGCGGGCGAGGCGTGGACCCCCCTGGTGCTCGATCTCTCCGAGCCCGTTCGGATCCCGGGCGGGCTCCGCGTCGAGCGCGTCGTGCCCGGTGCCTCTTCCGCGTTCACGGCCGTCCACCGGTCCGCGTGGGCCAACGCGACCTTCACCGACGCGCAGTGGGCGACCATGGCGTCCGGCGTCACCGCCCGTCGCGAGACAGGTGCCGACACGGCGTCGATGGTGTGCCTCCTCGGCCGCGACCCCGACGGGGTGCCCGTGGCGGGAGTCACGGTCTGGTCGGCAGGGCAGGGGCGGCCTGGCCTCCTCGAGCCGATGGGCGTGCGCGCGGACCAGCGCGGGAAGGGCCACGGCAGAGCAGTCTGCCGCGCAGCAGCGGAAGCGTTGCGCGAGCTCGGCTCCTCGGCGGCCCTCGTGTGCACGCCGAGTGACCTCCGCGGCGCCGTCGCGACGTACCGCTCGGCGGGATTCGTGGCGCTGCCCGAGCGCCGGGACCGCACCCGCGCGGCGTGACGGTGACCGACGGGCCGACACCCGCTAGAGTGACCGGCGGAACAGACCACCTTTAACATCCGTCCCGAGAGGCGGGGAAGGAGGTCGGATTGCCTCAGCGCGTCGTGCTGCAGCCCTCTGACATCACCCGTGCGCTCACGCGCATCGCCCACGAGATCCTCGAGTCGAACCGCGGCCCCGCCGGCCTGCTGCTCCTCGGCATCCCGACCCGCGGCACCGTCCTCGCCGAGCGGATCGGCCGGATCATCGCCCGCCTCGAGCCCGACGCCCCCGCCGACCTGGTGGGCTCGCTCGACGTGACGATGTACCGCGACGACCTCCAGCGGAACCCCACCCGCGCCCCCGCTCCGACGCGCCTGCCCGCCGGCGGCGTCGACGGCCGCACGGTCGTGCTGGTGGACGACGTGCTCTTCTCCGGCCGCACCGTGCGCGCCGCCCTCGACGCGATCGGCGACCTCGGCCGCCCCACGGCCGTGCGGCTCGCCGCGCTGGTCGACCGCGGCCACCGCGAGCTCCCCATCCGCGCCGACTTCGTGGGCAAGAACCTCCCCTCCAGCCTCGCCGAGCGGATCTTCGTCCGGCTCGAGGAGACCGACGGCGAGGAGTCGGTGAGCATCGCCGGCCCGGACGACGAACCCGCGACCGCGGCGGACGGGGCGACCCGATGAGGCACCTGCTCTCCACCCGCGACCTGTCCCGCGACGAGGCGGTCCACATCCTCGACGTCGCCGAGGACATGGCCGACGTCGGCACGCGCGAGATCAAGAAGACGCCCGCGCTCCGCGGCCGCACGGTCGTCAACCTCTTCTTCGAGGACTCGACCCGCACGCGCATCTCGTTCGAGGCCGCGGCCAAGCGCCTGTCGGCCGACGTCATCAACTTCAGCGCGAAGGGATCGAGCGTCTCCAAGGGCGAGAGCCTCAAGGACACGGCGCAGACGCTCCAGGCGATGGGCGCGGACGGCGTGGTCGTCCGCCACCCGTCCTCGGGCGCGCCGCACACGCTCGCCGGCAGCGGCTGGATCGACGCCGGCATCGTCAACGCGGGCGACGGCACGCACGAGCACCCCACGCAGGCGCTGCTCGACGCGTTCACCATCCGCCGCCGGCTGCACGGATCCGCCGCGCGCGGCAAGGGCCTCGACGGCACGCGCGTCGTCATCGTCGGCGACGTGCTCCACAGCCGCGTCGCCCGCTCCAACGCCTGGCTGCTCACGACGCTCGGCGCCGAGGTCACGCTCGTCGCGCCGCCCACGCTCGTGCCGGTGGGCGTCGGATCCTGGCCCGTCACCGTCCGCTACGACCTCGACGACGCGCTCACCGAGGGGAAGCCCGACGCCGTGATGATGCTGCGGATCCAGGCCGAGCGAATGCGCGCCGCCTTCTTCCCGAACCCGCGCGAGTACGCGCGCATCTGGGGCCTCGACGACGCGCGCCTCGCGCTCCTCGGGCCCGATACGATCGTCATGCACCCGGGGCCGATGAACCGCGGGCTCGAGATATCCGCCGCCGCCGCCGACTCGGAGAGGTCCACGGTGCGCGAGCAGGTCGCCAACGGCGTCTCGGTGCGCATGGCCGTCCTCTACCTCCTGCTGTCCGGCGACGGGAAGGCCGACCGATGACCCAGAACGCGATGAACGTGCACGACACCCACCTGATCCGCGGCGCGACCCTGCCCTCGGGCGAGCGCGCCGACATCCTCGTCGCCGACGGGCTCATCCGCGAGATCGGCCCCGACCTCGCGGTGCCCGAGGGCGCGCAGGTCATCGAGGCCGACGGCCTCGTCGCGCTGCCCGGCCTCGTCGACCTGCACGTGCACCTGCGCGAGCCCGGCTACGAGCAGAGCGAGACCGTGCTCACGGGATCCCGCGCCGCCGCCCTCGGCGGCTTCACCGCGGTCTTCGCGATGGCGAACACGATGCCCGTGCAGGACACCGCGGGCGTGGTCGAGCAGGTGAAGGCGCTCGGCGACGCGGCGGGGTACGCCACGGTGCGCCCCATCGGCGCCGTCTCGGTGGGCCTCGCGGGGGAATCGATGGCGGAGATCGGGGCGATGGCCTCCAGCCGCGCCGCCGTCCGCGTCTTCTCCGACGACGGGAAGTGCGTCTCCGACCCGCTGCTCATGCGCCGCGCGCTGGAGTACGTGAAGGCCTTCGACGGCGTCATCGCGCAGCACGCGCAGGACCCGCGCCTCACCGAGGGCGCCACCATGAACGAGGGCGCGCTGTCCGGCGAGCTCGGCATCACGGGCTGGCCCGCGGTCGCCGAGGAGTCGATCATCGCGCGCGACGTGCTGCTCGCCGAGCACGTCGGCTCCCGCCTGCACGTCTGCCACGTCTCCACCGCGGGGTCGGTCGACGTGATCCGCTGGGCCAAGGCCCGCGGCGTCGACGTGACCGCCGAGGTCACGCCGCACCACCTCCTCCTCACCGAGGATCTCGTCGCCGGCTACGACGCGCGCTACAAGGTCAACCCGCCGCTGCGCCGCCGCGAGGACGTGGATGCCCTCCGCGCCGCGCTCGCCGACGGCACGATCGACGTGGTCGCCACCGACCACGCGCCGCACCCGACGGAGGCCAAGGACTGCGAGTGGGACGCGGCCGCGTTCGGCATGGTGGGGCTCGAGTCCGCGCTCTCGGTCGTGCAGCTCGCCATGGTCGACACGGGCCTCCTCGACTGGCAGGGCGTCGCCCGGGTCATGTCGCATGCCCCCGCGCGCATCGGCCGGCTCGCCGAGCACGGGCACGCGCTGGCCGGCGGATCCCCGGCCGACATCACGCTCTACGACCCGGCCGCGTCGCGCGTCTTCGGGCGCGACGACCTCGGCGGGCTCAGCGGCAACTCGCCCTACCTCGAGATGACGCTGCCCGGCCGCGTCGTCGCGACCTTCCACCGCGGCTACCCGACCGTGCTCGACGGCGCGCTCGTGGACCGCGAGACCGTCGCCCGCGCCGCCGTCCTCCGCGACCGCGCGGACGCCGACGCACGCGACGCCGCCGCGACGCGGGGGAGCGTCGCATGAGCGGCCGCCTCGTGCCCGCGATCACGGTGATCGCGCTCCTCGTCCTGCTCCTCGCGCTCATGGTGCTCGGCTGGCGCGCGCGTCGGCGTCGCCAGCGCGCGCTGCCGGAGCCGCCGCGTCCGCCCGCCGGGCTCGGCGCACCCGCGCTCGAGGTCGACGTGCTCTACGTCGCCACGACCACGGCGGGGGAGCCGCTCGACCGGCTGACGGTGGCGCCCCTCGGATTCCGGGGTCGCGCCGCGGCCCGGGTGCACGACGCGGGCTTCGTGCTCGCGATCGACGGCGAGCGCGAGGTGCTCGTGCCCGCCGACCGCATCACGGGATCCGGCCTCGCGACCTACGCGATCGACCGCGTCGTGGAGGAGGGCGGCCTCGTGGCCGTCACCTGGATCCTCGACGAGGCCGCAGGCACCGCGGTCGACACGTACCTCCGGGTGATCGACCCGCGCGAGAAGACCGCGCTCGTCGACGCCCTCCAGCGGATCCCGCGCATCGCGCACGACGACGACAACGAAGGGAAGTGACCGACATGGCCCGACACGAACGAGCTGTCCTGGTGCTCGAGGACGGACGGAGGTACGTCGGACGCGCGTACGGCGCCCGCGGCGTGACCCTCGGCGAGGCCGTCTTCGCGACCGGCATGACCGGCTACCAGGAGACGATCACCGACCCGTCCTACGCGGGCCAGATCGTGCTCCAGACGGCGCCGCACATCGGCAACACCGGCATGAACGACGACGACATGGAGTCCCGCCGCATCTGGGTCGCCGGCTACGTCGTCCGCGACCCCTCCCGCGTGGTCTCCAACTTCCGCGGGCAGCGCACGCTCGAGGACGACCTCGTCGCGCAGGGCGTCGTCGGCATCTCCGGCATCGACACGCGCGCCGTCACGCGCCGGATCCGCGACGAGGGAGCCATGCGCGCCGGCGTCTTCTCTGGCGACGCCCTCGCGCTCGGCGACGACGAGCAGCTCGCGCAGGTGCGCCAGGCACCCGACATGGCCGGCCGCAACCTCTCCGCCGAGGTCTCCACGCAGGAGACCTACACGGTCCCCGCGGTGGGCGAGCGCATCGGATCCGTCGCGGTGCTCGACCTCGGGATCAAGACCGCCACGGTCAAGCACCTCGCGGCCCGCGGCCTCGACGTGCACGTGGTGCCGCAGTCGATCACCACGGAGGAGCTCGCGGAGCTCGCGCCCACGGCCGTCTTCTACTCGAACGGCCCCGGCGACCCCGAGGCCTCGCAGTACCACGTCGAGCTCCTGCAGGACGTGCTCCGCAAGGGCATCCCGTTCTTCGGGATCTGCTTCGGCAACCAGCTCCTCGGCCGCGCCCTCGGATTCGACACCTACAAGCTGCCGTTCGGCCACCGCGGGATCAACCAGCCCGTGCTCGACCGCCGCACGGGCCGCGTCGAGATCACGAGCCAGAACCACGGCTTCGCGGTCTCCGCGCCGCTCGACGGACCCGTCGACAGCCCCGCCGGCTTCGGCCGCGCGGAGGTCAGCCACGTGTCCCTCAACGACCAGGTGGTCGAGGGGCTGAACTGCCTCGACATCCCCGCATTCAGCGTCCAGTACCACCCGGAGGCGGCCGCCGGCCCGCACGACTCGTCGTACCTCTTCGACCGGTTCATCGAGCTGATCCACGACGCCTCGGGCACCGCCCCCGCATCCGCCGCGACCACCCAGGAGACCGTGTAATGCCCAAGCGCGACGACATCAACAGCGTCCTCGTCATCGGCTCCGGGCCGATCGTCATCGGCCAGGCCGCCGAGTTCGACTACTCGGGCACGCAGGCCTGCCGCGTGCTCCGCGAGGAGGGCGTGCGCGTCATCCTCGTGAACTCGAATCCCGCCACGATCATGACCGACCCGGGCTTCGCCGACGCGACGTACATCGAGCCCATCACGAGCGAGGTGCTCGAGAAGATCATCATCAAGGAACGTCCCGACGCGGTGCTCCCGACGCTCGGCGGCCAGACGGCGCTCAACGCGGCCATCCGGCTCGACGAGCTCGGCATCCTCGCCAAGCACGGCGTGGAGCTCATCGGCGCGAAGGTCGAGGCCATCCAGAAGGGCGAGGACCGCCAGCTCTTCAAGGACCTCGTCATCGAGTCCGGCGCCGACGTCGCCCGCTCGCACGTCGCGAAGACGCTCGAGCAGGCCGTCGAGTTCGCCGAGGACCTCGGCTACCCGCTCGTCATCCGCCCCTCCTTCACCATGGGCGGCCTCGGCTCCGGCTTCGCGCACACGCGCCAGGAGCTCGAGCGCATGGTCGCCGACGGCCTGCAGTCGAGCCCCACCACCGAGGTGCTCCTCGAGGAGTCGATCCTCGGCTGGAAGGAGTACGAGCTCGAGCTCATGCGCGACACCGCCGACAACACGGTCGTCGTCTGCTCCATCGAGAACGTCGACCCGGTCGGCGTGCACACGGGCGACTCGATCACCGTGGCGCCGGCCCTCACGCTCACCGACCGCGAGTACCAGCACATGCGCGACATCGGCATCGACATCATCCGCCGCGTGGGCGTCGACACGGGCGGCTGCAACATCCAGTTCGCGGTCGACCCCGCCGACGGCCGCCTCATCGTCATCGAGATGAACCCGCGCGTCTCCCGATCCAGCGCGCTCGCGTCGAAGGCGACGGGCTTCCCCATCGCCAAGATCGCCGCGAAGCTCGCCATCGGCTACCGGCTCGACGAGATCCCGAACGACATCACCAAGGTCACGCCCGCGAGCTTCGAGCCGACGCTCGACTACGTGGTCGTGAAGGTTCCGCGCTTCGCGTTCGAGAAGTTCCCGGCCGCGGACGCCGAGCTCACCACCACCATGAAGTCGGTCGGCGAGGCCATGGCCATCGGCCGCAACTACTCCACGGCGCTGCAGAAGGCGCTGCGCTCGCTCGAGAAGCGCGGATCCTCGTTCCACTGGGGCCCCGAGACGCGCTCCGTCGACGAGCTCCTCGAGGTGAGCCGCACGCCCACCGACGGCCGCATCGTCACGGTGCAGCAGGCGCTGCGCGCGGGGGCGACCGCCGAGCAGGTGTTCGACGCCACGAAGATCGACCCCTGGTTCATCGACCAGATCGTGCTGATCAACGAGGTCGCCGACGCCGTGCGCGACGCCGGCTCGCTCGATGCCGACACGCTCCGCGAGGCCAAGGACCACGGCTTCTCGGACGCGCAGATCGCCGAGATCCGCGGGCTGACCGAGCAGGAGGTGCGCGACGCGCGCCACGCGGCCGGCATCCGCCCCGTGTTCAAGACGGTCGACACGTGCGCGGGCGAGTTCCCGGCGCTCACGCCGTACCACTACTCCAGCTACGACTCCGAGACGGAGATCGTGCCGTCCGACCGCCGCAAGGTGCTCATCCTGGGCTCGGGCCCGAACCGCATCGGCCAGGGCATCGAGTTCGACTACTCGTGCGTGCACGCGTCGTTCGCGCTGGCGGACGCCGGCTTCGAGACCATCATGATCAACTGCAACCCGGAGACGGTCTCGACCGACTACGACACGAGCGACCGCCTCTACTTCGAGCCGCTCACGCTCGAGGACGTGCTCGAGATCGTGCACGTCGAGCAGCAGGCGGGCGAGCTCGTCGGCGTCGTCGTGCAGCTCGGCGGCCAGACCGCGCTCGGGCTCGCCAAGGGCCTCGAGGCCGCGGGCGTCCCGATCCTCGGCACGAGCCCGTCGGCCATCGACCTCGCGGAGGAGCGGGGCCTGTTCTCCGGGATCCTCGACGCCGCGGGTCTCGTCGCGCCGCGCAACGGCACGGCGGTCGCGATCGACGAGGCCGTGGTCGTCGCGGAGGAGATCGGCTACCCCGTGCTCGTCCGCCCCAGCTACGTGCTCGGCGGCCGCGGCATGGAGATCGTGTTCGACACCGCCACGCTGCACGACTACTTCCTGCGCATGGCCGACCAGGGGATCATCGGCGAGGGCAAGCCGCTCCTCATCGACCGGTTCCTCGACGACGCCATCGAGATCGACATCGACGCGATCTACGACGGCACCGAGCTGTACGTGGGCGGCGTCATGGAGCACATCGAGGAGGCCGGGATCCACTCCGGCGACTCGAGCTGCACCCTCCCGCCCGTGACCCTCGGCCGAGGCCAGATCCAGCAGGTCGTCGACGCCACGCGCGCCATCGCCGAGGGCGTGGGCGTGCGCGGCCTCCTCAACGTGCAGTTCGCGATCGGGGCGGGCGTGCTCTACGTCCTCGAGGCGAACCCGCGCGCGAGCCGCACGGTGCCGTTCGTCTCCAAGGCGCTCGGCATCCCGCTCGCGAAGGCCGCGTCGCTCGTCATGGTCGGCACGTCCATCGCCGAGCTGAAGGCCTCAGGCCTCCTTCCCGAGCGCGACGGGTCCGACGTCCCGATGGACTCGCCCGTCGCCGTGAAGGAGGCCGTGCTGCCCTTCAAGCGGTTCCGCACGAAGGACGGCCTCATCGTCGACTCCGTGCTCGGACCGGAGATGCGCTCCACGGGCGAGGTCATGGGCATCGACCGCGACTTCCCGCGCGCGTTCGCCAAGAGCCAGGAGGCGGCGTTCGGCGGCCTCCCGCTCTCCGGCACGGTGTTCGTCTCGGTCGCCGACCGCGACAAGCGCTCCATCGTGCTGCCGGTGCTGCGCCTGCAGCAGCTCGGCTTCGAGGTGCTCGCGACCGAGGGCACGGCCGAGATCCTCAGCCGCAACGGGATCCAGACGCGCGTCGTGCGCAAGTACAGCGAGGCCCCGGCCGCGGGCGACTCGCCGTCGATCGTCGACCTCATCAACCGCGACGAGGTGGACGTCGTGATCAACACGCCGTCGGGCCGCACCGCGCGGGCGGACGGCTACGAGATCCGCGCGGCGGCCGTGGCGGCCGACAAGCCGCTGTTCACGACCATCGCGCAGCTCACGGCCGCGGTCGCGTCGTTCGACGCCATCCGCGCCGGGTTCGACGTGACGAGCCTGCAGGACTACGCGATCGCCCGCGAGGCGCGCAGGTGACGACCGCGGACGGCGGGGCGGCCGCGGCCGCCCCGCCGTTCGGCGCGCGCCTCGCCCGCGCCTTCCGGGAGCGCGGCCACCTCTGCGTCGGCATCGACCCGCACCGGTCGCTGCTCGACGCGTGGGGCCTCGCCGACGACGCGCGCGGCCTCGAGGAGTTCGGGCTGCGCGTGGTCGAGGCGACCGCGGGGCGGGCTGGGATCGTCAAGCCGCAGGTCGCGTTCTTCGAGCGGCACGGATCCGCCGGGTACGCCGCCCTCGAGCGCGTGCTCGCCGCCGCGCGCGACGCCGGCCTCCTCGTGATCGCCGACGCCAAGCGCGGCGACATCGGCTCCACCGTCGACGCGTACGGCGCCGCGTGGCTCGCGCCCGACAGCCCGCTGCGCGCCGACGCCGTCACGCTGACCGCCTACACGGGCGTCGGGTCCCTCGACGGCGTGCGCGCCGCCGCCGACGGCTGGGGCGCGGGCATCTTCGTCCTCGCCGCGACCTCGAACCCCGAGGCGCGCGACCTCCAGCGCGCCGTGCTCCCGGGGGACGGATCCGCGTCCGCCCGCACGGTCGCCCGCGGGATCCAGGACGCCGCGGTCGCCGCGAACGGCCCGATCGACGACCCGTCGGCCGATCCCGGGCCATTCGGCCTGGTCGTCGGCGCGACGGTCGACGCCGCCGACGCGGGGCTCGACCTCGCGCGGCTGACCCGCACGCCGATCCTCGCGCCCGGCTTCGGCCACCAGGGCGCGCTGCTCGGCGATGTCCGGTCGCTGTTCGGACAGGCCTCCGGCGTTGTGATCGCGGCCGCCTCGCGGAGTATCCTCGCGGCAGGGCCACGGCGTGTCGCGGAGGCCGTCACCGACCACGCCGGACGACTCGAAGAGGTGCTGCCATGAGGCCCGAACCACCCGAGGTCGACCGGGTCGCCGCGTCGCAGGCCGCCGTCGCCGCCCGCCGGGCCCGGGCCCAGGTGAAGCACGACATCGTCACGGGGGAGCGCACGCCGCTCGGCGTGCTCGACGCGTCAGCGGATCCCGCCCACCGCGCCGAGAGCACGCTCCGCGTCACCGAGTTCCTCACGAGCATCCCGAACATCGGCCCCACCAAGCTCGAGCGGATCCTCGGCGAGCTCGGCATCTCCGCCGCCAAGCGCCTCGGCGGCCTCGGCGTGCACCAGCGCGTGCGGCTCACGCGCTTCCTCGAGGAGTGGCAGGCCGCGAAGCAGATCGTCGAGCCGAGCCGGCTCGTCGTGCTCGCGGGCCCGACCGCGGTGGGCAAGGGCACCGTCTCCACCTTCATCCGCGAGAACGAGCCCGACGTGCTGCTCTCCGTCTCCGCCACCACGCGCGCGCCGCGTCCCGGCGAGGTCGAGGGCGTCAACTACTACTTCGTGTCCGACGCCGAGTTCGACCGCATGGTCGAGCACGGGGAGCTCCTCGAGTGGGCGACGGTGCACAACGCCCACCGCTACGGCACGCCGCGCGCGCCCATCGACGCCGCCCTGGCCGAAGGACGCAGCGTGCTGCTCGAGATCGACATCCAGGGCGCGCGGCAGGTGAGGGCCGCGATGCCCGAGGCGCGGCTCGTGTTCCTGCTGCCGCCCACCTGGGAGGAGCTCGTGCGCCGCCTTGTCGGCCGCGGCACCGAGGGGCCCGAGGAGCAGCAGCGCCGGCTCGACACCGCGAAGGTCGAGCTGGCCGCCCAGGACGAGTTCGACCACCTCGTCGTCAACCGCGATGTCGCGGAGGCGGCGCGCGAGGTCGTAGACTTGATGAAATCCAGGAAGGCCGTCGGTCCATGACACGGACCCGTGCGGCCTTCTTCCATGCAATGAGGAAGCGGCACATCCATGGTTGACAAGACCCAGGGCATCATCGACCCGCCCATCGACGAGCTCCTCTCGAAGGTCGACTCGAAGTACGCGCTCGTGATCTTCGCCTCCAAGCGGGCCCGCCAGATCAACGACTACTACGCCGACCTGCACGAGGGCAGCCTCTTCGACAACGTCGGACCGCTCGTCGACTCCACCATCGACGACAAGCCCCTCTCGGTCGCCATGCACGAGATCAACGAGGACAAGCTCGTCGCCACGCCCATCGTGGAGCCCGCGGCCTCCTAGCCGCCTGCCCTCCCGGATGCCCCGCGCCCACCGCACGCCGCACACCGCTCCCGCCTCCGGGCACCGGAGCGCCGCCGCGTGATGGTGGTCGTGGGGATCACCGGCGGGATCGCGGCCTACAAGGCCGTAGGCGTGGTCAGGGGCCTCGTGCTCCTCGGCCACGACGTGCACGTCGTGCCGACCGAGGCGGCGCTCCGCTTCGTCGGGAAGCCCACGCTCGAGGCCGTCAGCCGGAACCCCGTCACGAGCGACCTGTACGACGGCGTCTCCGAGGTCCGCCACGTGGCGCTGGGCCAGAAGGCCGACCTCATCGTCGTGGCCCCCGCCACCGCGCACACGCTCGCGACCATGGCCCTCGGCCTGTCGGACGACCTGCTCGGCACCACGATCCTCGCCAGCCGCGCGCCCCTCGTGGTCGCCCCCGCGATGCACACCGAGATGTGGCAGCACCCGGCGACCCAGGCCAACGCGGCCCTCCTGCGCTCCCGCGGCGCCACCCTCGTCGGCCCCACCTCGGGCCGCCTCACCGGCACGGACTCCGGTCCCGGTCGCATGGCCGAGGTGGAGGACGTCATCGCCGCCGCCCTCGCCGCGGTGCGCCCCGGTGGTCGCGACCTCGCGGGACGCCGCATCGTCCTCTCCGCGGGCGGCACGCGCGAGCCGCTGGATCCCGTGCGCTTCCTCGGCAACCGCTCCTCCGGCAGGCAGGGGGTCGCCCTCGCATCCGCCGCGCGCGACCGCGGCGCCGACGTCGTCCTGGTCGCCGCGCACCTCGAGGTGCCCGCCCCGACGGGCGTCCGCGTGGTGCCCGTGTCGACCGCCCTCGAGCTCTCCGACGCCATGGTGCGCGAGGCGGAGGACGCCGACGTCGTGATCATGGCCGCGGCCGTCGCCGACTACCGGCCCGTCGCCGTCTCCGCGGGCAAGATCAAGAAGGAGGAGGCGGGCGACGCCCTCTCCGTCGATCTGGTGCGGAACCCGGACATCCTGCAGCGCCTCGCGGCCGACGCCGCCGTGCCGCGCGCGGACGGCTCGCGCCGCGTCGTCGTCGGCTTCGCGGCGGAGACCGAGGAGGACCCGGAGGAGCTGCTGCGGATCGGCCGCGCGAAGCTCGCCCGGAAGGGCTGCGACCTGCTCGTCCTCAACAGGGTGGGGTGGGCCGAGGGGTTCGCCACAGAGGGCAACACGATCACGGTGCTCGGGATCGCCGGCGATACACTGGCCGAGGCCTCCGGCTCCAAGGAGCAGGTGGCCCATCGAATTCTCGACGTAGTGGGTCAGCCGACTCCGCGATAGCGACCGGCTCTCGCCACGCGATCCCCCTGGAGAGACCCGTGACCGACCTGCGCCTGTTCACCTCCGAGTCCGTCACCGAGGGCCACCCCGACAAGATCTGCGACCAGATCTCGGACAGCATCCTCGACGCGCTCCTCACGCAGGACCCGACCAGCCGCGCGGCCGTCGAGACCCTCGTCACCACCGGGCTCGTGCACGTGGCGGGGGAGGTCACCACCAGCGGGTACGTCGACATCCCGCAGATCGTGCGCGACCGCATCCGGGACATCGGCTACGACTCCTCCGAGGTCGGCTTCGACGGGAGCAACTGCGGGGTCACGGTGTCGATCGGCGCGCAGTCGCCCGACATCGCGCAGGGCGTCGACCGCTCCTACGAGTCCCGCTCGGGATCCGCGTCCACCGACGCGCACGACCTCCAGGGCGCCGGCGACCAGGGCCTCATGTTCGGCTACGCGTCGCGCGACACCCCCGTCTTCCTGCCGCTGCCCATCTACCTCGCGCACCGCCTCGCCGAGCGCCTCGCGGCCGTCCGCCACTCGGGCGAGCTGGCGTACCTCCGCCCCGACGGCAAGACCCAGGTCACCATCGGCTACGACGGGCTCGTGCCCCGCACGGTCGACACCGTCGTGCTCTCCACCCAGCACGGCCCGCAGGTCTCCCAGGAGGACCTCCGCCGCGAGGTCGAGGAGCACGTGATCCGGCCGGTGCTGGCGCAGGCCGCGGAGATCGGCATCGAGCTCGACTCGCGCGACGCGACCCTGCTCATCAACCCCACCGGCAAGTTCGAGATCGGCGGGCCGAAGGGCGACGCCGGGCTCACCGGCCGGAAGATCATCGTCGACACGTACGGCGGCTTCAGCAGGCACGGCGGCGGCGCGTTCAGCGGCAAGGACCCGTCGAAGGTCGACCGCAGCGCCGCGTACGCCATGCGCTGGGTCGCGAAGAACGCGGTCGCCGCGGGCCTCGCCGACCGGCTCGAGGTGCAGGTCGCGTACGCCATCGGCAAGGCGGCGCCCGTGGGCCTCTACGTCGAGACCTTCGGCACGGCGCACGTGCCCGAGGACCGCATCGTGCGCGCCATCCGCGAGACCTTCGACCTGCGTCCCGCCGCCATCGTCGAGCGGCTCGACCTGCTCCGTCCCATCTACGCGCAGACCGCCGCGTACGGGCACTTCGGCCGCGAGCTGCCGGACTTCACCTGGGAGGCGCTCGACCGTGTCGCCGACCTGCAGAGCGCCGCGGGCCTCTGACGCGCGCCGCCGCCCGGATCCCGGCGTGATCGGGAGCGCCAGGTGACCGCGGGGGATCCGTCGACGGCCTCCCCGGCCGCGCCCGCGGGCACCCGCCCGCCCGTCGTGCGGGTCATGGTCGACTCCCCGCTGCCGCAGCTCGACCGCCTGTTCGACTACGCGGTGCCCGAGGCGCTGCGGGAGACGTGCGTGCCCGGCGTGCGCGTGCGCGTGCCGCTGCGGTCCGCGGGCCGGGTGGCCGACGGCTACGTGGTCGAGGTCGGCGACGGCGGCGGATACGACGGCGCGCTCAGCGAGGTGGAGCAGGTCGTGTCGCCGCTGCCGGTGCTGCGCCCGGAGATCTGGACGCTCGCGCGGGAGGTCGCCGACCGGCAGGCCGGGACCGCGTCCGACGTGATCCGGCTCGCCGTGCCGCCGCGGCAGGTGCGGGTCGAGAAGGCGCACCTCGCGGCCCTCGCGGAACCCGCCGCCGACGCCTCTCCCGATGATCCCGCCGAGCCCGCCGCCGCCATCTCCGCGCTCCCGCCGATCGACGGCTACGCGCCGGGCACGCTCGACGCCGCCGTCGACGGATCCGGGCGCGTCGCGGTCGACGCCGTGCCCGAGGTCGTCGAGCTGCCGGGCGGCGTCTGGGCCGGCCGCTGGGCCGTCACGCTCGCGCAGGCCGCGGCCCGCGTCCTCGCGTCCGGCCGCAGCAGCGTCCTCGTGGTGCCCGACTACCGCGACCAGGACCAGCTGGAGGCGGCCCTCGCCGCGCACGCCCCCGCCGGATCCGTGCTGCGCACCGACGCGCGCCAGTCCGGCCCCGACCGCTACCGCTCCTTCCTCGCCGGCCTCGGCGACGCGCCCCGCATCGTCGTCGGCAACCGCTCCGCCGTGTACGCGCCCGCGCCCCGCCTCGGCCTCGTCGCGATGTGGGACGAGGGCGACCCGCTGCACGCCGAGCCGCTCAGCCCCTACGCCCACGCGCGCGACGTCGCCCTCCTCCGCAGCCGCCAGCAGGGCACCGCGCTCGTGCTGCTCGCGCACTCCCGGAGCACGGAGGTCGAGCGCCTCGTCGCCATCGGCTACCTCGCGAGCGTGTCGCCCGCCGCGACCCGCACCCCGCGGGTGATCCCGACCACGTCCCAGACGGGAGACGAGGGCTTCGCCCGGCAGGCCAGGATCCCGTCGGGCGCCTGGCGCGCGGCGAAGGACGCCGTCGAGCACGGGCCGGTCCTCATCCAGGTCGCCAGCCCCGGCTACGCGCCGCTCGTCGCCTGCCGCGCCTGCCGGCAGGCCGCCCGCTGCACCGTCTGCACGGGCCCGCTCGGCATGTCGACCGCCACGAGCACGCCCACGTGCGGCTGGTGCGGGCACCTCGCGGGGGACTGGCGCTGCGTCAACTGCGGATCCGACGAGCTGCGCCTCGTCACCATCGGCGCAGGTCGCACCGCGGAGGAGCTCGGCCGCGCGTTCCCCGGCGTGCAGGTGGTGCTGGCCGACGGCGAGCGCCACGTGCAGGAGGTCGACGCCGAGTCGCGGCTCGTCGTGGCCACGCGCGGGGCCGAGCCCGTCGCAGCGGGCGGCTACCGCGCGATCCTGCTGCTCGACGGCGAGCGGATGCTCGCCCGCGAGAGCCTCCGGGTGGGGGAGGACGTGCTCCGCCAGTGGTCCAACGCCGCCGCCCTCGCCGCGCCCCGCGCGCCCGTGATGCTCGTGGGCGTCGGCGGCCAGGTCGCGCGCGCCCTCGCGACCTGGCAGCAGGCGCGGTACGCCCGCGAGGAGCTGCTCGAGCGCCGGGCCCTGCGCTTCCCGCCGGCCGTGCGCGCCGCGAGCGTCGAAGGGCTCCCGGACGCGGTCGGCCAGGCGGTCGAGCGGCTCGCGGGGATCGAGGGGGTCGACATCCTCGGCCCGGTGCCCACCGAGCAGGGTCGCGTGCGGGCCATCGTCCGCCTCGACTACGCGAGCGGCCCCGACGCGGCGCGGGAGCTGCGCGCCGCCGTCGTGCGCAACGCCTCGAGCCGTCGGAAGCCCGTCGCCGGCCGCACCGGGTTCCGGCCCACGGTCCCGCTCCGTGTACGGTTCGACGACACGGGGCTGTTCTGATCCCCGGCCGCCGCCTGGCCCGCGCACCCGGCCGCGTCGCCCCCGCACCCGCCGCCTCCGCCCGCCCCGCCCACCCGCACGCCGTCCCCGAGAGGAATGCGCAATGAGACTCGTCTTCGCCGGCACGCCCTTCGCGGCCGTGCCCTCGCTCCAGCTGCTCGCGGCGTCCGGCCACGAGGTCGCGCTCGTCGTGACCCGCGCCGACGCGCCGCTCGGGCGCAAGCGCGTGCTCACCCCGTCGCCCGTCGCCGCGGAGGCCGAGCGCCTGGGCATCCCGACGCTCCGGGTCAACCGCCTCGACGACGACGCGACCGCCCGCATCGCCGCGGTGGACGCGGAGCTCGGCGTCATCGTCGCCTACGGCGGCCTCGTGCGCGAGCCGCTGCTCTCGACGCCCGCGCGCGGCTGGATCAACCTGCACTTCTCCCTGCTGCCCCGGTGGCGCGGCGCCGCGCCCGTCCAGCGGTCGATCATGGCGGGCGAGCGCGTCACGGGCGCGAGCGTCTTCCAGCTGGAGCGCGGCATGGACACGGGTCCCGTCTTCGCGATGGAGGAGCGGCCCACGGGCGACCACGAGACGGCCGGTCACGTGCTCGACGCGCTCGCGGTCCAGGGCGCCGACCTCCTCGCGCGCACGGTCGACGCCATCGCGGCGGGCACCGCCGTCGCGCGCCCGCAGGAGGGTGAGCCGACGCTCGCGCCGAAGACCACGATCGAGGACGGCCGCATCGACTGGGCCCTCCCCGCCGACGAGGTGCTCGCGCGGATCCGCGGCGTCACGCCCGAGCCCGGCGCGCACACGTCCGTGGACGACGTGCGCCTCAAGATCCACCTCGCGGCCGCCCTGCGCGACGCCGCGCCGCTCGCGCCCGGCGCGATCGCGGCCGTCGACGGCCGCGTCGCGGTCGGCACCGCCAGCCACCCCGTCGAGCTCATCCAGGTGCAGCCCGCCGGGAAGAGCACCATGCCCGCCGCCGACTGGTGGCGCGGCGTCACGAACAAGGACGTCACCGCACGATGAGCGACAGCACCGGATCCCCCGCCCGCCGACCGGGCCGACGCCGCCCCGCGGGAGGGGGCCGCCCGGACGTCGGCGGCCCCGCCACCGTGAGCCCCGCCCGCCGCGTCGCCTACGAGGTCGTGAGCGCGGTCCGCGAGTCGGACGCGTACGCGAACCTGCTCCTGCCCGTGAAGATCCGCCGCGCGGCCCTCAGCGCGCAGGACGCGGCGCTCGCCACCGAGCTGACCTACGGCACCCTGCGCATGTCCGGCTACTACGACCGCGTCGTCGAGCTGGCCGCCGGTCGCCCCGCCACGGCGATCGACGCGCCGATCCTCGACGTCCTGCGCCTCTCCGTCCACCAGCTGCTGAGCATGCGCGTCGCGACCCACGCGGCCGTGAACGAGGGCGTCGACATGGCGCGGGCGGTCGGATCGCGCTCGGCCACGGGCTTCGTCAACGGCGTCCTCCGCACCATCACCCGCTCGGAGCCCGACGCGTGGCGGCAGCGCGTCCTCGACAGCGCCGCGAGCGACGACGAGCGCCTCGCCCTCGAGCACTCCCACCCGCTCTGGGTGCTGCGCGCCCTCCGTCAGGCGCTCGCCCGCGAGGGCCGCGCCGACGAGCTTGAGGACCTGCTGCGCGCCGACAACGCCGCGCCCGCCGTCAGCCTCGTCGCGCTCCCGGGCCTCGCGACCGTCGCGGAGACGGGCGAGCAGCCCGCCGCGTTCTCGCCCGTCGGCGCCTACCTCGAGGGCGGCGACCCGATGGACGCGCCGGGCGTCGCCGCGGGCCGCGTCCGCGTGCAGGACGAGGGCTCCCAGCTCGCCGCCCTCGCGCTCAGCCGCGCCCGCGACGTCACCCCGGGCGAGCGCTGGCTCGACCTGTGCGCGGGGCCCGGCGGCAAGGCCGCGCTGCTCGCCGCCGAGGCGGGACGCTCCGGCGCGCTGCTCACCGCCAACGAGCTCGTCCCGGCGCGCGCGGGCCTCGTCCGCGACGCCCTCCGCGCCGTCCCCGGCGACACCGAGGTGTGGGAGCTCGACGGCACGACCGTGGGGGAGACCCACCCGGGGGAGTTCGACCGGATCCTGCTCGACGCCCCCTGCAGCGGCCTCGGCGCCCTCCGCCGCCGACCCGAGGCGCGCTGGCGCAAGACCCCGCGCGACGTCGCGGGCCTCGGCGCCCTGCAGGCCGGCCTCATCGACTCCGCGATCGGTGCGCTCGCGCCCGGCGGGATCCTCGCCTACGTCACGTGCTCGCCGCACCTCGCCGAGACCCGCGCCATCGTGCAGGCCGCGCTCCAGCGCCACGCCGACGTGACCGCGCTCGACACCCGCGCCGTGCTGCAGGAGGTGGCCGACGGCGACCTCGAGCTGCCGGCGGCCGACCCGGACGCCGGGTCCCGCGGTTCCAGCGTGCAGCTCTGGCCGCACCGGCACGGCACGGACGCCATGTTCATCGCCCTGCTGACCCGCCGGTAGGGTCGGGAGCATGCCCGTCCGCATCGAACCGAGCATCCTGTCCGCCGACTTCGCGAACCTGGAGCGCGAGATCCAGCGCCTCGCCACCGCCGACCTCGTGCACGTCGACATCATGGACAACCACTTCGTGCCGAACCTCACCTTCGGCCTGCCGATGGTGGAGCGCCTCCAGCAGGTGACCCCGGTGCCGCTCGACATCCACCTGATGATCGACGACGTCGACCGCTGGGCCCCCGGCTACGCGGAGGCGGGCGCCGCGAGCGTCACCTTCCACGCGGAGGCCACGCGCGAGCCCGTCGCGCTCGCCAGGCGCCTCCGGGAGATCGGCGCGCGCGCCGGCATCGCGCTGAAGCCCGGCACCCCCGTCGACGACTACCTCGACCTGCTCCACGAGTTCGACCAGGTGCTCGTGATGACGGTCGAGCCCGGCTTCGGCGGCCAGTCCTTCATGCCCGAGACGATGCCCAAGCTCCGCGCCCTCCGCTCCCGCCTCCGCGAGTCCGGCCACGACGTGTGGCTCCAGGTGGACGGCGGCATCGACGTCGAGACCATCGGCCGCGCGGCCGAGGCCGGCGCCGACACGTTCGTCTCCGGATCCGGCGTCTTCCGCGGCGGCGACCCCGAGGCGGCCATCGCCGAGCTGCGCCGGGCCGCCGAGGCGCACACCCACGCGCACTGACGGAGGGCCCGCGCGGATCTGCTTGACTGGATCCATGACCGACACCACGAAGCCCGAGGTCGAGCCCGTCGACGGCCCGGCCCCCGCAGAGCTCACCATCTCCGACATCACCGTGGGCGACGGCCCCGAGGCCCAGCCCGGCGACACGGTCGACGTGCACTACCTCGGCGTCGACTTCGAGTCCGGCGAGGAGTTCGACTCCTCGTGGAGCCGCGGCCAGTCCGTGCGCTTCCCCCTCCGCAGCCTCATCGCCGGCTGGCAGCAGGGCATCCCCGGCATGAAGGTCGGCGGCCGCCGCCAGCTCGTCGTCCCGCCGGAGCTCGCGTACGGCCCCGCGGGCGGCGGACACCGCCTCTCCGGCCGCACGCTGATCTTCGTGATCGACCTGCAGGGCGTCGGCTAGGGCCTCGTCCGCCGCACCATCGCACCACCACCGGGAGGCCGGGAGCGTCGCGCTCCCGGCCTCCCGTCGTCGTGCCGGGCGCCCGTCGTGCGGCTGTACCCTGGAGCACGTGAAGACCTTCGATGACCTGTTCGGCGAGCTGACCCGGATCGCCGCCGAGCGGCCCGAGGGGTCCGGCACCGTCCGCGAGCTCGACGGCGGCGTGCACGCGATCGGCAAGAAGGTCGTCGAGGAGGCCGCCGAGGTCTGGATGGCGGCCGAGCACGAGTCCGACGACCGCGCGGCCGAGGAGATCTCGCAGCTGCTGTACCACGTGCAGGTCATGATGATCGCGCGCGGCCTCACCCTGGAGGACGTCGGCCGACATCTGTGACGCGCGAGTCACCCGTGTCGTCCCCTCCATCGGAAGAAGTGATCCCCATGCTCCGTGTCGCCGTGCCCAACAAGGGCTCGCTCTCAGAGACCGCCGCCCAGATGCTCGCCGAGGCCGGGTACGCCGGCCGTCGTGACCCCAAGGAGCTCTACGTCCTCGACGCGCGCAACGACGTCGAGTTCTTCTACCTCCGCCCGCGCGACATCGCGACCTACGTCGGATCCGGCGCGCTCGACGTCGGCATCACCGGCCGTGACCTCCTCATCGACTCCGCGTCCGAGGCCGTCGAGACCGCGGAGCTCGGCTTCGCGGGATCCACGTTCCGCTTCGCGGGACCCGTCGGCCGCTTCGCGGACCTCGCCGACCTCGCCGGCGTGCGCATCGCCACCAGCTACCCCGTCCTCGTGGGCGGCTTCCTCCGCGAGCACGGCGTCGAGGCGCAGCTGATCCGCCTCGACGGCGCGGTCGAGTCGGCCATCCAGCTGGGCGTCGCGGACGCCATCGCCGACGTCGTCGAGACCGGCACCACGCTGCGGAAGGCCGGGCTCGAGATCTTCGGCCCCGTGATCCTCCGCTCCACCGCCGTGCTCATCTCCGGCGCCGAGGAGAAGGCGGGTGCCGCCACGCTGCTCCGCCGCCTCGAGGGCGTGCTCGTCGCCCGCCGCTACGTGCTCATGGACTACGACGTGCCGCTGTCGCTGCTCGACGCCGCGACCGCCATCACGCCGGGCATCGAGTCGCCCACCATCTCGCCGCTGCAGGATCCCGCGTGGGTCGCCGTGCGGTCGATGGTGCCCCGCGACGACACGAACCAGATCATGGACCGCCTGCACGAGGTGGGCGCACGCGCCATCCTCGTCAGCCCGATCCACGCCGCCCGGATCTGATGTGGCCGCCGACCGTCCCGTGCCCGGGTCCCCGTCCTCCGGCGGCCTCGCCGTCCGCGTGATCCCCTGCCTCGACGTGGCCGCCGGCCGCGTCGTCAAGGGCGTCAACTTCCTCGACCTGCAGGACGCGGGCGATCCCGTCGAGTTCGCGCGCCTCTACTACGAGCAGGGTGCGGACGAGCTCACCTTCCTCGACGTCACGGCCACGGTCGAGGACCGCTCCACGATGTACGACGTCGTGAGCGCCACCGCCGAGCAGGTCTTCATCCCGCTGACGGTCGGCGGGGGAGTGCGCAGCGCCGACGACGTCGCGCGGCTGCTCGCGAGCGGCGCGGACAAGATCGGCGTCAACAGCGCGGCCATCGCGCGCCCCGACCTCGTGGGCGAGATCGCCGACCGCTTCGGCGCCCAGGTGTGCGTCCTCTCGCTCGACGTCACGCGCGGCGACACGGACTCCGGCTTCGTCGTCACGACGCACGGCGGCCGCACGCGCACGACCATCGACGCCGTGGCCTGGGCGCGCGAGGCCGTCGAGCGCGGCGCGGGCGAGCTGCTCGTCAACTCCATCGACGCCGACGGCACGCGCGACGGCTTCGACCTCGAGCTCGTGGCCGCGATGCGCGCCGCGAGCCGCGTGCCCGTCATCGCCTCGGGCGGCGCGGGCGAGCTGGACCACTTCGCGCCCGCGATCGAGGCCGGCGCCGACGCCGTGCTCGCCGCGAGCGTCTTCCACTCCCGCCGGTTCACGATCGGCGACGTCAAGGGCGCCCTCGCGGACGCCGGTCAGGTGGTCCGACGATGAGCGCAGCCCCACTCGACTCCCCGGTGCACGGCGTCCCCGACGTCGACGGCATCCTCGCCCGCGCGTCCTTCGCCGACGACGGTCTGCTCCCCGCCGTCATCCAGCAGCACGACACGCGCGAGGTGCTCATGCTCGGCTACATGGATCGCGAGGCCCTCCGCCGCACGCTCACCACGGGTCGCGTCACCTTCTGGTCCCGCTCCCGGAGCGAGTACTGGCGGAAGGGCGACACGTCCGGGCACGGACAGTACGTGCGCGACGCAGCCCTCGACTGCGACGGCGACACGGTCCTCGTCCAGGTCGACCAGGTAGGAGTGGCCTGCCACACCGGCACGCGCACCTGCTTCGACGCCGACCACCTCCACCCCGTCACGGGCGCGCGCCCCGCCGCCGACGAAGGGCCCACCCCATGAGCGAGACCCCGCGCCCCGGCGCACCCGCCTCCGGCACCACCACGCGCGAGGCGTTCCACGCCCTCGCCGCCGACCACCGGGTGATCCCCGTGCTCCGCGAGGTCTTCGCCGACGGCGAGACGCCCGTGGGCGTGCACCGCAAGCTGACCGCGGGGCGTCCCGGCAGCTTCCTGCTCGAGTCCGCCGGCCAGGGCGGCATCTGGACCCGCTTCTCCTTCGTCGGCGTCTCGTCGTTCGGCGTCCTCACGCAGCAGGGCGATGTCGCGCGCTGGCTCGACTACGGCGTCGACGCGCAGCGCGCCCTCGGGGAGGACGCGCCCGACGGCCCGCTCGCCGCCCTCGCCGCGCTCTACGCGCGCTGGGAGACGCCGCGCATCCCCGGCCTGCCGCCGCTCACCGGCGGCCTCGTCGGCTTCATCGGCTGGGAGGCCGTGCGGCAGATCGAGCGCCTGCCCGACCGCCCGCCCGCCGAGGTCCCCGTGCCCGGCCAGGCGCTCAGCTTCGTCTCCGAGCTCGCGGTGCTCGACCACCGCCGCGGCACCGTCACGCTCGTCGCCACCGCCCTGAACGACGGCGTCGACGACGCGGACGCCATGTGGGCCGACGCGCAGGCGCGCCTCGACCGGATGCAGGCCGACCTCGCCCGCCCGTCCGAGACGTTCCTCGCCGAGGTGGACCTCCAGGCGCAGCCGTCCGCGACGCTCCGCACCCAGCCCGCCGACTTCCACGCGGCCATCGCGCGCAGCAAGCACCACATCCACGAGGGCGACGTCTTCCAGGTCGTGATCTCGCAGCGCTTCGACCAGCCGACCACGGCCGACCCGATCGACGTCTACCGCATCCTGCGCGTGCTCAACCCGAGCCCGTACATGTACCTGCTCACGCTCGAGGACGCCGACGGGAAGCCGTACTCGATCGTCGGATCCTCGCCCGAGGCGCTCGTCACCGTCACCGACGACCACGTCTACATGCACCCCATCGCCGGATCCCGCCCCCGCGGCGCGACCGTGGAGGAGGACGTCGCCCACGAGGAGTCGCTCCTCGCCGACCCGAAGGAACGCGCCGAGCACCTCATGCTGGTCGACCTCGCGCGCAACGACATGCTGAAGGCCTGCGCCCCGGGATCCGTCGAGGTCACCGAGTTCATGCGGGTCGAGCGGTTCAGCCACATCATGCACCTGGTCAGCTCGGTCGAGGGCACGCTCCGGCCCGGCGTCTCGAGCATCGACGTGTTCCGCGCCACGTTCCCGGCCGGCACGCTCTCGGGCGCGCCCAAGCCGCGCGCGCTGCAGATCATCGACGAGCTCGAGCCCGCCCAGCGCGGCGTGTACGGGGGAGTCGTGGGCTACTTCGACTTCGCGGGCGACGCCGACCTCGCCATCGCGATCCGCACGGCGACCATCGTCGACGGCATCGCGCACGTGCAGGCTGGCGGCGGCATGGTCGCCGACTCCGACCCGGACGCCGAGTACCTCGAGTCGCAGAACAAGGCCGCCGCCCCGCTGCGCGCCGTGGCCGTCGCCGAGGCCATGCGGCGCGTGCGCTGATGCGCGTCACCCGCCGCACGAAGTCCCTCGCCCTCCTGCTCGTCCTCGCCACGAGCGCCGCCACCTTCCTCGGCTGGTCGCAGGACTGGTCGACGCTCCGCATCGGCGGCCAGGCGCCGGCGCTCGTGCCCGTCGCGGGCAGCGTCGCCGCCCCCGCGCTCAGCGCGTTGGCGCTCTCGAGCCTCGCCCTCGCCGGCGCGCTCGCCATCGCCGGCCGCGTGCTCCGCGTGGTGCTCGGGATCCTCCAGGCGCTCATCGGCGCGACCGTCGCGCTCACGGCGTTCTCCGCGACCGCGGGTCCCGTCCAGGCGGGCGAGGCCGCGGTCACGACCGTCACGGGCGTGGCGGGATCGGCGCCCGTGGCCGACCTCGTCGTCGGGTGGACCACGACCCCCTGGGGCCCGGTCACGCTGGTCGCGGGCATCGCCTCCGCGCTGACGGGCCTGTTCATCGCGATCACCGGCCCGCGCTGGCCCACCGGCCGGTCCCGCTACGACGCGCCCGACCAGTCGCCCGCGCGCCGGATCGTCCCGCGGGAGGATCCCGTCGCGGCCTGGGACAGCCTGAGCGGCGGCGCGGATCCCACCCGCCGCGAGCCCGGCGAGGCGGACGACGCCCCGGCCGGAGGGGCCGCGTGAGGCTCACCTGACGGGCCCCGCCGGCCGTCCCCATCCCGACGGCCGCCCCGACGCCGCCGGGTAGACTCGATCCGTCCCGATCGCACGAACCCCGAGGAGCACGCATGTCCACAGAGTCCGCAGAACCCGGCCACGGCAACTCGCCGGCGGCCTGGACGGCTGTCGTCATCATGCTCGTCGCGTTCACCGTCGGCACCATCGCCTTCTGGTTCGCCATCGAGCCCGTCGTGTGGGCCTCCGCGGTCCTCGCGATCCTCGGCTGGATCACCGGCGGCGTCATGAAGAAGCTGGGCTTCGGCGTCGGCGGGCACCGCACCGTCACGCACGCGAAGGCGCACTCCTAGATGCTGGGCGACCTCCTCGCCGGAGCCCTCGAGGACGCGGCCGCACGTCGTGAGACCCGTCCCCTCGCCCAGGTCGAGGCCGACGCGCTCGCGCGTCCCGCGGCCCTCGACGCCCTGAGCGCCCTCGCGCCCGCCGACCGCGTGAAGATCATCGCCGAGGTCAAGCGCTCGAGCCCGTCGCGCGGCGCCCTCGCCGAGATCCCGGATCCCGCCCTCCTCGCGTCCCGCTACGAGACCGGCGGCGCCAGCGCCATCAGCGTCCTGACGGAAGGCCGCAAGTTCCGCGGCTCGCTGCAGGACCTCGAGCAGGTGCGCGACACCGTCTCCATCCCCGTCCTCCGCAAGGACTTCATCGGCGAGCCGTACCAGGTGCTGGAGGCGCGCGCCTCGGGCGCCGACCTCGTGCTCCTCATCGTCGCCGCGCTCGACCAGAAGACCCTCGTCGAGCTGCACGCGCTCGTGAACGAGCTCGGCATGACCGCGCTCGTCGAGACGCACTCGGCGGAGGAGGTGTCGCGCGCCCTCGACCTCGGCGCGCAGGTCGTCGGCGTCAACGCCCGCAACCTCACCACATTCGAGCTGGACCGCGACCTCTTCGGATCGCTGGCCGACTCCATCCCCGCGGGTGTCGTGCGCATCGCGGAGTCCGCGGTGAAGACGGCCGACGACGTGGCGCACTACCGCCGCTCGGGCGCCGACGTCGTCCTGGTGGGCGAGGCGCTCGTCACGGGCGATCCCGTCCGCACGCTCACCGAGTTCCTGGACATCCGCGCATGACCGACCTGCGCAGCGCGACCGGTCCGTACTTCGGCGACTTCGGCGGGCGCTACGTGCCGGAGTCCCTCGTCGCCGCCCTCGACGAGCTGTCGGAGGCGTGGGAGGAGCTCAAGGTCGATCCCGCGTTCATCGAGGAGCTGAAGGAGCTGCACCGCAGCTACACCGGACGCCCGTCCCTCATCACGGAGGTGCCGCGCTTCGCCGAGCACGCCGGCGGGGCCCGCATCATCCTCAAGCGCGAGGACCTCAACCACACCGGTTCGCACAAGATCAACAACGTGCTGGGCCAGGCCCTGCTCACGAAGAAGATCGGCAAGAAGCGCATCATCGCCGAGACGGGCGCAGGCCAGCACGGCGTCGCGACCGCCACCGCGGCGGCGCTCTTCGGCCTCGACTGCGTCATCTACATGGGCGAGGTCGACACGGAGCGCCAGGCGCTCAACGTGGCGCGGATGCGCCTGCTCGGCGCCGAGGTCATCCCGGTCCGCTCGGGCTCGCGCACGCTCAAGGACGCCATCAACGACGCCATGCGCGACTGGGTCACGAACGTCGAGACCACGAACTACGTGTTCGGCACGGTCGCGGGCCCGCACCCGTTCCCGGCCATGGTCCGCGATCTCCAGAAGGTCATCGGCGAGGAGGCGCGCGAGCAGGTCCTCGCGCTCACCGGCCGCCTGCCCGACGCCGTCGCCGCGTGCGTCGGCGGCGGATCCAACGCCATCGGCATCTTCCACGCGTTCCTCGACGACGCCGACGTGGCCCTCTACGGCTTCGAGGCCGGCGGCGACGGCGCGGACACCCCGCGCACGGCCGCCACCATCACCAAGGGCCGGCCCGGCATGCTGCACGGCGCACGCAGCTACCTCCTCCAGGACGAGGACGGCCAGACCATCGACTCGCACTCGATCTCCGCGGGCCTCGACTACCCGGGCGTCGGCCCGGAGCACTCCTGGCTGTCGGACCTCGGCCGCGCGTCGTACCGTCCCGTCACGGACGACCAGGCCATGAGCGCGCTGCGCCTCCTGAGCCGCACGGAGGGCATCATCCCGGCCATCGAGTCGGCGCACGCCCTCGCCGGAGCGCTCGAGCTCGGCAAGGAGCTCGGCCCGGACTCGATCATCCTGATCAACCTCAGCGGCCGCGGAGACAAGGACATGGAGACCGCGGGGAAGTACTTCGACCTCATCGACGCCGGGGCGGAGCAGTCGTGACCGCGTCCGCGCACGCCGCCGCGCCCGTGGGCAGCCCGGTCGAGCGCACCATCGCGCTCCGCCGCGAGCAGGGGTCGGGCGCCCTCGTCGGCTACCTCCCCGTCGGCTTCCCCGACGTCGCCACGAGCATCGAGGCGGCCGTCGCCCTCGTCGAGAACGGGGTCGACGTCATCGAGCTCGGCCTGCCGTACAGCGACCCGGTCATGGACGGCCCCGTGATCCAGCGCGCCACGCAGACGGCGCTCGCGCAGGGCTTCCGCCTCCGCGACGGCTTCGACGCGCTGCACGCGATCACCCAGCGCGTGGACGCGCCCGTGCTCCTCATGACGTACTGGAACCCCGTCGTCCAGTACGGCGTGGAGCGCTTCGCGGACGACATCGTCGCCGCGGGCGGCGCCGGCCTCATCACGCCCGACCTGATCCCGGACGAGGGCGGCGACTGGCTCGCCGCGTCCGAGCGCACGGGCCTGGACCGCGTGTTCCTGGCGGCGCCGTCCTCCAGCGAGGCCCGTCTGCACCAGGCGGTCGAGCGGAGCCGCGGCTTCGTCTACGCCGTGTCCACCATGGGCATCACGGGCGCGCGGCAGGACGTCGACCAGGCCGCCCGCGGCCTCGTGTCGCGCCTGCGCGACGCGGGCTCCACGAGCGCGTGCGTCGGCATCGGCATCTCCACGGGCGACCAGGTCCGCGAGGTGCTCGACTACGCCGACGGCGCCATCGTCGGGTCCGCCCTCGTGGCGGCCCTCGCCGACGGCGGCGTGCCCGGCGTCGCCCGCGCCGCGGCCGATCTCGCGCGGGGAACCGCGCTACAGTAGCCCCGGCCCGGGGTCCCGCCGCGCCCGCCGAATCCCCTCCGAAAGTGAGCGCCATCCGTTGTTCGTCCCGATGAGCATCCCCAGCCCGGATCCGTCCGACACCCGGTTCGACGTCACCGCGTGGCTCCAGGGCTTCGGCATCGACCTGCCGCTCACCTTCGTCATCCACGCCTACGCGGTGTGCATCCTCGTCGGCATCCTCATCGCCGCGTTCCTCACCAACCGCCGCCTCGTGGCGCGCGGCGTCGAGTCGGGCACGGTCATCGACTTCACGCTGTGCGCGCTCGTGCTCGGCATCGTCGGCGCGCGGGCATTCCACGTGCTCACGCACCCCGGCGACTACTTCTACGACGGCGCGAACCTCTGGCGCGTGTTCTACGTGTGGGAGGGCGGGATCGCCATCTTCGGCGCCCTCATCGGCGGCGCCGTGGGCGTCTGGCTCGGCTCCAAGTGGACCGGCGTCCGCTTCTGGACCTTCGCCGACGCGCTGGCCCCCGGCCTCCTCCTCGCGCAGGCCGCAGGCCGCATGGGCAACTACTTCAACCAGGAGCTGTTCGGCACGCCCACCACGCTGCCGTGGGGCCTCGAGGTCGACCCGACCAACGCCGCCTTCCCGGCCGGCCTCCCGGCGGGCACGCTCTTCCACCCGACGTTCCTGTACGAGATCGTGTGGAACGTCGCCGGCGCGCTCGTCATCATGGCGCTCGGTCGCGCCGTCCGCCTGCAGTGGGGCCGCGGCCTCGCCGTCTACCTCATCTGGTACGGCCTCGGTCGCATGGTCTTCGAGTCGATCCGCATCGACCCGAGCGAGATCTTCTTCGGCATCCGCACCAACGTGTGGGCCGCGTTCCTCGCGGTCGCTCTCGGGCTCGTGCTCTTCATCGTGCAGACCCGGCGCCACGTCGGGAGCGAGCCGAGCCCCTACCTGCCGGGCCGCACCCCGGATGACGTAAGCGCCCGCGCGAAGGCGGGCCGCGACGGCGAGGTAGCATCGGTGTACACGGATTCGGATTTCGCCGACGTCGACGACGATCGGGCATCCACCGGTTCGGACTCCCACGCTCTCCCCGCCACAAGCGGACGCGGCGCCTAGTCCCCAGCGCGGGCACCCCCGCGGTCACCGCCTCCTCTCCCTCCCGCGAGGCGGTCCCCACCACAGGGCCAGCGACGTCCCTCCGCAGTGCATCTAGGACGGTTCCCATGGCGTTCTCCTCCACCTCCCCTCCCGGCGGCTCGTTCCCCGCGAAGCAGGGCCTGTACGACCCGGCGTTCGAGAAGGACGCATGCGGCCTGGCCATGGTGGCCACCCTGCGCGGCACCCCCGGCCACGACATCATCGTCAACGCCCTCGACGCGCTCCGGAACCTGGAGCACCGCGGGGCCATCGGGTCCGACGCGGGCACGGGCGACGGCGCCGGCATCATGACGCAGATTCCCGACGCGTTCCTCCGCGGGGTCGTCGGGTTCGACCTGCCCCCCATGGGGGAGTACGCGGTCGGCATGGCTTTCCTGCCGACGGACGACGCCGAACGCGAGGAGCTGCAGGCCGGCATCGAGCGCATCGCCGGCGACGAGCGCCTGCGCGTGCTCGGCTGGCGCGAGGTCCCGGTCGACGCGACGCACCTCGGCAACCTGGCCCGCAAGGCGATGCCCGCCTTCCGCCAGCTGTTCCTCGCCTCCGACGCCGCGTCCGTAGCCGACCGTCCCTCCGGGCTCGCGCTGGACCGCCTGGCCTTCCGGCTGCGCAAGCGCGCGGAGCGGGAGCTCGGCGCCTACTTCATCTCGCTGTCCTCGCGCACCCTGGTCTACAAGGGCATGGTCACGACGCTCCAGCTGGAGCCGTTCTACCCCGACCTCTCGGACGAGCGCTTCGCCTCGAAGCTCGCCATCGTGCACTCGCGCTACTCCACGAACACGTTCCCGTCCTGGCCCCTCGCGCAGCCGCTGCGGATGATGGCGCACAACGGCGAGATCAACACGGTCGCGGGCAACCGCAACTGGATGCGGGCGCGCCAGTCCCAGCTCGAGTCCGAGCTCCTCGGCGACCTGTCGCCGCTGATGCCCATCGTCACGCCCGGTGCGAGCGACTCGGCGTCCTTCGACGAGGTCCTCGAGCTCCTCAGCCTCAGCGGCCGCAGCCTGCCGCACGCCATGATGATGATGGTCCCCGAGGCGTGGGAGAAGCAGACCGACATCGACCCCGTCCGCCGCGACTTCTACGAGTACCACTCCATGGTCATGGAGCCGTGGGACGGCCCGGCCGCCCTCACGTTCACCGACGGCACGCTCGTCGGCGCGACCCTCGACCGCAACGGCCTGCGCCCGGGCCGCTACCTCGTCACGCACGACGGACTCGTGGTGCTCGGCAGCGAGATCGGCGTGCTCGAGATCGACCCCGCCCGCATCGCCCGCAAGGGCCGCCTGCGCCCCGGCAAGATGTTCCTCGTCGACACCGAGGCCGGCCGGATCATCGAGGACGACGAGATCAAGGCCGAGCTCGCCGCCAGCGCGCCCTGGGGCGAGTGGCTCCGGAACCGCATCCACCTGGCCGACCTGCCCGAGCGCGAGCACGTGGTGCACACGCCCGCATCCGTCGTCCGCCGCCAGCGCACCTTCGGCTACACCGAGGAGGAGGTGCGGATGCTCCTCATGCCGATGGCGAAGGTCGGCGCCGAGCCACTCGGCGCGATGGGGTCGGACACGCCCATCGCCGTGCTCTCGCAGCGCCCGCGCCTGCTGTTCGACTACTTCACCCAGCAGTTCGCGCAGGTCACGAACCCGCCGCTCGACTCCATCCGCGAGGAGGTCGTCACCAGCCTCCGCCTCGGCCTCGGGCCGCAGCGCAACCTCCTCGACGCCGGTCCCGAGCACACCAAGCAGGTCGTGCTCGACTTCCCCGTGATCGACAACGACGAGCTCGCCAAGGTCATCCACATCGACCACCGGCCGGGCAGCCGCACCACCACCATCGTGAGCGGCCTCTACCGCGTCGACGACGGCCCGCTCGCCATGCAGAAGCGCATCGACGCCATGTGCGACGAGGTCGACCGCGCCATCGCGCACGGCGCGCAGTTCATCGTCCTGTCGGACCGCGACAGCACCCGCGACCTCGCGCCGATCCCGTCGCTCCTCATGATCGCGGCCGTGCACCACCACCTCATCCGCTCGCAGACCCGCATGAAGGTCGGCATCGTGGTCGAGGCCGGCGACGTGCGCGAGGTGCACCACATCGCGCTGCTCATCGGCTACGGCGCGTCCGCCGTGAACCCGTACCTGGCCATGGAGTCCTGCGAGGACCTCGTCCGCAGCGGCATGCTCACGGGCGTGACGCCGGAGAAGGCCACGCGGAACCTCATCAAGGGCCTCGGCAAGGGCGTCCTGAAGATCATGTCCAAGATGGGCATCTCGACGGTCTCCTCGTACGCGGGCGCGCAGTGCTTCGAGGCGGTCGGCCTCTCGCAGGGGCTCGTCGACCAGTACTTCTCGGGCACCACCACGCGCCTCGGCGGCGTCGGCATCGACGTCATCGCGGCCGAGAACGCCGCGCGCCACCGCAGCGCGTACCCGACCGACGGCGCCGTGCTCTCCCACGAGCGCCTGCAGACGGGCGGCGAGTACCAGTGGCGCCGCGACGGATCCCCGCACCTGTTCAACCCGGACACGATCTTCCGGCTGCAGCACGCGACGCGCACGCGGCGGTACGACATCTTCCGCGAGTACACCTCGATGGTCGACGCGCAGTCGAAGGACCTCATGACCCTCCGTGGCATGTTCCGGCTCCGGACGGGCACGCGCCCGCCCGTGCCGCTCGACGAGGTGGAGCCCATCAGCGACATCGTGAAGCGCTTCTCCACGGGCGCGATGAGCTACGGGTCGATCTCCGAGGAGGCGCACGAGACGCTCGCCATCGCGATGAACCGGCTGGGCGCCAAGTCCAACACCGGCGAGGGCGGCGAGAACGTCGAGCGCCTGCTCGACCCCGAGCGCCGCAGCTCCATCAAGCAGGTCGCGTCCGGGCGCTTCGGCGTCACGAGCATGTACCTCACGCACGCCGACGACATCCAGATCAAGCTCGCGCAGGGCGCCAAGCCCGGCGAGGGCGGCCAGCTGCCGCCCGGCAAGGTGTACCCGTGGGTGGCGCGCACGCGCCACGCGACCGCGGGCGTCGGCCTCATCTCCCCGCCGCCGCACCACGACATCTACTCGATCGAGGACCTCAAGCAGCTGATCTTCGACCTCAAGCGCGCGAACCCGGCCGCCCGGATCCACACGAAGCTCGTCAGCCAGTCGGGAATCGGCGCGGTGGCCGCGGGCGTCGCGAAGGCGCTGAGCGACGTGATCCTCGTCTCGGGCCACGACGGCGGCACGGGCGCGAGCCCCGTCAACTCCCTCAAGCACGCGGGCACGCCGTGGGAGCTCGGCCTCGCCGAGACGCAGCAGACCCTCCGCCTCAACGGCATGCGCGACCGCGTGGTCGTCCAGGTCGACGGGCAGATGAAGTCCGGCCGCGACGTCATCGTCGGCGCGCTGCTGGGGGCCGAGGAGTTCGGCTTCGCCACCGCGCCGCTCGTGGTGTCCGGCTGCATCATGATGCGCGTCTGCCACCTCGACACCTGCCCGGTGGGCGTCGCGACGCAGAACCCGGAGCTGCGCAAGCGCTTCCCCGGCAAGGCGGACCACGTCGTCAACTTCTTCGAGTTCATCGCCCAGGAGGTGCGCGAGCACCTGGCCGCTCTCGGCTACCGCTCGCTCGACGAGATCGTGGGCCGCAACGACCTGCTCGGCGTCGAGGACGCGGTCGACCACTGGAAGGCGTCGGGCCTCGACCTCACGCCGATCCTGGTCGGCCCGACCTTCGCGGACGACGAGCCGATGAAGCACGGCCGGTCGCAGGACCACGAGCTCGAGGCCCACTTCGACAACGAGCTCATCCGCCTCAGCCGCGACGTGCTCGACCACGGCGGCCGGGTCGAGATCGACCTGCCCGTGCGCAATACGGCGCGCGCGGTCGGCACCATGCTCGGCCACCTCGTCACGAAGGCGCACGGCGTGGACGGCCTGCCGACGGGATCCATCGACGTCACGCTGCGTGGATCCGCCGGTCAGTCCTTCGGCGCGTTCATGCCGTCGGGGATCACGCTGCGCCTCGTCGGCGACAGCAACGACTACCTCGGCAAGGGGCTCTCGGGCGGCGACATCGTGGTCCGCCCCGACGAGAAGGCCGGCTTCCCCGCGGAGGAGAACGTCATCGCGGGCAACGTCATCGGCTACGGCGCGACGCAGGGCACCATGTTCATCCGCGGGATGGTGGGGGAGCGGTTCCTCGTGCGCAACTCCGGCGCCACCGCGGTCGTCGAGGCCGTGGGCGACCACGCGCTCGAGTACATGACCGGCGGGCTCGCGCTCGTCCTCGGCGGCACCGGCCGGAACATCGGCGCCGGCATGTCGGGCGGCACGGCGTACGTGATCGACCTCGACCGCGACCGCATCAACACCGACGCCCTCGCGTCGGGCGAGCTCGAGCTGCACCCGCTCGGGAGCGCCGACGTCGAGATCGTGCTCGACCTCCTCCGCCGGCACCTCGCCGAGACCGGATCCACCGTGGCCGAGCGCCTGCTCGCCGACCCGGAGACCTCCATGGAACGCTTCACCAAGATCCTGCCGCGGGACTACGCGGCCGTCCTCGCCACCCGCCAGACCGCGGTGGACGAGGGCATCGACCCCGACGGCGACGTCGCCTGGAAGCGCATCCTGGAGGTGACCGGTGGCTGACCCCAAGGGCTTCCTCAAGGTGACGGAGCGCGAGCTCCCCAAGCGCCGGCCCGTCTCGGTGCGGCTCATGGACTGGAAGGAGGTGTACGAGCAGCAGGAGCGCGGCGAGCTCGTGCGCCAGGCGGGCCGGTGCATGGACTGCGGCATCCCCTTCTGCCACCAGGGCTGCCCGCTCGGCAACCTCATCCCGGAGTGGAACGACCTCACGTGGCGCGGCGAGGGCCGGCAGGCCATCGAGCGCCTGCACGCCACGAACAACTTCCCCGAGTTCACGGGCCGCCTGTGCCCCGCGCCCTGCGAGAGCTCGTGCGTGCTGGGCATCAACCAGCCGCCCGTGACGATCAAGCAGGTCGAGGTGTCGATCATCGACGACGCCTTCCAGAACGGCTGGGTCGAGCCGCACCCGCCCGAGCGCCTCACGGGCAAGACCGTGGCGGTCGTGGGATCCGGTCCCGCCGGCCTCGCCGCCGCCCAGCAGCTCACGCGCGCCGGACACACCGTCGCGGTCTTCGAGCGCGACGACCGCATCGGCGGGCTGCTGCGCTACGGGATCCCCGACTTCAAGATGGAGAAGAAGCACCTCGAGGCGCGCCTCGCGCAGATGACCGCCGAGGGCACGCGCTTCCGCGCGGGCGTCGACATCGGGAAGGACATCACCTGGTCCGACCTGCGCCTCCGCTACGACGCGGTCGTGGTCTGCACGGGCGCGCTCGTGCCGCGCGACCTCGACATCCCGGGCCGCGACGTCGACGGCGTGCACTTCGCCATGGACTACCTGCGCCAGTCGAACCACGCGACGGCGGGCGACCAGGTGCCCGAGCAGATCCACGCGGAGGGCAAGCACGTCGTCGTCCTCGGCGGCGGCGACACCGGCGCGGACTGCATCGGCACCGCTCACCGGCAGAAGGCCGCCTCCGTCACCAACCTCGCCATCGGCCAGCAGCCGCCGACGGAGCGACGCCCCGACCAGCCGTGGCCGACGTACCCGACCCTCTTCGAGGTGTCGAGCGCGCACGAGGAGGGCGGCGAGCGCCACTACCTGGCCACCACGGTGGAGTTCCTGAAGGACGACGACGGGCACGTCCGCGCCGTCCGCGTCGCCGAGACCGAGTTCCGCGACGGCCGCCGCGTGCCGAAGTCGGGCACGGAGCGCGAGATCCCCGCCGACCTCGTGCTCCTCGCGCTCGGCTTCACCGGCCCGGAGAAGGCCGCCCTCGAGAGCCAGCTGGCGGTCCCGTTCGACGACCGCGGCAACGTCGCGCGCGGCGAGGACTACCAGACCGACCAGGCCGGCGTCTTCGTCGCGGGCGATGCGGGACGCGGGCAGTCGCTCATCGTGTGGGCCATCGCGGAGGGACGTTCAGCGGCCTCCGCCGTCGACCGGTACCTTGAGGGGGACACGGAGCTCCCGTTCCCGGTCCGTCCAACGGACCGCGCTCTCTCCATCTGACCCGGCCGGCGCGCCCGCGCGCCCGACCGCGACCACTCACCCGAACCGCGTCCGTGTGCGACGCAGAAACGCGAGACAGACAGAGCATGACCAGACGAGCGAAGATCGTCGCGACCCTCGGGCCCGCGACCAGCTCCTACGAGAGCATCCGCGCCATCATCGACGCCGGCGTGGACGTGGCCCGGATGAACCTGAGCCACGGCACCTACGACGTCCACGAGGGCATCTACTCCACCATCCGGAAGGCCGCCGACGACGCGGGCCGCGCGGTCGCGGTCCTCGTCGACCTGCAGGGCCCGAAGATCCGCCTGGGCAAGTTCTCCGACGGCCCGCACGACCTGGCGTTCGGCGACACCTTCGTCATCACCGTCGAGGACATCCTCGGCACCAAGGACATCTGCTCCACCACCTACAAGGGCCTCCCGGGCGATGTGAAGCCGGGCGACCCGCTGCTCATCGACGACGGCAAGGTCACGCTCCGCGTGGTCTCCACCGACGGCACGCGCGTCACGACCACGGTCGAGGTGGGCGGCGCCGTCAGCAACAACAAGGGCATCAACCTCCCGGGCGTCGCGGTCAACGTGCCGGCGCTCTCCGGCAAGGACGAGGCCGACCTCCGCTGGGGCCTCCGCCTCGGCGCCGACCTCATCGCGCTGAGCTTCGTGCGCGACGCGTCCGACATCATCCGCGTGCACGAGATCATGGACGAGGAGGGCCGTCGCGTCCCCGTCGTCGCCAAGGTCGAGAAGCCGCAGGCCGTCGACGCGCTCGAGGAGATCGTCGACGCCTTCGACGCCATCATGGTCGCCCGCGGCGACCTGGGCGTCGAGCTGCCGCTGGAGGCCGTGCCGATCGTGCAGAAGCGCGCGGTCGAGCTGGCCCGCCGCAAGGCGAAGCCCGTCATCGTCGCCACGCAGATGCTCGAGTCCATGATCACGAGCCCGCGGCCCACGCGCGCGGAGGCCTCCGACTGCGCCAACGCCGTGCTCGACGGCGCCGACGCGCTCATGCTGAGCGGCGAGACGAGCGTGGGCGAGTTCCCCGTCGTCACCGTCAAGACCATGGCCCGCATCATCGAGTCGACCGAGGAGCACGGGCTGGAGCGCATCCCCAAGCTCGGCACGCGTCCCTTCACGCAGGGCGGCGCGATCACCCTCGCGGCCGCCGAGGTCGCCGAGTTCGTCGAGGCGAAGGCCCTGTGCGTGTTCACCGAGTCGGGCGACTCCGTCCGCCGCATGACCCGGCTCCGCAACGGCATCCCCATCCTCGCGTTCACGCCGAACGAGGGCATCCGTCGTCGCCTCGCGCTGTCGTGGGGCGTGCAGACCTACCTCGTGGAGCCGGTCACGCACACCGACCAGATGTTCCACCAGGTCGACGACGTGCTCCTCGCGGAGGGCCTCGCGGAGGTCGGCCAGAAGGTCGTCGTCATCGCCGGGTCCCCTCCCGGGATCGCGGGCTCGACGAACGAGCTGCGCGTGCACGTCGTCGGCGACGCCGTGAACGAGGCGGCTCCCGCGTACGAGAAGTAGCGCGATCGGGCGGGGTCCTGCCCCCGCCCCGACGCCAGGAGGGCGGGCGACCACGTGGTCGCCCGCCCTCTCCGCGTCTCTCGCGTGATGCGGTGCCGGATGTGGGACTCGAACCCACACGCCCTCACGGACAGAGCATTTTGAGTGCTCCGCGTCTGCCATTCCGCCAATCCGGCGCACCCCGGTCGACGCGGGGACGGGCGGTGATCCGCCGTCCCGGCGCGCACCGGCCCGCCCGACGATACCGTAGGCTCCTATCCGTGAGTGACCAGGAAACAGCCCCCGCAGCCCCCCGCCGTGTCGTCGTCGCCGAGGACGAGTCGCTCATCCGCCTCGACATCGTGGAGACCCTCCGCGACAACGGCTTCGAGGTCGTGGGCGAGGCGGGAGACGGCGAGACCGCCGTCGCGCTCGCCACCGAGCTGCGTCCCGACCTCGTCATCATGGACGTCAAGATGCCCCAGCTCGACGGCATCTCCGCGGCCGAGCGGCTGAACCGCAACCACATCGCGCCCGTCGTCCTCCTCACCGCCTTCAGCCAGAAGGAGCTCGTGGAGCGCGCGGGCGAGGCCGGCGCGCTGGCCTACGTCGTCAAGCCGTTCACGCCGAACGACCTGCTTCCCGCGATCGAGATCGCGCTGGCCCGCTACGCCCAGATCATCACGCTCGAGGCTGAGGTGTCCGACCTCGTCGAGCGCTTCGAGACCCGCAAGCTCGTCGACCGGGCCAAGGGCCTGCTCAACGAGAAGATGGGGCTCACCGAGCCCGAGGCGTTCCGCTGGATCCAGAAGGCGTCCATGGACCGCCGCCTCACCATGCACGACGTGGCCCAGGCCATCATCGAGCAGCTGAGCGCCAAGAAGGCCTAGCCGCCGCGCCCGCCGCGCCCGGGTCAGCGCCCGGAGCGCTCGCGGATGATGTTCGTGATGCGCACGGTCGACAGGCGTCGACCGTCGTCGTCGGTCATGACGATCTCGTGCGTCGTGAGCGTGCCGCCGAGGTGGATCGCCGTGCACGTGCCGGTGATGGTGCCGGACGACGCCGAGCGCGTGTGGCTCGCGTTGAGCTCGATCCCGAACGCGACCCGGTCGGCGCCGGCGTGGACGTTCGCCGACATGGATCCGAGCGACTCCGCGAGCACGACGTACGCGCCGCCGTGCACCACGCCGTAGGGCTGCGTGTTCCCCTCAGCGGGCATCGTCGCGACGGATCTCTCGGGGCTCAGCTCCTGGAAGACGATGCCCATCTTCTGGGCGAGCGCCCCCACGTCCTGGGGCTGGCGGAGGAGCCGCTCGGTGGCGGACGGCTCGCGTGACGACTCGGGTGCGGGCGGGGTCATGGGGGATCCTCCAGGGCCGGTCGGACGTCGGGAGCCCTCTATAGGCTGGACCCGTGCCGAACTCGGAAAAGCCTACCCTCCTCGTCATCGACGGCCATTCCCTGGCGTTCCGGGCCTTCTACGCCCTGCCGGCGGAGAGCTTCCAGAACCGCGAGGGGCAGCACACGAACGCCGTGCACGGCTTCATCGCCATGCTCATCAACCTCCTGCAGAAGGAGAAGCCCACGCACGTGGGCGTCGCGTTCGACATCTCGCGCTTCTCGTTCCGCACACGGGAGTACCCCGAGTACAAGGGCACGCGCGGCGAGACGCCCGTGGAGTTCACCGGGCAGGTGCCGCTGCTCGAGCGGGCGCTGAAGACCATGAACATCCCCACCCTCACCAAGGAGGATCACGAGGCGGACGACATCCTCGCGACCCTCGCCACGCAGGGCCGCGAACAGGGCTTCCGGGTGCTCGTCGTCTCGGGCGACCGCGACGCGATCCAGCTGGTCAACGACGACGTCACGCTGCTCTACCCGTCCACCCAGGGCGTCTCGCAGCTCACGCGCTACGACGCCGAGAAGGTGTTCGAGAAGTACGGCGTGCAGCCGGAGATGTACCCGGACATCGCGGCGCTCGTGGGGGAGACGAGCGACAACCTCATCGGCGTCGACAAGGTCGGCCCGAAGACCGCGGTCAAGTGGCTGAACCAGTACGGATCCCTCGACCAGGTCCTCGAGCACCGCCACGAGATCTCGGGGAAGGTCGGGGACAACCTCCGCGCCCAGTACGAGAACGTCATCCGCAACCGCCGCCTCAACCGGCTGCTCACCGACGTGGAGCTGCCGCTCGGCCCGGCCGACCTCGAGCGGAAGCCCATCGACGAACCGGCGCTCCGCGAGGTCTTCGCGGTGCTGGAGTTCAAGCAGCTGCTGGACCGCGTGCTGAAGCTCGAGGGATCCGGCGCCTCCGCGTCGAGCGAGGGCACGCCCGTGGGCGCGGTCGAGCAGGAGCCGTCGACGGCGCCTGCCGCCCCGCAGCCGCAGCAGCTGCTGGACGAGGAGCTGGAGAAGTGGATCCGCACCCAGAGCGCGGCATCGCCGCACGGCCTCGGCCTCACGGTGGAGACGCAGGACGGGAAGCCCGTCGGGTTCGGCATCGCGAGCGCCACCGAGGCGGTGGCCCTGCCGTGGCAGGAGGGCCGTGCCGACTACGCGCCGTTCGAGCGCTGGCTCGCGAGCGACGCGCCGAAGATCATGGCGGACGCCAAGGTGCAGGTGAAGGCGATGCGGCGCGCGGGTCTCGCCGTCTCCGGTCTCGCCTTCGACGTGCTCGTGGCCGGATGGCTGCTGCGCCCCGGCTTCACCGACAAGACCCTCGCCGCGCTCGTCAGCAGGTACCTCCTGGAGGACCTGCCCGAGCCCGACGCGAACCAGCTCGTGCCCGAGACCGAGGCCCTCACGGCCCCGGTCGAGGCCTGGTACACGCTCCGCGTCGAGCACGCGCTGCGCGAGGTGCTCGACGAGCGCACGCTCGGGGTCATGGTCGACATCGAGATGCCGACGCTGCTCGTGCTCGTGGAGATGGAGCTGCGCGGCGTCGCGACCGACCGGGCGGGGCTCGCCGAGCTGTCGGCGCAGCTGCAGGAGCGCATCACCGACCTCGCCCAGCGCGCGTTCGCGGAGATCGGCACGGAGATCAACCTCGGGTCGCCCAAGCAGCTGCAGGAGGTCCTCTTCGATCAGCTCGGCATGCCGAAGACCCGGGCCAACAAGACCGGCTTCTCCACGGACGCGGGCGCGCTGGCCGACCTGCAGGCGTCGAACCCCCACCCGTTCCTCGACCTGCTCCTCGAGCACCGCGACGCGAGCAAGCTGCGGCAGATCATCCAGACCCTCGAGCGCGGGATCGGCGACGACGAGCGGATCCACACCACCTACGTGCAGACCGGCACCACCACCGGCCGCATCTCCTCGAACGACCCGAACCTCCAGAACATCCCCGTGCGCACCGAGGAGGGACGACGCATCCGCAGCGCCATCCGCGTGGGCGAGGGCTACGAGACGCTGCTCACCGCCGACTACTCGCAGATCGAGATGCGGATCATGGCGCACCTCTCGGGCGACGCGGGCCTCATCGAGGCCTTCGCGGCGGGGGAGGACCTCCACCGCTTCGTGGGATCCCGCATCTTCGGCGTGGAGCCGGCCGACGTCAGCCCCGAGATGCGCACCAAGGTCAAGGCCATGAGCTACGGGCTCGCCTACGGCCTCAGCGCGTTCGGTCTGTCGAAGCAGCTGCGCATCCCGTCGTCCGAGGCGAAGCAGCTCATGACCGACTACTTCGCCCGCTTCGGCGCCGTGCGCGACTACCTGCGCCAGGTGGTGGAGGAGGCACGCGCCGCCGGGTACACGGAGACCATCTTCGGCCGTCGCCGCCCGTTCCCCGACCTGAACAGCCCCAACCGCGTCCTGCGCGACAACGCGGAGCGGGCCGCGCTCAACGCGCCCATCCAGGGATCGGCGGCCGACATCATGAAGATCGCGATGATCCGCATCGAGGCCGACATGCGCGAGCGCGACATGGCGTCGCGCATGCTCCTCCAGGTGCACGACGAGCTCATCCTCGAGGTCGCCGTGGGGGAGTGGGACGCGCTCGAGGCCATCGTCACGGACCGCATGGCCCATGCCGCCGATCTCCGGGTGCCGCTCGAGGTGCAGGTGGGCCGCGGCGACTCGTGGGCCGCCGCCGCGCACTGACCGGCGGATCCGCCCTCCCCACCCACCCAGCACGAGGAGCACAGCGCATGACGACAGCACGACTCTCCGACCTCCTCGCCGACGGCTCCATCCGGCTCGACGCGCGCGCCGACGACCGCGAGTCCGCCATCCGCCAGGCGGGCGAGGCGCTCGTCGCGGCCGGCGCGGTCGATCCCGGCTACGTGGAGGCCATGGTCGAGCGCGAGCGCTCCGTGTCGACCTTCGTGGGCGAGGGCGTCGCCGTGCCGCACGGCACCCTCGCCGCCGGACGCGACCTCGTGCGCGCCGACGCCATCAGCGTGCTGCGCCTGCCCGACGGCGTCGACTGGGACGGCCACGACGTCCGCATCGTCATCGGCATCGCGGCCACCGGCGGCGGGCACATCGCGCTGCTGTCGCGCCTCGCCGAGATCCTGCTCGATCCCGAGCGCGCGGAGCAGCTGCGCGGCGCGACGGATCCCGCGACCGTCCGGTCCCTCCTGGGAGCCGGTACGGTCGAGGGATGACGACGACGCCGAAGGCCCCCCGACCGCAGACGGACATCGACCGGATCGCCGAGGGGTGGATCGACGTCTCGCTCGACCTGCACCCCGAGGAGCGCGTCTACCTCGGCCGCCCGGGTCGCGAGGGCGAGTACGGCGACACCTCGCCCGCGGGCCACGCGGCGCACGCCGAGGCCGCGCGCGCGGTCGTCCGGCAGCTCGCCGCCGCCACGCCCGTCGACGCGGTCGACGAGGTCACCCGCATGGACCTCACGCGCGAGCTGGAGCTGGACGTCGAGATGCACGACGCCGGCGTGCACCTCTCCGACCTCAACGTGATCGCGTCGCCCGCGCAGGGCATCCGCGAGGTCTTCGACATCTCGCCGACGGCCACCGTCGACGACTGGGAGCATGTCGCGACGCGCCTCGGCAACGTCGCCGGCGCGGTCGACGGCTACATCGAGACCCTGCGGGAGGGCGTCCGCCGCGGCCAGGTGCCGGCCAAGCGGCAGATCCGCGAGGTGCTCGGCCAGGTCGAGCGGCAGGCGGCGCCGGACGGATTCTTCCGCTCCTTCGCCGCCGACGCGCGCCCCGACGCCGGCGAGCTGCCCGCGTCGCTGCGCCAGGACCTCGGCGCCCGCGCCGAGGAGGCCCGCTCCGCCTACGAGCGGCTCGCCGCGTTCCTCGGCTCCGAGCTCGAGCCCGCGGGCCGCGACGCCGACGCAGTGGGCCGCGAGCAGTACGCCCTGCGGTCGCGCTCCTTCCTCGGCGCCGAGGTCGACCTCGACGAGACGTACGAGTGGGGCGTGGGCGAGCTCGCCCGCATGGTGGAGGAGCAGGAGGCCATCGCCCGCGAGATCCTCCCCGGTGCGAGCGTGCTCGAGGCCATCGCGCACCTCGACGGCGACGCCTCGCGCAAGCTCCACGGCACCGACGCCCTGAAGGCGTGGATGCAGGAGACCAGCGACCGCGCGGTGGAGGAGCTCGGGCGCACGCACTTCGACATCCCCGAGGAGATCCGGGCGCTCGAGTGCATGATCGCCCCCACCCAGGAGGGCGGCATCTACTACTCGGGCCCCGCGGACGACTTCAGCCGCCCCGGCCGCATGTGGTGGTCCGTGCCCGAGGGCGTCACGGAGTTCGACACCTGGCGCGAGCTGACCACCGTCTACCACGAGGGCGTCCCCGGCCACCACCTGCAGATCGCGCAGGCCACCTACAACAAGGCCGAGCTCAACACGTGGCGCCGCTTCGCCGGTACCTCGGGCCATGCCGAGGGCTGGGCCCTGTACGCCGAGCGCCTCATGCAGGAGCTCGGCTACCTCGACGACCCGGCCGACCGGCTCGGCATGCTCGACGGCCAGCGCATGCGCGCCGCCCGCGTGGTGCTCGACATCGGCGTGCACCTCGGCAAGACGCGCCCCGACGGCGAGGCCGCCTGGGACGCCGAGTACGCCTTCGACTTCATGGGCCGCAACGTCAACATGGATCCCTCGTTCGTGCGCTTCGAGGTCAACCGCTACCTCGGCTGGCCCGGCCAGGCCCCCTCCTACAAGGTGGGCCAGCGCATCTGGGAGGACCTCCGCGATGAGACCCGCCGCCGGGAGGGCGACGCGTTCGACATCCGCGCGTTCCACCGCCGCGCGCTCGATGTCGGCGGCGTGGGCCTCGACACGCTGCGGGCCGCGGTCCTCCGCTGAGCCCGGCCGCGCGGTCGCGCCGCGCCGACGTCCCGCGCGGCGCGGTTGTCGCACCTCCCGGGCCGGGTCTAAGATCGACTGTCGCACTTCTGCGACGACCCATCCGTCCGCCGCTCGACCGGTACCCGCGCGGGTCCGCGCCAGCGGCCTTATTCATGCCCATCCTGGAGCACTAACTACATGACAATCGCAACGACCGACAAGGCGCCCAAGCAGGTCGCGATCAACGACATCGGATCTGCAGAGGACTTCCTCGCCGCGGTCGAGAAGACACTGAAGTTCTTCAACGACGGAGACCTCATCGAGGGCACCGTCGTGAAGATCGATCGGGACGAGGTCCTGATCGACGTCGGCTACAAGACCGAGGGCGTCATCCCCTCGCGTGAGCTGTCCATCAAGCACGACGTCGACCCCACGGAGGTCGTCAAGGTCGGCGACACCGTCGAGGCCCTCGTCCTCCAGAAGGAGGACAAGGAAGGCCGTCTGATCCTGTCGAAGAAGCGCGCGCAGTACGAGCGCGCGTGGGGCGACGTGGAGAAGATCAAGGAGTCCGACGGCGTCGTCACCGGCACCGTCATCGAGGTCGTCAAGGGCGGCCTCATCGTGGACATCGGTCTCCGCGGCTTCCTCCCGGCCTCCCTCATCGAGCTGCGCCGCGTCCGCGACCTCACGCCGTACCTCGGCCAGGAGATCGAGGCCAAGATCCTCGAGCTCGACAAGAACCGCAACAACGTGGTCCTGTCGCGCCGTGCGCTCCTCGAGCAGACGCAGTCCGAGAGCCGCAGCACGTTCCTCAACAACCTCCAGAAGGGCCAGGTCCGCAAGGGCGTGGTCTCCTCGATCGTCAACTTCGGTGCGTTCGTGGACCTGGGCGGCGTCGACGGCCTCGTGCACGTCTCCGAGCTCAGCTGGAAGCACATCGAGCACGCCAGCGAGGTCGTCGAGGTGGGCCAGGAGGTGACCGTCGAGATCCTCGAGGTCGACCTGGACCGCGAGCGCGTCTCGCTGTCGCTCAAGGCGACGCAGGAGGACCCCTGGCAGGTCTTCGCCCGCACGCACGCCATCGGCCAGGTCGCGCCCGGCAAGGTCACCAAGCTGGTGCCGTTCGGTGCGTTCGTCCGCGTGGCCGAGGGCATCGAGGGCCTCGTGCACATCTCGGAGCTCTCCGGCAAGCACGTCGAGCTCGCCGAGCAGGTCGTGTCCGTGGGCGACGAGGTCTTCGTCAAGGTCATCGACATCGACCTCGAGCGTCGCCGCATCTCGCTGAGCCTCAAGCAGGCCAACGACGGCGTCGACCCGGAGGGCACCGAGTTCGACCCCGCCCTCTACGGCATGCTCACCGAGTACGACGACCAGGGGAACTACAAGTACCCCGAGGGCTTCGACCCGGAGACCAACGAGTGGAAGGACGGCTTCGAGTCGCAGCGCGAGACCTGGGAGCAGCAGTACGCCGCGGCCCAGGCCCGCTGGGAGGCCCACAAGAAGCAGGTCGCGGCGGCAGCCGAGGCCGAGGCGGCCGACACGGGCATCACGTCCGCCGGCCCCGGCTTCACGAGCGACTCGACGGGCGCCGGCACGCTGGCGGACGACGAGAGCCTCGCCGCCCTCCGCGAGAAGCTGTCCAGCTCCAAGTAGTCCCATCGCACCACGACGAGGCCGCTCTCCCTTCGGGAGGGCGGCCTCCGTCGTCCCCGGGGCGAGCCGCCCGCCTAGGCTGGATCCATGCAGGTGATCGGATTGACGGGCGGCATCGCCGCGGGCAAGACGGTGGTGGCCGACCGGCTGGCGGAGCTGGGGGCGGTGCGGATCGACGCCGACCGCCTGGCCCGCGAGGTCGTCGAGCCGGGCACCCCCGCGCTGACGGAGATCGCCCGCCGATTCGGCGCGGGCGTCATCGCCGCGGACGGCACGCTCGACCGGCCGGCCCTCGGGGCGATCGTCTTCCGGGATCCCGAGGCCCGCCGTGACCTCGAGGCCATCACCCACCCCGCCGTGCGGGCGCTGTCCGCCGCGCGCATCCAGGCGGCGGGGGAGGCGGACGCCGACGCTGTCGTCGTCTACGACATCCCGCTCCTCGTGGAGTCCGGCCGCGTCGACGAGTTCGACCGGATCGTCGTGGTCCACGCGCCGCGCGAGGAGCGGATCCGCCGCCTCGTCGAGCTGCGCGGCATGCCCGTCGAGGAGGCCGAGCGCCGCATCGCCCTGCAGGCGTCCGACGAGGAGCGTCTCCGTGTCGCCGACGACGTCGTCGACTCCGGCGTCTCGCTCGCGTCGACGCTGGCCCAGACGGATCGGCTCTGGGCGAACCTGGCCGGCGGTGTCGGAGGCCGCTCGTAGGCTGGTCCCATGCAGCCCACCCGTTCCGTGCGCCCGTTCAAGGTCGTCAGCGACTACTCCCCCAGCGGCGACCAGCCCACCGCGATCGCCGAGCTGGCGGGCCGTGTCAACGCCGGCGAGCCGGATGTCGTGCTCCTGGGAGCCACCGGAACCGGCAAGTCGGCCACGGCCGCCTGGCTCATCGAGCAGGTGCAGCGGCCCACGCTGATCCTCGCGCACAACAAGACGCTCGCCGCCCAGCTCGCCACCGAGTTCCGCGAGCTCATGCCGGACAACGCGGTCGAGTACTTCGTCTCGTACTACGACTACTACCAGCCCGAGGCGTACGTCCCGCAGACGGACACGTTCATCGAGAAGGACTCGTCGGTCAACGCCGAGGTCGAGCGCCTGCGCCACTCCACGACGAACTCGCTGCTCAGCCGCCGCGATGTCGTGGTGGTGAGCACCGTGTCGTGCATCTACGGCCTCGGGCAGCCCGAGCAGTACATGAACGCCATGGTGGCGCTGCAGGTCGGGATGCAGATCAACCGCGACACCCTCATCCGCAAGTTCGTCTCCATGCAGTACCAGCGCAACGACGTCGACTTCTCGCGCGGCAACTTCCGCGTCCGGGGCGACACCATCGAGATCATCCCGATGTACGAGGAGCTGGCCATCCGCATCGAGATGTTCGGCGACGAGATCGAGGCGCTCTACCAGCTGCACCCGCTCACGGGCGACGTGGTCCGCAAGATGGACTCCGTGTCCGTGTTCCCCGGCTCGCACTACGTGGCGGAGACCGAGGTCATGCGGCGGGCCATCGGCACCATCCAGCAGGAGCTCGAGGAGCGCCTCGCGGTGCTCGAGCGCGAGGGCAAGCTCCTCGAGGCCCAGCGGCTGCGCATGCGCACCAACTTCGACATCGAGATGATGCAGCAGATCGGCTTCTGCTCCGGCATCGAGAACTACTCCCGCCACATCGACGGGCGCGACGCGGGGGAGGCCCCGCACTGCCTGCTCGACTACTTCCCGGACGACTTCCTCGTCGTCATCGACGAGTCGCACGTCACGGTGCCGCAGATCGGCGCCATGTTCGAGGGCGACTCATCGCGCAAGCGCACGCTCGTGGAGCACGGCTTCCGCCTCCCGAGCGCGCTCGACAACCGGCCGCTCAAGTGGAACGAGTTCACCGAGCGCGTTCCGCAGACCGTGTACATGTCGGCGACGCCCGGCAAGTACGAGCTCGGCATGGGCGACGGCGTGGTCGAGCAGATCATCCGCCCCACCGGCCTCATCGACCCGGCCATCGTGGTCAAGCCCACCAAGGGCCAGATCGACGACCTGCTCGAGCAGATCCGCATCCGTGTGGAGAAGGACGAGCGCATCCTCGTCACGACGCTCACGAAGAAGATGGCCGAGGAGCTCACCGACTACTTCGCGGAGGCGGGCGTGCGTGTCCGCTACCTGCACTCGGACGTCGACACGCTGCGCCGCGTCGAGCTGCTGAGCGAGCTGCGGGCCGGCGTGTACGACGTGCTCGTGGGCATCAACCTGCTGCGCGAGGGCCTCGACCTGCCGGAGGTGTCGCTCGTCGCGATCCTCGACGCCGACAAGGAGGGCTTCCTCCGGTCGTCCACGTCGCTCATCCAGACCATCGGCCGCGCGGCGCGCAACGTGTCCGGCGAGGTGCACATGTACGCCGACGTGCTCACGGACAGCATGAAACGCGCCATCGAGGAGACCGACCGCCGGCGCGAGAAGCAGGTGGCGTACAACACCGAGCACGGGATCGACCCGACGCCGCTGCGCAAGCGCATCGCCGACATCACCGAGATCCTGGCGCGCGAGGGCGAGGACACGAAGAAGATGCTCGAGGGGCGCGGCGGCGGCAAGCGGTCGCCCACGCCCAACCTCCGGCGCGAGGGCAAGGCGGCGGCCGGGGCGAACGAGCTGGAGACGATCATCTCCGACCTCAACGACCAGATGCTCCAGGCCGCGGGCGAGCTGAAGTTCGAGCTCGCCGCGCGGCTCCGCGACGAGCTGGGAGACCTGAAGCGCGAGCTGCGGCAGATGGAGAAGGCCGGCCACCTGTCCTGACGCCAGCGCGGGGGAGCGGCGGTGGCCGGCGCCCCCGCCCCGCGCTCGCTGTCGGTGGCGACGCATACGATGGACAGGTGTCAATCTCCCCCGTCGAGTCCTCCTCCCTCCTCAGCGTGCGCGGCGCTCGCGTCCACAACCTCCGCGACGTCGACCTCGACATCCCGCGCGACTCGCTCGTCGTCTTCACGGGCCTGTCGGGGTCGGGCAAGTCGTCCCTCGCGTTCGACACGATCTTCGCGGAGGGCCAGCGCCGCTACGTCGAGTCGCTCTCGGCGTACGCGCGCCAGTTCCTCGGACAGGTGGACCGGCCTGACGTCGACTTCATCGAGGGCCTGAGCCCCGCGGTCTCCATCGACCAGAAGTCGACGAACCGCAACCCGCGCTCGACGGTGGGCACCATCACCGAGATCTTCGACTACATGCGCCTGCTGTGGGCGCGCATCGGCATCGCGCACTGCCCCGTGTGCGGCGAGCGCATCTCCCGCCAGACCGTGCAGCAGATCGCCGACCAGCTCATGGAGCTGGAGACCGGCACCCGGTACCAGGTCGTCAGCCCGATCGTGTCGCAGAAGAAGGGCGAGTTCGTCGACCTGTTCGCCGAGCTCGCCTCCGGCGGCTACTCGCGGGCCATCGTCGACGGGGAGCTCATCCAGCTCAGCTCGCCGCCCAAGCTCAAGAAGCAGTACAAGCACGACATCTCCGTCGTGGTGGACCGCCTGGTCGCGAGCGACGACATCCTCGGCCGCCTGACGGACTCGCTCGAGACGGCGCTCCGGCTCACCGACGGCATCGTCATGATCGACTTCGTCGACGTCGAGGGCCCCGGCGGCCTCCGCACGTACTCGGAAAAGCTGTCGTGCCCGAACAACCACCCCATCCAGCTCACCGAGATCGAGCCGCGCACCTTCTCGTTCAACGCGCCCTTCGGCGCGTGCCCCGAGTGCTCGGGCCTCGGCACGCGCATGTCCGTGGACCAGGAGCTCCTCATCGGCGACGAGTCGCTGAGCATCGCCGACGGCGTCATCCTCCCGTGGACCACGCAGGGCAAGGGCCTGTTCCAGTACTACGAGAAGCTGCTGGCGGGCCTCGCGCGCGACCTCAAGTTCTCCCTCACGACACCGTGGCGGAAGCTGTCCGAGGAGGTCCGCGAGGCCGTCCTGCGGGGCAACGACTTCGAGGTCCAGGTCAAGTGGAAGAACCGCTACGGCCGCGAGATGACGTACTCCTCGGGCTTCGAGGGCGTCATGCCCTACATCGAGCGCCAGTTCGCCCAGGCCGAGACCGACAACCAGCGCGCGCGCTGGGGGGAGTACCTGCGCGAGATCCCGTGCCCGGTGTGCGACGGCAAGCGGCTGAAGCCCGAGGTGCTCGCCGTCCTCGTGCACGGCGCGAACATCGCGGATGTCGCCGAGATGAGCCTCTCGGACGCGCAGGAGTTCATGGCCCAGCTCGAGCTCACCGACCGCGAGGCGCACATCGCCGCGCAGGTGCTGCGGGAGATCCGCGTGCGGCTCGAGTTCCTCATCGAGGTGGGCCTCAACTACCTCAATCTCGCCCGCGCGGCGGCCTCGCTCTCCGGTGGCGAGGCGCAGCGCATCCGCCTGGCCACGCAGATCGGCTCGGGGCTCACGGGCGTGCTCTACGTGCTCGACGAGCCGTCCATCGGCCTCCACCAGCGCGACAACCGCCGCCTCATCGAGACGCTCGTGAAGCTGCGCGACCTCGGCAACACGCTCATCGTCGTGGAGCACGACGAGGACACCATCCGCACGGCCGACTGGATCGTGGACATCGGCCCCGGCGCCGGTGTCAACGGCGGCCGGGTCGTGCACTCCGGTTCGTACGAGGGCCTCATCGAGAACCGCGAGTCCCTCACGGGCGACTACCTCGCGGGTCGTCGTGCCATCGCCACGCCGGCGAAGCGACGCAAGATCGACAAGAAGCGCCAGATCCAGGTGGTGGGGGCGCGCGCCAACAACCTGCAGAACGTCACGGCGACGTTCCCGCTCGGCACGCTCACGGCCGTCACGGGCGTCAGCGGATCCGGGAAGTCGTCGCTCGTGAACGACATCCTGTACCGCGTGCTCGCCAACGAGCTCAACGGCGCCCGCAAGGTGCCGGGCAAGCACTCCCGCGTCACCGGCCTCGAGAACCTCGACAAGGTCGTCCACGTCGACCAGAACCCCATCGGGCGCACCCCGCGCTCCAACCCCGCCACCTACACGGGCGTGTTCGACCGCATCCGCAACCTGTTCGCCGAGACCACGGAGGCCAAGGCGCGCGGGTACCTCCCCGGGCGGTTCAGCTTCAACGTCAAGGGCGGGCGTTGCGAGGCGTGCTCGGGCGACGGCACCATCAAGATCGAGATGAACTTCCTGCCCGACGTGTACGTGGCCTGCGAGGTCTGCGGGGGAGCGCGGTACAACCGCGACACCCTCAGCGTGCACTACAAGGGGAAGAGCATCGCCGAGGTGCTCGACATGTCCATCAGCGAGGCGGCGGAGTTCTTCGAGCCGATCCAGGCGATCCACCGCTTCATGAAGACGCTGGTGGACGTGGGCCTCGGCTACGTGCGGCTCGGCCAGAGCGCCACCACGCTCTCCGGCGGCGAGGCGCAGCGCGTGAAGCTGTCCACGGAGCTGCAGCGCCGGTCGAACGGCCGGAGCATCTACGTCCTCGACGAGCCGACCACGGGCCTCCACTTCGAGGACGTGCGGAAGCTCCTCCTCGTGCTGAACGGGCTCGTCGACAAGGGCAACACCGTCATCGTCATCGAGCACAACCTCGACGTCATCAAGTCCGCCGACTGGCTCATCGACATGGGTCCCGAGGGCGGTGCGGGCGGCGGCACGGTGCTCGCCACCGGCACGCCGGAGCACCTGGCCACCGTGCGGGAGAGCTACACGGGCGGCTTCCTCAAGGAGGTCCTCGACGCCGAGGCCGAGGCCTCCGCGGTCGCGTCCCCGCGCGCGCGCGCGGAGCGCGCGACCGTCTGATGGCCCGCACCGACACCGTCGGGTACCGACCCGCCGCGGGGGAGATCCCCACGGCGCCGGGCGTGTACCGCTTCCGCGACGCCGCGGACCGCGTGCTCTACGTGGGCAAGGCCAACAACCTCCGTGCCCGGCTGGCCAACTACTTCGCGCCGCTCGAGAGCCTGCACGAGCGCACCCGGCGCATGGTCACGTCCGCCGCCGGGGTCGAGTGGACCGTCGTCGGCAGCGAGTTCGAGGCGCTCCAGCTCGAGTTCACGTGGATCAAGGAGTTCGACCCGCCGTTCAACGTCAAGTTCCGCGACGACAAGTCGTACCCGTACCTGGCGGTCACGCTGGGCGAGGAGTACCCGCGGGTCATGGTCACCCGCAACCGGAAGATCCGCGGCGCCAAGTACTTCGGGCCGTACACCAAGGTCTGGGCGATCCGCGAGACCGTCGACCACATGCTCAAGGTCTTCCCCGTGCGGTCCTGCTCGGAGAGCACCTTCAAGCGCGCCCGCCAGACGAACCGGCCCTGCCTGCTCGGCGACATCGGCCGGTGCGCCGCGCCGTGCGTCGGCCGCGTGTCGGAGGAGGAGCACCGCGAGATCGCGGACGACTTCGTGAGCTTCATGGCCGGCAACGACTCGACGTACGTGGGCCAGCTCACCCAGCGGATGAAGGACGCGGCCGCGGAGATGGACTACGAGGCCGCCGCCCGCCATCGCGACGACATCGGTGCGCTCGAGGCCGCCCTGTCCAAGACCGCGGTCGTGTTCGACGACCGGGTCGACGCCGACGTGTTCGGCATCGCCGCCGACGAGCTCGCCGCGGCCGTGCAGCAGTTCATGGTCCGCGGTGGCCGCATCCGGGGCACGCGCACCTGGGTGGTCGACAAGGAGCTCGACATCGGCATCGGGGAGCTCGTCGAGACGGTTCTGCACAACGCCTACGAGGACGAGGCGCACCCGCCGCGCGAGGTCCTCGTCCCCGAGCTGCCTGCGGACGCGGCCGAGCTCGAGCTGTGGCTCAGCCAGCGACGGGCCGCGGGGGAGGACGACGGCACCGTCCGCCGGGGACGTCCGAGCTCGTGGCAGGTCGACCTCCGGGTCGCCCAGCGCGGCGACAAGGCGGCGCTCGCGCACACGGCCGCCACGAACGCGCAGAACGCGCTCATGCTCTACAAGACGCGCCGCAGCTCCGACTTCACCACGCGGTCGAAGGCCCTCGCCGACATCCAGGAGGCGCTCGGCATGCCCGACGCGCCGCTGCGGATGGAGTGCTACGACGTCTCGCACCTGAGCGGCACCAACATCGTCGCGTCCATGGTCGTCTTCGAGGACGGCCTCCCGCGCAAGGACCAGTACCGCCGGTTCAACATCGCCGACTCCACGGACGACACCGAGTCGATCCACCAGGTCATCACGCGCCGTCTCGCCTACCTCGGCAAGGAGGCGGAGGTCCCGGCCGACGCCGCGCCGCCCGAGCTGGGGGAGGCGCCCGCGGTGAACAAGTTCTCGTACAGCCCCAACCTGCTCATCGTCGACGGCGGCCAGCCGCAGGTCGCCGCGGCGCGGCGGGCGCTCGAGGAGTCCGGCGTGACGGGGATCCAGCTGGTCGGCATCGCGAAGCGCCTCGAGGAGATCTGGCTGCCGGACTCCGACTACCCCGTCATCCTGCCGCGCAACAGCGACGCGCTCTTCCTCATCCAGCGCATCCGCGACGAGGCCCACCGGTTCGCCATCACGCACCAGCGGGCCCGCCGGAAGCGCGACATCACGTCGGTGCTCAACGAGATCCCGGGGCTCGGGCCGTCGCGCGTGCAGCGGCTGCTGCAGCAGTTCGGATCCGTCGCGAAGCTGAAGCAGGCCGAGGTCGAGGAGATCGCGGCGGTCCGCACCATCGGGCCGACGCTCGCCCAGGCCGTCTACGAGCGGCTCCGTTCGTGATCCGCGCCCGGTCGGGTGTCGCGGGTCCCGCCTAGACTGGACCCATCGACCGGCGCGACGAGAGGTGCATGCCCGCATGAGCGTGGAGATCCCCCAACAGGACGTCATGATCGTGACGGGGATGTCCGGCGCGGGCCGCTCCACCGTCGGCAACGCGCTGGAGGACCTCGGCTGGTACGTGGTCGACAACCTCCCGCCGCAGATGCTCAAGCCGCTCGTCGAGCTGGCCGGCCGCGCGGGCACGTCGCTGCCGAAGATCGCGGCGGTGGTCGACGTCCGCGGCGGCGACTTCTTCTCCGAGCTGCGCGACATCCTGCAGACCTTCGGCACCGGGCCGCGCCTGCGCGTCCTCTTCCTCGAGGCCACCGACGCGGCGCTCGTGCGACGTTTCGAGCAGGTCCGCCGCCCGCACCCGCTCCAGGGCAACGGCACGCTGCTCGACGGCATCGCCGCGGAGCGGGCGCGCATGATCGAGATCCGCGAGGCCAGCGACCTCGTCATCGACACGTCCGAGCTCAACATCCACCAGCTCGCCACCACCATCACCGAGCAGTTCAGCGGCGCGGACGACGCGGGCGTGCGGGTCACCGTCATGAGCTTCGGCTTCAAGTACGGCACCCCCGCGGACGCCGACATGGTGGCCGACATGCGCTTCCTCCCGAACCCGTTCTGGACCCCGGAGCTCCGCCCGCTCACGGGTCGCGACAAGGCCGTCAGCGACTACGTGCTCGGTCAGGAGGGCGCCGAGGAGTTCGTCCACGCGTACGCCCGCGCGCTCGCCCCGGTGCTGGCCGGGTATCAGCGGGAGAACAAGAGACACGCTACGATCGCTATCGGCTGTACCGGCGGCAAGCACCGCTCGGTCGCCGTCTCCGAGGAGCTCTCCAGCCTCCTCCGCGCCCTTCCCGGCGTCGCTGTCAGCACCAAGCACCGCGACCTCGGCCGGGAGTAGGGCACCCATCTCATCAAGGGAGTAAGCATTTGCCTCTGACCTCGGACGTCAAGGAAGAACTGTCACGCGTCGAGGTCAGCAAGACCACGGTGAGGGCCGCCGAGCTGGCAACCATCCTGCGCTTCTCCGGCGGGCTGCACCTCATCTCGAACCGCATCGCGGTCGAGTCCGAGCTGGACACCCCTCTCCTCGCCCGCCGCGTCCGCAAGGACCTCGCGGAGCTCTACGGCGTCCGCAGCGACATCTCCGTCATCCCCGCCTCCGGCATGCGCCGGGCCACGCACTACCTGGTGCGCGTGATGGAGGGCGGGGAGACGCTCGCCCGCCAGACCGGCCTGCTCGACGCGCGCCGTCGGCCCATCCGCGGCCTGCCCAACCGCCTCACCACGGGATCCCGCGAGGAGATCGCGGCCGTCTGGCGGGGCGCGTTCCTGGCTGCCGGCACGCTCACGGATCCCGGCCGCTCGGCCGCGCTGGAGGTCACCTGCCCCGGCAACGAGGCCGCCATGGCGCTCGTCGGCGCCGCCGGCCGCCTCGACGTGAGCGCCAAGGCGCGCGAGGTCCGCGGCGTGCACCGCGTGGTCATCCGCGATGGCGACGCCATCGGGCAGATGCTGCGTGTCATGGGCGCGCAGGGCACGGTCGTCAACTGGGAGGAGATGCGCCAGCGCCGCGAGGTGCGGGCGACCGCCAACCGCCTCGTCAACTTCGACGACGCCAACCTCCGCCGCTCCGCCCAGGCCGCCGTCGCCGCGTGCGCGCGCGTCGAGCGGGCCATGGAGATCCTCGGCCCGGACATCCCCGAGCACCTCAAGTACGCGGGCGACCTGCGCCTGCGCTTCCGCGACTCCAGCCTCGACGAGCTGGGCCACCACGCGGACCCGCCCATGACGAAGGACGCCGTCGCCGGCCGCATCCGCCGCCTGCTCGCGATGGCCGACAAGAAGGCCGTCGACGAGGGCCTGCCCGGCACCGACGCCAACCTCCCCGCCGACCTCGACGACGTCTGAGTCGCCTCGCGTCCGTCGGCATCGCCCGCGCGGCGGCGACGGGGATCCGCGGGACGTCGCGCGTCATCCGGCCAGGTGGCGCGGAGGGCCGCCGGACTAGACTCGATCCGTCACCCACCCCCGGCCTCTGGCCGGGAGCCCCCGGGCAATGAAGAGGAGATACACCTATGGCTGACTACACTCTCGTCGACCTCCCGTACGACTACTCGGCCCTCGAGCCGAGCATCAGCGGCCGCATCATGGAGCTGCACCACGACAAGCACCACAAGACCTACGTCGACGGCGCGAACACCGCCCTCGTCAAGCTGCAGGAGGCGCGTGACGCCGGCGACCTGACCTTCGTCAACAAGCTGCAGAAGGACCTCGCGTTCAACCTCGCGGGCCACGTCAACCACACGGTCTTCTGGAACAACCTCAGCCCCGACGGCGGGGACAAGCCCACCGGCGAGCTCGCCGCGGCCATCGACGAGTTCTTCGGCTCGTACGACAAGTTCCAGGCGCACTTCACCGCCTCCGCCCTCGGCATCCAGGGCTCCGGCTGGAGCATCCTCGCGTGGGACTCGCTCGGTCAGAAGCTCATCATCGAGCAGCTGTACGACCACCAGGGCAACCTCGCCGCGGCGACCGTCCCGATCCTGCTGCTCGACATGTGGGAGCACGCCTTCTACCTCGACTACGTCAACGTCAAGGCCGACTACGTGAAGGCGTTCTGGAACATCGTCAACTGGGCGGACGTGCAGGCGCGCTTCGACGCCGCGCGCACGAAGACGCAGGGCCTCTTCCTCCTCTCCTAGCCGCATCCGCGGGCGGCCGGAGGGGAGACCCCGGCCGCCCGCGGATCCGCACGCCAGGACTCCCGCGCACCCCGAACCTCCCTCACCCACCGCCGCCCCCGAGCGCGCAGAACAACAGGAGAACACGTGACCGTCAAGATCGGCATCAACGGCTTCGGCCGCATCGGCCGCAACTACTTCCGCGCCGCGCTCGCCAAGGGCAGCGACATCGAGATCGTCGCGGTGAACGACCTCACCGACAACAAGGCGCTCGCGCACCTGCTCAAGTACGACTCCATCACGGGCCGCCTCGACGCGACTGTCGAGCTGGACGGCGACAACATCGTCGTCAACGGCAAGGCCATCCGCGTCCTCGAGGAGCGCGACCCCGCGAACCTCCCCTGGGGCGAGCTGGGCGTCGAGATCGTCATCGAGTCCACCGGCCGCTTCACGAAGGCGGAGGACGCGCGCAAGCACATCACCGCCGGCGCCAAGAAGGTCCTCGTCTCCGCACCCGCCACGGGCGACAACGTCGCGACCCTGGTCCTCGGCGTCAACGAGGGCACCTACGACCCCGCCACCCACGACGTCATCTCCAACGCGTCCTGCACCACGAACTGCCTCGCGCCCCTCGCCAAGGTCTTCCTCGACGAGTTCGGCATCGAGCGCGGCCTCATGACGACGGTGCACGCGTACACGGCCGACCAGAACCTGCAGGACGGCCCGCACAGCGACCTGCGTCGCGCCCGCGCCGCCGCGGTCAACATCATCCCCACGTCGACGGGTGCCGCGAAGGCGCTCGGCCTCGTGATCCCCGAGCTCGTCGGCAAGCTCGACGGCTACGCGCTCCGCGTGCCCGTGCCCACCGGCTCGATCACCGACCTCACCATCGAGACCTCGGCCAACGTCACCGTCGAGCAGGTCAACGCGGCCTACAAGGCCGCGGCCGACGGCCCGCTCAAGGGCATCCTCAAGTACACCGAGGACCCCATCGTCTCGAGCGACATCGTCAACGACCCGCACTCCTCGATCTTCGACGCGGGCCTCACCAAGGTCATCGGCAACCAGGTCAAGGTCGCGTCGTGGTACGACAACGAGTGGGGCTACTCGAACCGCCTCGTCGACCTCACCGAGTACGTCGCCGACCGCCTGTAACCGGCCGTGGCACTCCGCACCATCGACTCCCTGGGGGATCTCCGGGGACGCCGCGTCATCGTGCGCTGCGACCTCAACGTCCCCCTCAAGGACGGCCTGATCGGCGACGACGGGCGCATCCGCGCCTCGCTGGGGACCCTCACGGGTCTCCGCGAGGCCGGGGCACGCGTCGTCGTGATCTCCCACCTCGGCCGCCCCGACGGCACGCCGGATGAGAAGTACAGCCTGCGTCCCGTCGCGGCCCGCCTCGGCGAGCTGCTGGGCGCCGACGTGGCCTTCGCGACCGACACCGTCGGCGACTCCGCCCGCGCGGCCGTCGAGGCCCTCGGCGACGGCGACGTCGTCGTGCTCGAGAACCTCCGCTTCCACGCGGAGGAGACCAGCAAGGACGAGGCCGTCCGCCGCGGCTTCGCGGAGTCGATCGCCGAGCTCGGGGACGCGTTCGTGTCCGACGGCTTCGGCGTCGTGCACCGCAAGCAGGCGAGCGTCTTCGAGCTCGCGTCGGTGCTCCCCAGCGCCGCCGGCTCGCTCATCGCGAGCGAGCTCGAGGTCCTCGACCGCCTCACGGAGAACCCGGAGCGGCCGTACACGGTCGTGCTCGGCGGATCCAAGGTGTCCGACAAGCTCGGCGTGATCGGCCACCTGCTGCCGCGCGTCGACTCGCTGCTCATCGGCGGCGGCATGCTCTTCACGTTCCTCAAGGCCCAGGGCCACGAGGTGGGCGCGAGCCTCCTCGAGGAGGACCAGGTCGAGACCGTCAAGGGCTACCTGGCCGAGGCGGAGGAGCGCGGCGTGAAGATCGTCCTCCCCACCGACGTGGTCGTCGCCGACGGCTTCTCGGCCGACGCGGCCCACGAGGTCACGGGCGCCGACGCCATCGAGTCGACGCCCGCGGGCGCGAAGGGGCTCGGGCTCGACATCGGCCCCGAGACCGCCGACGCGTTCGCGACGATCATCCGCGGCTCGACCACGGTGTTCTGGAACGGGCCCATGGGCGTCTTCGAGCTGGAGCCGTTCGCGGCCGGCACGAGGACGGTCGCCGACGCGCTCACCCGCGTCGAGGGGCTCTCCGTGGTCGGCGGCGGCGACAGCGCCGCGGCCGTCCGCGCGCTCGGATTCGATGATGACCGCTTCGGTCACATCTCGACCGGAGGCGGCGCGAGCCTCGAGTTCCTCGAGGGGAAGCGCCTGCCGGGACTGGAGGTCCTCGGATGGCAGTGACCGATCGCCCGCAGGGGCGCACGCCCCTCATCGCGGGCAACTGGAAGATGAACCTGGACCACCTCCAGGCCATCGCGTTCGTCCAGAAGCTCGCGTGGAGCCTCAAGGACGCCAAGCACGACTACACGGAGGCGGAGGTCGCGGTCTTCCCGCCGGCCACCGACATCCGCAGCGTGCAGACGCTCGTCTCGGCCGACAAGCTCGAGCTGGCCTACGGAGCGCAGGACGTGTCGGAGCACGAGTCGGGCGCGTACACGGGGGAGATCTCCGCGGCGTTCCTGGCCCAGCTCGCCTGCCGCTACGTCATCGTCGGCCACTCCGAGCGGCGCACGCTGCACGGCGAGACCGACGAGCAGGTGGCCGCGAAGTCCGCGGCCGCCGTGAAGCACGGCATCGTCCCGGTGATCTGCGTGGGCGAGACCGCGGCCGACCTCGAGGAGCACGGCGCGAGCGCCGTCCCCGTGGCCCAGCTGCGCGTCGCGCTCCAGGGCCTCGAGAAGGGCGCCGACGTGGTCGTCGCCTACGAGCCCGTGTGGGCCATCGGGTCCGGCCAGGCCGCGACGCCGGAGCAGGCGCAGCAGGTCGCCGCGCCGCTGCGTGCCGTCGTCGCCGAGCTCCTGGGCGACGAGGCGGCGAAGGCCACGCGCATCCTCTACGGCGGCTCTGTCAAGTCCGGCAACATCGCGGGCTTCCTCCGCGAGCCGGACGTCGACGGCGCCCTCGTCGGCGGTGCGAGCCTCGACGTGCAGGAGTTCTCCGCGATCGCGCGGTTCCGCTCGCACGTCGGGGTCTGATCCGCTGTCGTCCACGAGCCGCTCGCGTCCATCCGGGCGCGGGCGGCTCGCCGCATCCAGGCGCCCGCTATAATCGACAACGGCCCATCGGCCGTTCATCGGTCGACTCGGCCACAGCACCGCACCCGAAAGGCCGCACGTGGAAATCCTCCAGGTAGTCCTGCAGGTGGTTCTGGGAATCACCAGCCTCCTGCTGACCATGCTCATCCTCCTGCACAAGGGGCGGGGCGGCGGTCTCTCCGACATGTTCGGGGGCGGCACCACGTCGAGCCTCGGCTCGTCGGGCGTGGCCGAGCGGAACCTGAACCGCATCACCGTCATCCTCGGCCTCGTCTGGGTCACGTGCATCGTGGTCCTGGGGCTCATCACCAAGTTCGACACCGGATTGTAGGGAGCAGCCACATGGCATCTGGAGGAAGCGCCATCCGCGGTTCGCGCGTCGGCGCGGGCCCCATGGGCGAGCAGGACCGCGGCTTCCACGCGGAGCGCATCTCGATCTCGTACTGGGACGCCCTCGGCAATGAGACCGTCCGCCACTTCGCGGCGAACCTGCCCGAGGAGGAGATCCCCGTCACGATCGACTCGCCCCAGTCGGGTCTGCCCGCCGGGCGCGACAAGGCCAACCCGCCGTCGGTCGCGAAGCTCGAGCCGTACAAGACCCACCTCGCGTACGTGAAGGAGCGTCGCAGCGAGGAGGAGGCCAGCCAGCTCCTCGAGGAGGCGCTGGAGCAGCTCCGCGCCCGTCGCGGCACGGTCAAGGCCACCAAGTAGCTCCACCGCACCACAGCGTCGAACGCCCCCGTCCTCCCGGACGGGGGCGTTCTGCGTAGGTGCTTCCCTCTTCGCTCACGATCTTGCCGACGCCGGTCGGCGAGGACGACGAAGGGCGGATCCCGGAGGATCCGCCCTTCGCGTCGTGCGCCGGATGATGCCGGCACCGTCGTCAGTACGAGGAGAGCCTGAGGTTCTCCGGCACGTCCGCCGCGGCCTCGCGGTCGATGAAGAACACCGTGCGCTTGCGGCCCTTGATGCCCGCGACGGGCACCTCGATCCGGTCGGCGCCCGCGAGCGCGAGGCCCAGGGCGAACGCCTTGTCGGGCCCCGCGAGCACCATCCAGATGCGCAGCGACGAGTTGAGCACCGGCAGGGTGAGCGAGATCCGCTCCGCGGGAGCCTTCGGCGAGTTGCGCACCGGGATGACGGCGGCGTCCATGGTGCGGATGCCGTCGCTGTCCGGGAAGAGCGACGCCACGTGCCCGTCCGGCCCGACGCCGAGGAACGTGATGTCGAAGCGGGGGAGCGCGGTGTCGCCGTTGGCGTGCGCGGCGAGCTCCGCCGTGTACGCCGCGACGGCCTCGTCGAGGCTCAGCCCCGCGTCGCTCGCGCCCATGGCGTGGACGTTCTCCGCGGGCAGCTCGATGTGATCCAGCAGGGCCGCGCGCACCGTGGTGTCGTTCCGCTCGGGGTCGCCATGGGGCAGCCACCGCTCGTCGCCGAACCAGAAGTGGACGCGGGTCCAGTCGACGCTGTCGCGCGCCGCGGACTCGTTGACGGCCGCGAGGATGCTCGGGCCCACCGTCCCCCCGGTGAGGACGACGTTGGCGATCTCCTCCTCATCCAGGATGTCGACGAGCTTCGTGAGGAAGCGCGCGGCGACGGAGCCGGTCATGGCCTTCTTGTCGGGGTGCACGAGCACCCTGCGGTCGTTGGTCATCGGTCTCCCGAGTCCTTCCCTGCGGTCGTGGACGCGGTGACGTACCCGTGGCCGGCTGTCGAGCGCTCGAGACCGTGACGGATCACGTCCCCGTACAGCGCATCGGGGTCGAGGCGCCGGAGCTCCTCCGCCAGGCAGTCGCGGAGGCTCCTCCGGGGGAGGCTCACATCGTGCGTGGGCTGGTTCGGCTGCTTGAGCGTCGCCACGTTCGCGATGGGGCGATCGAGGTCGATGACGCCCGACGCGCGGTGGAGGCGCACGCCGTGGATCCCGCTCGAGCCGGTGGCCCGCGTGGTGACCTCGTGCAGCACCGGAACCTGCAGCTGCAGACCGAGCCAGGCGGCGAGGAGGACGGTGGAGGGGGAGTCGGCGGCGCCGGACACCTCCACCTGCGTGACGGGCTCGTACGGCGGCTGGTCGAGCACCGCGGCGAGCAGCGCACGCCAGAGCGTCAGGCGCGTCCAGGCGAAGTCCGTGTCGCCGGGGGCGTACGTCTCCGCCAGGTGCTGCAGGGCCACGCGCGGGTTGCTGCTCGTGGACGAGTCCGTGATGCGGCGCTGCGCGATGCGGCCGAGCGGCGACTGGCTGACCACCGCGGGGGCATCGTGCGGCCACCAGGCGACGACGGGCGCGTCGGGGAGCAGGAGGCCCGTGACCAGGCTCTCCTTGTCCTCGGCGGCGGCGCCGTAGACGCGGAGCACGACGACCTCGCTCGCGCCGGCGTCGCCGCCCACGCGGATCTCGGCGTCGACGCGCGCCTTCTCCGTGGTCGTCTCCGCGGCGGCACCGCGCTCGGTGGAGATCACGATGACGCGCATGGGGTGCTCGCGCGACGCGTCGTTGGCCGCCTCGATGGCCTCCTCCTCGCTGCCGAGCGAGGTGGAGATCACGAGCGTCAGGACGCGACCGAGGGCGACGGCGCCGCCCTCCTCGCGGATCTTGACGAGCGCCTTCGAGATCTTGGCGGTGGTGGTGTTCGGCAGATCGACTCTCATGGCCGCCTCCAGGTCCGTCCGTCGCGGGCGAGGAGCTCGTCGGCCGAGGCCGGCCCCCAGGTGCCCGGACGGTACTGCTCGGGCTGGCCCTGCGTGCGCCAGAATTCTTCGATGGGGTCCAGGATCTTCCAGCTCAGCTCGACCTCCTGGTGGCGGGGGAAGAGCGGCGGGTCGCCGAGCAGCACATCGAGGATGAGCCGCTCGTACGCCTCCGGGCTCGCCTCGGTGAAGGCGTGGCCGTAGCCGAAGTCCATGGTGACGTCGCGCACCTGCATCCCCGCACCCGGCACCTTGGAGCCGAAGCGGATGGTGACGCCCTCGTCGGGCTGCACCCGGATCACGAGCGCGTTCTGGCCCAGGGCCGACGTCTGGTCCTCCGCGAACAGGTTCTGCGGCGCGCGCTTGAACACGACCGCGATCTCCGTCACGCGGCGGCCGAGGCGCTTCCCGGCACGCAGGTAGAACGGCACGCCGGCCCAGCGGCGCGTGTTGATGTCGAGCCGCATGGCCGCGTAGGTCTCGGTCAGGGACTCGGGGTCCATGCCGTCCTCGTCGAGGAAGCCCAGGACCTCCTCGCCGCCCTGCCACCCGCCGGCGTACTGCCCGCGGGCAGTGGCGGTGGAGAGGTCCTTCGGCAGGCGCACCGCGGACAGCACCTTCTCCTTCTCGTCCCGGAGGCTCGACGCGTCGAACGCGACGGGCTCCTCCATGGCCGTGAGGGCGAGGAGCTGCAGGAGGTGGTTCTGGATCACGTCGCGCGCCGCGCCGATGCCGTCGTAGTAGCCGGCACGGCCGCCCACGCCGATGTCCTCGGCCATGGTGATCTGGACGTGGTCCACGTAGTTGGCGTTCCACAGGGGCTCGTAGAGCTGGTTCGCGAAGCGCAGCGCCAGGATGTTCTGGACCGTCTCCTTGCCCAGGTAGTGGTCGATGCGGAACACTGAGTCCGGCGGGAAGACCGATTCGACGACCGCGTTGAGCTCGCGCGCGGTCTTGAGGTCGCTCCCGAAGGGCTTCTCGATGACGACGCGGCGCCAGTGGCCCTCCTTCTGGTCCGCGAGGCCCGAGCGGCGGAGCTGCTCGGTGACCAGCGGGAAGGACTTCGGCGGGATCGAGAGGTAGAACGCGTGGTTGCCCATCGTGCCCCGCTCGCGGTCGAGCTCCTCCGTGATGTCCTTCAGCGTCTGGAACGCCTCGTCGTCGTCGAAGGTGCCCTGCACGAAGCGGATGCCCTGCGCCAGCTGGCGCCAGACGTCCTCGTCGAACTTGGTGCGGGAGTACTGCTTGACGGCCTCGTACACGACCTGCTCGAAGTCCTGGTCCTCCCAGTCCCTCCGGGCGAAGCCGATGAGCGCGAAGCCGGGGGGCAGGAGCCCCCGGTTGGCGAGGTCGTAGACGGCCGGCATCAGCTTCTTTCGCGACAGGTCACCCGTCACGCCGAAGATGATGAGGCTGCTCGGCCCCGCGATGCGGTTCAGCCGTCGGTCTGACGGGATCCGCAGTGGATTGAATTCCGGGGTGATATCCACCGGCGACATGTAACTCCTCGATCTGCCGGACGGATCCGGCGATGCGGTCATTCGAGCGTCGAGAGCAGAGCCCGGGCGTCCGTGGTGGGATCGGTCAGGTTCAGTCGCAGGACGGGACGGCCGTGCTCGGCGAGCACGGTGGCGTCGCCGGCGGCCTGCGCCTGGATGAGCTGCCCGAAGGTGAAGGGGCGGTCGGGGATCTCGAGATCCTCGGCAGCGTCCGCGGTGATCTGCAGGAACACGCCGACGGGGGTGCCGCCCTTGTGGAACTGCCCCGTGGAGTGGAGGAAGCGCGGGCCCCAGCCGAACGTGACGGGGCGGCCGACCTTGCGGGCCACCGCGTCGCGCAGGCGCTCGAGCTCGGGGAGCGCGAGGCGGTCGACGAAGGCCTGCACGGCGACGTAGCCCGTGGGGCCGACCTGCGCGAGCAGGGCGTCGATCGCGGAGGACACGTCGGTCGCGCCGTCGGTGACCTCGCTCGTGCCGCGCACCTCGATGCCGTCCGTCGTGACGACGGGGGCCTCGGGCGCGGGTCGGTCGTCGAGCAGTCCGCGCGCGGCGACCTTGGCGGCCTCCACGTCGGGCTGGTCGAACGGGTTGATCTCGAGCAGGCGACCCGCGACCGCGACGGCGTACTCCCACGTGAGGATCTGCGCGCCGAGCGTGCCGCTGATGACGATCTCGCCCTCGGCCGCGTCGTGCGCGTCGACGTCGGCGACGAGCCGCGCGATCTGCAGGTCCGCGAGCCCGAGGCCCAGCTCGGGGGCGTCGGTCGGCAGGACGACGGGCAGGAGGCCCGTGCCGAGCTTGCCGGTGGACTCCGCGATGAGCTGCTCGACCCAGTCGCCGAAGCCCACGATGTGCGTGCCGTCGGAGACGATGCCGAGCTTGTCCTTCAGCGGCGAGGTGCCGGCGATCGCGGCGCCGAGCACGAGGCCCGGGTTCGAGACGTCGTCGACGGCGAGCTGCGCGGACGCGGCCTCCGCCTCGTCGAGCAGGCCGCCGATGTCGGCACCGGCGAGGCCGGACGGCACGAGGCCGAACGCGGTCAGCGCGCTGTAGCGGCCGCCCACGTCGGGGTCGGCGTTGAAGACGCGGTACCCGTCGGCGCGGGCCGACTCGTCGAGCGGGGAGCCCGGGTCGGTCACGATGACGATGCGCGTGGTCGGGTCGATGCCCGCCTCGCGGAACGACTTCTCGTAGACGCGCTTCTGGCTGTCGGTCTCGAGCGTGGACCCGGACTTCGAGGAGATGACGACAGCGGTGGTGGCGAGTCGGTCGCCGAGCGCGGCGAGCACCTGGCCCGGGTCCGTCGAGTCGAGGACCGTGAGCTCGACGCCCGCGGTGCGGGTGATGACCTCGGGCGCGAGCGAGGATCCGCCCATGCCGCCGAGGACGATGTGGTCGACGCCCTGCCCGCGGAGCTCCTCGCGGAGCGCCGTGATCTCGGCGACGAGGGGACGCGAGACGGCGACCGCCTGCGTCCAGCCGAGGCGCTTGGTGGCCTCGGACTCGGCGTCCGGTCCCCACAGCGTGCCGTCGAGCCCGGTGATGCCGGAGGCGACATGCGCCTCGACGAGCGCCGGGACGTGGGTCTCGACGGCCGTGGCCGCCGCGCCGCTCAGCGCGATGCGGACGCTCACTTGGCGCCGTCCAGGGCGGTCGTGACGGTCTCGATGAGCTCGCTCCACGACACCTTGAACTTCTGGACGCCCTCCTCCTCGAGGAGCTCGGTGACCTCCTTGTAGGAGATGCCGAGCGCGTCGACCCGGTTGAGCACGTCGTTCGCGGCGTCGTAGGAGCCCGTGATGGTGTCGCCCTCGATGACGCCGTGGTCGAACGTGGCGTCCAGCGTCTTCTCCGGCATCGTGTTGACGACATCGGCCGCGACGAGCTGCGTCACGTAGAGCGTGTCGGGCAGGTCGGGGCTCTTGACGCCCGTCGACGCCCAGAGGGGGCGCTGCTTGTTGGCGCCGGCGCCGAGGAGGCCCTGGGCCCGCTCGGACGCGAAGGACTGCTCGAAGGCCTGGTAGGCGAGCTGCGCGTTGGCGACGCCGGCCTTGCTCTTCAGCGCCGTGGCCTCGTCGGTGCCGAGCGCGTCGAGGCGCTTGTCGATCTCGGTGTCGACGCGCGACACGAAGAAGGAGGCGACCGAGTGGATCGTCGACAGGTCGATGCCCGCCGCCTTCGCCTTCTCGAGGCCGGTGAGGTACGCGTTGATGACCTCGCGGTAGCGCTCGAGGCTGAAGATCAGGGTCACGTTGACGCTGATGCCGGCGCCGATGACCTCGGTGATGGCCTCGAGTCCCTCGCGGGTCGCGGGGATCTTGATCATGACGTTGGGCTCGGCGATCTTGTCCCACAGCTTGTGGGCCTCGTCGATGGTGGCCTTCGTGTCGTTCGCGAAGTCGGGGGAGACCTCGATGGAGACGCGGCCGTCGAATCCGGCGGTGCGGTCGTAGACGGGGCGGAAGATGCGCGCGGCCTCGCCGACGTCGCGCGTGGTGATCTCGAAGACCGCGCGGTCGACGTCGGCGCCGTCGGCCGCGAGCTCGCGGACCTGGGCGTCGTACGCCTCGCCCTTGGCGAGGGCCGACGCGAAGATGGTGGGGTTCGTCGTGATGCCGACGACGTCGCGCTCGGCGATCACCTTCTCGATGCCCTTGGCATCGATGCGCTCGCGGGACAGGTCGTCAAGCCAGATGCTGACGCCCGCGGCGGAGAGCTGCGCGGTGGGGGATGTGGTGTCGGTCATGTTGCCTTCTTCTCGCTGGTTGTGAGGTTCGGGGGAGGGGCGCACGCGTGCGCCCCTCCGGGTGCCCGACCGACGCGCCGGTGACGCGGTCGGTCGGGACGGGCCGGCGGGGAGCGGAGCAGCTCGGCCGCCCCGCTCCTCGTCAGCTTCTAGAGGGAGGCGATGGACTCCTTGGCCGCCTTCACGACGGCCTCCGTGGTGATGCCGAACTCGCGGTACAGGACCTCGTACTCGGCGCTCGCGCCGAAGTGCTCGATCGAGATGCTGCGGCCGTGGTGCCCGACGTACTGCTTCCAGGAGAGCGAGATGCCCGCCTCGACGGAGACGCGCGCGGCGACCGCCTCAGGGAGCACGTGCTCCTTGTACGCGGCGTCCTGCTCCTCGAACCACTCGAGGCTCGGGGCGCTGACGACGCGAGCCTGGACGCCGTCCGCGGCGAGGGCCTCGCGGGCCTCGACGGCGAACTGGACCTCGGAGCCCGTGGCGATGAGGATCACGTCGGGCGTGCCCTCGGTGTCGGCCAGGATGTACGCGCCCTTGGCCACGCCGGCCGCGGAGGCGAACTCGGTGGCCGTGGCGTCACCCGTGCCGCGCTCCAGGACCGGGAGGTTCTGGCGCGACAGCGCGAGACCCGCGGGGCCCATGCGACGCGTGAGGATGGTCTTCCACGCCTGCGCGGTCTCGTTGGCGTCCGCGGGGCGGATGACGTCGAGGCCCGGGATGGCACGGAGGCTGGCGAGCTGCTCCACCGGCTGGTGCGTCGGGCCGTCGCCACCGAGGGCGACGGAGTCGTGCGTCCAGACGAAGATCGACGGTGCCTTCATGAGCGCGGCGAGACGGACCGCCGGGCGCATGTAGTCGCTGAAGATGAGGAACGTGCCGCCGAAGGGGCGGGTGTTGCCGTGCAGGACGATGCCGTTGAGGATCGCGCCCATGGCGTGCTCGCGGATGCCGAAGTGGAGGACGCGGCCGTAGGGGTCGCCCTTCCACATCTCGGTCGAGCGCTCGGCCGGCACGAAGGACGGCGCGGACTCGATGGTCGTGTTATTCGACTCGGCGAGGTCGGCGGAGCCGCCCCACAGCTCGGGCATGACCTCGGCGATGGCGTTGATGACCTTGCCGGACGCGGCGCGCGTCGAGACGTCCTTCCCCGCGGGGAACACGGGGAGCGCCTCGTCGAGGCCCTCGGGGGCGTCGCCCGCGAGGACGCGGTCGAGGAGCGTCTTGCGCTCGGGGTTCGCCTCGGCCCACGCGGCGAGCTTCTCGTCCCACTCGCGGTGCTGCTGCTGGCCGCGCTCGACGGCCTGGCGCGTGTGCTCGAGGACGCCGTCCGGCACCTCGAAGCTCTTCTCGGGGTCGAAGCCGACGATCTGCTTGACGGCCGCGAGCTCCTCGGCGCCGAGCGCCGAGCCGTGGATCTTGCCCGAGTTCTGCTTCTTCGGGGAGGGCCAGCCGATGATCGTCTTCAGGATGATCAGCGAGGGCTTGCGCGTCTCGGCCTTGGCGGCCTCGACGGCGTCGAACAGCTCCTGGACGTCCTCGACGTACTCGCCCGTCTTCTTCCAGTCGACGTGCTGCACGTGCCAGCCGTAGGCCTCGTAGCGCGCGGCCACGTCCTCGGTGAAGGCGATGTCGGTGTCGTCCTCGATGGAGATCTGGTTGCTGTCGTAGATCGCGATGAGGTTGCCGAGCTCCTGGTGCCCCGCGAGGGACGAGGCCTCGGAGGTGATGCCCTCCTGCATGTCGCCGTCGCCGGCGATCACGTACACGAAGTGGTCGAAGGGGCTCTCGCCCGCAGGGGTCTCCGGGTCGAACAGGCCGCGCTCGTAGCGGGCGGCGTACGCGAAGCCGACGGAGGAGGCGAGGCCCTGGCCGAGGGGGCCCGTGGTGATCTCGACGCCGTCGGTGTGGCCGTACTCGGGGTGACCCGGGGTCTTGGAGTCCCACGTGCGGAGGGCCTGGAGGTCCTCGATCTCGAGGCCGTAGCCGCCGAGGAAGAACTGCGTGTACTGCGTGAGCGAGCTGTGGCCCACCGAGAGGATGAACCGGTCGCGACCGATCCAGGTGCTGTCGGACGGGTCGCGGCGCATGACCTTCTGGAAGAGGAGGTAGGCCGCCGGGGCCAGGCTCATGGCGGTGCCGGGGTGACCGTTTCCGACCTTCTCGACCGCGTCCGCGGCGAGGATTCGCGCGGTGTCCACCGCTGTGCTGTCGATGGGGTCCCATTGCAATGCTGCCACTTGGTTCTAGCCCTTCTGAAGATGGGGGGAGGCCCAGCCGGACCGCCTATCAGTATAGGGAACACCCACCTCGGCCCAGGTGTTCCGAGCCCGTCCGGGCGGGCCCCCGCGGCTCGGCTCGCAGGGGGCGTGGCTTACCATGGGAAGGGAATGTCCGGCGAGTTAGAGGTGCGATGAACGTTGCGGTGCAGAGTCGGGTCGATCGGGAGACGATCGGCGTGGCGAGGAAGACCAAGGCGTACGTCGCACTGACGAAGCCGCGCGTCATCGAGCTCCTGCTCGTGACCACCGCGCCCGTCATGATCCTCGCCCAGGGGGGATGGCCGAACCCCTGGCTGATCCTCGGCGTCCTCGTCGGCGGCACGCTCAGCGCGGGCAGCGCGAACGCCTTCAACTGCTACATCGACCGCGACATCGACCGCGTCATGAAGCGCACGCAGCGCCGTCCCCTGGTGACGGGGGAGCTGACGGACCGCGAGGCTCTCGTCTTCGCCTGGATCATCGGCGTCGCCAGCATCGTGTGGCTCGGCATCATCTCTAACTGGCTGGCTGCGGCGCTCTCGCTCGCCGCGATCCTCTTCTACGTGTTCGTCTACACGCTGTGGCTCAAGCGCCGCACGCCGCAGAACATCGTCTGGGGCGGGGCCGCCGGCTGCATGCCGGTGCTCATCGGCTGGGCGGCCGTGACGGGGGACGTCTCCTGGGCACCCGTGATCCTCTTCATGATCGTGTTCCTCTGGACCCCGCCGCACTACTGGCCGCTGTCCATGAAGTACCGCGACGACTACGCCTCGGTCAACGTGCCCATGCTCGCCGTCGTGCGCGGCCGCGCGGCCGTCGGGCTGCAGACCATCCTCTACGCGTGGGCCACGCTCGCCTGCTCGCTGCTGCTCATCCCGGTCGCGGGCATGGGCCTCGTCTACACGCTCGCCGCGCTCGCGGGCGGCGGCTGGTTCGTCTACGAGACGCACCGCCTGTACGACCTCGCGGTGCGGCACGAGCCCATCAAGCCCATGCGCGTCTTCCACGCGTCCATCTCGTACCTCTCGCTGCTGTTCCTCGCGGTCGGCATCGACCCGCTCCTGCCCTTCTGATCCGCTCGGGCCGTGCGCCCGCCCGCGTGAGGGGGTCGGGTACCCGCGCGGGTCCCGCGTCGGCGGATGCCGGACCGGATCCCCGATCGCCGCCGGTCCCGTGACCGACCGTCGCCCGCGGTCGGCGCCCGACACGTCGACGCCCGCCGCGAGCGGTGCTCGGGCGGGCGTCGAGGGGACGGGCGGGGATCAGCCCACGTGGGCGGAGCGCCGCACCTCCGCGGGCGTGAGCCGGAGCGTGTCGGCGCGTCGTGTCGTGCTCAGCAGGGTCGCCGTCATCGCCGCCGCCAGCAGGCACGCCAGGACCATGTGCAGCCCGACCAGGAACTCGGGCAGGCCGGTGCGCGCCTGGATGAGGCCCACGGCGATCTGCGCGAGCTCGACCGCGAGCAGCACCCGGGTCCAGCGCGAGACGGCGGTCCACCTGCTGCGGGTGGCGACGACGACGAGCGCCACGGTGAGCGCGAAGGTCGTGTAGGCCGGCCAGCTGTGGACGTGCTGCAGCAGCTCCGGGTCGAGGCCGTTGCGCGCCGCCCCCTGGTCGCCCGCGTGGGGGCCGGATCCGGTGACGACGATGCCGACGAGGATCGTGATGCCCACGACGACGGCGGTGATGCGCGCGAGGGCCACGAAGGACGAGGGGACCGAGCGCTCGGCCTCGTCGAGCGGGTGGTAGGCGCGCCACACCAGCACGGTCGACAGGACCACGAGCACCACCGACACGACGAAGTGCAGGCCCACGACGTACGGGTTCAGCCCCGTCAGCACGGTGATCCCGCCGATGACGCCCTGCGCGGGGATGCCCAGGCCGATGGCGAGCGCGATCGAGAAGAGCCCGCGTCCGCGGTTCCGGAGCCGGAGCACGGCGAGGAAGGTGGCGATCGCCACGATCACCAGGACGAAGGTGAGCAGGCGGTTGCCGAACTCGATGATGCCGTGCACGCCCATCTCGGGCGTCGAGACGAAGGAGTCCGCGGTGCACCTCGGCCAGGTGGGGCAGCCGAGGCCCGAACCCGTGAGCCGGACGAGCCCGCCCGTGCCGACCACGAGCGTCTGCACGACGAGGGTGGTCCAGACGAGGAGCCGCGTCGTGCGCGTGATCCCGTCCGGCAGCCGCTCCCGCAGCCTCCTCGCCACCATGGTGGTCTGACCTAGCACGCTCCCACTGGGAGACTGCCCCGCATCGGTGCCGTGAGTCACTGCCTGCCTTCCGTGCCCGCTGGATTGCCCGTAGAATCGGGTGGTTCGTGCAACACGTCGGGTCTTGCAGCATCCGGCCCGTCATCGAGGACGGCGGGAACAAGTCCACCCGCGTTCCCGTTCATCCTAAGAGGGGTGCGCGGCGCGGAACCGCCGCATCCCGGACACCCACAGTCTTCCCTCCGTCACCGAAGCGGCATCGCCGTGCGGAGGGTGAATGCCGATACGGCGCTGATACGCCCAGATCGTCAGGAAAGCAGGTAGCCATGTCAGATGTGCTCATCGACCGACCGGAGCTCGAGAGCCTGGGGCAGTACGAGTTCGGCTGGTCCGACTCGGACGTCGCCGGCGCCTCGGCCAAGCGCGGCATCTCCCCGCAGGTCGTCGCCGACATCTCGCGGCGCAAGAGCGAGCCCGAGTGGATGCTCGCCAACCGCATGAAGGGCTACGAGCTGTTCGGCAAGAAGCCCATGCCCACCTGGGGCGCCGACCTCTCCGGCATCGACTTCGACAACATCAAGTACTTCGTGCGCTCCACGGAGAAGCAGGCCCAGACGTGGGAGGACCTGCCCGACGACATCAAGAACACGTACGAGCGTCTCGGCATCCCCGAGGCGGAGCGCCAGCGCCTCGTCTCCGGCGTCGCGGCCCAGTACGAGTCCGAGGTCGTCTTCCACTCCATCCAGAAGGAGCTCGAGGACCAGGGCGTCATCTTCATGGACACCGACACGGCCCTGCGCGAGCACCCGGAGCTCTTCAAGGAGTACTTCGGCACCGTCATCCCCGCGGGCGACAACAAGTTCGCCGCGCTGAACACGGCCGTGTGGTCGGGCGGCTCGTTCGTGTACGTGCCCAAGGGCGTGCACGTCGAGATCCCGCTGCAGGCGTACTTCCGCATCAACACCGAGAACATGGGCCAGTTCGAGCGGACGCTGATCATCGCGGACGAGGGCAGCTACGTCCACTACATCGAGGGCTGCACCGCCCCCATCTACAAGTCCGACTCGCTGCACTCCGCGGTCGTCGAGATCATCGTGAAGAAGGACGCCCGCGTCCGCTACACGACCATCCAGAACTGGTCGAACAACGTCTACAACCTCGTCACCAAGCGCGCGACGGCGGCCGAGGGCGCGACCATGGAGTGGATCGACGGCAACATCGGCTCCAAGGTCACGATGAAGTACCCCTCCATCTACCTCATGGGCGAGCGGGCCAAGGGCGAGACCCTGTCCGTCGCGTTCGCGGGTCCCGGCCAGCACCAGGACGCCGGCGCGAAGATGGTGCACATGGCGCCGTACACGCAGTCGTCGATCGTCTCCAAGTCGATCGCGCGCGGCGGCGGCCGGGCCGGCTACCGCGGCGAGATCCGCGTCGACGCGGCCGCCCACCACTCCGCCAACACCGTCCGCTGCGACGCGCTGCTGGTCGACACCATCTCCCGCTCCGACACGTACCCCGCGATCGACATCCGCGTGGACGACGTGCAGCTCGGCCACGAGGCCACGGTCTCGCGCGTCAGCGAGGAGCAGCTGTTCTACCTGATGAGCCGGGGCATGCCCGAGGACGAGGCCATGGCCATGATCGTCCGCGGCTTCATCGAGCCCATCGCCCGAGAGCTGCCCATGGAGTACGCGCTCGAACTCAACAAGCTCATCGAGATGGGCATGGAAGGATCCGTCGGCTAGATGACGACCCCACTCGCCACCACAGAAGCCCCCGTCCCCGCCGACCAGCACGGCAGCCGGGCGCACACCGACGGAGGGTGGGCGGCCGTCCCCATCCAGACGCGCTCCGAGCGCTTCACGTCGACCGACGTCGACGCGTTCGACGCCGTCACCGGCCGCGAGGCCGTCTGGAAGCTGACGCCCGTCCGCCGGCTCGACGACCTCATCTCCGGGGAGCTCGACGGCTCGCGCTACCCGGTCACCAGCTCCGAGGCCGCGGGCACGTCCGTGACGTGGATCCCTCGCGACGACGCCCGCATCGGCGGCGCGGGCGCCCCCGAGGACCGCGCCCAGGCCAACGCCTGGTCGTCGTTCGGCGAGGCGCTCGCCATCGACGTCTCGGGGGAGGAGCGCGTCACCGTCACGGTCGGCCGCTCCGAGCTCGGTTCCGCGCCGCGCGCCGCGCACACCGTCATCACGGCGGCGCCCTTCAGCCGCGGTGTCGTCATCCTCGACAACGCCGGCTCGGCCTCGCTCGTCGAGAACGTCGAGATCGTCGTCGGCGACCAGGCCGAGCTCACCGTCGTCACCGTGCAGGAGTGGGACGACGAGGCGCGCCATCTCGCGGCGCACCAGGCCGTCGTCGGCCGCGACGCCAAGCTCAAGCACGTGGTGGTGACGCTCGGCGGATCCATCGTCCGGGTCAACCCCTCGGCGCACCTCTCGAACGAGGGCGCCGACGGCGAGCTGCTCGGCGTGTACTTCGCCGACGCGGGCCAGCACCTCGAGCAGCAGGTGTACGTCGACCACGACGCCCCGAACACCCGCAGCCGCGTGACCTACAAGGGCGCCCTGCAGGGGAAGGGCGCGCGCACCGTGTGGATCGGCGACGTGCTCATCCGCCGCTCGGCGCCGGGCACCGACAGCTACGAGCAGAACCGCAACCTCGTCCTCACGGACGGCACACGCGCCGACTCGGTCCCGAACCTCGAGATCGAGACCGGCGACATCGCCGGCGCCGGTCACGCGAGCGCCACGGGTCGCTTCGACGACGAGCAGCTGTTCTACCTGCAGGCCCGCGGGATCACGGAGGAGGAGGCGCGCCGCCTCGTCGTCCGCGGATTCCTCAGCGAGATCGTGCAGCAGATCGGCGTCCCCGACCTCGAGGAGCGGCTCCAAGCCGCCATCGAGGCCGAGCTCGCCGCCAGCCCGTCCGCGGGGGTCGCGCGATGACCGCCGTCCGCATCTGCGCCGTCGACGAGCTGGGCGAGAACGAGGCGCTCCGCATCGAGATCGAGGGCCTCGCCATCGCGCTCGTGAAGGACTCCTCGGGCACGGTGCACGCCATCGGCGACACCTGCACGCACGGCGACATCTCGCTGGCCGAGGGGTTCGTCGAGGGCGACACCCTGGAGTGCTGGGCCCACGGGTCCAAGTTCTCCCTCGAGACGGGCAAGCCGCGCACGCTGCCGGCCTACGAGCCCGTCCCCGTCTACCCCGTGACGATCGTGGACGGCGACATCCACATCGACACCACCCCGAAGAGCTAGAGGAACCGCACGCATGTCAACTCTCACCATCACCGACCTGCACGTCAGCGTCGACACCGAGCAGGGTCGCAAGCAGATCCTCAAGGGCGTCGACCTCACGATCAACGAGGGCGAGATCCACGCGATCATGGGGCCGAACGGCTCGGGGAAGTCCACCCTCGCGTACACGATCTCCGGTCACCCGAAGTACCACGTCGACTCCGGCTCGATCACGCTCGACGGCGTCGAGGTCCTCGACATGACGGTGGACGAGCGCGCCCGCGCGGGCCTGTTCCTCGCCATGCAGTACCCGGTCGAGATCCCGGGCGTCACCACGACCAACTTCCTCCGCACCGCCAAGACCGCGATCGACGGGGAGGCCCCGGCGATCCGCGGCTGGATCAAGGACGTCCGCAGCTCCATGGCGGCGCTCAAGATGGATCCCGCGTTCGCCGAGCGCAACGTCAACGAGGGCTTCTCCGGCGGCGAGAAGAAGCGCAACGAGGTCCTCCAGCTGGAGCTCCTGAAGCCGAAGTTCGCGGTCCTCGACGAGACCGACTCCGGCCTCGACGTGGACGCGCTCAAGATCGTCTCCGAGGGCGTCAACCGCGCGAAGGCGAACACCGGCCTCGGGCTCCTGCTCATCACGCACTACACGCGCATCCTCCGCTACATCCAGCCCGACTTCGTGCACGTGTTCGTCGCGGGCCGCGTGGCCGAGCAGGGCGGCCGCGAGCTGGCCGACCGCCTCGAGGAGGAGGGCTACGACCGCTTCCTGGCGCCCTCCACGACGGTGACGGCGTGAGCACGCAGAGCACGCTGACCCCGCAGAAGTTCGACGAGGTCGAGGAGGCGCTCAAGGACGTGATGGATCCCGAGCTCGGGATCAACGTGGTCGACCTCGGCCTCATCTACGACCTCGCGTGGGACGACGAGAACGACGCCCTCATCATCCACATGACGCTGACGTCCGCGGGCTGCCCGCTCACGGACGTGCTCGAGGAGCAGACGGCGGAGGCGCTCGACGGCGTCGTGGCCGCGTTCCGCATCAACTGGGTGTGGATGCCGCCGTGGGGTCCCGACCGGATCACGGACGACGGCCGCGACATGATGCGGGCCCTCGGCTTCTCCATGTGATCCTCGCTCCACCGCTCGTCGACGACGGCCCCACCCGCTCCCGGGTGGGGCCGTCGTCGCGTCGCCTGACGGCCCGGGGAGGCCCGCGTCGCCGTCGTCTCGTACACTGGACGGGTCGGGTCCGATGGACGCCCTCGACCGACCGGGCTCGACCCCCTCTGCTGCGGGTCGCCCCTCTCCCACGGACCGTGGGACATCCGCTCAACAGAAGGACCCCTCACCGTGCTCGCTGTACACGACCTGGAGCTGCGCGTCGGCGCCCGCGTCCTCATGGAGGACGTCTCGTTCCGGGTGAGCCCGGGGGACAAGATCGGCCTCGTCGGTCGCAACGGCGCCGGCAAGACCACGCTCACCAAGATCCTCGCGGGGGAGGGCCAGCCCACGGGCGGCCGCATCGACCGCTCCGGCGAGATCGGCTACCTCCCGCAGGATCCGCGTTCCGGCAACCCGGAGGACCTGGCCCGCACGCGCATCCTCGACGCCCGCGGCCTCGGCACCCTGTCGCTCGACATGCAGCGGGCGATGATCGACATGGCCTCCACCGACGACAAGGTCTCGGCGAAGGCGATGAAGGACTACGGCCGGCTCGAGGAGCGCTTCGTCGCGCTCGGCGGGTACGCGGCGGAGGCCGAGGCCGCGTCGATCGCCAGCAACCTGAGCCTCCCGGATCGCATCCTCGACCAGCCGCTCAGCACCCTCTCCGGCGGTCAGCGCCGCCGCATCGAGCTCGCGCGCATCCTGTTCTCCGGCGCCGACACGATGCTCCTCGACGAGCCCACCAACCACCTCGACGCCGACTCCGTCACGTGGCTCCGCGAGTTCCTCAAGGGCTACCAGGGTGGCCTGATCGTGATCAGCCACGATGTCGAGCTCGTCGGCGACACCGTCAACCGCGTCTTCTACCTCGACGCGAACCGCATGGTCATCGACATCTACAACATGGGCTGGAAGCACTACCAGCGCCAGCGCTCCGCCGACGAGGAGCGCCGCAAGAAGGAGCGCGCCAACGTCGAGAAGAAGGCGGGCGTCCTCCAACTGCAGGCCGCGAAGTTCGGCGCGAAGGCGTCCAAGGCCGCCGCCGCCCACCAGATGGTGCGACGCGCGGAGAAGATGCTCTCCGGCCTCGAGGAGGTGCGCGCCGTCGATCGCGTCGCCAAGCTGCGCTTCCCCGAGCCCGTGGCCTGCGGCCGCACGCCGCTCATGGCGAGCGACCTCAGCAAGAACTACGGCTCGCTCGAGATCTTCACGGCGGTCGACCTCGCGATCGACCGCGGCAGCAAGGTCGTGATCCTCGGCCTCAACGGCGCGGGCAAGACGACGCTGCTGCGGATCCTCGCGGGCGTCGACCAGCCCGATACCGGCCGGCTCGAGCCCGGCCACGGGCTGCGCGTCGGCTACTACGCGCAGGAGCACGAGACCATCGACGTGAAGCGCAGCGTGCTGGAGAACATGGTCTCCTCATCGCCCGACATCTCCGAGATGGAGGCGCGGCGCGTGCTCGGCTCGTTCCTGTTCACGGGCGACGACTCGGCGAAGCCCGCCGGCGTCCTGTCCGGCGGCGAGAAGACGCGCCTCGCGCTGGCGATGATCGTCGTGTCCGGCGCCAACGTGCTGCTGCTCGACGAGCCCACCAACAACCTCGACCCCGCGAGCCGCGAGGAGATCCTCGGCGCGCTCAACACGTACTCCGGCGCCGTGGTGCTCGTGAGCCACGACTCGGGAGCGGTCGAGGCGCTGAACCCGGAGCGCGTCCTCATCATGCCCGAGGGCACCGAGGACCACTGGAGCCCCGACTACATGGACCTCATCGAGCTGGCCTGATCGGGCTCAGCGCGCCTCGTCGAGGATCCGGTCCTCGACGTCCGCGTCCGACGGCTGCTTCCGCGCGCGCTTGGCCTGTCGGGCGCGCTCGCGGTCCTGCTCCTCGGGGTCGTCCTGGTTGATGATGCGGTACTCGTTGCGGATCGCCACTCCCAGCCCGACGAAGGCGATGATCGCGAACACCAGCCACTGGAACGCGTAGGAGAGATGCGGGCCCTCGTCCTCCTCGGGACGCGGCGTCGCGAACGGCGCGGGGTCCGAGGGGGCGGGGTCCTCGGAGATCAGCAGGCCGTAGGCGCCCGTGAACGTGGGGGACCCGACGCGCTCGGCGATGTCGGGAAGGTTGACGGTCGCGATCTGCCCCTCGGGCGCCGAGCGACCCGGCAGCTCCGGCTCTCCCGCCTTGAGCCGCGCCGTCACGGTGACCTCGCCGGCAGGCGGCGCCGGGACGGAGTCGGGGGAGTCCTGCGAGTTGCCGATGGGCACCCAGCCGCGGTCGACGACGAACACCCGCCCGTCGTCGAGGCGCAGGGGCGTGAGGACCTCGAAGCCCGGCTGCCCGTTGAACGGCCGGTTGCGCGCGAGCAGCTGCTGGTCCACCAGGTACGTGCCGGTCATCCGGACCGGGGTCCACTTCTGGGTGTCGACGTACGCCGAGGTGCCGGCGAGCACCTGGTCGACGGGCTGCGGGGCGCGGTCCCAGTTGACCTCGACCTTGGCGATCTCGGCGAGGGCCTCGTCGCGGCGCGCGAACTGCCAGTGGCTGAGCAGGACGCACGCGATGGCGAAGACCACGGCCACGAGCAGATAGCCCGCCCACCTGCGGTTGAGCACGAAGCGCCAGCGGTTCACGCGATCGCCCCCGCGACGGGCGCGTCGATCGCGGCGACACGCACGGGGAAGTCGCGCCCGGCGAGGAAGTCCCGCAGGAAGCCCACGTGCTCGTCGCACGCGGTCCAGGTCTTGACCCGGTCGGCCGTGTGGATGCGCGGGTTCCGCCACTCCACGCGCCAGGCGGCATCGAGGCGGCACGCGGCGCGCGAGCACTCGGCGACGTCGGAGGACGGCCCGTCGGATCCGAGCCCCCAGGAGGCGAGCCCGCTCACGCGTCGGCCGGCGCGTCGGGTGCGGTGGGTCCGCCCACGGTCGTCGGACGGACGTCGGAGGCGCGGGTCGGCTCGGGCGCCCGACCCGTCTCGTAGGTCGTGAAGGGCTCGGGCGTGGTGAACGGCTCCGACGCCCGGAACGGCTCCGACGGCACGTACGGCTCGGCCGGGGGCGGGAAGCCGGAGTGGCGCGCGGACACGACGACGACGCCGCCGGGACGCTCGACCGCTGTGCCCTGGTTGCCGCCGACGTTCGCGAGGATGACGGCGAAGTACGGGAGCACGATGGCGCCGATGGCGGCGACGGCCAGCCACCACCCCTGGAGGAAGAGGCAGGACAGGATGCAGACCATGCGGATGCTCATCGCGATGGTGTACTTCACCATGCGGGCATGGCGGTCCTCCTGGGGTGACCGGGGGAGGCTGGTGACCGACTGCTGCGGAGCTGGCATGCGTGGATGGCGTCCTTCGCAGGGAGCGACGCGCTCCCCATCGAGACCAGGGTACGCCCGGCCACCGATAGGCTCGTCCGCGTCCGCAAGCCCCCTCCAACCCGTAATGGAAGGTCCCCCATGAGCACCGCCCGCACCGTCGTCGTCACCGGAGGCAACAGGGGGATCGGCTACGCGATCGCCGAGGAGATGCTGCGCCGCGGCCACCGCGTCGCCGTCACCGCGCGCTCCGGCCAGGGGCCCGATGGCAGCCTCACGGTGCGGGCCGACGTGACCGACGCCGCGTCCGTCGACGCCGCGTTCACCGAGGTCGAGGCCGCGTACGGCCCCGTCGAGGTCGTGGTCGCCAATGCGGGCATCACGCGCGACACCCTCATGATGCGGATGAGCGACGACGACTTCACCGAGGTCGTCGACACGAACCTGGGCGGCGCGTTCCGCGTCGTCAAGCGCGCGTCCAAGGGCATGCTCAAGGCGCGCTTCGGCCGCATCGTCCTCATCTCCAGCGTCGTCGGGCTGTACGGCTCGGGTGGGCAGGTCAACTACGCGGCGTCCAAGAGCGGGCTCGTCGGCCTCGCCCGCTCCGTCACGCGCGAGCTCGGGGCCCGCGGCATCACCGCGAACGTCGTCGCGCCCGGCTTCATCGAGACCGACATGACTGCGGAGCTTCCCGAGGCGACCGCGGCCGAGTACAAGAAGTCCATCCCGGCCGGACGCTACGGCACCGCGGCCGAGGTCGCGGGCGTCGTGGCGTGGGTGTCCTCCGACGAGGCCGCGTACATCTCGGGCGCCGTGATCCCGGTCGACGGCGGCCTCGGCATGGGCCACTGACCCCGCCCGTCGGGGAGCGCGCCGTGTCCGACCTCCTGGCCGCCTGGGACCTCGGTCCGGTGGAGCTCACCGAGCTGGGGGCCACCCACAACCACGCCTACCGGGTCGACGTCCAGGGTGGGTGCCGGTACCTGCTGCGGCTGCACGTCGCGCGCCGGAAGCAGCGCGAGATCGACCTGGAGCTCGACTGGCTCGACCTGCTCGCGGGGCGCGGCGGGCCGTCCGTGCCCGAGCCGCAGCGGACCCGCACCGGATCCTGGACGACGACCGTCGAGGTCGCCGTCCCCGACGACGACGAGATCGGCCTCCGCCGCGCGGTGGTCGGCGCCTCGGGCGCGCGCGTCGAGCGGCGCCTCGCGAGCCTGCTCACGTGGCACGAGGGCGAGATGCTGAGCAGCCTCCCGGCCTCGTCGGACGCCGGGCCGTTCGCGGAGACGCTGGCGGCCCTGCACGCGGCCGGCGCGGATCCGGCGGCCGTCGCGCTCGCGGGCGAGCGACGCCGCTACGACGCCGACTACGCGACCGTGCGCCTGGAGCGGCTCGTCGAGGGCTACCCGGGGATCATGGCCGACGGCTCCACCGCGGAGGCGCTGGCCGGCGCGATCGCGGAGCTCCGATCGACGCTGGCGGAGGCCGGGCCGCCGATCATGGTGCACGGCGACTACCACCCGGGGAACCTGATCCAGGGCCCCGCCGGCGTCTCCGTCATCGACTTCGACCGGTGCGGGCTGGGTCCGGCCGGCCTCGACGTCGCCGCCGCGATCATGTACCTGGCGCCCCGCCAGCGCGCGCAGTTCCACCGGGCCTACACGGCGGCGGGCGGCAGCACGGGCGTCCCGGACGAGCGATTCGGCGCGTTCATCTTCCTGGCGTACCTCGACAACGTGACGCACCTGGCGAGCCTGCCGTCGGAGCGGGAGCGGATGCCCGCGAACATCGCCCAGCTCGCGGCGATCGCCCGGGCCGTCGTCACGGGCTGACCCGCACGCACGCCTGGGCGACCGGATCAGCGGGGGAGGCCGAGGAGCGCGAGCACCTGCGCGAGGTCGCGGCGGTCGACGCACACGTCGGCGCGTCGGCGGACCGCGGGCTTCGCGTCGAAGGCCACGGACAGCCCGGCCACGGCCATCATCTCGAGGTCGTTGGCGCCGTCGCCCACCGCCACGACGCGGGCGAGCGGGATCCCGAGCGCGGCGCTCCACTCCTCGACGGCCGCGCGCTTGGCGGCCGCGTCGACGACCGGGCCCGCGACGCGTCCCGTGAGCCGCCCGTCGGCCGTCTCCAGCCGGTTGGCGCGCCAGAGGTCGAGCCCGAGGCGCTCGGCCAGCGGATCCAGCAGCTCGTGGAAGCCCCCCGACACGACCGCGACGACGTGGCCGGCCTCGTGCAGCCCGGCGATCATGCGCTCGGCGCCGGGCGTGACGCGGATCCGCGACCCGACAGCGGCGTGGACCGTCGTCGGCAGCCCGGCCAGCGTGGCGACCCGCGAGCGCAGGCTCTCCGCGAAGTCGAGCTCGCCGCGCATCGCCCGGTCGGTGACGGCCGCGACCTCGTCGACCGCGCCCGCCTCGGCGGCGAGCAGCTCGATCGCCTCGTCCTCGATGAGGGTCGAGTCGACGTCGAGCACCACGAGCATGCGCGGGAGGACGCGGGGGACGGGCGCCGACGACGGGGCGGGCGGCGTCAGCGGATGGACGACGCTCACGGGGTGACGCGCACGCCCTTGCCCACGACGGTGATGCCGCCGTCGGTCACGGTGAAGCCGCGCGCCAGGTCGCGGTCGTGGTCGACGCCGACCGTGGCGCCCGGCTCGACCTCGACGTCCTTGTCGAGGATCGCGCGGGTGATGACCGCGCCCGCCCCGATGTGCACCTTGTCGAACACGATGCTGTCGACGATGCGCGCACCCGACTCCGCGATGACCCACGGGCCCAGCACGCTGCGCTCGACGTGGGCACCGCTGATCACGCCGCCGAGCGAGGTGATCGAGTCGATCATGGTGCCCGTGTTGCCCTGCGCGTCGCGGACGAACTTGGCCGGCGGGCTGTTGAGCTGCTGGCTGAAGATCGGCCAGTCCTTGTTGTAGAGGTTGAACACGGGCAGCGCCGAGATGAGGTCCTGGTGCGCGTCGAAGAACGACTCGATCGTGCCGACGTCGCGCCAGTAGTACCGGTCGCGGTCGTTGGCGCCGGGCACCTCGTTGCGGTTGAGGTCGTAGACGCCGGCGTTCCCCTGCTCGACGAACCACGGCACGATGTCGCCGCCCATGTCGTGCGCGGACTCCGCGTTCTCGCCGTCGCGGCGCACCGCGTCGATGAGCTGGTCGGTGTCGAAGACGTAGTTGCCCATCGACGCGAGCACCTCGCCGGGGGAGTCGTCGAGCCCCTGCGGGTCCTTCGGCTTCTCGAGGAAGGCGCGGATCTGGTACGGGTTCGCGGGGTCCACGTCGATGACGCCGAACTGGTCGGCGAGCTCGATGGGTTGGCGGATCGCGGCGACCGTGGCGCCGTGGCCCGACGCGATGTGCGCCTCGATCATCTGGCTGAAGTCCATGCGGTACACGTGGTCGGCGCCGACCACGACGACGATGTCGGGCTTCTCGTCGTTGATGAGGTTGAGGCTCTGCAGGATCGCGTCGGCCGACCCGCTGAACCACCGCTTTCCGAGGCGCTGCTGCGCGGGCACCGACGCGATGTAGGAGTTCAGCATCTGGTTGAGGCGCCAGGTCTGCGACACGTGGCGGTCGAGCGAGTGCGACTTGTACTGGGTCAGCACCACGATCTGCGTGAGCCCCGAGTTGATGAGGTTGGAGAGCGCGAAGTCGATCAGCCGGTACTGCCCGCCGAAGGGGACGGCGGGCTTCGCCCGGTCCGCGGTGAGGGGCATGAGGCGCTTGCCCTCGCCGCCGGCGAGCACGATTCCAAAGATCTTCTTCGATGCCATTGGTCCAGCGTAGATGCACGTCGGGGCATGTACTAGCGTTCGACCAATGCGAGCAGACGTGATCACCAAGGAGTATCCGCCCGAGGTATACGGGGGTGCCGGCGTGCACGTCACCGAGCTCGTGAAGGCCATGCGGCAGAGGACCGAGGTCGTCGTCCGGGCCTTCGGCGCGCCGCGCGACGAGCCCGGCGTCTTCTCCTACCCCGTCCCGGCGGAGCTGCGCGAGGCGAACGCGACCCTGCAGACGATGGCCGTCGACCTCGCGATCGCGAGCGACGTGGCGGGCGCCGACGTCGTCCACTCGCACACCTGGTACGCGAACCACGCGGGCCACGTGGCGTCGATGCTGCACGGGATCCCGCACGTGGTCACCGCGCACAGCCTCGAGCCGCTGCGCCCGTGGAAGGCCGAGCAGCTGGGCGGCGGCTACCGCGTCTCCAGCTGGATCGAGCGCACCGCGTACGAGGCGGCGGACGCCGTGATCGCCGTCAGCGACGGCATGAAGCGCGACATCCTCCGCTCGTACCCGGCGCTGGACGAGGCCCGGGTCCACACGGTCTACAACGGCATCGACCTCGAGGCGTGGTCGCCCGTGCACGACGACGAGCTCGTGCGCTCCCTCGGCATCGACCCGTCGCGGCCGTCGGTCGTCTTCGTCGGCCGGATCACTCGCCAGAAGGGCCTGCCCTACCTCCTCCGCGCCGCCGCGCTGCTGCCCGCCGACGTGCAGATGGTGCTGTGCGCGGGCGCGCCCGACACCCCGCAGATCATGGAGGAGGTGACGGCCCTCGTCCGCGGGCTGCAGGAGGAGCGCTCGGGCGTCGTGTGGATCGACCGCCTGCTGCCGCGCCGTGAGCTCTCCGCCGTCCTCACCGCCGGCACCGTCTTCGTCTGCCCTTCCGTCTACGAGCCGCTCGGCATCGTGAACCTCGAGGCCATGGCGTGCGGCGCGCCCGTCGTCGGCACGGCCACGGGCGGGATCCCCGAGGTCGTCGACGACGGCGTCACCGGCCGCCTCGTCCCCATCGACCAGGCCACGGACGGCACGGGCACGCCCACGGATCCCGCGCGCTTCGTCCGCGACCTCGCCGACGCCTTGACCGAGGTCGTCGCGGATCCCGACGCCGCGCGCCGCATGGGCGAGGCCGGCCGCGTGCGCGCCGAGCGCGAGTTCGGCTGGGACCGCATCGCCCGCCAGACCGAGGCGATCTACGCGTCGATCCTGCGCTGAGCGCACGGTGGCGCACCGCCGTCCGCGCCTCCCGGCTCGCACCGCGACCGGGAGGTGCGCGGGGTCCGGGCCGGTAGACTCCTCCGCATGAGCCACGTCCTCTCCCTGTCCGGAGTGTCCTTCGTCCGGAACGGGACGACCATCCTCGACCAGGTGGAGTGGACGGTGGACGGCGACGAGCGATGGGTCGTCCTCGGGCCGAACGGCGCGGGGAAGACGAGCCTCCTGCAGATCGCCTCCGCCATGGCGCACCCGTCCTCGGGCACGGCGACCGTCCTCGACCACGAGCTCGGCCGCGTCGACGTCTTCGAGCTCCGCTCGCGCATCGGCTTCGCGTCCACCGCGATGGCCAGGCGCATCCCCGCCGACGAGACCGTGCTGGACGTCGTGCTCACCGCCGCGTACTCGGTCACCGGCCGCTGGAACGAGGACTACGAGGACATCGACGTGCGCCGCGCCCAGCGCGTGCTCGCCGAGTGGCGCCTCGGCCACCTCGAGCAGCGGAGGTTCGGCACGCTGAGCGACGGCGAGCAGAAGCGCGTGCAGATCGCCCGCTCGATCATGACCGATCCCGAGCTGCTCCTCCTCGACGAGCCGGCCGCGAGCCTCGACCTCGGCGCGCGCGAGGAGCTGCTGCAGCTCCTCGGCGGCTACGCCTCGGCGCCCGAGGCACCCGGCATCGTCATGGTCACGCACCACGTCGAGGAGATCCCGCGCGGCTTCACGCACGGGCTGCTCCTGCGCGAGGGCGCCGTCGTCGCGGCCGGGCCGCTCGGCGACGTCATCACGGCCGACAACCTCGGACGCGCGTTCGGTCTCGAGCTCGAGGTCACGCATGACGACGGCCGCTTCACGGCCCGCGCCGTCCGCCGCTGATCCCGTCGCGCCTCTCGCCGGCGCGCCGACCCGTTCCCGGCACCCGTCTGGTAGGCTCGTCCACTGGTCCGGTGATCATCCCGGGCACCCACGCTTCCCGCGCACGATATCGAACCGACGAAGGACACTCCCCGATGAAGACCGACATCCACCCCCAGTACGCCCCCGTCGTCTTCCGCGACCTCGCCTCCGGTGCGACGTTCCTCACCCGCTCGACCGTCGGCAGCTCGAAGACCATCGAGTGGGAGGACGGCAAGACGTACCCCGTCATCGACGTCGAGATCTCGAGCGAGTCGCACCCGTTCTACACGGGCAAGCAGCGCATCATGGACTCCGCCGGTCGCGTCGAGAAGTTCAACTCGCGCTACGCGGGCTTCGGCACCAAGAAGTAGCAGCCTCCCGCTGCACCACGAAGGGCGCCCGGCCTCGGCCGGGCGCCCTTCGTCGTCCCCGGCGTCGCCCACCTCGCGCGGATGGGCGACGCGGACCGGCTCAGCTGTCGGCGTGGCGCTCGGGCCAGGCGCCCGAGGTGGTGAACGCGGGATCGCGCGTGCGCCGCATGTAGTCCTGGAAGCTCTCCGCCTGGACGCGCGACCAGTCGACCTGGCGGTCGTGCAGGTCGAGGACGGGGATGTCGAGCTGGTCGGCGTAGCGCCCGGCGATGGCCTGGGCCACGCGGCCGGCGGCGATGGCGTCCGCGCCGGCGTCGTGCGCGTCGTCGAGGCGCACGCCGTAGTGCTCGGCCGCGACGGACAGCGTGCGCTTGCCGCGCCGGTAGGTGTCCACCGCCTTGTCGATGACGAGCGGGTCGATGACGGGGCCGGTGTCGCGCAGGGGCTCGACCCCGTGCCGCACGGCCTCCCGGTTGAGGAGCGTGAGGTCGTAGGGCGCGTTGTAGACCACCAGCGCGAGGCCGCGGGCGAACACCTCGCGGATGGTGGTGACGATCTCGAGCACGACCGCGGCCGCGTCGCGGCCCTCGGCCTGCGCGCGCTCCGTCGTGACCCCGTGGATGGCCGCCGCGCCCGCGGGGATCTCCACGCCGGGATCCGCGAGCCAGTCGTGCCGCTCGACGACCTCGCCCTGCGCGTCGAGCACGACGATGCAGGCCGTGACGATGCGCGCGGTCTCGACGTCCACCCCCGTCGTCTCGAGGTCGAACGAGGCCAGTGTGTCGTGCCAGCGGGAGGTCATCCTGTAGATGCTACGGGCGACCGCCGATGGCGGGCGCACCCATGTGCAGCCAGTAGAAGCTCTGCGTCGCGAGCGTCAGCGTGAGGCGACCGTCGTCGCCGACGGTCGGGAAGACGCCGCCGCCGAAGAGGTCGTACAGCTGCGAGCCGGCGAAGTCGGACGCGTCGATGGTGACCGAGACGGGGTTGTGCGCGAACGAGAAGACGCACAGCACGTCCTCGGCTCGGTCGCCGAAGTGCGTGCCGCTGCCCTCGTAGGAGCGCACGAACGCGAGGACGCTCTCGTGGTCGGTCGGGAGCACGCGGATGGTGCCCTGTCCGAAGACCGGGTGGGCCTTCCGCACGTGGATGACGTTCCGCACCCAGTGCAGCAGCGAGCGCGACTGGGCGAGCTGCGACTCCACGTTGATCTGCGCGTAGTTGTAGACGAGGGATTGCACGACGGGGAGGTAGAGCTTGCCCGGGTCGGCGGTGGAGAAGCCGGCGTTGCGGTCGGGGGTCCACTGCATGGGCGTGCGGGACGCGTCGCGGTCCGGCAGCCAGATGTTGTCGCCCATGCCGATCTCGTCGCCGTAGTAGAGGAACGGGCTTCCGGGGAGGGAGAACAGGAGCGCGTGCACGAGCTCGAGCTCGGCGCGCGAGTTGTCGAGGAGCGGCGCGAGGCGGCGGCGGATGCCGATGTTGACGCGCATGCGCGGGTCGTAGGCGTACCAGCCGTACATGGCCTGCCGGTACTCCTCGCTCACCATCTCGAGCGTGAGCTCGTCGTGGTTGCGGAGGAAGACGCCCCACGCGGCCGCCTCGGGGATCTCGAACGTCTCGCTCATGATCCGCTTCAGCTCGTCCGCGGTCTGCGAGCGGAGGGAGTAGAAGATGCGCGGCATGATCGGGAAGTCGAACGCCATGTGGCACTCGGGCTCCTCCTCGGTGCCGAGGAACGCGGAGACCTCGCGGGGCCACTGGTTCGCCTCGGCGATGAGGATCCGGCCCGGGTACTCCTCGTCGACCATGGCGCGCAGGCGCTTGAGGAACTCGTGCGTCGCGGGCTCGCCCTCGCCGTTGCCCTCCTCCGTCTCGTAGAGGTACGGGATCGCGTCGAGGCGCAGGCCGTCGACGCCCATGTCGAGCCAGTGGCGGATGACGCCGTAGATGGCCTCGTGCACCTTCGGGTTGTCGAAGTTCAGGTCGGGCTGGTGCGAGAAGAAGCGGTGGAAGAAGAACTGGCGGCGCACCGGGTCGAAGGTCCAGTTGGACTCCTCGGTGTCGACGAAGATGACGCGGATGTCCTCGTACTTCTCGTCGGTGTCGCTCCAGACGTAGAAGTCGCCGTACGGGCCGTCGGGGTCCGATCGGGACTGCTGGAACCACTCGTGCTGGTCGGAGGTGTGGTTCATCACGAGGTCGATGACGATCCGCATGTTGCGCTCGTGCGACTTGGTGACGAGCTCCTTGAAGTCGTCGAGCGTGCCGAACTCGGGGAGGACGGACATGTAGTCGCTGATGTCGTAGCCGCCGTCCCGGAGGGGCGACTGGAAGAAGGGCGGGATCCACAGGCCGTCGATGCCGAGCCACTGCAGGTAGTCGAGCTTGGAGATGAGGCCCTGGATGTCGCCGGTGCCGTCGCCGTTGGAGTCGACGAACGAGCGGATCATCACCTCGTAGAAGACCGAGCGCTTGTACCACTGCTTGTCGAGGGTGAGGCCGGGCAGGGTGATGGGGGCGGTGAAGCTCACGGTTCTCCTCATGGGCGCGACGGGGGCATCGACTCGGGGCGGGAAGGCTCGTCGCAACTCTAGGCGCGGAAGGCCGGGCGGACGGAGCCCGGCGCGCCCGGGGGCCGGGGCGGCGCCCGCTCGTAGACTCGTCCTCGATGACCGTCCCCTCGCCCTACGCCGCCCAGCTCGACCGCATCCCCGTGGTCCGCCGCACCGTCGACCTCCTCGGGAGCCGCACCGCCTGGTGGGAGTACGGGCCCGCCGACGCCCCGCAGACGCTCGTCGTCGTGCACGGGTTCCGCGGGGACCACCACGGGCTGGAGCCGGTCGTCGCGCAGCTGCCGGGCGTGCGGATCCTCTCGCCCGACCTGCCGGGGTTCGGCGACTCGACGCCGCTCGTCGACGCGCGGCACGACATCCCCGGCTACTCCGCGTGGCTGCGGGCCTTCGTCGACGCGACCGGCACGCGCGACGCCACCGTGCTCGGCCACTCGTTCGGGTCGATCGTCGTCTCGGCCGCGCTCGCTGGCGGCCTCCCGAGCCCCCGCGCGATCCTCGTCAACCCGATCGCCGCTCCGGCGCTCGAGGGACCGCGGGGGATCCTCACCCGGCTCGCCGTGCTGTACTACCGCGCCGCCGCCGTGCTGCCCGAGCGCGCGGGCTTCGGCCTGCTGCGCAACCGCGTCATCGTCCGCGTGATGAGCGAGGCCATGGCGAAGACGCGCGACCGCTCGCTCCGCCGGTGGATCAACGACCAGCACGACCGCTTCTTCAGCGCGTTCAGCGACCGCCGCGTCGTGCTCGAGGCGTTCCGCGCGTCGGTGTCGTCGGACGCGAGCACGTACGCGCCCCGCGTCGCCGTCCCCGTGCTGCTGGTGGCCGCCGAGCGCGACGACATCACGCCCGTCGCCGCGCAGCACCGGCTGCAGCGCCTCTTCGCCGACGCCCGGCTCGAGGTGATCCCGCGGGTCGGGCACCTCATCCACTACGAGACGCCCCGGGAGGCGGCCGGCTCCATCCGCGCGTTCCTGGACGAGGGGAGCGCGTCATGAGGCTCGTGTTCGACTGCAGGTACACGCGCATCGGCCGGCACGACGGGATCAGCCGCTACGGCGCCGAGCTCGTCGCGCGGCTGGGCGCGCGCTTCGACGTGACCATGCTCATCAGCGACCACCGCCAGCTCGCGCTCCTGCCCGACCTGCCGTGGCAGCTCGTCAGCTCGCCGACCGGGCCGCGCGAGCCGTGGGTCGCCCGTCGTGTGTCGCGCATGCGGCCCGACGTCGTCTACAGCCCCATGCAGACGATGGGATCCCGCGGCCGCACGTACCCGCTCGTGCTCACGCTGCACGACCTCATCTACTACCGGCACCGGCGTCCGCCGCGCGACCTGCCCGCGCCCGTGCGCGCGCTCTGGCGGGCCTTCCACCTCGCGTGGTGGCCGCAGCGGCTGCTGCTCGACCGGGCCGACGCGATCGTGACGGTCAGCGAGACGACACGCGGCCTCATCCGCGCGCACCGGCTGACCACGCGGCCCGTGGTCGTCGTGCCGAACGCCGCCGAGCTCGCGCCCGCGCCCGACGGCCGCCCGGACGGGCCGCGCGACGCACCCGTCGAGCGCACGCTCGTCTACATGGGCTCGTACATGCCCTACAAGAACGTCGAGACGCTCGTGCGCGCGGCCGACGACCTGCCCGACCACGAGCTGCACCTCATGAGCCGCGTCGGCCAGGCGGAGCGCGAGCGGCTGGAGGCGATCGCGGACGGGGCGCGGCTCGTCTTCCGCGATGGCGCGAGCGACGCCGAGTACGCGTCCGCGCTCCGCGGCGCGACCGCGCTCCTCACGGCGTCCCGGGACGAGGGGTTCGGGATCCCCGTGATCGAGGCCATGAGCGTCGGCCTGCCCGTGGTGGTCAGCGACATCCCGATCTTCCGCGAGATCGGCGGCGACGCGGCCGTGTACGTGGACCCGGACGACGCCGAGGGGTTCGCCGCGGCCGTGCGCGCGCTGGAGGACCCGGACGAATGGCGGCGACGGTCGGCGGCGTGCATCGCCCGCGCCGCCGAGTACGACTGGGACAGGTCGGCGGAAGCGCTCGGCGACCTCCTCGAGCAGGTCGCCCGGACGGGGCGTCGCGGCGCCTGAGCCGCGCGCCGGCGCGGGCCGCGGGGGAGCGGCGTCGGGTCAGGCCCGGCGCGCCGGGTCGAGGTCCACGACGCCGGCGAGGTCCGCGATGCCGCCGAAGCGCAGCAGCGACAGCTCGCCGTCGACCACGCCGAACGTGTGCGCCGAGCCGTTCTCGATCATGGGCCCCTGGCGGCCGACGAGCGACGCGTCGAGGCTGCGGGCGAGCGCCGCGATGACGCCGCCGTGCGACACCGCGATGATCGACCCGCCCGGGTGCCGTTCCGCGAGGCGCAGCAGCGCGGCTCCCGCGCGCTCGGTGACGGACTCCACGGTCTCGCGACCGGGCACGTCGCCGTCCGGGAAGCGCGCCTCGATCTCGGTGTGCGTGAGCCCCTCCGCGAGCCCGTAGCGGCGCTCCGCCAGCGCGGGCTCCGGCAGCGGGCCCGTCGTCGGCGCGCCGCCGAGCGCGAGGTGCTCCGCGATGATCGACGCCGTCTCGAAGGCGCGGCTCAGCGGGCTCGCGTGCACCGCGTCCCAGCGCGCGCCGCCGGCGACGGCCTCGGCGAGCAGCGCGCCCGCGGTGGCGGCCTGCGCGCGGCCGGTGTCGTCGAGGGGGATGTCGCTGGATCCCTGCACGCGCCGCTCCACGTTCCACGCGGTGCGGCCGTGGCGGACGAGGACGATCCGCGTCACGACGCGAGCTCCGTCGCGATGGCGCGGAGGATCTCGCTCGTGCCGCCCTCGAGGCGCACGGTCGCCCGGGTGTCGCCCTTGGTGGTGCCGCGGTTGAGGATCACGATCGGCATGCGGCCCCTCCGGGCGATCTCGAGCAGGCGGATGCCGGAGTTGACCGCGAGGGACGACCCGGCGATGAGCAGGACGTCCGCCTCGGACACGATGGCGCTCGCGTCGCGGAAGCGCTCCGTGGGCACGAGCTCGCCGAAGAACACCACGTCGGGCTTGAGCATGCCGCCGCACACGCTGCAGACGGGGATCCGGAAGCGGTCCACGTCGTGCACCTGCGCGTCGCCGTCCGGGTTCAGCTCGACCGCGTCGGGCTGGTCGAGCCAGGGGTTCTCGGCGCTGATGCGGTCGGCGATCGCCGAGCGCGCGTAGGCCTGGCCGCAGTCGAGGCAGAGGACGCGGTCGAGCGAGCCGTGCAGGTCCACGACGCGGCGGGATCCCGCGCGCTCGTGCAGGCCGTCGACGTTCTGCGTGACCAGGCCGCCGACGACGCCGGCGGACTCGAGGTCGGCGAGCGCCCGGTGGCCGTCGTTGGGCCGCGCGGAGCTGAAGGCCTTCCAGCCGAGGTGCCCGCCCGCCCAGTAGCGGCGGCGGAAGTCGTCGCCCTCGCTGCGGAACTGCTGGAAGGTCATGGGGTCGCGCTTCGGGGCGCCCTCGCCGCGGTAGTCGGGGATGCCCGAGTCGGTGCTGAGGCCGGCGCCCGTGAGGACGGCGGTGCGGCGGCCGCGCATCAGCTCGACCGCCTCGGCGATCGTGGACCCCGCGGGGGGTCGGGGATCGTCACGGAGAGCGGTGCTCATGGGGCCTCCCGGTGCCGAGCTGGCGCCCCGCCGTGTCGGCGGGCGGCGACGGGGCAGGGCATCATTGTCCTGTCGAGTCTAGACAGCGCATCCCCGCGACGGCTCCGCGCGAAGTGGCTCCGCAACCCTCCCGGCGGACCGAGAGAGGATCCGGCGTGCACATCCACCGCATCGAGGACCTCTCCTCGCCGGGCCTCGAGGACTACTCGCGTCTCACCGACGTGGCCCTCCGTCGCGTGAGCGAGCCCGCGGGCGGCCTCTACATCGCCGAGTCCACCAAGGTCATGGGCCGCGCGTTCGCCGCGGGGCACGTGCCGCGCTCGGTCCTCGTGCAGGAGCAGTGGCTCGACGACGTCGCGCCGCTCCTCGGTGGCTTCCCCGACGTGCCGGTCTTCGTGGGTGCCGCTCCCGTGCTCGAGCGGCTCACCGGCTACAACCTGCACCGCGGGGCGCTCGCCGCGATGCACCGTCCGCCGCTGCCCGCGGTCGCGGACGTGCTGCGCGACGCGCGCCGGGTCGTCGTGCTGGAGGACATCGTCGACCACACGAACGTCGGGGCGATCTTCCGCGCCGTCGCGGGCATCGGCGCCGACGCCGTGCTCATCACCCCGCGCTGCGCCGACCCGCTCTACCGCCGGAGCGTGCGCGTGAGCATGGGCACCGTGCTCCAGGTGCCGTGGACCCGGCTGCCCGAGTGGCCGGAGGCCGCGCCGCTCCTGCACGAGGCCGGCTTCCACCTCGCCGCGCTCGCGCTGGAGGACGACGCGGTGACGCTCGACGCCTTCGCGGCGGACGCGCCGGAGCGGATCGCGCTCGTGCTCGGCACCGAGGGCGACGGCCTCAGCCGGCACGCGCTCCGGCACGCGGACTCGACGGTCGTGATCCCCATGCTGCACGGCGTCGACTCGCTGAACGTGGCCGCGGCGAGCGCCGTGGCCCTCTACGCGCTGCGGGTCCCCGCGTGAGCCGCACGCGCCGCCTCACGCTGGGCGGCCTCGCCGCGGCGCTCCTCGTCTCGGCAGGTGTGTACGTCCCCGTCACCCTCACGGCGGATCCGCCTGCCGCGGTCGCGCAGGTCGACGCGCCGTCGCCCGTCGTCAACGTCCCGACGCCCGAGACGTGGCCGACCGCGGGCGTCTCCGCGGTCGGCGCCGTCGGGTTCGACGGCGTGCTCGCGACGGACGACCAGGATCCGACGCCCCGGCCGATGGCCAGCATCACCAAGACCGTGACGGCCCTCGTCGTGCTGAGGGCCAAGCCGCTCGCGCCGGGGGAGGACGGACCGCAGGTCACCTTCACGGCCGAGGACGAGGCGCTGCGCGGCGAGATCCTCAAGCAGGACGGCATCGTCGAGCCCGCCGTCCCGGGCACGAGCCTCTCGCAGCGCGACCTGCTCGAGGGCGCGCTGCTCGCCAGCGCCAACAACTACGCGGCCGCGCTCGGGGTCTGGGCGTACGGCTCGAACGACGCCTTCGTCGCGGCCGCGAACGCGTGGCTCGCCGAGCAGGGGCTCACGGGCACGCACGTCGCCGATGCGATGGGGCTCTCGCCCGCGACCGTGAGCACGACGGCCGACCTCGTCCGCATCGGCGAGATGGTGCTCGCGGACCCCGTGCTGTCGGGCATCGTCGACCAGCGGAGCGCCGACGTGGCGGGCGTGGGCACGGTGGAGAACCGCAACCAGCTGGCCGGCATCCCCGGGTTCCGGGGCATCAAGACGGGCACGCTGGAGCAGGCGGGCAAGTGCCTGCTCTGGGCGGTGGACACGAAGGTGGGCGACCGGGACGTGACGCTCGTCGGCGTGACGCTCGGCGCGACGGACCACGCGGAGCTGGCCAGGCAGGTGACCGCGCTCCTGCCGACGGTGTCGGCGAACCTGCACGTGGTGCAGGTGGCCACGGCGGGGGAGCCCTTCGCCGACTACACGACCGCGTGGGGCGCGACGGCGCAGGCCGTCGCCACCGCGGACGAGTCGCTCCTGGTATGGGGCGACACGCCCGTCTCCACGACCGTCGAGGCGTCCGGATCCGGGGAGGCCGCCGCCGGCACCGAGGTCGGCGCGGCCACGGTCACGGCCGGGCAGGAGACGGTGCGGGTGCCGCTGGCGCTCGACCGCGCGATCCCGGGGCCCGACGGATGGTGGCGCCTCGGCAACCCGGGGGAGCTGCTCGGCTGAGACGCCGGATGGTCAGCCGCCGGCGTCGACGCGCGTCCACGGCGACGCGTCCGGCCGCTTGGCCGTGCGCCCGTCGCCCGAGGACTGGTGCCGGAGGCGCCGCAGCACCCACGGCACGAAGTACGAGCGCGCCCAGTCGATGTCGCCGGCGCGCGCCTGGCGCCAGGTGCGCGTCGGCAGCGGCTCCGGCTTCAAGGGCTCGAGGTCGTTCTCGACGGCGAGCGCCTGCAGCACCATGCGCGCGACGGTGTGGTGCCCGAGCGGCGCGAGGTGCAGCCGGTCGACGTCCCACATGCGCGGATCCTGGATCTCGGTGAGCGACCACTGGTCGGCCACGATGCAGTCGTGCCGGGCGGCGACCGCCCGGATGTCCTCGTTGTAGATCGCGACCTTGCCGCGGAGGCGCCCGAAGACGGGGGAGAACTTCACGTCGGTGCCCGTGAAGAGCACCACGGTCGCGCCCTCGGAGGCGAGCCGGGCGACCATCCGGTCGAGGCGCTCCGCGAGGCGGTCGGGGTCGGCGCCGGGCCGGAGGATGTCGTTGCCGCCCGCGGAGAGCGAGACGAGGTCCGGGTGCAGCGCGAGCGCGGGCTCGACCTGCTCGTCGGCGATCTGCCCGAGCAGGCGCCCGCGGATGGCGAGGTTCGCGTAGGAGAAGCCCTCGACCTGGTCGGCCAGCACCTCGGCGACCCGGTCGGCCCAGCCCCGGTGCCCGCCCGGGCTGCCCGGCTCGGGGTCGCCGATGCCCTCCGTGAAGGAGTCGCCGAGGGCGACGTAGCGGCGCCAGGGGTGGGGCTCGGTCATGCGCTTCCTTCCGGGTGGGACGCTCCCATCATAGGAACGCCCGCGCGCGGGCCCAGGGAATGCCGGCGTGATGGTATTGGTTGAGCATTCAAGCAACTGGATGCACCACCCGAGGAACGAGGACCCATGCCCGACCTGCTCTCCGCCGACACGACCATGGGGCCCGTGACCCTGCTCGTCGGCGACCTCGACCGCATGACCGCCTACTACCGCGACGCGGTCGGCCTCGAGCAGCTCGACGAGGGCGTCCAGTCCACGACGCTCGGTCGCGCGGGCGTGCCCGCCGTGGTGCTCGAGCCCGCGAGCGGCCTCGACCTCCCGAGCCCCGGGAACGCCGGCCTCTTCCACACGGCCGTGCTCTTCGACGAGCCGGCCGCGCTCGCCCGCTCCGTCGCCTCGCTCGCCCAGCGCGCGCCCGGCACCTTCACCGGCAGCGCGGATCACCTCGTGAGCCGCGCCTTCTACTTCACCGACCCCGAGGGCAACGGCGTCGAGCTCTACACCGACCGGCCCCGCGACGAGTGGACCTGGCAGGACGGGCGGATCGTCATGGACTCGCTCCGCCTCGACCCGAACGCGTTCCTCCGCGACGAGCTCGCGCCCGTCTCCGACGCCGCGTCCGACGCGGCCGGCATCGGGCACGTGCACCTGCAGGTGGGCGACACCGAGCAGGCGTCCGCCTTCTACGTCGACACGCTGGGCTTCGAGCTCGTCGCCGGCTGGCACGGATCCGCGATCTTCGTCTCCGCGGGCGGGTACCACCACCACATGGCCATGAACACCTGGAACAGCCGCGGCGCCGGACGGCGGCCCGCGACGCTCGGGCTGGGCGCGGTGCGCATCGAGGTGCCCACGCGCGACGAGGTCGTGGCGGTGGACGCGCGCCTCCGCGCCGCGGGCGTCGCCACGCGCGACGACGGCCGGGAGCTCGCCTTCGAGGACCCCTGGGGCAACGCGCTGGTGCTGTCCGCCACCTGAGCACGCGGCATCCGGCATCCGGCATCCGGCGCGACGGCTGCGCGGGGGAGACTGGGCCCATGACGCCCGCCTCCCCGGCCGACCCGCTCGCGCACCTCGACGACGCGCTGCTCGACCGGATCCGCTCGCGCGCGGCCGGGTACGACGCCCGCAACGCGTTCTTCGCCGAGGACCTCGTCGAGTTGCGCGCCGCCGGCCATCTGCGCCTGCTCGTGCCGCGTGACCTCGGCGGATCCGGCGCCTCGCTCGCCGACGCCGTACGCGCGCAGCACCTCCTCGCGCAGGCGGCGCCCGCCACGGCGCTGGGGGTCGGCATGCACCTCGTCTGGACGGCCGTGGCCCGGATCCTCGCGGACCGCGGCGACGACTCGCTCCGCGGCGTCCTCGAGGACGCGGGCCGCGACGAGCTGCTGGCCTTCGCGATCAGCGAGCCCGGCAACGACCAGGCCCTCGCCGACGCGCTCACGCGGGCCGAACCGGACGCGGACGGCGGGTACCGGTTCACGGGCACCAAGTCGACGTCGAGCATGGCGCCCGCGTGGACCCGGCTCGGCCTCTTCGGCCGGGACGACGCGGATCCCGATCGGCCGCTCCTCGTGCACGCGTTCGTGCCGCGGGACGCGCCCGGCCTCGAGATCGTGCCCGACTGGGACACGCTCGGCATGCGCGCGACGCAGAGCCACACGGTGATCCTCCGGGACGTGCGCGCGGAGCCCGCCGACGTCGTCCGCCGGCGGGAGCACGGCCGCCGCGACGACCCGTTCGCGCTCGCCGTGCTGCAGGCGTTCGAGCTGCTCATCGCCGCCGTGTACGCCGGGATCGGGCAGCGCGCGCTCGACCTCGCCGTGGAGTCGGCGCTCCGCCGCACCTCGCGCGCGGCCGGCGGCGCCGCGCTCGCGGCCGACCCCGGGATCCGGCACCTCGTCGCGGAGGCCGCGCTCGCGCAGGACGCGCTCCTCCCGCAGCTCACGGCGCTCGCGGACGACGTCGACCGCGGCGTCGACCACGGCGACCGCTGGGCGTCGCTCCTCGTCGGCGCCAAGGTGCGGGCGACCCGGACGGCGGCCGAGGTCGTGCGGCGGGCCGTCGAGGTCGCGGGCGGCGGATCCCTCCGCACGGGCGACGAGCTCGGCCGCCTGTACCGCGACGTGCTGGCCGGCGGCTTCCACCCGTCGAGCGACCGGCAGGCCGCGGAGACGATCGCGACCACGCTGCTCGGACCGGTTCCGCGCCCGTCCTGAGCCCCTGCCGGACGGCCGGTGGGCGCCGATCGGACCCGCGTCGCGGCGACGCGCCCGGCCCGTCGCCGAGGCCCGGATCCGCCCGCGCCCCGCGCCGCCGACCCGAGGCCGCGGACGGCGCGGATCGGCCCGCCGCGCACCGCCCCGGCGGTCCCGCGATCGACGGGAGCGTCCCCGGGTGCGGGTATCGTGAGGTCGAGTGAGCACCATGCCGACCCCTCCACCGCACGTCGGATCCGCCGCGGCCGAGCACCTCTCGCCGGCCTTCCCGGAGCGCGCCGCCTGGGGCACCGTCAGCAAGCTGCGAGCCTGGCAGGAGGAGGCCCTCACCGCGTACTTCGAGAAGGAGCCGCGGGACTTCCTCGCCAACGCGACGCCGGGCGCCGGCAAGACCACGTTCGCGCTCCGGCTGGCCTCCGAGCTGCTGCACCGGAAGACCATCGACAAGGTCACGGTCGTCGCGCCCACCGAGCACCTCAAGAAGCAGTGGGCCGACGCGGCCGCGCGCGCGGGCGTCCGCCTCGACCCCATGTACACCAACGCGTCCGGCGCGCTCGGCCGGCACTACCACGGGGCCGCCGTGACCTACGCGCAGGTCGCCGCGAACCCCTACCTGCACAAGACCATGACCGAGTCGAGCCGCACCCTCGTGATCCTCGACGAGGTCCACCACGGCGGCGACGCGCTCAGCTGGGGCGACGCGATCCGCGAGGCCTTCGAGCGCGCCACCCGCCGCCTCTCGCTCACGGGCACCCCGTTCCGCTCCGATACCTCGCCCATCCCGTTCGTGAGCTACCTCCGCGACCACCGCGGCGTCCGCCTCTCGCAGACCGACTACGACTACGGGTACGGGCGCGCGCTCGCCGACGGCGTCGTGCGGCCCGTCATCTTCCTCGCCTACGCCGGCAGCATGCGCTGGCGCAACAAGATGGGCGACGAGATGGAGGCCCAGCTCGCCGAGGGCAACACGAAGGACATCACCTCGCAGGCGTGGCGCACGGCGCTCGCACCCGACGGCGAGTGGATCCCGCAGGTGCTCGCCGCGGCCGACCGGCGCCTCAGCGAGGTGCGGCAGTCCATCCCCGACGCCGGCGGGCTCGTCATCGCGACCGACCACACGACCGCGCGCGCATACGCCGCGATCCTGCAGCGGATCAGCGGACAGCCCGTCACCCTGGTGCTCTCCGACGACGTCGAGGCGAGCGCCAACATCGACCGCTTCTCCGCCGGGACGATGCGGTGGATGGTCGCGGTGCGCATGGTGTCCGAGGGCGTCGACGTCCCGCGGCTCGCGGTCGGCGTGTACGCCACGAGCGCGTCGACGCCGCTGTTCTTCGCGCAGGCCATCGGCCGCTTCGTGCGGGCCAGGCGCCGCGGCGAGACGGCGTCGATCTTCCTGCCGAGTGTCCCGAACCTCCTCGTGCTCGCCAACGAGCTCGAGCGCCAGCGCGACCACGCCCTCGACCGCGACTCCTCGAAGGAGGGCGACCTCTACAACCCCGAGGACGCCATGATGGGCGAGGCGAACCGCAGCGAGAAGGGGTCCGACTCCCTGCTCAGCGAGTTCTCGTTCGAGGCGATGGGCTCCGAGGCCACCTTCGACAAGGTGCTCTTCGACGGCGCCGAGTTCGGGCAGATGGCCGACGTCGGCAGCCTCGAGGAGGAGGAGTTCATCGGGCTCCCGGGGATCCTCGAGCCCGAGCAGGTGCGCGAGCTCCTCGCCCAGCGGCAGCACCGGCAGTCGAAGCACGCGAGCGAGCGGGAGCGGAAGCAGGCCGAGAGCGGCGCACCCAAGGACCCCGACGACATCCCGCTGTACCGCACGCTCAAGGAGCAGCGGCAGCTCCTCAACAGCCTCGTCGGCATGCGCGCCAAGCTCCACGGCGAGCCGCACGGGCTCGTCCACGCGGAGCTCCGGCGCGTGTGCGGCGGTCCCGCGGTCGGCCAGTGCAGCGTCACGCAGCTGCAGCAGCGCATCGACCAGCTCCGCAGGTGGATGCGCAGCTAGCGCGCCCGGGTGGAGCGGGGCAGCTCCGCAGGTGGATGCGCAGCCAGGGCGCCCGGGTGGAGCGGGGCAGCTCCGCAGGTGGATGCGCAGCCAGGGCGCCCGGGTGGAGCGGGGCAGCTCCGCAGGTGGATGCGCAGCCAGCGCGGCTACCGTGTCGCGCGTGGACTGGCGCGAGGACAGGATCGGATCAGCCAGGAGGGGCGAGAACCCCACCGTCCTCGCCGAGCTGGGGGCCGGGTACGCCGTCATCGGCGACGTGCAGTTCCTCCCCGGCTACTGCGTGCTGCTGGGCACGGACCCGGCGGCGACGTCGCTCGCGGAGATGCCGCGGATCGAGCGCGTGCGATTCCTCGCGGACGCCGACCTCCTCGCCACCGCCGTCGAGCGCGCCTGCCGTGACCTCGTGCCGGGCTTCCGCCGCGTGAACCTCGAGGTGCTGGGCAACGCCGACGCGTTCGTCCACGCCCACGTCTGGCCCCGCTACGCCTGGGAGCCGCCGGAGCTCGTCGCGCGTCCGGTGTGGCTGCACGCGCCCGAGCGGTGGCGGGACCCCGCCACCGCGCTCGGGCACGCGCATGACGAGCTGCGCGCGCGGATCCGGAGCGAGCTCCTGCACCTCGCCCGGCACGAGGCGGTCGAGGTCAGGGCGCGGTGACGAACCCGTGGTCGACCATGAACTCGTAGGCGACGTCCGCGGGCTCCTCGCCCTGGTCGTCGACGCGGAGGTTCATCTCGCGCAGGGCGTCGTCGGTGATGACGGGGGAGATCCGGTCGAAGACGTCCTGGAGCCCCGGGTACTCCGCCAGCGTCGCCGAGTCGAGCACGGGCGCGACGTTGTAGGCCGGGAAGAAGCCGAGGTCGTCCTGGAGGATCGTGAGGCCGAGCTTGTCGATGCGTCCGTCGGTCGTGAACACCTCGCCGAACTCGCACGAGCCGCGATCCGTGGCCGTGTAGACCGCGCCCGTGTCGAAGATCGACACGTTGCCCTCGGGCACGCCGTCGGCGGATCCGCGCGGGATCCCGTACGTCTCCAGCAGCGGCGACAGCCCGTCGGAGCGGGAGTTGAACTCCGCCTCCACGCAGAAGGTGCGCTGGTCCACCGGCAGGTCCTTGATCTGCGAGAGCTTCGTGATGCCGAGCTTGTCGGCCTCCTCGCTGCGGATCGCGAGCGCGTACGTGTTGTTGAGCGGCGCGGGGGTCAGCCAGGTGAGCCCGTTGGCCGCGTCGGCGTCGCGCACGGCCTCGTACTGGGCGCGCTGGTCGGGGATGCCCTTCGCCTCGCCCAGGTAGCTGAGCCACGCGGTGCCGGTGTACTCCCACGTCATGTCGGCGCCGTGGCTCGTCATGAGCTCGCGCGCCGGCACGCTGCCGGGCACGTTCGTCTGGTCGGTCACGTCGAACCCGGCGGCCTTCGCCGCGATCACGGCGATCTTGCCGAGGATCAGCTGCTCGGTGAAGTTCTTGGACGTGATGGTGAGGTGCGCGCCGGCCGGCAGGTCGAGGGGCTGGATGGAGCCGGGGGCGACGTCGGGGACGTAGGCCGTCGCGGGCTGCAGGCCGCAGCCGGTGAGCGTCGCGAGGGCCGCCGCCACGAGGGCGGGGACGCCGAGCGATCGGCGCAGGCGGGCGGAGCGGGGGAGTGTCGGCACGATCAGAGTCCCTTCGGGCGGGCGACGTGCTCGACGACGCGGCCGAGCCAGTCGATGGCGAGCGCGAGGAGCGCGATGAGCAGCGCCCCCGAGACCAGCACGGGGTAGACGTAGAGGCTCACGCCCGTGGTGATGAGGATCCCGAGCCCGCCGCCGTTGACGAACGCCGCGAGCGACGCGGTGCCGACGAGGAGCACGAGGGCGGTGCGGATCCCGGCGAGCATGACGGGGACGGCGAGCGGCAGCTCGATGCGGAACAGCACGGACGCGCGGCTCATGCCCATGCCGCGGCCGGCCTCGACGAGCCGCTCGTCGACGCCGCGGATGCCGAGCATGGTGTTCCGCAGCACCGGGAGCGCGGCGTAGAGCACGAGCGCGACGAGGCTGGCGAAGAAGCCGCTGCCCGTGAACACGATGCTCAGCAGCACGATGAGGCCGATGGCGGGGGCCGCCTGCCCGAAGTTCGCCACGGCGAGGACGGGCGCGGAGTACCGGCGGAGGCGGCCGCGCGTCAGCAGGACGCCGAGCGGGATGAAGATGACGAGCACGATCGCCGCGGCCGAGAAGGTGAGCACGAGGTGCTCGAGCGTCGACTTCCCCAGCGCGGAGGGCGCGAGGGTCGTGCGCTCCACGGCGGTGAGCGGCGCGACGCCCAACCAGACCAGGTACGCCGCGAGGACCGCAGCGATGGCGACGGGCTGCGCGATGAGGCCACGCCAGCCCTGGGCGCCGCCGACGGCCTCGGTGCGCGCCTCGGTCACGGCGCTCATCCGTCCTGCCCGTCCTGCGCCGCGGAGGAGGCGGGGGCGTCCGCCGCGGCCTGCTCGGCCCGCGCGGCGTCGGCGCCCACGGTGCCGATCGTGCCGGTGTTCGTGCCGACGGGCGCGCCCGCGAGGTCGCCGGCGGCCTGCGCGCGGACGCTCGTGATGGCGTCCATGACCGTCTCGACGTCGATCACGCCGAGGAACGCGCCCGCGCGTCCCGTGACGAGCGCGGCGCCCGCGCTCGAGACGAGCATGGTGTCGAGCGCGTCGTTGAGGGTCGCGCGGTTGCCGATCACCGGCAGCCGCGGCTCGGGGACGGAGCCGACGACCTCGAGCCGGCCGAGCTGGCGGCGCGACGGCCACTGGATCGGGCGGTTGCGGGCATCGACGATGACGGCGTGCTGGTGGCCGACCTCGTCCATGCGGGCGAGCACGTCGCGCGCGGCGTCGCCGGGGCGGGCGACGACGGCGTCCGCGAGCGGCACCTCGTCCACGCGGCGGAGCGTGAGCTGCTTGAGGCCGGCACCCGATCCGATGAACTCCTCGACGAACGCGTCGGCGGGCTCCGCGAGGATCCGCTCGGGGGTGTCGTACTGCACGATGCGGGCGCCCTCGGCGAAGACGACGATCCAGTCGCCGAGCTTCACGGCCTCGTCGAAGTCGTGCGTGACGATGACGATGGTCTTCTGCAGCTCGGCCTGGATGCGGATGAGCTCGTCCTGCAGGCGCTGCCGGGTGATCGGGTCCACCGCGCCGAACGGCTCGTCCATGAGGAGCACGGGCGGGTCGGCGGCGAGCGCGCGGGCGACGCCGACACGCTGCTGCTGGCCGCCCGAGAGCTCCTTCGGGTAGCGGTCGCGGTACTGCTCGGGGTCGAGCGAGACGAGCTCGAGCAGCTCGTCCACGCGGGCGCGGATGCGGGCGGCGTCCCAGCCGAGCATCTTGGGCACCACGGCGATGTTCGCGGCCACGGTCATGTGCGGGAAGAGCCCGCCGGCCTGGATCACGTAGCCGATGCGGCGCCGGAGCTCGTCGCCGTCGATGCCGGTCACGTCCTCGTCGCCGAGGACGACACGGCCCTCGGTGGGCTCGATGAGCCGGTTGATCATCTTCAGCGTCGTCGTCTTGCCGCAGCCGGACGGGCCGACCAGCATGACGATCTTGCCGGCGGGGATCTCCAGCGTGATGCCGTCGACGGCGGGCTTCGCCTGTCCCGGGTACCGCTTGGTGACGCCGTCGAGCAGGATCGATCGTCCGCTGATCTCGGGGGCGGTGGGGGTGCTGGTCTCAGACACGGATGCCTCTCGGAGTGGTGAGCCGGCCGATGCCGACGAGGACGAGGTCGAGCAGGAGGGCGAGCAGGACGACGCCGATGACGCCGGTGAGGACGGACTCGGTCGAGTTCGCGCCGCCGAGGCGGGAGAGCCCGGAGAAGATGAAGCCGCCGAGCCCCGGGCCGAGCACGTACGCGGCCACGGCGGCGATGCCCATGACCATCTGCGCGGACACGCGGATCCCGCCGAGGATGACGGGCCACGCGAGCGGCAGCTCGACCCGCAGCAGCGTGCGGACGCGGCCCATGCCGATGCCGCGCGCCGACTCCACGATCGCGGGGTCGATGCCCGTGAGCCCGACCACCGCGTTCCGCAGGATGGGCAGCACGGCGAAGAACGTGACGACCGCGACGGCGGGCGCGACGCCGAAGCCGAGCGGGGCGATGAGCAGCCCGACGAGCGCGAAGGCGGGGAGCGTGAGGCCGATCGCGGAGACGCTGTTGGCCAGCGAGCTGAGCGGACGGCTGCGGTACACCAGCGCCGCGAGCCCCACGGCGATCACCGTCGCGAGCACGAGGCACTGCACCACGAGGCTGAGGTGCTGCCACGCGGAGAACGCGATCTGGTCGGCGCGGTCGCGCAGGAAGTCCCACATGTCGGTCTCCTCATGATGTGTCGGTCACCGGGAGGGGCATCGGCGGTGGCTCACCCTACGCATGCCGCCCCGGAGCGCGAAGTTCGCCAGCGGCGGCCCTCCGGTGGTATCACGCGCGCCGCGCGGGCGAGCGCGCGCGCTGTGATGCGGTACCGGTCGACGCGGATGCGCGCTCGGGCGTCGTCCAGGCGGGCTCGCCTACGCTCGACATCCTGGGAGCCGCCCGACCGGTTCCCGCGAGGAGCCACCGATGCCCGTCCCGTCGCGCGACGCCCACGCCGACGCGTACGCCGTGCTCGGCGTCGAGCCGTCCGCGTCGCAGGACGAGATCCGCCGCGCCTACCGTCGGCGCGTGCGCGACGCCCACCCCGACATGGGCGGCAGCGCCGACGCGTTCCAGGCCGTCCGCGACGCGTTCGAGGCCGTGGGGGACCCGGAGAGCCGCGCCCGCTACGAGCGCACGCTCCGCGACGCGCCGGCGCCCGAGGACCCCGTGGGCCGCGCCCACCCGGCGTCCCCCGGCTCCACCGCCGCGGGCGAGGCGTGGGATCCGGCGTCCCGGCGCGGTCGTCCCGGCGCCCCACGCGCACGGAGTGCCGCGCGCACCCGCAGCTTCGGGCACCCGGGCGGCTTCGCCCGGCTCCGCTACCTGTCCCTCGTGCGCGAGTGGCTGGCGGATCCCGCCGAGCCGTCGGTGCCCGCGGCCCCGGAGCCGCCGCGCGGCGGGACCGCCCTGTCCGACCGGCCGGAGCCCTACGTCCGGCGTGCGCGGGCCATCGCCCCGCCCGTGCTCGGCGTCCTGCTCGCCCTCGTCCTCCTCGTCGCGGGCGTCGGCGTCGTGCCGGCGGTCGTCGGCCTCGTCGTGGGCGCGGCCGCCGGCCTCGCCGGCGCGGGTCCGATCGGACGCGCCTGGCACCGCGCGGAGGAGCCCCGGCGTCGGGCGGCCGTGCGGCTGCAGGAGGACGCCATCGCGCACGAGCGCGCCCTCCGCGCCTATCCGGATCTCATGGCCGCGTACAGCGCCCGGCTCGCCCGGCTCGAGGGGCTGCGCCGGCGCTTCGAGGCCGACGCCTACGCGCCCGACCTCGTCGCCGAGGTCCCCGCGGCGGCGTCCGAGGCGCTCCGGGCGGCGGTCGCGCAGGAGGAGACGGCGCGCGAGCTGATGGAGCTCGGTCCGTCGTACGCGTTCTGGAACGGCGTCGCCGTGCCGCGCTCGGGCGACGCCATCGACCACCTCGTGCTGGGCCCGCAGGGCCTCGTCGCCGTCGAGTCCGTGCCAGCGGGAGCCGTCGCCGCGACGGATCCGTCCGCGCGCGCCGCCGCCCTCCGCGGCCTCGACTCCCGCGCCCGCGCGCTCGCCCGGGAGATGGAGGTGCCCGTGGTCGGCCTGGTGCTCTCGCTGCCGTCCGGGGTCCTCGGCGCGGCGCCCGTCGTCCTGCACGCGGCCGACGACCCGCACGCCCTCCCGGCCTACGCGGTCGCCCGCACGCTCCTCGCCGACCACGTCGCCGCGGGCCTGCCGGGCCTGCACGCGATGGACGCGGAGCGCCTGCTCGCGGTCCGCACCCGCCTGGTCCTCGACGCGCGCTTCGTCTGAGAGGGCGGCCGAGGACGCGCCTCGGTCAGCGGGGGAGCGGCACGTCCAGCTCGCCCGCGCGCACCATCCACTCGACGGCCTCGCGGGCCGCCTCCTCGCTCGTGAACCGCGGTGCGTAGCCGAGGACGTCCCGGGCCTTGTCGATGCTCGCGACGTGGCTGCGGCTGAGGTGCTGCCAGCTGGCGTCGGCGTGATCCGGTTCGGTGCGGGCACGGAACCCGTCCCAGTCGAGGTGCTCCAGCTCGGGCTCGCGGCCGAACCAGGAGGCCGCCGCCCGGGCGAACCCGCGCACCGAGAGCGCGCGCTCGGACACGGCGTGGAAGCTCTCGCCGACGCTGGTCTCGCGGTTGGCGATCGCCAGCTGCACGACCTGCGCGACGTCGTCGGCGTGCACGTGGTGCATCGTCTCGCTGCCCGATCCCGGGACGGCGAGCGCGCCGCCGGTGGCGAGCGCGGTCCACACGGCGGGGTCGAGGTTGCCGACGGGGGTGATCACGGGCCAGCCGCCCCCGCTGATGTGGCCCGGGTGCACCACCGTGCACGGCACGCCCCCCGACCGCGACTCCGCGATGAGGTAGCGCTCGATCTCCGCCTTCCGCACGCCGTACTCGCCGAAGGGCTCCTTCGGGTCGTCCTCGCGCAGCGGCAGGGAGGCGCTGAGGCCGTGGGTCCAGATGCTGCCGATGTGGACGAGGTGCCGCACGCGGCCGCGCAGGCCCTCCACGAGGTGCCGCGCCGAGTCGGGGGTGAAGCAGACCAGGTCGACGACGACCTCGGGCGACAGGGCGGCGATCCGCTCCGCGAACGTGCCCGCCGCGTCCTCGGCGTCGCGATCGACGCGCACGCGCTCGACGCGATCCCACAGGGGCGACTCGCGGTACGGCTCGCGCGTCCCGCGGCTCACCGCGACGACATCGTGCCCGGATTCCACGAGTCGGGGGACGAGGAAGGTCCCGATGTGGCCGGTGGCTCCGATGACGACGACGCGCATCCCGTCACCCTATCCCCGCGCCGGACGGCCGACCCGCCCGGCGATCAGATCCAGCCGCGCTTCCGGAACGCCGCGTAGAGGACGACGCCCATGAGGACCATGAGTCCGAGCGCGAGCGGGTAGCCGTATGTCCACTTCAGCTCCGGCATGTTCACGAAGTTCATGCCGTAGATCGTCCCGACGAGGGTGGGCGCGAAGAGGATCGCCGCCCAGGAGGAGATGCGCTTGACCTGGTCGTTCTGGGCGAGGCTCGTCTCGGTGAGCTTCTTCATCTCGTCGTTCTGCCTCTGGCCGACGAGCGTCGTGTGCACCGTGAGCGCGTTCTGCAGCAGGGTCCGGAAGGCGTCGGCACGCTCGGCGACCCGGATGACGTGGTCGTGCACGTCGCGGAAGCCGCGGCGGAGCTCGAGGTCCACCTCGTGCTCCTCGGCGCGCTGGCGGAGGTCGTCGAGGATGGAGCCGAGCGGCGCCGTCGCCCGCTGGAACGCGGTGACCTCGCGCATCAGCGCGTAGATGCGGCGGGAGACGTCGGGGTCGGCGCCGAAGATCTGGTCCTCGATCTCGTCGACGTCGTCCTCGAGGCCCGTCGCGACGGGCCCGTACTCGTCGACGACCTGGTCGAGGATCGCGTACAGCACGGCGCGCGGGCCGAGGGCGAGGAGCTCGCGGTCCTCCTCGAGGCGGTCGCGGACCGCGGAGAGGTCCGGGGACTCCGCATGCCGGATGGTGACCACGAAGTCGGGCCCGACGAACACGTGCAGCTCCCCGAACTCCACGCGCTCGTCGTCGTCGAGGTAGCGCGCCGGGCGCAGCACCACGAACCAGGTGTCGCCGTAGCGCTCCATCTTCGAGCGCTGGTGGCCGCCGAGGGCGTCCTCGACGGCGAGCGGGTGCAGGCCGAACTCGTCGGCGACGCGGTGCAGCTCCTCCGGGTCCGGCCGGTAGAGGCCGATCCACGCGACGCCCTGTCGCGCGCGCATGACCTCGAACGTCTCGTCGAGGCTCTCGGGATCCGCGGTGCGGACCCCCTGGACGTACACGGCGCTGTCGACGACGGTCATCGGATCTCGCTCTCGGGTCGGGAGACCCGCGCGCGGGCCGAGTGCGACTGTAGCCGGGCCCGCCGCGAGAAGAGGGGAGCGGGGCCGGAACGAGGAAGAGCCGGCCGGATCCTCGCGGATCCGACCGGCTCTCGTGTGTGTCCGAAGGGGGACTTGAACCCCCACGCCCTAATACGGGCACTAGCACCTCAAGCTAGCGCGTCTACCAATTCCGCCATCCGGACAGGATGTGCGGCCCGCCGTCTCCGGCTGCCGAGAGACGACATTAGCACGGCCCGGGAGGCTCCCCGACCACCCGGCGGCAGGACGCCCGCGTCCGGCCTCGATAGCGTGGACCCATGACCGACACGCTCCCCGAGGACCTCGACGCCACCGCCCGGATCGCCCGCGACCTCATCCGGTTCGACACGACCAACCACGGCGAGGGCCGCTCGGAGGGGGAGACGGAGGCCGCCCAGTACGTCGAGCAGCAGCTGAAGGACCTGGGTCTCACGCCCGAGCTCATCGACGCGGCGCCCGGTCGCACGAGCGTCCTCGCGCGCATCCCGGGACGCAACAGGGACAAGCCGGCGCTCGTCGTCCACGGGCACCTCGACGTCGTGCCCGCCGACCCCGCGAACTGGTCCGTCGACCCGTTCGGCGGCGTCATCAAGGACGGCATGCTCTGGGGCCGAGGCGCCGTCGACATGAAGAACATGGACGCGATGATGATCACCGCGCTGCAGGAGATCATCACGTCGGGCCGCGCCCCCGAGCGCGACCTGATCATGGGCTTCTTCTCCGACGAGGAGGCGGGCGGCGTGCTCGGCTCCGCCTACGTCGTCGAGAACCGGCCCGAGTGGTTCGCGGGCGCGACCGAGGCCATCAGCGAGGTGGGCGGCTACTCCATCGACCTCGCCGGGAAGCGCGCCTACCTGCTGCAGACCGGCGAGAAGGCCCTCGTCTGGATCCGCCTCGTCGCCACGGGCACCGCGGGCCACGGCTCGCAGGTCAACCGCGACAACGCCGTCACGCGGCTCGCGGGCGCGGTCGCGCGGATCGGCATGGAGGAGTGGCCCGTCCACCTCACCGACACGACGCGCCAACTGCTCGACGAGATCGCCCGCATCGTCGGGGCGGACCCGACGCAGGTCACGCCCGACGACCTCGCGATCGCCACGGGCACGGCCTCGAAGTTCATCGCGGCGACGCTGCGCACCACGACGAACCCGACGCTCCTGCACGCCGGCTACAAGCACAACGTGATCCCGGACACCGCCGAGGCGCTCATCGACATCCGCGTCCTGCCGGGCGAGGAGGACGAGGTGCTCGACCGGGTCCGCGAGCTCGCCGGCGAGGGCGTCGAGGTGCGCATCGTGCACCAGGACGTCGGCCTCGAGAACCCCTTCCAGGGACCGCTCGTGGACGCCATGGTCGCCACCCTCGGGGCGCACGACCCCGAGGCCGAGGTCCTGCCCTACATGCTCTCCGGCGGCACCGACAACAAGGCGCTCAGCCTGCTCGGGATCACCGGATACGGGTTCGCGCCGCTCAAGCTGCCGGCGTCCATGGACTTCCCGTCGATGTTCCACGGCGTCGACGAGCGGGTCCCGCTCGACGCACTAGTCTTCGGGAGGCAGGTCCTCCGCGACCTCCTCCTGAACTACTAGATCCGAGCCCCAGGTGGGCCACCCGACACGTGGAGCGCACGCTTGAGCTATCTCGAGGCGATCATCCTGGGCCTCGTCCAGGGTCTGACCGAATTCCTGCCCATCTCCTCGAGCGCGCACCTCCGCATCGCGGGGCTCTTCATGGGCGGCGACCCGGGCGCCACGTTCACCGCCATCACGCAGCTCGGCACCGAGCTCGCCGTCGTGGTCTTCTTCCGTCGGAAGATCGGCCGCGTGCTCTCGGCGTGGTTCCGCTCGCTCCGCGGCGGCATGCCGAAGGGCGACCCGGACGTGCGCATGGGCTGGCTCGTCATCATCGGCACCATCCCCATCGGCATCGCGGGGTACCTGTTCCAGGACACGATCCGCTCCACGTTCCGCTCGCTCTGGATCGTCGCCATCGTGCTCATCGTCTTCGGCATCCTGCTCGGCCTCGCCGACCGCTACAGCCGCAGCGACCGCGTCGAGAAGGACATGACGTACGGGCACGGCGTCGTCATCGGCATCGCGCAGGCCCTCGCCCTCGTCCCCGGCGTCTCCCGCTCGGGCGCCACCACCACCGCGGCCCGCGCGTTCGGCTACGCCCGTCCGGTGGCCGCGGAGTACTCGTTCCTCCTCGCCGTCCCCGCGGTGTTCGGCAGCGGCCTCTACGAGCTCGTGAAGAGCTTCGACGAGACCGGCCAGGCCGGCGCCGGGCAGACCGCGGTGGCGACCCTCATCGCGTTCATCGTGGGCCTCGCGGTCATCGCGGGCCTGATGCGCTACATCTCCACCCGCACGTTCATGCCCTTCGTGGTCTACCGCGTCGCCCTCGGCGTCGTGCTCCTGGTGCTCCTCGGCACCGGCGCCATCGCGGCCTGATCCCGTGCGCGCCTGGTCACGTCCCGTCGTCCCCGCCGTCGCGGGGGAGCCGCCCGTCCCCACCCTGTTCGACACGAGCGCCGGATCCGTCCGCCCCGCCGAGTGCACGGGCGACGGCCGTGTGGGCCTCTACGTCTGCGGCATCACGCCGTACGACGCGACCCACATCGGCCACGCATCCACCTACCTCGCGTTCGACACGCTGCAGCGCGTCTGGCTCGACCGCGGCTACGACGTCGCGTACGTGCAGAACGTCACCGACGTCGACGACCCGCTGCTCGAGCGCGCGACGGCGACGGGCGTCGACTGGCGGGACCTCGCCGCCTCGCAGGTGGAGCTGTTCCGCACCGACATGGAGGCGCTGCGGATCCTGCCGCCCGACTCCTACGTCGGCGTCACGGAGGTCGTCGACGAGGTCGCGGCCGCGGTCGCCGAGCTCGTCCGGCGCGGCACCGCCTACCCGGTCGCCACGCCCGACGCCGCCGAGCCGGGCGCCACGGACCTCTACTTCGACGTGACCCGCGCCACCGAGGACGGCCCATGGGCCCTCGGCGACGAGAGCGGCTACGACCGCGCCACCATGGCCGCCCTCTCCGCCGAGCGCGGCGGCGACCCCGAGCGGACGGGCAAGCGCGATCCGCTGGATCCGCTCCTGTGGCGCGCCGAGCGCGCGGGCGAGCCGGCATGGGACAGCGTGGTCGGTCGCGGCCGGCCCGGCTGGCACATCGAGTGCGCCGTCATCGCGCTGCGGAAGCTCGACCGGCCGGTCACCGTGCAGGGCGGCGGCTCCGACCTGATCTTCCCGCACCACGAGATGTCGGCGGGACACGCCTCGGCGCTCACCGGCGAGGACTTCGCGTGCGTCTACGCGCACAGCGGCATGGTCGCGTACCAGGGCGAGAAGATGAGCAAGTCGCTCGGCAACCTCGTGCTCGTGTCGCGCCTGCGTGCGGCGGGCGTGGATCCCCGCGCCATCCGGCTCGCGCTCCTCGCGCAGCACTACCGCGCCGACTGGGAGTGGACGGACGCGCTCCTCGCGGAGTCCGTGACGCGTCTCGCCGCGTGGGACGCGTGGGCCGCAGAGGCGGCCTCGGGCGGCGGCGCCGGCACCGAGGGACCGGGCGAGCTCGTGCAGCTGGTGCGCGAGCGGCTCGCCGACGACCTCGACACGCCCGGTGCGATCCTCCTGCTCGACCTCCGCGTCGCGACCGGCGTCCCCGCGACGCCCGTCGAGGTGGCCGCGGTCGACGCGCTGCTCGGCGTGTCGCTCGGGGGCCCGGCGGCCTGACCGCGCTCACCGGCCCTCCGGCGCCGGTCGGCCATCGGGGCTACTGGTCCTTGGGGTCCTTCGGGTCCTTCGGGTCCTTCGGCCGCCACGGCTCCTCGGGCCGGTCGTCGCCGCGCCCGCGCGGCCCGTCTCCGCGGCGGAGGTACTTCTCGAACTCCTGCGCGATGGCCTCGCCGCTCGCCTCGGGGGAGTCGACCGTGTCGCGCGCCTGCTCGAGCTGCTGGATGTAGGACGCCATGTCCTCGTCCTCGCCCGCGAGCTGGTCGATGCCCGTCTCCCACGTGGCCGCCTCCTCGATGAGCTCGCCGCGCGGGATCACCACGTCGACCATCTCCTCCAGCTTGTCGATGAGCGCGAGGGTGGCCTTGGGCGACGGCGCGCTGTGCACGTAGTGCGGCACGGAAGCCCAGAGCGACACCGTGGGCATGCCCATCTCCTCGGCGCGCTGGGCGATGATGCTGAGGATCCCGACGGGGCCCTCGTACGTGCTCCGCTCGATGCCGAGCTCGGTGCGCACGGCGGCGTTCTCGCTCGTGGAGTAGACGGAGATGGGGCGCGTGTGCGGCACGTCGGCGAGCAGCGCGCCGAGCAGCACGACGCCCTCGACGCCGGCGGCGCGCGCCGCGTCGAGCACCTCGGCGGTGAACGCCGTCCAGTGCCTGGACGGCTCGACGCCGAGCAGGAGGTGGATGCTGCCGCCGTTGTCGCCGCTCACGCCGAGCTGCGCGTCGGCGGCCAGGTCCTGGGCGGGTGGGCGCGGGTCCTTCGGGCCGTAGAGCGTGGCGCCGGGCCACTCGAGCTCGCGGGTGCCGTCCTCCGCGAAGCCGATGGTGGGCCGGTTGAACTGGAAGTCGAAGTAGTCCTCCGGATCCACCGACGACACGGCCTCGAGGTCGAGGAGGTCCTTCAGCGCCCGGACCGCTCCGCTGGCGGCCTCGCCCGCGTCGTTCCACCCCTCGAAGGCGACGACCAGCAGCCGTCCGCTCACGAACCTCTCGGCATCCGCCACGTGACTCCCGTTCCGTCTCGCCCTGTGGCCGCCCGGCCGGCGGTCATCGTACGATCCTAGGACGCACCGCCCCGCCGGTAGACTCGCTCCCCGTGATCAGCAACAGACCCGCGGCCGTCCTCTGGGACATGGACGGCACCATCGTGGACACGGAGCCCTACTGGATGGTGGCGGAGGAGGCGCTGGTCGGCTCCTTCGGCGGCACGTGGACGCACGAGGACGGGCTCCGGCTCGTCGGCAACGGGCTCGACGACTCGGCGCGCATCCTCCAGGAGGCGGGAGTGGACCTGCCCGCCGCGGAGATCATCGACCGGCTGAGCGACCGCGTGATGGAGCAGATCCTCGTGGAGGTGCCGTGGCGCCCGGGTGCCCGGGAGCTCCTCCGGGGGATCCGCGAGGCCGGCGTCCCCACCGCGCTCGTCACCATGAGCATCGGCCGGATGGCCCGCCAGGTCGCCGAGGCCGTGCCGTTCGACGCGTTCGACCACGTCGTCGCCGGCGACGACGTCGCCCGCAGCAAGCCGCACCCCGAGGCGTACCTCGCGGCCGCCGACCTGCTGGGCGTCGACATCCGCGACTGCGTGGCCATCGAGGACTCCGTGCCCGGCGTCGCCTCCGCCGTGGCATCCGGCGCCACCGTCGTCGCAGTGCCGCACCACGTGCCGCTGCCCGCCCACGACGCCTACGTGCTCTGGGACACCCTCGCCGGCCGCACGCTCGCCGACCTCGAGGCCGCGCACGCCGACCGCCGAGCCGCGGCCGCGATCCGCGACGAGGTGCGCGCATGACCGTCGACACCGCAGCCGCGCGCTTCAGCGGCCCGTTCCGCGCGGGCGACCGCGTGCAGCTCACCGGCCCCAAGGGCCGCCTCAACACGATCCTGCTCGAGCCGGGCAAGGTGTTCCACACCCACCGCGGCATGATCGACCATGACGACCTCATCGGCCTCCCCGACGGCAGCGTCGTGACGAACAGCGCGGGCATCGAGTGCCTCGCGCTCCGGCCGCTCCTCTCGGACGTCGTCATGTCGATGCCGCGCGGCGCCGCGATCATCTACCCGAAGGACGCCGCGCAGATCCTCGGCCTGGCCGATGTCTTCCCCGGCGCCACCGTCGTGGAGGCGGGCGTCGGATCCGGGGCCCTCTCGATGTGGCTGCTGCGGGCGCTCGGGCCGACCGGCACGCTGCTCTCCTTCGAGCGCCGCGAGGAGTTCGCGGACGTCGCGCGCGGCAACGTCTCGAGCTACTTCGGCCACAGCCCGGAGAACTGGTCCATCACCCTGGGCGACCTGGCGGAGGCGCTGCCGACCGTCACCGAGCCGCATTCCGTCGACCGCGTGGTGCTCGACATGCTCGCGCCCTGGGAGTGCGTCGACGCCGTCGCGGGGGCGCTCACGCCCGGCGGCGTCCTGCTCTGCTACGTCGCCACGGTCACGCAGCTCTCGCGCGTCGCCGAGGCGCTCCGCGACTCCGGGCTCTTCACGAACCCCGACGCGAGCGAGACCATGATCCGCGGCTGGCACGTCGAGGGCCTCGCGGTGCGTCCCGAGCACCGCATGATCGGGCACACCGGGTTCCTCATCACGGCCCGCCGCCTGGCGCCGGGATCCGTCCTGCCGCAGCTCAAGCGCCGCGCGTCCAAGTCCGACTTCAGCGACGAGGACATGGAGGCCTGGACCCCCGGTTCGCTCGGGGAGCGCCGGGTGAGCGACAAGGTCCTGCGCAAGCGCGTCCGCATCGCGGAGCACGGCGCCCAGCTCGCGGGCGCCCGGGACCAGGCGGCGGCGTCCGACGCGGTCGTCCCCGACGACGCGGCCGATGCGCCGGAGCCCGGCGACCCCACCGCCTAGGATGACAGGGCCGATCACGCGGGTGCGTGCCGGCCGCCCCCACCATCGAAAGAGGAGTCACGTGCGCCGTTCCGCCGCGCTCACCGTCTGCGCAGGACTCGTCCTGACGCTCGCCGCCTGCAGCCCCTCCGGCTCCGGATCCGGTGCGGCGGCGGGCTGCACGCCCCTCGCCCAGGCCGGCTCGTCGTCGAGCACGGTCACCGCCACGGGCGACGTCGGCAGCGCGCCCGCGTCGGTCTCGTTCCCCACGCCGCTCAAGCCCTCGGGCGTCGAGGTCTCCACCCTCGTGGAGGGCGACGGGGCGCCCGTGCAGCCGCACCAGGGCATCACGGCCGCGGCATCGATCGTCGACGGCAAGACCGGGAAGGACCTCGCGGCCTACGCGCGCATCGCGCCCAACGCGCGCACCTCCGGCTCGCCGCTGTTCACCCCGGCCTCGCTGCACGAGTCGCTGCCGTACCTCGAGGACGCGATGACGTGCATGCCCGTCGGCTCGCGTCTCGCGGTCACCGTGCCCGTGTCCACGGTGTTCCCCGGCCAGGACCTGTCGGCGCAGGGCCTCGACGCCACCGACGGCCTGGTCCTCATCGTCGACATCACGTCCTCCTTCCCGGAGAGGGCGACCGGCGAGCCGCAGCCCGCCCAGGCCGGCTTCCCGTCCGTCGTCACGACGGACGACGGCATCCCGGGCATCACCATCCCGCCGAGCACGCCGCCCACCGAGTACCGCGACGCGCTGCTCCGCGCAGGAGACGGGGCCGAGGTCGGCGACGGCGACACGGTCACGCTCCAGTACACCGGCGTCGTGTGGGGGACGAGCACGTCGGCCGAGAAGCAGGCCGTGTTCGGATCCAGCTGGACCGGCGGCGGCCCCCTGCAGGTCCCCGCCACCGCCACGACGACCGGACCCTCCACGGGTGCGGCCACCGCGCTGGTCGTGACGCCCGGTCTCGCGAAGGCCCTCGTCGGCAAGCACGTCGGCGACCAGGTCATCGCGGTCGTCCCTCCGGGCGACGGCTTCGGCGACCAGGGCTCGGCCAAGGTGCCCGCGGGATCCACCCTCGTCTACGTGGTGGATATCCTCGGGACGAGCACCACCAAGTAACGACGCATCGCCACCGGCCGGGGGCTGCACCGACGTGAGGACCACCGCGTGCCCGAGACATCCCGCCGATCGACCGTGCCCGTCGAGGAGCGCCTGTTCAGCCTCGTGCTGGCCCTGCTCGCCACCGAGCAGGGACTGACCAAGAACGAGGTCCTCTCGAGCGTCCAGGGGTATCGGCAGCGCTACCGCGCCGGCGGCGACAACGCCAACCTCGAGCGCCAGTTCGAGCGCGACAAGGACGACATCCGCGACCTCGGCGTCCCGCTGGAGACGGTGGAGGCGCCGGGCCAGGAGGGCAACAACCAGCTCCTGCGCTATCGGATCCCGCGCGGTGCCTACGAGCTGCCGGCCGACCTGTCGTTCACGCCGGAGGAGACCACGCTCCTCAACCTCGCGGCCATGGTGTGGCGCGAGGGATCCCTCTCGGGGGAGTCGCGGCGCGCGCTCATCAAGCTGCGCTCGCTCGGCGTGGAGTCCGACGACCCGGTCATCGGATACGCCCCCCGGCTGCGGACGCGCGAGGCGGCGTTCGCGCCGTTGAGCGTCGCGCTGGAGCGGCACGTCCTCGTCTCCTTCGGCTACCTCAAGCCGGGGGAGCGGACCGCCCGGATCCGCACGGTCGCGCCCCTCGCGCTCGTGCAGCACCAGGGCCGCTGGCACCTGCACGGCATCGACCAGGACGCCGACGGCCCGCGCACGTTCCTGCTCTCCCGCATCGTCGACCGCGTGCGCGTGACGAGCCGCGCCTTCGTGCCCGTGGGGGAGGACCACGCCGAGCGTGCCCTCGCCGACCTCGATCGCGTGTGGGCGAACGGCGTGGGGGAGGTCGTGGTGGCTCCCGGATCCGACGCGGAGATCCGCCTCCGTCGCCGCCGCGGGACGGAGGACCTCGGCGACGGGCGCCTCCGCGTGCACTACTCCGACACGAACCTCTTCGCCGACGAGGTCGCGGGCTTCGGCCCGGAGGCCCGGGTGATCGCGCCACCTCGGCTGCGGGACGCCGTGCGCGCCCGCCTCGCGGAGACCGTCGCCGTACACCGGGAGGACGCATCATGACCGACCGCGCCGCGCCGCTCCAGGCGCAGGACAAGCTGGCGTTCCTGCTGGCGCTCGTGCCGTACCTCACCGACCATGGACGCGTCAGCGTCAGCCAGGCGGCCGCGCACTTCCGGGTGCCGCCCGAGCAGATCCGCCAGGCCGTGCGCCTCATCGCCGTGTCGGGCGTCCCCGGATCCACCGCCTCGTACCAGCACGGCGACCTGTTCGACATCGCGTGGGACGACTTCGAGGACAACGACCAGATCGTCATCACCCACATGGTGGCCATCGACGACTCCCCGCGCTTCTCCGCCCGGGAGGCGGCGGCGCTGATCGCCGGGCTCCAGTACGTCTCCTCCCAGGCGGACGCGAGCGATCTCGACCTCGTCGGCCAGCTCATGGCGAAGCTGGCGCGCGGTTCCTCGGCGAGCCCCAGCCAGGTCGCCGTCGCGGCTGGGGCGGGCGACGGCACCCGCGACGACCTGCGTCGCGCCATCGCGGACGAGCGGCGCGTCGAGTTCGACTACCGCAGCCCCCGAGGCGGCACGGAACGCCGCGTCGTGGATCCGCTCCGCCTGGAGTCGATGGACGAGGACTGGTACCTGCGCGGCTGGGACCTGGCCCGCGGGGCCGTCCGCACGTTCCGCCTCGACCGCCTCGACGAGCTCGTCGTCACCGACCTCCCGCCGGAGCACCGGCCGCAGGACGTGGTGCTCGGCGACACCCTCTTCGAGCCGAGCCCCGACGACCTGCGCGTGACCCTCGAGGTCCAGGAGTCGGCGCTGCCGCTCCTGGGGGACTTCGTCGGGGACGAGCGGCCGGAGCCCCTCGCGGGACGGCCGGGCCGCGTCGCGGTCACCGTCCGCGTCGCCCACTACCAGGGGCTCGTGCGCCTGGTGGCGGGCATGGCGGGCGTCGTGGTCGTCACATCGCCACCTGAGGCGCGGGCCGCCGTGACCGAGTGGGCCGAGCGCGCCGAGGCCGCCTACGACGACGCCGACTGAGCCGCGGCACCGAGCGGCGCTCGACCGGGCTCCGAAGACCCGGCATCGGGACGACGCCCCGCGGACCAGTGGTCCGCCCAGCGGAACTCCGGGTGAACCGCAATGCCGCGCAGGGTGTCCTGGCGGGTCCCGACGGTAGACTCGTCTCGGATCCCGACAACGACTGTCCGGCCCCCGACCTGAAGGAACGTGAACCACATGCTCGGAAACCTGACCGGATGGCACCTCGTCATCATCCTCGTCGTCATCGTGCTGCTCTTCGGTTCCACGAAGCTGCCCGCCCTCGCCAAGAGCGTCGGCCAGTCCATGCGCATCTTCAAGGGCGAGGTGAAGACCATGAAGGAGGAGAGCGGCACGGATCGCCGCGACGACCTCCGCGACGAGGACCGGCGCCGCGACGACGACCGCTACCGAGCGGACGACCGCGACCGTCCCCGCGACGCCGCCCCGCGCGACTACGTGCGCCCCGGCGAGTCCCGCGTCGACGAGCCTCGCTACGACGCCCCGCGCTACGACTCCCCGCGCGACGGCGGGGACTCCCGCCCCCGCGCCTGATCCGTGAGCACCACCGAGCGTCCCCGCCAGAAGAAGCGCGACGCGGAGGGACGCATGTCCCTCGTCCAGCACCTGCTGGAGCTCAAGAAGCGGCTGTTCATCGCGGGCGTGGCCATCATCCTCGCGATGGTCGTGGGCTGGATCCTCTCCTCGTTCGTCCTGGAGGCGCTCCGCCAGCCGATCGAGACCATCAACGCGGAGCAGGGGCGCAACGCCAGCCTCAACTTCCCCACCATCACCTCCGCCTTCGACCTGCGCCTGCAGATCGCGCTCTATGTGGGCCTCATCATCTCGAGCCCCGTATGGCTGTACCAGGTGTTCGCGTTCCTGGTCCCCGGCCTCACGAAGACCGAGCGCCGCTACACGTTCGGCTTCTTCTTCTCCGCCGTGCCGCTGTTCCTCGCGGGCTGCGCTGCCGGGTGGTTCGTGCTGCCGCACATCGTCGCGCTGCTCACGCAGTTCGCGGGCGCCGGCGACTCGTCCTTCATCACGGCCCGCGAGTACTTCGACTTCGTGCTCAAGCTCGTCTTCGCGGTGGGCATCGCGTTCGTGCTGCCGGTGTTCCTCGTGCTGTTCAACTTCATGGGGATCCTGAGCGGCGCGACGATCATCAAGTCGTGGCGCATCGCCATCCTGCTCATCATCCTGTTCTGCGCCATCGCCACGCCGGCCGCCGACGTCATGTCGATGTTCCTGCTGGCCGTGCCGATGACGGTGCTGTACCTGGTGGCCGCGGGCATCTCGCTGCTCAACGACCGGCGGCGCGCGCGCAAGGCCGCGGCGATGACGGACGACCTGCTGTCCTGACCCGAGCCGACCACGACGCCCGTCCCGCGAGGGGCGGGCGTCGTCGCGTCCGCGCCCGGCCGGCGCCCGGATCCGGAGCCTAGGATGGCGGCATCGTGACAGACCAGCTCTCGCCCGCGGAACGCTACGCGGCCTCCCGCAGCCGCCGCAGCCTGCCGCTCCTCGAGTCCTTCGCGAGCGGACTGCGCTTCGATCTCGACCCCTTCCAGCGCGCCGCCGCCGAGTCGCTCGAGAACGGGCGCAGCGTGCTCGTGGCGGCGCCGACGGGCGCCGGGAAGACGATCGTGGCGGAGTTCGCGGTGTACCTCGCGATGCAGCGGCCGAGCGCCAAGATCTTCTACACGGCCCCGATGAAGGCGCTCAGCAACCAGAAGTACGCGGAGCTCGTGGCCGAGTACGGCCCCGACGAGGTGGGCCTCCTCACGGGCGACACCAACGTCAACAGCCGCGCGCGCATCGTCGTCATGACGACCGAGGTGCTGCGCAACATGCTCTACGCCGACTCCGACCTGCTCCGCGACCTCGCCTTCGTGATCATGGACGAGGTGCACTACCTGGCCGACCGCTTCCGCGGCGCCGTGTGGGAGGAGGTCATCATCCACCTCCCGCAGACCGTGCGGATGATCTCGCTGAGCGCCACCGTGTCCAACGCCGAGGAGTTCGGCGACTGGTTGCAGGCCGTGCGCGGCGAGACGGACGTGATCGTCTCGGAGGAGCGGCCCGTGCCCCTCGAGCAGCATGTGATCGTGCGGCACCGCATGGTCGACCTCTTCGACTCGTCGGGCCTCGCCGCGACGCACCGCGTCAACCCCGAGCTGGTGCGCATGACGCATGGCGGCGGACGCGAGGCCGTGCGCGTGCGCGGCGGCCAGGGGCACGCGCGAGGCCGCACCGGCGCGGGCGGCGGATCCGGCAGGCGTGCACCCGGTCCGTGGGACCGCGGCCGCATGGACCGGCCCGAGGTGGTCGCCCTCCTCGAGGAGCGGAACCTGCTCCCGGCCATCTTCTTCATCTTCAGCCGCGCGGGCTGCGACGCCGCCGTGAAGCAGGTGCTGCGAGCGGGCGTCCGGCTCACGCACGCGCACGAGCGCGACGAGATCCGCGCCGTCGTGGAGGAGCGCTGCCGCACCCTGCGCGACGAGGACCTCGCCGTCCTCGGCTACTGGGAGTGGCTCGAGGGCCTCGAGCGGGGCGTCGCCGCCCACCACGCCGGCATGCTCCCCGCCTTCAAGGAGGTCGTCGAGGAGCTGTTCCAGCGCAAGCTCGTGAAGGCCGTCTTCGCCACGGAGACGCTCGCGCTCGGGATCAACATGCCCGCCCGCACGGTCGTGCTGGAGCAGCTGGAGAAGTTCAACGGCGAGGCGCGCGTGCCGCTCACGCCGGGGGAGTACACGCAGCTGACCGGTCGCGCGGGCCGGCGCGGCATCGACGTCGAGGGCCACGCGGTCATCCAGTGGAAGGACGGGCTGGATCCGCAGGCCGTCGCCTCGCTCGCGTCCCGTCGCACCTACCCCCTCAACTCGAGCTTCCGGCCCACCTACAACATGGCCGTGAACCTCATCGACCAGTTCGGCCGGGAGCGCACGCGCGAGGTGCTCGAGTCGTCGTTCGCCCAGTTCCAGGCCGACCGCGCGGTCGTCGACCTCGCGCGCAAGGTCCGGACGCAGGAGGAGTCGCTGGCCGGCTACGAGAAGGCCATGGTCTGCCACCTCGGCGACTTCCGCGAGTACTCCGGCCTCCGTCGCGAGCTCAGCGACCTGGAGCGCGCCACCGCGGCCCGCGCCGACATGCAGCAGCCGGGCCAGCACGGCGAGCGGGACAAGCGGCAGCGCCAGCTGACCGACCTCCGCCGTCGGATGAAGGCGCACCCCTGCCACGCCTGCAAGGACCGCGAGTCGCACGCACGCTGGGCGGAGCGCTGGTGGCGCCTCAAGCGGCAGACGGATGCGCTCGGCCAGCAGATCCGCACCCGCACCAACGCGGTGGCCAAGGTCTTCGACCGCGTCACCGAGCTGCTGCTGTCGCTCGGCTACCTCAAGCGCGCCACGGACGGCCAGGTCGCGCCGACGCCCAACGGACGGATGCTCAAGCGCATCTACGGCGACCGCGACCTCCTCATCGCGGAGTGCCTGCGCACGCAGGTGTGGGTGGACCTCGATCCCGCCGCCCTCGCCGCCATGGCCGCCTCGCTGGTCTACCAGCCGCGCCGGGACGAGGGCGACCGCAACGACCGCAACCTCCCGCGCGGCGCATTCCGCGCGGCGCTCGAGCGCACGGAGGAGATCTGGTCACGTCTCGACGACGTGGAGCGCGAGCGCCGCCTGCCGACGACGGATCCGCTCTCGACCGGCCTCTGCGCGCCGATGCACCGCTGGGCGCGCGGCGGCAGCCTCGACGCCGTGCTCGACGAGGCCGACCTCGCGGCCGGCGACTTCGTGCGCTGGACGAAGCAGACGATCGACCTGCTCGACCAGCTCTCGATCGTGGCCGACGGCCCCGTGTCCCGGAACGCCCGCACGGCGCTCGACAGCATCCGGCGCGGCATCGTCGCGTACTCGTCGGTGTGACCGCGCTCGACCGGGCTCCCCGGCGGGAGCGGCGCGTCCCCGCGCCCCTGATCGCGCTCGCGGACGCGGAGCCGATCCGTCCGCCGCTGCCGCTGTGGGGCGCGCTCCTGGCGGCCGCCGCGTCCGGGCCCGTCCTGGACGCCGCGTTCCCCGACCGCGGGCTGTGGCCGCTCGTCTTCCCGGGGATCGCGCTCGTGCTGCTCGCGCTGCGGGGCCGGCGGGCGGGGCCGGCGTTCCTCATCGGTCTCGTGGCCGGGCTGGCGTTCTACCTCACCCACATCGAGTGGGCGTCGCTGTACCTGGGGCCCGTGCCGTGGATCGCGCTGTCGGCCCTGGAATCGCTGTTCGTCGCCGTCGGGGCGGTCGCCATCGCGACGGCGACCCGCTGGATCCCGCGCGCGTTCCCCACGGTCGCCGGGCGCGTGATCCTCCTGCCGGTGGCGGTCGCGGGGCTCTGGACCGCGCGCGAGGCGATCTCCGCGGTCTGGCCCTACGGCGGATTCGCATGGGGTCGGGTGTCGCTGTCCCAGTCGGAGAGCCCGTTCGCGCACCTCGTGACCTGGCTCGGCGTCTCCGGCCTGTCGTTCCTGCTCGTCCTGCTCGTGGCCCTGCTCCTGGAGCTCGCGGCGGAGGAGCGCGTGCGGCGAGGGTCCCGCGCGCTCGTCGCGGGGATCGCCGTCGCCCTCGTGCTCGTCGTGCCCGCGTTCCCCGTGACGACGACGGGGAGCACGCGCGTCGCCGCCGTGCAGGGGAACGCGAAGGCCGGGTACTTCGACGGCGCGCGCTACGGCGACATCCTCCGCGCGCACCTCGCCGCGACCGCGGAGATCCCCGCGGACGCCGGCGTCGACATGGTGGTCTGGCCCGAGAACGCGGCCGACGCGGATCCGCTGCGCGACCCGGGCTCCGCCGCGGCGCTCGACCGCGTGGTCGCGCGGCTCGGCGCCCCGCTCGTCGTGGGCACCGTCACCGAGCGCGACGGCCGCTACTACAACGAGTCGCTCGTGTGGACGGGGGGAGGGGCGACCGACCACTACGACAAGAAGCACCCCGTCCCGTTCGGCGAGTACGTGCCCGACCGCGCGTTCTGGGAGCCGTTCGCCCCCGACCTCATCGGCCTCATCCAGCGCGAGTACACGCCGGGCACCACGGACCAGGTGATGGACGTCGCCGGGGTGACGGCCGGGATCGCCATCTGCTTCGACATCGTCGACGACCAGCTGACGACCGACATGGTCCACGAGGGCGCCGGCCTCATCCTCGCCCAGTCCAACAACGCCGACTTCGGTCGCACGGACGAGAGCGTGCAGCAGCTGGCGATCGCCCGGATGCGCGCGCTCGAGACCGGCCGCAGCGTCGTCAACATCTCGACCGTCGGGACCAGCGCGATCGTCGGACCCGACGGCCGCGACCTCGACCGGCTGCCGTGGTTCACCGCCGGGTCGATGGTGGTCGACGTGCCGACCGCCGACGTCGTCACCCCGGCGATCCTCGTCGGGCGCGACATCGAGTGGCTCGTGTCCGGGCTCGGCCTCGGAGCACTGGCGGTGGCGGGCATCGCGCTCGGGCGCCGCGGCCGCCGCGCCGCCCGCTGACCGGCCACCACCCGCACGCAGAGGAGCACCCCCCGGCGCTGCCGAGGGGTGCTCCTGGTCGTGCGGTTCGCGAGCGGAGGGGTCGGGTCAGGCGCCGATGCGGTGCTGACCGCGCCGCGCGCGGAGGGTGGCGAGGCGCTCCTCGAGGAGCTCCTCCAGCTCGGCGCGCGTCCGGCGCTCGAGCAGCATGTCCCAGTGGCTCCGGGGGACCTTCGCCTCGACCTCGTCGTGGGCGACGGGCGCGCCCTCGGCGTCGAGGAGGCGTCCCTCGAGGCCGCTCTTCGGCGACTCCCACACCTCGGGGACCTCGGCGTCGGCCGAGAACACGACCTCGAACGTGGTGCCGTCGGTGGTGCGGTACGTCTTCCTCTGCCGGGGGGAGAAGCTGACGCCCTCCTCGCTCTGCAGGCTCGTGGACCCGAGCCGCATCCCGCGCAAGCTGCGATCTGCCATGGTGGTCTCCTCTCGCGATGCACTCCCCGTTGTAAACCGTGCGGCTGTGAGGATCCTTTCTCAGGACTCCCGGTTCCCAGGCGAATCCCAGTCCCTGCCGCCGATGGCGGCGAGCGCGAGATCGGGCCGGTCAGTCACGACGCCGTGGATCCCCGCCCTGACCAGGCGGATCATCTCGTCGGGGTCGTCCACCGTCCAGACGTGGACCTCGCGGACGGCGCGGGCGAGCCGCGCGACCATCGCGGGGGAGACGGTGCGGATCCCGAGCACCCGACAGGGCATCTGGACGGCGTCGACGCCGTGGAGGGCCACGCGGACCACCGGTGCGAGCGCGAGCCGCGCGCCGAGGACCGCGAGGACGAGGCGACCCGCGTCCGCGGACGTGGCCGCGCCGGGGAGGAGGGCCAGCGCGCGCCGCCGCCGGGAGCCCGAGAACGACGTGACGAGCACGCGCTCGACGGCGTGGGCGTCGCGGATCGCCCGGGCGGCGGCCGCCGGGGCGTCCCGACCCTTGACGTCGACGTTCAGCCGCGCGTCGGGCAGGGCCGCGAGCAGCTCCCCGAGGGTGGCGACGCGCGCGCCGGATCCGAGGTCGATCGCGCGCAGCTCCGCGAGCGTGACGTCCCGGACACGTGCTCGGCGGCCCGTCAGGCGCCGGAGGTCGGCGTCGTGCCAGAGGACGCACACGCCGTCCGCCGTGACGCGCACGTCGGTCTCGAGGTGGGTGACGCCGAGCTCCCACGCCGCGCGGAAGGCGTCGAGCGTGTTCTCCACGGCGCCCGATCCGGTCCATCCGCGGTGGGCGAGCACGCGGGGCACGTCGCCGGAGAACCACGCGCGGGGTCTCACGCGGGTCGGTCGTCGTCGGCGGGCACGGCCGACGGGTCGCCCGCTCCGGGGTCGTCGCCCGCTCGGGGCCCCTCGACCGGGAGAGCGCGGAGCAGGGCCGGGCGTGCCAGCCGCAGCAGGGCGACCGCCACCACGACGGCCACGAGCGCCTGCAGCCACCAGGGAGCGCCGACGAGGCCGGACAGCAGGGCCACCAGCGCCGCGACGCCGCCGCAGAGCCCCATCAGGTCCATCCGCCGCATCTCCACGACGACCGCCGTGACGATGAGCGCGAGCCAGACGATCCACGCGTGGTCGTCGAGGAGGGCCGTCACCGCTGCTCCCTCGCTCCGTGGACCGGATGCCCCGAACCTAGCCCACCGCCCGGACGGCGGGCGATAGGCTCTCCTGGTCGTCCGCGTGTGTCCCACCCGCGCGGCCCGTCCCGCCCGTCCCTCGCCGGACGACCCGTCGCGCGCATCGGCGCGCACCCCTGGAGGAGTACCGCTGTGAGCACCGTCGACGAGATCCGCCCCTTCGCCCCCGACGAGCTCCGCGGCCGCCGCGCGCTCGTCACCGGCTCCTCCCGCGGCATCGGCGCCGACACGGTCGCGTACCTCGCCGAGGCGGGCGCCGACGTCGTCGTCAACTACCGCAACAAGGCCGCGCGGGCGGAGAAGCTCGTCGCGAAGCTGGTCGAGGGCGGCACGAAGGCCATCGCGGTCGGGGCGGACCTCACGGATCCCGAGTCCGTCGACCGCCTCATGGAGACCGTCCGCGCCGAGCTCGGCGGACTCGACGTGCTCGTCCTGAACGCGTCCGGCGGCATGGAGAGCGGCATGGCCGAGGACTACGCCATGACCCTCAACCGCGACGCGCAGCTGAACGTCCTGCGCAGCGCTCTGCCGCTGCTGTCCGAGGGCGGCCGGGTCGTCTTCGTCACCAGCCACCAGGCCCACTTCATCCGCACCACCGAGACGATGCCCGAGTACGAGGCCGTCGCGCGCAGCAAGCGCGCGGGGGAGGACGCCCTGCGTGAGCTCATCCCGGAGCTCGACGAGCGGGGCATCGGATTCGTCATCGTCTCCGGCGACATGATCGAGGGGACCATCACCGCGACGCTCCTCAGCCGCATGAACCCCGAGGCCATCCAGGAGCGCAAGGAGGCGTCCGGCGGCCTCTACAACGTCTCGCAGTTCGCGGCCGAGGTCGCGCGTGCGGTCGTCGAACCGATCCCCGCCGACCACCTCCGCCTCGTCGGCGACACGAGCAGCTTCCGCCCCGAGTGACCCGTGGCCGGGGGATGCCCCGGGGCTAGGCTCGATCCGATGAAGACCACGGATCTCGACCTCCTCACCTCCGTCTCCCGCCCCGCCGTCTCGCCCGACGGCCGCGTCGCCGTCGTCTCGGTGACGCGCCCGCGGGTGCACGCCGACGCGTACACGGGGCAGCTGTGGGAGGTGACGACGGACGGATCCGCGCCCCCGCGCCGCATCACCCGCGGATTCCGCGACACCTCGCCGCGCCTCTCGCCGGACGGCGGCGTCATCGCGTTCCTCCGCGCCGAGCCGAAGGGGCCGCCGCAGCTGCACGTCGTCCGGGCCACGGGCGGCGAGCCGGTCGCCCTCACGGACGAGCTCCTCGAGGTCGGCGCGTTCGACTGGTCGCCCGACGGCTCGCGCATCGTCTACGCCTCCCGCGTGGCCGCGCCCGGTCGGTACGGGAGCGTCGAGGGCGTGTCGCCCGCGGCCGAGCCCGCCCGCCGGATCACCACCACCAAGTACCTCGCCAACGGGCTGGGCTGGTCGACGGACCGGCACACGCAGCTCTCCCTCGTCGACCTGCCGGCGCTGGACGCGGAGCCGTTCGTGGCCGCCGTCCCGTCCGGCTACCCCGATGCCGCGGACCCCGCGGTGCGCGGGGACGGGTCCGACGCGAAGCCGTCTGCAGCCGAGCGGGCGGGCGTCGGTCCGGTCGTCCGCCTCACCGACGAGCCCGTCGACCACGACGCGCCGCGCTTCTCCGCCGACGGCTCCGAGGTGCTGTTCGTCGCCTCCCGCCACGAGGGCCGGGACGGCGACCTGCTGGCCGGCGCCTATGCCGTCCCCGTCCCTCCTCGCGGTGCCGCGCCGAGCGGCGTGCCGGAGGTGCGCACCCTGGTCTCGCACGAGGCCGGGCTCGGCGTCGCCGAGGTCGCCTCCGTCGCTGGCGGTCGGATCTACCTGCTCGCGCAGGACCTGGGGGAGTCGGGCGTCGACTTCGTCGCGCGGAACACCGCGCTCTACGTGCTCGACGAGGGGGACACCGCGCCGCGCATCCTCACCGATGCCGAGACCGTCGACCTCGGCGGCGGCATCACGGTCGAGGACCGCGACGCCGTCCTCGTCCTCAACGGATCGCGTGGCACCGTGCAGCTGCTGCGCGTCTCCGCGGACGGCGCCACCGAGGCGCTCGTCGACGACCAGGTGGAGATCACCGGCGTCGGCATCGGGGGAGGGGCCGTCGTGGTCGCCCTCACCGATCCGCGCACGCACGGCGACCTCGCGCTCGTGCGCACCGACCGCGCGCCCGAGGCGGGATCCGCGCTCGTCCGGCTCACCGACTTCTCCGCGCCGCTGCGCGAGACGGGGATCCGCCCGCTGCACGAGCTCGTGGTCGAGGGGCGTGACGGCTACCCGGTGCACGGCTGGGTCGTCCTGCCGGAGGGGCAGGGGCCGCACCCGGTCCTCCTCGTGATCCACGGTGGTCCCTACGCCGCCTACGGGGTGCACCTCTTCGACGAGGCGCAGGTCTACGCCGACGCCGGCTACGCGGTACTGCTCTGCAACCCGCGGGGCGCCGCCGGCTACGGCCAGGCGCACGGCCGGGTCATCAAGGAGCGCATGGGCACGGTCGACATGCACGACGTGCTCGACTTCCTGGACGGCGCGATCGCGGTGCACGAGTCCATCGACGGGTCCCGCGCCGGCATCATGGGCGGCTCCTACGGCGGCTACCTCACGGCGTGGACGATCGCGCACGATCACCGCTTCCAGGGCGCCATCGTCGAGCGCGGCTTCCTCGACCCGGAGCTGTTCACCGGCACGAGCGACATCGGGACGTTCTTCGGCGAGGAGTACACGGGCCACGAGGAGGAGACGCGCCGCAGGCAGAGCCCGCAGGCGTTCGCGCACCAGGTGCGCACGCCGACGCTCGTCGTCCACTCCGAGGACGACCTGCGCTGCCCGCTGTCGCAGGCCGAGCGGTACCACCTGGCGCTCGTGCGCGCGGGCGTCGAGACCGAGATGCTCGTCTTCCCGGGCGAGGACCACGAGCTGAGCCGTTCGGGCCGGCCGCGGCACCGCGTGCAGCGGTTCGAGGCGATCCTCGAGTGGTGGGACCGGCACCTCCCGGTCGCCGGCGACGCTCGATGACCGCCGACGACGTCGTGCGGCACGTCCGCGACACCGCGCGGATCCTGCTGGTCGACGAGCGCGACCGGCTTCTGCTGTTCCTCACGAACTACTCGGCGGACGTGGACCTGCCGCCGCGCTGGCTGACGCCGGGCGGCGGGATCGACCCGGGCGAGACGCCCGCCGAGGCCGCGCGCCGCGAGCTGTTCGAGGAGACGGGTCTCCGCGTCGGGTCCGTCGGCGAGCCCGTCTGGGAGCACGACTACGCGCGCCGCCGCATCGACGGCGCGCTCGACGTCGGTCACTCGACCTTCTACCTGGTGCGCGTCGACGCGTTCGCGCCCGTGTCGGACAACTGGATGCCCGACGAGTTCGACGACATCCACGCGCACCGCTGGTTCGCGCTCGACGAGCTCGCGGCGACGGCGGATCCCGTCGAGCCGGCGGAGCTCGTCGAGGTCGCGCGCGAGGTGCTGTCGACCCGGTCGTGACGCGGCACGGAGCGCGGTCCGTTCCCGCCACGGCGGTGCCTGTCCCGCTCGACGTCGAGCGCTAGCGACGCCGCGGGGCCGGCCCCGTGCTCTCGCGCACGACGACGACGGCCTCGTCCGTGGTGAGCGGCTCGGTCGGCTCTCCCGCCATCAGGGACTCCAGCTGCCCGAAGGCGCGGGTGCCGAGGGCGGCGAAGTCCTGGCGGGCGGTCGTGAGGGCGGGCGAGAAGAGCGGGGCGATGGGGTGGTCGTCGAATCCCGCGACGCTGACGTCCGCGGGGACGGCGCGGCCCTCGTCGGCGAGGCCGCGGATGACGCCCATGGCGATCTCGTCGTTGCCGCACAGGACGGCCGTCACGTCCTCGTGGGCGAGCCGGCGACCGATCGCGCGGCCGGACGCCGGCTCCCACGTGGCGTCGTGGATCGTCGGCTCCTCGATGCCGCTCTCCGCGAGGGTGCGCCGCCACCCGGTCGTGCGGCCGTCCTCCTTGCCGGACGGGGGCACGCGGACGTAGTGGACGGTGCGGTGCCCGAGCTCGAGCAGGTGGCGGGTGAGCGCCGCGGAGCCCGCGGCCTCGTCGATGACGGCCTGCGGGACGGCCGCGGCGATCTCGCCGGAGATGGCGACGATGGGCAATGACGACGGGACGGCGGCGAGGGCGGCGACGCCCTGGGGGTCGAACTTCAGGACGACGACGCCGGCGACCGCCTGCTGGAGCGCGAAGTCGACCGCCGTGCCGACCTCCTCCGGGTCCACCGAGTCGATGACCGTGATGCTCACCAGGTACCCGGATGCGCGGGCGCTCACCTCGATCCCGCGGAGGGTCTCGGCGTAGCCGTAGCGCGACGTGCCGCCGGACAGCACGGCGATGACCCGGGACCGCCCGTTGGCCAGGGCGCGGGCTGCCGGGTTCGGGCGGTAGCCGAGCTCCTGGATCGCCTTCCGCACCCGCTCCGTCTTCTCGGCGCTCACGCGCGCGGCACCGGTGATCACCCGGGACACGGTGGGCGCGGAGACGCCGGCCACGCGGGCGACGTCGTCGAGGTTGGCGGGTCGGCCGGCGGGGACGGTGGGCATGATCCCCTCACCATATGGCGGGACGACCGCGGCGGTCACTTGACGGCGCCACTGGTGATGCCCGAGATGATCTTGCGCTGCATGACCATGAAGGTGACGAGCAGCGGCAGGCTCATCACGATGACGTAGGCGAAGATCAGGTGCCAGTTCTGCAGGTAGAGCCCGCTCGAGGCGACCTGGAAGAGGTTGAGCGGCAGGGTGTCGAGGCGCCCGCCGACCACGAACAGCGCGTAGAAGACGTCGTTCCAGACGTACAGGCAGATGAGGATCGTCGCGGTGGCGAGGGTCGGACCGAGCAGCGGCAGGACGATGCGGACGAACACGCGCACGGGTCCGGCGCCGTCGACGCGGGCCGCCTCCTCCAGCTCGACCGGGATCGTGCGGACGAATCCGGTGACGAAGAAGACGACGGTCGAGAGGTACATGCCCATGTACACGCCGATCATGCCCTCGGGCGTGCCGGCGAGCCCGATCTGGCGCAGCAGCAGCACGATCGTGACGACGGCCGGCGGGAGCACGATGCCGCTGATGGCCAGGGCGTAGACCACCGCCATCACGCGGCTCGAGCGGCGGGCGAGGACCCACGAGGCCATGGATCCGATGAGCAGCACCCCGAGCACCGAGGGCACCATCACGAGCAGGCTGCCGAGGAAGGCCGGGAGCATGCGGCCGTCGGTGAAGACGGTCGCGACGTTCTCGAGCAGCTGCCATCGGGAAGGCGGTGCGAGGTCCGGTCGCAGCGCCTCGGCCTGGTCCTTGCCGGCGGTGACGACGACCATCCAGAACGGGATGCCCAGCAGGATGACGACGAGGGCGATCGCCGCGAGGGGCTGCAGGAGGCGACGTCGAGGCCGCCGGGCGACCCGCCGTCGCGGAGCGTCCGCGCCCGGACGACCGGCTGCCGAGGACGCCCGCGGCTCGGCCGGGGCTCCGTGGATCGGGGAGGTGGCGGTGGGGACGCTCACGAGAGCACGTCCTCTCTCTTGCGCAGGATGCGGATGACCGGGAAGGCGAGCACCGCGACCAGGAGGAAGAGCGCGAGGCTCATCGTCGTGGCCTGGGCGAAGAGCCCCTGCCCGAAGGTGCGGAAGATGAAGATGTTGAGGAGCTCCGTGGTCCCGCCCGGGCCGCCCTCCGTGGTGGCCTGCACCACGTCGAAGCCGTTCATGGAGCCGAGCAGCGAGGTCGCGACGTTGAACGTGACCGCGGGCGCGAGGAGGGGGAAGCGGATGGTGCGGAAGGTGGCCCACCAGCCCGCGCCGTCGAGGCGGGCCGCCTCGAGGACGTCGCCGCTGATGGTCTTGAGGCCGGCGAGGTAGATGAGCATCGAGAGGCCCATCCACTTCCACGCGTGGATCAGGGCGACGACGACGATGGTCCAGGTGGTGCTGCCGAGCCACGCGGTCGTGACCTCGGTGCCGGTGACGGCGCCGAGGATCGCGTTCAGGGCGCCGTCGGGCTTGAGGAGCGCCTGGAAGACGTAGCCGACGGCCAGGGCGGACATGACGACGGGGACGAAGAACGCGACGCGCGCCATGCGGTTCACGCGCGTGTCCGCCTCCAGGACGAGGGCGAGCACGAGCCCGAAGAGGTTCTGGAAGACGGCCACGAGGACGGCGTACACGAGCGTGATCCGGAGGCCGCCGATGAGGCTGCCGTCGGCGAGCAGGGAGGCGAAGTTGTCCGTGCCGACGAACGCGATGCTCGACTTGAAGCCCGACCAGTCCGTGAACGCGTAGACGAAGTCGGAGACGGTCGGGATGAGGAAGAACACCACGAGCACGACGAGGGCGGGGATGAGGAACCACGCGGGATGGTCGTGGGACTGGCGCCGGGTCGTCCCGCCGCGCCGCCCGGCGGCGGGGGGAGGGGTGGCCGATGGGCGCGCGGTCGGGGCGTGGAGTGCGGTCGGCGATGCGGTCATGGGGGCTCCTCGAGGATGCGGGGGTCAGGGCGGCGCTCGGCCGTCGCGTCGGGACGTGCGGGAGGGGCGGGCGGGATCAGAAGCCCGTCGCGCCCTGCGCCTTGGCGAGCTCGGCGAACTGCCGCTGGGTGGTCTCCGCGACCTGCTGGGGCGTCATCGTCCCCTGCAGCATGTCGGCGAGGTCGAGGTAGAGGTCCGGATTGGCGATGGCGAGCACCTGCATGGATCCCACGGCATCGGGGACGGACGCGGCCGCGGCCCGGAGCGCCTCGGGCACGTCGGACGGGGTGTCCACCCCCGTGAGGACCGGAACGGTCGACTGGTCCTGGACGAAGGCGGGGTAGCCCTCGCCCATCCAGTAGGAGAGGAACTGGCGCGCGGCGGCCTCCCGCTTCGCGTCGCCGGTGCGGAACGCGACGAGCGCGTTGCTCTGGTCGGGGATGAAGGTGGCGACGTTGCCCGTGGGGGAGATGGGGAAGAAGCCGATCTTCTGGTCCAGCTCGGCGGTGTCGGCCTTCGCCTGGAGCTGCGTGAAGAAGCTGTTCACCTGCATGACCATGGCGGAGCGGCCGGACAGGAGGGCATCGCCCTGGTCCTCGAATGTGGCCGTCCGGATGTCGGAGTTGAACAGGCCCTCGTCGACGAGCCCCTGGTATCCGTCGATGGCTCCCTGGATGGTGGGGTCGGTGAACTTCTCCTTCCCGGAGTCGACGCGGTCCCAGAGGCCGCCCTTCGCCGCGTCGGCGAGGGCGACGGAGACCCACCACTGCGTGGCCCACTTGTCGCCGCCCATCTCGAAGAAGGGCGTGACGCCCCTGGCCTTGAGCTCGCGTGCGTCGGCGAGGAACTCGTCCCAGCCGGTCGGGGTCGTGGTGATGCCGGCATCGGCCAGGACCTGCTTGTTGTAGTAGACGCCCTCGACGGCGGGGGTCGTGATGAGCGCGGCGTAGCGCGTGTCGTCGAGCAGGCCGGTGATGTCGGCGTAGTCCGCGGCGTACGAGCCGAGCCACGGGGCGCCGTCGAGGGGCTGGAGCTTCTGCTTCGCGTTCAGCGCCGTGAGGCTCGACGCGGTGGGCTGCCAGAAGGCGAGGTCGGGCTCGTCGCCGGTCGCGACCTTGGTCTGGACCCCCTGTTCGTAGGGGTCGGGGATGGTCTGCACCTCGACCTTGGCGCCGGTCGCCGCCTCGAAGCCCGCGACGACGCTGTCGGGGGTCTTCGTGCTGTTCTGGGCAGCCCAGATGGTGAGGGTCGTGCCGGTCAGGTCGGCGTCCTGGGCCGGCCAGGTCACGGGTCCGGCGGCGGGGCCTCCGGCTCCGGGATCGGTGCACGCGGTGAGCGCGAGGGCGGCGGTGAGGGCGAGTGCCGTCGCGCCGGTCTTCCAGGTGAGCTTCATCGGTCGTCCTTCGAGATGGGGTGGTGCGGGGAGGGGGAGGTGAGGGAGAACGTGCGGGCACCGACGGAGCCGGCGGGGGAGCGGACGGTGAGCGTGCCGGTCGCGGCGTCCCACCGGGTGGACCACCGGGCCAGCCGCCGCGGGAAGACGACGTCGACGTCGACCTCCCGGCCCCGGAGCGCCGGGAAGGCGAGCGCCTGCTCCCCGTCCGCGTCCCCGCGGTCCCAGACCGAGACGAGGGTGACGCGATCGGTGGAGAGCGCCGTGCTGACGAACCGGTCCTCCCATCCGGGCAGCCCGGTGGGCCAGGAGGGCACGGCGTCGACGAGCTCGGGACGGAGGGACCGCGCGGCCGAGACGGCCGCGCGGACGAGGTCCAGCTGCCGGCCGTCCATCCGGTTGAGGTAGCCGGACAGGAAGTAGCGGCCGAGCAGGCTCGTCACGAGGCAGAAGGCCGACTCCTCCTCCGTCATCGACGGCTGGGGGTAGGCCCAGCTCGCCGCCTGCTCGGGGAGCATCGACAGGGGGGCCGCCGCCGCGATGGGCGGGTACAGCAGGAAGTCCTGCTGGTCGGAGGTGGACTGCGACTGGACGCGGGACAGGATCGCCGGGTCGGCGCGCATGGCCCCGGAGGAGCAGGCCTCCAGGACGAGGTCGGGGTGGCGGTCGAGGACGCCGTCGAGCCAGGTCAGCACGGCGCGGGAGTGGCCGAGCAGCCCCGCGCCGGCGCTGGGGGCGTCGACGTCGGTCCCGGCCCCGGCGTCGATGTTGTAGTCGAGCTTGAGGTAGCCGACGCCGAGGTCGCGCACCAGGCGGTCGACGACCTCGTCGAGGTGGGCACGCGCCGCGGGGTGGCGGAGGTCGAGGTGCAGCCGCTCCTGCTCCTGGATCCGTCGGCCCGCGCGCTGGAGGAACGCGTCGTGGGGGAGGGACGAGGCGACGGGGCTCCGGACCCCGACGGACTCCGGCTCGAGCCAGAGCCCCGGCACCATGCCGTGGGAGCGGATCCGGTCGGTGACCTCGGCGAGGCCGCCCGCGAACCGGACGCGCGACGGCTGCCAGGCGCCGACGCTCGGCCACCAGTCGCCTCCGTCGTCGTACCAGCCGGCGTCGATGCAGAACACCTCGGCTCCCACGGTCGCAGCCGCGTCGACGAGCGGGAGCAGCTTCTCGGTCGTCGGATCGCCGTCCAGGGTGTTCATGTAGTCGTTGAAGACGATGGCCGGGCGCGCGTCGTCCGGATGCGCTCGCCGCGTCGCGCGACGGTGGCGCGTCAGCGCGGCGGCGGCCGCGTCGAGGTCGGCCCCGAGGGCGATGGTGACCGGCACGGTCGTGAAGGCCTCCCCGGGAGCGAGCGGCTGCTGCCACTGGTGGTCGACGTCGGTGGGGCCGGAGAGGGCGACGAACACGTCGTCGACGTGCTCGCCCACCTCCCAGCGCCATGGCCCGTTGTTCTCGACCTGCCACAGCCACGTCATCCCGCTCGCCGCGGAGACGGCGCCGCCGAGGGGGAGCGCGCCCCCGGTCGACCAGGTGCCATGCGCGGTGCGCCGGACGGCCGCTCGCGGCGTGTGGCCGGTCAGGTCCTGGTGGATGGCGGGCAGGTCGTCGCGCAGGCGGGTCGTCGTCCATCGCCCTTCGCCCAGCCAGTCGCTGCGGCCCTGGAGGAGCGACCACGCGTCGGCCGTCGGGAGCGACCCGTCCCGGGATCCGAGGGCGTGGGCCCAGGAGCTGACGGAGTGGAGGGTGAGCGGCGCGTCTCCCGTGTTCTCGATCGTGGTGGACGCGCTGAACGCCGCGTGCCCCGCGGCGCGGAGGCGGAGGGTGCTCCGGATCCCGTCGGGGGAGTCGGAGACGAGGTCCAGGCCGCCGTCCGGCGCGGTGCGCGCATCGGCGAGCCGGAGGGTCGCGCCGAGTCGCGACTGCACGAGGCGGGATCCGACGAGGGTGCGCCCGTGGCCGGCGGCGAGGACGTCCGTCACCGGGATGGCCCCGGGGATGCGCACCTCGACCCCGGCGGCTCGGGCGCCCACGAGGCGGACGGGCGCGTCCCCGTGCGCGAGCTCGAGGGTGAGGCCGGGGGTGCTCCAGAGGATCTCGCCGGACGGGAGCGACGTCGTCCGGTCGTCCCGGGGGAGCAGGAGGGGGTCGAGGGTCATGGGGGTCCTTTCGTCCCGCGTGACGGGAGGGGAGCCGGCCGGCGGCCTCGCGGTCGCCGGCCGGCGCGGGCGTCAGCGGGCGGTGGTGACGGGCGTGCCGACGACCTGCTTGGCGAGCGTGACGGTGTCGATGTCGGGGGCGTAGGCGCTCGCGTTGCCGAGGGTCAGCGCACCGCCCGCCGTGGTGAGGGTGATCGGCTGCGCGTAGTCCCAGAAGCTGCTCCAGGAGTAGTCGTGCCGGACGGTCACCCGGGATCGGGCTCCGCCGGCCTCGGAGACGTCGACGAAGCGGCTGATCACCTGCGGGTTGTAGTTGATCGCTGCCGTCTTGTCGGCGTTGGCCGCGGAGAGGGTGAGGACGTAGTCGCCCGCCCCCAGCCCGGACGGCCGGGTCATCGTCGCGGTGTTGCCCGCTCCGCCGCCCAGGCTGCCCAGGACGCCGACCGCGCCCTGCGCGTCGGCCGAGCCGTTCGACCCGCTCGACGCCGGGAGGGTGCGGACCGCCGTGGCGCCGGCTCGGGCGAGCTGCTCGGCCTCGACGCGGACGGCGTTCCCCGGCGCGGTGTCCGCGGCCCGCTGGCTGGAGCCGCGCGTGGTCGTGACGTCCGTGACGGTCGCCCCCATCGCCGAGGAGACGCCGATCTCGTTCACGCCCTGGGTCAGCCACACGCGGACCGTGGTGCTCCACGCGCCGGCCCCGGAGACGCCGCCCGCGGGCACCGACCGGTCGCCGACCTTCAACCCGAGCGAGGAGGCGCCGTCGGTCGTGTACCGCACGGCGACGTCGTGGTAGCCGTTCTCGGCCGCCGAGACGAAGAACGAGGCCGAGGCCGATCCGCCGAGCCGCGCACCGCCGTCCGCCGCGGCGCGGGGCTGCTGGTACACGAGACGGGCGCCGGACGCGAGGCGGGCCTCGGTCGCGGGGTACGTCGTGGGCTCGCCGTCGGTGGCGTCGCGCAGCTCGAAGCGGTCCAGCGTGACGCCGCTCCCCGGGAGCCTCGTCGTCCCGTCGCGGCTCGCCCGGAGCGAGAGCGAGTGGGTCCCGGCGCGGAGCGGGACGAGGACGTCGGTGCTGCCCCGGTACGTGGAGGACAGGTCGGCCGAGTACTTCACGAGCTGGCCGAAGGCGCCGTCCACGAAGAGCGCGTGCTGTCCGGGGGCCTGGCCGGCGCCGGCGAGCACGGACAGGCGGTAGGTGCCGTCACGGGGCACCGTGACGTTCCACGTGGCGGAGGATCCGACCTGGTCGAACCCGCCGACGTCGCTCCCGCCGGAGGCCATGAAGGACCACTCGCGCGTGGGATCCTGCGCCTGGACGGTGGCGTCGTGGAGTGCGGTGGACTCCGCCTCCACGCTGCTGACGAGCGAGGTGTCCACGGCGGGCCGCTGGGCGAGCGGCTTGGTGATCTGCACCTCGTAGGCGGAGTACCGGTCGCTGTTCGGGATGGTGAGGGTGGTCGCCCCGGAGGTGAGCGAGGCGCGCGTCGAGAGGACGACCGGGGGCTGCCCGGAGAGGCCCTCCGCGCCGTTCAGCCGCGCGGCGCGGACGACGACGTCGACGCTCGTGCCGAAGGTCGCCGGATCCAGGCCGGTCAGGTCGAGGCCGATGTCGGACGATCCGCCGCCGACGAGCACGGTCGCCTTGCCGTCGGCGTCGTCGCGCGCGCCGATCGCCTGCACCGTGTCGGCGACGTCGGCCTGCGGGGGAGTGACCTTCACGGTGCGGCTGCCGGCGAGGTCGCCGTACCACTTGAACATCCACCAGCCGCCGTTGGCGCCGTTGCTGCGGGCGGAGTTGTCGGAAAGGTTCCCGGCGTAGTTCCAGTAGGCGGTCTGGGCGTCGACCTTGCGGTCCTCGAACATCGAGAGCCACTGGACGAGCTGTCCGGGCACGCCCATGTCGCGGAGCATGCCGTACTCGGTGATGTCGACGGGGATGTCCGGCAGGCCGAGGTCGCGGAGGATCCCGCGGTACTGGTCGTCGTGCCCGCGGAAGGTGGCGAGGTTCTGGGTCCCGAGCTCGTGCCAGATGAAGACGTCGGGGAGCTCGGACCTCTGCTTGGCGTAGGCGAGCAGGTCGCGGCTGCGATCGGCGCGCCAGACCGAGTCTCCGGGCCCGCCGATCCTCGCCTTGCCGAGGCCGTGGGCCGCGTAGATCTGCTGGATCGCGTCGTACGCCGCGGACCAGTCGGCGAGGAACTGCGGCTTCTGGTTCGCCCAGTCGGGGTACCAGTTGCCGCCGTCGGGCTCGTTGAACGGGATGAACACGTACTTCTCGGGGTGCTCGGACTTCGTGGCCACCGCCTCCACGGCCTTGCGGAGGAGGGGCAGGTAGTCCCACTCGCCGTCGCCGTTCGCGTCACCGGGGCGCGTGCCGCCGTTGTAGGCCCAGTCGGGGTACTCGTCCTGCAGGTAGACGTACAGGTCCTGGCCGCCGGCGGCGAAGAAGCCCCGCTCGACATCGAGCGCGTCGCCGTTGGGGTGCTGGGTGCCCTGCGGCGGCTTCTGCGACGTGTTCGTGACGTGGGCGCCGGCGAGGACGGCGGGCGACGGGGAGCCGTCGTCGCCGAGCCCGTACAGCGTTCCCGTCGCGCCGCCGCGGAAGGCGCCGGTGCTGGTGCCGAAGTCGACGGCCACGCGACTGGTCGCGGCGGATGCGGATGCGGGGGACGCGACCAGCGACGCGCCGGAGAGCGCGAGCGACAGCGCGCCGGCGGCTGCGGTGCAACCGAGCAGCGCCCGTCGGAGGGGGGACCGGGTGGACTTCGACAACGTGGGCACTCCTTCGTACTTCCTCGAGGCGTTCACGGCGGCGTGAAAGCGCTGTCATGGATCATGACCGACGGCCATCTCCTGCGCAAGCGCTTTCAGGGATATTGCGCGGCTGTTCACGGAAGCGCTCGCGAGCTGCGCGCCGGGTCGAGCGCATCGTCCTGGCGGCGGTGCAGCTCGCGCGGGAGCGTCCCGACGCGGAGTCCTGGCGCACATCGCGGCCGTGGTGATCCCAGCGATGCGCGAGGCATCGGACCGGACATGATGGCCGGCGGCGTCTCGCCGTGGACCGCGCGCAGAATCCATCACCGATAATGCACATTATGTCACGTAACGTGTCAGGCCACCCCGCTTGCGCCTGCGGCGTCCCCCGAGGGCGCGCCGACGGGATCCGCGGCCCGGAGTCCCGTCCCGGCGCGATGCACGGGCCGGCATGCTCGAGGCCACCATGTCACCTGCGTTGTCTCCGGCGACGCCGTACGGGCCGAGCGGCGTCTGCTCGGCAGGGCTCGATGTCGGACCCCAGGCTCGCGTCGGCTCCCCCCGATGTCGGATGTCGAGCCGAGGCGGCTGCACGCACGAGGCGGCGGCGGTTAGGTTAGGCTTACCTTCATGCAGCGGACCAACATGCGGGCGACACGGACGAAGCCGGAGCGCGCGGAGCTCCTCATGCTCCGAGTGGTGCGTACCGAACGGGTGTCCCCGTCCTTCGTCCGAGTCGTGTTCACGGGTGATGACCTCGCCGGGTTCCGGCCCATGGGCTACGACCAGTGGTTCCGTCTCTTCCTGCCGCTCGACGGGGGCGACCTGACGCGGGCTCCGCGGAAGCTCGACGCCGTGAGCTTCGTGACGTACCTGACCGCGGCGAAGTCCGCGCGTCCGATGTTCCGGAGCTACACCGTGCGGGCGTTCCGACGGCTGCCCGACGGCGACGAGCTCGATGTCGACTTCGTCCTCCACGACGCGGGTGGCGGCCACCTCGCATCCGAGCCGACGGCGGCGGCCTGGGCGGTGGGTGCCCAGCCGGGTGACCTCGCGGGGATGATCGACGAGGGGATCGGGTTCGACCGGAACGTGCTCGGCCGGCCGATCGTGGTGGTGGCGGACGAGAGCGCCCTGCCGGCGGCCGCGGGCATCCTGGCGTCCTTGCCGCGCACCACTCGCGGGACCGCCATCCTCGAGATCCCCACGGAGGCCGATGTCCGGCCGATCGATGCGCCCCACGGGATCGACGTGCGCTGGATCGCTCGCGGCCCCGATCGTCCGCCCGGCGCCGCGGCGCTCGACGCGACCGCGCTGCTCCCCGTCGATGGCGACCACGCGGCCTGGGTCGCCGGCGAGCAGTCACTCGCGCGTGACGCACGACGCCACTGGGTCTCTGCCGGCATCCCGAAGGACCGGATCGCGTTCACCGGGTACTGGCGGTCCGGGCGCTCCAGCTGACACCGGACCCGCTCTCGCCCCGCCCCTCCGCCGCCAGGAACTCCGCCAGGCTCGTGGGCCGGCGGCCGAGCACGCGCTCGACGTCGCCGCTCACGTGCTCCATCTCGCCGGCGGCCATGGCGGTGTACGTGCTGATCCACGCATCCAGCTGCCACTCCGGCGCCTGCCACACGGCACGCGACGCGCGCGCCTCCTCGAGGGTCTCGTCCCGGTACGTGACGGGGCGACCCTGGGCGGCGGCGACCGTGGCGGCGATCTCCCCCATCGTCAGCGCCTCCGGCCCGGTGAGCTCGTAGGCGGCGCCGGCGTGGGCCTCCGGATCCCGCAGGGCCGTCGCCGCCACCTCGGCGACGTCGGCGCGCGTGACCGCTGCCACGCGTCCGTCGCCGGCGGGACCGCGGATAACGCCGTCCTCGCCGACGAGCTGGCTCACGAAGTCGATGTAGAAGGCGTCGCGCAGGAAGGTCCAGGCCATGCCGGACCCCCGGATCCGCTCCTCGGTCGCGTGGTGGTCGCGCGCCAGCGTGAACGTCGCGTCGGGGGCGGCACCCTGGAAGGACGTGTAGACCACGTGACGGACCCCGGCCTCCGCCGCCGCGTCGACGAAGGCGATGTGCTGCGCCCGCCGGTGCTCGTCCTCGGCGGCGGACACCATGAGCAGCGTCGACACGCCGGTGAGCGCCGCGACGGAGGCCGCGCGGTCTCCGTAGGACACCTGGTGCACGGTGGCGCCGGGTAGCTCGGGAGCGCGCGACGGCGTGCGCGCGAGCAGCCTCTGCGGGAGCCCCGCGTCGGCGAGGCGGCGGGCCACCGCTCCCCCGACGGCCCCCGTGACGCCGGTGACGGCGACGAGGCGGTTCTGCGTGGACATGTGCTCTCCCCTCCGCGCGGCGGCGGGCGGTCCGGACGGGATCCGGCGCGTCGCGCGATCGTCCGACACTATCCCGGCGCGCGACGCGGCCCCCGGCTCGCGAGGCGCCGGGGGCCGCGTCCTGACGTGCGTCAGGACGTCACGAGCCGGCGCGCGTCACGATCACGTCGAACTCGCTCGTCCGCACGTTGCCCGCGCGGTCCTTCGCGGTGCAGGTGACCGTCGTGGTGCCGACGGGGAGGATGGCGCTCCGCGGGGGCGCGCACACGACCCGCACGTTCCCGTCGCGCGTGTCGATCGCCGACGGCAGCGCGTACGGCACGCGCACGCCCGCGGTCTTCGTCGCCACGGCCGTGATGTCCTCGACGTCCTCGATGCGCGGCGCCGACAGGTCGGCCGGACGCGCGGGCAGCTGCTTCGGATCCACGATGCCCCAGTACGCGGGCGCGGCCTGCAGGTCGTTGTCGAACGGCAGCGGCTGCTCCCACGGACGCGCGATCGGCCACGTGCGCAGCCAGCTGCGCGCGTTGCCCACGCCCCAGAAGGTGACCGAGTCGATCGACGCGGCCTGCTGGCGGATCATCTGGAAGAGGTCGCGGTAGTAGTAGCCGACCTCGGCCGCCGCCTGCGCGTCGTCCGCGTAGACCGGCGTGTACGGATCCTGCGGCGCGCCGCTCACGTCGGCGCCCTCGTTCTGGTTCGACGCGTTGACGTCGAGCTCGGTGATGGCCTGCAGCAGGCGCGGGTCGACGCGCTCCACCGCGCGGATCGAGTCGCGCAGCCACGAGACGGGCCGCGCGAAGTCCACGTGCGCCTGGTGGCCCACCCCGTCGACCGGCACGCCGCGGGCCACGAGCGCGGAGATCAGCTCGAGGTAGTCGGCGCGCTTGGTCGGCACCTCGGTGTTGTAGTCGTTGATGAACAGCTTCACGCCCGGGAAGTGCGCGCGCGCCAGACGGAAGCCCTCGTCGACGAACCCCTCCCCCAGCACCTGGTACCAGCGGCTGTCGCGCATGTCGTGCGCGTTGGCGTTCGGGCCGTCGTCGATGACCTCGTTGACGACGTCCATCGCCCAGATGGGGCTCCCGCCGTCGGGGTAGCGCGCGGCGATGTGATCGGCGATGCCCGTGACGTGCGCCTCCATGCGCGCCTTCAGGATCGCCTGGTCGGCGGGGCTGTCGGTGAGGGGGCGGTCGCCGTCGAGGAAGAACCACGCCGGCGTCTGCGAGTGCCAGAACAGCACGTGGTAGTAGACCTTCGTGCCGGTGCGGTCGGCGTGGTCGAGCAGCTGGTCGATCTGCGCGAACGTGAAGCGGCCCTCCTCCGGCTGGACGCTCTCGGGCTTCCCGGCGTTCTCCGGCGTGAGCGCGTTGAACTGCCGGCCCACGAGGTCCGCTCCGGCGCCGACGGTCTCGCGCCCGTCGACGGCGACGCCCACGTGCTCGATGCCGCGGGCGCCGAGGACGTCCTTGAGCGCCGGGATGTCGGTCTGCACCGGGGTGCCGACGGCGTCGCCGAGCTGGAAGTCGTCGAGGAGGAAGTCGGCGCCGACCGTCCCCTCCACGTAGACCTGGGCCGTGTCGACCGGGCCGCCGAGCGTGTACGTGCCCGTCAGCTCGGTCCAGGCGTCGGCGGTGACGCGCGCGGCGGCGCCCGCCACCCCGTCGTAGCCGCTGCCGCCGTCGGTGTCGCGCTGCACGGAGAGCTTGAGCGACGCGGGCGCCTCCCCCGGTGTCAGGCGTGCCCAGACGGTCACCTCGACCTCCTGGCCGACGGCGAGCGACGACGTGACGTCGAGGGCGGCGCCGTGCCACTCCTGCGTGCGGTCGGTGACGAGCAGGCTGCCGGATCCGGTGCGCGCGGTCGTGCTGGGCGCGATCGCCACGCCGTCGCCGCGCGGGGCCCAGTCGCCGGTGCCGGACTCGAAGTCGGACCCCACCCTGGCGGGGGCGACGGCGTCGGCCGCCTGCGCTGGCGGTGCGCCGAGGGCGCCCGCGCCCACGACGAGGCCCAGCGCCGTGAGGACGGAGATGCCCCGCCGGCGGGCGGGATGGGTGCCGACGGGTCGGCTGCCGGTGGACCTGCTGCGGTCCGGGCTCGGAGGGCTGACGTCCGCGGGCGCGGACGTGCTGGTGCGGGGAATGCTCATCGTCGAACACCTCTCATGTGGTCCGACTTCGCTGTCGGATGCTCGCACCGTAGGCACCCGCACCTGCGGGGAGCAAGGTATTCGAAAACCTTTGTTGTGTTAGGCAACGAACGCGACGCGGCCCCCGTCCTCGGTGAGGACGGGGGCCGCGGTCGTGCAGCGTGCGGTGATCAGCCCTTCGGTAGCGGCGGACGCGGCGGGAGCTTCGACGCGTCCACGATGCCCCAGTACGCGGGCATGGCCTCCTGATGGATCCCGAACGGGAGCGGCTGGTCCCACGGCTGGTCGATCGACGGGCTGTGCAGCCAGGTCCGCGAGTTGTCGGAGCCCCAGAAGGTGACCGACTCGAGGTTGCCGGCCTCCTGCCGGATCATCGAGAACAGGTCCTTGTAGACCCAGCCCACGGCCGCGGCGGTGTCGTCGGGGTTCGAGTAGATCGGCGCCGTGTGGGCGCGATTCTGGCTGTTGCCCGTCGCGGCCGCCTGCGACGCGCTGACGTCCAGCTCGGAGATGGCCTGGAGGAGGTGCGGGTCGAGGGCCTTCACCGCGTGGATCGTGTTCCTCAGCTCCTCGATGTTGCTCCGGAGCCCGATGTGGCTCTGCTGCGACACGCCCATGACCGGGATGTTGCGCTTCAGGAGGTCGGAGACGAGACCGAGGTAGTCGGCGCGCTTGCTCGGCGAGTCGGTGTTGTACTCGTTGATGAAGAGCTTGACGCCCGGGAAGTACTTCTTCGCGAGCTGGAAGCCCTCGTCGACGAAGCCCTCGCCGAGCACCCGGAAGAAGGGCGTGTTCTTCATGTCGTGCGGGTTGCCGTTGGGGCCGTCGTCGATGACCTCGTTGACGACGTCCATGGCCCAGATGGGGCTGTTCCCCTTGGGGTACTTCGCCGCGATGTGGTCGGAGATCGCCTTGACGTGGGCCTCCATGCGCGCCCGGAGCAGCGCCTGGTCGGCGGGGCTGTTCGTGAGCGGACGACCGTGGTCGAGGAAGAACCAGCCGGGCGTCTGCGGTGGCCAGAAGTCCACGTGGAAGTACATCTTCATGCCGTGCGCGTCGGCGAAGTCGAGCAGCTTGTCGATGCCGGAGAAGTCGAACCGACCCTCGACGGGCTGGATCGCATCCGCCTTGCCCTCGTTCTCCGGCGTCATGGCGTTGAAGTGACGGGCGATGAGGTCGGCGGAGGCGCCCTGCACCTCGCCGCTGCCCATCGCCACGCCGACGTGCTCGATGCCGGCGGCACCGAGGACGTCCTTGAGGGCGGGGACCGCCATGCCGGAGACGGGGGTGCTCGGTGCGGCGGCGGACGCGGAGCCCACGGGGACGCCGACGGCGACAGCGGTGAGGACGGCGGCGGCCGACGCGAGGGCGGCGAGGCCGCGACGGGGGCGACGGCGGGCGTCGCGGTTCGGGAGGGACGGCGTCGTGCGGACGGACGCCTCGGGACGGGGTGGGGTGAAGGTCACTGGTGCCTCTCGTAGGGTGGATGGGACACGGCGACCCTAGGGAGGACCGGCAGCCCGCCGAGGGGTTTGTGGACAGGAGGCTACGAGATCCGCGGCAGCGCGCGGATCCCGTCCCCGCCTCGCCGTGGCGCGCGACGACGGTCAGCGCGGGCGGCTGCCCGTGACGACCCGGGTGCCGTCGTCCTCGTCGGCGCTCGCGTCGCTCGGTGCGAGCTGCGCGTCCAGGCCGGCAGCCGCGACGGCGTCGAGAGCGGCGTCGAGCTGCGCATCCGCGACCTCGACGAGGAGCAGCCCGCCGGGCGCGAGCCACGACACGCTCCCGCGCGCCACCCGCCGGAGCACGTCGAGCCCGTCGGAGCCGCCGTCGCGCGTGGCCTCCGGCTCGTGCAGGCGCGCTTCGGGCGGCATGAGGTCGAGCGCGGCGTGCGGCACGTAGGGGACGTTGGCCACGAGGACGCGGATCCGCCCCTGGAGGCCGTCGGGCAGGGCGTCGAGCAGGTCGCCACGGTGCACGTCGGCGCCGCGCGGCACGAGGTTCTCCGCTGCGCAGGCGACCGCGACCGGGTCCACGTCTGCCGCGTGCACGACCGCGCCCGGCACGTCGTCCGCGACCACGGCCGCGATGGCGCCCGATCCGCAGCACAGGTCGACGACGACCGATCCGTCGGCCGCCCGCGCCGCGGCGACGGCGGCCCGGGCCAGGCGCTCGGTGCGCCGGCGCGGCACGAAGACGCCGGGACGCACGATGATCCGGCGCCCGGCGAACGCCGCCCAGCCGAGGACGGTCTCGAGGGGCTCCCCCGCCACGCGGGCCGCGGTCATCCGCGCGAGCGCGGTCGCGCGGGCAGCTCCCCCGTCGCCCGGGTCGGCATCAGGATGCCGGTCCTCCGACTCGGCGACGAGCAGGGCGGCCTCCTCCTCCGCGAACACGCACCCGGCCGCCCGCAGCCGGGAGACCAGGTCGTCGCCGCGCCCGCCGTCGGTCGCGGCGTGGCCGCTCAGATGCGCTCCGTGGTGCCGAGGTGCTCCAGCAGCGCGGCGGCCCGCAGGAGGTCGTCGCCGCGCACGGGCGGCCTCGCCTGGAGCGCCGCGCGCTCGACCCACTCGGCGCGGGCGGCGCGGACGTCCATCAGGAGCGCCCGACCGCCGTCGGAGAGGTGCAGGTACGACCCCACCGGGTCCTCGGACTCGAGCACGAACCCCTACTGGATGAGCGACGCGAGGCTCGGCACGGTGGCGGCGCGGGCCGTCCGCGTGTCGAGGGCGAGGGACGCCCGGTCCATCCGCTCGGCGCCGGAGAGCCGTCGGAGGATGAGGATCTGCACACCCGTGAGGCCGTCCCAGCTGGCGTCGACGGACGCGTCGATGCGCTCGGACACGGCGCTGATCGCGTCGGCGAGGCGAGCGTGCGGGACGGCGTGATCGGTCACGATGCTCCTGACGGTGGTCCGCGCCCCACCCGGTCCGAGGCTCTTGCCCCCGGCCTGAGGGAGCGTCGTGTCGCTCACGCTAGCCCCTCGGGACTCCACGCACGAGCGTCGCGTCGGACGGGGGCGCCGACACGACGACGCCCGCCAGGCGGAGGGCCGGACGGGCGTCGTGCGGCCGGCGTGCCGGCGGTCCGATCAGGACGGGAACTGCGTGAAGTCCGCCGTCGCCGGGTCGGCGCCGAGGCGCGTGCCGGTCTCGAGGGTGTCGATCTGGGCGAGCTCCTCGACCGAGAGCTCGACCTCGATGGCCCGGAAGTTGGCGACGATGCGCTCGGGCGTGACCGACTTGGGGATCACGATGCGGCCCTGTGCGAGGTGCCAGGCGAGCACGATCTGCGCGGGGGTGGCGTCGTGCTCCTTCGCGAGGCGCGTGACGATCTCGGACTCGAGGTCGGCGCCCTGGCCGAGCGGGCTGTACGCCTCGACCTCGATGCCGCGCTCGACCGAGAAGGTCGAGAGGTCGTGCTGCTGGAACGTCGGGTGCACCTCGATCTGGTTGACCGCGGGCACGACGTCGGACTCGGCGGCCAGCTTCTCCAGGTGCTCCGGGAGGAAGTTGGACACGCCGATGGCACGGATGAGGCCCTCGGCGTGCAGCGCCTCGAACGTCTTCCACGTCTCGACGTAGAGCCCGTGCTTCGGGTAGGGCCAGTGGATGAGGTACAGGTCCACCGCGTCGACGCCGAGCTTGCGGCGGCTGTCCTCGAACGCGCTGCGGGCGCTGTCCGCGCCCTGGTCGCCGTTGCGGAGCTTGGTGGTGATGAAGAGCTCCTCGCGCGGGATGCCCGTCGCCGCGATGGCGGCGCCCACGCCCTCCTCGTTGTAGTAGCCGGCGGCGGTGTCGATGTGGCGGTAACCCGCCTCGAATGCGCGCTCCACGGCCTGCTGCGTCTCGGCCGGCGGGGTCTGGAAGACGCCGAAGCCCAGCTGCGGGATGGTGACGCCGTTGTTCAGGGTGATGAGGGGGGATGCCATGTGCTCTCGTCTTCTTCGTCTCGATGGTCACGTCGGGGCGGGAGGCATGGTCGTCCGCGCCTCACCGCCTCCGACCACCGTACGCCCGGGCCGCGCCCCACCCACCGGCTCGGGCGCCCGCTCCGCGCAGGGCGAACAGGTCGTGTCGCCGGATGCCCGGGCTGCGGAGCGGCGGCGGCACGACGGACGGGCGCCGCCCTCTCGCGAGGTGCGGCGCCCGTCATGGTCGATCTGCGGAGCGGGTCAGCGGCCGGAGGTCTCCAGCACGTAGCCCTCCTCGCCGTGGACGATGGTGTCGATCCCGGCGATCTCGTCCTCGTTCTTCACCCGGAAGCCCATGGTCTTCTGGATGATCGTGCCGATGACGTACGAGAGCACGAACGAGTAGATCAGCACCGCGAAGGCGGCCAGCGCCTGCTTGCCGAGCTGGTCGAGGGAGCCCGAGTAGATGAGGCCGACCTTGGTCGCGAAGATGCCGATGTACAGCGTGCCGATGAGGCCGCCGATGAGGTGGATGCCCACCACGTCGAGCGAGTCGTCGAAGCCGAGCTTGAACTTCAGCTCGATCGCGACGGCGCAGACGGCGCCCGCGACCAGGCCGAGGACGATCGCCCAGGTCGGCGAGAGCGCGGCGCACGCCGGGGTGATGGCGACGAGGCCCGCGACCGCGCCGGACGCGGCGCCCACCGAGGTCGGCTTGCCGTCGCGGATCTTCTCGACCACGAGCCAGCCGAGGATCGCGGCGGCGGGGGCGGCGATGGTGTTGAGGAACGCGATGGCCGCGATGCCGTCGGCCGCGAGCTCGGAGCCGGCGTTGAAGCCGAACCATCCGAACCAGAGGAGGCCGGCGCCGAGGAGCACGAACGGCGGGTTGTGCGGCACGTGCATGCCCTTGGCGAAGCCGACGCGCTTGCCGAGGACCAGCGAGAGGGCGAGCGCCGCGGCACCCGCGTTGATGTGGACCGCCGTGCCGCCTGCGAAGTCGATGGCGCCGACGTTGTAGGCGATCCACCCGCCGTCGACGGTGGATCCGTCGGCGACCGTGAAGTTGAAGACCCAGCTGGCGACCGGGAAGTAGACGACCGTGGCCCACACGCCCGCGAAGACCATCCACGCGCCGAACTTGGCGCGGTCCGCGATGGCACCGGAGATGAGGGCCACCGTGATGATCGCGAACGTGGCCTGGAAGGCGGCGAAGGCGAGGGTCGGGTACGACGACGTCTGGTCGCCGAGGGCCGCGGTGTAGGCGTCGCCGAGGCCGAGCTGGCCGAGGTCGATGCCGAGGACGCCGTCGATGCCGACGAAGCGCGGGTTGCCCGCTGCGCCGTCTGGCCCGTTGCCGAACGCGATGGCGTAGCCGTACAGGACCCAGAGGAGCCCGATGAGGCCCATGGCCCCGAAGCTCATCATCATCATGCTGATGACGCTCTTGGCCTTGACGAGCCCGCCGTAGAAGAACGCCAGACCCGGCGTCATCAGGAGGACCAGCGCCGCGGCGATCAGGAGGAAGGCGGTGTTGCCTTGATCCATGGTGTTTCACCTCTCGTAGATCGTGCAGGGGGTCGCACCGGACGGTGGCGAGCGGCCGCCCGTGTGGTCGGGAGCGTCGGCGCGAGCCGGGTGCCGGGTACGCGTCCAGTGTCGGGGGGCGAGGTTTCGCGGGCTCGCCGGACGTGTTTCCGGCGCGTTACACGACCGACGCGCACGTGAACATCGTGTTTCCGGGTGCGGCGGGGATGCCCGCGACGGCCCCCGATCCAGGGACGACGGAGCGCGGTGGGCTAGAGGTCGCGTCCGGCCGCGGTGAGCGAGATGAGCCGCGAGATCGCGCGCAGGTACTTCTTGCGGTAGCCGCCCGCGAGCATCTCGGCCGAGAACGCCTCGTCGAAGGGCGTGCCGGTCGCGAGCAGCGGGATCTGCGCGTCGTAGACCCGGTCGACGAAGGCGACGAACCGGAGCGCGTCGGTCTGGCCCTGCAGCTGGGTGACGTCGCGGAGGGCGATGGCGTCCACGCCCTCGATGACCTTCACGTACTTGGAGGGGTGCAGCCGCGAGAGGTGCGCGACGAGCTCCGGGAACCCGTCGACGGTCACGGCGCGGCCGCCGGCCTGGGCGGCAGCCGCGCGCGCGTCGAGGTCCTCGGCCTCCACCGTGACGGCGTGGCCCTCGAACGCCCGGCGCCGGTAGTCGAGCCCGTCGATGCGGATCGTGTCGAACCGGTCGCTCATGGCCTGGATCTCGCGCAGGAAGTCGGCCGCGGCGAAGCGTCCCTCCCCCAGCGCGTTCGGCGGCGTGTTGCTCGTCGCGGCGATGCGGGTGCCGTCGGCCACCAGGTCGGACAGCAGGCGCGTCATCATCATGGTGTCGCCCGGGTCGTCCAGCTCGAACTCGTCGATGGCCACGAGCGTCGCGCCGCGGAGGATCCCGACGGCGCCCTGGTAGCCGAGGGCCCCGACGAGCGCCGTGTACTCGATGAACGTGCCGAAGTACTTCGGTCCCGGCATGGCGTGCCAGAGCGACGCGAGGAGGTGCGTCTTGCCGACGCCGAACCCGCCGTCGAGGTAGACGCCGGGCTTGAGGGCGGGCGCCTTCCTCCGCGAGAAGAGTCCGCCGCGGGATCCGGCGCGGTCGCCGGAGAACGCCCGCAGCACCTCGACGGCCTGCGCCTGCGTGTCGTACTCGGGGTCGGGCCGGTAGGTGTCGAACCTGGCCTCGTCGAACTGGCGCGGGGGCACGAGGTGCGCGGCGATCTCGGCTCCCGTGATGCTCGGCGAGCGGCCGACGAGGGCGCCGGGCCCGGTCCCCTGCGCGTCGTGGCTGCGGGATCCGATGTCGGCGTTCGTCACAGGTGGGTCTCCGGCTGTCATGTGGCGGTCTCGGGAAGTCCCGCGCAGGGCGAACCGTTACCGTGGATGGTGGTCGACGCGGCGCGCGATGCGCCCGCGGGACACCCACCAGACTAATCCGCGTCCCACCAGCGCGGCCCCACCGGCCGCGAGATCAGGAGAGCCCCATGGCCGTCGAGCCGGACACCACCCCCAGGTTCGCCGAGTACGCCCACCCGGAGCGGCTCGTGAGCGGCGACTGGCTCCAGGAGCGCCTCGCCGACGGCGCGCTGACGCCGGGTCTCGTGGTCGTCGAGTCCGACGAGGACGTGCTGCTCTACGAGACCGGCCACATCCCCGGCGCCGTGAAGCTCGACTGGCACACCGACCTCAACGACCCCGTGCAGCGCGACTACGTCGACGGCGAGCGGTTCGCGCAGCTCATGTCGGAGCGCGGCATCGCGCGCGACAGCACGGTCGTCATCTACGGCGACAAGAGCAACTGGTGGGCCGCGTACGCCCTCTGGGTCTTCACGCTGTTCGGCCACGAGGACGTGCGCCTGCTGGACGGGGGCCGCGACAAGTGGATCGCCGAGGGGCGCCCCACCACGACCGACCGCCCCGAGGTCGCCCCGGTCGAGTACCCCGTCGTCGAGCGTCGCGACGAGGAGATCCGCGCGTTCAAGGACGACGTGCTCGCGCACCTCGGCAACCCCCTCATCGACGTCCGCAGCCCCGAGGAGTACACGGGCCAGCGCACCACCGCGCCCGCCTACCCCGAGGAGGGCGCGCTCCGCGCCGGCCACATCCCCACGTCGCAGAACGTGCCGTGGGCCAAGGCCGCGGCCGAGGACGGGTCGTTCAAGACGCGCGCGGAGCTCGACGCGGTGTACCGCGACGGCGCGGGTCTCGCCGACGGCGACGACGTGGTGGTCCTCTGCCGCATCGGGGAGCGCTCGAGCCACACGTGGTTCGTGCTGACGCACCTGCTCGGCTTCGAGGGGGTCCGCAACTACGACGGCTCGTGGACCGAGTGGGGCTCCGCCGTCCGCGTCCCCATCGTCCAGGGCGCCGAGCCCGGGGAGCTGCCCGCCCGATGACCGCATCCCCCGAGCTGCCTGCGGCGCTCGCCGAGATCCGCGACGACTTCCTCGCCCTCGAGCAGCGCGACCGTCTGCTGCTCCTCCTCGACTTCAGCAACGAGCTGCCCGAGCTGCCCGCGCGGTACGCCGAGCACCCCGACCTGCTCGAGCGCGTCGAGGAGTGCCAGTCGCCGGTGTTCATGTTCGTGGAGGTCGTCGACGGCGACGTGCACGTGCACGCCCAGGCGCCGGCCGAGGCGCCGACGAGCCGCGGGTTCGCGTCGATCCTCGCCCAGGGGCTCGACGGGCTCCCGGCCGACGAGGTGCTCGCGGTGCCCGACGACTACCCGTCGACCATCGGACTCGACGCGGCCGTGTCGCCGCTGCGCATGCGCGGCATGACCGCGATGCTGGGGCGGGTCAAGCGCCAGGTGCGCGAGCGGCTCGCCGGGTGAGGATCACCCGCGTCCTGCCCGTCCCGGGGCCGGGCGACGCGGCGCACGCGCGCGGGCTGGACGAGGACGGCACCAGGGAGTGGCTCGAGGACCTCTACCGCCCGGGATCCGCCGACCACGTGCGCCTCAACTTCGTGGCGTCCGTCGACGGCAGTGTCGTCGGCGCGGACGGCACATCCGACAGCCTCTCGAGCGTGGTCGACCGGCGGATCCTCGGGGTCATCCGCGAGCTCGCCGACGTCGTCCTCGTGGGCGCGGGCACGGTGCGCGCCGAGCGCTACGTCCTCCCCCGCCGGACCCCCCTGGCCGTCGCGACCTCCTCGGGCGACCTGGAGGGGCACCGGTTCGACCCCGATGCCGGAGCCGGCCGCCTCCTCGTTCTCTGCCCGCCCGAGGCGCGTGACCGCGCCGTCGCGACGCTGGGCGGCGTGCCCGCCGAGATCGTGTCGGTGCCGCTGGGCGCCGCGGCCGACGGCCGGATGGGGGGCGACGACGTCGTCGACGCGCTCCGCGGACGCGGCATGACCCACGTGGTGTGCGAGGGCGGGCCCGCGCTCGCCGCGTCCCTCCTCGCGGCGGGTCGCGTCGACGAGCTCTGCCTGACCACGTCGCCCGAGCTCGTGACGCCGCTGACGCCGCTCGTGCCATCGGGATCCGGCGTCCACGCGGCGATGCGGATCGACCAGCTGCTCGTCGACGACGACCATCGCACCTACGCGCGCTGGAGGGTGACGCGGGGCTGATCCCCTGGTCGCGCTGCCATCGGCGGTCGTGCCGCGTGTCCCCGTCGCGGCGTGGCTCCCGGGCCGGGGCGCGCCGGAACGTAGTCTGCCCACGTGGTAGACACCCGTGACAGTGCCGAGGATCCGCCCGAGTTCCGCGCGGCGCTGGACGCGCTACGGCGCGCGACCACGCGATCCGAGCTGGTGCTGACGGAGATCCCCTCGCCCTCGAGCAACCTGGCGCCCTACGCCGTGGCGCTCGCCGCCGACGTCTCGCCCTCGGGCCACGCCGTCGACTCGGAGCTCGGCACCGGCCGGTTCATCCTGCTGCACGACCCGGAGGAGCCGGAGGCATGGGGCGGCGCCTTCCGCGTCGTCTGCTTCGCGCAGGCGCCGCTGGAGACCGACATGGGGACGGATCCGTTCCTCGCCGACGTCGCGTGGTCCTGGCTCGTCGACGGCCTCGCCTCGCGCGGCGCCCGGTACTCCTCGCCGTCGGGGACCGCCACGCGGATCATCTCGACCGGCTACGGCGAGCTCGCCCGCCAGGGCAGCGGAGCCAAGATCGAGCTGCGCGCCTCGTGGACACCCGCGGACGCCGACGTGACAGCCCATGTGGAAGGCTGGGGGGAACTACTGTGCATGCTCGCAGGGCTCCCTCCCGCGGGCGAAGGAGTGACACTGCTATCAGCGCGACGCACCCGGACGTGAACGCCCCGTCCGACACCCCCGACCCCGACGCGACCGGCGGCGACGCCGCTGCGACCTCGACCCCGACCGGTCTGAGCCGACCGGCCATGGGCACGTCCCTGTTCTCCGACGTCCCCGGATCCACCGCGACCGACGCTGTCGTCGCCCGCACCCGGACGCGGACGCGCCGTGCGGAGCCGGCACGGGCCGCCGACCCCGCTCCCGCATCCTCGCCATCGGAGCCCGCTGACCCCGCGGACGCCGTCCCGCGCGTCGCCGCCGACGCGCCCGCCCGCCCGCCCCTCCGCGAGGCCGCGGCCACGGGCGACCTCACCGTGATCGACACGCGCGAGGAGTACCTGCGCGCCGTCGCGGCGATCGCCGCGGGCACGGGGCCCATCGCCGTCGACGCCGAGCGCGCCTCGGGCTTCCGCTACAGCCAGCGCGCCTACCTCATCCAGGTGTTCCGCCGCGGTGCCGGCACGTTCCTCTTCGACCCGCCCGCGGTCGGCGACTTCTCGGAGCTCGACGAGGTCATCCGCGACGTCGAGTGGGTCCTGCACGCCGCCAGTCAGGACCTCGCGTGCCTCCGCGAGGTCGGGCTCGACCCGCAGCGGATCTTCGACACCGAGCTCGCCTCCCGCCTGCTCGGCCTGCCGCGCGTCGGGCTCGGCACGGTCGTGGAGGAGCTGCTCGGGATCCACCTGGCCAAGGAGCACTCCGCGGCCGACTGGTCGACCCGCCCGCTCCCCCGCGCCTGGCTCGTCTACGCCGCGCTCGACGTGGAGCTGCTCGTCGACGTGCGCGACGAGATCGCCCGGCGGCTCGAGGAGCAGGGCAAGACGAGCATCGCCGAGCAGGAGTTCGCCGCGACGATCGCCAAGGAGGCGAAGCCCGCCCGGGTCGAGCCGTGGCGCCGGCTCAGCGGCCTGCACGGGGTGCGCGGTGGGCGCAACCTCGCGGTCGCGAAGGAGCTGTGGGAGGCGCGCGACGCGTACGCGCGCGAGGTCGACACGAGCCCCGGACGCCTCGTGCCCGACGGATCCCTCGTCGCGGTGGCGCGCGTCCTGCCGCAGACCAAGCGGGACCTGGCCGCCGTGCGCGAGTTCTCCGGCCGAGCGAGCCGCAGCGAGATCGACCGCTGGTGGGCCGCCGTCGAACGGGGCCTCGCCGCGACCGAGTTCCCGCAGCTCCGCGGCACGGGTGAGACCATGCCGCCGCCCAAGGCCTGGGCCGACAAGGACCCCGCCGCCGATCGCCGCCTCAAGCGCGCCCGCGTGGCCGTGCAGGAGGTCGCGACCGGGATGGGCGTGCCGCAGGAGAACCTGCTCACCCCCGAGGTGCTGCGTCGCGTCGCCTGGACGCCGCCCGCCGACCTCGCGCCGGATGCGGTCGCGGAGGCCCTGGCGTCATGGGGCGCCCGGCCCTGGCAGATCGAGGCGACGGCCGCGCCGGTGGCGGCGGCCTTTGTGGATGCTGGCCAAGCCGACGACGCGACCGACGACGGGGCCTCGTAGGAACAGTCAACGGATTCGGCGCCCGTCCGGCTTCTTCCTAGGGTGGGGGAAATCGATGCGAGGAGGCGTCAGTGGTCGAGAGAGCCGAAGTCCATTTCGTGGACGGGGTCCGCACCCCGTTCGGACGAGCGGGTGAGAAGGGCATGTACTGGCGGACCCGCGCCGACGACCTGGTGGTCAAGGCCATGATCGGGTTGCTCGAGCGGAATCCGCAGGTGCCGAAGGACCGCATCGACGAGGTCGCCATCGCGGCCACGACGCAGACGGGCGACCAGGGCCTCACGCTCGGTCGCACGGCGGCGCTGCTGGCCGGGCTCCCCCGGTCCGTGCCGGGCTTCGCCATCGACCGGATGTGCGCGGGCGCCATGACGAGCGTCACCGCCACCGCGGGCGGGATCGCGTTCGGCGCCTACGACCTCGCGATCGCGGGCGGCGTCGAGCACATGGGTCGCCACCCGATGGGCTTCGACGCGGACCCGAACCCCCGCTTCCTGGCCGAGCGCCTCGTGAGCCAGGACGCCCTGAACATGGGCAACACGGCCGAGCGCATCCACGACCGGTTCCCGGCGCTCACCCGCGAGCGCGCCGACCGCTACTCGCTGGCGAGCCAGCAGAAGACCGCCCTCGCGTACGCGAACGGCGACATCCAACCGGACCTCGTGCCCGTCGCGACCCGGTCCGACCAGGGCTGGGGCCTCGCGACGCGCGACGAGGCCATGCGCCCGGAGACCACGCTGGAGGGCCTCGCCGGGCTCCGCACCCCGTTCCGCCCGCACGGCCGCGTCACGGCCGGCAACTCCTCGGGCCTCAACGACGGCGCCACGGCCGCCCTCCTCGCGAGCGGCGACGCCGTGAAGGAGCTCGGCCTCGCGCCGAAGATGACCCTGGTGTCGTTCGCGTTCGCGGGCATCGAGCCGGAGATCATGGGCATCGGACCCGTGCCGAGCACCGAGAAGGCGCTCCGGAAGGCCGGGCTCACGATCGACGACATCGGGCTCTTCGAGCTCAACGAGGCGTTCGCGATCCAGGTGCTCAGCCTCCTCGACCACTTCGGGATCGACGACGACGACCCGCGCGTCAACGAGTACGGCGGCGCCATCGCCGTCGGCCACCCGCTCGCGTCCAGCGGCGTCCGGCTGATGAACCAGCTCGCGCGCCAGTTCGAGCAGCACCCCGAGGTCCGCTACGGCCTCACGGCGATGTGCGTCGGCCTCGGCCAGGGCGGCAGCGTCATCTGGGAGAACCCGCACTTCACCGGCAAGAGGAAGAGGAACAAGTGACCGACACCAGCCGCTTCCGGGAGCTCGTCGCGCTCGATCCCGACGAGGTCGTGACGCACTCGTTCGTCCGCGACGTGCCGCTGCCCTCGGGCGGCGTGCTCGCGCTCGTCACGCTCGACAACGGGCGCGACCACACGCGCCCGTCCACGCTCGGGCCGGCCACCCTGCTGGAGCTCGCCGACGCGCTCGACGGCCTGGCGGCCCGGGCGGCCGCCGGGGAGATCCGCGGCGTCGCGATCACCGGCAAGCCGTTCATCCTCGCGGCGGGTGCGGACCTCAGCAAGGTCGGCGAGATCCCCAGCCGCGAGGTCGGCAGGCAGATGGCGCAGCTCGGGCACGACACCCTCGGCCGGCTGCACCGTCTCGGCGTGCCGTCGTTCACGTTCGTCAACGGGCTCGCGCTCGGCGGCGGGCTCGAGATCGGCCTGAACTCCGACTACCGCACGGTGGACGAGTCCGTGCCCGCCGTCGCGCTGCCCGAGGTGTTCCTCGGCATCATCCCCGGTTGGGGCGGCGCGTGGCTGCTGCCGAACCTCATCGGCATCGAGAACGCGCTCAAGGTGATCATCGAGAACCCGCTCAAGAACAACCGCACGCTGAAGGCCGCGGACGTGATGGAGCTCGGCATCGCCGACGCGTCCTTCCCCTCCGCCTCGTTCCTCGAGCAGTCGATCCGTTGGGCCGACGGCGTCATCTCCGGCGCGATCCAGGTGAAGCGCCCGAACGCCCCGGGGCGCCTCGAGCGCACGCTCAAGTGGGACATCGCCATCGGCATCGCCCGCAAATCGCTCGAGCAGCGGATCGGCACGGTCGCCCACTCGCCGTACCGCGCGCTCGACCTGCTGAAGGCCGCACGCGACACGACGCGCGAGGAGGGCTTCGCCGCCGAGGACGAGGCCCTCGCGGACCTGATCTCGGGCGACCAGCTCCGCGCCAGCATCTACGCGTTCGACCTGGTGCAGAAGCGCGCGAAGCGACCGGCGGGAGCACCGGACAAGTCCCTGGCCCGCCCCGTCACCAAGGTCGGCGTCGTCGGCGCCGGGCTCATGGCGTCGCAGTTCGCGCTGCTGTTCGTGCGCCGGCTGCAGGTGCCCGTGGTCATCACGGACCTCGACCAGGCGCGCGTCGACGCAGGGGTCGCGGGCATCCACGGCGAGATCCGGAAGCTCGCCGAGAAGGGGCGCATCTCCCCCGACGAGGCCAACCGGCTCACCGCGCTCGTCACGGGCACGACCGACAAGGCCGACTTCGCCGACGCGGACTGGGTCATCGAGGCCGTGTTCGAGGAGCTGGGCGTCAAGCAGGCCGTGTTCGCCGAGATCGAGCAGCACGTCTCCGAGACCGCCATCCTCGCCACGAACACGTCGAGCCTCTCGGTCGAGCGCATCGCCGAGCGGCTGCGGCACCCGGAGCGCGTGGTGGGCTTCCACTTCTTCAACCCGGTCGCCGTGATGCCGCTCATCGAGGTCGTGCGCACGCCGCAGACCACCGACGAGACGCTGTCGACCGCGATGCGGGTGGCGAAGGATCTCCGGAAGAACGCCGTCATCACGAGGGACACCCCCGGCTTCGTGGTCAACCGGATCCTCGCGAAGGTCCTCGGCGAGGCCATGCACGCGGTGGACACGGGCACGCCCTTCGAGGTCGTCGACCGGTCGCTCGCGCCGTTCGGCCTGCCGATGACGCCGTTCGAGCTGCTCGAGCTGGTGGGCCTCAAGGTCGGCGCGCACGTGCTCGACACGCATCACGCCGCGTTCCCCGACCGGTTCTTCGAGAGCCCGAACCTGCACCGGCTCGCCGAGCTGGGGCGCATCTTCGCGCGTGACGCCAAGGGCCGTCCCACGGGCTTCGACAAGGAGGCCGTGCGGATCGTGAAGGGCGGCACGGAGCCGATGACGGCCGAGCAGATCCGCGAGCGCGTGGAGACGGGGCTCGCCGACGAGGTGCACCGCATGCTCGAGGACGACGTCGTGCACGCGGCGGAGGACATCGACCTGTGCCTCATCCTCGGTGCCGGCTACCCGTTCCAGATGGGCGGGCTCACGCCCTACCTCGACCGCGTCGGGGCGAGCGACCGGGCGTTCGGCGACACGTTCCACCACCCGCCGATCCGCGGCGTGGCGTAGCGCCACCGGCACGCCAGGAGGGCCCGGCCGCATCGGCCGGGCCCTCCTCGCGTGCGACGGGCGATCAGGCCTGCTCGTCGTCCTCCGCGCGGATCGACACGCGCTCCTCGTCCTCCGGCAGCGGCCGCGCCGAGGGCACCCGGCTCCCGAGCACCTGGCCGACGACGTCGCGCGCGATGTGCTGCGGGGTGAGGCCGACGCGCTCGAGGATCTCCGAACGCGTGCCGTGGTCGAGGAACTCGTCCGGGAGGCCCAGCTCCGTCACGCCCGTGTCGATGCCCGCCTCGCGGAGGTCCTGGCGGATGCGCGTCCCGATGCCGCCGACCACGACGCCGTCCTCGATCGTCACGACGAGGCGGTGGGCCGCCCCCAGCTCCACGACGCTGCGCGGCACGGGCACGACCCACCGGGGATCCACGACGGTCGCGCCGATGCCCTGCGCCGCCAGCCGCTCGGCGACCTCGATGCCCATGGCTGCCATGGGCCCGACCGTCACGATGAGCACGTCCTGCGATGCCGACTCGTGCAGCACGTCGACGCCGTCGTCGAGGCGTCGCAGCGCCTCGAGCTCGTCCCCGACGTTGCCCTTGGAGAAGCGCACGACCGTGGGGCCGTCGTCGATCCTGACGGCCTCCCCCAGCTCCTCGCGGAGCCGGGTGGCGTCACGCGGGGCGCTCAGGCGGATGTGGGGCACGATCTGCAGCAGCGCCAGGTCCCACATGCCGTGGTGGCTCGGCCCGTCGGGGCCGGTGACGCCCGCGCGGTCGAGCACGAACGTCACGCCCGCGCCGTGCAGCGCCACGTCCATGAGCACCTGGTCGAAGGCCCGGTTGACGAAGGTGGCGTAGAGCGCGACGACGGGGTGCAGGCCGCCGTACGCGAGTCCCGCCGCGCTCGTCACGGCGTGCTGCTCCGCGATGCCCACGTCGTGCACGCGCTCCGGGTGCTTCTCGGCGAACTTGTGCAGGCCGACCGGACGGAGCATCGCGGCGGTGATGCCGACGATGCGGGGGTCCTCGTCCGCGAGGGCCAGGATCTCGTCCGCGAACACGCTCGTCCAGCTCACGGCCTGCGACGGGTCGATGGGCTCGCCGGTCTCGGGGTCGATCTGTCCCACCGCGTGGAACTGGTCGGCCACGTCCCGGCGGGCGGGCTCGTAGCCGCGGCCCTTCTCGGTGATGGCGTGCACGATGACCGGCGCGCCGTAGTCGCGCGCCTGCTGGAGCGCCTCCTCCATCGCCTGCTGGTCGTGTCCGTCGATGGGCCCGAGGTACTTGATGTCGAGGTTGGAGTACAGCGCCTCGTTGTCGGTGACGCGGGTGAGGAACCCGTGCAGCCCGCCGCGGAGGCCGCGGTACAGGCTGTCCCCCGGTGCGCCGAAGACGCCGAACACGCGCTGGCTCGTCTCGTACAGCCCGCGGTACGTGCGTCGGGTGCGCACGGTGTTGAGGAACCGCGCCATGCCCCCGATGGTCGGCGCGTAGGAGCGGCCGTTGTCGTTGACGACGATGATCAGCTTCCGCGTGTTGTCGTCGGAGATGTTGTTGAGGGCCTCCCACGTCATGCCGCCCGTGAGGGCGCCGTCGCCCACCACCGCGACCACGTGCCGGTCGGTCTGGCCCGTGATCCCGAACGCCCGCGAGATGCCGTCGGCCCAGCTCAACGAGCTCGACGCGTGCGAGCTCTCGACGATGTCGTGCTCGGACTCGGAGCGCTGCGGGTACCCGGCGAGGCCGCCGGACTCGCGGAGCCGGGAGAAGTCCTGCCGACCCGTGAGCAGCTTGTGGACGTACGACTGGTGGCCGGTGTCGAAGACGATGGGGTCCCGCGGCGAGTCGAAGACCCGGTGGATGGCGAGCGTCGTCTCGACGACGCCGAGGTTCGGCCCCAGGTGACCGCCCGTCTTGGAGACCTCCGCGACGAGGAACTGCCGGATCTCGGCGGCGAGCTCGAGCATCTGCTCGCGGCTCAGCCGGTCGAGGTCCCGGGGTCCCGTGATCGTCTCGAGGATTCCCATGCTGACCGCCTTCCATCGGGAGCCATGTCGCGACTCCCGCCTCCTCGAGTGTACGCAGGGCCCTGCGTGCACGAAGGAGGCCGGGCGTCGCCGCCCGGCCTCCTCAGGCTGCTGTTACGCGACCAGGCTGCGCAGCACGTACTGCAGGATCCCGCCGTTGCGGTAGTAGTCCGCCTCGCCGGGGGTGTCGATGCGCACGACCGCGTCGAACTCGACCGTCTGCTTGCCCGCGGGCGAGTCGCCGGTGGGCGCCGCGACGACGCGGACCGTGCGCGGCGTGGTGCCGGAGTTCAGCGCCTCGAGCCCGGTGATGCTGATCTCCTCGGTGCCGTCGAGCCCGAGCGAGGCCCAGGTCTCGCCGACCGGGAACTGCAGCGGGACGACGCCCATGCCGATGAGGTTGGACCGGTGGATCCGCTCGAAGCTCTCGGTGATGACCGCCTTGACGCCCAGCAGGCTCGTGCCCTTCGCGGCCCAGTCGCGCGACGAGCCGGAGCCGTACTCCTTGCCGCCGAGGATCACGAGCGGGGTGCCCGCCGACTGGTAGTTCTCGGACGCGTCGTAGATGAACGACTGCGGTCCGCCCTCCTGCGTGAAGTCGCGGGTGTAGCCGCCCTCGACGCCGTCGAGCAGCTGGTTGCGCAGGCGGATGTTCGCGAACGTGCCGCGGATCATGACCTCGTGGTTGCCGCGGCGCGAGCCGTAGGAGTTGTAGTCCTTGCGGCCGACGCCGTGCTCGTCGAGGTAGCGGCCCGCGGGGCTGTCCGCCTTGATGGAGCCGGCGGGGCTGATGTGATCGGTCGTGACCGAGTCGCCCAGCTTGGCGAGCACGCGCGCGCCGGAGATGTCGGACACCGGGGTGATCTCCATGGTGAGGCCCTCGAAGTACGGGGGCTTCCGCACGTAGGTCGACTCCGCGTCCCACTCGAACGTCGCGCCCGTGGGCGTGGGGAGCGAGCGCCAGCGCTCGTCGCCGTCGAAGACGCCGGCGTACTGGTGCGTGAACATGCCCGTGTCGATCGAGCTGTCGATGGTCGACTGGACCTCGTCCGCGTCCGGCCAGATGTCCTTGAGGAACACCTCGTTGCCGTCGGTGTCGGTGCCGAGCGCGTCGGAGTCGAAGTCGAAGTTCATCGATCCGGCCAGCGCGTACGCGATCACGAGCGGCGGGCTCGCGAGGTAGTTCATCTTCACGTCGGGGTTGATGCGGCCCTCGAAGTTCCGGTTGCCCGAGAGGACGGCCGTGACGGCGAGGTCGTTGTCCTGCACCGCGGTCGAGATCTCGTCGATCAGCGGGCCCGAGTTGCCGATGCAGGTGGTGCAGCCGTAGCCGACCGTGTAGAAGCCGAGGTCCTCGAGGTACGTGGTGAGCCCGGACTTCTCGTAGTAGTCCGTGACGACCTTGGATCCGGGCGCGAGGGTGGTCTTCACCCACGGCTTGACCTTGAGGCCCTTCTTGCTGGCGTTGCGGGCGAGGAGCCCGGCCGCGAGCATGACCGACGGGTTCGACGTGTTGGTGCACGAGGTGATGGCGGCGATGGCGACCGCTCCGTGGTCCAGCGTGAAGTCGCTGCCGTCCTGGAGGGTGACGCGCGTGGGCTTCGTGACGGTGGCGGGGCTCTGCGACGCGTGGTGGTGCTCGTGCGACGAGTGCTCGTCCTCCGGCTGCAGCTCGCCCGGGTCGGACGCGGGGAAGCTCATCGCCGTCGTGAGGTCGACGATGTCGTGGTCGACCTGCGCGTAGTCGTTGAGGTCGCGCTCGAACTGCGACTTCGCGTCCGTCAGCTCGATGCGGTCCTGCGGGCGCTTCGGGCCGGCGATGGACGGGACGACCGTGGAGAGGTCGAGCTCGAGGTACTCGCTGAACGACGGCTCGACGTCCGCGTCGTGCCACAGCTTCTGCTCTTTGGCGTACGCCTCGACGAGCGCGACCTGCTCCTCGCTGCGGCCGGTGAGGCGCAGGTACTCGAGCGTGACGTCGTCGATGGGGAACACCGCGGCGGTGGAGCCGAACTCGGGGCTCATGTTGCCGATGGTGGCGCGGTTGGCAAGGGGCACGGCGCCGACGCCCGTGCCGTAGAACTCGACGAACTTGCCGACGACGCCGTGCTTGCGCAGCATCTGCGTGATGGTGAGCACCACGTCGGTCGCGGTGACGCCCGTCGGGATCTCGCCCGAGAGCTTGAAGCCGACGACCTTGGGGATGAGCATCGAGACGGGCTGACCGAGCATGGCCGCCTCCGCCTCGATCCCGCCGACACCCCAGCCCAGCACGCCCAGGCCGTTGACCATGGTGGTGTGCGAGTCGGTGCCGACGCACGTGTCCGGGTACGCCTGGAGGACGCCGCCCACCTCGCGGGTCATGGTGACGCGGGCGAGGTGCTCGATGTTGACCTGGTGGACGATGCCCGTGCCGGGCGGGACGACCTTGAAGTCCTCGAACGCCGTCTGGCCCCAGCGCAGGAACTGGTACCGCTCGCCGTTGCGCTCGTACTCGATGTCGACGTTGCGCTCGAGCGCGTCCTCGGAGCCGAAGAGGTCGGCGATGACGGAGTGGTCGATCACGAGCTCGGCGGGCGCCAGCGGGTTGATCTTGGTCGGGTCGCCGCCCAGCTCGCCGACGGCCTCGCGCATGGTGGCGAGGTCGACGATGCAGGGCACGCCCGTGAAGTCCTGCATCACGACGCGCGCGGGCGTGAACTGGATCTCGGTGTCGGGCTCCGACTCGGGGGCCCAGTCACCGAGGGCGCTGATCTGGCTGCCGGTGACGTTCTTGCCGTCCTCGGTGCGGAGGAGGTTCTCCAGCAGCACCTTGAGGCTGAACGGGAGACGCTCGTGGCCCGCCACGGTGTCGATGCGGTAGATCTCGTAGTCGGTGTCCCCGACGCGGAGTGTGTCCTTCGCGCCGAAGCTGTTGATTGCAGACACGTGGCCCTCTTCCCTCACTGGATGGGCGCGGAAAGTCCATTCCGCCCGTCATCCGATCTTGGTCGCCCGCCGCGGCCGGGTCCAGTAAGGCGACCCTGATCGGGCGCGCCGGCACGAGGCGGGACGGCGCCGATGTATCTCGACGTCGAGATGAATCTACCATCGCGCCGCCGTGCCGGACGCAGCGGCGCGCGGCGACGTCGGCGAGGGGGTGGCGGGCCGGGATCAGTCGGTCGGGGGCGTCGCCGGGTCCTTCGCGTACACGGCCCGCACGAAGAGCCATGACAGGACGAGGAGCACGCCGTAGAGCGGCGTGCCCATCACGAGGCGGGCGACGCCGAGCGCGTCGATCGCGTCGGCGAGGTAGAGCGGGAGCTGCACCGCCAGGCGCAGGGCGAAGAACGCGACCCAGACGAGGGTGAGCAGGCGCAGCGCCCTGGCCTTCCTGCGGTCCTGCCGCCATGCCGTGCCGTCGCCCATGAGGAAGCCCACGGCGACGCCGACGAGCGGCCAGCCGACCACGACCGAGACCAGGAGCACCGCGAAGTACGCGCCGTTGGTCCAGAGGCCGAGCGCGTAGAAGTCCCGCCCCTCCCCGGAGCGGAGCGCCAGGAAGGCGGAGATGACGATGCCGACGAGCCCTCCAACCGCGGGCGCGACGGCCGAGCGCTGCACCAGCCGCGCCACGACTGCCACGACGGCCACGACGACGGGCACGGCGACCGACAGCCCGATGTCGCGCGTGATGGTGAAGGCGACGAGGAAGAGGAGCCCGGGCACGATCGCCTCGAGGACGCCGCGCACGCCGCCCATCGCGGTGAGGAGGGTCGCGGCGGTCATGGTCTCGCCGCGCGCCGCCTGCCCGAGGCCGGCCCGCTCGGCGGCCTGCGCCATGCTCGCGCCGAGCGCCTCGGAGGGCGCGGGTGCAGGGGGCGGGGTATCGGGCGCGAGCGGTCCGTCCGCGGGCTCCGGGTGCCGGGGGTCCTCCCCGACCGGACCCTGCCCCGACACGCTCAGGCGCCCAGCGCGGACGCCGGGCTCTCGCCGGCCGGAGCCGCGCCCGGCGCGGTGCCGACCTGGGCCGCCGGCATCTTCAGCGGGATGAGGTCGCGCGGGGGCATGGGCGAGGATCCGCGCACCACGACGACGCTGCGGAACAGGTCCTCGACGGCGGCGGCGGCCTCCGGGTCCGTCACGGCTCGGCCGGTGATGACGCCCCGCAGGAACCAGCGCGGGCCGTCCACGCCGATGAACCGGGCATCGCGCGTGGTCGCCGCCGGCTGGCCGGGCTGCTGCACGACCGGGATGACGGCGTGGAGCTCGGGACCGAACGGGCCGTCGGCCAGGCGCGTCGTGCCGCCCTGCCGCTGGATCTGCTCCCCGATGGTCGTGCGGATCTCGTGCCACAGCCCGCTCGAGCGCGGCGCGGCGAACGGCTGCACCTGCAGGCTCGATTCGGCGAAGTCGAGGCCGATCGCGACGACCTGCTGCGTGCCCTCTGCCACCTCGAGGCGCAGGTGGAGGCCCTCGCGCGGCAGGATCTTGATCCCGCCGAGGTCGACGTAGGGACGCACGGGGTTCGCCTCGGTCTCGTCGAGCGGGCCCTCGTCGGCGCGGTCGTCGGGAGCGGACTTGGCGTCCAGGACGTGCTCGGCGTCGTCCGCGAGGGCGGCGTCGTCCGGCTGGTTCGCGTTCTCGTCGGTCATGTTCGGTCTCCTGGATCTCGGGCGGGGAGGGCGCCGGTGCCCGTGGAGCCGAAGCCCCCCGTGCCGCGGTGGCTCCCGGGCAGCTTCTCGACGGGCACGAAGCGCACCCGGCTGACGGGCATGACGACGACCTGCGCGATGCGGTCGCCGACCGCGACATCGTACGCGGCGTCGGCGTCGGTGTTGAGGAGGGTGACGCGGATCTCGCCGCGGTAGCCGGCGTCGACCGTGCCGGGCGCGTTGACGATCGTGATCCCGTGCCGCGCGGCGAGGCCGCTGCGGGGCAGGACGAAGGCGGCGTACCCGTCGGGGAGGGCGATCGACACGCCCGTGCCGACGGTGGCCCGCTGTCCGGGCTCGAGGCGCAGGGACTCCGCGCTCACGAGGTCGGCGCCGGCGTCGCCGGGATGCGCGTAGGCCGGGATCGGGGCGTCGCCCGCGATGAGGACGTCGACGGGATCGGGCACGGTCCGAGGCTAGTGCAGGAATCTGATCGAATAGGCGCATGCCCGCATCCCCCTACAGCGAGCGGCTCTGGCCTGCTCCCTGGCTCTTCGTCTCCACCGCCCTCGTCATCCCCGCGAGCCTGCTCGTGTTCCTCCCCATCAGCGTCGTCGCCGGGGTGATCGTCGCGATCGTGCTGTACGCGGGCGTCGTCGCCACGCTCGTGCTCACGAGCCCGGTCATCGAGGTGTCCGGCGGACGACTGCGCGCGGGCCGCGCGTCCATCGACGTCGACCAGGTCGGCGAGCCCGAGGCCTTCCGGGGCGCCCAGGCGACGGCCGAGCGCGGGATGCGGCTGCACGCGCGGGCGTACCTGGTGATCCGCGGGTGGGTGGACCCGGTGGTGAAGGTGCCGCTGATGGATGCGACCGATCCCGCTCCCTACTGGCTCATCTCCACACGGACCCCGGAACGACTGATCGCCGCGATCCGGGGATCGCGGCGATCATGACGTGCGGTCAGGCGCGGGGCCTGGAGGGGTTCCCCCCGGCGTCGCTCTAGGCGGCGCACTCCTGGCAGATGGGCCCGAGCTTCTCCTGGTGGTCGATCTGCGAGCGGTGCTTCACGAGGAAGCAGCTCACGCAGGTGAACTCGTCCGCCTGGGGCGGGAGCACCACCGTCTCGAGCTCGAGGTCGGAGAGGTCGGCTCCGGCGAGGTCGAAGCTCCCGGGGTTGTCGGCATCGTCGACGTCCACGACCCCGGACATGCGGTCCGGGACGCGCTCCTTCAGAGCCTCGATCGAGTCGGAGTCGTCCTCCGTCTTGCGCGGGGCGTCGTAATCAGTTGCCATTCCTGTCCACTTCTCGAATAACCGCCGAACGGAATCGGCGGGCACAGTTTGCATGAATCGCATCCGGATAGCAAACCGTCCCGAGACCCCCGTCGGGGGCCCTGATCGGCGGTTTGGATGCGGGGAGCCAGCCCGTCCCCGGGCCGCGGATGCGGACTCACACGGTACACCGTTCGCGCACGAACAACCTGCGCCCGGGGCCCGCGATCCCGCCCTCCGGCGCTCTCGTCGGACCCAAGTCGCGGCGCGCCACGCGTATTCCCCGGAAGAGGGGTCGAGTCGTGCGATCGTGAATCGTCCAGTGAGCGCGAGAGGCGTGGAACCCATGCAGGATCTGAAAATCGTCGGAGTCGAGGACGGCGCCCTCGTCGTCGAGGCCGCGGGCGGTGATCGGCACCGTCTCGTCATGGACGACGCGTTCCGCTCCGCGCTGCGCCGCCAGTCCGCCGACGGCGGTGCCACGCGCAAGGCCGCACCGCGCATCATCCAGTCCTTCATCCGCCAGGGCATGAGCGCCGAGGACGTCGCGCGGGAGACCGGCGCGTCCGTCGAGTACGTGCGCAAGTTCGAGGGTCCTGTCGTCGCCGAACGCGAGCACGTCGTGCGCAGCGCGATGAAGGTGCCCGTGCACACCGCCATCGAGGTCGACCCGATGGGCCAGGGCACGCTGTTCGGCCAGGTCATCGAGGAGCGCCTCGAGTCCCTCGGCGCCCAGGCGGTGCGCTGGAGCAGCTGGAAGGAGCAGCTCGGGGGCTGGGTGGTGAAGGTCGCCTTCACGAGCGAGGACATCGAGCACGACGCCCGCTGGTCCTACGACGCCAAGAAGCACGCCCTCTCCCCCGCCAACAACGAGGCGATCACCCTCTCGCAGCAGGGCGAGATCCGCGGTGCCCTCATCCCGCGCCTCCGGGCGCTGCCGCCGGAGGCCGCGGACACGCACGAGGAGGCGGGCGTGACCCGGTTCGACAGCGGTGCGTTCCGCCTGCCCGAGCCGACCGCGTCGAGCACGCAGGACACGGCTCCCCAGCCGTGGGAGGCGCCCCGCCGCGACGAGGGGGCGTCCGTCTCGCACCTCGGACGGCAGGGCAACCACCCCGCGGGCAGCCAGCAGCCGGCGCGCGTCGCGCAGGTCGAGCTGAACGAGACAGCCGACCTGCTGGAGGCCCTGCGCCGCCGCCGGGGCGAGCGGGAGTCCGTGCCGCGCGACGACGAGGGCGACGATCCGGTCGAGGACGCGCCCGCCGCCCGTCGCGACGAGCCGCTGTCCCGCCCGCGCGGCGGCCAGCGCTCCGTGCCGCCGCTGCGGTCCGCGGTGATCCCCGGGATCGGTCGCGTCGACCCCGCGCGGGACCGGTCGCGCGAGGAGTCCGAGGACGAGGGCCTGCGCACGCCCGGCAGCGGCGAGGGCCGTGGGTCCGGCAAGCCGTCCGGCCGACGCGGACGCACCGCGATGCCGAGCTGGGACGAGATCGTCTTCGGCGCCCGCAGCGACGACGACCACCTGGCCTGATCCCCGCGCCGTCCGGCCGGGTCGCCCGGACGGCGGCCCTGCCGTCGTCGTCTTTCCGGTCAGCCGCGCGCGAACGCGCCGGCGCGGATGAGCGGCACCAGGCGCTCCTCGTCCGAGAACGAGCCGTGCTGGCCGATCATGCGGCGGGCGCCCTGGTCACGCGGACGGCCGTCGTAGTACGCGATGAGCGCACGCGTCGCGACGACCACGTCGCCGATGCGCGCCGCCACGCCCTCGCGGATCGGGCCGTACCAGTCGGCGGCGACCGCCTCCGCGCGCGTCGCGACGTGCGCCCTCGTGCCCTCGGACGCGCGCCACGCGGCGGCGAGGGCGTGCGCGTCGAGGCCGGGCTCCAGATGGAGGTGCAGGCAGCGCGGCTCCCCCGCCACGTGTCGGACGCCCGCGACCAGCTCCGGCACCCGGTCGAACAGCACCTGGGATCCGGCGGGCACGTCGACGATGCCGTGGTCCGCGGTGATCAGCGCGCCCTCGCGGGGGCCGAGGCGGTCGAGGAAGGGACCGGCCGCCTGGTCGAGCTCCTCCAGGGACCGGAGCCAGCGGTCCGACTCCCAGCCGTGCGAGTGGGCGACCTGGTCGAGCTCGGGGACGTAGAGGTAGACGAGCGCGCGCGGCTCCCGGTCCAGGAGCGCCCGCGTGGTGGCGAAGCGGTCCGCGATCGACTCGGCGGCGACGTAGGTGGCGCCCCGCAGCGCCGCGCGGGAGAAGCCGGATCCGGCGTAGCGGGCGGAGCCGACGACGTACGCGGGGACGCCCGCGGCGACCGCCCGCTCGAACACGGTCGGCACCGGCTGCCACTCCTCCGGCACGCTCCTGGCGTCCCATCCGGACAGCAGCTTGAGGACGCGGTCGTGCGCGGGGTCCAGCGCGGTGTAGCCGACGAGGCCGTGCTCGCCCGCGCGCACCCCCGTGGTCAGCGACGTGATGCTGGCGGCGGTCGTGGTGGGGAAGCCCACGTCCACGACGTCCTTCTTCCGCCAGCCCGTCACGAGGTGGCGCGCGTGCCCGGCGCGGGCGCGGAGGGCGGAGGAGCCGAGCCCGTCCACGAGGACGACCACGGCCCGATCGACGGGCGGGAGGCCCGCCTCCGACTCCTCCCCCACGAGGGCGGCGAGGCAACCCGGCATCACCGCGGTGAGGCTCATCCGGCTGGATCCGGGCGCCGGTAGCATGGGGGCCATCCGGCCCAGTCTGCCACAGCAGCCCGGCGCGCATCCGCGTCACGACGCCGATCCCGACCCAGAGAGTCCATGAGTCCCTCCACCACGAACACCACGCCCGACGAGCCCTCCGAGCGCATCGAGGACGTCGACGTCTCCACCGAGATGGAGAACTCGTTCCTCGAGTACGCGTACTCGGTCATCTACTCCCGCGCCCTGCCCGACGCGCGCGACGGGCTGAAGCCGGTGCAGCGCCGCATCCTCTACCAGATGAGCGAGATGGGCCTGCGCCCCGACCGCGGGCACGTCAAGTCCGCCCGCGTCACGGGCGAGGTGATGGGCAAGCTCCACCCGCACGGCGACTCGGCCATCTACGACGCGATGGTGCGCATGGCCCAGCCGTTCACGCTGCGGGTGCCGCTCATCGACGGGCACGGCAACTTCGGGTCGCTGGACGACGGACCCGCGGCGCCCCGCTACACGGAGGCCCGGCTCGCCGCGTCCGCGCTCGCGATGGTCGAGGGCCTCGACGAGGACGTCGTCGACTTCGTCCCGAACTACGACAACGCGTTCATGCAGCCGGCCGTGCTCCCCGCGGCGTTCCCGAACCTGCTCGTGAACGGCGCCAGCGGCATCGCCGTCGGCATGGCGACGAACATGGTCCCCCACAACCTGATCGAGGTCGTGGGCGCCGCGCGTCACCTCATCGACCACCCCGACGCCACCCTCGACGACCTCATGGCGTTCGTGCCGGGGCCGGACCTCCCCACGGGCGGCACGATCATCGGGCTGTCGGGCGTCAAGGACGCGTACCTCACGGGCCGCGGCAGCTTCAAGACCCGCGCGCGCGTCTCCGTCGAGAGCCTCACGCCGCGGAAGTCGGGGCTCGTGGTCACCGAGCTGCCGTACCTCGTCGGACCCGAGAAGGTCATCGAGAAGATCAAGGACGGCGTCCAGAACAAGAAGCTGTCCGGCATCACCAACGTCACCGACCTCACCGACCGCACGCACGGGCTGCGGCTCGTGATCGAGATCAAGACGGGCTTCAACCCCGAGGCGGTGCTCGAGCAGCTGTACCGCTACACGCCGCTCGAGGACGGCTTCAGCATCAACAACGTCGCGCTCGTCGACGGCAGCCCGCAGACGCTCGGGCTGAAGGAGCTGCTGCAGGTCTACGTGGCGCACCGGCTCGACGTGGTCACGCGCCGGACGCGCTACCGGCTCGCCCGCCGGCAGGAGCGGCTGCACCTCGTGCTCGGGCTCCTCATCGCCATCCTCGACATCGACGAGGTCATCCAGGTCATCCGCGGCAGCGACGACACCGAGCAGGCGCGCGCGCGGCTCATGGACGTGTTCGACCTGTCGACGCTGCAGGCCGACTACATCCTGGAGCTCCGCCTCCGCCGGCTCACGCGGTTCAGCCGCATCGAGCTCGAGGAGGAGCGGGACAGGCTCCAGGCGGAGATCGCCGAGCTCGAGGCGATCCTGGCCGACCCGCGTCGGCTCCGCGCGCTCGTCTCGACCGAGCTCCAGGAGGTCGCGGACCGCTTCGGCACGCCGCGCCGCACGCTGCTCACCGAGGCGGCGCCGAGCGTCGCGGGAGCGGCGAGCCGCCGGTCGGCGCCCGTGCTCGAGATCGCCGACGTCCCCTGCCGGGTGCTGCTGTCGACCACGGGCCGTGCGGTCCGCGTCGACCTGCCGGCCGACGCGCCGGGCACGCCTCTCCAAACGGTCCGTCGCAGCTCGCACGACGCGGTCCTCACGGCGATCGAGACCACGAGCCGCACGCGCATCGGCGCGATCACGAACACCGGCCGGCTCATCACGATGACGCCCGTCGACCTGCCCGTGGTGCCCGTCGCGAGCGTGCAGCTCGGGGCCGGTGTCCGGATCCGCGACTACCTCGGCCTCACCGACAAGAAGGAGCGCGTCATCGCGCTCGTGGCGCTCGGCACGGAGGAGGCGATCGCCCTCGGCACGCGCCAGGGCGTCGTCAAGCGCATCGCCCCGTCCGCCCTGCCCGCCAAGCCCGAGTTCGAGGTCATCGCGCTGAAGAAGGGCGACGAGGTGGTCGGCGCGCGTCAGGGGGCGGAGACCGACGAGCTCGTGTTCGTCACCAGCGAGGCGCAGCTGCTGCACTTCCCCGCGGTCTCCGTGCGGCCGCAGGGCATCCAGGCCGGCGGTGTCGCCGGGGTGAACCTCGGAGCAGGCGCGCGCGTGCTGTTCTTCTCCTCCGTCGCCCCCGAGGGCGCCCAGGTCGTGACGATCTCGGCGTCGTCGGACACCATCGCCGGCGTGGATCCCGGGCGCGCGAAGGTCAGCGGGTTCGGCGACTTCCCGCGCAAGGGCCGGGCCACGGGCGGGGTGCGGGCGCACGCCTACCTGAAGGGCGAGGACCACCTGGCCCTCGCCTGGGTCGGTCCCGGGCCCGCCCTCGCGGTGGGGCCGGCCGGCGAGGTCAGGCAGCTGCCGCCCACGGGCATGAAGCGCGACGGATCGGGCATCCCGCTCGAGAAGGCGGTCGGGAGCGTCGGCCAGGCGGTCACCCCCGACGAGGCGCCCGACGCCGCGTCGGGCGCGGCCGCGGGTGTCGTGGAGGTCGCGGCCGAGGACGGCCAGGCTCCGCTCGAGACCTAGGCGCCTCGGCGCGCGACATGCGGACGGCCGCGGACCACCAGGGTCCGCGGCCGTCCGCGCGTCCGGCTCATGGCCGGAGGATCACACGTCGATGCGGTCCCGCACGGAGCCGGCGCCGTCGATGATGAACTCCTTGCGGGGCGCGACGTCGTTGCCCATCAGCAGCTCGAACATGCGGGTGGCCGCCTCGGCGTCGTCGACGCGCACGCGACGGAGCGTCCGGTTGCGGCGGTCCATCGTGGTCGTGGCCAGCTGGTCGGCGTCCATCTCCCCCAGGCCCTTGTAGCGCTGGATGGGATCCTGGTACCGCTTGCCCTGCCTCTTCGCCTGGGCGAGGACAGCTGCGAGCTCGCGCTCCGAGTAGGTGTAGATCACGTCGTTGGGCTTCGAGCCCGGGTTCATGACCACCACGCGGTGCAGCGGCGGCACGGCGGCGAAGACCCGGCCCTCGTCGATCATCGGCCGCATGTAGCGGAAGAAGAGCGTGAGCAGGAGCGTGCGGATGTGGGCGCCGTCGACATCGGCGTCGCTCATGATGATGATCTTCCCGTAGCGCGCCGCCGACAGGTCGAACGTGCGGCCGGATCCGGCGCCCAGCACCTGGATGATCGAGGCGCATTCGGTGTTGGAGAGCATGTCGGGCAGCGACGCCTTCTGCACGTTGAGGATCTTGCCCCGGATCGGGAGCAGGGCCTGGTACTCGCTGTCCCGCGCGAGCTTCGCCGTGCCGAGCGCCGAGTCGCCCTCGACGATGAAGAGCTCGCTGTTCGCGACGTCGTTCGAGCGGCAGTCCACGAGCTTGGCGGGCAGCGACGAGCTCTCGAGGGCGTTCTTCCGCCGCTGCGTCTCCTTGTGGGTGCGCGCGGAGATCCGCGACTTCATCTCGCCCACGACCTTCTCGAGGAGGACCGCGGTCTGGGCCTTGTCCTCGCGGCGCGTCGACGCGAAGCGCTCGGCCATGGCCTTCTGCACGACCTGCGACACGATGGCACGCACGGCGGGCGTGCCGAGCACCTCCTTGGTCTGCCCCTCGAACTGCGGCTCGGGGAAGCGGACCGTGAGGACGGCGGTGAGGCCCGCGAGCACGTCGTCCTTCTCGAGCTTGTCGGTGCCGACCTTGAGCTTGCGCGCGTTGGCCTCGACCTGCGCGCGCACGAACTTGAGCAGGCCCGCCTCGAATCCCGCCTGGTGCGTGCCGCCCTTCGGCGTGGAGATGATGTTGACGAACGACTTGAACCGGGTGTCGTAGCCCGTGCCCCAGCGGAGCGCGATGTCGACGGCGCACTCGCGCGTCAGCTCGGTCGGCACCATGGCACCGCCGTCGGTCAGGACGGGGACGGTCTCGGTGAAGGTGCCCGATCCCTCGAGCCGCCACGTGTCCGTGAGCGGCGCGTCGACGGCGAGGTGGTCCACGAACTCCGCGATCCCGCCGTCGAAGCGGAAGGACTCGTGCACGGGCTGCTCGCCGCGCAGGTCCTCGATGTCGATGCGGAGCCCCGGCACGAGGAACGCCGTCTGGCGCGCGCGGCCGAGGAGCTCCTCGGTGAGGAAGGACGCGCCGCGCGTGAAGATCTGCCGGTCGGCCCAGTAGCGGATCCTCGTGCCGGTGACGCCCTTGCGCACCTTGCCGACGACGCGCAGCTCGCTGCCGGACGTGAAGGCCCGGAACGGCGCATCGGGACTCGCCTCGCCCCGGTCCTCGAAGATGCCCGGCTCGCCGCGCCGGAAGGACATGGCGTACGTCTTGCCGCCGCGGTCGACCTCGACGTCGAGGCGCTCCGACAGGGCGTTCACGACGGACGCGCCGACGCCGTGGAGGCCGCCGGACGAGGCGTAGGAGCCGGATCCGAACTTGCCGCCGGCGTGCAGCTTGGTGAACACGACCTCGACGCCGGAGAGCCCGGTCTTGGGCTCGATGTCGACCGGCACGCCGCGCGCGGTGTCCCGCACCTCGACGCTCCCGTCGGGGTGGAGCCGCACGTCGATCAGGTCGCCGTGCCCGCCGAGCGCCTCGTCGACGCTGTTGTCGATGATCTCCCAGAGGCAGTGCATGAGACCGCGCGAGTCGGTGGATCCGATGTACATGCCGGGCCGCTTGCGCACCGCCTCGAGACCCTCGAGGACGGAGAGATGGCGGGCGGAATAATCGGATGCTGCCACGTGCTGTCCTCCATGTACGTCCGGCATTCGCCGGACGCGAGCCGCATCGATCTTAACCGCCGCCCGCCGCCTCCCCCTCCGAATCGCCGTCCATCGTCCCGCGACCTACGCGCAGAGCGAAACAGGCGGCCGAGGTCGGGTCGTCTGCCGGGAGCACGTGGTCTACTTGATCCATTCGGCTCGACCCAGACCCGACCCGGAGGGGAGCATCACATGACACCGACCGCGACCGAGCGTCCCGTGGACGAGCTCGACAACCACCAGCTCACCGCCAACGACCGCTGCGACAGCTGCGGTGCCCAGGCTTACATCCGCGTCGAGGTGAACAGCAGCGAGCTCCTCTTCTGCGCCCACCACGGCAAGAAGTACCAGGAGAAGCTGTCGGCCATCGCCACGAGCTGGCACGACGAGTCGAGCCGCCTGCTCGACGAGCGCGCCTAGGACGACCCGCACCGGCTCCGGCTGGAGCACGACGAAGGGCGCATCCCGCGAGGGATGCGCCCTTCGTCATGTCGCGACGCTCGCGACCGCGACCGCCGCCGGACGGACGACGCGTCAGTAGTGCGCGGGCCGCGCCATGACGGTCGCACGCGCCTCGCGCGCCCACTCGTCGAGCCGGTCGAGCGTCCCCGAGATGTCCGCGGGCAGCTCGCGACCGTCGCGGGCGAGGGCGGAGGACAGCAGCTCGTCCGCGAGCCGCGGGTTGAGCGCCAGGACGGGGCCGCCGAGGTGCGTGCCGATGGACGCGCCCACGCGCACGCCTTCCCCGCCGCCCTCGCCCGTGTTGCCGAAGCCGGCGCGCACCGTCCCGAGGGGCGTGCACGCACCGACGTCGAGGGTGGATCCGTGGTTCTCGTAGCCGACGACCTCGCCCCCCGGCGTGTCGAGCACGAGGTCGCCCACGCGTCGCTCGGCCGTCAGCGTGGTGCGCACCGGCAGCACGCCGGCGCCCACGAGCTCGCCGCCGTCGACGAGCCGCACGGACTCGCCCAGGAGCTGCAGGCCGCCGCCCACCGCGAGCAGCGGGACGCCGGCCTCCTGGAGGGAGACGAGGCGCGGGGCGTGCGCGACGAGATCCGGGAGGACGGCGCGCTGGGCCGTGAGCGGTCCGGATCCGACGACGACCAGGTCGGCGTCGCCCGGATCCCCGCCGCCCGGAGAGTGCCGGACGACCTCGGCGCGGATGCCGCGGATGCGCGCGCGCTCGACGAGCACGGTCACGTTGCCGCGGTCGCCGTTGATGCCGAGCTCATCGGGGTACAGGTGCAGGATGCGCAGGGCGTCGCTCACGCGGGTCCTCCCTCGAGGTCCGTGTACCCGAGGATGCGGCGGATGGCCATCATCTGCTCGTAGTTGACGATCATGGTCTTGACCCCGCGAGACGGCTTCTCCATCGCGAGGAACGCCTGCACGGCGCGGCGCAGGTCGGGCTCGACCCTGCCGACCTCCAGGCCCTCGTAGCCGAAGCGCACGGCCAGCTGGTAGCCCTTCGTCCCGGAGACGACGTCGGCGTGGGTGAGCGCGGAGAGGTCCGTGTCGTAGATCCACGAGGGGTCGGGCGTGCCGTCGTCGACGGCCAGCAGCACCTGCTCGGGGGGATCGCCCAGGGCGTCGAGGTTCATCTGCAGGCTGGCCGGGTTCTTCATCATGATGATCTCGATGTCCTCGTCGCCCGCGCGCAGCATCTCGCCGCGCCCGTAGACGGCGGCGACGGAGCCGAGGCCCTCGGCGGCCCGCGCCGGGTCGAAGCGGTCGCCGAGCACGCGACGCGCCGTGGCCAGCGCTCCCGCGGCGTCGACGGCGTAGTGCAGGCCGCGCGACGGCAGCGTCACCGGGAGGTCGCCGGACGCCAGCCGGAACACGGCGTCGCGACCCGAGAGCCCCACGGCCTCGACGCCCGCGGCCACGTGGACCGGGTCGGGATCCTCGGAGCCGAACCGCGGCGCGGAGGCCAGCCCGTGCTTGCTGTCGCCGAGGAGCTCCTCCGACACGCCGAACCAGTCGACGGCGGCGCGCCCGGATCGCGCGGTGTGGGCGGCGATGGCGTTGACGTGCGCGTCGTCCCGGTTGGCGACGACCGCCTCGGTCGCCGTGGAGGCGATCCGCTCGAGCATGCCGACCACGCGGTCCGGCTCGTGGAACCGGTTGAGCTGGTCGATCTGGATGTTGAGCAGCAGCACGGTGCGCGGCGTCAGCAGCGCGGAGAGGGCGACGCCGTAGGCCTCGTCGATCTCGAGGACGGCCACGTCGGCGTCCAGCCGGCCCGACGCGTCGGCGTCCGCGAGCACCGCGGACGCGATGCCCTGCGGCAGGTTGCCGCCCGACGGGTTCGTGAAGACGCGGAGGCCGTGGGCCCGCAGCACGGCCGTGAGCATGTGCGTGGTCGTCGACTTGCCGTTCGAGCCCGTGACCGCGACCACGCCGTGGGGCAGGTCGGCGATCGTGCGCTCGAGGAAGCGGGGATCGAGGCGCAGGGCGACGACGCCGGGCACGGCGGAGCCGCCACCGCGGAGACGGGCGGCCCAGCGGGCGGCCCGTCCCGCGGCGACGGCGAGGCGCAGGGGCACGGCCTACTCGAGGTAGTCGCGCAGCGACTGCGAGCGCGACGGGTGGCGCAGCTTGGCCATGGTCTTCGACTCGATCTGGCGGATCCGCTCGCGCGTGACGCCGAACGTGTCGCCGATCTGGTCGAGGGTCTTCGGCATGCCGTCGCCCAGGCCGAAGCGCATGCGGATCACCCCGGCCTCGCGCTCGGAGAGCGAGTCGAGCAGCGACTCCAGCTGCTTCTGCAGCATGGTGAAGCCGACCGCGTCGGCCGGGACGACCGCCTCGGTGTCCTCGATGAGGTCGCCGAACTCGCTGTCGCCGTCCTCGCCGAGGGGCGTGTGCAGCGAGATCGGCTCGCGGCCGTACTTCTGGACCTCGATGACCTTCTCGGGCGTCATGTCGAGCTCGCGCGACAGCTCCTCGGGCGTGGGCTCGCGGCCCAGGTCCTGCAGCATCTGGCGCTGCACGCGGGCCAGCTTGTTGATGACCTCCACCATGTGCACGGGGATGCGGATGGTGCGGGCCTGGTCGGCCATGGCGCGCGTGATCGCCTGGCGGATCCACCACGTCGCGTACGTGGAGAACTTGAAGCCCTTGGTGTAGTCGAACTTCTCGACCGCGCGGATGAGGCCGAGGTTGCCCTCCTGGATGAGGTCGAGGAACTGCATGCCGCGACCCGTGTAGCGCTTGGCGAGGCTGACCACGAGGCGGAGGTTCGCGCCGAGCAGGTGGCTCTTCGCGCGCTGGCCGTCGCGCGCGACCCAGCGGAGCTCGCGCTCCAGCTCCCGCGAGATGCCGGGGGTGTTCGCGAGCTTGTCCTCCGCGAACAGGCCCGCCTCGATGCGCATGGCGAGCTCGACCTCCTCGGCGGCGTTGAGCAGGGCGACCTTGCCGATCTGCTTGAGGTAGTCCTTGACGGGATCCGCCGTGGCGCCCGTGATGGTCGTCGAGTAGACGGGGACGTCCTCGTCCTCCTCCTTGTTCGACAGCACCATGGCCCCGGTGGGCAGCGGCTCGAGCACGACCGGCGGCTTGGCGGCGCCGTCCTCAACGGCGTCGTCGTCCGTGTCGTCGTCGGCGGCGGGGACCACGACCTCCTCGGCGTCGTCCTCGGAGGCCTCCCCGGAACCGGCGGTGTCGGTCTTCTTCGCGGCGGTCTTGCGCGTCGTCGTGGCGGGAGCGGCGTCGCCGGACGCGGCGGCGGCCTTCTTGGCGGCGGCGGCCTTGGCACGGGCGGTGGGCGCCTTGGCGGGGGCCGCGGGAGCGTCAGCGGAGACGGCCTCCTCGGCCTCGGCCGCTGCCGCTGCCTTGGCCGCTGCCGCCTTGGTCGGGGCCTTCGCCGCGGTCTTGGTCGCCGCGGACTTCGAGGCCGCGGGCTTGCGGGCGGGGGCGCGCTTCGCGGGTGCCTTCGCCTCGCCCGTCGCGGCGTCGTCGGCCGTGCCGGGCGCGGCAGCCGCGTCCAGGGTGGCGGACGGGGTGGAGGGGGTGGCCATGCGAACACCTTTCGTCCCCACGACGACCGGTCGCGCGCTCCGCGGTGATGCTGCGGGGTGACCTGCCGGAGGTGGGTCGGGGTTGTTTTCGGACATTGCTAGGACCCATGTCAAGTCCGCTGCTCGCGCATCACTGATGTGATGCCACCACCGAGGTGGTGCGAGATGCAGGACATGAACGGGTCCGTACCTGATTATTGCACGGATGGGCGCGGGGGCGAGCCAGGGCGCCCTGTGCGTGCCGACGTCACGCGCGGCGTCGGCGTCGCCTGTCGAGGTAGGCAACCCAGAGGGGCCCCACCCGTATTCCCTCGTCGGCCAGCCGCCGCCGGGTCCTCTTCCGGGTGCGCAGCAGCATGAGCGCCCCGAACCCGACGACGAGGTACTGCACGGCGAAGGCGACGCGGAACGAGTCGAACGCGTAGAGGTCGCTCGGCGCACCGCCCGCGACCCGCGCCGCGTCCTGCAGGTCGAGCGCGATGCCGATGAGCAGCATCATCGTGAAGCTCGCCGTGAATCCCCCGACGTTCACGATGCCGGACGCCGCGCCCAGGCTGCGGGGAGGGTTGAAGGTGCGCGCGAAGTCCAGGCCGACCTGCGACCCGGGTCCGCCGACGCCGATCGCCGTCACCACGAGCACCACGATCGCGAGCGGCGGGGGGCCCGGCCAGAGGAGCAGCACGGCCCAGGCCGCGCCCATCATCGCGACGAGTCCGAGGACGAGGTTCGAGCGTCGGAACGGGAAGCGCCCGGTGAGGATCCCGATCACGGGCCCCACGACCATTCCGGAGGCCACGATCACGATGAGGAGGCCCGACGCGAGCGCCGGGCTGTAGCCGAGGCCGTCCACGAGGAACGGGAAGCCCCACAGCAGGCTGAACACCGCGCCGGACGACTGCGTGACGAAGTGGGACCAGAAGCCGAGCTGCGTGCCGGGCCGACGCAGGCTCCTGCCGAGCTCGCGCATGGAGTCGCCCCAGGGGACTCGTCGAGGCGGGGTGTCCCCCGTCGGCCTGTCGCGCACCGCGACGACGACCGCGATGAAGGCGACCACCGCGACGGACGCGGATCCGAGGAACGCGGGCGTCCAGCCCGCCGTGTGCAGCACGAGCGAGAGCGGGATCGCCGAGAGCACCTGCCCGAGCTGGCCGACGTTGGCGAACCACTGGGACAGCACCGGAACGCGGGGACCCGAGAACCAGGAGTTGATGAGACGCAGACCCGACACGAACGTCATCGCATCGCCGGCACCCACGAGCATGCGCCCCGGGATCGCGACCTCGAGCGACGTGGAGAGGGCCAGGGTGACCTGACCGGCGACCATGAGGAGCGCGCCGGTCGCGAGCAGCGCGCGCGGGCCGATCCGGTCGGTGAGGACGCCGACCGGGATCTGCAGAGCCGCGTAGACGACGAGCTGCGTCACCGCGAGCGTTGAGAGCAGCGACGCCGAGACGTGGAACCGCTCCCCCGCTTCGACGGAGGCGATGCCGAGCGAGCCGCGCTGGAGGACGGATGAGAGGTACGCCGTCATCGCGACGCCGAGGACGATGCGGGCGCGGCGGGTGCTCATCGGGACGAGGATACCGACCCCGCGGGGGCCTCCTCGCCGGCCCGGGTGGCCTGCGCGGCGATCAGCTCGAGGGCGTCAGGCCGCGTCCCCGTCGCCGGGGCGACGGCGCGCGAGGAACTTCTCCAGCTCGGCGGCGATCTCGTCGGCCGTCGGCAGGGCGCCGTCCTCGTCGGTCAGCGGCGACTTGAGGGGCGTGTCCTCCATGTAGCTGTCGTAGCGCTCCTCGAGGGTCGTGACGAGGCGCGCCAGCTCCTGGTTGCCCGCGACCTGCTCGTCGATGCGGCCCACGAAGTCGCGGCCCTCCTCCCGGAGCCGGTCGGTCGGGAAGATGAGGCCGGTGGCGGCGCTGATGCTCTCGAGCGCCGCCACAGCGGCGAGGGGGAACTCCGTGTCCGCGAGGTAGTGCGGGACGAGGAGCACGAAGCCCGCGACGGGGTGTCCGGCGTCGTGCAGGCGGTGCTCCACCAGGTGGAGCGCGTTCGCCGGCACCTGGGTGTGCGGCTTCCACACGCTGAGCGCGTCGATGAGCTCCGTGCGGTTTCCGCTCACGGTGACGTTGATGTCGCGGGTGTGCGGCACGGGCATCGGGATGGCGTGCACCCACGTGGTGGTGGAGACCCGGTAGCGGTCGACGATGCCGAGGACGGCCGCGGTGAACGCCTCCCAGCGGAAGTCCGGCTCGAACCCGGTGAGCAGGAGGAACGGCTGCCCGATCTCGTCGTGCGCGAGGTAGAGGGCCAGCCGGGCCGGACGGTAGTCGGCGAGATGGTCCTGGTCGAAGTAGATCGTGGGTCGGCGTGCCCGGTAGTCGAGCAGGGTGTCGGTGTCGAAGCGCAGGACGTCGCGGTGGCTCAGGGTGCTCAGCAGGTACTCGCTCACCTGGGACACCCCGGACCCGGCGTCGGAGAAGCCCGTGAGCCCGGCGACCAGCGGCAGTCCGGTCGGCACCTCGCCGATGTCGGTGTCGATCTCGTACAGTCCGTCCGCGTCTGCCATGCATCAACTCTACGGCGCGCCTCCGACGGCCCCTCCCGGACCGGGTGCCGCCCGTGCCGCCGAGAGCGAACACGGCCGCCGGGTCGCGCGGGAGGGTCGCCCCCCGACGGGCGCGGAGGAGGCGCGAGCGCTCCCAGCCACGGCGCCTGCGCGCGTCGCTAGGCTCGACGCCCATGACCATCCCCCTTCTCTCCGTGTCCTCCGACCGTGCCGTCGACGTGGAGGCGGACGCGCTCGTCGTCGCCGTCTCCAGCGAGAAGGAGGGGATCCGGGTGCACGCTCCCGAGGGCCTCGAGCTGGACGCGGACGGACTGTCCGCCATCGGCGTCACCGGAGGCCGGGACGAGGTCGTCCGCGTCGCGGGGACGGGTACTGCCGCGCGCGCGATCGCGCTGGTGGGCGTGGGGTCGGGGCCGCTGGACGCGGTTGCCCTCCGCTACGCCGTCGGCAGCGCGACCCGCCAGCTGCGGGGCGTGGAGAGCGTGGCCGTCGCGGTACCGGTGACCTCGCTCGTCGAGCTCACCGCCGTGCTCGAGGGCGCCGCCCTCGGGGTCTACTCCTTCGACTCCTACCGCCGGGACTCGCTCGCCGGCCAGAAGCCGCGCGCCTCCTCCGTCACCGTGGTCGCCGCGGGCGGTCGGTGGACCGCCGAGGACGCGGACGAGGCCGTGGCACGCGCGGTCGCGGTCGCCGGCGCGGTCGCGGGGACCAAGGACCTCGTCAACACCCCGCCGCTCGACCTCTATCCCGCGACCTTCGTCGACGCGGTCCGGGAGCGCACGACGGGGCTGCCCGTGGACGTCCGCGTGTGGGACGAGGACGCGCTCGCGGCCGAGGGCTTCGGCGGCATCCTCGGCGTGGGCCAGGGTTCGTCGCGCCCGCCCCGCCTCGTGAAGGTCTCCTACTCCCCCGCCGGCGCGACCCGGCACCTCGCGCTCGTGGGCAAGGGCATCACCTACGACACCGGCGGCATCTCGCTGAAGCCCGCCGTGCCCATGATCGGCATGAAGTACGACATGACCGGCGCCGCGACGATCCTCGAGGTCGTCGTCGCCGCCGCACGGCTCGAGCTGCCCGTCCGCCTCACCGCGTGGCTCTGCATCGCCGAGAACATGCCCTCCGGCTCGGCCATCCGTCCGGACGACGTCCTGCGCATGCGCGGCGGCACGACCGTCGAGGTCCTCAACACGGATGCCGAGGGCCGGCTCGTCATGGCGGACGGCATCGTCGCGGCGAGCGAGGAGCACCCGGACGCCATCGTCGACATCGCGACGCTGACGGGAGCCCAGGTCGTGGCGCTCGGCGAGCGGTACTCCGCCGTCATGGGCGAGGACGCCCTCGTCGCCCGTCTCCTCGACGCGGCCCGTGAGCAGGGCGAGAGCATGTGGGGCATGCCGCTCCCGGAGGAGATGCGCGCGCTTCTCAACTCCGACATCGCGGACATCGCCAACGTGAAGCCGGGCAATCCCGCTGGCGGCATGCTCGTCGCCGGTGTGTTCCTCAAGGAGTTCGTCGGCCGGACCGGCGACGCGGACGACGCACCCCGGATCCCGTGGGCGCACATCGACATCGCGGGTCCGTCGCACAACAAGGGCGGGGGCCACGGCTTCACGGGGAAGGGCCCGACCGGCGTGGCGGTCCGCACGCTGCTGGCCCTGGCCTCCGGGTTTTCGCGCGCGTAGTAGGCTCGGAGAGGCCTCCTGAGGGGGTCCCGCGCCTGCCCGGTCGGGCGGTCGCATGAGACGACCTTGATGCATACGAGGGAGATCCTGGGTGTCGGAACAGAACTTTGACGTGGTGGTGCTCGGCGGCGGGAGCGGCGGCTACGCAGCAGCGCTCCGTGCGGTGCAGCTGGGCAAGACCGTGGGCCTCGTGGAGAAGGGCAAGCTGGGCGGCACCTGCCTCCACCGCGGCTGCATCCCCACGAAGGCGCTCCTGCACTCGGCCGAGGTCGCCGACGTGTCGCGGGAGTCGGAGAAGTACGGCGTCAACGTCACGTTCGACGGGGTCGACATCGCCCGGGTCAACGCCTACCGCGAGGCCATCGTCGCCAGCAAGTACAAGGGCCTCCAGGGGCTCATCAAGGCCCGCGGCATCACCGTCATCGAGGGAGAGGGCCGCCTGACCTCCGGCACGACCGTCCAGGTCGGCGACCAGACCATCACGGGGAAGAGCGTCGTCCTCGCGACGGGCTCCTACTCGCGGACGCTGCCCGGCCTCGAGATCGGCGGCCGCGTCATCACGAGCGAGCAGGCCCTCGAGCTGGACTACATCCCCAAGAAGGTCGCGATCCTCGGCGGCGGCGTCATCGGCGTCGAGTTCGCCTCCGTCTGGCGCTCCTTCGGCGTCGACGTGCAGATCATCGAGGCCCTCCCCCACCTCGTGCCCAACGAGGAGGAGTCGATCAGCAAGCAGTTCGAGCGGGCGTTCCGCAAGCGCGGCATCGCCTTCTCGCTCGGTGTGCGCTTCAAGTCGGTCACCCAGGACGACCAGGGCGTCCAGGTCGCCCTCGAGGACGGCACGACGTACGACGCCGACCTCCTGCTCGTCGCCGTGGGCCGCGGCCCGGCGACCCAGGGGCTCGGCTTCGAGGAGGCGGGCGTGAAGACCGACCGCGGCTTCGTCCTGACGGACGAGCGGCTCCAGACCAGCGTCCCCGGCGTCTACGCCGTCGGCGACATCGTCCCCGGCCTGCAGCTCGCTCACCGCGGGTTCCAGCAGGGGATCTTCGTCGCCGAGGAGATCGCGGGCAACAAGCCCGTGGTCGTCGAGGACATCAACATCCCCAAGGTCACCTACTCCGACCCCGAGGTCGCGAGCGTCGGCTACAGCGAGGCCAAGGCCGTCGAGAAGTTCGGCGCCGACAAGGTCTCCAGCTACGAGTACAACCTCGGCGGCAACGGCAAGAGCTCGATCCTCGGCACGGCCGGATCCATCAAGGTGGTCCGCGTCCAGGACGGCCCCGTCGTCGGCATCCACATGATCGGCGCCCGGGTCGGCGAGCTCATCGGCGAAGGCCAGCTCATCGTCAACTGGGAGGCCTACCCCGAGGACGTCGCCAACCTGGTGCACGCCCACCCCACCCAGAACGAGGCGCTCGGCGAGGCCCACCTGGCACTCGCCGGGACTCCGTTGCACGCCCTGTAGCACCCCGCCACCACCGACACACAAGCCGGGTCCGGAGTCGGGCCTGAAGGAGACAACAGCATGAGCGAATCCGTCAACCTCCCCGCACTCGGCGAGAGCGTCACCGAGGGCACGGTGACCCGTTGGCTCAAGAACGTCGGCGACCACGTCGAGGTCGACGAGCCCCTGCTCGAGGTGTCGACCGACAAGGTCGACACCGAGATCCCGTCGCCGGTCGCCGGCGTCATCGAGGAGATCCTCGTCCAGGAGGACGAGACCGTCGAGGTCGGCGCCGTGCTGGTGCGCATCGGCGACGGCTCGGGTGGAGGCGACGCCCCCGCCGAGGAGCCCGCCGCGGCGCCCTCCGAGGAGCCGGCGGCCGAGGAGGCCGTGGAGGACACCGTCACCCCGTCCACCGAGGCGGACGACGACACGGAGGCGCCCGCGCCCGTGGAGCCCGAGCCGGCACCTGCGGCCGCGCAGGAGGCACCCGCAGCCGAGGAGACGCCCGCTCCTGCCCCGGCGACCCCGGCGCCCGTCGCCGCGACGCCGGCCCCCGCCGCTGCTCCCGCGCCCGCGGCTGCCCCGGCTCCCGCCGCATCCGGCAACGCCGGATATGTGACGCCGCTCGTCCGCAAGCTCGCCAACGAGCGCGGCGTGGACATCAGCTCGGTCGTCGGCACCGGTGTGGGAGGACGCATCCGCAAGGAGGACGTCCTCGCCGCTGCCGAGGCCGCGGCGTCCGCCAGCGCCCCGGCGGGAACCGCACCGGCCGCTCCCGTCGCTGCCCCCCTCGAGACGTCTCCCCTGCGCGGTACCACCGCGAAGATGTCCCGCATGCGGAAGCTCATCGCCGACCGCGCGGTCGTGTCGATGCAGTCGACGGCGCAGCTCACCTCGGTGGTGGAGGTCGATGTCACCAAGGTGGCCCGCTTCCGCGACCGCGTGAAGGTCGACTTCCTGGAGAAGACCGGCGTCAAGCTGTCGTTCCTGCCGTTCTTCGCCCTCGCCGCCGCCGAGGCCCTCAAGGCCTACCCCGTCGTCAACGCGACGGTCGACGGCGACAGCATCATCTACCCCGATCACGAGAACATCAGCATCGCCGTCGACACGGAGCGCGGCCTGCTGACGCCCGTCGTCAAGAACGCGGAGGGCAAGAACCTGGCCCAGTTCGCGTCGGAGATCGCCGACCTCGCCGCACGGACGCGTGACAACAAGCTGTCCCCCGACGAGCTGGCCGGCGGCACCTTCACGCTGACCAACACCGGCTCGCGCGGTGCGCTGTTCGACACCCCCGTGGTGTTCCTCCCGCAGTCCGCCATCCTCGGCACCGGCATCGTCACCAAGCGCCCCGTGGTCATCACGGCGGACGGGCAGGACACCATCGCCATCCGCTCGACCGTGTACCTCGCGCTCTCCTACGACCACCGGATCGTCGACGGGGCCGACGCCTCGCGCTTCCTCGTGGCCGTGAAGAACCGTCTCGAGGCAGGTGCCTTCGACGCCGACCTGGGCATCTAGGTCCCTCGGGCCACGAAGGCGTCCCTCATCGGTCGTCCATCAGGTCCCTGATCCGCCATCCGGCCTCTCCCCTGACGATCAGGAGGGAGGCCGGTCGGCGTCCGGGCGCGGGTGGCGCGGATCCGGACGCGCCCTGCGGGAGGAGGCCGATGAGCGCGCTGTCACCGAGTCGCTGAGCAGGGCCCAGGGCATCCGCGACGTGGAGCGCGGCGTCGTCGAGGGCAGCCGTGGCTGCCGATCCGACGGCGCTGCGGTCGGCGTCCTCCACTGCGGAGCCGGCCTCGTCGATGTCGTCCAGGCAGCCTGCGTCGTCATGGCGGAGACAGGAGGCGCGGAGCCGGAGGAGCGCGGGGGCGGCGATGTCCGGATCCGGCGAGGCGGCTGCTTCGACGTCGGGATCCGTCGCAGTCGCCGGTCGGTCCGCGCTGCTCGACGTCGGCGCTGATGCCGGTGTCGTCGGCGCGCTCGTCGGAGACGCAGTCACCCCGTGAGCGGGTCCGGTGAGGACGGGCACCACGACGACGCCCGCGAGCAGGAGCAGGAGCGCGGAGGCCCCCAGCGCCCAGATGCGGGGGCGCACCGCTCTGAGCTCGCTCGCGAGACGCGATCGGACCGCCGACCCAGGGGATCCCGCTGCGCCTGCCCCGCGTTCGCCCTCCGCGCGATGGCGACGACGACCGCTCCGCGTGCTGCGAGGGCTGCGAGGGATGCGCGGCCACGCGCGGCGGCGCGAGATCGGCCCTCCGACACCGGTGTCGACGGCACGGGGGTGGACGACGGGGAGGGCCGCGTCACGCGATCGGAGGTGATCGTCGCCGCCGGGGTCCGGGGGTCCTCCCGTGTCGGCCAGCGGGGCCGCGTCCGCGACGTCGAGCAGGCGGTCCGCCAGGTCATGCGCGGTGAGATCGGACTCCCCGTGGATGGCGGCGTCGAGGAGCGCCAGCCATGCGTCCCACCGGTCATCGGACGCGCGCCCTCGTGCATCGGCCGGGTCGCGCAGGGCCTGCACGATGCGCGACACCCGCACCAGGTCCTGTTCCACGGGGTCGACCCCGGGCAGCCCGTCCGCCGGTGCATCTCCGGCGATGGCGTGGGAGGAGCCGAGCCCTGCCAGAAGGGGACGTCCCGCGGCATCGAGGACGACGTGGGTGAGGTCGACCGCGCCGTGCGCGATGCCCGCCTCGTGGAGGTCCCCCAGTCCTCGGAGCACGGAGGCCACGAGGGTCACGGTCTCGCCGGGTGTGATGCTGCCGCGTCGGCCGAGCAGGGCCGATGCCGTACCGCGTCGGCCGATCGACTGCACGATGCAGAGGCTGCCGTCGGCCAGCGTGGCGATGTCGCGGAGCTCGACGACGTGCTCGGACGTCACCGCCTGCAGGGCCACGATCTCCGCCTCGCCCCGGCTGCGCTCGGTCGCCGGCACGATCTTCACGGCGAAGTTGTCGGCCGAACCGCTCGCGCCGTCCGCGGGACGGCAGGGCCGGCCCAGGTGCACCTCGCAGCGGGCGCCCCTCCCGACGAGCCGCACGAGGCGATACCCCGCGACGACCGCGCCGGAGGGGTCCAGCCCGTCGGGAGCCGGGTCCGTGCCGATCCTCCGCCTCCGAGGCGCTCCTCCCCGCGCCGATCCCGATCGACCCGGACCGGCCGCCCCGCCGTGGGGCCCCTCTCCGCGATCCCGACCGACCCGTCCCTCGTGCGTGCGCGCGCGCCCCTCCGCCATGGCCTCACGTCCCCTCGTCATCTCCGCTCCGTCCGCCGTCGCGACGGCGTGTCCGTCGACCGGAGTGTGCCGAGGGCAGGGCCGGATGGTCGCTTCGAGAGCGAGCGGTGGGCATCACGGCCGCCCGGAGCGCCTGTGAGGGGACCGGAAGGGGCATCGTCCTCCGTCCGTCCCAGCTGCCGCCCGCGCACCGGTATCCTGGGCTCCATGGCCCGCAAGACAGCCTCGAAGAAGGCACCCAAGGAACCCGGCCGCATCAAGCAGATGTGGCAGGTCTTCCAGATGACCCGGCGGTACGACAAGAGCTCGGTCTGGTGGATGCTCCTGGCGCTGCTGGGCCCCATCCTCATCGGGGTGCTCCTGGCGGTGTTCGCGACCGGCGGGAGCTGGCTGACCGCCATCCTCTTCGTCATCGCCGGCGTGTTCGCGGGCATCCTCGCGTTCCTCATCGTCCTCGGCCGCAAGGCGGAGCGCGCGGCGTACCTGCAGATCAAGGGGCAGCCCGGAGCCGTCGGCGTCGTCCTCCGCAGCTCGCTGAAGCGCGGGTGGGTCGGCAGCGAGATGCCCGTCGCGGTCAACGGCAAGTCGCAGGACGCCGTGTACCGCGCCGTCGGGCGTCCCGGTGTCGCCCTCATCGGCGAGGGCCCGAAGAGCCGCACCACGCGCATGCTCGAGGACGAGCGTCGCAAGATCGCCCGCGTGCTCCCGAACGTGCCCGTCCACTTCGTGTTCGTCGGCCCCGACGCCGACTCGGTCGAGCTCCACAAGCTGGCCGGTCGCCTGCAGCGGTTCTCCCGTACCATCACCAAGGCGGAGGTCCTGGCCGTGAACAACCGCCTGACCTCCCTCGGGCAGAACAGCATGCCCATCCCCAAGGGCGTCGACCCGTTCAAGGTCCGCCCTTCCCGGGCACGCTGATCCCTCGAGTGCGGGGCGTTTGCGCGGGCACCGTGCCCGGCGCAGACTGAGCCCATGGATCCGGCCTCCGCTGCGGCGCTGCTCGGCGTCGACGTGGATGCCGATCGCCCCACCGTCAGCCGCGCCTACCTCAGGCACGCGCGGGAGACGCATCCCGATCGCCTCCCCGGCGCGACACCGCAGCAGCTGCGGGCCGCCCACGAGCGCTTCGTGCAGCTCACGCTCGCCCGGGACGCGCTCCTCATCGGACAGCGCACGGCGACCGGCCACGGGCGTCCTGCCGCGGCGGGTCGTGGACCATCCCACCCAGGACGCCCGTCCCCGTCCCCGTATTCGTCCCCGCCACGGGCGACGCACGAGCGCCTGTCGCCCTACGGGAGGTCGCGGCGCGAGCGGGCTCGACGTGGTCTCGGGCCGTCCATCGCGGCGGTCTGCGCATTGGCGGGGGTCCTGGTGGTCCTCGTCAGCTTCCAGGACTCGACGCGCGCGCGGTTCACGACCGTCGGCGCCGACCTGACCCAGGGCGCGACCGTCGTCCCCGTCGTGGACCCCGCCTCCCGAGCGAGCGAGTGCGTGGACACGACGTCGTGCACGCTCCTCGACATGACCGCGCCGGAGGACTGCAGCGCGGCGCTCGTCCGCTTCGAGGTCACGACCGGGAGGTCGGACGACGGACGGGAGACCGAGAGCCGTGAGCTCGGCGCGGTCCGCGCGGGGTCCCCCGCCCGTGTGGTCCTGGGCGGGATCGACCCGGAGCTCGTGTACCTCGGGTGCGAGCCCGGCTGACCCCTCGTCGACGCCGGTTCCGGGTCAGGACGTGCGGACGAGCACCGTCCCCGAGAACACGTCGTGCAGGCCCCGCTGGTCGGCGTTCCACACGACCGAGGGCACCACCAGGCACAGGAGCACGGTGCGCAGGGCAGGTCGCCACAGTGACACGTACCCCCCGCCGAGCGGGCGCACGCGCATCCCGAGCACGACGTGCCCGACGCTGCCTCCGAGCGTGACGATGAGGACGTACTGCATCACGGCGAAGATCGCGAGCGTCGCCGTGGCGTCGTACGAGAAGAAGGCCCAGGAGACCAGCACGGCGAGGGCCCAGTCGATGCAGATCCCCACGATGCGGCGGCCGGCGCGGGCGACGGATCCCCGCCCCTGCTCCGGCAGCCCGAGCCGCTCCCCCGGCCAGCGGTTGCGGCCGGGATCGCCGAGGTCGGGGTTCGTGGGAGTGGCGGGCACCCTGTGATCCTAGGCGCGCGCGACGCGGATCCCCTGGTCCTGACGCCCTGGGAACGGTCGCCGACTCGCCCGGGACAGCCCGCGTAACATCGCGGAAACACGGCGGTTATGGCGAGGTAACCCCGTCCCCCTAGGGTCGGAGAGGCTGAAACCGTCAGTCTCATCCGCTCCGGCCCCCTTTTGGAGACACCACATGTTCAGAGACTCATCCGAGGTGCTCGCGTTCATCAAGGACACCGACGTCAAGTTCCTCGACCTCCGGTTCACCGACCTCCCCGGCGTCCAGCAGCACTTCAACATCCCGGCCTCCACCGTCGACGAGGAGTTCTTCTCCGTCGGCCAGATGTTCGACGGATCGTCCATCCGCGGCTTCGCGAGCATCCACGAGTCGGACATGCAGCTCATCCCCGACGTGACGACGGCCTACATCGACCCGTTCCGCATCGAGCGCACCCTCATCATGGTGTTCGACATCTACAACCCCCGCAACGGCGAGATCTACGCCCGCGACCCGCGCCAGGTGGCCAAGAAGGCGGAGAAGTACCTGGCCGCGACGGGCATCGCCGACACCGCGTTCTTCGCCCCCGAGGCGGAGTTCTACATCTTCGACGACGTCCGCTACGAGGTGAACCAGCACACGAGCTTCTACTCGGTCGACTCCGAGGAGGGCGCCTGGAACTCGGGCCGCGAGGAGGAGGGCGGGAACCTCGGCAACAAGACGCCCTACAAGGGCGGCTACTTCCCCGTCAGCCCGGTCGACAAGCAGGCCGACCTCCGCGACGACATCAGCCTCAAGCTGATCGACGCCGGACTCATCCTCGAGCGCGCGCACCACGAGGTGGGCACGGGCGGCCAGGCGGAGATCAACTACCGCTTCAACACGATGGTGCACGCGGCGGACGACGTGCTGAAGTTCAAGTACATCGTCAAGAACACGGCCGAGCAGTGGGGCAAGACGGCCACGTTCATGCCGAAGCCGCTGTTCGGCGACAACGGGTCGGGCATGCACACGCACCAGTCGCTGTGGAACGACGGCAAGCCGCTGTTCTACGACGAGGCCGGCTACGGAGGCCTGTCGGACGTCGCGCGGTGGTACATCGGCGGCATCCTCAAGCACGCGCCCGCCATCCTCGCCTTCACGAACCCGACGGTGAACTCCTACCACCGCCTCGTGCCCGGCTTCGAGGCGCCCGTCAACCTCGTGTACTCGGCAGGCAACCGCTCGGCGTCGATCCGCATCCCGATCACGGGCACCAACCCGAAGGCGAAGCGCATCGAGTTCCGGGCGCCGGATGCGTCGGGCAACCCGTACCTCGCGTTCGCGGCGCAGCTGATGGCGGGCCTCGACGGCATCAAGAACCGGATCGAGCCGCACGAGCCCGTCGACAAGGACCTCTACGAGCTCCCGCCCGAGGAGGCCAAGAACATCCCGCAGGTGCCCGCATCGCTCGGCGCCGCCCTGGATGCGCTGGAGGCCGACCATGAGTTCCTCACGGCCGGCAACGTGTTCACACCCGACCTCATCGAGACCTGGATCGAGTACAAGCGCGAGAAGGAGATCAAGCCCCTCGCGCAGCGCCCGCACCCGTTCGAGTTCGAGCTGTACTACGGCGTCTGATCCCCCAAGCACCGGCGACGGTGCCTGATGCACGGGCCGTCCTCCTCCGGGAGGGCGGCCCGTCGTCGTGCGGGTCGGGCGGCCCTGCGTGATCAGGCGCCGCGCGGGTCCGGCTGCTCGTCGACGCCGTAGAAGAGCCGCTCGAACACGGCGCGAGAGCGGCGCGTCACGCCGAGGTACTCCTCCTCGAGCACGGACGCGGACCCGGGCGGGTACTCCAGGAGCCGGGCGATGGCGTCGAGGGCGGCGCGATCGGCAGGGAGGACGTCGGCCGTGCGATTGGTCCACAGCGTCATGGCGGAGCGGACCCGCGACGCGAGGACCCAGGCGTCCTGGAGGCGGGCGGCGTCGCCCACGCCCACGATCCCGGCTGCGACGGCCGCGTCGAGCGCGCCGAGGGTGGTCGGAGTGCGGAGGGCGGGGTGCGCGTGCGCGTGCTGCAGCTGGAGCAGCTGGACCAGCCACTCCACGTCGCTGAGCGAACCACGACCCAGCTTCAGGTGCCGCGTGGGATCCGCGCCCTGCGGGAGCCGTTCGTTCTCCACGCGCGCCTTGATGCGCTTGATCTCGCGCACCTCCGCGTCGCCGATGGCGTCGGGGTAGCGGATGCGGTCGGCCAGCGCCGTGAAGTCCGCTATGAGGCCGCTGTCGCCGACGACGCCCCGAGCGCGCAGCAGAGCCTGCGCCTCCCAGGTGAGGGACCAGCGCTCGTAGTACGCGCGATACGAGGCGAACGAGCGCACGACCGGCCCGTTCCGGCCCTCGGGCCGGAGACCGGTGTCGAGGTCCAGGGGCAGGCGCGCGTCCTCCGTGAGACGCGTCAGCTCGGACACGATGAGCTGGGCGCGGCGCTGGGCGAGCTCGGGATCCATGCCGGCGATCGGGCGGAACACGTACACGACGTCGGCGTCGGATCCGAACCCGAGCTCGGCCCCGCCGTAGCGGCCCATGGCGACCACGGCGAACTCGGGCCAGGGGCCGTCCTCGCGGCGGATGGCGCGCATGACGCCGCGGAGCGTCGCCGTGGTGATGTCGGCCAGCGAGGGTCCGAGGGTCTCGACGTGCGTGACTCCCACGATGGCGCCGATGGCGAGGCGCAGGACCTCCCGTCTCCGGAGCGTGCGCAGCGCGGCGGCCGCGGCATCGGCGGTGGGGTGCCGGTTCACGGTGGCGACGGCCTCCTCCTCGAGGGCCGCCCAGGAGCGGGGCCGCAGGTCCTCGTCGCGGGCGAGCCACGCGGCGGTCTCGGGGACGCGGTCGAGGAGCTCCGAGACGAAGCGGGATCCCGAGAGCACCTGCGCGAGGCGCTGCGCGGCGCCCGCCGAGTCCCGGAGCATCCGGAGGAACCAGTTCGACTCCCCCAACGCCTCGCTGAGCCGCCGGAACGCGAGCAGGCCGTGATCGGGATCCGGGCCGTCGGCGAACCACTGCAGGAGCACGGGCAGGAGGTGGCGCTGGATGGCGGAGCTGCGCGAGACCCCCTGCGTGAGGGCGCGGATGTGCGCGAGCGCCCCGCGCGCGTCGACGAAGCCGATGGCCGAGAGGCGCGCGGCCGCCTGGTCGCTAGTGAGCGCGAGCGACTCCTCGGGGAGCGACGCCACGGCGGCCAGGAGCGGCCGGTAGAACAGGCGCTCGTGCAGCGTGCGGACGGCCGTCTTGGTGGCGGTCCACCGCGACGTCAGCTCCTCCGCGCGTCCATCGAGGCCGGTGCTGCGCGCGAGGATGCGCAGCCGCTCCTCGTCGGTGGGCATGAGGTGGGTGCGCCGCAGCTGATCCAGCTGCAGCCGGTGCTCCAGGAGCCGGAGGTAGCGGTAGTCCTTCGCGAACTCGCCGGCCTCCGTGCGGCCGATGTAGCCCCCGTCCGCGAGGGCCACGAGCGCGGCGAGCGTGCTGCGGTCACGGACGGACTCGTCGCCCTGCCCGTGCACGAGCTGCAGGAGCTGCACGGTGAACTCGATGTCGCGGATCCCGCCCGGTCCGAGCTTGATCTGCTGGTGCAGCTGCTCCGCGGGGATGTTGTCGGTGACGCGCGTGCGCATCCGCTGCACCTGCCCCACGAAGCCCTCGCGTGACGCGCTCGACCAGACGAGGGGCGCGACGGCGTCGGCGTACCGCTCCCCCAGCTCGACGTCGCCGGCCAGCGGCCGGGCCTTGAGCAGCGCCTGGAACTCCCAGTCCTTCGCCCACCGCTCGTAGTACGCGAGGTGCGAGTCGAGCGTGCGGACGAGCGCGCCCGCCTTCCCCTCGGGCCGCAGGTTGGCGTCGACCTCCCAGAGGGCCGGCTCGATCTCGTGCTCGTCGATGCCGCGCATGGTCAGCACGGCGAGACGCGTCGCGAGCTCGACCGCGCGGGCCGGCTCGACCACCGGCTCGCCGTCGGCGTCCGTCGCCGCCTCGGCGACGAAGATGACGTCGACGTCGCTGACGTAGTTGAGCTCGCGGGCGCCGGCCTTGCCCATGCCGATGACGGCGAGACGCGTCGCGGCGATCTCCTCGGGTCGCGCGCGTCCGAAGATCCCGGGTGCCGACAGCTCCGCGCGGGCGACGGCGAGCGATGCCTCGAGGGCCGCCCCCGCGAGGTCGGCGAGGGCCGCGGTGACGGGCCGCACGGCCGCGAGCGGGTCCGGGTGCACGAGGTCCCACGCGGCCACCCGGGCGACGAGCGCGCGGTAGCGGACCCGGAGCGCGGTCCGGGCAGCCGGACCTGTCATCGAGGCCACGCCGTCGACGGCGCCGACCGCCTCCAGCAGGCGCGCACGGACGTCGGCGGGAGCGGGCATGCCCTCCAGCGGGCGGGCGAACGCGTCGAGCTCGACGGTGTGGCGGGCGAGGAACTCGGCGAGACCACGCGAGGACCCGAGCACCCGCGCCAGGCGGTGGCACGCGTCAGGGTCGGCGAGCACGGCGCGCGTGCGATCGGGATCCGCGCGGAGCAGGCGGAGGAGGGCGTCCAGGGCGCCGTCCGGATCCGCGCTCGAGTGCAGCGCCGCCACCAGGTCGGCCTCCGCCCACCCGGACAGCGCAGCGGCCTCCTCGAGGGCTTCGCCGACCTCGCTCAGCCGTGCGAAGCCGGCGCGCGCCAGGGCACCGAGCAGGGTCTGCCCACGTCTCATGGCTCGCTCCGGCCTCGTCGTCGGATGTGGTTCGTGGTGCTCCTGCCGGCGGTCCGGCTCAGAGCATCTCGAGGTTGGAGCGCAACTCGTACGGCGTGACCTGGGCGCGGTAGTCGCGCCACTCCTGCCGCTTGTTGAGCAGCACGTAGTTGAACACCTGCTCGCCCAGCGTCTCGGCGACGAGCTCGGAGCGCTCCATGAGCTGGATCGCGTGGTCGAGGCTCGACGGCAGCGGCGCGTACCCGAGGGCGCGTCGCTCGGCGTCGCTCAGGCTCCACACGTTGTCCTCGGCCTCGGCCGGGAGCTCGTAGCCCTCCTCGATGCCCTTGAGGCCCGCGGCCAGCATGAGCGAGAACGAGAGGTACGGGTTGGCGGCGGAGTCGATGGCGCGGTACTCGACGCGGGAGCTGTTGCCCTTGTTGGGCTTGTACAGCGGCACGCGCACGAGCGCGGAGCGGTTGTTGTGGCCCCACGTCACGAAGCTCGGCGCCTCACCGCCGCCCCACAGGCGCTTGTACGAGTTCACGAACTGGTTCGTCACCGCGGTGATCTCGGGAGCGTGCTTGAGCAGGCCCGCGATGAACTGACGCCCGATGGTGGAGAGCTGGTACTCGGCGCCCGATGCGTAGAACGCGTTGACGTCTCCCTCGAAGAGCGACATGTGCGTGTGCATCCCGCTGCCGGGGTGCGCGGCGAGCGGCTTCGGCATGAACGTCGCGTAGACGCCCTGCTCGATGGCCACCTCCTTGATGACCGTGCGGAAGGTCATGATGTTGTCGGCCGTGGTGAGCGCGTCCGCGTAGCGGAGGTCGATCTCGTTCTGGCCGGGGCCCGCCTCGTGGTGGCTGAACTCCACGGAGATGCCGAGGTCCTCGAGCATGCGCACCGAGCGGCGGCGGAAGTCGTGGGCCGTGCCGCCGGGGACGTTGTCGAAATAGCCCGCGGCGTCGACCGGCTCGGGTCCGTCGACGCCGAACTCGCTCGACTTGAGGAGGTAGAACTCGATCTCGGGGTGCGTGTAGAAGGTGAAGCCGCGGTCGGCCGCCTTCTCCAGGGTGCGCTTGAGGACGTTGCGCGGATCCGCGATGGCGGGCTGCCCGTCGGGCGTCGAGATGTCGCAGAACATGCGCGCGGTGGGGTCGATCTCGCCGCGCCACGGGAGGATCTGGAACGTCGTCGGATCCGGGTGGGCCAGCATGTCGGCCTCGTACGAGCGGGTGAGACCCTCGATGGCCGACCCGTCGAACCCGAGGCCCTCCGCGAACGCGCCCTCGACCTCCGCCGGGGCGATGGCCACCGACTTGAGGGTGCCGGTCACGTCGGTGAACCACAGGCGCACGAACTTGATCCCGCGCTCCTCGATCGTCCGCAGGACGAAGTCACGCTGCTTGTCCATCCACCACCCTCTCGTCGGTGTCCAACCTACCGGCTGACCAGGGGTCGGGCCGAGCCCGCGCGGGGCCGGCCGTAGACTCCGAGGCATGCAGAGCCCCGACGCTGCCGTCTCCCCGTCCGATCCCGCCCGCCTCCCGAGCGAGCCCGACGCGGGTCCCCGGCGGGTCCGGATCCGGCACTTCGCCCGGGCCAAGGAGCAGGGCCTCAAGATCACGGGGCTCACCAGCTACGACATGCTCACGGCCGGCGTCTTCGACGAGGCCGGCATCGACTTCCTGCTCGTCGGCGACTCCGCCGGGAACACCGTGCTCGGGTACGACACGACCGTCCCCGTCACGGTGGACGAGCTGATCCCGCTCGCGCGCGCCGTCGCCGGAGCGGCCGCCCGCGCCCTCGTGGTCGCGGACCTCCCGTTCGGGTCGTACGAGTCGGGACCCGACCAGGCCCTCGCGACCTCCGTCCGCTTCATGAAGGAGGCGCGCGCGCACGCCGTGAAGCTCGAGGGCGGGGTGCGCAGCGCCGAGCAGATCCGTCGCGTCGTCTCGTCGGGCATCCCCGTGATGGGCCACATCGGCTTCACCCCGCAGAGCGAGCACGGGCTGGGCGGCCACATCATCCAGGGCCGCGGGGACGCTGCCCGGGCGCTGCTCGCCGACGCGCGGGCCGTCCAGGACGCCGGCGCGTTCGCCGTCGTGCTCGAGATGGTGCCCCAGGAGATCGCCCGGCGCGTGAGCGCGGAGCTGCGCATCCCCACCATCGGCATCGGCGCCGGGAACGGCACGGACGGCCAGATCCTCGTGTGGACCGACTTCGCCGGCCTCACGAGCGGCCGCGTGCCGCGCTTCGTCCGGCGCTACGCGGACATGCGCGCGGTGCTCCTCGACGCGGCCGCCCGATACCGGGACGACGTCGTCTCGGGCGCGTTCCCCGCCGAGGCGGAGAGCTACTCCGACTGAGCGCCGGGCTCAGTCGTCGTCGCGGTCCTCGGCGGCCCACTGCTCCGCCCGCTCGCGGAGTCGCTGCGGCGCCCGGGCCGCCTCCTCCGCCGTGGCGAAGGGGCCGATCCGATGGGCAGCCGGGGACAGCATCCCCTTCTCCACCTCGCCGGTCCGGTCGTCGTACCAGTACTGCTCGTCGCTGTCGCTCATGCTGCCGATGCTAGGCCCGTCCGCACCGCGCGCGACGGCCGGACGGCGTCGGGCGAGCCGGTAGGGTCGCTTCCATGAGCGAGGACGCGACGACCGCAATCGGCATCGACATCGGCGGGACCGGCATCAAGGGCGCCATCGTGGACGTCGCGACGGGCGAGCTGCGCAGCGAGCGCGTCAAGCTGCCGACGCCCCAGGGTGGCGAGCCGGACGACATCGTCGCGACCGTGAAGCAGATCCTCGACGCGCTCGGTGACGTGCCCGCCGGCACGCCCCTCGGCGTGTGCTTCCCCGCGGCGATCGTGCACGGCACGACCATGTCGGCCGCCAACGTCTCCCCCAGCTGGATCGGCCTCGAGGCCGAGAAGCTGTTCGAGGAGCGCCTGGGGCTCGAGATCACGTTCGTCAACGACGCGGACGCGGCCGGCTACGCGGAGGCCCGCTACGGCGCGGCCAAGGACGTCCGCGGCCTCGTCATCATGACGACGCTCGGAACCGGGATCGGCACGGCCCTCATCCACGACGGCGTCCTCATCCCGAACGCCGAGCTCGGACACATGGACGTGGCGGGCCGCCGCGACTTCGAGCGCCGCGCGTCGTACGCGGCCAAGGAGCGCGCGCACCTCAACTGGAAGCGCTGGGCCGCCCGGCTGCAGGTGTACTACGGCCAGCTCGAGAAGCTCATGTGGCCCGAGCTGTTCATCGTCGGCGGCGGCGTGTCCAAGAACCACAAGCACTTCCTGCCGCTGCTGCGCCTGCGCACCCCGATCGTGCCGGCGGAGCTGCGGAACAACGCGGGCATCATGGGCGCAGCGGCCCTCGCCGCGCACGCGGTCGGCGCGAGCACGCACGCGCCCGCGGCGGACCTCGTCGACAAGACCAAGCCCGAGGACTGAGCGCCACAGCACCGCACGGAGAAGCGGCCGGATCCCGAGGGGATCCGGCCGCTTCGTCGTGCGGGGTGCGGATGGGCCGGCTGATACGCCGGGTTCTGTCCCGGTGCCTCAGGCACCATGGACGGCCATCTATCTCGGAGCTGCGTCACCGCAGCCCTCCAGCGGTCTACCCGGGGACTGGACGAGCAGCCTGTGCGTCCCCTGTTCGACCTTGCTCCGGGCGAGGTTTGCATAGCCGACCCGATCACTCGGGCCGCTGGTGGTCTCTTACACCGCCGTTTCACCCTCACCCGCCGCTCGCGCGACGGGCGGTCTGCTCTCTGTTGCACTGTCTCGCGGGTCGCCCCGGGTGGGTGTTACCCACCGCCCTGCTCTACGGAGCCCGGACGTTCCTCGACGCGGACTCGCCCTCTCGGGATCCTCCGCGGCGCGACCGTCTTGCCGACCCATCCGCGGGATCGAGTCTAGGGCAGCATGCGGGCGGCGCTCCCGCTAGAGGCCGGACTCGTCCGTCCGCACGAGGATCGCGTTGCTCTCGGGGTCGATGACGACGTCGTCGGGCGCGCGCTTGCGCAGCGCGTCGAGGTCGCTCTGGTGCAGGGCGATGTTGCTGCCGAGCGAGATGCCGCGATGCAGCATCGCGGCGCCCACGCCGTACCGCGCGCGCTGCTTCTCGTAGAGCGCGAGGAGGTCCTCGGGGAACCGCGGCGCGAGCGCGTCCCTGTCCTTCCGCGCCTGCTCGGCCTGCGCGCGCAGCTCGACGGCCGCGGCGTCCCGCTCCGCCTCGACGGCGGCGAGGCGCTCCGCGAGGGCATCCCGCTCCGCGACGACCTCCGCCTGCGCGGCCTGGGCCTCCTCGAGCCGCTGCATCACCTCGAGCTCGACCTCCTCGAGGGTGTCGCGGCGACGCAGCAGCGACTCGAGCTCGCGCTCCAGCGCCTGCACGTCCTTCGAGCTGCCGCCCGCCTCGATCCGGGTGCGGTCCCGGTCCATGCGCGCCTGCACGACCGCCACGTCCGACTCGATGCGCGCGAGCTCGGTCCGGGCGTCCTCCACGACTCCCGTCCTCTCTCCGAGCCGCCGGCGCACGAGCTCCATCTCCCGCTGCAGCTCGTCGATCCGCTTCAGCTGCGGGAGTTGGGCGAGCTGGCGCGTGAGGTGCGTGAGCCGGGTGTCGATCTCCTGCAGGTCGAGGAGCTCCTTCTGGATGCTCGGATCGGCTTTCATGCTCTCCCTCTCGTGGTGCGGCTCCGCCGGTGTGCGGCGTGCACGCGATGCGTGTGTCGTGGATGCGCGCGGTCGTCCGCGCGAGGGCCGGTCACTGCGTGACGGTGAAGTCCCAGGGGTCGGTGCGGATGTCGCTGACGGTGACCTCCACGTCGGGGAGCGCCGCGCGCAGCGTCTCCGCGGCCTGGTCGAGCCAGAGCCATTCGCTCGCCCAGTGGGAGGTGTCGATGAGGAACGGGGTGCCGCCGCGGAGCGCGGCGGACTCGCGGGCCTCGCTGGCCGGGTGGTGACGGAGGTCGGAGGTGATGTAGACGTCGGCGGCGACCACCTCGGTCGCGGCGAGCAGCGAGTCGCCGGCTCCCCCGCAGAGGGCGACGCGGGTGACGGGGGCGTCGTAGGGCCCCGCGACGCGGATCCCCGTCGCGGTGGGCGGGAGGATCCGGGCCAGCTCGCCGGCGAGGCGTCCGAGCGTCGTCGGCGCGGGCAGGTCGCCGACGCGGCCGATGCCCCGCACGCCGTCCGCGGCCGGGTCGATCGGCCGCAGGCTCTCGGGCACGAGGCCGAGGAGCGCCGCGAGCCGACCGGAGGTGCCCTCCTCCACGACGTCGGCGGTGGTGTGCGCGGCGTGCAGGGCGCAGCCGGCCCGCACGAGGTCGGCGAGGAGCGCTCCCTTGTAGCCGGTCTCGGCGATGGTCGTGACCCCGCGGAGCAGCAGGGGGTGGTGCACGAGCAGCAGGTCGGCGTCGGCGGCGACCGCCTCGTCGACCGTCGCGCGGACGGCGTCGACCGCGAGGTGGATGCGGCGGACCGGCTGACGCGGATCCCCCGAGACGAGCCCGGACGCGTCCCACTCGGATGCGCCCGCGGGCGGCCATGCCCCCTCGACGATCCGGACGACGTCGGCGAGGGTGGGTTTCACGTGCCCATCGTAACGAAGGGGCGGCGTCGGCCCGTCGCCGCCCGTGCGCCGGTCAGCCGCGGCGCGCGCCGCGGCGGGGGGTCCGCTCGTCCCGGGGTGCGTCTGGCTGGACGTCCGGCGAGGGCACGAGGGGCTCGAGCGGCCAGAGGCTGCGCTGCGCGGATCCGCGGTGGGTGCTCGACCCGTGGGTCGCGGCGTCGACGACCGACCAGCTGGCGGCGCCATCGGCCGTGTCGGAGCTCATGGGTGGATGCTACCGCGACACGCCCGCGGCGACGCGGCCCACGCGGCCCGCGGACATCGCGATCGGGTGGGTGCGCACCGGCGCGTCATCTCACGCCGCGGGCGGTGAGCGCGTCGCCCAGCTGGTCGGCGTGCTTGAGGGCGACGACGAGGAAGGGGACGACGAACGTCCGGATGCCGGGACGGGCGCCGCGCGCGCGCTGGGCCTCGCGGACGTCGGCGGCCAGGCGCCCGAGGATCGGGACCGTGCCGGCGGTCACGGTGAGGAGCAGCGAGATCCGCTCCGTGTCGACGCCGAGCCGCCGCAACGGACGCAGGCCGCGCTCGACGCTGTCGAGGAGCGCGGTCATGGAGGTCGTGAGGACGAGCAGGCCGGCGATCGCGATCGCCGACGTGACGCGCGCCGTGTTCGCCACCGCGGGCTCGGGCCCGAGCAGGAGGAGCTGGCTGACGAGCGTGAACAGCATCAGCCAGCGCACGGCGCGCACCTGGCCGGCGAGGCGGCGGAGGCCCATGAGACCGTCCCCGAGCTGCGCCGCCGCGTAGGCGGCGACCGCGACGGCGACCGCGGTCCCCGCCGCCCACCAGGTGGACGGCAGGAGCGAGACGCCGAGCACGACCACCATGAGCGCGATCAGCTCGGGTCCGGCCGCCATACGCTCGAGGCGGCCGGGGCGACGCGGCTCCGTCGGCGTCACTCGAGCATCGCCTCGTACTCGGCGATGACGGCGGCGGGCGCTCCTGTGCGGATCAGCCGGCCGTCGGCGAACAGGACGGCGGCGTCGCATCGGGCAGCGGCAGCGAGGTCGTGGGTGACGAGAACGAGTCGGTGGCCGTCCTCGAAGAGGTGGTCGGCGACCCGGCGGGCGTTCCGGGCGTCGAGGTACGCGGTGGGCTCGTCGGCGATCACGAGCTCGGGGCGCCGCACGAAGGCCCCCGCCAGTGCGAGCAGCTGCTTCTGCCCGCCGGACAGCTCGTGCGACGAGCGCTCGGCGAGGTGCTCGATGCCGAGCCGGCGGAGGGCTCCGGCCACCCGGGCGTCCGCGTCGGCGCGGTTCAGGCGCTCCGGCCGCAGCGAGAACGCGACGTCCTCGGCGACGGTGGGCATGACGATCTGCGCGTCGGGGTTGCTGAACACGACCGCGACGCGTCGTCGCAGCTCGCGGGTCCCGCGATCCGGGTCGATGCCCAGGACGGCGAGCTCTCCCGAGGTCCGGCCGACGAGCCCGCCGACGAGCCGGGCGAACGTGCTCTTGCCCGAGCCGTTCTCCCCGATCACGGCGAGCGTGCGCGCCCCCACGTCGAGCGTGACGTCGCGGAGCGCCTTGACGTCGCCGAGGCGCACGCCCACGCCCGCGAGGTGCAGGGCCGCGGCGCCGCTGCCGTCCGCCGGGCTCACCTGGCGGTCGCCGCCGTGGCGTCCTGGCGTCCCGTCGTCCAGCCGGACGGGCGGCGGAAGGCGCGGGGGTAGCCGCGGACCAGCGTCATCACGATCGCCGTGGCGATGGCCGCCTTGATCAGGTCGCCGGGGAGGAACACCAGGCTGGTGTACGCGGTCTCGAGCAGGGGCAGGCGGGTGACGAGGCTCTGCACAGGGATCCCCACGGCGTAGATGACGACGATCCCGCCGACCACCATGGCCACGGCCGTGCGCCATGCGGTGGGCCGCCGGCCGCCGAGGTGGACGAGGAGGCCCACCACGGATGCCCCGGCGATCCAGCCCACCAGGTAGCCGGCGGACGGGCCGAGGAAGACGCCCAGGCCGCCGGTCCCCCCGGCGAGCAGCGGCAGCCCCACCGCGACGAGCGCGAGGAGGACGGCGATGGCCAGGGCCCCGAGACGCGCCCCGAGGACGGCGCCCGCGAGCATCACGCCGAGCGTCTGCGCCGTGATGGGAACGCCGCCCAGGACGCTGACGCTGCCGGGGAGCCCGAGCACCGCGACGACCGCGGCGAGGACGGCCACCCGCGCGAGGTCGGTGGCGTCGAGGTTGGCGCGTCGGTCGGCGCGGACGTGCAGGGAGCGGGACGGCGTCATGGGCTTCCTTCTGCGTGATGCGGCCGGAGACGACCTGACCGAGTGTTCACCTGAACGGCGTTCACTATAGTGGCGCCATGGCACGGGCGCAGGCGGCGGGGCGGCACAACCGCGACGACGTCGCCCGCACCGCCCTGCGGATCCTCGACGAGCACGGCCTCCCGGACTTCACGATGCGCCGCCTCGGCGCCGCCCTCGACGTCCAGCCCAGCGCGCTCTACTGGCACTTCCCGGACAAGCAGAGCCTCCTGGCGGAGCTGGCCGACCTCATCGTCGCGGAGGCGGCGACCGTCACGACGGACACGAGCCGCCCGCAGGAGGACTGGCGCGAGCGGGTCCGCGATGCCGCGATGTCCCTCCGTGCCGCCCTCCTCGCCCATCGCGACGGCGCCGAGGTCGTGGCGAGCACCACGGCGCTGGGGCTCGGCGCGACGGCGGCGCGCGACACGCTGTCCGCGGCCGTCGCCGGGGGCGGATTCGGGGACGCCGACTGCGCCCGCGCGGCGTCGGCGCTCCTGCACTTCGTGCTCGGTCACGTGGCGCACGAGCAGCAGCGCGTCCAGCTCGACCGGCTCGGCCTGCTGCCCGCGCCGACGGACGAGGAGGATCCGGCCGGCGACTTCGCCTTCGGGGTCGACCTGCTGGTGCGGGGCCTGGGGACCCGGACCTGACCCCGTGCGATGGAGCGACCGGCAGCGGCCGGGACGCGAGGTGGGCCCTGCCGGGCTCGAACCGACGACATCCACGGTGTAAACGTGGCGCTCTACCAACTGAGCTAAAGGCCCGCGTCGCCCGGTCGCCGGGCGCCCGGCCATGCTAGCCGACCGCGTCGGCGCGCCACGGCAGCCCGGCCCGCACGCGCCGTAGCCTCTCCCCCGTGCCCATCCACCCCTCCCGCCGCACCGTCGCGGAGCCCCGCTGGCCCGCTGCCGTCGGCCTCGTCGTCGCCGTCGTCCTCTACGGGATCGCGCCGACCGCCGTCCCCGCAGGTGTCCGCATCTCCGTGGCGGTGATCGCCGTGGCCCTGCTCGTGCCGCTGGTCGCGCTCAACCCCCGTCGGTTCGTGCGCGAGACGCCGTGGTCCCGCGGGCTCGGCCTCGCGCTGGGCTGCCTCCTCGTGGTGGCGAACCAGGTGAGCCTCGTGGTCCTGGTCATCGCGCTGGTCGACGCCTCGGAGGCGGGACCGGAGCTGCTGCTCACGGCCCTGCAGGTGTGGGCGACCAACGTGCTGGCCTTCGCGCTCGTCTTCTGGGAGCTGGACCGGGGCGGTCCCGTGGCCCGCCGCACGCACGCCCGCGCCGAGCTCGCCCCCGCCGATTTCCGCTTCCCGCAGGACGAGGACTCGGGCGCCGTGTCGGAGGTCGCGCGCCGCTCCTCGGAGCACGCGGACTGGGTGCCCGGGTTTGTCGACTACGCGTACTTCTCGCTCACGAACTCGATGGCGTACAGCCCCACCGACGTGATGCCGCTGTCCCACCGCGCGAAGGCGCTCATGGCGCTCGAGGCGTTCGCCGGCTTCGTGATCCTCGCGCTGGTCATCGCCCGCGCGGTGAACATCCTCAGCTGACGCGCCGCGGGAGCCGGATCAGGCCGGGACGAGCGCCAGGTCGCGGATGGCGGTGCGGTACGCCTCGAGCTCGCGCGCCTCGCCCGGCGCCGTGATGAAGCTGCCGCGGATGATGCCGCGCGTGTCGATGAGGAACGTCGCGCGGTTCGCGAAGCCCTTCTCCTCGAGGAACACGCCGTACTCCTTCGCCACCTGCCCGTGGGGCCAGAAGTCCGCGAGGAGCTGGAAGTCGATCCCCTGCTGCTGGGCCCACGCGCGCAGCGTGTGCTTGCTGTCGACGCTGATGCCGATGAGCTCGACGCGGCTGTCCGCGAAGAGGCCGAGGTTCTCCTCCAGCTGGCACATCTCGCCGGTGCACGTGCCCGAGAACGCGAGGGGGAAGAAGACGAGGGCGACCGCGCGGTGTCCGCGGTACTCGCTCAACCGGACGCGCTCGCCGAACTGGTTGGCGAGCTCGAAGTCGGGAGCCTGTGTGTCGTTGGCCAGGGCCATGGGGTGCGGATCCTTCCGTGCCGGCAGATGTCCCCTGTCTGGCACGAGGATCGAGCTTACGCCGGGGATCCGCGAAGTCCAGCTCCCGGGGCTCCGGGCCGGCCCGACCGGCCGCGCCGCCGGTAGTCCTGGACCGTCGGTCGGCATGGGTAGGCTGGCCCTCGGCGTACGCGCGGTCTCGCACCCTTCGAGCCCCGTGGCACCGAAGACGATGTCTGCACACCACAGGAAGAGGTCGAGGGTGACTGTCAACGACCAGGATCCGTACTCGGTGAACCACACCGACCAGGATCCGGAAGAGACCGCCGAATGGAACGAGTCGCTCGACGGGCTCGTGGAGACGCAGGGCCGGGGTCGCGCGCGCGACGTCATGCTCAGCCTCCTGAAGCGCTCGAAGGAGCTCCACCTCGGTGTGCCGATGGTCCCGACCACGGACTACATCAACACCATCGCGCCGGAGAACGAGCCCGACTTCCCCGGTGACGAGGACCTCGAGCGCCGCTACCGCGCATGGATCCGCTGGAACGCGGCCGTCACCGTGCACCGGGCCCAGCGCCCCGGCATCGCGGTCGGCGGGCACATCGCCACCTACGCGTCCTCCGCGGCGCTCTACGAGGTCGGCTACAACCACTTCTTCCGCGGCCAGGACCACCCGGGCGGCGGCGACCAGGTCTTCGTGCAGGGTCACGCCTCCCCCGGCACCTACGCCCGCGCGTTCCTCGAGGGACGCCTGAGCGAGCACCAGCTCGACGGCTTCCGCCAGGAGAAGAGCCATGCGGGCGGCGGCCTCTCCTCCTACCCGCACCCGCGCCTCATGCCGGAGTTCTGGCAGTTCCCCACGGTGTCGATGGGCCTCGGCCCGATCAACGCGATCTACCAGGCGCAGGCGAACAAGTACCTCACCAACCGCGGCATCAAGGACGCGTCCGACCAGCAGGTCTGGGCGTTCCTCGGCGACGGCGAGATGGACGAGGTGGAGAGCCGCGGCCAGCTCCAGGTGGCGGCGAACGAGAAGCTCGACAACCTGAACTTCGTCATCAACTGCAACCTGCAGCGCCTCGACGGACCCGTCCGCGGCAACGGCAAGATCATCCAGGAGCTCGAGAGCTTCTTCCGCGGCGCCGGCTGGAACGTCATCAAGGTCGTCTGGGGCCGCGAGTGGGACGACCTGCTCGCCCGCGACACCGACGGCGCGCTCCTCGACCTGATGAACCGTACGCCCGACGGCGACTACCAGACCTACAAGGCCGAGAGCGGCGCCTACATCCGCGAGAACTTCTTCGGCCGCGACGAGCGCACCGCGAAGCTCGTCGAGGGCTATACCGACGACCAGATCTGGAACCTCAAGCGCGGCGGCCACGACTACCGCAAGGTCTACGCGGCCTTCAAGGCGGCCAGCGAGCACACGGGCCAGCCCACGGTCATCCTCGCGAAGACCGTCAAGGGCTATGGCCTCGGCCCGAGCTTCGAGGGCCGCAACGCGACCCACCAGATGAAGAAGCTCACGCTCGACAACCTCAAGCAGTTCCGCGACGAGATGCGCGTGCCCATCACGGACGCCCAGCTCGAGGCCGACCCGTACCTGCCGCCGTACTACCACCCCGGTCAGGACGACGAGGCGATCCAGTACATGCAGGAGCGCCGCCGCGCGCTCGGCGGCTACTCGCCCGAGCGCCGCACGTCGCACACCGCGATCACGCTCCCGGACGACTCCGCGTACCGCATCTCCAAGAAGGGATCCGGCACGCAGGAGATCGCCACCACCATGGCGTTCGTCCGCCTCCTGAAGGACCTGATCCGCTCGAAGGACTTCGGCAACCGCGTCGTCCCGATCATCCCGGACGAGGCCCGCACGTTCGGCATAGACGCCTTCTTCCCGACGGCGAAGATCTACAACCCGAACGGCCAGCACTACACGTCGGTCGACCGCGAGCTGCTGCTGTCCTACAAGGAGAGCCCGCAGGGCCAGATCGTGCACGTGGGGATCAACGAGGCGGGAGCGCTGGCGGCGTTCACGAACCTCGGCACCACGTACTCCACGCAGGGTGAGCCCCTCATCCCGATCTACGTCTTCTACTCGATGTTCGGGTTCCAGCGCACGGGCGACGCGATCTGGGCGGCGGGCGACCAGATGGCGCGCGGCTTCCTCATCGGCGCCACCGCGGGACGCACCACGCTCACGGGCGAGGGCCTCCAGCACGCCGACGGGCACTCGCTCGTCCTGTCGCAGACGAACCCGGCGGTCGTGTCCTACGACCCCGCGTACGCCTACGAGATCGGCCACATCGTGCGGTCCGGCCTCGAGCGCATGTACGGCGGGGAGCACGAGGACCCGAACGTCATGTACTACCTCACGGTCTACAACGAGCCGATCATCCATCCGAGCGAGCCCGAGGGCGTGGACGTGGACGGCATCGTCCGCGGCGTGTACAAGCTCAAGGACGGCTGGGTCGACGGACCGAAGGCGCAGCTCATGGCGTCCGGCGTCGCGGTCCCGTGGGCCCTGGAGGCGCAGCAGCTCCTGGCCGACGACTGGGGCGTCTCCGCCGACGTCTGGTCGGTCACGTCGTGGGGCGAGCTGCGCCGCGACGGCCTGGCCGCGGAGGAGCACAACATGCTCCACCCGCACTCCGAGACCCGGGTCCCGTACCTGGAGGAGAAGCTGCGTCACGCCGAGGGCCCGTTCGTCGCGGTCACCGACTTCTCGCACGCGGTGCCCGACCAGATCCGCCAGTTCGTGCCCGGCGACTACTCGACGCTCGGCGCCGACGGCTTCGGCTTCTCGGACACGCGTCCCGCAGCCCGTCGGTTCTTCGCGATCGACGGTCCGTCGATGGTCGTCAAGACGCTGCAGCGCCTCGCCAAGCAGGGCAAGGTCGACCAGGACGCGCCGAAGTGGGCGATCGACAAGTACCGCCTGCTCGACGTGAACGCCGGCACGACCGGATCGGCGGGCGGCGAGGCGTGAGCTGCGCCGACCTGACGTGACACCGAGCGACCGGCACGACACCGACGTGGAGACCGGGGAGACGAAGGCGGAGACGCTCGCGTGGCTCCGGTCCCTGTCGGGTGAGCTCGCGAGCGCCACGCTCCGACGCCTGGAGGACACGCTGCCCTGGTACGGCGAGATGCCGCCGGGGCGGCGGTCCGCCGTCGGGCTGGTCGCGCAGGCGGGCATCACGTCCTTCGTGCACTGGTACGACGATCCCGACTCGACGCCGTGGATCGCGGCGGACGTGTTCGGCGCCGCGCCCCGCGAGCTCCTCCGATCGGTGAGCCTGCAGCAGACGCTGCAGCTCATCCGCGTCACGGTGGAGGTGGTCGAGGACCGTGTCCGCGACCGGCACCGCACGGTGCGCGACGCGATCCTGCTGTACTCGCGGGAGATCGCGTTCGCCGCGGCGGACGTCTACGCGCGCGCCGCCGAGGCCCGCGGGCTCTGGGATGCCCGGCTCGAGGCCCTCGTCGTCGACAGCATCCTGTCCGGCGAGTACGACGACGAGCTGCCCTCGCGGATCGCGGCGCTCGGCTGGCACGGGCACGGCGAGGTCTCCGTGCTCGTCGGCACGGCACCGGCTGTGCTCGACGTCGACCAGCTCCGGCGCACGGCGCGGCACCTCGAGGCCGACGTGCTCATCGGGGTCCAGGGCAGCCGGCTGGTCCTCGTCATCGGACGCGCGTCCCCGGCGGTGGTCGACCCGGAGGCCGTCGGGGCCGAGACCCCGCCGGTCGCCTTCCTCGAGATCGCGACCCAGCTCGAGCCGGGGTTCGGGGCGGGCCACCTCGTCCTCGGCCACGAGGTGCCCAGCCTCGTCGAGGCCTCGCGGAGCGCACGGGCGGCACTGGCCGGATTCGCCGTCGCCCGCTCGTGGCGGAACGCGCCGCGGCCCACGCTCGCCGACGACCTGCTCCCCGAGCGCGCCCTCGCCGGCGACCCGCTCGCGCGGTCCACGCTCATCAACCGGGTCTACAAGCCGCTGCAGGCGCACTCGACCGAGCTGCTCGCGACGCTGTGGTGCTACCTCGACACCGGCCGCTCCCTGGAGGCCACCGCGCGTGAGCTGTTCGTGCACCCCAACACGGTGCGGTACCGGCTGAAGCGCGTCTCGGACGTCATCGGCTGGGATGCGACGGGTGCCCGGGAGGCCCTCATCCTGCAGGCGGCGCTGATCATCGGCAGCATCGCCGAGGCGGGCACCACGGTCCCCAAGCAGCAGGGGTCCGGCCGGGCCCGCCCCAAGCGCCAGGCCGCCAGGTGACGCGCCCACCGTGTGGCATCGTCACAATGTCCTGGCGGATCCTCTGTAGGACGTCGACTCAGATGCGCCTCACCGCGGGCGGGAGGATGGACGGATGATCATCGTCGTCTGCCCGGGACAGGGCTCCCAGAAGCCCGGCTTCCTCTCCTCCTGGCTCGAGCACCCCGAGCACGCACGACGGCTGGGCGAGCTGGGCGACGCGGCCGGGCTCGACCTCGTCACGCACGGCACCACCTCCGACGCCGACACCATCCGCGACACGGCCGTCGCGCAGCCGCTCATCGTCGCCGCCGGCATCGTCGCCCTGCACGCCCTCCTCGCCGACGGGCGTGACGCCTACGTGGCCGGGATCGCCGGCCACTCGGTCGGCGAGATCACAGCCGCCGCCGGCGCGGGCATCCTGACGGACGACGAGGCGATGCGCGTCGTGCGCACGCGCGGCGACGCCATGGCGGATGCCGCCGCGATCACCCGCACGGGCATGAGCGCCGTCGTCGGTGGTGATCAGGACGCCGTCCTCGCCCGGCTCGCGGAGCTCGACCTCGAGCCCGCGAACTTCAACGGCGGCGGCCAGATCGTGGTCGCCGGAGCTCCGGACGCCCTCGCCGCGCTCCAGGCCGAGCCCCTCCGCGGCACCCGCGTCATCCCGCTCCAGGTCGCCGGCGCGTTCCACACGCGCCACATGGCCCCCGCGGTCGACGCCCTGCGCACCGCCGTCGCGCCGCTCGCCCCCCGCGACCCGCGCTTCCCCGTCTGGACCAACCGCGACGGCAGCCGCGTCGAGTCCGGCGCCGAGTACCTCGACCTCGTCGTCGGGCAGGTCGCGAGCCCGGTGCGCTGGGACCTCTGCATGGAGGCCTTCGCCGCCGCGGGCGTCACCGGCCTCATCGAGGTCGCCCCCGCCGGAGCGCTCACCGGCCTCGCCAAGCGCGGCCTCAAGGGCCTCCCGACGCTCGCGCTCTCCACGCCCGACGACCTCCCGGCGGCCATCGACATGCTCGACGCGCACGCCTGATCCCGCCTCACCGACACCGAACAGGCACCCATGACCGACCAGCCCCGCCCCACCATCCAGACCGCGCCCGTGGTCGAGCGCTTCACCCGCATCTGGGGCCTCGGCGCCGCCCGCGGCGAGCTCGACGTCCCGAACGACGACCTCGTCGGCCCGATCGACTCGTCCGACGAGTGGATCCGCCAGCGCACCGGCATCATCACGCGCAAGCGCGCCGGCGCCGACGTGGACGCGGTCGACCTCGCGACCACCGCGTCGCTCGAGGCCATCGCGAAGGCGGGCATCCGGTCGGAGCAGATCGGCATCGTGCTCGTCTCGACCGTCAGCAACACGGTCCAGACGCCGTCGATGGCCGCGCTCCTCGCCGACCGCATCGGCGCGAACCCCGCCCCCGCCTACGACATCTCCGCCGCGTGCGCCGGGTACACGTACGGCATCGCGCAGGCCGACTCCTTCATCCGATCGGGTCTCGCGGAGTACGTCCTCGTGGTCGGCGCGGAGAAGCTGTCCGACATCGTCGACCCGACCGACCGCTCCATCTCCTTCCTGCTGGGCGACGGCGCCGGCGCCGCGATCGTCGGCCCGAGCGACACGCCCGGCATCTCGCCGACCGTGTGGGGATCCGACGGCTCGAACTGGGACGCCGTCGGCATGACCGGCACCTTGAAGAGCATGCGCGACGGATCAGCGTGGCCGACGCTCCGCCAGGACGGCCAGAAGGTCTTCCGGTGGGCCGTCTGGGAGATGGTCAAGGTCGCCAAGGAGGCCCTCGACCGCGCAGGGGTCGCGCCCGAGCAACTCGCCGCCTTCATCCCGCACCAGGCCAACATGCGCATCGTCGACGAGTTCGCGAAGCAGCTCGGCCTGCCCGAGTCCGTCGCCATCGCGCGCGACATCGCCACCACGGGCAACACCTCCGCCGCGTCGATCCCGCTCGCCACCCACCGCCTGCTCGAGGAGGACCCGTCGCTGTCCGGCGGCCTCGCCCTGCAGATCGGGTTCGGCGCGGGACTCGTCTTCGGCGCGCAGGTCGTCGTCCTGCCCTGAGCCCCACCGCCCCATAAGCTGTTCCGGTCATCACGAACCACGAGGAGATACACATGGCACTGTCCACCGAAGAAGTCCTGGCCGGCCTGGCCGAGCTCGTCAACGACGAGACCGGGATCGCCACCGACACCGTCGAGATGGACAAGTCGTTCACCGACGACCTGGACATCGACTCGATCTCGATGATGACGATCGTCGTCAACGCCGAGGAGAAGTTCGACGTGAAGATCCCCGACGAGGAAGTCAAGAACCTCAAGACCGTCGGCGACGCGGTCACGTTCATCACCAACGCGCAGTCCTGACCGCGCGGAGCATGGCCGGTCCCGATCACGGGGCCGGCCATCTCCCTCCCCCGTTCCCGACGTCGAGGAGACGCCACGCATGACCACCCCCAAGAAGATCGTCGTCACCGGCATCGGCGCGACGTCTCCGCTCGGCGGCACCGCCGAGGAGACCTGGCAGGCGCTCCTGCGGGGTGAGTCGGGCATCAGCACCCTCGAGCAGGACTGGGTGGCCAAGTGGGAGATCCCCGTCACCTTCGCCGGGCAGGCCAAGGTGCCGTCCTCCGAGGTCATGCAGCGCATCGAGACCAAGCGCCTCGACCCGTCGAGCCAGTTCGCCCTCACGGCCGCGCGCGAGGCGTGGGCCGACGCCGGATCCCCCGAGGTCGACCCGCTGCGCTTCGCCGTGGACTGGGCGACCGGAATCGGCGGCGTGTGGACCCTGCTCGACGCCTGGGACACCCTCCGCGAGAAGGGTCCCCGCCGTGTGCTCCCCATGACGGTCCCCATGCTCATGCCCAACGGACCCGCGGCCGCGGTCGGCATGGACCTCGGCGCGCGCGCCGGCATCCAGACGGTCGTCTCCGCGTGCGCCTCGAGCACCGAGTCCATCGCCAGCGCGTACGAGCACCTCCAGGCGGGACGTGCGGACATCATCGTCGCCGGCGGATCCGAGGCCTCCATCCACCCGCTGCCCATCGCGTCGTTCGCCGCCATGCAGGCGCTCTCCAAGCGCAACGACGACCCCACACGGGCCTCTCGTCCGTACGACATCGCGCGCGACGGCTTCGTGCTCGGCGAGGGCGGCGCCGCCCTGGTGCTGGAGACCGAGGAGCACGCGAAGGCCCGCGGCGCGCGCATCTACGCCGAGCTCGTCGGCGGCGCGGTCACGAGCGATGCGTTCCACATCACGGCGCCCGACCCCGAGGGGACGGCCGCGGCGCGCGCCATGATCCAGAGCATCGAGGGCGCTGGCTACTCCCGCGGCGACGTCTCGCACATCAACGTGCACGCGACGAGCACGCCCGTCGGCGACATCGCCGAGTACAAGGCGCTGGAGCGCGTGTTCGGCGACGCGGTGCACGGGATCCCCGTGAGCGCCACGAAGGCGTCGACGGGCCACCTGCTCGGAGGCGCGGGCGCCATCGAGGCCGTCTTCACCGTCAAGGCCCTGGCAGAGCGCACCGCTCCCCCGACGATCAACCTCACGGAGCAGGACCCCGACATCCCGCTCGACGTGGTGACGTCGCCCCGGTCGCTGGGCGACGGCGACCTTCTCGCGATCAGCAACTCGTTCGGCTTCGGCGGGCACAACGCGGTCGTCGCGTTCCGCAGCGTCTAGCCACGAGCACGACGAGAGGCCCCGACCGGATGGTCGGGGCCTCTCGTCGTGGGGCAGGCGGGGAGGAGCCGCGCGCCTGGCCTGCTCAGCCGACCTTGTGAAGCCAGACGACCGGGCTGAAGTCGCTCGCGTGGCGGAACGCCTCGAGCTCGTCGTCCCAGGCCTGGCCCATGGCGAGGCGCAGCTCCCGGTGGAGCTCCAGCGTGTTGGAGCCGGCGACGTCGAGGGCGTAGCGGATGCGGTCCTCCGGGATGACCGTGTTCCCGGCGGTGTCGGTCTGCGCGAAGAACACCCCGAGGTCGGGAGTGTGCATCCACCGCCCGCCGTCGCGCCCGGGCCCGGCGTCCTCGGTGACCTCGTAGCGGAGATGCTCCCAGCCGCGGAGGCCGCTGGCGATGGCGGCTCCGGATCCCTCCGGACCCTCCCAGTAGTACTCGGCGCGCATGGCGCCCTTCAGCACCGGCTGCGGATCCCACGTGAAGTTCACGGCGTGACCCAGTGCGCGACCGGCGGCCCATTCGACATGGGGGCAGAGCGCGCGAGGGGAGGAGTGCACGTAGAGCACTCCTCGAGCCGGTCTTGAGTTGGCGACGGGTGCTTCCATGGGTCTCCTCCATCCGATCAGATGCGTCTTCCCCAACGATCTGCGTGCGATGGACGAGCTCCACACCTGCCGGTGCGGCCGGCGCGAGCGCCGACCTGCCCATCATGGCGGGTGATCCTGTGCGCGGGCAACATGCGGGTCGCGACGCGCCGCAGCGGATCCGCGCACCCTTCCGCGGACGCGGCGGGTCCGACCGGGATGCATGCCGGGAATGCCTATGCTCCTGGTGACGGCCTGTCGGGCCGGGAGACGAGGCGGGCATGTCGGTGCGACACGCGCTCCTCGCGGTCCTCACCGAGGGCACCTGCTACGGGTACCAGCTGCGGACGGAGTTCTCGCGCCGCACGGGCACCACGGCGCCGCTCAACGTCGGCCAGGTCTACAACACGCTGGACCGGCTCGAGCGTGACGGATTCGTCACGAAGGGCGCCATGGACGACGCGGGGCACGTGCCGTACACGATCACCGCTGCCGGCGCGGCGGAGGTCGAGGCGTGGCTCTCGGCGAGCGTGGGCGGCGTCGGCGCCCGCGACGAGCTGGTGGTCAAGGTCACGCTGGCGCTGTCGCTCCCCGACGCGGACGCGCGCGAGGTCGTGCGGATCCAGCGCGAGGTGTCGCTCGCCGAGGCGGCCGCGCTCGCCCGGGCGCGGGAGCGACTCGAGGCGGAGTCCCGGGATCGCGCGCTCGCGCGCCTCCTGTCCGTGGAGGCGCAGGAGGCGCAGGTGCACGCGCGGCTGGCGTGGCTCGATGCGGCCGAGCGACGGATCGGCGACGCGCGCGCGACGGGCACGCGACCCGCGGGGCTCGCCGCGGCTCCGCGACGAGGGCGTCCGGCGCGCGCTCCGGGTGGATCCGCCGACTGACCTAGTGCAGCAGCCCGCCGTCCTTCGCCAGCACGTTCTTCTCCCCCGCCTCGATGGGGACGGCGAACCGGTTCTGCTTCGGCGGCATCGGGCAGTTGAAGTTGTAGCTGAAGGCGCACGGGGGCAGGTAGGCGCGGTTGAAGTCCAGGGTGATCGTCCCGTCGGGCGACGGCGCGACCATGAGGAAGCGGCCCACGCCGTACGTGGACTCGCCGCTCGTGGCATCCGAGAAGACGAGCAGGAGGGCGCGTCCTTCGCGGAAGGCGGCCAGCGAGTAGTCGACGCCGTCCTTGGTGAAGGTGATCTCGCCGGGGACGATCTTGTCCTTGGTGGCGCCGTCGTCCTTGAGGTGCTCGAAGCCCATCGCACGCCCGCCCTCGATGGGCGTGAAGTCCGCCCGCACCACCCACTCCTCCGAGTACGGGAAGGCGTCGATGCCGCCGAAGTCGCGGATCGCGTCCGACTGCGCGTCCCAGACCCGGAGTGCGTACGCACCCTCCTCGCTCGCGATGACGAACGCCGAGACCGTGTCGCTGGCGACGACGGACGAGGGCTGCGGGTCGTCGCGGCCGCGCACGATCGCCTCGCCGTCGACGAGGACGCCGTCGACGCGCAGCTCGTCTTCCGCGGTCGCCCGGACCCGGAGGCCGGAGACGCCGGGCTCGAGGGGCGACCACGTCCCGGGGATCCCGTAGACGGGCTGCGGATCGGCGTCATGGGAGATCCACTGCGTGTTGACGAGGGCCAGGTTGCCCTGCGGGAGGACCACCATCTGCTCGCGACGCGAGCGGTAGACGGCGAGCACCTCCGCGGGGTCGGTGGGAGCGGGCGCGGCGGGTGCGGGATCGGTCATGGACCCATCCTCGCCGCCCGCGAGGCCGCGGCCAAGTCGGCCGCGCGTGCGCCGGCGGGGTTCCCCGAGGAGCACCGCGAGCGTACGGTCGGACCATGAGCACAGATCACGAGAGCACCTCGACCGACGACGACGGCACGACGACGCACACCGAGGAGCACTCGGAGTCGTCCTCGTCCTCGGTCACGACGGAGAGCGGCTCGGACGGGTCGACCCCCGACGGCTCCGGCAGCAACACCGGCGAGGGCGACGACCACTCGGGCGACGTCGCCTCCGGCGGCTGATCCTCCCCACGGCATCGCGACGCCCGGCCCCGAGGGGCCGGGCGTCGTCGTGTCCGGGCTCGGATCACTTGGCCTGGGCGTAGTCGTCGACCACCGCGATCGTGACGGGGAAGTCCACCGGCGCGTCGCCGAACAGCAGGCGGCCCGCCTCCGCGGCGGCGTCGGCCACGGCCGCGCGGACCTCGTCGACGCGGTCGTCCGGGGTGTGCACCATGACCTCGTCGTGCAGGAAGAAGACGAGGTGCGGGCGGGATCCCGGCCGCTCCATCGCGGCGAGGCGGCGCCGGAGCCCGGCGAGCCAGCAGAGCGCCCACTCGGCGGCGCTGCCCTGGACGACGAAGTTGCGGGTGAACCTGCCCTGATCGCGAGAGGACGTCCGGGCGCGGGCGGCATCCGCCGGGGACGCCTCGCCTGCGCGGCCGATCTGCTGCACGTCCACCCACGCGTCGCCGGGCGGCGGCGATGACCGCCCGAGCCGCGTGCTCACGACACCCCCGCTCTCCCCCGCCCGCGCCGCGCGCTCCACGAAGCCGGTGGCGCGCGGGTAGGCCCGGACGAGTCGCGGCATGAGGCGCCCGCTCTCGCCGGAGGTGGCGCCGTACATGGCGCCGAGCATCGCGACCTTGGCGTGCGCGCGGGTGTCCACGACGCCGGCGTCGACGAGGCCCTGGTAGAGGTCGGTCCCCCGGCCCGCGTCGGCCATGGCACGGTCCTCCGCCAGCGCCGCGAGCACGCGCGGCTCGAGCTGCGCGGCGTCGGCGACGACGAGCCGCCAGCCGGGATCCGCCCGGACCGCCGACCTGATCTGACGCGGCAGCTGCAGCGCGCCCCCGCCGCTGGCGGCCCAGCGTCCGGTGACGACGCCGCCCGGAACGTACTCGGGGTGGAAGCGGCCGTCCCGGATCCACGTCTCCATCCAGGCCCACCCGTTGGCCGTGAGGAGGCGGGACAGCTTCTTGTGCTCCAGCAGAGGGGCGATGACGGGGTGGTCGATCTCCTGGAGCTCCCACTGCCGCGTGCTCGTCGCGTCGATCCCGGCACGGCGCAGCGCCCGGAGCACGTCGGGCGGGCTGTCGACGTTGAGGTCGGGTGCGGCGAGGAGCTCCCGGATCCGCGCGGCGAGCCGGATGAGCGCGGGTGGCGCGCCGCCGTGCGCGGGGCGTCCCCCGAGCAGGTCGACCAGGAGCGCGTCGTGGACGGCCGTGTCCCACGGCAGGCCGTCGGCGGACATCTCGGCGGCGACGAGGGCGCCCGCCGACTCGGCGGCGAGGAGGAGGCGCAGGCGGCCGGGCTCCGCGCTTCCCGCGACCGCGTCCAGCTGCAGCCGGAGCTCGGCCACGAGCTCGTCCGGCGAGCGGCCCTCCGGCGCGTCGAGGTCGTCGAAGAGCGTCGCCGTCGTCTGCGGCTCCCGCTCCGACGGGGCGGCCCGGTCCCAGGTGCTGGCGGGGAGACGGGCGAGGGCGCTGTCGGCGGTCTGCGTCGAGAGCCGCAGGATCGCGTGGCAGAGCCGCAGGTCGTGGCAGCGGGCGACGCGGACGCCCGCGGCGATGAGCCCACGCGCCCACACCGCGGTGTCGTCCCACACCCACCGCGGCGCGGGATCGGCTCGCTCACGCGAGGCGGCGACGGCCGGCCACTCGTCGGACGGGACGTCGCTCGTGCCGGTCACGGTCCCCGCCGCATCGATGTCGACGAGCCGCACGCCGGAGGGCGTCCGCGCGACCAGGATGTGCATGCCCTCATCATCCCGTGCGCGTCCGACGTCGGAGGCGGGCGGCGACGCCCGCGGCTCCCCCACACGGCGACACGGAGGGAAACAACCGACGGGAATGTGGCCGCATCCCCCGCTGGCGCGGTTTCACCCGCTAGGGTTGGTCACAAGTCGTCAGGTCCTCACGATCCGCCCGGTCCGCCGGAGGGGTCACGAGGGGCGGACGACCCGCGGTCCCGGGTCCCGGGATCGATGCATCTCTTTTTGAAGGAAATTTCGTCATGGCAACAGGCACCGTCAAGTGGTTCAACGCTGAAAAGGGCTTCGGCTTCATCGCTCCCGACAACGGAACCGCGGATGTGTTCGCTCACTACTCCGCGATCGCGACGGGCGGCTACAAGTCGCTCGACGAGAACCAGAAGGTCGAGTTCGAGGTCGCCCAGGGCCCCAAGGGTCCCCAGGCTGAGAACATCCGCCCGCTCTAATGCCACCCGCTCGCCTCTGGTGAGCGCAGCACGCTGAGCTTCCGAGAACGGCTCCGACCACGTGGTCGGAGCCGTTCTCCAGTTAACGCAGCACTCGTGCGTGCGGGACCATGGACCGTGCCCTCCTACCGCATCACCATGACCGTCGGCGCGCTGCGTCCCGGCGCCGACCCCTCAGCCGTCCTCCCCGCCGCCGCCGCCGAGGCCGCCCGCATCGCGACCCTCGAGGCGAACGACATCCAGGTGGTGCGCGGCGAACCCCGCCTCACGGTGCGCTTCACCGCGGACGACGACGCGGCGGCCGAGCGGATAGCCGGTGCGGTCCGATCCCGGGCGGGCGAGCTCGTGGACGTCCCCCGGGCGAGCATCACGCGTCGCGACGGAGGCGCGTGGATCCGGATCTGATCCGGCCGGGCGCCTCGTGTCCCCCGACGGTCCCCTCACGGACGCATCCGACACGCGCCGCCGAGCATCGGCGGCAACGCCTGTAGTCTCGATCCCAAGATCCGACGACGCCTCAGGGGGACGCACCATCGGCTTGGGGGGACGATGATCGAACAGAAGACCACGCAGGACACGGGAGCACGGGAGACCGGCACCCGCCGACGCATCACGGACAGGTCCGCGAAGGGCCTGCGCGCCGACGCCGGACCGCTCACCGAGGCGGACGGACAACGGGCGCACGACTGGCGCCGCACCTACGCGGTGGGGCTCGCCGTCACCGACCTCCTCGTCCTCGTCTGGGTCGTCTTCGGCGTCCAGATCGCCTGGTTCGGCATGGAGACCTCCGACGTGGCCTTCAACGGCGACTACCAGGGCGTCGCCGTCAGCTACTCGCTCATCTCCGTGGTGATCATCGTCAGCTGGATGGTCGCCCTCGGCCTGTATGGCACCCGCGGCTACCGCGTGCTCGGCACCGGACCCCAGGAGTACCGGCTCATCCTCGACGCCACCGTGCGGCTGTTCGGGCTGGTCGCCATCGTCGCTTTCCTCGGCCGCATCGACTTCGCCCGCGGCTACATCATCATCGCCCTCCCGCTCGGGCTCGTGACCCTCGTGCTCAGCCGCTGGATGTGGCGGCAGTGGCTCAACGTGCAGCGCGCCAAGGGCAGGTACTCGTCCCGCGTGCTGCTCATCGGATCCGAGGCGTCCACGGGCTTCCTGGCCCGGGAGCTCGCGCGCCAGCCCTACGCCGGCTACCACGTGGTCGGGGCCTGCATCCCGTCCGGCGTGATCGCGGCGACGCTGCCCGGGACCGGGATCCCCGTCCTGGGCAAGCTCGACGATCTGCAGGCCGCCATGCGCGCGGTCGACGCCGACACCATCGTCATCGCCAGCAACGACGAGCTGTCGCCGGAGCGGATCCGCGAGCTCAGCTGGTCGCTCGAGCCGGGCCGCCAGCACCTCGTGGTGGCGCCCAGCCTGACCGACATCGGCGGGCCGCGGATCCACACCCGTCCCGTCGCCGGCCTGCCCCTGATCCACGTGGAGACCCCGCGCTACGAGGGCACGAAGCTCTTCGCGAAGCGGGCGTTCGACATCGTCGCGAGCACGCTGATCCTCGTCGTCGCCTCCCCTCTCTTCCTCGCCATCGCCGTCACCATCCGGCTGAGCACGCCGGGACCCGTCCTCTTCCGCCAGGAGCGCGTGGGCATCAACGGGCGTCCGTTCCAGATGCTGAAGTTCCGCACGATGGTGACGGATGCGGAGGCGCGTCTGCTGGAGCTCGAGAAGCAGTCGCGCGACGCGGGCAACTCCGTGCTCTTCAAGATGAAGGACGATCCCCGCGTCACGCCCATCGGCCGATTCCTGCGTCGCTACAGCCTCGACGAGCTGATGCAGCTCGTGAACGTCCTCAACGGCAGCATGTCCCTCGTGGGTCCGCGGCCTCCGCTGGCCCGCGAGGTGGAGGAGTACGAGACGAAGGTGCACCGGCGCTTCCTCGTGAAGCCGGGCATCACGGGCCTCTGGCAGGTGAGCGGCCGGTCGAACCTCTCGTGGGAGGACAGCGTGCGCCTCGACCTCTACTACGTCGAGAACTGGTCCATCGTGGGGGATCTCGTGATCCTGTGGAAGACGGCGCGGGCCGTCCTCCATCGTGATGGCGCCTACTGATGGCCGCAGCCGGTTCGCTCCAGCCGTCCCGCTGGAGATCGAACCTCCTGGAACTCGATAGCCTCAACAGAGTTGCCCACAAATCCCGTGCCGCCCACGTCGTATCGAGAGGCGCCTGCTGATGGCCCAGATCGTCCTTCTCATCTCAGCGATACTCCTCGTCCTCATGCCGACGAACGGACCGAGGTTCCGGGATGTCTGGCGCTCGGCTCACTACCTGTGGATCGTCGCCGGCTTCGGGCTTCCCGGTGTCTTGCGCGTGACCGAACTCACGCAGCAGAGCACGGGCAGCGCAAACGAGCTGCTCTCCATCATCAGGTTCGTGCCGATGCTGCTCATAGGCGCGATCATCGGCGTTAGGAGTCTGAGTCGGGGAAGGCTCTACGGCGGACACCTCCTGCTGCTGCTCGCCATATGCATACCTGTCGCGTTCGCGTCTGGGGACTTCTCCCCGACACCGTTTGTCGCTGCATTTGCGTTCCTCCCGGCACTCGCCGTGGATCGTGAGCCCGTCGACGTGCGGGTCATTCTGTTGGCTCTCGTGCACTCGCTGAAAGCCGTGGTCGTCCTCGTCGGCTTCTATGGCGTCGGGGGCACGATCATCGGTGCCTGCCGACTGGACAAGTGCTCCCTCTGGGGCCAGCAGCTCGGCGAGTTCGGGTCCGGCAACGCACTCGGGGTCGCGATCGCGGTCCTGGCGTTCGCCTCCATCGTGACCGCGCGGAACAGCGCCTGGATACTCGTCGCCGTCGTTGCGTCCGGCCTCCTGGTCGACCTGTGCAGCAGCCGTTCAGCGCTGATCATCTGGGCCCTGGCCTCCGTGGCCGCGGTGCTCATCCGAACGACGGGGAGGATGCGTCTCGTGACGCGTACGCGCCTCATGGCAGCGCTCACGACCGTCGCCGCCCTTCTCGTCTGTGCCGTCGCCGTCACCTCTTGGCGACCGGACGCCTTCACCTATCGAGGGATCCTCTGGCTCAAAGCGCAGGAGCTCATCCTCGAGAACCCTCTGCTCGGGTGGGGTTCCACCTACTGGGTCAGGCAGCCCATCACGACGGCGCTCAGCGCCAACTACAGCGCGCACAACCTTGCGTTGGAGACGTTCGTATCAACTGGTTTGGTCGGTGCCCTTGCACTCACGGCGGCGTTCATTGCGTGCGTCCGACGAACGGCACCTGATGTCAGGATGATCGCTCTGGGAATGGCGGTCGTTTGGCTGGCAGGTGGCATCACTGAGGTCACGAGCGCACCGGGACGCCTCTACCTCGTCCCGGCTCTCCTCCCTCTTGTATTCGTGCTCTTCAACGCGCGGAGCCGATCCTCGGCCCGTCTGCAGCTGGATGTCGGGCGACTGTCCGGCTCCCGGCCGACGTGGTCAGTGGCGTCTTCGAGCGACGCCGCGCGGGCGATCTCAGCCGTTCCGACTACGTGACGGTCGGGCCATCGGCAATAGAGCGTTCGGTGAGACTTGCGCCACCATCGCGGTCTTGTGAGACCGACTAGCATCGAAGGTCCGATTTCGTCCAAATCCGCCGGTTTTCCGTGACAACGCGCGCCCGGGCTGCACGACCAGAAAAGGGGCGCTGCTCGCGACGACAAGGGCGACTAGGGACGGCCCTAGATTCTGGATCCTGTGTCAAAACCGGCTACCTGCAGGTACGCATTGGCGGTCGCCGCGATGCTGAATTCGACACGGACGCGATCCGCCGCTGCCTTCGCCACGGCGCGAGCTGTGACGTCGTCGTCGATCACTCTCTGGATCGCTGCCACCGCCGAGGATTCGTCACCTGAGATGAAGGTCGCGGCGGGGACGTAGGACGGCAGCGTCGCCGCGACGTCTGCGCTGCAGACGACGGGGAGACCCACTGCGGCCGCCTCGAGGACGCCGATGCTGTGCGCTTCCCGGCTCGACGGGTGGAAGTAGACGTCCGAGGCGGCGAGGTCGGCCCCCACGTCCGACGAAGGTCCCGTGAGCAGGTGCGCGAACCCCCGTGATCGGGCGTCCGCGCAGAACCGCTCGATGCGGGGGTCCGAGTCGAGGATCGGTCCCGTCCAGGAGAAGCGGAGGTCGGGATCGAGGGCGGCGAAGCGGTCGACCACCTCGAGCCACAGCTCCGGCTCCTTCTGGCTCGCCACGCGCGCCATGGTGATCACCCTCGTGGGTCGAGCCGGCGCATCCAGCTTGCGCGGCAGGTCGTCGCTGATGCCGTTGGGGATCAGCACGGGCGGAGGCCGGCGCGGGAAGTGGGCGACGTACTCGTCCACCTGCTTCCGGCTCACGGCGACCACGGTCCGAGCCCGGCGACGGCTCCGCGACTCCGCGTTCCTCAGCAGCGGCGAGGCGAAGTCGTCGGTGGCGCTGTGCAGCACGGACAGCAACGGCGTGCCACGAGGCGTCACGATGCTCGAGTAGAGGTTCGGGAGGGCGGAGTGGCTGACGACGAGGTCGGGGCGCACCGCGCGGATCACCCGACGCAGCCGCCGACCGCGTGCCAGCTTGCCGGTCGGTTCCCCCTCGGGATCCAGGTAGGCCAGCTCGGTGTCGTGGCCCAGTCGGCCCCACTCGACGGCGAGGCTCGCCACCAGGGTCTCGGCTCCTCCGATCTGGGGGCGGAGGAGCAGCTGGAGGATCTTCATCGGCGGCCTCTCCTGCCGGTCCGGGTGAGCGAGAGCAGCAGGAGGAGCATGACCGCCTGCGCGACGAGGAAGGCGAATGCGGCACCGACGGAGCCGTAGACAGAGGCCAGGACGGCGACCAGGGCGAGCTGCAGTGCGACCAGGCCGAGCGTGACGAACGAGACCTCCCTGTCGCGGCCGAGGCTCTGGAGGAAGACGGCGACGGGCTGGTTGACGATCGCGAAGAGCGTGCCGAACGCGAGTACGCGGAGGACCGTCGCCGACTCGGCGTATGCGTCCCCCACCAGTATGTCGACGAAGGTGGGAGCGCCGATGATCACCACGACGCAGGCCGCCAGGGCAGCGCCCGGGAGCCACAACGCCCGCTTGACCTGGGGCCACGCGGCGCTCCAGGACTGCGCGCGGGCGACGACGGGCACCGCCGCGGCGGCGAACGCCGACACGGCGAGCCCCATGGGCTGCGTCCACCTGTTGACGGCTCCGTAGATCCCCGCCGCCGCCGGCCCGGCCACCGCGGACATGATGGCGACGTCGAGGACCTGGGACGTCGCCGCCATCGAGCTGAGTCCGTAGAAGCCCGAGCCGCGCCATGGGAGGCGACGGAGCTCGGGGGTCACCAGGAGGCGCTTGCGGCCCGGCATCTGCGAGAGCAGCAGCAGGGTGCTGCCGATCGACCCGCAGACGAGCGCCAGCCAGAGCGACGCGGCGCCGTCCGCGCCCATCAGCATTCCGGCGAAGAGGACGAGCATCCCGACCACGCGATCCGTGACGAGGGAGAGCGCGACGACGCCGATGCGGGAGTGGGCGCGGAGCGGCACCTGCGCCGTCTGCGAGATCAGCAGGAACAGGCCGATGGGACCGGCGGTCCACAGCCACGGGTTCGGGGAGACGAGGTACAGGACGACTGCGCCCACGGAGAAGACGACCAGGGCGATCACGATCTTCGCGAGAGCACGGCGCGCGAGGTCGTGCGTGGTCAGGGCTCCCTTGGCCGTCTCGCGGATCCAGAGGGAATTGGTCCCGAAGTCGAGGACCCCCACCGCGCTGGTGGCGATGGCGATGGCCGTGACGACCTGGCCGAAGTCGGTCGGACCGCTGACCCGGGCGGCGAACAGGTAGATCAACGCCGTGAGGATCTGGGCGCCGGCGGTCGAGGCGGCGAGGAAGGTCGCCTGACGGCCCAGGCCGCCGGCCGATGCGGGCGCCGACGCCGTCACAGCAGCGCCGACGTGAAGCGGGAGGTGCCCATGTCCGGCACCGCTGGCGGGCGATCGGCGTCCACCGCGTCCTCGATGGCCCGCGCCAGCCCGGCGACCGTCAGGGGCGTCCAGGTCGCGTGCGACGGGACGGCCTCGGCGTCGCGTCGGAGGCTGGACGCCCCGGACAGGATGAGGCGCGTGCCCGCCATGACGGCCTTGCCGAGGATGCCGCTCGGACCCTCGTTGGAGTGGGCGAGGACCACGCAGTCCACCGCGGCGATGGCGGAGTCGAGCTCCACGTCCTCGAGCATCCGGTCGACGACCTGGACGCGCGCGCCGCGTCGCCTGGCCTCCGCGAGGTGCGGCTCCGCCTCGGCCAGCTGGCCGTCGAGGACGGCGCCGGCGACGAGCAGCCCCATCCCCTCGTCGGCCACGCGGGCGAACGCCTCCGCGACCATCGGGAGGTTCTTCCGGGCGGTGATGGCGCCGGCGACCGCGAACCACCGACGGTCGCCGTCGAGGCCCCACTGCGCGCGGACGGCCGTGACGTCGTCCGGCGTGGCCGCCGACGTCACGGGGTCCTGGGCCACGGGGAAGGCGGAGCGACCCGCCCAGACGGAGGACTTGAGGACGGTGACGGTCGTCGACGGTCGCAGGGCTGCCAGGGACATCGTCGCGCGCTTCGCCCACTGACGGGCGAGCGGGCGGATGGCCTGGCCGCGACGCAGGTCGGGCTCGCGCATCACCAGCGCCGTGACGTGCGGGAGGTGACGGCCGCGTCGCATCAGCAGGGACACCAGGTCCAGGTCCCCGTCGGGGATGACGACATGGCGCGCCCCCGTCTCCCGGGCGATGCGCGACGCCGTCGTCACGTCGGCGCGGGAGACCTCCGCCACGGTGAAGGGCGCGGGCAGGTCGCGGAGGAACTCCGCGGCCTGCGCGCCGTCCATCTGGCCGGACGTCGTCACGAGCACGGGCCTGCGGCCCTCGGCGATGATCGCCTCCGCGAGCAGGCGCACGTAGTAGAAGCGGTGGCCGTCGCCGTTCCCCTCGAGGATCAGGACGGGTGCCCCGTCGGCGCCGGAACGCGGTCGGGTGGCGCTCATGCGCGGCCCCCGACGGCGGTCGATCGAGCGGGTGATGCGCTCAGCACGCGTGCCCGAGACGACTCGCCGCAGTGCGTCGAGGCCCGGCGCCACGTGCCGACACGCCCGATCCGCGTCCCGTCGGCAGCACCCTGCATCCCCACTCCCCCATGAGACTCCGTCCCCTCCTGACGTCGGTCACGGGGCGCGCCCCGCGTGGCCACCAGTATGCCGGACCGCATCCGGGCGTCCGCCCGCCGGACGGCCTCGCAGAGGCCGGTCGCCGCCGCATGCCTGCACTAGGGTCGTCGGACGGGGATGTCATCGCCGGATGACGAGCACGAGGTCCGCTCACCGGCGCGTGTCGACGCCGGGGGACGGGGACCGACAGCGGCATCCCCGATCGTCGAAGGGGGAAGACGATGGGGATCGTCGTGTCGCATGGGGCAGCCAGCGGGAGCGCATGCAGGGGCGGGAGTTCCGCATGAGCCGGCGCGTCGCCGTCACCCAGCCGTACATCCCGGGATACCGGGAGCGGCTCTGGTCGCTGGTCATCGATGAGCTGCGCGAGGCGGACGTGGAATGCCGCGTCTTCTACGGCGGCGACCGCGAACAGGAAGCCGCCGTCGCCGCGCGCGGCGACGGCATCGAACCGGGCTGGGCCAGCCGGGTGTCCGCGCTCACCGTGCAGCCGATCCGCTCCATCCCGAAGTTCATGTTCCGCCGACTCCCCCGCACGTGGCGTGGGCGCCGCGTGCTCCTCGTGACGGAGATGCAGGGCACCAACCTCAACGCCTGGCTGCGCGCGGGGCTGCGCCAGCCCTACGTCACGCTCGGGCACGGGATCTCGGCGACGACGACCCAGTCCACGCTCGCCGACGCCGCGGAGAACATCCTCAACTCCCAGGCCACACGGGCGCTCACCTACACGGAGACGGGGCGACGGCACGTGCTCGCCTCCACGCGGCTGCGGGATGACCAGGTCCAGGCCTTCCGCAACGCGACCGACACGTCGCGGCTGCAGCGCGCGATGGCCGCGGTCACCGCCGCGGACGAGGCGTCGTTCCGCGCGCGCCACGGCATTCCGGCTGATGCGCGCGTCTCCCTGTTCCTCGGTGCCCTGAACCGCTTCAAGGCCGTCGACCTCCTCGTCGATGCTGCGCGCCTGGTGCTCGCGGCCGATCCGACGCGATGGCTCGTCGTCGCCGGCGACGGGGAGTCCCGTGGACTGCTGGAGGAGCTGGCGCGGGACACGCAGCGGGTCGTGCTCCTGGGGCAGGCGGGTCCGCGGGACTTCGCGCCCGCGGCCGCGATGTCGCGTTCGCTCCTGAATCCGGGGAGGGTCGGTCTCGTGGCGGTGGATGCCCTCGTCATGGGCCTGCGGGTCCTCACGACGACGGGCGCCGCGCACGCCCCCGAGTTCGAGTACCTGCGTCCCGGCGTGGACGTCGTCGAGGTTGCGCCGACGCCGGAGGCCTTCGCCGCCGCCTGGGTCGCCGACGAGGAGCGTGGGGACGCGCCCGCCGCCGACTACCCGACCATCGAGGCGGCAGCGCGCACGATCAGCTCCACGATCCTGGACGCGCTGGGTCCTGGCTGACACCCGCGGACGCTCCCCGCGCGGCGGCTCCGGCCGGTTGTGGGTGGTGGGATGCGGTTCGTCCGGCCCGACCTCCTAAGATGCGACGTCCGCAGCGATCGCCGTTGTCTCGGACGCGCACGGATCCGCCCGAGGTCCGCGACGAAGGGGAGCCGTGCCGCAGGACGACGATCGAGTCGATGGACTGCCCGAGGTCACGGAGCACCGCCCGTCGATCGTGTGGATGACCAACCTGGCCCCGCCGTACCGCGTCCCCGTGTGGGACGCGATCGCGCGCGACGCCCGGCTCGAGGTCTGGCTCCTCGAGAGCGATGAGCGCCTTCGACGCGACGACAACAACCGGGGGGACGACTGGACCGCCGGTGACCGCGTCGCCGCGTACACGACGCGGTTCCTGCCGAACCGCGTGATCCGCCGCGGCGAGGCGCGGCACTACGTGACCGGCTGGATCCGGCCGTCGTCGCTCCGGGGCACGGACGCGATCCTGCTCGGAGGGTGGGACTCCCCCGCCTACTGGGTGGCGTCGTGGTCCGCCAAGCTCGCGGGCGTGCGGCGCGTGGGGTTCTACGAGTCGCACCGGCTCTCGCAGGCCCACCACGGCGGAATCGTGGCTCGCGTCCGACGTGCCTTCTACGCCGCCATGGACGAGACGGTCGTACCCGGTGTCGCCGCACGCGACGCCCTCGTCGCCGAGGGCATCGACGCCGGGCGCATCCGGGTCGGCTTCAACGCCGTCGACGTCGAGAGGATCCACGCGCGCACGGCGGACGCCCGTCGCGCGGCCGGTCCTCCCCGGGGCCCCGTCGGTCGTCGCCTGCTCTGCATCGGACAGCTGATCCCGCGGAAGAACGTCGCGAGCCTCATCGAGGCGCTTTCCGCGCCGGAGCTCGCCGACTGCACGTTGACGGTCGTGGGCACGGGCCCGGAGCGCCCGGAGCTCGAGCGGCTCACGGGGCAGCTCGGCCTCGCGGGGCGGGTGTCCTTCGTCGGCTACGTCCCCTCGGCCGACTTGCCGGGGTGCTTCGCGAGCCACGACATCCTCGTTCATCCCGCGCTGCAGGAGGTGTGGGGGCTGACGGTGAACGAGGCCCTGGCTGCCGGCCTGAGCGTCGTCGTCGGCGAGCACGCGGGCGTGACGCCGTCCGTCCGCGGGATGCGGGGGGTGTCCACGACGGAGGTCACGGTCGACGGGCTGCGCCGCGGGATCCTCGGCGCGGTCCCGGCCGAGCCCATCGACCACCCGGAGATCCTCGCGCACACGCCCACGGCGTTCGCGGCAACGTTCCTCCATGCGATGCTGCCCGGGCATGTCAGCCGGCGGCCGGTCGACCACGCCGACGGTGGACGTCCGTGACGGTCGCCGGATACCGTCGCGAGGGAGCGGCCGGGAACACCGAGGAGGGCCGGTCCCGCGGCCGTCACGCCGTGGCCGCGGCCGGTGCTCGCCGTGGGCCCCGGAGCCGCCGCTCGAACGGCACCTCGACGAACCGGTGGACGAGGTGCGACGCGATCAGGGTGAGCACGAGGGCGAGGACGAAGGCCGCCGGTCCGTCGAGCCCGAGGTCGCGGATCCCCGGCTGCGCGAGGCGGACGATGAAGATGTGGTGGAGGAGGTAGAAGCAGTAGGACTCCTCCCCCAACCGGACGGGGAGGCGCCCCCGAAGGAGGCCGGGAGCACCCGCGAGGTCTCGCTGGGCCGCCGCGACGATCAGCACCCCGAAGGGCAGCACGACGAGGGCCGCGACGCCGTAGGTGGACGGCCAGATGCCGACGGACAGGTAGGCGGCGGATGCGATGACGATTGCCGCCGACCAGTCGACCGCCGGGAACGCGCCGCGCTTGCACAGCAGTCCCAGGATCATGCCGACCACGAACTCCGGGAGGCGTGACGGAGGGAAGTAGTAGGCGAGCCACACCCACACGGAGTCCTGGTCGAGATCGGTGGGGGCCACCCGCGTCGATGCCACGGCGGCCAAGGCGACGGACACCACCACCATCGCCAGCAGGCAGACCCAGAGCCCTCGTGTCGAGAGGCGCCGTAGCCCCAGGATGACCAGGGGGAAGGCGACGTAGAAGAACGCCTCGACGGACAGCGACCACGCGGGCACGTTGATCGCGAAGTAGGACTGGGATGTCGGCACCCACGCCTGCAGCAGGAACGGCGTGAGGATCCCACGACGCAGGGCTGCCGGGTCGAGGATCGCCCAGAGCGACGCCGCGAAGACCAGCGAGACCAGATACGCGGGGTAGATCCGGGCGAAGCGCCGTCGGTAGAAGGGGAAGGCGCGGTCACCCGGGCGCGCGGACCAGGCGAGCAGGAATCCGCTCAGGACGAAGAAGAACGTGACCCCGCTGCGTCCCTGGCCCACCAGGTAGCCGAGGGCCAGCCGTGTCGGTTCGTCGAAGAACACGAGGCCGTGGAACCCGAAGACCACGAGGGCGGCGAGGAAGCGCAGGCTCGTGAGCCGGTCGAGACGCGGTGGCGTCTCGGGCCCCGGGACGCCGGGGTCGACGTGAGGAGCGGGCGAGGTCATCGTGTGCCGGTGGAGTAGACGCCCGCGAGGTCGGCCGCCACCCGCTCGATGCCGAACGATCCCGTGATCGCGTCGCGCATGCCGTCGAGGAGCCCGGCGCGCGTCTCGTCGTCGGTCAGGATCGAGGACACGGCCTCCGCCATCGACCGGGGCGATCCGTCGGTGACCCGGGCGGCTCCCGCCCGGTCAAGCTCGTCGGACAGGCCGCAGTCATCGGTGATGACGACGGGGGTGCCCACGGCCATGGCCTCGAGCACCGTCATGGGGAACACCTCGCGCACGCTCGGCAGCACGTAGACGTCCGCCGCGGCGAGCCGGGCGGTGGACGCTCCGGGCGCGATGCTCCCCGCGTAGGCGAGCGGGAGCCCCGGGCGTGCGGCGATGAACGCCGTCAGCGCGGCGAGGTCGCCCTCATCGGGGCCGATCACGGTGAAGCGCGCATCCACGCCCCGGTCGTGCAGCAGCGCCGCGGTCTCGGCGAACGCGAGCACGCGCTTGCGGGGGTGCAGACGCGCGAGGAACAGGACCTCGGGCGTCGCGTCGGCATCGCGGTGCCGAGGGACCGACACGGGCGCCACGCCGTTGCGGATCCGGACGACGTGCGCGCGTCCCCGCGAGACGACGCCGAGCGCCTCCTCCTCGGCGTCCGTCAGCGCGAGCACCGCGCGGGCTCCCGCGAGCACGCGGCGGACCGCGACGGCGTCCAGCACCCGCGACTTCGGTCGTGAGTCGGCCGTCACCATGCCGTGCGTCTGCAGCACGTAGGGGACGCCCGCGCGTCGGCAGACCTCGGCGGCAGCGAGGGCCAGCAGGTGCCGTCCGAGGTGGACGTGGACGACGTCGAACTCGCGGACATGGCGGCGGAGCCCCGCGACCAGGGCGGGCGAGACCAGCCCGCTGAAGCCGAGGCCGGGGAGCGCGTGCGCGCGGAACAGCCGCACGTCGACGTCGTCCACCGTGAGGTCGACGTCGCCGTCCCATCCGGCGATGAGCACGACTCGGTGGCCCTGCCGGGCGAGCTCCCGGCACTGCTCCACGGCCACGGCCACCGGGCCGCCGAAGGCACCGTCCGCGGAGACGTAGGGCAGGACGTGGGCGATGCGCAGGGGGTGCGTCACGATGCGGCGAAGCGCGAGCCGACGACGGCGCAGTCCGGGCCGGAGACGATCGCGTCGGCGGGCACGTCGCCCGCGACCACGGTCATCGGCCGGGCGAGCGCCGAGCGGCCCACGTGCGCGCCGCCGAGGACCAGGCAGCGCGACGTGATCCACGCGCCCGGCTCGATGACGATGGGGCGCGTGATCAGGGCCATGTCTCGCCGGTGGGCGTGGCTGCCCGTGGTGAGCATCGTCTCCTGCGAGAGGACGACGTCGTGGCCGACGCTGATGAGGTCCTGGTTGTGGAACCAGACCCCCTCGCCGATCCAGGAGCGGTCGCCGATGCGGAGCTTCCACGGGAACTTGACCCGCGTGCGGGGCCGGAAGACAACCCCGTCGCCGATCTCGGCGCCGAACGCGCGGAGCGCCCTGACCCGGAGCGACGAGCTGATCTGCCACGGGTTCGTGACGAGGAGCAGCTCCACCGCGGCCCAGAGGTACACCGTGCGCTTCGGGCGGTCCCAGGCCTGGTGCTCGCCGGGGGCGAGGGAGAGGTCGATCACCGGGATGTCGGTCGTGGGATCCGATGCCGCCGTCACGCGCGCACCCCGGCTCCCATGGTGGCCAGCGATTGCGCGAAGCGCACGTACCTGGCGTGGGCGCTGACGGGCGAGTAGCGGTTCTGGTACATCCGCTGGGCTGCGGTGGTGAGGACGGCGGCGCCGTCGCTGTCGCTGCGCAGGTCCTGCGCCGCCTGCAGGAGCCGCTCGGGATCGCCCGGCGGGATGACGGCCGCCGCCTGGTGCTCGCGCACGACGCTCTCGGTGATGCCGCCGTCCTCGACCGCGGCGATGATCGGGCGTCGGCTGCTCGTGTACGACGTGAGCTTCGACGGCATGCTCATCTCGCGCACGCCCGGCTTCTCGTTCAGCAGGAGCGCGTCGGCCGCGGCCAGCGCGTACGGGTAGTCGTCGCCGTCGAGCGGCGGGACGAAGCGCAGCGAGCGGATCCCCGCGCCCTGGGCCTCGAGCGCGGCCCGCTGGTTGCCGTCGCCCACGAGCACGAACTCGATCCCGAGGTCGCGCGCGTCCGAGAGGCGCGCGGCCTCGACGACCGACTCCAGCCCCTGCTTCATGCCCATGTTGCCGGTGTGCACGACGGTGAAGGCGTCTCGGGTCCAGCCGAGGCGGGTGCGGGCGGCTGCGGTGGAGACGTCCACCGGCGTGATGTGCGTGAAGTTCGGGAGCCCCGAGATGGATCCGTCGGGCAGGCCCTGCTGGATGAGCAGGTCGCCGAAGCGGGGCGTGATGACGCCGATCCGGTCGGCGCGACGCAGGAGCGCGTACTCCCCCGAGGCGATGAGCCGGGAGGCGCGGCCTCCCGTGGTGCCGGACTCCCCCGCGGCGTTGCCCGTGAGGTCCTGCACCAGGACCCCGAAGGGACGGCGTCCGCGTCCGAGCGCGCCGGCGGCGAGGCCGGCGAGCGACGGCGTGACCGCGATGACGATCTCGCTCGTGTCCCGCCGCACCTCGCGCAGCGCCCCGCGCAGGAAGCTCGCCTCGAGCTTGGCCCGGCCCGCGAGGTCCGGCGTCTCCGGGATGGTGTGGCGGACGCGGGTGATGCGGACGCCGTCGCGCATCTCCTCCCAGCGCCTGCCCTCGGCGTACCGCTCGTCCTGCAGCTTCCACTGCGGGTAGTGCGGTATCCCGGTGACCACGTGCACCGACGCCCCCGCGTCGGTGAGCGCCTCGGCCATCGCGGTCGTGTACGGCGCGATGCCCGTGGTCTCCGGCCAGTAGTTGATGCCGACCAGGCAGACCGTGAGGCCCCCCAGGTCCGCCGTCTGCGCGCGCGCAGCGTCGGTCGTGCTCAAATCCCCCATGGCCCCATTCTGGTGCCTGGAGGTTTCGATGTCGTTAACGGACCGCGCGGCGCCGTACCCCGATTCCCGCCGGGTGCCGCCGTCACGTTAGATTCGACCGTACGGACGGCCGCGCCGGGCGACTGCCCCGCCGCCGTCGCGTCGCATCGCATGAGAATCTGGGGGGATCCATGGCCAAGAAGGCTTTCATCACCGGCATCACCGGGCAGGACGGCTCCTACCTGGCGGAGCTGCTGCTCGCCAAGGGCTACGAGGTCCACGGCCTCATCCGCCGCTCGTCGACGTTCAACACGTCCCGCATCGACCACCTGTACCAGGACCCGCACGAGGACGGCGCGAAGCTCTTCCTCCACTACGGCGACCTGAGCGACGGCTCGCGTCTCACGACGCTGATGATGCAGATCCAGCCCGACGAGGTCTACAACCTCGCCGCGCAGTCGCACGTGCGCGTCTCGTTCGACGAGCCGGAGCACACCGCGGACACGACGGGCACCGGCACCATCCGCCTGCTCGAGGCCGTGCGCCTCTCGGGCATCGACACGCGCTTCTACCAGGCCTCCTCGAGCGAGCTGTACGGGGCCACTCCCCCGCCGCAGAGCGAGACCACGCCGTTCTACCCGCGCTCGCCCTACGGGGCCGCGAAGCTCTACAGCTTCTGGATCACGAAGAACTACCGCGAGGCGTACGACATGTTCGCCGTCAACGGGATCCTCTTCAACCACGAGTCCCCCCGCCGCGGCGAGACGTTCGTGACCCGCAAGATCACGCGCGCGGTCGCCGCCATCCAGGCCGGCAAGCAGGACCACGTCTACCTCGGCAACCTCGACAGCATCCGCGACTGGGGCTACGCCGCCGAGTACGTCGAGGGCATGTGGCGGATGCTGCAGGCCGACGAGCCCGACGACTTCGTGCTGGCGACCGGCGGGAACTTCACCGTGCGCGACTTCCTCGAGACCGCGTTCTCGCACGCGGGGCTCGACTGGTCCGAGCACGTCCGCTTCGACCCGCGCTACCTCCGCCCGACCGAGGTCGACGCCCTCGTGGGCGACGCCACGAAGGCCGAGGAGAAGCTGGGCTGGAAGGCCACGGTCGACACCACGATGCTCGCCCGGATCATGGTCGACGCGGACATCGCCGCGCTCGAGGCCGAGGGACGCCCGTGGATCGACTCCGTGAAGCTCGCGAGCTGGGGCACGGCCGACGCGACCGCGGTCGACGCGTGAGCGCGGCCCCCGCGTCCGCCGCGTCCGCCGCGGACGAGCGGGATGCCGTCGCGTACACGCCCGCTCCGCTCGACCGCTCGGCCCGCGTCTACGTGGCCGGCCACCGCGGCCTCGTCGGCTCGGCGATCGTCCGGCGGCTCGAGGCCGAGGGCTTCACCGACGTGATCGGCCGCACCTCCGCCGAGCTCGACCTCAAGGACCGCGACGCGGTCTTCGCGTTCTTCGCCGAGGAGAAGCCCGTGCACGTGGTGCTCGCGGCCGCGAAGGTCGGCGGGATCCTCGCGAACAGCACCTACCCGGTCGACTTCCTGAGCGACAACCTCCGGATCCAGGTCAACGTGCTCGACGCCGCGCTCGCGCACGGCGTCGACCGCCTGCTGTTCCTCGGCTCCTCGTGCATCTACCCGAAGCTCGCGCCGCAGCCGATCACGGAGGACAGCCTCCTCACTGGGCACCTCGAGCCCACCAACGACGCCTACGCGATCGCGAAGATCGCGGGCATCATGCAGATCCAGGCCGTGCGCCGCCAGTACGGGCTGCCGTGGATCTCGGCGATGCCGACGAACCTCTACGGGCCGGGCGACAACTTCTCGCCGCAGGGGTCCCACGTGCTGCCCGCGCTCATCCGCCGCTACGACGAGGCGCGCGCGTCCGGGGCGGAGTCGGTGACGAACTGGGGCACCGGCACGCCGCGCCGCGAGTTCCTGCACGTCGACGACATGGCCGCCGCGTGCCTCCACCTGCTGGAGCACTACGACGGGCCCGAGCAGGTCAACGTGGGCACGGGCAGCGACGTCACGATCCGCGAGATCGCGGAGACCATCGCGCGCGTCGTCGGCTACGAGGGCCGCACGGAGTGGGACACATCGAAGCCGGACGGCACGCCGCAGAAGCTGCTCGACGTGTCCAAGCTCGCCGACGCCGGGTGGACCTCGTCCATCGGGCTCGACGAGGGCCTGCGGTCGACGGTCGAGTGGTACCGGGAGCACATCACGACGCTGCGGGAGTAGCAGGTGTCGATGCGACGAACCTACGTCGTCGCATCACCTAACGAGCAGACGAGAGACCGTCCTAGAGACAGGTGTTGCCATGTCCGTATTCCTCATCTACACCTTCCGGGAGCCCGAACTCCTCGCCCGCACGATTCGGAGGCTCGCTCCACATCCGGTTGTCGTGCATGTCGACGAGAAGGTGGATCAGGCGCCCTTCGCCGCCGCCGTCGCGGCCGAGGACAACGCCCGCGTCGAATTCATCTCGGATCGTGTTCGTGTCAACTGGGGTGGATACTCGCAGGTCGAGGCCATTCGACGTCTCGTGCAGGCCGGGATATCTCAGGCGCGGCCGGATGAGTACCTCGTCCTGCTCTCCGGTCAGGACTATCCGATCCGGCCCGTGGCGGAGCTGGAGGAGATGCTCGCGGGCTCCGCAGGGAAGCAGTTCTTGCGGTACTTCGACGTCGCGGGATCCGAAGTGAAGTACACCTCGCAGGTGGATCGCCGCTATCACCGCGACCTGTCCCTCCTCAGCACCCGGACGACGGACGCGAAGCTGAGACGTGCCCGCAACCTCGCGATCCGCGTGCTCGAGGCTGGTTCCCGGGCTGCCGGCCCTCTACGGCCTCCCGCGGGCTTCCGCGTCGCGCACGGCGTGACCCACTTCGCCATGACGGCGGACTTCGCAGCGCACCTCGAGTCCTCGGTGACGCCCGAGCTGGAGCGGTACTTCCGGAGGATCTTCGTCGCGGAGGAGAAGTTCTACCAGTCGCTCGCCCTCAACTCCCCCCGCGGACGCGAGACCGGCGGTGCGGACCTGGATGGGTCAGAGCCCTATGCGGGACCGGGCAACTGGCGCTACGCCAACTTGCACCACATCGACCCGTCGCTCACGAAGGTCTACACAGAGTCCGACTGGCCCGAGGTGGCGTCATCGTCAGCGTGGTTCCTCCGCAAGCTCGAAGCCGGCCGGAGCGCGGCTCTCCTCGATCGGATCGATCGCGAGCTACTGCACGCCGAGCAGTAGCGGGCGAATTCAGGATCCGGCCGCGACGCCCGCCAGCGCCTCGTCGAGCATCTGGCGGAACGCCGGCGTGATGACGGCCGCGTACTGCGGCGTGGTGTGGACGCTGTCGCGCTTCGTGGGCGTGCTGCCGACGAAGGACGGGCAGCGCTCCTCCCAGCAGAACAGCGACGAGGTGTCGACGTAGGCGATGCCCATCGCGGCGGCCGCGTCCTCCTGCGCGCGGTCCCCCACCTTCCAGGCGCCGGGGATGGAGGCCTGACAGTCGGCGGGCGTGGAGACCTTCGTGGCGCAGGTCTCGAGCGGCTGGCCGGTGGGAGGCGAGGACACCAGGACGACCTTGCCGACGCTGTCGCGGACCTGGCCCACCGTGCTCTGGACGCCCGTGGACCACTCGGCCACCGCGTCGTCGCCCGTGGCCTTCGATGCGAGCTTGAGGATCTGCCCGTAGCTGTTGCTGACGAACAGGATCTCCGGCTTCTCCTCCTGGATCGCGGCGATCGCCTGCGTCCGGAAGTCCAGGCACCCGCTCTTCGTGGATGCGTCCGGGAAGTCCCACTTCACGTCCATGACGGCGCAGCCGGCGTAGGTGAGGCCGCGGATGTGGTGCGTCGCCTCGAACATGGCCCGCACGGTGGGCAGCAGGGTGATGCCGGTGGAGTCCCCGAGGACCATGATCGTCGGCTTCCGGCTGTCGCCGAAGGAGCAGGAGCGCGGGTTCGCCACGTCGGTCCGGCCGCAGCCCTGGCCGTCCTCCACGGGGACGGCGGACTTCTCCAGGCCGTCGATCGCGGGGTCGAGCGCCGGCCAGCTGGTGGCCCCGAGGGCGTCGCGGATCTGGACCTGCAGCGCGCCGAGGTCGCCGGCCGCGAGCACGGCGGGGTCGGTGGGATCCTCCTCGCCGGACGCCACCTGACCCGGCGCGAGGCGCGAGGCCTCCTGGATCTCCTGCTGCCGCACGACCGCGAGGCTGATGAACGTGACCGTGAGGAGCGCGGCGGTGCCGAGGGCGGCGACCTTCGTGCCCGTGGACGCGCCGAAGCCGGGACGGCGTCGCGCGCGCCGCTTCTTCCGGCGCGCGGCGGCGCCCGGCTCGAGCCAGTGCGAGCGGCGGATGGGGTCCTCGAGGCCGTGGTACGAGAGCACCGAGAGGCCGAGGGTCAGCACGAGCACGATGACCGGGTAGCCGAGCTCCGCGGTGTCGGAGACGGCCGCGAGGATCACGATCACCGGGAAGTGCCAGAGATACAGCGAGTAGGAGATGTCGCCGAGGTAGCGCGAGACGGGGTTCGTCAGCGGCCACAGGAAGCGCTGCGCGCCGCCCGTCCCCCCGGCGATGACGAGCGCGGCGCCGACGACGGGGATCGCGGATCCCGGCGCCGGGATGGGCGATGCGCTGCTCAGCGCGAAGAGCCCGTACGCGATCACCGCGAGGCCGGCGTACGCCATGACGGGACGTGCGGCGTCCGGGATCCGCCGCAGCAGCGGCGTGGCGACGGCCAGCAGGGCGCCGATGCCGAGCTCCCACGCGCGGGAGAACGTGGAGAAGTACGCGACCGCCGCGTTGCCCGCGGTGTCGGCCATGGCCCACGCGAACGAGCCGGCCGTGACGACGAGGAGGATCGCGGTGAGGATCCCGCGGTACCGGCCGGGCCCGCGGAGGCGGAGCGACAGCGCGAGGCCGAGCGTGAGGAGGATCGGCCAGACGACGTAGAACTGCTCCTCGACGCCGAGCGACCAGTAGTGCTGGACGGGTGAGACGGCGCTGTCGGCGGCCCAGTAGTCGGTGTCGGTCGCGGCGAAGCGCCAGTTGGCGACGAAGAAGAACGCGGCGACGCTGTCCCCCGCGATCGCCGACGCGCGGCCGGAGAGGAACACCATCCAGCTCGCGAGCACGGTGACGAGGAGCACGGCGGTCGAGGCCGGGAGGATGCGCTTGACGCGCTTGCGGTAGAACTCGGCGAACGAGATCCGGCCGCGCTTGTCGTGCTGGCGCAGCAGGAGCGACGTGATGATGAAGCCCGAGATCACGAAGAACACGTCGACGCCGAGGAAGCCGCCGGACGGCCAGGCGAGCAGGTGGTCGAGGATGACGGCGATCACGGCGAGGGCGCGGAGGCCCTGGATATCCCCGCGGAACGACCTCGTGCTCGCGCCCTCCGGCGCGACCGTGGTGGATCGGCTCGTGCTGCTGGGTCGCGTGCTCGTCATCGTGTCCTCGCGGGTGGCGGCGGGCCCGACGGGTGCGCTGGCGCCTCGTCGGCGGGTGGCCGGTGGCGGTCGTCGGCGGCCCTCGGGAGCCCCGCGACCGGGGTGATTTCGATACCCATGGTAATCGAGGGGACATCACCGTGGCGCTCGGCTCGGCACCGTGATAGTGCGCGGGCGCACCCCAGTCCGAGGGGTGACGCGGCGGCCGGGGCGCTCCAGGTGGCTGCGGGACGACGCGCGGGATCCCCGGCGCGGGAGTAGGGCGGATGGGACTTGAACCCATGACCGACGGATTATGAGTCCGCTGCTCTGACCAGCTGAGCTACCGCCCCGAGACGGTGGGCCTAGACGCCGCTGTGGCCGTCCGTGCGTCCGCGTGCCTCGTCCGTGACCGGCGCGGCCACGGACTCGCCACGATACAGGCTCTCGAACGTCGAGATCGTGCGCTCGATGTCGTGCGTGGCGACCACCGCGAGGCTCTCGCGCTTCATGCGCTGGAGCTCCCCCTCGGGGAGCTCCAGCACCTGGCGCAGCTTCGCCGCGAGGTCGTCCACGTCGCCGGGGCGGAAGAGGTAGCCGTTCTCGCCGTCGTGGACGAGGTGCGGGAGGGCCATGGCGTCGGCGGCCACGACGGGCAGCGCGGAGGCCATCGCCTCCATCGTGACGATGGACTGCAGCTCGGCGATGCTCGGCATGGCGAGCACGGTGGCGCGCGTGTAGGCGCGGCGCAGCTCCTCGTCGGACACGTAGCCGGTGAAGGTGGTGCGGTCGGCGATGCCGAGCTCGGCGGCCAGCTTCTCGAGCGCGCCCTTCTGGTCTCCCCCGCCGACGATCTCGAGCTCGGCGTCGAGCGCCAGGGGCAGGATCGCGAAGGCGCGGAGCAGCACGTCGATCTGCTTCTCCCCCGTCACCCGGCCGACGAACACGATGCGGTTGCGCGTGCGCGGGGAGAAGTCCGGCGTGTAGTTGCCGGCGTCGATGCCGCACGAGATGGGGATCACGCCCGTGAGGCCCGTGTACTTCTCGAGGAACTGCGCGGCCCGCCGCGTGGGCGTCGTGACCGCCTCGGCGCGCCCGAAGGTGCGGCGCGCGGCCTTCCACGCCATCGAGATGGCCTTGTCCTGCCAGGCGGCCGGCAGGAGCGTGTGCTGGAGCATGTTCTCCGGCATGAAGTGGTTGGTGCCGATGATGCGGATGCCGCGCTTCTCCGCCTCGATGCTGAGGCCGCGGCCCGTGAGGATGTGGGACTGGAAGTGCACCACGTCGGGCTGCACGGCGTCGAGGATGCGGGCCGAGTCCTGGTTGATCGACCACGGCTGGGCGAACCGCAGCCAGTCGTGCGGGTACCAGCGGTAGCTGCGGAGGCGGTGCGCCGTCATCTCCTGGCCGTCGTGGACCTCGGTCCACGTGCCGTGCTTGCGGCTGGCCGCCGGCGCGACGATGTGCACCTCGTGGCCACGGCGGACGAGGCCCCCGGCGAGGCGCTCGGCGAAGCGCGCGGCCCCGTTCACGTCCGGCGGGAAGGTGTCCGCGCCGATGAGGATGCGCAGGGGGCGACCGGTGGCGATCGGCTCGCGCGGGGTCTGCCCTGAGGTGTTCGGCAAGAAGTGTCTCTCCAGTGGTGTCGGCGTCCGGCGCGCGTCACGTGGATCCGGGTGGCGCGGGCCGGGTGTCGCAGAGCAACGTATCGCACGGTCCCGGCCGCGGCCCGACGGCGCACCGGTGCCGCGGCACCCGCGGCCCAGGCGCCGTCACCGGCTCGACGGCCGCGCGGGCGGATGCGTCAGGACGCGTGCGGGTGGTGCTTCGCGAGCTGGAACACCCCGGCGACCGCGACGGCGCCCGCGACCAGGAAGGCCACCCCCGCGTAGAACGGCGCGTCGGCGGCCTCGCCGAGGACGGTCACGCCGATGCAGACGGCCACGAGCGGGTCGACCACCGTGAGTCCCGCGATCACGAGGTCGGGCGGCCCCGACGAGTACGCGGTCTGCACGAAGTAGGCGCCGAGCAGGGTCGCCGCGACGAGGGCGACGATGCACACGGCGGTGAGCACGTCGAAGTCGCCCGTCGTGAGGCGGTTGATGACGACCTTGGCGAGCGTGGCGACGAAGCCGTAGAGCACGCCGGCGCTGATGATGTAGAAGATGGCGCGCACGTGGCGGCGGAAGTAGAGGAAGAGGCCGCCGAGCAGGGCGAGCACGAGGCTGAGGATCACCAGGATGGTGATGAGCTCGGGGGTGCGGATGGGCGTCTCCTTCGCGAAGACGGCCGCGAAGACCACGAACAGGCCGACGCCGCCGATGCAGAGCCCGACCGCCCGCTTGGCCTTGCGGTCGAGCCGCTTGCCCGTGGCGCGCGAGTTGAGGATGGCCGTGACCACGAGCGCGACCGCGCCGAGCGGCTGCACGACGATGAGCGGCGCGAGGCGCAGGCTCGCGAGCTGGAACACGATGGCGAGGCCGAGCATCACGGTGCCGGCGACCCACGACGGGCGGCCGAGCAGCGCGCCGAGCTGGCGGAGGCTGAGCCCGGCCGTGCTCTTCTTCCCGCGCGCCTCCATCTTCGCGACGCCCTGCGACTGCAGCTGCGCGCCCAGGGACAGGAACACGGCGCCGACGAGCGCGATCGGGATCCCGAGCGCCTGGTAGGGGGTCAACGAGGCGGCCTGGAGAACGGGGCTGGCGTCGAAGGGCACGACCCGACCCTACCCGGCGGCCCGCCTATCATCGGCAGCATGGCCGTCCTCCCCATCCGGATCACCGGAGACCCCGTCCTGCACGCCCCGGCCCGCGCGGTGGAGGCGTTCGACGACGACCTGCGCGCCCTCGTGGCCGACATGTACGACACCATGGACGAGGCGCCGGGCGTGGGCCTCGCGGCCCCCCAGGTGGGCGTGCCGCTGCGCGTGTTCGTGTACTCGTACGAGACCGACGAGGGCGAGCCGCTGCGGGGCGTCGCCGTGAACCCGGACCTGTTCATCACGCCCGTCGCCGTGCGCGAGGCCGACGAGGACACCGAGGAGGAGGGCTGCCTGTCGTTCCCGGGCGAGCGCTTCCCGCTCGTGCGGGCCGACCGGGCGATCCTCCGCGCGGTGGACCTCGACGGCCGACCGTTCGAGATCGAGGCGGCGGGCTGGTTCGCGCGCATCCTGCAGCACGAGTACGACCACCTCGACGGCCTGCTCTACACCGACCGGCTCGCGCACGAGCACCGGAAGCCGGTGGCGAAGGTCATCCGCAAGAGCGGTTGGGGCGTGTCCGGGCAGTCGTGGCTGCCGGGGCGCGACCACCTCGAGGACTGAGGACGCGCCCGGGCGTCGCGCCCGGTGAGCGGAGGAGCCCGATTTCTTTGCTACGCTTTCCAGGTTGCTCCACGTGATCCTCGATAGCTCAATTGGCAGAGCAGCCGGCTGTTAACCGGCAGGTTGTTGGTTCGAGTCCAACTCGGGGAGCGAAGGCCTCGCGGCTCCACCCGCGGGGCCTTTTCCTTTGCCCGGCGGTCCTCCCCCTCCGGCCGGTAGCGTCGGGACATGGGGATGTTCCAGGTCGTGGTCGCGCGTCCGAACGACGCGGATCGGCTCTGGTCGCTGCTGGACGAGGACCTGCGCTCGCGCGACGCCCCGGCGGACGATCCGGTGGCGGACGCGATCCTGCCCCGAGCGACCGACGGGCCCGCCGACACGCTCCCCGTCCTCGAGGCCCGGCGCGAGCGCATCGTGCGCCTCGTCGCGGACCCCGTGCGTCCCGTGCTCATCGCCTACTCGGGGATCCGCGCGGTCGGCTTCGCCCTGATGGACCGCAACGGGGTCGACGGCCGGGCGTTCACGTCCGCCGGCTGGCGCGGGCTCGGGGTCGAGGAGGAGATCCGGGCGGCCGCTCCCCTGCTGCTGCGCTGAGTCGCCCGTCGGCTAGTCGACGGGCAGCAGGCAGGTCGGGCTCGGCACGGCGATCACGTCCGGCCCCGCGGTGGGCAGTCCCGTCGCCGGGTCGAGGCGGAACGACGCGACCGTGCCGGACGCCTGGTTCGCGACGTGCAACCGCTCCTCGACGAGCACGTGATGGCGCGGCATCCGGCCGCCGCAGTCGAACGCGGCGACGGGGGCGAGCGCGCCGTCTTCGGCGATGCCGACCACCGCGATCCGCTCGGAGCCGCGGAGGCCGACGTAGGCGAGGCGCTCGTCGGCGGACACCCGCACCTCGGCGGCGGAGTCGCGCGCGTCGGGTTCTGCCGCGCACGGCGTGGAGGCGGCCACGCGCCAGGAGCCCGCCGTGCCCTCGAGCGCGTGCAGGGTGCCGTCGAGCTCGCCCACGAGGAGCACGCGGCCCGACGTCAGGAGGGCCATGTGCCGCGGCCCGGTGCCGGGCGGCAGGGCGAGCGCGCCGATGCGGTCGAGCCGGCCGGCGCGGAGGGCGTGGACGTGGACGGTGTCGGTGCCGAGGTCGGCGCTGAGGACGATCCCGCCGCCGACGTGGAGCGTGGCGTGCGCGTGCGGGCCGTCCTGCTGCGGGCGGGGGCCGGATCCCTCGGCGGCGAGCAGCTGCACGGCCGCGCCGAGGGATCCGTCGCCCGCGATGGGGTGGACGGCGATCGTGCCGTCGCCGTAGTGCGAGGTGAGGAGCAGGTCGCCCACGACGTGGAGGTGGCAGGGGCCGGACCCGCCGCTCGGCTGGCCACCCGCCCACTGGAGCGAGCTGCCGGGTCCGCGGCGGAACGCCTCCACGCGGTCGGCCGCCTCGCCCACGGCGTAGACCATGTCCCCGTGCGCGAGGAGGAACGAGGGCGACGGCGTCTCGACCGCGGTGCCGACGACCGCGATCTCGCCCGTGAGGGGATCCGCGGTGAGGGCCGTGATCCCGACGCCCGATCCGCCGGCGTCGGCCGTGTAGCCCCCCGCCCACATCGAGACCTCGGGCACGGCGGCTTCCTCGGGCGTCATCACGCCGCTCACCCTACGGGGCCGACGCGCCGCGAGGCGGGCGCCGGGGCCGGCGACGGGGCGGGCGTCAGTAGCCCGAGGTCGGCTCGACGATCCCGACGAAGCCGCCCGTCCGGAGGAACGCCTCGGTGTTGAGGCGGATCCGCTCGGCCAGCAGCGGCCGCACCATGTCCGGGGTGTCCGCGGTGTGCGGAGTGACGATGCAGCGCGGCTCGGAGAACAGCGGGTGGCCGTCGGGCAGCGGCTCGGGCGACGTGACGTCGAGGCCCGCGCCGTGGATCGCGCCGGAGCGGAGCGCCTCGAGCAGCGCGTCGGGGTCGACGAGCGCGCCGCGGGCGATGTTGACGAGGACCGCCGTGTCCTTCATGGCCGCGAGCTGGGCGGCGCCGATGAGGCCGGCGGTGTCGTCGGTGCTGGCGGCGGCGAGCATCACGACGTCGGCATCCGGGAGCACCTCGTCGAGGCGGTCGGCCGTGACGGTGCGGTCGGCGCCCTCGACCGGGTCGCCGCTCCGGCGGACGACCGTCACGGAGCAGTCGAACGGGGCGAGCAGCCGGATGTACTCCAGCGCGATGCCGCCCGCGCCGACCACGACGACCTCGGAGCGGTACAGCGAGAGGCCGGCGGAGGATCCCCAGGAGGTCGCCCGCGCGCGCTCCGGCAGCTGCCGCAGGGTCGCGAGGGTCAGCGCGAGGGCGTGCTCGGCGACGGGCTCGGAGTAGGCGCCCTTCGCGCTCGTCCAGACGAGGTCGGGGCGGTCGCACTCCCGGAGGGTGTCGGCGAAGGCGTCGACGCCCGCGAACGGCAGCTGCACCCACTGGACCTGCGGGTTCGCGGCGAGCGTGTCGGTGAGCTCCGCGGCGCGGCGGATGGAGAGCCAGACGATGCCGCGCGTCTCCTCCGACAGCTCGGCGACCTCGCCGCCGGCGTCGCGGACGGCCTCGAGGTAGGCGTCCTCGGTGCGCGGCAGCATCGCGATGGGGCCGGGCGTGGGGCGCGCGTCGCCCGTGAGGCGGTGCGGGGTGGCGCCGTCGACCGCGCGGTGGACGCGGCGGGACGCGGGAGCGGATGCGGTGGTGTCGGTCATGCGAGGGGCCTCCGGGGGTGCGGGACGCGGGCGGGCGGTTCGGGCGATCGCAGCACGACGCCCGCGGCGGGATCGGTCTCGGTCGCGTCGGCGGCGGGCTCCCCCGCGGTCCGCGACTCCGCGAGCCCCCGCACGTAGGGGTGCGTGGGATCCGCGAGCACGTCGTCGATCGCGCCGTAGCCGACCAGCGTGCCGCGGTGCAGCACGGCGAGGCGGTCGGTGAGGCGCTCGACGACGGCGAGGTCGTGGCTGACCACGAGGGCGGAGAACCCGCCCCGGGACTGCAGGTCGCGCAGCAGGTCGAGCACGGCGACGCGGCTCATCACGTCGACGCCCGACGTGGGCTCGTCGGCGATGAGGAGGCGCGGGCCGAGCACGAGCGCGCGCGCGAGGGCGACGCGCTGGCGCTGGCCGCTCGAGAGCTCGTGCGGGTACCTGTCCTGCGTGCCCGGCGGCAGGTCGAGCGCCGTCAGGAGGGTGACCACGCGGCGCGCGGCCACCTGGCTGTCGAAGCGGCGGTCGCGCGAGAAGATCGGCTCCGCGATCGCCTCGCTCGCGGTGAGCTGCGGGTGCAGCGTGGTGCCGGCGTCCTGCGGCACGTAGCCGATGCCGTAGGTGGTGCGCGTGCGCGCGCGGCGGCCCATGCGGCGGAGGCCCTGGCCGAGGACGGAGGCGTCGCCGCCCGTGATCCGCGGCACGGCGGCGCCCTCCTCGCCCGACGTGTCGAGGCCCGCCAGGACGCGCGCGAGGGACGACTTCCCGGATCCGCTCGCCCCGACCACGCCGAGCACCTCGCCCGGCATGATGCGCAGCGTGATCCCGTCCACGGCCGGCGGCGTCTCGGCGCCGCGGCGGGCCGGGTACGCCAGCCGCAGGTCGCGCGCGTCGAGCACGGGCTCGACGGGGCCGCCGTCCGCGTCGGCGTCTCGGGGGGTGTGCGTCATGCGCTGCTCCGTCCTCGGCGTTGTCGTGCGGCCGGCCGGCGTGGCCGGCCGCACGACGGTTGCGGGTTCGGACCCATCATGCCGGGGTCGGCCGGGAGATGCTCGGAGCCGCCTAGCCCGCCGCCTTCTCGGCGGCCCGGAGCGCGTGCAGCCGGGCGCGGCGCTCGGCCTGCTCGGCCGGATCCGGCACGGGCAGCGACGCCAGCAGACGCTGCGTGTACGGGTGCTGGGGATTCCCGAGCACCTCGGCGCCCGTCCCCTCCTCCACGAGCTCGCCGCGGTACAGCACGGCGATGCGGTCGGCGAGCAGGTCGACGACGGCGAGGTCGTGGCTGATGAACAGCGCCGCGAAGCCGAGCTCGCGCTGCAGCTCGGCGAAGAGCTCCAGCACGCGCGCCTGCACCGACACGTCGAGCGCGCTCGTCGGCTCGTCGGCCACGAGCAGCGACGGCTCGAGCGCGAGGCCACGGGCCAGGCTCGCGCGCTGGCGCTGACCGCCCGAGAGCTCGTGCGGGTACCTGTCGCCGAAGGCCTTCGGCAGCTGCACGGCCTCCAGCAGCTCGTCGACTCGGCCACGGGCGGCCTGCGGCGACTTCGCGCGGCCGTGGACGATGAGCGGCTCGGCGACGCACTCGGCGATGGTGAGGCGCGGGTTGAAGCTCGTCGCCGGATCCTGGAACACGAACCCGATGTCGGCGCGGAGCTTGCGGAAGTCCCGCTCGCGGACGCCCAGCATCTCCGTGCCGAGCACCTTCAGGGACCCGCCGGTCACGTTGGTGAGCCCCGCGATCGCGCGCCCGATGGTGGTCTTGCCCGAGCCCGACTCCCCCACCAGCCCGAGGACCTCGCCGGCCTCGATGCGCAGGTCGACGCCCTTCACGGCGCGGAAGGCGGGCGAGCCCAGGCGCCCGGGGTACTCGATCTCGAGCCCCGACGCCACGACGACCGGCGCCGCCTCCGTGGCCGACGCCGCGCGAGCCCGGGTGCGCACCGCGGCGCGCTCCACGGTCGCCGCGACGCCCTCGCCGAGCTTCGGCACGGATGCCAGCAGGTTCCGCGTGTACTCCTCCTTCGGCGACGAGAAGAGCGTGGCCACGTCGGCCTGCTCGACGAGCCGCGAGCGGTACATGACGGCCACGCGGTCGGCGAGGTCGGCCACCACGCCCATGTTGTGGGTGATGAGGATCACCGCGGCGCCGAACTCGTCGCGGCAGCGGCGCAGCAGGTCGAGGATCTCGGCCTGCACCGTGACGTCGAGCGCGGTGGTGGGCTCGTCGGCGACGATGAGCCCCGGATCCAGCACGAGCGCCATGGCGATGACGACGCGCTGCTTCTGCCCGCCGGAGAACTGGTGCGGGTAGTGGTCGACGCGGGTCTCGGGGTCGGGGATGCCCACCCGCCGGAGGATGTCGATGGCCTTCGCGCGGCCCTCCTTCTTCGAGACGCGGCCGTGGGCGCGGAGGCCCTCGACGATCTGCCAGCCCACCGTGTGCACGGGATTGAGGGCCGTGGATGGCTCCTGGAACACCATCGCGACGTCGCGGCCGCGCGCGCGGCGCAGCTCGTCGGCGGAGATCGACAGCACGTCGACCGCGCCCGCGCCCGTCCGGTCGCTGAGCAGGACGGCGCCGTCGGTGACGGCGGTGTCGGGCAGGAGCCCGAGGATCGTGCGGGCGGTGACGGACTTGCCCGACCCCGACTCCCCCACGATGGCGAGGATCTCGCCGGGCGACACCGTGAGGGACACCCCGTCGACCGCGCGGACGTCGCCGCCGTCGGTCGCGAAGGTCACCCCGAGGTCGCGGATGGAGACGACGTCGCTCATGCGGACACCTTCTTCTTGTCGGCGCGCGTGCGGGCGCGCAGCTTGGGGTCGGAGATGTCGTTCACGCTCTCGCCCACGAGCGTGAGCCCGAGGACGAGCATGACGATGGCGACGCCGGGGAAGACGCCCGTCCACCAGACGCCGCTCGCGGTGTCCGCGAGCGCGCGGTTGAGGTCGTAGCCCCACTCGGCTGCCGACGTCGGCGAGATGCCGAAGCCGAGGAAGCCGAGGCCCGCGAGCGTGAGGATCGCCTCGGACGCGTTGAGCGTGAGGATGAGCGGGAGCGTGCGCGTGGAGTTCCGCAGGACGTGCACGAACATGATCCGCGGCGTCGACGTGCCGATGACCTTGGCGCTCTCGACGAACGCCTCCGCCTTCAGCCGCACGACCTCGGCGCGGATCACCCGGAAGTACTGCGGGATGTAGACGACCGTGATGCTCACGGCCGCCGCGAGGATGCCGCCCCAGAGGCTCGACTGCCCGCCGGTGAGCACGATGCTCACGACGATGGCCAGCAGCAGCGTCGGGAACGGGTAGATGGCGTCGGCGATGACCACGAGGATCCGGTCGAGCCAGCCGCCGAGGTAGCCCGAGACGACGCCGAGCAGCACGCCGGCGAACAGCGACAGGACCACGGCGATCACGACGACCGAGAGCGCGGTCTGGGTGCCCCAGACGACCCGGGAGAACACGTCGTAGCCGCCGACCGTGGTGCCCCAGATGTGCGCCGCGTCGGGGGCGGCCTGGCGGACGAAGGAACCCGCGTCATCCCTGTCCTGGTCGAAGCCGAACGGCGCGATGAGCGGCGCGAACGCCGCGAGCAGGATGAAGATCCCCGTGATGACCATGCCGGCGACGAGCATGCCGCGCTGGAGGCCCACGCTCTGCCGCACGTGCGAGATGAGGGGCAGGCGCTGGAACAGGGTGCGTCGCGCGGGGGCGGGGGCGGGCGCGGTGGTGGTGGCGGTGGTGCCGGTCATGTCAGTACCTCACTCGCGGGTCGATGAGCGCCGCGATGACGTCGACGATGAAGTTGGTGACCGCCACGATCACGGCCAGGAGCGCGACGATGCCCTGAACGGCGACGAAGTCGCGCGCCGCCAGGTACTGCGCGAGCTGGAACCCGAGGCCGCGCCACTCGAACGTGGTCTCGGTGAGCACCGCGCCGCCGAGCATCACGGCGATCTGCAGGCCCACGACCGTGATGATCGGGATGAGCGCGGGCTTCAGCGCATGCCGGGTGGTGAGCCGGAACTCGCCGACGCCGCGTGAGCGGGCCGCGTCCACGTACTCGGTGCCGAGCGTGGAGATGACGTTGGTGCGCACGAGCCGCAGGAAGATGCCCGCGGTGAGGAGCCCCAGCGCGAGCGCCGGCAGCACCGCGTGCTCGAGCACGTCGCCCACGGCGGTGGGGCTGCCGAGGCGGAGCGCGTCGATCAGGTAGATGCCGGTCGGGTTGTCCAGCCTCCCGAGCGCGACCTCGACGCGGGTGTCGGCGCGGCCGGACAGCGGCAGGATCCCGAGCCAGACGGAGAAGACGAGCTTCAGCAGCAGGCCCGCGAAGAAGACGGGCGTGGCGTAGGCGAGGATCGCGAGGATCCGCAGCACGGCGTCGGGCGTGCGGTCCTTGAAGTAGGCGGCGACGAGGCCGAGCGGGATGCCGATGAGGAACGCGACGATGAGCGAGTAGACGACGAGCTCGAGCGTGGCCGAGCCGTACTGCAGCAGCACCTCGCTGATGAGCCGGTTGTCGGTGAGCGAGCGGCCGAAGTTCCCCGTCGCGATCTGGCCCAGGTACTCGAGGTACTGGACGATGAGCGGCCGGTCGAACCCGGCGGTCGCGAGGCGCTCCTGCAGCTGCTCCGGCGTGAGGCGGTCGCCGACGGCGGCGGAGATCGGGTCGCCCACGATGCGCATGAGGAAGAAGACCAGCGTCACGAGGATGAACACGGTCGGGATGATGAGCACGGCGCGGATGAGGATGTACTGGCCGAGCCCGATCCCCTGCTTCCGGGCCTTGGGCTGCGCCCCGGGGGGCGCGGACGCGGGTACGGCGTCCGGGATGACGGTCACGGCGGATGGGCCTTTCGGGTCGTCGGAGGAACGGGGCGGAGCCGGCGTCTGCGGCACCGCGGGTGACACAGGAGTGGGGCGTCCCGCCGCAGCGGGACGCCCCATCGGGGAGGTCGTCAGCCTATCGAGCGCCCTCCCGTCGGACCGCTCAGCCCTTGGTGATCGGGGCGTAGCGGAACTTGAAGGACGCGTCGAGCGTCACGCCCTTCACGTCCTTGCCGGCCACCGCGACCTGCGAGCCCTGGAGCAGGGGCAGGGTCGGCAGGTCGGCGGCGACGTCGTCCTGGATCTGGCCGATGAGCTCGGCGCGCTTCGTGGAGTCGGACTCCGACAGCTGCTGCGTGATGAGGTCCGTCACGGTGGGGTTGTCGTAGTGGTTCTTCACGAAGGACGTCGGGGAGAAGAACGGCGTCAGGTAGTTGTCCGCGTCCGAGTAGTCGGGGAACCAGCCGAGCTGGTACGCGGGGTACTCGTCGTTGACGCGGGCCTTGCTGTACTGGTCCCAGATCGTGGACTGCAGGTTGACCTGGAACAGGCCGGTCGACTCGAGCTGCTGCTTGATGAGCGCGTACTCGTCGTCCGAGCCGGCCCCGTAGTGGTCCGGGTTGAACTGGAGCTGCAGCGCGACGGGCGTCTGCACGCCGGCGTCCGAGAGGGCCTTCGCGGCCTTGTCGGCGTCCGGCCCGCCGTTCCCGTCGCCGTAGAGGCCCTTGAGCGCCTCGTTGGCGCCGGAGAGGCCGTCGGCCACGTAGGAGTAGAGCGGCGTGTACGTGCCGTTGTAGACCTGGGTCGACAGCTCCTCGCGGTCGACGAGGTCGGCGGCCGCCTTCCGCACCGCGAGGGCCTTGGCCGGGTCGGCCTCGCCCGTCGTCGAGCCGAACGGCTGCGTGTTCAGGTTGAACGTGATGTAGCGGATCTCGCCGCCGGGGCCGTCGATGACCTGGACGGAGTCGTCCTTCTTGAGGTCCGCGATGTCGGTCGCGCCGAGCGAGCGGCCCGCGACGTCGATCTCGCCGTTCTGCACGGCGAGCTTCATCGTGGTCTCGTCCGCGTAGTAGCGGGCGGTGACGCCGCCGTTCGCGGCCTTCGGCAGGACGCCCTGGTAGTCGGGGTTCGGCGCGTAGGCGACGAGCTGGTTGAGCTGGAAGTCGGTGATGACGTACTGGCCCGCGAAGGCGTTCGCCGCGACGATGGCGGCCGGGTCGGCCAGCTTGTCGGCCGGGAAGACCTCCTCGTCGACGATGGGGCCGGCGGGGCTCGAGAGCACCTGCTCGAAGGTCTGGTCGTTCGCGGTCTTCAGCGTGAAGACGACCGTGGTGTCGTCGGGTGCCGCGACGGACTCGACGTTGGCGAGGAGCGACGACGGGCCGTTGCCGTTGTCGGCGCCGTTCGCCGCGATGGTCGCGATGCGGTCGAACGTGAACTTGACGTCGCTCGCGGTGAGCGCGTGGCCGTTCGCGAACTTCAGGTCGGGCTTGAGCTTCACGGTGAAGTCGTTCGGCGAGGTGTACTCGCCGGAGACCGCGAGGTCGGGCTCGACGTCCGGGCTGCCGTACGGGCTGTTGAACAGGAACGGGTAGACCTGGTTCTGGACCGCGAACGAGCCGTTGTCGTAGGAGCCGGCCGGGTCGAGCGAGAGCACCTTGTCGGTCGTGCCGACGACGATGGAGCCGCCGCCGGACGCGCCGTCCTCGGCGAGCGGGTCGCCGGATCCGCCGGAGCAGCCGGCGAGGACGAGGGCCGCGGCGGAGAATCCGGCCGTGGCGAGCAGGACGCGTGAGCGCCGGGGGAATGCGGACGTCATGTTCCGAGAGCCTCTTTCATGAAGGGGATTCGCGCCCGCGCATCGAGACGACACGGACGCTGTGCTGTGCATGATTTCTAACACACAGGAAACAGCAGCCCGGACCCCGGGGACGCGCGCGGACGCTTCTTCACACGAATGAAACATGGCCCGCGCGGCGGGATCCGTCGCGGGACGCGGTCCTCGCGGACGGATCGCGCCTATTCGCGCAGCGCGCGGCGCTCGGCCTCGACCTGCATCAGCTCGCGCTGGATCTCCTGGTAGCGCTCGCGTTCGTGGGTCGCGTCGGTGCGCTGCAGCCGGCCGATGAGGTCGGCCTTGCGGCGCAGCAGGTCGCGCCCGACGAGCTCCGCCGTGACGCCCTTCACGTAGACGGCGAGCTTGTCGGCGTCACCGCGGTTCGGCAGCGGCGCGACGCCGAGCTGCTTGACGAGCGTCGCGAACGACTCCGGCACCTCGAGGGCGACGCGCGACAGCCAGTCCGCGCCGCCGAGCGCCTCCATGCTGGCGATCACGCCGTCCCGCACCACGGCGAGGCTCTCGTTGACGAAGGCGACCTGGGCGGCGCGCATCACGAGGTCGTTCCCGACGAGCTCGGGGTGCTGCAGCATCGCCATCAGGGCGTCGCGCTCGAGGCGGGTCGCGAGGTCGGTCGGGAGGTCCATGAGCGACATCGAGCGGGACGCGTCCAGGGCGCCGTCGTCGTCCGGGCCGTGCCCGCCCGGGGAGTGGCGGCCCTGCGGCGACCCGCCCGAGCGGTCGGCGCCGTCCGCGGGCATGCTGCGTCCGGCGGTCTGGACGGCGCGGCCGACCTCGGTGAGGTCCATGCCGAGCCATCCGGCCAGCTCCCGCGCGTAGCCCGGGCGGAGCGACGGATCGCGGATGTCCGCGACGACGGGCGCGGCGGCGCGCAGCGCGGCGACCCGGCCCTCGACGGTGTCGAGGTCGTGGTCGGCCAGGATCTGCTTGATCGCGAACTCGAACATGGGCTTCTTGCCCTGGATCATGCGGCGCACGGCGTCGTCGCCGCGCGTGAGGCGCAGGTCGCACGGATCCAGCCCCTCGGGGCCGACCGCGACGTAGGTCTGCGCGGCGAACCGGCGCTCCTCGGAGAACGCGCGCATCGCGGCCTTCTGCCCGGCCGCGTCGGGGTCGAACGTGAAGACGACCTCGCCGAGGCCGCTGTCGTCGCCGAGCACGCGTCGGAGGACCTTGATGTGGTCGACGCCGAACGAGGTGCCGCATGTGGCGACGGCCGTGGTGACGCCCGCGAGGTGGCACGCCATGACGTCGGTGTAGCCCTCCACCACGACGACCTGGCGGCCGCGGCTCACGTCGCGCTTGGCGAGGTCGAGCCCGTAGAGCACGGAGCTCTTGTGGTACACGGGCGTCTCCGGGGTGTTGAGGTACTTCGGGCCCTTGTCGTCCTCGCGGAGGCGGCGCGCGCCGAATCCGACGGTGGATCCCGTCAGGTCGCGGATGGGCCACACCAGCCGGCCCCGGAACCGGTCGTAGGCGCCGCGGTCGCCCTGGCTGAGGAGCCCGGCGGTCACGAGCTCGGCCTCCGTGTAGCCCTTGGCCTTCAGATGCGAGGACAGCGCGTCCCAGCTCTGCGGGGCGAAGCCCACGCCGAAGCGCTGCGCCGCGCCCTGGTCGAAGCCGCGCTCCCCGAGGAAGGTGCGGCCGATCTCCGCCTCCTCGGATCCGAGCTGCTCGACGAAGAACTCCGCCGCGGCCTCGTTCGCGCCGAGGAGCCGCGAGCGGTTGCCCTGGTCGGTGGCGGCCTGGCCGTCCTCGTAGTGCAGCTGGTAGCCGATCCGCTGCGCCATCCGCTCGACGGCCTCGGCGAAGGTCACGTGGTCCATCCGCTGCAGGAACGTGTAGACGTCGCCGCCCTCGCCGCAGCCGAAGCAGTGGTAGAAGCCGACCTGCGACCGCACGTGGAAGCTCGGGGTGCGCTCGTCGTGGAAGGGGCAGAGGCCCTTCAGGGATCCGACGCCGGCGGACTTGAGGGTGACGTACTCCCCCACCACGTCGCCCAGGTTGACCCGGGAGCGGACCTCGTCGATGTCGCTCTTGCGGATCAGGGCCATTGGCTCATCCTACGTCCGGGGTCCGGGGCGATCCGGGGCCCTGGACCGTTCCCCGCACGCGTCAGAAGACGGGCCGCGCGCACAGGCGCTCGTACCAGGAGATGGCCGACTGGTCGGTGAGGCTGGCGACCTGGTCGACGATCACCCGCTTGCGCGCCTGGTCGTCGGCGGCCTCCCGCCAGTCGCCCGCGAAGCCCGGGTCGAGCTCGTCGGCGCCGCGCGCGTGCAGCGCGTCAGCGAGGCCCGCGAGCACCTCGCGCTGGCGCGCGTAGATGGGCTGGCGCGTGTTCTTCGACATGACGAACGCGGCGACGATGCCCTTGAGCACGGCGATCTCCGCCTGGATGGCGCGCGGCACGACGACGTGCGCGCCGAAGCGGATGAGGCTGCGGTCGGTGTGCGTGGCGCGCGTGAGCTGCGTGGCGGCGCCCGCGAACCGGCCGATGAGCTGGCTCGTGAGGTCCTTCAGCGCCGCCTGGGCGCCGCGGCCCCCGTCGTACTCATCGACCCACACGTCGAGGGAGTCGAGCCGGTCGAACGCCTGGATCAGCTCATCGTGCGAGTGCGCCCCGCCGATCCACGCGACCATCGAGTCGACGAGCTCCTCGTGGTCGACCCGGGCGCCGAGGGCGCGCACGTCGACGTAGCCCCCGACGATGGCGTCCTCGAAGTCGTGCACGGAGTACGCGATGTCGTCGCTGAGGTCCATGACCTCGGCCTCGATGCAGCGGCGGCCCGTGGGCGCGCCCTCCCGGAGCCAGGCGAAGGCGGCCACGTCGTCGTCGTAGAAGCCGAACTTGCCGCGGCCGGACGGATCCGGCACCGACTGCGAGCTCGGCCACGGGTACTTGCAGCTGGCGTCGAGGCTCGCGCGCGTGAGGTTGAGGCCGTAGGGGCGTCCCTCCGGCCCGATGACCTTGGGCTCGAGCCGCGTGAGCAGGCGCAGCGTCTGCGCGTTGCCCTCGAAGCCGCCGATGTCGGCGGCCCAGTCGTTGAGGGCCCGCTCGCCGTTGTGGCCGAACGGCGGGTGGCCGATGTCGTGCGCGAGGCACGCGGTGTCGACCACGTCGGGATCGAGGTCGAGGCTGGAGGCGAGCTCGCGGCCCACCTGCGCCACCTCGAGGGAGTGCGTGAGGCGGTTGCGCGCGAAGTCGAGGCCGGCCATGGGGCTGAGGACCTGCGTCTTCGCGGCCAGGCGTCGGAGCGCGCTGGAGTGCAGGAGCCGGGCGCGGTCGCGCGCGAAGTCGCTGCGGCGGGACGAGTGCTGCTCCGGGTACCAGCGCTCCGCGTCCGTCTCGCTGTACGTGGACCTCGTCGTCATGCCGTCAACCGCCACTGTTGTGGATCTCCCCGTCCGCGATGTCCATCGCATCCTGCGCGTCGATGTCGCGGCTCTCGAGCCAGCGGTCCGGCAGCGCCGTGCGCTTCATGCTGCCCTGGCGGCCCCGCGCGCCCTCGGCGCCGGCGCCCGGGTAGGGCTGGTCGCGGTCGAGCGTGGCGAGCAGGCCGTCGATCTCCTCGAGCGACGAGGCCGAGGCGAGCGCGGCCCGCAGGTCGCCGCCCACGGGATAGCCCTTGAAGTACCAGGCGACGTGCTTGCGCGCGTCCCGGCAGCCGCGCTCCTCGCTCTCGAAGAACTCGGCGAGGAGCTCGACGTGGCGGCGGAAGGTGTCGGCGACCTGGCCCTGCGACGGGTGCGCGCGCGGGGTGTCGGCGGGATCGAGCCCGGCGGCGCGCGCGTGGAAGGCGGCCGCGAGGTCGCCGAAGAGCCAGGGGCGCCCGAGGCAGCCGCGACCGACCACGACGCCGTCCGCCCCGGTCTCGTCCATCATCCGGATGGCGTCCTCCGCGGCCCAGATGTCGCCGTTGCCGAGCACGGGCACGCTCCGGATGGCCTGCTTGAGCTTCGCGATGGCGGACCAGTCGGCGTGGCCGCTGTAGTAGTCGCTCGCCGTGCGCGCGTGCAGGGCGATGGACGCGACCCCCGCACCCTCGGCGGCGCGGCCCGCCTCGAGGTAGGTGAGGTGGTCGGCGTCGATGCCCTTGCGCATCTTGACCGTGAGGGGGATGTCGCCCGCGGCCTTCACGGCGCCCTCGACGATGTCGGTGAAGAGCCCGAGCTTCCACGGCAGCGCCGCTCCGCCGCCCTTGCGGGTGACCTTGGGCACGGGGCAGCCGAAGTTGAGGTCGATGTGGTCGGCGCGGTCCTCCGCGACGAGCATGGTGACGGCCTCGCGGACGGTCTTCGGATCCACCCCGTAGAGCTGGATGGAGCGCACCTTCTCCGACGGGTGGTGCGTGATGAGCCGCATCGACTCGGGCGTGCGCTCGACGAGCGCGCGGCTCGTGATCATCTCGCTGACGTAGAGGCCGGCGCCGAACTCGCGGCACAGGCGCCGGAACGCGGTGTTGGTGATGCCGGCCATGGGCGCGAGCACCACGGGCACGTCGAGCGGGATGCCGCCGATGCGGAGGGCGGGCTCGGCGGCGGGCGCCGGGGCGCCGGGCGCGTCGGCCGCGGAGGGGACGGGGGCGAGGGTCGGAGAGGACATGACGGCTCGATTCTCCCAGACGGGACGGCGGGCGGCGGACGCGGGGCGCGATCCCCTGCTGAGGCCAGGCGCTGGCGCCTGGGGAGGGACGGTCAGATGGCCCGACCGGCGTCGATCGCGTCGCGGACCCGCGCGAGGTCGGCGGCGCGGGAGGCGTCGGCCGCCACGCCCTCCTCGGCGGACGGCGCACCCGGCACGAGGCACGCGTCGCCCTGGCAGGCGGCCGCGTCCGCGGCGCCGAGCATAGTGAACGGGCTCGCGGCGACGGGCAGCGCACCGGTGGCCGGCGCGGCGCTCATCGGGCCGCCTCCTCGCCCGCGACGACGCGGACCGTGTCGCCGTCGCGCGCGGCGAGGGCCTCGCCGAGCGCGGAGGCGAACACCGTCGGGTCCTGCGCGCCGGAGATGCCGAAGCGCTCGTCGATCACGAAGAAGGGCACGCCCTGGATCCCGTACGCCACGGCCTGCGCCTGGTCGGCGCGCACGTCGTCGAGGTGCCGGTGCGACTCGAGCGCGTCCCGCACCTCGTCGGCGTCGAGGCCCACCTCGACCGCGAGGTCGACGAGGTCCGGCACGCGGCCCACATGGCGACCCTCGGTGAAGTACGCCTTCAGGAGCCGCTCCACCATGTCGAGCTGCACGCCGCGCACGCGCGCCAGGTGCAGCAGCTCGTGGGCGAGGACCGTGTTGGTGTGCTGGAGGGCGTCGTAGTCGTAGGCGAGTCCCTCGGCGGCGGCGAGCCGGGTCATGTCCTCGAGCATCGTCGCGACGCGGTCGGCCGGGATGCCCTTGTGGCCCGCGAGGAAGTCGACCTCGGTGCCCTGGAAGTCGACCGGGGTGTCGGGTGCGAGCTCGAAGGAGCGGTAGGTGATCTCGATCTCCGGGGCGCCCGGCGTCCGCGTCTGGAAGTCGCGCGCGCCGGCCTCGAAGCGCCGCTTGCCGACGTAGCACCACGGGCAGGCGATGTCCGACCAGACGTCGACGCGGATGGCGGGCAGGGCGGGGGCGGAGGAGTCGGTCACGGGTGGGCAACCGGTCGGGAAGGCCGGGCATTCCCGTGGTGTTGCCCGAGCATGGCCGACAGCTCCCCCTCCCCCGTCCCGCCCGCATCCGAGGAGGTCGCTCCGCGCGGCCGCGAGCGCGTGCTCGCCCATGCCGCGCGCCTCGGCATCGACGTGGAGGTCGTCGACCGGCCGGCCGCGGACTCCCTCGAGGAGGCCGCACGCGGGCTCGGCATCCCGCCGTCGCACCTCGTCAAGTCCCTCGTGGTGAAGCGCCACGACGGCGCGCTCCTCCTCGCGCTCGTGCCGGGCGACCGGCAGATCAGCTGGGCGAAGCTGCGCGCGCTCGTGGGCGTCAACAAGCTCTCGATGCCCGCGCCCGAGGTCGCGCTCGAGGCCACGGGGTACGCGCGCGGGACGATCACGCCCCTCGGCGCCCACGGCGACCTGCCCGTCTACGCGGACGCGCGCGTCGCGGGCCGCCGCATCGGCATGGGCGGCGGGGAGCACGGCGTCTCGGCGCTCGTGGACGCGGACGCGCTCGTGGCCGCGCTGGGCGCCACCGTCGGCGACATCACGGACGAACTGACGATCCGCCGCCCCTGATCCGCGCGAGGCGGGTCGGGGACGGCGGATCGGCCGTGCGGCGGAGGTGGGTCAGGCGCCGATGAGCTGCCCGGCCAGGTACCCCACGAGCTGGTCGAGCGGGATGCGCTCCTGCGCCATGGTGTCGCGCTCGCGCACCGTGACGGCCTGGTCGTCCAGGGTGTCGAAGTCGATCGTCACGCAGAACGGCGTGCCGATCTCGTCCTGGCGGCGGTAGCGGCGTCCGATGGCCCCCGCGTCGTCGAACTCGATGTTCCAGACCTTGCGGAGCTCCGCGGCGAGCTCGCGCGCGACCGGCGAGAGCCTCTCGTTGCGCGACAGCGGCAGCACGGCGACCTTCACGGGCGCGAGCCGGCGGTCGAGGCGGAGGACCGTGCGCTTGTCGACGCCGCCCTTCGCGTTCGGCGCCTCGTCCTCGTGGTACGCGTCGACGAGGAACGCCATCATCGACCGGGTGAGGCCGGCCGCGGGCTCGATGACGTAGGGGATCCAGCGCTCGTTCTTCGTCTGGTCGAAGTAGGAGAGGTCCTGGCCGGACGCCTCGGAGTGCGTCCGGAGGTCGTAGTCGGTGCGGTTCGCGATGCCCTCGAGCTCGCCCCACGCGCCGCCGGCGAAGCCGAAGCGGTACTCGATGTCGACCGTGCGGGTCGAGTAGTGCGAGAGCTTCTCCGCGGGGTGCTCGAAGAGGCGCAGGTTCTCGGGGTCGATGCCGAGGTCGGTGTACCAGGCGTAGCGGGCGTCGATCCAGTACTGGTGCCACTCGGCGTCGGTGCCGGGCTCGACGAAGAACTCCATCTCCATCTGCTCGAACTCGCGCGTGCGGAAGATCCAGTTCTGCGGCGTGATCTCGTTGCGGAAGCTCTTGCCGATCTGGCCGATGCCGAACGGCGGCTTCTGGCGCGCCGCGCTCAGCACGTTCGCGAAGTTGACGAAGATGCCCTGCGCGGTCTCGGGACGGAGGTAGTGCAGGCCCTCCTGGTTGTCGACGGGGCCGAGGAAGGTCTTGAGGAGGCCCGAGAAGTTCTGCGGCTCGGTCCAGGATCCGGGCTGGCCGGTGTCGGGGTCGTTGACGTCGGCGAGGCCGTTGACGGGCGGGTGTCCGTGCTTCGCCTCGTACGCCTCGATGAGGTGGTCGGCCCGGTAGCGCTTGTGCGTGTGCAGGGACTCGACGAGCGGGTCGCTGAAGACCTCGACGTGGCCGGACGCCTCCCACACGCGGCGGGGCAGGATCACCGAGGAGTCGAGGCCCACGACGTCGTCGCGGCCGTTGACCATGGTCTGCCACCACTGGCGCTTGATGTTCTCCTTCAGCGCCACGCCGAGCGGCCCGTAGTCCCACGCGGAGCGGGAGCCGCCGTAGATCTCACCCGCCTGGAAGACGAACCCGCGCCGCTTGGCGAGGTTGATGACCGGGTCGAGACGCGAGGGGGTTGCCACGTTTGCTCCTTGGTGGGGCCGGACTGGGTGCCCGGTCGGCGGACGGCGACCGCCGGCGGGATGCCGGCGTCGCCGGGAAAGGCGGCCCCCAGTCTACGGGCGCGGCTCGCTCAGTCCTCGTCGCCCGCGGACCGGCGGTGCGCCAGCTCGACGATGCGGACGGTCTCGAGCGAGTCGCGCGGCTCCACCGGCACGGGCCCGCGGCCGCGCACTGCGTCGGCCATGGCTGCGTAGAAGTCGGCGTAGCGGCCGCGCTCGGTGGGCAGGCGCTCGCCCGCCGGATCGCCCGCCGCCTCGACGAGCGTGCCCCACTCGGCCTCGGGCGCCTCGCCGAAGCCGGGGTCGGTCGGCGCCGCGCCCTGCTTGAGGAGCGGCTCCTGCGGGTCCAGCCCGTGCACGGCGTACGCGCCCGCGGTGCCGAGCACGCGGAAGCGGGGGCCCGCGAGGGCGGCGACCCGGCTGACGGTGATGTGGGACTGCACCCCCGACTCGTGCAGCAGCGAGTAGAAGGCGTCGTCGTCGCTCGCGGATCCGTCGCGCACGGTGGCGAGCTCCGCGGCGAAGTCGGCGACGGGACCGAACAGCTCGAGCGCCTGGTCGATGAGGTGGCTGCCGAGGTCGTACGAGATGCCCGCGGCGTCGGCCGGCGTCTCGCGGTCCTGCCAGCGGTCGCGCACGGGCCCGCCCCAGCGCTCGAACGTCGACTCGAAGCGGTGGACCTCGCCCAGGCGGCCCGACGCGATGAGCGCCTTCACGGTGAGGAAGTCGCCGTCGAGGCGCCGGTTCTGGAAGACGGAGAACGGCACGCCGAGCGCCTCGGCGCGCTCGATGAGCATGAGCGCCTCGTCCACGGTGGCCACGAACGGCTTGTCCATCACGACGGCCAGGTGCGCGTCGAGCGCCTGGAGCCCCTGGCGGAGGTGCGCGGACGCCGGCGACGCGATGACGACCATGTCGAGCTCGGCGGAGCGCGCGAACAGCTCGTCGGCGGACGCGACGACGTCGGCGCCGGGGTGGCGCTCGCGCACCTGCGCGGCACGATCCGGATCCGACGTCGCGACGAGGGCGATGCGGTACTCGGGGCTCGCCGCGAGGAAGGGCGCGTGGAACACGCGGCCGGCGAGGCCGTAGCCGACGATCCCCACGCGGATGGGGGCGTCTCGGGGGTCGTCGGACGGGGCGGCGGGGGCGGTGTCGGGGGTGCTCACCCGACCGATGCTACTGAGCGCCGCGCCCCGGGTCGCCTGCCTCCGGGGCCTCCGGGTCCTCGGCGGACCCCGCGTCGTCGCCTTTCGCGTGCGCGTCGACGGCGCCGCCGAACCGCCGGTCGCGGTGCACGTAGCTCTCGACCGCGTCCCAGAGGTCCTTCCGCCGGAAGTCGGGCCAGAGCCGGTCGAGGAACACCATCTCCGCGTACGCCGACTGCCAGAGCAGGAAGTTGCTCGTGCGCTGCTCGCCGGAGCTGCGGACGAAGAGGTCGACGTCGGGGACGTCCGGCAGGTAGAGGTAGCGCTGGATCGTGCGCTCGTCGACCCGTGACGCCTTGAGCCGGCCGGCGTCCACGTCCTCGGCGATGCGCTTCACGGCGTCGCCGATCTCCGTGCGGCCGCCGTAGTTGATGCACATCGTGAGCGTCATGCCGGTGTTGTCCTTCGTCATCTCCTCGGCGACCTGCAGGTCGTCGATGACGCTGCGCCAGAGGCGGGGTCGTCGGCCGGCCCAGCGGATGCGGACGTTCCACGCGTTCAGCTGGTCGCGGCGGCGGTGGATCACGTCGCGGTTGAAGCCCATGAGGAAGCGGACCTCGGCGGGCGAGCGCTTCCAGTTCTCGGTGGAGAACGCGTAGACGGACAGGTGCGTCGCCCCGAGCTGCACGGCGCCCGCGACGGTGTCGAACCACGCCTCCTCGCCCGCCTGGTGCCCGGCGGTGCGCGGCAGGCCGCGCTGGTTGGCCCAGCGGCCGTTGCCGTCCATCACGACCGCGATGTGCTTCGGCACGAGGTCGGCGGGGATCGCGGGCGGCTGCTCGCCCGTCCAGTCGAGCGGGAGGTCGGTGCGGCCGGGGACCTCGGGGCGTCGGCTCATGGGGTCGTCTCCTGTGCTCGGGGGTGGTCGACGGGGGGCGCGTGCGAGGCATCCGGGTCGGGATCCGCGGCGCGGGGCGTCGCACGGACGACCGAGGCGGTCGCGGCGGCGAGGGCGGCGGCGGGATCCGGGTCCGCGCCGTCGAGGACGGGCGCGTCGAGCGGCACGGGATGCTCGGTGGGCGGCAGCAGCTGGCGCGCGTCGCTGCGGTCCACGAGGCCGAGCGAGCGGATCCCCCGGTCGAGGTGCCACTGCGCGTACGCCGCGACGACCCCGCTCGCGCGGGCCTGCGAACGGAGCGTCGCCGACTCGGCGTGCGGCCAGTCGCCCGTGAGGAGGGCCGAGAGGAGCGCGAGGGTGTCGGGGTCGAGCCGCGGGGATCCGGGCGGGGCGGCCGCGTCCGCCACCACGCCGCCCAGCTGCACGACGAACGCGGAGTGCGGTCCGGGGGCGCCCGTCACGGCGCAGTCCTGGAAGCTCGGCGCCCACCCGGCCATCGAGAGGCTCCGGAGCAGGTACGAGTCGAGCGTGAGGCTCGCGCCGTGCTCCCGTCGGCTGAGCGAGCGGAGCGCGCCGACGAGGAGCAGGTACTGCTGGAGCGAGCCCTCGTCCTCGGTGACGCGGTCGGCCGTCTCGACCATGGCGCTGGCGGCCGTGTAGCTGCCGTAGTCGGCGGCGATGAGGGCGCCGTAGGAGGCGATGGACTCGGCCTGCGTGATGATGTCGAGGGTCCGGCCCTCGAAGAACTGGGCGTCGGCGACCATGAACGGCTCGAGCCGCGCGCCGAACTTCGACTGCGTGCGCCGCACGCCCTTGGCCACCGCGCGGATCTTGCCGTGCTGCCGGGAGAGCATCGTGACGATCCGGTCCGCCTCGCCCAGCTTGTGGGTGCGCAGGACGACGATCTCGTCACGGTAGAGGGGCACCCCTCGATTATCCGCCCCGCGACCGCGCTCCCCCGCCGTCGCCGCGCGGACGGGCCCGGGCCGCCCGGCGTCACGCGGCGGGGCGCGACAGCCGCCCTGTGCTATCAAGGGGAGGCCATGGATCCCGTCCCCCTCACCATCCCGCTCTGGGCGGACCTCCTGGCGGTCAGCATCGGCAGCCTCCAGGGCGCCATGTTCGCCGCGGGCTTCCGCGACCGGCGGCTCGACCTGCTCGGCGTCGCCATCATCGGCACGGCCACGGGCCTCGGCGGCGGCCTCCTCCGCGACGTGTTCCTCGACGTGACGCCCGCGGCGCTCTCCAGCAACTGGCTCATGCTCGTCGCGGTCGCCGCGGCCCTCGGCGGCATGCTCCTCGAGCGGATCTTCACCCGCCTCGACGTGGTCATCACCGCCCTCGACGCGCTCACCATCGGCCTGTTCTGCGCCATCGGCACGTCGAAGGCGCTGGCGGCCGGCGTGCCGGGGGTGCCCGCCGTCTTCATCGGCGTCGTCTCGGCGGTCGGCGGCTCGTTCGTGCGCGACCTGCTGCTCAACCTGCCCATCGCGATGATGCACGTGGGCTCGCTCTACGCCGTCGCGGCGGGCGTGGGCGCGGTCATCGTCGTCGTGCTCGCGGCGTTCGGCGTGCCCATGTGGGTCGCGGCCATCGTGTGCGTCGCCGTCACGGCCACGACGCGGCTCCTCGCGGTGCGCTTCGGCTGGAGCCTGCCGGAGCAGCGCGCGCTCAGCCGCCTGCGCTTCACGGCCCTGCGCCGCCCGCGCCCGCGTCGCTGACGCACGACGGCCGGGCGTCGCCGCCCGGCCGTCGTACATGCGCGGCGTCGCGCGGAGCGGGTCAGACCGCGGCCAGCTCCGGCTCGCGCACGGTGCGGCGGATCGCCCGGTTGACCCCGGAGACGATCGCCTCGAGCGACGCGGTCGAGCTGTCCTCGTCGATGCCGACGCCCCAGAGGCGCACGCCCTCGACCTCGAGCTCCACGTACGACGCGGCCAGCGCGTCGCCGCTCGCGCTCAGCGCGTGCTCCACGTAGTCGAGGAGGCGCACGTCGACGCCCTGGTCGGCCAGCACCTGCAGGAACGCGGCGATGGGCCCGTTGCCGGACGCGGACGCCGCGCGCACCTCGTCGCCGTCGCGGAGCTCGACCTCGAGGGACACGGATCCGCCCATGTCGCTCGACGTGCGCGTGGAGGTCAGCTCGAAGCGGCCCCACTTCTCCTCGGCGCGGTCGAGCGGCGCGGGGAGGTACTCGTCCTGAAAGATCGACCAGATCTGCGCGCTCGTCACCTCGCCGCCCTCGGCGTCGGTCGTGGCCTGCACCACGCCGGAGAACTCGATCTGCAGGCGGCGCGGCAGGTCGAGCGAGTGGTCGGCCTTCAGCAGGTACGCGACGCCGCCCTTGCCCGACTGCGAGTTGACGCGGATCACGGCCTCGTAGGAGCGGCCGAGGTCCTGCGGGTCGACCGGCAGGTACGGCACGGCCCACGGGATCTCGTCCACGGTGACGCCCCGCGCGGCGGCGTCGACGGCCATGGCCTCGAACCCCTTCTTGATGGCGTCCTGGTGGGATCCGCTGAACGCCGTGTAGACGAGGTCGCCCGCCCACGGGCTCCGCTCGGGCACGGCCAGCTGGTTGCAGTGCTCGGCCGTGCGCTTGATCCCGTCGAGGTCGCTGAAGTCGATCTGCGGGTCGATGCCCTGCGTGAACAGGTTGATGCCGAGCGCGACGAGGTCGACGTTGCCCGTGCGCTCCCCGTTGCCGAAGAGGCATCCCTCGATGCGGTCGGCGCCGGCCAGGTAGCCGAGCTCCGCGGCGGCCACGGCCGTGCCGCGGTCGTTGTGCGGGTGCAGCGAGACGAGGACCTCGTCGCGGCGGTCGATGTGGCGGCACATCCACTCGATGGAGTCGGCGTAGACGTTCGGCGTCGCCATCTCGACGGTGGCCGGCAGGTTGAGGATCACCTTGCGCTCGGGCGTGGGGTCGAAGACCTCGACGACGCGGTTGCAGATCTCCGCGGCGAACTCGAGCTCCGTGCCCGTGTAGCTCTCGGGCGAGTACTCGTAGTAGACGTCCACCTCGGGGATCGTCTCCTCATACCGCTTGCAGAGGCGCGCCCCCTCGAGCGCGATGTCGATGATCCCCTGGCGGTCCGTGCGGAACACGACGTCGCGCTGGAGGACGCTCGTCGAGTTGTAGAGGTGCACGATGGCCTGCTTCGCGCCGCGCAGCGACTCGTAGGTGCGGGCGATGAGGTGCTCGCGCGCCTGCGTGAGGACCTGGATGGTGACGTCGTCCGGGATCGCGTCCTCCTCGATGAGGCTGCGGACGAAGTCGAAGTCGGTCTGGCTCGCCGACGGGAAGCCGACCTCGATCTCCTTGTAGCCCATGCGCACCAGCAGGTCGAACATGATCCGCTTGCGCTCGGGGCTCATCGGGTCGATGAGCGCCTGGTTGCCGTCGCGGAGGTCGACCGCGCACCAGCGCGGCGCCTCGGTGATCCGGCGGGCGGGCCAGGTGCGGTCGGGCAGGTCGACGGCGATCTGCTCGTGGTACGGGCGGTACTTGTGGACGGGCATCCCGCTGGGGGTCTGCGTGCTCTTCATGGTCGTCTCCTCGTCTGGTTCGGGTCAGCCGTGACGGGACTCCGCGACGAGGAGGGCCGGATCAGGCCTCGCCGCGGCGACTAAGGAGGAGGCGGCCGGACTGCATGGACCCACGGTACACCGGCGCCGCGGGGATCCGCACCCGCCGCGGCGCCTGCGCGGCGCCCGCGCGGCGCTCAGCGGGCGGAGCGGAGCACGCGCGTGAGGTCGCGCACGGACGTCGACGGCAGGTACGCCCGGGTGAGGGCGAGGCCCACGGTCGGCAGGGCGGTCGCGTCCGGGTACGCCATGATCAGCGGCACGAGCTCCGGCTGGAACTTGCGCTTGAACTCCAGCAGCGAGCGGAAGCCGTAGACCGGCTCCAGCGAGTCGGCGAGGAACTCGAGGATCCGCTCGACCGCGCCCTCCTGCCCCTCCGATCCGGCGTCCGCGTCCGCGTGCTCGCCCCGCGGGGAGGCGGCGCGCGTCTGCGCGAGCGGCGCGGCGGACAGGCTCATGAACTCGATGCCGTCCTCCTTCATGCGCATGGCCGAGCGGGCGATGAGGAACTCCATCACGCCGTTGATGCCGTCCGGCCGGCGGCGCATGAAGTCGAGCGTCCAGCCGATCACCTCGCCGTCGCGCCACGTGGGCAGCCAGCTCGTGGCGGCCTGCACGCGGTCGTCGCCGTCGATGGCGAGCATGAGCCGCACGGCGGGATCGCGGAGCTCCTCCACGCCGCCCAGCGTGAAGCCCATCTCGGGCAGCTCCTTCTCCGCAACCCACTCCTCGGACATCTGCTCGATCTGGCTCGCCCACGCGAGCGGGAGCTCGGCCCACGTCGTCCACTCGGCGCGGATGCCCGCGCGATCGGCCCGGTTGATGGACGTGCGCACGTCCTGCCACTTCTTGCCCGTGGTCTGCCAGGTGCCCGGGCGCACGACGGTCTCCTCGGCGACGACGAGCGTCTCCCAGCCCATGTCGAGGAACAGCGGGGCCATCGACGCGGGCACGCTGTAGAAGACGGGCGTCCACCCGTTGTCGTCGGCGAAGCGCGCGAACTGGCCGAGGACGTCGCGGAGTGCCCCGTCGTCGTCGGGCGGACCGAGCGGCGCGGCGGTCGTGATGGCGACGCTGCCCACGACGCGGTACGCCACGACCGTCTGCCCGTCTGCGGCGATCCAGTACGAGTTCCCCGGCCACGTCGCCATGTGCGACAGCGAGCCGATCGCCCCGCGGCGGAGGGCCGGCGCGACGCGCGCCTGCGCCCGGGGCACCGCGGCGATGCGGACGTCCGCGATGGCGCGCAGGCTCGCGATCACCAGGATGATCCAGAACGCCGGCCCGACGCCGCGGTAGACGATGTCGGTGATCGGGTCGGTCGGCAGGAAGTCCAGGGACTCGCCGCGCAGGAACGACGCCGGGATGAAGCGGTCGGGCGCCTCGGCCAGCAGGTCGTTGAGGTCCACCGGCCGGGTGAAGGCATCGGAGAGCGCCAGCCCGGTCGCCACGAACAGCGCCATGAGCCCGGCCAGGGCCACGCCCGTCGTCACGAGGAACCGTCGGATCGCGGGGGCCGTCGACAGGATCGTGAAGTGCCGGCGCAGGAGCACGAGGACGATCGCGCTGCCGAGCGGCAGCGCCACCGACGCGACGAGCGCGGCCACCGCCTCCGGGTGCGCGGACGGGGACGCCGACAGGCGCGGCGAGACCATGTCGCGGTGCACGAGCATGCCGAACGCGTAGGCGGACAGCACGGCCAGGAGCGTGTTCACGCTCACGGCCAGCCACACGGCGAAGCGCCGCCCGCGCGCCAGCCCGTACGCGGCGACGAGCAGCGCCAGCAGCGGGGCCACGGAGAGCAGGATCGGACCGACCCCGCCGCCGATCCGCGCCAGCATGATCTCCTGCAGGCAGTCGTGCGTGAAGTCGCTCGACAGGCAGCGGGTCGAGATCGCGTCTCCCGGCACCCGGTCGTCGACGAAGAGCAGCGCGATGGGGGCGAGCGGGCCGTAGCGGCTGCGGGACAGCAGGGCGATGACGGGGCCCGTGCCGAGGATGGCGACGACGGCCGCGAGCATCACGCGCACCTCGTGGTGGGAGCTGCGCTGCCAACGCGCTCCCCCGGCCGGCCGGTGCAGCAGCGCGCCGAGGACCCCGCCGACGAGGATCGCGAGCAGACGGTAGAGGTCGCTCGGCTGGCCCGAGTAGAGCAGGAACACGAGCACGACGACGACGATGACCACGCGGATCCGCCGCCGCCACAGGACGCCGGCCCACGCGCTCGACAGGGCGAGCACCCCCGCGACCGCCGTGAGCGGGTCCGCCGTCGCCACGCCGCGCACGCCGTGCGACCAGAGCTCGCCGTCCACGAGCCCGAGCGCCTGCACGGCGATGCCGAGGAGCGATCCGACGGCGCCGGTCAGCACGAACCCGAGGAGCGTGCGCCACCAGCCCATGAGGTGCTCCGCCACGCCGACGAGCACCAGGACCGCCAGGAGCGAGACGACGAGCTCCACGGGCCCGTCGGTGAGGAACGCCGCCGTGGCGGTCGTCCACCAGTGTCCGCGCTCGACGACCGCCTCGTAGCCGGTGGCCAGCTGGTGGTGGACGACGCGGCGCCAGACCTCCGAGACGGCGGGCAGCACGGCGAGCAGCAGGACGACCCCGGCGATCCCGAGGGTCACCGGCTGCGCGACGAGCCGCCCGAGGAGGGCCCGGGCGGCGCCCTGGATCGTCAGGATGCGCGGACGCGCCGTCATCGGGTCAGTCCCAGGCGCTGGCCGAGCGTGGGCAGGGCGTCGGCCGTGCACCACTTCACCGTCCCCCAGTCGTGCGAGCTGCCGGGCGCGATGCTCAGCCGCGCGTCGATGCCGGCGGCGACCGCGGCGGCCTCCACCTGCTCCACGCCGGGACGGTACCCGGAATCCTCCTCGCCCACGCAGAACACGGCCTGGGTGTCGGCGTAGGGCGCTCGGCTCGCCATGACGGCCGACGGGATCGACGCCGCGTACCGGTCGTGCGACCCGCCGAAGGCGACGTCGATGGTCGTGGGACCCGCCCACGGGCCGATCTCGCCGGAGATGTCCACGAACGAGCCGTACACCTCCGGGTGCGCGGCCCCGAGCTGCGCGGCGCACGTGCCGCCCTGCGAGAAGCCGAGCAGGGCCCAGGACGTGCGGTCGTCCAGCACCCGGAGGTTCGCACGGATCCAGGTGGGCACGTCGACCGTGAGGTACGTCTCCGAGTTCCCGAGGGACGAGTCGATGCACATGGGGTTCGCGTCCGACGCGCCCAGCTGGTCGGGCATGACGACGATGGGCGCGAGGCCGTGGTGGGCTGCGGCGTAGGAGTCGAGGATCATCTCGAAGCGGCCCGACGCGAGCAGGTCGAGCGGCTTGCCCGGCTGTCCGGACATGGCGATGAGCACGGGCAGCTCCGGGGCGTCCGGCACCAGGGCCGCGGGCGGGAGGTACACGATGGCGTCGCGCGCCGTGAAGCCCGACTGCGTGCCCGGGATGGTGACGGTCCCGACGCGGCCGTGGCCGGGGATCTCCTCGCCCGGCGTCCACGACTCCTCGATCGGCACGGTGGAGTCCGCGGCCGGCTCCCCGGGGGCGGGCTGCGGCGACGCGAGGTCGGAGGTGTCGAGCGGACCGACGCGGGTGAGGCCGAAGGCGGCCGCCACGTTCGGGTACTCCTGCAGGTCCGCGTTGATCCCGATGGCCGAGGTGAGCACGACCAGGGGCACGACGAGCACGGCCAGCACGCGGTGGAGGACGCGGAGACGGCGCGACGGCCTCCCGGAACCGCCGACCCCGGTGACGCTGCGGCCGCTGCGCACGACGGCGACGACGAGGATGCCGAGGCCCATGCCGCCGACCGCCGTCCAGCCGCGCGTCGGCAGCGACAGCACCACGCCGAACAGGTCCATGACGTCGCCGAGCACGAAGGCGAGGGCCAGGCCGCCCAGCGCGCCGACGAGGGCGCCGAGGGCGAGCTCGCCCGCGGTGCGCCGGGGGTCCGCCGCACGTGCGCCCGTCGTCTGGCGGGCCCGGCGGGCCACGACCGCGAGGAGGATGAGCCCGATCACGGGTGCGAGCGTCGCGGCGGTGACGGTCGACGCGGTCAGCAGCGACAGGTCTTCGAGATCGTGGAGCACGGTGGTCCTCTTGCGAAGGGAGCGGGCAGGCGAGGGGAATCTAGCCGACGGGGATGCGAGCGGCCTCCCGCCGATCGGGAGTGGCTACCCCTGGGTCGGCGATCCGGTGAGCCGGTGCTCGAAGGCGAAGACCACGAGCTGGACGCGGTCGCGGAGGCTGAGCTTCGCGAGGATGCGGCTCACGTGCGTCTTCACCGTCGCCTCGCTGAGGAACTCCGCCTGCGCGATCTCCGCGTTGCTCAGCCCGCGCGCGGCGAGGACGAAGATCTCCCGCTCGCGCGAGGTCAGCGAGGCGAACGCGGGCGGGGCGACGCGGGGCCTCGAGCCCGGGTCGAAGTGCTCGAGCAGCTGACGCGTCGCGGACGCCGCGATGACCGAGTTGCCGGCGTGGACGGTGCGGATGGCGGCGAGCAGGAACTCGGGGTCGGCGTCCTTGAGGACGAAGCCGCTCGCCCCCGCGCGGATGGCGCGCGCGGCGCTCTCGTCGAGGTCGAAGGTCGTGAGGACGAGGACGCGCGGCGGCCGATCGCCCCGCGCGTCGGCCGCGCGCAGGACCTCGGCCGTGGCCTGGATGCCGTCCATCACCGGCATGCGGATGTCCATGAGGATCACGTCGGGACGCTCGGTGCGCGCGAGCTCCACCGCCTCCTGGCCGTTGGCGGCCTCGCCGGCGAACTCCAGGTCGGGCTGCGAGGAGATGAGCATGCGGACGCCCGTGCGGAACAGGGCCTGGTCGTCGACCAGGGCGACGCGGATGGGTGGGGTGGGCACGGGAGGGTCCTTCGATCGAGGTCGGCGGGGGGAGCGTATCGCGTGGGCGCGGCGGGTCAGGATCCGGCGGGCCGGTCGTCGCGGGCGCGACGCGCCGCGGAGGCGGCGGCCCCGCGGGCGGCCGCGGTGCGGTGCGGGCTGACGGGCGCCGCGGGAACGCCGGGGGTCGCCGTGCCCGCGGCCGCGGCCTCCGGCGGGAACAGCTCGTCGAGGGTGAGGGGACGGCTGGGCGCGTCCGCTCCCGTGCCGACCGACGCGCCGGCGACGGGGACGCGGGGGACGGGGCGCGTGGCGGGCGCGAACGGGATCCACGCCGACACGGTCCACACGCCCTCGCGCACGCCCGCGGAGAAGCGGCCGCCGGACAGCGTGGCGCGCTCGCGCATCCCGGCGAGGCCGTGGCCGACGGGCTGCGCGGGGGTGGCGGGGGCGGGAGGGAGCACGGGCAGGGCGATGATGCCCGTCGCGGTGCGCGCCGGGCGCACCGGCTCCGGGAGCGTGCGGCTGCGCACCGTCACCGAGACGCCGTCCGGCTCCCACGCGAGCTCCACCTCGACGGGGTGGCCCACGTCGCCGTGCCGCAGCACGTTGGTCAGCGCCTCCTGCACGATCCGGTACACCGCGAGCTGCTGCCCGGTGCCGAACTCGCCGGGCTGGCCCGTCTCGAGGAACTCGATCGTGAGCCCCGTCGAGCGCATCTGGTCGATGAGGTCGCTGAGCTCCTTCAGCTCGGGCTGCGGGGCGTCGTCCTCGCTGTGCCGGAGCTGCGCCAGCAGGATCCGCACGTCGCCGAGCGCCTGCCGGGCGGTGGTGGAGATCGTGCGGAGCGCCTCGTCCGCGGCCTCGGGATCCACCAGCCGGGCGTAGCGCGCGCCGTCGGCCTGCGCGATCACCACGGCGAGCGAGTGGGCGACCACGTCGTGCATGTCCCGCGCGATCCGGTTGCGCTCCTGCTCGACCACGACGTCCTGCAGCGCCCGGGCCTGGTCGCGCTCGGCGGCCTCCTGCGCGTCGCGGCTGGCGTGCGACGCGCGGGACGCGACGACGAGGCGGCCCGCCGTCCACGACGCGAGCAGCACGCTCCACGCGCAGAGGAGGAGGAAGAGGAAGAGGGTCGCGAACGCGGTCCACTCCCCCGAGCTGAACGCGGCGCTGCCGATGGGGACGCGGCCCGAGGCGTAGGACAGGTAGCAGGCGGCGACCACGCCACCGACGATGGCGGAGGCGAGGCCGAGCGCGCGGACGATCCGGCCGCCGTACGCCGCGGTGCAGTAGACGACGAACGCGATGGCGATGTCGCCGGGCTCGACCGCGGCTCCGGCGCCCATCTGGATGATCGCGCCCGCCCACGCGACGGCCAGCGAGAGCCCCGGCGCGAGTCGACGGACGGCCAGGGCCGCGCCCATGAGCAGCACGAGGACCAGCGAGACCTGGGAGGTCGCGAACGAGAAGACCCCGAACGCGCTCGCGGCGGCGACGCCCACCGATCCGGGGGCGAGGAGGACGACGAAGGCCGCGGCGAGGACGACGTCGAGGACGAGCTGGTACCTCGGGATCCGTCGGAGCATGCGACCACCGTACGTGCCGCGCCCGGCCGGGGCGCGCTCGCGGGCGGATGATCCCCGCGCAGGCGCCCCGATCTCATCCGCGGGATGTACGGCCCGGGGCCCCGCGGATCAGAAGCCGAGTCGGCCGAGCAGCTTCGGGTCGCGCTGCCAGTCCTTGGCGATCTTCACGCGGAGCGACAGGAACACGCGCGTCCCGACGAGCGGCTCGATCTGCGCGCGCGCCACCTGCCCCACGTGCTTCAGCCGCGAGCCCTGCGCGCCGATGACGATGCCCTTCTGGCTGTCGCGCTCGACGAAGAGGTTCGCGTAGATCTCGAGCAGCTCCTTGTCCTCGCGCTGGATCATGTCGTCGATCGTCACGGCGAGCGAGTGCGGCAGCTCGTCCTGGACGCCCTCGAGCGCGGCCTCGCGGATGAGCTCCGAGATGCGTGCCTCGAGCCCCTCCTCGGTGACGGCGTCGGACGGGTAGAGCTGCTCCGACACGGGCAGCGCCTTCAGAAGCTCGCCCACGAGCGCGTCGAGCTGGATCGCCTCGACGGCCGAGACCGGCACGATCGCGTCCCAGTCGCGCAGCTCCTGCACGGCGAGGAGCTGCTCGGCGACCGCGTGCCGGGAGGCGGAGTCGGTCTTGGTGACGATGGCGATCTTGCGGGCGCGCGGGTACTCGTCGAGCTGCTCGTTGATGAAGCGGTCGCCCGGGCCGATGCGCTCGTCCGCGGGGATGCACAGCCCGATGACGTCCACGTCGCCGAGCGTCGTCTGCACCAGCGCGTTCAGCCGCTCGCCGAGCAGCGTCCGCGGCCGGTGGATCCCGGGGGTGTCGACGAGGATGAGCTGCCCGTCCGGCCGGTGCACGATCCCGCGGATGGCCTTGCGCGTCGTCTGCGGCTTGGAGCTCGTGATGGCGACCTTCTCGCCCACCAGGGCGTTCGTGAGCGTGGACTTCCCCACGTTCGGGCGGCCGACGAAGGAGACGAAGCCCGCGCGGTAGGCGGGCGCTCCCCCGCGCGGCTTGCGCTTCGCGCGCGACGGCTCCGCGTCGCGGTCGATGCCCCAGGCCTCGTCCGACAGCGGTGCGGGCGCGGCGGCATCCTCCGCAGGCGCCTCGCGCACCGCCTCGGCGGCCGCGTCGTCGGGCATCCCGTCGTCCTGGGGATCAGTCATGGTCGTGTCCTCTGCTGGCGGCGGCGCCCGCGGGGGCCGCCTCGTGGTCGTCGTCGGCATCGTCCGCGCGGTCGCGCTCGACGAGGATCGTGCTGATGCGCGTGCGGCGCCCCTCGACCCGGTCGGCCGTGAGGACGAGGCCGCCGACGCGCACCACGGATCCGCGCTCGGGCAGACGGCCCAGGGTCTTGGCGAGGAGTCCGCCGGCGCTGTCCACGTCGTCGTCGTCGAGCTCGAGCCCGAACAGGTCGCCCAGCTCGTCGATCGGCAGCCGGGCGCTCACACGGTACACGCCGTCCCCCAGGTCCTCGAACTCGGGGACGTCGCGGTCGTACTCGTCGCTGATGTCGCCCACGAGCTCCTCGATGAGGTCCTCGAGCGTCACGAGCCCGGCGATGCCGCCGTACTCGTCCACGACCATCGCGAGGTGGTTCGACTCGAGCTGCATCTGCCGGAGCAGCGCGTCGGCCTTCTGCGACTCGGGGACGAACACGGCGGGGCGCGCGAGCTGGTCCACGGTGGTGCGCTCCGCCTCCTCGGGCCGCTCGTAGACCATGCGCGCGAGGTCGCGCAGGTACAGCACGCCCTCGATCTCGTCGGAGTCGCGACCCGTGACGGGAGCGCGGGAGATGCCGCGGGAGAGGAAGAGCCCGAGCGCGGATCCCACGAGCACGCTCTGCTCCACCACCACCATGTCGGTGCGCGGGATCATCACCTCGCGGACCACGGTGTCGTTGAACTCGAAGATGGAGTGGATGAGCTCGCGGTCGTCCTCCTCGAGCACCTCGAGCTCGGTGGCCTCGTCGACCATGCTCAGCAGCTGCTCCTCGCTGGTGAACGTCGCGACGGTCTTGGGGCGGCCGGGCGTCACGCGGTTGCCGAGGGCGACGAGGGCGTCGGCGACGGGGCCGATGGCCACGCGGATCACGCGCACGAGCAGCGCCGTCCACGACAGCAGCGGGCGCGCGTGCACCCGGCCGACCGAGCGCGGGCTCGCGCCCACGAGCACGAACGAGACGGCCGTCATGATCGCTGCGGCGACCAGCAGCGTGATCCACCACTCGTCGATCGTCGACGCCAGCGCGAGCGTCACGAGGACCGCGGCGCCGGTCTCGGCGATGATGCGCACGAAGCCGAGCGCGTTGATGTACGCCCCCGTGTCGACCGAGATCGCGAGCATCGAGCGGCGGGCGCGCGAGGTGATCGCGAGCTCCTGGATGTCCGCGCGGGACAGCGAGGAGATGGCGGACTCGGCGGCGGCGAAGAGGCCGCCGAGGACGACCAGGAGGAACGCGGGGAGGAGGAGGGTGAGCATCGAGGCGGTCAGCGCCCGCGCTCGCTCATGGCGAAGCCGATCAGGATGTCGCGCTGGAGCCCGAACATCTCGCGCTCCTCGTCGGGCTCGGCGTGGTCGAAGCCGAGCAGGTGCAGGATGCCGTGCGCCGTCAGCAGCAGGATCTCCTCCATCGTGGAGTGCCCGGCCGTCACCGCCTGCTCGGCCGCGACCTGCGGGCACACGACGATGTCGCCGAGGAGGCCGGCGGGCGTCGGGCGGTCCTCGGTGCCGGGGCGCAGCTCGTCCATGGGGAAGCTGAGGACGTCGGTGGGGCCCGGCTCGTCCATCCACTGCACGTGCAGCTGCTCCATGGCGCCCTCGTCCACCATCACGATGGCGAGCTCCGCGTCGGGGTGCACGTGCAGGGTGTCGAGCGCGTACGTGGCGAGCCGCTGGATGAGCGGTTCATCGACCTCCACGGCCGACTCGTTGTTGATCTCGATGCTCATCGGGTGCTCCCAGGGGCGGTGCGGCGCTCGGCGCGGAGGTGGTCGGCGGCCTGGCGCTCCGCGTCGTAGCGCGTGTACGCGTCCACGATGCGGCCGACCAGGGTGTGCCGCACGACGTCGTCGCTCGTGAGGCGGGAGAAGTGGATGTCGTCCATGCCGTCCAGCACGCGCGTGACCAGCTGCAGCCCGCTGGACCCGGTGGGCAGGTCGACCTGCGTAATGTCGCCCGTGACGACCATCTTCGAGCCGAAGCCGAGGCGCGTGAGGAACATCTTCATCTGCTCGGGCGTGGTGTTCTGCGCCTCGTCGAGCACGACGAACGCGTTGTTGAGCGTGCGACCGCGCATGTAGGCGAGCGGCGCGACCTCGATGGTGTTCGAGGCCATGAGCCTCGGGACGAGCTCGGGATCCATCATCTCGTTGAGCGCGTCGAACAGCGGGCGCAGGTACGGGTCGATCTTGTCGGTGAGGGAGCCGGGCAGGTAGCCGAGCCGCTCCCCCGCCTCGACGGCCGGACGCGTGAGGATGATCCGCTCGACCTCCTTGCGCTGCAGCGCCTGCACGGCCTTCGCCATGGCGAGGTAGGTCTTGCCGGTGCCGGCGGGGCCGATGCCGAACACGATGGTGTTCTCGTCGATGGCCTGCACGTACTGCTTCTGGCCCTGCGTCTTGGGCCGGACCGTGCGGCCGCGCGACTGCACGATCGCCTCGCTCAGCACGTCGGACAGGGTCCGCGCGTCGTCCTCGCCGAGCCGGCGCGCGCTCGTCTCGATCTCCTGGGGTTCCACGTGCTGTCCGTCCTCCACCATCGCCACGACCTCGTCGATGAGCCGACGGGCCGCGGCCACGTCCGCCCGGGTGCCGACGAGCGTGATCTCGTTGCCGCGGACCCGGACGTCGACGTCCGGGTGCTCGCGCTCGATCTGCCGGAGCAGCCGGTCCTGCGGCCCGAGGAGGCGCACCATGAGCACGCCGTCCATCGTCGCCGTCTGCTCGACGCGGTCCGCCTCAGGCGACGCGCCGCCCCGCGGGTCAGAGCCCGACATGGTCCCCCTGGGCGAAGCCGGCGAGCACGTGCGCGTGCACGTGGAAGACGGTCTGGCCGGCGTCGGCCCCCGTGTTGAACAGGAGGCGGAACTGGCCGCCCGCGCGCTCCGCGGCGATGCGCGACGCGACCTCGACGACCTCCGCGAGGAGCGCGGGATCGCCCGCGGCGAGCTCGACGACGTCGCGGTACGCGGCCGTCTTGGGCACCACGAGCACGTGCACGGGCGCCTTGGGCGCGATGTCCTCGAAGGCGATGACGCGGTCGGTCTCCGCGACGATCTCGGCCGGGATCTCCCGCGCGACGATGCGCTCGAAGACGGTGGGCTCTGCGCTGCTGGTCATGCGCCCAGCCTACGCGGGACCCGCGACGTCACCAGCGCCCGAGCGCGGCGTTGACGAGCGCCAGCGCGGCGGGCCCGGCGGTGGACGTGCGGAGGATCCCGGACCCGAGCGCCACGGGGATCGCGCCCGCCGAGCGGAGCGCCTCCACCTCGGCCGGGCCGATGCCGCCCTCCGGTCCCACGACGAGGAGCACATCCGACGTCGCGTCGCGTCCGCACGCGGTGAGGTCGAGCCGGGAGAGCCGCGCGTCGGCGGTCGGATCGAGCACGAGCACGCGCGCGGTCTGCGCCCGGCGCACGAGGTCCTTCGTGGACGCGAGCTCCTCCACCGCGGGCACGCGGGGCCGGATGGACTGCTTCACGGCCTCGCGGACGATCGCGCGCCAGCGCTCCCGGCCCTTGGCGACCTTGGCGCCCTCCCACCGGGAGACGGAGCGCTGCGCCTGCCACGGGATCACGGCGTCGACACCCAGCTCGGTGGCCGCCTGCACGGCGAGCTCGTCGCGGTCCCCCTTCGCCAGCGCCTGCACGAGGACGACGCGCGGCGACGGCTCCGGGTGCTCCTCGACGGACTCCACGCGCAGCTCGAGCCGCTGCGGATCCGCCGTCGTGACGACGCACGACGCGATGACGCCGCGGCCGTCCCCGACGAGCAGTCCCTCGCCCGCGCGGATCCGCCCGACCGTCACGGCGTGCCGCGACTCCTGCGGTCCGAGCGCGACGGCCCGGCCGACGGCGAGGTCGGTCGCGTCGAGGTCGTCGGCGAGGTGGAAGTGCGCCACGGTCAGACGTTGAGGAAGCGGTCGCGGAGCTTCTGGAACAGGCCCTGCTGGAAGTGGGCCAGGTGCGGCGCCGGCGCCTTGTGGCGGCGCGCGAACTGCTGGATGAGGTCGCGCTCCTTGTGGTCCAGCTTCTGCGGCGTGACGACCTGGATGCCGATCTTGAGGTCGCCGCGCCCGGAGCCGCGGAGCTTCGTCACGCCGCGCCCGCGGACCGTGATGATCTCCGCGCTCTGGATGCCGGGGCGCAGCTCCAGGTCGACGTCGCCGTCGAGCGCCTCGATGCGCGCGTCGCTGCCGAGGATCGCGTCGACCATGCTCACCTCGACGGTGGCCAGCAGGTCGTCGCCGTTGCGGCTGAAGACGTCGTGGTGCGCGACCTTGATCTCGAGGTAGAGGTCGCCGTTCGGCCCGCCCGCGGGGCCGACCTCGCCGGAGCCGGGCATCTGGAGGCGGAGGCCCGTGTCGACGCCCGCCGGGATGTCGACCGGGACGGTGCGACGCGCGCGGACGCGACCCTGGCCCTGGCAGGTGGGGCACGGGTGCGGGATGACGGTGCCGTAGCCGCGGCAGGTGCCGCAGGGGCTCGACGTCATCACGTTGCCGAGGAGCGAGCGCACCTGGCGCTGGATGCTGCCGGAGCCGCGGCAGATGTCGCACGTGACGGCGCTCGTGCCGGGCTGCGCGCAGGATCCGTGGCAGGTGTCGCACACGACCGCGGTGTCGATCTCGAGGTCGCGGTGCACGCCGAAGATGACCTCGTCGAGCTCGACCTCGACGCGGAGGAGCGCGTCCTGGCCGCGCTCCTGGCGCGAGCGCGGACCGCGTCCGCCGCCGCCCTGCTGGCCGCCGAAGAAGGTCTCGAAGATGTCGCCGAACCCGCCGAAGCCCTGGCCGCCGCCCCCGAAGCCCGCCTGCGGGCCGAGGTCGTACTGCTGGCGCTGCTGGGGATCCGACAGCACGTCGTACGCGTGCGTCACGAGCTTGAACCGCTCGGCGGCGTCCGGAGCGTCGTTGACGTCCGGGTGGAGCTGGCGCGCCTGCTTGCGGTACGCCTTCTTGATCTCCTCGGGCGTCGCCTCGCGGCTCACGCCCAGTACTTCGTAGTGGTCAGCCACGTCGGGCCCTTCGGTGGTGATGGTCGTGGGAACAGGGGGCGGTGCGCCGGCGTGCGGGCGTCACCGCTCCTCGAGCAGGCGCGAGAGGTAGCGCGCGACCGCGCGCACCGACGCCATGTTGGTGGAGTAGTCCATCCGGGTCGGGCCCAGCACGCCGAGGCGCGCGAGGACGCCGCCGGAGGAGCTGTAGCCGCTCGTGAGCACGCTGGTCTCCCCGAGGCCGAACGGGGCGTTCTCCCGGCCGATGCTCACGGAGACGCCGTGCTGGTCGGCCTCCATCTCGCCGAGCAGGCGCAGGAGCACCACCTGCTCCTCGATGGCCTCGAGGACGGGCGAGATGCTGCCGGGGAAGTCCCGCTCCGTGCGGGCGAGGTTCGCGGATCCGGCGAGGAGCAACCGCTCCTGCCTGTTCGCGAGCACCTGCTCGACGAGCGTGCCCGCGAGGACGGATGCCGCCGCCCGCTGCGCCGGCTCGACCTCGTCGGCCAGGGTCTCGAGCCGGGTCGCCGCCTCCGCGAGGCCGAGCCCGCCGACCGCCTGGTTGATGCGCGTGCGCATGATCGCCAGGAACGCGTCGTCCGGGTCGCCCGCGAGCTCGACGACACGCTGCTCCACGCGCCCCGTGTCGGTGATGAGCACCGTGAGCACGCGCGTGGTCGACAGCGCCACCAGCTCGACGTGCTTGACGTGGCTCGTGGCGAGCGACGGGTACTGGACGAGCGCGACCTGGTTGGTGAGCTGCGCGAGGAGCCGGACGGTCCGCGCGAGCACGTCGTCGAGGTCGACGGACTCGCCGAGGAACACGTGGATCGCCTGGCGTTGCGCGGGCGTGAGCGGGCGCACGTCGGCGAGCTGGTCCACGAAGAGGCGGTACCCCTTGTCGGTGGGCACCCGGCCGGACGACGTGTGCGGGGCGGCGATGAGCTCCTCCTCCTCGAGGAGGGCCATGTCGTTGCGGATCGTGGCGGCCGACACCCCGAAGGCATGGCGCTCCACGATGGACTTGGAGCCCACGGGCTCCCGCGAGGACACGTAGTCCTGCACGATCACCCGGAGGACGTCGAGTCCGCGTTCCGAGACCATGGCCGCTCCCTCCTGGCACTCGTCGGTTCTGACTGCCAATCGTACCGCGGGTGCGGGGATGGTCGACATTGCCGGTCGCGCGTCGTCGGCGGTACCGTGGAGGGGCCCGGTGCTACCAGGCCCCACCCACGATCCGTCCGCGTCCGCCGATCCCCGGTCGTCGCCCGGCACCGAGAGGCTCCCCGCGATGTCCGCACCCGATCCCCACCCCTACGGGGCGCCCGCTCCGCTCACCCCGAGCGAGGACCGCCTGTGGGCGTCGCTCACGCACTTCCTCGCGATCCTCATAGTGCCGTCGTTCATCGTGTGGCTCGTGTTCCGGGAGCGCGGCCGGTTCACCGACCAGGAGGGCAAGGAGGCGACCAACTGGACCATCAACGTCGCCGGCGCGCTGGTCATCCTCAACGTGCTGCAGGTGGTCTTCGGGGTCATCCCGTTCCTCGGCGTGATCATCTCCCTGCTGCTCGGCCTCGTGATCTTCGCGGTGGTCGTGGTCAACATCGTGTTCGCCATCATCGGCGGCACCCGCGTGCAGGCCGGACGGCCGTACCGCTACCCGCTCAACATCCGGTGGATCAAGTAGGCGGTCGTCCGTGAGCGCCAGGATCCGGCACGTCGCGATAGACTGCGGCGATCCGCACGCGCTCTCCCTCTTCTGGGCCGGTGTGACCGGCTTCGAGGAGGATCCGGACGAGCCCAACCTCCCCGGCGAGGACGCCGCGTGGCTCGGCGATCCCGTGTCCGGGCTCGGCATCATCCTGCAGCGCGCCCAGACGCCGAAGACCGCGAAGAACCGGGTCCACCTGGACCTCGCCCCCGACGACCGCACGCGCGACGAGGAGGTCGACCGCGTGCTGGCCCTCGGGGCGTCGCTCGTCGCCGACCGGCGCAACGCCGACGGCAGCGGCTGGGTGGTGCTCGCGGACCCCGAGGGCAACGAGTTCTGCGTGGAGCGCAGCGACGCCGAGCGCGAGGCCGGCGACGAGGTGGGCGCGGTCGTCCTCTGAGGTGTCCCCGCGGCGCTCCGGGCGGGCCCCGGCCTAGTCCTCGAGGAGCCGGCGCACGACCGCGTCGGCCAGCAGGCGCCCCTGCAGCGTGAGCACGAGGGTGCCCGACAGCGCGGCGCGCGGATCCACCAGGCCGTCGGCGATGAGCCCGGCGACCTGGCGGCGGCCCTCGGCCGTGAGCGTCGGGATGGCGAGGCCGTCGCGGATGCGGGCCCCGAGCAGCACGCGCTCCACCTCGCGCGTCGCGTCGTCGAGCGACTCGCGTCCCGCGCCCGGTGACGCGCCCGCGAGCACGCGGTCGGCGTAGGCGGCCGGGTGCTTGACGTTCCACCAGCGGACGCCGCCCACGTGGCTGTGCGCGCCCGGGCCGACGCCCCACCAGTCGTGGCCCTGCCAGTAGGCGAGGTTGTGGCGGCTGCGGCGGCCGTCGCGGGCCCAGTTGCTCACCTCGTACCATTCGTAGCCCGCCTCGCCGAGCATGCGGTCGGCGAGCTCGTACATGTCGGCCTGGAGGTCCTCGTCGGGTTCGGGCACCTCGCCGCGGCGGATCTGCCGTGCGAGCTTGGTCCCCGGCTCCACGATGAGCGCGTACGCGGAGAGGTGGTCCGGCTCCTGCGCGATCGCCTGCTCGAGGGAGGCGCGCCAGTCGTCGATGGTCTCCCCCGGCGTCCCGTAGATGAGGTCGAGGCTCACCTCGAGGCCGGCCGCCCGGGCACCGCGGACGACGGGCGCGATGCGGGCCGGGTCGTGCGTGCGCTCCAGGGTCGCGAGCACGCGCGGGACGGCGGACTGCATGCCGAAGGACACGCGCGTGAAGCCGCCCGCGGCGAGGGCCGCGAGGTAGGCGTCGTCGACGCTGTCGGGATTGGCCTCCGTCGTGACCTCGGCGCCCTCGGCGACGCCCCACGTGTCGCGCACGGCGTCGAGCATCCGGACGAGGTCATCGACCGGGAGGAGCGTCGGCGTGCCGCCGCCGAGGAAGACGGTGGACGCGGGACGCGGGGGCACGCCGGAGTCCCGCAGCGCGGATCCGGCGAAGCGCACCTCCTGCACGGCCTGCGACGCGTAGTCGGACTGCTTCACGCCGCGCAGCTCCGGCGCCGTGTAGGTGTTGAAGTCGCAGTAGCCGCAGCGGACGCGGCAGAACGGGACGTGCAGGTAGACGCCGAATGCGCGGTCGTCCGCGCCGACCGACGCCGAGGCGGGGAGCAGGCCGTCGGCGGGGGCGGGATCGGCGAGGGGCAGGGCGGACGGCATCCGTCCATCATCCCCCGGCCGGCGGGCGCGTCGGTGCGCGCGCCCGGGGTGGCCCTCCGCTCCGGCAGGATGGGGGCATGACCGACGCGCGAACGTCCCGGCCCCTGCACGTCCTCTGGGACGTCGACGGCACGCTCCTCCTCAACGGCCCGCGCGCCGGCAGCATGTACCACCGGGCGATCGAGCTCGCCGCGGGCGAGGCGCTCGAGGACCGCACCGTGCACGCGCACGGGAAGACGGATGGCCAGATCATCTGGGAGACCCTCGACCTCTACGGTCTGCCGGAGTCGCTGCACGCGGCCGTGCGGGAGCAGCTCGAGGGCATGTCGCGCGTCGAGCACTACGGCGCGGGTCGGCGGGAGGTGCCGGTCGGCGTTCCGCGCCTCGTCGCCGACGTGGCCGCACGCGGCTGGGTCAACGCGCTGCTGACGGGCAACTCGCCGCTGCGGGCCCGCTACAAGCTCGACGGCGCGGGGCTCGACGTCGACCTGTTCGACTGGGAGGCGTCGTTCTTCGGGCACGAGGCGCGGATCCGCAGCGACCTCACGCGCCGCGCGGCGGAGGCGCTGGCCGGGGCAACGGTCGTGATCATCGGCGACACCCCGGCGGACGGCGTCGCCGCCGACGCCGCGGGCTTCCCGTTCGTCGCCGTCGCGACGGGCGCCTACGACGTCGCGCAGCTCCGGTCGCCGGATGCGCACGCCGCCGTGGTGGTGTCGGACCTCCAGGCCGGCCACGACGAGGTCATGGCCTACCTGGACGGGCTCGCCGCGCGCTGACGCCGCTCGGCGAGCAGCGGATCAGGCGGACGCGACCGCCGGGTGCAGCGACCGCAGGTACCGGCGCATGAACACGCCCTGCACGATGCGGAGCACGGGGCTCGCGAGCCGCATCGGCCACGATGCGGGCCGGGAGAACACGCGCAGGGTGAGCCAGACGCTGCCGTCCGGCTCCCGGGAGACGAGGAACGCCTCCTCGCCGCTCAGCGGGTGCCCGTGCACCGTGCCGTACGCGAAGCCGACGCGGTCGGTCTCCTGCACCGTGTACACGACGCGGACGGGCGCCTCGGGGCGGAACGGGCCGAACGGCATGCGGAGCACGGCGGACGTGCCGGACGTGATCCACGCGGTGCCGTCGTCGCCGTACAGCGCCTCGCGCGGGCGGTCGGCGGGGACCTGCGGCACCCCGTCCCCGTCGAACTCCAGCCCCTGGTAGCCGGGCTCGTCGGGGACCTCCTGCTCGATGCGGGTGACGTCGATGCCGCTGCCCCGCTGCACGCCCCAGGTCATGAGGAGGGCGACGGCCTGCTCGAAGCGCTCGTCGCCGCTGCCGAGCCGGGCGCTCGCCTCCGCGGGACGGTAGCCCTCGGGCGGATAGGTCATGAGGTCGACGGCCTGGGTGCCGCCGACGGAGCCGTACGTGACGGCGGTCGCGGTGTAGGTGCTGCGGCGCATGCCGATCAGACTACGGCGTGTCGCTGGACGTCCCGGCGCGCGCCGGGCGGGGCACACCGGGTCGGCCGCCGCCGCCCCCGCTCGGGGGCGGCAGCGGGGGTCATGCGGCGCCCGAGGAGCCCGACGTCATCCGCCCGGATTACCCGCCCCACCAGGTCCTCAGCCCTGCGCTGTACGGGGTCCCGGACCGTCATCGGATCGAGACCTGGGAGCCCATCGCCGTTCCCCGCGGAGCCATAGCCTTCACTCGACGCCGGGCTCCCCGAGCGCCGCCCCACCCCACCCCATTCCCGACGCTCGTCGTCGCTCCCCGGAAGGCCCTCCCGTGCTCCGCTCCCTCACCGCCCTCGCCATCGCCGGCACCCTCGCCGTCGGCGGGCTCGCGGTCGCGACCCCCGCATCCGCCGCATCGGCCAGCGGCACGTTCTACTCGGTGCCCTATGACTCCACCCTCTTCAAGGTGACGACCGTCGACGGCCGCCCGGAGGCCGGCCCCGCCACCTTCCAGGACTGGTCGGCTGCCGGCCGCCCCGCCCCGCGCGCTGCCGCCACCGTCTACGTGCGCTTCACATGGGAGTCCACGGTCCAGGCCGACAGCACGGCGGGCGGCGCGCGGTTCTCGACGTCCCTGTCCGCCGATGACTGGCGCCGCGCCGGCTCGCCCACCCCGCGGACCGACCGCCTCCCGGCCGCGGCGAGCATCCTGCAGTACGACGCGTCGGACGAGCTCTTCGTCGTGGAGGGGTTCTCCTCCTTCTCCGACGTCATCGCGTACCACCAGCTGACCTTCGCCGAGTGGACGCACCTCGGCTCCCCTGCCGTGGACCGGATGTCGCCGCGCCCCTTCTCGAAGCTCTCGTGGTACGCCACGCTCGTCGGCCCGATCTCGGACGACGGCACGACCGGCCCCGTGTCCTTCGAGATCTGGGACAGCTACGCCCGCCCCACGCCCGAGGTGGTCTCGTCCTACCCCGGTGACAAGTACTGCCGGGCCGCCGGCGCGCAGGAGATCCGCTACATCGGGAAGGCCGCCCCGGACGGCGTGGCGATGACGTTCGACCAGTGGCTCGCCGCCAGCAAGCCGCAGCCCGGCATCTGCTGAGCCCCGCTCCGATCAGACGACGCGCCCCCCGCCTCCCCGGCGGGGGGCGCGTCGTGCGTCCGGGCTCCGGCAGCCGATCGGGACATAGCACGGGTCGGATCCCCTGTCATCACCCCGCGTGGTGACGGCCTCTCATCCCCTCGCGCCACCCCGTCCAGGGGTCATTTCCTACGTGATGAAACCGTGATCAGAAAGGGATTCCGGCGACGTGGGGAACCGCTAGCTTGAGCGTGCGACGGCAAGCCGGAACGGGTCGGAGCGGATCGGGTCACCCGATGCGCACGTGCCACATGGACGCCGCAGCTCCTGTTCCCCTCCACCCCATCCACCCTCTCCGACGCTCGTCGTCGACCACCGGAAGGCCACCATGAACCGCTCACTGCCCGCCCTCGCCCTCGTCGGGGCGCTCGCCCTCGGCGGCTCGCTGCTCGCCGCGGCGCCCGCCCAGGCCGCCGCCGGGGGGACCTACTACTCGGTCCCCTTCAGCGACTCCCTCATCCTGGAGTCCTCCATCTCCGCCGACGAGCCCGGCGTCGGGTACGCGTCCTACGCGGAGTGGAAGGCCGACGGCTTCCCGCGTCCCGTGCCCGCCGACGTGGAGTACCGCGTGCTCCCCTGGGACAGCACCGTCTTCGCCGACGTGATCGGCACGCACTCCGGCCTCACCGCGACGCTGTCCGGTGCCGAGTGGCGCCGCGCGGGATCGCCGACCCCCACGCGCAACGTGCTCCCGATCTCCTCCCTCGTCGTCCAGTACGACACGTCCGACGAGCTGCTCGTCCGCACCGGCACGCTCTGGGGCTCGGACGCCGCCGAGTGGCACACGATGACCTTCTCCGAGTGGCGGACCCTCGGCTACCCCGCCGTCGACTACCGCCCCGGGACCGGCTTCTCACGGCTGGCCTGGCTCGACACGATCGTCGGCCCGGACCCCGTCACGGGCGAGGACGCTCCCATCTCCTACGACACGTGGCTCGACGCCGGGCGCCCGACGCCGAAGGTCCTGCAGGCCTTCCCGTTCGACAAGTACTGCTCCGCCCCCGGCAGCACCGAGATCCGCTACATCGGCATGGCCGCTCCCGAGGGGCTCGCGCTGACGTTCCGCCAGTGGGTCGCCGCCGGCTCGCGGACGCCGACCGCCTGCTGACGCTCCCTCCCCGCACGCGACGCGCCCCCTGCCTCTGAGGCAGGGGGCGCGTCGTGCGTGCGGCCAGGATGAGACGGATCCGTGACCGCGCGGGGTCGCCCGCTCGCCGCCCAGGACCTACGGTGGAGATCCGACCGCAGCCCTCGCGACTCGACGGGCGGACACCGATCTCCTCGGGAGGTCGTCGGGAGCGGCGACGATGCCGCCGCCGGGAAGGTCGTCATGCACCGCTCGATCACCGCCCTCGTCATCGGCGCCGCGCTCGCCCTAGGCGGAGCCGTCGCGCTCCCCGCGCCGGCCGAGGCACTTCCCGGGAGGCCGTACTACTCGTTGCCGTTCACCGACGCGCTCGTCTACACCCCGCGGTATCCGGACCGCGGCTACGCCTTCGCCACGACCGAGCAGTACCAGGCCGACGGGTCGCCCGTCCCGATCCCGGCGACGGTCGCGTATCGGCTCCTCCCGTGGGATTCCACGGTGTACGCCGACGTGCACGTGGGCATCTCGGACTTCGGGCTGGCCCTGGACGCCGCCCAGTGGCGACGCGCGGGATCACCCGAGCCGTCCCGGGGCGTCCTGCCCGAGGCGTCGGAGATCTGGCAGCACCCCGGCTCCGACGAGCTCCTCGTCCGGACGAGCTCCGGATGGGACCAGCACTCCGCGGTCTGGCACACGATGAGCTTCCCCGAGTGGCGGACGCTCGGGTTCCCGCCCGTCGACCGGCGCGGCGAGTACGTCTACGAGCGGCTCAGCTGGCTGGAGACCGTCATGGCGCGACCGGATCGCGGGGTCGACAGGCACCGCGTCTCCTTCGACGAGTGGTCGGAGGCGGGCCGACCGACCCCCGGCGTCGTCGCGGCGTTCCCGGGCGACCGGTACTGCTCGGTGCCGGGGAGCGGGGAGATCCGTTACGTCGGCATCGCGGAGCCCAACGGCCTCGCGCTGTCCTTCGAACGGTGGATCGCCGCGGGATCACCCCAGCCGTCCGGCTCCTGCTGACGCGTCGGGCTACTTGGCCTTCTTCTCCGTGTCGCCCGAGAGCGCGGCGATGAACGCCTCCTGGGGGACCTCGACGCGGCCGACCATCTTCATGCGCTTCTTGCCCTCCTTCTGCTTCTCGAGCAGCTTGCGCTTGCGGGTGATGTCGCCGCCGTAGCACTTGGCGAGGACGTCCTTCCGCATGGCGCGGATGGACTCGCGGGCGATGATCCGCGCGCCGATGGCGGCCTGGATCGGCACCTCGAACTGCTGGCGCGGGATGAGCTCGCGGAGGCGGCCCGTCATGAGCACGCCGTACGCGTACGCCTTGTCGCGGTGCACGATGGCGCTGAACGCGTCGACCTGCTCGCCCTGCAGCAGGATGTCGACCTTCACGAGGTCGGAGTCCTGCGAGCCCGCGGGCTCGTAGTCCAGCGACGCGTAGCCGGCGGTCTTGCTCTTGAGGTTGTCGAAGAAGTCGAACACGATCTCGCCCAGCGGCATCGTGTATCGGATCTCCACCCGGTCCTCGCCCAGGTACTCCATGCCGAGCAGGACCCCGCGCCGCGACTGGCACAGCTCCATGATCGTGCCGACGTAGTCCTTGGGCGCGAGGATCGCGGCCTTCACCACCGGCTCGGAGACGCTGACGATCTTGCCGCCCGGGAACTCGCTCGGGTTGGTGACCGTGACCGTCTTCTTGTCCTCGCTGGTGACCTCGTAGATCACGCTCGGGGCCGTGGTGATGAGGTCGAGGCCGAACTCGCGCGAGAGGCGCTCGGTGATGATCTCGAGGTGCAGGAGGCCGAGGAAGCCGCAGCGGAAGCCGAAGCCGAGCGCGACCGAGGTCTCGGGCTCGTAGACGAGCGCGGCGTCGGAGAGCTTGAGCTTGTCGAGGGCGTCACGGAGGTCGGGGTAGTCGGATCCGTCGATCGGGTAGAGCCCGGAGAAGACCATCGGCAGCGGCTCGGTGTAGCCCGGCAGCGCCTCGGTCGCCGGGCGCGCGGCGGTCGTGACGGTGTCGCCGACCTTGGACTGCCGCACGTCCTTCACGCCGGTGATGAGGTAGCCCACCTCGCCGACGCCCAGTCCGTCGGAGGGCGTGGGCTCGGGCGAGCTGACGCCGATCTCGAGGATCTCGTGGGTGGCGCGCGTCGACATCATCGAGATCTTCTCGCGCGGGCTGAGCTTGCCGTCGATCATGCGGACGTAGGTGACCACGCCGCGGTAGGCGTCGTAGACCGAATCGAAGATCATGGCCCGCGCGGCGGCGTCGGGGTCGCCGACGGGGGCGGGGATGGTGCGCGAGACGCGGTCGAGGAGGTCCTCGACGCCGGCGCCGGTCTTGCCGGAGACGCGGAGGACGTCGGACGGGTCGCCGCCGATGAGGGAGGCGAGCTCGGCCGCGTACTTGTCGGGGTCGGCCGCAGGGAGGTCGATCTTGTTGAGCACCGGGATGATGGTGAGGTCGTTCTCGAGCGCGAGGTAGAGGTTCGCGAGCGTCTGCGCCTCGATGCCCTGCGCGGCGTCGACGAGGAGGATCGCGCCCTCGCACGCGGCGAGCGACCGGCTCACCTCGTAGGAGAAGTCGACGTGGCCCGGGGTGTCGATCATGTTGAGCGCGTACGTCTGGCCGTCCAGCTCCCACGGCATGCGGACCGCCTGGCTCTTGATCGTGATGCCGCGCTCGCGCTCGATGTCCATGCGGTCGAGGTACTGGGCGCGCATGGAGCGCGAGTCGACGACGCCCGTCATCTGCAGCATGCGGTCGGCCAGCGTGGACTTGCCGTGGTCGATGTGGGCGATGATGCAGAAGTTGCGGATGGACGCGGGGTCGGTCGCGGCGGGCCGGAGGGCCTTCGTTGCTAGGGGGCTCACGCGTTCCTTACGGGTCTTGTCGGTGGAGCGGAACCACGATCATCCCATGGCAGGCCCGCCGAGCCGTCGTCGCGGCGAGCGACCCGCCCCGCGGTCGCGCGCCGCGGCGCGGTCAGCGGCGCACGATGTCGGCGACGGCCGCGTCGAGCTCGGGCCACCGGAACCGGTACCCCGCGGCCTCGAGCGTCTCCGGCACGACCCAGCGGCTCTTGAGGACGAGCTCGGGCTCCGTGCGGAACAGCCACATGCCGACCTCGAGCATCCACCGGTTCGCCGCGAGCCCGACGGGCATGCCGACCGCGCGGCGGAGGACCTTCATCAGCCGGCGGTTCGTGACGGGCGCGGGGCTCGACGCGTTGACCGGACCCTCGAGCGACGGGGTGTCGCGCACGAATCGGATGATGCCGACCAGGTCGTCGATGTGCAGCCAGCTGAAGACCTGGCGGCCGTGGGTGGGCTGGTACGCGTGGTGGGCGCCCGCGCGGATACGCGACGGACGGCCCGGGAAGCGGCCGTCGAGCTGGGGGCCGCCGAGGCCGAAGCGCGCGAGGCCGAGGAGCGGGTGGAGGGCGCCGTCGCGACCGAGCACGATCGCGATCCGGAGCGCCACGCGCCGGGTGGACGGCAGCGGGGGCGCGAAGAACGCCCGCTCCCAGGCGCGGCCGACCGAGGGCGAGAAGTCGTCGCCGAGCTCCCCCGTCGACTCGGTCTGCGGCCGGTCGGTCGCGTGGCGGTACACCGTGGCGGTGGAGGCGTTGATCCACACGGGCACGGGTCGGGCGCTGTCGGCGACGGCGCGGGCGAGCTCGGCGGTCGTCTCCACGCGCGACCGCAGGATCTCCCGTCTGTTCGCGACGCCGTAGCGGCAGTTCACGCTCTTGCCCGCCAGGTTCACGAGGAGGTCGGCGCCGTCGACGATGCGGCGGATCCCGTCCTCGTCGCCCCAGCGCGCGTCCGCCCCCGAGCGGCCCACGGTGAGCACGCGGTAGCCCTCGTCGGCGAGCTCCCGCACGAGCACCTGTCCGATGAAGCCCGATGCTCCCGCGACGACCGCGGTGCGCGCGGGGGCCGACCCCGGTGCGTCGCTCATGCGCCGAAGCGCGTGCGGCGCTCGACCGTCGTGCCCTGGCCGTCGGCCCAGGTGTAGACCGTGCTGCCGCCGATGATGACGTGCTCGGCGCGGGACCGGACGTCGAGCGGGTCGCCCGACCAGATCACGACGTCGGCGTCGAGGCCCGGCGTGAGCGCGCCGACGCGGTGGTCGAGGCGGAGGATCGCGGCCGGGTTCGCCGTGATGGCGCGGAGGGCGACGTCGGCCGGCAGGCCGTCCTTCACCGCGAAGGACGCCTGGTGCACGAGGAAGTCGATCGGCACGACGGGCGCGTCGGTCGTGATGGCCACGAGGACGCCCGCGCGGTGCAGCGCCGCGAGGTTCGCGACGGCGCGGTCGCGGAGCTCGACCTTGGAGCGCGAGGTGATCATCGGGCCGAAGATCACGGGGATGCCGCGCTCGGCGAGCACGTCCGCGATCTTGTCGCCCTCGGTGCCGTGGTTGACGACGAGGCGGTAGCCGAACTCGTCGGCGAGGCGGATCGCGGTGGCGATGTCGTCGTGGCGGTGCGTGTGCTGATCCCAGGCGAGCTCGCCGTCGAGCACCCGCACGAGCGTCTCCTTGCCGAGGTCGCGGGAGAACGGCGTGCCCTCCTTCGCGGCGTGGTCGCGGGCGGCGCGGTAGTCCTCGGCGTCGCGGAAGGCGCGGCGGATCACCATGGCCACGCCCAGGCGCGTCGACGGCGTGCGGTCCTTGGCGCCGTAGACGCGCTTCGGGTTCTCGCCGAGCGCGCTCTTGACGCTCACCGCGTCGCTGACCACCTGCTCGTCGATCGTGCGGCCGCCCCACGACTTGATGGCGACGGACTGGCCGCCAATCGGGTTGCCCGAGCCGGGCTTGACGACGATGGTCGTGACGCCGCCCTTGAGCGCGTCGCGGAAGCCCTCGTCGTCGATGTCGATGGCGTCGATCGCGCGCACCGAGCTCATGTCCGGGTCGGTCATCTCGTTCGTGTCGTCGCCCGCGGGGCCGTTGGCCTCCTCGTGGATGCCCACGTGGCCGTGCGCCTCGACGAAGCCGGGGAGCACCCAGCGGCCGGTCGCGTCGATGACGGTCGCGCCCCCGGGGACCTCGACGTCGCCGGCCTGGCCGACCGCGGCGACGAGGCCGTCGCGGAGGAGGACGGTGCCGCCCGGGATCGGGGCGCCGTCGACGGGGACGACGTGGCCGCCGACGATGGCGGTGACGGAGCTGGCGGATGCGCGGACGGGGGCGGTGCTGTCGGGGAGGGGCATGCTCCGAGCCTAGGACGCGGGCCGGACGCGGCGGGCGATGCGGGGCATCCGGTGCCGGCGGGACGCCGCCGGGGTGTCGGTACGCTCGGGGGATGGGCATCCCCGACTTCATCGTCTCCCTCCGCGAGCGGGTCGGCACCGCTCCCCTGTGGCTCTCGGGCGTGACCGCCGTGATCCTCGACGGACCCCGCGTGCTCCTGGTCCGTCGCGGGGACACCGGAGCGTGGGCGCCCGTCTCGGGGATCCTCGAGCCCGGCGAGGAGCCCGCCGTCGGCGCCTGGCGGGAGGCCGAGGAGGAGACCGGCGTGACCGTGGAGGTGGAGCGGCTGGTCGGCGTCGGCACGACCGGCGAGATCACCTACCCCAACGGCGACCGCGCGAGCTACCTCGACCTCACCTTCCGCTGCCGCTACCTCTCGGGCGAGGCGCGCGTCAACGACGACGAGTCGCTCGAGGTCGCGTGGTGGCCGGTGGACGCGCTGCCGGACATGCCCGCGGACTTCCTCGGGCGGATCCGCGCCGCGGTCGACGACGAGCCCGAGACCCGGTTCGTGCGGCCGGGCGACGACGCCCCGCGCCCGTCCCGCGACGCGCGCGGCTCCGCGGCCTGATTTCCGGCCCGCGACCTGGTATCGTCGCCTGTTGGCTTGCGTGTGATCCTCCCCGATCACGCGGTATCGCCGCAGGCGCCCTCTCTCGCTGAGCGGCAACTCATACGACGACAACTCGAACGGAAGACATAACACGTGGCAAACATCAAGTCGCAGATCAAGCGCATCGGCACCAACAAGAAGGCCCAGGAGCGCAACAAGGCCGTCAAGAGCGAGCTGAAGACGGCCATCCGCTCCGTCAAGACGGCCATCACCGCGGGCGACAAGGACGCGGCCGTCAAGGCCGTCAGCCTCGCGGGCAAGAAGCTCGACAAGGCGGCCAGCAAGGGCGTCATCCACAAGAACCAGGCCGCGAACCGCAAGGGCGCGATCGCCAAGCAGGTCGCCAAGATCGGCTGACCTCCCCTGGTGTGAACGACGGGCCCCGCGCATCGCGCGGGGCCCGTCGTCATGTCCGGGCGCGGATCGCGGGGGCCGGCGCTCGGCTGTCAGCGGTCGGCGGCCTCAGTCGCGGCCGCGGGAGGCGACGGTGCGCACCATGCGCTCCAGCGAGTAGACGGGATCGCGCCCGCCGCCCTTGACCCGCGCGTCCGCCTCGGCGAGGGCCTCGATGGCCCGGCCGAGGCCCTGGTCGTCCCACAGCTGCAGGTCGCGCCGGGCGCGGTCGACCTGCCAGGGCGCCATGCCCAGCTTCGAGGCCAGCTGACCCGATGCGCCGGAGACGCCGGAGACCTTCGCCATGGTGCGGATCTTCATGGCGAACGCCGCGATGAGCGGCACCGGGTCCGCACCCGAGGTGAGCGCGTGCCGGAGCAGCACGAGCGCCTCGCCGCTGCGGCCGGCGATCGCCGAGTCCGCGACGGCGAAGGCGTTGATCTCGACGCGCCCGCCGTAGTACTGGTCGACCGTGACCTCGGTGATGTCGTGGGCGGTGTCGGAGATCAGCTGCTGGCACGCGGAGGCGAGCTCGCTCACGTCGTCCTGGAACGCGGCCACCAGCTGTCGCACCGCGCCCGGGGTGATGGAGCGCTTGGCGGCCCGGAACTCTGCGACGGCGAAGTCGTGCTTCTCGCTGTCCTTCTTGAGCTCCGCGCACACGATCTCGATGCCGCCACCGGTGCCCGCGCGCACGGCGTCGAGGAGCTTCTTGCCGCGCACTCCCCCGGCGTGCCGGAGCACGACGTACGTGTCGTCCGCCGGCGAGTCGAGGTACGCGACGGCATCCACCAGGAACTGGTCGGAGCACTTCTCCACGTTGACCACGCGGATGAGCCGCGGTTCCGCGAACAGGGACGGGCTCGCCAGCGTGATGAGCTCGCCCGGCGCGTAGGAGTCGGCCTCGATGTCGGACACCTCGATGCGGGGATCCTCCGCCGTGAGGATGTCGCGGAGGCGTCGCATCGCCCGGTCGGCGAGGAGGGCCTCGGTGCCGGACACGAGGACGATGGGGGCCGGCCGCACCGCGTCCCAGGAGAGCTGCGGGATGGCCGCGGAGGGCTTCGCCGCCGGGCTGCGGGACGTCCTGGTCGCCATGCGGGTCCTTCCGGGTGGGTGCGGGGTGCGGCGTGAGCGGGGCGGTGTCGTGCGCCGGGCGGGCCGGCGGTCGGGCGCATCCAGGTTAGCCGTCGGGTGCGACGTCGACCGGCCCGGCGACGGGACCCGGAGGATGCCGGGGCGGGTCAGGTCGGCCGAGCGCGACCACCGCGACGACCAGGGCTATCGCGACCGCGAGGGCGATGACGCCCGCCGGCCCCGACGCCCACGGCACGCGGCCCGCGGGGAGGCGGGACATGACGGAGGCGACGGCGGCGATCCACGCGGCGGGCAGCCACGCCAACCGCAGCACCAGCCCGCCCGCCGCCGGCCAGATCGGGAGGACGACGCACGCGACCAGACCGCCGATGGTGGCGGGTGCGGCAGCGGGCTCGGCGAGGACGTTCGCGAGGACCCCGTGCACGGGCAGACCCGGTTGCAGCACGAGGAGGACCGGCTGGCACGCCACCTGCGCGGCGACGGGGATCGCGAGCGCCTCGGCCAGGCGGCGGGGCAGGTGACGCGACAGGCGCTCCGCGAGCGGTGGGGCCAGGACGAGGAGCCCGGCCGTCGCCAGCACGCTCAGGGCGAAGCCGAGGTCGCGCGCCAGCCAGGGATCGCTCGTGAGCAGGACGACCACCGCCAGGGAGAGGCCGGGCAGGCCGCGCGACGGCCGGCCGGACGCGGTGGACACGATGAGCACGGCGGCCATGACGGCGGCGCGCAGCACGCTGGGCTGCGGGGTCACCAGGATCACGAACGCGCCGAGGGCCGCCAGCGCCGCGACCGCGCGCGCGGGTCGTCGGAGCCCGGCGGCGGCCGCCAGCGCGAGCACGAGTCCGACGATGACCGCGCAGTTCGCGCCCGAGACGGCCGTGAGGTGCGTGAGCGAGCTGTCCTTCATGGTCTGCGCGAGCGCGGGTGTCACGGCCGACACGTCCCCGATCGCGAGGCCGGGCAGGAGCTGCGCCCCCGGTCCGCGGAGGTCGGCGGCCGCACCGGCGAGGCCGGAACGGAGGTCGTCCGCGATCCCGAGCGGCCCGACGGGATCGCCCACGGGCTCGGGTGCGCCGCGCGCGAGGAGGAGGTACGCCGCGCGATCACCCGGATCCGCGTCATGGACGGCGGCGCTCAGCCGCACGACGACGCCCACGCCCAGGCGGCCGACGCCGGATCCGCCGCCACGGCCGCCGCCGCCCGTGGCGAACACCGCGACGGGCACCGGGGCCGGCAGTCGGACCGTCTCGTCGACCGTGCGTCCGCCCGCCTCGCGGCCGACGTGGACGGCGGTGAGGTGCGCGACGAGACGCACCCGCGCGGCGCCGCTCCCGGCGCCCTTCCCGGAGTGCGAGGCCATCGGGGCGGGCGGCTCGTCGACGACGGCGTCCGCGACCACCGTTCCGTCCGCGTGCGCGGCGCTCTCCAGGATCTCCGGGTGACGTGACGGCTCCCGGGCGGCGGCCGCGCCGAGGACCATGGCCGTCACCCCGGCGGCGACGGCCAGCGCCGCCGCACCTCGGCGGAACCGGGCGCCCGACTCCGCATCCGCGCGCCGTGACCGCCGTCGGCGGACGCGGGGCCCATCGCTGGCCGTCGCCGTCGCCGTCGTGGAGGCAGGCACCCGCGAGCGCACGGCCCACCGGACGGCGATCCCGGCGGACACCAGCGCCAGCGCCGCCGCGGCGACGGCCGACGGCGCCGACGCACCGCGGACGCCGATCGCGGCCGCCGCGCTCGCCCAGCCGGCGGCGGCGGGGACCGCCAGCCGGAGGTCGATGTCCGCCGTGATCGCGCGCGACCACCCGCGCGACGGTCGGCCCGAGCCGCCGGCGCCCAGCGACCTCCGCGTCACACCCGCACCAGCGGGGTGAGCGACGCGAGCGTGCGATCGCCGATGCCCGGGACGCGTCCCAGGTCGGCGACGCGCGTGAAGCGCCCGTGCGCGGACCGCCAGGCGATGATGCGCGCGGCCAGGGAGGGGCCGACGCGCGGCAGTGTCTCCAGCTGCTCCGCCGTCGCGGTGTTGAGGTCGACCGGCGCGGACGGGCTCGCGCTCCCGCCGACGGCGCCGGACGCGCCGGACGGGGCCGCCGGCGTCTCCCCCTGGCGCGGGACGACGAGCTGCTCGCCGTCGGACAGGACGCGCGCCAGGTTCACGCCCGCCGTGTCCGCCCCGTCGGCGAAGCCGTGCGCCGCGGCGAGCGCGTCGACGACGCGGCTGCCCGGCGCCAGGGGGAACAGCCCCGGGGAGACGACCGCGCCGACCACGTGGACGTAGATCGGCGTCCGGTCGCCGGCCGCGGATGCGCCGGTCGCGCCGTCCGCGTCGCCCGCGTCGGAGGGATCCGCCGCCCCGGGGGACCCGGCCGCCTGACCGTCCTCGGGAGCAGCGTCCACGGTGTCGGAGCCCGTGCTCGCGTGCGACGACGGGCTCGGGCGCCCGGCCTCGGGTGCCGACGAGGCGGACCCGTCGGCCGACTGGACGGCGGTGACGAGGACCGTCACCACGAGCGCCGCGCCGACCAGCAGGGCCGCCGCCCCGATGCCGACGCGGAGCCGGACGCGCACCCTCTGGCCGGGCAGCGGATGCGCGTCAGCGGGCGCTTCGGCCGCGGGCGCGGGGTCGACGGCCCGCTCGGCGTCCACGGGCGCACGTCGGGGCGGCCCGGCGTCCCAGGGCCATGCCGCGTCGGGCTCCCCGTCGTGGCCCGCCCATCGCGGCTGCTCGCCCGCATCGGGTCCGGGACGGGGACGGCGGAGGGGGCGCATGCGGGCACGGTAGGCGGTGCGCGCCAGCGCCAGCGCCGTTCGGCGGGGTCTGGGGATCGCCGTCGCGGATCCGCCCTGGGATGGAGCGGGGCGGCCCGTCGCCGGACCGCCCCGTCTCACCGCGACGCGGGGTCGCGGGCCGTCCCTCAGGGAGCCGGCGTGGTGGTGATGCTCACGATCTTCGGCGCGCGGACGATGACCTTGTCGATCGTGCGCCCCGCGGTGGAGCGCTTGACGCCCGCCGTCTCACGCGCGAGCGCCTCCAGGTCCTCCGCGGTGATCTTCGCGTCGACGTCGAGCTTGTCGCGCACCTTGCCGTCGACCTGCACGACCGCGGTCACCGTGTTCACGACGAGCAGGTTGCGCTCCGCCTTGCGCCACCCCGCGAACGCCACGGAGCCCTCGCGGCCGAGGCGCTTCCACATGTCCTCCGCCGTGTACGGCGCGAACAGGCTGAGGGCGACGGCGACGACCTCCGTCGCCTCACGCACGGCCGCGTCCCCGCCGCCGGGGCCCTGGTCGATGGTCTTGCGGATGGCGTTGACGAGCTCCATGGTGCGGGCGATGACGACGTTGAACTTGAACGCCTCGAGCATCCCGGGCGCCTCCGCGAGGAAGCGGTGGGTGACGCGGCGGAGCGCCTCGTCCCCCGACTTCCACTCGATCTCGGGCGCGCTCGTGATGTCCCCGGTGAGGCGCCACGCGCGGGCCAGGAACTTCGCGGAGCCCGACGGGGACACGTCCTCCCAGTCGATGTCGTCCTCCGGCGGGCCGGCGAAGGCCATGGTGAGGCGGATGGCGTCGACACCGTGACGGTCCATCTCGCTTCCGAGGTCGACGCCGCCCTTGCTCTTCGACATCTTGCTGCCGCCGGAGAGCACCATCCCCTGGTTGAGCAGCGCGCTGAACGGCTCCGTGAAGGTGACGTAGCCGAGGTCGAACAGGACCTTGGTGATGAAGCGCGAGTACAGCAGGTGCAGGATCGCGTGCTCCACGCCGCCCACGTACTGGTCGATGGGCGCCCAGCGGTCGGCGTCGGCCGGGTCGAACGCCTTCGTGGCGTCGTTGGGCGACAGGAAGCGCAGCCAGTACCAGGAGCTGTCCATGAACGTGTCCATGGTGTCGGGGTCGCGCGTGGCCGGGCTGCCGTCCACGGGGCTCGGCACGTTCGTCCACTCCGTGGCGGCCGCCAGCGGCGACTTGCCCTTCGGCGTGAGGTCGAGCCCCTCGGTGTCCGGCAGGCGGACGGGCAGCTGGTCCTCCGGCACGCGGATCTCGTTGCCCTCGGCGTCGTAGACGATCGGGATGGGGGTGCCCCAGAAGCGCTGGCGCGAGATGAGCCAGTCGCGCAGGCGGTAGTTCTTCGCCGCGCGGCCGCGGCCCTCCGCCTCCAGCTGCTCGATGACGCGCTTGATCGCGGGCTGCTTGCTCAGGCCGTTCAGCGAGCCGGAGTTGATGAGGCGGCCCTCGCCGGGCAGCGCGACACCCGTGCGGCCGGGCAGCACCTCCTCGAGGTCCGGCAGCTCGCCGTCCTCGGGGATGATGCGGATCGCGCCCGTGACGGGCTGCGTCGTGTCGACCACGACGCGCACCGGCAGGTCGAAGGCGCGCGCGAAGTCGAGGTCGCGCTGGTCGTGCGCGGGCACGGCCATGACCGCGCCGGTGCCGTAGTCGGCGAGCACGTAGTCGGCCGCCCAGACGGGGATCCGCTCGCCGTTGACCGGGTTGATCGCGGTGCGGCCGAGCGGGATGCCGGTCTTCGGACGGTCGGTCGTGGAGCGCTCGATCTCGTTGAGGCGCTGCGTGCGCTCGAGGTAGCCGCGGAAGTCCGCGCGGACCTCGTCCGACGCGCCCTCGACGAGCTCGGCGGCCAGGTCGCTGTCGGGCGCGACGACCATGAAGGTCGCGCCGTGCAGCGTGTCGGGACGCGTGGTGAAGACCGTGACCGGCTCGTCGCGGCCCTCGACGACGAAGTCGACCTCGGCGCCGATGGACCGGCCGATCCAGTTGCGCTGCATGCTGAGGACCTTCGCCGGCCATGTGCCCTCGAGCTGGTTGAGGTCGTCGACGAGGCGGTCGGCGTAGTCGGTGATGCGCAGGTACCACTGCGTGAGCTTCTTCTTGACGACCACGGCGCCCGAGCGGTCGGACGTGCCGTCCGGCAGCACCTGCTCGTTGGCCAGCACCGTCTGGTCCACCGGGTCCCAGTTGACCCAGCTGTCCTTGCGGTAGGCGAGGCCCTTCTCGTGCATCTTGAGGAACAGCCACTGGTTCCACGTGTAGTACTCGGGGTCGCTCGTGTGGAGCTCGCGCTCCCAGTCGAAGGACAGGCCGTAGCGCTTCATCGACTGCTTCTGCGTGGCGATGTTCGCGTAGGTCCACTCGCGCGGGTCGACCCCGCGCTTGATGGCGGCGTTCTCCGCGGGCAGGCCGAAGGAGTCCCAGCCGATGGGGTGCAGAACGTTGAAGCCCTGCTGGCGCCAGTAGCGCGCGACCGCGTCGCCGAGCGCGAACGCCTCCGCGTGGCCCATGTGGAGGTCGCCGGAGGGGTACGGGAACATGTCGAGGATGTACTTGCGGGGGCGGGTGTCGCTCGCGTCCGGCGTGCGGAACGGCTGCTCGCGCTCCCAGACCTCCGACCACTCGGCCTCGATGGCGCGGAAGTCGTAGGTGTCGCCGGGGGTGTCGGGGGTCTCGTGTGCCAAGGGCGCTCTCGATTCGATGCGGGGGTCGCGGCCGTGAAGGCCTCGACAAGACTAGTGAACGCGCGAGGCCCGTCCCGAACCCGTGGGAGGGGCTGCCGGTCAGGCCGGGTGGCGCGCGCTGGGGAGGGACGGACCCGCCCCGCCTGCACCGCCGGGCGACGTGGCCACGCGAGCCGCGCGGACGGCGGCCAGGAGCGGCGCGGCCTTCACGCGCACCTCCTCGAGCTCCTCCCGGGGGACGGAGAGCGCGGTGATCCCCCCGCCCGCGCCGACGGTGGCGTGGCCGCGGGTGACGACGACCGAGCGGATCACCATGGCGAGGTCGACGCGACCGTCGTCGCCGAACCAGCCGAACGCGCCCGCGTAGACGCCGCGCGGACCGCGCTCGAGCGCGGCGAGGATGCCGACGGCCGCGGACTTGGGGGCGCCCGTCATGGATCCCGCCGGGAAGAGCGCCCGCACCGCGTCGACGGCGGTGACGCCCGGGGCGAGCTCCCCCTCGACGCGGCTCACGAGCTGGTGCACCTGCGCGTAGGCCTCCACGGCGAACAGGCTCGTGACGCGCACGGATCCGAGGACGCACACGCGGCTGAGGTCGTTGCGCATGAGGTCGACGATCATCACGTTCTCGGCGCGCTCCTTCTCGCTGGCGAGGAGCTCGGCGCGCGCCCGGGCGTCGGCGGCGGGATCCGCGTGGCGGGGGCGCGTGCCCTTGATCGGCAGGGTGCGGAGCGTGCGGGCCGCGTCGACCTCCACGAACCGCTCGGGCGAGGCGCTGACGAGGGTCGTGTGGCCCACGCGGAGGAACGCGCCGTGGTGGGTGGGGCTGAGGGCGCGGAGCGCGAGGTGCACGAGGACCGGGTCGACCTCGCCGGGGACCTCCGCGCTGTTGGTGAGGCACAGCTGGTACGCGTCGCCGCGCCGGATGGACTCCTGGCAGGAGCGGATGAGTCCGAGGTAGGCGTCGTCGTCGTGGCGCCAGACGGGGGTCGCGTCGGCGGCGTCCTCGGCGCGCGGCACGGGGTGCGTGCCGGGGCGCGTGCCGGTCGCGCCCACGCGGGCGAGCTCCGCCCCGACCGACTCCGGCCAGGGATCCCCCGGGCGCGCGACGGCCCACACCTCGCCGGCCCGGTGGTCGAAGGCGATGAGGCGATCGACGCGCATGGCGGCGGCGGGGACCTCGCCCGCGGCGTCCGCCGGCGCGCTCGGCGGGGCGTGGTGGAGCGGCACGGTCTCCCTCCACGCGTCGTGCGGGATCCAGCCCACGACGCCGAGCCGGAAGGCGAGGCCGTCCGGGAGGCCGTCGGGGTCGGAGTCGGCGTCGGCGGATGCGGCGCGCGCCCCGGTGGGCGCGGGGAGGAGCTCCGCCAGCCCCGCGAAGACGCCGTGCGGCCACTCCGCGACGGTGCAGGCGGAGGCCGCGAGGTAGCTCCACCCCTCCCCCGCCGAGTCGTCGAGCCACGCCACGTCGCCGACGGTCTCCGCGGCGAAGAGCGCGAGGAAGACCGCCTCCGGATCGTGCCAGCCGTCCAGCCGCCGGCCGACGATCCGCGGCGCGGGCTGCGCGTCGCCCTCGTGCATGCTCGGCCTCCCGGTGTCGTGAGCGCACCCGACGGCCGCCTAGCCTCAAGGGTATGAGTTCCGAGACGATCCTCCGGTGGAGCGCGGCCGGATGGGCGACGACGGCCCCGGATCCCGCCGGTGGAGGAGCCGAGGAGCCGCGACCCGCCGCCCATCGGGTGCTCGCGGCCGACTCGTTCCTCGTCGACGACGGCCGCGTGCTCGCGCTCGACGTGCACCGGCAGCGGTTCCTCGCGTCGCTGCGCCTGCAGTCCGCCGCCGTGCCGGATCCCGCCGCCTTCCTCGACGCCGCGGTGGCCGCGCTGCCCCGCGAGGGCGCGTGGTTCCCGCGCGTGGAGGCGCTCCGCGGGCCCGACGGCGACGTCGCGCGACTCCTGGTGCGGCCGGCGCCGGAGCGCACGGCGTCGGTGGTCCTCCGCGACCACGACGGCCCGGATCCGCGCACGATGCCGCGCGTCAAGGGACCGGACCTGCACGCGCTCGGCGCGCTGCGGAGCCGCGCGGCCCGGTACGGCGCAGGCGAGGCGGTGATCCTCGCGGATGACGGCACGATCGTGGAGGGCGCGTACAGCGCGATCCTGTGGTGGCACGGCGACGCGCTCGCGGTCGTCGAGGGGGACGTGCCGCGGATCCCGAGCGTCACGGAGCGCAGCATCGTCGCCCTGGCCACGGCCCTCGGCGTCGACGTGCTGCACGAGCGCGCGCGGCCGGCCGACCTCGACGGCCGCGAGGTGTGGGCGGTCAGCGCGCTGCACGGGATCCGCCTGGTGCGCGGCTGGATCGACGGGCCGGCCACCGCGGCCGAGCCCGGCCGCGTGCGCGCCTGGCGGACGCGGCTCGACGCGCTGCGGCGCGAGCTGCCCGCGGGCTGACGCCGGCCCTCAACCCGTCCGGGCGCCGTCCGTCCGGACGCGCAGCTCGACCGTCCGGTCCACGAGGTCGCCGGGCACCTCCGTGTGCGTGAGCAGGAGCACCCCGCGGCCGCGCTCCCGGGCCGCGACCAGCACGTCCCGCAGCACCGCCTGCGCGCGTCCCGCGTCGACGTCGGCCGTCGGCTCGTCGAGCACCAGCACCGGGAAGTCCGCGAGCAGCGCGCGGGCGAGGGCGATGCGCTGCGCCTGGCCGCCGGAGACGAGGCCGCCGCGGTCGCCGACGCGCGCGTCGAGGCCGCCCCGCTCGGCCGTCCACCCCGCCAGGCCCACGCGCGCGAGGGCGGCGAGGAGATCGTCGTCGGTCGCGTCGTCGCGGGCGAAGAGCAGGTTCTGCCGGACGCTCGCGTCGAACAGGTGGGGCGCCTGCTCGCAGAGGCCGACGATCCCCCGCACGGCAGACGGGGCCATCGACCGGGCGTCCCGGCCGTCCAGCTCGTAGGCGCCGTCCGACTCCAGGAACCGGGCGAGGGCGGCCGCGAGCGACGACTTGCCGGATCCGCTCGGGCCGCGCACGACGACGGTCTCCCCCGGCCGCACCACGAGCGACACGGGCGCGAGGGCGTCCTGCCCGGCGCCCGGCCAGCGCGTGACGAGGTCGCGGACCGCGAGCGTCGTGCCCCCGGGCGGCGTGGCCTCCGGGACGGGCTCCCCGGCGGAGGCGTCCGGCTCGCGCGGGATCTCCGCGGGCACCGCCTCCGGCACGACCCCCGCCACGCGCTCCGCGCTCGTGCGCACGCGCCGCCACGCCTGCACCGCGAGCGGCACGGCGGTCGCCTGCTCGACGAGCGCGAGCGGGACCAGCGCGGCCAGGGCCAGCCAGGCGGGATCCAGCGTCCCGGAGGCGAGCCCCGGCACGCCCTGCAGCACGGTCCAGCCGGCGACCGTGCCCGTGCCGGCGAGCACCACGCCCGTCGTGACGCCCGCGGCGGAGGCGCTGCGGAGCTCCGCGCGCCCCAGGTCGGAGGCGGCGCGGTCGATGGCGGCGAGGCGCGCGTCCACCGCCCCGAACGCGGTCAGGACGTCGAGGCCGCCGACGAGGTCGAGCACCAGGTCCTGCAGCCGGGCGCGGAGCGGCGCGATGCGCGTCTCGGCGCGTCCCGCGATCGCCGTGGTCGCGCCGACCCCGACCGCGAGGCCCAGCGCGAGCACGACGGCGAGCGCGATCCCCGCCGCCGGCAGCACAGCCGCCACGACCGCGACGCTGGCCACCTGCACGATCACCGACACCGCGAGCGGCTGCACGACGCGCAGCGGCAGGTCCTGGAGCCGGTCGACGTCGCCGACGAGCCGGGTGAGGAGATCACCGCGACGTGTGTCGCGGAGCCCGGCGGGCGCGAACGGCAGGAGGCGCTCGAAGACGCCCACGCGCAGCGTCGACAGCGCCCGGAACGCCGCGTCGTGGCTCGTGATGCGCTCGAGGTAGCGGAACGCGGCGCGGCCGAGCGCGAACGCGCGGACGCCCACGATGGCCATGCCGAGGAACAGGATCGGCGGCTGCTCGGACGCGCGCGTGATGAGCCAGGCCGAGGTCGCGAGCAGCGCCACGGCGCCGACCGCGCTCGCGAGACCCGCGGCGAGGCCGGGCAGGGCGCGGCGCGCGGGCGGCTGCGCGAGGCGGAGGACGTCGTCGCGGTTCACGGCGCCACCTGCGCGCGCCAGGCCGGCTCGGGGGCGATGCGCGCGGGGGCGGGGGTGGCCGCACGGTCGTCGCCGGCCGCGGGGCCGGTGTCCGCCGGCATGGGCTCCGCAGCGGATCCGTCGCCCAGCCGCAGCTCCGCGTCCGCCGCCCGCACGAGCGCGCCGCGGTGGGTCACGACCACGACCGCGCGTCCCTGGTCGGCGAGCACCCGGATCCCCGCGGCCAGCCGCTCCTCGGCTGCCGCGTCGAGCGCGGAGCTGGGCTCGTCGAGCAGCACCAGCGGGCAGTCGAGGGCGAGCGCGCGGTGCACCGCGCGCGCGACGGCGACCCGCTGCGCCTGCCCGCCCGAGAGGCCCTGCCCGCCGACGCCGAGCACGAGGTCGGGGTCGATGCCGTCGGCCGCCGCCAGGTCGAGCGCGCGCCGGACGACCGCGTCGTCGGGATCCGCGACGCCCAGCGCCACGTTCTCGCGCACCGTCCCCGCGACGAGCCCCGGCCGCTGACCGGCCCACGCGATCTGGGTCGGGACGGGCGGGCGCGGCGTCGGGTCGTCCGCGCCGTCGACCCAGCCGACGGATCCGCCCGCCGGCAGCTGCTCGAGCACCGCCTGCAGGAGCGAGGACTTCCCCACGCCGCTCGGCCCGGTGACGGCCGTGACGCGTCCCCGCGGGAACCGCGCGGAGACGCCCGCGAGCACGGCCTGGTCGCCCCGCGCGACGACGAGGTCGCGGATCACGAGCGCGTCGCCGGCAGCGGGCGGCCCGGTCGCGGGACCCGCCGTGGGACGCGTCGCGCGCATCGCCCGCTCCTCCTCGAGGATCCCGAGCACGTCGTCGGCGGCCGCGACCCCCGCGGCGGCGGCGTGGAACTGCACGCCCACCTGCCGGATCGGCAGGAACGCCTCGGGCGCGAGCAGCAGCACGAAGAGCCCGACCTCGAGGTCCAGCTGCCCGCCGATGAGGCGCACGCCCACCGACACCGCCACGATCGCGACCGACAGCGACGCCGCGAGCTCCAGCACGAAGCCGGAGAGGAACGAGATGCGGAGCACCCGCATGGTCTCGACGCGGTACTCCTCCGTCACCCGGCGGATGCGGGCGGTCTGGCGCCGCGCGCGTCCGTACACCAGGAGCGTCGACAGCCCGTCGACCACCTCGAGGAAGCCCGACGCGAGGTCCGTGAGGCGCGACCACTGCCGCCGCTGCACCTCCTGCGTCGCCCAGCCGACGAGCACCATGAACACCGGGATCACGGGCAGCGTCGCGAGCACGGTCACGCCCGTGAGCGGGTCGGAGACGAGGAGCACGGCCACCACGATCGGGGTGGCGAGCGCCGTGAGGATCAGCTGGGGCACGTAGCGCGCGAAGTACGGGTCGAGCGCGTCGAGACCGGGACCCGCGATCGTCACGAGGCGCCCGCGGCTGCGACCGGCCGTCCAGGCGGGGCCGAGGCCGGCGATCGCCCGGAGCGCGCGTCGGCGCAGCTCCGCGGTGACCTGTGCGGCGCCGCGCGCGCCGGCCACCTCGAGGAGCCATGACGCGGCGCCGCGCCCGACCGCGGATCCGACCGCGAGCGCGAGCACGGGCGCGAGCGCGGACTGGTCCGCCCCGCCGATCGCCCGCACGACGAGCTGCGTGAGCGACCAGCAGAAGGCCACGAGCGCGATGGTCTGCACCACGCCGAGCAGGGCGCCGATGACGAGCATCGTCCGCGCCGACGCGGAGTGCCGCAGCAGCCGGGGATCCAGGGGCTTCACGTCGCCCCTAGTGCGCGGCCTGGGCGATCACGGCGCGCGTGATGCGCTTCCGGAACACCCAGTACGTCCACGCCTGGTAGGCGAGGATCAGCGGCAGCGCGAACCCGGCGACCCACGTCATGATCGTGAGCGTGTACGGCGACGAGGACGCGTTCTCGAGCGTGAGCCCGTTCGCGGGATCGTTCGACGCGGGCATGACGAACGGGTGCAGCGCCGTGAAGAGGCTCGCGACCGCGAGCGCGATGGTCGCCGCGAGCAGCCCGAACGCCCACCGCTCGCGCCCCCGCACGTTGGCGAGGTACGACCCGACGAGGGCGACGGCCGCGAGCGCGGACACGAGCCCCGACAGCGCCGTCCCGTGCGCGAGCGTCGTCCAGACGAGGAAGGTCGCCGCGATCACGATGGTCACGGCGCCGACGCGCATCGAGAGCAGCCGGGCGCGGGCGCGGATCGGCCCGTCGGTCTTGAGCGCCGCGAACTGCAGCCCGTTCACGAGGAACAGCGAGAGCGTCGTGAGGCCGCCGAGGAGCGCGTACGGGTTCAGCAGGTCGAGCGTGGATCCCGTGTAGTCGTGGTGCCGGTCCATCGGCACGCCGCGCACCACGTTCGCGAACACGACGCCCCAGAGGAACGACGGCACCGCGGATCCGACCACGATCATCGCGTCGAACCACCCGCGCCACCGGTCCGACGCCCCCTGGTGGCGGAACTCGAACGAGACCCCGCGGAGGATGAGCGTGAGGAGGATCGCGACGAGCAGCAGGTAGAAGCCGCTGAACATCGTGGCGTACCACCCGGGGAACGCCGCGAAGAGCGCGGCGCCCGCGACGATGAGCCACGTCTCGTTGAGGTCCCACACCGGCCCGATGGTGTTGATCAGCACGCGGCGGTCGGTGTCGTCCTTCGCGAGGAACGGCAGGCTCATCCCCACGCCGAAGTCGAAGCCGTCGAGCACGAAGTAGCCGACGAAGAGGAAGGCGATGACGCCGAACCAGATGGTGGGCAGGTCCATCAGTACACGCTCGCTTCCCGGGCGAGCTCGCCCGTCTCGGGGTCCGGCTCCCGCTCGGGATCCGGCCCCTTCTGCGCGGCCTTCAGGATGAGGCGGAACTCGACCACCGCGAGCGACCCGTAGACGAGCGTGAACGCGACGAGCGAGAGCAGCACCTGGATCCCGGTGACGTTCGGCGAGACCGCGGACGAGGTCTGCAGCAGGCTGAAGACGATCCAGGGCTGGCGGCCCATCTCCGTGAAGATCCAGCCGACCGTCATCGCGAGCAGCGGCAGCGGGGCGGCCCAGATGGCGACCCTCCACATCCAGGCGCGAGTGATGCGGCGGCCCCGGCGGGTGAACCAGAGGCCCGCGACCGCGACGGCGATGGCGGCCATGCCGAAGCCCATCATCCAGCGGAACGCCCAGTAGGTGACCCAGATGGTGGGCGTGTAGTCGCCGGGTCCGTAGCTCGCCACGTACTGCGCCTGCAGGTCGTTGATGCCCTGCACGGTGCCGTCGAGGGTGTGCGTCGAGAGGAACGACAGCAGGTACGGGATCCGGATGGAGAACAGCTCGCTCGACCCGTCCGGCGTGCCCCAGGTGAAGAGCGAGAACGACGCGGCGGCGCCGGAGGAGGTGTCGTAGTGCGCCTCGGCCGCGGCCATCTTCATGGGCTGCGTCTGCACCATGGCCAGTCCCAGCTGGTCGCCCGACAGGATGGTGAGCGCGCCGGAGACGACCATGAACCACATGCCGAACCTGAGCGCCGGCATCATCGTCTCGGGGTGCTGGTTGCGCGACAGGTGCCAGGCGGCGACCGAGATGATCACGGCGGCCGCGCACATGAAGGCCGCGAAGATCGTGTGGGGGAACGCCGCGAGGGCGACCTTGTTGGTGAGGAGCGCCCCGATGTCGGTGAGCTCGGCGCGTCCGCGGGCCTCGTCGATGCGGTAGCCCACGGGGTTCTGCATGAACGCGTTGGCCGACAGGATGAAGTAGGCCGACAGGATCGACGCGATCGACACCACCCAGATGGACGCGAGGTGCAGCCGCTTCGGGAGCTTGTCCCAGCCGAAGATCCACACGCCGATGAACGACGCCTCGAGGAAGAACGCGAGGAGCCCCTCGAGGGCGAGCGGGGCGCCGAACACGTCGCCGACGAAGCGCGAGTACTCGGACCAGTTCATGCCGAACTGGAACTCCTGCACGATGCCGGTGACGGTGCCCATCGCGAAGTTGATGAGGAAGATCCTCCCGAAGAACCGCGTGAGCCGCAGGTAGTGCTGCCTCCCCGTGCGCACCCAGGCCGTCTGGTACAGCGCGCAGACGAAGGCCATGCCGATCGTGAGCGGCACGAAGAGGAAGTGGTAGACGGTCGTGAGGCCGAACTGCCAGCGCGAGAGGAGGAGCGGGTCGAGGAGGTCGTTCACTCGGGGCGACCGCTCGGGCGACGGCCGGCCGCGGCGGGATCTGCGGGGCGGGGACCTGCGGGGCTGGTGCCCGCGGCGAGGTGCTGCGGTGTCATGGCGACCGGATGCGCTTCCTGTGGAGGGCGGATCATGCGGGGGTGAGGCTCCATCGCGACGCTTCGATTCTACGTCTTGTAGACGATCCGCGCGAGCCCGGCGCGCGGATCCCGGCCGCGTCGCGTTGGCCGGCCGGCGGCGCGCGCGACACCGGGCGTTCACCCGGCCGGGCGAGGGTCGGAGCACGCTGCCGGATCGACGTCGACCCGGTGCGCCCACGCGCGTGGCCGGCACCGGCCCCGCGCCCGCCGTCGGCATCCGGATCCGGCACCGCACCCACCCGCACCGCGCACGTCGACCGAAGGGCCGCCGCCATGACCTCCTCCGCCCCCGCCTCCTCCGCGTCCGGCCTCACCCGCGGATCCGTCGCGGCGACCGCGCCCGCCGCGGGCGCGCCCGCCGCGGGCGCGCCCGCATCCGCGTTCGTCGCCCTGCTGGTGGCCGACGGCGCGCACGTCACGGCACGGGTCGCCGAGGCGGCCGACCGCCTCGCGGCCGGAGAGGACACCGCGCGCTACGAGGCACGCACCGCCTCCGTCGAGGACGCCGTCGTCGTGGCCCTCGCGCTCGTGGCCGGCGGGCTCGACGTCCGCGACGCCGCGCAGCACGCCGTGGACGGGGATCCCGCGCCCGTCATCCAGGCGCTCCAGTCGCTCGCCGGACGCGGCGGCGTGGAGCCGTACCTCCTGCGCAACGGGCTCACGGTCGACCAGTTCCACGCGCTCCGCGACGCCGTCGTCGCGGTCGGCGGACGCGAGCTCGACGAGTCCCAGGACTGACCCGACGGCGGGCGCCGTCCCGCTCGCCGGACGCGCCCCTCCTTCTGGGGCCACCCCGGGGTGTCCGCACAAATGAGGACACGGCTAGAGTCGGCGATGAGCGCACGGCCCTTACCCCCCCTTGGGCCTGGCGCTCGCAACCCGACGAGCACGTCCGTCCACCCCCCCCGGATCGGACGGCTCCCGGACCACGGAGATCGCCCGTCCCCCGAAGGACCGCGATCACCGGAGAGGCCCGGCACCCGTGGCGTTCCCGCGCCCCGTGCCGGGCCTCTCGATCGTCCGCCGCCGCGGGACCGCGCGCGTCAGCCCGCCTGGCCGGGATGCCCGCCGGCCGCGTCGTCGACCAGCGGCAGATGCAGGATGGCGAGATCCAGCGGCCGGCCGAACTTCCAGCCGATGCCGGGCAGCAGCCCGACCTGCCGGAATCCGAGCCGCTCGTGCAGGCGGATGGAGCCGGTGTTGCCGGCCTCGATGTCGGCGAACACGGCGCGCTTGCCGGCGTCCCGCGCGTGCGCGACGACCGCCTCGACGAGCGCGCGGCCGATGCCCCGCCCCTGGAAGGCGTCGCGCACGTAGACCGAGTCCTCCACCGAGAAGCGGTAGCCGGAGAGGCGCCGCCACGGGCCGTAGGTGCCGTAGCCCGCGAAGGCCCCGTCGACCTCGGCGACGAGGATCGGGTCGCCCGCCGCCGTCGTCTCCCGGAACCACGCCTCGCGGTCGGCGCGATCCACGGGCTCCTCGGTCCAGAGGGCGGTGCCGGTGAGGATCGCGTGGTTGCGGATCTCCAGCAGGTCGTCGATGTCACGGGGCTCGGCGGGGCGGATCCTCATCCCGGAAGGGTAGCGGAGCGGTCGGGCGACGCCGTGCGGCAGGATCGACGCATGGACCTCACCATCTCGCGGGTCGCGTGGGACGACGACGCGGCCGTCTCCCTCCGCGCCGCTCAGCGCGCCGAGCTCGACCTCCGCTACGGCGGCGACACGGAGCCGGGCACGAAGCCCACGGCCGACGACGTGGCCGCGTTCCTCGTCGCGCGCGACGCGGACGGGACGCCCGTCGGCTGCGGCGGGATCCGGCCGCTCGGCGACCGCGGCGACGGGACGCCGTGGGCGGAGCTCAAGCGCATGTACGTGGTGCCCGCCGTCCGCGGCACGGGCGTCGCGACGGCCCTCCTCCGCGCCCTCGAGGAGGCGTCCCGCGAGCTCGGCGTGGTCGACCTGGTGCTGGAGACCGGCCCGGAGCAGCCCGACGCCATGCGGTTCTACGTCCGCGAGGGCTGGACGGAGATCCCCCGGTTCGGCGCCTACGCCGACTCCGAGGGCTCACGCTGCTACGGGCTGACGCTCGCGTGATCCGCCGCCTCCGTCTCCTCGCGCTCTCCTCGCACCCGGGCCCGACGGCCACCGTCACCGTGCTGGCCGCCGTGCTCGCGATCGCGCTCGGCCACGGCCCCGGGCGCGTGGTCGCGGTGGCGCTGGCGGTGCTCCTCGGGCAGCTGTCCATCGGGCTGTCCAACGACTGGATCGACGCCGAGCGCGACCGCAGCGTCGCTCGCGTCGACAAGCCGGTGGCGCGCGGCGAGATCACGGTCGGCCAGGTGCGCGCCGCCGCGCTCGCGACGGCGGCCGCCTGCCTGGTCGCGTCGGCGGCGCTCGGACCCGCGTTCCTCCTCGCGCACGTCGTGCTGGTCGGCGCCGGCTGGGCCTACAACGCGGGGCTCAAGCGCACCGCCGTCAGCGTGGCGCCGTTCGTCGTGGCCTTCGGGATCCTGCCGACCGTGGTCGCCCTCGGCGCCGCGGACCCCGTGCCGGCGGCCGCCTGGGCCATGGCGACGGGCGCGGTGCTCGGCGTCTCCATCCACTTCACCAACGTGCTGCCCGACCTCGAGGACGACGCGCGCACGGGCGTGCGCGGCCTCCCGCACCGGCTGGGACGCGTGCCATCCGGCCTCGTCGCGTTCGGGGCGCTCGCGCTCGGCGCGGTCGTGGTCGCGGTCGGACCGGTGCTCGCGGATCCCGCGCACACCGTGACCCCGCTCGCCGTGGTCGGGCTCGTCGTCACGCTGGGCATCGCCGCGTGGGGCGCCGTGCTCGTCGTCACCCGGCCCCCGGGACGCCTGCTGTTCCAGCTGATCATGGCGGCGTCGCTGCTGCTCGTCGCCCAGCTCGCGCTGAACGCGACGCGCCTCACCTGACGCGCGCGCCCGCGTCCCGGCCCATGGCGTAGACGGAGGCGAGCCCGGCGGCGGCGGCGGGCGAGGCGAGGACCGCGCGCAGTCCCGCGTCGCGCACCAGCCGGGTGAGGCCCCGGACGGGCCGCCCGAGGGCGGTGTTGATCTCCGACTGCACGGCCGCGCGCCGCGCGCTGGCGAGCCGGTCGCGCTCCCAGCGGCCCAGGCGGGCGGCATCCGGCACGCCGCCGCGTGTGCGCACGGCATCGACCAGGATCGGCGCGAGGGCGTCCGCGTCGAGCCAGCCGAGGTTCATGCCCTGCCCGCCGATGGGGCTGATCTCGTGGGCCGCGTCGCCGATCAGGAGGCCGCGTCCGGCGGCCATGCGGCGGGCGAGGCGCCGGCGCACCCCGAAGCCGCTGACCGGATCGAGCTCCGCCGCCGCCACGAGGTGCCCGGTGCGCTCGGCCACGGCACGGGACAGGACGGTCGCCGGATCCCCCTCCCGCTCCCCCGGGCGGAGGCCCACGACGAAGCGCCGCCGGCCGGCGGGCAGCGGGAAGGACTCGACGACGCCGTCCGGATGCAGCGTGACGACCGCGTCGTCGCCGCCGCCGGTGCGGTCGGGCGCGTCGCCCATGAGGAAGCGGTCGGGCAGGGGGCGCTCGTCGACGCCGATCCCCAGGAGCCCGCGGACGGCACCGCGCGTGCCGTCCGCGCCGATCACGAGGGACGCGGTGACCTCGACGGCGGCGCCCGCAGCGTCCCGCCCGCGCGCGCGGACGCCGCCGCCCGGCAGCCGCACGGGATCCGCGTCGAGGTCCGTGAGCGTGACCCCGCGACGGACGGCGTCGGGCGCGAGCGCGTCCAGGCGCCGGGTGAGGATCGCCTCGGTGCGCCACTGCGGGAGCGCCGCGACATAGGGGTGCGTGGCCGAGACCCCCGCGAACGAGACGCGTCCGAGCTCCCCGCGGGGCCCCATCGCGATCCCCTGCCGGACCAGCACCGCCTCCGCGACCATCTCGCCCGCCACGCCGAGCCGGTCGAACGCGTCGAGCGACGGCGCGTGGATGCCGATGGCGCGGGACAGCAGCGCGGGGGCGGGGCGCGCCTCCCACACGCGCACGTCGAGCCCAGCCCGGGCGAGGAGCGCGGCGAGGTGGATCCCCACGGGCCCGCCGCCCACGACCAGCGCGTCGACGCGGGTCATCGGCCCGTGCGCCGGACGAGGCCCCCGCCGGCCGCGGCCGGGTCGCGGACCACGAGCACGCGGAACGGCACGGCGCCCTCGACGCGCCAGCCCGCGGGCACGCGGAGGGCGAGCTCCGCGGGCGTCCAGCTCCGGCGGATCGACCGGAGCCCGTCGACGTGCACGAAGGAGCCGCGAGCGACGAGCCGGGATGCCGGCCCGTACAGGGCGTAGGCGAGCCGGCCGCGCGCGATGTCGCCGTGGATCGCGCGCGGCGCGAGCGCGGCGGAGTCGGCGAGGAGCGCGTCGAACGCCGCCTCGTCGAGGTGGTGGAGCACGTGGTTGCTCGTCACGATGTCGAAGCGGCGGCCCTCGGCCACGAGCTCGGCGCTCGACGCGGGGAGGAACGCCACGTCCGGATCCGCGGGCCGGGCGGACGCGAAGGCGGCCGCGCGCGGATCCGGGTCGATGCCCGTGATGCGCAGCCGCAGCCCGTCGCGCCGGGCCCACCGCGCGAGCGCGATCGGCACGTCGCCGCCGCCCGACCCGATGTCGAGGAGCGTCGTCTCCCGCTCGCCGGACAGCAGCGGCCGGATCCGGGACCGGTAGACCCCGCGCCATCCCGCGACCACGCGGTTGACGAGCGCGAACCGCGCGTACGTGCGGTCGAGCGCCACGGGATCGCAGCCCGGGTCGTCCATGAGCTCGGTGAGCTCCGTGTCGCGCCGGGAGAGGTCCATCACGCGGTCCGACGCGTCATGAGCGCCGTCTCGACCGTGAGGCCGGGCCCGAACGCCATCGCGCACACCCGCCCCGCGCCCGGGCCGATCGCCGGGATGGGCGGGGCGTCCGCGATGTCGGGGCGTCCGGGGACGTCGGCGGCAGGCGTCCGGTGCAGGATCCGCCGCAGCACGAACAGCACCGTCGCGCTCGACATGTTCCCGACCTCCGCGAGCGTCGACCGCGACGCCTGCAGCTGCGCGGGCGCGAGCCCCAGGCGGTCCTCGACCCGGTCGAGGATGCTGCGGCCGCCGGGATGGATCGCCCAGTCCTCGATCGCGGCGGGCGCGACGCCCTGGAGCGCGGGCACCTGCGCCCACAGCGGCTCCAGCGCGCCCGTGATGTGCTCGTCGATGATCTTCGGCACGTAGCTCGACAGGATCATGTCGAAGCCCTGGTCGCCGATGGTCCACGCCATGTCGTCCTCGCCCACGGGCGTGAGCACGGTCTCGAACGCCTCGAGGTCGAGCACGGTGGATCCGGCGGGGGCGGGCCGCGCGGTGACGACGGCGGCCGCCGCACCGTCGCCGAAGACCGACGAGGCGACGATCGTGTCCGCGTCGTCCGACGAGTGCAGGTGGAGCGAGCAGAGCTCCACGCACACCACGAGGACGACGGCGTCGGGGTCGGCGGCGCAGAACTGCGCGGCCATGCGGAGGGCCGGGAACGCGCCGTAGCAGCCCATGAAACCGAGGTGGAAGCGCTGGGTGGATGCTCCGAGGCCGAGGCCCCGGACGACCTGGTAGTCGGGCCCGGGCGCGTAGAAGCCCGTGCAGGAGACGGTGACGACGTGCGTGACGTCCGACGCCTCGATGCCCGCCACCTCGTCGACCGCCTGCCGCGCCGCCTCGAGCAGCAGGGCGGGGGCCTCGCGGATGTACGTGTCGTTCCGCGCGCCGGTGCCGGGGGTGAGGATCCGCCCGCGCTCCCGGTCGTAGAACACCGGATCGCCGTCGCCGGCCTCGAGATCCGCGTCGGCGCCCGCCATGCCCGGCGCGGTGCCGAGCTCCCGGATCACCGTGTGCCGCGTGCGGATCCCCGACGCGTTGAAGGCCGCGGACACGAGCCGCGTGCCCAGCCGGCCGAGCTCCGGCTGGCTGCCGAAGAGGTCGCGCACGCCGTCCTGCGCGAGGACCGTCGGCGGCACCGCCGTGGCGATCGAGCGGATGGAGGCGATCAGCGTCGGCCGCCGGAGACGACGGCCGCGCCGACCGCGAGCACGACGGCGACGGCGCCCGCGCCGATCGAGGCCGCGACGGCCGGGTCCTCCTTCGTGAACGCGCGTGTGCGGCGCGCCACGTCCCGGCCGGTGGCGCGGACGCGCGTGGTGACGTCGTCGCGGATCGCGCGGGCCCGGGCCGAGGCGTCGGCCTTCAGCTCGGAGGCGCGGGCCGGCACGTCGAGCGCGGTCTCGAGCTCCCGGACGGTGCGCGCGAGCTCGTCGCGGCCGGCGCGGATGTCGCGCTTGAGCTCCTCCGGGCTGCGCTTGGGCGCCGGGGGGATGTGCGCGCCCTCGCCCTGCGGCGCCGACTCGGCCACCGCCTTGTGCTTGCGGACCTCGCGGGCCACCGTCGTCACGGCGCCCAGCACGCTCACCTCACCTGTCGGGGACTTCTTCTTCGCCATGCGCGGGCTCCTGCCATCGGGGACGTACGTGCGGTGGATCCATCATGCTCCGTCGTGCCCACGCGGGCACCCACGGGGCGAGGGGCCGGCGCGCGTGCGTCGACCCCTCGCGGGTGCCGGGCGCCTCCGCCCGGTCGGCGCCTCCTAGAAGAGGGCCTTCTCCTTCAGCCAGTCGGCGGCGATGGCGGCCGGCTCGGCCTTCTCGTCGCCCTGGTTGCGGCGGTTCATCTCGGTGAGGTCCTCGGTGGTCAGCGCGGCGGACACCTTGTCGAGGATCGCCGTGACGTCGGGGTTCATCTTCGCGGTGTTCACGAGCGGCACGACGTTCTGCGCCTTGATGAGGTTCTCCGGGTCGGTGAGCGTGACGAAGTCGTTGTCGAGGATCGACGGCGTGGTCGAGTAGATGTTCGCCATGTCGACCTGGCCGTCGAGGAGCGCCTTGACGGTGTTGGGGCCGCCCTGGTCCTCGATGGTGACGAGGCTCGCGTCGATGCCGTACGTGCCCGTGAGCCCGGGGATCCCGTACTCGCGCTCTCCCAGGACCGCGCCGCCGCCGACGCGGACGGTCTTGCCCTTGAGGTCGGAGAGGCTCGTGACGCCGTTGGTCTCCGAGTACTGCTTCGTGACGTTGTACGAGTCCTTGTCCTCGGCGGGCGACTCGTCGAGCACCTCGAAGCCGGACGGCAGCGCGCCGCTGAGCGCCGAGTACACGTCGTCGCTGCTGGTGGCGGTCGAGTCCGCGTCGTACGCGGCGAGCAGGTTGCCCGTGTACTCGGGGATGAGGTCGATGGACCCCTCCTCGAGCGCCTTGAGGTAGACCTCGCGCTCGCCGATCTGCAGGTTGCGCGTGACCTTCACGTCGTTGGCCTCGAGCGCCTGCGCGTAGACCTCCGCGAGGATGACGTTCTCGCCGAACGCGGCCGAGCCGACGGAGATCGTGTCGGTGGGGGCTGCCGATGCGGGCTGGCCGCCGGTGGGGTCGGTGGGGTCGCCGGACGCGCAGCCGGCGAGGGCCATCGCGGTGCCGACCGCGACGGTGCCGAGGAGGACCCGGCGGGAGATGCTGAGGGACATTGCTGTGTTCCTTTCAGGAGGTGGTGCTGACCGCCGGCCTCGACGAGGCACGGGCGGAGTCGGAGGGACGGCCCGCCGCGGCGACGACGCCTCGGGGGACGACGAGGCGCTGGACGATCGCGAGCACGCCGTCCACGACCAGCGCGAGGACGGTGACGAGGATGGAGGCGGACACCATCAGCGGGTAGTTGCTCGTCGTGAGGCCGGTGAAGATGTCGGGGCCGAGGCCGCCGAGCCCGAGGTAGGCGCCCAGGGTCACGGTGCTGATGACCTGCAGGGTCGCGGCCCGGAAGCCGCTGATGATGAGCGGCAGGGCCAGCGGGATCTCGACCTTCCCGAGGATCTGCCACTCGGTCATCCCGACGGCGCGAGCGGCGTCGACGGTCGCCCGGTCCACGGCCTGCAGCCCCGCGTAGACGCCGGCGAGCAGCGGCGGGATCCCGAGGATCGCGAACGTGATCATCGGGCCGGTCAGGCCGATCCCGAAGACGAGCCCGAAGAGGACGAGGACGCCGAGCGTGGGGAGGGCTCGGAAACCGCCGGAGACCGAGACCGCGATGGTGCGGCCGCGCCCGGTGTGGCCGATGTAGAGCCCGGCGGGGACCGCGACGAGCGCCGCCAGGAAGATGGCGAGGAACGTGTAGGAGAGGTGCTCCCCCAGCCGGACGCCCGTGCCGGTCGCTCCGCTCCAGCGGCTCGCGTCGAAGACGAGGCCGAACGCCTCGGCGAACAGGTTCACGGCAGTCCTCCGGTCACGGCGATCGGGGATGCGGCAGCCGCGCTGCGTCGCCGGCCCCGGGCGGACATCGAGCGCGACCAGGGCATGAGCGCGCGGCCGAGCAGCACGAGGATCAGGTCGAACGCCAGGGCGATGACGAGGATCCCGACGACGCCGGTGAATATCTCCGTGTAGAAGGACCTCTTGTACCCGCTGAGGATCATGGTGCCGAGGCTCTGCACGCCGATGAGCGAGCCGACCGTCACCATGCTCACCGTGCTCACGGAGACGACGCGGAGGCCTGCCAGCAGCACGGGCCCGGCCAGCGGGAGCTCCACGCGCCAGAAGCGCGCCCAGCCGGCGTAGCCCATGGCGGTGGCCGACTGCGTGACGTCCGCGGGGACCGAGGCGAGCGCGTCCGTGGTGATGCGGACCATGAGCGCCACGGCGTAGACGGTCAACGCGATGACGATGTTCCCGGCGAAGAGGAACGAGGTGCCTATGAGGCCCGGCACCACGAGGATCAGCGCGATGGACGGGATCGTGTACAGCAGCCCGCCCACAGTGAGGAGGAGGCCGCGGACCCGGGTGTAGCGGTTCGCGAGCCAGCCGAGCGGGAGGGAGAGGAGGAGCCCCAGGACGATCGGCGGCGCGGCCAGCGCCACGTGCGCGACGGTCAGGTCGAGCACCGTCTGGATGTTGGCGATGACCCAGTTCACGCGGGTCCCGCACCCTGCGCCGGGGCACCGGGGGCGTGCGCGGCCCCCGCCTCGGTCGGGGCGGATGCGGAGCGGACGGCGGCGCGCCCCGCGTCGTCGAGCACGCCCACGAGCCGGCCGTCGCGGTCGACGAGCACCTGTCCCGTGCCGGTGTCCTCGACGTGCAGCGCGCGCTTGCCCTTGTCGGCGCCCACGAAGTCGCGGACGAAGTCGTTCGCCGGGTTCGAGAGGATCTCCTGCGGCGTGCCCTGCTGGGCGATGCGGCCGCCCTTCTCGAGGATCACGACCTGGTCGCCGAGCAGGAACGCCTCGTCGATGTCGTGCGTCACGAAGACGACGGTCTTGTCGAGCTGGGTGCGCAGGCGGATGAGCTCCTGCTGCAGGTCGTCGCGCACGAGCGGGTCGACGGCGCCGAACGGCTCGTCCATGAGCAGGATGTTCGGATCCACCGCGAGGCCGCGGGCGACGCCCACACGCTGCTGCTGGCCGCCGGAGAGCTGAGACGGGTAGCGATCGGCCATCGAGCGGTCGAGGCCCACGGTGTCCATGAGCTTCAGGGCGCCCTCGCGCGCGGTCCGCTTGTCGACGCCGGTGAGGCGTGGCACGGTGGCGATGTTGTCGACGACCTTGCGGTGCGGCAGGAGGCCGGAGTTCTGCATCACGTAGCCGATGCTGCGGCGGAGCTTCACGGCGTCCTGGGTGGCGATGTCGGTGCCGTCGATCTCGATGCGGCCCGAGGTGGGCTCGACCATGCGGTTGATCATGCGCATGAGGGTCGTCTTGCCGCAGCCCGAGGATCCGACGAGGACCGTCGTGGTCTGCGAGGGGACGACGAGGCTGAAGTCCTCGATCGCGAGCGTGCCGTCCGGGTACTGCTTGCGGACGTGGTGGAACTCGATCATGGTGGCTCATTCCTCGTACGCGCTACGAATCGACACTTGCCAGGTCCTCCAGCGAACCATGCCGGCGTCGGAACGACCGCACCGGGTCGGCCCCTGTCGCCACTTCGTAACAAATGGGCGTTCCGCGGACAGCCCCCTGATGCCGCGCGCGGGTCGGTCGGCGTCGGACGCGTCCGCCAGGATGGAGGGCATGACGCGCATCCTCGCCAGGTCCACGACCGCCGACGACCTGGTCGGGCTGCTCGACGTGGATCACGCGGGCGAGGCCGTCCCCGGCCCGTCCTGGCGCATCGTCCCCGGCCAGCGCGTGGCGGTCCTCGTCGACACGCTGCCGCGTCGCGCGGAGGGCGACACCGAGGACCAGGTGCCCGTGCGGCGCCTCGAGTCCGCCAGGTGGGGCCTCGTGCCCGCGGGCTCCGCGGGGCCGGACCAGGGTCCGCCGCTCGCCGAGGTCCCGGCCGAGCAGCTCGCCTCCCGGCCGGAGCTGCTGCAGGCCCTCGTGTCCCGGCGCGCGGCCGTCCCCGTGTCGGGCTACTACGAGCACCACGAGACCGACGACGGCCTGCGCACCCCTTACCTCGTCGGCGCGGGCGCGGGCACCGTCCTGCTCGCCGCGCTGTACGGGTGGTGGCGCGATCCGTCGCGCGGCGCCGACGATCCCGCCCGCTGGGTCCTCAGCTGCGCCGTGCTCACCCGGCCGGCAGCCGGCACGGTGGAGGCGCTGGCGGAGCGCATGCCCGTCGTGCTCTCCCCCGACGTCGTCGAGGAGTGGCTCGATCCCACGGCGGAGGGCTCCCCCGACCTGCTGCGGGCCGTCGCTGCGCAGGCGGAGGACGTGATCGAGGAGCTGGCGATGGACGAGGTCGGCCCCGGCATCGACGAGGACGCGCCCGACACGGCGGAGCTCGCCCGGCCGGTGTGACGACCGGCCGCCTCCCCCGGGTCTGGTTGACTGTGCCCGTGGCCCCCTCCTCGAAGAAGAAGAAGCACGCGACCCGCACGCTCCTCGAGTCACCGGCCGCCGCACCCGTGCTGCACCGGGCGGCGCGCATCGAGGACCGCATCCACGAGATCCGCGAGGGACGTGCCCGCAAGCGCGGGCTGACGCCCACTGTCATCCCCTACGCCGGCTACGGATCCGTGCGCTGGGTCCGCGTCCTCTGCCGCGTCCTCCTCACCGACCCGAAGAGCAAGCGCGCGCTGGCCGGCGACAAGGTGGTCCGCGGCTGGCGGAGCTTCACGAGCGTCCCGCTCACCGACGTCGACGTGGTCGTCGAGATCGACGGCACCGAGCACCACGTGCGGGCCGACCGCGGCGGCGTGGTCGACCAGGTCGTGGAGGCGAGCCTGCCGAGCGGCTGGCACACGATCCGCATCCGGTCCGAGGGGTCCGAGACCGTCGAGGCGCCCGTGTTCATCGTGGGCGACGACGTGCGCACCGGGATCCTCAGCGACGTCGACGACACCGTCATGGTCACCGCGCTCCCCCGGCCGTTCCTCGCCGCCTGGAACACGTTCGTGCTCGACGAGCACGCGCGCACGCCCACGCCGGGCATGGCGGTGCTCTACGAGCGGCTGCGCGTGCGGCACGCCGGCGCGCCCGTCCTCTACCTCTCGACCGGGGCATGGAACGTGGCGCCCACGCTCTCGAGGTTCCTGTCGCGGAACCTGTACCCGCCGGGCCCGATCCTCCTCACCGACTGGGGCCCCACCGTCGACCGCTGGTTCCGCAGCGGCATGGAGCACAAGCGGCTGAACCTCCGGCGGCTCGCGGAGGAGTTCCCGCGGGTGAAGTGGATCCTCGCGGGCGACGACGGCCAGCACGACGAGCTGCTCTACGGCGAGTTCGCGGAGCAGCACCCCGACAACGTGAAGGTCGTGCTCATCCGTCAGCTCAGCGCGGGCGAGGCCGTGCTCGCGGGCGGCCGGGCCAAGGCCGAGAAGCGCGCGCTCGACAGCTCGATCCCGTGGGTCTACGCCCCGGACGGCGCGAGCCTCCTCGCGCAGCTCGACGACCTCGGGCTCGCGGACGACTCGGGCACCCGGATCGGCACCTAGCGCACGGCGCACGAGGGCCCCGCAGGAGATCTCCTGCGGGGCCCTCGTCGTGCGGGTGGATCAGACGGCGTCGGTGAGCGCCTGGAACTCGTCGTCGGTGAGCTCGATGCCCGCCGCGGCGATGTTGTCCTCCACGTGCCCGACCGACTTGGTGCCGGGGATCGGCAGCATGACGGGCGAGCGGCGCAGGAGCCACGCGAGCGCGAGCTGCGAGGCGCGCGCGTCGTGCTGCTTCGCGAGGGCGTCGAGCGGGCCGCCGTCCTTCGCGAGCTCGCCGGTCGCGAGCGGGAACCACGGGATGAAGGCCAGGCCCTCGGCCTCGGCGTAGTCGAGCAGCGGCTCGGCGTCGCGCTTGGCGAGGTTGAAGAGGTTCTGCACGGAGACGATCTCGGCGATCTCGCGCGCGGCCTTCACGTCGTCGACGGACACCTCGGACAGGCCGATGTGGCGGATCTTGCCCTCGGACTGCAGCTCCGTGAGCACGCCGATCTGGTCGGCGAGCGGCACGGCGGGGTCGATGCGGTGCAGCTGGTAGAGGTCGATGCGCTCGAGGCCGAGGTGGCGCAGGCTCAGCTCGGCCTGCTGGCGCAGGTACTCGGGGCGGCCGACGGGGCGCCAGTCTCCGGGGCCGGGGCGCGTGAGCCCGCCCTTGGTCGCGATGACGACGTCGTCGGCGTACGGGTGGAGGGCCTCCTTGAGGAGCTCCTCGGCCACGAACGGGCCGTAGGAGTCGGCCGTGTCGAAGAACGTGACGCCGAGCTCAGCGGCGCGGCGGATGACGCGCACGGCCTCGGCCGGGTCCTCGGGGGCGCCCCAGACGCCCTCGCCGGTCAGCTGCATGGTGCCGTAGCCGAGCCGGACGACGGGCAGGTCGCCGCCGATGGTGAACGTGCCGGATGCGCCGGCCGCGGTGGTGGTGTCGGTCATGTGGACCCTCCTCGGGTGTCGATGACGAGGGGGCGTCTGCCGCCCTCGGGACCCTGGTGCCAACGCGCCGACCCGCCGATCCATGCCCGATGCGCGCGACGAGGACGAGACCCTCAGGCTCCGGTCGAGGGTGAGGTGGATCCGCCCGCTCCCCTCGTGGATGTCGGCGGGCGTTCCTACACTCGGATCAGACGTTCGAACATCCGTTCGAACGCGGGAGCGCGGCCGGCGCGACGGGCGAGAGGAGCGGCACCATGCGGATCGACGAGGACGTGGAGGTCGAGCTCTCGGGCGACGGATCGCCGCTGCGGTTCACCTGGCGGGGCGTGGTCTACGGGGTGGTGAGCTCGCCCGAGCGGTGGATCGCGCGCGTCGACTGGTGGCAGCGCACGGGGCGCGCGCCCCGCGGCGCGAGCGCCCACCTGCTGGAGCTGCGGATGTGGCGCGTCGAGGCCGTGCCGCTCACCACGGGCGCGCGCCGGGTCGACGGCTCGTTCGACCTGAGCGTCGACGCGCGCGGCCGCTGGTCGCTCGTCACCGCGTCGGACGAGGAGCTCGACACGCGCCTGTTCGCCTGAGGCCGCCTCCTCGCCGGGTGCCGGGCGGGCAGGGGCATGGCCGAGGGGCCGGGGAATAGCCGGGGGCGTCCGCGCCTTCACCCCATCGGCGCCGCGCACGGCGTCCCGCACGCAGGTCACCCGGACCGCGGCGCACGGAGGGAACCCGCATGGCGGCACTCGAGTGGCTGTTCGACGCGCAGCTCCGCATCGGCGACCAGACCATCCTCTGGCGCGAGATCGTCGGCAACCTCTTCGGCCTCGCCAGCGCGCTCGGCGGCATGCGCCGCAAGGTGTGGGCATGGCCCGTCGGCATCGTGGGCAACGTGCTCCTCTTCACCGTCTTCCTCGGCGCGGTCTTCGGCACGCCGAACCCCGTGAACCTGCTCGGCCAGGCCGGCCGCCAGGTCATGTTCATCGCCGTGTCGGTCTACGGCTGGTACCGCTGGCAGCAGGCGAGGCACGGCGGCGCGCCCGTCGTGCCGCAGTGGGCGTCGGGACGCGAGCGGATCCTGCTCGTGGTCGCGCTCGTCGGCGGCACCGCGATCCTCACCCCCGTCTTCCGCGCGCTCGGCTCCTACGAGCCCGTCTGGGCCGACGCCTGGATCTTCGTCGGCTCGCTCCTCGCCACCTACGGCATGGCCAAGGGCTGGGTCGAGTTCTGGCTGGTCTGGGTCGCCGTCGACCTCGTCGGCGTGCCGCTGCTGGTGAGCGCCGGCTACTACGCGTCCGCCTTCATGTACGTCTTCTACGGCGCGTTCACGCTCACGGGCTTCTTCGTCTGGATGCGCGCCCGCGGCAGCGGCGCCCCCGCGGTCGAGACGGTCTTCCCGGATCCGCGGATCGTCGAGGCCCCCGCCGAGCGCTGACCGCGGCCCGCTGACGCACGGTGTCGGCGTGCGGCCCCGGTGCCGTGCGCCTAGCGGCCCCGCCCGTTCGAGCAGGTCGCCTGCGCCGCGGTCTGCCCCGTGATGCTCTCGTCGAGCACCTCGGAGGTCGGCGCGGGGGCGGACGTCGCGCCGTCGGTCGGCGCCGTGCCGTCGGCGGGCGCGGTCGGATCCACGGGTGGCGTCGTCGCGGTGCCGTCCGCCGGCACGCTGCCCGACTCGTCGGTCGTCGCCTTCTCGCCGAGCGTGAAGTCCGCGTCCGAGGCGAGGAGGCCGACGAGCTGCTGCGCCGCCGCGTCGTCCGGCTGCACGCGGCCGTTGGCGAGCACCGTGCCCGGGTACTGGAGGAACACGACGTCGTCGAGCGGGATGTCCTTGAACGTGAGCGCGACCGAGACGAGCGTGTCGAGATCGGCGAGCGACGTGGACAGCTGCATGTTGTCGACCACGGCGCGCGCGATGCCGTAGAGCTTCGCCGGGTTGGTGAGCGTGTCCGCGCTCTTGATGGTGCGCACGAGCGCGCTGAGGAACACCTGCTGGTTGCCGATGCGGGAGATGTCGCTGGCGTCGCCGACGCCGTAGCGGGTGCGGAGGAACTGCACGGCCTCCTTGCCCTGGAGCGGGTGGATGCCCGGATCCAGCGAGAGGTCGGTCTTCTTGTCGTAGATCCCGTTGGCCACGCACACCTCGACCCCGCCGACGGCGTTGGACATCTCGACCACGCCGTTGAACTGCACGACGCCGCCGTACGGGATGTCGAGCCCGGTGAGCCCCTCGACCATCCGGACGGTGCACTCGAACCCGCCGCGCGACAGCGACTCGTTGAGCTGCGCGCGCGAGCTGGCGGGGTACTTCGTACCGTCGGAGCCCTCGCACTCGGGGATCGGCACGAGCATGTCGCGCGGGAACGAGATCACCGTCGCGCGGCTGCTGTCCTGGCTGATGTGGAGCAGCATCGTCACGTCGTTGAGGCTGGCCGTGCCCACGTCCTTCGCGGCGCCGTAGCCGTCGCCCTGGCCGGCCCGGCTGTCGCTGCCGACGATGAGGATGTTGGCACCGCCGTCGATGCCGCCGAGCGAGGGCGGCAGGCTCTGGCCGCCCGAGATGTCGACCGTGTTGTCGGCGACGGTGCGGGAGAGGTCCCAGGCGGCGATGCCCACGACCGAGAGCGTGCTCACGAGGGCGACCGCCACGGTCATGCCGACGCCCTTCATCACGGCGCGTCCGGCGCTCGGGGTCCGGAGGCGGCCGTGTCGCGCGATGCCGCGGACGCGAGCGCGGTCGGCGCGGGTCCTCTGGGGGGCGTGCTGCATGGCTGGATCTCTCGTCGCCGGGCGGGGAGCGCCGGGCAGGGGCACCCGGATCCTCCACAGGGTAGCCGAGGCCGGTGGAGAATCCCGTCGGCGCGCAGGGTCGATGCGCTAGGCGCCCGGACGCTCCTGGTCGCGCAGGTGGGTGTCCAGGAAGGCGTCGATCCGGCGCCATGCGTCGGCAGCCGATGCGGGCTCCGGCCCCATGCCCACCGCGCGCAGCACCGGGCGGAGCGGACGGGGACCCATCTCGGCGTCGTTGAGGAAGGAGTGCCCGGCGGCCGGGTACTCCCGCACGTCGTGGTCGATGCCGTGCGCCACGAGGGCGGCCTCGAGCCGGTCGGCGGATCCCACGAGCTGGCGATCGCGTCCGCCGTAGCTCGCGACGATCGGGCAGGCGCCCTCGAGCACGCCGTCGAGGTCGTCGGGGAGCATGCCGTAGTTGACGCTCGACGCGTCGAAGCCGCGGGTGGCCGCCGCGAGGGCGAATCCGCCGCCCATGCAGAAGCCGATGACGCCCACGCGGCCCGTGCAGTCGGCGCGGGCGAGGAGCGCGCGCCGGGCGGACTCGACGTCGACGAAGGCGCGGCCCTCCCCGGCGGCCAGCGTGCGGAAGGTCGCGACCAGGCAGCGGCGCGCGCCGCCGGCCGAGAAGAGGTCCGGCATGAGCGCCAGGAAGCCGGCCTCGGCGAGCCGCTCGGCCTGGCGGCGCATGACGTCGGTGACGCCGAACGCCTCGTGCACCACCACGACCGCGGGCCAGGGCCCCTCGCCGTCCGGCACCGCCAGCACGCCGTGCAGCCCCGGTGACGCCCCGGGCGAGGCGGCGGGCAGGGGGATCTCGGTGAGGATCACGGGCATGCCCTCACGCTAGGACGCGACGAGGGCGCCGCCGCCGGGAGGCGACGACGCCCAGGGAGCCGTCATGCGGCGGGCGGCGCGGGTGGTCAGCGCCAGGCGGTGGGCCCCGCGGATCCGGCGCGGTACTCGGCCATGGGCACGCGGTCGCCCTTCCAGGCGCGCATGACCGGCGCGACGATGCGCCAGCAGCGCTCGGCCACGTCGCCGCGGACCGAGAGGCGCGGGTCGCCCGCGAGGATCCCGTCGAGGACCTCGCCGTACGGGGTGAGCTCGGGCTCGGCGAACTCCGCGCGGAACGTGGACTGCGTGAGCGTGAAGGGCTCGCCCGTGCCGTCCATCGTGACCTCGAGCGAGATGCCGTCGGGCTTGAGGTCGATGACGAGGCGGTCCGGCCGCGCCGAGCCGTGCAGGCCACGCGGCAGGTGCGCCACGGGCTTGAAGGTGACGATGATGCGCTTGGACGCCTCCTTGAGGGCCTTGCCCGAGCGGAGGCGGAACGGGACGCCCGCCCAGCGCGCGTTCGCGACGCCGAACGTGACCTCGGCCAGCGTCTCCGTCTCGTTGGCCGGATCCACCCCCTCCTCCTTCGCGTACGCGGGGATGCGGGTGCCGTCGATCGTCGCGCCCGTGTAGCGGGCGCGACGGCTGTGGGCGATGGGGTCGTTGTCCCACACCTCGGTGGCGCGGAGGACCGAGGCGATGTTCGAACGCAGGTCGTCCGGGTCGATGCTCGCGGGCGGCTCCATCGCGAAGACCGCGAGCACCTGCAGCAGGTGGCTCTGGATCATGTCGACGAGCGCGCCCGACTTGTCGTAGTAGGCGGCGCGGCCCTCGAGCGCGAGCGTCTCGTCGTAGAGGATCTCGACCTTCTCGATGTCCTTCGCGCTCCACACCGACTCGAAGAAGCGGTTGGCGAAGCGCAGCGACACGAGGTTGAGCACGGTGGAGAGCCCGAGGAAGTGGTCGGTGCGGTGGATGCGGTCCTCCGGCACGAGCTTCAGCAGCTGGCGGTTGAGCTGCGCGGCGCTGCGGCTGTTCGACCCGAACGGCTTCTCGAGCGCCAGCGTGGTGCCCTCCGGCAGGTCGAGCTTCGCCAGCTGCTCGCACACGGCGATGGAGATGGCCGGCGGGAGCGCGAAGTACAGGGCCGGCGCGCCCTCGCACGCGTCGAGGATGCGCTTCAGGTCGTCGAGATCCGTGGGGTCGGCCTGGATGTACTTCGTGGACGAGACGATGCCCGCCGCGCGGCGTCCCGTGGCGTCCACCGAGTCGAACGCGGTCTTGACCGTCTTCGTCCACTCCTGGGGCGTCCGCTCGCTCCGGCCGGTGCCGATGAGCTGGATCCGCCGCCCCCGATCGCTCGCCACGAGGCTGCCGAGACCGGGCAGGAGGAGGCGTTCCGTGAGGTCGCCGCTGGCGCCGAGGATGACGAGGGTGGAGGGTTCGCTGGTCATCCTCCGAGACTACGGGTCGCGGCTGCCGGGCAGCCGACCTACACTGGGCGAGTCGAACATCCGTTCGAAGATCGCGCCCGGGGAGGACGCGGGCGGACATCGAGGGAGGTGCGCGTGAGCTTCACCCACCTGCACGTCGCGTCCGCCTTCTCCGCCCACTTCGGCACCTCGGCGCCCGAGGCGCTCGTCGACCGGGTCGCGTCCGAGGGCGCGTCGGCCGCGGCCATCACCGACCGGGACGGGCTGTACGGCGCCGTCCGCCACATCCGCCGCTCCCTCGCCGCCGGGGTCTCCCCCGTCGTCGGGGCGGAGCTCGGGCTCACGGGCGAGCCCCCGGGCCGGATCACGGTGCTCGCGCACGGCGGCACGCGGGGCCAGGGCTGGGCGGCGCTCAGCCGGCTCATCAGCGCGAGCCACGGTCGGGGCACGGCGCGGAGCACCGCCCGGAGCGCCCAGGCCGGCATCGCGCGCACCCGGCCGCCCGCGTTCCTCCTCGGCGAGGAGGGCCCGGTCGGCACCGTCATGCTCGGGCCCGACTCGGACGTGGGCCACGCCGTCGCGGCGGGCGACCACGCCCTCGCATCCCGCCACCTGGCCGAGTGGGCCCGGCTCCTGCCCGGCGCGATCGTCGTCGAGGTGGTCTGCCACTTCACGGAGCCCGGCGAGTCCGCCAGCCTCCGCCACGCCGCCCGCATGCTCGAGCTCGCCGACGCCCACCGCGTCCCCGCGGTGCTCACCAACGCCGTGCGCTACCTCGAGCCCGACGACGCGCTCACGGGCGACGTGCTCGACTCCGCGGCCACGCTCCGGCCCCTGGGGTCGTTCCGCCCGCAGCCCAACGGCCAGGCCTGGCTCAAGACCCCGGCCGAGATGCAGGAGATCGCGCGGGAGGTCGCGGGCGCGTCGTCGCTCGACCGTCGCGCCGGCGAGGCCCTGCTGCGCGCCACCGAGGAGCTCGCCGACCGCTGCCGGCTGGATCCCGACGCCGACCTCGCCTGGCGGAAGCCGAAGCTGCCGGAGAAGGAGGTCATCGGGATCACGGGCGATCCGGACGAGGCGCTCTGGCGGAAGGCCGAGGCCGGCGTCACCGAGCGGTTCGGGCACGTCGACGAGGCCATGCGGCAGCGCGTGCTCGCCCGCATGCGCACGGAGCTGACGACCATCACGGGCTTCGGCTTCGCCACCTACTTCCTCACGGTCGCCGACGTGTGCGCGCTCATGCGCGACATGGGCGTGCGCAACCAGGCGCGGGGATCCGGCGCGGGCAGCCTCGTCAACTACCTGCTGCGCATCTCCAACGTCGACCCGCTCGAGCACGACCTGCTGTTCGAGCGCTTCCTCGGCAAGGTGCGCTCGACGCTGCCGGACATCGACATCGACGTGGAGTCGGCCAGGCGGCACGAGGTGTACCACCGCGTGTTCGAGAAGTACGGCAGCAACCGGGTCACCCTGCTGTCGATGCAGAACACCTACCGGGCGCGCGGCGCCGCGCGCGACGCGGGGCTCGCGCTCGACCTCGACGAGCAGCAGGTCGACTTCATCGCCAAGAACATCTGGCGCTTCAACGCGCGCGAGTTCCGGGCGGTGCTCGAGACGAAGCCCGAGCTCAAGCCCATCGCCGACCTCGTGCGCGACGATCCCAGCATCGACCTGCTGGTCGACCTCACGGAGCGGCTCGACCGGCTCCCCCGGCACATCTCCATGCACCCGTGCGGCGTGATCCTCGGCGACTCCGACCTGCTCAGCACGAGCCCCGTGCAGCCGAGCGGCATGGGCCTGCCCATGAGCCAGTTCGACAAGGACGACATCGACGACATGGGGCTGCTCAAGCTCGACATCCTCGGCGTGCGGATGCAGAGCACCATGGCGTACGCGCTGGACGAGATCCACCGCGTCCACGGCACGCGCTCGGCGGTCGCGGGAGGCATCCCGGTGGACGCGCGCTACGTGCACCGCGACGGGCGCATCGAGCTGGACGAGATCCCGCACGACGACGAGGAGACCTTCCAGGCCATCCGCACCACGCACACGCTCGGCATGTTCCAGATCGAGTCGCCCGGGCAGCGCGAGCTCATCGGCAAGATGCAGCCGGACGTCTACGAGGACCTCATCGCCGACATCTCGCTGTTCCGGCCGGGCCCCATGAAGGGGAACATGGTCGCGCCGTTCCTCGACACGAAGCACGGCATCACCCGGCCCGACTACCTGCACCCCCGGTTCGCACCGTTCCTCGCGTCCACGTTCGGCGTCGTCATCTACCACGAGCAGGTCATCCGGATCTTCGCGGACTGCATGCAGGTCTCCCTCGCGGAGGCCGACGAGCTGCGCCGCAACATGGAGCGGATGGACACCGTGGTCGAGCAGGCGTTCCGGGAGCGCACGTCCGCGCACGTCGACGGGCGCACGGGCCGGCGCCCCTTCTCGGATGCCGACGTCGAGCGCATCTGGAAGGCGCTGAAGGGCTTCGGCTCGTTCGGGTTCTGCAAGGCGCACGGCGCCGCGTTCGCGCTGCCCACCTGGCAGAGCGCGTGGTTGAAGACGCACTACCCGGCGGAGTTCCTCGCGGGGATCCTCACGCACGACCCCGGCATGTACCCCAAGCGGCTGCTCCTCACGGAGGCCCGTCGCATGGGGGTGCCCGTGCTGCCGCTCGACGTGAACCGGTCGACCGGCGTCTACCGGGTGGAGCGCGTCGCGGGCGAGGAGACGACCGGGCGCACGCGCATCGGCGAGCTGGGGATCCGGCTGTCGCTGCAGGACGTGCACGGCATGAGCCAGGCGGAGCTGGAGCGCATCGAGCGGGGCCAGCCCTACGACTCCATCAGCGACTTCTACGCGAAGGCGCAGCCGTCGCGCGCGCTGCTGGAGCGGCTCGCCGCGGTGGGCGCGCTCGACTCGCTCGCGACGTCCGCCGAGGACTCCGCCTCCCGCGGGGCCGCGTCGCGCGGCGACGTCATGGCGTACGCGCGGCGGCTCACGGCGCGCGCGGCCCGGCCCGCGGATCCGGCCGGCCAGCTCCCGCTCTTCGTCGACGACCGCGACCTCATCCCGCGCGGCTCCCCCGACCCCGACGGGCGCGCGCGGGTCGCCACCGAGCTCGACATCCTGCAGATGGAGGTCACCGACCACGTGCTGGAGAGCTACCGGCCGATGCTCGACGAGCTCGGCGTGATCCCGGCGAGCCAGCTGCTCGAGGTGCGCAGCGGCTCCGAGGTGGTGGTCGCGGGGATCCGCATCGCCACGCAGACCCCGCCCATGCGCAGCGGCAAGCGCGTGGTCTTCATCAGCCTCGACGACGGCACGGGCTGCTCCGACTCCACCTTCTTCGACGAGGCCCAGCAGAAGGCCGGGCCCATGCTCTTCGGCACGCGGCTGCTCGTCATCCGGGGGCGCACCCGGCGCACCGGCGAGCGCGGCGTCTCCATCCAGGCGGAGGACGCGTGGGACCTCAAGGAGATGTGGGCGCGCTGGCAGGACGCCAGGCGGCAGGGCGGCGGGGACGACGGCGGGGCCGACGGCATGGGCGGGATGGACGACGCGGCCGAGGTGGCCTGAGGCCGCCAGCCCGCGGGATGATGGACGCACCCGAGACGGAAGCCCGAGGCCGCACGTGCGCATCACCACGACCGTCCGCACCACCACGCGGATCCCGTTCGTCCAGGTGGTCAAGACCTCGGTCGCCGCCATCATCGCCTGGTTCGTGTGCATCGCCCTGCTGCCCGCGCAGCTGCCCATCTTCGCGACCATCGCGGCGCTGCTCGTGGTGCAGCCGAGCATCAACCAGACCTTCGGCAAGGCGGTCGAGCGCAGCCTCGGCGTGATCACGGGGGTGCTGCTCGCGCTCGGGCTCGGCCTCGCGCTCGGCACGTCGAGCGGCGTGGTGCTGCTCGCGGTCGTCGTCGCCGTCCTGGTGGGCTGGGTCTTCCGGCTGACGCCCGGGTCGAGCACGCAGATCCCCATCAGCGCCATGCTCGTGCTCGCCATCGGCCAGCTCTCGCCCGTCTACGCGGTCGACCGCATCGTGGAGACGATCCTCGGCGCGGCCATCGGCGTGGTCGTCAACATCGCGATCGCGCCGCCCGTGCTGCACGAGGCGAGCCGCCGCGCGGTCCTCGGCCTCGCGGGCGACTGCGCCGCGGCCCTCGACCGGCTGGCGGGCGCGCTCGCGGAGCCCGTCGACCGCGAGGAGCTCGATCGCATGCTCGCCCGCGCGCGCGAGCTCCGGCCGCGGCACACGAAGGCCGTCGCCGAGGTCGACCGGGGGCTCGAGAGCCTCACGCTCAACCCCCTCCGGCGGCGGCACCGGGCGCTGCTCGAGGCCGACCGGGAGCTGCTCGCGACGCTCACCGTGCTCGTGAACCGCGTGGTCGGCATGACGCGCGCCGTGCACGACCGCTACGACCCGGCGCTCGGTGAGGAGCCCGTCGTCCGCGGGATCGCGACCGAGCTGACGCGCGCCGCCCACGACGTGCGGCTCCTCGCCGAGCACGCGCTGCCGGATGACGGCCGCTCGGGCGGCGCCGACCCGCGGGAGGAGCCCGCGCTCACCGCGCCGCTCGTGGTGCTGCAGCCGAGCGAGGAGCACTGGATCCTCATCGGCTCGCTTCTGGAGGACATCCGCCGCATCCGCTCGGAGATCATCGGCGGCGCCGAGTGAGCCGGCCCCTGCCCGGCTACAGCCCGCTCGAGCTCGACGCCGACCCGCGCGCGTCCGGCCTCGTGCGGGGCAGCACGCGCACCGGGCTCGGCGTCGTGCGGCACCACCACGTGCAGGTGCGCGGGTCGGACACCGCGACGGTGCTCCTGCACGGGGCCGCCGGATCCTGGACCACCTGGACGCCGCTGATCCGCACCGCGCGCGACGCCGGCGTCCCGTTCGCCGACGTGGTCGCGATCGACCTGCCCGGCTGGGGCGGCTCGGAGCTCGACGCGACCGACGAGGAGGCGACGGTGGACGCCATCGCCGACGCCGTCCGCGCCGTGGTCGACGGCCTCGGCTACGCGCGCTGGCGGCTCGTCGGGCACTCGATGGGCGGCTTCATCGCGCTGCACCTGGCCGCGCGCGACCCCGACCGCGCCGTCTCCGTCGAGCTGGTCTCGCCCACGACGTACTCGGTCATCGCGAGCGTCGCGCACCCCGTGCGGGAGTTCCGCCTCATCCCCGGCTTCACGATGATGCTCGGCGTGATGCGCGCCATGCGCCGGCTCGGCCGCCCCGGCACCGCGCTCATCCGCGGCGTCGGCCGCATCCGGCTCATGCGGCCGATCGCCCTCCCGCTCTTCGCGCACGGCTGGCGCGTGCGCCGGTCGGTCGTCGACGCCATCGCGACCGAGGCGCGGCCCCGGGCGTTCTCCCTCGCCGCGGAGGTCACGCGGGGCTACGACGCCGACGGTCTCTGGGCGCGCATCGCCTGCCCGGTCGTGGCGGTGCGCGGCGACGACGACGTGTTCGTCTCCCGCGACGACCTCGACCTGTTGGCGCGCGCGGTGCCCGCCTTCCGGTCCGCGGTGATCCGCGACGCCGGCCACTTCGCGCACGTCGAGCGCCCGGCCGAGACGATGCGCGCGCTCGGCCGCCTCGCCTGAGACCCCGCGAGCTCGGGTCCGCGCGGGACCGGCGACGGGCGCGAGGGACGGCGCGCTGGGGAGAGGGCCCACGGGCCGCCGCCGCCGTCGGCGACCCTGTGCGGATCCCCGTCCCGTCCCGGAGGTCATCCGTGCGCGTCCCCCATCCCCCGTCCCCCCGTCCCCTGCCGCGCCGGACGGGGCTCGCCGCGCGCGGCACCGGGCGGGGTCCTCGCGCGGTGGACGGCTACAGCCCCTACGAGCTCGACGCCGACCCCCGGGGATCCGACCTGGTCGCCGGGACGACGGCGACGCCGACCGGGGTGGTCCGGCACCACCACGCGCCCCGGCGCCGTTCCGGGACGGCCACCGTCCTGCTCCACGGCGCCGCCGGGTCGTGGACCACCTGGACGCCGGCCCTCCGCGCGGCCCGGGACGCGGGTGCGCCGCTCGAGGACGTCGTGGCGGTCGACCTCCCCGGCTGGGGCGCGTCCCCGGCCGCGGCCGGCGACGGGGAGCTCGCGCTGGACGCGGTGTCCGACGCGGTGATCCGGGTGGTCGATGACCTGGGGTACGACGGATTCCGCCTCGTGGGGCACTCGATGGGCGGGTTCCTCGCCCTCCACCTGGCCGTCCGGCATCCGGACCGCGTGCGCTCCGTGGCCCTGGTGTCCCCGACGGTCTACGCCGTCATGCGCAGCGCCGCGCACCCCGTCCGGCGCCTCGACGTCCTCCCGGGGTTCAGCATGATGCTCGGCGCGATGCACGTGACGCGGCTCCTCGGCCCCGCCGGGCTCGCGTATGTCCGGTTCCTCCATCGCACGGGCGTCCTGCGCCAGCTCACCCGGCCCCTCTTCGCGCACGGCGGGCGGATGAGCGGGTCGGTCATCGCGGCGCTGGCCGACGAGGTGCGGCCGCGCGCCTTCCTCCGGGCCACGGCGATCGCCGCCGCCTACCCCGCCGGCGAGCTGTGGCCGCGGATCGCGTGCCCCGTCACCGCGGTGCGCGGCAGCAGGGACGTCTTCGTCGCGCCGGGCGACCTGGCCCGGCTGGGGGGCGACCTCGCGGACGCCTCGCCCGCGGTGATCCCCGACGCCGGCCACTTCGCGCATGTGGAGCGCCCGCTCGAGACGCTGCGCACGCTCGGCCTCGTGCCCTGACGCGCGACCCTGCACGACGACGCCCCCGGTCCCGATGAGGGGAACGAGGGCGTCGGATCCGCGCGAGGCGGAGACAGCCGGCGGGTGCCGGCCGGGCGTCGGCTAGGCCGCGGGGGTCGCGAGGACCGCCTGGATGTCGAGCGTGATGGTGACCTTGTCGCCGAGCAGCACGCCGCCGGTCTCGAGGGCCGCGTTGTAGGTGAGGCCGAAGTCCTCGCGGTTGATGACCGTGGTGGCCGTCGCGCCGAACTTGGTGTTGCCGTAGGGGTCGCCGCCGAAGCCGCCGAACTCGACGTCGAACGTGACGGGCTTGGTGACGCCGCGGACGGTGAGCTCGCCGTCGACCTTCGCGTCGCCGTCCTTCTCCACGCGCACGGCGGTGGAGACGAAGTCGATGGTGGGGTGGTTCTCGGCGTCGAAGAAGTCGTTCGTGCGGAGGTGCTGGTCGCGGTTCGGCTCGTTGGTGTCGATCGAGGCGATGGTCGCATGGGCCTTCACGGAGCTCTGCTCGGGCGTGGCGCCCGTGACGATCTCGGCGTCGAAGTCCTTGAACGTGCCCTTGACCTTGCTGATCATGATGTGGCGGATGCTGAAGCCGACGGAGCTGTGGGTCTTGTCGATGGTCCAGGTGCCGGCGATGTAGCCGGGGACGGTGCTGGTGTCGCTCATGTGCGTGCCTTTCGTACAGGGGTCATGGGTGCGGGCCGACGGCCTCGAAGGTATGCAAGCGCATGGATCCCCGGCCTATTCCCGTATTTAGTTGCGAGTTCATGTACTTCTGGGGCGGGTCGCTCACGAGCTGCGGCGGCGTACCGTGGCGGGATGCGCGCGATCACCTTCCCCTCCCCCGGCGGCCCCGACGTCCTCTCCCTCACCGAGCTCCCGGATCCCGTGCCCGGTCCCGGCGAGGTCCTGATCCGCGTGGCCGCCGCGGGCGTCAACCGGGCCGACCTCAGCCAGCGGGAGGGCGCGTACCCGCCGCCCGCCGGGGCCCCGACGCACCTCGGGCTCGAGGTGTCCGGCACGATCGGGGCGGTCGGCGACGGCGCGACGCGCTGGAGCGTCGGCGACCGCGTGTGCGCGCTGCTCGCGGGCGGCGGCTACGCCGAGCTCGTGGCGGTCGACGAGCGCCACGTCCTGCCGGTCCCCGACGGGCTCGACCTCGTCGAGGCGGCGGGGCTGCCCGAGGTGGTGGCGACCGTGTGGTCGAACGTCGTGCTCGACGCCTGCCTCGCTCCGGGCGAGACGCTGCTCGTGCATGGCGGGTCGAGCGGCATCGGCACCATGGCGATCCAGCTGGCCGCCCGGCTCGGCGCCCGCGTCGCGGTCACGGCCGGCAGCCCCGCGAAGCTCGAGGCCTGCCGCGCGCTCGGCGCGGACATCCTCATCGACTACCGGGAGCAGGACTTCGTGGCGGCGCTCCTCGAGGCCACAGACGGGCACGGTGCCGACGTGATCCTCGACGCGATCGGCGGCGACTACATCGACCGCGACATCCGGGCGCTCGCGCGCGACGGCCGGATCATGGTCATCGGCGCCCAGAGCGGCGCACCGACGAGCATCGCGCTCGGCCAGCTCATGGCGCGCCGCGGGCGGATCTGGGGCACGACGCTCCGGGCCAGGGACGCCGACGACAAGGCCCGCATCGTCGCCGCCATCCGCGCCGATGTGTGGCCGGCGGTGGCCGACGGATCCGTGCGACCGGTCGTCGACCGCGTCTTCCCGCTCGCCGAGGCGGCCGCCGCGCACGCGCACGTGGCGTCGTCGCAGCACGTCGGCAAGGTGCTGCTGGCCGTCTAGCCCGCCGCGTCGTCCGCGGCCGCTCCCGAGGCATGACGGGAGCGGATCCCGACGAGCGACACCAGCCCGCCCGCCACCAGCAGCGCCGCGGTCACGAGCACCACGCGGTGGAACGCGGCCACGTCGAGGTCGGGCCCCGCGACCAGGCCGATCGCGGCGATGGACACGAGCCCGGCGACGCGCGACACGGCGTTGTTCACGGCCGACGCGATCCCCGCCTGCGCGGACGGCACCGCCTCGAGGATCGTGGCGGTCAACGGCGCGACCGTCATCGACAGGCCCAGGCCGAACACGAGGATGCCCGGCAGGAGCTGCCCGACGTAGTCGACGGGCTCGGCGACGCGCAGCATCAGCAGGTAGCCGCCGCCCGCGATGATCGGCCCCGCGCCCATCAGGAGCCGCGGCCCGATCCGCCCGGCCAGCGCACCGAAGCGCGTCGACAGCAGCAGCATGATCACGGTGGTCGGCACGAGCGCGAAGCCCGCGGCCGTCGCCAACAGGCCGCCGGTCTGCTGCAGGAAGACCGCGATCACGAAGCCGCCGAGCGACAGCGCGCCGTAGATCCCGACGGTCGCGATGTTGCCGACGAGGAAGTCCCGCTCGCGGAAGAGCGACAGCGGCAGCATCGGATGCGCGGTGCGCCGCTCGCGGATGACGAAGAGCACGAGGCACCCGACGCCGACCACGAGGCTGCCGACCACGAGCGGGTGCGAGATCCCGAGGCGCGACTGCTCGATGAGCGCGAAGACGGGGCCGCCGATCCCGAGGGCGCCGAGCACCGCGCCCGGCACGTCGACGCGCGTGCCGTCGGCGACGGGCGCGTCGTGCGGGAGCCGCGCGAGGAGCACGAGGGTCACGGCGATGGGGAGCACGTTGATCCCGAACACGAGCCGCCAGTCGAGCGCGTCCACGAGCACGCCGCCGAGGACCGGGCCGACGAGCATCGCCGTGCCGGTCCACGCCGTCCACGAGCCGATGGCCCTGGCCTGCGCGGGGCCGCGGAAGGCCTGCGCGATGAGGGCGAGCGAGCTCGGCACGAGCAGCGCCCCGGCCGCGCCCTGGGCGGCGCGCGCGGCGATGAGGATCCCGGCGGTCGGCGCGATGGCGCAGACGAGCGACGTGACGCCGAAGCCGATGAGCCCGGCGCGGAGCACGCGCACCCGGCCGAACGCGTCGGAGAGCGAGCCGGCCAGGAGGATCAGCGCGCCGAGGGTGATGAGGTACGCGTCGACGACCCACTGCTGCACGACGAGGCCGCCGCCGAGGTCCGCCCCGATGGCGGGCAGCGCGACGTTGACGACCGTGCCGTCGAGGAAGGCGACGAAGGAGGCGAGGATCGCGACCGCGAGCACGGTGCGGCCGCGGCCGTCGGCGGTGCCGTCCGGGTGGCCGTCTGCGGTGCCACCGCCGCGAGCGGGAGCGGCGGGGTCGGGCATGTGCCCAGTATGCGCCGCGCCCGGAGGTGCGTCAGGCGAGAGCCGAGGGTGGCGTCCCGGCGCGGTCGATCGCCGCCTCCACCCGCCGCAGCACGTCCTCGTCGCCCATGATCCGGAAGTGGCCCGACGCCTCGACGCGCTCGTCCGTCGCGCCGTCGAGCGAGCTCCCGCCCGGGATGTGCGGGTCGAAGCGCGCGAAGACGCTCGTGATCCGCCCGTTGACCTCGCGCGCGCGGCCGAGCTCCACCAGCGCGGCGTTCCGCGGCGAGAAGTCGCGGATGCTCGGGACCGGGAAGAGGCGCGCGTACGAGGATCCGCCGAACGGCGCGTTGATCGCGACCATCGCGCGGATCCGGCGGTCCGGGTCGCCGAACGCCATGAGGTGCTTGCCGATGAGGCCGCCCTTGCTGTGCGCGACGATGACGACGTCGCGCAGGTCCTCCGCCTCGAGGTACGCGCGGGCGCGGCGCGACATCTCGGCGATCCGGCCCACGTTCGCGCCGAGCGCGCCGACCACGTGCACGCCGTGCCCGCGCGCGTGCAGCCGCCGGATGATCGGGAGCATGAACTGCCAGCGCTCGTAGACGCCGGGCAGCACGAGGATGGTCGGCCGGTCGTCGCGGCCGTCCTCGAAGGAGCGGGCGTCGTCGCGGGAGATCGCGGCGGCCGCCTGCCAGCGGAGGACGTAGGCGTAGTCGAGGGCCCAGTCGAGCGCCTTCCGGAGGAGCGTGAGCGGCGGCAGGGGGTCGGGTCCGGCGGCGGTCACCGTCCCATCCTGCCCGCCGGGGCCGGGGCCGGCACCGGGGAGGTCGGGCGGCCGGCGGCCACGGGATCAGCCGACACGGGCATGCTCGACGATCGCCCGGGCGACGCCCACGGGGTCCGTGAACATGACGACGTGCGGGCCGTGCGCCACGTGCAGCCGGCCGCGCGGGATGCGGTCGGCGAGGTGGCGCGCGAACGAGGTCGCCACCACGGTGTCGCGGTCGCCCACGACGACGAGCGTCCGCGCGCGGATGAGACCGGCCCGGTCCTCGACGCGGTCGGCGATGAGGTGGGGCAGCTGCGCGAGGTAGTAGCGGATCCCGCAGCGCAGGAAGTAGTCGCCGAGCACGACCGCGTTCGACAGCAGCGGCTCGCGCAGGGTGTCGTGGCCGAGCGCGAGGGCGGCGCGGATCACGCCGCGCTTCCGCGGGTCGAGCGTCGGCGCCATGAGCACGATCCGGTCCGCGACCTCCGGGTGGTCGACGGCGAGCCGCGACACGATCTGCGAGCCCATGGAGTGGCCGACGACGACCGGATCCACGAGGCCGTGCATGCGGATGACCTCCGCGACGACGGCCGCGTGGTCGGCCAGCGTCACGTCGCGGCGCACGCGCGGCGACTCCCCGTAGCCGGGCAGGTCGACCGCGTAGACGGCGCCGTGCTCGGCGAGGAGCGCGGCGACGGGGTGGAAGTAGCGCGAGGAGACCCCGATCCCGTGCACGAGCACGAACGACGGCCGGACCGCCGTGGGTCCGGCCGAGCCGACGCCCGACGGGGCGCTGGAGAGCGTGCGGCCCGCGTTCGCCCCCGGCGACCGGAACACCTTGATCGCGATGCGGAAGCCGAGCACGGTGCGGCGCTCCAGGTCGTGGCCGACCGGGATCGCGCGCGAGCCGTAGCGGCGGGAGAGCAGCAGCCAGCGCGGCGGCGCCGACTCGGTGCGGTGCACGTCCCCGGGCCGCCGGACGCGGGTGAGCCGGGCCAGGGGGGAGCGCATCCGACGACCCTAGCCGCCCGACGCCGGGCGGCCGCCGGGCACGTCGATGGGAGGATGGGAGCCAGACGACTCCCGAGGAGACCCATGAGCCCCGACTGGTCCGAGACCACCCTCGCCGACCTGCCCCTGCGCGACGGGATCCGCGGCGAGGAGCCCTACGGCGCCCCCCAGCTGGACGTGCCCGTGCTCCTCAACGTGAACGAGAACCCGTACCCGCTGCCCGAGGAGGTCGCGGTCGCGGTGAGCGAGGCGGTGCTCGAGGCCGCGCGCGGGCTCAACCGCTACCCGGACCGCGAGTTCCTCGAGCTCCGCACCGAGCTCGCCGACTACCTCACGGCCGACAGCGGGCTGGCGCTCGGGCCGGAGAACGTGTGGGCGGCGAACGGATCCAACGAGGTGCTGCAGCAGGTGCTCCAGGCCTTCGGCGGCACCGACCGCGTCGCGCTCTCGTTCGCGCCGCACTACGCGATGTACCCGGAGTACGCGCGCAACACCCTCACCACCTGGGTCTCCGGCCGACGCCAGGACGACTTCACGCTGGACCTCGCGAACGTCACGGCGCTCGTCGAGCAGCACCAGCCGAGCGTCGTGTTCCTCACCTCGCCGAACAACCCGACCGGCACCGCGCTCACGACCCGCGAGATCGAGCACGTGCTCTCCGTGGCGCCCGGCGTCGTGGTGATCGACGAGGCGTACGCCGAGTTCCGTCGCGAGGGCGTGCCGACGGCGATCTCGCTGCTGCCGGAGCACCCGCGCCTCATCGTCTCGCGCACCATGAGCAAGGCCTTCGCGTTCGCGGGCGGCCGGCTCGGGTACCTGGCGGCCTCCCCCGCGGTCGTCGACGCGCTCCGCATCGTGCGCCTGCCGTACCACCTGTCGCGGATCACGCAGGTGAGCGCGACCGCGGCGCTCCGGCACAGCCGCGTGCTGCTCGCCCAGGTCGCGTCGCTGCGCGAGGAGCGCGACGGGCTCGTCGAGTGGCTCCGCGGCCGCGGCTTCGAGGTGGCGCCGTCGGATGCGAACTTCGTCCTCTTCGGCCGGTTCCCGGACCGGCACGCCGTGTGGCAGGGGCTGCTCGACCGCGGCGTCCTCATCCGCGAGACGGGGCCCGAGGGCTGGCTGCGGGTGTCCGTCGGCACGCCCGAGGAGACAGCGGCCTTCCGCGACGCGCTCGACGACGTGCTCGGGACGCCGCAGGGCTGAGCCCGTCCCACGGGCGGCGGCGCCGTCAGGGCCGGAAGCGGATCCCCGTGGCGTCCTCGGCGGCCGCCCAGAGCTGCTCGGCGACGGCGTGCGACCGCGCGTGCTCCGCGACGAACGCGGGAGCCGGCGCGCCCTTCAGCTCGAGCGGCCCAACGGGTCCCCAGAAGGAGCCGCCCGCGACGCCGTCGGCCGCGGCCGCGTGCGCCACCGGCCACGCACCGGCGTCCTTGCCCTGCACGAGGACGCGGCCGGCCGCCGCGATCCGTCGGCGCGCGGCGGCGATCCCGTGCGGGCGGCGGGCGGGATCCTGCGGCGGCGTCAGCGCGTCCACCGCGTAGCCGGGGTGCGCGGAGAGGGCGACGCGGTCGGATCCCGCCGCCCGCCACCGCCGGTCGAGCTCGACGGCGATCGTCATGCACGCCGTCTTCGACCGGCCGTAGCGCACGAGCGCGGGCATGCGCCGCTCCCCCGCGAGGTCGCCGAGGTCGAGCGGCGAGAAGCGGTGGGCGAGGGATCCCAGCATCACGACGCGGCCCCCGGCCCGCAGCCGCGGCGCGAGCCCGGCCACGAGCGCGAAGTGCCCGAGCGCGTTGGTGCCCATCATCTCCTCGAACCCGTCGACGGTGGTCCGGCGATGGCGCGCGCGACCGCCCGCGGGCGTGATGCCGGCGTTCGCGACGATCGCGTCGAGGTCGTCGCGGACGGCGGCGACGCACGCCTCCACGCTCGCGAGGCTCGCCAGGTCGAGGGAGACGACGTCGACCTCGGCCCCCGGCACGCGCGCTCCGATCGCGCGGGCAGCCGTGTCCCCGCGCTCCGCGGAGCGGCAGGCCAGCAGCACCCGGGCGCCGGCGGCGGCGAGCTGCGCGGACGTCCAGAACCCGACGCCGCCGTTGGCGCCGGTGACGAGGATCGTCCGCCCGGCGAGGTCGGGTAGGCGCGGCGCGTCGCTCACGAGAGGGTGCCCACGCGGGTCACGCGCACGACGGCCTCGCCTGCCTCGTTCGACGCGTCGAGGTCGACGGTCGCCTCGATCCCCCAGTCGTGATCGCCCTCGGGGTCGTGCAGCGCCTGCCGCACGACCCACTCCGTCGGCCGCTCCTCGATCGTCACGAGCGTCTGGCTGCGGGCGTCGCCGTCGGTGAGGATCCGGTCGTACTCGCCGAAGTAGCCGTCGAGCGCGTCGCCCCACGCGTCCGCGTCGAACCCGGCGGCGCCGTCGAGCTCGCCGAGGGCCTGGAGGTCCTCGCGGGCCGCGAGCTGCACCCGGCGGAACAGCTCGTTGCGCACGAGGATCCGGAACGCGCGCGTGTTCGACGTGAGCAGCTTCGGCGCGGGCGGCAGCACGGGCGCGTCGCCGAGTGCCGTGGTCGGATGCGACAGCTCCTCCCACTCGTCGAGCAGGCTCGAGTCGACCTGCCGCACGAGCTCGCCGAGCCACTCGATCACGTCGAGCAGCTCCTCGGTCTTCGCCTCGTCGGGGATGGTCTGGCGCAGCGCGCGGAACGCGTCGGAGAGGTAGCGGAGCACGAGCCCCTCGGAGCGCATGAGCCCGTAGAAGGAGATCAGCTCGCTGAACGACATCGCCCGCTCGTACATGTCGCGGACGACCGACTTCGGGCTGAGCGCGAAGTCGCCGATCCACGGCTGGCTCGCGCTGTAGGTCGCGAACGACTGGTCGAGCAGCTCCTCGAGCGGCTTCGGGTGGGTGATCTCCTCGAGCAGCTCCATGCGCTGGTCGTACTCGATGCCCTCGGCCTTCATCGCCTGCACGGCCTCGCCACGGGCCTTGAACTGCTGCTGCGAGAGGATCGGCCGCGGGTCGTCGAGGGTCGCCTCGACCACGCTCACCATGTCGAGCGCGTACGTCGGCGACTCCCGGTCGAGGATCTCGAACACCGCGACCGCGAACGGCGACAGCGGCTGGTTGAGCGCGAAGTCGGCCTGCAGGTCGACCGTCAGCGTGATCCGCGTGGGCCCGCCGTCGGGGTCATCCACCTGCTCGACGATGCCGGCCGTCCGCAGCGTGCGGTAGATGGCGAGGGCACGACGCGCGAGCGCGAGCTGGCGGACCCGCGGCTCGTGGTTGTCCTCGACGAGCGCCCGCATGTTCGCGAACACGTCGCCGCCGCGCGCGATGACGTTGAGCATCATCGCGTGGCTCACCTGCATGCTCGACGTCAGCCGCTCGGGCTCCGCGTCGATGAGCTTGCGGAAGCTCGGCTCGCCCCACGAGACGAAGCCCTCGGGCGCCTTCTTCCGCACGAGCTTCCGGCGCTTCTTCACGTCGTCGCCCGCGCGCTCGAGCATCTTGATGTTCTCGGTCTCGTGCTCGGGGGCCTGCGCGACCACGGTCCCCGCGGTGTCGTAGCCGGCACGCCCCGCGCGTCCGGCGATCTGGTGGAACTCGCGCGCGTTGAGCTGCCGCATCCGGGTGCCGTCGTACTTGGTGAGGCCCGTGAAGAGCACCGTGCGGATGGGGACGTTGATGCCGACGCCGAGCGTGTCGGTGCCGCAGATCACCCGGAGGAGCCCCTGCTGCGCGAGCTGCTCGACGAGGCGCCGGTACTTCGGCAGCATGCCCGCGTGGTGCACGCCGATCCCCGCGCGCACGAGCCGCGACAGCGTCTTGCCGAACGCGGTGCTGAAGCGGAAGCCGCCGATCATCTCCGCGATCTCGTCCCGCTGCTCCCGCGTGACGATCTTGATGCTGGACAGCGCCTGCGCCCGCTCGAGGGCCGCGGCCTGCGCGAAGTGCACGATGTAGACGGGTGCCTGCTTGGTGTCGAGCAGCTCCTCGACCGTCTCTTGCACGGGCGTGACGGCGTAGTGGAAGAAGAGCGGCACGGGACGCTCGATGCCCGTGATCCGCGCGGTCGGCCGCCCCGTGCGCCGGGTGAGGTCGTCCGCGAGGTCGGTGACGTCGCCGAGCGTCGCCGACATGAGCACGAACTGCGCGTGCGGCAGGAGCAGGAGCGGCACCTGCCAGGCCCAGCCGCGCTGCGGATCCGCGTAGAAGTGGAACTCGTCCATCACCACCTGGTCGACGCTTGTGTCCGCGCCGCCGCGCAGCGACCGGTTGGCGAGGATCTCCGCGGTGCAGCAGATGATGGGCGCGTCCGGGTTCACGGAGGAGTCGCCCGTGACCAACCCCACCTGCGCCGCGCCGAACAGCTCCACGAGCGCGAAGAACTTCTCGGAGACGAGAGCCTTGATCGGCGCGGTGTAGTACGAACGGCGTCCCCGGGCGAGCGCCGCGAAGTGCGCCGCCACCGCGACGAGCGACTTCCCCGTGCCCGTCGGCGTCGAGAGGATGAGGTTCGCGCCCGACGCGATCTCCAGCGCCGCCTCGTCCTGCGCCGGGTACAGCTCGATCCCCCGCGCGATCGCCCACTCGGCGAACGCGTCGTAGATGGCGTCGTCGGTCGCCCCGTCCACGGCGAGTCGGGCCGCCTCCTCGGTGAGCGTGGGGGCGAGCGCGGTGTCCGACATGATGCGTCCATCCTCCCCCACGCGCCCCGCCGCCGAGTTCTCCACAGGCAGCAGGGACCTCGGGTCGTCAGCGCGTACGGTCGGCGGATGCCGTCCCTCCCGCTCGACCCGCGTCCCGACCGCGCCCCGCTCGACCACGTCTCCCCGCCGCACACCGACGCGGATGGGCAGACGGCGCCCGAGCAGGATGCGGCCGCCGGCGTCCGGGCCCCGGAGGCCGTGCCCGTCGATCCCGAGGCGCAGCGGGCGCGCTGGCGCGACCGCCGCACCGGGCTCATCGCCCTGGTGGTCGTCACGATCGCCCTCTGGGCGGTCATCGCCGCCGCGGTCGGGTTCGCGACCACGATGTAGCGCCGCCCCGGGCCACCGCCCGTCGCCCGGGAGACCCCGACGCCCCGGGTATCATCTCCTGTGCCCTCCGACGCCCTGCCCGACGACCCCACCCGCCCCGCGGATCCCGTCGCCCCCGTTCCCGACGCCGCCGCGCCCGCCCAGGTCGCCGCCCCCGGGTCGGCCATCGATCCCGACGACCTCGCCGTCGCCCTCCGCGTGCTCGGCTCGCTCGCCGACATCGACGAGGAGCACCCCGACTTCGTCGCCGTCCGCCGCGCCACCGCCTCCATGTTCAAGCAGGTCAAGAAGGCCCGCCGGCTCGAGAAGCGCGAGGCCGTCGCGACCGCCGACCGCGCCGTCGTCGCGGCCACCGCCACGGGCGCGCCCGACCGCATCGACGACGAGACCCGCGGGATCCCGCTCGCCATCACGACCGCGAAGCCCACCGCGGGCACGCTCCTGCGCTCCCGGCCCTGCTACATCTGCAAGCAGCACTACACGCAGGTCGACGCGTTCTACCACCAGCTCTGCCCCGACTGCGCGCTCCTCAACCACGCGAAGCGCGAGGCCCGCACCGACCTGTCGGGCATGCGGGCGCTCCTCACGGGCGGCCGCGCGAAGATCGGCATGCACATCGCGCTGCGCCTCCTCCGCGACGGCGCGCACACCACCATCACCACGCGCTTCCCGCGCGACGCCGTCCGCCGCTTCGCCGGCCTGCCCGACGCGCACGAGTGGGTGCACCGCCTGCGCATCGTCGGCCTGGACCTGCGCGACCCGGCGCAGGTCATCGGCCTCACGGACGCCGTGGCCGCGGCCGGCCCCCTCGACATCCTCATCAACAACGCCGCGCAGACCGTGCGCCGCTCCCCCGGCTCGTACGCGCCGCTGTCGGAGGCCGAGGCGGCGCCCCTCCCGGACGGCGACCTCCCCGAGCTGCTCACGTTCGGCCACACGGCCGATGCGCACCCGGCGGCCCTCGCCGCGTCCGTCGCGGCGCACCCCATCCTCTCGACCGCGACGGGGATCACGGCCGCCGAGGTCACCGAGCTCGCGATGACGGCCGGCTCCTCGTCGCTGGCCCGTCTCGCGGCCGGCACGGCCATCGACGCGGGCGGCCTGGTGCCCGACCTGCACGACGCGAACAGCTGGACCCAGGTCGTGCACGAGGTGGATCCGCTCGAGATGCTCGAGGTCCAGCTCGCCAACGTCACGGCGCCGTTCCTGCTCGTCAGCCGGCTGCGCCCCGCGATGGCCGCGTCGGCGTCGCGCCGGAAGTACGTCGTGAACGTGAGCGCCATGGAGGGCCAGTTCGCCCGCGCGTACAAGGGCCCCGGCCACCCGCACACGAACATGGCGAAGGCCGCGCTCAACATGATGACCCGCACCTCGGCGCGCGAGATGCGCGAGACCGACGGCATCCTCATGACGAGCGTCGACACCGGCTGGATCACCGACGAGCGCCCCCACCCCACGAAGGTGCGCCTCGCCGAGGAGGGCTTCCACGCGCCGCTCGACCTGGTGGACGGCGCCGCGCGCGTGTACGACCCCATCGTCATGGGTCAGGCCGGCGAGGACATCTCGGGCGTCTTCCTCAAGGACTACCGCGTCGCCGAGTGGTGACGCCGCCGGTCGCCTGACACGACGAGAGGGCCCGTCCACCGCATCGCGGTGACCGGGCCCTCTCGTCGTGCGGGCGACTACTCGACGGCGTCGAGGTCGCTCTCGAGCAGGGCCGCCAGCTCGTCGAGCGCGGCGTCCGCGCCGTCGCCCTCGGCCGTGAGGACGACCTGGTCGCCGTTCGCGGCGCCGAGGCTCATGAGCGACAGGATGCTCGTCGCGTCGAGCGGCGTGCCGCCCGGCTTGCTGATCTTCACCGGCACGCCCGTGCGGCGCACGGCCTCGATGAAGAGGGATGCGGGTCGGGCGTGCAGGCCCACGCGGCTGCCGATGGTGGCGGTGCGCTCGGTCATGGACGTTCTCCTTCTGGTGGTGGGGTCGGTTCGGGGACGGGACGGGGTCAGGCCGGGACGGGGTCAGGCCGGGACGGGGACGCCCTGCTCGACGGGTGCGGCGGCGGCCGCCTCCGGGCGCTTCGTCGTGAAGCGCTTGAGGAGCACGACGAGGAACGCGGAGACCACGGCGCCGACCGCGACGGACGCGAGGAAGCCGAGGAACGTGCCGTTCATCGCGAAGAGCACGAAGACGCCGCCGTGCGGGGCCTGCGACACGACGTCGAGCCCCATGATCATGGCACCCGTGACGGCACCGCCGACGATGCTCGCGGGGATCACGCGCAGCGGGTCGACCGCGGCGAACGGGATGGCGCCCTCCGAGATGAATGCGGCCCCGAGGAGCCACGCGGCCTTGCCGTTCTCGCGCTCGGCCGGGCTGAACAGGCGGCGGTCGATCACGGTGGAGGCGAGCGCGAGGGCGAGGGGCGGCACCATGCCTGCGGCCATGACCGCGGCCATGATGTGCCACGGCGCCTGGTCGGTGATGGATCCGGCGCCGAGGCCGGCGACCGCGAACGAGTAGGCGACCTTGTTGATCGGGCCGCCGAGGTCGATGCACATCATGACGCCGAGGATGATGCCGAGGACGATGGCCGACGTGCCGGTGAGGCCGGAGAGGAAGCCGTTGAGCCCGCGCGTGAGAGCGGCGATGGGACCGCCGAGCACCATGACCATGAGGCCGGAGGCGACGATCGAGGCGAGCAGCGGGATGATCACGACGGGCATGAGGCCCCGCAGCCAGCGCGGCACGTCGATGCGGCCGATCGCGTAGGCGATGCCACCCGCGAGGAGGCCGCCCACCAGGCCGCCGAGGAAGCCGGCGCCCATGATGACGGAGATGGATCCCGCGACGAATCCGGGCGCGATGCCGGGCCGGTCGGCGATGGCGTAGGCGATGTAGCCCGCCAGCGCCGGCACGAGGAAGGCCATGGACGCGTTGCCGATGACGAACGCGACCGCGCCGAGGTACTGGCCGAGGCCGCCCGCGGGCAGGTTCGCGAGCGAGTTCTGCAGCACGACGTCGGCGGCTGTCTCGGTGATCCGGTAGCCGCCCAGCAGGAACCCGAGCGCGATGAGGAGCCCGCCGCCCGCGACGAACGGGATCATGTAGCTGACGCCCGTGAGCAGCCAGCGCTTGAGGCGCGCGCCCACCGACTGCGACGACTGCGGGGACGCCTGCTCCGAGCCCGTGGCAGCGGATGCGCCGCCCGGCACGCGCGGGGCGCTCGGGTCCTTCGCGGCGGCGACGGCCTCGGCGACCATCTGGTCGGGCTGGTCGATGCCGCGCTTGACGGGCGACTGGATGACGGGCTTGCCGGCGAACCGGGCCCGATCGCGCACGTCCACGTCCACCGCGAAGATCACGGCCGTGGCCCGCGCGATGATCGCGGGGTCGACGGGCGTGACCGAGGAGGATCCCTGGGTCTCGACGTGCAGCTCGACGCCCGCGCGCTTGGCCGCGGCGACGAGCGAGTCGGCCGCCATGTAGGTGTGCGCGATGCCGGTGGGGCACGCGGTGACGGCGATGAGCACCGGCGCGTCGGCGGGGGCCGCGGCGGGAGCGGATGCCGACGCGGCGGGGGTGGCGGCGGCCGGGCCGCCGGTCGAGGAGGCGGGCTCGTCCACGAGCGCGCCCTCCACGAGCGAGACGACCTGGTCCTCGTCCGTCGCCGAGCGCAGCGCCGCGACGAACTCCGGCTTGATGAGCGACCGGGCGAGGCGCGACAGCAGCACGAGGTGCTCCTGGTCGGCGCCGTCGGGCGCGGCGATGAAGAACACGAGGTCGGCGGGGCCGTCGGGCGCGCCGAAGTCGACGGCGGGGGCCGGGCGCGCCATGACGAGCGTGGCCTCGGTGACCGCGGCGGAGCGGCAGTGCGGGATGGCGAGGCCGCCGCCCATGCCGGTGTCGGTCTTCGACTCGCGCTCCCACGCGTCGGCGAAGAGGGCGTCGGCGTCGGTCGCGCGGCCCTCGGCGACGACGCGCTCGGCCAGCGTGCGGACGGCGTGCTCACGGTCGGCGCCGAGGTCGGCGTCGAGGAGCACGAGGCGGTTCGTGATGAGCGATGGCATGTTCTTCTCCAGGTGGGACGGGTCAGCGATCGGCGGCGATCGGGAGGAGCGGCTGGACGGTGACGCTGCCCGGCCGGGTCTGCTCGGGGGACGGCATGGTGCTGCCGGGCAGGGACGCGGCGGCGGACCCGTGGGCGACGGCCTGCGCCAGCCGCCCCTCGGGTCCGGCCCCGCGGTGGTCGGCGAGCAGGTAGCCCGCGAGCGACGAGTCGCCCGCGCCCACGGTGCTCACCGGCACGATCGGGGGCATGGTGGCGAGCCACCCGCCCTCCGCCGTGGTGAGGACGGCCCCCCGCGCGCCGAGGGTCGCGAGGACCGCCCGGCAGCCGCGGGAGACGAGGGAGCGGGATGCGTCGTGGGCCAGCCGGGGGTCGGCCTCGAGCGCATCCGGGTCGGGGAGGCCGACGAGCTCGGCGAGCTCCTCGGCGTTGGGCTTGATGAGGTCCACGACCGCGTGGGACGCGACGAGCGCGGCCATGGGCGCCCCCGACGAGTCGACGGCGATCCGCGGTGCCGCGTCGCCGAGCTCGGCGCGCACGGCGTGCACCACGCGCGCGGCGAAGTCGTCGTCGAGGCCGGGCGGCAGGGATCCCGCCAGCACGAGCCAGCTGGCCCGGCGCGCGTGCCGGATGACGAGGGCCACCAGCGCGTCCGCCTCGGCCGCGGAGAGCACGGGCCCCGGCTCGTTGACCTTGGTGGTCGTGCCGTCGGGCTCCGTCAGCGTGACGTTCTGGCGAACGCGGCCGTCGATGTCGAGGTGGTCGAGCGGGATCCGCTCGGCGGCCAGCGCAACGAGCATGGGGTCGTCGAGGCGCCCGGGCAGCAGCGCGATCGTGTCGAGCCCCGAGGCGATGAGCGCGCGCGAGACGTTGACGCCCTTGCCGCCCGGCTGCTCGGCGACGCCCCGGGCGCGCTGGACCGCGCCGCGCGCGAGCGCACCGGCGAGGTCGATGGTGCGGTCGAGGCTCGGGTTGGCGGTGAGGGTGAGGATCACGCGACCATCACCTCCACCTCGGCCGCCGCCAGCGCCTCGGCCAGCGGGCCGCCGGGCGCGACGTCGGTCACGAGCGCGTCGAGGTCGTCGAGGGCAGCGAAGCCGACGAGCGCCTCCTCCCCCGCCTTCGACGCGTCGACGAGCGCCACCGCGCGTCGGGATCCTCGGGTCAACGCGGTCTTCACGGCCGCCTCCTCTTCGTCGGGGGTGCTCAAGCCGAACTCCGCGTGGATCCCGTTGGCGCCGATGAAGGCGATGTCGGGCCGCAGGCGCGACAGCTGACCGAGCGTCGCGGGTCCGACCGCGGCGCTCGTGATCCCGCGGACGCGGCCGCCGAGCAGCTGCACCTCGACGGCGGGGTTGCGGGTGACGGTCTGCGCGACGGCCATGGAGTGCGTGACGACCACGAGCGTGCGGCCGGGGACGTCGGGCCGCCAGGCGGCGACGCGCTCCGCCACGAGGCCCGTGGTGGTGCCCGCGTCGAGCGCGATGGATCCCTCGAAGCTCGCGGGCAGGAAGGCCATGGCCGCGTCGGCGATGCGCGCCTTCGCCTCCGTGTTGCGGGAACCGCGGGTGTCGAGGCTCTCCTCGGCCCGGGTGGACCGGTCAGCCCGGACGGCGCCGCCGTGCACCCGGCGGAGCACGCCGCGGCTCTCGAGCTGCGCCAGGTCCCGGCGCACGGTCTCGGTCGTCACGTCGAAGTCGCGGGCCAGGCCGAGGACCGCCACGCGGCCGGTGCGCTCGAGGAGGGCGACCACCCTGTCCTGGCGCTCTTCGGCGTACATGGGCGGTCTCCTTCGACTCCGTGGGGCACTGTCGCCTCGCGTCCTCGCACTGTAGCCCTGATCCGCGGGAGAAGCAACACGATCCCACATGAACCCACACGATCCAAGAATCCCTGTCCCCGGCGGCGGCGCGGTTCAGCGGCCGAGCGCCGCCGACTCCTCGCGCAGCACGTCCGCGATGACCCCCGACTCCCACTCCAGTCCGGCCGCGTTGGGATGGAGGGGCACGTCTCCCGCGCTGCCACCGAGCCCAGCCACATACGGATCCCCCGCGTCGCCGACGCATGCTCCGTGCGTGGCCGTCGGCGTCTCCTGGTCCACGAATCGCGCGCCCGCGTCGGCGGCCGCGCGCGCGATCGCCCCGTCGAGCTCGCGCTGGATCCCCGCCAGCCACACCGCGTCCCGGTCGGCGAGGAGCACCTGGCCGTTGACCGCCGACGTGGCCGTGGCTCGTAGGCATCCCTCGGCCGGGAGCGCATCCGGGTCGCCGAGCACGGTCAGGTAGCCGAGCGCGACGATGCGGGCGTCGGGTGCCGCGGCGCGGATCCGCTCGAAGGCCTCGGCGAGACGCGTCGCCACCGCGCCGTCGATGCGGGCGCGGACGGCGTCGGTCCCGCCCGAGGGCGCGAGTGCGTCCACGCACGTCGTCGGCCCGGCGGACACCGGCCCGTCCGGATCCCGGGCGAGGCACCCGCCGACGAGGGCGGGGAAGCCGAGGTCGTTGCCCCCTAGGCGCACGAGCACGACGTCGGCGCCGTCGGTCAGAGCGTCCAGCTGCGCGGGCACCGTCTGTCCGCCGCGCTCGCGCGGGGCGACGAGGTCCGCGGTGCTGGCGCCGTCGCAGGCCGCGTCGACGAGATCCGCGCTGACCGCGGCCGCGGCGACCCGGACGGACGAGGCGACGGTGCGCCCGCACACCCCCGCGTCGCCGGGCAGCGGCTCGGCCGGTCCCGTGCCCGTGGAGTAGGAGTCCCCGAGGGAGACCACCCGGAGCGGGGCCGTCGGCGGTGCTGTCGGCGGCGCGACGACGTCCGGCGAGGTGCACCCGCTCACGAGGAGGAGGACGGCGGTCGTCGCCGCGACGAGGGCGGCTCGTCGGATCCGTGGACGGAGACGGGCGGGACGGGCATGCATCCCCTCGACCCTAAGCGCTCGCGGGATCAGGGTCGGCCCGGCTCAGTCCTCGACGTGGCGCTGCCGCGCGTAGACGACGACGGCCACGATGAGCCCCACGAGGAGGCCCGCAGCCAGCGGGAAGAGGAACCCGCCCGGGCCGATCTGCGTCACGACGCTGCCGTGGTCGATGCGGGTGTCGACCACGCCCGGCACGTCGAGTCCGGGGTAGCCCTCGGTCCCCTGCGCGAAGGAGGTGATGAGGAGCGTCACGATCACGGCCGCGCCCACCACGAAGGCGGACATGAAGCCCAGCACCGCGGAACCGACCACCGACGTGCGGTGCGGGTCGGTGGTGTGCGTGCGGTGCAGGGTGGCGTGCGACATTGTGGAGCTCCAGGGGTCGATGACCTGAGCAACGGTACGCCGGTCCTCCAAGTGGAGGACAGTCCCCCGATCGGGGAGCGGACACCGCCGCTGTGCATGGTCTTCGCCGACCGAGGCACGAGGTCACTATCCTGCGGTCACGACGGCGAGGGGAACACGTGATCGGTTGGCGGCTCGCACGGGCGATCATCACGAAGGCCGAGACGGACGCCGAGGGCATCGCGAAGGCGACCACGATGATGGAGACCGCGATCGGCCACGCCTCGGCAGCGGTCGGCACGGGTTCCCAGGCGGCAGCCGCTCTCGCCGATCTCAGCATCGATCCCCTGGGGATCGACCTCCAGGCCGTGAAGAACCAGGTGGCCACGGCGATCTCCGCGACGCGCTCCTCCATCTCGGACTACGAGCAGGGTGACGAGCAGATGGCGACGGACGCCGCGAAGCACGTGGCGGATGTCCGCTGGGGCGGTTCCGAGTGCTCGAGATCGGGACCCTCGCCGACGTGCCCAGCTCCGCGGCCGTCGAGATCGCGGCAGGAGAGTTCGCGGACGTCGCCACCCAGCTCGACGGGGCGATGGATGCCGTCGCCTCCGGGTGGACCGGGCTCGCCTCGGAGGACGTGTATGACGGTCCTGGTGCTGACCGTGTCCACGCCGCGATGGATGGCCCGAAGACGGTCGCCCAGATGGTCGCGGCGGAGGCGAAGAACGCCCGCCGCGTGCTCGATGACTACGCCTCCACGCTCGCCGACCTCGCCACCCGACGTGCCGCCCTCGCTTCGGACGTAGATGCGCACACCTCCTCCATGGACGACACCTTCGACGACGAGGACTCCATCGGGGCGCGGGACACCCCAGGCGGCCGGCTGGCCGACGATGTGGCGAAGTTCAACCGCGATGTCGCCGCGGCCGATGAGGACTGCGCGCGACGCCTCCGGGCTCTGGCGAAGTACCGCGGGACCTCCGCCGTGACAAATACCCTCGGCTTCCTCTCGGACGAACCGGCCGGCCTGGCTATGGGATTCACGATAGACATCCTCAAACGCGTTCGTAGACTCGAGGTCGCGGTCAACGCCGATTTTGACGAACCCGCTCCCGTGGTCGTGACGGAGAGGTGGATGGAGCAGGACTACTCCTCTCTTCGTGAGAACGGCTTCCTTGTGCGCCGGGAACTCGCGCAGTCGATGGAACCACAGGTGGATCCGGAGATCGAGACGCGATCACATCTGCTGCTGGTTAACGACGAGGCTGCAGCGCCCACTGCGGTGCTCAAGTCGGCGAGAATAGCGGGTGGGGCGCTGGGCATAGCCGGGACGGCGATCACATTCGCCGATGCCTGGTCCGACCAATACCAGAGGGATACGCAAGACCATCCCGAGTGGACAGAGACGCACAAGCGGCAGTCCGCCGCCGAGAACACAGCGATCGTGGGGACCGCCTCCGCGGCAGGGGGTTGGGGCGGCGCTCTTGCCGGTGCTGAGATCGGTGCGGCATTCGGGAGTGTCTTCCCTGGCCCAGGCACTGTGATCGGCGGCATCCTCGGTGGCGCGATAGGGGGAATGTGGGGCAGTGACATGGGCAAGGAGCTCGGCGAGCACGTGAAAGCCGGATGGGATGGTATGGGCCGATGAGCGATGAGACCGCGAACATGCAGCGGGGCTGGAAATCATGCCCGAGTGCCATAGGGGCCATATGGGTACCCAGCGGCTGGACCGAGGAATCGGTGGGGAACGCGGCGACCGCGTACGTGGGCAAAGAGAGACCAAGCACGGAGTTCCGCGAGAACATCGTGCTGTCTGTCATCGATTCGGCCGGCTCCCTCGTCGACGACTCATCCGCGGCCGTGTCCGAAGCGCTTCGCATGGAACCGTGGTCACACGTCATCTCGGTGTCTCCATGGTCCCACGGCATCTTCCGGAGGCGAATGCAATTCATCTACGAGCACGACGGATTCTCTGTAGCCGTCTCCAAGTTCACCGCCACGTCCTCACGGGGTCGAATCGATCTGACGTGCAGCGCGGGATTCGAACGGTACTACGACTTGTCCCGGGTCTTCGACGAAATCGCCACGTTCAGCCCGTTGGAGGGAGCAGACGTTGACAACCTCGATTGACGAGTTCGCGTCCGAGAGGTTCGGAGAGCCACTGGAAGCACTCGAAACGACGCGGCAGCAGGCGCTGCCGTCCGCGCGATTCAATTTGCCCAAGGGCTCGATGCACGAGCTGTGCGAGATCAGGGGTCGCGGGCTCGTCAGCGGTACGCGACGCAACTCGCCCGTGGGCGTCGCGCTCCGCGAGGCCGGCCTCACCGGTCGCTTCGGCGCCCTGACTCCGGATGGGGTCCAACTCACCACGGGTATCAGAACGGCGCGCTACAAGCTCGTCGCGGAGAGGAGCACGCCGGCTGGCACGCATTCCTGGCGGTTGTGGGTGCAGCCGGGCGTCGGGAGCGTGACCGTGAGCAATGAAGGCGATCGGGAGAAGGTGGACGTGCTGTCGTTTGCGGCCGCTGTCGCTCGTCTCACGGCCTGGCTGCCCCTCAACCCCTTCTGGCCTTTCGTCGACGGCGAGGAGACCGAAGATCACGTGATTTCGGATGAGGTCATCGACGCCCGTGTGCGAGGGGAGCACGTCGACATCCCCGACTGGGCTCCATCAGGGTTGGCGCATCGCTGGCCCGGCGAATGGACGTCGTTCGTCGTCGGCGATCCGAAGACGGAGGAAGGCGTCCCGATCGTCGTGATCGATGGCGCGACGCACCTGCGCCGACGCTTCGACGAGGGCTGCAGGCTGCAGCTCGTCCCATCTGACTGGGTCCTCACCGCGATATGGGATCTCATCGCGCGCGGTCGAACGCGATCATAGCGATGCCGTCCCCGGACGGCAGTCCCGATCCCGAGACTATCGATCCGAGTATCGGGTCATCGTTCTCCTGGCCGAGGGTGCGGGAGCACGAGCCCGAATCGGACCCGCTAGGTCCTCGAAGTGGACCGGCATACAACGTGAATCGGATGCCGTGACGAACCTCGTTGATGCGCTTGTCCTCACGGCATCGGTCTCCGCCCGTCCTCCGACGTTTGTCTACGTGTGGAGAGACAGCTATCACCTTCACGCATCGGCTCTATCCTGACGCTTCCGGGATCGTGCAGGAGGAGACCGATGGCATGCGCTCTCGGCGTGCTCCTCATGGCGATCGGGCTCCTCGGATACACAGGCGTGTGGCGATCGTGGGCACGCCAGGGCTTCCACTTCTACGTCTTCGGTCTGTTCTGGTTCGGCTTTGGGTCGTTCCTGATCGGAGCGACGAGCGATCTAGAGCCGCTACCCGGATGGGTGCGCTTCGCGTTCATCGCGATCCTGCTCGCTGGCGGAGGCGGGACCTGGTATATGCCTCCGTTCATGACACCGCGGTGGTTTCGAGCCATGCGCCGGGGGACGCGATGAGCGCAGTCGTGGCCAGTTCGCCTGTCTGCCCCCCCTCTCGAGCGATGGAGGACGACCACGGGGATATCCAGTAGAAGTCGCGACGGATGAAGACTCGCCAGCTATGACGCAGCCGCTCAGGGGACGGCTCGATTCTTGGAGAAACTCCGCCGCCGGTCCGCGATGATGCTGACCCTCCTCGGAGCCGCCCTCACGTGCGTGGCGCTCCTCGCGTACACGGGACTCAGGCGCTCCTGGTCCCGAGGCGGCTATCACTTCTTCGTCCTCGGCCTCTTCTGGTACGGGCTCGCCATGCTCATCGCTTCGACTCTGTCCTGGTTCCGCCCCGTGCCGGACTGGACGCGCCATGTGGTGATCGGAGTCATGCTCGTCGGTGTGATTGGCGGGTTCTACCTGCCGCCGTTCGTGACGCCGCGGTGGTTCCGAGCCATGCGGCGCGCGCGCCGGTGACGTCGGCGCAGCGCCGATGTCGGGGCGGCTCTCGCCGGTAGCCGACGCCGATCAGCTGATGCAGTGTTCAGTGCGACGGGACGGCCACCGCGAACGAGAAGAGCCCCGCACCTCGATGAGGTGCGGGGCTCGTGCGGTGGATCTGAGGGGATTCGAACCCCTGACCCCCTGCATGCCATGCAGGTGCGCTACCAACTGCGCCACAGACCCGTTCTCCGCTTCCCTGCGGAAGCGACTCGTCTACATTACTACACATTCCGACCGCCCCATGACCAGGGCATCCTCCACGGCGGCCGTCGCCGGACGACGGGTCAGTCGAAGAGCTCGCTGAGCCAGCTCTCCTTCTCGCGGCGCTTCCCGCCGTACCCGGCGCGCTGCCCGAAGCCCCCGGCGGAGGGGAATCCGGACCCGTGATCGTCCCGCGAGCCGTACGAGCGGTCGCGGTCGTCTCCGCTCCGGCGATCGCCCTCACGTCGGTCGCGGAGATCGCCATCGTGGTCGCGCCGACGGCCGTCGCGCGCGGGATCCGGGTAGCCGCCCAGCGGTGCGGCCGGGGCCACAGGAGGCGCGGCCGGTGCCGGGGGCCGCATCTCCTGCTCGGCGCGATCGAGGATCTTGTCGAGCTCCCCGCGGTCGAGCCACACGCCCCGGCAGTCGGGGCAGTAGTCGATCTCCACCCCGCTGCGCTCGCTCATGACCAGGGTCGCGGAGTCCTTGGGGCACTTCACGCGGGGATCTCCTCGCGGGTGGGACGGGGGTGGATCAGGATGCGGAGGCCGTCGGCTCGATCTCGAGGGCGACGACGGGGCAGTCCTTCCAGAGGCGCTCCAGCGAGTAGTACATGCGGTCCTCCTCGGTGAAGACGTGGGCGACGACGTCGCCGAAGTCGAGGAGGATCCAGCGCCCCTCGCTCTTCCCCTCGCGGCGCAGCGGCTTGGCGCCGGCCTCGATCATCTTGTCCTCGATCTCGTCGGCCACCGCCTGCGCGTTCCGCTCGTTGCGGGCCGAGGCGATGAGGAAGACGTCGGTGAGGGGCAGGGGCCCGGAGACGTCGAGCGCGACCAGGTCGATGGCCTGCTTGGAGTCGGCAGCGGAGGCGGCGACCTTGAGCAGGTCGAGGGCGCGGGGAGAAGCGGTCACAGAGTCCTTCCGGGACGGGTGGGATGGTGCATCAGACGATCAGAATACATTCGTCATGAACGCGACGATGACGAGGCCCGCGCCGATGACGGCGACTCCCCCGGCTGCGACGGCCGCGACCACGGGCGCGGTGAAGCGCTTGCGGGGCGGCGGCTGCACGACGGCGCGCGTCGAGGTGTGGGTGCTGACGGCCCGGCTGGCGCGCACGGGTTCCGAGTCGGTGCCGCCCGGGGCGTGGTCGTGGTCGTCGCCCTGCTCGAGGATCCTGTCCATGTCCGCGGTGTCGAAGCGGTCCGGGTGCGTGCCCATGGAGCCGAGGCTGCGGGGCAGGTCGATCGACCCGGTGATGATGATCTCGCCCGTGCTGTTCAGCGCCTGCTGCATGTCGTTGGCGTGCGGCACGGTCGGGAGGATGAAGTGGTTGCCCGTGTGGGGCTGGTCCTCGTCGACCTGGTCCTGCACGGACCAGTGCCCGGCCGGCGGGGTGAAGGGCGTTCGGGTGTCGGGCACGTCGGCTGCGACGGCATCCGCGGCGGACGCGGCGCCGGAGGCGTCGGGCGTCTCCGTCCGATCGCCCGGGAGGTCCGCGGCGGCGGTGGAGGCGCGCGTGCCGAATGCCGGCTCGATCGAGGGCTCGGCGGAGCCCGTGATCCACGGGGTGGGCTCGAGGGACGGCGCGGGGCGCGGATCCTCGTCCTGGCGTGGGACGTGGGACGCGAGGGGCGGGACGGTCGGCTGCTCGCCCGAGGTGTCCACATCGCGAGCGTCGCGGTCGCCCGACGGGAGGATCGGCGCGAAGGGCCATGCCGACGGCGTCTCGGCGGGGGTCGCCTGGCGGTCCGACGCATCGCCCGACGTCGCCTGGAGGTCGTCCTCGGCAGTGGGGGCGGCACCATCCGTGGCATCCGCGAGCGCGGCACGACGGTACGCGCTCCCGTACGGGGCACGCGGTCGCGGCGTCGCGCGGGACCCGCGGCCGTAGCGCGCGTACGAGGGGACGGACGTCTCGGACGACGGCGGTGGCGCGTCGTCGACGGCCGGGGTGGATCCGGCCGGCATGGACTCGGCCGGCGTGGACTCGGCGTCATCGTGATCGGATCCGCGCTGCTGGCGGGCGGCCTCCTCGGCCTCGCGGATGGCGCGCAGCTGGCGACGGGTGAGCACGCCGCCGGACAGCAGGATCGCGGACGTGTCGGGGCCGACGCCCGGTGCGGAGAGGGGGGCGGGCTGCGACGGCGTCGTCGCGTCGTCGGACCCGACGCCGCCGGCCGGGGCCGAGGTGGAGGCCTCGGACTCGGCGTCCGAGGGACCGGCGGGAACCGCCGCCGCGGAGGGATCCTCGACGGATGCCGCCCCATCGGCCGGGGCGTCGTCCGCCTCGTCGATGCCGAGCGCCAGCGCGCGGGCGCGCTCCGCGGCGCGCATCTCGCGGCGGCTCAGGCCGAGGGTCGCCGGAGCGGGACCGTCGTCGAACGAGGTGGGCCCGGTGTCGGGCGCATCGTGGGAGGGGGTCATTGCGGGCTCCGATACAGGTGGTGCTTGGAGATGTACTGGACGACTCCGTCGGGGACGAGGTACCACACGGGGAAACCGCGTCCGACTCGGATCCGGCAGTCGGTCGAGGAGATCGCCAGCGCCGGGACCTCCAGCAATCTTACGTCGGCGTGCGGCAGGCCGCTCTCGGTGAGGTCGTGCCCGGGGCGGGTGACGGCGACGAAGTGCGCGAGGTCCCACAGCTCCGCGACGTCCTTCCAGCCGAGGATCTGCTGGATCGCGTCCGCGCCGGTGATGAAGAAGAGCTCCGCGTCCGGGTGCGTGCGCCGGATGTCGCGGAGCGTGTCGATCGTGTACGTGGTGCCCGCGCGGTCGATGTCGACGCGGCTGACGGTGAAGCGCGGGTTGGCCGCGGTGGCGATCACGGTCATCAGGTAGCGGTGCTCCCCGTCCGTGACGGTATGCTTCTGCCACGGCTGCCCGGTGGGGACGAAGATCACCTCGTCGAGCTGGAGGTGCTGCTGCACCTCGCTCGCGGCGACGAGGTGGCCGTTGTGGATGGGGTCGAACGTGCCGCCCATGACCCCGATGCGGAGGCGCGGGGTCGCGGGTGTCGTCATCTGGCGGATGCTCGCGCTCAGTGCGTCGAGTCGGCGGTGCCGTGGCCCTGCTCGGCCACGGGGGGCTTGCCCCACTTCTCCGAGTGGCGGTTGCTCACGTCGCGGAAGCTGAACATGACCACCCCGAGCGCGAGGAACACGACCGCGGCGACGGCCGGGAACACCCAGAGCGGGGCCGCGAGCTCCATGGCGTGCTCGGTCTCGGCGAGGATGGTGGTGGTCAGCGCGTGCATGGGATCTCCGTTCGTGGCACGCCCCGTCGAGCGGAGGCGGCGCCTGCCATCCTACCGGCGGGCCCCCGCACGGGGCGCACGCCCGCCGGGCGTGCCGTCAGCCGCGGACCTGGCCGCTGCCCCGCACGATCCACTTGGTGCTGGTGAGCTCCTGCAGGCCCATCGGACCCCGCGCGTGCAGCTTCTGCGTGGAGATGCCGACCTCCGCGCCGAACCCGAACACGGATCCGTCGGTGAAGCGCGTGGACGCGTTGACCATGACGACGGCAGAGTCCACGGCGGCGAGGAAGCGCTCGGCGACGGCGAGGTCGGACGTGACGATGGACTCGGTGTGGTGCGTCGACCAGCGGGCGATGTGGGCGACCGCGTCCTCCGGGGAGTCGACGACGCGCACCGCGACGTCGAGCGAGAGGTACTCGGCCGCCCAGTCCTCGTCCGTGGCGGGGACGGCGTGGGGCCACAGCGCGCGGACCGCGGCGTCGCCGTGCACCGTCACGCCGCGGTCGCGGAGCGCGTCGAGCACGGCGGGGAGGACGCGCGGGGCGGCGTCCCGGTGCACGAGCAGCGTCTCCATCGCGTTGCACACGCTCGGGCGGCTGACCTTGGCGTCGACCGCGATGTCGACGGACATGCGCGCGTCGGCCGACGCGTCGAGGTACACGTGCACGACGCCGGCGCCGGTCTCGATGACGGGCACGGTCGACTCCTCGACGACGGTGCGGATGAGCTCGGCGGAGCCCCGGGGCACGAGCACGTCGACGAGGCCGCGTGCCCGCATGAGCCGGGCGGCGCCCGTGCGGCCGTGCGCGTCGACGGTCTGCACGGCGTCCGCCGGGAGGCCGGCCCGCTCCAGGGCGCCGCGCATGATCTCGACGAGGACGGCGTTGGTCCGCAGCGCCGCGGATCCGCCGCGGAGCACGACGGCGTTGCCGCTCTTCAGGGCGAGGGCCGCGATGTCGACCGTGACGTTGGGACGGGCCTCGTAGATCGCGCCGATGACGCCGAAGGGCACGCGCACCTGCGCGAGCAGCAGGCCGTTCGGGAGCGTGCGGCCGCGGACGACGTGGCCCAGCGGGTCGTCGAGGGACCGGATCCCGGCGACGGCGTCGGCCAGGGCCGCCACGCGCCGCGCGTCGAGCGTCAGGCGGTCGAGGAGGCCGGCGGCCAGCCCGGACGCCCGGCCGGCGGCGAGGTCGTCCGCGTTGGCCGCGACGATGCGCTCGGCGTCGGAGACGAGGGCCGTCGCGATGGCGTCGAGCGCGGTGTCGCGGCGGCCGGCGGTGGTGGCGGCGAGGAAGGCGGACGCCGTGCGGGCGGCCACGAGGATCCGCTCGAGCGCGTCAGGCGGAGGCGCGTCAGCCGCGCTGGTGGACGCTGCGGGCGCGACGGCAGGGGCTCCGGGGACGTTCGAGGGCATGCACGGCAGCCTAGCCAGGCGCCCCGGCCTGCGCGGGGTGACCGGACGTTCAGCTCCGGGGCGCGAACCAGGTGCCGACGTGGTCGCCGGCGAGGGCGGCGGCGACCTGCGCCGTCGACGTGAGCAGGACACCGGTGCCCGCCTCGGCCGCCAGGCGGGCGGCCGCGACCTTGGTCACGGCTCCCCCGGTACCGACGCCCGTGCCGGTGCTGCCGATCTCGACGCCCGCGAGGTCGTCGCCGTACGCCACGTGCTCGATGCGCCGGGCGCCCGGCTCCAGCGGCGGCCGCGTGTAGAGCGCGTCCACGTCGGAGAGGAGGAGCAGCAGGTCGGCCTCGACCAGCTGCGCGACGAGCGCCGCGAGCCGGTCGTTGTCGCCGAAGCGGATCTCGTGCGTGGCCACGGTGTCGTTCTCGTTCACGACGGGCAGCAGCCGGAGTCCCAGCAGCCGCTCCATGGCGCGCTGCGCGTTCTCCCGGTGGTCGGGTGCCGCGAGGTCGCCGGCGGTGAGGAGGACCTGGCCCGCGACGATGCCGTAGCGGTCGAGGCTCTCCTGGTACCGGAAGATCAAGACGCTCTGACCCACGGCGGCCGCCGCCTGCTGCGTGGCGAGGTCGGCCGGGCGGTCGTCGAGGCGCAGGAACGGCATCCCGGTCGCGATCGCGCCGGAGGAGACGAGCACGATCTCGGCGCCGCGGGCGTGCACGGACGCGATCGCGTCCACGAGGGGCGCGATCTGCCCGGCGTTGTCCCCGCTGATGGAGGACGACCCGACCTTCACGACGATGCGCCGCGCGGATGCGATCCCCGCACGCGAGGCCGTGCCCACCCGCTACGCCTTCGCGTCGGAGGACGTGTCGTCGTCCGTCCCGTCCTCGTCCGCCCAGAGGCCGGCCTCGCCCTCGCGCACCAGCTGCGCGCGCGCCTCGGCCTTCGCGTCCATGCGGGCGAAGTAGTCCTCGCGGCGCGCCTGGTTGGTGCGGCGGCTGATCGGGTCGACGCGGGCGTCGGCGCCGCGGGGGCTCGTGATGAGCTCCGCGGTGGAGGTGAGGGTGGGCTCCCAGTCGAAGACGATGCCGTCGCCCTCGCCGATGACGACGCTGGATCCGGCCACCGCGCCGGCCTTGAACAGGCCGTCCTCGACGCCGAGCTTGGCGAGACGGTCGGCCAGGTACCCGACGGCCTCGTCGTTCGTGAAGTCGGTCTGCTGCACCCAGCGCTCGGGCTTGGTGCCGATCACGCGGTAGACGTCGCCGTAGCTGCCGCCGTCGACGCGGATGACGAACGGCTTCTCGTTGACCGCCCGGGGACGCAGCACGATGCGCGGCGCCGCGGGCTCCTCCGCGGCCTTCGTCCGGGCGTCCTCGACGAGCTCGGCGAGGGCGAAGGACAGCTGGCGCAGTCCGTCGTGGCTGACCGTGGAGATGTCGAACACGCGGTAGCCGCGGGCCTCGAGCTCCGGACGCACGAGCTCCGCGAGCTCCCGGGCCTCGGGCACGTCGATCTTGTTGAGCGCGATGAGCTGGGGGCGCTCGAGGAGCGGCACCTGGCCGTCGGGCACCGGGTACGCGGCGAGCTCCGTGAGGATGATGTCGAGGTCCGAGATGGGGTCGCGTCCGGGATCCAGCGTCGCGCAGTCGAGCACGTGCAGGAGGGCCGAGCAGCGCTCGACGTGGCGGAGGAACTCGAGGCCGAGGCCCTTGCCCTCGCTCGCGCCCTCGATGAGGCCGGGCACGTCGGCGACGGTGTAGCGCGAGTCCGCGACCTCGACGACGCCGAGGTTCGGGTGCAGCGTGGTGAAGGGGTAGTCGGCGATCTTGGGCTTCGCGGCCGAGATGGCGGCGACGAGGCTCGACTTGCCGGCGCTGGGGTAGCCCACGAGCGCCACGTCGGCGACGACCTTCAGCTCGAGGACGACGTCGCCCTCGTAGCCGCGCGTGCCGAGCAGAGCGAATCCGGGGGCCTTGCGCTTCGTGGTGGCGAGGGAGGCGTTGCCGAGCCCGCCCTGGCCGGCCTCGGCGGCGATGAAGCGCATGCCGGGCGTGGCCATGTCGGCGAGCTCGTTGCCGTCGACGTCCTTGACGACTGTGCCGACGGGGACGGGGAGCTCGAGCGCCTCGCCGAGCGTGCCGTGACGGTGGTCGCCCATGCCGGGACCGCCGTTGCGCGAGGAGCGGTGGGGCCCGCGGTGGTAGGCCAGGAGCGTGGTGACCTGCGGGTCCGCGACGAGGACGATGTCCCCGCCGTTGCCGCCGTTGCCGCCGTCGGGTCCCGCGAGGGGCTTGAACTTCTCGCGGCGGACCGAGACGCAGCCGTTGCCGCCGTTTCCCGCCCGCAGGTGGAGGGTCACGGTGTCGACGAATGTCGCCATGGCTGTCGCTCGTTTCTTCTTGGAGGTGTTCCCCTGCGGAACGCACGCAAGGGCGGGCCGAGGTGGCCCGCCCTTGAGGTGCTGCGCGGCAGTGCCGCTGCAGGGTCCGTGCTGTCGGCCTGCGCTAGGCCGGGACGACGATGTTGACGACCTTGCGGCCGCCCTTGACGCCGAACTCCACCGAACCGGCGGAGAGGGCGAACAGCGTGTCGTCGCCACCACGGCCGACGTTGACGCCGGGGTGGAAGTGCGTGCCGCGCTGGCGGACGATGATCTCGCCGGCGCCGACGACCTGGCCGCCGAAGCGCTTCACGCCGAGGCGCTGGGCGTTCGAGTCACGGCCGTTGCGGGTAGAGCTCGCGCCCTTCTTGTGTGCCATCTGTATCTCCCTGCGGTCTGAGGTGCTAGTTGATCTCGGTGACCTGGACGCGCGTGAGGTCCTGGCGGTGCCCCTGGCGCTTCTTGTACCCGGTCTTGTTCTTGAACTTCTGGATGACGATCTTGGGACCGCGGAGGTCGTTGAGGATCTCGGCGCTGACGGTGACGTCGGCGAGCTTCGCGGCGTCGGTGGTGATGGTGTCGCCGTCGACGAGCAGGACCGCGGGGAGCACGACCTTGCCGCTCTGCTGGTTCTTGACCCGGTCCATCGTCACGATGGTCCCGACCTCGACCTTCTCCTGCCGACCGCCGGCGCGCACAACTGCGTAAACCACTTTTCCGTACCTGTTTTCTCTCGCGGGCTTGACTCACTGGGGACTTGACGCCCTGTGGCCCGAATCATTGGAGGAAGTCTGCCGCAGGCGCACGATCTCAGCGGATCGGCGCATGCCAGCGACTCACGTTACCGGAACGCCGGACAGGGGTCAAACTCCGTGGACCCCCGGCGTCCTGGGTCGATCATACGCGACGGGGTCCGGGTCCCCGCGCATGCGCGCCGGGCGCGTCGCGGTCCGCCGGCAGCGCGCGACGTCCTCCCGTCGCGGCGCGGCCTGCCTAAGCTCGGAGGATGAGCGTGCTCCTGGATCGACCGGCCTGGCCCGCGCACGGCCGGCTCTGGGCGCATCTCGTGAGCGACGCGTCCCTCGAGGAGCTGCACGCGTTCGCCCGCGCGGCCGACATCCCGGAGCGCGCCTTCGACCGCGACCACTACGACGTTCCCGAGGAGCGCCACGCGGAGCTGGTGGCGCGGGGTGCCGTCGCCGTCTCCAACCGCGAGCTCGTGCGGCGCCTGCAGGCGAGCGGCCTGCGGGTCACGCAGCGGGAGAGGCGCGCGCCCGCCTCCTGACGCCGGCATGCGCGTCGCGGACGACGAGGGGGCCCGGAGCGGATGCTCCGGGCCCCCCTCTCCGTCGGCCGCCCCGGGGCGGCCGACGGATCAGCTCGCGTCGTCGGCCGGGGCCGGCGTCGTCAGCGTCGGGGTCGAGACCCGGCGGCTGCGTGAACGGCCCTGGCCGGGCTCCTTGGGCTGCGGCAGCGCGTCGAGCACGGATCCGAGGAGCTGCTCCGCGTCGGCCGAGCTCACGCGGCGCGGGGCCGTGCGGGTGCTCGCGACGGGGATGTCGAGGATCTGCACCGGCTCGAGGCGGATGGCCTCGCGCGGTTCGAGCGTCGACAGGGCGGGCTCCTCCACGGCGGCGTCGGCGGGCGTCGGGTCCTCCGCGGGGGCGGCCGGCGTCTCGTCGGCGGTCACCGGCGGCTCCGGGCGCTCCGGGGCCTCAGCGGTCGTGGACGACGCGCGTCCCCGGCCCCCGCGGCTCCGTCGGGGACGGTCGCCGCGCGACTGCTCCGTGGCGGGAGCGCTGTCGACCTGCGGCGCGGCCTCGGCCGGCTCGTCCGGGGTGCGCACGACGTCCTCGACCCGGTCGATCGCCTCGTTCACCGTCTGGATGGTGCTCGTGGCGATCTTGGCGAGGGCCGAGCGCGCGTCGTCCGTGATGCTGTGCGTGCTGGCCGCGGGCGTGCGCGCCGGCTGCGCCTGGCCGCCGCCGTTCCCGCGACCACCGCCGTTGCCGCCGTTCCCGCTGCCGTGCTCCTGCTGGCCCTTGCCGCCGCGACGACGGCCCTGGCCCTGGCCCTGCACGGGCTCCTGCGGCGTCTGCTTGTGGGCCATGAGCGGGTCGTGGTGGATGATAATCCCCCGCCCGGCGCACGTCTCGCAGTTCTCCGAGAACGACTCGAGCAGCCCGAGGCCGAGCTTCTTGCGGGTCATCTGCACGAGCCCGAGCGACGTCACCTCGGCGACCTGGTGCTTGGTCCGGTCGCGGCTGAGGCACTCCACCAGACGGCGCAGCACGAGGTCGCGGTTGGACTCGAGCACCATGTCGATGAAGTCGACGACGATGATGCCGCCGATGTCGCGCAGGCGCATCTGGCGGACGATCTCCTCCGCGGCCTCGAGGTTGTTCTTGGTGACGGTCTCCTCGAGGTTGCCGCCGGATCCGACGAACTTCCCCGTGTTGACGTCGACCACGGTCATGGCCTCGGTGCGGTCGATGACGAGCGAGCCGCCGGAGGGCAGCCAGACCTTGCGGTCGAGCGCCTTCTCGATCTGCTCGCTGACGCGGTAGTGGTCGAACGAGTCCTTCTCGCCCGAGTACGTCTGCACCCGGTCGATGAGGTCGGGCGCCACGCCGCGGAGGTAGCCCTCGATGATCTCCTGGGCGTCGCCGCCGTCGATCACGAGCTCGCGGAAGTCCTCGTTGAAGACGTCGCGGATGATCTTCAGCAGCAGGTCCGGCTCCGAGTGCAGGAGCGCGGGCGCCTGCGCCTTCTCCACCTGGCGGCTGATCTCGGCCCACTGCGACGTGAGGCGCTCGACGTCGAGCTTCAGCTGCTCCTCGGTCGCGCCCTCTGCTGCGGTGCGGACGATGACGCCCACGTTCTCGGGGAGCACCTCCTTGAGGGTCTTCTTGAGGCGCGCGCGTTCCGTGTCCGGGAGCTTGCGGCTGATGCCGTTCATCGACCCGTTGGGCACGTACACGAGGTAGCGGCCGGGGAGGCTCACCTGGCTGGTGAGGCGGGCGCCCTTGTGGCCGACCGGGTCCTTCGTGACCTGGACGAGCACGCGGTCGCCGGGCTTCAGCGCGACCTCGATGCGGCGGGCGTGGCTGCCGCCGCCCTTGTCGGCGTTCGCGGCCTCCCAGTCGACCTCGCCGGAGTAGAGCACGGCGTTGCGGCCGCGGCCGATGTCGATGAAGGCGGCCTCCATGCTCGGGAGGACGTTCTGGACGCGGCCGAGGTACACGTTGCCGATGAGCGACGCCTCGTCGGCGCGGGCGACGTAGTGCTCGACGAGCACCTGGTCCTCCAGCACGCCGATCTGGATCTTGCCGTCGCGCGAGCGCACGATCATGCTGCGGTCGACGGACTCGCGACGCGCCAGGTACTCCGACTCGGTGAGGACCGGACGGCGGCGTCCGGCGTCGCGACCGTCGCGGCGGCGCTGCTTCTTCGCCTCGAGCCGCGTGGATCCCTTGATCCGCTGCGGCTCGGTGATGAGCTCGGGCTCGCGCGGCGTGCGGACCTTGACGACCGTGCCGGGCGCGTCGTCGCCGTCGCGGCCCTCCTCGCCGGAGCGGCGGCGCGCGCGGCGGCGGACCGAAGGCGAGTCGTCCTCGTCGTCGTGGTCGTCGTCGCGGGTGTCGCGGCCACGGCCGTCGCGACTGACGCCGCGGTCCTGGCTGCGGTCCTGTCCGCGGCCGCCGCGGCGCGAGGAGCGCGAAGGGCGGTCGCGGTCGAGGTCGTCGTCCTCGTCGCGGGCGTCGTCGCGCCTGTCGTCCCGCTCGCGGCGGGGAGGCAGCGGCGCGATGTCCGGGGCCTGGAAGAAGACGGAGAGGGACGGGACGGCGCGGGCCGGAGCCGCGGGGGCCTCGGCGGCGGGCGCCTCGACCGGCTCGGCCGCGGCGGGCTCGTCGTCGGTCGCCACGTCGGCGGGCTCGGCCGCGGGCGCCGCGTCCTCGGCGGGGACGGCGGCCTTGCGCGGAGCGCGCTTCCGGGGAGCCCGGGCGGCGGGCTGCTCGGCGGCGGGAGCATCCTCGGAGGCCGCGGGGGCGGATGCCGAGGCGGACGCGTCGACGCTGGCGTCGTCCGGCTGGGCGATCGCGGGCGCGGATGCGGTGGTGCTCGCGCGGCGGGAGCGTCGGACGACCGGCGCCTCCGTCTCGTCGGGCGTGGTCCGGGTGTCGTCGTTCTCGTTCAGGGTGTGGCCCTTCGCTTCGGAGGCGGCGGGCGTGCCGCTCGCCTCGGGGGTCGCGGACCCAGGGGTGGCGGGCGTGCTGCCGGCCCCCGTCGCCGCGGTCGTCTCGGCGCGGCGGCCCGTGAGCCGCTCGAAGAGGCTGGGTCGCCTCCTGCCGGTGTTCTCGTCTCTCTCCACCATCTCTGGTGCACTCCTCAACCGGTCGATACGGCCGCGCCGTACCCCGGTAGCTCTCCGAGTGGATCCCCGCGTACGCGGCTCTCCGTCGATCCTGGTCTGCGACGGCCGGCCCGAGGCTTCGGTCGTGCGCACTGGTACGGAACTGGCTATCCGCCGCCGGACGTGCCTGGCGGCCCGGGTCTGCCCCGGGAAAGACTCTTCATGGCGGTCGTCCCGCGCGGCGGGGCGACCTGCCTGCCAGTATCGCACGCCGACGCCCACCGGGCCGTCAGGGTCGGCGCTCCCCCGTCTGCCATGATCGCCGCATGACCGCCACCCGGGCCCCCGCGCATCCCCGTTCGCTGGCCGTCCTGCTCGTCGTCACGGGCGTCGTCGGCTGGCTCGGCGCGTTCGTCCTCGTGCTGGACCGGCTGCACCTCCTGGAGAACCCGGGCGCGTCGCTGTCGTGCGACATCAACCCGTTCATCTCCTGCGCCACCGTCATCGAGTCGCGCCAGGGGTCGCTGTTCGGCTTCCCGAACCCGCTCATCGGGGTGGCCGCGTTCGTGGTGCCCATCGTGATCGGCATGGCCCTGCTCGCCGGCGCCCGGTTCGCGCGCTGGTTCTGGACGCTGTTCGCGCTGGGGACCTTCGGCGGCTGGGTCTTCGTGACGTGGCTCTTCACCCAGAGCGTCTTCGTCATCGGCGCCCTCTGCCCGTACTGCCTGCTCGTCTGGAGCGCGATGATCCCGCTGTGGTGGGGCACGCTGTCGGCCACCGCGCGCGCCGGCCTGCTGCCGCTGCCCGCGGGGATCCGGCGGGCGGCCGACGCCGTCGCGCCGTACACGTGGGCGGTCGTGGTGCTCAACTACGCCATCATCGTCGTCGCGATCATCTCGACGTTCCCGGCCCTCATCCCGACGCTCCTCGGCTGAGTCCCGGGACGACGAGAGGGGCCGACCGGGCATCCGGTCGGCCCCTCTCGTCGCGTGGGACTAGAACCAGAGCGCGAGCTCGCGCGCGGCCGACTCGGGCGAGTCGCTGCCGTGCACGAGGTTCTGGGCGACGGCGAGGCCCCAGTCGCGGCCGAGGTCGCCGCGGATCGTGCCGGGGGCGGCACCCGTGGGGTCGGTCGTGCCGGCGAGCGAGCGGAACCCCTCGATGACGCGGTTCCCGGCGACGCGCACGGCGACGATCGGGCCTGACTCCATGAACTCGACGAGCGGCTCGTAGAACGGCTTGCCCTGGTGCTCCGCGTAGTGCTGCTCGAGCAGGGCGCGTTCGGCCTGGACCATGCGGAGGTCGACGATCTGGTAGCCCTTGGCCTCGATGCGGCGGAGGATCTCGCCGGTGAGGCCGCGGGCGACGCCGTCGGGCTTGACGAGGACGAGGGTCTCCTGGACGGGAGCGGACATGGTGCCTCCTACGGGGTGGGAGCCGGCGGCTCGGTGGTCGGTCGGTGGTCGGTGGGGCGGTCATCGCCCGGGTCGGGGCTCCCGCCGGCCGCGGTCTGCTCGTCGAGCATGGCCTGCTCCCACGCGCCGCGGGCGGCCGCCTTCTCGCGGTCGATCCGGGCGCCCTGGACCATGGCGTAGATCCAGAGGAGCAGGAAGAAGCCGCCGACCGCGAACATGGCGGGGAGCACGAACCCGGTGAGGACGACGACCACCTGCACGACCCAGCCGGCGCGGATGCCGAGCGGGGTGCGCAGGGTGCCGACGACGGCGAGCATGGCCACGACGAGCAGCGCCCCGCCGCCGAGGGCGGGCAGCGCGGGCAGCGCCTGGAGGCCGAAGGCGACGAGGCTGGCGAGGAACACGACGATGACCTGGAAGCCCATGACGATGGATCCGAGGATCTCGACCGTAGTGCGGGGCGGCCGCGGCCGTCGGGTGCGCGCCGGGCGTCCTCCGACGCTCACGCGGTCTTCCAGCCCTCGTCGGCGGCGTGGGCGATGGCCTCGCCGACGAGGAGGATCGAGCCGGTGACGAGCGCCGCGCCCTTCTCGGTCTCGCCCGCCGAGTCGCGCGCGTCCTCGAGCGCCGTGCGCAGGTCGGGCTCGACCGTGACGCGGTCGCGGCCGACGACGCCGACGACGATGCGCGCCAGCTCGTCGGGATCCACCGAGCGCTCGGACGTGGACCTGGTGACGATGAAGTGGTCGACCACGGGCGCGAGCTCGCGCACGATCCCCTCCGCGTCCTTGTCCGCGAGGACCCCGATCACGGCGGTGACGCGGTCGAAGGTGAAGTACACGGGCAGCGCGGCCGCGAGCGACGCGGCTCCCGCGGGGTTGTGCGCCGCGTCGACCAGCACGGTCGGCTCCGTGCCGACGACCTGCAGGCGTCCGGGGCTCGTCGCGGTGGCGAGGCCCTCCGCGAGGACGTCGTCGTGGATGGCGTGGTCGCCGCCGCCGAGGAACGACTCGACCGCGGCGATCGCGACGGCTGCGTTCTGCGCCTGGTGCGCGCCGAACAGCGGCAGGAACACGTCGCGGTAGGTCCCCGCGAGACCCTGCACGCTGATCACCTGGCCGCCGACCGCGAGGGTCGTGTCGAGGAGGCGGAACCGCTCGCCCTCGATCGACCACGTGGACTCCGTGAGCTCGGCGGCGCGCGTGAGCTCGGCCACGACCTCGGGCACCTGGGCGCTCGACACGACGTCCGACGCGGGCTTCACGATGCCGGACTTGGTGCGCGCGATCTCCGCGACGGTGGATCCCAGCCGCTGCGTGTGGTCGAGCGAGACGGGCGTGAAGACGGCGACCTGGCCGTCGCCGACGTTCGTGCTGTCCCACTCGCCGCCCATGCCGACCTCGATCACGGCGACGTCGACGGGCGCGTCGGCGAACGACGCGAACGCGAGCACGGTGAGCGCCTCGAAGAAGGTGACGGGCTCCTCGCCCGCGGCGACGAGCTCCCGGTCGACCAGGTCGATGAACGGCTCGACGTCGGCCCAGTTGCGGCTGAGCGCCTCGTCCGTGATCGGCAGGCCGTCGACGACGATGCGCTCGTTGAAGCGCACGAGGTGCGGGCTCGTGAACAGGCCCGTGCGCAGGCCGGTGGCGCGCAGGATGCTCTCGGTGATCCGGCTGGTCGACGTCTTCCCGTTCGTGCCGGTGACGTGGACGATCGCGTACGCGCGCTGCGGGTCGCCGAGCAGCTCGACGACGCGCCGGGTGGCGGACAGGCGCGGCTGCGGCGCCTGCTCCCCCATCCGCGCGAGCAGCGCCTGGTAGACGGCGTCGCCCTCGCGCTCGAAGTAGTTCTCGTCGTCGACCTCGCGGCCGGCGACGATCGACTGCTCGGCCTCGCGGCGGAGCTCGGCGGCGTCGTCGGCGAAGAGCTGGTCGTCGCTGAGGCCGTCGACGTCGGGGTCGAGCGCGCGCGCCGCGGCGTCGACCCCCTCGTCCGTCTCCAGCTCGAAGTCGTCGTCGCGGCGGTCGTCGTCCGCGTCGTCGTCGAAGGGGCGTCCGCCCCGCTGGTCGCTCATGCTCGCTCCACCTCGATGTACAGGGGCGATCCGCCGCCGACGGTGATGCCGGGATCCGGATCCGCCGCGGCGTCCGCGTCGATCCGCAGCGCCACCGCCAGGGTCTCACGCGCGATGAGGTCGCGGAACCGCTCGGCCTGCTCGGCGCCCGCGGCGTCCAGCCGGATCACGAGGGCGATGCGGTCGCTCACGTCGAGCCCCGCGCCCTTCCGCGCGTCCTGCACGTTCCGCACCACGTCGCGCGCGAGGCCCTCGGCCTCGAGCTCGGGGGTGAGCGCGGTGTCGAGCAGCAGGAAGCCGCCGCCCGGCAGGAGCGCGAGCGCCTGGTCGGCCCGGTCGCCCGCCACCTCCAGCACGAGCTCGTACTCGCCGGCCACGAGCGGGACGCCGCCCGCGACGACCTCGCCGTCCGCCTCGGTCCAGTCGCCCTGCCTGGCGGCCTGGATCACCTGCTGCACGCCCTTCCCGAGCCGGGGTCCGGCGACGCGCGCGTTCACGGTGAGGCGGCGGGTGATCCCGGCGTCGGCCGCGCTCGTGGGGGTCAGCTCCTCGACGGAGACGGCCTTGACGTTGAGCTCGTCGCGCAGGATGTCCTCGAACCGGGCGAGGCCGTCGGCGTCGTCGCTCACGACCGTGAGGCGCGCGAGCGGCTGGCGCACGCGGAGGCCCGACTGCTTGCGGAGCGAGAGCGCGGTGGACGCGACCTGTCGGACGCGGTCCATCACCTCGACGAGGCGGTCGTCCGCCGGCAGGTCGTCGGGCTCCGGCCAGTCCTCCAGGTGGACGCTGCGCCCGCCCGTGAGGTCCTTCCAGATGCGCTCGGACACGAGCGGGAGGAGCGGTGCGGCGACGCGCGTCACGGTCTCGAGGACCGTGTGGAGCGTGTCGAAGGCGCGCGTGTCGCCCGCCTCGGTGCCCGCCCAGAAGCGGTCGCGGCTGCGGCGCACGTACCAGTTGGTGAGCACGTCGGCGAAGTCGCGGAGCGAGGCGGCGGCCAGCGTCGAGTCGAGCGCCGTCATGTGCTCCGTGACCTCGGTGACCAGCCGGCGCGTGCGGGCCAGGATGTAGCGGTCCAGCACGTCGTCGCTCGTCGTGTCGCGGCGCGCCTCGTAGCCACCGGGCTGCGCGGAGTTGGCGTAGAGCGAGAAGAAGTACCAGGTGCTCCAGAGCGGGAGCAGCACCTGGCGGACGCCCTCGCGGATGCCCTCCTCGGTGACGACGAGGTTGCCGCCGCGGAGCACGGGGCTCGCGAGGAGGAACCAGCGCATGGCGTCGGATCCGTCGCGGTCGAACACCTCGTTGACGTCGGGGTAGTTGCGGAGCGACTTCGACATCTTCTGGCCGTCGTTGCCGAGCACGATGCCGTGGCTCACGACGCTGGAGAACGCCGGCCGGTCGAACAGCGCGGTCGACAGCGCGTGCAGCGTGTAGAACCAGCCGCGGGTCTGGCCGATGTACTCGACGATGAAGTCCGCCGGGCTGTGCTGGTCGAACCACTCGCGGTTCTCGAACGGGTAGTGCACCTGCGCGAAGGGCATGGATCCCGAGTCGAACCAGACGTCGAGCACGTCCTCGATCCGGCGCATGGTGCTCTTCCCCGTCGGGTCGTCCGGGTTCGGGCGCGTGAGCCGGTCGATGAACGGGCGGTGCAGGTCCGTCGGCCGCACGCCGAAGTCGGCCTCGAGCTCGTCGAGGCTGCCGTACACGTCGACGCGCGGGTACGCCGGGTCGTCGCTCTTCCACACCGGGATCGGGCTGCCCCAGAACCGGTTGCGGCTGATCGACCAGTCGCGGGCGTTGCCGATCCACTTGCCGAACTGGCCGTCCTTGACGTTCTCGGGCGTCCACGTGATGTCCTGGTTGAGGCGCACCATGTCGTCGCGGAAGTCGGTGACGCGCACGAACCAGCTGGAGACCGCCTTGTAGATGAGCGGGTTCTTGCAGCGCCAGCAGTGCGGGTAGGAGTGCTCGTAGCTGGCCTGGCGGATGAGGCGGCCCTGCGCCTTGAGCATGCGCGTGAGCGTCTTGCCGGCGTCCGACCACAGCTCGCCCGCGACCTCGGGCACCGCGTCGACGAAGCGGCCGCCCTCGTCGAGCGACAGGATCACGGGGATACCGGCCGCCGCGCAGACCTGCTGGTCCTCCTCGCCGTAGGCCGGGGCCTGGTGGACGATGCCGGTGCCGTCGGTGGTCGTCACGTAGTCGGCGACGAGCACCTGCCACGCGTTCTCCGTCCCGAAGGCCTCCGTGTCGGCGTAGAAGTCCCAGAGGCGGTCGTAGGCGACGCCCTCGAGCTCGCGACCGGTGACGGTGCGGGAGACGGCGGAGCGGGCCTCGTCGGCGGACGCGTAGCCGAGGTCCTTGGCGTAGTTCCCCACGAGGTCCTGGGCGATGAGGTACTCGGATCCGAGCACCTCGGCCGCGAGCTGCACGGACGACGCACGGGGCAGCGAGTCGGGCGCCTCGGCGTCCGGCGTGCCCGCGGGGCCGGCCGGCACCACGGCGTAGACGATGTCCGGCCCGACGGCGAGCGCCATGTTGGTGGGCAGCGTCCAGGGCGTCGTCGTCCAGGCGAGCGCCCGCACGGCGGTGAGGCCGAGCGACTCGGCCTTCGCGCCGACGAGCGGGAACGTGACGGTGACGGACTGGTCCTGGCGCATGCGGTAGACGTCGTCGTCCATCCGCAGCTCGTGGTTGCTCAGCGGGGTCTGGTCGTGCCAGCAGTAGGGCAGCACGCGGAAGCCCTCGTAGGCGAGGCCCTTCTCGTGCAGCTGCTTGAAGGCCCAGATGACCGACTCCATGAAGTCGATGTCGAGCGTCTTGTAGTCGTCCTCGAAGTCGACCCAGCGGGCCGAGCGCGTGACGTAGTCCTCCCACTCCCCCGTGTACTCGAGCACCGAGCGGCGCGCGACGGCGTTGAACGCCTCGACGCCCATCTCCTCGATCTCGCTCTTCTCGGTGATGCCGAGCTGGCGCATCGCCTCGAGCTCGGCGGGGAGGCCGTGCGTGTCCCAGCCGAAGCGGCGGTGGACCTGCTTGCCGCGCATGGTCTGGAAGCGCGGGAAGGCGTCCTTCGCGTAGCCCGTGAGGAGGTGCCCGTAGTGCGGGAGGCCGTTGGCGAAGGGCGGGCCGTCGTAGAAGACCCACTCGTCGCATCCCTCGCGCCGCTCGACGGAGGCGCGGAAGGTGTCGTCGCGCTTCCAGAACGCGAGGATCCCCTTCTCGACGTCCGGGAAGCGCGGGCTCGCGGCGACCTGGTCGGGCGCGCTCGGGTCGTCGGGGACGGGACGGGGGTAGGTCATGGTGGCTCCTGCGGCGATGGGATCTCCGCGAGGACGCCCGGATCCCTCATGCGGATCCCCGAGCGCGGTACCACCCCGCTTGCCGCGCGATGCGCGACCACTCTCCTGAAGGCGATGACGGGCCCTATCCGTTCGGTTCTACTCGCCCCGTCTTCCGCGGCTTTCTTCCGAAGGCTCCCCGGTGATGGCCGGATCGACGCCTGTGCCACAGATCCTAGCGCGCCCGGGCGGCGGATCCGGCGGGTCAGCCGCCGAGCTCGGCCCGGTACGCGTCGGCGCGGTAGGGCAGGTCGAGCACGTCTCTGCCTGCCGTGTCCGGGTGGCCGGCGAGGAGCGTGCGGATGTCCTCGAGGACGCGGGCGCGCTCGTCGTCGGGCAGGGTGATGATCCGGCTGATGGACCCACCGAGGTCCACCACCTCCTCGGGGGTCGTGCGGTGCACGTGGGCGAACGACGCGTGCTCGACCGGGCCGAACCCGGGGAACGGGCCGGGCTCGGGTGCGCGTCCGCCGTGGCGCCGGCCCGCCTCGAGGATGGCGTCGAGCTCGCGGACCCAGTCGACGTCGCCGTCCATCATGTTCCAGACGATGCCGAGCCGTCCGCCGGGACGCAGCACGCGCGCGGCCTCCCGGGCCGCCTCGCCCGCGTCCATCCAGTGCCAGGCCTGCGCGACGAGCACGGCGTCCTCCTCGCCGTCGCCCACCGGGATCGCCTCGCCGCTGCCCGCCCGGACGTCGAGGCCCGGCGACGCCGCCTGGAGCACCTGGCGCATCTCGGCGTCGGGCTCGACCGCGGTGACGGCGAGGCCGCGCGCGGCGAGCAGGCGGGTGAGCTTGCCGGTGCCCGCGCCGAGGTCGATGACGCGGCGGGCGCCGGCCGGGAGCATCCATTCGACGGCGGCGTCGGGGTAGCCGGGGCGGACGCGGTCGTACTGGTCCGCGACGGATCCGAACGAGGAGGCGAGGGCGGCACGGTCGGGCTGCGGGAGGGCGTCGGAGGTCATGTGCCCATCATCGCCTGCGGAGGCCCGCGGAAGGGCGCGCGCCGCACGTCAGCCGAGGGTCGCGGCCAGGGCCGGGCGGAGCGGGTCGAGCGCCCGGCGGACGGCGTCCTCGAGGGGGCCGCGGCCCACGCCGTCATCCGCCCACGCGATGATGGCGGCGGCCGTCGCGGCGGCGATCACCGCGGCGGCGATCCGCACGGGCCCGGCGGAGGCGCGGCAGCCGGACGCCCGCGCGAGGGCCTGCGCGATGGGATCCACGAGCGGCGCCGCCCGGGCCACGCCCTCCCCCTGCACGTCGGCGCCGAGGCCCATCACCTCGTGCTGCGTGAGGGCGAGCGGCAGCCAGCCCTCGCCGCGGGAGCACGCGGCGCCGATCAGCGCGTCGACGACGCCGTCGACGGGCGGGCCCGCGCGATCCACGGACACGAGCGCGTCGCCGAGGGCGCGGAGCGTGTCGTCGAGGCCCGCCCACAGCAGGTCGGCCTTGGAGGCGAAGTAGTTGAAGAAGGTGGCGCGGCTCACCCCGGCGCGCTGGGCGATCTGCTCCACGGTCGTGGCGGCGTACGTGTTCTCCAGGAAGAGCTCGGCGGCGGCCTCCTCGAGTGTCGCGCGCGAGGAGCGACGCGGACGACCGGCGGGACGGGCGGGAGTCATGGGCCCATCCTGGTGCACCGGGGTGACGGCGGGCGCGTATTGTTGGACGCGGTACAGAAACACCCGCACCAGCGCCCGCAGCGGCGCGCTCATCGGAAGCACCCATGATCCATACCCCACGCACCCGCGCGCTCGCGGGCCTCGGCGCCCTCGCCACGACCGCCATCCTCCTCACCGGATGCACGCCCGCCACCCCCGAGGCATCGACCATGCCCGTCTCCGGCGGCACGCTCGTCTACGCGTCGGGCGACGCCGAGCCCGACTGCCTCGACCCCCACGTCGGCGGCAACTACCCGCAGGCGCTCGTGTCGTCCCAGTTCCTCGAGCCGCTCGTGTCGCTCGACGGCGCGGGCGGGATCACGCCCTGGCTCGCCGACAGCTGGACCTGGAGCGCGGACGGGCTCGGCCTCGAGCTGAAGCTCCGCCAGGGGGTCGCCTTCACCGACGGCACGCCGTTCGACGCGGACGCCGTGGTCGCGAACATCCGGCACGTGCAGGATCCCGCGACCCTCTCCTCCACCGGCTACCTCGCGCTGCAGGCGATCTCGGACGCGACCGCGGTCGACGCGGACACCGTGCGGCTCACCCTCTCGACGCCCGACAGCGCGCTGCTCGAGTCGCTCTCGCAGCCGTGGCTGGCCATGGAGTCGCCCGCCGGGATCGCGCGCGGCACCGACGCCAACTGCGCGGCGCCCATCGGCACCGGCCCCTTCCGCGTCGAGCGCTGGGACCGCCAGCAGTCGATCTCGCTCGTGCGCAACGACGCGTACTCCTCGCCGCCCACCGACGCCGCGCACACGGGGCCCGCGTACCTGGACCGCATCGACTGGCGATTCCTGCCCGACGCGGCCTCCCGATTCGCGGCGCTGCAGAGCGGCGAGGTCGACGTGATCGACAACGCGCAGCCCGACGCGATCGTCTCCGCGACGGCGAGCGGCGCGCTCGGCGAGCTCGACGCGCCGCGGCCCGGCGCCGCCAACCGCATCGAGCTGAACTCCGGCCGCGCGCCCTTCGACGACGCGCGCGTGCGGGAGGCGTTCATCCGCTCCGCCGACGTCGACGCGGGGATCACCGCCCTGTTCCAGGGCACCGCGGACCGGTCGTACTCGCCTCTCGCCAGCACGGAGCCGGCCGCCGTGTCCGCCCCCGACCTCTTCGGCATCGACGCCGACCGCGCGGCCGCCCTCCTCGACCAGGCGGGCTGGTCGGCCAAGGACGCCGACGGGATCCGCACGAAGGACGGGAAGCGGCTCACGCTCCGCTTCCCCGTGAGCACCAACCAGTCGATCCCGGCCGAGCAGTCGCTCTTCGAGCAGATCCAGGCCACCACCAAGCAGGTCGGCTTCGACGTGCAGCTCGAGCCCATGGACCTCGGCTCCTGGTACGAGGCCCTCGGCGCCGACGCGTACGAGCTCGTCAGCGCGCCGTACACGAAGGCCGGGCCCGACGTGCTGCGGATCCTCTACGACACCTCCGGCATCACCCCGGCGCCGAGCGGCTACTTCGCGAACCACGCCAAGGTGTCGGTGCCGGAGATCGACCGGGCGCTCGCCGAGGCCCGCGCGACGACCGACCTCGACCGCCGGAAGGCGCTCTACACCGACGTGCAGCAGCGCGTGATGGCCGGGTACTGGATCCTGCCGCTCTACGACCAGCAGAACCACTTCCTCCACGGCACCGCCGTCCAGGGCCTCCGCGCCCTGCCGTCCGTCGCGACGCCGACGCTGTACGACACCTGGCTCGCCCGGTGAGGCGCGGGCGCGCCGTCCGCGCGTCCGGTCCCCGTCGACACGGGCTCCTCGGCGCCGTCCGGGCCGTCGCGGCCCGGATCGGCGGCGCGGTCCTCGTGCTGTGGGCGGTCGCGACCGTCACGTTCCTCGCGGTGCGGCTGATCCCGGGCGATCCCGCGCAGGCGATCCTCGGCGGCCCCGGCTCGCAGGCGCCGCCCGAGGCGGTCGCCGCCGTGCGCGCCGAGTACGGGCTCGACCAGCCCCTGCTCGTGCAGTACCTGGCGCAGCTGGGTCGGCTGGCGCGGGGCGACCTCGGCCGCTCGTACGCGCTGCGCGAGGACGTCGTGGCGGTGCTCGCCCGGCAGCTGCCCGGCACGCTGCTGCTCGCGGTGCTCGCGCTCACGGTCGCCTGGATCCTCGCCCTCGGCCTCGCGCTCGTCTCCACGGGAGCGGGCCGCGTCGCGGCAGCGGTGGGCGCGGGCGTCGAGATCGTCGCGGCGTCGCTGCCGCACTTCTGGATCGGCGTGGTGCTGATCCTCGTGTTCTCCACCGGCCTCGGCTGGCTGCCGGCCGTGAGCGGATCGTCCCCCGCTGGCCTCGTGCTGCCGGTGCTCACGCTCGCGATCCCCCTCGCCGGGTTCCTCGGGCAGATCATGCGCGAAGCGCTGCTCGACGCGCTCGACTCCCCGTTCGCGCTCGCCGCCCGGGCCCGCGGCGAGTCCGAGGCAGGCGTCCGGCTGCGGCACGCGCTCCGGCACGCGGCGGCCCCCGGGATCGCGCTGTCCGGCTGGGCGTTCGGCTTCCTCATCTCCGGCGCGGTGGTCGTGGAGCAGATCTTCGCCCGGCCCGGCCTCGGCCGCACCGCGCTCGCGGCGGTGACCAGCCGCGACGTGCCGGTCATCGTCGGCGTGGTCCTCGTGGTGGCGGTGGTCTACATCGTGCTCACGGCCGTGACCGACCTGCTGGCCCGGATCGTGGACCCGCGGCTCGTCGACGCGCGCTCGGGGCCCGTCCCCGGCGTCTCGGGCCCTCCCGCCCCTGCGGTCGCAGCCGCGGCCGATGCGCCGGCGGTCGCACGATGAGCGACCCGCGCGCCGCGACGCTCCTCGCCCTCGCGCCCGACCGGCCGCGCGTGCGCCTCCTCGCCGTTGCCGGGACGACGGGCGCCGCGATCGCGGTCGTCCTGCTCCTCGCCTGCGCCGTCGCCCCCGGCCTCGTCGCGCCCGGCGACCCGCTCGCCATCGCCCCCGCAGAGGCGTTCCGCGCGCCCGGCGCCGGCCACCTGCTCGGCACCGACGAGTCCGGCCGCGACGTGCTCACGCGCGTCGTGCACGGCGCCGGACCGAGCCTCGTGATCGGCGTGACCGCCACCGCCATCGGCCTCGGCCTCGGCACGCTCCTGGGGCTCGCCGCCGCGCTCCTCGGCCGGATCGCCGACTTCGCCGTGAACCGCGTGATCGAGGTGGTCTTCGCGTTCCCCGGCCTGCTGCTCGCGCTCTTCCTCATCGTGATCCTCGGGCCCGGCATCGGCAGCGCGACCCTGGCCGTCGGGATCTCGGCCGCGCCCGGCTACGCGCGCATCATCCGCGGCCGGGTCGTCGCCGTGCGCCGCTCCGCCTACGTGGAGGCGGCCACCGTGCTCGGCCGCCCCCCGCTCGTGGTGCTCGCGCGGCACATCCTGCCGAACACGGCGACTCCCCTCTTCGTGCTCGGGACGCTCGGCGTCGGCCAGGCGATCGTGTGGGCGTCGTCGCTCAGCTACCTCGGGCTCGGCACGGTCCCGCCGGATCCCGAGTGGGGCGCCATGCTCGCGGCCGGCCGCACGTACATCGGCTCGGCACCGTGGCTCACGGTGGTGCCCGGCCTCATGATCGTCCTGACCGCGACCGCGTCCACCGTCCTCGGACGGGCGCTCGAGCGCCGGGTGCGCGGATCATGACCGGCGGATCAGGGCGGGGAGCCCCCGCGACGCCGCCCGCCCTGCGGGTGGAGGACCTCCGCGTCCGGTTCGACGGCGTCCCCGTCGTGCACGGCGTCTCGCTGCGGATCGCGCCGGGCGAGTGCCTCGCGCTGGTCGGCACGTCCGGCTCCGGCAAGAGCGTCACCGCCAGGAGCCTCCTCGGCCTCGCCGGCCCCGGCGCCGACGTCGAGGCGGAGGTCCTGGAGATCGCCGGCCGCGACCTCCGCGCCGCCGGTCCCCGTGCGTGGCGGCGCGTCCGGGGATCCGGCGTCGGCCTCGTGCTGCAGGACGCCCTCTCGTCCCTCGACCCGCTGCGGCCCATCGGCCGCGAGATCGGCGACGCCCTCCGCATCCACGGCATGCGGGATCCGCGCGCGCGCCGGGCGCGGGTCCTCGAGCTGCTCGAGCTCGTGGGCATGCCGGATCCCGCGACGCGCGCGCACCAGCGCTCGGGCGAGCTGTCGGGCGGGCTGCGGCAGCGGGCGCTCCTCGCGGCGGCCCTGGCGCTGGATCCGCCGCTCCTCGTCGCCGACGAGCCCACGACCGCGCTCGACGCCACCGTGCAGGCGCGCATCATCGACCTGCTCGCCGACCTCCGCACGCGCGGCCAGGCGACCCTGCTCGTCAGCCACGACCTGGCCGTGGTCGCGCGCCTCGCCGACCGCGTCGCCGTGATGCACGACGGACGGATCGTGGAGGAGGGCCGGACCGCGGACGTCCTCCGCGCGCCCGCGCATCGCCGGACCCGCGCTCTCGTGGCGGCGGTCCCGACGGGCGTCCCGCGCGGCGTCGCGCTGTCGGAGGCCCGCGTCGACGCGGCCGCAGCGGCCCCGGCCGCGAGCGCCGCACCGCACCCGGACGACCGCGTCGTCCTCCGCGCCACCGGCCTGACGCGCTCCTACCGGGGTCCCGCCGGATCCGCCCGCACGGCCGTCGACGACGTCTCCCTCGAGGTGCGCCGCGGGCGCACGCTCGGCCTCGTCGGCGGGTCCGGCTCCGGCAAGACCACGGTCGCCCGCCTCCTGCTCGCGCTCGAGGAGCCGGACGCGGGCGCCGTGACGCTCGACGGCGACCCGTGGAGCGGCCTCCCCGAGCGGGAGCGCCGCAGCCGTCGCGCGCGCGTCGGCGCGGTCTACCAGGACCCCCTCGCGTCCTTCGACCCGCGCTGGACCGTCGACCGGATCCTCCAGGACGCCCTCGCCGTCGCCGGCCACCGCGGCGCGGACGCGTTCGACTCCCCCGCCACGCTCCTCGCGCAGGTGGGCCTCGATCCCGCGCTCCTCCGCCGCCGTCCCGCGCGGCTGTCGGGCGGCCAGCGCCAGCGCGTCGCCATCGCGCGCGCGCTCGCGGCCCGGCCCGACGTCCTGATCTGCGACGAGCCCGTCTCCGCGCTCGACATCGCCGTGCAGGCGCAGGTGCTGGACCTCCTCGACGAGCTGCAGCGCCGGCTGGGCCTCGGCCTCCTCCTCATCTCGCACGACCTGGGCGTCGTCGCGCACATGAGCGACGAGGTCCTCGTGATGAGCGAGGGCCGGGTCGTCGAGCGCGGATCCGCGGACGACGTGCTGACGCGTCCGGTCCACCCCGTCACCCGGGCGCTCCTCGACGCCGTCCCCCGGCTGGACCCGGACGCCGCGACACGCTGACCGGCCCGGCGCCCTGAATCAGGCCCCCGCGTGCCGGTCGAGGAAGGCGTACAGCTCGCGGTCGTCCACCCCGGGGAACGACCCGCGCGGCAGGGGCGCGAGGATGTGCGCGTGCAGCCGCGCGCTCGGCCACGCGCGGTGGCGCCACCGGCCGGCGTCCTCGGGATCCGCGCGCCGGCAGCACGACTCGTCGGGGCACCGCGACACGCTCCTGGCCGTCGTCTCGCGGCCCCGGAACCACTTCGCGTGCGCGAACGGCACGCCGAAGGAGATGGAGTACTCGCCCTCGGCGGTGGATCCGGTCTGCGTCGAGCACCAGAACGTCCCCGCCGGCGTGTCCGTGTACTGGTGGAACTCGGTCGTGCGGTTCGTGCGGTCGAACGCGCCGCGCGCCGCCCACTCGCGGCAGACCGGCTGCCCCTCGACCGCCCCCGTCACGTCGACGGGCAGCGGCAGGCCGTCGTTCTCGTAGGCCTTGTAGACCGCGCCGTCCCCGCCCACGCGCAGGAAGTGCACGCGGAGGTCGAGGTGCGTGGTGCTGATGTTCGTGAGCCGGAGCGCCGCCGCCTCGTGCGTCACGCCGAACGCGTCGCGGAAGTCCTCCACCGCGAGGTCGCGCCGCGCCTTGGCCTCCGCGAGGAACTCCACCGACTGTGTGAGCGGCATGAGGCACGCGGCCGCGAAGTAGTTGATCTCCAGCCGCTGCCGCAGGAAGTCGGCGTAGCTCGCGGGCTCCTCGTGGCCGAGCACCCGGTGGGCCATCGCCTGCAGCGCCATCGAGCGGAGGCCGTGGCCGCCGGGGATGGACGCGGGCGGCAGGTAGATCCGCCCCTCCCCGAGGTCGGTGACCGAGCGCGTCGATCGGGGCAGGTCGTCCACGTAGATGAGCTCGAAACCGAGCCCCTCGGCCATGCGGCTGACGCTGCGGTGAGAGAGGGCGCCGCTGCGGTGGCCGACGTCGGCGAGCATCCGCTCGGCGAGCTCCTCGATGGCGGGCATGTGGTTGTGGCGCTCGCGCATCATCAGGCGCTGCTCCGTGTTCGCCCGCCTGGCCTCCTCGGGCGTCGCGATCGACTCGCGCGCACGGCGGGCGAGCTCGCGGTGCAGGCCCACGAGCGCCTCCAGCGTCTCCTGCGGGAGCGCCCTGCTCGCCGGGACGGTCGGCAGCCCGAGCGAGCCGTACAGCGACGAGCGCTGCGCACGGTCCAGCTCGATCTCGAGGGCCGACCGCGCGTCCGGCGCGTCCGCCGCGAGCAGGTGGGTGACGTCCACGCCGAGCGCGGCGGCGATGCGTCCGAGCGTCGAGAGCCGCGTCTCGCGCCGGCCGTTCTCGATCATGCTCAGCTGGCTCGGCAGGATCCCCGCCCGCTCCCCCAGCGCCTGCAGCGTGAGCCCCGCGCCCTTCCGCGCATGCCGGATGCGCCGGCCGATGACGAGCTGGTCCATTGATTCACCTCTCCGTGAACATCCGCTCTTCTTCACGTCGGCGGATCCCCGAACACCATCCTGACGGGTCGCAGGCTGGAACAACAGACCGATCGACGAGGACGGACCGACATGACCAGCATCCAGGACGCACCCGCGCTCACCGCCGACCGCCCGCGCGGCGGCAGGCCCGGCACCGGCACCGGGACGGCCGGCGCCACGCCCGACGCCCGGCCGCTCCCGCCCGGCGCGGCCGCTCCCGCGCGCTGCCGCGACCCCCGCATCGCCGAGTGGGTCGCCGAGGTCGCCCGGCTCACGCTCCCCGACCGGGTCGTCTGGTGCACGGGCAGCGTCGCCGAGTACGACCGCCTCACGCGCGAGATGGTCGACGCCGGCACGCTCATCCGGCTGAACCCCGAGTGGCGCCCGCACAGCTTCCTCGCGCGCAGCGACCCGGCCGACGTGGCGCGCGTCGAGGACCGCACCTTCATCTGCTCCGCGGATCCCGCCGACGCCGGCCCCACGAACAACTGGCGCGACCCCGATGAGACGCGCGCCGAGCTCGACGCGCTCTTCGCCGGATCCATGCGCGGCCGCACCCTCTACGTCGTCCCGTTCTCGATGGGCCCGCTCGGCGGCGCGATCTCGCAGCTCGGCGTGCAGATCACCGACAGCCCCTACGTCGTCGCGAGCATGGCGCTCATGACCCGGATGGGCGACGACGCGCTCCGCCTCATCGGCCCGGACACGACCTGGGTCCGCGCGCTGCACGGCCTCGGCGCGCCGCTCGTGGACGACCGGGGCCGCCGCACGGCCGACGTCCCGTGGCCGCACAACGCCGACAAGCGCATCTGCCACTTCCCCGAGGACCGCGAGATCATCTCGTTCGGCTCGGGCTACGGCGGCAACGCGCTGCTCGGCAAGAAGTGCTTCTCCCTCCGCATCGCCTCCGTGATGGCCCGCGACGAGGGCTGGCTCGCCGAGCACATGCTCCTGATCCGGATCACGAGCCCCGAGGGCCGGCGCTTCCATGTCGCCGCCGCGTTCCCCTCGGCGTGCGGCAAGACGAACCTCGCGATGCTCACCCCCACGATCCCCGGGTGGACGGTCGAGACGCTGGGCGACGACATCGCGTGGCTGCGGCCGGACGTGCAGGGCCGGCTCCGCGCCGTGAACCCGGAGCGCGGCCTCTTCGGCGTGGCCCCCGGCACGGGCGAGGCGTCGAACCCCGTCGCCATGTCCACGATCTGGGGCAACGCGATCTACACGAACGTCGCCCTGCGACCCGACGGCGACGTGTGGTGGGAGGGCATGACGCCCACGCCGCCCGCGGGTCTCGTCGACTGGCAGGGGCGGCCCTGGTCGCCCGGATCCGGGACCCCCGCCGCGCACCCGAACGCGCGCTTCACCGTGGGCCTGGAGCAGTGCCCGTCGCTCGCGGACGACTGGGACGACCCGGACGGCGTCGTCGTCGACGCGATCCTCTTCGGCGGGCGCCGCGCCACCAACGTCCCGCTCGTGGCGGAGGCGGACGACTGGGAGCACGGCGTCTTCGTGGGCGCCACCATGGCGTCGGAGCAGACGGCCGCCGCCGAGGGCCGGGTGGGCGAGCTCCGCCACGACCCCTTCGCGATGCAGCCGTTCTGCGGCTACGACATGGCCGACCACTGGCGCCACTGGCTGGAGGTCGGACGGGGGCTCGGCGCCGGCGCGCCCCGCGTCTTCCAGGTCAACTGGTTCCGCAAGGGCGACGACGGCTCCTTCCTCTGGCCCGGCTTCGGCGAGAACGCCCGCGTCCTCGAGTGGATCGTCCGCCGCCTGGAGGACCGCGTGCCCGTCGAGCGGACCCCCGTCGGCGGGCTGCCGCTGCCGGAGGACCTGGACGTCCAGGACCTCGACCTCGCCGAGGGAGCGCTCGACGAGCTGCTGTCGCTGGATCCCGAGCTCTGGCTCGAGGAGCTCGACGCCGTGGACGCCCACTTCGCCCGCTTCGGCGGCCGGGTGCCCGCGGAGCTGAGGGCCCGGCTCGACGCGATGCGCCGGGCGTTCCGGGAGGCCGCGACGACGAGCCCGGCCTAGCCCTCGAGGCCGGATGCGCGGGGCGTCGCCGCCCCCGCATCCGGCCTCCGTGCCCCCATCCGGTAGCGTGAACCCCGCACAGAAGGCACCTCACCATCGACACGGTGCCGTCCACATCGAGGGAACCGGAGCACGCATGGCTGACGAACGACGTCCGGACACCGCGCAGGAGGCGACCGGCCAGGTCGCCCGGGTCCCCGACAAGCCGGCCCTCGAGGGCCTCGAGGCCACGTGGGGCGCCCGCTGGCAGGCCGACGGCACGTACGAGTTCCGCCGCGACGAGGCCGCCGCCGGCACCGTCTTCTCCATCGACACCCCGCCGCCCACGGCGAGCGGATCCCTCCACATCGGCCACGTCTTCAGCTACACGCACACCGACGTGATCGCCCGCTACCGCCGCATGCGCGGCGAGAGCGTCTTCTACCCGCTCGGTTGGGACGACAACGGCCTGCCCACCGAGCGCCGCGTCCAGAACTTCTACGGCGTCCGCTGCGACCCGACGCTCCCCTACGACCCCGCCTACCAGCCCTCCGAGACCGGCGGCACGTCGAAGCCCGGCGACCAGCAGCCGATCTCCCGCCGTAACTTCATCGAACTGTGCGAGCGCCTGACCGAGGAGGACGAGAAGCAGTTCGAGGACCTCTTCCGCACGCTGGGCCTCAGCGTCGACTGGCGCCAGAGCTACCGAACCATCGGCGCCGACGCGCAGGTGGCCTCGCAGCGCGCGTTCCTCCGCAACCTCGCCCGCGGCGAGGCGTACCAGGCCGACGCCCCCACCCTGTGGGACGTCACCTTCCGCACGGCCGTGGCGCAGGCCGAGCTCGAGGACCGCGAGCAGCCCAGCGCCTACCACCGCCTCGCGTTCCACCGGCAGGGCGGCGACGACGTGATCATCGACACCACGCGCCCCGAGCTCCTCGCCGCGTGCGTCGCCCTCGTCGCGCATCCCGACGACGAGCGCTACCAGGGCCTGTTCGGCACGACCGTCACGACGCCGGTGTTCGGCGTCGAGGTGCCCGTGCTCGCGCACCACCTCGCCCAGCCCGACAAGGGATCCGGCATCGCCATGGTCTGCACGTTCGGCGACCTCAACGACGTGGTGTGGTGGCGCGAGCTGCAGCTGGAGAACCGCGCGATCGTCGGCTTCGACGGCCGCATCGTCTCCGACGCCCCCGCCGCCATCACGTCCGAGTCGGGCCGCACGGCGTACGCCGCCCTCGCCGGCAAGACGGTCTTCTCCGCGAAGGCGGCGATGGTCGAGCTCCTCACGGAGTCCGGCGAGCTCATCGGCGAGCCGCGCAAGATCACCCACCCCGTCAAGTTCTACGAGAAGGGCGACAAGCCCCTCGAGATCGTCTCGACCCGCCAGTGGTACATCCGCAACGGCGGCCGCGACGAGGAGCTCCGCGCCGGGCTGATCGCCCGCGGGCGGGAGATCGGGTTCGTCCCCGACTTCATGCGCGTGCGCTACGAGAACTGGGTCGGCGGCCTCAACGGCGACTGGCTCGTCTCGCGCCAGCGCTTCTTCGGCGTGCCGCTGCCCGTCTGGTACCCGCTCGACGCCGACGGCAACCCGGAGTTCGACAAGGCCATCACGCCCACCGAGGACCAGCTGCCCGTCGACCCGTCCTCGGATCCCGCCCCCGGCTACACGGAGGACCAGCGCGGCGTGCCCGGCGGCTTCCAGGGCGAGCTCGACGTCATGGACACCTGGGCCACCTCCTCGCTCACCCCGCAGCTCGCGGGCGGATGGGAGCGCGACCCCGAGCTCTTCGACCTCGTCTTCCCGTTCTCCATGCGACCGCAGGGCCAGGACATCATCCGCACGTGGCTCTTCTCCACGGTCCTGCGGGCCGAGCTGGAGCACGGCCAGGCGCCGTGGACGACGGCCGCGATCTCCGGCTGGATCCTCGACCCCGACCGCAAGAAGATGTCGAAGTCCAAGGGCAACGTCGTGACCCCGGCGGCCACGCTCGAGCAGTTCGGCTCCGACGCGGTGCGGTACTGGGCCGCGTCCGCGCGCCTCGGCGTCGACGCGGCGATGGACCCGCAGAACCCGACGCAGATCAAGATCGGCCGCCGGCTCGCGATCAAGGTCCTCAACGCGGCGAAGTTCATCCTCTCGTTCGAGGCCCCCGAGGGCGCCCGCGCCACCCACGCCATCGACGTGGGCATGCTCGCCGCCCTGGCCGAGGTCGTGGAGACCGCGACCACCGCGCTCGGGGAGTACGACCATGCGCGCGCGCTGGAGGTCACGGAGAGCTTCTTCTGGACCTTCTGCGACGACTACCTGGAGCTCGTCAAGGACCGCGCCTACTCGGCCGATGCCGACCCCGCCGACCGGGGATCCGCGGTCGCCGCGCTCCGCGAGGCCCTCGATGTCCTCCTGCGCCTGTTCGCGCCCTTCGTGCCCTTCGCCACGGAGGAGGCGTGGAGCTGGTCGCACGACGGCTCGATCCACACCGCCGCCTGGCCGTCCCCGCCTGCCCCGTCCGCCCCGGCGACCGGCGGCACGGCCGACCCGCGGCTGCTGGACCTCGCCGGTCGCGCGCTCGTGGGCATCCGCCGCGCCAAGACCGACGCGAAGGCCTCGCAGAAGACGCCCGTGGCCGAGGCCGTGGTCTCCGCGTCGACGGAGGACATCCGCTCGCTCGAGCTCGTGGCACGGGACCTCCGCGCCGTGGGCCGCATCACCGACCTGACCTTCACCGAGGGGGACGGCCCGGCCGTCACCCGCATCACGCTCGCCCCCGCCGAGCAGCCCGAGGAGAACCGCGCATGACCATCTCGATCCGTCCCGTCCGCGACGGCGACTTCTTCCCCTGGTTCGACCTGTTCGCGGGCTACGCCGAGTTCTACGGCACCGAGCTCACGGACGAGGCAGCCGTGCTCGCCTGGAGCCAGCTCACCGACGACCAGCACGCGAGCTCCGCGCTCGTCGCCGTCGACGACGCGCACGAGGGCGCCCTCGTCGGTCTCGCGCACTTCCACCGCTTCGCGCGCCTGGCGCGCGGCACCGGGGGCCTGCTGGTCGACGACCTGTACGTGCGCGAGGTCTCGCGCCGCCAGGGCGTGGGCGAGCAGCTCATCGCCGCGGTCGCCGACGTCGCGCGCCGCGACGGCGCCAGCATGCTCCGGTGGATCACCGCCGAGGACAACTCCGACGCGCAGCGTCTCTACGACAAGGTCGCCCGCCGCACGACGTGGGTCACCTACGAGCAGGACGTCTGATGCAGCTCGGCACCCGCTGGCCCGTCGGCGGCACCGCCCCCGCGGAGCTGCCCGAGGTCGTCCTCCTCGCGGTGAAGACCGTCGAGAAGGACGTGATCGCGCTCGCGACCGACACGTCCGCCTGGCGCTGGACGCTCACGTGGCTCGAGCGGAAGCCCGTCGTCGAGCTCGACGACGGCACCGTGATCCGCTACGACCCGATCGAGGACGCGGCGACCATCACGATCCCCGGCGAGTCGACGGACGACCCCTTCGACGACTGAGCGTTCACCGCCGGGCGAGGATCTCGCCGTGCGGCATCGCGAAGAAGCCGTCGCCGTCCGCGGCCCACACCTGCCAGCCGGCGCGGATGGCCAGCAGGTCCTCGTCCGTCGCGAACCCGCCCTCGCGGGCCTGGCCGGCGAAGGACGACGCGACCGCGCGATCGGCCCACGCGCCGCCCCACCAGGCGCGCTCCTCGTCCGACGTGAAGCACCACACCGACGCGCTCGACGCGATCTCGGTGAAGCCGGCCTCCCGGGCCCACGCCTTGAGACGGGATCCGGCATCGGGCTCGCCGCCGTTCGCGCGGTGGACGGGCAGGTACACGTCGGACCAGAGGCGCAGCCCGTCGGACTCGGGGTAGAGCGCCACCTTCGAGTAGATGACGTCGCGCGCCGCCACGAGCCCACCCGGGCGCGTGACGCGGCGCATCTCCGCGAGCGCGCGGACGGGGTCGCCGACGTGCTGCAGGACCTGGTGCGCGTGGACCACGTCGAAGGACGCGTCGGAGTAGGGCAGGTCGTACACGGATCCCGTGACGAACTCGACGTTCCCCGTGCCGCGCGACGCCGCCAGCTCGGCGGCCTGCCGCACGACGTCCTCCGACATGTCGACGCCGACGACGCGGCCGGGCGCGACGATGTCCGCGAGCTCCACCGTGATGGTCCCGGGGCCGCTCCCCACGTCCAGCACGTCCAGGCCGGGGCGGAGGTGGGGTTGGAGGTAGGCCGCGGAGTTCCGGACCGTCCGGGCGCTGTGCACCCGGAGGACGCTCTCGTGGTGGCCGTGGGTGTATCGCTCGCTCTTCACCCTCCGAGCCTAGGTCGGCGCCCGGCCTAGGCTCGCTGTATGACGACGCCCCCGAACCCCTTCCTCGAACCGAGCACCCTCCCGTACGGCATGCCCCCCTTCGCCGACATCCGCGAGGAGCACTTCCGCCCCGCGTTCGAGGCGGGCATCGCCGAGCACCTCGCGGAGGTGCGCGCCATCGCGGACTCGACCGAGCCGCCGACCTTCGAGAACACGCTCGTCGCGCTCGAGCGGTCCGGCCGGATCCTCGACCGCGTCGGCCACGTCTTCTTCACCCTCACGTCGGCCGACAGCTCCGCCTTCACCCGCGAGCTCGAGGCCGAGATCGCCCCGGAGCTCGCCGCGCACGAGGACGCCATCCGCCTCGACTCCGCGCTCTACGCGCGCATCCTCGCCGTCCACGACGCGCGCCACGAATCGGGCCTCGACGCCGAGTCGGTCTACCTCGTCGAGCGCTACCTGGCCGAGTTCACGATCGCGGGCGCCGGCCTCGACGACGAGGCGAAGGGCCGGCTCCGCGACCTCAACCGCCGCCTGTCCGTGCTCACCACGCGCTTCGAGTCCCACCTCCTCGAGGACACCAACGACCTCGCCGTCGTGGTCGACGACCCGGCCGAGCTCGACGGCCTGGGAGAGGGTGCCATCGCGGCCGCGGCGCAGGCGGCCGTCGATCGCGGGCTCGACGGGAGGCACCTCATCACCCTGGTGCTGCCGACCGGCCACCCGTACCTCGCGCAGCTCACGGACAGGGGCCTGCGCCAGCGGATCATGGAGGCGTCGCTCGCCCGGGGATCCCGGGGGAACGCGCACGACAACCGCCCGCTCGTCCTCGAGATCACCCGCCTCCGGGCCGAGCGCGCCGCCCTCCTCGGCTTCCCGAGCCATGCCGCCGCCGTGACCGCGGACCAGACGGCGCGCACGCCGGAGGCCGTCGCCGACATGCTCAGCCGCCTCGCCCCGGCCGCGGCCCGCAACGCCCGCGCCGAGGCCGTCGAGCTGCAGCGCGTGATCGACCGCACGCAGCAGGAGCTCGGCGAGCCGACGTTCGAGCTCGCCGCCTGGGACTGGGCCTTCTACAGCGAGCGGGTGCGCACGGAGCGCTACGACGTCGACACCGAGCGCATGCGCCCGTACCTGGAGGCCGACCGGGTGCTCCGCGACGGCGTGTTCCGCGCGGCCACGGCGCTCTACGGCGTCACCTTCACCGAGCGCGACGACATCCCCGCCTACCATCCCGACGCGCGCGTCTTCGAGGTGCGCGACGAGGACGGATCCGAGGTCGGCCTCTACGTGCTGGATCTCCACACGCGCGACTCGAAGCGCGGCGGCGCGTGGATGAACCGGCTCGTCCAGCAGAGCGCCCTGCTCGACACCCCGACGGTCGTGCTCAACAACCTCAACGTCCCGAAGCCACCCGCCGGGCAGCCCACGCTCCTCAGCTACGACGAGACGAACACGCTGTTCCACGAGTTCGGCCACGCGCTGCACGGCCTCTTCGCCCGCGTCACCTACCCGCGCTTCGGGGGCACGAACGTGTTCCGCGACTTCGTCGAGTTCCCCAGCCAGGTGAACGAGATGTGGATGCTGTGGCCCGAGATCCTCGCCTCCTACGCCGTGCACCACGAGACGGGCGAGCCGATGCCCGCCGACCTCGTCGCGGCCGTCCAGGCGTCGTCCGCCTTCAACGAGGGCTTCCTCACCAGCGAGTACCTGGGTGCCGCGCTCCTCGACCAGGCCTGGCACCGCATCGGCGTCGACGACGTCGTCGAGGACGTCGACGCGTTCCAGGCCGATGCCCTCGCCGCCGTGGGCCTCGACGTGCCCGCCGTCCTCCCCCGTTACGCGTCGAGCTACTTCCAGCACACCTTCGCGGGCGGCTACGACGCGGGCTACTACTCCTACATCTGGAGCGAGGTGCTGGACGCCGACACCGTCGAGTGGTTCCGCGAGAACGGCGGCCTCACGCGCGAGAACGGCGACCGGTTCCGCGCGCGTCTGCTCGGCGTCGGCGGATCCAAGGACCCGCTGGAGGCCTACCGCGACTTCCGCGGCCGCGACGCCGTGATCGAGCCGCTGCTCGTGCGCCGGGGCCTCGCCGGCTGACACGTCCCGCCGCACGACGAGAGCGCCGCGCCCTTGACGGGGTGCGGCGCTCTCGTCGTGAGCCGGCGGACCGGCTGGCTCAGGCGGACCTCTCCGCGCGGAGCATCGAGGCGCGCGGCACGATGGTGGGCGCGGCGTTCTGCACGACCGACTCGCGCGTGATGACCACGCGCCCCACCTCATCGTCCGAGGGGATGTCGAACATGATCGGCCCGAGCACCTCCTCGAGGATGGCGCGGAGGCCGCGGGCTCCCGTCTGCCGCAGGACGGCGAGGTCGGCGATCGACTCCAGCGCGCCCTGCTCGAACTCCAGCTCCACGCCGTCGAGCTCGAACATGCGCTGGTACTGGCGCACGAGCGCGTTGCGCGGCTTGGTGAGGATCTCCATCAGCGCCCGCTGGTCGAGCTGCGTGACCGTGGTGACGACGGGGAGGCGCCCGATGAACTCGGGGATGAGCCCGAACTTGTGCAGGTCCTCCGGGAGCACCTCGCCGAACACGTCGGCGTTCACGTCCTTGCGGTGCAGCGGAGCGCCGAACCCGATGCCCTTCTTGCCCGCGCGCTGGCTGATGATGTCCTCGAGCCCGGCGAACGCGCCCGCGACGATGAACAGCACGTTGGTCGTGTCGACCTGGATGAACTCCTGGTGCGGGTGCTTGCGTCCGCCCTGCGGCGGGACCGAGGCGACCGTGCCCTCGAGGATCTTGAGCAGCGCCTGCTGCACGCCCTCGCCCGACACGTCGCGCGTGATGCTGGGGTTCTCCGCCTTGCGCGCGATCTTGTCGACCTCGTCGATGTAGATGATCCCGGTCTCGGCGCGCTTCACGTCGTAGTCGGCCGCCTGGATGAGCTTGAGGAGGATGTTCTCCACGTCCTCGCCCACGTAGCCCGCCTCGGTGAGCGCCGTCGCGTCCGCGACGGCGAACGGCACGTTCAGCCGCTTCGCCAGGGTCTGCGCGAGGTAGGTCTTGCCGCAGCCGGTCGGCCCGATGAGGAGGATGTTGCTCTTCGCGATCTCGATCTCGTCGCCCACGGTCTCGGCCGGCCCGATGCTGCTGACGGCCCGGACCCGCTTGTAGTGGTTGTACACCGCCACGGACAGCGCGCGCTTGGCGGCCTCCTGCCCGATGACGTACTCGTCGAGGAAGCCGAAGATCTCCTTCGGCTTGGGGAGCTCGAACTCGCCCGTGGTCTCCTCGCTGGCCTCGGCCAGGCGCTCCTCGATGATCTCGTTGCAGAGCTCCACGCACTCGTCGCAGATGTAGACGCCCGGTCCCGCGATCAGCTGCTGGACCTGCTTCTGGCTCTTCCCGCAGAAGGAGCACTTGAGCAGATCCGCGCTCTCGCCGATGCGTGCCATGGAAGCCTCCCCGGAAGTCGTGCGGTGTCCCACGAGCCTAACGCGTGCATGGGACATCGCCCGGACCACTGGGGGCACGGCCCGTCGCATGCGATCATGCGGGCACCGGCCGTCACACGGCGCAACACTCAGGGCCGGCCCCAGCGGGCACCCCCACCATGTCCGCATGACCGACAACCCCGCCACCGCATCCCCCGACGCGCTGTCCTTCGCCTACTGGGTCCCGAACGTCTCGGGAGGACTCGTGACGAGCGACATCGAGCAGCGCACCCACTTCGACTTCGACTTCAACGTCCGCGTCGCGCAGCTCGCCGAGCAGCGGGGCTTCGACTACGCGCTGAGCCAGGTGCGGTACGCCGCGTCCTACGGCGCCGACCAGCAGCACGAGTCGACCTCGTTCTCGCTCGGCCTGCTGCTCGCGACCGAACGGCTCAAGGTCATCGCCGCCGTGCACCCGGGGCTCTGGCACCCGGGCGTGCTGGCCAAGTGGATCATCACGGCCGACCACATGTCGCATGGTCGCGCCGCCGTCAACGTCGTCTCCGGGTGGCTCAAGGACGAGTTCGTGGGCTTCGGCGAGCCGTGGCTCGAGCACGGGGAGCGCTACCGCCGCACCGAGGAGTTCATCCGCGTGCTCCGGGGACTCTGGACCGAGAAGGACTTCTCGCACCTGGGCGACTTCTACCGGATCCACGACTTCACGCTCAAGCCGCCGCCCGTCGACGTGCCCGGCCGCGCCCACCCGGAGATCTTCATGGGCGGCAACAGCACCGACGCCCGGGAGATGGGCGGCCGGGTCACGGACTGGTACTTCTCCAACGGGAAGGACTTCGCGGGCTTCGAGGAGCAGCGCGCCGACGTGCTCGCCTCCGCCCGCGCCGCCGGCCGGAGCCAGCGGGTCAAGTTCGGCCTCAACGGCTTCGTCATCGCGCGCGACACCGAGCAGGAGGCGCAGGACGTGCTCGAGGAGATCATCGCGAAGGCGAACCCCGACGCCGTGGAGGGCTTCCGCCAGGCCGTGAAGCAGGCGGGGGCGTCCACCGGCGACGGCAAGGGCATGTGGTCCGACTCGACCTTCCGCGACCTCGTGCAGTACAACGACGGCTTCCGGACGGGCCTCATCGGCACGCCCGAGCAGATCGCGCGCCGCATGGTCGAGTACCGCAAGCGCGGCGTGGACCTGCTGCTCCTCGGCTTCCTGCACTACCTCGAGGACATCGAGCGGTTCGGCACGCAGGTGCTGCCCATCGTGCGGGAGCTCGAGCGGGAGGCGATCGAGCGCGGCGAGCTGGCCGAGCCCGCCGCCTGATCTCCCGGGCGCGAAGGAGGGGCGGTCGGCTGATGCCGACCGCCCCTCTCGCTGCGCGGACCTAGCGGGCGGGGATCGCCGCCGTCAGGTTCTTGCGCGAGGTGAGCACCTGGTCGATGAGGCCGTACTCGAGGGCCTCGTCGGCGCCCAGGATCTTGTCGCGCTCGATGTCGCGGTTGATCTGGTCGCGGTCGCGGTTGGTGTGCTTCGCGAGCGTGTCCTCGAGCCAGGAGCGCATGCGCATGATCTCCGCCGCCTGGATCTCGATGTCGGATGCCTGCCCGCCGCTCGACTCGCCCGTCGCGGGCTGGTGGATGAGCACGCGCGCGTTCGGCAGCGCCAGGCGCTTGCCGGGCGCGCCGCCCGCGAGCAGGACGGCAGCGGCCGAGGCCGCCTGGCCGAGGCACACCGTCTGGATCTGCGGGGAGACGTACTGCATGGTGTCGTAGATCGCCGTCATGGCCGTGAACGAGCCCCCGGGCGAGTTGATGTACATGACGATGTCGCGGTCGGGGTCCATCGACTCGAGCACGAGCAGCTGGGCCATGACGTCGTCGGCCGACGCGTCGTCGACCTGCACGCCGAGGAAGATGATGCGGTCCTCGAAGAGCTTGGCGTAGGGGTCCTGGCGCTTGTACCCGTAGGCCGTGCGCTCCTCGAAGCTGGGGAGGATGTACCGCGACGACGGGCTCGTGGCGGTGGAGCCGGCGCCGCGGGCGCCGCCGAAGGTGGGGAGTTCCATGTTCTTCTTCTCTGCCTGTCTCTTCTGTCTGTCGCTCAGGAGGTCTCGGTGCCGCCGCCGCCGACGACGTCGGTCGCGGACTCGCGGATGTGGTCGACGAAGCCGTACTCGAGGGCCTCCTGCGCCGTGAACCAGCGGTCGCGGTCGCCGTCCTCGTTGATCTGCTCGGCCGTCTTGCCGGTCTGGCCCGCGGTGATCTCGGCGAGGCGCTGCTTCATCGAGAGGATGAGCTGGGCCTGCGTCTGGATGTCGCTCGACGTGCCGCCGAAGCCGCCGTGGGGCTGGTGCAGCAGCACGCGCGCGTTCGGCGTGATGTAGCGCTTGCCCTTGGTGCCGCTCGTGAGGAGCAGCTGTCCCATGGAGGCGGCCATGCCGATCCCGACCGTGACGATGTCGTTGGGGACGAACTGCATGGTGTCGTAGATGGCCATTCCCGCGGTGATGGAACCGCCGGGCGAGTTGATGTACAGGAAGATGTCCTTCTCGGAATCCTCCGCCGCCAGCAGCAGGATCTTCGCGCAGATCTCGTTCGCGTTGTCGTCGCGGACCTCGGATCCGAGCCAGATGATGCGGTCCTTCAGCAGTCGGTCAAAAACACCGGGTACCAGTGTCGGTTCGGCCATTGTTCGAGCTCCCATTCATTCGTCGCTTCGAGTCATGAATCTATCGGAGCGGATCCGCCCCTACGCCCGTGTTCGCCGCGGGCGGAGAGCGCAGCCGCCGCACGCGCGAGGGCCCGAGGAGCGTGCGCTCCCCGGGCCCTCGTGCTGCCGACCGCCGCGAGCGGTCGGCGGATGCGACTACTCGGAGTCGGCGGCCTTCTCGGCGGCCTTCTTCTTCGCCGGCGCCTTCTTCTTCGGCTTCTCGGCGGGAGCCTCCTCGGCAGCGGGTGCCTCGGTGGCCTCCTCCGCCGGGGCGTCGGCCGCGACGGCCTCGGCGTCCGCGTCGGCAGGCTGCTCGGACACGGCATCCGCGTCGCGCACGACGGGCTGCGTGAACTCGGTCACGTCGACGACCTTGCCGTCGGCGTCCACGACCTTGGCCTTGTCGAGCACGACCGCGAGGGCCTTGTTGCGCGCGACCTCGCCGACCATGGCGGGGATCTGGTTGTTCTGCTGCAGCACCTGCACGAACTCGTTCGGCTCCATGTTGTACTGCTGCGCGCCCTGGATGAGGTACTGGGTCAGCTCGTCCTGGCTGACCTTCAGCTCCTCCTTCTCCGCGATGACGTCGAGGAGCAGCTGCTGGCGGAAGGCCTTCTCGCTGGACTCCTTGACCTCGGCCCGGTGCACGTCGTCCTCGAGGCGGTTCTCGTTCTCGAGGTGGCGCTGCACCTCGTCCTCGACGAGCTTCTCGGGGACCGGGATCTCGACGCCCTCGAGGAGCTTGTCGACGATCTGGTCGCGGGCCTGCGTGACCTGGCCGAAGACCTTGGACTTGCCGACCTGGACCTTGAGGTCCGCGCGCAGCTCGTCGATGGTGTCGAACTCGCTGGCGATCTGCGCGAAGTCGTCGTCGGCCTCGGGCAGCTCGCGCTCCTTGACGGACTGGACGGTGACGGCGATCTCCGCGGTCTCGCCCTCGTTGTCGCCACCGAGCAGCTTGGACTCGAACGTGGTGCTCTCGCCGGCGGTGAGGGACTCGAGGGCCTCGTCGATGCCGTCGATGAGGTCGCCGGAGCCGAGCTCGTAGGAGATGCCGCTCGCGGTGTCGACGGCGTTGCCGGCGATGGTGGCCGTGAGGTCGATCTGGACGAAGTCGCCCGTCTTCGCGGGGCGGTCGACCGTGATCAGCGTGCCGAAGCGGCTGCGCAGGCTGTCGAGCTCGGTGCCGACCTCGTCGTCGGTGACCTCGACGGAGTCCACGGTGAGCTCGAGGCCCTCGTACGCGGGCAGGTCGAACTCGGGGCGGACGTCGACCTCGATCTCGAGGAGCAGGTCGCCGGTGAGGTCCTTGCCGGGCCACTCCTTGACGTCGGCCTCGGGGCGCCCGAGGGGACGGATGTCCGTCTCCTTCACGGCGGCCTGGTAGAAGCCGTCCATGCCGTCGTTGACGGCGTGCTCCAGCACGGCCTCGCGTCCGACGCGCTGGTCGATGATGGGCGGCGGCACCTTGCCCTTGCGGAAGCCGGGGATGGCGACCTGCTCGGCGATGTGGCCGTATGCGTGGTCGATGTGCGGCTTCAGGTCTTCGGGGGTGGCAGAGATCGCGAGCTTGACGCGCGTGGGGCTCAGCTTTTCGACCGTGGTCTTCACGTGTGGAGTTCTCCTGTAATCGCGGTACGCGCCTCGGCTGAGACGGCATTTCGTCGTCGGGGATGTGGTCGGGGCGACAGGACTCGAACCTGCGGTCTTCCGCTCCCAAAGCGGACGCGCTAGCCACTACGCTACGCCCCGGCTGCCACGCATTCCCTCGGTCGAGGCGGGCGCCGTGCCCCTCTTCGTGCAGGCGCGCGGAAGCCGATCCGACCGTGGCACAGCCTATCCGACTCGTGCCGGGCCCTGGTCACCGGCGGCGAGAGGCTGCGCTACGCTGGATCCCGCGCATCCGGCGCACGGCCCCTCGGGGGCGGTGGCTCCGGCGTCGCGGGGATGTAGCTCAATGGTAGAGCCTCAGTCTTCCAAACTGATCACGCGGGTTCGATTCCCGTCATCCCCTCCATCGCGGGCGCACCGCCGCTCCTCCACATCCACGGCTTCGCGTGATCCCTCCCCCGTTCGGGGCGACCCGTCGTCCACAGCACGTCGGCCCGCTAGCGTCCTGATCCGTGGATAGCCTGGGAGCTTCCGCAACGGGCGAGCTCGGGGGATGGCATGGTCGAGGACGACGCACGGGGATCGGCCGTCGAGGCGCAACCGTGGGCCGCCCGCCCGGATGACCTGCTGCGCACGGACCTGTGCCCCTCCTGCTTCTCCCCCCTGGGCGCGCTCGTCTGCGGGCGATGCGGTCTCGACGTGCGCGCGCCCGAGGCGGCCGCCGTCCTGGGCGCATCGCGCCGCGTGGTCGAGGCGATCACCGAACGGGATCGCCTCGTCGCGGCCATGCGGCGGTGGAGCGAGACGGCGGCGCGCAGCCGGGAGGCCGCCGCCGTAGCGGCTGTCCCGGCTGTCGAACGGAGCGTCCCTGAGGCGCCCCTCCCCGCACCCCCGGACGAGCTTCCCGGAGCGGGCTCCACCGCCCCCGAGGCGGCGCGGCCCACGGTCCCTGCGCCGCCATCGCAGCGATCCGCCGCCGGGTTCCCGACCCCCGCGCCTCCCGCACCCGCCCTGCCGCGGCGCCGGATCAGCGTCCCCGCCGTGCTGCTCGCCGTCGGCGTCGTGCTCCTCTCCGTCGCGGCCGTGTTCTACGTCGTCTACGCCTTCGTCACCTACGGGCTGGTCGTGCGGGCGGCGATCACCGCGGCCGTGACGCTGGCCGCGCTCGTCGTGGCGGCCGTCCTCTCCCGACGCCGACTGCCCGGAACCGCCGAGGCCGTGGGGGTGGTGGGCATCGTGCTGCTGCACCTCGACGTCTGGGCCGTGCGGTCCTACGACCTCGCGGGAGCGGGCTCCACCGACCCGTTCGTGCACTTCGGCGTCGGGACGCTCGTCGTCTCCGCCGCGCTCCTCGTGCTCCGCCCGCTGCTCCGGATCCACGCGGCCGGCATCGCGGGCTGGGCGGGCCTCACGGTCGCAGCCGGCCTGCTGGTCGGCGCCGTCCCGTCGGCGGACGCCGGCACCCGCACCGCGCTCGCCCTCGCCGCTGCCTCAGCCGTGGCGCTCGTCCACGCCGCACCCCGGTCGCGCGGGTCCGCCCTGCCCGACGCGCTCGAGCGCCGCATCCTGCGCGCGGGGGGCGTGTCCGCCGCCGCCCTGGCCGTGCTCGCCGGGGCCCTCAGCGCGCTCGATCCCGACGCGGTCCCCGCGCTCCCGCTGCTCGTGGCCGCCGCGGCCAGCGGCGCCCACGCGTGGGCGCTCGCCCGGCTCCGCTCCCGCGACGAGCTGCACCTCCCGGACCGGGACGCCGGCGCCGAGCAGGCGGACGCGGTCGACGCGCCGTTCCCCTCGACCTCCGGTGGCACCGCCGACGTTCGGCCTTCCCGCGCCGACGATTCCGCGCCGCCTGCTCCCGCGCCGACGTCGACGGATCCCCTGCGCGTCCTCGCCGCCGCCGTCGCGGGTGTGGCCGCCGCGGCCGCCCTCCCGGTGACGGCCCTCGCGGGCGGGCCCGCTCTGCTCACGTTCTGCGCGCAGCTCGCGGCGGCGGCGTTCGCGGCAGCGGCCGTCGATGTTGCCGCCCGACGCCTGCGCGACCCCGCCGTGGCCCGCACGGCCCGCATCGCGGCGATCGCCGCCCTGGTCGTCACCGGCCTCGCCGGGCTACCCGCGGCGATCGGCGGCCTCGGCGGGATCACGGCGGCCCTCGTCGTCGGGCTGCCCGCGTGGCAGCGCGGGCCGCTCGACGACCCGGTGATCGCCCTCGGACGGACGAGCGACGTCGCCGACCTCGCGACGGACGTCCGGGCAGCGGCGCTCGGGCTGGTCGTCGTCTGGATCATCGCCGCCGGTGCCGCCATCCTCGGGCGTCGCCTCCGGGCTCGGCGGGCCCTCCTCGCCTGGACCGGGGCCGCCGCGCTGGTCGCCGCCATCCCGTCCCTCGGTCCCGTCGCCGTCGTGATGACCGCGTACCTCGTCGCGTCCGCCGGCGCTCTGGCATGGCGGGTCGCCTCCCGCCGGACGCCCGGGCCCGCAGCCGTCCCCGCGGCCCCGCTCACGGCGCTGTCCCTCGCGGCGGGCGCTCTCGCCTGGGCCGCCTCCTGGGCGAGCACGGGCACCTGGTGGGTGGCCACGCCCTGCATCGTGCTGCTCCTCGTCGCCGCCTCCCGGACAGCGCGCACGGATCACACCGCGCGTCTCGCCACGGTCGGGGCCGCGCTCGCCGGCCTCATCGCCGCGGCAGGCCTGGCCCCCTCGCTCACCGCCGCCCGCGTCATCTCGGCCGAGCCTGTCACGACCGCACTCCAGTCCGCCGCGGATCCCGTGGTGCTCGTGCTCCTCGCATCCGCGCTCGGCGTCCTCGTCACCGGCGCCCTCCCGGGTCTGCCGCGGGTGCGGCGACGCGCTCTGCTCGCGACGCTCCTCCTCCCCGCATGCCTCACGGCCCTCACGGTCGCGCTCGTCGGAGCGGACCGGGTCGGCGGTGCGCTCACCGCATCACCCGTCTGGTCCATCTCGGCGCAGGTGGTCCTCGCCGCGGGTGTCGTGGCGTGGACCGTGGGCGGTGCACGAGGCGTCCCACTCCCGGCGCGGGCCGGGCGCACGGACGAGGAGTCTGTGGCCGCGCGAGCGCCAGGGACCACAGCGCTGCGACGCTGGCGCCTCACGACCGCCGCCCTCGTGGCGCCGATCCTCCTGCTCACGATCCTGACCGCGAGCGGCATGTTCGACCGCGGCGCCCTGCCCCACGGGGTCGTGCCCGCCGCGGTCGCCGTCGTCGTGGCGGCGGGCTCGCTGCTCGCGTACCGGCACGCGTCGCCGTCGCTCCGCGTCGCCCTCGACGTCGGCACGGCCGTGGTGGCGACCGGGTCGCTGATCGTCGCCGTCTCCGTAGATCCCACCCGAGGGGCACGCGAGCTCCTCTGGGTCCCCCTCCTGCTGATCGCGGGCACCGCTCTCGTCCTCTCCGTCGCCCACGACGGTCTCCTCCTGTCGCGCAGCGCCCGCCGGGCGTGGGCGTGGACGGCGCTCGCCCTCGGCATCTCCGCGCTCTGGTCGCGGCTGCTCGCCGGGGGCACGACCTCGTCGGAGGCCTACTGGCTGCCGGTCGCGGGCGTGCTGCTCCTCGTCGCCGCGTCGATCCACCGTGCTGCCGTGCGGGTCGACGGAGCCGCTCACGGCCCGGGGACGCCGGACGGGCCGCCGGACGGGCCGCCGGTGCGCTTCGGCGTCTGGGCGCTCACGCTCGCGGGCATCCTCACGGCCGTCCTGCCCCTCGCCGCTGTCGGTCGACCCGAGGACGTCCTGCGGCCGTACCTCCTGACCGGGATCTGCGCGGCCCTGGCCCTGGGCGCGTCCGCGGCGCTGCGTGGTGCTGCGGCCCCGGTCCGCCCGCTGCTGCGCGCCGTGGTGATCGGCGGCGGCATCGGTCTCCTGGTGGTCGGCGGCACGCGGGCGCTGCGTCTCGCCGCGGGGTACCTCGACCGCGCGCCGACCGTGGACCTCCAGCTGGCCATCACGGCGGCCCTGCTCGTCGGGGTCGGCATCCTCGTCCTGCGCGGCGCCCGGAGCCCCGGGGACGTGCTCCTGGCCGGATCCGCGTGGACAGCTGCGTCCGCCCTCGTCACCGTCGTGGTGAGCGCGTCCGTCGGCTCCGGCGAGGGCGTCGTCCGTCCGCTCGTCGCGAGCGTCACGCTCGTGGCGGGGGCAGGGGCGCTCCTGATGATCCGGTCCGTGCACCGGCGCGTCCTGGCGGCATCCGCGGCCGTCGCCCTCCTCGGAGCCGTGCTGGTGGCATTCGTCGCCTGGCGTGGCGGGGACGTGGCCCTCGACCCCGCCGCGCTCGCCGTGCCGGCGATCGTGGCCGTGCTGGTCGCCGCGGTCGGTGCCGCCGACCGGCTCAGGCATCCGGCGCCCAGCCCCCTCCCCGGACGCGCATCGAGTCCGATCGACGACGTCCTCCGTCACTCCGCCGACGCGACGACGCTCGCCCTCGTCGCCGGGACCGCCGCGGTCGGAGCCGCTTCGGACGGCCCGGGGCTCCCTGTGGCGCTGCTCCTCTCGGGGGTGGCCGTGCTCGTCGCCTCCATCCCGCCCGGGTCACGCGCGCGGCGCCTCGTGGGCTGGCTCGCCCTCGCCCTCGGCTCGGCCGCCCTGTGGGTCGCGCTCGGCCGTGGCGGTGTCGATGCCGTGGAGCCCTACGTCCTGCCGCCGGCCGGCGTGATGCTCGTCGTGGCCGCCGGCCTCCACCGCGGGGTCCCCGGTCTCCGCCGCGTGTCGCCGCCGCTCCCCGCCCGGGCATCCGGCGCGGCGCCGGTCCTCCTCGGCGCTCTCCTCCTCGCCGCCCTGCCCACCGCGGTCGCGTCGTGGACGGGGACGCCCGTCCGCGCCCTCGTGCTCGGGGCCGCCGCCGGCGTCGTGCTGCTCCTGGCGGCCACCGCCCTGCGCGGCACCGACAGCGCCGCCCCTGCGCGTCCGCTCCTCCTCGCGACCGCAGCGGCGGCCGGTCTGGCCGTCCCGGTCGTCGGATTCGGCAGGGCCCTCGGTCAGATGCTCGCGTCCGAGCCGGCCACCTTCGGGCGCACGGATCTCTGGACGCTCGCAGCCGCCGTGGTCCTCGTGCTCGCGGTGGGCCTGCTGCCCGCACGGGAGGCGGAGCCGGATGCCCGTCTCGAGCTCGAGACCCGTGCGTCCGTCGTCCGAGCTGGCGGATCGCCGACCCCGGTGACGCCAGCGGTCGGACGCACGGTCGCGGCGGAGACCGAGCCCCGCGACGCCGCTGCGCACCGCCACTCACTCGTCCGCGTCATGCCCCGTGTCGCCGTGCTGGTGGCGCTGGTCGGCGTCGGCACGGTGGGGGCAGCGGGCATCCTCCGCGCCCATGCCGAGGGCATGCACGACGGCGGACCGCGGTCCGCCGTGCTCGTCGGCCTCATCGCGGCGATCCACGTCGCCTGCTCGCCCTCCCGGACGTCGCAGGAGATGACCTCGCCGGATGGGGAGGCGATCCCCTGCGAGGACGCTGCCGCGCTGCACGACCGCGTCCTCGGGCTCGCTGCGCTCGTCGCCGGCGGGCTCGTCGGGGCCGTCCTGTTCGCCACCGGAGCGGCTGATCCGGCCGAGACCGTCTCGGTGCCGATCGCCGCGGCCCTCCTTCTGGTCGGCACGCGACGCCTCGTGCGCGACCCGCCCGCCGGCAGCATGCGGCACCTGTCTCCCGGGCTCCTCGTCCTGCTGGTCCCGCCGCTGCTCGCGGATCTCGGTCCCAGCCCCGCCTGGCGGATCGTCGGCCTCGGGATCGTGGCGCTCGCGACGTTGCTCACGGGGGCGCGCCTGAGGCTCCGCGCGCCCTTCCTCATCGGCGCCGTCGTCCTGTTCCTGCACGCGATCGCCCAGCTCTGGCCCTGGATCCGCGAGGCCTCGGCGACCGTCCCCTGGTGGGCGTGGGCGGGCATCGGCGGCGTCGTCCTCATCGCCGTCGCTGCCCGCTACGAGCAGCGCATCCGGGATGTGAAGGGCATGGCGGCCCGTGTCTCCTCGCTCCGCTGAACGGGGAACGCCGGGGGCCGGTTCGCGGCCCGCGACCCGGTAAGCCATGCCTCAGCTTGCTTGCGGGCGGCGTCGGGATGCGCGAGATTGACGGCATCGTCCGCAGCCCGCAGACCCGCATCACCGCTCGAGGAGAGAACCCATGACCGACACCGTCCACGTCCCCACCAGCTCCGCATCCGCCGACGTCGCCGCCGGGGTGGCCCAGTTCCTCAGCCCCGTCGTCGTCAACCTGCAGGCTCTCGCCGTCAACGGCAAGCAGGCCCACTGGCACGTCCGCGGCGCCAACTTCATCGGCGTGCACGAGTTCCTCGACGTCCTCGTCTCCCACGCGCAGGACTGGGCGGACACGGCCGCCGAGCGCGTCGTCGCTCTGGGTCTCCCCATCGACGCGCGCATCGAGACGGTCGCCGCGTCCACCACCACGGCGTCGCTCACGCCGGGCTTCCGCCCGTCGAGCGCCACCATCGCCGAGGTCATCGCGCAGATCGACGCGACGATGGAGCTCGTCAACCGCGCCGTCCAGGAGCTGGGCGACATCGACGTCAACAGCCAGGACGTCGCCATCGAGATCGCCCGCGGGCTCGAGAAGGACCGCTGGTTCCTCTTCGCCCACATCAGCGAGTAGCGCCACCGCAGCGCTCGCCGCGACGGTCGAGGGGCCCGGATCCGATCGGATCCGGGCCCCTCCGTCATGCGAGCCCCGGGTCGGGCTCCGACGGCCAGCACCCTCCGGCGCGCGTCACGCCTGGCAGCACGGGCACCAGTACAGCTTCCGGCCGGCGGCCTCCTCCATCACGATGTGGGTGCCGCACACCCGGCACGGCAGCCCCTCCCGGTGGTACACCCAGTGCCGGTCCGCGCGGTTGCGCAGCGCCGCGTCGAGCTTCTTCCCGCGCAGGCCGTCCATGGTCATCATCTGGCCGACCTCGACGCCCTTGCGGAGGAGCTTCGACCAGTCGCGCCACAGGCCGCGCACGACGTCCTCCGGCACGTCCCGTCCCGGCGTGTGCGGGTTCTGCCGGGCGCGGAACAGCAGCTCGGCGCGATACACGTTGCCGATCCCGCTGACCACGGTCTGGTCCATGAGCAGCAGGCCGATCGCCGTCGGCTTCTTCCGCACCGTCGCCGTGAACCGGTCCTCGGAGCGCTTGCCGCCGTCGACGAGGGGGTCGGGCCCGAGCTTGTCGATGGCCTGCCGCACCTCCTCGGGATCGGCGACGACGCAGGCGGTGGGCCCACGGAGGTCCGCGACCGCGCGCTCGGTGAGCAGCCGCACGCGCACCTGGCCCACCGGCTCGGGCGGCCACGCCTCGGCGGAGAACGGGTCGTGCACCTTCTCCTGCTCGGCCATGCGCAGCCGGGCCCGACGGGGCGCCCCGATGCTCGCGAGGGAGTCCTCCGCGTCGGAGTCGACCGGCGCGTCGTCGACGCGGTCGTCGACGGGGACGTCGCCGCGCATCCCGTTCTGCCCCATCCTGTTGAGCGTCGTGACGTCGCCCGCGAAGTCCCACGCGCCGTAGAGGCCGAGGTGAACGCGGAGCCAGACGTCGCCGTCGAACTCGAGGAACATCTGCTTGCCCACCGCCTTCGCGGCGACGAGCCGACGGCTGTCGAGGACGGCCGCGCCCTCCGCGAACCGACCCTGCGGGGAGGACGCCTGCACGACATCGCCCACGAAGTGCGCCTCGAACTGCTTCGCGATCCGGTGGATCGAATGCCCCTCGGGCACGGCGGCCTAGTCGGTGACGGGGTGACCGGCGATGGCCCCCGTCGTCTCGTACTCGGCGAGCTGCGCGATGCGGCGCGCGTGCCGCTCCTCCGCGGAGAACGGCTCGGCGATGAAGGCGTCGATGAACGCCGTGGCCTCCTCGACGGTGTGCTGGCGGGCGCCGATGGAGATCACGTTGGCGTCGTTGTGCTGGCGCGCCAGCACGGCGGTCGAGAGGTTCCAGACGAGCGCCGCGCGCGCGCCCTCGACCTTGTTGGCGGCGATCTGCTCGCCGTTGCCCGACCCGCCGAAGACCACGCCGAGCGCGGTCGTGCCCGCGCGCTGGTCGGCGACGACGGCCCGGGCCGCGCGGATGCAGAAGGACGGGTAGTCGTCGAGCGCGTCGTACGAGGTGGGTCCGTGGTCGACGACGTCGTGACCGGCGTCGGTCAGGTGGTCGGTGAGGAACCTCGAGAAGTCGAGGCCCGCGTGGTCGGTCGCGATGTGGATGCGCATCGTGCACTCCTCCTGCCGCGCAGGCGGCGTCGTGCCCGCGGCGCGGGCGGTGCCGGACGCGCCGCGACCGGACACCCGTGGGCGTCCGGCCGCCGCGCGTGCGACGGGAAGGGATCAGTCGAAGATGGGGCCCACGGTGCGCGAGCGCTTGATCTCGAAGAAGCCCGGGTAGGCGGCGACGGCGACGACGCCGTCCCACAGCTTCACGGCCTCGTCGCCCTTCGGCGCGGGCGAGATGACGGGGCCGAAGAAGGCGACGCCGTCGACCGCGATGACGGGCGTGCCGACGTCCTGCCCGACGCGCTCGATGCCGTCGAAGTGGCTGGCGCGCATCGGCTCGTCGTAGCGGTCGGTGCGGCTGGTCTCGGCGAGCTCGGCGGGGAGGCCGAGCTCCGCGAGCACCTCGGGGATCACGACGTCGGCGTCCTTCTGGTCGCGGAGGTGGATCCGCGTGCCGAGGGCGTCGTACAGCGGCTTGACGTGCTCGGCGCCGTGCTCGGCCTCGACGGCGGCGACGAGGCGCGTGAACCGGAGCGCGCGCGGGAGGAACGCGGCGAAGTTCGGGTCGTCGGCCTTGTCCTCGTTGAGGACGGCGAGGCTCATCACGCGCCAGGTGATGTCGAGGTCGCGGTGACGGGCCACCTCGTCGACCCAGCGGGAGGTCATCCACGCCCAGGGGCAGGACGGGTCGAACCAGAACTCGACGGCGGTCGTGCGGGGGCTGCTCTGAACGTCGGACATGCCGCAAGCCTAGGTCAGCCGACGCAATAGGATCGGCTCCGAATGCGGTGCCGCTCCGCCCGCCACCCGTGGTCCCGACCGCCAGGTGCACCGTCGCGCGAGCGCGTCCGCCGCACGGCCCACCCACCTCACGGACGAGCAGGAGCACCATGCCAGGAGAGAATCTCACCCGCGTCGAGGCCGAGGAGCGCGCCGCACTCCTGGCCGTGTCCGAGTACGACGTGACGCTCGACCTCACCCGCGGAGCCGAGGTGTTCGGATCCACCACGACCGTGCGCTTCACGGCCACGGCGGGCGCGTCCACGTTCATCGACGCGATCACGCGCACCGTGCACGCGGTCACCCTCAACGGCCGCGAGCTCGACCCCGCCGACGTCAGCGACGGCGTCCGCATCCGCCTCGACGACCTCGCGCAGGAGAACGAGCTGACGGTCGTCGCCGACGCCATGTACACGAACACGGGCGAGGGCCTGCACCGCTTCGTGGATCCCGTCGACGACGAGGTCTACCTCTACTCGCAGTTCGAGGTGCCGGACTCCCGCCGCATGTTCGCGGTGTTCGAACAGCCCGACCTCAAGGCGGTCTTCCGCTTCACCGTCACCGCGCCGTCCCACTGGGAGGTCGTCTCCAACTCCCCCACGCCCGAGCCCACGGCCGCCGCCGACGGCGCGTCCACGTGGACCTTCGAGCCGACGCTCCGCATGTCGAGCTACATCACGGCCCTCATCGCCGGTCCCTACGGCGTCGTCCGCAGCGAGCTCACCTCGAGCGACGGCCGCACCATCCCGCTCGGCGTCTTCGCGCGCAAGTCGCTCATGGAGCACCTCGACGCCGACTACGTGTTCGAGAAGACCCGCGAGGGCTTCGCGTTCTACGAGGAGCGCTTCGCATACCCGTACCCGTTCCCCAAGTACGACCAGCTCTTCGTCCCCGAGTTCAACGCGGGCGCGATGGAGAACGCCGGTGCCGTCACGTTCGTGGAGAGCTACGTCTTCCGCTCCAAGGTCACCGACGCGGTGAAGGAGCGCCGGGTCACGACGATCCTGCACGAGCTCGCCCACATGTGGTTCGGCGACCTGGTCACCATGAAGTGGTGGGACGACCTGTGGTTGAACGAGTCCTTCGCCACCTACATCTCGACCCTGGCGACCGCCGAGGGCACCGAGTGGACGGGCGCCTGGACCACCTTCAACGCCGGCGAGAAGTCCTGGGCGTACAACCAGGACCAGCTCCCGAGCACGCACCCCGTCTACGCGACCATCAACGACCTGGAGGACGTGCAGGTCAACTTCGACGGCATCACGTACGCCAAGGGCGCGTCCGTGCTCCGCCAGCTCGTGGCCTACGTCGGCCAGGACGAGTTCCTCGCGGGAGTCGCGGCGTACTTCCAGCGCCACGCCTTCGGCAACTCGACGCTCCGCGACTTCACCACGGAGCTCGAGGGCACGAGCGGCCGCGACCTCGAGCGCTGGACCGACCTGTGGCTGAAGACCTCGGGCGTGAACACGCTGTGCCCGGAGATCGAGACGGACGAGGACGGCGTCATCACGTCATTCGCCGTGCTGCAGGAGGCGGCGGAGGACTACCCGACGCTCCGCCCGCACCGCCTGGCCATCGGCTTCTACGAGCTGCGCGACGCGCACCTCGTCCGGACCGAGCGCTTCGAGCTCGACGTCGACGGCGACCGCACCGAGGTCGCCGAGCTCGTCGGCCGCCAGCGTCCCGCGCTCGTGCTGCTCAACGACGACGACCTCACCTACGCGAAGATCCGGCTGGATCCCGCGTCGCTCGAGGTCGCGATGCGCCACCTCGCCGCGTTCGAGGACTCGCTCGCCCGATCGCTCGTCTTCGCCTCCGTATGGGACGCGACGCGCGACGGCGAGATCCGCGCCCGCGACTACGCGCGCCTCGTGCTCGACAACGTCGCGACCGAGGACGAGTCGACGGCTCTCCGCTACGCGCTCGCGCAGCTGACGGTCGCGGCGACCACCTACTCCGCGCCCGACCACCGCGACGAGCTGCTCGCGACGGTCGCGTCCGAGCTGTGGGCGCTCACCGCGCAGGCCGCGCCCGGATCCGACAACCAGTTCCAGTTCCTGCGCACCTTCGCGCAGGTCGCGCAGGAGCCGGCACAGCTGGATCACGTGCAGGCGCTGCTCGACGGAACCGAGACGCTCGAGGGCGTCGAGATCGACGCCGACCTCCGCTGGGAGCTGCTGACCGCGCTCGTCGCGGGGGGTCGCGCCGGGACGGCGGAGATCGATGCGGCGCTCGCCGCGGACCGCACGGCGACGGGCGCGCAGTCCGCGGCCCAGGCACGTGCGGCGCTCCCCACCGCGGAGGGCAAGCAGGCCGCGTGGGCCTCCGTGTGGGAGGCCGACACCGAGCCGAACACGATCGTCCGCACGACGGGCCTCGGCTTCCGCCGCGCGGCCGACGTCGAGCTGCTGCGCCCGTACGTCGGCGCGTACTTCGACGCGCTGCAGGCCGTGTGGGAGTCGCGGAGCTACGCCATCGCCGCCGCGCTCATCGGCGGCTTCTACCCGTCGCCGCTCGCCGACGAGGAGCTACGCGACGCGACCGTCGCCTGGCTCGACGCGAACCCCGAGCCGCCGGCGCTCCGCCGCCTCGTCAGCGAGCTGCTGTCGGGCGTCGAGCGGGCGCTCCGCGCGCAGGCGAAGGACGCCGAGTAGCCGCAGCTCCACCCGAGGGGGACGGTCGCGCACGCGGCCGTCCCCCTCGTCGTCCACCCCGCTCCTGCGGACGGACCCAGGACCGGCCGGGGAGGCCGCCGGTACACTCGGCCGGATGACCTCCCCTCTCCTCACCCCCGTCGGAAGCGCATCGCGATGGACCTGAGCATGGTGTGCTGCGGCGACGGCTCGTTCTTCTCCACGTGGGGCACGCTCATCAAGGTCGTGTCCTACCTGGTCGGTGGATTCCTCCTGAGGTGGATCCTCCTCGTGGTGATCCGCAACACGGTCGACCAGATCGTCTCGGGCGTCAAGAAGCGCCAGAACGTCGACGACACGCAGTCGATCCAGGCGTCGCCGCTCACCGCGGTGCGGGTCGTCCAGCGCACCCGCACGCTGGGCAGCGTCCTCAGCAACATCACCACCGTCGTCATCGTGATCATCGTGCTGGCGCTCGTGGTGAACGCCGTGGACGACAGCATCCTCAGCTCCCTCGCCCTCCTCACCGCCGCCCTCGGCGCGGGCCTCGGCTTCGGCGCGCAGAACATCGTCAAGGACATCCTCAACGGCCTGTTCATGGTCGTGGAGGACCAGCTCGGCGTCGGCGACGTCGTCGACGTGGGACCGGCGACGGGCGTCGTCGAGACCGTCGGCATCCGCATCACCACCCTCCGCGACGTCAACGGCACGCTCTGGTTCGTGCGCAACGGCGAGATCCTCCGCGTCGGCAACATGTCGCAGGGCTGGGCCCGCGTCGTCATCGACCTCGCCGTCCCCTACGACACCGATGTGCAGGCCGTGCAGGAGCGCATGCTCGCGACCGCGACGGAGCTCGCGTCCACCCCGAAGTGGCGCTCGCGCATCGTCGAGAAGCCCGAGCTCTGGGGCATCGAGTCGATCTCCGAGTCGGCCGTCGTGATCCGCGTGGTCGTCAAGACGCGCAGCAACGCGCGCGACGACGTCTCCCGCGAGCTGCGCGGCCGGCTCAAGGCGAGCCTCGACGCGATGGGCGTCACCCTGCCGTCCCTCTCCGCCGTGGTGCTCACCGGCTTCGACAGCGCGGCGAGCGTCGGCGGGGCGCATCCCCCGCGCACCGCGTCGACGCCCGTGCAGCAGCCCGAGCAGCCGGCTCCCCGCAAGCGCGCCGCCCGGAAGGTCGCGCAGCGGCAGCCCGGATCCCCGTCGGCCGGAACCGCGTCCCCCGTCGTCCGCGGCGCGGCCGGCACCCGCCCCGACCCGCGTTCGACGCAGATGATCCCCGCGCAGGACCCGGCACCCGCCCGTGAGCCCGACGAGGACGAGGTCACCGCGACCTGGACCGTCCTCCCCGAGGATCCCGCGTCCCCGCCGGAGGGCGATGCCGACACGGAGGCAGCAGCCGAGGACGCCGCTCCCCCGAAGCCGCCCCGCGCGCCGCGCCAGCCGCGGAAGCCCGCCACGCCGCCGGAGGAGGGTTCCTGATGGCGGATCTGCTCGCGAACTCGTTCTACGACGACGTCGGCGGCCGCCCGACCTTCGAGAGGCTCGTCCGCGAGTTCTACCGGGGCGTCGCCGAGGACCCGGTGCTCGTCGCGATGTACCCGGAGGAGGACCTCGAGGGCGCGATCCAGCGCCTCACCGGGTTCCTCGAGCAGTACTGGGGCGGCCCCACGACCTATAGCGATGAGCGCGGCCACCCCCGGCTGCGGATGCGGCACATGCCGTTCCGCGTCAACCCCGACGCCCGCGACCGCTGGCTCGCCCACATGCGCGTGGCCGTCGACTCGCTCGACCTGTCGCCGATGCACGAGGCGCAGCTCTGGGACTACCTGGAGCGCGCCGCCCACGCGATGGTCAACACGTTCGACGAGTCCTGACGACAGGCGGCGGGCGGTCGTCCCGCCGTCGGGGACCCGCTACAGGCGACGCACGAGGACGTGCCCACGGGCCGTGGTGAGGCGCGTCCAGGGTCCGGCGCGGAACACGGCGACGGGCGCCTCGGCGTCGTCCGGCTCCGCGTCGGCGGCCGGATCCGGACCGAGGAACGCGAGGCTGTAGGCGGCGAAGGCCCCACCCGCGACCACGTCGGGCGCGCCCTGCACGGCGCGACCCCAGACCTCGCCGCGCACGCGGGACACGATCTGCTCGCCGGTGCCCGACGGGACGGCGGCGGCGACCTCGTCGATCCCGGCGCGCGCCGCGGCGCGGAGGGCCGACGCGGGGATGTCCGCCGTGCGCTCCCATCCCGCGCGCGGCGGCGAGATGCCGGCCCACGGCGCGGTGGCGGTGTCGGGCGGCACGAGCACGCCGACGGGCTGACCCGGGGATCCGGTCGCCGGACCCTCGAGGCGCGCGAGGCGGTCGAGGAGGGCGCGGATCGGGACCACGCTGTCGACGGGCGCCTGCGTCTCCGCCGCGAACGTGCGGAGGCCGAGCACGGTCGGCGACCGGTCGAGGAGGCCGGCGGGCTGCAGCACGGAGGTGTAGACGGCGAGGACCCCGCCGGATCCGATGAGGCGCACGGCCCCGTCGTCGACGCGGGCGGAGCGCCCGAGGAAGGTCTGCAGATCGCCGAGGGCGAGGGCATCCCGGAGGGCGAAGGAGGGCGTCATGGCGTGTCTAAGCTACTGGATGCGCCCGCGCGATCCGCCGGGCGCCCGGCCACCCGAGACCGGCCCGCCACGCGGAGGACCCATGACCGACCACGCATCCGACATCCCGGACGACGGGCCCCTCGCCGGCCTCCTCACGGCCCTCGACCTCACCGACACGGGTGCGCGCACGAGCGAGGACATCTCCACCGGACCGTCGCAGTGGATGCCGATGGGCCGCGTCTTCGGCGGCCAGGTGCTCGCGCAGTCCCTGGTGGCGGCCATGCGCACCACCGACGCCGACCGGCGCCCGCACAGCATGCACGGCTACTTCCTGCGTCCCGGCGACGTCACGAAGCCCATCACCTTCTCCGTCGACCGGATCCACGACGGCCGCTCGTTCTCGACCCGCCGCACGCAGGCGTACCAGGACGGCCGGCCGATCCTCTCGATGATCGCGTCCTTCCAGGACGCGGACGAGGGCCTCGAGCACCAGGCGCCCATGCCCGAGGGGATCCCCGAGCCGGAGTCGCTCCCGAGCGCGCACGACGTGCTGTCCCGGATCGACCACCCGGTCGCCGCCCACTGGGCCAACGACCGCCCCTTCGACATGCGCCACGTCGAGCAGCCGGTCTACTTCGGCGCCGCGCCGGATCGCGTCGCGCACCAGGCGGTGTGGATCCGCGCCATCGGCCGTCTCCCCGACGACCCGGCCGTGCACCTCGCGTCCCTCGCCTACGCGAGCGACTACTCCATCCTCGAGTCCATCTACCGCAGGCACGGCCTCTCCTGGGCGACGCCCGGCATCAAGGCCGCGAGCCTCGACCACGCGATGTGGTTCCACCGCTTCGGCCGCGCCGACGAGTGGATGCTCTACGTCCAGGAGTCGACGAGCGCGCAGGGCGGTCGCGGCCTGTCCCTCGGCCGCATCTACTCGCGCGACGGCGTGCTGCTCGCGAGCGTCGCCCAGGAGGGCATGGTCCGGGTCCCGCTCGCGGACCGCGCCTGATCGGCCGGCTCAGCCGCGGCGGCTGAACGCGACCGGCTCCTCCACGTACTCCGCCCAGGCGGCGCGCTCCTCGTCGGTGATCCGGCGCGGGCGCCCCGTGGCGGCGTCGACGAGCACGATCGTCGTGGAGGCGCGCGCGTACAGCGCGCCCGGCTCGACGCCCGCGGGCGTCCGCAGCTCGTAGCATGCCTCGAAGCTGGACCCGCCGAGCCGCCCCAGCCACACCTGCACGTCGAGCGGACGCCGCCCGTAGGAGATGGGCAGCAGGTACTCGACCTCCTGCCGCGCGATCATGGTCATGGTCGCCGCGCCCGCGGAGGCGTCGATGAGCGCGAGCCCCGCGTCCTCCCCGTCGTCCTCGCCCCGCCAGAAGGCGCGCACGCGCGCCTCCTCCAGCAGCCGCAGGACCTCGACGTTGTTCACGTGGTCGTAGGCGTCGAGGTCCGCCCACCTCAGGTGGATCGGGACATGGACCCGGGTCACGGGATCAGTCCCGGGTGAGCTTGCGGTACGCGGAGCGGTGCGGCTTCGCGGCGTCCGCGCCCAGGCGCTCGATCTTGTTCTGCTCGTAGGACTCGAAGTTGCCCTCGAACCAGTACCAGTTCGCGGGATCCTCCTCCGTGCCCTCGTAGGACAGGATGTGCGTCGCGATCCGGTCGAGGAACCACCGGTCGTGGGTGATGACCACGGCGCAGCCGGGGAACTCCAGGAGCGCGTTCTCCAGGCTGCCGAGCGTCTCGACGTCCAGGTCGTTGGTGGGCTCGTCGAGCAGCAGGAGGTTGCCGCCCTGCTTGAGCGTGAGCGCGAGGTTCAGGCGGTTGCGCTCGCCACCCGAGAGGATGCCGGCCTTCTTCTGCTGGTCCGGCCCCTTGAACCCGAAGGTGGAGACGTAGGCGCGCGCCGGGACCTCCTGCTTCCCGACCTGGATGTAGTCCTGGCCGTCCGAGACGACCTCGAAGAGCGACTTCTCGGGGTCGATGCCGCCGCGGCTCTGGTCGACGTAGGAGATGTCGACGGTGTCGCCGACCTTGAGCTCGCCGGAGTCGAGCGGCTCGAAGCCGACGATGGTCTTGAACAGCGTGGTCTTGCCCACGCCGTTCGGGCCGATCACCCCGACGATGCCGTTGCGCGGCAGCGTGAAGGAGAGGTCGTCGATGAGGACCCGCTCGCCGAACTGCTTGTGCAGCTTGTTCGCGTCGATGACCTGTGAGCCGAGGCGCGGCCCGACGGGGATCTGGATCTCCTCGAAGTCGAGCTTCCTCGTGCGCTCCGCCTCGGTCACCATCTCCTCGTAGCGCGCGAGGCGCGCCTTGGACTTGGCCTGGCGGCCCTTGGCGTTGCTGCGCACCCAGTCGAGCTCCTCGGCGAGGCGCTTGGAGAGCTTCGCGTCCTTCTTGCCCTGGACGCTGAGGCGCTCCTGCTTCTTCTCGAGGTAGGTCGAGTAGTTGCCCTCGTACGGGTAGAGGCGCCCGCGGTCGACCTCGGCGATCCATTCGGCCACGTGGTCGAGGAAGTACCGGTCGTGGGTCACGGCGAGGACGGCGCCGGGGTACTTGGAGAGGTGCTGCTCGAGCCAGAGCACGCTCTCGGCGTCGAGGTGGTTGGTGGGCTCGTCGAGCAGCAGCAGGTCGGGCTTCTGGAGCAGGAGCTTGCAGAGCGCGACGCGGCGCTTCTCGCCGCCCGAGAGGTTCGCGACCGACGCGTCTCCCGGCGGGGTCCGGAGCGCGTCCATCGCCTGCTCGAGCTGCGAGTCGAGCTCCCAGCCGTCGGCGGCGTCGATGGCCTCCTGCAGCGTGCCCATCTCGGCGAGCAGGGTGTCGAAGTCGGCGTCGGGCTCGGCCATGGCCGCGGCGATCTCGTTGTAGCGGTCGACCTGCGCCTTGAGCGGGCCGACGCCCTCCTGCACGTTCTCGAGGACGGTCTTCGACTCGTCGAGCTCGGGCTCCTGCATGAGGATGCCGACCGAGTAGCCGGGCGAGAGCTTGGCCTCGCCGTTGCTGGGGGTGTCGAGGCCCGCCATGATCTTCAGGATCGTCGACTTGCCCGCGCCGTTCGGCCCGACGACGCCGATCTTCGCGCCGGGGATGAACGACATGGTGACGTCGTCGAGGATCAGCTTGTCGCCGACCGACTTCCGGGCGCGGACCATCGAGTAGATGTATTCAGCCATGGGCACGAGTCTATTCAGTGCCGCGGGTGCCGGATGCCGCGCGCGGGTGCGCCGGCACCGCGGTCACCAGTCGATCGCGCGCGTCTGGCCCACCAGGCAGCGACCCGAGGACAACGCCGGCTCGACCTGGGCGCTGAAGCCGTCCCGGGCGCGCTGCCCGATGAGGCAGGCATCCGGCATGTGCACGGACACGAGGATCGAGTCCACCGCGTTGCCGAGCGGCGTCGCGTCGGCGGTGACCTCCATGCGGTCCTTGGGGAACCCGGCGGCCACGAGCGCGTCCACGAGGGCGCGGCCCTGCGCGTTCGCATCCGCGGCGACGACAGCGCCGGCCGTCGCCTCGAAGACGGGGAGGGCGGCTTCCGCCGTGCCGTCCGGATCCAGGGGCGCGACGGTCGGCGCGGCGGGCGCGGCACCGGGGTCGCCGCTCTCCGCGACAGCGGTCGGGGTCGGCTCCGGCGCCGCAGGCGACTGCGTGCAGGCCGACAGGAGCAGGGCGCCGAGGAGCGCCGGCACCAGGAGGCCGCGGGTGGCGCGGATCACGCGGCCGGCTCGTCGGCGCGGGCCGGGTCGATGTCGCGGTCGGGTGCCGGGGGGATGGCGAGGTCGTCGCCTCGGGCGCTCCCCGTGCCGTCGTCGAGGGAGGATGCGCTCATGCTGGCGAGGATATCCCGCGCGATGGCCTCGAGCTGCGCGGTCTGCTCCACGGTCAGGGGGTCGAACACCGAGCGGAGCACCTCCTCGGCGTGGCCGGGTGCCGCCGCCGCGAGGGTGGCCCGGCCCACGTCGGTGAGCTGCGCGAGGAGGCTCCGGCCGTCGTGCGGCGATCTCGAGCGGCGGACCCACCCCAGCTGCTCCAGGCGGGTGACGGCGTGCGAGGTGCGGCTCGCCGACGCCTGCAGCGCCCGGGCGAGGACGCTCATGGGGAGCGCCTCGCCCTCGGCCTCCGACAGCCGGACGAGGATCATGTAGTACGCATGCGGCATCGCCGAGTCACGGATGAGCTGCCGTTCGATGCGCTCGCTGACGTGGTTCAGCGCGACGATGACGGTCCGCCAGGCGCGCTGCTGATCCGGCTCGAGCCACCGGGGGGATCCGCTCATGGTGCGATCCTAGGCTCCGCCGCCGTGGAGACGGCTGCGGGCGGACGTCGCGCGAGCACCGCGTCGGCCAGGAGCTCGATCGTGTCGTCCTCCGGACGGGCGGCGCGCCGCGGGACCAGTCGCCCGAGCACGACCACCTCCTCCCCGACCGACAGGCGCGCGACGGACCCGGACGACCCGGTGCCCGCGCACACGACGAGGAGGCCGTCACCCTCCGGGCGGCGTCCCTCCACGCATCCGACGACGAGGCTCGTCAGCTCCCAGCCCTCGACCGTGCGGATGCTCCGCGGCCGCCGGGCGGCTCGCCCGTGCACCACGACGGATGTCCCGCCCCCGTCGCCTCCGGGCTGCGCCCAGCCACCGCCCACCCGACCGCCCCTCCCCGCGACCACCTGATCGCCGGCCCAGGTTGCGGCGTCGGACGCGAGCCCAGGACGGGCGAGCGATTCCCGCGCGCGACGCGACCCCCGCGCGCCTGGGGAGGGATCGACCGGGTCAGTGCTCGGCGAAGCTGAGGTCGTCGTCCTGGCCGGCTCGGAGCGCGGCCTTGGCGATCTCCAGCGTGGGGTAGGTGCCGGTGACGACGCCGCGGTGCAGCGCCCGCACCTCGTAGCCGTCGTCATGCGAGTGGACGGAGGCGAGCGCCCCGGTGGCCCCGAACACCACCCATGTCTTGCCCGCCGTGCGCGGGACTCCGGTCGTGCTCGTGCTGGTGGTCATCGACATCGTCGTCGTCTCTCCTCCCCGGGCTCCGTCGCCCGGACACGCCGATGCTACGCCGACGCCCCGCGGCCGTACAGGCCGCGGGGCGTCGGGAGCGAGCTGGATCAGGCGGCGCGCACGTACTGCGCGAACGACTTCCGCACCTTGTTGACCTTGGGCACGGCGACGGCGTTGCAGTAGCCCTGGCCCGGGTTCTTCGCGAAGAAGTCCTGGTGGTAGTCCTCCGCGTCGTACCACGTGCCGACCGGCTCGATCGTGGTGACGGGCGTGCCGTCCCAGAGCTCCCCGGCGCGGGCGATTGCGTCCCGGAACAGCTGCTCCTGCGCGGCGTCCGCGGGGAACATCGCGGACCGGTACTGGGTGCCGACGTCGGCACCCTGGCGGTTGAGCTGGCGGGGGTCGTGCAGCGTGAAGAACACGTCGAGGATGACGTCGGCGGGGATGACCTCCTCGTCGAAGACCACCTTCACCGCCTCGGCGTGCCCGGTCGCGCCCGTGCACACGGCGTCGTAGGAGGGGTGGGCGGTGTGGCCGCCGATGTAGCCGGAGATGACGTCCTGGACGCCGTCGAGCGTGCGGTAGACCGCATCGAGGCACCAGAAGCAGCCGCCGGCGAGGATGAATGTCTGCATGAGAGATGAACCTACTTCCCGTCGACGCGCGCGAGGTCCGCGGTGGTCGACATGGGAGGGAACCGTCATCGGATGCCGCCCATTCCTGCCGGCCGCGATGTCGGTGGTCGCCCGTAGCTTCGGGGACATCGAGACACCGCCGGGCCGGCGGCACGCGGACGGAGGACACCATGCCCAGCATCACCTACACCCCCCTGGCGCGCTCGGCGGCCCAGGTGCGCGAGCTGCACGACGGCCTCCTGCGCGTCACCCGGCCGGACGGCGCCGTGCTCGGCTACGTGGAGCGGATGCACGAGCCGCAGGGCGAGCGCTTCCGCGCCAAGCGCCTGCGCCGGGACGCGCAGGGGTTCGTGCCGCTGGGCGACTTCTGGTCGCTGCAGGACGCGGTCGACTGCCTGCGGTTCTGACCCGGCTCCCCCGCGTCTCCGCGAGCGGCGACGCGCCCGCCCGGCCTCCCGGATCGGGCCCGGGCTGCGGGGTACGGTCGCCGCATGCAGTGGTGGAATGATCTCCTCGATGCCCTCGCGTCCGAGCGGGGCACGCAGCTCCTCTCCGGCGTCGTCGTCCCCTTCGTCGCCATCGTGGTGGCCGGTGTCCTCGCCGCCGTCATCGCGCGCGGCGCCACGCAGCGGATCCTCACGCGGCACGACCGCGAGGTGAAGGCCGCCGCCATCGGCGTGCTGGTGGACGCCGCGCGCCAGGCGTCCGTGTGGGACGGCCTCACGGCGCAGGAGCGCGTGCTCGCCGATCGCGCCGCGGGCGAGGCCGACATCCGCATCCGTCTCCTGCCGGTCAAGGGCGCGGCCACGGCCGCCACCTGGGCCGCGCACGAGATCACCGAGTTCAAGCGCGGCAGCGGCAGCTTCGGCTTCCAGTTCGACGCGCAGCTCGCCGAGTTCCGCGACCGCATGGTCGAGTGGCAGCACCACCCCGGTCGCGCGCGGAAGATCTTCCAGGGCGACATCTCCCGTTGGCAGTTCGAGGACGACCAGCCCGGCGCCGACACGACCGATGCGGCCGGACGGCAGGCCAGGCAGTCCGAGCCGAGCGCCGTCGCCCCCGTCCCGGTGCCATGGCGCAGCGGATCCGACGACCAGCCCGCGGCGGAGCGCCGGGTCGAGTCCCCCGACGAGCAGTACAGCCCGCCGGTCCCCTCGTCGTCCGCCGCCAACTCGCGCGCCGCGGAGGCCGATCGGCGCTGACCGCCACCCCGTGGCACATGACGACGCCCCGCACCTCCTCCGAGGTGCGGGGCGTCGTCGTCATCTCAGACCGCGATCACTTCCACCAGTCGTCGAACATGCTGGCGGGCACGCGCCGCTTGTGCTCGGTGCTCTGGTAACGCGCCTCGATCGCGTCGGCCACCTCGTCGTCGACGTCGCGGCCCTCGAGGTAGTCGTCGATGTCGGCGTAGGTGAGGCCCAGGTTGGCCTCATCGGTCTGGCCGGGGGTGTCGTCGAGCAGGTCCGCAGTGGGGGCCTTGAGGTAGAGCCGCTCCGGCGCCCCGAGGTGCTCGAGCAGCGCGCGTCCCTGGCGCTTGGTGAGGCCGGTGAGGGGGAGGACGTCTGCCCCGCCGTCGCCGTACTTCGTGAAGAACCCCGTGACCGCCTCCGCCGCGTGGTCCGTGCCGATCACCAGCAGGCGCGCCTGTCCGGCGAGCGCGTACTGGGCGACCATGCGCGAGCGCGCCTTGACGTTGCCCTTGGTGAAGTCGGTCATCGCGTGGCCGGCCGCGTCGGCGTACTCCGCCTGGAAGCCGTCGACGGCGCGCTTGATGTCGAAGACCACGCTCGACTTGGGCTGGATGAAGGAGAGCGCCAGCTGCGCGTCCTCCTCGTCGGCCTGCACGCCGTACGGGAGGCGCACGGCGACGAACTCGGCGAGGAGTCCCTCGGTGGCGAGCTCCTCGACCGCGAGCTGGGCGATGCGCCCGGCGAGGGAGGAGTCCTGGCCGCCGCTCACGCCGAGGACGAAGCCCTCCGCGCCGGTGGCCCGGAGGTAGGCCTTGAGGAAGTCGACGCGCTTGCGCACCTCGTCGGCGGGATCGATGGTCGGGCGCACCTCGAGGGCGGCGATGATCTGTGACTGGATGTCGCGCATGCGCCCAAATCTACGGCCGATCCGGCGCTTCCGACAGTCGGTCCCCCCGGCGCGACTCGAACGCGCAACCGTCGGATTAGAAGGCCGATGCTCTATCCATTGAGCTACAGGGGGTCGTGACGAGGGTACTACGCGGGGTCCGGGGGCCCCGAGGCCTCGGCGGGAGACGCCTCGGCCGTCCCGTCCATGGCGCGCACGACCGCCTGCAGCACCTGCGGCGCCGTCGGCACGCCCTCGGCGCGGAGCATCTCGCGGTCCCCCGCGCGCACGAGGATCGTCGGCGTCGACCGGATCCGCTCCGCCTCGGCGATCTCCGGGTGCGCCGCGACATCCAGCTCCTCGACCGGGAGCCACGGCAGCAGCCGCTGCACCTCACCGAGGATGCGCCGGGTCGCCTGGCACGGCACGCAGAAGAGGGAGGAGAACAGGATGACCCGCACGCCCTCGGATCCCGCGGGCACGAGGGCGGATGCGGGCGCGCCCTCTCCCGGGATCAGGACGCGAACGCCGCGACGGCGGCGATGATCGAGACGAGGGCGAGGAGCAGCGACACGGAGACCAGGACGAGGTGCACGGTGAAGAAGGCGGTGCGCGATCCGTCGGCGGCACGTGCACGGGGATCCTTCGCGACGCGCTTCAGGAACTGCGGCCACACGACGACGTTCCAGACGCCGTTGACGATGAGGAGGACGGCGAGGAGGGTGATCACTCCCCCATGGTAGGCGGCGCGTCGGGGCGGACCGGGCCCGCCGATAGGATCGGGGGATGGGCAACAACGCGGACCGGCTGGTGTGGATCGACTGCGAGATGACGGGGCTCGACCTCGCGATCGACGAGCTGGTGGAGGTCGCGGTGGTCGTCACCGACTTCGACCTCGTGCCCGTCGACGACGGCTTCACGATCGTCATCAACCCCGACCCCGCCGCGCTCGCCAACATGGGCGAGTTCGTCACCGACATGCACCGCTCCTCGGGCCTGCTCGAGGAGATCCCCGCGGGCGTGAGCCTCGCCGACGCCGAGTTCGCGGTGCTGGAGTACCTGCTGCAGCACGTGCCGAACGGCGGCAAGGCCCCGATCGCGGGCAACACCATCGGCACCGACCGCGCCTTCCTCGCGAAGTACATGCCCCGCGTGGACGCGCACCTGCACTACCGGAGCGTCGACGTCTCCTCCATCAAGGTCCTCGCCAAGGAGTGGTTCCCCCGGATCTACTTCAACTCCCCCGCGAAGAACGGCGGCCACCGCGCCCTCGCCGACATCCTCGAGTCGATCCGCGAGCTCGAGTACTACCGCCGCGCGGCGTTCGTGCCGGCGCCGGGACCCGCCACCGACGACGTGCAGGCCATCGCCGCGGACGTGACGTCCGCGTGGGCTCCGCGGCTGTAGTATCCTCATTCATGGCCGTCCGCGAGAGCGGGATCGGCCGCATGGTGGGCGTAGCTCAGTTGGCAGAGCGCTGGCTTGTGGAGCCGGAAGTCGCGGGTTCGAGCCCCGTCGTCCACCCCACCGGGAAGGGCCGGGATCCGAGAGGGTCCCGGCCCTTCCGTCATCCCCGGTGCCGGTCGACGGCGCGTGTGCGAGGGTGGGAACGTGCTGCACTGCGATCCCGACGACTTCGAGCGACTGGTGGTCGACGAGCTCGATGAGCTGCCGGACGAGATGGTGGACGGCCTGGACAACGTCGTGTTCGTGGTCGAGGACCGGCCCGAGGACGGCTCGCTCGACCTCCTGGGGCTCTACGACGGCATCGCCATGACCGAGCGCGGGCAGTACGGCTTCGGCGAGATGCCGGACCGCATCGTCGTCTACCGCGAGCCGCACCTGCACGAGGCCGAGGACGTAGATGCGCTGCGGGACCTCGTCCACGTCACCCTCGTCCACGAGATCGCGCACTTCCACGGCATCGACGACGACCGCCTGCACGAGCTCGGCTGGGCCTGAGGCGACGACGCCGGCCGGACGACATCCGACCGATGCCGGCGGAATGCACGCCCCGTCCCGGACGCACGACGACCCCGGCAGCCGCATCGCGGGCCGGGGTCGTGGGCGTCGGCGCTCAGGCGCCTGGCGTTCCGGGGATCAGAGCTCGAGGGACTCGTCGTCGCCCTCGCCGAGGACGTCGTCGCTGCCGTCGGCCACGAACGTGTAGGTGACGCGCTGCTCGCCCGCGACCTCGGACACCTCGCCGGCGCGGTACTGGAAGAGCGACTCCTTGCCCTCCACGGCCGACATGGTGCTGATGGTCTCGTCGTGCGTGCCGTCGACGAGGACGCGGGTCTCGGTGGTGCCCTCGAGGGGGCCGTCGGCGTAGACGGCGAGGTAGCGGACGTCGGACGGTGCGGAATCGGTCATGGCCTCAGGCTACCCGGCCGCCGCCACCGCGTCCGTGCGGACGACGACGTCGGCCAGGGCGCGCGGATCCTCCCGGTCGACGTGGGCGCGCCACTGCACGTCCCAGCGATCCCACTCCACCGCGAACGCCTCGCCGTCACGGGCGATGGCCCGGGACCGGCGCACGGCGTCGTCGGCCTCCACCCAGATCCGGTGGGTGGCGAGGGGTGCCGCGACCCGGGTCAGGGATCCGCAGCCCTCTACCACGAGCGGGCGATCCGGATCCAGGTCGTGCCACTCCGCGGGCGAGTCCGCGATCCAGTCCCAGCGGCGCCATCGCGGTCGTCCGCCGGAGCGCATCTCCGACAGCACGTGCCCTTCGAGATGACGGGAGGCCGCCTCGAGGCCGTCCCAGCCGGGGTAGACGTCGTCGAGCCGCAGGAGCTGGGCGCCGGGCGGGAGTCCCGCGTCGGTGTCGCCGTCCCGGATGAGGGCGTCCGAGAGGGTCGACTTGCCGGAGCCCGACGGGCCGTCGACCAGGACCAGCGCCGGGCGCCGCTCACCTGCCTCAGGCCGCAACGGAGTCCCACGTCCCGGCGGCGACGGCGGCCGCGACCGCGCTCGCCGCGACGAGCACCGCGACGGCGAGCACGAGCGCCTCCCGCCTTCCGACGACGCTCGCCCTGGCCCACGTGCGGGTCGTCGCGCCGCCGAAGCCGCGGGCCTCCATGGCGGTGGCGAGCTTGCTGCCACGCCGGATGGAGAGCACGAGGAGCGCGAAGGCCTGGCCGGCGAACCGGCGGATCCGGCCGCGGTCGGCGACGCCGCGCGCGCGACGAGCCAGCTCGAGCGAGCGCCAGTCGTCGAGGAGCAGGCCGACGAGCCGGACACCCGCGAGCGCCCCGAGGACGAAGCGGGACGGCAGGCGCGCCACCTGCGCGAGGCCGTCGGCGAGGTCCGTGGGATCCACGTCCGAGAACAGGACGAGCGAGGCCACGCCGATGGCCAGCACGCGCAGCGTCGTCGCGACCGCGAGCAGCACCGACCCCTCGCTCACGACGACGAGCAGGAACTGCGCGTACACGTCGCCGGAGGTGCGGCCGTAGAGCAGGATCGTGAGGCCGGCGCCGGGCGCCGCGATCCAGATCGGGATGCCGCGGACAAGCAACGCGCGCGGGCGGATCCCCGCCAGGGGCAGGAGCAGCAGCTCGAGGACGAGCGCCGCGCCCGCGGACACCACGTCGAGGCTCAGCACGAGGACGAGCGTCAGCACGAGGGCGGCCGCGAGACGGGCCACCGGGTTCACGGCGGCGAGGCCGGTGGCGCGGGCCACGGGGACGAGATCGGTCGGGACGACGCTCATCGCACGACCTCGAGGCGCGCGGCGCGACCGGGGACGGCGTCGAGGCGGAGGACGTCGTCCGCGAGCGCACGGACGAGGTCCGCGTCGTGCGTGACGGCGAGGACCCCGACGCCCTCGCGGTCGACGAGCTCGGCGAGGAGCGCGACGAGCTCGGCCCACGTGCGCGAGTCCTGCCCGAATGTGGGCTCGTCGAGCACGAGGAGGCGCGGCGCGGTCGCGAGCGCGGTGGCCACGGAGAGGCGCCGCTTCTCCCCGCCGGAGAGGGTGAAGGGGTTCGCCTGGGCGAGGCCGTCGAGGCGCAGGCGCACGAGCAGCTCGTCCACGCGCCGGGCGGCGGCCGGGGGATCCATGCCCACGGCGCGCGGGCCGACCTCGAGCTCGGCGCGCACGGTGCCCGCGAGGAACTGGTGCTCCGGGTCCTGGAAGACGGTGCCGATGCGGCCCGCGAGCTCGCGCGAGCGCCAGGCGGCGGGATCGTCCCCGAGGCCGTCGGCGAGGGCCGCCGCCGCGACGACCCGTCCGGACAGCGCGGGCAGCAGGCCGCCGAGCGTCAGGGCGAGCGTGCTCTTGCCGCCGCCGTTCGGGCCGGTGAGGGCGACGACGCGGCCGGACGCGAGCGCGACGCCGACGCCGTCGGCCACCGCGCCGCCGCGCGCGCCGCCCCGTCCGACCGAGAGGCCGTCGGCGCGGAGGAGCGCAGCGGCTGCGGCCCGATCGCGGACGGGCGCGGCCGGCTCGCGGCCCGGGACCCAGACGCCCGCGGCCGCGAGGGACGCGCCCTGGTCGCGGAGGACGTCGTCGGGCGCGCCGTCGGCGAGGATCCCGCCGTCGGCACCCAGCACCACGACCCGGTCGACGAGGTCGCGCCACACGGCGACCCGGTGCTCGATGACGACGAGGGTCGCGCCGCTCGCCGCGACGACGGACTCCACGGCGCGCCGCACCTCGCCGACTCCCTCGGGATCGAGGTTGGCGGTCGGCTCGTCGAGGAGCAGGAGCCCGGGCCGCATGGCGAGGACCCCTGCCAGGGCGAGGCGCTGCTTCTGCCCGCCGGAGAGCGCGGTCGTGGACCGGTCGAGGGCGACGTCGAGACCGACCGCGTCCAGCGCCGCGCGGACGCGGGGCCAGATCTCCTCGCGCGGGACGCCGAGGTTCTCGCAGCCGAACGCCACGTCGTCGCCGACGCGGGAGAGGATCACCTGCGCGTCCGGATCCTGCAGCACGAGCCCGGCACGACCGCGTCGGGCGGCCGGATCCTGCCCGTCGACGAGCAGCGCGCCCCGGGTCTCCCCCTCGTCGTCGCCGCCGAGGACACCCGCGAGGGCGTGCAGGAGCGTGGTCTTGCCGGCACCGGACGCCCCGAGGAGCAGGACGCGTTCGCCCGGCTCGATGACGAGGTCGACGTCGCGCACCGCCCAGGAGACGCGTCCGGCGTGACGCCAGCCCCAGCCCTCCGCGCGGACGGACGCCCCGCCCGCCGCGTCGGCCGTCGCGGCTCGCCCGGCGAGCGGGACGCGCGACGCGCCGATCGGCGACGTGCGACGGCCCGGCCGCCGCACGGTCAGACGCGGGCCGCGGTGTCGCGGCCCGAGGCGAATCGCGAGAGGGCGCCGGTGCGGGCGAGCGCGCGGGCGACGAGCCACGAGAGCAGCCCGGCGACGACCGCGCCCGAGACGAGCGCCGCGACCGTGTAGATCGTGGCGAACAGCGGGGTGGATCCCGGGTAGGACACGATCAGGTCCGTGACCGCCATGCCGAGCCCCGCGCCCATGCCCGCGAGGACGGCGACGTAGGCGCGCCAGTTCGCGTAGAGGAAGACGAGGAGCACGAGCTCCGCGCCGAGGCCCTGCGTGAGGCCGGAGAGCAGCGTGCTCACGCCCCACACGTTGCCGACGAGCATGGAGACGAAGGCCGCGAGGAGCTCGCCGTAGAGGGCGGCGCCGGGCTTGCGGATCACGATGCCGGTGAGGACGCCGGCGAACAGCCAGCCGCCGCCCGCGAGGGCCTGGAGCCCGGGCAGCAGCGGCTCGAAGAAGCCGCCGACGGGCACGGACGCCGTGTTCCAGATGACGAAGACGAGGCCGGACGCGACGCCGAGGACGCTCGCGACGACGATGTCGATGACCCGCCAGCGGGCGCGGAGACCCGAGCGGGGGCTGCGGGCGCCGGTGTCGGCGCTCGCGGCGGATGCGGTGGACGTGGATGATGCGGTCATTGACGTGCCCTTCGGATGAGTGGAAGAGGGCACGGGTGCGAGATGGAAGCCTCCCTGCGCTGGCATGATCCAGATCAGGTACTTACGGTCGAAGACTGGGTGTCTTCCTCTCAGCCCGGCTCACCGGACTCCCGTGTTCACGGCGAGCATAGCGCGCGGGCGACGCGCCCGGGCGACGGACGTCGGACGCCCCGGACGCACGGGAGCGCGGGCGCCCGAGGGCACCCGCGCTCCGCGGTGGTCGTGCGGGCCGCGCTACTTCAGCGTCTTGATGAGCTTGACGAGGACCTTGCCGGAGATCCAGATGACGGGCGTGGCCACGGCGAGCAGCGCGATGACGTTGGGCTGGAAGCGCACCTCGCCGTCGGTGGCGATGTAGGCGCCGATCGGCCAGGTGGCGCCGCCGCCCCCGCCGCCGCCCGCGACGTTGCCGTCGGAATCGGGGAGGTCGCTGCCCCCGCCGAAGCCGTACCAGGCGAATGCCACCGGCACGATGGTCGAGCCGTCGATGTCGAGGGGGTCGCCGTAGACCGTCCCCACTCCGGCGTTCTTCACGTTCTCTGCGAGCTGTGCGACGAGGTTGGTCATGCGTCCCACCGTACCCCGCGGGGCCCGGAGGATGCGGGGCGATCCGGGTCATCACGGTACCCTCGCCCCTGGTGCGTCGCTGCGTCGCATCCGGTCTCCCTGCCGCTGCGGCCCACGCGGATCCACCGCCTGCCCCGCCCCCGACGGACCCCGCGCGCACCCGTGCGCCGCCGGCGGACGAGTCGACCCAACTGGAGGACCACTTGCACACCTGGCCCGGAAACCCCTACCCGCTCGGCGCGACCTTCGACGGGAGCGGCACGAACTTCGCGCTCTTCAGCGAGGTCGCCGAGAAGGTGCAGCTGTGCCTCATCGAGGAGGACGGCACCGAGACCCGCGTGGACGTGACGGAGGTCGACGCGCACGTCTGGCACTGCTACCTCCCGCACGTGCAGCCGGGCCAGCGCTACGGCTACCGCGTCACCGGGCCGTACGAGCCGGAGAACGGGCACCGGTCGAACCCCGCGAAGCTGCTGCTGGATCCGTACGCCAAGGCCACCTGCGGGGAGTTCGACTGGGACCCGTCGCTGTTCGCGTACGAGTTCGGCGACCCGTCGAGCCGCAACGACGAGGACTCGGGCCCGCACATGATGCTCGGCGTCGTGGTCAACCCGTTCTTCGACTGGGACGGCGACCGCCTCCCCCGCACGCCCTACAGCGAGACCGTCGTCTACGAGGCGCACGTGAAGGGGCTCACGCAGCTGAACCCGCGGATCCCCGAGGAGCTGCGCGGCACGTACGCCGGCATCGCGCACCCCGCCGTCATCGACCACCTGCAGAAGCTCGGCGTCACCGCCATCGAGCTCATGCCCGTGCACCAGTTCGTGCAGGACAACACGCTGCTGGAGAAGGGCCTGCGCAACTACTGGGGCTACAACACCATCGGCTTCTTCGCGCCGCACAACGCCTACTCGTCCACGGGCGAGCTCGGCCAGCAGGTGCAGGAGTTCAAGTCGATGGTGCGCGCGCTGCACGCGGCGGGCATCGAGGTCATCCTCGACGTGGTCTACAACCACACGGCAGAGGGCAACCACCTCGGGCCGACGCTCTCCTTCAAGGGCATCGACAACCAGGCCTACTACCGGCTCATGGAGGACGACCCCACCTACTACATGGACTACACGGGCACGGGGAACTCGCTCAACGTGCGCCACCCGCACGCCCTGCAGCTGATCATGGACTCGCTGCGCTACTGGGTCACCGAGATGCACGTCGACGGGTTCCGGTTCGACCTCGCCTCGGCGCTCGCGCGCGAGTTCTACGACGTCGACAAGCTCGCCACCTTCTTCGAGCTCGTGCAGCAGGATCCGGTGGTGTCGCAGGTCAAGCTCATCGCCGAGCCCTGGGACGTGGGCCCCGGCGGCTACCAGGTGGGCAACTTCCCGCCGCAGTGGACGGAGTGGAACGGCAAGTACCGCGACACGGTCCGCGACTTCTGGCGCGGCGAAGCCTCCTCGCTCGGCGAGTTCGCGGCGCGCATCACGGGCTCGGCGGACCTCTACGAGCACTCGGGCCGCCGACCCGTCGCGTCGATCAACTTCATCACCGCGCACGACGGCTTCACCATCGCCGACCTCGTCTCCTACAACGAGAAGCACAACGAGGCGAACGGCGAGGACAACAAGGACGGCGAGAGCCACAACCGCTCCTGGAACATGGGCGTGGAGGGACCGACCGACGATCCGACCATCGCCACCCTGCGGGGCCGCCAGCAGCGCAACATGCTGGCGACGATGATCCTGTCGCAGGGCGTGCCGATGATCCTGCACGGCGACGAGCTCGGCCGCACGCAGCAGGGCAACAACAACACGTACGCGCAGGACAACGAGATCAGCTGGGTGCACTGGGACCAGGCCGACCAGCCGCTCGTGGAGTTCACCGCGTCCGTCGTGCGGCTCCGCAAGGAGCACCCGACCTTCCGCCGTGGTCGCTTCTTCGACGGGCGGCCCGTGCGCCGCGGCGAGGGCGAGCCGCTGCCCGACATCGTCTGGCTCGACGCCGACGCGACCCCGATGTCGGACGACGACTGGGAGTCCGGCCTCCGCGCGATCGGCATGTTCCTCAACGGCAACGGGATCCGCGGGCGCGACCGCCGCGGCGAGGACATCTACGACACCCACTTCCTCCTCTACTTCAACGCGCACGACGAGCCGGTGTCCTTCACGCTCCCCTCCGACGAGTACGCGGACGCGTGGGAGACCGTGATCGACACCGCGGGCGTCGGAGCCGACTCGACCGCCCTCCGCGCGAGTAGCGTCGTGGACGTGGCGGCCAAGGCGCTCGTGGTGCTGCGCGCCTACACCGAGCCCGAGGTGGAGCCCGACCACTCGGTCGCGGCGAGCCTCGCCGTCCTCACCCACGCGCAAGCCGACCGGCCGGCCGCAGACCCAAGGAGCGACATCAGTTGAGAACCCCCATCTCCACCTACCGGTTCCAGGTGCGGGAGTCGTTCGACCTCGCCGCCGTGGCCGAGCAGCTGCCGTACGTGAAGGACCTCGGCGCGGACTGGGTGTACCTCAGCCCCATCCTCGCGGCCGAGCCGGGATCCGACCACGGCTACGACGTGGTCGACCACTCGCGGGTGGACCCGTCCCGCGGCGGCGCCGCGGGGCTGCAGGCGGTGGCCGATCGGGCCCACGAGCTGGGCCTCGGCGTGCTGGTGGACATCGTCCCCAACCACGTCGGCGTCGCGACGCCCGTCGAGAGCCTCTGGTGGTGGGACCTGCTGACGCACGGCACCGCGAGCCGCTACGCCGACGCGTTCGACGTCGACTGGGACTTCGGGCGGGGCAAGGTGCGGATCCCCGTCCTCGGCGACGGCGAGACCGAGCTCGACGAGCTCACGCTCGTGCGCGGCGATGACGGCACCGTCGAGCTCCGCTACTACGACCAGCGCTTCCCCGTCGCGCCCGGCACAGCCGAGGACGACGCGGACGCCCGCACGGTGCACGAGCGCCAGTCCTACGAGCTCATCAACTGGCGCCGCGCCGACGCCGAGCTCAACTACCGCCGCTTCTTCGCGGTCAACACGCTCGCGGGCATCCGCGTCGAGCTGCCGCGCGTGTTCGAGGAGTCGCACACGGAGATCTCCCGCTGGTTCCGCGAGGGCCTCGCCGACGGCCTCCGGGTCGACCACCCGGACGGCCTCCTCGACCCGAAGGGGTACCTCGACGACCTCGCGCGGATCACGGGCGGGGCGTACGTGCTCGTGGAGAAGATCCTCGAGCCCGGCGAGACGCTGCCCACCGACTGGGCGACCGCCGGCACCACGGGGTACGACGCGCTCGCCGAGATCGACCGCGTGCTCGTCGACCCCGACGGCCAGGTCGAGCTCGACCACCTCGAGGCGTCGCTGCGCGGCCTGCCGCAGGGCGAGCTCACCAGCTGGGCCGACATGATCCGCGGCACCAAGCGCGGCATCGCCGACGGGATCCTCCGCAGCGAGGTGCTCCGCCTCGAGCGCCTGGTGGAGGACGCGCCCGCCGACGCCGCCGACGCGCTCGCCGAGCTGCTCGCGACCTTCCCCGTGTACCGCAGCTACCTGCCCGGAGGGCTGCATCACCTCGAGGAGGCCGCAGAGGCCGCGCGCGCGAGCCGCCCCGACCTCGTCGCCACCATCGACGCGCTCATGCCGCAGCTCTCGGATCCGTCCACGCTCGTGGCCCAGCGCTTCCAGCAGACGAGCGGCATGGTCATGGCCAAGGGCGTCGAGGACACCGCGTTCTACCGGTACTCGCGCCTCGTGTCCCTCAACGAGGTCGGCGCCGACCCGTCGATCTTCGCCATCGACGTGGACGACTTCCACGCGCGCCAGCAGGAGCGGCACCGCATCGCGCCCCACGCCATGACGACGCTCTCCACGCACGACACCAAGCGGGGCGAGGACGTGCGCGCCCGCATCGACGTGCTCTCCGAGACGCCCGAGGCGTGGCGCGACGCGCTCGGCCAGCTCCGCGATGTCGCCCCCACCGGCGACGGCCCGTTCGAGAACCTGCTCTGGCAGACGCTCGTCGGCACCTGGCCCGCGTCGCGCGAGCGCCTGCACGCGTACGCCGAGAAGGCGTCGCGCGAGGCCGGCGACTCCACCACGTGGACCGCGCCCGACGAGGCGTTCGAGGAGCGCATGCACGCGCTCGTCGACGCGGCCTTCGACGACCCGCGCGCCCGCACGATCGTCGCCGGGCTCTACGACCGGCTCTCCGGCCCGGGCTGGTCGAACGCGCTCGCGGCCAAGGCCATCCAGCTCACGGCCCCCGGCATGCCCGACGTCTACCAGGGCAGCGAGCTGTGGGAGACGAGCCTCGTGGATCCCGACAACCGCCGTGAGGTCGACTTCGGCATGCGCCGCGCCGCCCTCGACGCCGTGCTCACGGGCGCCGAGCCCGCGATCGACGAGACGGGGGCCGCGAAGCTCCTCGTCACGGCGCGCGCGCTCCGCCTCCGCCGCGACCACCCGGAGCTGTTCACCGGCTATGAGCCGGTGCGCGCGACCGGCGACGCCGCGGCCCACGTGATCGCCTTCGACCGCGGCGGCGCGATCACCGTCGCGACCCGCCTGCCCGTCGGCCTCGAGACCGGCGGCGGATGGGGATCCACCTCCCTCACGCTGCCCGAGGGCGAGCTCGTCGACCACGTGAGCGGCCGTCGTCTCGACGGCGGGCGCGTGTCCGTCGCCGCGCTCCTCGCCGACTACCCGGTCGCGATCCTCGCGCCCGCCTCCACCGCATCCGACATCACCCCCGGGAGCCGAGCATGACCGACGACCGCTTCGACATCTGGGCCCCGAAGGCCCGCACCCTCGCCCTGTCCGTAGGCGACGAGCGCCTGCCGCTCGCGCCCGTGGGCGACGGCTGGTGGACCCTCGATGCCGACCGCGCCGAGGCGCTGCCGTCCGGCGACCTCGACTACGGCTACCTCGTGGACGACGCCGACACCGCCCTGCCGGATCCTCGCTCGCGTCGCCAGCCCGAGGGCGTCCACGGCCGATCGCGCACCTACGACCCGTCGTCGTTCGCCTGGACCGACCAGGCGTGGACCGGCCGTCAGCTCGCCGGCGCCGTCATCTACGAGATGCACATCGGGACCTTCACGCCCGAGGGCACGCTCGACTCCGCGATCGACCGGCTCGACCATCTGGTCGCGCTGGGCGTCGACCTCGTGGAGGTGCTGCCGGTCAACGGCTTCAACGGCACGCACAACTGGGGCTACGACGGCGTCCTCTGGTACGCCGTCCAGGAGACGTACGGCGGACCCGAGGCGTACCAGCGCTTCGTCGACGCGTGCCACGCGCGCGGCCTCGGCGTCGTGCAGGACGTCGTCTACAACCACCTCGGTCCCTCCGGCAACTACCTGCCCGTCTACGGCCCGTACCTGCACGAGGCGTCGGCGAACACGTGGGGATCCAGCCTCAACCTCGACGGCGAGGACTCCGGTCCCGTGCGCGAGTACATCATCGACAACGCGCTCATGTGGCTCGGCGACTACCACGTCGACGCGCTGCGCCTCGATGCGGTGCACGCGCTGGTCGACCACACGGCGACGCACCTCCTCGAGGAGCTCGCGGTGCAGGTGGACGTGCTCTCCGCCCACGTCGGGCGCCCGCTCACGCTCATCGCGGAGTCCGACCTCAACGACCCGAAGCTCATCACCTCGCGCGAGGCGCACGGCTACGGGCTCGACGCGCAGTGGAGCGACGACTTCCACCACGCGGTCCACGTCGCGCTCACGGGCGAGACCACGGGCTACTACGAGGACTTCGCGTCGCTCGGGGCGCTCGCCAAGGTCATCACGCGCGGCTTCTTCCACGACGGCACGTGGTCGTCGTTCCGCGGCCGCGTGCACGGGCGGCCGCTCGACACCGAGCGGATCCCCGCGCACCGCCTCGTGGTCGCGAACCAGAACCACGACCAGATCGGCAACCGCGCCACGGGCGACCGCCTCTCGGCGACGCTCGACGAGGGCGGCCTGGCGCTGGCCGCGGTCCTCACCCTGACGTCGCCCTTCACGCCGATGCTCTTCATGGGCGAGGAGTGGGGCGCGACGACCCCGTGGCAGTTCTTCACCTCCCACCCCGAGCACGACCTCGGCGAGGCGACAGCCAAGGGCCGCATCGCGGAGTTCGCGAAGATGGGCTGGGACGAGTCGGTCGTGCCGAACCCGCAGGACCTCTCCACGTTCCAGGACTCGAAGCTCGACTGGTCGGAGCTCTACGGCGCGGAGGCGTCCGACTCGCAGCACGCCCGCCTCTTCGCGCTGTACGGCGCGCTGATCCGCCTGCGTCGCGCCCACCCCGACCTCACCGACCCCCGGTTCGCCGAGGTCGAGGTCGAGGTGCACGAGGAGGCGCGCCTGCTCGTGATGGACCGCGGCGAGCTGTCCATCGTGGTCAACCTGTCCGACGAGGAGCGCCGCGTGCCCGTCGTGGGCGAGCGTCCGGCGCTGCTGCTCGCCACGGCCCCGGGCGTCGCCCTGGGCGACGACGAGGTCGTCCTGCCCGCCCGATCGGCCGCGATCCTCGGCCCGGTGGCGGACTCCGCGGAGGCGCTGCTGGCCTGATCCGCCGCACCCGGGGCGGGGTCGGACGCGGCGCGCGAGCGCCCGCCCGGGCCCGCCCCTGGCGCGTCACATGCCCGTGATACGGTGACCACGCCGCCGGCCGGCGACGTGATCGACCGTCGCCCGGCGCGCATCGTCTTCCCTCCCCACGACGCGAAGGACCTCCTGTGCGCATCTCCGTCATCGGCTGCGGCTACCTCGGCACGGTCCACGCCGCGTGCATGAGCCGCCTCGGGCACGACGTGGTCGCGATCGACGTGGACGCGGCCAAGATCGCCTCGCTGCAGACCGGTGTCGCCCCGTTCTTCGAGCCGGGACTGCCGGACCTCCTCACCGAGCAGCTCGCGACCGGCCGTCTCCGCTTCACCACCGACACCGCGGAGGCCGCGGGCGCGCGCGTGCACTTCATCGCCGTCGGCACGCCGCAGAAGCGCGGCGAGAACGCAGCGGACATGACGTACGTCGACGCGGCGGTCGACGCCCTGATCCCCCACCTCGCGCCGGGTGACGTGGTGGCCGGCAAGTCGACCGTGCCCGTGGGCACCGCGCGCCGGCTCGCCGAGCGCATCGAGGCACGCGTCCCCGGAGCGACGCTCATGTGGAACCCGGAGTTCCTGCGCGAGGGCTTCGCGGTCGAGGACACGCTCACGCCCGACCGCTTCGTCTACGGCCTGCCCGCGGGCGACGCCGGCGAGGCGGCGCGGGCGGCGCTCGACGAGGTGTACGCCACCGCGCTCGGCACCGGCACGGCGCGCGTCACGACCGACTACGAGACCGCCGAGCTCGTCAAGGTGTCGGCGAACGCGTTCCTCGCCACGAAGATCTCCTTCATCAACGCCATGGCGGAGGTGTGCGAGGCCACGGGCGCCGACGTCACGCAGCTGGCGGACGCCATCGGGTACGACGACCGCATCGGGCGCCGCTTCCTGAACGCCGGCATCGGCTTCGGCGGCGGCTGCCTCCCCAAGGACATCCGCGCGTTCATGGCGCGCGCGGGTGAGCTCGGCGCCGACCAGGCGCTCACCTTCCTCCGCGAGGTCGACTCGATCAACATGCGCCGCCGCGTGCGCGCGGTCGACGTGGCGCGCGAGGTCTGCGGCGGATCCCTGCTCGGCCGCAACATCGCGGTGCTCGGCCTCGCCTTCAAGCCCGAGTCGGACGACGTGCGCGACTCCCCCGCGCTCAGCATCTCCGCGCAGCTCCAGCTGCAGGGCGCGCGCGTGCTCGCGACGGATCCGTACGCGAACGAGAACTCGCGCCGCCGCTTCCCGGAGCTCACCTACGTCGACACGTGGCAGGAGGCGGCGCGCGACGCCGATGCCGTCATGGTGCTCACGGAGTGGAAGCAGTACCGCGCCATCGACCCCGCGGAGCTGAAGGCCATCGTGACCACGCCCGTGATCGTCGACGGGCGCAACTGCCTGGATCCCCTCGCGTGGCGCGCCGCCGGCTGGCGCTACCGCGGCATGGGCCGGCCCTAGCCGCCCTGCACGACGCCGCCCCGCCGCGGGACGCGAGCGGGGCGGCGTCGTGACCTGGTCAACGCGGGGTGGTGGCGGCGATGCCGAAGATCGTGCCGCCCGCGACGATGACCGAGAGCACGAACGCGACGGGGATGAGCAGCAGCAGGCCGTTGAGCACGAGTCCCGTGATGGCGAAGCCGCGGCCGGCCGGCTCCTTGCGGAACCCGACGATGCCGAAGACGAGCCCGATGAGCGGGCAGAGGAACGTCCAGAAGAAGAAGACCGAGACGAGGCCCAGGATCATCGACGTGAGGCTGAGGCCCTTGGGCGGCGCGACCGCGTAGACCGGCTGGCCCCAGGCGACCGCCGCCGGGGAGGGCGGGACCGGCGCGGCGGCGAGACCGTAGGGAGCGGCGGCGGACGCCGACGCGGCCGGGTACGCGTATGGGGCGGCGGGCGGCGTCGGAGCGGCGGGCAGAACGGGCGGCGCGGCGGACGCCGGGGCCGCTGCCTCCTCCCCCGCGGGGACGTGGTCGACCGGAACCTGGTCGTCGGGGGTGGGGGCGGCGGGATCGGTCATGGTGGTCCTCGTCAGTCGGGCGGGTGTCCGGGGAGGATACCGCGCGCGGCCGCCTCGGTGCGCGGATCCGACACGGTGGCCCGCTTCGCCCCCGGCCTGCGGAGGAGCGACGCCGGGCCGATGGCGCCCCTGCCGAAGCGCTCCGCCGCCTGGTCGACCGTGCGCTCGGCCTCACGCCAGCCCTCGTCCGCGTCCCACAGGGCGACGGCGCGGTTGTCGGCGTCGTCGAGCTGCTCGGCGCGCACGCCCACGAGCCGGATGCGGTCGCCGGGCCGGGCGACCTGCTCGTAGACGTCGCGGATCTCGTCGTAGATGCGGCGCGCGACGTCGGTGGGATCCGACAGCGTGCGGGACCGGGTGATGGTGCGGAAGTCGGAGTAGCGGAGCTTGAGCGAGACGGTGCGGGCGGTGAGGCCCGCGCGCCGCAGCCGCTCGGCGACCCGCGTGGCCTGTCCGAGGAGCTCGCGACGGACGATCTCGGGATCCGTGACGTCGTCGTGGAACGTGTTCTCGTGCCCCATGCTCTTCTCCTCGCGGTGGGTGCTGACGCTCCGGGGATCCCGCCCCCAGGAGAGGTCGTGCAGCCGCGCGCCCGCGGATTCGCCGAGCATCGACTGCAGCGTGGGCAGCGGCGTGTCCGCGATGTCGGCCACCGTGCGGAGCCCGCGCCGTACGAGCGCCTCCTCGGTCGTCTTCCCCACGCCCCAGAGCGCGCCGACCGGCAGCGCGTGGAGGAACGGCAGCGTCTCGGCGGCGGGGATGACGAGCAGGCCGTCGGGCTTGCAGCGCGTGCTGGCGAGCTTGGCGACGAACTTGGTGGAGGCCGCGCCGACCGAGCAGGTGAGGCCGGTCTCGGCGTGCACGCGGCGCCGGATCATCGCGCCGATCTGGGCGGGCGAGCCGAACAGGCCGCGGGCGCCCGCCACGTCGAGGAACGCCTCGTCGATGCTGAGCGGCTCGACGAGCGGCGTGACGTCGCGGAAGATCCCCATGACCACGCGAGACCAGTGCGCGTACTTCTCCATGTGGCCGCCGATGACCGTGGCCTGCGGGCAGAGCCGCAGCGCCTGCGCCATGGGCATGGCCGAGCGGACCCCGAATCGCCGGGCCTCGTAGGTGGCGCTCGTGACCACGCCGCGGCCCGACGACCCGCCGACGATGACGGGGGTTCCTCGCAGCTCCGGCCGCTCGAGCAGCTCGACGGCCGCGAAGAACGCGTCCATGTCGATGTGGAGGATGGTGGCTTCGGAGTCGTCCGCGCTCGCATCGGACGTGCGCCGGGTCGATCCGTCCTGCCTGCTCATGTCGTTCCCACGCTAGCCCGGGCCGCCGACATCGGCGCCGGCGGGAGGGACCCGCTGCGCGGGATCAGGCCGCGGGCTGGGCGCGCTGCCCGGCGTCGTCGTCGCGACCGGGGCGGGGCTCGGCGGCGGCGGACGACGCCGACCCGGCCGGAGCGCCCTGCAGCCGGGCGATGCGCGTGAGCGCGGCCTGGTGGCTGGTGGACTGCTCGCCCATCACGCGTCCGGCGACGCCCAGCATCACGCGCGTCGACGCGAGCGCCGGCAGGGGGAACGGGCCGAAGGACGCCCGGTCGAGCCCGAGGAGCTCGCGGTACCGCGGCTCGAGCGACGCGACGGCCCCCGCGAAGAGGACGCGGTAGGCCGGGAGCATGGAGGGCCGGAGCGGCGGCTCGCGGAGGAAGGAGATCGTCTCGCGCGTGCGCTCGTCGGCGCGGAGGAGGCCCTGGTCGTGGAACGCGTCGATCTGCGCGTGCAGCTCGGCGTGCGAGCGCGGCGGTGCCTCGACCCCCATGAGCTCGCCCGCCTTGGCCCACTCCGCCACGTACCGGTCGGGTCCGCCGGGGATCGGCGGCCCCCACTGCATGTGCGTGCTGAGGAACGCGTCGGTGAAGACCATGTGCACCCACGCGAGGAGGTCGGGGTCGTTCGCGCTGTAGGGGCGCTCGACGCCGCGTCCGTCGACGAACGTGCCCTGCACCTTGCGGTGGTAGCCGCGCACACGGCGGCTGACGCCGACCGCGGTGTCCCGGTCGCCGAACGACGTGGTGATGACCCAGCGCACGGTGCCGGCGAGGCGGCCGAGGGGGTCCTCGCGGTAGCGCGACCAGTCGTGGACGCCGGCCATGGCGCCCGGGTGCAGCGTCTGCATGAGGAGGGCGCGGATCCCCGCCACGAGCGTCGGCATCCCGCCGTGCACCGCCCAGACGGCGGAGCCGGGGCCGAACCAGCCCGCGTCGTCGCCGAGCTCGAGGTCCTGGATCCACTGGGGTCGCCCCTCGGAGTCCGCGGAGAACGTCTCCAGGATGTGGGACTTCCAGCGGTCCGCGAATCTGCTCACGTGATCGAACCTATCCCCCCGTCCGCGCCGTGAGGAGGCCGCGGTGCCCCCGATGCGGGCCGGATCCCGGCGGCTGCCCGGGCGTCACCCCCGTACTGGGGGACGCGTGCCCGGGCGCCGGGATCAGCTGTCGAGGAGCGCCGCGAGCGCGGCCACCGTGCGGGCGTTCCTGGCCGTGACGGACGCCCCCAGCCCGCGCCAGAACGCCGGCGGCACGCGCGAGGCCGACACACCGTCGGGGTGCCAGGAGTAGACCGCGTCGCGTGCCACCTCGACGAGGTCGGGGGCGATCGCGGCGGCGGGCGGCGCCGCGGGCAGCGGGTCCAGCGGGCGATCCGGGAACGAGACGAGGAGGCGCCCGGGGTCGGCGGCGACCGGGCCGAACGGGATGCCGGCGGCGATGCGGCGGAAGTCGGCCGCGGGCACGAGGTGGACGTCGGCGGTCACGCCCGTCGCGAGCCGCACCGCGTCCTCGATGGCGACCGCGGCACCCCGGCCGCTCGGCCGCTCGTGGTCGACCACGGCGTTCCCGCTCCGCAGGTGCGTGCGCACGCCGACGTAGCCGAGGCCCGTGAGCGCCGCGGAGAGCTCCGCCATCGGCACCTGCTTGGCACGCCCGACGTTGATCCCGCGCAGCAGCACGACCGATCGCTCCATGCGGCACCCGCTCCCGACGGCTCCGTCGCCGTCCGCCCCAGTGTGGCCCGGCGCGGCGTCCGCGTCACTCCCCCGACGGGCCGAACTGCTCGATGCGGATCACGTCGCGGCCGACCCCGGCGTCGAGCAGCAGGCGCGTCGCCCCGCCCGCGAAGGCGGTGGATCCGCACACGAAAGCCACCTCCGCGCCCGCGGCGAGCTCCGCGACCTCGTATGCGCGGAGGCGCCCGAACCCCCGCGCGCCATGCCGCTCCCGCGTCGTGACGATGAGCGCACCCGCGGCCTCGAGCTCCGCGCGGCACGGGACGTCGGCGGAGGTGCGCCCCGAGACGGCCACGCGGACGAGGTGCGGGACGCCGAGGTGGATCGCGTGGCGGACCATCGCCACGAGCGGAACCGCGCCCGTCCCGCCCCCCAGCGCGACGGCCGGGGTCGCGCCGTCCCAGACGAAGAAGCCGCCGATGGGCAGCCGCATCTCGATCGCGTCGCCGACCCGGGCGACGTCGGCGAAGAACCCGCTCACCTCGCCGTCCTCGTAGCGCTCCATCAGCAGCTCGACGCCCTCCTCGTGCGGCGCGGAGAGGATCGAGTACGAGCGCTGCGCCGTGTAGCCGTCCTCCGCGCGCAGCCGCACGACGCAGTGCTGGCCGGGCAGGTGCGGGATCCGGTCGGGCACGTCGAAGCGCAGCAGGACGGTCGTGGGCGTCGGGTGCTCGAGCGCCGTGATGGTCGCGGTCCGCCACGCGCCGCCGACGGAGGCCGGGACGGCGGGTGCGCGGCCGGATCCGGGGCCGGGCGAGACGGCGCTCAGCGGTCGCCCTGGTAGCGCTGCTCGCGCCACGGGTCGCCCCGGTCGTGGTAGCCGTTGCGCTCCCAGAAGCCCTGCTGGTCGCGGTCGAGCAGCGTGAGGCGGGCGATCCACTTCGCGCTCTTCCAGAAGTAGAGGTGCGGCACGAGGAGGCGCGCGGGTCCGCCGTGGTCGGGCGTGAGCGGTCGTCCGTCCGCCTCCCAGGCGATCCACGCCCGACCGCCGCGGAGGTCCTCCAGCGGGAGGTTGGTCGTGTAGCCGGAGTGCGAGGTGGCGAGGACGAAGCGCGCCTCCGGGAGCGGAGCCGCGGCGTCGAGCAGGGTGTCGACGCTGACGCCGGCGAAGCGCGTGTCGAGCCGGGTCCACGTGGTGACGCAGTGGATGTCACCCGCGTACTCGGAGCGCGGCAACGCGTGCGCCGCGTCCCAGTCCCATGTCGTCGGGCGCTCGACGAGGCCGTCGACGGCGATGGACCAGCGGGACTCCGGCAGGTTCGGCACGGCCTCGGCGGTGAGGACGGGCCAGCCGCCCTCGGTGTCGTACTGGCCGGGCGGGAGCCGGTCGGCGGGGCCCTTCCGCGGGCGGCCGACGAAGCCGCGGGTGATGCCGGTCATGGGCGCCTCCTCGAGGGGCGGGTGGGTGGAGGTGTCCCGTCCATCATGGCGCGCCCGTCATCGCGCGGACGGCTCGGACGGATCCGGATGCACGGGAGCGGACAGCATCGCGACCGCGTGCTGGCCGTCGGCGTCGACGACCTCGCCGAGGCGGACGAAGCCGAGCCGGCCGTGGAAGGCGAGCGACCCGGGATTGGGCGGCAGCGTGTTGACCTCGCACGTGACCGCCCGGCGCCCGGTGCGCCGCGCCTCGTGGAAGACGCGGGCGTAGAGGACCTGCCCGAGCCGGCGCCCGCGCTGCCCGTCGGCGACCACGATCCGGTCGACGTAGAGGCCGTCGACGCCGTGCTCGGCGAACCAGCGGTAGTTCGGGCTGTCGTAGGCGCCGCCGGGCTGCATCGCGAGGAGCATGCCGACGGGCGGCGCGTCGGGCGCGTCCGAGTCCACCACGGCGATCGCGAGGTCGGCGTGGTCGAGCACCTCGCCGAGGGACGCGGCGTCCATGGGCGGGACCGCGGGCACGGCCGCGTTGTTGAGCGGCACCATCCAGGCGAGGTCGGCGGGCACGAGGTCGCGGGTCGCGGGGGTCACGGATCGAGGCTACGGGAGCCGCGGGGCCGGTCGGCGCGCGAGGCGGCGTCCGCGTACCGTGGTCCGGGTGACCGCATCGCTCGTGCTCCTCAGCGACACCCACCTGCCGAAGCGCGCCAGGGACCTGCCGCGGGCGCTGTGGCGGGCCGTCGAGGCCGCCGACGTCGTGGTCCACGCGGGCGACTGGGTCGACGAGCCAGCCCTCGACGCGCTCGAGACCCGCGCCGCCCGGCTCCTCGCCTGCTGGGGCAACAACGACCCCGCGGGGCTGCGGGCGCGGCTGCCGGAGACGGCGCGCGCGGTGATCGAGGGGATCCGGTTCGCCGTCACGCACGAGACCGGCGCCGCCACGGGACGCGAGCGCCGGATGGACCAGGCGTTCCCGGACACCGACGTGCTCGTCTTCGGCCACAGCCACATCCCCTGGGACACCGTGACGCCCGCGGGCCTCCGGCTCCTCAACCCCGGCTCGCCGACCGACCGCCGCCGCCAGCCGGACGTCACGTGGATGACCGCGACGGCCGAACAGGGGCGGCTCGACGTGGAGCTGCACCGGTCCGCGACACGCGACTAGGGAGCCGCGCCGCGGCTAGGCCCGGACGCTCCCGCAGAAGTCGAGGATCGCGCCCTCGAGCACCGCGGTGAGCTGGCGGATCGAGGCGACCTCGGCCCACTCCTCTGCCGCGTGCGCGCCGCCGCCCGTGACGCCCAGGAGAAGACACGGGATCCCGGCCTCGTGCACGAGCCCGGCGTCGGTCCAGAACGGCTCGCCGCGGTGCGGGACGGGCGATCCGGTGACGCGCGCGCCGCTGTCGAGCACGGCGCGCGCGAGCGGCCCGTCGACGTCGGCCTCGAAGGCCGCGCGGGCGACGAGCACGACGAGCTCCGCGTCCATGCCCGGCGTGCGGGCCACGACCGCGTCGAGGGCCGCGCGGAGCTCGGCCTCCACGTGCGCGGTCGACTGGCCGGGGAGGAACCGCCGCTCGAGGGTGAGCACGCAGGAGTCGGCGACCGTCGCCGCGTCCGAGCCGCCGTGGATCCGGGAGACCCGCACGGCGCCCGTCCCGAGGAGCGGGTGGCGCGGCCCGGAGGCGACCCGGTCGGCCAGCGCGTCCAGCTCCCGGAGCACGAGCCCGGCGTGCGCGATCGCGTCGACGCCCTGCTCGGGCATCGAGCCGTGCGCCGCGCGCCCGCGCAGCCGGATCTCGTACCAGCCGAAGCCGCGGTGGGCGACGATCGCCTCGGACTGGCTGGGCTCGGAGATGACGGCGCCGTCGATGCGCGTGCCGTCGGCGTCCAGCGCCCGGAGCGCCTCCTCGGTGCCCATGCTGCCGAACTCCTCGTCCGCGACGAGCGCGAGCACGACGTCGCCGCGCGTGCCGATCCGACGGGCGCGGTCGGCGGCGACCATCATCGCGGCGAGGCCCGCCTTCATGTCGAACGCGCCGCGGCCGAGGAGGCGGCCGTCCTCGATCCGCGGAATGAGCCCGCCGCGCTCGGGGTCGCCGGGCGGGACGGTGTCGAGGTGCCCGTCGAGCAGGATGGTGCGGCCGCCGCCGGTGCCGTGCGCGGTCGCGAGGACGGTCGGGCGTCCCGGCGTCTCCTCGAGCACGCGCACGTCGAAGCCGCGGGCCCGGAGCCACGCGGCGGCGTGGGCGGCGACCCGGACCTCCCCCGCGGCGCCGGCCACGAGGTCGGGGTTGGTCGAGTCGATGCGGATCAGCTCGGCGGCGAGGTCGACGGGATCGACGAGGTCGGCGGCACGCGAGCCGGGCGCCGAGAGGCTGTCGCTCACGCGCGCGGCGGCAGGTCGTCGGCGGGCATCGCGGAGACGGCCTCGTCCGCGTCGTCCACCAGGCGCAGCGCGCTCTGCGGCACGACGACCCGACGGCCGGCCGTGCCGTCGTCGTCCGAGCCGAGCTCCACGACCCAGGCGCGGCCGCGGGCGGTCGGCACGGGGCTGACGCTGCGCAGGCCGTCGGAGGCGGAGGCGACCACGAGGCCGACGGGCTCGCCGTCGAGCGCGGGGTCGCCCGTGGCGGCGGCCCCGTCGAGGATCACGACCACGGCCCCGACCCCGATCGCGTGCGTCGCGTCGCTCCCCCGCTCGCCCTCGGATCCATCCCGGCCGCGTCTCATCCACATGCCCCGATCCTCCCATCGGCCGCCCGCCTCGGGCCGTCCGGCGCGCGGCCCCGGCCGACCCGCACGGGCGACGCCCGGCCGACCTCGATAGCGTGGGGATCCCACCCGCAAGAGGAGTCCGCGTGCCCCGTCCCACCGACATCATCATCAGCCCGCTCGACGGGAAGCGCGCCGTCGTCACCGGCGGCAACAGCGGCCTCGGCCTCGAGACCGCGCGCCGGCTCGCCGCGGCCGGCGCCTCCGTCGTCCTCACCTCCCGCGACCCGGAGCGCGGCGAGGACGCGGCCGGCTCCATCCGCGACCGCCACCCCGGCGTGCACGTGGAGGTCGGATCCCTCGACCTCGCCGACCTCTCCTCCGTGCGCGCCTTCGCCGACCGCGAGATCGAGCGCGGGCCGATCGACATCCTCGTCGACAACGCCGGCGTCATGGCCCCGCCGGACCGGCGCGAGACCGCGGACGGCTTCGAGCTGCAGCTCGGCACGAACCACCTCGGCCACTTCGCCCTCACGGGCCTGCTCCTGCCCGCGCTCCAGGCCGCCGAGGCGCCGCGCGTGGTCGTCGTGTCGAGCCTCGCGCACTGGATGGGCCGCATCGCGTTCGGCGACCTCCAGTCGGAGCGGCGCTACAGCCCCTGGGCGGCCTACGGCCAGGCCAAGCTCGCGAACCTGCTGTTCATGCGGCGTCTGCAGGCGCTGTCGGATGGGCGGGGCTGGGGCCTCACGGCGGTCGCCGCGCACCCCGGCGTCACGTCCACGAACCTCGCGAAGAACGGTCCGGGATCCGGGCCGCAGGGCGTCGTCAGCGACCTGACCGCCAAGTTCGGTCCCGCCGCGCTGGGCCAGGACGTGCGCGTGGGCGCGCTCCCGCAGATCCAGGCCGCGACCGGCCTCGGGGTGCACCCCGGCGACTACTACGGGCCCGCGGGCCTCGGCGGGATGAGCGGCCTGCCGCACCTGGCCGCGTCGAGCCCGCGGTCGAAGGACGCCGAGCTCGCGCGCCGCCTCTGGGACGCGTCCGAGCAGCTGACCGGGGTCGTCTACCCCGCCTAGCCCGCGACCGCGGCACGGCCGATGCGCCCGGGTCTTGCCCGGGCGCATTCCCTATGGTGGGGACATGAGCCTCGACGCCGACCGCCCCTGGGTACGCAGCTACGCGGACGGGGTGTCGGCCGACATCCCGCCCGTGATCGGATCGCTGGTCGACATGGTCGAGCGCTCGATCCAGCGGCACGGGAAGGCCGTCGCCCTCGAGTTCTTCGGCCGCGAGACGACGTACCGCGAGATGGGCGACCAGATTGCGCGCGCCGCCGAGGGCCTCCGCCGCCTCGGCGTCCGCAAGGGCGACCGCGTCGCGCTCGTACTGCCGAACTGCCCGCAGCACGTCGTCGCCTTCTACGCCGTCCTGCGGCTCGGCGCGATCGTCGTCGAGCACAACCCGCTCTACACGCCGCGGGAGCTCCGCCACCAGTTCGAGGACCACGGCGCCCGCGTCGTCATCGCCTGGGACACCGTGGTCGGCACGATCCAGGACATGCCGCGCGACGTGCCCGTGGACACGATCGTCTCGGTCGACCTGCCGGCCGCGATGCCGTTCGCGACCCGCCTCAAGCTCCGCCTGCCTGTTCCCGCCGCCCGCCGTGCCCGCGCCGCGATCACGGCGCCCGTGACGGGCACCGTCACGTGGGAGGAGCTCGTCGACCACCGCCGCATCGCCGCCTCCCGCCCCCGGCCCGAGCTCGACGACACGGCGATCCTCCAGTACACGAGCGGCACGACCGCGAGCCCCAAGGGCGCGATCCTCACCCACCGCAACCTGCACGCCAACGCCATGCAGGGCCGCGCCTGGGTGCCGGGGCTCTCGGACGGCGGCGAGACGGTCTACGGCGTGCTGCCGATGTTCCACGCGTACGGCCTCACGCTCTGCCTCACCTTCGCCATGGCGATCGGCGCGCGCCTCGTGCTCTTCCCGAAGTTCGACGTGGACCTCGTGCTCGCCGCCGCACGGAAGCACCCGCCGACGTTCCTGCCGGCGGTCCCGCCCATCTACGAGCGCCTCGCGCGCGGCGCGAAGGAGAAGGGCGTCGACCTCACGGGCGTGCGCTTCGCGATCTCCGGCGCCATGAACCTGCCGGTGTCGACCGTCGAGCTGTGGGAGGGCCTCACGGGCGGCTACCTCGTCGAGGGCTACGGGCTCACCGAGACGTCGCCCGTGGCGCTCGGCAACCCGATCGGCCCGTCGCGGCGGCCGGGCACCGTCGGCGTCCCGTTCCCGAGCACGGAGGTGCGGGTCGTGGATCCCGAGGACCCGGCCGTCGACCGCGCGCCCGGCGAGGAGGGCGAGCTGCTCATCCGCGGGCCCCAGGTGTTCCAGGGCTACTGGCGTCGCCCCGACGAGACGCGCGCCGCGCTCCTCGACGGCGGCTGGTTCCGGACGGGCGACATCGTGCGCGTCGACGCCGACGGCTTCACCACCATCGTCGACCGGATGAAGGAGCTGATCATCACGGGCGGCTTCAACGTCTCCCCCAGCGAGGTCGAGGATGTCGTCCGCGGCGCCCCCGGCGTGCAGGGCGTCGCCGTGGTCGGCCTCCCGTCGGCGGACGGCGGCGAGGACGTCACTGCCGCGGTCGTGCTGGATCCGGGTGCCGCGCTCGACGAGGCCGCCATCCGCGCGTACTGCCGCGCGCACCTCACCGCCTACAAGGTCCCCCGCCGCGTGATCCAGGTGGACGCGCTGCCCACGTCGCTCATCGGCAAGGTGCTCCGCCGCCAGGTGCGCGAGGACCTGCAGCGCGAAGGCTGACCGCCGCCTGGCAGGACCGGGCCCGGAGGCCTCGGCGGGGTGCGCCGGTCCTACGGTGGAGGAGCACGTTTCGTGCACCAACCATCGAAGGAGCCACATGACTCGAGGCATCGCCGTCGTCACCGGAGGATCGGCCGGACTGGGCCGCGCGACCGTGCGGGAGCTCGCGGACCGGGGCTGGGACGTCGCTGTCCTCGCGCGCGGCGAGGATGGCCTCGCGGGCGCCGTCGCCGACATCGAGGCGCGCGGCCGCCGCGGCCTCGGCATCTCCACCGACGTCGCCGACCGCCTGGCCGTCGAGGCCGCCGCCGACCGCGTCGAGGACGAGCTCGGCCCCATCGACCTCTGGGTCAACGACGCCATGGTCGGCGTCTTCGGCGAGTTCCTCACCACGGATCCGGCGGACTTCGAGCGCGCCACCGCTGTCAACTACTTCGGCTTCGTCAACGGCACGCGCGCCGCGCTCAGCCGCATGGTGCCGCGCGACCGCGGGCACGTGATCCAGGTGGGCTCGGCGCTCGCCCATCGCGGGATCCCGCTGCAGGCCGCGTACTGCGCCGCCAAGCACGCCGTGCAGGGCTTCACCGAGTCGGTGACGACCGAGCTGATCCACAACAAGAGCGCCGTGAAGATCTCCACCGTCGACATGCCCGCGCTCAACACGATCCAGTTCAACTGGGTCAAGTCGCAGCTGCCGCACCACCCGCAGCCCGTGCCGCCGATCTTCGAGCCCGAGGTGGGCGCGCAGGCCATCGCCGCGGTCGCCGAGAAGCCGAAGCGCCGCAACTGGGTCGGCGAGCCGACCGTCATGACCGTGCTCGGCAACCGCTTCGTCGCGAACTGGCTCGACGGCTACCTCGCCAAGACCGGGTACACCGGCCAGCAGGCGGAGGACAAGACGCAGCCGATGCTCACGACCAACCTCTACACGCCGACCGCGGGCGACCACGGCGCGCGCGGCATCTTCAGCGACCGGGCGCGCATGATGAGCCCGCAGGTGTGGATCATCCGCAACCGCGCGAAGGCCGTCGCGATCGGCGCGGGCGCGCTCCTCTCGGGCGTCGTCGCCGGCACAGCCGCGCTCCGCCGCCGATAGCCTCGACGCATGGGTGACATCGACGCGATCGTGGTCGGATCCGGACCGAACGGGCTGGCCGCGGCCGTGACGATGGCGCGCGCCGGGCTGTCCGTGCAGGTGCACGAGCGGGCGGACACGATCGGCGGCGGCAGCCGCACGGCCGAGCTCACGCTCCCGGGCTTCCACCACGACATCTGCTCTGCGGTGCACCCGATGGCGCTGGCCTCCGGGTTCTTCCGGGCCTTCCAGCTCGACCGTCGGATCGACCTCGTGGTGCCGGAGATCTCCTACGGGCACCCGCTCGACGGCGGCGTCTCGGGCATCGCCTACCGCGACATCGACCGCACGGCCGACGCGCTGGGCGTCGACGGTCGGGCCTGGCGTCAGCTGATGGGGCCGCTCGCCGCCTCCGCCGACCGGGTCGCGCAGTTCACGAACGGGCCGCTCCTGCAGGTGCCGCGCCACCCGCCGACCGCGATCCGCCTGGGCCTCCGCGCCCTCGAGCAGGGCTCGCCCGCCTGGGACGCGCGCTTCCGCGGCGACGTCGCGCCCGCCATGTTCACCGGGGTCGCCGCCCACGCGATCCAGACCATGCCGAGCGTCTCGACCGCCGCCGCCGCGCTCTCCCTCGGCGCGTACGCGCACGCGCGCGGCTGGCCGGTGCCGATCGGCGGCAGCCAGTCGATCGTCGACGCGATGGTCGCCGACCTGCGGGCCCACGGCGGCGAGGTGATCACGGGCTCCGAGGTCCGCCGGCTCCGCGAGCTGCCCGCCGCGCGCGCGGTGCTGTTCGACACCAGCGCCCGGGCCCTCTCGCGCATCGCGAGCGACCGCCTGCCCGCGCGCTACCTCCGCGCCCTGCGCCGCTTCCGCTACGGCAACGCGGCCTCGAAGGTCGACTTCGCGCTCTCCGGACCGGTGCCCTGGACGGATCCCGAGCTCCGCCGCGCGGGCACGCTGCACGTCGGCGGCACGCGCGCCGAGATCCAGCGGGCGGAGCGCGACGTGGCGGCCGGCCGGCACAGCGACGACCCGTACGTCCTGGTCGCCCAGCCCTCCATCGACGACCCGGGCCGCGCGCCCGCGGGCAAGCACGTGCTGTGGGCGTACACGCACGTGCCCGCGGGATCCACGGTCGACCAGACCGAGGCGATCACGCGGCAGATCGAGCGCTTCGCACCGGGCTTCCGCGACCTGATCCTCGCCTCCTCGAGCATCGACGCGGTCGGCATGGAGGAGCACGACCCCAACTACATCGGCGGCGACATCGCCGCGGGCGCCGCGAGCGTCTGGCAGCTGCTCGCGCGTCCGGTGCTCTCGCCGGACCCGTGGCGAACCCCGGCCGCGGGCGTCTACCTGGCCTCGAGCTCGGCGACCCCGGGCCCCGGCGTCCACGGCATGGCCGGGTACCAGGCGGCCCGGAGCGCGCTGCGACACGAGTTCGGGATCGAGCGCGGGCCGGACCTCTCGGTGTGACGCGCGCGCCGGCGGAGCTGGGCGCCACGTCGCCGTGAGATCGGTGTAACCCGCACACCCGCAGGCACCCGGAACCCATCCGGCGTCACCGCATGCTCCACCACCACCCGCACCGACGGAACCCGCCCGACCGCGTCCCGCAACGCATTCATCACCGGCGCCGTCGCCGCATGCCCCACCGCATCCGCCTTGGCCACCGCCTGCGTCAACAGATCCCCCACACGCACCAACCCGGAACCCGCAGCGACCGTCACCCGCGCACCCGCACCCACCACACGCCCTGCAACAGACGCCGCATCGGCCGCCTCCGCGACACGATCCCCCACCGCCACGACCCGCGCCCCGACCGACACCACCTTCGCGCCCGCCGCGACCTCACCACCCACCGGGATGAACAACGACCCCACATTCACGAACAACGACCCCGCCGCCCGCGCCGGATCCGCATCCCACAGCTCACCGCTACCGACGAACCCCTCCACCATCTGCCGCTGCTTATCCAACGTCGACCCCGAGAAGTCCCGCAACCACCCCGGCGTCACACCACCGGAATCATCGGCCAGCACCTGGAAGAGCGGCGTCGGCGCGATCAACGCACCCAGCCCCTCCACCACGCCCAGAGCCGACGCCCCCGCGTGACCCCAATCACCCCACTGACCCGTCTCGGGGTTGTACGAGACGAGGCTCCCCAACCCCTCGGCCATGCTCGTGACCGCATCCCCCGCACCACCCAGGAACGACCCCACGCACGTCTGACGCCCCGACGCCATCTGCCCGAACGGCAACGCCGTCCCCGCCACGGCCGCCGCCGTGAAATCCGTGCCCTGCACCGGCACGGCGCACGACGTCCGCGTGGGATCCGCCGCGGCGATCGCATTCACGCAATCCGCCTGCGCCTGGTCCAACGCCGTGGCCTGCACCGCCACCGCCTTGATCAACTCGTCATTGCGCTGGTTGCACGGCGGGTAGTCCGTCCACTCCACGTGATGCGCAGGAGACGAGCAGTCACCCCCTCGTGGGGGCCACCTTCTCCCGAATCTCCCGTGTCAGCTGCGGGACATCTAGGACGCGGAACCCTCCGGACGATCCGCATCTTCTACCGAGAAAATGCGGTGTATGAGGGTAGCGAGCGACGGAGCCCGATACCGGAGAAGCTTCTGCGCCTTGCGTTAGCTCCTACAAACCAGGGCCAGCGGAACTCATCCCCGGTATCTGGCGATCGCATCCCACTGCTCGAAATCCGGGATGACCTCCCAGTTGTCGGACATGTCGACGCCGTGGTAGTCCCACTGCTCAACGCCGGGACGGGACTTTTGCTTCAGCCTGCGCTTCATGGACCCGTCGAGCTTGAAGAGGATGTTCTCCGCCGTAAGCCATTCATGTTGGAAGAACTGCTGGGCCTCATCCGGATACGTGTACTCGGTCCGACAGAAGAAGAACATCCCCGCCGGTTCGCGCCGGAAGTTGTAGATGTACTTGATACTCCCCCACTCGTCGCACAGAAACGTGTTGATGAAATCCGCATGCTGGGTCACCTCGAGCACGTAGTCAACAGCCCCCGCGCTGGGACCATCCTGCGCGCGAGCTGCCACGGAGAACCAATCATCCGGCTCCTTTCTCCCACCCCCGAACCGCGCCCGCGCTTCATCACGCGACAACTCCGTGATGGAAGCTTTAGTCATGAAGTTCCACTGGTAGCAATATTCAAACTTCTTCACAACTTACTCTTATCCCGCCTGTTCGACAATATTGTAAGAGCGGCCATTAGAATCCCTGATAACCACACCATGCTCTCTTGCGTACGTCAACACCTCTTGCGGAACGGCTTTCAACTGGGGCGGGACTTCGAGGATTTTCACGCCCTGCAAAGGAACGCCAGTCTCGTCGACGATAAACCCAGGCCTGTATTTCTTGTGAATCTCATAGATGTACCGCTTCATGGTATACCACCGGATATCAACCACCTGTGTGTGCTTTCGTGATGTTATCCATAGATCTTCCTCGTAGGAATGCAGCCGCCAACGCCGCATCACGCGTATCTCGCTATACGTGTACCGGTGGTGGTTCGCGTAGTTGAACTCATGACCCTGGAGGATGCGCTTCTTCCAAGCCGGCAGCTCGTGATTCGCGAGCCGGTCGGCGATCCACGAGGGTATCGGATGCCGATTGGCCACGTCCGCGGAAGGGCCATCGAAGCGCGCCGCGCCCTCGGGACGCGGGTGCTCGAGGGCGGCGTTATGGGTCCCGTGCACCGCATCCGGCGAGCCCGCGTGCGGCCCCGCTTGCCCGTGATGTGCGCCGTCTGCTCCTGCCGGGTCGTGATGAGCTCCCGACGGGCGCCCCCCTGATGCGGTGCGCGCGTCGACCGCCGTCGTGCCGTGGTCGCTCCTCGGGAGGCCGTCGTGCAGTGTCCCCTGACCGGTGCGCCCGACATCCGTTCCCGCCGCACGCGCCTCCGCCGCCGGACCGGACACCATCTCCGCCGTGTGTCGACCACCCGCCGCGGCAACCGCCGCTCCACCCGACGCCGGATGCTCCACGCTCATATGCACGCTCGGGATAGCCCACGCCCCATCCGGAGTCGCCATGCGTTCGACCGTCACACTCACCCGCGGCACCCGCTCCAACACCTCCCGCAACGACGACACCACGCCCGCCGTCGCCGCACGCGGCACATCCGCGAACCCCGCCACACGATCCGAGACCGCCTCGAGAACCAACCCGGTCTGCTTCACATACAGACCCGCATCCAGCAGCGCATTCCCGCCGACCCTCGTCAACCGCCCCGCCACCGACGCGACATCCGCCGCCTCCGCCGCCGTGCCACCGACCTCGACCATCCGCGCCCCGACCGACACCACCTTCGCGCCCGCCGCGACCTCACCACCCACCGGGATGAACAACGACCCCACATTCACGAACAACGACCCCGCCGCCCGCGCCGGATCCGCATCCCACAGCTCACCGCTACCGACGAACCCCTCCACCATCTGCCGCTGCTTATCCAACGTCGACCCCGAGAAGTCCCGCAACCACCCCGGCGTCACACCACCGGAATCATCGGCCAGCACCTGGAAGAGCGGCGTCAGCGCGATCAACGCACCTACTCGCTCGCGTGATAGGCAGGTTCACCATGCACGGTGGTCGCGTGTTCGATCAAAAGCCTCCGAACATCTTCTCAAGACGCCCGTCGAGCCAATCCTCTGCACCTTCTTCTAATATTTTGGTCGGGTGGTTCGAATACACGAGATCGTGGGACAACTGCATGTCCAGTTGACGCGTGAGCAAATCATATGTCAAGCGGTACTGGGTAGGAGATGGTGCACCGGCTTCCTCGAACTGCGCCTCAGCCTCCGCCAAGTAGTTGAGTAGGTATCTTTGAACCACAGAAACGCGCTCGTCCCCAGAGTCGACTCCGCGTAGATCGTTGGCGTAAACGATCTCTCCGCCTTGCTCGAAGAACGCATTCGCGTAGGAGTGCCCGCACTCGGAACCGACGTAGACGTAGATCTTCGACAACTCTGGCGCGCCCTCGCTGAACTCCATTGCGATTGACACGCAGCCCGTCGCAAAGTCGCGCAGAATTTCTTCTTGTCTCTTTGGCATTTGGTTCCCTACTGCTTGAAATTGCTCCGGTAGATTCTGCCGTTGATCTTGTATTCGACCTCGAAGCGGGGCGACCTGCCGGTGAGCGGATCAGGATCCAGCCGGATGTCCAGGAAAATTCGTTCATCAGGATGAGCAGCCTTGCGACCGAGTAACTTCCTCTCGAGGCGAGCGTATTGTACCAGGTTGTTCTTTTGGGACATCGCGACGATGTTGTCCAGCTTCGGAGAGCCCCCGGCAGCGTCCGCGGCGAGGTGTCCCGCGTGATCCCCCTGGAGCTTGCCCAGAGGATTTCTTTGATGCGGAAGACGGCCCTCATGGATCTTGAGCTGCAGATCCTGGATGATGACGCGGTCGATGTGCCCGTGCTCGTTCGTCCTGTAAAGGTACTCGTGCTCACCAGCTTGGTACCAGGTGCTGGGTTCGAGACTCCTATCCGGACGCAGATGACTACCGTCACGGACAACAGGCAGATCGTGGATCTCCTGCGGACTCAACGACCGCCAATAGTCGTCTTTGAAGTAGTCGAGCGGCTCGCTGGGTAGTGGATGGGCAACGGACGCGGCTTCGCGTGAGTGGATCCCGTCCGACCCGCGACTTATGTTGCCGGTTCCTTCACCACGATCGTGACGTCCGATCTGGTCACTGTGTGACGCATTAGCATCCCCGGCATCATGCCTCACCTCCTCGCGTGTCAACTCAAACGACGCGCGCTCTGCGACTCCCCCGCGAGCATCCGCCCCGTGCTGCTCGACCCCACGCACCACATCCGCACCCGCAGCACACCCCACCCCCGGCGCATGCCCCGAACCCACAGCACCACGCGCACCCGCAGGCGCCTCCACCGTCCCGCGCTCCAACACACCCTGCCCCGCCGCATCCGCGACCTGCGAACGCACACGACTCTCCACCTCCACCCGCACACCCGCAGGCACCCGGAACCCATCCGGCGTCACCGCATGCTCCACCACCACCCGCACCGACGGAACCCGCCCGACCGCGTCCCGCAACGCATTCATCACCGGCGCCGTCGCCGCATGCCCCACCGCATCCGCCTTGGCCATGGCCTGCGTCAACAGATCCCCCACACGCACCAACCCGGTACCCGCAGCGACCGTCACCCGCGCACCCGCACCCGCCACACGCCCCGCAACAGACGCCACATCGGCCGCCTCCGCGACACGATCCCCCACCGCCACGAAACCGCCCACGGCCCGAGCGGTGGTCCAGCTGAAGTCACCACCCGACGCGGCAACCACCGCCGCGGTCTGCGTCGGCGTCAGGTCGGACGACATGGTCCTATCGGCGTGCACATAGGCCAGCGACCGACGAGACACGCATCCTCGTGGTAATCCTGGCTAAAGCTTTCGCTTTCGTCGGGATATTTGTCATTCGTATTGGGGACGCAGCAGTCTGCCGAATACTTTGTTCAGCCGACCATCGAGTCACTCCTGGAGGCCACTCCCCAAAGGTGACAGCCTCAAGCCACAATTCCTATTTGCGCTTTTTAGCGAATCGGAACCATTCGCGCTCCGGGGGCAATAGCTTACCCACGACCTTCTCAAGGCGACCATCAAGCCAATCCTCTGGACCGCTTTGCAGGGTCTTGACCGGATGATCCGCGTACTTTATGTCACGGGATAGTTGCACGTCCAGTCGGCCGGCTTCGGGCTCGTAGGTGATACGATATTCAGTAGGGCAAGGGATACCAATCTCGCGGAACAGCCTCTCCGCTTCGATTAGGTCTTCGATCATGCACTTCTGCATATTCAAGATTCGTTGCGAATGGGAGTCGACACCGTCGAGTCTGCTCGGATAGACAACTCGCCCGCTTTGTTCGAAGAAGATATTTGCATGTTGATGGTTGGGTTCGGAATCCGCATACAGATATAGTGTCGTGACACCCTGGGCTCCTTGAGCATACTCGAGCCCAAGGGGTATCCAACCATTTATAAGCCCCTGAAGGATATCTTGCTCGCTCGTCGACATGCAATCACTTTCTGCACTAATTAAAGCGGTAGAAGAAGGGTTCGTCATTGACCACAGAGTCAACGATAAACTCTTTAGGGCCGGCCTTTACGGGCTCGGCAACAATTCGAACGTCGGCATCGACGCGACCTAGAGACTCAGACGTAAGCACCCTCGCCCACTGCCATTCGACATTGAGGCAACCGCGTCGATCGATGTCCTCGAATCGCGCGACAGCGATGTCTAGCATCGGTGATCCAACGAACCAGTAACCGATGATGCGCCGCGCATGGCTCATGCTTAATCATTTTACGGACCGAACGCGCTCATTCCGAGCTAATAGGTCACGACTTCGGCCACTGATCCTCGGGGGGCAACAAAGCTCCGTAGAGCTTCTCCAGACGGCCGTTGAGCCAATCTTCGGGTCCATGCTGGATCGTCTTCACAGGGTGGTGCCTGTATTTCACTTCTCGCGAAAGCTGCACATCGAGCCGACCACTTCCCGGCTCATAAGTAATGCGATACTCAGTGGGCGGCGGGATCTGCGACTTCTTGAATGCCGCCTCAGCCTCATCCAGGACATCGACCAAGTACCTCTGCAGTTCGATGATCTTTTCTGTCGATGCATCCGCGCCTTTCAACTTGGACGGATATAGCACCTCACCGTCTTGTTCGAAGAACACGTTTGCGTATGCACTCCCGAGCTCCGACCCGATGTAGACGTACAACGCCCTGACACCGCCTGCGCCATGCGCGTACTCCAGCCCCGCTGAAATCCACTTCTCGATCGCGATCTGCACGATCTCATGCTCTTGCTGGGTCATTTGTCCCTCACTGGCTATAACGAGCAAAACCGGGCTCGCCGTTTATTATGTACTCGATACGGAACATAGCTGGGCGTCCCGTCGTCGAATCAGTATCGATCCGCATATCAAGGCTGACCCTCCCAGGCGGGTCACCTTTGAGAGCACTCGCCCATTGCCTTTCAAGACGAGCATATTCATGCTTGTTGATGCGCGCCAGTTGAGAGACGACATTATCGAGTTTGGAGGATCCTCCGAACCAGTCCGCGACGAGGTGTCCCGCATGATCACCGAAGAGCTTGCCCAACGTACGTCGTATGTGCCGTAGCCGCCCTGTGTGCAGCTTGAGTTGCAGGTTCTCGGCGATGACCCGGTCGATGTGCCCGTGCTCGTTCGTCCGGTAGAGGTACTCGTGCTCGCCGGTCTGGTACCAGATGTTCGGCCGCAGGCTGCCGTTCGCGTTGAGGTGGCTCCCGTCCCGGACCACGGGGAGGTCCTGGATCTCCTCGTGACTGAGCGGCCGCCAGTAGTCATCGACCTCCAGCCCCCGCGGGGCGGCGGAGTGGTCCATGTCCGGGATCGAGTACTCGGACTCCGGGGGCCCATGCTCAGAGCCACCGTCATGGCTGGGGTCGTGCCCACCCGGATGCCCCGCTCCTTCATCCATGTGCCGACCGTCATGTCCCGGGTTCTCATGGTCATGCCCAGCCGACGCGTCGCGGTGATCCCCGTACGTGTCCGCGCTCGTTCGTGGGATGCAGGTATTCGGGCTCGCCCGCCGGCAGCCACGCGACCGCGGAGCAGATCGCTCACCTGAGTTAAATACGGTCGCACCAGTGAATGATCAGAACCCCGAGTGGGGGCTTAGTAAGTGCGCTTCTTGCCGACCTTGTGCCACTCGCTTTCGGGGGGCAGCAGCTTCCCGAAGACTTTCTCTAGGCGACCATCGAGCCAGTCTTCAGGCCCGTGCTCGAGTGTCTTGACGGGATGCTCCGCGTATTTGATTTCGTGAGACAACTGCACATCCAGACGTCGCGGGCCTAGTTCGTAGGTTATTCGGTACTCTGTAGGGCAAGGCACTCCAGCCGACCTGAACGCTCGCTCAGCTTCATCAAGATCTTCAAGCATGAGATCCTGCATCCGAAAGATCAACCCGTGATCTATGCCCTCGGCCTTCAAATTGTCAGGGTAGATGACAACTCCGTGTTGCTCGAACAAAATGTTCGCATACTTCACGCCGAGCTCCGAAGCGGCGTAGATGTACATCTTTGACACACCTCCGGCAGATTCGCAGAAATCCAGCCCAAGTGAAACCCACTTGTCCGCCAATTCATGGATTGTCTCGACTTCACGATTCATCATGTGGCCCCTTCTATTGACTGAATGATTTGGTTGTCCTCACACCATTGACAACGCTCGTGATTTTGAAGCCCTCCGGTCTTCCTGTGCTCACATCCGTGTCTACTCGCATGTCTATGGCTACGTGACCAGGGGGTTCAGCCCGCAGAGCGGCAGCCCACTGGCGCTCCAGAGCGCCGTATTCGCGAATGTTGACGTGCTTGAATTGCGAGACGAGATTGTCGAGCTTGGGCGATCCGCCGAACCAGTCCGCAATCAAGTGGCCGGCGTGGTCCCCGAAGAGCTTGCCGAGGGTACGTCGCACATATCGTAGCCGGCCTATGTGCGTCTTGAGCTGCAGGTTCTCCGCAATGACCCGGTCGATGTGGCCGTGCTCGTTCGTCCTGTACAGGTACTCGTGCTCACCGGTCCGATACCAGGTGCTCGGCGTCAAGCTGCCGTCGGCACGGATGTGACTGCCGTCGCGAACGACTGGCAGGTTCTGGATCTCCTCATGCGAGAGGGGACGCCAATACTCATCACCAGCGGATGCACGCAGCCGAGACGTCTTACCGGGACCTCGCTCAGAAGTTCCCGGATCGTGATCATGGGCCTCTCCCGCACTGTCCCCACGTGCACCTCCTCGCTCGACACCTCCGCCCGCATGGTCCCCGTGTGCGGTCTGTTGCTCGCCGTGCCCACCCCCATGCTCCGAACCACCACGGACATCGTCCCCGGGACGCAGCCCACCGGGATGCTCCCGCACATCCGTCGACGCCACATGACGCCCACCAACTGCCGTCTCCGCCCCGTGCTGCTCCACCCCACGCACCGCATCCACCGCCACGCCGCGACCGACCGCAGACTCCCCCGCCGCAGCATGCCCCGAACCCACAGCACCACGCGCACCCACAGGCGCCTCCACCGTCCCGCGCTCCAACACACCCTGCCCCGCCGCATCCGCGACCTGCGAACGCACACGACTCTCCACCTCCACCCGCACACCCGCAGGCACCCGGAACCCATCCGGCGTCACCGCATGCTCCACCACCACCCGCACCGACGGAACCCGCCCGACCGCGTCCCGCAACGCATTCATCACCGGCGCCGTCGCCGCATGCCCCACCGCATCCGCCTTGGCCATGGCCTGCGTCAACAGATCCCCCACACGCACCAACCCGGTACCCGCAGCGACCGTCACCCGCGCACCCGCACCCACCACACGCCCCGCAACAGACGCCACATCGGCCGCCTCCGCGACACGATCCCCCACCGCCACGACCCGCACCCCGACCGACACCACCTTCGCGCCCGCCGCGACCTCACCACCCACCGGGATGAACAACGAACCCACATTCACGAACAACGAACCCGCCGCCCGCGCCGGATCCGCATCCCACTGCTCACCGCTACCGACGAACCCCTCCACCATCTGCTGCTGCTTGCCCAACGTCGACTTCGAGAAATCCCGCAACCACCCCGCAGTCACACCACCGGAATCATCGGATCCGCCGGCCGGATGGCATTCACACAATCCGCCTGAGCCTCGGTGTCGACCCTAAGACCTCTTATAAACCTCTTCGAGGCGGTCGCCGAGCCAATCCGCAGGTCCATCAAGGAGCCCCTTGGTCGGGTGTCCGTGATACTTGAGATCACGATGCAATTGCACGTCGAGCCTACCCGGCGCGGGCTCATAGGAGATTCGATACTCCGTAGGGCACGGTATTCCGGATTCTTTGAACTGACGCTCTGCGTCGAGAAGATCCTCGATCATGAGCCCCTGCATATGATGCACGGAGCCGCGTGCGGTCTGAGCGCCTTTAAGGTTTCCTGGATATACGATCTTGTCGCCCACGTCGAAGAATATGTTCGCCCTCTTGGCACCCAGCTCGGAACCTGCGTGGAAGTACATGCCCACGACGCCGACCGCACCTTCTGCAAATTCGATCCCCAAAGGCAACCACTTGTTTATTAGCTCTTGAATGATTTCTTGCTCGGTCTTCATGGCCACCGGTCCTCTATTGATGGAAGTACGCTATTTCTTCTTGACCGTCGATCACATGCATCACGACGAATCGAGCCGGACGGCCAGTTAAGGGATCCGTGTCGAGTCGGACGTCGAGACTGACGTGACCTGGCGGATCGGATTTCAGAACCCGCGCCCACTGCTTTTCCAAGCTGCCGATTTCATGCTGGTTGATCTTCGCAAGCTGGGAGACGAGGTTGTCGAGTTTAGGAGATCCGCCGAACCAGTCAGCGATCACATGTCCCGCGTGGTCGCCGAAGAGCTTACCCAAGGTACGTCGTATGTGCCGTAGTCGGCCGATGTGCGTCTTGAGTTGCAGGTTCTCCGCGATCACCCGGTCGATGTGCCCATGCTCGTCCGTGCGATACAGGTACTCGTGCTCGCCGGTCTGGTACCAGATGTTCGGCCGCAGGCTGCCGTTCGCGTTGAGGTGGCTCCCGTCCCGGACCACGGGCAGGTCCTGGATCTCCTCGTGACTGAGCGGCCGCCAGTAGTCATCGACCTCCGGCCCCCGCGGGGCGGCGGAGTGGACCATGTCCGGGATCGAGTACCCGGACTCCGGCCGCACGTGCTCAGAGCCCCCTTCGTGGCTGGGGTCGTGCCCGTCGGAATGCCCGGCTCCTTCATCCAGGTGCCGACCGTCATGACCCTGGTTCTCGTGATCATGCCCAGCGGATGCGTCTCGGTGGTCCCCGTGACCGGTCTCGTGCCCGCCGTGCCCACCCCCATGCTCCGAACCACCACGGACATCGTCCCCGGGACGCAGCCCACCGGGATGCTCCCGCACATCCGTCGACGCCACATGACGCCCACCAACTGCCGTCTCCGCCCCGTGCTGCTCCACCCCACGCACCGCATCCACCGCCACGCCGCGACCGACCGCAGACTCCCCCGCCGCAGCATGCCCCGAACCCACAGCACCACGCGCACCCGCAGGCGCCTCCACCGTCCCGCGCTCCAACACACCCTGCCCCGCCGCATCCGCGACCTGCGAACGCACACGACTCTCCACCTCCACCCGCACACCCGCAGGCACCCGGAACCCATCCGGCGTCACCGCATGCTCCACCACCACCCGCACCGACGGAACCCGCCCGACCGCGTCCCGCAACGCATTCATCACCGGCGCCGTCGCCGCATGCCCCACCGCATCCGCCTTGGCCATGGCCTGCGTCAACAGATCCCCCACACGCACCAACCCGGTACCCGCAGCGACCGTCACCCGCGCACCGGCACCCGCCACACGCCCTGCAACAGACGCCGCATCGGCCGCCTCCGCGACGCGATCCCCCACCGCCACGACCCGCACCCCGACCGACACCACCTTCGCGCCCGCCGCGACCTCACCCCCCACCGGGATCAACAACGACCCCACATTCACGAACAACGACCCCGCCGCCCGCGCCGGATCCGCATCCCACTGCTCACCGCTGCCGACGAACCCCTCCACCATCCGCTGCTGCTTGTCCAACGTCGACCTCGAGAAGTCCCGCATCCACCCCGGTGTCATACCACCGGAATCATCCGCGAGCACCTGGAACAGCGGCGTCGGCGCGATCAACGCACCCAACCCCGTCGCGTTATAGAGAGTTCCGTCAAGCACCATGGTCGCTTGATGTCCTCAGTAGTCAGCCGTTCATTTCGGAAGAGCTGCTGCGCCTGGTCCGAGTATGCGTCCTCGGCCTTACAAGAGAAGAACGCTTCCACCGACTTACGGTGGAGGCTGGAAATTTATCTCGCACTCGCCTGTTCAGCACACAAGAGCCCGTTGACGAAATGGTGGTCCGCAGTGACTTCCGGCACGATTTCCATGGTCTCATCATGCACATTATTCCGTAGATTCGTGAGCACAGAGAACCAGCGTGGGGACTTTTTTCACAGAGTGAATTGAACCCACACTTCGCATCTCTCTTGTTAGGCGATGGAAGACTCAGTGATGAATGTCCATGGATAGCAACATGTGAAGTAATCAGTACTAATTTAGCCGAAAATCTTACGAAGGCGGCCATCCAGCCAGTCTTCCGCACCCTCCTCCATGACCTTCGTAGGATGGCCGGCATAGATGACATCATGCGACAGCTGCATGTCCAGCTGCCGGGAGGCCAAATCGTACGTCACTCGATATTGAGTGGGGACGGACGCGCCCAGCTCCCTGAGCTTCCCCTCGGCAGCCTTCAGGTCAACACGTAAATAGCGCTGGACAGCGAGCACACGCTCACGTCCAGTGTCGATACCGCGCAATTCGTGTGGATACACGACTTGTCCGTCCTGCTCGTAGAAAATGTTAGCGTAGGCACTTCCCTCTTCAGAGGCTGCGTATATGAACAACTTTGTGACGTGGGCGCCTTGCGAGTATTCGAGACCCAAGGATACCCAATTGTCAATTAGTTCGCGTAGAACCTCGTCGTAAGTCATTAGATCCATCTCCTCCTACTGGTCAAATCCGCGCGAGAACGTGGCATCATCTATCGTATATTCAACTTCAAATCTTGCCGATCGCCCAGTTTCGGCATCTGGGTCAAGTCGAATATCAAGAAATATTTTCTCACCAGGATGAGCAGCTTTATGGCCGAGTAGCTTTCTCTCCAAGCTAGCATATTTTACCAGATTATTCTGTTGAGACATGGCGATGATGTTGTCTAGCTTCGGAGAGCCGCCGGCAGCGTCGGCGGCGAGATGCCCCGCATGATCCCCCTGGAGCTTGCCCAGAGGATTTCTTTGATGCGGAAGACGGCCCTCATGGATCTTGAGCTGCAGATCCTGGATGATGACGCGGTCGATATGCCCGTGCTCATTCGTCCTGTAAAGGTATTCGTGCTCACCAGCCTGGTACCAGGTGCTGGGTTCGAGACTCCTATCTGGACGCAGATGACTACCGTCACGGACAACAGGCAGATCGTGGATCTCCTGCGGACTCAACGACCGCCAATAGTCGTCTTTAAAGTAGTCGAGCGGCTCGCTGGGTAGTGGATGGGCAACGGATGTCGCTTCGCGTGAGTGGATCCCGTCCGGTCCGCGACTTGAGTTGCCGCTTCCTCCACCACGATCGTTACGGCCGATCTGGTCACTGTGTGACGCATGCGCGTCCCCGGCATGATGCGTCACCTCCTCGGGTGTCAACTCGGATGACGCGCGCTCTGCGACTCCCCCGCGAGCATCCGCCCCCTGATGCTCCACACCACGCACCGCATCCGCCCCCGCAGCACGCCCCACCGCCGGCGCATGCCCCGAACCCACAGAACCACGGACAGGCGCCTCCACCGTCCCGCGCTCCAACACACCCTGCCCCGCCGCGTCCGCGACCTGCGCACGCACACGACCCTCCACCTCCACCCGCACACCCGCCGGCACCCGGAACCCATCCGGCGTCACCGCATGCTCCACCACCACCCGCACCGACGGCACCCGACCAACCGCGTCCCGCAACGCATTCATCACGGGCGCCGTCGCCGCATGACCCACCGCATCCGCCTTGACCATGGCCTGCGTCAGCAGATCCCCCACCCGCACCAGACCGGTACCCGCAGCGACCGTCACCCGCGCACCCGCACCCACCACACGCCCCGCAACCGACGCCACATCCGCCGCCTCCGCGACACGATCCCCCACCGCCACCACACGCGCCCCGACCGACACCACCTTCGCGCCCGCCGCGACCTCACCACCCACCGGGATCAACAACGACCCCACATTCACGAACAACGCACCCGCCGCCCGCGCCGGATCCGCATCCCACTGCTCACCGCTCCCGACGAACCCCTCCACCATCCGCTGCTGCTTGTCCAACGTCGACCTCGAGAAATCCCGCAACCACCCCGGCGTCACACCACCGGAATCAACCGCCAACACCTGGAACAGCGGCGTCGGCGCGATCAACGCACCCAACCCCTCCACCACGCCCAGAGCCGACGCCCCCGCATGACCCCAATCACCCCACGCACCCGTCTCCGGGTTGTACGACACGAGGCTCCCCAAACCCTCGGCCATGCTCGTGACCGCATCCCCCGCACCACCCAGGAACGACCCCACACACGTCTGACGACCCGACGCCATCTGCCCGAACGGCAACGCCGTCCCCGCCACGGCCGCCGCCGTGAAATCGGTGCCCTGCACCGGCACGGCGCACGACGTCCGCGTGGGATCCGCCGCGGCGATCGCGTTCACGCAATCCGCCTGCGCCTGGTCCAACGCCGTCGCCTGCACGGCCACCGCCTTGATCAACTCGTCGTTGCGCTGGTTGTACGGCGGGTAATCCGTCCACTCCACGTGATGCGCAGGAGACGAGTACATCCCCCCGGGCGAGGTCTGCACCGAGCCGTAATCCGTCAACTGCGTCGTCGGCTGATCCCCCACCGCCGGCAGGACGTATCCCTGCTCCGCCAACGCCACGAACGCGACGGCCTGGGTCTGGAGGTCCTTCAGCGTCACCACGATCGGCTCCACGGTGTCCGCGAAGTCCTTCAGGGCCTTCGCCACCTTGGTGAACCCGTCGGCGAGGGCCGTGGTCTCCTGCCCCACCGGCGCCATCACCGCCAGCAACGCCTCCGACTCCGGTGCCTGGTACACCGTCGACATCGTCTGCCACGATGCCACCGCCGACGCACCGTGCTGCGAGACCCCCGTCGACGCCGACGACAACGTCGACGCAGCGCTCCGGATCAGATCCGGGGACATGCCCACCCCGGGAATGCTGCCGGGATCGATCAAGCCATCCGCACGGCACACGCCGCCACCCGCGGTCGACGCCGGCGCGTACATCACCGACCACCGGCCCGAGCGGTGAACCAGCTGAAGTCACCGCTCGACGCGGAATCCACCGCGGCCGTCTGCGCCTGCGTCACGTCGGACGACATGGTCTCATCGGCCTGCACGTAGTCGGTCGTCGCCGTCGCCGCACCGAAGAGGCACGCCGAGATCCGGTTCGTCACATCGGTGACCGCCGCCGCCTGCGCGTCGAGGAACGCCGCCAGGGCATTCGGCACCGCGGTGCAGGTCGCCGCCCCCGATGTCACGTCGTCGTGCGCGCCGGACACGCCGCTCACCGCGGTCGACAGGTCGTCGGATGCCTTCTGGACGTTCGTGAGCACGTCCCTCACCCCCTGCGGATCAATGCTGTAGCTCGTCATGAGACCCCTCCTCCACCTCTGCCGTCAGTGCGTGCGCGGACCCGTCCGCGGAGGCCGCGATGGCCCCGACCAGCGCGGCGTCCTCCTCCTCGACCCACCCGCGGGCGTGGAGGTCCGTCCAATACAGCTCGTGTTCGTCTCGTGGCATCGACACGCGGCTGCCGAGGATGCGTTCCGCATCGCCGGTGTGCTCGAGCGACCGGGATCGGGTCACCGTCAGATGCGTCTCAGCACCCATGCGGGACACGAACGCGGCGCCCCCGTCCCAGAGATCAGCGACGCCCAGATCCGGATCCACCGACGCAGCACCCACGATGCACTCCGCCAGCGACACCGGACGCGGCGAGACGATCGCCCACTCGCGGTTCACGACGGCGTCCCGGAGAACGCCGCGGCGATCGTCTCGGGGCCGAGGTGCCGCGCGGTGGTCGCGAGATCCGCCCAGGCGGCCGCCTCATCCCCGCCGAACGACATCAGGAGCGACGGCGTGCGCGGATGCCCGACGCGTTCGACGATGGCCGCCCGCTCCAGCTCGCCCGTGAGGAAGTCGTTGTCGCGCACGGCGCGCGGCCCGACCAGCGCGGCCCGCGGCTCGACAGGGGCGGGGACGTCCGCCGTGAAGGTCATGTCCGGCGCTCCGTGCATGGTGCAGACGAACGCGAACTGGATCTGAGCGGCGCGCTGCAGGCGCCGCAGGAGCTCGGCGGATCGGGTCGTGGACAGGTCGCCGCGCACCACCAGCTTCGTCTCCTCGAAGACGGCGGCAGGCTCCGACCACACACGGATGCTCCCGCTGAGGCCATCGCCGTGCAGCAGGAGCCGGACCGTCTGCGGGAGCCGCGAACGCGCCCACGCGGTGACCCCCGCGGCGCGGAACGCACTGACGGCGGGCTCGACCACGCCCCACGCATCCACGCGCGAATCCGCCTCGACGGCGATCATCTCCGCGATGCGCCCCACCTCGAACTCCCCTGTCAGCACATGCCGCGCGGTGACGGTGATCTGCGTCCACGGCACGGATCCCGGGGCAGGAGGCGCCTGCCATCCCCCCGGGATCCGTGGCGCGAACGCCTCCTTCGCGTCGCCGACGATGGCGGTCGTGCCCGCGAGCCGGAGACCTCCCCTCGAGGGCACGGCCCACCGGCCGCCGAACGACCTCAGCGCCTCGAGCGACGCGAAGGTGAGACGCGTGTCCGCGGGTGTGACGAGCAGCAAGCGGGAACCCGCTGCCCCGGTGTCGGCGAGGAGGCCCGCCCGCAGCGCGCTGAGATGGAGCACGCGCGCCGCGGTGCGGCAGACCACGTAGCCGTCGCCCTGCTCGTGGATGAGCGGGTGGAGCATGGGGGCGGCGACGGCGGACCTGGTCTCGTTCATCTCGGTGTCCCGCACGCCCCTAGCCGATGGCGTCGACTGCGGCCTTCCCCCGTGACATGGCCGTCTGCGCGGTCTCGTCGTTGCGCGCCATCGACTGACGGAGCGCATGGATGATGTCGCGCACCTGCTGCGCGACCGCGTTCCAGCGGGCCTCCTTGGCGGCGTACTCCGTGGAGACGCCGTCGGCCTGGTAGTCGGCCATGGCGGCCTTGACGTCGGAGTCGCGCTGGTCGAGCAGCGACTCCAGGTGGCTCGCGACGGCCTGGAACTCGTCCTGGGCCGACTGCGATGCCGCGATGTCGTAGTCGCGGCGGTCTGCGCTGTTCCCGCTCATGATCCTGTTCCCCTCGCCTATGACCGGCCGGAGAAGCGCGCGGAGTCGAAGCCGGCGCCGCTCTGCGCGGCGCGCGTCTGGTCCGACATGTCGGAATCGCCCTGCTGGAAGGCCATGTCCTGCCCCTGGATGCCGTCGAGGACCGCCGCGAGCGCGGCGTTCAGCTCGGCCGCGATGGAGTCGGTGTTGGCCTTGAACTGGTCGAAGGCCTGTCGCCCCGCCCCGTTGAACCGGCCCTCGAGGGGTGCGGCCGACTGCTCCAGCCGACGCACGAGCGCCCCCAGGTCCTCGTGGGACGAGCTCGTCCGCTGTCCCAGCTGCGTGAGGGTGCTCGCCCCCATGGCGAATTTCATGCCCATGTTCCGTCTCCGCTCATCCCAGCGGAGGCTGTCTCCACCCGCTGATCACCGACGCCGGACGCCACGCCCGACCCGTCGGCATGATACCCCCGGAACGGGGGCGCGAGAACAGCGAGCGTCTGTGCGGTTTTGTCCCGCTAGGATCACGCCTGGCTCGGGCATCGGGCCGCGATCGGGGGAGGACGCGATGCCGCACGCGCTTCTCGGTGCCGCCACGTGCGCGCGGTGCGGGTCACGCACGGGACCGGCCGCGGCGCGCTGCGCGCGGTGCCTGTCCCCGCGGCTCGACGCGGCTCCCGGCACCGCGACCGGCCCCTATCAGGGCATGCTCGCCGGCGTCGTGCCGGCCTCGGCCGGTCGTCGCTACACGGCGCTCATCCTCGATGCCGCTCCGCTGCTCCTGCTCGCCGCCGCCGCGGCGGCGGCGGCGGCCACGGCGGGTGGCCACTGGCCGACGGGCGCCCTGGCGCTGACGCCCATGGTGGCCGTCGCCTTCGTCGTCGCGAACGCCGTCGCCTCCCTCCGCACCGGGCAGACTCTCGGGAGGCGCATCCTCGGGCTCCGCACCGTCGACGACCTCTCGGGCGCTCCGCTCACCGCCATGGACCGGCTCGGTCGCCTGCCGCGCGGCCTACGTCTCCGCACCACCGTGACGGCGGATCTCCGTGCAGGGCGCGATCCTCTCAGCGTCGCCCGCGCGCCGGTGGACGTCCTCGGTGACGACCGCGACCCGACGGACGGCGCGACGCGGGGCGAGGACGATCCGGTACGCCGTGCGCGACGACGCGGCGTGGCCGCCGCGACGCCGGACGAGCGGATCAGGTCGACCGCGGCCGCCCTGGTCCTCGACTCGGGCGAGAGCATCCTCGTCGCGACCCCCGTCGTGGTGGGACGCAAGCCCGAGGCGCAGGTCGACGGTGTGGTCCACGACGTGCACCCCTGGGCCGACCTCTCCCGCACGGTCGCGCGGACGCATGCCCTGTTCGCGTGGTCGGGATCCAGCATGTGGATCACCGACCTCGGCAGCCCCTCCGGCACCGCGATCATCACGCCGGACGGCGAGCGGCGGCCGCTGGTCGCCCGAGTGCCCACCGCCGCGAGCATCGGCTGGACGGTCGAGCTCGGGCGACGGCGCCTCGTCATCGAGCCGGAGTCCGCACCGGCGACCGACGCCGTCGGAGCACCCGGCGGCGCGGAGGCCCCCACGACGTCGCCCACCACGAACGAGAGGACGGCGCTCCGTGCCGACTGATCCCGACGTCATCCTCCTGGAGACGATCCGCACCCACCGCTCCCGGCTCCGCTCGGCCTTCATCTTCGGCGAGCTCACCGAGCGCCGTGTCGTCGACGACAACTCGCGTCGCTTCATCGCGAGCATCGTGGTCGCCGCGGTCGTGTGCGCGGGATGCGTGGGCGCCTCCTTCGTCGGGCACCTGCTCAGCACCACCCCGATCGGCGGCGCGAGCGTGGTCTCGACGCCGGTGAGCACGCCGTGAGCACGTTCACCCGCGTCACGGTGCTCGGATCCCGCAAGCGCGTCGATCTCGTGGCCCCCGGGGACGAGGCGGTCGCCGCGCTGATCGCGCAGCTCGTCGAGCTGCTCGACGAGCGGACCGAGTCAGCCGCGCGGCCGATGACCCTCATCCGGGCCTCGGGCGACCAGCTCGGCGCCGAGGAGTCGCTCGACGAGCAGGGCGTGAAGGCGGGCGACGTGCTCCGGCTCGTCCGCGTCGACGATGCGCCGGCACCGCCCGAGGTCGCCGACGTGACGGACGTCGTCGCCGAGTCCCGCGACGGCCAGGGGTCCCTCTGGGCGGACGTGCACCGGATCACCGCCGCCTGCATCGGGATCACGCTGCTGACGGGCATCGCCTCGTCCCTGCTGGTCGGTGACGGCGCGATGCCCGAGCTCGGCGTCGGTGCGCTGCTGCTGCTCGTCTCCGCGACGGTCCTCGGGCTGACCGGCGTCGCACGTCTCGCCCTCGCCCTCACGGCCGCGGCCCTGGGACTGGCCCTGCCGACCGCCGTGCAGGCATCCCTCGCGTGGATGCCGGAGGGATCCTCCCTCCCGGTGAGCGCGTTCAGCGTGACGGGGATCGCCTGGCTCGTGATCGGCATCGCCCTCGGCGTCGGGCTGCGGCGGCGCGCGCTGCTGCGGGGCGCCATCGTCGGGGTGGCGGCCAGCGCCGTCGCCCTCGGGGTGGATCTGCTCGGCATGAGCGTGGTGGAGGAGTCCGCCGTCGTCGGCGTGGTCTCCGTCGTCGCGATAGGCCTCCTCCCGTGGTACTCGATGACGGCATCCGGCCTCACGGGACTGGACGACCTGGTGATCGCCGGGACGCTCTCCGACCGCGACACTCTGCGCTCCACGGTGGACGACGCGTACCGCTCGCTCAGCTGGGCGAGCCTCGCCGCTGCCATCCCGGCGAGCATCGCCGTGGGTGCCCTCGTGTCCACGGACGAGCCCTGGCCCCTCGCGCTCGGCGTCTCCCTGACGCTCGTGCTCGCCCTGCGGACGCGGGCGTTCCCGCTGGCCTGGCAGGCCCTGCCGCTCTGGGGCGCCGTCACCGTGGTCGCCATCGCCGCGGCGTTCGCGCACGTGCAGGCCAGGGACGGGGTGGTCATCGCCCTCGGCGGCGCCGCCGCCGCATGCCTCCTGGCCTGCGTCGCCCGTCCCACCGTGCAGACGCGGGCACGGCTCCGACGCCTCGGCAACCGGATCGAGACCGTGGCGGTCGTGGCCCTCATGCCCTGCGTCATCGGCGTCTTCGGGATCTACCCGACGCTGCTCGGGACGTTCTGACGATGAGCAGGACGATGACCGTCGCGCGGACCGCGGCGCGCGTGCTCCTCGCGAGTCCCGCCTCCGCGTTCCGCGAAGCGCAGGAGGCCGACACCGCGGTGCGTGCCCCGTTGCCCGTCTCCCGCCGCGTCGGGTTCGTGCAGCTCGCCGGCGGGAGCGGCACATCGGCCGCGGCAGCCGCCGTCGCGGCCACGCTCGCAGCCCGACGCAGCGGCGTCTCGCTCGCGGTCAACGCCTCGGGGGGATCCGCGCACATCCTGAGCCGCCTCCCCCGTGATGCGGCCGACGCGCGGGAGCGCGTCGAGACGCTGCCGGGCACCCTCCGCGACGCCGCGGCCGGCCTCGCGTTCCCCCTCCCCCGACTGGCGGGGCTCGACCTGCAGCGCGACGACCGCCCCACCACGGCGGTCGAGGCCTCCGCCTGGTTCGGCAAGGTCAACCCCGTCTCGCGCTTCTTCGACCTGGTCGTCACCGACTGGGGGGTCCGTCCCGCGGCGGGCGACCTCGCGTCGACGGCCGTCGCGAGCCATGTGCTCTGCCTCGTCTGCCGGGCAGAGCGGCATGCCCTCGAGGAGGTCGTCGCCGTCATCCCCGCCCTCCGGTCGGAGCCGGATCACCCGCGCATCGTGGTCGTGAGCGTCGACGTCGGAGCGCGCGGACGGCACGACGCACGCGACGCGATCGCGCGCGAGGTGGGGGTGCCGCTCGTCCAGCTTCCCTATGACCCCGCGTGGTCGACGACCGTCCCCACCCCGAGCAGGCGGCTCGCGCTCGCCTCGCGCCGGGCCGTCCTCCGGCTCGCGAGCACCGTCGTGACCGAGGCCGTGTCATCGCTCCCCTCCCGCCGGGCGCCCGAGGCCGCCGCCACGGTGGAGGCCATGCGATGAACCGGCTCGTGCACCGGCCGAGCCGGGTGACCCGTCCGCTCGAGCAGCCCGATGAGGAGGTGCTCGCGGCGCCTCCCGCCATGCAGGACGGGCCCCAAGGTGGCTTCCCCGTGCAGTCGCTCATCCCCATCCTCGGGGCCACCGTGAGCGTGACGATGATGACGCTCCTCCGCGGGCAGCAGATCTACATGGTCATCGGCGCGCTCGTCCTGGTCATCGCTGCGATCGGGGGCCTCGCCATGGCCTTCACCCAGCGGAACTCGTCCGCCCGCACGCGCCGTGTGCAGCGCGAGCGCTACCTCGACTACCTGGAGCGGGTCCGGGCGCGCACCCGCGCGCGCAGCCTCGAGACGCGGGAGCAGGCCACCCTCCTCGATCCGCCGCCGGTGGCCCTCCCCGAGATCGTGCGTGACCCGGCCCGGCTCTGGGAGCGGCGGCGCAGCGACGCCGACTTCATGCGGGTGCGCCTGGGGTCCGGGACGAGGCGCTGGCTCGAGCTCGCGCTCCCCGCGGAGGGCAACCCGGTCGAGCCGTACGACCCCATCATGGCCGCCGAGGCCGAGCAGGTCGTCACCCAGCACCAGGTCGTGCGCGGCATGCCGATCACGGTCGACCTCGCCGGCGCGGGTCACGTGTCCGTGATCGGGCCACGCGACGACGTCGTCAACGCGGCGCGCGCCCTCATCGCCCAGCTCGCGGTGTTCCACGCCCCGGACGACATGATGATGGCGCTCACGTTCCCGGAGCATGCCGCCGCCGACTGGCGCGGGGTCGACCAGCTCCCGCACCTCGTCGTCGAGGACGTCTTCGACGGCCCCGTCCCCGCGCGCCGCATCGCCCCCACCCCGCAGGCGCTCCGCACGGTCATCGGCGAGGATCTCGCCGACCGCGCCCAGCTGGCCGCGACCGCGCGGCGGGGCGGCCTCGAGCAGGGCCCTGCGGACATCCCCCGCCTCGTGGTGTTCATGGACGACTACGGGAGGATCGCGGGCTCGCTCCCCGTGCCGGACGCGGAGCTCGACCTGCGCGACCTGCGCATCACGATCGTGCACCTCCTCAGCGATCGCCTTCACGAGCCCTCTGACGTGACGCTCCGCATCGTCGTGGACGGTCCGCACGCCCTCGTCTCGGATGCGCGCCTCGTGCGGCCCGTGTCCGAGTTCTCGCCCGACCTCATGCCGGTCGCCCTGTTCGACGTGCTCACGCGCGCTCTCGCACCGCTCCGGTTGAGCATGTCGCGACGGGATGAGGCGGAGTCGGCGCGCGCCATCGACATCTCCGAGCTCCTCGGCCTCGGCGAGATCCACACGTTGGATCCGGCGATCACGCAGGCGCCGCGCTCACCGCGCGACTTCCTCCGCGTCCCCGTCGGCCTCGACGACTTCGGCGAGCCGCTCCTGCTCGACATCAAGGAGGCCTCGCAGCTCGGCATCGGGCCGCACGGCCTGTGCGTCGGAGCCACCGGATCCGGCAAGAGCGAGTTCCTGCGCACCTTCGTGCTGTCGCTGGCCTCCTCGCACAGCCCCGAGGACCTCGCGATGATCCTCATCGACTACAAGGGCGGCGCGGCCTTCGCCCCCTTCGCCAGCCTCCCGCACGTCGCGGGACTCATCGACAACCTGGCCGACGACCCGCAGCTCACGCAGCGGGCCCGCGCGAGCCTGGCGGGTGAGGTCGTCCGCCGCCAGAAGCTCCTCAAGGACGCCGGCAACGTCCCGTCCATCACCCACTACGCCGAGCTACGGGCGCAGCGGCCGGATCTACCGGGAATGCCGCACCTCCTGCTGGTGATCGACGAGTTCGGCGAGCTTCTCACGGCCGAGCCCGAGCTCATCGACCTGCTCATCCAGATCGGCCGGATCGGGCGCACGCTCGGCATCCACATGCTGCTCTCCAGCCAGAGGCTCGAGGCGGGCAAGCTGCGCGGCCTCGACACCTACCTGTCCTACCGGATCGCGCTCCGCACGTTCTCGGAGTCCGAGAGCAGCATGATCATCGACACCTCCGATGCGTTCCGGCTCCCCGCCGTGCCCGGATACGCCTACCTCAAGTTCGACACGACGTTGCGCCGGTTCCGCTCCGGCTACGTGTCGGGAGCGGTCGCCACGGCCGAACGCGACGAGGCACCTGCCGCTCACGACCGGCGTCGCGGCATCATCCCGCTGCCGACCTACAACGGCATCGCCTCCCGGGAGAGCAGCGAGAGCGCCGAGGAGGCGCTCGCCCGACCGGTGGTGGGGCGTGTCCTCGTCGACCTCGCCGTCGAGCGGCTGCGCCTGGTCGGCGAGACCGTCGCCCCCGTGTGGCTGCCGCCTCTGCCCGATCGCCTCACGCTCGCGTCGCTCGTCGACCGCGCAGACGAGCGGCGTCCGCTGTCCATCCCCATCGGCCTCCTCGACGAACCCGATCGTCAGCGGCAGGATCCGTGGACCCTCGACCTCACCCGCAGCGGCGGCCACGCAGCCGTCTTCGGCGCCCCGCAGTCCGGCCGGACATCGTTCCTCCGCACCCTGGTCGTCTCGCTCGTCCTCACCCACCGCCCCGACCAGGTCGCGATCTACGGCTTGGACTTCTCCGGGGGCGGCCTCTCCCGGGTCGAGGGCTTCCCGCACGTCGGCGGCATCGGGACCCGGACGAATCGGGAGAAGCTGCAGCGGGTGACGGAGGAGATGCGCCGGATGCTCGGGGAGCGCGAGACGCTGTTCTCCCGCCACGCCGTGGACTCCATGCCCACGCTCCGCCGCCTGCACGCCCAGGGCCGCATCCCGGAGCTGGACGCGCCCGATGTGGTGCTCGTCATCGACGAGGCCGGGGCGCTCCGTGGCGACCACGAGGAGCTCGAGCCGGTCGTGCAGGAGCTCCTCCAGCGCGGGGGCGCCTACGGCATCCACGTGGTGCTGGCGCTCACCCGCTGGAACGACCTCCGCACCACCCTCCAGCCCTTCATCGGCACGCGGGTCGAGCTCCGCCTGAACGACGCGCTCGAATCGCTCGCCGGCCGCCGCCTCTCCGAGACGCTGCGCGCCGAGCAGCCCGGTCGTGCCATCACGGACGACCGTCGATTCGCGCAGATCGCCCTGCCCGTGCTGGAGACCGAGCCGGGGCTCGACCTGGGCGAGGCACTGGAGCGCCTGGCCCGCGACACGACCGACCGCTGGCAGGGTGCGGGTGCCCGCGAGATACGGCTGCTCCCCGAGACGCTCCCCGCCGCCCAGCTGCCGGACCCGATCGAGGTCCCCCACCTCGTCCCGGTGGGGCTGGCGCAGGAGGACATGCAGCCCGTCGCGCTCGACCTCCGGGGACCGGACCCGCACCTGCTCGTCTTCGGGGACACGGGAGCCGGGAAGAGCAACCTGCTGCGCGTCGTGATCGACGGCGCCGTCGCGCGCAACACCCCGGACCAGCTCGTGGTGGCGCTCGTCGACATCCGCGGCGCGCTCTCCGACGCGTGCCCGGACGACTATCTGGGGGGATACGCCGGCGACGCTCCGCAGGCCGCGGAGCTGGTGACGGCCATCGTGGGTGAGCTGACCCGGCGACGGGCGGAGCACGACACCCGCGCCGCGCGGATCCTCCTCGTGATCGACGACCACGACATCGTCGCGGCGTCGGGCACAGAAGCCCTGCGTCCGCTGCTGCCGTTCATCGCCAGCGCCAGGGACCTGCGGCTCACGGTCGTCCTCGCCCGCCCCGTCGCCGGCACCTCTCGAGCCTTCTTCGACCTGGTGCTGCAATCGCTCCGGGACAACGGGGCGACGGGCGTCGTGATGTCCGGCGAGCGGACGGAGGGGCAGATCGTGCCCGGCATCCACGCGGAGCGCATGATCCCGGGACGCGCGCGGCTGGTCCGTCGCGGCGATCGTGCGCAGCTGATCCAGGTCGCTCTCCAGGACCCCGCGCACCAGGGTGCCGTCCGAGAGGACGCCGTGAACGAGGAGGCGGGGGCGGCCCATGGCTGAGACCGGACCTCCCCCTGCCGCGCGCCCCCGCGAGCGAGCCGCCGTGCGGGTGGTCTTCGCTGGCACATCGGGCGGCGTCGGCACGACGACGGCGATGTCCCTCGTGTTCTCGGCCCTGCAGCACCGCGCGGGAGGGGCACCTGCCCTGACCGACCACACGGGCGGCACGCTCGGAGCCCGGCTCCCGCTGGGCGACGAGTCCGACGCCGTCGACGGCCACCTCGTCCTCCACGACCTCGGGGCGCACGCCCGCGGCGAGGGCATCGACCTGCTCGAGTCACCCGCGACACTCCTGGCCATCACGACGGCGTCGACCCCCACCGGGATCGCCGGGGCGACCGAGCTGCTGACGGACATCACCTCTCGGTACGGGATCGCGGCCATGGCCCGCGTCACCATCGTCGCCAGCCAGACCAACGGCCGCCACGACGTCTCCGCGGAGTCGCGCCGCCTGTTCGCCACGCACGGACGCACCATGGTCTACGACATCCCCGCCGACGCCGCGCTCGCGGTCGGTGGACGCATTCCGCTCAACCGGCTGCGGCGAGGCACACGCGACGCCCAGACCCGGCTCGCGAAGCACCTGGACGAGGTCGCGCGTCGCTTCCATCTGGCGCGCCCGCCCGGGTGAGGCGGGAGGCGGCCCGCCACCCCGCGCCACCGGAGCGGCCTCCGGCAGACTGGATCCCATGTCCATCACCCGCCGCCGCATGTCCTGCTCTCCCGCCGACGTCGCCGAGGTGGTGGTCGACGGCTGGCTCTTCCCCGCCTGGGTGGTCGGCGCGTCCCGGATGCGGGCCGTCGACGCGTCCTGGCCCGCGGTCGGCGCCCGGCTGCACCACTCGTTCGGCTCCTGGCCCGCGCTCATCGACGACGCGACGACGATGCTCGAGTGGGACCCGCCCCGCCGCATGGTCATGCAGCCGAAGGGCTGGCCCATCGGCGAGGCGCGCGTGACCCTCGAGGTGCGGACGCTGCCCGACGGCTGCGAGGTGCGGATGACCGAGGAGGCCGTGCGGGGCCCGGGGCGCCTCGTGCCGGCCCCGGTCATGGACCTGCTGCTGCACGCGCGCAACGTGGAGACGCTGCGCCGTCTCGCCTACCTGGCCGAGGGGCGGCGGGCAGGCCGGGCCTGATCCACGCCGGTCGGCTGCCCGCCGCCCGCTCCGCGCCGCCCGCATCCCCGTGCCGTCGCCGCCGCGTCACCGGCCCCGGCCCGCACGCGACCTAGAATGGGAGGAGTGACCTCCCCCACCGAGCGGCCCTGGCTGGCCAGCTACGCGCCCGACGTCCCGCACGAGATCGATCTGCCGCAGGGATCGCTCGTGGACATCGTCGACCAGTCCGTGCTCCGCTTCCCCGGCGGCACCGCGCTCGACTTCCTCGGGGCGGAGACCAGCTACCGCGATCTCGGCGAGCAGATCGCGCGGGCCGCGCAGGGTCTGCACGACGCCGGCGTGCGCGCGGGCGACCCCGTCGCGATCGTGCTGCCCAACTGCCCGCAGCACGTCGTGGCGTTCTACGCGGTGCTGCGCCTCGGCGCCGTCGTCGTGGAGCACAACCCGCTATACACGCCCCGCGAGCTGCAGCACCAGTTCGAGGACCACGGGGCCCGCACCGTCATCGCGTGGGACAGATCGGTCGCCACCATCCAGGCGCTCCCCGACGGCGCACGACCCGAGCGCATCGTCTCCGTCGACGTGACGCGGGCCATGCCGACGCGCACCCGGCTGCTCCTGCGCCTTCCCGTCCCGAAGGCCCGCGCGGCCCGCGCGGCGATCGCGGCGAAGGTCACCGGCACGATCACCTGGGAGCGGATCGGCGCCACGGCGCCCCTGCCGGTCGACCACCCGCGTCCGGCGGCGACGGACCTCGCGGTGATCCAGTACACGAGCGGCACGACGGGCGCGCCGAAGGGCGCCGAGCTCACGCACCTCAACCTCAGCGCGAACGCCGCCCAGTCACGCGCGTGGGTGCCCACGGTGCCGCGCGGCACGAGCGTCGTGTACGCGGTGCTGCCGATGTTCCACGCCTACGGGCTGACCCTCTGCCTCACCTTCGCGATGAGCATGGGCTCACGCCTCGTCCTCTTCCCCCGCTTCGAGCCCGACCTCGTGCTGCAGGCGATCCGCCGCCACCCGCCGACGTTCCTCCCCGCCGTGCCACCCATCTACAAGCGGCTGCGCGAGGCCGCCGAGGCCGAGGGCGTCTCGCTCGCCGGCATCTCCATCTCCATCTCCGGCGCGATGGCGCTGCCCGAGTCGGTCGTCGTCCCGTGGGAGGAGCAGACCGGCGGCTGGCTCGTCGAGGGCTACGGGCTCTCGGAGTGCTCGCCCGTGCTCATGGCGAACCCGGTCGGCGACACGCGTCGCGCCGGGACGGTCGGGCTGCCGCTGCCCAACACGGAGGTGCGCGTCGTGGATCCCGAGGATCCGTCGATCGACCGGCCCGCGGGCGAGCCCGGCGAGCTGCTCGTGCGCGGGCCCCAGGTCTTCCGCGGCTACCACGGCCGGCCGGAGGAGACCGCCGCGGTGCTGCTCGAGGGCGGCTGGTTCCGCACGGGCGACGTGGTGACGATCGACGAGGACGGTTTCGTGCGCATCGCCGACCGCATCAAGGAGCTCATCATCACGGGCGGGTTCAACGTGTCGCCGAGCGAGGTCGAGGAGGCGGTGCGCGAGCTCCCCGGCGTGCGGGACGCGGCGGTCGTCGGGATCCCGCGCGACGACGGCGACGAGGAGGTCGTCGCCGCCGTGGTGCTCGAGGAGGGCGCGACGCTCGACGAGCAGGCCGCGCGGACGACGCTGCGCGCGGAGCTGGCGGCCTACAAGGTGCCCCGGCGGATCGTGGTGCTCGACGAGCTGCCGACGTCGCTCCTCGGCAAGGTGCTGCGCCGGAAGGTGCGCGAGGGGATCGTCGAGGCGGGGTAGGCGCCCGGCCTGCTCGCCGGGCGTCCGCGGGTCAGAAGAAGTCCCCGCCGCCGAAGTCGCCGCCGCCCATGTCGGTGCCGCCACCGAAGTCGCCGCCCCCGAAGTCGCCGCTGCCGAAGTCGCCCGCGCCCGCGTCGGGACCTCCCGCGTCCGCGGTGCCGTCTGGCCCGCCGTCCGCGCCGACGTCCGCCGCGCCGGCGTCCGCCTGGTCCTGCCCGACCGCGTCGGGGATGAGCGCCTGCGCGATGGCCGACCCGACCACGACGCCCGCGATGGTGCCGAGCATGGATCCGGCGATCATGCCGCCCACTCCCCTGCCTGCGCCGCCCCCGCCCGCGAGGCCGCCGCGCGGTCCGAGGGTCCGCTCGAGCGTGCCGGGTGCGCGCATCTCCGAACGGGTCGCGGAGCGGGCGAGCGACTCGGGGCGGTCGTCCACGGGCGCGTCGCCCTCGGCGGCGTCCGAGCTGAGCTGGCGGAAGAGGATCTCGCGCTGCTCGGGCGTCAGCTTCCGGAACGCCTCGAGGTGCACCTCCTCGATCCTCTCGGGCGGGGCCGTGCGGAGGAGGTAGCGGTAGCGCTCGACAGCCACCTCGTCCGCGCTGCGCTCGCGCTGGGCGGCGCCCGAAGCGCGGTCACGTCGCCCGGCGGGCTGCTCGTCGCGGCCCAGGAGCCTGTCCAGGAATCCCATGGTGGTGCCTCTCGCCGGGGCCGGATCGGCGCGTGTCGCCGACCTCGTCGGCCCGCGGCCACCGTACGGCCCGGGCCGGGGAACCCCGTGGGAGGCGGGTGCGCATCGCCCGCGCGCGGCACGCGTCCGCGCGGGCGTCAGCGGTCGCGAGCGGCCCGGCCCCGCTGGGCCCGACGGCGCACGGCCCGTCCGACCAGCAGGAGCACGAGGAGGCCGAGGACGGCGTACACCGCGTAGTCGAGGTACTGCGCGTAGCGGTCGATCAGCTCGTACTGGCTGCCGAGGGCGGCGCCCAGGCCGATGAGCGCGCCGTTCCAGAGCCCGCTGCCGGCGATCGTGTACGCGCTGAACGTGCCGAGGTGCATGCCCGACGCGCCGGCGGGCAGGGAGATGAGGCTGCGGACGCCCGGCACGAGGCGTCCGAAGAACACCGCCGACCGGCCGTGGCGGTGGAACCACGCGGCGGCCACCTCGAAGTCGTGGCGCTCCACGAGCGGCAGCTTCGCGAGCACGCGGATCGTCCGCTCCTCCCCCGCCTTGCGGCCGAGCCAGTACAGCAGCAGGGCGCCGAGGTAGGCCCCGAGCGTGCTGGCCACGATGACGAGGACCAGGTTCATGCGACCCGTGGCCGCGACGAAGCCGGCCAGCGGCAGGACCACCTCGCTGGGGATGGGCGGGAAGACCGTCTCGATGAACGTCATGGCGCCCACGCCCGCCTCGCCCAGCGCCTCGATGACCCGGGCGGCGGCGCCCACGAGCCCGTCGAGGCCCTCGAGCGGATCCCCGCCCGTCGCCGCGGGACGGATCCCGGCGGTCGTCGTCGGCAGGAGGAGCGGCGGCAGGAGAGCGGTCACCCGACAACGGTACCCGGCGCACCGGAGGGCGCCGGCGGCGGGCATGCCGCGCGGATGCCCGGCGTGCGGCGCCTCCCCGACGCGGCCATGCCCTGTCCGCTCGCCCCCGCCCGGGGTCGCGTACCGTGGTCGGGTGCTGTCCCCTCTCCGCCTCCCCCGGTCCCTCCGCGCCTCCGCCTCCCTCCTCACCGCCCTCGGCCTGATCGCGGGCCTCGGCGCCTGCTCCGCGCAGCGCGACGCGCCCGAGGGGGGCCGCCCGGTGACCGCCGCGCCCGACGCGCCGCTCACGGTCGTGGGCCAGGCCGACGACTCGGACGCGTCGGTCGCCATGAGCGGGAGCCTCTACCGCTCCGCGCCCGTCGCCGTGCTCGCGCCCGCGGGCGACGTCGCGGCGCAGGAGCTCGGGGCCGAGGCCGCGGTCGCGCTCGGCGCGCCCCTCATCGTCCAGGGGGCCGGGGCCGCGCCCGAGATCGCGCGCCTCGGATCCTCGGGGGTGCTCGCCGTCGGCGACCTCGGCGACGACGCCGCCTCCGCCCTGCCTGGGTCGACCACCATCGTGCGGGCCGACCGCGCCGCGGACGTCTCCCGCCTCACGGGAGCCGACGTCGCGGACGCCGCGGACGCGGACCCGTCCGCCGCCGTCTCACGCGTCGCCGCGCTCGCCGCGCCCGACGCGGACGCCTCCCCGAGGACCCCGCCCACCGGATCCGGCGACGACGCGCTCCCGTCCACCGCGCCCGCGGCCTCCCTCACGGGGGCGCACGCCCTCGCCACCGACGCCGCGTCCTCCCTCGCCGCGGTCGCGACCGCGCGCGCGGCGGGCGTCGGCGTGACCGTCGTGCCCGAGGCGGACCCGGATCCGCGGGCCTCGGCCGACACGGTGGCCGCCCTGCACGAGGCGGGAGCGACGAGCACGATCGCCGTCGGCGCCGCCTACGCGGACGACGCCTCGCTCGAAGGCCGCATCCGCACCGCCGCCACGGGCGACCAGCTGCCGGGCGGCGGCCAGCTCGTCCTGCCGGGCAAGCGCTACGTCGCGCTCTACGGCGCCGCCGGCACGGGCGCGCTCGGCGTGCTCGGCGAGCAGGGTCCCGCGGATGCCGTCGCCCGCGCCAGGGCGCAGGCCGCCGAGTACCAGCCGTACTCCGACGAGCCCGTGATCCCGATGTTCGAACTCATCGCCACGGTCGCCGCGGGCGACGCGGGCCCCGACGGCGACTACTCGTCCGAGGTCCCCGTGGAGACCCTGCAGCCCTGGCTCGACGCGGCCAGGGACGCGGGCGTCTACGTCGTCATCGACCTCCAGCCCGGCCGCACCGACTTCCTCACGCAGGCGAAGCGCTACGAGTCGGTGCTCGCGCAGCCGGGCGTGGGCCTGGCACTCGACCCCGAGTGGCGCCTCGGACCGGACCAGGTGCCGCTCAAGCAGATCGGCAGCGTGTCCGCGTCCGAGGTCGACGCCACGACCGACTGGCTCGCCGGCCTCGTGCGCGACGCGGGCCTGCCGCAGAAGATGTTCGTGCTGCACCAGTTCCGGTCGAGCATGATCCAGGACCGCGCGTCGATCGACATGGGCCACCCGGAGCTCGCGATGCTCGTCCACGCCGACGGCCAGGGCGGCCAGCCCGACAAGCAGGCCACCTGGCGCGCGCTGCACGTCGATGCCCCCGCCGGCATGGCGTGGGGATGGAAGAACTTCATCGACGAGGACCACCCGATGCTGACGCCGGAGCAGACCATGACGGAGGTCTCCCCCGTGCCGGACCTCGTCACCTACCAGTAGCGCTGCGGCGCGACGGGACGGGGGCGTCAGGACTCGGTGACGACGCCCCGCTCCACGTGCCAGTGCCGGTCGAGGCGCACGGCGTCGAGCATCCGACGGTCGTGCGTGACGAGCAGGAGCGTGCCGTCGTAGCTGTCGAGCGCCTGCTCGAGCTGCTCGATGGCGGGCAGGTCGAGGTGGTTGGTCGGCTCGTCGAGCACGAGCAGGTTGACCCCGCGGGCCTGCAGGAGCGCGAGCCCGGCGCGCGTGCGCTCCCCCGGCGACAGGCCGTCGACGGGACGCGTGACGTGGTCGGCGCGCAGGCCGAACTTCGCGAGCAGCGTGCGGACCTCGGCGGGCGACATGTCGGGCACCTGCTCGGCGAACGACTCCGCGAGCGGCAGCTCGCCCCGCAGCGACGCGCGCGCCTGATCGATCTCGCCCACCTGCACGCTGCGCCCGGGCGACGCGTCGCCCGCGTCCGGCGCGATGCGGCCGAGGACCAGCCCGAGCAGCGTCGACTTGCCTGCACCGTTCGGGCCGGTGATCCCGATGCGGTCGCCGCCGTCGACCTGCAGCGAGACGGGTCCGAGGGTGAAGCCGCCGAGGGTGACGGTCGCCTCCCGCAGCGTCGCGACCACCGCGCTCGACCGCGGCGCCTGCCCGATGGTGAAGGCGAGCTCCCACTCCTTGCGCGGCTCCTCGACCTCCTCGAGGCGCGCGATGCGGCTCTCCATCTGGCGGACCTTCTGGCCCTGCTTCTCGCTGGACTCGGCCGCGGCCTTGCGGCGGATCTTGTCGTTGTCGGGCGCCTTGCGCATGGCGTTCCTGACCCCCTGCGACGACCACTCGCGCTGCGTGCGGGCGCGGGCGACGAGGTCCGCCTTGGTGTCGGCGAACTGCTCGTACGCCTCGCGCGCGTGGCGGCGGGCGACCTGGCGCTCCTCGAGGAACGCGTCGTAGCCGCCCTCGTAGACGCGGACGCTGTCCTGCGCGAGGTCGAGCTCGACCACGGTCGTGACGCAGCGCGCCAGGAACTCGCGGTCGTGCGAGACGAGCACGACGCCGCCGCGGAGGCCGCGCACGAAGGACTCGAGGCGCGCGAGGCCGTCGAGGTCGAGGTCGTTGGTGGGCTCGTCGAGGAGCACGACGTCGAAGCGGCTGAGCAGGAGCGCGGCGAGGGCGACGCGGGCGGCCTGCCCGCCGGAGAGGCCGGCGGTGGGGAGCTCCGGATCGAGGTCGAGCCCGAGCTCCGCCAGGGTGACGGGCAGGCGCTCGTCGAGGTCGGCCGCGCCGCTCGCCATCCAGCGGTCGAGCGCGGTGCCGTAGGCGTCGTCGGCGCCCGGGAGTCCCTCGCCGAGCGCGACGGCCGTGCGATCCAGCTCGGCCGAGGCCTCGGCGCAACCCGTGCGGCGGGCGACGTAGCCGGCGACGGTCTCCCCGGGGATCCGCTCGTGCTCCTGCGGCAACCAGCCGATGAAGGCGTCGGCGGGCGACAGCAGCACCCGGCCGTCCTGCGGCGCGTCGACGCCCGCGAGGAGCCGCAGCAGCGTGCTCTTCCCGGCGCCGTTCGCGCCGACGAGGCCGACGACGTCCCCGGGCGCGACCGTGAGGTCGAGCCCGGAGAACAGCGTGCGGTGCCCGTGGCCTCCGGCGAGGCCGCGGGCGACGAGGGTGGCGGTCACGAGGCCTGCGCGCGCTCCAGCACGAGCTCGCGGACGCGGGCCGCGTCCGCCTGTCCGCGCATGGCCTTCATCACGGCGCCGATGACGGCACCTGCGGCCTGCACCTTGCCGTCGCGGATCTTCGCGAGCACGTCGGGCTGCGCCTGCAGCGCCTCGTCGATGGCGGCGATGAGCGGGCCGTCGTCGGACACGACCGCGAGGCCGCGGGCGTCCACGACCTCCTGCGCCGTGCCCTCGCCGTCGATGACGCCCTCGAGCACGTCGCGCGCGAGGCGGTTCGTGAGCGTCCCGGCCTCGACCAGCTGGATCACCGACGCGACCTGCTCGGGCGTGATGAGCGTCGCCGCGTCCACGCCGCGCGCGTTGGCGATGCGGGCGATCTCCCCCGTCCACCACTTGCGCGCCGCCTGCGGGGCGGCCCCGGCCTCGACCGTGTCGACGAGCTCGGTGAGGAGGCCGGAGTTCACGACGTCCTGGAACTCGAGGTCGGTGAAGCCCCACTCGGCCTTGAGCCGGCGGCGGCGGATCGCGGGCGCCTCGGGCAGCGCGGCCCGCAGCTCCTCGATCAGCTCGGCGCTCGGCTGCACGGGCAGCAGGTCGGGCTCCGGGAAGTAGCGGTAGTCGTCGGCGTCGCTCTTCGGGCGGCCGGCGGAGGTGCGGCCGGTGTCCTCGTGCCAGTGCCGCGTCTCCTGCGTGATCGTGCCGCCCGCGGCGAGGATGGCCGCCTGGCGCTGGATCTCGTAGCGGATGGCGCGCTCGACGCTGCGCAGCGAGTTGACGTTCTTCGTCTCCGTGCGGGTGCCGAGCTTCCCGGATCCGCGCGGGCTCAGCGAGATGTTCGCGTCGCAGCGGAGGTTGCCGCGCTCCATCTTCGCGTCGGAGATGCCGAGCGCCACGACGATGTCGCGGATGGTCGACACGTACGCCTTCGCGAGCTCGGGCGCCTCGCCCTCCGCGCCGTAGATGATGTCGGTGACGATCTCCACGAGCGGCACGCCCGCGCGGTTGTAGTCGACGAGCGAGTGGTCGGCGCCCTGGATCCGGCCCGTCGCGCCGCCCACGTGCGTGAGCTTCCCGGCGTCCTCCTCCATGTGCGCGCGCTCGATCGGCACCGTGACGATGCGGCCGTCGGGCATCTCGACCTCGACGGAGCCGCGGAACGCGATGGGCTCGTCGAACTGGCTGATCTGGTAGTTCTTCGCGAGGTCCGGGTAGAAGTAGTTCTTCCGCGCGAAGCGCGAGCTGGGCGCGATCGAGCAGCCGAGCGCGAGCCCCAGGCTGATCGAGTGGCGCACGGCCTGCTCGTTCACCACGGGAAGCGAGCCCGGGAGACCCAGGTCGACCGGCGTGATGTTGGTGTTGGGCTCGCCGCCGAAGAAGTTCGGGGCGTCCGAGAACATCTTGGTGCGCGTGTTGAGCTCCACGTGCACCTCGAACCCGAGCACGGGCTCGAACATCTCGATGGCCTTGTCGTAGTCCATCAGCTCTGCCTTGGCCATCAGTGCGTGTCTCCGTCCAGGGTGGTGCGCGTCGCGGCGCGCGCGAGCTCGGGTGCCTGGGCGAGCAGCGGCCCGCCCCACTGCCGCTCGAGGATCCCCTCGAGCGCGGCGCCGACCGTGTAGAGGCGCGCGTCCTCGCGGGCGGGCGCCATGAACTGGATCCCGACGGGCAGGCCGTCCTCGGGCGCGAGCCCGATGGGGAGGCCGATGCCGGGGACGCCCGCGAGGTTCGCGGGGATCGTGGTGAGGTCGTTGAGGTACATGGCCAGCGGGTCGTCGAGCTTCTCGCCGAGCTTGAACGCCGTGGTGGGCGCGGACGGCGTGACAAGCACGTCGACCTGCTGGAACGCGGCGTCGAAGTCGCGCTGGATGAGCGTGCGGACCTTCTGCGCGCTGCCGTAGTAGGCGTCGTAGTAGCCGGCGCTCAGCGCGTAGGTGCCGAGGATGATCCGGCGCTTGACCTCGGGGCCGAAGCCGGCCTCGCGGGTGGCGGCCATCACGTCCTCGACGGTGCCGCCGCCGGGCGGGTTCACGCGGAGGCCGAAGCGCACCGAGTCGAACTTGGCGAGGTTGCTCGACGCCTCAGCGGGGAGGATCAGGTAGTAGGCCGCGATGGCGTGCTCGAAGTTCGGCGCGCTCACCTCGACGATCTCGGCGCCGGCCTGCTCCAGCAGGTCCAGCGCCTCGCGGAAGCGCTGCGTGACGCCGGCCTGGAAGCCCTCGCCGTCGAGCTGCTTCACGACGCCGATGCGGAGGCCCTTCACGGATCCCTCGCGCTGCCCGGCCCGCGCGGCGTCCGCGAAGGACGGCCACGCGTCAGTGAGCGACGTGGAGTCGCGCGGGTCGTGCCCGCCGATGACGTCGTGCACGAGCGCCGAGTCGAGCACCGTGCGGGAGACGGGGCCGACCTGGTCGAGGCTGGAGGCGAGCGCGATGGCGCCGTAGCGGCTCACGCCGCCGTAGGTGGGCTTGACGCCGACGGATCCCGTAACGGCGGCGGGCTGGCGGATGGAGCCGCCCGTGTCGGAGCCGAGCGCGACGGGCGCCTCGAACGCGGCGACCGCGGCCGCGGATCCGCCGCCCGAGCCGCCGGGGATGCGGTCGAGGTCCCACGGGTTGTGCGTGGCGCCGAACGCCGAGTGCTCGGTGGACGAGCCCATCGCGAACTCGTCCATGTTGGTCTTGCCGAGCGGCACGAGGCCCGCGGCGCGCAGGCGCTGCACGACGGTCGCGTCGTACGGCGGCGTCCAGCCCTCGAGCATGCGCGAGCCCGCGGTGGACGGCATGTCGATGGTGCAGAGCACGTCCTTGATCGCGATGGGCACGCCCGCGAGCGGCCCGAGCGGGGCGCCGTCCGCGCGCTGCGCGTCGATCTCCGCGGCGCGCCCGAGCGCGCGCTCCCCGGAGACGTGGAGGAACGCGTGGACGTCGCCGTCGACGTGGTCGATGCGATCGAGGTGCGCGCGCACGGCGTCGACGCTCGAGACGTCGCGGGAGGCGAGGCGGGAGGCGAGGTCGGCGGCGCTGAGGCGCGTGAGGTCGTCGGTCATGGTGCTCCTACTGCTCTTCGCCGAGGATCGCGGACACCTTGAACCGGGATCCGTCGTGCTCGGGTGCGCCGGCGAGCGCCTGGGCGGTGGTCAGCGTCTCCCCCGGCACGTCGGGCCGGTAGACGTTGACCAGCGGGATCGGGTGGCTCGTGGCGGGGACGTCCGGTCCCGCGACCGCGGTGACCTTCGCGACCGACTCGACGATGAGGCCGAGCTCGGTCGTGAGCGTGTCGATCTCCTCGGTGCTCAGGCGGATGCGCGCGAGGCCGGCGAGGTGCTCCACCTGCTCCCGGCTGATCTGCTCCGTGGGGGTCGGCGCCAGGGGGATCTCGTCCCCGCTGGTCGCGTCGGCGGGCTCGGGCCGGGTGTCGGGCATGCGTCTCCAAAGGACTGTGTGCGGGGGTACCGGGAGATTCTATTAGCGTGACCCCCATGCCCACCGCAGCCCGGATCCCCGCCCGCCGCCGATCCGGAGGCCCCCGCGGTGCCGCGGTCGCCGCCGTCGGGGTGCTGGCCGTCGTCGCGCTGGCCGCGTGCGCTCCCGTCAGCGACGTGCGCGGCAACTGGCATCTCGTGCGGGGATCCGACTCGGCGGGCGACCTCGGCGTCGGGGACACGCTCATCACGATGCGGGTCGGCGGCGGCGAGGTCAGCGGGCGCGGCCCCTGCAACGACTACTCGGGTCGGATCGGCGCGCGCGGCGACGGCATGCTCAGCGCGCTCGCCCCCGGCGCGCTCGCGTGCGAGGACGGCGGCCTCGAGGCGCGCTACTTCCAGGACCTCGCGCAGGTGTCGTCGCTCGAGGTCGACGACGGCCACCTCGTCGCCACCGGCCCCGACGACGTGCGGCTCGAGTACGCCGAGCGCAGCCGCGGCTGATCCCGGTCCGGCCCAGCTGGGCCCGGCCCATCCGGGTCCGGCCGCGCGCGCTGCTCGGCGACCCCGTCGGCTACCGGCCGCTGGCGTCCGAGACGACGTCACGGGCCGCCGGTCGGTCGATGCCGATGAGCGCGAGGTTGCGGAAGGACTCGGTCCCGCGGTCGAAGTAGCTGTTGTGACCGACGACGCCCGCGAGGGATCCGTCGGCAGAGACGCCCGAGGCCGCGCCCGTCCCGGCGACCCCGAAGTGCTCGGCCCCGAACGACGCGCTGCCCGGGTCGGAGCCGAAGTACGACGACCCGACCACCGGATCCCACGGCGCCTCGCCCACGAACACGCGGCCGGCCGGCACGTCGAGCTCCCCCGCGTCGCGCACGGCGCCGCCCGGGGATCCCACCACGGCCAGCGCGTCGGCGCACGCCCGACCGCTCGAGAGCGCGAGCAGCGCCGCCGTCGACCCGTAGGAGTGCGCGACCACGGTGAGGTACGGCGGGTCCTCCCGGCGCAGGCCCTGGATGCCCTGGATCGCGTCCTCGAGGTACTGCGCCCCCTCGCGCGCGAGGTCGAGGGAGCCGATCCCCAGGAGGTCGGGCGTGCGATAGCCGATCCAGGCGATCGTGGCGACGCCGCCGGCCCTCGCGCCCGGAGCCGCGCCCGCGTCGGCGTCCTCGCCCTCGCCCTCGCCCTCGCCCTCGCCGAGCAGCCTCGTCTGCTGCTGCTGGAGGCGGGCGGCGACGTCCGTCCAGTCGACCAGGCGGTCCGACACGGAGTAGAACATCCCGGGCACCACGATGGTGACGTAGGTCGCCGTGTCGAGGTCGCCCATCACCACGCCCGCGCGTCCCGGCCAGGTCGTGTCGAGCGTCAGCAGCGTCCGCGCGGGGCCGCCCGTCGCGGGATCCAGCGCGCGACGCACCTCGGCGAGCATGTCCAGGTCGGCGCCGAGCGCCTGCTGGGCACCGCGCCCCGGGGTCGTCGTCGCGCTGGCGTGCAGCTCGCGCTCGCGCTGGTCGAGGAGGCGGCGGTTGGCGGCGTCGCGCACGACCACGGGGATGCCCTCCAGGTTGCCCACGAGCTCGGGCACGCCCTCGGCGAGGTCGCGACGCTGGGCCGGCGCGAGGCCCGACCACCAGGCGGCGACGCCGGACACGGAGGGCGGGCGGCGGACCAGCTCCCGGATCGTGTCCGGCACGGCGCGCGCGAGCCGCCGGAGCTCCGGCGCGTCGAGCTCGGGCAGCGCGCCCAGGAGCGCGACGGGGGACGTGTCGCGGAGCGTCCGGTCGGAGACGTCCGCGGCGCGGAGCCGCTGGACCACCCGGGCGGGGCTCGGCAGGCGCGCACCCGCGGTGGGGTCGGCCGCGTCCGGCCCGGCGAGGACCACGGGCAGACGCGTCACCGCCCCGGCCGCGGGTGCGACCAACGTCCCGACCAGCGCCCAGGCGATGACCGCGGCGGCCAACAGCGCGCGGAAGCGAGTCGTCACGGCTCGAGATCCCCCAGAATCCGGCGTGGGAGGTCAGACGCCTGTGGATGGCGCACCCCGCGCCGACGCGTCCGTCAATGCTATCGGCGCACGTCTGCCCCAGGGAGGCCCGATCAGGTGCTGGTCGGGGGATCCGCGGGCTCGGCGCCGGGCTCGGTCGCGGGATCCGCCTCGGCCGGGGTCTTCCGCTTCCGGGCGCGCTTCGGCGTGGGCGTCGACGCCGCCGCCGGTCCGTCGTCCGGCGTCGGAGCCGAGTCGTCCTGAGCCGGATCCCGGTCGGGCAGCGCGATCGTGTCGGGCCCCTGCTCGACGAGCAGGCGGAACTCCGCCGCGTCGATGATCCGCACGCCGAGCGCCTCCGCCTTGCCGAGCTTCGAGCCGGCGCCCGGACCGGCCGCGACGTAGTGCGTCTTCTTGCTGACGCTGGATCCGGCCTTGCCGCCCGCCGCCATGATCGCCTCGAGCGCGCCCTCGCGCGTGTAGCCCTCGAGCGATCCGGTGGCCACGACCGTGAGGCCGGCGAGCACGCCGCCCGCCGCGGCCGCCGCGCCGGGACCCGGGTGGCCGGGGACCGCCGTGACGACGCCCGCCTTCTCCCAGCGGTCGACGATCTCGCGGTGCCAGTCGACCTCGAACCAGTCGAGCAGCGCGTCGGCGATGATGCCGCCCACGCCGTCGACCGCCGCCAGCTCCTCGCGGCTCGCGGAGCGGATGGCGTCGAGCGAGCCGAACCAGCCGGCCAGCGCGCGCGCGGCGACCGGGCCGACGTGCCGGATGCTGAGCGCCACGAGGATGCGCCACAGGTCCTGCGTCTTCGCCTTCTCGAGGTTCTCGAGCAGCACCTCGGCGGACTTCGACGGCACGGAGTCCTCATCGCCGACGGGCGCGGCGGGATCGAAGGGGCCGTCGCGCTTCTGACGCCGGCGGCGGAACGGCGTGACGCGCTTGGCCTCGCCGGTCTTCTCGTCGACCTTGACCATGCCGGTCTCGGCGTCGCGCACGACCACCGTGATGGGCACGAGGTCGGCCATCGTGAGCTCGAACAGGCCCGCCTCGGTCTCGAGCGGCGGATCCTCCGGCTCGAGCGGCTGCGTGAGCGCGGCGGCCGCGACCTCGCCGAGGCCCTCGATGTCGAGCGCGCCGCGCGAGGCCACGTGCTCGACGCGACCGCGCACCTGCGCCGGGCAGCTGCGCGCGTTCGGGCAGCGGAGGTCGATGTCGCCCTCCTTGGCGGGCTTGAGCGGCGTCTGGCACTCGGGGCAGAGCGTGGGCATGACGAACTCGCGCTCCTTCCCCGTCCGCAGCTCGACGACCGGGCCGAGCACCTCGGGGATGACGTCGCCGGCCTTGCGCAGCACGACCGTGTCGCCGATGAGCACGCCCTTGGCCTTGACGACCTGCTGGTTGTGCAGCGTGGCCTGGCGCACCTCGGAACCGGCGACCTCGACCTTCTCCATGACCGCGAACGGCGTCGCGCGACCCGTGCGGCCGACGCTCACGACGATGTCGAGGAGCGTCGTGTTGACCTCCTCGGGCGGGTACTTGTATGCGGTCGCCCATCGCGGCGCGCGGCTGGTGGCGCCCAGCTCCTCGTGGAGACCGAGGTCGTCGACCTTGACGACGATGCCGTCGATCTGGTGCTCGACCTCCGCGCGGTGGGCGCCGTGCCGCCGCACGAACCCGGCGACCTCGGCGATGTCGTCGAACACCCGGAAGTGCGTGGAGATGGGCAGGCCCCATCCGGCCAGCAGCCCGTAGACGTCGGACTGCGCGGACACGCGCGCGTCGCGCTCCAGCTCGCGCACGGGCCAGGCGCCGATGCCGTGCACGAGCATGCGGAGGCGGCGGATGCGCGCGTGCATGAGCTCGAGGCGCGCGGCGCTCTTGCCCTCCTCCTTCTGCCGCAGGGATCCGGCTGCGGCGTTGCGCGGGTTCGCGAAGACGCGCTCCCCCACCTCCAGCTGCCGCGCGTTGAGCTCGTCGAACTCGGCGACGGGGAAGAAGATCTCGCCGCGCACCTCGACGAGCGGAGGATGCCCGGTGCCCGCGAGGCGCTCCGGGACCGTGCCCATGGTGAGCACGTTCTGCGTGACGTCCTCGCCGACGACGCCGTCGCCGCGCGTGGCCGCCGTGACGAGCACGCCGTGCTCGTAGCGGAGGTTGATGGCCAGACCGTCGATCTTGAGCTCGCTGAGGTACCGGACCCGGCCGCTCCCGGCGTCGCGCTCGACCTTCGCCGCCCACTCGGCGAGCTCCTCCTCGCTGAACACGTTGTCGAGGCTGAGCATGCGCTCGGCGTGCGTGACGGGCGCGAACAGCGTGGTCTCCGCGCGGCCGCCGACGGTCTGCGTGGGGCTGTCCTGGCTGCGGAGCGTGGGGTGGGCCTCCTCGAGCGCCTCGAGCTCGTGCACGAGCGCGTCGTACTCGGCGTCGCTGAGGGTGCTCGCGTCCGCCCCGTAGTACTCGTCGCGGTGGCGCTCGATCTCGGTGCGGAGCGCCTCGACGCGGGCGGACGCCGCCTCGAGGTCGGCGGGGGTCGTCGCGGGGACGGCGTCGTCCGCAGCGGGCGAGGCGGTGTCGGTGTCGGTGTCGCTCATGCGCGCGTCACTCCCCCGCGGCCGCGCCGACGAGGGCGGCGTCGCGCATCGGCGGCCGGGCGTCGGCCACGGCGCTCACGGTGCGGTCGATGGTGACCTGGCCGAGCACGCGCGTGCCGGCGTAGACGACGGCGGTCTGACCGGGGGCGACGCCGTGCAGGGGGTCTCGGGGGGTGATCACGAGCTGCATGCTGCCATCGACCTCCGACACCGACGCCCGCGCGGGGACGGGGTCGGCGTGCGCGCGGATCTGCACGTCGCAGTCGAACGGCTGGTCGGGCCGCGTGGGCGGGGTGCCGGCCCACGTGAAGGAGGATCCGGCGATCTCGCGGATCGCGAGCGCCTCCTGCGGGCCGACGACCACGGTGTTGTCCTTGGGCCGGATCTCCAGCACGAACCGCGGCCGGCCGTCGGGCGCCGGCGTGCCGATCGCGAGCCCCTTGCGCTGCCCCACCGTGAAGGCCGCCGCGCCCTGGTGGGTGCCGATCGCGTTCCCCTGGCCGTCGAGGATGTCCCCCGGCTCGGCGCCCACGCGGTCCGCGAGCCAGCCGCGCGTGTCGCCGTCGGGGATGAAGCAGATGTCGTGGCTGTCGGGCTTCTGCGCGACCTGGATCCCGCGCGCCTGGGCCTCGGCGCGCACCTCGGCCTTGGAGGGCGTGGATCCGAGCGGGAAGTACGAGTGGGCGATCTGCTCGGCCGTGAGCACACCCAGCACGTACGACTGGTCCTTGGCCCACGCGGCGGCGCGGTGCAGCTCGGGCTCGCCGTCGGGCCCCGGGATGACGTCGGCGTAGTGGCCCGTGCAGACGGCGTCGAAGCCGAGGTCGAGCGCCTTCTCGAGGAGCGCGGCGAACTTGATCCGCTCGTTGCAGCGCATGCAGGGGTTCGGGGTGCGGCCGGCCTGGTACTCGGCGACGAAGTCGTCGACGACGTCCGCCGCGAAGCGCTCGGAGAAGTCCCACACGTAGAACGGGATGCCGAGCAGGTCGGCCGTGCGGCGCGCGTCCATCGAGTCCTCGATGGTGCAGCAGCCGCGGGATCCGGTGCGCAGCGTCCCCGGCATGCGGCTGAGCGCGAGGTGCACGCCCGTCACGTCGTGCCCGGCCTCCACGGCGCGGGCGGCGGCCACGGCGGAGTCGACTCCGCCACTCATCGCTGCGAGGATCTTCACCCCGTGAGCCTACGCGCCGCGCGGCCCGCGAGGCCCGCCCGGGAGGCGCGTGCGACGGCGTCGGGCAGCGCCGCCAGGAGCGCGTCGACGTCGGCGTCGGTGGTGGTGCGACCGAGCGTGAAGCGGAGCGCGCCGCGGGCCTCGTCATCCGGGATGCCCATGCCGATGAGCACGTGGGAGACCTCGGGCACGCCGGCCTGGCAGGCGGATCCCGTGCTCACCGAGACGCCGGCCATGTCGAGCAGGAGGAGCAGCGAGTCGCCCTGGCAGCCCGCGAAGGTGAGGTGCGCGTTGCCGGGGAGTCGGCCCGCGGGATCCGGGTCGCCGCGCAGCACCGCGCCGGGGACGTCGCGCAGAGCGGACTCGACCAGGCGGTCTCGGAGGCGTGCCACGCGCACCGCCTCGGCGTCGAGCTCGGCGACCGCGAGGGTGACGGCCGTGCCGAACGCGACAGCGGACGCGGCGTCCTGCGTGCCCGAGCGCACCTGGCGCTGCTGGCCGCCGCCGTGGATCTGCGGATCCACCGTCGCCTGCCGCGCGAGCACGAGCGCTCCGCTGCCGACGGGCCCGCCGACCTTGTGCGCCGAGACGCTCACGGCCGCGACGCCCGCCCCGCGCCAGCGCCGGAACGGCACCGGCATGTGCCCGAGCGCCGCGACCGCGTCGACGTGCACGGGCACGCCGTGGGCCGCGGCGAGCGCCGCCAGCTCCTCCACGGGCTGGATCGTGCCGACCTCGTTGCTCGCGGCGAGGAAGGTGAGGAGGGAGACGGATCCGGGGTCGGCGGCGAGCGCGGCGGCGACCGCGTCGACCCGGATGCGCCCGACCTCGTCGATCGGGAGCCGCTCCACGACGGCGCCGCGGCGCTCGAGCCACTCGACCGTGTCGACCGTCGCGTGGTGCTCGCCGTCGGGCACGAGGATCCGCGTGCGACGGGGATCGGAGGCGACGCGCGCGCCGTGCAGCCCCTTGATCCCGAGGTTCACCGACTCGGTGCCGCCGGACGTGAGGATCACCTCGACGGGATCCGCGTCGAGCGCCCGCGCGATGGCCTCGCGCGCCTCCTCGAGCACACGCCGGGCCTCCTGGCCGTGCGAGTGGATGGAGGACGGGTTCCCCACGAGCGTGAGCGCCCCGGCGAGCGCCGCGATCGCCTCGGGCCGCATCGGGGTCGTCGCCGCGTGGTCGAGGTAGACCGTCATGCCCCTACCCTAGGTCGCATGCCGCGCCCCGGACCGCCCGTGCCCCTGGGGCTGACGCTCCACGACCAGGGCGGCACGCTGCGCGTCGTGAGCCACGGCGCATCCGCCGTGGAGCTCACCGTCTCGGACGTCGACGACCCGCGCCGGGTGGTCGAGGTCGTCGCGATGGAACGGGGCGACGGCGGCGTCTGGACGGGATCGAGCGCCCGGCTCGTCCCCGGCACCGCGTACTCCGTGCGCGTCGACGGCCACCCGGCGCCCGGGGACGCCTTCGACCCGACGCGGCACCTGCTGGACCCCTACGCGCGCGGCCTGGTGCAGGTGGGGCCCGCCGCCTGGCGCTCGGTCGCCACGCGCGAGGTGCCCGCCGAGGAGCGCGCCGCCCGCCGCGCCGCGCGCCCCGTCGTGCCGCGCGACCGCCAGGTCGTCTACGAGCTGCACGTGCGCGGCTTCACGAAGACCGACGAGCGGCTGCCGGAGGAGCTGCGCGGCACGTACGCGGGGCTCGGGCACCCGACCACGGTCGAGCGCCTGGTGGACCTCGGGATCACGACGGTCGAGCTGCTGCCGGTGCACGCGTCCACGAGCGAGGAGCGGCTGCGCGCGCAGGGCCGCATCAACCACTGGGGCTACAACACGCTCGCGTACCTGGCGCCGCACGCGCCCTACGCCACGCGCCGGTCGCGCGACGCGGGCGCGGACGCCGTGGCTGCCGAGTTCCGCGCGATGGTCGACGCGCTGCACGCGGCGGGGATCCAGGTCGTTCTCGACGTCGTCTACAACCACACCGCGGAGGAGGGCGCCGACGGGCCGATCACGAGCCTGCGCGGCCTCGACGGCGCGCGGTACTACCGGCACACGCCGGACGGCACCCCCATCGACGTGACGGGCTGCGGCAACACGGTCGACCTGTCCCGGCCCGACGCGCAGCGCCTCGTGCTCGACTCGCTCGAGCACTGGTCCGACGTGATGGGCGTCGACGGCTTCCGCTTCGACCTCGCCGTCACGCTCGGCCGCGACGAGCGCGTCGACTTCGACCCGGAGCACCCGCTGCTGCGCGCCATCGTGGAGGACGAGGCGCTCCAGGGGCTGCTCATGATCGCCGAGCCGTGGGACGTGGGCATGGGCGGCTGGCGCACGGGCGGGTTCGGATCCGGCTGGAGCGAGTGGAACGACGGCTACCGGGACGTCGTGCGCGACTTCTGGCTCACCGACGTGGCCGAAGCCCGGCGTTCCGGACGCGCCCCGAACGGCGTGGGCGCGCTCGCGTCCTGCCTCGCGGGATCCTCGGGCACCTTCGCCGCCGACCGCGGCCCGCTCGCCTCCGTCTCCTTCGTCACCGCGCACGACGGCTTCACGCTCGCGGACCTCACCTCCTACGACCGCAAGCACAACAGCGGCAACGGCGAGTCGAACCGCGACGGCACGGATGCCAACCGCTCCTGGAACCACGGCGTCGAGGGCCCGACGCGCGACGCGGCGATCCTCGCGGCCCGCCGCCGCACCTCGCGCAACCTGCTCGGCACGCTGCTCGTCTCCGCGGGGATCCCCATGATCACGATGGGCGACGAGCGCGGCCGCACGCAGCGCGGCAACAACAACGGCTACTGCCTCGACAACGCGGCGACGTGGATGCGCTGGGACGAGGACGCGTGGCGGATGGACCTGGAGGCGACCACGCGCCACCTCCTCCGCATCCGGCGGGAGAACCCGGCGCTCCGGCCCGTGCGGTACGCGGAGCCCGACGCGCACGTGCCGAGCGCCTCCGTCCTCGCCTGGCGCGACGCCGACGGCGCGCCCATGACGGAGGCGGCCTGGGAGTCGACGGGCACGCGCACGCTGCAGTGGATCACGACCTCCACCCCCGAGACGGAGGATCCGAACACGGTGCTCGTCGTGGTCCACGGCCAGGAGTCCCGCGCGGAGGTGACGCTGCCGGAGCACGACGGGGTGACGCGCTGGCGCCTGCTCTGGTCGAGCGAGTGGGAGCGGCCCGAGGTCTCGACGGCCGACGACGCGCCGGGCGACCGGGTCGAGGTCGACGGGCCGGCGCTGCGGATCTACCTGGCCCGCTGAGCGCGTCCCGCCCGTCGCGCGGCGGATGCGGATGCCGCGTCCCGACCCGGACGGGGGCCGCGACGGGTTCGCGCCACGCGGCGCTCGTGTGCTCTCCTGGAGGCACCCGCACGATCCGCCGCGCACCGTCGCGCCCCGAACGACGAGGATGCCGCCCATGACCGACGAGTCCCCCGCCCCGCCCGGCGGCCGCTCCCCCGATCTGCCTGCCGCCGACCGTCCGACCGGCCGGCGCCGGACCCTCACCCGTCGCGCCCTCGTCGCGGGCGGCGGCCTGGCCGCGCTGTCGGCCGTGGCCGCCGTCGCCGGCTGCACCACGACGCCGCGCCCCGCCCCGCCGACCGCGGGTGCCACCGCGACCCCGACGACGGATCCCGGGGATCCGCCCGCGCCCGCCGTCACCGCGTCCGGCGGCCCGCCGATCGACCCGATGACCTACGCCCCCGACGACGCGCTCGCGGGCTTCTACGCCCTGCGGGACGGGGTGCGGGAGCGGCGCCTCACGATCGGCGTGCTCGGCGACAGCATCACCGAGGGCCAGGGCGCCACCACGCTGCAGCACGCCTACCCCGCCCAGCTCCGCGACCGGCTGCGCGGCGCGTACCCGTCGGGCGCGCGCGGCGGCCTCGACTACATCGCGTCACGGCACCAGATCACCGTGCCCGCCGACCAGGGCTTCGCGTTCGCCGGGACGCCCGCCGCGGGTGGCAGGCACGGCTGGGGGCGCCGCGTCGTCGCGCTCACCGAGGCCGCGGGTCCCGGCACGTACACGGCCCGCATGACGTCGGCGCGCGTGTGCTGGTGGGCGCCCGGGCTCGACGCGGCCATCACCGTGCAGGTCGACGACGGCGCGCCCGAGACCGTGCGCGCGGACGTCGGCGGCTCCCTCACCTGGACGAGCCCGCCGCTCGAGTCCGCCGAGCACGCGATCACGGTGGCGTGGGCCGGCGGGAAGCCCGAGCTCGAGGGCGCCTGGCTCTTCGACGGCGACGAGACCCGCGGGATCCACGTCATCGAGGGCGGCAACTCCGGCTCGCAGCTCTGGCAGCTGTCGGAGAGGGCGCGGCCCGACGGCGTGAGCACGTGGATCCGCTCGGCCCCCCGCTTCGAGCTCGACCTCTGGATGCCCGAGCACCTCATCAACGACGTGGTCGTCCGCACGCCCGAGCAGGTGCGCTCGGACGCGGCCGTGCTCATCGAGCTGATCCGCACCACGAGCGAGGCGCCCATCCTCTTCACCCCGCCGTACGAGCGCACGACGCTGCCGATCCGCGGCACGACCTGGGCGGACTACATCGGCGCGCTCCGCGACGCGGCGTCCGCGGATCCGCTCGCCGACGTGTTCGAGATCGGCGCGTACATCCCGCGCATGGTCGGCGAGGGCGCCTCCGACCCGTACGGCTGGATGGGCCCGGACAACCACCCGAACGACCGCGGCTACGCGCGCTTCGCCGAGGTGCTCGCCGCGAAGCTCTCCGCCACGCCCGCCTGACGCGGCGCCCGGGGACGCCGCCCGGCCGCGTCAGCTCGCGACCGCGACCAGACCCGGCTCCGCGCTCGACGCCAGCAGCTCGTGCCGCGGCACCACGCGCACGGTGTAGCCGAACGGTCCCGCGCTCGCGAGACGCACGGCGCCCGCGTACTCCTGCTGCCCGCCGGATCCGCCGACCGGCTCGAGCGCCTGCCGCACGACGTCCGTGAGCACGTCGCCCTCGCCCGTCGACCCGTGCACGACCTCGACCGTCACGTCCTCCGCGCCGAGGCCGCCGAGCGCCACCCACGCGCGCACCCGCAGCTCGTCGCCGACCTGCGCCTGGTGCTCGACGCCCTCCGACTCGACGTGCGCGACCTGCACGGACGGCCACGCGGCGGCGACGCGCGCCCGCCAGGCGGCCAGCTCGCGGGCCCGCGCCGCCCCGTCCGCCGCGACGACGGCCTGCGCGCGGCCCGCGGGCACGTACAGCCGCTCGACGTACTGCCGCACCATCCGGTCGGCGCTCAGCTCGGGCGACAGCGTCCGGAGCGTGTGCCGGATGTCGTGCACCCAGCCGACGGGCACGCCGTCCGCGTCCCGCTCGTAGAAGCGCGGCGCGATGCGGTTCTCGATGAGGTCGTAGAGCGCGGTCGCCTCCATCGCGTCGCGCTCGGCGCCGTCGTGCGCGCGGTCGGCCGACGGGATCGCCCACCCGTTGCCGCCGTCGAAGTACTCGTTCCACCAGCCGTCGAGGATCGACAGGTTGAGCGCGCCGTTGAGCGCCGCCTTCATGCCCGACGTGCCGCACGCCTCGAGCGGCCGGAGCGGGTTGTTGAGCCACACGTCGGTGCCCGGGTAGAGCAGCTGCGCCATGCCGATGTCGTAGTCGGGGAGGAACACGAGCCGCCCGCGGATCCCCGGCTCGGCCGCGAAGCGCACCAGCTCCTGGATGAGGCGCTTGCCCTCGTCGTCCGCCGGGTGGGACTTCCCCGCGACCACGATCTGCACGGGCCGGTCGGGGTCGGTGAGGATCCGGCGGAGGCGCTCCCGGTCGTGGAGCATGAGCGTGAGGCGCTTGTAGGTGGGGACGCGCCGGGCGAAGCCGATCGTGAGGACCTCGGGGTCGAGCACGTCCTCGAGCCAGGCGGGCTCGACGGCGCCCGGGTTCTGCTCGCGCCAGGCACGCACGACGCGACGACGGGCATCCTCCACGAGCTGGCGGCGCATCCGGCCGCGCACATCCCAGAGGTCGCCGTCGGTCACGGCGGGCGACGACCAGTCGGCCGCCGTGGTGTCCCAGGTGCCGAGGCGCTCCCGCGCGAGCGACATGAGCATCGGATCCGTCCACGTCGGCGCGTGCACGCCGTTCGTCACGCTCGTGATCGGCACCTCATCGGTGTCGAAGCCCGGCCAGAGCCCCGCGAACATGCCCCGGCTCACCTCGCCGTGCAGCTGGGACACCCCGTTGGCGCGCTGCGCGAGGCGGAGGCCCATGAGCGCCATGTTGAACACGTCCGGCGATCCGCCGTCGTGGGACTCCGCGCCGAGCCCGAGCACGCGCTCCGGCGGGACGCCCGGCAGCAGGCGCTCCGTGACGTGCCGCCGCACCAGGTCCACGTCGAACCGGTCGATGCCCGCGGGCACAGGTGTGTGCGTCGTGAAGACCGTGCCCGCGCGCACCACCTGGAGCGCCTCGTCGACGTCGAGCCCGTCGGCCATGAGGGTCGAGATCCGCTCCACGCCGAGGAAGCCGGCGTGGCCCTCATTGGTGTGGAAGACGCGCGGGACGGGTGCGCCCGTGACGCGCGCGTGCGCCGCGATGGCGCGCACTCCGCCGATGCCGAGCAGCAGCTCCTGGTGGAGCCGGTGCTCGCCGCCGCCGCCGTAGAGCCGGTCGGTGACACGGCGGAGGTCGTCGTCGTTCTCGGGCACGTCGGTGTCGAGGAGGAGCAGCGGGATGCGGCCGACCCGGGCCACCCAGATCCGCGCGTGCAGCGTGCGGTCCTCGGGCAGCGCGAGGGACACGTGGACGGGCGCGCCGTCCCCGTCGCGCAGCACCTGGAGCGGCAGGCCGTCCGGGTCGAACACGGGGTAGGTCTCCTGCTGCCAGCCGTCGGAGGAGATCCCCTGGCGGAAGTAGCCGGAGCGGTAGAAGAGGCCGACGCCCACGAGCGGCACCCCGAGGTCGGAGGCGCTCTTGAGGTGGTCGCCCGCCAGGATCCCGAGTCCGCCGGAGTACTGCGGCAGCGCGGCGGCGATCCCGAACTCGGGCGAGAAGTAGCCGATGGACTCGGGCACGTCATCGCCGAGCGACTGGTACCAGCGGGGCTCGTGGCAGTACGTGCGGAGGTCCTGCCGCTGCTCCTCCGCCCACGCGACGAAGCCCCCGTCGGCCGCGAGCTCGCGGAGTCGCTCCTGGTCGACCGCGCCGAGAAGCGCCACCGGATCGTGGCCCATGCCCTCCCAGAGCTCCGGGCTGACGTGCGCGAAGACGCGGCGGGTCGGCTCGTACCACGACCATCGGAGGTTCCCGGCGAGCTCGTCCAGCGCGGACAGCTCCTCCGGGAGGACGGCACGGACGGTGAATCTGCGGATGGCCTTCACGGGACTCCCTCGGACCGGACGGCGGCGGGCGGACCCGCGCGGGTGGCCCCGAGCCTAGGGGCGCGGGGTGGTGCGCACCAGGGTCCCGGCCGGGCGTGGAGGAGCCGTGGACGCGGGGCGCACGGCCGGTGACGCGCGGGCGTCGGGGATCCGCACGGCGCGCGCCACCGCCGCGGCGAGCGACAGCCGGACGGCGCACGGGCTACGGTCGAACAGTGACCACACCCCAGGACGGACCCGATCCCCTCCCCCGCCCGGTGCGCGGCCGTGCCGCCCGCAAGGCCGCCAAGGCCCAGAAGCTCCAGGACGCCCAGAGGCCCCCTGAGCCCCGACCCCCGCTGATCCCGGAGGCACCCGCCCAGGCGGCCCCCGCGACCCCGGAGCCGCAGCCGCGCGTGATCCCCGCGGAGCCCGCGACCCCGCCGGTCCCCGCCGATCCGGAGCCCGTGCACGCCCCGGCGCCCGCGCCGGAGCCCGTCGCTCCCGCGCCGTCCGCGCCGCGCCACGCCGCGCCGGCCGCCGAGCCGACGCCCGACGCCGGGCCTGCGCGATCCGACCTGCCGCTCGAACCGACGCCCGCCGACCGGGCCCCCGCCGCCGGGCCCACCCTCGACGACGACTACGTCCCCGTCATCGGCCGCATCCCGATCCTGTCGCTCACCCCGCAGATCGAGGACGACCTCTGGCCCGCCAAGAGCTTCGTCCACGACGTGGTGCCCTTCGGCGCGACGATCTTCCGCGAGGGCCACGACCTCATCGGCGCCGACGTGCTGCTCACCGATCCGTCCGGCGCCGTCACCGAGCACCGCATGTCCCTGGATGCCACGAAGCCCGGCCTCGACCGCTGGATCACGACCGCCCAGCTCGCGACGCAGGGTGTCTGGACGTGGCGGGTCAGCGCGTGGTCCGACGACTTCGGCACGTGGCTGCACAACGCCGAGATCAAGGTGCCCGCCGGGCTCGACGTCGACGTGATGCTGGCCCTCGGCGCGGAGGCGCTCGAGCGCGCGGCCGCCGACGACGACCGCGCCCCCGCCGACCGCGGCGCGCTCCGCGACGCCCTCGCCGGCATCGCGGACACCGACGTCACGGCCCAGGCCCGCCTCGCCGCCGCCACGACCCCCGAGGTCCTGGCCGCGATCGACCGCGTCCCCCTCCGCAGCCTGGTCACGCTCTCCCCCGAGCGCACCATCGTCGTGGAGCGCGAGCGCGCCGCCGTCGGATCCTGGTACGAGTTCTTCCCGCGCTCCGAGGGCGCGGTGGAGCACGAGGACGGCTCCTGGACGAGCGGCACCTTCGCCACGGCCGCCGAGCGCCTCCCCGCGATCCGCGACATGGGCTTCGACGTCGTCTACATCCCGCCGGTGCACCCCATCGGCCGCACCAACCGCAAGGGCCCCAACAACACGCTCACCGCGGGTCCGCACGACCCGGGGTCGCCCTACGGCATCGGCTCCGAGGACGGCGGGCACGACTCCATCCACCCGGAGCTCGGCACGGCCGAGGACTTCCGCGCGTTCGTCCAGGCGGTCGCCGACCACGGCATGGAGCTGGCGATCGACATCGCGCTCCAGGCCTCGCCCGACCACCCGTGGGTCACGACCCACCCGGAGCTCTTCACGACGCTCCCCGACGGCTCGATCGCGTACGCCGAGAACCCGCCGAAGAAGTACCAGGACATCTACCCGCTGAACTTCGACAACGACCCCGAGGGCAGCTACCGCGAGATGCTCCGCGTCATGCGCGTGTGGCTCGGCCTCGGCGTCAAGATCTTCCGCGTCGACAACCCGCACACCAAGCCGCTCGTGTTCTGGGAGCGCCTCATCCACCAGGTGATGCGCGACGAGCCCGACGCGATCTTCCTCAGCGAGGCGTTCACGCGCCCCGCGATGATGCGCACGCTCGCCAAGATCGGCTTCCAGCAGTCGTACACGTACTTCACCTGGCGCAACACGAAGGAGGAGCTCGAGGAGTACCTCACCGAGGTCAGCCACGAGACGAGCGACTACCTGCGCCCGAACTTCTTCGCGAACACGCACGACATCCTCACGCCCTACCTGCAGTTCGGCGGGCGGGCCGCGTACCGGATCCGCGCGGCCATCGCCGCGACCGCGTCGCCGTCGTGGGGCATCTACTCGGGCTACGAGCTGATCGAGAACGTCGCGCGCCCCGGCGCCGAGGAGAACATCGACAACGAGAAGTACGAGTACAAGCCGCGCGACTGGCAACGCCAGGAGGAGCTCGGCGGTTCCATCGCGCCGGAGATCACGCGCCTCAACGAGATCCGCCGCCAGCACCCCGCGCTCCGCCAGCTGCGGAACCTCGACGTGCACTGGAGCGACGACGACTCGATCCTCGTCTACTCCAAGCACCTCGCGGCCGAGCACACCGGCACGGGCGAGGCCGACACGATCCTCGTGGTCGCCAACGTCGACCCGCACTCCGCGCGCGAGACCCAGGTCCACCTCGACCCGACCCGCTGGGGACTCGCCGAGGACGCCGTCTTCGACGTCGAGGACCTCCTCACGGGCGACGTCTACACGTGGTCGACCTCCAACTTCGTCCGGCTCGACGCGTTCACGCACCCCGTGCACGTGTTCCGGGTCCACCCGACCGCATCGAAGGGATGACGGACATGACCGACACCACCCCCGCGCACGACCCCCAGGACGAGCTGCCCGGCGCCGACGTCGTCGTGCCCCCGGCCGCCGACGCGGACGTGGAGCGCGGCGCCGACGTCCCCGTGCCCGCGGCCGATGACGGTGCCGCGGAGGACGCACCCGCGTCCGCCGCCGACCCCATCCGCCTCCCCGAGGTGGCGGACCACGACCTGCGCGCCGTCGCCGATGGCGCCCACTCCGGACCGCACTCGGTCCTCGGCCAGCACCCCGTCGCCATCGACGGCGTCGGCGACGACCTCGTCGTCGTCCGGGCCCTGCGTCCGCTCGCCGAGGCGGTCTCGGTGGTCCTCGCCACGGGCGCCCGCGTCGCGCTCGCGCACGTGGGCCACGGCGTCTGGCAGGGCGCGCACGTGCTCGGCCTCCAGGACTACCAGGTCGAGGCGCGCTACTCCGACGGCGGCACCTGGACGAGCGACGACCCGTACCGCTTCCTCCCCACCGTGGGCGACCTCGACCTCTACCTGTTCGGCGAGGGCCGCCACGAGCGGCTCTGGGACGTCCTCGGCGCCCATCACCGCGAGCACTGGGGCGTCGCCCGCACCTACTGGGGCGTCTCGTTCTCCGTGTGGGCGCCGCACGCCCGGGCCGTCCGCGTCATCGGCGGGTTCAACGGCTGGGACGGCGTGCAGCACGCGATGCGCCGCCTCGACGGCAACGGCGTCTGGGAGCTCTTCGTGCCGGGCGTCGATCCCGGCGTCTCGTACAAGTACGAGATCCTCACGCAGGCCGGCCAGTGGATCGAGAAGGCCGACCCGATGGCCCGCATGACCGAGGTCCCGCCCGCCACCGCCTCGCGCGTCGAGACGAGCGACTACCAGTGGGACGACGCCGCCTGGCTGGAGGAGCGCGCCGCGCGCGATCCGCACGACTCCCCCATGAGCGTGTACGAGATGCACCTCGGATCCTGGCGCCCCGGCCTCGGCTACCGCGAGGTCGCCGGCGAGCTCGTCGCCTACCTGCAGGAGCTCGCCTACACGCACGTCGAGTTCCTGCCGCTCGCGGAGCACCCGTTCGGCGGCTCCTGGGGCTACCAGGTCTCCGGCTACTTCGCGCCCACCTCGCGCTTCGGGTCCCCGGACGACCTCAAGTTCCTGATCGACGCGCTGCACCAGGCCGGCATCGGCGTCATCGTCGACTGGGTCCCGGCCCACTTCCCGAAGGACGCGTTCGCGCTCGCGCAGTTCGACGGCCAGCCGCTCTACGAGCACACGGATCCGCGCCGCGGCGAGCAGCAGGACTGGGGCACCCTGGTCTTCGACTTCGGCCAGTCGCAGGTGCGGAACTTCCTCGTCGCCAACGCGCTGTACTGGTTCGAGGAGTTCCACATCGACGGCCTGCGCGTCGACGCCGTGGCCTCGATGCTGTACCTCGACTACTCGCGCGAGGAGGGCCAGTGGCTCCCCAACGTGCACGGCGGCCGCGAGAACCTCGAGGCGATCAGCTTCCTGCAGGAGGTCAACGCCACCGCGTACCGCACCCACCCCGGCATCGTGATGATCGCGGAGGAGTCCACGAGCTTCCCCGGCGTGACGCGCCCCACGAGCGACGGCGGCCTCGGCTTCGGGCTCAAGTGGAACATGGGCTGGATGCACGACACCCTCGACTACGCGGCCGAGGACCCGATGTACCGCTCGTACCACCACGGCCAGATCACGTTCTCGATGGTCTACGCGCACACGGAGAACTTCCTCCTCCCCATCAGCCACGACGAGGTCGTGCACGGGAAGGGCTCGCTCGTCGGCAAGATGCCGGGCGACCATTGGCAGAAGCTCGCCAACGTGCGCGCGTACCTCAGCTTCATGTGGTCGCACCCGGGCAAGCAGCTGCTGTTCATGGGCCAGGAGTTCGGGCAGCCGTCCGAGTGGAGCGAGGAGCGCGGGCTCGACTGGTGGATCCTCGACCAGCCCGTGCACCGCGCCCTGTTCGACCTCGTCGGGTCGCTCAACCGCACCTACGTCGACACACCGGCGATGTGGGCGCTCGACAACGACCCGGCCGGCTTCGAGTGGATCGACGCGGGCGACGCCGGACGCAACGTGCTCGCGTTCCTCCGCCGCGACCGCGAGGGCAACCAGGTCGCCGTCGTGCACAACTTCTCCGGCGCGCCCCTCCAGGGCTACCGCCTGGGGCTGCCGCAGGCGGGCGTGTGGGAGGAGATCCTCAACACGGACGCCGAGCAGTTCGGCGGATCCGGGGTCGGCAACCTCGGCGCCGTGCACGCGGGCGACGAGGGCTGGCACGGCCGCCCGGCGTCGGCGGAGCTGACGCTGCCGCCGCTCGCCGGCCTCTGGCTGCGCCTCCGGCAGGATCCGGCGGATCTGCGCCCCGTCGAGGCTCCCGCGCATGCGGCCCCCGATGCCGACGAGTCGCGCGCCGACGGCACGCCGTTCGCCGACGCGGCCGCAGCGCCCGTCCTCCCGCAGTCGCCCGACGCGCAGCCGCCCGTCGAGGCGCTGTCCGCCACGGACGACGACCCCGCCTCGCACGACGGCACCCCGCGGGTGCCCACGGTCTGATCCGACCGCGCACACGGCGACGGCGCCGCATCCCCCGGGATGCGGCGCCGTCGTCGTGCGGGCGGGACGCGCGTCAGTAGAGCAGGCGCGTGAGCCGGCGTCGGGCGACGCCGACGCGCGGGTCCTCGAGGCCGACGACCTCGAAGTGCTCGAGCAGACGCTGCCGGATGGCCTCGCGTCCCTCGGCGTCCGCGGACGGGAACAGCTCGAGCAGGCGCGTGAACGCGTCCTCGACGTGCCCGCCGGAGAGGTCCAGGTCCGCGACGAGCAGCTGCGCGTCGACGTCGTCGGGGGCCGATGCGGCCGCGCTGCGGATCTCGTCCGCCGCCTTCCCGTCGAGACGGTGCAGGAGGCTGACCTGCGCGAGCCCGGCGACCGCGAGGGCGTCGCGCGGGTTCTGCGCGATGGCGGTGCGGTACTCGGCGGCGGCCGACGCGTAGTCGCCCTGCTCGATGAAGGCGTAGGCCTCCGCGTGGTGCGGCGGCAGCGGCTCCTCGACCGGGGCCGCGGGCTCCGCGGATCCCGCGGGGGCGACGGCCCGGCCGGTCACGCCGTTCTGCTGCGCCAGCTCCAGCACCTGCTGGAGCACGTCGCGCACCTGGTCCTCCGGGATCACGCCGGCGAACAGGCCGACGGGACGGCCGCCGACGAGCGCCGCGACGGTGGGGACCGTCTGGGCCTGGAAGGCCTGGCCCAGCTGCGGGCTCTGGTCCACGTCGATGCGCACGAGCAGCACGCGGCCGCCCTGCTCGGTGACCACGCGCTCGAGCACGGGCGACAGCTCACGGCTCGAGGCGAGCCCCGTCGACACCAGCTCGACGATGACGGGCACCACGGACGAGATGTCGAGGAACTGCGTGAACGACGCGTCGTCGGCCGCGAGCACGAGGCCGGGGACGTCGACCGTCTGCGGGGCTGCCGCCGCGTCGGCGGGCGCTCCGGGCGCTCCGGGGCCCGCGGGCGCGCCGGCAGGAGCCGGACCGCCCGCGGGAGCGGCAGGCGCCTGCGCCCGGTTCACGAGCGAGGAGAGGTCGACCGCGCCGCGGAGGCTGGCGGCGGAGGGGGGCACGTTCGTCATGGGAGCTCCTTGGCCGAGGTGATGTGGGTGCTGGAGGCGTAGAGGCGGATCTTCTCGCCCGAGTTCACGGGCGGCACGTACATGAGCATCTGCGCCGTGCGGACGGTGTCGAAGCCCTTCGCCGAGTCGGTGAGCCCGGTGATCGCCTGGACCTCCGGGTTGGCGTTGACCTTGGCGCCCTCGGCCGTCGGCTTCGCCACGATGCCGAGCTGGACCGTGACGCTCACGAGCGCCCCCGACTCGACCGTCGACATGGCGACGGGGGTGGCGGAGTCGGCGGTGGCCTGGAACTCGACCGTGCCCGTCTCGCCGATGGAGGTGGGGAAGTCCGCCTTGCGCTTCGCGTCCTGCGCCCGCACGCCGTCGTCGGTCGGGTCGAAGAGGTCGGCGTACTGGCTCGCGTCGCCGTTGTTGAGCACGTCCGCGTAGGCCGCGGAGAGCTGATCCGGCTGCACCGCGAGGAGCTTGACGTCCGCCGCGAGCCGCGCCGCGCCGATGGCGGCCGGCGCCACGTCCGGCAGCGCCGCAGTGGTGGAGATGGGCATGGCGTAGCGGACGCGGTAGTTGTCGCGCGGGCTGTCCTGCACGAGCGTGAGGGAGAGCGTGGGCGCGTCCTCCGTGTCGGGGTCCTTGACGACCGCCGCGACGGTGCGCGGCCAGGTCAGCGTCGCCTGCGGGAGCGTCAGTTGGAGGTCGCCCGCGGGGATCGCGGGGAGGGCGGCGATGTCGGGCTTGGCCTTCCGCACCTGGTAGTCCGAGGTGCGCTCCTGGAGCGCCGGGCCGGCGAACCGGGGCGTCAGGGTGGCGGCGTCCAGCGACTGGTCCGCCGCGGTCGCGACCTCGGACACGCGGGACACGATGCGCGCGGCCTGGTCCGCGGTGACGACGGGCGGATCCGCGTCCTCCGCCTGCCGCGCGGCGTCGAGCGAGGACGTCGGGGTGGGCGTCGCGGTGGATCCCGCGCCCGCGGCGAGGTCGGCCGGCGCGCCCTGCGCGGTGCAGCCGCTCAGCGCGAGACCGGTGACGACCAGGACGGGAAGCGCGATGCGGCTGCGACGACCGCGGCCGCGGGCTGCGACGGGCGCCGTCCCGGTGCCGGCGGTGAGGGCGGCGCGACGCGCGGCCGGTCCGATGCGCGGGATGCGCGGGCCGCCGCGCGGGGGCAGGTTGCGGCGCGGTCCGCGGCTGCGGCGCAGGTGGCGGAGCGCGAGGAGGTACAGGACGAGGCCGACGACGAGGAGCACGATCCCGCCCACCACGAGCGGGACGACCCAGGGCGACTCGCCCTCGGAGGGCCAGGAGAGCTCGACGTCGGCGGGCGCGGCGGCCTGGCCGTCGGTCGCGAGGATGAGGCTCACGTCGTCCGGGAGCCGGGTGCTGAGCGCCACCTCGCCCTGGCCGGTCTGCTCGGAGAGCCAGAGGTCGGATCCGCGGGGGTCGGTCACCGTCGGCGTCGCCGGGGCCGCGGTGCCCGACGCGTCGGCGCCCGATGCCGCCGCGCCGGGGCTCGGGGACGGCGTGGGGGTCGTGGTGGTCGCGTCGGGCTGCACGACCTGGCTCGTCAGCGCACCCTGCTCGTCCATCGTGACGCGCGTGTAGGGGCTGGTCCCGACCCAGGCCTCGACGTCCGCCGAGGGGCCGTAGGCCGCGAAGACCTCGCCGTCGCCGCGGACGACCGTGTCCTGCAGGCCGGGGTGCGCGTTGAGCGTCTTCCCGTCGACGACCGTGTACGCGGCCCCGTCGGCGGAGGACGTGGCCGCGGTGATGCGGTCGGGTCCCGCCAGGAACGTGTGCTGGGCGATCCCCAGCCCGATCATGAGGGCCGCGACCACGAAGGTCGCGATCGCCAGGACGAATCGCACGGGTGTCTCCTCTCGTGTCGTCGCGGGCGGCGGCCGCGTGAGCAGCGATCGGATGACGACCGCGGCGGCCGACGAGCACGGGTGCTCTCGCGACGCTCCGCCGTGCTGCAGGCGGACCGGCGGCGGACGACGACATCGAAGGATACCGGACGACCCTGGGAGCCCCTGCCCCCGGCGCCGCCGGCGACGGGAGACGGACCGGGTCGCCGGCCCCCGACTCGGTAGGATCGGCTCCTGCTGCGCCCCGCCCGGCGTCCGCGAGCCGCCCGCGAAGGAGTCCCCCGTGCCCCACGACGACACGCCGTTCAGCCCCGCCATGCGCGGCTACAACCGCGACGAGGTCGACCGGGCCGTCGCCGACCTGCGCCGCGAGCTCATCCGCTCGAACCAGCAGGGCGCGGAGCTGCGCGCCGAGGCCGAGCGCCTCCGCCGCAGCGAGCAGGAGCTGCGCGACGAGCTGGATGAGGTCGGCAGCCCCACGTTCGCCGGTCTCGGCAGCCGGCTCGAGGCCACACTGCGCGTCGCGGAGGAGCAGTCGACGCGACTGGTCGCGCAGGCGGACGCCGACGCGGCCCGGCTCCGTCGGGCCACGCAGGAGGAGACGGACGCGCAGCGCGCCGAGGCCGAGGCGACCGCCCGCCACCTCGTCGACTCCGCGCGGGCAGAGGCCGCGCAGATCCTCGACGCCGCCCGGCGGGAGGCGGACGACCTGCACGAGCGCGCCGACGATCGCGCCGAGGGCCTGCGCAGCGACGCCGAGCGCGAGGCCGCGGCCCTCCTCCTCCGGACGCGCACCGAGGTGGCTGACCTCCGCGCCACCGCGGAGCGGGACACCGACTCCCAGCGCGCCGAGGCGGCCCGCGAGGTCGCCGAGCTGCGCGCGCGGGTCGATCGCGAGACCGACGAGGCCCGCCGCGACGCCGCCGACCTCGCCCGCGACACGGTCCTCGCCCGCGGCGCCCTCGAGCGCGAGCTCGCCGACGCGCGGGCCCGGCACGACGAGTCCGTCGCGGAGGAGCGCGCCGAGCTCGACCGCGACGTGCGGGAGACGGAGGAGCGCCTGCGGCTCGACGAGGAGAGCCGCCGCATCGCCCTCGCCCAGCTCGACGAGCAGACCCGCGCCGACCTCGACCGCGAGATCGAGCAGGCCCGCACCGACTGGGACCGCGAGCTGCAGGCGTCGCGCGACGACTTCGACCGTCGGATCCACGCCGAGCGCACGGCCTTCGACCGCGACGTCGAGGAGACCCGCGCCTCCCTCGAACGTGAGATCGCCGAGACGCGCGAGGCGCTCGAGCTGGAGCTGGCGACCGCGCGGGGGGACCTCGCCCGCGACGTCGACGAGGCCCGCACCGACCTCGCGCGCGACATCGCCCAGGGCACCGAGAGCCTGGAGCGCGAGACCCGTGCGACGCGCGCGCAGCTCGAGCTCGAGGCCGTCACCGCCCGGGCGGCGCTCGAGCGGGAGATCGCCGAGGCAGAGGCCCTGGAGGCCGACCGTCGGGAGGCCGAGCGCCTCCGCCTCGAGCGGGAGACGGCCGAGACCCGGCGCGAGATCCACGCCGAGGCCGACCAGGCGCGCCTCATGCTCAGCCGCGAGATCGAGCAGGGCCACCTCGACCTCGACGCCGAGATCACCGCCCGCCGCGACCACGACGCCCGCGACGCGGCCGAACGCCAGCGCGAGGCCGCCGAACGCACCGCCGCCTACCTCGGGGAGGCGGAGGCACGGCTGCAGGAGGTGACGGCGCTGCTCGCCTCCACGCGCGAGGAGGCGGAGGCGCTCGCGGTCGAGAGCCGCGACTCCGCGCGCAAGGTGCGGGAGGACGCCGACCACGACGCACGCGCCGCCATCGCCGACGCCGAGCGCCGCGCCCGCGAGACCGTGGCGGACGCGGAGCGCCGCGCCCGCGAGGCCGTCGCCGACGCGGAGGAGCGCCTCGACCGGATTAGGATCGAGCGCGAGGCGGTGGCCGCGTACCTCGAGAACGTCCGCGGCGTGCTGACCCAGGCGGACGACACCTCTTCCGACGACGACCCCCGCACCGCGCGCTGAGCGCGCGCCGACTCGGAAGCCCTCACGACGTGAAGATCCAGAATCCCTACCGCCTCGGTCTCCTCGCCGGCCTCGGCGTCCTCACCGCCCTCGTCATCGGCGGCGCGCTCGTGTCGCTCGGCACCGTCCTCACCTACGTGGGCACGGCCATCTTCCTGGCCCTCGGCATCGACCCGCTCGTCACGTTCCTCGAGCGCAAGGGCGTTCCCCGCCCGGTCGCCATCCTCGTCATCTTCCTGGTGCTGCTCGGCTCCCTCGCGGGCGTGCTGCTGACGGTCGTCCCCGTCGTCGTGAACCAGGCGAGCGCCCTCGTCACGCAGATCGTCCAGTACGCGCAGAGCGTGAGCGGCGACCAGTTCATCGAGAACCTGCAGTCGTTCGTCCCGCGCGAGGTCTTCGACGTGCAGACCGGCGCGGACCAGCTCGTGCAGTACCTCTCCAACGCCTCCAACGTCGCGACCATCACGGGCAACGTCATCACCGTCGCCTTCACCATCGGCAACTTCCTCTTCGGCCTGGTGATCGTCGTGATCCTCACGATGTACTTCACGGCCTCGCTCAACTCGTTCAAGAGCGGCCTCTACAAGCTCGTGCCGGCCACGCGCCGCGCGCGCTTCGCCGACATCTCCGAGCAGATCACGCAGTCGGTCGGCCGCTACGTCATGGGCCAGGTGGGCCTCGCGCTCTGCAACGGCGTGCTGAGCTTCATCTACCTCAGCATCGTGGGGGCGGCGCTGCCCGCGGTGCTGGCGTTCATCGCGTTCCTGTTCTCGCTGCTGCCGCTCGTGGGCACGGTCACCGGCTCGGCGCTCATCGTGCTCGCCCAGATCGTCCTGCTGCCGGAGTCGATGAACACGTGGATCGCCGTGGCGATCTACTACCTCGTCTACATGCAGATCGAGGCGTACGTGCTGAGCCCGAACATCATGAATCGGGCGGTCAAGGTGCCCGGCGTCGTGGTCGTCATCGCGGCGCTCACGGGCGGCACCCTGCTCGGCGTGCTCGGCGCCCTCATCGCGGTCCCCGTGGCCGCGGCGGTGCTGCTGATCATCCGCCAGGTCGCGGTCCCGCTGCAGAACGAGCGCTGACCGCCTCACGGGGGATCAGCGCGCGGTCGGCCACTCGGTCGGCAGCGGCAGCGCGGCGGGCGCGACGGTCCGCACGATCTCGGTGAGGACGCGGGAGACCTGCGCCTCCCCCACCCACAGGTGCTTGGCGCCGTCAACGGCGATGAGCTCCGCTTCTGGGACGGACGCGAAGCGCTCGCGCGCCTCGGTCGGCCGCAGGAAGTCGTCGTGCTCGGGCACGAGGATCACCAGGCGGCGCGGATCGCCGTGCCACGCGGCTACCTCGTCGGCCGTCGCGCGATGCAGCGGCGGCGAGAGGAGGATGGCGCCCTCGACAGGGTGGGCCCGGCCGTGCTTCAGCGCGATCTCCGTGCCGAAGGACCAGCCGACGATCCACGGCGCGGGCAGGCCGCGCGCGGCCACGAGGTCCATGGCGGCGGCGAGGTCGAGCCGCTCCGCGTCCCCGCCGTCGAAGGCGCCCTCGCTCGTCCCCCGGGCGGACGTCGTCCCGCGCGTGTTGAAGCGGAGGACCGCGATCCCGGCCATGGCAGGCAGACGGAGGGCCGCCTTCCGCAGCACGTGCGAGTCCATGAACCCGCCTGCCGTCGGAAGCGGGTGCAGCGTCACGAGCGTCGCGACCGGATCCCGATCCGCGGGCAGCGCGAGCTCCCCCACGAGGCGCAGGCCGTCGGCGGTCGTGAGCTCGACGTCCTCGCGGTGCGCGGGCAGCTCGGTGGAGCTCGTGATGGGGCGGGGTGCGATGTCCGTCATGAGACCTTCCAGCAGTGGGTGTGCCAGTGGCGGCGGGCGGCGAGGTCGCTCTGCTCGCCCATCATGCCGTCGGCGCGCCAGGCCACGACGTGCGCGTGGCCGGGCTCGATGTCGAGGGTGCAGCCGGGGCAGCGGTACACCTTGAGGGCGCGCGCCGCCGAAACGGGCTGCACGTTCCAGACGCGGCCCCGGCGGGTCTCCGTGTGCTGCGAGCCGCTGAGGAGGCGCGTGAGCACGTCCTCGTCGTCGTCCTCGCGCGCGCGTCTCCCCCGGGGTCGATTGCTGCGCGGCATGCTCCGATCCTAGGCGGCGCCCAGCGCGGGTCCGGTCAGCCGGCGTCCGCCTGGCGGCCCAGGCGCGCCTCCTCCTGGTCGAGCATGCGCTGCGCCCGGGCGAGCACGCGGGACGGGTGCTCCCCCGTCCCGCGCGCCTTGAGCAGGGCTGCGCGCTCGGCGTCGAGGACGTGCCGCCGGAGCATCAGGTACACGGCGCGGGGGCTGAGGGGCGCGTCGTCGTCCGCCGCCATGGCATCCGCGCGCTCCGTCACCCACTCGGCCTTCAGCGCCGTGTCACGGCGCACCCGCTCGACGACCTCGTCGTCCACCGTCGTCCCCTCCGGCAGCTGCCGCACGCCGTCGTCGACCGCGCGGATCCCCGCGTCGGCCAGCTCGGAGACGAGCGTCGCGAGCTGCCGCTGGTCCTCGACGGCGTCGCTGCCGCGGATCCCGCTCAGCCGGATGACGACCGGGAGCGTGCCGCCGTTGACGAGCAGCGAGACGATCGCGACCGTGAAGGCGATGAGCACGAGCTGCGCGCGGTACGGCGTGTCGGACGGCAGCGACTGCGCCGCCGCGAGCGTCACGACGCCCCGCATGCCTGCCCACCCGAGCACGAGCCCGCCGCGCCAGCCGAGACCCTGGGAGCGGAGGGCCTGCAGGTCGGCACGGCGTCGACGGAGGATCCGCGCGGCCGCCCGCTCGCGACGCGACGGACGGTCGTCCCCGCGCTCCCGGCGGAGACGTTCGAGTCCGCGGCGCACCCGACGCGTCCGCGCCGCGACGTGCTCCTCGTGACGCCGGAGCCCGAGCAGCAGCGGCACCAGGAAGCCGAAGCGGATGAGGGTCAGCACGACGAGCGTCAGGACCCCGTAGGCGACCGCCGTCCCCACGCCGAGGTCGGCCTCGTGCACCTCGTCGATGATGTCCCGGAGCTCCAGCCCCATCACGAGGAAGACGCCGTTCTCGAGCAGGAAGAGGACGGTCCGCCAGTTCAGCCGCTCGTTGATGCGCGACGGCGCCGACAGGGTCGACGCGCTCCGATGGCCCGACCAGATGCCCGCGGCCACCACCGCGAGCACACCGGACGCACCGACCTCCTCCGCGGGGATGAAGGCCACGAACGGCACCGCGAAGGAGATCGCCGTGTCGAGCACCGGGTCGTCGAGCCGCCGGCGCACCTCGGTGGTGATGATGCCGACGACGACGCCGATCGCGAGGGCGCCCACCGCGGAGAGCACGAAGCCCCCCGCGGCCTGCCAGAGGTCCACGGAGGCACCCACGGCGGCGATGGAGGTGCGCAGGAGCACGAGCGCCGTCGCGTCGTTGACGAGGCCCTCCCCCTCGAGGACGGTCACGAGGCGCGGCGGCAGGCCGAGCCGGCGGGCGATGCTGGTGGCGGCGACGGCGTCGGGCGGGCTGACGACGGCGCCGAGGGCCAGCGCACCGGCGAAGGACAGGTGCGGGAAGAGGGCGTACAGGAGCAGGCCGATCCCGAAGGCGGAGACGAGCACCAGGACCACTGAGAGGCTGACGATCGTGCGCAGGTTGCGCCGGAGGTCCACGAGCGGAACGGTCACGGCCGCCCCGTACAGGAGAGGCGGGAGGACACCGGCGAGGATCAGCTCCGGCGGCACCTCGACGGGTGGCACACCCGGCAGGTACGAGATGCCCACGCCGACCAGGACCAGCACGAGCGGCGTGGCCACCCGGATCCGCCGTGCCAGCAGGGTGACGGCCACGAGGGTCGCGATCCCGGCGACGCCGAGAGCCGCGTAGTCCATGGTCCGAGGCTAGTCCGACGGCACGGGCATCCACCGCCGCATCATGGTGCGGCCGAGGCCGGCGCCGTGCTCAGTACCAGTTCTTGAGGACGCTGTGCGCCTTGGCGCCGCACGGCGAGCCGTAGCGCGAGTCGATGTAGCCGAGGCCCCAGGTGATCTGCGTGGCCGGGTTGGTCTGCCAGTCGGGGCCCGCGGACGCCATCTTGCTGCCGGGCAGGGCCTGCGGGATGCCGTACGCGCCGCTGGGGTTGTAGGCGTTCACCCGCCAGCCGGACTCCTTGGTCCAGAGGTAGTCGAGGCACGCGTACTCGTCGTCGCCCATGCCCTGCGAGGCCAGGATGCTGCGGGCGATGCCCTTGGCGCTCCCGGGATCCGGGATGGCGATGGCGCCGCCACCACCTGATCCGGACGACTTCCCGCCGGAGCCCGACCCGGTCGACGGCGACGCGGTCACGACGGGGGGCGGGGGCGGCGGGGCCGCGACGGACTCGAAGCCGGGCTCGATCTCGACGGCCGTGTCGGCGGTGGTGACCGTGAGGGACTGCGCGTCGGCGCGGGCCAGCTGGGCGACCGTGGCCCGGTACTCCTGGTACTGCGGGTTCGCGACCGCGCCGGACGTGGGATCCACGACGTTGACGAGCATGAACGCGGCAGCCGCGCCGAACGCGATCGTGGGGGCGGCCACGCGCGAGAACGCCGATCGCCGTCGCGGGACGGCCCTCGGCGCGGTGGTGAGCGGCTGGCGAGGAGCGAGGTCGTTCGTGTGTCTACCCATGGCTCCGCACGACTTTACCCATTCGTTACCGGAATGGCGACTCCCGGACCGGATCGGCGGCGTCCTGCCAGGCGGAACCGCTGGGGAGGAGCGGGGATGCGGTCAGCGGACGGCGTTCATGACGTCGATGACGGCGTCCAGCAGCAGGTCGACCTGCGCCTCGCGATAGCCGCCGCGACGCGGGTGGAAGGCCACCGTCCGCACATCCTCGACGCTCATGGGCTTGGTGCCGCGGAAGTACTTGGCGACGCGGTCCGCGAAGCGATCGACCTCGCGGCGGTCGTACCCAGTGGTGAGGAGACCGGCGCGGTCGAAGCGCTCCCCCGCCGGCCGGCTGACCCGGTCCAGGATCTCCTGGGCCGCGCGCCTGGCCTCGGCGTTCCAGGCGTCGGCGCCGACGCGGGCGACCGTGCGGTCGCGCTCCCGGACCGCGAACGCGTCCTCGAGGCGCTCGAGCACCCGGTCGACGGCTGCCGCCGAGTAGCCCCCGCGTCGCATGTCGAAGGACACCCGGCGGATGGTCTCGGAGGTCAGCGAACGGTCGGCCTCGTCGTCGTAGCAGCGGCGCGCGTCGCGCAGGAAGGCGTCGACCTGGTCCGGGTCGTAGCCGCGCTCACGGCGCCCGGCGCTCGGGAAGGTGGTGGTCATCCGGGACATCCTACGAGGAAGCGCCCGTGACGATGAGGAACAGCGCATAGGCCACCGCCGCGGACGGCAGCACCGAGTCGAGGCGGTCGAGGAAGCCGCCGTGGCCCGGCAGCCAGGAGCTGATGTCCTTGACGCCGAGGTCGCGCTTGATGAGCGACTCGGCGAGGTCGCCCAGGGTCGCGGTCACCACGATCACCAGGCCGAGCACGATGCCGAACCACCAGGCCTGCTGGATCATGAACAGCGAGAGCAGGATCCCGGCGACGACCGCCGCGAGGACCGCCCCGGCGAAGCCCTCCCACGTCTTCTTCGGGCTGATCGTGGGCGCCATGGGGTGCTTGCCGAAGTTGAGCCCCGCGACGTAGGCGCCGGTGTCGCAGCAGACCACGAGGATGAGGAACGCGAGGGTCCACCACTCCCCGCCGTCGCCCGCGGTGAGGAGCACGGCGAACGAGCCGAGGAGCCCGACGTAGGCGAGCAGGAAGACGCTCGAGCCGATGTCGCCGACGACCGCACGGGCGGGCGTGCGCCTGGCGGGCAGCGCCTGCTCGACGAGGCGCCAGAGCGCGACGAACACCATGGCTCCGAGCAGCCCCAGCCACTGCCCGTCGGGACGGCCGAAGTACGTGATGGGCATGAGCGCGACGACCGCGATCACCGAGCCCACACGTGGCACGCGGCGACCGGCCTGGCGCAGCGCGGTGGCGAGCTCGTAGGCGGTGAACCCGAGCAGGCCGACGGCGATGATCAAGAACAGCTGCTTGACCACCACGAGGCTGACGAGGACGACCCCGCCGAGGAGGAGGCCGACCGTGACGGCGAAGAGCAGGTTGCGACCCGTCCGGGCGTTGATGCGGTCGTTCGTCGCCTCGAGCGACGCCCGCGTCGCGCGGACCTGCGCCGTGAGGTCGGCGCGCGTCGCCTGCACCTGCGCCTCGAACTCCGCGCGCGTCACGCGTCCGCGGTGGCGGCGGATCCGCGGAGCGCCGTCGGGGCCCGCGGCGGGCGGGACGACGGGCGCCCGCTCGACGGGATCCTCGGGGCTGGCCACCTAGACCTCGAGGAGTTCGGTCTCTTTGCGCTTCAGCGCGTCGTCGACCTGGTCGGTGTGCGTCTTGGTGAGCGCCTCGAGCTCCTTCTCGCCGCGCGCGACCTCGTCGTCGCCGACCTCGCCCTTCAGCGCGTCCAGCTCGTCCTTGGAGCGGCGGCGGATGTTGCGGACGCTGACGCGCCCCTCCTCCGCCTTGCCGCGGACGATCTTGACGAACTCCTTGCGGCGGTCCTCCGTGAGCTCGGGGAGCGTGAGGCGCACCATCTCGCCGTCGTTGCCGACCGTGGCGCTGAGGTTCGGGACGTTGACGAGGGCCTTCTCGATCTCCTTGAGGGCCGTCTTGTCGTAGGGCGTGACGATGAGCGTGCGCGCCTCGGGGTTGTTCATGCTCGCGAGCTGGCCGAGCGGCGTGGGGCTGCCGTAGTACTCGACCATGACCTTCTGGAAGAGGGCGGGGTTCGCGCGGCCCGTGCGCACGCTCCCGAAGTCCTCCTTCACGGCCTCGACGGCCTTGCCCATCCGGTCTCGGGCATCTGCGAGGACTTCGGCGACGGTCACGGGTTCTCCTTCGGTAGCGCGGGCGCGGTGAGCGCCCGGTCGATCTTAACGCGGATGGGGAGGCGCTCCGGCCGCGACGCGGCCCTCGGGTCCGGTGACGGAGCGACTCCCGTCAGTTGGAGACGATGGTGCCGATGCGCTCGCCCCGGATCGCGCGGGTGACGTTGCCGCCCGGCTCCATGCCGAAGACGACCATCCTCATGTCGTTGTCCATGCAGAGGCTGAAGGCGGTCGAGTCGACGACCTTGAGGCCGCGCTGCAGGGCGTCCTGGTACGTGACGGTGTCGAGGAGCGTGGCGGAGGAGTCGGTGCGGGGGTCGCCCGTGTAGACGCCGTCGACGCCGTTCTTCGCGACGAGGACCTCGGTGGCCGAGATCTCGAGGGCGCGCTGGGCCGCCACCGTGTCGGTCGAGAAGTAGGGCAGGCCGGCACCGGCGCCGAAGATCACGATGCGCCCCTTCTCGAGGTGGCGCACGGCGCGGCGCGGGATGTACGGCTCGGCGACCTGGGTCATGGAGATGGCCGACTGGACGCGCGTGGCGGCGCCGGCCTGCTCGAGGAAGTCCTGCAGGGCCAGGGCGTTCATCACCGTGCCGAGCATGCCCATGTAGTCGGCGCGGCCGCGGTCCATGCCGCGCTGCGACAGCTGCGCGCCGCGGAAGAAGTTGCCGCCGCCGACGACGATGGCGACCTCGACGGTCTTCGCGGCCTCCGCGATCTCGCGCGCGAGCGCGCTGACGACGTCCGGGTCCACGCCCATCTGGCCGCCGCCGAACGACTCCCCGGAGAGCTTGAGGAGGACGCGGCGGGTGGTGGTCTGATCGGTCATGTGGCTCTTCCCGTCCTCGCGTTCCGGTCGCCGGATCCGGCCCCGGTCCAATCTACTGTGACGCCCGGCGGGGGCGGCGGCGCATCGCGGCCGCCCGGCCCGGACATGGAGAAGGGAGCCCGGGTCGCAGGCGACCCGGGCTCCCCGTCGTGGTGCTAGGCGCCGACCTTGAAGCGGGCGAAGCCCGTGACCGTGAGGCCAGCGGCCTCGACGACCTTCTTCACGGACTGCTTGTTGTCCTTCGCGTAGTCCTGCTCGAGGAGCGCGACCTGCTTGAAGTAGCCCGTGAGACGACCCTCGATGATCTTCGGCAGGGCGGCCTCGGGCTTGCCCTCGTTGCGCGAGATCTCGGTGACGATCGCGCGCTCGGCCTCGACCTTGTCCGCCGGGACGTCCTCGCGGGCGAGGTACTCCGGGTTGGCGAACGCGATGTGCTGGGCGATGCTGCGCGCGGTCTCCGCGTCCGTGCCGCTGTAGTCGACGACGACGCCGACCTGGGGCGGGAGGTCCTTCGACGTGCGGTGGAGGTAGATCTCCTGGTGCTCGCCGGTGAGGCGGGCGACGCGGCGGAGCGCGATCTTCTCGCCGAGGATCGCGGCCTGGTCGCTGATCAGCTGGTCGACGGTCTGCTCGCCGGCGGGGGCCTGGAGGGCCTCCTCGACGGTGGACGCGCCGGCCGCGACGACGGCGGCCAGGACGGACTCCGACAGCGCGATGAACTTGTCGTTCTTCGCGACGAAGTCGGTCTCGCACGCGAGCTCGATGAGGGTGGCGGCGCCGTCCTTCTCGGACGCGGCGACGAGGCCCTCGGCGGTGGAGCGGTCGCCGCGCTTGGCGTTGCCCTTCTGGCCCTTGAGGCGCAGGATCTCGATGGCCTTCTCGATGTCGCCGTCGGCCTCGACCAGCGCGTTCTTGCTGTCCATCATGCCGGCGCCGAGGCGGTCGCGCAGCTCCTTGACGTCAGCGGCAGTGAAGTTCGCCATGCTCATGGACTCCTTCTGTAGGTGATGATCCGGGGGTGTCCCGGTGGTGAGAGCCCGACGGGCGGGCGCGGAACCCGCGCCCGCCCGTCGGGATGGTGCGTGTGGCGGACTACTCGGGGACCGGAGCCTTCTCGGCGTCGGTCGCCTCGGCCTCGATCTTCGCCTCCGTGGCGTCGTCGGACTCGGGGGCGTGCACGGGGGCGGGGACCTCGTCCTCGGACTTCGCCTCGTTCTTGGCGGAGACCTCGGCGTCGACGTCGTTCTCCTCGACGGGCAGCTCGGCCTTGGCGGCGTCACCCTGCTCGAGCAGCTCACGCTCCCAGTCGGCCAGCGGCTCGGCCGGGGCGGAGCCCTCGGCGTCGGGCTTCTGGTGACGCTGGATGAGGCCCTCGGCGGCGGCGTCGGCGATGATGCGCGTCAGCAGCGCGACGGAGCGGATCGCGTCGTCGTTGCCCGGGATCGGGTACTGGACCTCGTCCGGGTCGCAGTTGGTGTCGAGGATGCCGATGACGGGGATGCCGAGCTTGCGCGCCTCGTCGATCGCGAGGTGCTCCTTCTTGGTGTCCACGACCCACATCGCCGACGGCGTCTTGGTGAGGTTCCGGATGCCGCCGAGGCTCTTCTCCAGCTTGTCGCGCTCGCGACGCTGGATGAGGAGCTCCTTCTTCGTGAAGCCGCGCGTCGTGTCGTCGAAGTCGACGAGGTCGAGCTCCTTGAGGCGGTTGAGGCGCTTGTGCACGGTCTGGAAGTTGGTCAGCAGACCGCCCAGCCAGCGCTGGTTCACGTAGGGCTGGCCGACGCGCTGCGCCTGCTCGGCGATGGACTCCTGCGCCTGCTTCTTCGTGCCGACGAAGAGGATGGTGCCGCCGTGGGCGACCGTCTCCTTGACGAAGTCGTACGCCTTGTCGATGAGGGCCAGCGACTGCTGCAGGTCGATGATGTAGATGCCGGAGCGCTCGGTGAAGATGAAGCGCTTCATCTTCGGGTTCCAGCGCGTCTTCGGGTGACCGAAGTGGACGCCGCAGTCGAGCAGCTGGCGGATGGTGACGACGGCCATGGCCGTACTCCTGTTCCGGCGCGCGCTGTCGCGGCGCGCCTCGTCGGTTCGCTCGGCGGTCGGGACGACCGCTGATCCTGGTGCCCGGCGCGCATCCGCCCCTTCGGCGACAGGGATCATCGCCACGAGGGGACCGAGTGGATGCGGCGGCCTGATGGGCACGCGTAGTCACCCGACCTGGATCGGGTGCTGGTCGATGCTATCACCCGCCGGACGACCGGCGGAGCGGCGGATCAGGCGCGCGCGGCCTTCGTGCGCTTCTTGGGCTTGTCGACGAAGAGGGTCTCCGCCTCCTCCAGCGACATGCCGTTCGTCTCCGGGATCTTCGTGAGCACGAAGACGAAGGACAGCGCGGCGAACGCGGCGTACATGCCGTAGGTGAACGGCAGCGAGAAGGCGGACAGAGCCGGGAACGACACGGTGATGACGAAGTTCGCGATCCACTGGGCCATCGCGGCGACGCCGAGGGCCTTGGCGCGGATCCGGTTCGGGAAGATCTCGCCGAGCAGCACCCAGACGAGCGGACCCCACGAGGCGCCGAAGCCGATGACGAAGACGTTGGCGGCGATGATCGCGATGACGCCGAAGGGCTGCGGCAGGGAGACGTCACCGCCGTCGGTCGTGGACGACTGGCTGAAGCAGATCGCCATCACGGCGAGGGACACCGCCATCGCGAGCGAGCCCGTCAGGAGGATCGGGCGTCGGCCGATGCGGTCGACGAGCGCGATGGCGATGAAGGTCACCGCGACGTTCGTGACCGCGGTGATCACCGACGTCAGCAGCGACTGGTTCTCGTCGAAGCCGACGGCCTGCCAGAGCGTGGTCGAGTAGTAGAAGATCACGTTGATGCCGACGAACTGCTGGAACACGGACAGGATGATGCCGATCCAGACGATGCCCTGGAGGCCCAGCTTGTTCCCGCGCAGCGTCCCGGTGCGCTTGGCGACGCGGTCCTCCTCGATCTGGCGCTCGAGGTCACGGCTCGCGCGGTCGATGTCCTCCTGCTTCCAGACGCTCGCGAGGATCTCCTGCGCCTCGTCCTTGCGGCCCTTCTCGACCAGGAAGCGGGGCGACTCCGGCAGGCGGTACGCGAGGAAGCCGTAGACGATCGCGGGGATGGCGCAGACCAGGAGCATCCAGCGCCAGGCCTCGAGGCCGAACCAGAAGTCCTCAGACGCACCGTCCGCGGCGGCGGCGAACACGGCGTCAGAGAGGAGGGCCGTGAAGATGCCGAGCGTGATCGCGAGCTGCTGCAGCGACGCGAGGCGTCCGCGGAGGAGCTTCGGCGAGATCTCCGCGATGTACGCGGGAGCGACCACGGAGGCGATGCCGATGCCGAGGCCGCCGATGACGCGCCAGATGGTGAGGTCCCAGACGCTGAACGCGAAGCCGGAGCCGAAGGCGCTGATGAAGAAGAAGAACGCGCCGGCGATCATGGTCCAGCGGCGTCCGAAGCGGTCGGCGATCCGGCCCGCGAGGTAGGCGCCGAGCGCGCAGCCGAGGAGCGCGCTGGCCACGGCGAAGCCGATGAGCGTCTCGCTGAGCTCGAAGCGACCCTGGATCGCGGAGACCGCGCCGTTGATGACCGAGGAGTCGAACCCGAACAGGAAGCCGCCCACCGCGGCCGAGACGGCCAGGCCTATCGCGCGTCGCTGGAGCTTCTTGTCATCCCGGGGGGTCGTCGTCTCATTCACAACGGACCACTCTGCCACTTCTCCGCCGCGGCTGGCGCCGGGCGAGGATCCGACGCCGCAGGGGGCATCATGCGCCCGACCGGCGGTCGGCACGCGTCCGCCGGGGAGGGAGGGCGCATGCGCGGCGGGGACGCACGGAGGAGGGCGAGAGCGGCTGCGCTCCTGGTGGGGCTCCTCATCGGGCTGACGATGCCGGGCTCCACGGATCCCGCGACGGCGGACGGCCCGCCCGCGGCGGCGACGGCCACGCCTGCGGCCCGGTGGGCGTGGCCGGTCGATCCGCCGCACGCGATCACGCGCCCGTTCCAGGCGCCGACGACGGCGTACGGACCCGGTCATCGGGGCATCGACATCGCGGCACCGCCCGGTGCCGCGGTCCGCGCTCCCGCGGATGGCACCGTCTCCTTCGCCGGGTTCGTCGTGGACCGCCCGGCCGTGAGCATCCGGCACGCCGACGGGCTCGTGTCGTCCCTCGAGCCCGTGGTCCCGGCGGTCGCGGCGGGCGACGTCGTCGTCGCCGGGCAGGTCGTCGGCACCCTCGCGGCGGAGCCCCGCCACGAGCCGGACGGCGGGCTGCACCTCGGAGCGCGCCTGCACGGCGATTACGTGGATCCCGCCCTGCTGCTCGCCGCCCTGCGGCACGCGGTGCTGCTGCCGCTGGATCCCTGACGCCCGTCGCGGCAGGGCGCCCCGGCGGCAGCAGGCTCTCGGCGTGCCGCCACGCCGCCCGTGCGCGTCAGGCCCGAGGGTGGGCGCCCTCGTAGCTGCGCCGCAGCCGCTCGATGGACACGTGCGTGTAGATCTGCGTGGTCCCGAGGCTGGCGTGGCCGAGCATCTCCTGGACGGTGCGGAGGTCAGCTCCCCCGTCGAGCAGGTGCGTCGCCGCCGTGTGGCGGAGGGCGTGCGGTCCCTGCGGCCCCGACCCCGGGATGTCCGCCAGGACACCGGCGACGAGACCGTAGACGGCGCGTGACCCCAGACGTCCGCCGCGCGCTCCGAGGAACAGCGCCCTCCCGGTCCGCGGGGTGACGAGCGACGGCCGGCCGCGCGTGACGTAGGCGTCGAGCGCCTCGGCGGCGGGGACGCCGAACGGCACGACGCGCTCGCGATCGCCCTTGCCGATGACCCGGACGGTGAGGCGGGAGGCGTCGACGTCGCCGAGGTCGAGGCCCGTGAGCTCGGACACCCGGAGGGCGGATGCGTAGAGCAGCTCGATGGCGGCCAGATCGCGGAGCGCACCCGGGTCGTCTTCCGCCGCGCGCGCGGCGAGGCCGGTGAGGATGGCGGACATCTGCTCCCGCGCCAGCACCCGCGGGAGATGCGCTCCCGCCCGGGGCGCCTTGAGCCGCACGGCCGGATCGGCGTCGACGCGGCCCGTGCGGAGGAGCCACGCGCCGAAGCCCCGGGCGGCGGCCGACCGTCGCGCCAGCGTGGCGGGGGCCAGGCGCGCCTGGGACCCCCGCCACAACCAGTCGCGCAGCACCTCCAGGTCGAGGTCGGCGGACGTCGTGATGCCCTGGCGCGCGGCGTGCGCGGCGAGGTCCCGCAGATCGGCGGAGTACGCCCGCACGGTGTGCGCGGAGCTCCCCCGCTCCCGGTCCAGGGAGGTCGCGAAGGCGGCGATGTCGTCCACGAGCGGCGTGGAGCCGGCCGCACCGGGCGACGGCTTCGTGCGATCCGCGTCGCCATCTGCGTGTCCGCCGCCGACCCGCACCGTGTCCATCCCCGAAGGCTACGTGGATCCACGCGCGACGGGGCGTGCGCACGCCGCGGACACGACCCGGCGCGTCCGCGGTGCCGCTGCCGTCAGCGCGGTCCGGGTCGCCGCACCCAGCCGCCATCCGGACGGGCCACCGCGCCCTCGAGCTCGAGCCTGCCCAGCACGGATGAGGTCTCCGCCACGCCCAGACCCGCGCGTGCCGCGACGTCCGCGGTCTCACGTGCGCGCCGGACCGCCAGCGCGTCGAGCACGCGCACGACGCGCGGATCCGCTCGAGCATCCGTGGAGTCGTCTCCCACCCGGATGCGCTCCGCCGCGCTCGGCGGGACGAGCGACGGCCCATGCGCGGCGTCCGCCGCGCCCGCGCCGCTCCCATCCGGGAGCAGTTGCATGACGTCGTCGGCGGACGTGATGCAGACCGCCGGTGACTCTCGGAGGAGGCGGTGGCACCCCGAGGAGGACACGCTCGTCACCGGGCCGGGCACGGCCCCGAGGGGCCTCTCCAGCGCGACCGCGTGGTTGGCCGTGTTCAAGGACCCGCTGCGCGCCCCTGCCTCGACGACGACGGTGGCCGCGCTCACCGCCGCGATGAGGCGATTGCGCAGGAGGAACCTCCAGCGCGTCGGCGACGCGCCGCACGGCAGCTCGGACACCACGGCCCCGTCCCGTCGCATCCGCCCGAACAGCTCCGCGTGGCCCGACGGGTAGAGACGGTCGACCCCGCCCGCGAGGAACGCCACCGTGCGCCCCGCCGATCCGACGGCCGCCCGGTGCGCGGCGCCGTCGATGCCGTACGCTCCGCCCGAGACGATCGCCACGCCTCGATCCACGAGACCGGCGGCGAGCTCGGCGGTGACGTGCTCGCCGTACCCCGTGGCCGCGCGCGCTCCCACGATCGCCACGGACCTCGGGAGCGCGGCCATCGCGTCCGGCGTTCCCGTGCACCAGAGCACGAGAGGCGCGTGCGACCCCAGGTCGTCCGCGCCCCCGGGCCAGTGGGCATCCCCCGGCACGAGGACGAACGCGCCCACCGCGCGCCCGGCGTGGAGCCGCGCGAGCGCATCGGTCCGCACCACGCGAGGCCGCCATCGCTCCAGCGCGCCGTCGACCTCGCCCGCGAGCGCAGCCCGCCCGTCCGACTCCAGCTCGAGCCCGGCCTCGAGCATCGCCCCGACGATGGCGTCGGCGGAGCAGCCGTCGACGACCGAGGCCAGGGCCGCGCAGGCGCCGAGGACGCCGACGACCGCGCCGGCGACGCGATCACCCGGCTCGGCGATACCGGACCACGTGCACCTCGCCGCCACCTCCTCCGCATCCACATCACGGGCGTCCACGCCGTGCGGTCCGGGGTCGGGACGGAGCCCCGTCACCAGCTCGCCGAGGTCGCGCGCGGACAGCCCCAGGCGGGCGACGGAACGCGCCCGCGCCGGATGCGGTCCGCCGACGCCGCCCCCATGTGCCCGACCGGGCCGGGAGCGGCATGCGGACGGAGAGGGCGACGGACGGTCGGAGCCGTCGGGTCCCGAGGCAGCGTCCACGACGGCGTCCCCGTCGTGCGCCGTCACGAGGCACCTCGCAGCAGGAGAGCGCGGCCCAGGTGATCCGCGTCGGGGCTGGACGCGCCCTCCAGGTCCGCCAGCGTCCACCCGATCCGCAGCACCCGGTCGTAGCCGCGCATGGTGAGGAGACCACGGTCCAACGCGCGGTCCAGGGACGCCGTCGCCCCTCGGGCGACACGCGCCTCGCGCCGGAGCCAGGTGCCCGAGACGCGGGCGTTGGTGCGCCACGGCGTCATGGCCCACCGCTCCGCGGCCGCAGCCCGAGCAGCCGCGACGCGGACGCGGGCCGTCGACGTCGTGACGCGGGGTGCATCGTCCGCAGCCAGGTGCACGGCGGTCGTGACCCTGCGGACGCCGAGCCGGATGTCCATGCGGTCCATGAGGGGCCCGGAGAGGCGTGCCAGGTAGCGCCGGCGCGCCTGCGGTGGGCACGAGCAGTCGGACCCCGCCACACCGTAGGACCCGCACGGGCAGGGGTTCGCCGCCATCACGAGCTGGAAGCGCCCGGGATAGTGGGCGACGCCGTTCGCCCGATGGATGCTGATGACGCCGGACTCGAGGGGCTGCCGCAGGCAGTCGAGCACCGCGCTGGCGAACTCCGGCGCCTCGTCGAGGAAGAGCACTCCCCCGCTGGCGCGCACGGCCGCCCCGGGGCGGATGCGCCCGCTGCCACCTCCGACGATGCCCGCGGCGCTGGCCGTGTGGTGCGGAGCCTCCAGCGGAGGCCGCACGGGCAGCTCGGGTCCCAGCCGCTCTCCGCAGAGCGACCGGATGCAGCCGACCTCCAGCGCCGCTTCCTCGTCCAGGTCGGGCAGGAGGCCGGGGAGCCGTTGCGCGAGCATCGTCTTCCCCGCGCCGGGCGGCCCGAGCAGGAACATGTGGTGCCCGCCCGCGGCGGCGACCACGAGCGCCTCCACGGCCTCCTCGTTGCCGACGACGTCCCCGAGGCACGGATCCGTCGCCTCCTCTCCCGGGAGCGCCCCACCGGCGCCGCCCCTCGCGACGGCGCTGATCGTGCCGAGCCCCTCCTCGGGCCCCGACTCGAGTTCGGCGCCGTGGTGGATCGCCGCGTCGCGGAGCCCGGCGACCGCGATCACGGTCATGTCCGGCACCAGGGACGCCTCGTCCTCGTGGCAACGCGGCACCATGACGCGGCGGACGCCCGCCCGCCGCGCCGCGAGCACCGCCGGGAGGATGCCGTGGGTCGGCCGCAGGCGCCCGTCGAGGCCCAGCTCGCCGAGGTGCACCGTTCCGGCCACGGATTCGGCCGATACGGATCCGCCCGCCGCCAGGATCGCCAGGGCGATGGCGAGGTCGAATCCGGAGCCGTGCTTGGGCAGCACCGCCGGCGAGAGGTTGACGGTGACCCGCCGGACCGGGAACTCGCATCCGGCGTTGCCCGTGGCGGCGCGCACCCGTTCGCGGGCCTGGCTGAGCGCGGCGTCCGGAAGGCCGATGAGCACGAAGCCGGGGAGCTGGCTCGTGATGTCGGCCTCGACGTCGACGAGCGCGCCGTCGAGGCCCGAGAGCGCGACGGCGAGGGTGCGACCCACGGCCATCAGCACGCGCTCCGGACCACGTCGACCGTGGGCACGCCGCCACGCGGCCACACCACGCCCACCACGTCGATCCGCACAGGACCGCGGCGCTCGGGGTGCGCCTCGCACCACAAGCCCGCGAGCACCCGCAGCCTGGCGGCCTTCGCCCGGGTGACCGCCTCCAGCGGGTGTCCGTACGCGAGGCCCGCGCGCGTCTTCACCTCCACGAGCACGGTGGTGCCCGCGTGCGTCATGACGAGGTCGATCTCGCCCTCGCGGCACCGCCAGTTGCGCTCCACGAGGGTGTAGCCGCGCTCGGTCAGATGCCGCGCGGCGAGCTCCTCGCCGCGTCGTCCCAGGTCCTGCGTGCGTGTCATGGGCACCTCCGCGAGGAGGATGCGCCGCCCGGGACGCGCGGATCGCCTCGCGTGACGACACCGTGCGCTTCGCGGCGCCGGGGCGTCTGGGGAGGGAGCACGGTGACGCCCTGCTCGTCGATCGCGAGCTCCTGGGGGAGCTCGAACTCCTTCGCCGACCGCTCCTCGACGTCGACGTCCGTGAAGGTGAGCACCCGAACCGACTTCACGACGCGATCGGAGCGGTAGACGTCCCACACCCACACGTCGGTCGTCGTCAGCTCGAGGGGGAAACTGCCGCCATCGGGACACCGCAGACGCACCGCCCCCTCCCGAGGACGCCGCTGACGCCCGCCAGCGTCGTCGCCCCGACGAGCAGCGCAGTCTCGAGCACAAGAACCGCGCTGCGGGTGGACGACTCGGGCACAGCCAGCCGAATGCCCCCCCATCTGACCGACAGCACCGTGGGGTGCAGAGCCCGGCGACGTGCTCGGCCCACAGGAAGCTCATGCGGACAGAGGGAGAGCACGGGACCCAGCGCGGCACGCCACGCCACGGGCTCGACCGAGAGGGCAGGAGCCGCAACACAGCTCCACGAGGGCAGTCGGCTGCCAGCGGTCAAGGTGCTGATGACGGCCCTCCCGACGCGCACCACCCTCGCCTCGCTCGTCCACGAGTCACTCCCTGACGACTCACACGCGAACACCTCCCGCGTGGATCAACCTCGGCGCCGACGCCGCAGCCCTGCTGAGCACGCCCGCGTCGGGGATCAGCGCAGGACTCCTGACCAACCGGGACTTCGCGCACCGGCACGTGGACGACCAGTGACGGCGACCAATCGGTGCCGCATGGACCAGAAGGACCATCGGCAGTCACTGCGGTAGTGCCTGTCTTCGCGCACGGGTTGATCGCAACACCGTACGGTCGTCGGCCAACGGAGCTCGATCCTTAACGAGAGGCATGTCTCATGGCAGATCAGTGGGTACTCGCGTCACAGCAGTGGCTCAACACGACGTTCGGCTCGGCATCGGGCTGGACGACGGTGACCGAGGACGGCAGCACCGGCCACGGCACCGTCGACGGCCTGATCGAGGGGCTCCAGGACCTCCTCGGCATCAGCCCGGTCGTCCCGTCGTTCGGCCCGACCACCTGGACCAAGCTCCAGGCGCACGGCAACGTCACTGATTCCGACAGTGCGACGTGGATCACCCTCGTGCAGGCCGCGCTGTACTGCAAGGGCTACCCCGGAGCGAGCCTCGACGGGAGATGGGCAGACACCCTCCCGTCGGTCAGGCAGCTGTCCGCCGACCTCGGTCTCGGCAGCAGTGTCACAGGCCTCACCCCGAAGACGTTCCGCGCCCTTCTCAGCACCGACCCCGCGGTGAAGATCGACGGCGGGTCCGACGCCATCCGCGCCGCGCAGCAATACCTCAACGCCACATACGGCAGCCACGCGGGCTTCTCCTACAACTCCACCGGCGGCATCTTCGACCGCTCCACACAGCAGAACCTGGTCCGCGGCATCCAGTACGAGCTCGGTCAGACAGACACCGCAGCAGACGGCGCCTTCGGCCCAGGCACAGGGTCGCAGCTCAAGGCGAACATCTCCTCCATCGTCCGCGTCGGCTCGGCTGGCCGATGGGTCGCCCTGTTCAAGGCTGCGCTCACCTTCAACGGTTATCCCGTGCTCTTCGACAGCACCTTCGCCGCGACGGACAGCGTCGTCGTGAAGCGATACCAGGAGTTCGAAGGCTTCACCGCCACCGACCAGACCGGCATCGGCGACTATCCGACGTGGGCGGAACTCATCGTCAGCACGGGTGACCCGAACCGTCCCGGTGCTGGCGCTGACATGGCGTCCACGATCACCCCCGCACGGGCTCAGTCCCTCAATGCAGCCGGCTACACCGTCGTCGGCCGGTACCTCACCAACGAGCAGGCGACGAACTTCCTCGACAAGAGGATCAAGCCGGGTGAACTCGAGGTCATCTTCGGTGCTGGCCTCCGTTTGTTCCCCATCTTCGAAGAAGGCGGTTACGAGGCCTCGTGGTTCACCGCGGCGCAGGGCACGGAGGATGCCCAGCGGGCCTACGACGCCGCTGTGACCTACGGCATCCCGGCCGGCACGACGATCTACTTCGCGGTTGACGTCGACGTGGTCGAAGACCAGGTCCGAAGCGCCGTCATGCCGTACTTCGCCGCTCTCAACACGAAGATGAACGACCTCGGGGGCGCGTACGGAGTCGGCATCTACGGTTCCCGCAACACTTGCTCGATCGTCAGCGCCGCCGGGCTCGCGCGGACGTCGTACATCGCGGGACTGTCGACCGGCTTCAGCGGCAACCTCGGGTTTCCGCTTCCGAGCAACTGGGCCTTCAACCAGATCCAGACCCTCACCATCGGTTCTGGCTCCGGCGCAGTCGAGATCGACAAGAACGTCGTCTCTGGACGGGACATCGGAATCAGCGCCGTCAACACCTCGGGGAACCCACTGGCGCAGTTCTTCGCGTACATCGACGCCCTGCAGGCGTACGCGCAGACCTGGTATGACTCCGGGAACGCCACGACCACGCCTGACCGTCTCGTTCTCCAGTACATGCGATACCCGAACTACGGCTCGGGCGTCGGCGACAACAACGGCATCGACGCTGCCGAGTGGGCCGTGATCGCCGGCCGGCTCGACCTCGGGTTCATCTCGTTCGTCGACGAGACCGGTCTTCAGCGGCCGCAGAACTACACCGAACCGAGCCCCCGCGACATCCAGATGGACCCGACGCACTTCGCAGCAGCGGTCGACTCGCTCCTCCAGAACCCCATGAACGATTTCCTAGCCGTCGACATCGGCGAGGGCGGCGGCTGGGCAGGTGATTTCATCCAGTTCGTCGGCACCTGGGTCGCGGCAGGCCGACAGGACATCGACCAGTACACGAAGGAGAACCTGTTCCTCACAGCATCGAGCGGCTTCGGCCCGGACGACTTCTTCGAGGACATCGACGGATGGCTCATCGCGGAGACCCTCCGGAACCACGGGGGCCCGGCCAACGCCGTCATCCGCGACTTCTATGGCGTCGGCGGCGGCTACCGGACCCGCTTGGAAGACTTCCTCCTGCAGCGCTTCGAAGGCAGCGACATCACCGCTGTCCGGATACTGACCCAAGCGCTCCTCCCGGCACTCGGATCGACCTACGACACGTTCAGGACTGCCCTGTACTTGAAGTACGCGCAGAGCCCGTACATGTACTCGTCGGAGGAAGCCGGGCAGTTCGCGAAGGACTTCCTGCAGCAGTACAAGACCTACCTGCTGGTCTGACCCGAACCCGTTCGGCGTCCCCAGCTCGGGACGCCGAACGGGTCGTCCGTCTCGCGACCGATGCGGTCGCGCCGGAGGGTGTGGAAGGGTGACGGAAGCGACAGGGGTGATCATGCACAAGCGGGCCTGGACGATCGGCGTGACAGCGCTGACGACAGCGGCGGTGCTTCTCGGCGTCTACGGAGTGAAGCACGTCGTCGCCCGGACGACGATGTACGGCATCTGCAACTCGATCACCGACAGATGCCACGACGTCCCGGTCGAGACGCTCGAGCTGGTTGCCGGGCTCCGGTGGGACGGAGCCTCGGCGAAGGTCCTGCAGTCCTCTGCGACCCTGTCTCACGGGTTGCTGGGCAGCCCCGAGATCATCAGCGGAGTCCTCGAACTCCGCAACGTCGGTGACGGCGCCAGCCTCGGCGACGGAGCGTCCTATCCGGCGCCCCAGCCAGGGCAGACGCTCAGCACGGAGGAAGGGGAGAGCGTTCTCCGGCAGCTGGGCGCAACCGACGTGACGACGTTGCGCCACAGGGAGCAGCTGGTGGTGTTGCGCGGCGAGACGACGACCACGTCGCTCGTCTACGTGTACAGCGTGCTCTCGCGGTGACGAGCGCTCCATCGACGCCGGAGAGGGCCTCGGCGAGCGTGCGCCCGACGGTCATCAGCAGGCGCACCGCACGACGTCGACCGATGGTCGCCCGCCCCGGGGCCAGACGACTCCCACCACGTCGATCCGCACGGGTCCGAGTCGCTCCGGATGCGCCTGGCACCGGAGGTCCGCGAGCACCCGCACACGCGCGGCCGTGGTCCGCGTGACCGCTTCGAGGGGATTCCCGTAGCCGAGCCCCGCGCGCGTCGTGACCTCCACGAGCACGGTGGTGACCGCGTGCGCCATCACGAGGGCGACCTCGCCCTCGCGGCACGGCCCGTCGCGCTCGACGAGCGCGTAGCCGCGCTCGACCGGATGTCGTACGGCGAGATCCTCGCCACGTCGTCCCAGGTCCTGCTCGCGTGTCATGCGCACCTCCTCGACGAGGATGCGCGATGCGCGCGCACACCGCGGGGGCCCGGATCGAGACCGTGCCCGGCGAGCGGATCACGCCCCTGGAGAGGGAGCGGCGCGCCCTACTCGTCGATCGCGAGCTCCTTCGGGAGCTCGAACTCCTTCGCCGACAGCTCCTCGACGTTGACGTCCTTGAAGGTGAGCACACGCACGGACTTCACGAACCGGTCGGAGCGGTAGACGTCCCAGACCCACACATCGCTCATGGTGAGCTCGAAGTAGAAGTCGTGCTCCGTGTCGCGCCGCACGAGCTCGACCTCGTTGGCGAGGTAGAACCGCCGCTCGGTCTCGACCACGTACTTGAACTGGGACACGATGTCCCGGTACTCCCGGTAGAGCGCCAGCTCCACCTCGCGGTCGTAGTCCTCGAACTCGTCGTCATCCATGGTCCGTCGATCCTAACCGCCCGCGAGGCGGCCGCCCTCCGTCGACGGGCCGGCCCGAGGTGCCCCTCCCGTGGCGTCAGGCCGTCGCGTCGCCGAGCACGCCGGAGAGCCACGTGCGCCGATGGAGGGGCGAGGCGCCGCGCGCCCGGATGGCATCGAGGTGCGCGGCGCTGCCGTAGCCCTTGTTGCCCGCCCACCCGTACTCGGGCAGGTCCTCGTGCCAGACGGCCATCATCCGGTCGCGCTCCACCTTGGCGAGCACGGACGCGGCGGCCACCGAGGCGCAGTCGCGGTCGGCCTTGACGCGCAGGCGCACGGGCACGGGGTGGGCGAGGTGCGGCGTGAGCCAGTCGTGCGCGCCATCCAGCAGGACGACGCTGGCGAGCAGCGGGACGCCGGCCTGGTGCAGCTCGACGAGCGCGCGACGTCCGGCGAGGCCGAGGCACGCGGTGATGCCGAGCTCGTCGACCTCGGCCGCGGAGGCCATGCCGATGGCGGAGTGCCGGACCCACCCGGCGACGACCGGGTGCAGCGCCTCGCGGCGCTTCTCACTGAGCATCTTCGAGTCGCGGAGGCCGGGTGGGAATCCCACGGCGTCCGGCCCCACGACGGCCATGCCGACGGCGACGGGTCCCGCGAGGGCACCGCGGCCCACCTCGTCGCAGCCGATCACGAACCTCGCACCCGCGCGGAGGAGCTCGTGCTCCAGCTCGAGCGTGGGATCCGCGACGGGCATCAGCCCGCGGGGACCGGGTCGGGCACGTCGCCGAACGTCTCGGGGTGGTCGCTGAGGATCGACCAGCGGTCGATGGGCCAGGTGATGACGAACGCGCGCCCGACGACGTGGTCGATGGGCACGAATCCGTGCGTGGGCCCGTCGACGTTGTACCGGGAGTCGGCGGAGTTGCCCCGGTTGTCGCCCATGACCCACAGCGAGTCGGCGGGGACGGTGATGTCGAAGGGATCGTCCGACGCCCGCGTGTCGCCGGGGACGAGCTTGAGGTACGGCTCGTCCAGCGGCACGTCGTTCACGCTCATCTGACCGAGCGAGTTGCAGCAGACGACGTGATCGCCCGGCAGCCCGATGAGTCGCTTGATGAGGTGGTCGTTGCTGTCCGACGCGGACAACCCGACCGTGGTGAGGGCCCAGTCGACCGCGGCGGCGAGCGGCGGCTTGTCGACCTCGGGCGACGGCGTGAGCCAGCCCCCGGGATCGCGGAAGACGACCACGTCACCGCGCTCGAGCGGCACGAACCGCGGTGTGAGCTGGTTGACCACGATGCGGTCGTCGATCTGCAGCGTGTCCTCCATGGAGGACGACGGGATGTAGAACGACCGGATCAGGAACGCCTTGATCAGGATCGATACGAGGAGGGCCACCACGAAGATGACGAGGACGTCCCGGAGGAACGTCTTCCATCCACGCGACCCCTTGTCGCTGTGCCTGCCCGAGGATCTGGTCTCCATGGGCGCCGTGCTGTCTGTCATTTAACCGCCTGAGCTCCCGGCAAGTGTAGATGCCGGGAGCTCGGTGGGATGACAGGTGTGGACGCTCTAGGAGCGCTTCTCCTTGATCTTCGCCTTCTTGCCGCGCAGATCGCGCAGGAAGTACAGCTTGGCGCGACGCACGTCGCCGCGCGTCACGACCTCGATGTGGTCGATGACCGGGGAGTGCACCGGGAAGGTGCGCTCGACGCCGACCTGGAAGCTGACCTTGCGGACGCAGAACGTCTCGCGGACGCCCTCGCCCTGGCGGCCGATGACGATGCCCTGGAACACCTGGATGCGCGAGCGGCTGCCCTCGACGATGTTGACGTGGACCTTGACCGTGTCGCCGGCGCGGAAGTCGGGGATGTCCGACCGCAGCGACGCCTTGTCGACGGAATCGAGGATGTGCATGGTGTACCGCTCTCTGCAACCGCCACGGGTCGACTGCGCATCAATGTCTGGAAGGGGAACGGCCCGCATGAGTGGCCGACTCCCCCGTGGCAGGGTCGACGGCAGGCACGATCGCCCATTGTGTCACCTCGGGCGCGTCGAGCGCAAAGCGCGGAGCCCGCGGACGACGGATCAGTCGAGCCGGATGGTGCGTCCCGCGCCGGGCCCCTCGGCTGGCTTCCACTCGGGGGGACGCGGCTGGGCGTCGCGCTCGATGACCGCGATGACCTCCTGCATGCGCTGCCGCGCCTCCGCGACGAGCTGCCGGATGCCCAGCGCGACGAGCGCGACCGCGGCGAGGGCCGCGACGACGGCGCACCAGGTGCTCACGACGGAGTAGGTGCCCGTGCCGACGACGGCGAGGGTCAGCACGCCCATCGCGACCGCGTCCGTCGGCGAGACGGCCCGGGCCGTGCGGACGGAGCGCCGGGCCAGGCCGAGGCCGAGGCCGAGGATCAGGGCGATCCCGAGGGCGCCCGCCGCGAGCATCACGAGGAGGAGCTCCCATCCGCCGGAACCGAACGCCGCCCAGCCCACCAGGAGCCAGGCGGGCAGCACGACCACCGCGGCGAACTGCCAGCGGTAGAGCACGCGGCGGAGGCCGAGGAGCGGGGACTGCTGCATGGGTCGATGGTACGAGCTGATCCTGGGCGCCACAGGGGCGTCGTAGCCCGGCTCCCGTAGGATCCTCCGCGTGATGGAACTGCGAACGCCCGCCGAGATGGACCAGATGCGACCCGCCGGGGAGTTCGTGGCCTCCGTGCTCACCGCCCTCGCCGCGAAGGCCGACGTCGGCGTGAACCTCCTCGACCTCGACCGTGAGGCGCACCGGATGATCCGCCAGCGCGGCGCGGAGTCCTGCTACATCGACTACCACCCGTCCTTCGGCGCCATGCCCTTCGGCAAGGTGCTCTGCACGTCCGTCAACGACGGCGTGCTGCACGGGCTCCCCCACGACTACCGGCTGCAGGACGGCGACCTCCTGAGCCTCGACTTCGCCGCCAGCGTCGACGGCTGGGTCAGCGACTCGGCCGTGAGCGTCATCGTCGGGACGCCGCGCGCGGAGGACGTCCGCCTCATCGAGGTGACGACCGCCGCGCTCGAGGCCGGGATCCGCGCGGCGCAGCCGGGCGGACGCACCGGCGACATCTCGGCCGCCATCGGCGCCGTCGCGACGGAGGCCGGGTACTCGGTCAACACCGACTTCGGCGGGCACGGCGTCGGGCGCACGATGCACGGCGACCCGCACATCGCCAACCAGGGTCGTCCGAACCGCGGCGTCCCGCTGCGACCCGGACTCGTCATCGCGATCGAGCCGTGGTTCCTGCAGAGCACCGACGAGATCTACACGGACAAGGACGGCTGGACGCTCCGGAGCGCCGACGGCTCGCGCGGCGCGCACATGGAGCACACGGTCGCCATCACGGAGGCCGGTCCGCTCATCCTCACCGCGCGCTCCTAGCGGGAGCGGCTGCGGCGCGGGTCAGTCCGGGAGCAGGTCCGGGCGGACCCGGCGCGTGCGCTCGAGCTGCTGCTCGCGACGCCACGCCGCGATGGCGCCGTGGTTGCCGCTGCGCAGCACGTCGGGCACGGCGAGCCCCCGCCACTCGGGCGGCTTCGTGTAGCTCGGGTGCTCGAGCAGGCCGTCGGAGTGGCTCTCCTCCACGAGGCTCGCGGGGTTGCCCACGACGCCGGGGACGAGCCGGCCGATGGCCTCGATCATGGCCATGACGGCGACCTCGCCGCCGTTCAGCACGTAGTCGCCGAGGCTCACCAGGCGCACCCGGGCGCGCGTGGCCGTGTGGTCGACGACGCGCTGGTCGATGCCCTCGTAGCGGCCGCAGCCGAACGCGAGGTGCGGTTCCGCGGAGAGCTCCTGCGCCATGGCCTGCGTGAAGACCTCGCCGGCGGGCGACGGGAAGACGACGACCGGATCCGTGTCGTCGGCGAGCACCTCGTCCATGGCCTCGCCCCAGGGCTCGGGGCGCATGACCATGCCGGCTCCACCACCGTAGGGGGTGTCGTCGACGGTGCGGTGGCGGTCGTGCGTAAAGGCGCGCAGGTCGTGCACGCGGAGGTCGATGAGACCGGACTGCCGCGCACGTCCGAGGAGGGAGATGTCGAGCACCCCGAAGAACTCCGGGAAGATCGAGACGATGTCGATCCGCATGTCAGCGGGCGTCGTCGCCCTCGGGGGCGTCCGCGGGCTCGGCATCCGCCGTCTCGGCGTCCACGGGCGTCGGCTTCTCGTCCGGGACCTCCTCGAAGAGCCCGAGGGGCGGCGTGACGACGAGCGTGCCGGCCTCCACATCGACCGACGGGACGATGGCCTGGACGAAGGGGACGAGGACTGTGCCCGATGGGGTGTCGACGTGCAGCAGGTCCTGCGCCGGGAAGTGGTCGACGAGCGCGACGGTGCCGACCTCGACGCCGTCGCGGAGGACCTTCAGGCCCACGAGCTGGTGGTCGTACCAGGCGTCGGGCTCGGCGGGCTCGTCGGCCGGCGGCGTCATCCAGAGGATGGCCTTGGCGAGCGACTCGGCCGCGGTGCGATCGGCGACGCCCTCGAAGAAGCCCACGGGGTGGCTGTTGTACCAGCGGAGCTCGGTGAGCGTGAGGGACCGGCCGTGCCAGGGGGACGACTCGGGGACCTGGAGCGAGAACTCGGCTCCGGGCGTGAAGCGCTTGTCGGGGTCGTCCGTGAACAGCTCGAGCTTCACGGCGCCCTTGAGCCCGTGCGCCTTGGTCAGCCGGCCAACGCGGAACGCCGCGGGGTCACGGGCGATGTCCTCAGGAATCGGTGTCCACCACATCGACGCGGACGCGCTGGCCGTCGGCGAGAGCCGAGACGAGCGTCCGGAGGGCCTTCGCGGTGCGACCCGCTCGGCCGATGACCCGGCCGAGGTCCTCGGGGTGCACGCGCACCTCGAGGACCTCGCCGCGGGGGGATCCCTTGCTCGTCACGGAGACGTCGTCCGGGTGCTCGACGATGCCCTTGACCAGATGAGCGAGCGCGGGAGCGAGCATGGGCTAGGCCTGCTCCTCGGTCGACTCGGCCTCGGGCGCGGCGGCCTCGGGCGCGGGTGCGGCCTTCTCGGTCTTCGGCTTGAGGACCGGCTTCTTCTTCTCGTCCGCGACGTAGGCGGGCTTCGCCTCGCGGGTGCGGACGGTGGAGACCGCGTCCTTGTCGCCCTTGAAGCGACCCCAGTCGCCCGTGAGCTTGAGGAGGGCCTCGACCTGCTCGGTGGGCTGTGCGCCCACGGAGAGCCAGTACTGCGCCCGCTCCGACTGGACCTCGATGAACGAGGGCTCCTCGGTGGGGTGGTACTTGCCGATCTCCTCGATGACGCGGCCGTCGCGCTTGGTGCGCGAGTCGGCGACGACGATGCGGTAGTACGGCGCGCGGATCTTGCCCAGGCGCTTCAGACGGATCTTGACAGCCACAATTCTCCTGAATTTCTTTTGTGTGGGGTGAACTGACGGCCGTGAGCGTGGGGGCACACTCGGCATTGGTTCGATGGGGTCTCGCGGCGCCTGATTAGAGGGTCGGACGATCGCGGACTCGACAGATCATTATGGCAGACGCAGGGCCCGGCCGGGACCCCTCCGTCGGCGCGCCGAACGGCGTCGTCGCCCGGCCGCCCCACGGGGTGCGTGGCATGATCGGACGACACCCGGCGCATGCGCCCCGAGACACCGTGGACGGCAGGACCCGCATGCAGATCGACTTCGCCCGGCAGCCCCCGTCCCGCGTGGGCATCGAGTGGGAGCTCGCGTGCGTCGACCGGGGCTCGGGCGAGCTCGCCGGCGTCGCGCCCGAGATCCTCCGCTCCTTCCCGCACGACGACGCGCACCCGCACGTGACCGGGGAGTTCCTCACCAACACGGTCGAGGTCGTCAGCGCGCCGCACGCCCGCGTCGGGCACGCCGTGGACGACCTCGCGCGGCTCATCGAGCGGGTCGTGGACGTCGCGGATCCGCTCGGCATCGACCTCATGTGCGCGGGCACGCACCCCTTCAGCGTGTGGCCCGACCAGGACGTGACGCCCGACAACGAGCGCTACGCGACGCTGCTCGACCGCACCAGGTGGTGGGGGCGGCAGATGATGATCTGGGGCGTGCACGTGCACGTCGGCATCGACGACGCGTCCAAGGCGCTGCCGATCCTCAACGCGCTCCTCGTGCACCTCCCCCGGTTCCAGGCCCTCAGCGCGTCCAGCCCCTTCTGGTCCGGGCAGGAGACGGGCTACGCGTCGAACCGGGCGCTCATGTTCCAGCAGCTGCCGACGGCGGGGCTCCCGCCCGACCTCACGACCTGGGCCGACTACGAGCGGCTCGTCGGCGACATGACGCACGTCGGCGTCATCGACCACCACAGCGAGCTGCGCTGGGACATCCGTCCGGCGCCCAAGTGGGGCACCCTCGAGACGCGCGTGTTCGACGGCGTCTCGACGCTCCGGGAGATCGCGTCGCTGGGGGCGCTCGTGCAGTGCCTGGTGCACGACATGTCGGCCGCGCTCGACCGCGGCGAGGAGCTGCCGCGGATGCAGCCGTGGTTCGTGCGCGAGAACAAGTGGCGCGCGGCCCGCTACGGGATGGACGCCATCATCATCCAGGACGCCGCCGGCGAGGAGGCGCTCGTGGGCGACGACACCCGGGAGCTCGTGGAGCGCCTGTCCCCCACCGCCGATGCGCTCGGCTGCGAGGCCGAGCTCCGCGGCATCCTCGAGATCGTCGACCGCGGCGCCAGCTACCAGCGGCAGCTGCGGGTCGCCGAGCACAACGACGGCGCGCTCGCCCCCGTGGTCAGGCACCTCGTCGAGGAGCTGCGCTCAGGATTGGGTCGGTGACGCGGGGCAGACTGTGCTGGTGAGCCCCGCCGTCGACATCGTCATCCTCGTCGTCGCCGTGCTCGCGGCCCTCGCCGGATGGCGTCGCGGAGCCATCGTGACCGTCGCCGGGCTCGCGGGCATCGTGCTGGGCGTCCTGCTCGCGCTGTGGATCACGCCGGCGTTCCTCGCGCTCCTCGACCAGTTCGGCGTGGCCACCGGGATCACGCGCACCCTCGCGGCCGCGGTGCTCATGCTCGTCACCACCTCGCTCGTGAGCGGGATCCTCGCGCAGGTCGCCAGCGTCCTCACGCGACTGCTCCGCCCGCGCGGTGCCGCGCAGGGGCTCGACCGCGGGATCGGCGCCGTCGCCGGGCTCGCCGCCTGGGCCGTCTCGGTCTGGTTCATCGGCGGCTTCCTGGGCTCCAGCGGCGTGATCCCCGCGGTGCAGCTGGCGTCGTCGTCCCGCATCCTGCAGACCCTCGACCGGGTCAGCCCGATCTCGAGCAGCACCGCGCTCTCCGCCCTCGACGACGCGCTCCACGACGTCGGCTACCCGCGCGTGTTCGCGAACGGCGAGGGCGCGATCGCCGACACGGCCGCGCCCGACGCGGACGTCCCGGAGGCCGTGCGCCGCTCCGCGTCGAGCGTGGTGAAGATCCTGTCGTCCGCGCCCGCCTGCGGCACCTCCTCCTCCGGCAGCGGCTGGGTCGTGCAGGGCGACCGCGTCGTGACCAACGCGCATGTCGTGACGGGATCCGACGAGGTCTACGTGCAGCAGGGCGGGACGGGCGAGCTGCTGAAGGCCGAGCTCGTGGTCTTCGACCCCGCGCGCGACGTCGCGATCCTCGCCGTGCCCGGGCTCATCGCGGCGCCGCTCGCGCTCGGCGGCGAGCTCGCCGCCTCCGACGAGGCCGTGGTCGCCGGGTACCCGGGCGGCGGGCCGTACCAGGCCACCGGGGCGCGCATCCGCGAGGTCGTCGAGGCGCTCGGCACCGACATCCAGCACGAGCAACCCGTCACGCGCCAGGTCTACTCCGTGCGCGGCACGGTGCGTCCCGGCGACTCGGGCGGTGCGCTGTTCGACCAGCGGGGACGCGTGGTCGGCCTGGTGTTCGCGACCTCGACGGTGGACTCGCAGACGGGCTACGCGATGACCCTCGGCGAGATCGCGCCCGTGCTGCAGCAGGCCGGCGCATCCACGCCCGTGGACTCCGGGCGCTGCTCCGTCTGACGCGCGGGCGTCACCCCGCGACGACCGACAGGACGTTGCCCGCCGGGTCCCGGAACCAGGCGATGTCCGGGCCGTTGCCGCGCATGATCCCGCGGGCGTCCGTGGGGAGCCCCGCGAAGATCGCCGTCTCGACGCCGCGCGCGTTCAGCTCCACGACCGCGTGCTCGACGTCGTCGACCTGGAGGTTGAGGACCGTGAAGGTCGCGGGCTCGTGGCCGGGCTTCGGGTAGACGAGCACACGCGCGCCGGAACCGGGGAGCACGAGCCGCAGCATGCCCATCTCCGGCACCTCCTCCACCTCGAGGCCGAGGGTGCCGCGGTAGAAGGCGAGGGCGGCGCGGACGTCGTCGACGCTGAATCCGCTGAACGCGGTGACGGGTGCGAACACGGGGAGCTCCTGACGCGCGGGACCGCGACGGGGTGCCGCGGTGCACACCCCACGCTGGCACGTCGCGGACTGTCCGTCCATGGACACGGCCAGGGCCCTCCCGCGTGCGCGAGAGGGCCCTGGGGTCGTGCGCCGGGTCAGCGCCCGAGGAACTTCTGCAGCGAGGCGAGCTCCTCCTCGCTCGGGGTGCCGGCCGCGCCGCCCTTCGCCGCCCCGGCCAGGCCGAAGCCGGACCCCGCGGGAGCCGTGGGTCCGCCGATGCGCTGGCCGGACGCGAGGGCCGCGTTCTCCTGCGCGCGCTTGGCCGGGTTGCCCGACTTCGAGCCCTTCTTCTTCTGCTGCACGGGCTTGCGGCTCGAGTGCGCGCCGGGCATCGGGCCCATGCCGGGGATCTGCGGCATGCCGCCGCGCGCCACCGTGCGCATCATCTTCGAGGCCTGCTCGAAGCGCTGCACGAGGCCGTTGACGTCGGTGACGGTCATGCCGGATCCGCGGGCGATGCGGAGGCGGCGCGAGCCGTTGAGGAGCTTCGGGTTCTGGCGCTCCGCCTTCGTCATCGACTGGATGATCGCCTCGGTGCGGACGATCTCCTTCTCGTCGAAGTTCTCCAGCTGGTCCTTCATGGCGCCCATGCCGGGGAGCATCCCCATCATCTTCTTGAGGGAGCCCTTGCCGCGGAGCTGCTGCATCTGCTTGAGGAAGTCGTCGAGCGTGAAGGTGTCGCTCGCGAGCTTCTGGGCGACCTCCATCGCCTCCTCCTCGTCGAAGGCCTGCTGGGCCTGCTCGATGAGGGTGAGGATGTCGCCGAGGTCGAGGATGCGGCTCGCCATGCGGTCCGGGTGGAAGGGCTCGAAGTCGTCGAGGCCCTCGCCGGTGGAGGCGAACATGATCGGGCGGCCGGTGACGGAGGCGACCGAGAGGGCCGCTCCACCACGGGCGTCGCCGTCGAGCTTGGAGAGCACGACGCCCGTGAAGTCGACGCCGTCCTGGAACGCCTTGGCGGTCGCGACCGCGTCCTGGCCGATCATGGCGTCGATGACGAAGAGGACCTCGTCGGGGTCGGTGGCCTTGCGGATGTCCGCGGCCTGCTTCATCAGCTCCTGGTCGACGCCGAGGCGGCCGGCCGTGTCGATGATGACGACGCTGTACTGCTTGTCGACCGCGTGCTTCATCGCGTCCTTGGCGACGCGCACCGGGTTGCCCCTGCCGTTTCCGGGCTCGGGCGCGAAGACGGGGACGCCCGCCTGCTCGCCGACGACCTGCAGCTGCTGCACGGCGTTGGGGCGCTGGAGGTCGGCCGCGACGAGCATGGGCGTGTGGCCGTCCTTCGCGAGCCACTTACCGAGCTTGCCCGCGAGGGTCGTCTTGCCCGCGCCCTGGAGGCCGGCGAGCATGATCACCGTCGGCGGCCTCTTGGCGAAGGTGATGCGGCGCTGCTGGCCGCCGAGGATGCCGACGAGCTCCTCGTTGACGATCTGCACGACCTGCTGGGCGGGGTTCAGCGCCTGGCTGACCTCGCCGCCGAGCGCGCGCTCGCGGACGGACGCGGTGAACGCCTTGACGACGTCGAGCGCGACGTCGGCCTCGAGGAGCGCGCGGCGGATCTCGCGGACGGTGCCGTCGACGTCGGCGGCGCTGAGCTTGCCCTTGCCGCGCAGGTTCTTGAAGGTCTCGGCGAGGCGGTCCGAGAGAGTTCCGAAGGTAGCCATGGTGGGTCCAGCTTAACCGGCGGCGGAGCGGGGTCGGGCCAGCGCCCGGGTGGGAGGCGGGTCAGCCGACCAGGTTCTGCGCGAAGACGTGCGGCGTGAAGCCCGTCAGGTCGCCGATGCCCTCGCCCTGGCCGATGAGCTTGATCGGGATGCCCGTGCGCTCCTGGACGTTGAGGATGAAGCCGCCCTTGGCGGATCCGTCGAGCTTGGTGATGACGAGGCCTGTGACGCCGCCGTGCTCGATGAACGCCTGCGCCTGGGCGAGCCCGTTCTGGCCGGTCGTCGCGTCGAGCACGAGGAGCACCTCGGCGATGGGCGACTGCTTCTCGACCACGCGGCGGATCTTGGACAGCTCGTCCATGAGGCCGCCCTTCGTGTGCAGGCGACCGGCGGTGTCGATGATGACCATCTCCGTGCCCGTGCGCATCGCGTGCTCGACGGTCTGGAAGGCGACGCTCGCGGGATCCTGGCCCGGCTGCTGCGGGCGCACGATCTCGGCCCCGGCGCGCTCGGCCCAGGTCGCGAGCTGGTCGACGGCGGCCGCGCGGAACGTGTCGGCCGCACCCACCACGACCGTGCGGCCGTAGTTGCGGAGGAACTTGGCGAACTTGCCGATGGTGGTGGTCTTGCCGACGCCGTTGACGCCGACCACCAGGATCACCGCCGGCCGGGCGCTGAGCTTCAGCGTCGGGTCGTGCTTCGCGAGCCGCTCCTCGATGCTCTCGCGGAGCATGCGCTGGAGGTCGCGGGGGTCGGTCGTGCGGTAGCGCTCGACCTTCTGGCGGAGGTCGTCGATGGTGGCCTCGGTGACGTCGGGGCCGAAGTCCGCGGTGATGAGCGCGGTCTCCAGGTCGTCCCACGTCGTCTCGTCGATCGTCGGCTTCGCGAACATCCCGCGGAGCGCGCCGGAGAGGGACCAGGGGGTGCGGGCTGCCATGTGCCCAGCGTAGCCGCGGGTCAGGAGGCGGCCTGCTCCTCGCGGGCGGGCTCGGGCGCGCTGTCGGGCGACGGGTCGGCAGCGGGACCGGCCTCCGGTCGGGCGTCGCGGCTCACGCGCTGGCCGACGACCGCGCTCACGCCGTCCTGCCGCATCGAGACGCCGTAGAGCGCGTCGGCGATCTCCATCGTGCGCTTCTGGTGGGTGATGACGATGAGCTGCGACGTGTCCCTGAGCTGCTCGAGGATCGTGAGCAGGCGGCCGAGGTTGGCGTCGTCGAGGGCCGCCTCGACCTCGTCCATGATGTAGAACGGGCTCGGCCGGGCGGTGAAGATCGCGATGAGGAGGGCGACGGCGGCGAGCGAGCGCTCCCCGCCGGACAGCAGCGACAGGCGCTCGATCCTCTTGCCGGCGGGGCGCACGCTCACCTCGATGCCCGTCGTGAGCAGCTGCTCGGGATCCGTGAGGTGGATGCTGCCGGTGCCGCCCGGGAAGAGGATCGGGAAGACGCGGTCGAACGCCGCCCGCGTGTCCTCGAACGCGGCGGCGAACACGCCCTGCATGGTGCGGTCGATGTCGTCGATGATCGTGAGCAGGTCCTTGCGGGTGGCCGTGAGGTCGGCCAGCTGCTCGGTGAGGAAGAGGTGGCGCTGCTCGAGCGCGGCGAACTCCTCGAGGGCGAGCGGGTTGACGCGGCCGAGCTGGGCGAGCTTCCGCTCGGCGACCTGGAGCCGGGCCCGCTGCTCCTCGCGGTCGAAGGGGCGGGTGGGGACGGGCGGGGCGTCGTCAGCGGCGGCGGCGTCGGCGTCATCCGACGTGCCCGCGTCCGCGGGTGCGCGCCCGTCGGGATCCGCGTCCGCGTCCGCGTCGGACGGGCGCGCGCCGGCGTCCGGGTCCACGCGGTCGGCCGTGTCGTCGGGAGCGTCCGGGTCCACGGCGTCGGCCCGCGGGCGCTGACGCGGCGGCAGCGGCGCCTCCTCGGGGATCGGCACGTCGGGTCCGTACTCGGCGACGAGCACCTCCTCCCCCAGGCCGAGCTCGCTCGCGGCGCGCTCGAGCAGCTGGGAGACCTGCAGGCGCTTCTCGTAGATCTGCAGCTCGAGGCCGTGCACGTCCTCGGTGATGCCGTGCAGGCGCGTGCGCAGCTCCGCCTCCTCCCGGCGGAGCGCCACCAGCTCGGCGTTGCGGCCGGCCCTGGCCTCCTCGGCGCGGGCCAGCACGAGGCGCGCCTCGGCGGTGCTGCGGTCGGCCGCGCGCACCACGGCGGGGAGGGCATCGGCGACGGACGCGGCGCGGGCGATCTGGCGGCGACGGATCACCTGACGACGGGCGGCCTCCTCGGCCGCGGCGCGCTCCGCGGCGAGGCGGCGCTCGAGCGCGACCGTGCGCTCCTGCTCCGCCCGGACGCGCTCGCGGGCGGTCTCGACCTGCAGCCGGGCCTCGATCTCGGCCTCGCGCGCCGCCTCCCACTCGGCGACGAGCGCGTCGCGGCCGCTCGCATCGAGGACGGGCCGCGGGCGGGACCGCGCCTCGTCGAGCGCACGACGGGCGGCGTCGTTCGCGGCGACGGCCTCGTCCACGGAGGCGCTCGCGAGATCCAGGCCGCGCTGCACGCGGGCGAGCTCGGCGGCCGCGGACTCCGCCTGGGCGCGCGAGCGGCTGAGGCGCTCGGCGTGGGCAGCCAGGCGCGCGTCGGCCTCGCGGAGCCCGCCGAGCGCGGCGGACGCGCGCTCGCGGGCGGCGCGCAGGCGCTCCCGGCCGGCCGCGAGATCCACCTGGAGGTCGTCGATGCGGGCGCGGACGCCGGTCAGCGTCGTCGCGGCGGCCTCGCGCGCGGCGACGAGCTCGAGCTTGGAGCGGGTGGCACCGGATCCGCCGCGCAGCACGTGCGCCGACACGACCTCCCCCGCCCGGGTGATCGCCGTGACGGGAGCGTCCGGTCCGTCGAGGAGGGCGACCGCCTCCGCGAGGCCGTCGACGAACACGACGTCCGCGAGGATCCGCCGCACGCCGGCCGGTGCGTCGACCACGGAGGCCGCGGCGACGGGGCCGGCGCTCGGCGCCTCGGCGGGCTGCCCGTCGCCTGGCCCGGCGACGACGACCTCGACGCGACCCAGGTCGTCCTGGACCGCACGCCGGAGCGCCGCGACGGCGTCCTCGTGCGTCTCGGCGAGCACGGCGTCCGCGAGCGAGCCGAGCGCGGCCGCGACGGCCGCCTCGTAGCCCGGCTGCACGTGCACGTGCTCGGCGAGGAGGCCGCGGATGCCGGGGAGGTCCGCGGCGACGAGGTCGCTGGATCCGTCGCGCTGGTCGAGCGCGCTCGCGAGGGCCTGCTCGCGCGCGGCCAGGGCGTCGCGCTCCCGCTCCTTCGCGTGCAGCTCCTCGCGCACGGCCTCGATCGCCGACTCCTCGCTCGCGACGTCGGCCTGCGCGTCCTCGTAGGCGCGCGTCAGCTCGGATCCGCCCTGCTCGTCGGCCTCGCCCTCCGCCTCGCCGCGCTCCCGCTCCGCCTCTGCCGTCTCGAGGCGGGCCCGTGCCGCATCCAGCGCGTTCTGCTGGCGGAGCACCTCGCCGCGGACCGCCGCCAGCCGGGATCCCGCGGTCTCGGCGCGGCCCGTGAGCCCCGCGATCTCGAGGTCATGCCGCGAGACGAGCGCGCTCTGGGCCTGGATCTCCTCGTCGAGCGCATCGAGCGCCTGCCGAGCCGCCGCGGTCGCCTGCCGCGCGGACGCCCAGCCCGCCTCCGCCTCGCCGATCAGCGCGACCAGCCTGGCCGCCTCGTCGCGGGACTCCTGCACGTGCGCGGGGCTCGTGCCTGCTGCGGTCTCGGGGGCGTCGTCGGCGGATCCGAGGAGCGCGAGCCGCTGCTGCGCGAGGGACAGCAGGTTCCGCAGCCGCTCCTGCACCTGCTCGAGCGCGAAGGCCGTGCGGCGGGCGCCGTCGACCTCGTCGCCCTCCTGCTCCTCGACGATGCGCTCCGAGCGGATGACGGCCCGGTCGAGCTTCTCCTGCAGCACCATGCGCTCGGTGGTGCGCTCCTCCTCGGTGCGCGTGTGCTCCGCGAGCGCGCGCCGGAGGGTCACGACCTCGTCGGCCACGAGCCGCGCGCGGGCGTCGCGCACCACGGCAGCCACGGTCTGCGCCTGCCGCGCGACCTCCGCCTGCCGCCCGAGCGGCTTCAGCTGGCGACGGATCTCCCCGGCCAGGTCGTTCAGCCGCGTGAGGTTCGCCTGCATCCCCTCGAGCTTCCGGAGGGTGCGCTCCTTGCGACGGCGGTGCTTGAGGATCCCCGCGGCCTCCTCGATGAAGCCGCGTCGCTCCTCCGGCGTCGCGCGCAGCACGTTGTCGAGCCGTCCCTGGCCGACGATGACGTGCATCTCGCGGCCGAGCCCCGAGTCGCTGAGGAGCTCCTGCACGTCGAGCAGCCGGCAGGACGTGCCGTTGATCGCGTACTCGCTGCCGCCGTTCCGGAACAGCGTGCGGCGGATCGCGACCTCGGTGTAGTCGATGGGCAGCGCGCCGTCGGCGTTGTCGATGGTGAGCGTGACCTCCGCCCGGCCGAGCGGCCCGCGCGTCGAGGTGCCCGCGAAGATGACGTCCTCCATCTTGCCGCCGCGGAGCGTCTTGGCGCCCTGCTCGCCCATGACCCAGGCGAGGGCGTCGACGACGTTCGACTTGCCGGATCCGTTCGGCCCGACGACGCAGGTCACCCCGGTCTCGAACTGGAACGTGGTCGGCTGCGCGAACGACTTGAACCCCTTGAGGGTCAGGCTCTTCAGGTGCACGCCCGTCGCCCTCCTCGCGTGATGGTCTCGATCACGGTACCGGACGCGGGGGCGGGCGCCGGGAGCCGCGCGCGGCACGCCCGGTCCGGCGGGCCGCCGCTACCGTGGGAGGGTGCGCGCCGGTCCCGGCGGCGCGCGCCGACGAGGGAGCCGACCATGCCGCACGCCGACGAGCCACGCCCCTTCTCCGTGGAGGAGATCCGCCCGCCCGTGACGGTCGGGGCGGAGGGCTGGGACGACTTCGTGGCCCTCACCGACGTCGTCAACCGCGCGCAGTCGCACGACCTCGGCCACGACGCGTTCGTGTGGCTCCCGCAGGAGCTGATCCCCGACTACGCCGACATCGCGCACGTGCGCAAGCGCCTCTTCGCGGCACGCGTGGACGGCCGGATCGTCGGCCGTGGGCTCCTCTCGACCTGGCTCAACGACCCGACGACCTCCGACGTCGCCGTCTCCGTGCTCCCCGAGCACCGCCGCGGCGGGATCGGACGGGCGCTCCGGGAGCGCCTGGAGCGGCTCGCCGTGGACGAGGGCTGCCGGACCCTCACGGGCTCCACCATGCACCGCGCCGAGGCGAACGGGACGCCCATCCCGTCGCCCACGGGAATCGGCGCGGTCGGCGCCGACGACCCGTCCGCCCGGTTCGTCGTCGACGCCGGCTACCGGCTCGGCCAGACCGCGCGCACGAGCGCGCTCGACACGGTGGATGCGGCCCCGACGCTCGCCGCCCACCTCGCCGACGCGCGCCTGGCCGCGGGCGACGACTACCGCGTCCTCTCCTGGGTGGACGCGACCCCCGAGCACCTGCTCGACGACCTCGCCGTGCTGCACACGCGCATGTCGACCGACGCCCCGCAGGGCGACCTCCCGCAGGCGGAGGATCCCTGGGACGCCGACCGGATCCGCGAGGCCGAGGCGCGCCGCGCGTCCGCGGGCCGCACGGGCCTCACCACCGCGGCCGTGCACATGCCGACGGGACGCCTCGTGGGCTTCACGGAGATCGCCGTCTCCCCCAGCGGCCGGCGCTCCGACGGCCACGCCTACACCTACCAGCAGGACACGCTCGTGCTGGCCGAGCACAGGGGTCACCGTCTCGGCATGCTCCTCAAGGCCGAGAACCTGCTGCTGCTCGCGCGCGAGGCGCCCGAGGCGGACCGCGTCGTCACCTGGAACGCCGACGAGAACCGGCCCATGCTCGCGGTCAACGAGGCGCTGGGCTTCCGGCACGTCGCCACGAGCGGGAGCTGGCTGCGGGAGGTCGCGTCGGCCGACGCCGGCTGAGACGCCCCGTGTCTCACGAGCGTCCTCGTCCGAGTTCCTCACGGATGTCGGGGCTCCAGATCAGAGCACCCCCGGCGTGGACCGCACCGCGCCAATCGAGTCGCTGCCCGCGCCATTCCTCGATGGGCTCCTCGGTCACGAACATCCAGCTATTGGAATCCCTGCGCCACTGCTCATCCGACAACGTCCACGCGCCCAGGATGATGGAAGTCGACTTCTGGACCGCGATGAGACGGTCGACATCCCGCGGGAGGCCCGCGTCGCCAGCGCGCTTCTTGGCGCGACGTGCATACGCCGCCCCCAATCCCCACCACCTCGTGGCGCGCTCGTGGAATATCTCCGCGCCTCGCCCGCCATGCAGCGCCGGGCGCCGGATGCCGTCACCGGCGTCGTCGATGTCGTCGTGGTGCAGGATGACGATCGCGGTCCGCGTCAGCTGGTCATAGCGGACGGAGCCCTCGCGCGCGAACACCGCTGGCGTGAGGTACTTGGACGAGCCGACCTTGGCGATGTTCGTCACGTTCGTGAGGTCCTCCGCACGCTCGTCATCGACGATCACCTCGACGCCGGCGGCGGCGGCGGCGGCACAGATCGCGGCGCTCTCCGCGCGTTCCGCCGACGCTCGATCGGGGAAGGGCTCGCTCGTGATGAAGACCTTCGTGCCGGATTCATCGCGCAATGCGTCCGCGGCCGGGTTGTGATGCCCCCAGACGCGTCCAGGACTGCTCCCGATGCCGATGTAGACCGTCTTGCGACGATCATTCCGGTAGATGTAGAGATATGTGCTCGTCATGATGTATCCCCCATAGGGCGTAGGCGTCGCGGCCGCGTCAGTCTCGAGCAATCGGGCTGCTCGCCGTCGATTCGTCCTCACGCCCGGTGACGATCCGGCCCGGATCGTCGTGAGTGAACCCACGATGATGTCCTCGACTCGGCCCGCTGTCTCCTCGGACCCTATTGCCGCCCCTTCGCACCCCCCAATCCCCCTTTCGAGGCGGGCGCATTCGCCTGCGTCCTCGAGAGCACGCCTTCTCGATGCCGTGTCCGAGAGACGGGGGATCACGCCTTCCGACCACCTCGCCGTGCAGCCGGCGCCCGATCGCGCGGCCGCGGTCAGGCGACGGCGGCGTCCGGATCCGGCAGCACCTGGCACCGCGGGCACAGGTGCGAACCGCGGTTCATGAACGCCTCGCGCACGATCGGCGTCCCGCAGCGTGGGCACGGCTTCCCCTGCTGGCCGTAGGCGTTCAGCGAGTGCGAGAAGTAGCCGGACGCGCCATTGACGTTGACGTACTGCGCGTCGAAGCTCGTGCCGCCCTCGGCCAGCGCCCGCGCGAGCACCTGGCGCACCTCGGCGAGCAGGCGCAGCGCTCGCCCTCGACCGAGCTGATCGGTGGGGTGCGCGTAGTGGATCCGGGCGGCCCAGAGCGCCTCGTCCGCGTAGATGTTGCCGATGCCGCTGACGAGCGTCTGGTCGAGGAGCGCGCGCTTGATCCCTGTGCGCCGCCGAGCGAGGCGCGCGAGAAGGTCGTCGTCGTCGAAGGCCGGGTCGAGGGGATCGCGCGCGATGTGGGCGACCTGCGTCGGCACCAGCGCTGCGCCGGATCCGCGTCCGCCCGCGTGCCCGTCCGGCGTCGCCACGAGGCGGTCGACGGCCATCGACCCGAAGATCCGCTGGTCGACGAAGGCGACCACGAGCTCGCCGTGCACGGGGTGCTCGATGCCCATGCGGATCCGCAGCAGGCCGTCCGGGTCGGAGCCGGGCTCGCGGAGGAGCACCTGCCCGCTCATGCCGAGGTGCGTGACGAGGGCGCGGGGTCCGGTGGCATCGCGTCCCGCGTCGGGCTCGAGCGGCAGCCACAGGAACTTGCCGCGGCGGACGGCGGACGTGATCACGCGGCCCACGAGCAGCTCGACGAAGGCGCCCTCGAGCGGGTCGTGCCGCTTGAGCGAGCGGGAGTCGAGGATCTCGACCCCGGTGATGCGGGAGCCGGCGACCGCCGGCTCGAGTCCGGCGCGGACGACCTCGACCTCGGGGAGCTCGGGCACCGCGGGTCAGGCCGTGGTGCGCGCCTCGAGGCGCGTCCACGCCTCGAGCGCGGCCGTCATCTCGGCCTGCTTCTTGCTGGATCCCTCGCCCGTCGTGCGCACGACGGAGCCCACCGTGACGACGGCGTGGAAGCGCTTGCTGTGGTCGGGTCCGCTGTCGCTCACGTCGTAGACGGGGGCCGGCAGCCCCTGGCGCGCGGCGCTCTCCTGGAGCGCGGTCTTCGGGTCCATGGCGGCGCCGAAGCGCGCGGGGTCCTCGAGCAGCGGCGCGATGAGGCGGAGCACGAGCCCGGTCGCGGCCTCTCCCCCGGCGTCGAGGTAGCACGCGCCGATGATGGCCTCGACCGTGTCGGCGAGGATCGACGACTTGGCGCGACCGCCGGTGAGCTCCTCACCGCGGCCGAGCAGCAGGTGCTCGCCGAGCCCGATGCGGGTGGCGACCTCCGCGAGGGCGACGCTCGAGACGAGGCTGGCGCGCCGCTTGGCGAGCTCGCCCTCGTCGAGGTCGGGGTTCTCGAGGTAGAGCATGACCGTGACGGCCTGCCCGAGGATGGAGTCGCCGAGGAACTCGAGGCGCTCGTTGTGCGGGATGCCGCCGTGCTCGTACGCGTACGAGCGGTGGGTGAGCGCGAGCTCGAGGAGCTCGGGGCTCACGTCCACGGCGAGGAGGCGCCGGAGCGCGTCGCGGTCGCCGTGGACGCGGGATCCCGTGGTGTCGGTCATGTCCGACGTGCCGATCGGGTCGCGACTAGACGTCGGCGACCTTGCGGCCCTTGTACTCCATGTACAGGGGCGTGCCGGCGGCGTCCTCGATCACGCGCGCACGGTGCGGCATGGAGTAGACGACCTTGCCGTTCTCGATGGTCTTGACGAGCGTGGGAGCCTCGGCCTTCCACTGCGAGCGACGCGCACGCGTGTTGGATCGGGACATCTTTCTCTTGGGAACAGCCATGGCTAACTCTCATCTCTCTGCGTTTCGGTGTCGGCGTCTTCACGCGCCGCACCGCTGTCTTCGGAAGCTCGGAAGCCGGACAGGGCTGCCCAGCGCTGATCGATCACGGGCTCCGGTTCGGAGTCCGCCAGGACCAGGCTGATGCCGGGACCCAGATCGAGATCGAGGTCCTCGCCCGGCACTTCGGGCTGGAACGGCAGTGAAAGGACCACCGCATCCCGGATGACCGGCTCCAGGTCCACGTGCTCGTCCTGGACCTGGTAGTCGAAAGCTTCATCAAGACTGTACGCGAATAGCTCCGCGAAATCGACTTGGACACGCTCCTGCATGTCGGCGAGCGTGCGCGCGGACTGCCCGTCGGCCACGGTGTCGACCTCGCCGGTGGCCAGGATCCCGTCGTGCAGGGACTCCAGGCGCACGGTGACGTGCATCTCCCGACCGGCGGGGACGGCGATGAGGCCCTCCCCCATGCGCTCGGGCGTGACGATGGTCAGGTCGAGCTCGCGCATCTCCCCCGGGCGGTGCACGATGTCGTGGACGTGGACCGTGAATGGGGTCTTCTGGAACCTGGACACCCGTAGATCCTACGGGTCGTCAGCCGGCGCGACGGACGGCCAGCGCCCGGGCGACGGCCGCCGGCACGTAGGGCGCCACATCGCCGCCGAGCGCCTCGACCTGGCGCACGAGCGAGCTGGAGACGTGGGCGTGCGCGGGATCCGGCAGCAGCAGCACGGTCTCGACGTCGGCGAGGTCGCGGTTGACGAGCGCCATGGGCGTCTCGTACGTCACGTCGAGCTGCGAGCGGACGCCCTTCACGAGCACGGTCGCCCCCACCTGCCTGCAGTAGTCGACGAGGAGGCCGGCGCCCCAGGAGTCGACGCGGACGCTCGCGGGCAGACCGGCGTCGCGGATCACGCGCTCGATGAGGGCGACGCGCTCCGCGAGCGGGAGCATGGGCGTCTTGCCGGGATTGTGCACGACCAGCACGACGAGCTCGTCGTACAGGCGGGCGGCCCGCCGGATCACGTCGAGGTGCCCGAGCGTGACGGGGTCGAACGATCCGGGGACGACGGCGATCCGCTGCATCCCGCCAGCCTACGGCGGGCGCTCCCCTAGTTCTTGTCGAGGAAGGCGCGCTCCTCGTCGTCGAGCCGGCGGGCGAGCGCGCGGGCGAGCGCCGGGTGGCCATGGAGGTCCGGCGACGCCTCGAGCACGTCGTGGGCGTGCTCGCGCGCGGACTCGATGAGGTCGCCGTCCTGGGCGACCCGCAGCAGCCGGAGGGAGGAGCGACCGCCGGACTGGTTCGTGCCGAGGACGTTGCCCTCGCGGCGGAGCTCCAGGTCGACGCGCGCGAGCTCGAAGCCGTCGAGGGTCGCAGCGACGGCGTCGACCCGCTCGCGCGCCACCGTCTCGGGCTCGGCGTGCGTGACCATGAGGCAGAGGCCCGGCACGCCGCCGCGACCCACGCGGCCGCGCAGCTGGTGCAGCTGCGAGACGCCGAAGCGGTCGGCGTCGAGGATCACCATGGTCGACGCGTTCGGCACGTCGACGCCGACCTCGATGACGGTGGTGGCGACGATGAGGTCGATGTCGCCCGCGGAGAACGCGCGCATGACGCGGTCCTTCTCCTCGCCCGTCATGCGGCCGTGCAGGACGGCGCGGCGGACGGATCCCAGGCGCGGGTGCGCGGCGAGGAGCGCGTCGACCTCGGTGACGGTCGCGAGGGCGGGCCGGGTGGGCGCGTCGTCGGCGTCCTCCGCGGCGTCCTCGTCCTCGGCGTCCGGGTCCTGAGGGTCGATCGCCGGGCACACGACGAACGCCTGCCGGCCCTTCTGGATCTCCTCGGCCGTGCGCTCCCAGACCCGCTCGATCCACCGCGGCTGCTCGTGCAGCGGCACCACGAAGGACGCGATGGGCTGGCGTCCGCTCGGCAGCTCGGCGATGGTGGAGACGTCCAGGTCGCCGAACACCGTCATCGCGACCGTGCGCGGGATCGGCGTGGCCGTGAGCACGAGGACGTGCGGCGGGGTGCCGCCCTTCCGCCGGAGCGCCTCGCGCTGGTCCACCCCGAAGCGGTGCTGCTCGTCGACCACGACGAGACCGAGGTCGAGGAACTCGACGCGGTCGCCGAGGAGCGCGTGCGTGCCCACGACGATGCGCGCCTGACCGCTCACGATGCGCAGCAGCGCGCGCTTGCGCTCCGCGGTCGAGAGCTGGCCGGTGAGCAGGGTGGGCATGAGCTCGGCCGCGAGGTCCACCCCGAGCGACGCCGTGAGCGAGCGCAGGTGCTGGCTCGCGAGCACCTCGGTGGGCGCGAGCAGCGCGGACTGGCCTCCGGAGTCGGCGACCGCGAGCATCGCCCGGAGCGCGACGAGCGTCTTGCCGGAGCCGACCTCACCCTGCACGAGCCGGTTCATGGGCCCGGTGCGCGCCATGTCGGTCGCGATCTCCTCGCCGACCAGCCGCTGGTCGCCCGTGAGCTCGAAGGGCAGCTGGGCGTCGAGCCGGTCGAGGTGGCCGCCTGCGGTCGGGATCCGCGGGGTCGCCGGCAGCGCGCGGGCCGCCTGCCGCCGCTGCAGCAGCGCGGTCTGCAGGACGAACGCCTCCTGGAAGCGGAGCGCGTCCCGGCCGCGCCTCCAGTCGACGTCCTTCTCGGGCCGGTGCACGCCCTCGAGCGCCTCCCGGTACGGGAGCAGGCCGCGCTCGGCGCGCACATCGGCCGGGACGGGATCCTCGAGGTCGTCGACCGCGTCGAGCGCCAGCTCCACGGACTTCGCGACCTGCCAGCTCGCCATGGAGGCCGTGGCCGGGTAGATGGGGATGGGCATCTCGGCCCAGCGGCGCGCGGCCGCGTCGGGCTCGCCGCCGGAGAGCTCCGGGCCCTCGTGCGCGTCGAAGAGCTCGTAGTCGGGGTGGGCCAGCTGGAGCGCGCCGCGGTAGTCGCTGACCTTGCCCGCGAAGATCCCGCGGACGCCCGGCACGAGGTCCTTGGCGCGCCACGCCTGGTTGAAGAAGGTGAGGGTGAGGAAGCCGCGGCCGTCGGTGATCCGCACCTCGAGGATGCTGCCGCGCCGCGCCCGCATGGGCCGCTCGCGCACCTCGCGGACCTCGGCGACGATGGTGGCCTGCTGGTCGACGGGCAGCTCCGCGAGGGCCGTGAGCTCACCGCGGCGGGCGTAGCGGCGCGGCAGGTGCTCGAGGAGGTCGGCGATCGTGCGCAGGCCGAAGGCCTTCTGCAGCACACCCGCGGTGCGGCCGCCCACGACGCCCGCGAGCGCGGCGTCGGATCCGGTCATCCCCCGAGTGTACGAGGGGCGTCCGACGCGGGCGGTCCGGCCGCTGGCCAGTCGTCGGCTCCCTCGTCGGACAGCGGGCGGCGGCGGACGAGCGAGCGCGGGGCGACGCGGGCGAGGACACGGTCGGCGCGGCCGGCGCGGGCGCGCAGGGCGTCGCCGAGCGCGACCAGCGCGGCCGCCTGCGCACCACCGGCCGCCGCGTCCACCGGCACGTCCGCGCGGGCGAAGCGCTCCCGCTCGCGGGCGCCGACCAGGACGGCGACCGTGTCGGCCAGCGACGCGTCGTCACCCTGGAGGCGCCGCCCGAGCTCGCGCGGCGACTCGGTGTCCGGCACGCGGATCCCCAGGTCGACCGCCTGGTCCTCCACCTCGCGCCAGGCCGTGCCCGCCGGGGCGTCGCCCGCCTCGAGCGCGCGCAGCCGACCGGATCGACGGGCACGGCGCAGGAGCGCGGGGGCCGCGAGGAGGGCGAGCACGAGGAGCACGAGCGCGGTCGTGCCGAGGGCGGCCCACGGGATCCGCACGCCCGCGGCACCGCTGGCGCCGGGCGCCGCCGACGTGGTGGGCGCGGGCGTCGTGGTCGGCGTGGCCTCGGTCGGCGCGCTCGGCGTCGCCGACGGCGTGGGCGCGGCGGTCGGCGCGGCCGACGGCTGCGCGTAGGGGGCGGCCTGGCCGCGACCCGGCGTGGGCTCGAACGCGATCCAGCCGATGCCCGAGAAGTACAGCTCCGGCCAGGAGTGCAGGTCGTGGGATCCGACGCGGTAGGTGATGAGGTCGCCGTCGCGCCCGACCTGGTCGCCCGGCAGGTAGCCCACGGCCACGCGGGACGGGATGCCCGCCTCACGCGCCATGATCGCCATCGCCGACGCGAAGTGCACGCAGTAGCCCGAGCGCACGCGGAGGAACTCCCCCACGACGTCGACGCCGCTGCCGTCGTAGCCCTGCTGGACGGGCGCGTCCTCCGAGTAGCGGAACTGCCCGCCCGTGAAGAACTCCTGGAGCGCGAGCGCCTGGTCGTAGGGCGTGTCGATGCCGGCCAGCACGTCGGCGGTCGTCGAGGCGACGATCGCCGGGGTGCCGCTGGGGATCTGCAGGAAGGGCGCGAGGTCGTCGTCGGTCGCGGGGGCGACCCGCTCCAGCTGCGCGCGATCGGGGCGCGGCAGCTCGCTCGTGACGGTGTAGCTCTGGTCGCGGCTGTCGGAGTCCGAGGAGCGGATCGCGAGACCCTGCTCCGACCAGCGCCACGAGCCGTCGAGCCCGGTCACGCTGCGCGGCGCGTACGGGGCGGGCAGCCAGGCGCTCGAGGAGCCCTCGACCTGGACGCGCGCCTCGACCTCCTCGGCCGGCACGTCGGATCCCGCGCCGAGGTCCGGGCCGATCTCGTCGACCGTGTTCCCGTCCGGCGGGCGCAGCGGCGACGGCGCCCACTCGTCACCCTCGAACCGGGACAGCGTGGTGACCTTGAAGTAGAGGGGCGTGAGGGAGGCGGTCGAGTAGCGGAGGGCCTCCACGTCGACGGGGCGGCGGAGGTCGTCTCCGAGGTCGAGGATCGGGTTGACGATGCGCGAGCCGCCGGGGCCGGAGCCGGATGAGGTGGGGAACGTCGCCGAGGTGAGGCCCGGGACGATCGCGGGGGCCACGAGGGAGAGGACGACCGCGGCGCCCGCGAGCGCGCCCGCGGAGGCGAGCGTCGTGCGCGCGGACCCCGCCAGGCGCCCGGGCGATGGCCGGCCGGGTGCGGGCGGTGGGGTGGGCCGCGATCCGCCGAGGATCCCGGATCCGCGCCAGCCGCCCTCCCTGTCCGTCTCGCGCGCGTCGGCGGCGAGCACCGCGAACCACGCCAGCGCCGTGACGGCGAAGGACGCCACCGAGAACTCGCCCACGAGCACGGCGCCGGGGACCGAGACGAGCACGAGGAGCGGGAGCCCGGTGACGGCGGGCAGGCGGAGCGCGTGCGCGAGCACGTCGAGCACGACAGCTAGCGCGCCGACCGCGGCCACGATCACGAAGACGATGGAGGCGAGCGGCGGCACGGGCGCCGACCGCCGGTAGATCTCCCCCGCCGCCTGGTCGCCGACGGCGAGGAGCGTGCGCACGGTCTCCGGGGTGGGGATCACGCCGAGCACGGCGGTGCGGCCCGCGAACACGAGCGTGACGAGGAGCACGAGGACGACGAGCGCGCCGAGCGAGGCGAGCAGGCGCGGCACCCCGAGGGAGCGCAGCAGGGCGGCGGATCCGAGCACGGCGGCCACGACGACGACCGCGAGCAGGAACCACGCGCCCGGCTCGACGAGCAGGTGGAGGCTGGCGGCGCCGGCGAGGAGGGCGACGCCGAGCGCGGCGGTGAGCGGCCAGCGGGCGGCGGCGCGCCCGGCGCCCGATCCGCGGCCATGACGGCCGGGGCCCGATCCGGATCCGTCGCCGCGTCCGCCACCGCGCCGGCCGGGACCGCCGGAGCGCTCCCCCGGCAGGGGGCGCGGCTCGACCGTCCAGTGCTCGCGTCCCCCGAGGCCGACGGCGTCGAGGTCGGTCATCGCGCCATCTCCCCGGTGCGGGCGGCGCGCCAGGCGTCGGCGGGCCGGGTGTCGTCGTCGAGGACGACGGTGCGCCAGCCGGCCTCGCGGAGGATCCGCAGGGCCTCGTGGTCGTCGCGGCCGTCGACGCGGCCCGTGTGCGCGAGGAACGCGACGGCGGGGCGGCAGGCGGCGCCGAAGCCCGCGAGCCGCCGGGCCGCGTCCTCGTCGAGGTGGCCGAGGACGGCGTGCATCGGGACGGCGCGGCGGCTGCGACGCAGGTCGGCCAGGGCCTCCTGCACGCCGTCGCGGTCGGGGTCGACGGCGGCCGGGCGCACCTCGGCGAGGTGGAGGAGCAGGTCGCCCTCGGCCGCGGCGTCGCCGGGTCGGGCGCTGACGGGCGCCTGGCGGTCGGATCCCGCGGCCGTCTCGACCAGGTGCACCGCGTAGCCGCCGCGCTGCAGGTGCACGGCCACGGACGCCGCGAACGCGACGGCGCGCTCGAAGGCCCGGTCGCCGTCCCCGTCGTCGTCGGCGCGCTGCGGGAAGCCGGCCGCGCGCGTGTCGAGGAGCACGAGCGAGCGCGGGCTCGACCGCTGCTCCTCCTGGCGCACCATGAGCTCGCCGTGCCGGGCGGTGGCGCGCCAGTGCACGCGGCGGAGCGGATCCCCCGCCCGGTACTCGCGCGTGCCGAGGTCGTCCTCGCCGCCGTCGGCGCGGCGCTGCACCCGCTCGGACTCGCCCTCGGAGGAGACCTGCCCCCCGGGCTCGGCCTCGAGGTCCGTGAGGCGCGGTGTGACGACGAGGCGGGAGGTGCCTCCCGCGACGTGCCGCAGCCCCATCAGGCGGAACGGATCGTGCTCCTCGACGGCGAGCGGGCCCACCTCGTGGACGCCACGGCGCTCGGGCGTGAGGTCGTAGCGGAGGACGGGACGGGCGGACGACCGACGGGATCCGCGCGCGAGCCCCCGCAGCGACGGCAGCTCGGCCGGCGGCGTGGCGCCCTCGGAGCCGGGCACCAGGTCCAGCACCCACGAGCGCGGCGTCGGCATGGCGCCCGCGTTCGCGACCGACACGGTCACGGTCGTCGCGGTCCCGGACTCGACGACCTGCGACGTGAAGGTGCGCTCGACGTGCAGCCGCACCCGCGCGATCACGAGCCACGCGGCGGCCAGCAGCGGGAGCGCCAGGAGGGCGACGCCGATGAAGACGAACTCGCGGCGCCCCGCGATGAAGGCGCCCGCGAACGCGGCGACCCCGGCGGCGAGCAGGGCGATCCCGCGGAGGGTCGGGTGCGGGACGGCCTCGATGCCGATCCGACGCATCAGGCGCGCGAGGGGCGGCACGGGGTCAGCGCGTCCGTCCGGCGGCGCTCAGCGGCACGGCGGTGGAGGCGACGATCCGCTCGAGGATCTCGACCACGGCGGCCTGGCCCCCACCGCGCTGGCCGAGCGCCCGGCCGGTCGCGACCAGCCGGTGCGCGAGGACGGGCGCGGCGAGGGCGTCGACGTCGTCGGGCAGCACGAAGTCGCGCCCGTCGAGCGCGGCCCGCGTCTTGGCGGCGCGGATGAGCTGGAGCGTGGCGCGCGGGCTCGCGCCGAGGCGGATGTCCTCGTGGCCGCGCGTGGCCTGCACGATGGCGACGGTGTAGCGCGAGACCGGGTCGGAGACGTACACGCCGCGGGCCGCGTGCATCATCGCGTCGAGGTCCTCCGCGTCGACCACGGGACGCAGCTCGTCGAGCGGGCTCACCGTGTCGCGGGAGCGGAGCATGGCGAGCTCCGCGGAGGCGTCGGGGTAGCCCATCGAGATGCGGGCCATGAAGCGGTCGCGCTGCGCCTCGGGGAGCGCGTACGTGCCCTCCATCTCGACCGGGTTCTGCGTCGCGACCACCGTGAAGGGCTGCTGCAGCGGATGCGTGACGCCGTCGACCGTGACCTGCCCCTCCTCCATGCACTCCAGGAGCGCCGACTGGGTCTTGGGGCTCGCCCGGTTGATCTCGTCGCCGATGACGATGTTGGCGAACACGGCGCCCGGCTGGAACTCGAAGCGGTGGTCGGCCTGGCTGTAGACGGAGACGCCCGTGACGTCGGACGGCAGCAGGTCGGGCGTGAACTGGATCCGGTTGACGGTGCAGTCGACGCTGCGCGCGAGCGCCTTGGCGAGCATGGTCTTGCCGACGCCGGGCACGTCCTCGATGAGGAGGTGCCCGCCGGAGAGGAACACGGTGAGCGCCATGCGCGTGGCGTCGTGCTTGCCCGACATGACCCGGTCGATGTTGCCGAGGATGAGGTCGGCGAGCCGGCGCACCTCCTCCAGCGGCATGGCGGCCGCGCCGCGGGCGCCGTCCGACCGGCGCGCGGCGGCGCGGATGCGGGCGGGCGGCTGCGCCGACCCGGCATGCAGGGGAACGGACTCGGACTCGGGACTCGTCACGGAGGTCCTCCAGCGTCGTGGGCGTGTTGGCAGCATACGTCAGCGATCCGGGCGCGTCCGGCCCGCCTCCGGGGACGGACAGGCCGGGTAGCGTGGTCGCCCGTGCACCCCGCTCCGAACGCCGCCGTCCCGCGCCCCGCCGGGCGACCGTCGTGACCCGCATCGTCGCGGGGTTCGCCGGCTCGCTGGTCCTCCGCGTCCCGCGGACGGGCACGCGCCCCACGAGCGACCGCGTGCGCGAGGCCCTGTTCTCCGGGCTCGAGGCCCGCGGCGCGCTCGACGGCGCGCGCGTCCTCGACCTGTACGCCGGATCCGGGGCCCTCGGGCTCGAGGCCGCCAGCCGTGGCGCACGCGAGGTCGTCCTCGTGGAGCGCGCGGTGCCGGCCGCCGCGGTCTGCCGGTCGAACGCCGCCATCGTCGAGCGCGCGGCCCCGCGCGGTTCCGCCCCGCGCATCCGGGTGGCCGCCCAGAGCGTGCGCGCGTTCCTCGCGGGCGACCGCGGCTCCTACGACGTCGCGTTCCTCGATCCGCCGTACGAGGTCGGCGACGCGGAGCTGGCGGAGGAGCTGACCGCCCTCGTGCCGCGGCTCGTCGCGGGCGCCGTGGTGATGGTCGAGCGCAGCGCGCGCTCCGCCGAGCCGGCGTGGCCAGCGGGGGTGGCGCTCGACCGCCGGAAGGCGTACGGCGACACCGTCGTGTGGTGGGCGGTCGCCGGGCCGCCCGACGACGACGACGGATCCGCGGATCCGGCGACTCCCGCGGTCTAGCGCGCCCCGTCCCAGTCGGCGTACGGGTCCCAGCCGCCGAGCGGCGTGCGCGGCCCGGCGTAGGGCACGCCGTCGACCGTCACGGCCGGGCCGTCGGGACCCGGGGCGGCGACCACGCCGATCGCGCGGAACGGATCCGGCAGCGTCGCGTCCGCGGGGAAGGCCGCGACCAGCGCGTGGTCCTCTCCCCCGGTGAGCACGAGGTCGAGCGCCGCAGGCGGGAGGGCCGGGTGCGCGGACGCGACCCGGCGGGCGTCGTCGGCGAGGGCGGCGGATCCGAGGTCGATGCCCACGCCGCTCGCGCGCGCCATGCGGCCGAGGTCGAGGAGGAGGCCGTCGGACACGTCGAGCATGGCGGTCGCCCCGGCGCGTGCCGCGTCGACGCCTGCCGCGAGCGGCGCGATCGGCGACAGCTGCGCCTCGACGGCGGCGGGGTGGGATGCCCGCAGCGCCCGGGCGAGCGCGGCGTCGGGAGCGGGGTCCCCGCCGGGGCCCGCGCTCCTGGCGTGGTCGAAGAGGAGGCGGACGCCAGCGGCGGCCATGCCGAGCGTGCCCGCCACCGCGATCACGTCGCCCGCGCGCGCGCCCGAGCGGAGCACGGGATCGCGCCCCTCGAGGTCGCCGGTGGCCGTCACCGTGATCACGAGGGCGTCCGAGACGGAGAGGTCGCCGCCCACGACGCCGCAGCCGGGCGCCTGGAGCAGGCAGCCCTCGCGCAGGCCGTCGGCGAGGGCCTCGAGGTCGGCCACCGGCGTGCCCGCGGGCGCCGCGATGGCCACCAGGAGCGCGGTCGGCCGGGCGCCCATGGCGGCGACGTCGGCCAGGTTCGACGTCGCGGCCCGACGGCCGAGGTCGTGGGGGGACGACCAGGCGAGGCGGAAGTCGGGTCCCTCGATCATCATGTCGGTCGTGATCACGAACCGGCCGTCGGGCGCCCGCACGACCGCGCAGTCGTCGCCCGGGCCCTCGTCGGCGGCGTCCGACGCCGGCAGGTGCGGCAGGATCCGCGCCAGGGTCGCCAGCTCCCCCGCGCTCCCGAGGGTGGCCGTGTCGCGGGCGGAGGGCGTCCCAGGAGTCGTCACGACTGCCACGGTAGCCTGATCGCGATGACTCCCCGCCGCCCCGCCCGCGCCCTGCTGCGCCCCGTCGCCGCCGCGGCCGCCGCGTGCGGCATCGCCCTCGCCGTCGCCGGCTGCGCTCCCACGGTGTCGCTCGAGGCGGCCCCCGGCGCGACCGATCCGCTGTGCGCCGACGTCGTCGTCCACCTCCCGGCGACGCTCGGCACCGCCCCGCTGCGGGAGACGGATGCGCAGGGCACGGGCGCATGGGGCGACCCGCAGAGCACCGTGATCCTCCGCTGCGGCGTCGCGACGCCCGGCCCCACGACGGACGCGTGCATCAGCTACGACGACGTCGACTGGGTCGAGGACGACTCGCGCGCCCCCGACATCCGCTACACGACCTACGGCCGCACGCCCGCCGTCGAGGTCGTCATCGACTCCACGCAGGCCAGCTACACCGCGCTCACCGACCTCAGCGGCGTCGTCGCGGTCATCCCGCAGACGGCCAAGTGCGTCAGCGCGCAGGACCTCGGGGACGCGCCGCCCCCGGAGGGCTGACCGGCAGGGATCCGGTCGGCACGGATCCCGTGTCCCGACCCCGCCCCGGTGCCGTCGCGCGGTGCATGGCGCGCCGCCAGCGCAGCCACGGCAGCTCGTGCGGCCAGTGCACGGTCAACGACGCCATGCCCCGTCTCATCCGCAGCGGCAGCGTCGACGGTCGCGTGAGCGGCCGCATGCTGATCCCCATTCCGAGGTGGCGGTCGAGCACGATGCGGTGCTCGGGACCGAGGTGCACGGACAGGTCGATGTCGTCGTGCAGGTGCGTGCCCTCGCGGTGCACCTCGTCGCGGACGGCGAGCCAGGCGTCGCGGCGGAGCGCGAAGTTGGATCCGAACAGCGGCGGGTGCCCGAGCGCGAGCGTGACGGAGACGAAGTACGCGCCGAGGTAGGCGACCGCCGCGACCCCGCGGAGCGCCCGGGGCCCGTCGACGAACCGCGCGGCGCCCGTGACGGCGGCGACGTCGGGACGCGCGGCGAGCACGTCGCCGAGCCGCTCGATCCAGTCGGCGGGCGGCACGCAGTCGGCGTCGATCCGGGCGATGACCTCGCATCGCGCGGCGTCGTAGCCGGCGGACGCGGCCGCGGGGATCCCGACGACCTCCTCGCGGACGACGCGCGCCCCGGCCTCGCGCGCCACCTGCGCGCTGTCGTCCCGGGACGCGTTGTCGACCACCACGACCTCGTCGGGCGCGATCGTCTGCCCCGCGAGTGCCTGGAGGCACGCGCGCAGGTGCCCCGCGTCGTCGCGCACGGGGATGACGACGGACACCGTCGGCCGTGCCGCCGGCGCGGGGCGCCCGGGTCGGGCGTCGGGATGGAGGCGGGGCCGGGCGACGGATCGTCCTACGAGCATGCGATCGAGCCCAGGCTCACCGACCGGCAGGGACCGGCGTCATGCGGGAGTGCCATGGGACACCCCGCGAGAGCCACGTCCAGCAGACGCGAGATCAGGTCCGGGTACGGGAGGCCCGAGGCCTCCCAGCACGCGGGGAACATCGAGATGGGCGTGAAGCCCGGCATCGTGTTGATCTCGTTGAGCACGAAGCCGTCGGAGGTGAGGAAGAAGTCCACGCGCGCGAGGCCCCGGCCGTCGACGGCACGGAAGGCGCGGATCGACAGCTCCTGCAGCTCGGCGAGCTGCGCGTCGGTCACGTCGGCGGGGCACACCAGGTCGATGCCGTCCGCGCCGAGGTACTTCGCGTCGAAGTCGTAGAAGTCGCGGCCGGAGACCACGATCTCGCCCGCGACGGAGGCGCTCGGCTCCCGGCCCGGGCCCTCGTCGAGGATCGCGCACTCGACCTCGCGTCCGACGAGTCCCGATTCCACGAGCACGCGGTCGTCCTCGCGGAACGCGACATCGAGGGCGGCGTCGAACCCGTCGGCCGCGGCGACGCGGCTGACGCCCACGCTGGATCCGGCGCGCGCCGGCTTCACGAACGCCGGCAGCCCGAGCGCGGCGGCCCGCTCCCGGACGCCCGCGGCGTCGGCGGCCCACTCGTGGCGCGACACCGTGATCCACGGCGCCACCCGGATCCCCGCCGCCTGCAGCACGGTCTTCGCGTAGTGCTTGTCCATGCCGAGCGCCGAGGCGAGCACGCCGGATCCGACGTACGGCAGGCCGGCGAGCTCGAGCATGCCCTGCACCGTGCCGTCCTCGCCCTGCGTGCCGTGCAGGATCGGGAACACGAGGTCGACCCGGCCGAGGGAGCGCTCGGTGCCGTCCGCGTCGCGCACGGTGGGCTCGCGGCTGCCCGCGTCCTCCGGCCACCGCACGCGCGTGCCGTTGTCGACGACCTCGGGCAGCGCGTCGGCGTCGAGGGCGAGGGCTGACGCGTCGTCCTCCTGGAGGGTGAAGGCACCGGCCTTCGTGATGCCCACCGGGATCACCTCGAAACGCTCCCGGTCGATGGCGCCCAGCACGCCGCTCGCGGTGGCGCAGCTGATGGAGTGCTCGCTGGAGGTGCCGCCGAAGAGCAGCACCACGCGGATCCGTGCGGTCATGGTCACTCCCCCTGGGGCGTGTCGTCGTCGGTGGTCAGGTGCGGGGCGATGTCGCGCGGCGACAGCGTGCCCGCCAGCACCTGCGCCACCTGCTCGACGATCGGCATGAGCACGCCGCGCTGGCGGGCGAGCTCGAGCACGGGCGCGACGGAGGAGAGCCCCTCTGCCGTCTGCTGCATGCTCTTGACGACGTCGGTGAAGCTGTAGCCCTGGCCGAGCAGGCGGCCCGCGGTGTTGTTGCGCGACAGCGACGACTCGCACGTGGCGATGAGGTCGCCGAGGCCCGCGAGGCCCGCGAGCGTCTCGGCGCGCGCGCCGTAGGCCACGGAGAACGCCGTCATCTCGGCCAGGCCGCGCGTGATGATCGACGCCTTCGTGTTCTCGCCGTAGCCGACGCCGTCGACGATGCCCACCGCGACCGCGATGAGGTTCTTGAGCACGCCGCCGAACTCGGTGCCGATCACGTCGGTGTTCACGAACGAGCGGAAGTAGGAGCTGCGGGCGATCGTCGCCACGCGCTCGGCCGTCGCCTGGTCGGCGGAGGACACCACGACCGCGGTCGGCTGCTCCCGTGCGATCTCGAGGGCGAGGTTCGGGCCCGACGCCACCGCGATGCGCTCCGGTCCGATGCCGAGCACCTCGGCGACGACCTCGCTCATCCGGAGCCCGGTGCCCTTCTCGACGCCCTTCATGAGGCTGACGACGACCGCGTCTGCGGGGATGAGGTCACGCGCCGCCTCGAGGTTGGCGCGCAACGTCTGGCTGGGCACCGACACGAACACGTCGGTGGCGCCGGCGAGCACGCGCGCGAGCGACGGGTCGGCCGTGAGGCGCTGCGGCAGGTTGATCCCGGGCAGGTAGTCGCTGTTGCGCTTCGCCTCGGTGATCTCCCGCGCGAGCTCGGGGCGGCGGGACCACATGACGACGTCGTTGCCGCCGTCGGCCATCACCTTGGCGAACGTGGTGCCCCAGCTGCCGGCGCCGAGGACGACGATGCGCCGCCGCTCCCCCGCGTCGGGCTCGGGCGTCGATGCGGCGGGTGCGGGGGTCGGGCGCGCGGTCGCGTCACTCAAATCGGCCGGTCTCCTTCTGGTTCTTCGAGCGGGGATCCCACCGCTCGGTCGGGGCGGTCTCGCCGCGGAGCTCCTCCACGAGCCCGGTGATGGCGGCCATGACGACGGCGGTCGCCTCGGTGAGGGTCGCGGAGTCGAGGCTCCGGTCGCGGAAGCGGTCGAGGTCGACGGGCTCGCCGATGACGACGTGGATCGTCGTCCGCGGGAAGAGCCGCACGCGCTTCGAGTAGCGGCCCATGAGCTGCTGCGTGCCCCAGTGCGCGGCGGGGATCACGGGGATCCCGGCCTGCAGGGCGAGGCGCACGGCGCCGGTCTTGCCGCGCATGGGCCAGAGGTCGGGGTCGCGCGTGAGCGTCCCCTCGGGGTAGACCACGACGATGCGGCCGTCGCGCGCGAGGTCGGAGGCGGCCTCGATGGCCGTCCCGCCGCGGACGCCGCCGTCGCGCTGCACGGGGATCTGCCCGGAGCGGCGGAGGAACCAGCCCACGACCGGCACGTCGAAGAGCGAGGCCTTGGCCAGGAAGCGGGGCAGGCGCCCGAGCTTCCAGGCGACGGCCCCCATCACGACGGGGTCGATCTCGCTGTGGTGGTTGGGGGCGAGCACGTAGGAACCCGTCCGCGGCAGCCGCTCGGGGTGCCGGATCTCGAACCGGACGGCCGCGTTGAGCACCGGCAGCACGAGGGCGGCCAGCACCCAGAAGATCGACGGTCGGGCCTTCTCGTTCGCCATGGATCCTCCGGTCGGGTCGGGTCGCGGTCGTCGTCGGTCGCCCGCCGGGATCCGCCCGACGGAGGGCCGGGCGCGTCCGTCATGGACGCGCCCGGTCGCGGTGGGCGGCGCGGGCACCGCCGGCGAGGCTATCCCTCGTAGGAGAAGTCCGCGCCCAGCTGGCGCAGCTTCCCGATGAAGTCCTCGTAGCCGCGGGAGATGATCCCGACGTTGCTGACGGTGGACCGGCCCTCGGCCGTGAGCGCGGCGATCAGATGGCTGAACCCGCCGCGGAGGTCGGGCACGGTGATGTCGGCGCCGTGCAGGTGCGTCGGCCCGGTGATGACCGCGGCCTGCTCGAAGTCGCGACGCGCCACGCGGCGCTCGTGGCCCTCGAGGCCCTCCTTGTGCACGACGATGTCGGCACCCATCTCGTTGAGCGCGTCCGTGAAGCCGAAGCGGTTCTCGTACACGGTCTCGTGGATGATCGAGACGCCGGGCGCCTGCGTGAGCGCCACGACGAGCGGCTGCTGCCAGTCCGTCATGAAGCCGGGGTGCACGTCGGTCTCGATGACCACGGGCTTGAGGTCGCCGCCCGGGTGGTAGAACCGGATGCCGTCCTCCTCGATGTCGAACGCGCCGCCGACCTTCCGAAAGACGTTGAGGAAGGTCATCATCTCGGCCTGGCGCACGCCGCCGACGAAGATGTCGCCGCCGGTCGCGAGCGCGGCCGAGGCCCAGCTGGCGGCCTCGTTGCGGTCGAAGAGCGCGCGGTGCGTGTAGCCCTCGAGGCGGTCGACGCCCTCGATGAGGATCACACGGTTCGGCTCGACGGAGATGATCGCGCCCATCTTCTGCAGGATCGCGATGAGGTCCATGATCTCGGGCTCGATGGCCGCGTTCTTCAGCTCCGTGATGCCCTTCGCCCGCACGCCCGTGAGCAGCACCTGCTCGGTGGCACCGACGCTCGGGTAGGGCAGCTCGACGTTCGCGCCCGTGAGCCCGTTCGGGGCCGTGAGGCGGATCCCGCTCGGCAGCTTCTCGACGACCGCGCCGAAGGCACGGAGGGCGTCGAGGTGGAAGTCGATGGGGCGGTCGCCGATGCGGCAGCCGCCGAGGTCGGGGATGAACGCCTCGCCGAGGCGGTGCAGCAGCGGGCCGCAGAAGAGGATCGGGATCCGCGAGCTCCCCGCGTGCGCGTCGATGTCCGCCATGTGGGCGCTCTCGACGTCCTTCGGGTCGAGGATGAGGTCGCCCTCCTGCTCGCCCTTGCGGAGCGTGACGCCGTGCACCTCGAGGAGGCCCGAGACGACGCGGACGTCGCTGATGTCGGGCACCGAGCGCAGGAGGCTGGGGCTCTCGCCGAGGAGCGAGGCGACCATGGCCTTGGTGGCCAGGTTCTTGGCCCCGCGGACCTCGATGCGACCGCGCAGCGGGATGCCGCCGTTGATCACGATGGAGTCGGACAGGAGGCCCACCCGCTCCCCCGCCTTCTTGGCGTCGCTGACTAGTGAGTTCATTCAGTTCTCCAGAGCTGCCGGCCGGGCCGGCAAGGTGCGCGGGCGCCATGAGGCCCGATTGTGTTCGAAGGTGGTGATGGCGTCCTCGTCCCGGAGGGTGAGGGCGATGTCGTCGAGCCCCTCGAGGAGCCGCCACCGAGTGTATTCGTCGATCTCGAACGGGACCGTCAGGCCGGGTGCCGTGGCGATCCGCTCGACGAGGTCGACGGTGAGGTCGAGTCCGGGTTCCGCGTCCATCGCGGCCCACAGCCTCTCGACGTCGGCCTCCGTCACGATCCCCGTGAGGAGGCCCTGCTTCCCGGAGTTGCCCCGGAAGATGTCGCCGAACCTCGGGCTGAGCACGGCCCGGAAGCCGTAGTCGCGCAGCGCCCACACGGCGTGCTCGCGGGACGAGCCCGTGCCGAAGTCGGGACCGGCGACGAGGACGGTCGCGCCATCGTAGACCGGCTGGTTGACGAAGAAGTCGGGATCCTTGCGCCACTGGAAGAACAACGCGTCCTCGAAGCCCGTCTTGGTGACGCGCTTGAGGAACTGGGAGGGGACGATCTGGTCGGTGTCGACGTTCGACTGCTTGAGCGGCACGGCGGTGCCGGTGACGCGGCTGATGGGCTCCACGGGTCAGGCCCCCTGTCCGACGGCGGCGGCCTGGCGGAGGGACGCGGCGTCGACGACGCCGTCCTCCTGCAGGTCCCACGGGCTCGACAGCGTGCCGCGGATCGCGGTCGCCGCGGCGACGAGCGGCGACACGAGGTGCGTGCGCCCGCCCTTGCCCTGCCTGCCCTCGAAGTTGCGGTTGCTCGTGGAGGCGCAGCGCTCGCCGGGTGAGAGCTGGTCCGGGTTCATGCCGAGGCACATCGAGCAGCCGGCGAAGCGCCACTCGGCGCCGAAGTCCGTGAAGACCTTGTCGATCCCCTCGGCCTCGGCCTCGAGACGCACGCGCGCGCTGCCCGGGACGACCATCACGCGGACGCCCTCGGCCTTGGTGCGGCCGCGCAGGATCTCGGCGGCGGCGCGCAGGTCCTCCACCCGGCTGTTGGTGCAGGAGCCGATGAAGACGGTGTCGACCGCGATCCCCTTCATGGGCGTGCCGGGGACGAGGTCCATGTAGGCGAGGGCGCGCTCGGCGGCGGCGCGCTCGTTCGGGTCGGCGACGGCCGCGGGATCCGGCACGGGCTCGCTGAGCGAGACGCCCTGGCCGGGGTTCGTGCCCCACGTGACGAACGGCTCGAGGGTGTCCGCGTCGAGGAAGACCTCGGCGTCGAACACGGCGTCGTCGTCGGTCGCGAGCGTGTCCCAGTACGCGACGGCCTCGTCCCAGTCGGCGCCGGTGGGCGCGTGCGGGCGGCCGCGCAGGTAGTCGTACGTCGTCTGGTCGGGGGCGACCATGCCGGCGCGCGCACCCGCCTCGATCGACATGTTGCAGATCGTCATGCGGCCCTCCATGGAGAGCGACCGGATGGCGCTGCCGCGGTACTCCAGCACGTAGCCCTGCCCGCCGCCGGTGCCGATCTGCGCGATGACCGCCAGGATGATGTCCTTGGCCGTGACACCGGGTCGGAGCGTGCCCTCGACCGTCACCGCCATGGTCTTGAACGGCTGGAGCGGCAGCGTCTGCGTGGCCATCACGTGCTCGACCTCGCTCGTGCCGATGCCGAACGCCATGGCGCCGAACGCGCCGTGGGTGGACGTGTGCGAGTCGCCGCACACCACCGTGATGCCGGGCATCGTGAGGCCGAGCTGCGGGCCGACGACGTGGACGATGCCCTGCTCGATGTCGCCGAGCGAGTGCAGGCGGATCCCGAACTCCTCGGCGTTCCTCCGCAGGGTGTGGATCTGGGTGCGGCTCGTGAGGTCCGCGATCGGCCGGTCGATGCCGACGGTGGGCGTGTTGTGGTCCTCGGTCGCGATGGTGAGGTCGGGGCGGCGCACGGGTCGGCCGGCGAGACGGAGGCCGTCGAAGGCCTGCGGGCTGGTGACCTCGTGCAGGAGGTGGAGGTCGATGTACAGCAGGTCGGGCTCGCCGTCCTGGCCCGGGGCGACCAGGTGGTCGGCCCACACCTTCTCGGCCAGGGTCTTCGCAGGCTGCACGGCTCTCCTCATGGCGGGGGCGCGAGGGTGGCCACGCGCATCATGGGAGTCTAACGCCGGGTGCCCGCGGCTATTCCTCAGGCGGTGGGCGCGCCCGCGGACCCGTCCCCGAGCGGCTCCGCCTCGGTGGAGGCCTCGATGACCACGACGGTCACGTTGTCCCGGCCGCCGGATGCCAGCGCCTGCGCGACCAGGGCGTCCGCGGCCCGGTCGACGCCGCCGCCGTCCGCGCACGCGAGCTGGATCACGCCGGAGATCGCCGGGTCGTCGAGCTCCTTGGTCAGCCCGTCGGAGCAGATGAGGAACACCTGGTGGTCGACGACCGGGAGCAGCCACTCGTCGGCGGCGACCTCGTCGTGGGAGCCGACGGCCCGGGTGATGAGGTTGCGCACCGGGCTGCGCTCCGCCTCCGCGCGGGTCATGCGGCCCTGGTCGACCAGCTCCTGCACGGCCGAGTGGTCGATGGTCACCTGCTCGAGACGGCCGTCCGTCCACGCGTAGACGCGCGAGTCGCCCACGTTGAAGACCATCCAGAGCGGGTCGCCGGCGTCCGAGCGCACGAGCGCGACGCCCGCGAGCGTCGTGCCGGCCACCGTTCCGGGCGGGTCGTCGCCCGTGATCAGGTCGCCGATCGCGTCGTTGGACGCGTCGACCGCCTCGACGATGCGGTCGCGCGTGACGGGGGCGTCGCCGGACAGGCCGCCGAAGGTCTCCACGAGGGTGGCGCTCGCGCGGTCGCCGAACGCGTGACCGCCCATCCCGTCGGCGACGAGCCACACGGGGGGATCGGCGAGGAGGCCGTCCTCGTTCACGGCGCGCACGCTGCCCACGTCGGTGCGGGCGGCCCAGCTGACGTGGATGCGACGCCCGCCGAGCGCGATGGTGCGCGCGTCCGTCATCGGGCGTCCCCGTCGCCGTCGCGCTCGACGGACGCGGTCTCGGACGCGGGCCCGGTCACGGGGATGCCGTCGGCGCGCATCTTGATGAGGCTGGCGAGCGTGGCGACCACCATCGAGGCGAGGATCACGACCAGGCTCACGATGGTCGGGATCTCGGGCGCCCACTCGATGCCCTCGCCGCCGTTGACGAACGGCAGCGTGTTCTCGTGCATCGCGTGCAGCACGAGCTTCACGCCGATGAAGAAGAGGATGAACGCGATCCCGTACTTGAGGTAGACGAGCCGGTCGAGCAGGCCGCCGAGCAGGAAGTAGAGCTGGCGGAGGCCCATCAGGGCGAAGATGTTCGCGGTGAAGACGATGAACGGCGACTCGGTGATGCCGAAGATGGCCGGGATCGAGTCGAGGGCGAAGATCAGGTCGGTGGTGCCGATCGAGACGAACACGATGACCATGGGCGTGAGCACCTTGCGGCCGTCGATGACGGTGCGCACCTTGGCGCCGTCGAAGTCGGGGGCGATCTTGACGCGTCGGCGGAGGAACCGGATGAAGAGCGAGTCCTCGCTCTCCTCGTCCTCGTCGCCGACGGCCTGCTTGATCGCCGTGTAGAGCAGGAACGCCCCGAAGATGTAGAAGATCCAGCTGTAGCTCTCGATCAGCTCGGCGCCCAGCAGGATGAAGATCCCGCGGAGGACCAGCGCGATGATGATGCCCACCATGAGCACCTCCTGCTGGTACTTCCGGGGCACGCTGAACCGGCTCATGATGATGACGAACACGAACAGGTTGTCGATGCTCAGGCTGTACTCCGTCAGCCACCCGGCGAGGAACTGGCCCGCGTGCTCGCCGCCCGCGACGAACAGCATGATGACCGCGAAGACCAGCGCGAGCCCCACGTAGAACGCGACCCAGAGGGCCGACTCCTTCGTCGACGGGACGTGCGGGCGCCGGTAGACGATCAGGAGGTCGGCGACGAGGACGAGGACGAGCACCGTCAGGGAGACGATCTCGAACGGGAGAGGGAGGACCAGGGGCACGCGGAGGCTTTCTGCAGCACGGGAGCGGCACGGACATGCCTCGACGAAACTACATGGCGGCCGACGGGTTGTTCACAATTCCCCCATCCGGGGCATCCGGTCGTCAGCCCGCGGTTACGGTGGTCGCTCATGACACGAGAGGGACGCCCCATGTCCGTACTGGCGAACGAGCTCGATGCATCCGACCACAGCGGGGAGGACTCCGCACCGCGGCGTCGCGGCCCCCGCACCTCCGGCGACGCCCGGGCCAGCATCATCGAGGCTGCCCGCATGCTCTTCATCGAGTCCGGCGCCGACCGCGTCAGCGCTCGCCGCATCGCCGCGGCCGCGGGGGTCGACCCGAGCCTCGTCCGCTACTACTTCGGCTCGCTCGAGGCCCTGCTCGAGGAGGCGCTCCGCCCCTCGGACGACCTGCTCGCCCCCTACCTCGGTCTGCGCGACCTCCCCATCCAGGAGCGCGGCGCCGCCCTCGTCTCCGCGGCGCTGCACACGTGGGAGCACCCGGTCGGATCCACCATCATGCGCTGGGTCACCGTCTCGTCTGACCACGACAGCGCCGCCTACCGCCGGTTCGCCGAGGCCGCGCCGCAGCACTGGATGAGCGCCCTCCCCGAGGGGATCCCGCAGGACGAGGCGGACATCCGCAACTCGCTCGTCGGCGCGGCGCTCGGCGGCATCGCCATCACCCGCTACATCTGGCGGAGCGAGCCCATCGCGAGCATGTCGCGGGAGACCGTCATCGCGCTCCACGGGCCCGTGGTGCAGGGCTTCCTCACGGGCCCGCTGCCCGACGTGCCGGTGGCGGCGCAGCTGCCCGCGGCCTGACGCGTCGGGCACCCGGCCTGGTCGCGGATCCGCGACCGGATCCGCGGGGTCAGCCGCGGTCGGTCAGGTCCTCCCGCACCGCGAGCGGCGTCCGCACGAGCTTGTGCGGGGCCGCCTGCGCCACGGGCTTGAGGGTGAGGAGGTCGACGTTCACGTGCGGGGGCAGCTCCACGGCGTGGACGATCGCCTCGGCCACGTCCTCCGCCGTGAGGGGCCCGGGGACGCCGTCGTACACGGCGTCGGCCTTCGCGCGGTCGCCGCCGAAGCGGACGAGCGAGAACTCCTCCGTGCGCACCTGTCCCGGCGCGATCTCGATCACGCGGATGGGCTCCCCCGCGAGCTCCAGGCGGAGCACCCCGAGCATCGCGTGCGCCGCCGCCTTGGCCGCGTTGTACCCGCCGCCGCCCTCGTAGGGCACGTGCGCGGCGATCGAGCTGACCGTCACGATGTCGGCGCTGCCGCCCACGGGCACGCCGGCGCGCAGGAGCGGCAGGAGCGCGCTCGTCACGCGCTGCACCGCGAGGACGTTGATCTCGTACATCCAGGCCCAGTCCTCCGGCGAACCGTCCTCGACGGAGTCGGTGCCGACGGCTCCCCCGGCGTTGTTGACGAGCGCGTGCACGTCGCCCGTCGCGCGGAGGTGGTCGCGGAGCGCGTCCACGTCGGCCTGCACGGTGAGATCGGCGACCGCGTACGTGGCGCCGGTCTCCTCGGCGAGCGCGCGCAGCCGGTCCTCGCGGCGGGCCACGCCGACGACGTCCCACCCCCGACTCCGGAACAGGCGGACGGTGGCGGCGCCGATCCCCGAGCTCGCACCCGTGACGACGACCCTCTTGCTGCTGGACATGACCCCAGCGTAGGGAACGCGGACGCCCCCGGGTTACGCCCCGAGACCGGTCGCGTTGACCGGTCGCGGGGCGCTTCCTACTGTCGAGATGCGCCCGCACGGGCGGCACCGACGCACGAGGGAAGGCACCACGATGAGCGACCACGACGAGGACCGGGCAGCGGGCTGGCGCTTCGAGACCCAGCAGATCCACGCGGGTGCGGCCCCGGATCCCGTCACCCACGCGCGCGCCACGCCCATCTACCAGACCACGTCCTACGTGTTCGACGACTCCCAGCACGCGCAGGACCTCTTCGCGCTGGCGCAGCCGGGCAACATCTACACGCGCATCATGAACCCGACGCAGGCCGTGGTCGAGGAGCGGGTCGCCGCGCTCGAGGGCGGCACGGCCGCGCTGCTGGTCGCCTCGGGGCAGTCGGCCACCACGATCGCGGTGCTCAACGTCGCCCAGGCGGGCGACCACATCGTCTCGAGCTCCTCGATCTACGGCGGCACCTACAACCTCTTCACGTACACGCTCGCGAAGCTCGGCATCGAGACGACCTTCGTGGAGGACCAGGACGACCCGGCGGCATGGGCCAGGGCCGTGCGCCCGAACACCAAGCTCTTCTTCGCCGAGACGATCGGCAACCCGCGCATCAACGTCCTCGACATCCGGACCGTCGCCGACGCCGCGCACGACGCGGGCGTGCCGCTCGTCGTGGACAACACGATCGCGACGCCGTACCTCATCCGCCCGTTCGAGCACGGTGCCGACGTCGTGGTGCACTCCGCCACGAAGTTCCTCGGCGGACACGGCACGGTCATCGGCGGACTCGTCGTGGACGGGGGCCGGTTCCCGTGGTCCGAGCAGGGCGAGCGCTTCCCCGGCCTCACGACGCCCGACCCGTCGTACCACGGCGTCACGTTCACCGAGGCGGTCGGCGACGGCGTCGCGTACATCACCAAGGCGCGCGTGCAGCTGCTGCGCGACCTCGGCGCGTCCATCGCCCCCGCGAGCGCGTGGCAGCTCATCCAGGGCATCGAGACGCTGAGCCTCCGGATCGAGCGGCACGTCCAGAACGCGCAGGCGGTCGCCGAGTGGCTCGACGCGCACGACGACATCGCGGACGTCTACTACGCGGGCCTCCCCACGAGCCCGTCGTACGCGGCCGCGAACCGGTACGCGTCGCGCGGCGTCGGCGCCGTGCTCTCCTTCGAGCTGAAGGGCGGGGTGGACGCCGGGCGCGCGCTCGTCGACTCGCTGCAGCTGTTCAGCCACCTGGCCAACATCGGCGACGTGCGGAGCCTCGTCATCCACCCGGCGTCCACCACCCATGCGCAGCTCACGCCGGAGCAGCAGCTGACGGCGGGGGTCACGCCCGGGCTCGTGCGCCTGTCGGTCGGCCTCGAGAGCATCGACGACATCATCGAGGACCTCGCGGCGGGGCTCCGGGCAGCCCGGGCCGTCAAGGACGGGGACGCCGCCGTCGCCCTCCCGGCCGGCCGGCCGAGCGGGGCGTAACACTCGGGCGCGCGCCTGCCGCGGGTGCTTCACTGATCGCGATGGACTGGCAGACACCCGAGGACACCGTCCCGTCGAGCCTCGTGACGGACGCGCAGATCCGCTCCCTGATCGGCCGGCCGCCGGCGTCGGGCGCGTGGCGCGAGGGCGACCCCGTCGCCGACCGCCTGTTCGCGCAGGTGGGCGACATCGAGCTCGAGGCGGGCGGGCGGATCCCCTCCGTGCGCGTCGCGTACGAGACCTTCGGCGAGCGCGCCGCGGACGGCGGCAACGCCGTCCTGGTGCTGCACGCGCTCACGGGCGACAGCCACCTGCGCGGACCCGCCGGTCCCGGACAGCCGACGGGCGGATGGTGGTCGGGGATCGTGGGGCCGGGCCTCGCGATCGACACCGGTCGCTGGTTCGTCGTCGCCCCCAACATGCTCGGCGGCTGCCAGGGAACGACCGGGCCCGCCTCGGTGGCGCCGGACGGCGCCGAGTGGGGAGCGCGCTTCCCCTACATCACCATCCGCGATCAGGTGCGTGCGCAGGCCGCCCTCGCGGACGCGCTCGGCATCGACGTGTGGGCCGCGGTCGTCGGCGGGTCCATGGGCGGGATGCAGGCGCTCGAGTGGGGCGTGGGGCATCCCGACCGGATGCGCCGGCTCGCGGTCCTCGCGGCCCCCGCCATCGCCAGCGCCGACCAGATCGCGCTCAACTCGGTGCAGGCCGAGGCGATCCGGATGGATCCCGCCTACCGCGACGGCGACTACCTGGACGCGGCCGACGGCGACGGCCCGCACCGCGGCCTCGCGCTCGCCCGCCGCATGGCGCTGCTCAACTACCGGAGCCCGGACGAGCTGAACCAGCGCTTCTCGCGCTCCTGGCAGAGCGGCATCAGCCCGATGGGCGACGAGGGCCGGTACGCCGTGGAGTCGTACCTCGACTTCCACGGCAACAAGTTCACGCGGCGCTTCGACGCGACCAGCTACATCCGCCTCATCGACGCGATGAGCTCGCACGACGTGGGCCGCGACCGCGGCGGGGTGGAGGCCGCGCTCGGCCGTGTGCGGGCGGCGACCCTCGTGGTCGGCATCGACAGCGACCGGCTGTTCCCCGTCCCGGACCAGCGGCTCATCGCGAGGGCCGTGCCCGGCTCGGTCGACGGCGGCGAGGCCGTGGTGATCTCCTCCGACTACGGCCACGACGGGTTCCTCATCGAGAACGAGGCCGTGGGCCGCGAGCTCGCGCGCCTGCTCGACACCCCCGCGTAGCAGCGCCCCAGTCCGGGGGTGAGTTCCGCGCCCGGCATCGCCCGCGACATCATGCGTTCCTATGCTTTCCCTGGGAGCACGCCGCCGCCTCCGGGCACCGGCGTACGAGGGGAGCACCGATGAGCCGACGTCCGCTGCACGCGACGGGCCAGGGCCAACGGGTCCGCGTGGCGCTGGTCGACGACCACGTCCTCCTGCTGGACGGGTTGAGCGCACGGCTCTCGCGTCCCCGCACGGGCGTCGAGGTGGTCGCGACCTCCCCCACCTGGAGCGGGCTCGTGCGCGACGACCGCTTCCCGGAGGCGTTCGACGTCGTCGTCCTCGACCTGGCGCTGCGCGACGAGGTCCCGGTCGCGCAGAAGATCCGCACGCTCACGGGCGCCGGCCTCACGTCCGTGCTGCTGAGCACGCACGCCGACCCCTCGACCATCCACGGCGCCATGCGCGCGGGGGCGTCCGCGGTCGTGCCCAAGGCGGAGTCGTCGGAGGAGCTGATCGCGAGCATCCACGCCGCCGCCGACGGGACGCCCCGGCAGTCGGCCCTCGTGCAGCAGGCGATGCAGGACTTCCACGCGGAGGAGGACCCGCGTCTCGGCCAGCAGGAGCAGCGCGCGCTCGTGCTCTACGCGGGCGGGCGGTCGATCCGCGACGTGGCGGAGGCGATGAGCACGACGGAGGAGACCGTCAAGTCGTACATCAAGCGGGGGCGCCGCAAGTACCTGCACGCGGGGACGGACCTCGGGACGAAGCTCCTGCTGCGGCGTCACGCGATCCGGCACGGCTGGATCGCGCCGGAGTAGGGCGCGGATCGAGCCGCCCCGTCCTGCCAGGGCGCGCGATCCTACGGCATGTGGACAATCGCCCCGCGCCTCGACGTCGGCGTGCGAGCCGCGTGACGGACGCGCCTAGGATCGGAGCACACCGAGCGCACGCCACCGGCGTCGGCGCACTCCGAGCGGGGACCCGATGGATCGCATGAAGCGCGAACGCGAGCGCCTGCTGCAGCGGACCGCACGCGTGTACGGCCTCAGCTTCACCGCGGTCGCCGCGGCGTGCATCCTGCTGCCGGGCGAGGTCCCGGTGCCCGCGGCGGTCGGCGGCGTCGCGCTCCTCGCCGTGCTCGCCGTCGCCCAGTGGCGCATCGGGACGGACGCGCGCGTCCGGTGGATGGTCGTCGTGATCGTCGCCGGCGTCGCCGCCATGGTCGTCACCCAGCTCGGCGGGCGCTCCGCGTCGTCGCTCACCGCCCTCACCCACATCTCCGTGGGCGCCGTCGGCTCGCTCGCCCTCCTCGAGACCATCCGACCGGGCCGCCTCCGCGTCGTGGCGGCCGCGTTCGCGCTCACCAGCCTCGTCGCCGTCGGCGCCTCCTGGGACACCGAGGCCTTCCCGTACGTCGTGCTCGTGCACGTGTTCGGCTGGATGCTGGCCGGGATGATCGGCTACTGGCTGAGCGTGGCCGTGCACCGGGTCGGTCGGCGCATCACCGACATCGGGCGCGCCCACCGCGCCGAGCGGATGGCGAGCGAGCTCGAGGCCCAGCGCCGCCAGGGCGCCCGTCTCCTGCACGACACCGTGCTGGCCACCCTCACGCTCCTCGCGCACTCCGGGGTCGGCGTCACCCCGCAGGCCATGCGCCAGCAGGCGGCCGACGATGCCCGCCTCCTCCGCCAGCTGCGCCTGGGCGCGAACCCGACCCCGCAGGCGTCTGGCGGGTACACCCTCGAGCCGGTGGAGCAGTCGGTGCTGGGCAACACACTGGAGTCGGTCAAGCAGCGCTTCGGGCGGATGGGCCTCGAGGTGAGCTGGCACGGCACCGGTCAGGTCCTGCTGCCGAGCGACATCCTCGACGCCTTCCTCCTCTCGCTCGCGGAGTGCCTGGAGAACGTGCGACGGCATGCGGGGGTCACCGAGGCGCACGTCACCATCACCGACGACGACACCACCGTCCGCGCCATGGTCACCGACGCGGGCGTCGGCTTCGACCTCGCGCACGTGGACCAGGCGAAGCTCGGCTTCAAGGAGTCGGTCGTCGCGCGCCTCACGGACGTGGGCGGCAACGCGCGGCTGTTCTCCTCCCCCGGATCCGGGACGACGGTCGTCCTCGAGGTGCCGAAGTGAGCGGCCGGGTGGACGCCGCGACGCCGCGCACGAGCCGGCGGGTCCGGCTGCCCGCGGGGACCCCGGCGCAGGCGACGTCCATCGGCCTCGGGTACATGGGCGCCGGGTCCGCGGTCGTCTGCGCCATCGCCATGGGCTACGGCCTCGTGCGCTTCGCGCTCGACTACCGGATCATGCCGTCGCCCGGGCTCACGGCGACCGCGTGGATCCTGCTGGTCGCCCTCCTGGCCGCGGTCGTCGTGGCCGTCCGCGCCCTCCGCGACCGGATGCCCGGCCCGCTCATGGCGGTCGTCGTCGGCGGCCTGGGCATCGTCGTCGCGCTCGACCTGGTGGCGGTGTGGCCCCTCGGCGACGTGATGCAGCACGCCACAGCGGGCATCGCCGCCGGGGCCGCGCTCCTCACCACGGTCACCTACCGACCGGCCCGGGAGGTGCTGGCGGTCGACGTCGCGCTGGGCGCGGTGCTCCTCGCGGTGTTCCTCTTCTCGGATCCCGTCCGGCCGAGCGACCTCGCCCCCGAGATCTCCGCCATCGCCCGCGCCGTGGTGCCCGCGGCGTTCGGCGTGGCGGTCGTCCGCGGCTTCCGCCGCCTGACCGAGATGGAGCTGGACCGCGTGCTCGTCCAGAGCACCGTCTCCGCGCCGCGCTACGCCGTCGGCATGATGGCGTCCGAGGAGCTGGCGCGCCTCGACCTCGCGGCGGAGCAGCTGCTCGACGACGTCGCGAACTTCCGGGAGCCGCTCCCGCTGTCGCCCCTCGCCGCGTCGACGGCCGCGTCGCTCGCCACCGAGCTGCGGCTGCACCTCATCGAGGGCCGTCGCGAGACGTGGCTGCACCACGCCATCACGGAGTCGGAGTTCCTGGGGCCGGACGTCACCCTCAGCGACCCGAACGCCCTCGCCGGCCTCCTCGACCGGCGCCAGCGCGACGGGCTCCTCTCGGCGGTGTGGCTCCTGCTGACCTCCACCGAGCGGCGCAACGGCGTGCCCGAGGTCTCGGTGCAGCTCGCGCTCGGGCCGCTCCGCGGACGGCCGGCCGGCGCGCAGCCCGTGCCCCTGCGCCGGGCCGTCGTGCCCATCGTCGTCACGACGACGGGGCTCCCCCGCACACGACTGGATCCCTCGACGTGGGATGCTATCGACAAGGTCGGCACGCACACCGAGAGCACCCGCGGGTCGAGCCTCCTCATCACCATCGACTGCGTAGTGGACAACCCCGCCGACCGGTGAGGGCCCCGCACAAGGACCGGAGAGCACGTGTCAGCTGAGAACCGACCGATCACCCTCGCCATCGTGGACGACCACAGGATGCTGCTCGGGGCCCTGACCGAGTGGATCCGCAACGCCGCATCCGACATCGAGATGGTCGCCGCGGTGTCCACGTGGCCCGACCTGCTGACGCATCCGTGCTTCCCCGTCGACGTCGTGCTCCTCGACCTCGACCTCAAGGACAACCTGCCGATCTCGCTGAAGATCGCGACGCTCAAGACCACGGGCGTCAAGACCGTGCTGATGAGCACGTACTCGGAGCCCAACGTCGTGCGCGAGGCGCTGGCATCGGGCGCCCTGGGCTACCTCGTGAAGAGCGAGGACGCGAGCATGATCGTCGACGCGATCCGCCTCGCGGCCGACGGCCAGTCCTACATCTCCGCGGAGCTGGACCTCGCCATCAACAGCACCGACGTCGGCGGCGTGCCCAAGCTCAGCGCGCAGGAGCGCCGGGTCATGGCGCTCTACGGCGGCGGCGAGCCCGTGAAGTCGGTGGCCTACAGCCTCGGCATCTCCGAGGAGACGGCCAAGTCGTACCTCAAGCGGATCCGCGAGAAGTACCGCGTCGCGGGCTTCGACGTGGGCACCAAGGTGGCGCTGCGCAAGCGCGCGATCCAGGACGGGATCCTGCTCCAGGGCGAGTAGCCCGGCGGGCGCCGGCGGTGCGCTCGGTCAGCCGCCGATCCCGATCGGCTGGGTGGTGGGGCGCGGGCCGTCGGCCGCCGGACGGGCTCCGCGGCGGCGCCGGTCGAGCCCGAAGCTCGCCAGCGCGATGAGGAGCCCGGCCACGCTGAGCCCCACGCCCACGAGCGCGGGGGACGTGTAGCCGAGGCCCGCCGCGACCGTCACCCCGCCGAGCGCGGCGCCGACGGCGTTGCCCGTGTTGAGGGCGGAGTGGTTGAGCGCGGCCGCGATGGACTGCGAGTCGTGCGCCACGTCCATCAGCCGGATCTGGATCCCCGGCGACAGCGCCGCCGCCGACCCGCCGATGAGGAACAGGAACGCGAACATGCCCACGGGGTTCGAGGCGGTCAGCACGAGGCCCACGAGGGACGCGATCAGCAGTCCGAAGAGGGAGAGCAGCGCGCTCCGCACGTCGCGATCCGCCCACCAACCGCCCGCGAGGTTGCCCACGGTCATGCCGAGGCCGACGACCACGAGGGCGAGCGGCACCGACCAGTCGGGCAGCCCGGTCACCTCCGTCACCATGGGCGAGACGAACGTGTAGACGGCGAAGAAGCCGCCGAAGCCGATCGCGCCGATGAGCAGGGCGAGCCAGACCTGCAGCCGGGTGAACGCGCGCAGCTCCCGCCGGAGCGTCGCCTCGGGGTTGCCGTCCTGCGCCGGCACGGCCAGGAACACGGCGACGAAGGTCGCGGCGAAGATCGCCGCCACGACGAGGTAGGCGACGCGCCACCCGGCGTTCTGCCCGATCCACGTGACGATGGGCACGCCGATGACGTTGGCGATGGTGAGCCCGGCCAGCACGAAGGCGACGCCGCGGGCGCGCTTGCCCTCCCCCATCAGCTGCGCGGCGACCAGCGACGCGATGCCGAAGTAGGCGCCGTGCGGCAGTCCGGCGACGAAGCGGGCCACGACGACGAGGCCGAAGCTCGGGAGGATCGCGCTGAGGACCGTGCCGAGCGTGAAGGCCAGGAGCAGCCACAGCAGCAGCTTCCGCCGCGGGGCCCGGGCCGACGCGGCCGCGATGGTCGGCGCGCCCACGACGACGCCGAGGGCGTACGCGCTGATCAGCGTGCCGGCCTGCGCGTTGGCGGCCTCCGTCGAGCGCGCGGCTACCTCGGGCAGCAGGTCGGATGCGAGCTGCGGGAGCAGCCCCATGGCGACGAACTCGGTGGTGCCGATGGCGAACCCGCCCATCGCGAGGGCGAGCAGGGCGATGCGGACACGGGCCGGCGACAGCGTCGCCCGCCCGGAGGAGGGGGGATTCACCCGACGAGCCTACCGGCGGTCGGTATCCGGCACACTCGTCTCCCGCAGCGTCAGGCCCCGGTCCCGCGCGCCTCGATCGCCTGCTCGAGACGGTCGAGCTTGCCCGTGAGCTCGCCCTCGTATCCGGGGCGGATGTCGGCCTTCAGCACGAGCGACACGCGCGTGCCGAAGGGCGCGACGGCCTCGGTGGCGCGACGGACGACGTCGAAGACCTCGTCCCAGTCGCCCTCGATCGTGGTGAACATGGAGTCGGTGCGGTTGGGCAGGCCGGATGCGCGGACCACGGCGACCGCGGCGGCCACGGCGTCGTGGACGGAGGCGTCGGGCGCGTCGCCCCCGCTGGGTGCGACGGAGAAGGCGACGAGCATGGGGACCCCCGGGGTTCGACGGCGGCGGTGGCTCCGGGCGGACGCCCGGCCGGCGACCGGCTGTGCGCCCAGGGTACCGGCGGGTGGACCGCCTGTGGACGACGGCCGACGTCCGCGCCCACGCCCCGCGAGACTCCTCAGGTACTTGAAAGTTCACAGAACGGGTGGGTCGCAACGCCCGCCTGCATCGCACGGAGGAGCAGCGTCATGGACAAGAAGACCAAGATCATCATCGGGGTGGCGGGCGGCGTTGTCGTCCTCGTCGGCGCCTTCGCGGCGTTCGGCGGCCCCATCTACAAGCAGCTGGCGGGCACGCCGGACGCCGCCCCCACCCTCGCGTCGACGCCCGCGCCGGGCGGCGCGGTCGGCGACCTGTCCGGCGACTGGAAGGTGGGCGGGTCCTCGTACGCCGGCTACCGCGTCGACGAGGTGCTGAACGGCACGCCCGTCACGGTCAACGGCCGGACGGACGCCGTCACGGGCGACATCACGGTCGCCGGATCCCAGGTCACGAAGGGCACCATGACGGTCGACGTGAAGCAGATCCACACCGACCAGCCGCCGCGCGACGCGTACTTCCAGAACGAGGCCATGAAGACGGGCGACTTCCCGACCGCGACCTTCACGCTCACGCAGCCCATCGCGGCCGACGGCGTCGAGGCGGGCGTGCCCGCCACGTACGACGTGACCGGCGACCTCACGCTCCACGGCGTGACGAAGAGCGTGACCGCCCAGATGCAGGCGAGCTTCACGTCCGACGGCGGCCAGATCGTGGGCTCGATCCCGATCACGTTCCAGGACTTCGGCGTGCAGGCCCCGAGCCTCGGCTTCGTGACGGTGGAGGACCACGGCTCGGTCGAGTTCTCGCTCGACGTCGCGAAGGCCTAGTCCTCCGCGTCTCCTGCCAGCACGTCCCGCACGGCCCTCGGCATCGTCTCCGCGACGTCGAGGGCCGTGACCGGTCCGCCGCCGGAGGCGAGATCCCCGGCGCGCCCGTGCAGCCAGGCGGCGGCCGCGGCGACGGCGGCGAGCTCTGCCAGGGGATCCTCCGCGTGGGCGATCCGCGCGGACGCCCCCGCGGCGAGCGCGCCCAGCACGCCCCCGAGGACGTCGCCCGAGCCCGCCGTCGCGAGCCAGGGGGTTCCCGCGCGGACCGCGATGCGCGCGGATCCGCCCACCACGAACGTGGTCGCGCCCTTGAGCAGCACGCAGACGCCGAGCTCCCGAGCCGCCCGCTCGGCCCACCCCGCGGCGTCCGCCGCGATGTCCTCGGCCGACGCGGCGATCCCGGCGTCGTCGAGCAGCCGCGACAGCTCGCGGAAGTGCGGCGTGACGACGACCGGACCCGTCGCGCGACCCACGAGGTCGAGCGCGCCCGCGTCGACGACCGACGGCAGGCCCTGGCCGAGCGCCGCGGTGATGGCGTCGGTCGCTGCCTCGTCGCGATGCGCCCGGTCCATGCCGGATCCGACCAGCCACGCCTGCACGCGCCCGTCGGCCGTGACGACCTCGGGGCGCCGGGCGAGCACGGACGCGGAGGCGCCCGCGGGGCCGAGGTACCGGATCATGCCGACGCCCGTGCGCGCCGCGGCCTCGACGCCGAGGACCGCCGCGCCCGGGTAGCGGTCGGACCCCGTGCGGACGCCGAGGACGCCGCGCGTGTACTTGTCGTCGTCGTCCCGTGGGAGGCGGATCGCCCGGCGCGTCCGCTCCGCGTCCTGCCGGATCCAGCCGTCGGGTGCGTGGTCGTGGTGCGCGTCGCTCATGCCCTCACGATAGGCGCGCGGGAATGCGCCGGCCGCGCCGGGCCTTGGGACCATGAGGCCGCCGTCGCCCTCCGCCCGTCCCCGCGCGCCGCGCCTCCCCGGAGCCCCGGCCGCCTGCCTGGAAGGATCCCCATGACCACGTCCCCGCTCTTCGAGCCGATCACCGTCCGCGGCGTGACCGCGCGCAACCGCATCTGGGTCGCGCCCATGTGCCAGTACAGCATCGACGCGCGCGACGGGGTCCCCGGCGCGTGGCACCTCGCGCACCTCGGCTCGTTCGCCCGCGGCGGTGCCGGGCTCGTCATGGCGGAGGCCACCGGCGTCAGCCCCGAGGCGCGCATCACGCCCGAGGACACGGGCATCTGGGACGACGCGCAGCGCGACGCGTGGAAGCCGATCGTGGACTTCATCCACGAGATGGGCGCGGTCGCCGCGATCCAGCTCGCCCACGCCGGCCGCAAGGCCTCCACCTACTCGTTCTCGGGCCGCGGCACCATGCCCGCCGAGGAGGGCGGCTGGGAGACGGTCGCCCCGTCGGCCGAGCCGTTCCCCGGCTACGGCACGCCCGTCGCGCTCGACGCCGCGGGCCTGCGGAAGGTCGTCGACGACTTCGCCGCCGCCGCGCGCCGCTCGGTCGACGCGGGCTTCGACGTGCTCGAGATCCACGCCGCGCACGGCTACCTCATGCACCAGTTCCTCTCGCCGCTCAGCAACCACCGCGACGACGGGTTCGGCGGCAGCCTCGAGAACCGGGCCCGCCTCCTGCTCCAGGTGATCGACGCGGTGCGCGCCGAGGTCCCCGACGCGCCGCTGCTGGTGCGCTTCTCCGCCACCGACTGGGCGGGCGACGCGGGGTGGGACGAGCAGCAGACCGCGACGGTCGCCGGCTGGGCCGCCGAGCACGGCGCCGACTTCTTCGACATCTCCACCGGCGGGAACACCACGGGCGTCACGATCCCCGTCGCGCCCGGCTACCAGGTGCCCTTCGCCGAGTACGTGAAGGAGCACGCGAAGGTCGCGCTCAACGCCGTCGGCCTCATCACCGAGCCCGCGCAGGCCGAGGCCGTCGTCGCCGAGGGCCGTGCGGACGCCGTGATGCTCGGCCGCGAGATGCTGCGCGACCCGCACTTCGCGCTGCGGGCCGCGCACGAGCTGGGCGTCGAGATCGACTACTGGCCCAAGCAGTACGACCGCGCGCGCTGGGCCGCCTGACCCACCACGCCCGACGAGGACGACGGCCCAGCACCCCCTGGGGAGCCGGGCCGTCGTCCTGCGCGGGCGCGTCAGACGCGCCGGGTGGCGTCCTGCACCTCGCCGACGAGCTCCTCGATGATGTCCTCGAGGAACAGCACGCCGGTCGTCTCGCCTGACTCCGTGAAGGCGCGGGCGAGGTGGGCACCGGAGCGGCGCATCATCGCGAGGGCGTCCTCGAGCTCCGTGCCCTCGAAGACCGACACGAGCTGGCGGATCCGCTTGGCCGGCACGGGACGCACGAACTCGTCGGCCTCGTCGAGGTCGATGACGTCCTTGAGGTGCAGGTAGCCGGTCGGCTCCCCCGCCTCGTCCACGATCACGTACCGCGAGAAGCCGTGGCGGGCGACGGCGCGCTCGACCTCGGAAGGGCTCGCCGTCTCGGGCAGGCTGACCAGGGCGCCCAGCGGGATCGCGATGTCCTGCACCTTCTTGCCCGTGAACTCGAACGCCGCGGTGAGCGCGCCCGTGCGGTCCTCCAGCAGGCCCTCGCGCGTCGACTGGTCCACGATGCCCTGCACCTCGTCGAGCGTGAACGCGCTCGCGGCCTCGTCCTTCGGCTCGACCCTGGCCACGCGGAGCACCGCGTTGGAGATCGCGTTGAGGGCCACGATGAGCGGCTTCACGACGCGCGCGATCCCCACCAGCGGCGGCGCGAGCAGCAGGGCGGCCCGGTCCGGCACGGAGAACGAGATGTTCTTCGGCACCATCTCGCCCAGCACCACGTGCAGGAACGACACGATGAGCAGCGCGACGACGAACGCGATGGTGGAGATCGCCTCCTCCGGCAGCCCGGTCGCGCCCAGCGGGATCTCCAGCAGGTGGTGGATCGCGGGCTCCGACACGTTGAGGATCAGCAGCGAGCACACGGTGATGCCGAGCTGGGTGGTCGCCAGCATGAGCGTCGCGTGCTCCATCGCGAAGAGCGTGACGCGGGCGGCACGGCTGCCCTCCTCCGCCCGCGGCTCGATCTGCGACCGCTTCGCGGAGATGACCGCGAACTCGGCGCCGACGAAGAAGGCGTTGACGGCGAGCAGCACGACGAGCGCGATGATCCCCCCGGCGTACTCACCCACGGGACGGCTCCTTCCGCATGGCGGCGCGTTCCGCGTCCGCCTGTCTTCCGGCCTCGCGGTCGGCCTGCCGCTCGGCCTGGCGGTCCGCCTGGCGCTCGGCGCGCGTGCTGCCCACCGCGGTGGCGACGGGCACGGGGACGGGCGTGAAGCGGATGCGGTCGATCCGCCGGCCGTCGAGCCGCTCGACCCGGAGCGTGCCGGTCTCGAGCTCCAGCTCGTCGCCGACCACGGGTAGGCGGCCGAGCTCGCTCATGACGAAGCCCGCCGCCGTCTCATAGGGCCCCTCGTCGGGGATCCGGAGCCCGGTGCGCTCGAGGAGCTCGTCGGGTCGGAGCATCCCGGGGAACGTCAGCGAGTCGCGCGAGCGGACGACGCCGGCGCGCGTGCGGTCGTGCTCGTCGGCGAGCTCGCCGACCAGCTCCTCGACGAGGTCCTCGAGGGTCGCGACGCCGGCGGTGCCGCCGTACTCGTCCACGACGACGGCCATCTGGAACCCGCGGCCGCGCAGCTCGCCGAGGAGGTCGTCGAGCTTCATGGTCTCGGGCACGCGGATCGCCTCGGACTGCAGCGCCGTGACGGGCACCAGCGCGCGCTTCTCGCGCGGGACGGCCACGGCCTGCTTCACGTGCACGAGGCCGATGACGTCGTCGACGCCGTCGTCCGTGACGGGGAAGCGCGAGTAGCCGGTGGTCATGGCCAGCTCGATCACGGTCTGCGCGCTGTCGATGCGCTCCACCGACTTGACGCGGAGGCGCGGCGTCATGACGTCGGACGCCGTGAGGTCGGCGAAGCGCAGCGTGCGGCTCAGGAGCATCGCCGTGTCGTCCTCGAGGAGGCCGGCGAGCGCCGAGCGGCGGACGAGCGACGACAGCTCCTCCGCGCTCCTGGCGCCGGACAGCTCCTCCTTGGGCTCGATGCCGACGAGCCGGAGGATGCCGTTCGCGCTGTTGTTGAGCAGCAGCACGGCGGGCTTGAACACCGTGGTGAACAGCGTCTGGAAGGGGATGACGAGCTTGGCCGTCTCGCGCGGCAGGGCCAGGGCGAAGTTCTTCGGCACGAGCTCGCCGATGATCATCGACAGCAGGGTCGCGACGACGAGGGCCACGACGGTCGACACCGGGGAGACGAGCCCCTCGGCGAGGCCCGCGGACGTGAGCGGGCCGGCGAGCAGCAGGCTGAGCGCGGGCTCCATCGTGTATCCGGTGAGGAGCGTCGTCAGCGTGATGCCGAGCTGGGCGCTGGAGAGATGGGTCGAGGTGATGCGGAGCGCGCGGATGGGCGGGCCGAGCCGCTTCTCGCCGCGCTCCTGGCGCTTCTCGAGGTCGGAGCGGTCGAGGTTCACGAGCGCGAACTCGCTGGCCACGAAGAGGCCGGTGCCGAGGGTCAGGACGAGACCCGCGGCGAGGAGGAGCCATTCATGCACGGGGGCGGCTCCCGGGAGCCGGGCGCACGGCCGGCCTCAGTGGGAGGGGCGCGCGCGGCGGGGGTCTATGAGCAGGAGGGGGGTCGTCCATCGTCCGTCGAGCATACCGGGGCTCACCAGCCGACCGGCAGGGGCTTGCCCTCCTCGTAGCCCGCCGCGGACTGGATCCCGACGGCGGCCCGCTCGGCGAACTCGGCCCGCATGCGCGCCCCGGCGTAGGTGAACGCGCTGCGGACCCCGGACGTGATCGTGTCGAGCAGGTCCTCGAGCCCGGGACGGAGCGGGTCGATGCGGATGCGGCTGGTGGAGATCCCCTCCGCGAACAGCGTGCGCCTGGCCAGCTCGAAGGCCTCGCGGCGCCCGAACCGCTCCTGGACGGCACGCGTGGACGCCATGCCCCAGCTCTCCTTGGCGAGCCCGCCGTCCTCGTCGACGAGCAGGCGGCCGGGCGACTCGACGGTGCCCGCGAACCAGGATCCGATCATCACGCTCGCGGCGCCCGCGGCGAGGGCCAGCGCGACGTCGCGCGGGTACCGCACTCCCCCGTCCGCCCAGACGAGGGCACCGGCGGCGCGCGCGGCCTCGGCGGTGTCCAGGACCGCCGAGAACTGGGGTCGGCCGACGGCCGTCATCATGCGGGTGGTGCACATGGCGCCCGGCCCCACGCCGACCTTGACGATGTCGGCGCCCGCCTCGACGAGGTCGCGCGCCCCCTCGGCGGTGACGACGTTGCCGGCGACGAGCGGCACGCGCGGGTCGAGGGCGCGCACGTCGCGGATCGCCCGGAGCATCGCCTCCTGGTGCCCGTGGGCCGTGTCGAGGACGAGCACGTCGACGCCGGCGGCCAGCAGCGCGCGGGCGCGGCCGACCGGATCCCCGTTGACGCCGACCGCGGCTCCCACCGCGAGGCGCCCGCGCCCGTCGAGCGCGGGCGCGTAGACGGTGGACCGCAGGGCGCTGCGGCGGCTGAGCGTGCCGACCAGGCGGCCGTGCGCGAGCACGGGCGCGAAGTCGATCCCCGCGGCGTGCATCAGGTCGAAGGCCGCGCGTCCCGTGGGCACGTCGTCGGCATCCAGCGAGGCGAGCGCGCCGTGCGGCAGGTCGCCGAGCCGGGTGCCGTCGGGGACGCCCGCGAGCTGCGTGCCCTCGAGGCAGCCGACCATCTCGCCGTCCGCGTCGCGCAGCACGATGCCGTGGCCGGCGATGGGCGGCAGCAGCTCGCGCGCCTGGCCGGCGGTCGCGTCCGGAGGCAGCTCGAGGGGCGAGTCGTAGGCGACGGGCTGGTCCTTGACCCGGTGGATGGCGGCGTCCAGCTCCTGCGGGCGGAGGTCCTGCGGCAGGATCGCGATGCCGCCGCGGCGCGCGAGCACGGCGGCGAGCCGCGGGCCGGTGACCGAGCCCATGTTGCTCGCGACCACCGGGATGGTGCACGGCGTGCCGTCGCCGGGCGCGAGGTCGACGTCCATCCGGCTCGCGACGTCGGACCGGCCCGGGCTCAGGAACACGTCCGAGTAGGTCAGGTCGTGGGCGGGAGCCTCTCCGGTGAACCTCATCCCCCGACGCTATCCCCGGTGCCCGGCCGCACGCCAGGGCGGCGGCCCGGCCGCGCCCCGACGCGCCGCTCCCGGCAGCCCGACCGGGGGAAGGTTTAGGCTGGGTGATCGTGGACGCGCGGCACGCGAACGGGCCGCGCGAGGCAGACGACCAACAGCAAGAGAGCGGGCGATCAACTGTGTCGAGCCAGGTGACTGGTACGGGGACCGATGACGGTTCCACGGGCGACTTCGGAGCCAACGAGTGGCTCGTCGACGAGATGTACGAGAGGTTCGTGGTCGACAAGGACTCGGTCGACCGCAGCTGGTGGCCGATCCTGGAGAACTACCACACCACCGTGATCGAGGGCCGCGCGGCGACGCCGGCCACCGGCGACCAGACCGCCGAGGCGCAGATCCCGGACGCGGAGAGCGCCTCCGCCCCCGCGACGACCAACGCCGGGTCGCCGACGCCGACCCCCGCGTCCGCCGGCCAGCCCGATGCGCAGGCGCAGCAGCCCGCCACCGGATCCCAGCCCGCCGCGCGCACCACGAGCATCGCCCCGAAGCAGCAGCCGATCCCCGCGCAGGCGCCGTCGAAGGCCCCGGCCAAGAAGGGCGCCGAGCCCACGCCGCCCGGCGAGGACGAGGTCTCCCCCCTCCGCGGCATGGCCAAGTCCCTGGCGACCAACATGGACGCGTCGCTCACCATCCCCACCGCGACGAGCGTCCGCACCATCCCGGCGAAGCTGATGATCGACAACCGGATCGTCATCAACAACCACCTCAAGCGGGCTCGCGGCGGCAAGGTGTCGTTCACGCACCTCATCGGCTGGGCGCTCATCCAGGCGCTCAAGGAGTTCCCGAGCCAGAACGTGCACTACGACGAGGTCGACGGCAAGCCCAGCGTCGTCTCCCCCGCGCACATCAACCTCGGCATCGCGATCGACATGCCGAAGCCCGACGGCACGCGCGCGCTCCTCGTCCCGAGCATCAAGGGCGCCGAGGCCATGACCTTCGGCGAGTTCCTCACGGCGTACGAGGACCTGGTGAAGAAGGCGCGCGGCAACAAGCTCGCCGCGGGCGACTTCGCCGGCACCACCATCTCGCTCACGAACCCCGGCGGCATCGGCACGGTCCACTCCGTGCCGCGCCTCATGAAGGGCCAGGGTGCCATCATCGGCGCCGGCGCCCTCGAGTACCCGGCCGAGTTCCAGGGCTCCTCCCCCAAGACGCTCGTCGAGCTCGGCATCGGCAAGACCATCACGCTCACGAGCACGTACGACCACCGCGTCATCCAGGGCGCGGGCTCGGGCGAGTTCCTCAAGATCGTGCACGAGCGCCTCATCGGCCAGCACGGCTTCTACGAGGACATCTTCGCGGCGCTCCGCATCCCGTACGACCCCATCCAGTGGGCCACCGACATCAACGTCGACCTCTCCGAGCGGGTCTCCAAGACCAGCCGCGTGCAGGAGCTCATCAACGCGTACCGCGTCCGCGGGCACCTCATGGCGGACATCGACCCGCTCGAGTACCAGCAGCGCACGCACCCGGACCTCGAGATCACGAACCACGGGCTCACATTCTGGGACCTGGACCGCGAGTTCGTCACCGACGGCTTCGGTGGCCGCCGTCAGGCGCTCCTCCGCGACGTCCTCGGGATCCTGCGCGACTCCTACTGCCGCACGATCGGCATCGAGTACATGCACATCCAGCAGCCCGAGGAGCGGAGCTGGATCCAGGGCAAGGTCGAGCAGCCCTACGCGAAGCCCACGCACGACGAGCAGATGCGCATCCTCTCCAAGCTCAACGAGTCGGAGGCGTTCGAGACGTTCCTCCAGACGAAGTACGTCGGGCAGAAGCGCTTCAGCCTCGAGGGCGGCGAATCCACGATCTCGCTCCTCGACACGCTCCTCCAGGGAGCCGCCGACCACGGGCTCGACGAGGTCGCGATCGGCATGGCCCACCGCGGCCGCCTCAACGTCCTCACCAACATCGCGGGCAAGAGCTACGGCCAGATCTTCCGCGAGTTCGAGGGAACGCAGGACCCGCGCACGGTGCAGGGTTCCGGCGACGTGAAGTACCACCTCGGCACCGAGGGCACCTTCCGGGGCGTCCACGGCGAGGAGATGCCGGTGTACCTCGCGGCGAACCCGTCGCACCTCGAGGCCGTCAACGGCGTGCTCGAGGGCATCGTCCGCGCCAAGCAGGACCGCAAGCCCATCGGATCGTTCTCCGTCCTGCCGATCCTCGTGCACGGCGACGCGTCGATGGCCGGCCAGGGCGTCGTGTTCGAGACCCTGCAGCTGTCGCAGCTGCGCGCCTACCGCACGGGCGGCACGGTGCACATCGTGATCAACAACCAGGTCGGATTCACCACGCCGCCGTCGGAGTCCCGCTCGTCGGTGTACTCGACCGACGTGGCCAAGAGCATCCAGGCGCCGATCTTCCACGTGAACGGCGACGACCCGGAGGCCGTGGCGCGCGTCGCGCACCTCGCCTTCGAGTTCCGCCAGGAGTTCAAGAAGGACGTCGTCATCGACCTCGTCTGCTACCGCCGTCGCGGCCACAACGAGGGCGACGACCCGTCGATGACGCAGCCGCTCATGTACAACCTCATCGAGGCCAAGCGCTCGGTGCGGAAGCTCTACACGGAGGCGCTCGTCGGCCGCGGCGACATCACCCAGGAGGAGTACGACGCGGCGCAGAAGGACTTTCAGGACCGCCTGGAGCGCGCCTTCGCGGAGACGCACGCGGCGCAGACCTCGTCCATCCCCATCCAGACCGGCGACGCCGGTGCGGTCGCGGACCTGGAGCGCCCCGACTCCCAGCAGGACGACGGACACGGCGAGCCCGAGACCACGGGCGTCTCCGAGTCCGTGATCCACGCGGTGGGCGACGCGCACGACAACCCGCCGCAGGGCTTCTCGGTCCACCCGAAGCTGCAGGCGCTCATGCGCAAGCGGCTCGAGATGAGCCGCAGCGGATCCATCGACTGGGCCTTCGGCGAGCTGCTCGCCATCGGCTCGCTCCTGCTGGAGAACACGCCCGTCCGCCTCGCCGGCCAGGACTCGCGCCGCGGCACGTTCGTCCAGCGCCACGCGGTGCTGCACGACCGCGACAACGGCCAGGAGTGGCTGCCCCTCGCGAACCTGAGCGAGCGCCAGGCGCGGTTCTGGATCTACGACACCCTGCTCAGCGAGTACGCGGCCATGGGCTTCGAGTACGGCTACTCCGTCGAGCGGCCCGACGCCCTGGTGCTCTGGGAGGCGCAGTTCGGCGACTTCGCCAACGGCGCGCAGACCATCATCGACGAGTTCATCTCCTCCGCCGAGCAGAAGTGGGGCCAGCGCTCGAGCGTCGTGCTGCTGCTGCCGCACGGCTACGAGGGCCAGGGACCCGACCACTCGTCCGCGCGCATCGAGCGCTTCCTCCAGCTGTGCGCCGAGCAGAACATGACCGTCGCGCGTCCCTCGACGCCCGCGTCGTACTTCCACCTGCTGCGTCGCCAGGCCTACTCGCGGCCCCGCCGTCCGCTCGTGGTCTTCACGCCGAAGGCCATGCTGCGGCTCCGCGGCGCGACGAGCGACGTCGAGGCCTTCACCTCGGGCCGCTTCGAGCCGGTGATCGACGACGTCCGGATCCAGGACCGCGGTGCGGTCCGCCGCGTGCTCCTCCACTCGGGCAAGGTGCACTACGACCTGCTCGGCGAGCTGGAGAAGCGCCAGGACACCTCGATCGCCCTCGTTCGGCTCGAGCAGTTCTACCCGTTCCCCGAGGAGCAGGTGCGCCGCGTCGTCGAGTCCTATCCCGGAGCCGAGGTCGTCTGGGTGCAGGACGAGCCCGAGAACCAGGGCGCCTGGCCGTTCGTGCACGTGGAGCTCGGCCGGGTCCTGCCCGACCGTCAGGTGCGCGTCGTCTCGCGCCCGGCCGCGGCGTCGCCGGCGGCCGGCTCGAGCAAGCGCCATGCCACGGAGCAGACGGACCTGATCGCGCGGGCCACCGCGGAGTGATCCACCCGGGCACCCGCCCGACGAGATGAGAGGCCCGGTCCCCCAGGGGGATCGGGCCTCTCGCTGTGCCGCCGGGCGCGCCGCCCTGCCGGGCAGGCCGCCGTGGGGTCAGCCGAGCTTGGAGTAGCGGATGCCGGAGGCGTGGTACCCGCGGCGCGCGTAGAAGCGCGTGACGTTGTCGCGGGCCGCCGCCGAGGTCGCGAGGAACCGCGTCGCGCCGTGCTCGCGCGCCCACGCCTCGTAGTGGCGGATGAGGTCGGATCCGATGCCGCCCGCCTGGCGTCCCTCGCGCACGACCAGGATGATCAGCTGCGCGAGCGGCTCGTCGTCGGCGAGGCCCCACATGAGGTGACCGCCCGCGAGGCCGGCGATCTCGCCGGCGTCGTCGCGCACCACCCACGTCTCGTGGCCGGCCGCGGCGGTCATGCGCGAGAGCCGTGCGGCGACCCGATCCTCGTCCACCTCGTAGTCGAGCAGCCGCAGCAGCTCGACGATGACGGTGAGATCGGACGGGGACGGCGTCCCGAGGGACTGGATCGCGTTGGTCACGTCCCGAGATTACCGGGAGAGCCGCGCCGCCCCGGTCAGTGCGTGGCCTGGATGGCGCGCAGCTTCGCCATCACCTGCGTGCGCAGGTCCTCCGGGGCCGCCTCGGTGCAGGCGCGGCGCACGGTGTCCCGCAGGACGACGCCGACGCGGTGCTCGCGCGCGCAGTCCGGGCAGTTCGCCATGTGCTCGCGGATGTCGGCGGCGTCCGCCTTGTCGAGCTCGTGGTGCAGGTACTCTTCGAGATCCTTCTTGGCCTTGTCGCAGCCGCAGTCGCTCATTTGGTCGCTCCAGTGAGGTGCGCGGTGGAGATGCCCCGCTCGCGCGCGTAGTCGGAAAGCAGGCTCCGCAGCATCCGGCGGCCGCGGTGCAGGCGGCTCATGACGGTGCCCACGGGGGTCTTCATGATGTCGGCGATCTCCTGGTAGGAGAAGCCCTCCACGTCAGCGAAGTAGACGGCCATGCGGAAGTCCTCCGGGATGGACTGCAGCGCGTCCTTGACGGTGCTGTCCGGGAGGTGGTCGATGGCCTCGGCCTCGGCGGAGCGCGTGGTTGTCGCCGTGGCGCTCGTCGCGCCGCCCAGCTGCCAGTCCTCGAGCTCGTCGATGGTGCCGTTGTAGGGGTCCCGCTGCTTCTTGCGGTAGTTGTTGATGAAGGTGTTCGTGAGGATCCGGTACAGCCAGGCCTTGAGGTTCGTGCCCTGCTTGAACTGGTGGAAGGCCGTGTAGGCCTTCACGAACGTCTCCTGCACCAGGTCCTGCGCGTCGGCGGGATTGCGCGTCATGCGCAGGCCCGCCGCGTACAGCTGGTCGATGAAGGGGAGCGCCTGCTCCTCGAAGAGCTCGCGGTTGTCGCCGGGCTGGGCGGCTCGGGGCTCCTCGGCCGGGGCCTCGGCCTGCTCGGCCTGCTGCTGGCCGGCGGCCTCCTCGGTGGAGTGCACGACGGCCTCTACGAGCTCCGCGGGCGCGGCCGACGCGATGGGCGCGTCGCCCCCGGTGGTGTCGGCCGGCGCGTCGTGACTGGTGTTCCCTGAAGTGGCCATCAGGGCAGATTCTACGGCGCGCACGAGCTCGACGGACGGTGCCGCCGGTGCTGTTCTCGTGATCACGGGTGATCCTTCCCGGCCCGGGATCCGGGCCTGCCGGACGCCTGCCCGGTACTCTGGTGAACCCATGGAGATCTTCAGGTATTCCGGTCCCACCTTCAGCCCGTACGACGACGACCGCACCCACGCGCCCGTGCCGACGGACGACGGGCCCTGGGCGGCGCCGGTGGCGGACGGGCCGCTCGACGCGACCGTGCCGCTGCCGGGATCCAAGAGCCTGACGAACCGCGAGCTGGTCCTCTCCGCCCTCGCCGACTCCCCCTCCACGCTGCGCGCGCCGCTCCGGTCGCGCGACACCCGCCTCATGGTGGAGGCGCTGCGGGCCCTCGGCACCGTCATCGAGGAGGTCGACGGCGACGGCGCCTTCGGGCCCGACCTGCGGATCACGCCGGTGGAGCTCGCAGGCGGGATCACCATCGAGTGCGGCCTCGCCGGCACCGTGATGCGCTTCCTCCCGCCCGTCGCCGCGCTCGCCCTCGGGCCGGTGTCCTTCGACGGCGACCCGAGCGCCCGCCGTCGCCCCATGTCCGGCACCATCGAGGCGCTCCGGGCCCTCGGCGTCGACGTCAACGACGACGGGCGCCGCGCGCTGCCGTTCAGCCTGTACGGAACGGGCGAGGTGCCGGGCGGCGAGATCGCCATCGACGCCTCCGCGTCCAGCCAGTTCGTCTCCGGGCTGCTGCTCGCCGCGCCGCGCTTCGCCCAGGGGCTGCGGCTCCGGCACACCGGGGAGAAGCTGCCGAGCATGCCGCACATCGAGATGACCATCCGCACGCTCGCCGAGCGCGGCGTCGTGGTCGAGAGCCCGGAACCGGGCCTCTGGATCGTGCCCTCCTCCCCCATCGCCGGACGCGAGGTGCGCATCGAGCCGGACCTCTCGAACGCCGCGCCGTTCCTCGCCGCCGCGCTCGTCGCCGGCGGCCGCGTCGCGATCCCCGGCTGGCCCGAGGAGACCACGCAGGTCGGAGCCGACCTCGCGCACCTGCTGCCGCGCTTCGGCGCGACCGTCACGCGCGAGGGCGGCGCGCTCGTCGTCGACGGCGGCCCCGGTCTGGCCGCGGGCGGACGCATCCCCGGCGTCGACCTCGACCTGAGCACCGGCGGCGAGCTGGCGCCCGCGCTGGTCGCGCTCGCGGCACTCGCCGACGGGCCCAGCCGGATCACGGGCATCGGGCACCTGCGCGGGCACGAGACCGACCGGCTGGCGGCGCTGGCGGCGGAGATCACCGGGCTCGGCGGATCCGTCACCGAGCTCGAGGACGGCCTCGCGATCTCCCCCGCCCCGCTGCACGGCGGCCCGTGGCGCGCCTACGAGGACCACCGCATGGCGACCGCGGGCGCGATCGTCGGCCTGGCCGTCCCCGGCGTGGAGATCGACGACATCGGCACGACCGCCAAGACGCTGCCCGAGTTCCCCGAGCTGTGGCTCGGCCCGCTCCTCGGCCGCGCGCCGCGGGCCGGCGTCGACCCCCTCGCCCTCGGCGGCATCACCGGGCCGGGCGCCGCGGGCGGGCTCGGCGGCCTCCTGTGAGCTGGCTCGCGGATCCCGAGCAGGACGACGGCGTCTGGGACGCCTACGACGAGTCCTCGGTGCGCGTCCGGCCGAACCCCAAGGGCAACAAGCCGCGCAGCAAGCAGCGGCCCGGGCACACCGACTCCGTCGAGGGCCGCGTGCTCACGGTCGACCGCGGCCGCTTCGGCGTGCTCGTGGGCGAGGACACCGCGGACGAGCACACGCTCATCGCGACGCGCGCCCGCGAGCTCGGCAAGAAGGCCGTGGTCACGAACGACCGCGTCGACATCGTCGGGGACACCTCGGGCGACGAGGGCAGCCTGTCGCGCATAGTCCGCATCGCCCCGCGGCGCACGCTGCTGCGCCGGAGCGCCGACGACTCCGACGCCGTCGAGCGCGTGATCGTCGCGAACGCCGACCAGATGCTCATCGTCGTGGCCGCCGCCGAGCCCGAACCGCGCGCACGCCTCGTCGACCGCTACCTGGTGGCGGCGTTCGACGCCGGGATCCAGCCGATCCTCTGCATCACGAAGTCGGACGTTGCCGACCCCGCGCCGTTCGCCGCCCACTTCCGCGTCCTCGACGTGCCCATCGTCCTGAGCCGCTCCGACGACGTGCCGCTCGACGAGCTGCGGGCGCTGCTGGCGGACCGCACCACCGTCGCGGTGGGCCACTCGGGCGTCGGCAAGTCGACGCTGGTCAACGCGCTCGTGCCGGACGCGAAGCGCGCCACGGGCGTCGTCAACCAGGTCACAGGCCGGGGACGCCACACCTCGAGCTCCACGGTGTCCATGCGCGTCGAGACGGGCGACGGCGGCCACGGCTGGATCATCGACACCCCGGGGGTCCGCTCCTTCGGCCTCGGCCACGTGGATCCGGCGAACATCCTCCGCTCGTTCGCCAGCTACGCCCACCTGCCCGAAGGCGAGCCCCCGGGCGGGATCCCCCTCACGGAGGCGCACGACTGGGAGATCGTGGACCGGGTCGAGGCGGGCGAGCTGGGCGACGCCGGGCGCGAGCGCCTGCACTCGCTGCAGCACCTCGTCGCGAACCGGTCGGACGCCGTCAAGGGAGAGTGATCGGGCGGCGCCGGGCCGATCGCTAGGCTCGACCCCGTGGCCTCCGAACCCCTGCACTCCCTGTCGTCCGACCTGCGGCTCGCCCGGGAGCTGGCCGACATGGCCGACGCGATCTCGCTCGACCGCTTCCGCTCGGCCGACCTCGCCATCGAGACGAAGGCCGACTCCAGCTGGGTCACCGACGCCGACACGTCCGTCGAGCGGGCGATCCGGGCCGGCATCGCCGACAGCCGCCCGCACGACAGCGTGCTCGGCGAGGAGTACGGCACGTCCGGGTCGTCGTCCCGGCAGTGGATCGTGGATCCCATCGACGGCACCTCGAACTTCGCCCGCGGCGTGCCCGTGTGGGGCACCCTCATCGCGCTCGCGGTCGACGGCGTCCCCGTGGTCGGCGTCGTCAGCGCTCCCGCGCTCGGCCGCCGCTGGTGGGGCGCGACCGGCCTCGGCGCGTACGTCGACGACACGCTCGGGCAGGCCACCACCTCCCAGGAGCGCCGGATCCGGGTCTCGGACGTCGACCGCCTGGAGGACGCCTCGATGAGCGTCGCCGGCGTGCAGCGCTGGCGCGACGCCGACCGCCTCGACGAGCTGCTCGACCTCTCGGGTCGTGTCAAGCGCTCCCGCGACTTCGGCGACATGTGGGCCTACATGCTGCTCGCCGAGGGACTGCTCGACATCGCGGGCGAGCACGACCTGAAGCCCTACGACATGGCCGCGCTGATCCCTGTCATCGAGGAAGCGGGCGGACGCTTCACGTCGATCGACGGCGACGCCGGGCCGTGGCACGGATCCGCGCTCGCCACGAACGGGCGCCTGCACGACGCCGTGCTGGCGGTCGTCGCGCGCTGAGCCCGCGCCCGCCGTGCCGTCCGCTCAGGCGGTCGCGGCGCGCTCCCGGCGTCGGCGGCGCTGGCCGAGGTCGACCAGGCCGAGCGTGAGGGCCACGGCCACCAGCGCGATCGTCACGAGGAAGCCGTTGCGGAACCCGTCGTGGTACACCGCCAGGCTCGCGTCGCCGCCGCCCGTGGCCTCCGCGTAGAGCGTGCTGAAGAAGGTGGCCGACGCGGCCGCGACGCCCACGGCGGTGCCGACGCGCTGGCCGACCTGCGCCATGGATCCGGCGACGCCGCCCTCGGTCACGGGGATCTCGGCGAGCGTGAGCGTCTGGTTCGGCGAGATCACGAAGCCCGCGCCGACGCCCGCGACGAGCATCGCCGCGGCCATCGCCCACGGCGTCGCCTCCTGCGGCGTGAGCACGGCGGCCAGGAGCAGCAGCGTGATGCCGACCGCGACGATCGCGAGCCCGATCACCACCAGTTGCCTGCCCAGCCGCGAGACCAGACGCCCGCCGATCCACGCGGTGACGGCGGAGGACAGCGCGAACGGGATGCTGACCATGCCCGCGAACACGGGCGCGAGGCCGAGGCCCTGCTGGAGGTACAGCGTCGTGAGCAGGAACACCGCGGGGATGGCGGCGAAGTACGCGGTGGCGATGAGGATCCCGTTGCGGTACGAGGACAGCCGGAACAGCGCGAAGTGCACGACCGGCGACTCCCCCGATCGCTCGTAGCGCCGCTCCCACGCGACGAAGAGCGCCGCGGCCACGACGGCCCCGGCGAGCCAGATCCACCGGAGCGGGTCGTCGTCCGGCCCGCCCGTCGTCAGGACGAACGGCAGCATGAGCGAGAACGTGGCGACCGCCAGCAGCACGACGCCGACGGGGTCGAGGCCCGTCTTCGCCTGGGGCCGCGCCTGCCTCCGCGGCAGCAGCCTGAGCGCGAACGCGATGGCGACCACCCCGAGCGGGATGTTCATCCAGAACAGCAGGCGCCACCCGTCCTCGGGTCCGCCCAGCTGGATCAGCAGGCCGCCGAGCGTCGGACCGAACGCGGTCGCGATTCCGACGACGGCGCCGAACAGGCCGAACGCGCGCGCCCGCTCCTCGCCCTGGAAGAGCTGCTGGATGAGCCCGAGCACCTGCGGCATCTGGATGCCCGCGGCGACGCCCTGGAGGATGCGCGCGACCACGAGGGTCTTCACGTCCGGCGCGATGGCGCACAGCAGGCTCGCGATGGTGAAGGAGCTGAGGCCGACGACGAACATGAGCCGGCGGCTGCGGATGTCGCCGAGGCGTCCGGCGGGCACGAGGGCCAGGCCGAACGCGAGGGCGTAGCCGGCGACGATGAGCTGCAGGTCGGTTGATCCGGCGCCGAGCGACTCCTCGATCGACGGGAGCCCGACGTTCACCTTCGAGAGGTCGAGGATCGTGAGCGCCGCGACGCCGACGCAGACCCAGAAGGCCTGCCAGCGGGTGCGTTCCTGGTCGTCGGTCGGGGTCGTGCCCGCTGTGGTGCGTCCGGTCATGAGGTATCGAATCCCATACACGGGCTATGTATTCCCGCTCCCGTGAGCGCGGGCGACATGCCCCGACCAGCGTGCTCCTCCTCTGGGGGAATCGTCCGGCGTGTCCCTATGCTGAACAGCGAGCCAACAGCGTCCGCCGGAGCGGGCCGCCGGGGATCCCGCTCCTACTCTGGGGACTTCGTGCCGGTCCGGCGCGACCGCCCGCGAGCACGCCGACGTGCTCAGCCCGAGAGGACACCATGAAGAACCGCGCCCGCCGTCTCACCGCCTCGCTCGCCGCCGTCGTCGCGGCCGGGCTCGCCCTCAGCGGATGCGGGTCGTCCCAAGACAGCGGCACCGCGGATCCCGCCGTCTCCCCCGCGACAGGCGACACCCTCATCGTCTACACGAACTCCAACGGCGACGGCCGCGGGGACTGGGTGACGGCGGAGGCGGCGAAGGCGGGCTTCGACATCCAGATCGTGGGCCTCGGCGGCGCCGACCTCGCCAACCGCATCGTCGCGGAGAAGAACAACCCCGTCGGGGACGTGGTGTTCGGGCTCAACAACATGTACTTCGAGAACCTCAAGGCGGAGGACGCGATCACCGCCTACACGCCCGCGTGGTCGGGCGAGGTCGACCAGGCCGCCGGCGATCCCGCCGACGGCGCGTACTGGCCGCTCGTGGAGCAGGCCATCGTCACCGTCCACGACGCGAAGCAGACCTCGGGCGGCGCCGTGCCGGGGGACGTCACGGATCTCTACTCCTCGAAGTACGAGGGGAAGTACGAGGTGAACACGCGGCTCGGCGAGGCGACCCCGCAGCTCATCCTCGCGGGCCTCCTCGCGCCCTACGAGGACCCGGACGGCGACCTCGGCATCAGCGACGCGGGCTGGGAGGTCGTGAAGGACTACTTCGCGAACGGATCCCCCGCGGTCGAGGGCACCGACCTCTACGCCCGCCTCTCCCGAGGCGAGGTCGCGTTCGGCACCCTCGCCTCCAGCGGCATCGCGGCGCGCGACGCGCAGTACGGCACCACCACCGAGATCGTCCCCGCGAAGGCCGGCGTCCCGTTCGTCACGGAGCAGATCGCCGAGATCGCCGGCACGAAGAAGGAGGAGCGCGCCCGCGCGTTCATCGACTGGTTCGGCAGCGCCGACGTGCAGGGCGCGTTCGCGGAGAAGTTCTCGAGCTACCCCGTCAACACGACGGCACGCGAGAAGGCGCTGCCGGCCGTGAAGGAGCTCATCGAGTCGCTCGACAAGCAGGACGTCGACTACGGCTTCGTGCGCGAGCACATCGCCGACTGGGTCGAGAAGACCGAGCTGGAGTACCTGCCCTGATGATCCGCTTCGACGACGTCGAGGTGCGCTTCGGCGACCAGGTGGCGATCCCCGGGCTCGACCTCGAGATCCACGAGGGCGAGTTCTTCACCCTGCTCGGGCCGTCCGGCTGCGGCAAGACGACCGCGCTGCGGACGCTCGCCGGCTTCGTCGACCCCAGCCGCGGCGACATCGTGATCGACGGCCAGGTCGCCACGCGCCTCCCCAGCGAGAAGCGCCGCGTCGGCATGGTCTTCCAGAACTACGCGCTCTTCCCGAGCATGTCGGTGCGGCAGAACATCGCGTTCGGCCTCACGGTCCGGAAGGCTGGCAAGGCCGAGACCGACCGCCTCGTGCGCGCGATGGCCGACCAGGTCGAGCTGAGCGCGGCCCAGCTCGACAAGAACGTGGCCGAGCTCTCCGGCGGGCAGCAGCAGCGCGTCGCCATCGCGCGGGCGCTCGTGCTCGAGCCGCGGATCCTCCTGCTCGACGAGCCGCTCTCCAACCTCGACGCCAAGCTCCGCGTGCAGCTGCGCGACCAGCTGAAGGGCCTGCAGTCGCGCCTCGGCATCACGACCGTGTACGTGACGCACGACCAGGAGGAGGCGCTCACCATGAGCGACCGCATCGCGGTCTTCGACGCGGGGCGCATCGAGCAGGTCGGCACCCCGGAGGACATCTACGACCGGTCGGCCACCGAGTTCGTCGCGACCTTCGTCGGCGCCATCAACGCGCTCGGCCCCTCGACGGTCGCGCGCCTCCGTGACGCCGGGGCGACCGACCTCGACTCCTCGGGCCGCGCCTACGTCCGGCTCGAGCGCGTGTCGGTGGCCGCCCGTGACGCCGCCCCCGCGGATCCGCGCCGTGTGCGCATCGACGGGGTGGTCGCCGAGCGCACGTACCACGGCTCGTACAGCACCTACCGGGTCGACCTCGGGGACGATGCCGTCGAGGCGCTCGTCGCCGAGACGGGCGCGCCGCCGCTGGCGCCCGGGACCGAGGTCGCCGTGGGCATCGACCCGGCCGCGATCCTCCGGTACCGGTCGTAGCCGTGCGCACCCCCGTCCGCGCCCTGCTGCGCTCCCCCCTCGGCGTCGTGGTGCTCATCGCCGCGCTCTGGTTCGTCGTCACGTTCCTGGTGTTCCCGAACGCCAACCTGCTCGTCACGACCTTCTTCCCCGACGGCGCGTTCAGCGGCCGGGCGCTCGAGAAGCTCCTGAGCTCCGACCGGGCGATGCGCAGCGTCGGCAACAGCCTCCTGCTCGCGGTGACCCTCGCGATCACGGTCAACGTGGTCGGCATCTTCATCGTGCTGGTGACCGAGTACTTCGTGGTGCGCGGATCCCGCGTCCTCTGGCTCGGCTACGCCACGACGCTCATCTACGGCGGCATCGTGCTCGCGGCCGGCTACGACTTCATCTACGGCCGCTACGGGTTCGTGACCGCCCTCGCGCAGCGGGCGTTCCCCGACCTCGATCCCGACTGGTTCTCGGGGTACTTCGCGGTCGTCATCGTGATGACCTTCGCCACCACCACGAACCACATGCTCTTCCTCCGCTCGTCGCTCGCGGCGATCGACCACCAGACCATCGAGGCCGCCCGGAGCATGGGCGCGGGCACCGGGCGCATCCTCTTCCGCATCGTGCTGCCGGCGCTGCGGCCCATGATCTTCGCGGTCACCGTGCTCACGTTCCTCACCGGCCTCGGGGCGCTCACCGCCCCCCTGGTGCTCGGCGGCACGGGCTTCCAGACGGTGGCGCCGATGATCGTGACGTTCTCCAAGAGCACGAGCTCGCGCGACCTCGCGGCCCTGCTCGCGATCGTGCTCGGCGTCGCGACCATCGTGCTGCTGGCCATCATGAACCGCGTCGAGAAGTCGGGCGTGTACTTCTCGGTGGCCAAGGTAGCGACCCCACTGCAGAAGCAGCGCATCCGGAACCCGGTCGTGAACGGCGTCGTGCACGTCGTCGCGTACGCGCTGTTCGTGGTCTACGCGCTGCCGGTGATCCTCATCGTGCTGTTCTCGTTCCTCGACTCGAAGAGCGTGCAGACGGGCACCATCACGTGGGACTCGTTCACCCTGCGGAACTACGCGACCGTGCTCGGCTCCCCCGACGTGCTGCGCCCCTTCATCGTGAGCCTCGTCTACAGCGCGCTGGCCGCGGTGATCGTCGTGGCGGGCCTGCTGTTCGTGGCGCGCCTGATCCAGCGCAACCGCAACTGGGTCACCGCGACGCTGGAGTACCTGCTGCACATCCCGTGGATCCTCCCGACCATCCTCATCGCGCTCGCGCTCCTGCAGACCTTCGACCGGCCGCAGCCGCTCATCGGCGGGCAGGTCCTCACGGGCACGACGTGGCTGCTGCTCGTGGCGTACATCATCGTCAAGGTGCCGTTCACGCTGCGCCTGCTGAAGGCGGCGTTCGCGAGCGTGCCGCAGTCGTTGGAGGACGCGGCGCGGATCCTGGGCGCGAAGTCGCTCACGACGTTCCGGCGGGTGCTGGTGCCGCTCGTGATCCCCACGGTCGCCGCCATCACGGCGCTCAACTTCAACAGCCTGCTCGACGACTACGACGCGGCCGTGTTCCTCTACCAGCCGCTGTACGAGCCGCTCGGCATCGCCATCAAGGCCAGCACCGAGGGCGAGGCGAACCTCGACTCGACGGGCATCACGTTCGTCTACACGGTGCTGCTCATGATCATCATGGGGATCACGATGTACCTCGTGTACGGGCGCTCGGGCGGGCGGAAGCGGCGCCCAGGCCGCACCGGGTCGCCCGCGGTCGCGACCACGGCGCCGGCGCTCGCCACATCCGATCCGGGCGCGCCCGCCCCGGCGGCGCCGCGCACCCCGATCGGCTGACCCCGGACAGGCAGAAGGCCCCGTCCTGATGGACGGGGCCTTCTGCCTATCCGGACGGATCCGGTCCTCGACGAGCGTGGGACATGCGACGCGATGGTGGAGATGCGGGGAATCGAACCCCGGTCCACTGCTGTAATCCTGCGCCTTCTACGGGTGTATCCAGGAAAGGCGTCCTGCTCGGCCCCGGAACTTGCTCCTGGCATCTGATCCGACGGGCCCAGCCTCAGTTCGAGTCCCGCGCGGCCCTGAGGCACGACCGCGCAGCGAGCTCCCTAATCTGACGCCGACTTACCGGTTAGAGAGCATCACCGGGTCGACGGTCCTGTTAGTGCGCTCGCTTAGGCAGCGAGAGCGAAGGACGACTGCTTGTTATTGGCAGTTGTATTTTGCAGAGAGCGTTTACGAGATAGCCCTGCATCCTCGACCCGCTTCTCGCAGTCATTCAGGCAATGTCGAAACCGATCATCCCCATGAACGGCCCAGCGCCTCGAGAGGCGCCCGAGCCGGGTCGCATGTTCCACGCTGTCGAGTTGTCAATCGCCGGTCGCGTCGTACCCGACCAGCCCTCCATGTTACCCGACCGGAGACGTGCCCACCACCGGAAGGAGCTGTCCTACTCGCCGAGGCGACGGTGGGACGACATCGCCCGGTCCGCCTCGCGCTTGTCCTGGCGCTCGCGAAGCGTCTGGCGCTTGTCGTACTCCTTCTTGCCCTTCGCGATGGCGAGCTCGACCTTCGCGCGGCCGTCCACGAAGTAGAGCTGGAGCGGGACGACCGTGTACCCGCCCTCCTTCACCTTGGAGTGGATCTTGAGGATCTGCTCCTTGTGCAGGAGGAGCTTGCGCTTGCGGCGCACCGGGTGGTTGTTCCAGGTGCCCTGGTTGTACTCGGGGATGTGCACCGCGTCGAGCCACGCCTCGCCGGCGTCGACGAACGCGTAGCCGTCGACGAGCGAGGCCCGCCCCTGCCGGAGCGACTTGACCTCGGTGCCCGTGAGCACGAGGCCGGCCTCGTAGGTCGACTCGATGGTGTAGTCGTGGCGCGCCTTGCGGTTGGTCGCCACCACCTTCTCGCCACGTTCCCTGGGCACGGTGGACTCCTCGATGGTTCAGGTGGATCCGCCCGGATCCGGGCAGCCCATCAGCCTAGCGGAGGATCAGATCCGGAGATAGCGGCTGATCGCGAAGTTCGCGGAGACCGCCGCGAGCACGACGCCCACCCCCAGGAGGATCGGAACCACGAGCAGCGCGTCGTCCATGTTCACGAGCGATATCGACGTGAGCCGCGTGCTCAGGAACCCCTGGACGAAGAACTTCACGAGCGCCACCGTGGCCGCGCTCGCGAGCACCGACCCGATGAGCGCCGCGAACACGCCCTCGAGGATGAACGGGGTCTGGATGAAGCGGTTCGAGGCTCCGACCAGCCTCATGATGCCCAGCTCCCTTCTGCGCGAGAACGCGGACAGGCGGATCGTGGTGGCGATCAGCAGGGCGGCGGCGACGAGCATGAGCCCGGCGATCCCCACGGCCGTGAGGCTGGCCGCGTTGAGGATCGAGAAGATCTGGTCGAGGTACTGCCGTTGGTCCGTGACGTTCTCGACGCCCGCGAGGCCGGAGAGGCTGTCGCTCAGGATGTCGGACTTCGACGGGTCCTTGAGGTTCACCCAGAAGGCCTCGTTGAGGAACTCCGGCTGCACCAGCTCGGTGACGGGATCGCCCTTGAACTGCTCCTGGAAGTTCTTGTACGCCGTGTCCTGGTCCTCGAAGTAGTACTTGTCGATGAACGGGGCGAGCGTGTCGCTGTCGAGCTGCTGCTTGACCGCGTCGATCTGCTCCTGGGTGGCCTTGCCGTTGACGCAGGTCTCGCTCGGCACCGACGTGTCGGTGCAGAAGTCGATGGCGACCTGCGCACGGTCGTACCAGTAGTTCTTCATCTGGCCGATCTGCATCTGCAGCAGGACGGCGGCGCCCACGAACGTGAGCGAGATGAAGGTGACGAGCACGACCGAGACGACCATGCTGACGTTCCGACGGAGGCCGTTGCCGACCTCGGAGAGGACGAGTCCGAGTCTCATCGCGTGGGCCCCACATCCTGTGCGCCGGTGTCGTCCGGCGACTCTCCTCGGGCGCGGAGGCCCAGCTTCTCGGCCAGGCCGAGCTCGGCGAGCTCGGCGTCGTCGCGTCCGTCGGCGGGCGCGGAGCCCTCTCCATCGGACAGGTCCGGCAGGCGGATCACGCCGGTGCCCTCGGGCAGCCGTCGGATGGACCCGGTGCTCGGGGCCGCGGGGGCGGCACCTCCGCCGTTGCGCCTGCTCGGCGGGGTGGGCGCGGACCGCGGGCCGTCGTCGACGGGCGCGGCCTCGTCCCGGCCGACCGGGGCGGCAGGCGACGGCGCCGGCTCGACGGGCTCCGCGGGGACACGCTCGGGCACGCGCGACTCCGGGCGGGCAGGGGCTGCGTCGCGGCGCTCCTCCGGGGAGGGGGCGGGCTGCTCGCGCACCGGCTCGCGCTCGGGGACGGGATCCACGCGCGCGGCCTCGGCGAATGCCGACGGGGCGTAGGCCGGGGCCTCCGGGCGGGATCCGCGGTCGGAGTCCACCGGGCGGGACGACGGCGCCGTGCCCGCGGGCTCGGAGACGCGGTCGGGCGAGGTGGCGGGCACGATCGGCACGGCCTCCGGGGCGGCGGCGGTCACGGGCACGACAGCGGGCGCAGCGGGCGCGGTCACGGCGGCCGGAGGCACGGCGTCGTTCGCCGGCTTCCGCGGCGCCTTCCGCGCGGCCTTGGCCGCGGCGGCCTGACGGGTCTCCTCCTCCTTGGCGCGGGCCTTCTCGTCGGCGCGACGCTGCTTGTCGCGCTTGGCCTGCTCGCGACGCTCGGCGGCGTTCGCGGGCTCCGCCGGAGCGGTCGGGCGCACGGGTGCCGGGAGCGGCGCGGCGGGAACGAACACGGGAGTCGGCGCGGCCACGGGCGGGTGCTCGGGATTCACGCCCACGGGGTTCTCGGCCGTGCGGGGCAGGTCGATGGCGGAGGTCTGGTACTGCCCACCGACCTCGTCGCGGACGACCTCGCCGCCGATCAGCTCGATGACGCGCTTCTGCATCTGGTCGACGATGCCGGAGTCGTGGGTGGCCATGATCACCGTGGTGCCGTTGGCGTTGATCCGCTCGAGCACCTGCATGATGCCCGCGCTCGTCAGCGGGTCGAGGTTGCCCGTGGGCTCGTCGGCGAGGAGCACGGCGGGCTTGTTGACCACGGCGCGCGCGATGGCGACGCGCTGCTGCTCACCGCCGGAGAGCTCGTGCGGCAGGCGCTGCTCCTTGCCCTGGAGGCCCACCATGGCCAGCACGTCGGGGACGGCCTCCTGGATGAAGCCGCGCGACTTGCCGATCACCTGGAGGGTGAAGGCGACGTTGTCGAAGACCGACTTGTTCGGGAGCAGCCGGAAGTCCTGGAACACCACCCCCAGGCTGCGCCGGTAGTAGGGGACCTTGCGGCTCGACAGCTGGTTCAGCTGCTGGCCCAGGACGTGGATCGTCCCTTGCGTGGGCCGGTCCTCCTTGAGCACGAGACGCAGGAAGCTGGACTTGCCGGACCCGGATGCACCCACGAGGAAGACGAACTCCCCCCGGAGGATCTCGAGGTCGACGGAGCTCAGCGCCGGTCGGGGGTTGCCGGGATACACCTTGGATACGTGGTCGAACCTGATCATGTCGGTACGACCCTAGGCACCAGACCCTCCGAACGCCGCATCGACTCACCGCGGCGGACGGTCCCCCGGACTCTCTCAGGCGCGGTCGGGCGACTTCCGCCAGCGGATCCCCGCGGAGATGAAGCCGTCGAGGTCGCCGTCGAACACGTTGGACGGGTTGTTGACCTCGTGCTCCGTGCGGAGGTCCTTGACCATCTGGTAGGGCGCGAGCACGTAGCTGCGCATCTGGTCGCCCCAGCTCGCCGTGATGTTGCCGGCGAGCTCCTTCTTGGTGGCCGCCTCCTGCTCGCGCTGCACCAGGAGCAGGCGCGACTGCAGCACCCGGAGCGCGGCGGCCCGGTTCTGGATCTGGCTCTTCTCGTTCTGGCAGGTGACGACGATGCCGGTCGGGAGGTGGGTGATCCGCACCGCGGAGTCGGTCGTGTTGACGGACTGGCCGCCGGGGCCGGACGAGCGGAAGACGTCGACCCGCATGTCGTTCTCAGGGATCTCGATCGACTCGGTCTGCTCGATGAGCGGCACCACCTCGACCGCCGCGAAGGACGTCTGGCGCTTGCCCGCGGAGTTGAAGGGGCTCATGCGCACGAGGCGGTGCGTGCCGGCCTCGACGGAGAGCGTGCCGAAGGCGTAGGGCGCGTCGATCTCGAAGGTCGCCGACTTGATGCCCGCCTCCTCCGCGTACGAGGTGTCGAGCACGGTGGCCGAGTAGTCGTGCTGCTCGGCCCAGCGGAGGTACATGCGCATGAGCATCTCGGCGAAGTCGGCGGCGTCGACGCCGCCTGCGCCCGCGCGGATCGTCACGACCGCGGGCCGCGGGTCGAACTCGCCGTTGAGGAGCGTCTGCACCTCGAGCTCGTCCATGATCTTCGTGATCCCGGCGAGCTCGACGACCGCCTCCTCGGCGGACTCCTCGTCGTCCTTCGCCATCTCGACGAGCACGTCGAGGTCGTCGAGGCGGCGCTGCAGCTCGTCGATGCGCTTGAGGTCGGCCTGGCGGTGGCTCAGGTCGCTCGTGACCTTCTGGGCCTTCTCGGTGTCGTCCCAGAGGTCCGGCTCGCCCGCCTGGGCGCTCAGCTCCTCGACCTCCTGCTGCAGGCGCTCGACGCCGATCACCGAGCGGATGTTGGAGTAGGTGTCGCGCAATTCTGTGATCCGCGAAGAGAAGTCCTGGTCGATCATGGTGCCGCCCAGCCTACCGTCCGGGTCGCGGGCGACGTCCGGGCGGGGTCCCGCCCGCGCGTAGGCTCGGGGGCGATGTCGACCCCCGATGCCCCCTTCTCCCTCCGTGCGGTCGCGCTCCCGGCGCTCCTGCCCGCGCTCCTCTTCTCCATCGGCGAGGGGGCGATCATCCCCATCATCCCGATCGTGGCCGGCAGCCTCGGCGCCACCCTCGGCATCGCCGCGTTCATCGGCGGCATGATCATGCTCGGGGAGCTCGTGGGCGACATCCCGAGCGGATCCGTGGTGAGCCGCATCGGCGAGCGGACCGCCATGATCGGCGCGGCCTTCGTCTCCATCGGCGGCCTGGTGCTCTGCCTCCTCGCGCCGAACCCGCTCGTTCTCGGAGTGGGCGTCTTCCTCATCGGCGTCTCGACCGCGGTCTTCGCGCTCGCCCGCCACGCGTTCATGACGAGCTTCGTGCCGCAGGCGTTCCGCGCCCGCGCGCTCTCGACCCTCGGCGGCACCTTCCGTGCCGGGTACTTCGTGGGGCCGTTCCTCGCCGCCGGCGTGATCCACCTGACGGGCGCGTCGCAGTCGGCCTTCGTGATCCACATCGTCGCGTGCCTCGCGGCCGCCGTGACGCTGCTCGTGCTGCCCGACCCGATGGACGTCGTGCGGCGCAACCGCGCGGCCGACCTGCAGAGCGCCGCGCCCGCGACGGCCGGCGAGCCGCAGGTCGACGAGTCGGTGGCCGCGACCGCGGGCGCCGCTCCCCCGGCGCGTGAGTCGGCCGGCCTGGCGCGCACGCTGTGGCGCTTCAAGGGCGTGCTCGTGAAGCTCGGATCCGGCGCGGCGCTCATCGGCGCGATGCGCGCGGGCCGCGGCGTGCTCCTCCCCCTGTGGGCCGTGAGCATCGGCATCTCGGACGCGAACACGGCGCTCATCATCGGCATAGCGGGCGGCGTGGACTTCGCCCTCTTCTACGCGAGCGGCCAGATCATGGACCGCTTCGGCCGCCTCTGGAGCGCCGTGCCGTCGATGGTCGGGCTGGGCATCGGCTACCTCGTGCTCGCGCTCACCCCGGACGTGCCGACGAACGTGCAGTGGTTCATCGGCGTCGCCATGTTCATGTCGATCGCGAACGGCGTGGGCTCGGGGATCCTCATGACCCTCGGCGCCGACCTCGCCCCGCGTGAGGACCCGGCCCCCTTCCTGGGCGCCTGGCGCTTCACGGGTGACGCCGGCAGCGCCGCCTCCCCGCTCCTCATCGCCGCGCTCACCTCCGCCGCGTCGCTCGCCGTCGCCAGCGGCGTGATGGGCGTGCTCGGGCTCATCGGCGCCGGGATCCTCGTGCGGTACGTGCCGCGGTACGTGCCGCGGAAGCCGCGGCCGACCGCCTGACGCACCTCGTCGTCCGACCGCCCTCTACCGGCCTCCGGCGGGTCCGACCTGCGCGGCGCCCGGCCCGACCAGCACGCTGCGGGCCGTGCTGGTGACGTCGATGCGCACGCCGTCGGGGGCGAACAGGGAGGCCACGGGCGGGATCCACGTGGCGGACAGGGTGACGCGGGCGCTGCGTCCGTCCGGGGTCGTCGCGTCGTCGACGTGGAGGTCGTGGATGCCCGCCGTCGGCTCGTCGGCGAGGAACGCCGTGACCGTGGAGGCGACGCCGGCGTCCGTGAGGGGCGGGAGCGCGACGCCGTCGTCGCCGATCGCGGCAGACGCCCCGCCGGCACCGTCCACGTCGAACGACTCGGCGCCCGCCAGGGCGGCCGCGTCGGCGAGCGAGAAGAGCCGGACACGTTCGAGGTAGAGCGAGGACGCCGCCGAGACCATCAGGATCACCGCGAGGCCCAGCGCGCAGGACGCGATCACGAGCGGCAGGATCGAGCCGTCGTCCTGGGTCGGGACCGTCGACGCGAGCGACGCGCGCCCACGCGGCGCCCGCGCGCGTCCGCAGGTCATCGGCCGCCCCGTGCGAAGACCGAGACCCGCTCGTCCGCGTCGCCGTGCACCGCGACCGATCCGGGCGCGTCCGGCCCGGCGACGGGCGGCGCGAGAGGCAGCTCGGCCGCGACGCGCACGGAGACGTGGACGAGCGACCGCGGCGCGTGGCAGCGGGCCGGATCCGGCGTGCACGTGATGTCGAGGGCGATCCCGTCGGGGGCGATCCCCTGGTCGGCGAGCGCGACCTCGACGGCCGACCGCGCCTCCCGCCGGCCGGATGCGTCGTCGTCCGCGCGCACGAAGACGCGCGCGGCCTGTCGCGCCGCACCCTCCGTGCCGAGAGCCGCCCCCTGGATCGCGGACAGGGCGATCACGAGGTAGACGAGCGGGACGAGGAGGAGCACGCCCGCCGTGATGAACTCGAGCGCCGCCGAGCCCCGATCGTCATCCCAGGCGCTCCACGGCCGCATGGCCTGTCACCTCCAGCCCGCGGTCGACGCCCAGGAGGCCGACGAGGGGGAGCGTCGTCCGCACGGTCACGCTGACGACCGCGTGACCGAGCACCGTGCCGGTGCCCGCCGTCACGTCCTCCGCGTAGCGCGCTCCCACGGCCGTCGTGATCAGCTCACGCGTCCGCTCGACGCCGTCGGCGCGGGTGGCCCCCGCGAGCGCCGCCGTGCGCGCTCCTTCGGCGGCCGCGTCGAGCACGGTCGTCCGCACGTGCAGCGCCAGGGCGAGCTGGACCACCGACAGGGCGAGGACGACGAGGAGCGCGCCGACCATGACGAACTCGGCGGGTGCCGAGCCGCGGTCGTCGCGCATCAGAAGGACGTGACCCGGTCGATGGCCTGGGTGAACACGTTCTGCAGCAGGGGTCCGGCGACGCCCCACAGGATGATGACGAGCCCCGCCGTCATCAGCGTGATGAGCACCCAACCCGGCACGTCGCCGCGGTCGTCGTCCCACGGGGTGCCTGCTGCGGCGTCGGCGCCCAGCGCGCCTCGTTCGTCGGTCATGTCGTGCCTCTCGGTCGGTGTCGGATCGGGGTGGATGCTCGGCGCCTGGCTACAGCCCGAGCTGCAGGACGACGACGCCGGGGAACAGTGCGAAGACGATGGTGAGCGGCAGGATGAGGAACACCAGCGGCACGAGCATCCCCACCTCCTTGCGTCCGGCGCTCTCGAGGAGCTCGCGCTTGGCGATCTCGCGGGCGTCCTGCGCCTGCGCGCGGAGGACCTCGGCCAGCGGGGTGCCGCGCTCGAGTGATCCGGCGAGCTGGTCGACGAGGCGGGACACGGCGGGCATCGCGAGGCGCCTGGCGAGCTCGTCGAAGGAGCGGACGACGGGGATCCCGGTGCCGACGTCGGCGACCACACGCCCCAGCTCCCCCGCGAGCTCCCCCGAGCCGACGCGTCCCACGCGACGGAGGGCGTCGAGCAGGCCCTCCCCCGCGGCCAGGCTCAGCGCCAGGAACTCCAGCACGGTGGGCAGTTCCGCCTGGATCCGCGCGATCCGACGTCTCGCGCGCCGCTCGAGCGCGGTGTCGCAGGCGACGAGCCCCGCGATGGCAGCGACCACGGGCACGGCGACCAGCTGGGTCTGCGGCAGCCCTCCCGCCGCGACCGCGGCGCCGCCCACCAGAGCGGCGATCACGATTCCCGTCGCCGTGCCGAGGACGAGGCCGACGAGCTGACGCGACCGATGCCGCTCGACGTCCTCCGTCGAGCCGGACTGGCCGAGCAGCCGCTCGATCCGCTCGGTGCCGCCGAGCACGCGCGCGATTCCGCGCCGCAGCGGGATGACGGCCGGCGCTCCGAGCGTGCCGAGCACGGGCAGCGGGTGCACCGTGGTCAGGGCCAGGTGCCGACGCGCGCCCTCGGACACGTCGAGCACGTGCGGGGCCACGCGGTCCAGCAGGCGGGCGCGGCGGAGGCGGGGAACCGCGCCCATCATCGTCCAGAGGCCCACACCCGCGACGAGACCGAGCACGGCGCCCCAGGACTCGATCGACGTCACGCGAACCACCTCCGGTCCTCCGGCAGCCGCCCGAGGGCCAGCATCAGCCGGTACGCGACGGCGGACACGACGAGCCCGACGACGATCACGACGGTGCCCGCCGGGGTGTCGTACGCGGCGACCGCCTCCGACCGGGTGGAGAGCAGAGCCAGGATGATCCACGGGGCCGCGACGCCGAGCTTGGCGGCGTTGACGACCCAGGACTGCCGGGCCTCGGCCTCGCTGCGGATCGCGGCTTCCTCCCGGAGGAACCGGGCGAGCCCGCGGAGCACGTCCGGCAGCTGCGTGCCGCCGACCTCGCGCGCCATCCGCAGGGTCTCGAGGATGCGGTCGGCCGTCGGATCCGCCAGCTGGTCCTTGAGCTCGTCGAGCGCCACGGCGAAGCTGCCCGTCGTGCGGTGGACGGACGCGAACTCCCGGAAGGCGGGTCGCAGGACGGCGGGACCGGCGACGGCGAGCGACGCCACCGCGTCCGGCAGCCCCATGCCCGCGCGGACCGCGCTCACGAGGTGGTCCACGACGTCGGGCCATACCTCCCGATGAGCCCGCCGGCGGGACGTGGAGCGGGCGCCCACGACCGCCCACGGGAGCAGCAGGCCCGTCGCCGCAGCGGCCAGCGCGGCGCCGTCCACGCGGAGGAGCGCCTCCGTCAGCACGCCCGCGGCGAGCCCGACCAGCCCGGAGACGGCCAGGAACGAGCTGACGGAGACCCGGCTGAGGCCCGCGTGCGTGAGCCGGTCGTGGATCGAGGCGGTGGGTCCGCGTCCGCGCGCCGCCTCGTCGGGTGAGCTCGGCCACAGGCGCGGCGAGATCAGGAGCAGGAGGCCCGCGCCGAGCGCGAGCCCGAGCGCGACGCTCACGGGGCCCCCACCAGGACGCGCAGCGGATCGAGCCCGGCCGCGCGGAACTTCGCCAGGTGCGCGGGCTGCCCGCCCGTGGCGGTGAGGACCCCGTCCTCCAGCGTGAAGACGGAACTCGCCTCGATCACCATCCCGGCGTGGCGTCCGCCGGGGGCGAGGATCTCGACCACCCGGCGGGCGCCGGACGGCAGCACCTCCAGGTGCACGACGAGGTCGACGGAGGTCGCGACGGTCGGCACGACGAAGGCGGAATCGATGTTGCGGCCGGCCAGCAGCGGCAGGGTGCACAGCTTGACCAGCGCCTCGCGCGCGCTGTTGGCGTGGATCGAGCACATTCCCGGCACGCCCGAGTTGAGCGCGATGAGGAGGTCGAGGCACTCGGCCTCGCGCACCTCGCCGACGACGAGCCGGTCGGGCCGCATCCGGAGCGCCTCCTTGATGAGCCGCCGCAGCGTGATCTCACCCGAGCCCTCGAGGCTGGGCTGCCGGCACTGCATGGCCACGACGTCGCGGCCCGCCGGATCCAGCTCGAACGTCTCCTCGACCGTGACGATCCGGTCCGAGGCGCGCGCCGCGGACAGGAGGGCGTCGATCATCGTCGTCTTGCCGGTGTGCGTGGCGCCGCTGACGACGATGGACAGGCCCGCCCGTACGCTCATGCGCAGGAACTCCGCGGCCTGCAGCGGCAGGCTCCCGAGGGCCACGAGGTGGTCGAGGTCGCGGATCCGCCGGGAGAACTTGCGGATGTTGACGGCCCAGTGGCGGCGCGTGACGTCGGGGATGACCACGTGCAGGCGGGACCCGTCGGGCAGGGACGCGTCCACGAACGGCGTCGACAGGTCCACCCGACGGCCGGAGGACTGCAGCATGCGCTCGACGAGGTCGCGCACCTCCGCGTCGGTGAGGACGAGCGGTGTCAGCTCCGGGACGCCCGACCGCGCGACGAAGACGCGCGTGGGGGCGTTGATCCAGATCTCCTCGATCGAGTCGTCGTCGAGGAGGGGCTGCAGGGCGCCGAAGCCCGTGATGCGCGCGAGCACCTGCCGTTCGGTGGCCGCCTCGTCGTCGAGGAGCCGGGAGTCGGATCCGAGCGCCTGCTCCGCGAACCGCCTCACCTCCTCGCGCACGACGGCCGCGGTGCCTGTCGGACCGGCCGTCGCGCCCTCGTCCCGCAGGCGCTCGCGCACCCGGCCGGCGATGGTGTCGAGGGGTGTCCGCGTCTGCACCCGCACAGGATGCTGATCAGGCGGTCATCCCGCCGAGCCCGTCCACAGGCCGACGCGACGTCGTCGCCCCTCGGCCGTCAGTACCCCAGCTCCGCCTTCGCCGCCGCGTACGCCGCGCGCACCGCGGGCACGCCCGGCGCGTCGAAGACCTCGTCGCCCGCGAGGGGCCACTCGGGCACCGAGCCGGTGAGGATCCACGCGGCCTGCTTCGCGGCGCCGTCGGCGACGAACTCGCCCGCGTCCGGCACGTGGATCGGCACGCCGAAGATGGTCGGGGCGATCTCGCGAACGGCGCGGCTCCTCGCCCCGCCGCCGATGAGGAGAACGCGCTCGACCTCGACGCCCTGGCGCGTGATCGCGTCGAGGCCGTCGGCCAGGCCGCACAGCATGCCCTCGACGTGCGCGCGGGCCATGGTCGCGGGCGTCGAGTTGCGGAGGGTCATCCCATGGAGCGACGCGGTCGCGTCGGGCAGGTTCGGGGTGCGCTCGCCCTCGAAGTAGGGCAGGAGCACGAGGCCGTCGGATCCCGCGGGTGCCTCGAGCGCGAGCTCCGACAGCCGCGCGTGGTCGACGCCGAGGAGGCGCGCGCCGCCGTCGAGCACGCGGGCGGCGTTGAGGGTCGCGATGAGCGGCAGGAAGTTGCCCGTGGCGTCCGCGAAGCCCGCGACCGTGCCGGAGGGGTCGGTGGTGGGATCCGCCGTGACGGCGAACACCGTCCCGGACGTGCCGATCGAGACGACCACGTCGCCCGGCACCGCGCCGAGTCCGAGCGCGGCAGCCGCGTTGTCGCCCGCGCCGGGGCCGACGGGGATGCCCGCGGGGACGCCGGGGATCCCGTCGCCCGTGACGCCGGCGGACTCGCCGGGGCCGAGCACCCGCGGCAGGCCGACCACGCGGCCGAGCGCGCGCTCCAGCAGGTCGAGGCGGTACTCCCCCGTCACGCTCGACCAGTACGCGGTGCCGCTCGCGTCGGAGCGGTCGGTGGCGAGGGCGGCGAAGTCCGGGGATCCGACGCCGTGGCCGAGGAGGCGCCAGGTCAGCCAGTCGTGCGGGAGGGCGACGGCGGCGACTCGGGCGGCGTTCTCCGGCTCGGCGTCGCGCAGCCAGCGGAGCTTGGTGGCGGTGAAGGACGCGACCGGGACGACGCCCAGGGCGCTCGCCCAGGCGTCGGCGCCGAGCTCGTCTCGCAGGTCGGCGGCGGCCGGCGCGGATCGCGTGTCGTTCCAGAGGAGCGCGTCGCGCACGACCGCGCCCGACTCGTCGAGGCAGACCATGCCGTGCTGCTGGCCGCCGACCGAGATGGCGGCGACGTCGTCGAGCCCTCCCGCGTCGGCGATGGCGGCGAGGAGGGCGTCCCACCAGACGCGGGGATCCACCTCAGAACCGTCCGGGTGGGACGCGCGGCCGGAGCGCACGAGGGCGCCCGTGTCGAGGTCGCGGACGACCACCTTGCAGCTCTGCGTGGAGGAGTCGATGCCTGCTACGAGTGTCTTCGTTGTCACGATCAACATATTAGGGGGCGTCCTAAGCTGGTCGGGCACCCGCGGGAGTGGTGGAATCGGTAGACACGCAGGATTTAGGTTCCTGTGCTTTCGAGCGTGAGGGTTCAAGTCCCTTCTCCCGCACCCGACGAGGACCGCGCAGCGCGGGATCCGCCCGGCGACCGCGCTCCGACCCCCACCGAGGAGCACCCGTGGACGAACGCCTCCGCCTCTGGACCGAGCCGACCCCCGTGCACGCGGTCCCCCGCCTCGCCGAGGCGCTCGGGCTCGATCCGGAGCGGCTCCTCATGAAGCGCGACGACCTCATCGGCTGGGGCGGCGGCGGCAACAAGGCGAGGAAGCTCGAGCACTCGCTCGGCCGGGCCGTCGCACGCGGGGCCACCACCGTGGTCACCACGGGCGCCGCGCAGAGCAACCACGCGCGCATGACCGCGGCGGCCGGCGCATCGCTCGGCCTCGAGGTCGTGCTGGTGCTGGAGGGCCACGAGGTGGCGGAGCGCGGCAACGTGCTGCTCGACGGGCTGTTCGGCGCGCGCATCGTGTGGTCGGGCGACGAGGACGCGGAGTCACGCGCCGCGTCCGTGATCGGGGAGCTGGAGGCGACCGGGACGCGCACGCACCGCGTGGCGTTCGGCGGATCCGACGCGCACTCCGTGCAGGGCTTCGTCGACGCGGGACACGAGCTCACCGGGCAGGTCGGCGAGGTCGACCACGTCGTCGTCGCCCTCGGCTCCGGCGGCACGATGGCCGGGCTGGTCGAGGCGCTCGTGCTGGTGGCGCGGACGACGGGGATCCTCCTCGATCCCACCTACACGGCCCGCGCCGCGGCCGGGCTGGCGGCCGCGGTCCGCGATGGATCCATCCGCTCGGACGACCGGGTGGTGCTCTGGCACTCGGGCGGCGTCCCGGGGCTGTTCGGCCACGCCGACCTGGATGCCTGACCCGCGCCGCGCCCCTCGACCGGGGGTGTCCCGGACTCGGCGAGCTGACGGCCGCTCCCGATATCCTGGGCTCTGCCAGGTCGCTCCGCTCACGTCGCGACCCACCACGACTGGAGCCACCACGTGCATCCCCTGCTCTTCGACTTCCTCGACTCGACGACCCTCATCGAGTCGTTCGGGGGATTCGCCCTCATCGGGATCTGCCTCATCATCTTCGCCGAGACCGGCCTGCTCTTCGGGTTCCTCTTCCCCGGCGACACGCTCCTCGTCATCGCCGGGCTGACGCTCCCCGGGATCACCGGCATCGACATCTGGTGGGTCTGCCTCGCGATCGCCTTCTCCGCCTTCGCGGGCGGCGAGGTCGGCTACCTCATCGGGCACAAGGCGGGACCGCGGGTCTTCGAGCGCAAGGACTCGGGCATCTTCAGCCGCCAGAACGTCGTGCGCACCAACGCGTTCTTCGCGCGCTTCGGCGGGCTGGCCGTCATCGCGGCGCGCTTCGTGCCCATCGTCCGCACGTTCGCGCCCATCGCGGCGGGCGTCGGCCACATGGACTACCGGAAGTACTCCCTGTACAACGCGATCGGCGCCCTCATCTGGGGCGCGGGGCTCACCTTCCTGGGCCACCTGCTCAACGGCTTCCCGCCGATCCGCGACTTCGTCACGCACTACATCGACTACGTGCTCCTGGGCGCCGTGTTCATCACGGTGGTGCCCGCGGCGATCCACTTCCTCCGCGCGCGCAAGCACGCGCACGACGGGGAGGCGGCCGGCGTCTCGCCCGAGGACCTCGCGCTCACCCCGGAGGAGTTCGACCAGGATCCCTCGAACGACCCGCGGCGCTGAGCCGCTCTCGCGCCCTGATCCGCGGACGCCCGGTCGGCGGCCGGATCAGACGTGATGGCGGTGCTCGTGCCCGGCGTGCTCCTCGGGCTCCAGCTGGAAGGTGCTGTGCTCGACGTCGAAGTGGTCGTCGAGGCAGCCGGACAGCCGGTCGAGCAGCTCGCCGGTGCGGCCGTCGCGGAACACCTCCTGCTCCACGACGACGTGGGCGGTGAAGACGGGCGACCCCGAGGTGATGGCCCAGACGTGCACGTCGTGCACCGCGGTGACGCCGGGCGTCTCGAGCAGGTGCGCGCGGATCCGCTCCGGCTCGGTGCCCGCGGGGGTGGACTCGTTCAGCACGTGCACGACGTCCCGCAGCAGCACGGCCGCGCGCGGGACGATGAGCGCCGCGATCACGAGCGAGGCGATGGCGTCGGCGCGCCCGAAGCCGGTGACCGCGATCACGACGCCCGCGACGATGGTGGCGACGGAGCCGAAGGCGTCGCCGAGCACCTCGAGGTAGGCGCCGCGCATGTTGATCGAGCGCCCCGCTCCCCCGCGGAGCACCAGGAGCGCCGCGATGTTGGCGACCAGGCCGATGCCGGCGGCGAGGAGCATGACGCCGGGATCGACGTCGGGGCCCTCCGGCGCGAGCAGCCGCCGGAAGCCCTGCACCGCGACGTAGACGGCGACGCCCGCGAGGATCAGCCCGTTCACCAGGGCGCCGAGCACCTCGCCGCGCTGGAAGCCGAAGGTGTGCCGGTCGGTCGCGGGGCGCGCGGCGACGATGGTGGCGACCAGGGCGATGCCGAGTCCGAGCAGGTCGCTCGTCATGTGGCCCGCGTCCGCGAGGAGCGCGAGCGACCCGGAGACGAGCGCGCCGACGACCTCGACCACGAGGACAGTGGCGGTGATCGCGATGGCGGCGACGAGGCGGCGACGGTCGGTCGTGGCCGCGCCGTGGTCGTGCGATCCGGAGCCCATGCGTCCACCGTACGGGCCCGCTGCCATGCGGATCCAGCCGGGAGCGCAGTCGGGAACGACTCCCGCTCTCAGCAGCGCGGGGAGGGCGCCTCAGCCCTCCCCGAGGAGCTCCCGCCGGACGACCGGCATGATCGCGTCGAAGGCCAGCGCGCGGTGGCTCACCCGGTTCTTCTCGTCGGCGCTGAGGGCCGCCGCGCTCGCGCCGCCGGTGGCCGGGCGGAAGATCGGGTCGTAGCCGAAGCCGCCCTCGCCCACGACCTCGCGGAGCACCGATCCCTCCCAGACGCCGAGGGCCGTGCGCTCCACGAGGCCGCCCGGGCGCGGGACGACGAGGGCGGCGGCGCACGTGAAGCGCGCGCCGCGATGGGCGTCCGGCACGTCGCCCAGCTGCCAGAGCAGGAGCTCGAGGTTCTCGCGGCTGTCGCGCGCCGGGCCCGACCAGCGCGCCGAGAAGATGCCGGGCGATCCGCCCAGGATGTCGACGCCGATCCCCGAGTCGTCCGCGAGGGCCGCGTGCCCCGTGTGGATCGCGGCCGCGCGCGCCTTGATGAGCGCGTTCTCCTCGAACGTCGTACCGTCCTCCACGGGCTCCGGGCCGTCGTAGGCGACCAGGTCGATCCCGTCGAGGCGGGCACCGAGTATGCGGCGGAGCTCCTCGACCTTGTGGGCGTTGTGCGTGGCGAGGACGAGCGGGATCACGACCGGGGCCTCAGCGGCCGAGCGCCTGCGCCTGCAGCGCGGTGAGCGTGGTGCCGCCGCCGAGCGCGAGGTCGAGCAGGGCGTCGAGCTCGGCGCGGTCGAAGGGCGCGCCCTCCGCGGTGCCCTGGACCTCGACGAAGGATCCGCTGCCCGTCATCACGACGTTCATGTCGGTCTCGGCGCGCACGTCCTCGACGTACGCGAGGTCGAGCAGCGGCTTCCCGTCGACGATGCCGACGGAGACCGCGGCGACGCTGTCCTTGAGCGGCGTGGCGCGCTGCGCGATGAACTTGCGCTCGCGGCCCCACTCCAGCGCGTCGGCGAGGGCGACGTAGGCGCCCGTGATCGCCGCGGTCCGCGTGCCGCCGTCGGCCTGCAGCACGTCGCAGTCGATGACGATCGTGTTCTCGCCGAGGGCCTTCATGTCGACGACCGCGCGGAGGCTGCGGCCGATGAGGCGCGAGATCTCGTGCGTGCGGCCGCCGACCTTGCCCTTGACGGCCTCGCGGTCCATGCGCTCGTTCGTGGCCCGCGGGAGCATCGCGTACTCGGCGGTGACCCAGCCCTGGCCGCTGCCGGCCTTCCAGCGCGGCACGCGGTTCGTGAAGGACGCGGTGCAGAGGACGCGGGTGCGTCCGAAGGAGATGAGCGCGGAGCCCTCGGCCTGCTCGCTCCAGTTCCGCTCGATGGTGATCTCGCGCAGCTGGTCGGCCGTGCGGCCGTCGTGGCGGGGGGTGTCGTCGGTCATGTGCGGCCTCAGCTCGGGTCGGGGGTGGTCGGGGTGCCGTCGGCGGCGGGATGCGTCGCCGCATCCGGTCGGGGCGGTCGGGGAAGCTGGATGGCGCCGGTCTCGACGAGCTCGACGTGCGTGACGCCCGTGCCGAGCATGCGCCGCGCGAGCGTCTCGAAGTCGGACGCGCTGCCGCCGGTGGCCTCGTACCGGATCACGGGCGGCGCGTCGGAGCGGCGCTCGAGGCCCGCGGACACCAGCTCCCGGTAGACGTCCTTGGCGGTCTCGGTGTCGCTGGAGACGAGGGTGACGTCCGGGCCCATGAGCAGCGAGATCGCGCCCTCGAGGAACGGGTAGTGGGTGCAGCCGAGGACGAGCGTGTCGATGCCGGCCGCCCGGAGCGGCGCCAGGTACTCCTCCGCGGCCGCCATCAGCTCGGGACCCGAGGTCTCGCCGCGCTCCACGAACCCGACGAAGCGGGGCGCCTCCGCGGAGGTGAGCGCGAGGTGCGGGGCGGCGGCGAAGGCGTCGTCGTAGGCGCGGCTCGTGACGGTGGCGTGCGTGGCGATGACGCCCACGCGGTGGTTGCGGGTGACGCTGACGGCCGTGCGCACGGCCGGCTGGATCACCTCGACGACGGGGATGTCGTAGCGCTCGCGGGCGTCGCGGAGCATGGCCGCCGATGCCGTGTTGCACGCGATGACGAGCATCTTCACGCCGCGCTCGACGAGGTCGTCGAGGACCGCCAGCGCGTAGCGGCGGACGTCCGCGATGGGCTTGTCGCCGTAGGGCGTGTGCGCGGTGTCGCCGATGTAGATGATCGACTCCCGCGGCAGCAGGGTCGCGACCGCGCGGGCCACCGTGAGGCCGCCGACGCCGGAGTCGAAGATCCCGATCGGCGCGTCGCTCATCCCACCAGCCTACCGGCGGGCCCGGACGCCCCCGGAGCCGGCGGCCGACGCGCGGGCGTCACAGCGACCGCCGCGCGTCCTCCTGGGCGACGAGCTCCGGCAGGTCCTTCAGCCGCCCCAGCCCGGCGAGCGGCTGGGCCATGCGCGCGTTGCCGCGGAGCCGCTCCCGGTTGCGGTCGAGGAACCACCAGTAGCCCGCGGTGAACGGGCACGCCGTGGGGCCGACGCGCACCTTCGGGTCGAACGGGCAGCCGCCGCAGTGGTCCGACATGCGGTCGATGTAGGCGCCGCCTCCCGCGTAGGGCTTCGTCGCCATGCGCCCGCCGTCCGCGTGCAGCGCCATGCCGACCACGTTCGCCGGCATGACCCACGGCGTGCCGTCGACGAAGGAGTCGATGAACCAGTCGTTCATCGCGGCCGGGTCGTAGCCGCGCTGGAGCGCGAGGTTGCCGAGGATCATCAGCCGCTCGATGTGGTGCGCCCACCCGTGCGTGCGGACCTTGTCCACGACGTGGGAGAGGCACGCGGCCTCGATGCCCGACGGGTCGAGCTCCTGCAGCGCCGTCGGCACGCCCCGGTGCGCGTCGAGCCGGTTCTGGGAGGTGTAGTCGTCCTCGAAGGCCCAGTAGAGGTGCCAGACGTAGTCGCGCCAGCCCATGATCTGCCGCACGATGCCCTCGACGCTCTGGATGGGCGCCCGCCCGGCCGCGTGCTCCGCGACGATGCGCTCGATGACGTCCGCCGGATCCAGCACCCCCATGTTCATCGTGGCGCTCAGGAGCGAGTGCGCCATGGTCCAGTCGCCCGCGAGCGACGCGTCCTCGAACGGGCCGAAGTCGTTGAGCCGGCTGGCCACGAAGTCGTCGAGCGCGAGGCGCCCCTCCTCCGGCGTGACGGTGAAGCGCCTCGGCCCGTCCTCGCCGACGAAGCGCACGATGCCCTTCCGCTCCCACTCGTCGAGGTCGGCGCGGACCTCGGCGTCGATGTCGTCCTCCTCGGGCCACCACGGCTCGGGCAGGCCGAGCGTCGCCGCGCCCTTCGGCGGGCGCTCGCGGTTGTCGTGGTCGTAGTTCCAGCGGCCGCCGACCGGGTCGTCGCCGTCCATGAGGATGCCCGTGCGGGCGCGCGACCACCGGTAGAAGTCCTCCAGGACGAGCCGGTTCGAGGTGCGCCCCGCCATCCACTCGGCGAACTCCTGCTCGCTCGTGACGAAGCCGCGGCTCGGCAGCACCTCCGCCCCGATCTCCGCCACGAGCCGCCGGAGACCGCGGGACGTCGGGTCGATCACCTGGAGGTCGTCCCTGCCCTCGACGACCTCGCGGTAGTGGTCCACCTGGTGGAACTCGACGCGGTCGCCCAGCGCCCGCGCGCGGTGCCGGATGCCCGAGAGGATGAGATGCGCCTTCGCCCGGTGGTACGGCCGCCGGGCCAGCAGGCCCCGCGCCTCGATGAGCAGCATGGGCCCGCCGTCGTCGAAGTGGTCGCCCAGCTGGTCGGCCAGGATCCATCGCGTGCGCTCCATGGCACGAACCTAGGCCGGACCCCCGTCATCGTCCCGGCCCGTGCGCGATGCGGACGGCGACCGCGACAGGCGCCGCCCTAGGCTGGGCGGGTGCACCAGGCGACCTCCCTCCTCACCGACCGCTACGAGCTGACGATGCTCGACGCCGCGCTCAAGGCGGGCACCCACGACCGCGACTGCGTGTTCGAGTGCTTCGCCCGGCGCCTCCCGAGCGGCCGCCGCTTCGGCGTCGTCGCGGGCACCGGACGCCTCCTCGAGCTCATCCGGGACTTCCGCTTCGGCGACGCCGAGCTCGAGTACCTGCGGTCCGAGCGCGTCGTGGGCGAGGAGGCCCTGGCCTGGCTCGCCGACTACCGGTTCCGCGGCCGCATCACGGGCTACCGCGAGGGCGAGGTCTACTTCCCGGGCTCCCCGCTGCTCACGGTCGAGGCGCCCTTCGCCGACGGCGTGATCCTCGAGACCCTCGTGCTCAGCGTCCTCAACTACGACTCGGCGGTCGCGAGCGCCGCCGCGCGCATGGTGCAGGTCGCCGGCGGCCGGCCGCTCGCCGAGATGGGATCCCGACGCACGGGCGAGCGCTCGGCCGTCGCCGCCGCGCGCGCCGCCTTCATCGCGGGCTTCAGCGCCACATCGAACCTCGAGGCGGGCCGCACCTGGGGCGTGCCGACGATGGGCACGGCGGCCCACTCCTTCACGCTCCTGCACGACACCGAGGAGCAGGCGTTCCGCGCCCAGGTCGAGGCGCTCGGCGCCGGCACCACCCTGCTCGTCGACACCTACGACGTGCGTCAGGGCGTCGAGACCGCAGTCCGCGTGGCCGGCACCGGGCTCGGCGCCGTCCGGCTCGACTCGGGCGACCTGCCCGTGCTCGTCGGCGAGGTGCGCGCGCAGCTCGACGCGCTCGGCGCGACCGGCACGCGGATCACCGTCACGAACGACCTCGACGAGCACGGCATCGCGGGCCTCGCGGCCTCGCCGGTCGACTCGTACGGCGTCGGGACCTCGCTCGTCACCGGATCGGGTGCCCCCGCTGCCGGGATGGTCTTCAAGCTCGTGGCCCACCGCGACGCGGGCGGCGACGACGGCTGGGTGTCCGTCGCCAAGCGGAGCACCGGCAAGCAGAGCCGTGGCGGTCTGAAGGGCGCCGTGCGCCGACACGACGCGCAGGGCGTCGCCACGAGCGAGCTCGTCACCGTCGGGCCGCACCCGGCGCCGCTCCCCGGCGACCGCGACCTCCTCGTGACACTCGCGGAGGGCGGTGAGCCGGATCCGCGCTGGCTCGGTCCCGCGGGCACCTCGGCGGCCCGAGCGCACCACGCCCGCGTCGTGCGCGACCTCCCGGCGCAGGCGTTCCGCCTGCGCGCGGGAGACCCGGCGATCCCGACCGAGGAGGGCGTCACCGCCTGACGCGCATGATGCGCCCGACGGGCCCTACTCGGGCTTCATGGTCTCGTAGATGCGCTTGCAGTCGGGGCAGACCGGGAACTTCTCCGGGTCGCGACCGGGCAGCCACTTCTTCCCGCAGAGCGCCTTCACGGGCTTGCCGCTGATGGCGGACTCGAGGATCTTGTCCTTCTTCACGTAGTGCGAGAAGCGCTCGTGATCGCCGGGCTCGATCGTCTCCTGCTCGAGGAGCTCCTCGAGCTCGCGGTCGAGCGTGTCGGTGCCGCCGCCCTGGGCCGGCCGGCCGGGGTCCTGTTCGATGCTGAGGATGACCATCCCGTCAGTCTACTTTTCCGACGCGCGAGGGCCGGCGGCGCGAATCGCGCAGCTCAGTGGCGCTGCGCGAAGGCCAGGAGCTCGGGGCCGCGCCGCTCGAACACGCGGCCTCCGCCGACCACGCCGGCGAGGAGCGTGAGCACGCCGATGCCGAGGCCCACCACGAGCGACCAGAGCGGGTACGGGCCGCCGTGGACGAGTCCCATCCAGCCGAGCCAGACGCTGGGCAGCGCGAACACGACGGTCGCGAGGAACGTGAGCGTGGGCACCGTCGATCCGCCGGCGCTCACACTCTGCGGCGCGTGGAACGGGCTGTCCCCCGGACGCGACGCGGGATACGGGAAACGCGCGGAGAAGAGCGACGACAGGCCGACGCCCGCGAGCAGGACGCCGCCGCTGACCCCGATCACGGAGGGCAGGACGGCCGGGTCGCCGTACCCGAAGGCGCTGAGCGGGGCGCCGATCGCGACGAGCGGGATGCCGATGGCGAGCACGGGCACGAGGCGGCCCACGCGATCGGCGACGCCACGGATCCCCGACACGACGTGCAGCCACACCGCCGTGTGGTCGTGCGCGGTGTCGTTGTGCACGCTCCAGCCCAGGAAGAGCGCCATCACGGGCAGCGGCACCAGGGCGAGCACGTGCGCGTCGACGTCCACGATCACGAGCGGGATGAGGAGCACGAGCGGCAGCACCGGGATCAGCACGAGCGTGGCGCGGTAGCGCGGGTCCCGGATCCAGTACGTGACGCTCCGCGCGGCCACGGCCCCCGCGGGCGAGGCGCCGAAGCGGCCGAACCAGCCGAGGCCGGTCTGCGCGCGGCCGCCGCCGGTGCGATCCGGAGCGGTGAGGGCCCACGGCACGACGCGGATCCACAGGAGCGCGAGCAGCACGGCCGACGCGAGGGCGACCAGGAGCATGCCCGCCGCGCCGCCCGCATCGCCGGAGACGGCGGCGGCGGGAGCGGCCCAGGCGGCGCCGAGCGGCGTCCACGCGACGACGCCGAGCACGCCGCGCACCGGGCGGAGGCCGTCGTCGAGGAGGTCGGCCTGGGCCAGGGCGACGACCGCGGGCACGAGCAGCACGGCCACGAGCCCGGCCGCGAGGCCGGTCGCCTCGCGGGCGCGGCGCGTGCTGAGCAGCACGGAGGCCAGGACGGTGCTGATCCGGGCGACGAGCACGCACGTGACGACGGCCGCGCACGCCGCGATGACCGCGACGAGGGCGGTGAGCGGATCGCGGGCCCAGGTGATCACCGTGGTCAGCGCCACGACGACCAGGACGACGCCCGGGACGCTGACGACCGCGGCGACGCCGAGCGCCGACGCGAGTCGCCGGGGCTCGATGCCGTAGGGGGCGAACCGTCGCGGGTCCATGGCGTCCTGGGTCCCGAGCACGAGAGGAACGACGAGCGATCCGAGGACGACGAGGGCGCCACCGGCGACGACGACGTCCCGCGCGGCGGCGACGTCGGCGTCGCGGAGGCCCGCCAGCGCGCCGACCGCGAGCACCGTGACGAGGATCCCGTAGACGGCCGCGGCGACGAGCCCGAGGACCTGCCAGGGGCTGCGGCGGAAGGCGTTGGCGAGGAGGGCGAGCCTCAGTCGGAGAACGAGTGCAACCACGAGAACCCCTCCGCCGTGCGTCGACCGCCGGCGAGGGCGACGAAGCGCTCCTCGAGCGAGCGGCCCGCGCGGACCTCGTCCATGGTGCCCGCGGCGAGCACCCGGCCGTTGACGATGATCGCGACGTGGTCGCAGATGCGCTGGATGAAGTCCATGCCGTGGCTCGACAGCACGACCGTGCCGCCGTGCGCCACGTAGTCCTGCAGGATCTCGACCACGTTCGCCGCCGACACCGGGTCGACCGACTCGAACGGCTCGTCGAGGACGAGCATCCGCGGCGAGTGGATCATGGCGCACGCCAGCGCGACCTTCTTGGTCATGCCCGCCGAGTAGTCGGTGACGAGCCGGCCGACGGCGTCCTCGAGCCCGAACGCGGCGATGAGATCCGCCGACCGGCTGCGGATCTCCGCGTCGTCGAGTCCCCGGAGGGCGCCCGAGTAGTGCAGGAGCTGCGCGCCGGTGAGGCGGTCGAAGAGGCGGAGCCGGTCGGGGAGGACGCCGATGCTCCTCTTCGCGATGAGCGGCTCGCGCCAGACGTCGATCCCGTTGACGGTGACGGTGCCGGCATCCGGTCGGAGGAGCCCGGTGACCATGGACATGGTCGTCGTCTTGCCCGCGCCGTTGGGGCCGACGATGCCGTAGAACGAGCCCGCGCGGACGGTGAGCGCGATGTCGTCGACGGCGACCTTCTCGTCGAAGCGCTTGGTGAGCCCGTCGATGACCAGGACGTCCTCCCCCAGCTCGGGAGCGGCCGCGCGGTCGCCGCGGACGGACGGCGTGAGCGCGGTCTCCGCCATCCCGGCGAGACCGGGACGCGGCGAGCGCGGCGCGGTGAGGCTGTCGGTGCGGACCGTGACGGCGCGGGTGGACGCGGGTTCGGCCGGGGACGCGGGCTCGTCCGCGGGACGCTCCGGCGTGAGGGGCGTCGCTGCCGCATCGACCTCCTCGAGGACCTCAGCGTCGACCGGCGCCGGGGTGTCGCTGCCGGTCGGGGCGCCGTCGTCCGTCGCGGGCTCGGCTGACGGATCCGGCGCCGGGTCCTCCGCGGTCTCCGCGTGGGCGACCACGTCGGACGCGGATGCGGGGTGATCTGCCGGAGCGGGTTCGAGGGCGCTCGCCGCGTCCTCCTCCTCCGGAGCGGCGACCGGCTCGACGTCCGCGAGCGGCTCCGCGTCCAGGTCCGCTTCGGCCTCGGGCCCGGGCAAGGGCTCGGTCTCTGCTTCGGGCTCGGCCTCCGGCTCCGCCCGATCCTCGGACGCGGGCTCGGCGGACGCGGGCTCGGGTTCGGGCTCGGGCTCGGGCTCCGCGAACATCCCGCGGAGCTCCGACAGGCCGTCCTGGTCCGGCTGAGCCGGCACGGCATCGTCGTGGGACTCCGCTTCGGGAGCGGACGTGGTGCCCGAGCCGGCGGCGGGGACCGCCTCCGCGCTCCCGGCCGCGCGCTGCACGCGCGTGCGCCGCCGGACCCGTGGGGCACGGCCCGTCGTGGTCGACGCATCACCGCCGTCCTCGCCTGCTCCGCCGGAGGGCCGCGACGCGGCCGGCGCGACGGGAGCCGACTTCACGCGGGGTGGAGTAGGCGCGACGACCACGGCGGGCGCGGTCCGCGGGGACGGCGCGGTGGCGCGACGGGGTACGCGCTGACCGGGGCGCGGAGGCCGGGGCACCGCAGCCGCGACCGTCGTGGGCGCGTGCTCCTCGCCGGCTGCCGGTGTGTCCGCGGCCAGCTCCTCCGCCTCGGCGGACGAAGCGCGATCGGCGTGTTCCCGGGGCTCCATCGCGGAGTCGGACGTGGCGTCGGGGGAGGTCGTCTCGTCGGGGGCGTCGGTCACGGCCCCACGTTAGCAAGGCCATCCTCCGTGCCCCATGCGCCGTCCTCGGCGGCCCGGCCACGAGCCCGCGTGGACCCCGGCGGACGGGCCGGCAGCGCCGGCTCGGGGGCCCGGCGAGATCACGAAAGGGACACGACCCCGCCTCTCATCCCGCCCATTTCCCCACCTGCGGCCTACGATGGTGGAGGCATGACGGAGTGTCGAACAGGAATCCCGCGGGTGAAGTCCCGGAGAACCCTCGACGTCCGAGCGTTCCCGATCGCACTCGGCACCCCGCATCGAACGGAGAACACATGACCACGCAGGTAGTCATCCTGGCGGCAGGCATGGGCAGCCGTCTCGGGCGCAGCCTCCCCAAGCCCCTCACCGAGCTGAGCGACGGCCGCACGATCATGGCCCAGCAGTTCGACAACATCCGCTTCGGCCTCGGCGACGACGCCAAGGTCAGCATCGTCGTCGGCTACAAGCTCGACCACATCATCGACGCCTTCCCGGACGCCGAGTACATCTACAACGAGCAGTACGACCAGACGAACACGTCGAAGAGCCTGCTGCGCGCCCTCCGCGCCTCGGGCCCCGGCGGCGTCCTCTGGATGAACGGCGACGTCGTCTTCGATCCGATGATCCTCCGCCGCGCGGCCGCGATGATCGCGCGCGACCAGTCCTTCGTCACCGTCAACACGTCGCGCGTCTCCGACGAGGAGGTCAAGTACACGACCAGCCCCGAGGGGTACATCCGTGCACTGTCGAAGACGGTGAAGGGCGGCCTCGGGGAGGCCGTGGGCATCAATTACGTGTCGAAGGCCGACAAGCCCGTCCTCATCCGCCAGCTGAGCCGGGTCGCCGATCAGGACTACTTCGAGCGTGGAATAGAGTTGGCGATCGAGCAGGACTCCCTGCTCGTCGAACCGGTAGACATCTCCGACCTGTACGCGGTCGAGGTCGACTTCGCGGAGGACCTCGAGAGGGCCAACCTCTTCGTCTAGACCGCCTCGGGGATGCTGATGCAGAGGATCCCCGCCGTGCCCGATGCCGCCCTCCCCGGTCGCGCGTCCCGCACCCCCGCCGCCCGGTACCGCAGGTCGCTCTGGCTCCTCACCACGCGCGACCTCAAGGTCCGATACTCCACGAGCGCGCTCGGCTGGTTCTGGTCGATCCTCGACCCGCTCGTCATGTCGGGCATCTACTGGTTCGTCTTCACGATCGTGTTCTCGCGCGACGTGGGCGAGGAGCCGTACATCGTCTTCCTCCTCGCGGCCCTCCTGCCCTGGATGTGGTTCACGGGTGCGACGAGCGACTTCACCAAGGCCTTCAGCTCGCAGGCGAAGCTCGTGCGCTCCACGCGGATCCCCCGGAGCATCTGGGTGCTGCGGCTCGTGCTCGCGAAGGGGTTCGAGTTCATCGCGAGCCTGCCCGTGCTCGCCGTGTTCGCGATCGTCGCGGGCGCCCGCCTCGACGTCCACGTGCTGCTGTTCCCCCTCGCCGTGCTCATCCAGGCCGCGCTCCTCCTCGGCATCGGGTTGATCATCTCGCCGCTCGTCGTGTTCTTCCGCGACCTCGAGCGCGCCGTGAAGCTCGTGCTGCGCTTCCTCTTCTACGCCTCCCCCATCGTCTACTCGTCGAGCGACCTGCCCGGCGACCTGCACCCCTGGGCCGCGCTCAACCCCCTCACCGGCGTCTTCGGGCTCTATCGCGCGGCCTTCTTCCCCGCCGAGCTCGACTGGTACGCCGTGGGCGTGAGCGCGGCCATCTCCGCGGTGCTCGTCGGCGCCGGCGCCCTCGTCTTCCGCCGCTCCCTGCCCGCCGTCCTGAAGGAGATCTGATGGTCCCGTCGCCCCCGTCGCCGGACGCGCGCACCGTCCTCGCGGTCGAGGACGCCGGCATCCGCTTCCGCCGCAACCGCAAGGCGAGACGGAGCTTCAAGGACCTGTTCGCGGGATCCGCCCGGCGCGCGCGACCCGGCGAGTTCTGGGCGCTGCGCCATGTCTCCTTCGAGGTGCGCCAGGGCGAGGCGATCGGCGTGGTCGGCCGCAACGGGCAGGGCAAGTCGACGCTCCTCAAGCTCGTCGCCGAGGTGCTCATCGCCGACGAGGGGTCGATCGGCGTCCACGCGGGCGTCGCGCCGCTCATCGAGATCACGGGCGGATTCGTCAACGACCTCACGGTGCGCGACAACATCTACCTCACGGCGGGTCTGCACGGCATGTCCAAGGCCGAGATCGACGCCCGGTTCGACGAGATCATCGCCTTCGCCGAGATCCCCGACTTCGTCGACACCCCCTACAAGCACCTCTCGAGCGGGATGAAGGTGCGCATCGCCTTCGCCGTGATCTCGCGGCTCGACGAGCCGGTGCTCCTCGTCGACGAGGTCCTCGCCGTCGGTGACCGGGCGTTCCGCGAGAAGTGCTACCACCGGATCGAGGAGATGCTCGCGGAGGGACGCACGCTCTTCTTCGTCTCGCACAACGAACGCGACCTGCGCCGCTTCTGCACGCGGGGCCTGTACCTCGACAAGGGCGCCCTCGTCCTCGACGGCCCCATCGACCAGGTGATGGACGCCTACAACGCCGACCACAATCCGCCGGCTCCGACCGGCACCTAGGCCGTCGCCCTCCCCTCCTCCCCAACCCCGCCCTTCCACAGGCCGACGAGCCCGCACGTCGCACGCCGCCTCTACCGTGCACGCATGCTGCGTCCGGTCCCTCCCCTGCCCATCCGTCCCGATCCCGAGCCCGCGTATCGCGTGCCCTGGCACTTCGATCGCACGCTCGAGCGGCCGCGCTTCGCGCTCGTCAACGTCGGGGACGAGGTGCTGCACGCCATCTCGCTGCACCTGCTCGGTTCCGGCACGATGCTGTCGCGCGCTCCCGTCACCGTCCGGCCCGGGGAGCGCCTCTCCACCACCATCCGGGGCGACGACCTGGCGCTCGACACGATCCTCGTGGTGCGCTGGTTCCGGCCGGACGGAGGCGAGTACCTGTGGCGGGTCAGCTTCTGACGGGCGTGGTGCCGCGGCGGTCGCGCTCGCGCTCCAGCCGGATCAGCTCGGCGGGCGAGTCCCCGTCGTCCTGCGGCAGCATGTCGGCCGTGAGGCCCGTCACGAGCAGCCCCGCGTCCACGTCGAGCCCGCTCGCGATCTTGATGATGTTGCGCAGGCTCGGGTTCCGCTGGCCGCGCTCGATCTTCCCCAGCGCGGTCCAGTGGATGCCGGAGAGCTCCGCGAGCGTCTCCTGGCTGATGCCGATGCGCTGACGCTGCTCGCGGACTCGGGAGCCGAACTCGGCGGCGGCGTCGGAGACGGTGGTGACCATGGCACATGCTTATCCGCCACATGGAGGAATGACCAGAGCGCCGACGCCCCATGCGTTTGTGCCCGCGCCTGAACGGATAGGCACCGCTCGGACATCTCCGTCCGCTGGACGACGAGGGGACGAACGGCTCAGGCGCCGCGCGTAGGCTCGGAGCATGAAGGACGCCTCCGAGCTCGATCCCGCAGTGGCCACCGGCATCGATCGTCTCCTGTCCGTGCAGCGCCCCGTCGTGCTCGCTCACATCCGGTCGATCCGCGCCCGCCATCCGGAGGCCTCGCCCGACCGCATCATCGCGATCCTCGAGAAGCGCTTCCTGGCAGCCGTCACCGCCGGTGGAGCAGCGGTGGGCGCCAGCGCGGTCATCCCCGGTGTCGGCACGGGGGTCTCCCTCGCGCTCACGGGCGTCGAGACGGCCGGCTTCCTCGAGGCGAGCGCCCTGTTCGCGCAGTCGATCACCGAGGTGCACGGCATCACGGTCGACGATCCCGCCCGTGCCCGGGCACTGGTCATGACGATGATGCTCGGCGCACCGGGTGCGCAGGTCATCCAGCAGTTCACGGGCCAGTTCTCGGGACAGCCCGTGGACCGGAACGCCAACTGGGGCCGCGCCATCACCTCGGGGCTGCCCTCGTTCGCCATCGGCCCCATCGCCGATCGCATCAAGCGGGCCTTCCTCAAGCGCTTCGTCGTGAACCAGAGCGCGAGCGCCATCGGCCGTGCGGTGCCGTTCGGCATCGGCGCCATCATCGGCGGCGCCGGGAACCGGATGCTGGGCGGCAAGATCGTCGCGAGCTCGCGCCAGGCCTTCGGACCAGCTCCCGCCCACTTCCCCGACGAGCTCGCGGTGCCGGAGAGGAAGCCGCGCGTGATCCGCGTCGCCGAGAAGAAGGCCGCCAAGGGCTGAGCCTGCTCCGGCGCGCGGCGGGAGCATGAGTGCCCCGGGGCTCAGGCCTCTTCGTCCTCGTCGTCGACCTGCTCGTCGGACGGTGTGCTGTCGCCATCCCGCGCATGGAGCGCCGCATGACGCTCCCACTCCCCCATGAGCTGATCGATCGCGCCGTGGAAGCGGGCGGTCGCCGCTCCGGGCGAGGTGTCGCCGAAGTAGTGGCGGACCCACGCCGCGAGCCGCCGATCCGCGGCCGCGTCGTGCTGCAGCGCATCCAGCCGCGTGACGATGTCGCGCGCGTCGTCCACGGTCAGCCACTCGCAGTCGGACAGGTAGCCGTCGGTGTCGATCTGCGCCTCGGGACGCACGGGCCGGGTCACCAGGAGCGGACGCCCCGCGGCGAGGCGGTCGTAGACCATGGCGGAGATGTCGACGATGGCGAGGTCGGCCGCGGACAGCTGCCAGGCGAGCTCGCTCGAGCGGTCGACGACGTGCTGCGCCGACGGATCCTGCGCGTTCGCCCGCTCGAGCATGGTCGCGATCTCGCGGTTCGCGCGCGCGTACGCGGGATCCACGACGCCCGAACGCGGGTGCGGTCGGTAGACCAGACGGTGCCGTCCCGTGGCGATGAGATCGCGGACGAGCGGCACCCCGTGCGAGGCGATGGACCCGTACGCGGCGGCGGCGCGGTCGCCCTCCCATGTGGGCGCGTACAGCACGACCGTGCGGTCGTCGGGCGCGTACGGGAGAGCGCCGGAGTAGTGATCCGCCTGCGGGCGGCCGATGGGGATGGCCCGGCGGTCGAGGTCGTAGTCCCAGAGGACCTTGCCGAGCCGGGCCCGGGCGGCGTCCCCGGCGATGAGGCTGTAGTCGTAGGCCTTGAACTGGTTGGTCGTCATGTACATCTTGTCGGACTCGCCGTGGTTGACGAAGACGTGCCAGCGGCGCCCGTACCGCATCATCTGGAAGTTGCGGGTGTTCTGGTTGACGTAGAGGACGATGCGGATGTCCTGCTCCGCGATGACCCGTTCGAGGTCCGCGACGCGACGCACGTACTCGACCGGCAGCGGGCTCTCGTCGAGGAGCGCGTTCGCCCCGCTCGGGTGCCGGCTCAGGATGACGACGGGATGCGTGCGCGCCAGCTCGACGAGAGGCCGGTACCACTGTCGGATCTGGTACATGTTCACGGCCGAATCCGCGAAGTACACGGCGATGCGGTACTCGCCCTGCGGCGAGGGCGCCCGGAGCGCGAGCTTGCGCTGCAGGGTCCCGCGCGCACGGCGCTGCTGGACCAGCGAGCGGACAGCGCGCACGCCGAGGCGAGCGTCGTTCAGGAGACCCATGCCTCCACCGTAGCCAGCGCTCCGGCCGCCTCCGGACGAGCCCCGGTCGGGGGCGCGGAACGGTGTGCGATCGTGACCGAGCGGAGCGGCATCACGATCAGATGACGGGCGGCCGGCCCGCGCGCGCCATGCGGATGACGGTGCGCCACGACATCGGGCGACGCTTCCCGGGCGACGTCGACCACCCTTCGCGCCAGCCGCGCAGCCACGTGCCGAGGCCGTCGCGGTTCCGCGCGCTGCGGATCAGCTGCACGGCGGTCCACGAGCCGACGTACACGGGGATGAGGAGCAGCGGCAGGTTCCGGCGTGCGAGCCAGACCCGGTTGCGCGCCGTGAGGCGGTGGTACTCCGCGTGACGTGTGGGGGCGACGGCGGGGTGGTGCGCCACGAGGTCCCCCGCGTACCAGGCGCGGTGGCCCTGGTCCCAGATCCGCCAGGCCAGCTCGATCCCCTCGTGGGCGTAGAAGAACTCCCCCGCCCAGCCGCCGGCCGCCTCGAACGCGTCCCGGCGGACCACGACGGCGCCCTCCAGCACGGACATCACCGGGCTCGAACGCGCGGGATCGCCCTTGCGGATGCGCGGGATCCAGCGTCGCGGCGTGGCCGCTCCCGACGGATCGACGATGCGCGGCTGGATGAGCGCGACGTCGGCCGCGCCGCGCATCAGCTCCAGGCAGTCCGCGAGGAACGCGGCGCTCGGCACGGTCTCGTCGTCGTCGAGGAAGAACAGCGTCTCCCCGGTGACGAGCGGGACGCCCGCGTTGCGGCCCGCGGGGATGCCGAGGTTGTCGGGGAGGTGCAGCCCCCGCACGCCGTCCGGGAGCCCGAGGGGATCCCAGCCGTTGCCGACCACGACCACGTCCGTCGTCACGCCCTCCTGCCGCCGCACGGACGCGATCGCAGCGGCGAGCCCCTCGGGGCGACGACCCTGGCTCAGGATCACCACGCCCACGCGCGGCAGACCGGCCGTCACGCGGAGGTCAGTCGTCGGGAGGTGACGATCATCACGAAGTGCCCGATGAGGGCGAGCACGGCGAGGGGGACGAGCGCGACGAGCAGGACCCGGTCGGTCGCCGGCTGTCCCGCCACGAGGCCCACGAGCGCCACGGCGAAGACCACGATCGTGAGCTCGACGGAGTGGAACATGCGGTGGAACGGCAGGAAGCGCGCCGCCCGCCGGGCGACCGCGATGAGCGAGTGCTGCGACGCGACCGTGCCCGCGCCGACGGGCGCCTTCGGCAGGTCGGCCGACGCGCGCGCCACGCGCACCATGTCGTTCAGCGCCTTGTTCAGCACGATGACGAGCGCCAGGGCGAACGCGAGGGTCGTCCACGGCAGGTCGCCCGGTGCCTCGAACGGGTACGCGGCGGCGCGGATCCCGAGCGCCAGCGCGATCAGCGTCTCGGTGGAGTAGTGCCCCACGGCGTCGAGGAAGTGCCCGACCGGCGACGACGTGCGGCGCCAGCGCGCGACCTCGCCGTCGCAGCAGTCCACCAGCATCTGCAGCTGGCCGAGGACCAGCGCGAGGGCAGCCCCCGCGATGCCGGGGATCAGGAGCGCGGCTGCGGCGGCCCATCCCGTGAGGATCATGACGACGGTGACGCCGTTGGCGCTGATCCTGGTCCGCAGCAGCAGCCAGGTCAGGTACGGCGACAGGTCGCGCAGGTACAGGTGCGCCGTCCAGTGCTCGGCGTTGGCGCGGAGGCGCACCTCGGGCGGCTGCGTCACCCGCCGCAGCTCCGCGATGGAGGAGGGCAGACCGCGGTCGTCGGCGCCGTGAGCGGTGCTCATCGGCCCGTGTGCCCGTCGAGGTCGTCGGTGAGCTCGAGGAAGCCGAGCACGAATCCGGTTCCCCAGCTGAAGTGGATGGACGGCAGGACCGCGGCGAAGCGCAGCATCGTCGCCGCGCCGTCGCGGGACGCCACCGACACCGTGCTCACCAGCACGAAGCCGGCGTACACGCCCGGCACGACGAACGCGCCGACGAGGCGGCGCAGTCCCGGCATCCCGAGCGCGGCGCCGATGAGGCCCGCGGTGCCGAGGACGAGTCCCGCGGCCACCCCGGCGACGGCGATCGGCGGCACGAAGTACCTCACCGAGTTCTGCCGCGTGTAGCGGCGCGCGAGCTCACCACGCCAGAGCCCGGTGGCGAAGAACTGCCGGATGAGCGACCGGAACGTGGAGCGGGGACGATAGGTGACCTTCATGCGCGGCGTGAACCACACGAGGCCGCCCGTCTGCCGCAGGCGGCGATTGAGCTCCCAGTCCTGGCCGCGGCGCACGCCCTCGTCGAAGAGCCCGACCTCGACGAGCCGTTCACGACGGAAGGCGCCGAGGTACGCGGTCTCCGCCGGCCCCTCCTTGCCGCCCACGTGATGCGCGGTGCCGCCGAGCCCGACCCGGGCGCCGTACGCGCGAGCGACGGCCTTCTCGAACGGCGTCCTGCCCTCGGCCGACATCAGCCCGCCGACGTTGTCCGCGCCCGTGGCCTGCAGGGTCTCCACGGCGATGCGCGTGTAGTCGCGCGGCAGGAGCGAGTGCGCGTCGACGCGGATCACGACGGGGTGCCGCGTGGCGCGGATGGCGGCGTTGAGGCCGCCCGGCGTGGATCCCGTGGGGTTGTCGACGCTCGTGATGCGCGGATCGGCCCGCGCCATCTCGCGGACGACCTCGGTCGTGCCGTCGGTGCTCGGGCCGAGCGCCAGGACGACCTCGATGTCGCCGGCGTAGTCCTGCTGCATCATGCTGTCGACGGCGGCACGGACGTGAGCCGCCTCGTTGAGGATCGGCATGACGTACGAGACGGCGGGAAGATCGCCGGGACTGCCGGCGACGGGGTCGCGTCGCGGGTGGTGCGCCATCTGAGCCGATCTCTTGGGGAGGTGCGGCCGGGGCCTGTCGGGGGCCGAGCCTCGCAGGAGTTTACCAGCCTCCTCGATCCCCATCCGCCGGTCGCAGACCACGAGGGGCGGACCGGCGATCGCCGATCCGCCCCTCGAGAAGCGCCCGCCTACTGCTGCAGCGTGCCGAGCTTCACGTCGACCTGCTGCTTCTGTCCGCGGCGGATCACCGTCAGCTGCACGTCGCTGCCACCCGCGAGGGACCGCACCTGAGCCGTGAGGTCGCTCGCCTTGCTGATCGGGATGCTGCCGAAGGCGGTCACGATGTCGCCCTGCTTCAGCCCCGCAGAGGCCGCGGCCCCGCCGCTCTGGACCTCGGCGATGAAGGCGCCGCCGACCGGGGTCGAGGAGTCGCCTGCGGCGACGTCGCGGACGCTGGCCCCGAGGAGCCCGTGCGACGCCGTGCCGTTCTGGATGATCTCCTGTCCCACGCGCTTCGCCAGGTTCGACGGGATGGCGAATCCGACGCCGATGCTGCCGGCGGTGGAGCTGGTGCCGCCCGCGTTGGCGATGGCGACGTTGACGCCGATGAGCTTGCCGTCGCCGTCCAGGAGGGCGCCACCGGAGTTGCCGGGGTTGATGGCCGCGTCGGTCTGGATGACGGCGAGGTTGATCGTGGCCGCCTGGCCCTGGGCGCCGGAACCGCCCTGGCCGCCGGATCCTCCCTGGCCGCCGGAACCGCCCTGTCCGCCGGATCCTCCCTGGCCCTCGTTGCCGAAGGGCCAGAAGTTGAACGGCGTCTCATCGCTCTGGCTGCCGTCGCCCGGGGTCGTGGGGGCCGCCGAGGACGCCACCTGGATGCTCCGGTCGAGCGCGCTGACGATCCCGTCGGTGACGGTGCCGGAGAGACCGAGGGGGGCACCGATCGCGATGGCCGTGTCCCCCACGTTGAGCTTCGACGAGTCGGCGAACTCGATGGGGGTGAGGCCGCTCGCGTTGTCGAGCTTGATGACGGCGAGGTCGACCACGGGGTCCGTGCCGACGAGCTTCGCCGAGTACAGGGCGCCGTCCGCCGTCTTCACCTGGATGGTGCCGTCGCCGGTCTGACCGTCGAGCGTCACGACGTGCGTGTTCGTGAGGACGTAGCCGTCGCTGGAGAGGACCACACCCGAACCCGTGCCGCCGGCCTGCGCACCCGCCACCTCGATGGTGACGACGGATCCGGAGACCTTCGCGGCGACGGCGGTGATGGGAGTCGCGTTGTCCGGGTCGTTGACGGTGATGTTCGCGGGCGACTGGCTGACGGTCTCGGTCGACGCGTCGTCGTGCGCGATGGCCCAGGTGGTGAGCCCGCCGGCGGCACCGCCGATGAGGGCTCCGACCGCCAGCATGGCGACGAGAGGAAGGGCCTTGTTCGACTTCTTCGGGGGAGCTGCGGCGGCGGTGCCGGCCTGCTCGGATCCCGCGGCCGTGGTGCCCGTCAAGGGTGCGGTCGCCGCGTGGTCCGTCGTCGCGGCGGTTCCGTAGGCGAGGGTGTCCCGCTGATCCGGGCTCGCCGGCGCGGGGTGGGACGAGGCCGCGGGGCCTGCTGGCGCCGGCCAGTCGGATCCGTCGCTGTGCGCCTGGGGGGTGGGTGACGACGACGCCTCCGTCGAGGAGCCCTCGGCTCGGCCGGCGACCTCGCGGCCGCCCTCGTGCTCGTCGTCGCCGTGGCTTCTGTCGGTCATCGGTGGTGCTCCTCTCAGGTGCTGCCAGCATTCAGGTCGAGTCTGGGCGTTCCCTATGGCCGCCCTGACAGCGCCCGCTCGTCGCGCCATGGATTCCATCGGTCGCGCGGTGTCGGACACGCGTCGCTCGCATGCTGGCTCGAGCGTACGGGTCCACGGCGTGCCGCCGCGCTCGGTCACGCGATGTGACTCGTCGTCCGCGTCAGCGCGCCTTCTCGGATGGCGGTCATGGGCAGCCCGGTCCGGCGTCCCGCTCCCCGCACGCACCGCCCACCAGCACCGTCGACCCCTGCACCACACGGATGGTGACCGGACCCACCTGCACCGGCAACGTCCCCGCGACCTGCTGCCACCCACCCCCGTCGAACCGATAACTCGCCGAATACACGATCGTCAACCACACCCGCCGATCCCCGACGGACCCGTACACATGACTCGTGTCCGTCTGCGTGAAGTCCTGCTGACCCAACTCCCGCCACGACGCACCCGGCCCTTCCACCGTCGCACTCGTCCCATCACCGTGATCCCACACGAACGACACCGGCACGAACCGCACCTGCGCCGGCCGACCCAACAACACCCCGCCCACCACCTGCGCCGACGCGTCCGAGAACAGATTCACCGGAGCACCCACGACCGCCCACCCATTCGGCTGCGACCGGATCGACGCATCACGCGGCACGAACTGCGCCACATCCGCCAACGACACCCCCGGCACCGCCGCCACGACCGGCATCGGATCCACCGCCTTCGCCGGTGCCTTCGCCGGCGGCAAGAACGCATGCTGCCCATCCGAACACAGAGAACCACCAGACAGGCGCGCACTCGGGGTGCACGGCACATCCACGTCCGCAGCCATCCGACCCCGCGGCACCGGAGGCGGCGAGACGGGAGAATGCGCGACATGCGGCTCCACTGTCGCCGGAGCCTGCCCCGACCTATCTTCGGTGCTGGCCGAAGCCGGTCCGTCTGTGGTCGTCTCAGCTCGGAGTTCGACCTCCCCCTCTCCGACAGCACCAGATGAGCAGGCAGGCGAACGCGCGTATCCGATGCCGCAGTACCCGTCTGCCGCCTCGCTTCTCGAAGACGGGGCGAAGACGGTGAGCGCAACGGCGATGACGAGCAGCAGCGCGCATCTCACCCGCATGCGTGCGTGTCCTCGTTGCGGACGGAGTCGCTGATCCGCCAGGAACCGTCGGCGATCTTCACCGCCTTCATCTGCAGAGCCACGGCAGCCTCACGTTGCGGCGTCACGTCATTGCCATGTTCGTCCACCGTCCTCGTACCGCTGATGTCGAGGCAGGCCTGTGCAGTCATGTAGTCCGAACCCAGCGCGTCGGAGCCTCGATCTGTTACCCGGAAGCTACGAGACGTCGCTTTTCCGATCACCTTCTGGTGGTTGTCCGCACTGTATTTCAGCGAGTCCAGCTCACCTCGAAGGGCCGACCCCGTGAGCAACGGGGTCAAATCCGCCTCGGTCTCGCGGGTGAGATCGATTCCGACGTAGCGTGCGAACAGATCTTGGAACGCGGCCTCGTCCTGCTGCTCTTGGGTGAGCGACGGGGCCGGAGCGGGCGTGGGCGCGGGCTCCGATGACGACGCGCATCCGGCGAGCCACGGGCACGAGACGAGAACGGCCAGCGAGAGGACGAAGGATCCGCCTCGTCGATGCAACGGAATGCGCGGTCGCTCGTTCACAGTCGTCTCCCCCGGGCCGTACGGAACCCGCGCGGACAAGCGGACGCGAGAGCGCCGGGCATCGCGGGTGGACGAAAGGTAGCCGGGGTCGGGGGACGCGGACCCCATCGCTCCACATCACGAGGAGCCCGTCCGGAGCTGTCGCCTGTGCAGGAGCGACGGGCGCGGGATGATGGGCGCATGACGATTCCCGGCGCGTGGGTGCGAGCGGCGCGCGGAGCCATGCTGCTGACGCCGGATGGGATGCCGGGCACCACCGTCTTCGCCGAGATGAGCGCACTAGCGGCGGCGACCGGCGCGATCAACCTCGGTCAGGGTTTCCCGGACGAGGACGGACCTCGCGAGGTGCTCGACGCGGCCCGGGCCGCGATCTCGGCCGGCATGAACCAGTACCCGCCGGGCCGCGGCACCCCCGAGCTACGGTCGGCCATCGCCGCGCATCAGGCCCGCTTCTACGGTCTCGTCGCGGACTCGGACACCGAGGTCCTCGTCACCGCCGGCGCGACCGAGGCCATCGCCGCGACGCTCCTCGCCCTGGTCGAGGAGGGCGATGAGGTCGTGACGCTGGAGCCGTTCTACGACGCGTACGGAGCGCTCATCTCGCTCGCCCGCGGGATCCACCGGACCGTGCCCCTCCGCGCTCCCGACTTCCAACCCCGCCTCGACGACCTCCGCCGGGCGATCACCGACCGCACGCGCGTGATCCTCCTCAACGACCCGCACAACCCCACCGGGACCGTGCTCAGCCGCGAGGTGCGGGAGCTCGTGGTCGAGCTCGCGGTCGCGCACGACGCGGTGATCGTCACGGACGAGGTCTACGAGCACCTCGTGTTCGACGCGCCGCACGTGCCCGTCGCGACGCTGCCCGGAGCCCGGGAGCGCACGGTCACGATCTCCTCGGGCGGCAAGACGTTCCGCACCACCGGCTGGAAGATCGGCTGGCTCACGGCACCGGCGCCGCTCGTGTCGGCGATCCTCGCGGTGAAGCAGTTCCTGACCTTCGTGAACGGGGCTCCCTTCCAGCCCGCCATCGCGACGGGTCTCGCGCTCCCCGACGCGGTCTACGACGGGATCGCCGACGACCTGCGGCACAAGCGCGACGTCCTCGCAGCGGGGCTGACCGCCGCGGGGTTCCGGATCCACCTCCCGGCGGCCGGGTACTTCATCGTCGCGGACGCCGCTCCCCTCGGCTTCCCCGACGCCCGCGACCTGTGCCTGCGGCTCCCGGAGCTCGCCGGCGTCGTCGGCGTGCCGCTGTCCGCCTTCTGCCACGCGCCCCTCGCCGCAGAGCACGCGTCGCTGGTGCGGTTCGCGTTCTGCAAGCGGATCGACGTGCTCGAGGAGGCGGCCAGGCGGCTCGGCGCACTGGCGGTCGGGACCGCCTGAGCCGGCACCCTGGTACCAGCGTCTCCGTCGGACGGGGGACGGAGGGGGGACGCCGTCGCGACGGGCCCACCCCTAACGTGGCTTCCGCGGGCGCTGGGCCCGCACACCCACCCTGAGGAGGCAGCGCGCATGATCGTCGCTGAGAACCTGACCAAGCGCTACGGCGCGAAGACCGCCGTGGACGGCGTGAGCTTCACCGTCCAGCCGGGCATGGTGACCGGATTCCTCGGTCCGAACGGTGCCGGCAAGTCCACCACGATGCGCATGATCGTCGGGCTCGACAGCCCCACGTCCGGCTCGGTGACCGTCAACGGCCACCGCTACCGCGACCTCCAGGCCCCGCTCCACGAGGTCGGCGCGCTCCTCGACGCCAAGGCGGTGCACACGGGCCGCTCGGCCTTCAACCACCTGCTCGCCATGGCGGCCACCCACGGCATCCCGCGCTCGCGGGTGGACGAGGTCATCGAGATGACGGGCCTCCAGCCGGTCGCCAAGAAGCGCGTCGGCGGCTTCTCCCTCGGCATGGGGCAGCGCCTCGGGATCGCCGTGGCGCTCCTCGGGGACCCGCGCACGCTGATCCTCGACGAGCCCGTCAACGGCCTCGACCCCGAAGGCGTCATGTGGGTCCGCAACATCACCCGCTACCTCGCCGGCCAGGGCCGCACCGTGCTCCTCTCCTCGCACCTGATGAGCGAGATGGCGCAGACGGCCGACCACCTCATCGTCCTCGGGCGCGGTCGCGTCCTCGCCGACGCGCCCGTCGCGGCGGTGGTCGCCGGGGCCACGAGCGCCATCGTCCGCGTCCGCTCCCCGCACGCCGAGCAGCTCGGCCAGGCGGTGGCACGGCCCGACGTCGTGGTCACCAGCGTCGAGCGCGACGTCATCGAGATCACCGGGCTCTCGGCCGCGCAGGTGGGCGACGCGGCGATGTCCGCCGGTGTCGTGCTGCACGAGCTCACGCCCGTCACCGCGTCCCTCGAGGACGCCTACCTGTCGCTCACGCAGGGCGACGTCGAGTACCACAGCGCCGCAGTCGGCCAGACCGAGCAGGAGATCGCACGATGACCGCCACCAGCACGACCTACGCGCCCGCCCCGGTGACCACGGGTCGGCCCACGCTCCCCCGGCTGATGCGCTCCGAGTGGATCAAGCTCCGGACGCTGCGCTCCACCGTCTGGTGCTTCGCGCTCGTCTTCCTCCTCCTCGCCGGCTTCTCCGCGCTCTTCACGCCCTTCGTCGTCGACCAGCTGCGGGAGCAGCTGTCCCTCCCCGGCGTCCCCGCGACGGACCTGCTGCTCCAGGTGGGTCTCAGCGGCGTCACCCTGTCGATGCTCGTCGCGGGCGTGCTCGGCGTGCTGGTGATCAGCGGCGAGTACTCGACCGGCATGATCCGCTCGTCCTTCAGCGCCGCGCCCCGCCGGCTCGGCGTGATCGCGGCGAAGGCGATCATCTACACGATCGTCACCTTCGTCGTGACCGCCGTCGCGGTGGCCGCAGCGCTCCTCATCGCCCGCGGGTACTTCTCGTCGGCCGGTGCGCAGGTCGACATGCTGGACGGCGACTTCCTGCTCGCCGCCCTCGGCGCCGTGCTCTTCGTCGTGCTCATCGGCCTCATGGGCTTCGGCTTCGGCCTGCTGCTGCGCAACGGCGCCGCGGGCATCGGCGCCCTGGTCGGTCTCGTGCTCGTCGTCCCGATCATCGGACAGCTGCTCGGCGGCGTGCTCGACTGGGTCGCGAAGCTCGGCCCGTACTTCCCGCTCAGCGCGGGCGGCCGGCTCTACAGCATCGCCACCGGGGCCCCCGGCGAGCTCGAGTTCTGGCAGGCGCTGCTCGTCATGGTCGGGTGGGTCGCCGTCATCCTCGTGCCCGCCCTGATCCTCGCCCGCAAGCGGGACGCCTGATCGACACGGGCAGGAGGGCGCCGTCGGGCGCGGCGATGTCCGCCGCGCCCGACGGCGTCCGCCTGCCCACCCCTCCCGGCGCCATACGCGGATGGATGGCGCGGCACCCGCGGGTGGTCGACGGCGCCATCGCCATCCTCTTCACCCTGGTGTCGGTGAGCGCCGCCCCGGTGGTCGGCAGCAGATCCCCCGGCCTCCCGGGCGGCATCGCGCTGGCCGCCCTCAGCGTCCTGACGGGCGTCGCGCTCATGTTCCGGCGCAGCCGTCCCGTGGCGGTCCTGGCCGTCGCGAGCGCGGCCGCCGCCGCCGCGGCCCTCGTGTCCGGCAGCTTCGACGGCGGGGCCATCCCCATCGCGCTGTACGCGCTCGCCGTCTACGGGTCGTCCCGGCGCGCGTGGATCGGGTTGGGCGGCGTGGCCGTCGTCATCGCGGTCGTCACTCCCGCGACGGCCGGCCAGGGGCCCATGGCGCTGTCGATCGCGACCATGCTCCTCGTCAGCCTGATCCTCCCGCTCATCGCGACGCTCATCGGCACCAACGTGGGCGGGCGGAAGCGCTACGTCGAGGCGCTGCGGGACCTCGCGGTGCAGCTCGCCCGGGAGCGCGACCAGCAGGCGCGGCTCGCCACGGCGGCCGAGCGGACCCGCATCGCCCGCGAGATCCACGACATCGTCGCCCACGGGATCACCGTCATGGTGACGCTCGCCGACGGGGCGGCCGCGAGCGCCGTCGCCCGGCCGGAGCTCGCACGGGATGCCATCCGCGAGGTCGCCGAGACCGGTCGCACCTCCCTCTCCGAGATGCGCCGCATGCTCGGCGTCCTCGCCGAGGAGCCCGGCGCGGACGACGCCGCGACGCCCTCGCTCCGCGCACCGCAGCCCGGGCACGCCGACCTCCCCGCGCTCGTCGACTCGTTCCGCTCCACGGGCCTCCCGATCCGCTTCACGAGCACGGGCGGGCCGCCGGACGACCCGGGACGCCAGCTCGCCGTCTTCCGCGTCGTGCAGGAGTCGCTGACGAACGTGCTCCGCTACGCGCCGAACGCCGACCGCGTCGAGGTGCGCGTCGACCACCGGCCCGAGGAGATCGTCGTCGAGGTCACCGACGACGACCTCACGGGGCCCGTCGTGCCGCCCGTCCCCGGCAGCGGTCGCGGCCTCGTGGGGGTCGCCGAGCGCATGGCCGTGTACGGCGGCACCGCGACCGCCGGACGGCGCGAGAACGGCGGCTGGCGCGTCCTGGCCACCTTGCCCAGCGGGCTCCACGACGTCCGGCCGGGCGACGTGTCCCGAGCGCCGGATCCGACCGACAGCCCCCGCGACCAGGAGGACCGATGACCGACAGCAGCACCCCCGTCCGCGTGCTCATCGTGGACGACCAGGCGCTCGTGCGCATGGGCTTCCGCATGGTGCTCGACGCGGAGCCCGGGATCGAGGTGGTGGGCGAGGCCGCCGACGGTCGCGCGGCGGTGGAGCGCACGGGAGAGCTCGCGCCCGACATCGTGCTCATGGACGTGCGCATGCCCGGCATGGACGGGATCCAGGCCACCGCCGAGATCGTCGCGCGGCACCCCGCGACGCGCGTCATCGTGCTGACCACGTTCGACCTGGACGAGTACGCGTTCGCCGGGCTCCGCGCCGGAGCGAGCGGCTTCCTCGTGAAGGACACGCGGCCCGAGCACCTGATGGAGGCGATCCGCGCGGTCGCCGACGGCGACGCCGCCATCTCCCCGCGGGTGACGCGGCGCATGATCGAGCTGCTCGGCCCGACGATGCCCCCGACCGGCGGGGCGTCCGGCACCGGGGAGGGCGCCGCCGACCCGCGGCTGCGGCCGCTCACCGCGCGCGAGCTGGAGGTGCTCACGGCGCTGGCCGAGGGGCTCACCAACCAGGAGATCGCGGGGCGCCTGTACCTGTCGGAGTCGACGGTGAAGACGCACGTGGGCCGGGTGCTCGCGAAGCTCGAGGTGCGGGACCGTGTGCAGGCCGTGATCCTCGCGTACGACTGCGGGCTCGTGCGGCCCGGTGCGTGACGGCCGGCCGGCGGGGTCGCCGAGTGCCCGCGCGGCAGGAGAGGATGGATCCACCGGCCGCTCGCCGGGACGACCCCACGGGAGCGCGATGACCACCACCGCAGCCGACGCGCGCACCCAGCGTCCCCTGCCCGCCGCCCGCCGTGCGGCCGACCCGCCCGCGGGCGATCCCGGATCCGGCACGCGCACGGGCTCCGACACGAGCCTGCTCGAGCGCGCCGCGACGCCGCCGGTGTGGAGCTGCGTGGTCTGGAACGACCCCGTCAACCTCATGACGTACGTCTCGTACGTGTTCCGCAGCTACTTCGGCTTCAGCCGGGAGCGCGCCGACGAGCTGATGCTGCGCGTGCACGAGGACGGCCGGGCGGTCGTCGCCACGGGGATCCGCGAGGAGATCGAGCGGCACGTGCTCGCGATGCACGGCTACGGGCTGTGGGCCACGCTCGAGCGGGTGGAGGCATGAGGGCCTTCCACGCGCGGCCGGACGGCACGGTCGCCGCGCACCTCGAGCCGCACGAGGTCGCCATGCTGCGCGGCCTCCTCGGCGAGCTCCGCGGGATCCTGGACGAGGGCACCGCGCCCGGTGGCGCCACGGACGGCGCCGCCCCCTCCCCCGTCGTCGAGCGCCTGCTGCCCGACGCCTACCCGGACGATGCCGAGGCGTCCGCCGAGTTCCGGCGCTTCACGGCATCCGACCTCTCCGAGGCGAAGGCCGCGAACGCCACCGCCGTCGAGGCGACGCTCGCCGAGGCCGACGCGCGCGGGGCCGGCCGGCGGGGGCTCCTCGTGGTGCTGGATCCGACGGGTGCGCAGGCCTGGCTCCGCACCCTCAACGACCTCCGGCTCGCGATCTCGGTGCCGCTGCGGATCGACGAGGCCGACGGCTGGCGCGACCGCGCCCCCGAGGAGAGCGCGAGCCTGTACGACTGGCTGACGTTCGCGCAGGGATCGCTCATCGAGGCCGTCGACCGCTGAGCGTCGGCCGCGGACCGCCCCGCGCAGGGGCTCCGCGGCGGGCGTCGGCGAGCATGATGGAGGGGACCCGCGGATCAGCCGGCCCGACGGGTCCCGTCCGCAGGAGAGGAGCAGCATGCGCGTCGTCGTCATCGGAGCGACCGGGAACCTCGGCACCGGGGTGCTGCGCCGTCTCCACGCCGCGGGCGCCGAGATCGTGGGCGTCGCCCGGCGCATGCCCGACGCCTCCCTCGAGCCCTACTCCCAGGTCACCTGGCGTCTCGCCGACATCGGCGCGGCGGGCGCGGTCTCCGGGCTCGCGGCGACCATGCGCGGCGCCGACGCGGTGATCCACCTCGGGTGGGCGCTGCAGCCGAACCACCGCGAGCGCGTGATGCACCGCACCAACGTCATCGGCACCGCCCACGTGCTGGAGGCCGTCGCGCAGGCAGGAGTGCCGCAGGTGGTCGTCGCGTCGTCGGTGGGCGCCTACAGCCCCGCGCCCAAGGACCGGCCGCGCGACGAGACCTGGCCGACGGGTGGGATCCACACCTCCCACTACTCGCGCCACAAGGCCGAGAACGAGCGCGCCATGGACGCGTTCGCCGAGGCCCACCCCGAGATCGTGGTCACGCGCATGCGGCCGGGGCTCGTGATGCACGACGAGGCCGCCGCGGAGATCGCCGGGCTCTTCCTCGGGCGGTGGATCCCCACGCGCTGGCTGGGGCTCGCCACCCGCACCCCGGTGCTGCCGCTCCCGCGCGAGCTGGTGTCGCAGGTGGTGCACAACGAGGACGTGGCGGACGCGTTCTGGCGCGCGGTCGAGCGGCGGGCGCCGGGGGCGTTCAACGTGGCGGCGGATCCGGTCGTCGACGCCGCGCTCGTCGGCCGCCTGCTCGACGCGCGCGTCGTGACGGTACCGCTGCCCGCGCTGCGGGCGCTCGTCTCCGTGAGCTGGCGGCTGCGCGTGCAGCGGACGGATCCGGGCTGGATCGACATCGCCGCGAACGTGCCGGTGATGTCGACCGCCCGCGCCCGCGAGGTGCTGGGCTGGGCGCCGACGCACACGGCGGAGGAGGTGCTGTCCGAGTTCGGCCGCGCCTTCGTGCACCGCTCCGGGCGCGACGGCTCGGCGCCGCTCGCCGGATGAGCGAGGACGCCGACTTCGTCGCCGCGGCCCTCGAGCGCGAGGGCGCGTGGTACCGCGCCGACGCGGAGCGGGAGCGGCTGCGCTCCGACCTGGAGTTCGTGGGCGCGTCCGTCGGCGCCGTGCGCGGGACGGTGCGCGACCTCGGCCGGCGGCGGCCGGGCATGACGCGGGACGAGGCGGTCGCGCTCGCGTCCGAGCTCTGGGGATCGCGCGTCTACGAGCGGCGGCTCGCGGCGGTCGTGCTGCTGCAGGAGCACGTGGACGATCTCGACAACGGCGACCTCACGCGCATCGAGGGCTTCGTGCGGGACGCGCGGCTCCGGGCGCTCGTGGATCCGCTCGCCCTCGACGTCATCGGGCCGCTCGTCGAACGGCTGTGCGGCACCGCGCGCGCCCGGGCCGACCAGGCGCTCGACCGGTGGGCGGGCGAGCAGGACGTGTGGCTGCGCCGCGCCGCGCTGCTGGCGCCGCTGCGGCCGATCCGGGCGGGCGGCGGCGACTGGGACGGGTTCCTCCGCCGGGCGCGCACCGCGCAGGCGGGGCCGCGTGGCGGGCACGACGTCGTCCGCGAGGCGGTCGAGCGCGTGCGCGATGCGGCACGGGAGACGCGGCCCGATCTCGCGTGACCGCGGCCTCGCGACCGAGCGCGGGCGCCCTCGGACGCCGGCGTCCGCGCGGCCCTACTCCGCGGCGGGTGCGGGCGGATCCGTGCGGAAGCCGACCAGCCGGTGCGTGCCGTCGCAGTAGGGCTTGATCGACGAGACGCCGCAGCGGCAGAGCGCGACGGTGCTCCGTGTGCGCGGCACCGGGCGGCCGGCGGGATCCACGATCTCGAAGTCGCCGCGGACGAGGAGCGGTCCGTCGGGGTAGGCGATGATCCGCGCCGGCTCGGGTCCGGCCGGGCGGGCGGATGCGGGGGCGGGCTCCGCGGAGTCGCCCGCCGACGGCGCGCTCACGCCGCGTCCACGACGGCGGCCGTCGAACCCGCGCGCAGCGACGACCGGCCCGCCTGCCAGCTGGCCAGCACGTGCGCGCCGACCCAGCCCTCGACCTCGAGGCACGCGGCCGCGCCGAACAGGACGTCGTCGAGGAGCTCGGGCTCCGACTCCACGAGCCCACCGGCGAGGTCGTGCGCCGCGATCTGCTCGTGCACCGCGTCGGCCTCGACGTGCTCGTCGTAGTACCAGGCGACGTCGTCGCCGAAGCCGAGGCGGCGGATCCCGCTCGCGTACAGGCGGCTCGGCACGCTCGAGGTCATCTCGAACGCGGCGAGGTGGCCGACGATGGCGCCGCGGAGGCGCCGGTGCAGGCCGAACAGCGACATCGCGTTGGAGGACGCGAGCGTGATCGCGGGCACGTCGTCGAGGTAGGCGCCGTAGCGGTCGTCGAGGCCCGTGCCGCGGAGGGTCGCGCCGAAGATCGTCGCGTGGACGCGCTCGGGCCGGCCGCCGCCGTACTCGTCGGCCTGGATCTCCACGAGCGCGGCCTTGGCGCGACCCCGCAGGCGCGGGATCGCCCAGGAGTGCGGGTCGGCCTCGCCGAGCGTGTAGATCGACCGATGCACGAGGAACTCGCGGAGCTGCTCGATGGTGGCCTTCCGCGCGACGAACCGCGAGAGGGACGGCCCGGAGTCGGCCGAGGTGAGCGCGAACAGGGCCGCCGCGACGCCCGCCGCCGTCGGCTCGGGGCGCTCGGGGACGGGGACGCGCTCGCGGAGGGCGGCCTCGAACGCGCGCTCGAGGATCCCGCGCACGGCGATGAGCCGCGGGTCCCACTCGCGGTCGTCGTCGACGCCCTCGAGGCCCGCGTGGTGCAGCTCGTAGAGGCAGAAGAGGGCCAGCTGGACGTCGTCGTCCCGGACGACATCGTCCGTCGCGGCGAGCGCCTCGGCGGCGAGCGCCGCGAGATCGGGGGCGGAGGATCCCCCGGCGAGGTCGGCGAGGAGGGCCTTGCTGAGCGGGCCGCGCGCGGCGGGGAGGGGCGACGGGAGGGTGCGAGCCGCTTCGTGGGCGGTCGCGAGCAGATCGGTCATGGGTCCAGCCTGCTCCGGCCCGAGCGGGCACGGCCGGGCGTGTCGCCGTCTCCCCCGGGCAGCGGTAAGGCCTGGCTCGGGCGACGGGCGCGGCGCGACCGCCGTGCGCGCATCCGGGATACTGCGAAGAGGCCCGCGCCCGGCGGGCGACGGCCGGTGCGAGGAGGTGCCCATGCGACGCGGCACCAACCTGCCCGCCATCGGCGGCTACAACCGCACGGTGGTGCTCGACGCGGTGCGCCGCGCGGCCGAGGGCGCCAGCCGCTCCGAGATCGCCGAGCGCACGGGCCTCAGCGCGCAGACCGTCACCAACGTCGCGCGCCGCCTCGTCGACGAGGGGCTCGTGCGCGAGGGCGGCACCGTGATCCGCGGGCCCGGCAAGCCCCGTACGCTCCTGCACCTCGTGGCCGACGGCCGCTTCGCGGTGGGCGTCCACGTGGATCCCGCGGTCATCACCTCGGTGCTGCTCGACCTGGAGGGCACGGTGATCCGGCACGCGAGCAGCCCGACGCCCTCGGCGTCCCGCCCCGACGAGGTGGTGGCGCTCGTGGCCCGGCTCGTCGACGGGCTCATCGCCGACGCGGGGGTCGACCGTCAGGCCGTGCTCGGCGTGGGGCTCGCCGCGCCGGGGCCCATCGACGTGGGCGCGGGCCTCGTGCTGGATCCGCCGATGCTCCCCCGCTGGCGCCACGTGCCGCTGCGCTCGGCCCTCAGCACCGCGACCGGCCTGCCGGTGCTCCTGGAGAAGGATGTGACCGCGGCCGCCGTCGCGGAGCTGTGGTTCGGCCCCGGGGATCGCCGCCACCTCGCGTTCGTCTACTACGGCACGGGCTTCGGCACCGGCCTCGTGCTGGGCGGCGAGCCCGTCCGCGGCGCGAGCTCGAACGCCGGGGACTCCGGCCACATCATGGTCGCGTCGCGCGGCCGGCGCTGCACGTGCGGGCGCGTCGGCTGCGTGGGCGAGCTCATCACCCCGCACGCGCTCGTGCGGCAGGCCGTCGAGGGGGGCGTGCTCGGCGCGGGCGACGTGTCCGACGCGGCGCTCGCGGAGGCGGCGGCGAGCGGCGACGCGGTCGACATGCGGCTGATCGGCGAGGCCTTCCACGCGCTCGCGGCGCGCGCGGACGCGGAGGACGGGCCCGCCCGCCGGATCGTGGAGGCGGCGGCCCGGCACCTGGCGCGCGCCGTCGTGATCCAGGTGAACCTGCTCGACCTCGACGAGGTGGTCTGCGGGGGCCCCTTCTGGCACCCGATCGCGCGCCTCGTGCTGGAGACGCTGCCGGAGGAGGTGCGGCGGTCCCCCGCGCTCATCGCGAAGCACCCCGTCCGGGTGGTCGAGTCGGCCATCGGCGAGGACGTCGCCGCCGTGGGCGCCGCGTGCCTCGTGCTCGACAACGCCTTCTCGCCGCGCCCGTCGGCGATGCTCATCCGCGGCTAGCGACCGGCGGCCGGCGCCCGGACGCTCGCGGCCCCGCCCTGCCCGCCGCCGGATCGTGACCAGGATGTCTTGACATGGATTAGTCCATACGTTTGGCTAACCCTCGACGGGCGGCGAGGACGCCGACCGTCCGAGCCAGTGGAGCAAGGGAGCACCATGACGAACCGCCGGACCCACCCGAGGACACGAGCCCGCATCCTCCAGATCACGGCGGCGTCCGTCGCCGCCCTCCTCCTCGCCACCGGCTGCTCGGGCGGCGCGGGCGGCGGAGGCGACGGGAAGACCCTCAGGGTCGCGTACCAGAAGTTCGGGACCTTCACCCAGATGGACGACCACATGAAGGAGACCGCGACGACCTTCGAAGCCGCGAACCCCGGCATGAAGGTCGAGTTCGTGCCCATCGCGGCGCAGAACGACGACTACTTCACCAAGCTCGCGCTGATGAACCGCTCGGCCTCCACCGCCCCGGACGTGATGTACGAGGACACGTTCAAGGTGAAGTCCGACGCGGCCGCCGGCTACCTCCTCCCCCTCGACGACCAGGTCGCGAAGTGGGACGACTGGTCGAAGTTCTACGACTCCGCCAAGCAGGCGGGCGTCGGCGAGGACGGCAAGGTCTACGGGATCCCGATGGGCACCGACACGCGCGCCCTCTGGTACAACAAGGACCTCTTCCAGAAGGCCGGCCTCCCGGTCCCGTGGGAGCCGAAGACCTGGGACGACGTGCTCGACGCGGCGAAGACCATCAAGCAGAAGATGCCGGACGTGATCCCCCTCAACGTCTACTCGGGCAAGCCCCAGGGCGAGGGCGCGACCATGCAGGGCTTCGAGATGCTGCACTACGGCACCCCCACCGGCACCCTCTACGACGATGCGACGAGCAAGTGGATCACGGGCTCGCAGGGCTTCGAGGACTCGCTCGGCTTCATCCGCGACGTCTACCAGGGCGGCATCGGCCCGAAGCCCGAGGAGGCGCTCGACACCAACATCGGCACCATCGTCGCCGGCCAGTGGATCCCGCAGGGCAAGCTCGCCATCGACCTCGACGGCTCGTGGCTCAGCGGCACCTGGCTCGACACGGGCACCAACCCGTGGCCCGAGTGGAGCGACGTGATGGGCCAGGCGCCCATGCCCACGCAGGACGGCCAGGCCCCCGGCGCCGTGAGCATGTCGGGCGGCTGGACCCTCGCGGTCGGCGCCAAGACGAAAGCCCCCGACAAGGCGTTCGAGTTCATCGCCGACGCGCTCGACAAGGACGGCTCGAAGTCGTACGACATCGCGGCCAGCCAGATCGCGGTCCGCAGCGACGTCGCCGAGGATCCGGAGTACGTCGCCTCCAACCCGACGTTCGCGTTCTTCTCCTCCCTCGTCGACGACACGCACTTCCGCCCGGCGACCACCGACTACAGCCGCATCTCCAACGCGATCACCGTGGCGATGGAGTCGGTGATGACCGGCCAGCAGTCACCCGCCGAGGCCGCGGCCGCGTACGACCAGGCCGTCGTCGGCATCGTCGGCGACGACGGGACGCAGAAGGCGAAGGGCTGACGCGTGTCCACCATCGCCCCCGTGCCGGTCGGCCCCAACGCCGACGTGCGGAGCGCCGACCGGCGGGGCGCGGCGGGGTCGGGCCCGGGCTCGGCTGGTCCGTCGCCGGTCCGGCCGGGCCGGGCCCGCGCCCGCGCGCTCCGCACCGGCGCGCGCACCATCCCGCTGCTGCCCTCGATGGTCCTGCTCGCGCTGTTCCTCCTCGGCCCCGTGATCGCGAGCCTCTACGGCTCCTTCACGGACGCGTCCCTCACCGGGTACGCCGCCGGCGGTGCGCAGTTCATCGGCTTCGACAACTACACGGCGCTCTTCGCGGATCCCGACTTCCCGAAGTCGGTGCTCCTCACGCTCGCGTTCGTCTTCTTCTCGGCGGTCGTCGGGCAGAACGTCGTCGGCCTCGGGCTCGCGCTCCTCATGCGGCAGGGCAACCGGGTCATCCGGGCAATCGTCGGCACCTTCGTCATCGCCGCGTGGGTGCTGCCGGAGATCGTGGCCGCGTTCGCCGCCTACGCGTTCTTCAACGACACGGGCACGCTCAACACGATCCTCGGCTGGTTCGGCATCCCGGGCGCGAACTGGCTCTACGGGCTGCCGCTGCTGTCGGTGATCCTCGCGAACGTGTGGCGCGGATCCGCCTTCTCGATGCTCGTCTACGCGGCGGCCGTGCAGGAGGTGCCGCCGGAGATCACCGAGTCGGCCGAGGTGGACGGCGCGACCGGATGGCAGCGGCTCGTCTTCATCACGCTGCCGGTGATCCGCCGCAGCATCTCGACGAACCTGATGCTCACCACGCTGCAGACGCTGTCGGTCTTCACCCTCATCTTCGTCATGACGGGCGGCGGCCCCGGCACTTCCAGCTCGACCCTGCCGATCCTCGCCTACCAGGAGGCGTTCCAGTTCTCGCAGCTGGGCTTCGGCACCGCGATCGCGACGATCATGCTCCTCGTCGGAGCCGTGTTCAGCGTGATCTACATCAGGGCGCTCCGCCCGGAGGTGGACTGACCATGGCCGTGACCACGATGACGCCGACGACCACGCGGCCCGCCCGCGCGAGGCGGTCGGGTCGGCCGCCGGGCTCCCGCATGACCTCGCCGAGCGGCCGCGTGATGCGCGCCGTGGCGAACGGCGTCCTGGTGCTCGTCGCCCTGTGCTTCGCCGTGCCGCTCGTGTGGCTCCTGCTCGCGGCCTTCGATCCGTCCGCGACACTGTCGGCGAAGGTGCCGAGCGAGTTCACGCTGGAGAACTTCCAGGCCGTGCTCACGCCGGAGATCTCGTTCATCCCGCTGATGAACAGCCTCGTGCTCTCGGGCGGCTGCGCGATCGTGACGGTGGTGGTCGCGATCCTCGCGGCCTACCCGCTGTCGCGGTACCGGATGCGGATCACCAAGCCCTTCCTCTACGGGATCCTGTTCGGCACGTGCCTGCCCATCACCGCGATGATGGTGCCCGTCTACAGCCTCTTCGTCTCGCTCGACCTCATCGACTCGATCGGCGGCACGGTCTTCTTCCTCGCCGCCACGAGCCTGCCGATGGCGATCTGGATGGCGAAGAACTTCATGGACTCCGTGCCGATCTCCCTCGAGGAGGCGGCCTGGACGGACGGCGCGTCGATGATGCGCACGCTCACCCACATCGTCGTCCCGCTCATGCGGCCGGGGATCGCGGTGGTGTTCATCTTCGTGTTCATCCAGGCGTGGGGGAACTTCTTCGTGCCGTTCATCCTGCTGCTGAGCCCGGACAAGCAGCCGGCCGCCGTGAGCATCTTCAACTTCTTCGGCCAGTACGGCAGCGTGGCGTACGGACAGCTCGCGGCGTTCTCGCTCGTCTACTCGGTGCCCGTCATCGCGCTGTACGTGCTCGTCTCGCGCACGCTCGGCGGGTCGAACGCGCTCGCCGGCGCCGTGAAGGGCTGACTCGCCCGCGCATCCCCGCACCACCACCACCGCACCACCCGCCGCGCGGACGCCGACGCCCGCGCGGCGCACGCGGGAGACACCCGCCCGCGGTCCGCCGCGCCACCGACTGGAGACGACCATGCCCCCCACCACCGCGCTCGCCGAGGCCCGCATCGAGCGGTTCGTCCGCGACCGCCTCACCCCGAACATCCACCGTCGCCGGATCCCGCTCGCGATCGAGGCGTGGGACGCGCCCGGCGAGCCGGTGCCGTTCGCGGAGGCCGTGCGCCAGGACTACCGGCCGTTCGCGGTCGGCACGCCGTGGAGCCGGGCGTGGGGCACCACGTGGTTCCACGTCACCGGGACCGTGCCGGAGGACGCCGACGCCGAGGGGACCGCGCTCGAGGTGCTCGTCGACCTCGGCTTCAGCGACCGCCAGCCCGGGTTCCAGGCCGAGGGGCTCGTGCACCGGCCGGACGGCAGCGTCGTCAAGGCCATCGAGCCGTACAACGGCTACGTGCCGCTCGTGGGCGTCGGTGCCGGTACCGCGCCGGGCACGCACATCGACCTCTGGATCGAGGCGGCATCGAACCCCGACATCGGCGGCGACTCCTTCCACGGCGAGACGCCGCTCGGCGATCCGGCGACCGCGGGCGACGACCCCATCTACGCGCTCCGCACCCTGGACCTCGCCTGGCGCGACCTCGCCGTCTGGGAGCTCGACCGCGACGTCTGGACGCTGCAGGGGCTCATGGGCCAGCTGGATCCGGCGTCGTCGCGGCGCGCGGAGATCCTCGCGGCCCTCGAGCGCATGTGCGACGCGGTGGATCCCGACGACGTCGCCGGCACCGCCGCCGCCGGCCGGAGGGCGCTCGAGGCCGTGCTGGCCGCGCCCGCCCACGCGAGCGCCCACCGGGTCACCGCGGTCGGCCACGCGCACATCGACTCCGCCTGGCTCTGGCCCGTGCGCGAGACGCGCCGGAAGGTCGCGCGCACGTTCTCGAACGTGCTCGCGCTCATGGACGAGGATCCCGACTTCGTGTTCGCCGCCTCCAGCGCCCAGCAGTACGCGTGGCTGAAGGAGGACCACCCGGAGCTCTTCGAGCGGCTCCGCCAGCGCGTGGCCGAGGGCCGCTTCGTGCCCGTCGGCGGCATGTGGGTCGAGTCGGACACGAACATGCCGGGCGGCGAGGCGCTGGTGCGCCAGCTCGTGCAGGGCAAGCGCTTCTTCCTCGAGGAGTTCGGCATCGACGCCCGCGAGGTGTGGCTGCCCGACTCGTTCGGCTACACGGGCGCGCTGCCGCAGATCGTGCGGGGCGCGGGCGCGGAGTACTTCTTCACGCAGAAGCAGTCGTGGAACGAGACCAACACGATGCCGCACCACACCTTCCTCTGGGAGGGCATCGACGGCAGCCGGGTCTTCACGCACTTCCCGCCGGTGGACTCCTACAACTCCGACCTCTCCGGCGAGGACCTCGCGCGCGCCGAGCGGCAGCACGCCGAGAAGGCCGTGCACAACGCGTCCATCGTCCCGTTCGGCTGGGGCGACGGCGGCGGCGGGCCGACCCGCGAGATGGTCGCGGCGGCGCACCGCACGCGCGACCTCGAGGGGTCGCCGCGCGTGGAGCTCGGCACGCCGCTGGCGTTCTTCGACGCCGCGAAGGCCGAGATCCGGGATCCGCACGTGTGGTCGGGCGAGATGTACCTCGAGTTCCACCGCGGCACCTACACGTCGCAGGCGCGCACCAAGCAGGGCAACCGGCGCAGCGAGCATCTGCTGCGGGAGGCCGAGCTGTGGCTCGCGACCGCGGCCGTCCGCGACCTCGTCGCGTACCCGCACGACGAGCTCGACGCGCTCTGGCGCACGGTGCTGCTACTCCAGTTCCACGACATCCTGCCGGGCACCTCCATCGCCTGGGTGCACCAGGAGGCCGAGCGCGAGCACGCCCGCGTGCAGGGCCGGCTGCGGGAGCTCGTCGCCCAGGCGCAGGGCGCGCTCGCGGGATCCGGCGACCGGCGCATCGCGTTCAACGCGGCCCCCGTGGACGCGGAGGGCGTCGGCGCGCTGGCGGCCTCGGTCGTGGATCCCGCGCCCGGCTCCCCCGCGCCGGTCGCGGACGGCGACGGCTGGCTCCTCGACAACGGCCTCGTGCGCGCGCGGTTCGCTGCCGACGGCACGGTCTCCTCGCTCGTCGACGCCGCATCCGGTCGCGATCTCGTCGCCCCCGGCCAGCGCCTCGGCCTCCTGCAGCTGTTCCGCGACACCCCGAACCAGTGGGACGCGTGGGACATCGACGACGCCTACCGCCGCAACCGCACCGACCTCACCGACGTCGCATCGATCCGGATCGACGGCGCGGCCCTCGTGGTCGAGCGGGAGTTCGGCGCCTCGCGCGTCACGCAGACGTGGACGCTGCCGGCCGGCGAGCCGGAGCTGCAGGTGGTCACCGACGTCGACTGGCACGAGCGGCAGAAGCTCCTCAAGCTGGCCTTCCCGCTCGACGTGCACGCCGACCGCGCCGCATCCGAGGTGCAGTTCGGGCACGTGCAGCGCGTCACCCACGCGAACACGTCGTGGGAGACCGCGCGCTTCGAGACGGTCGCGCACCGCTGGGTGCACGTGGGCGAACCGGGCTTCGGGGTCGCCGTCGCGAACGACGCGACGTACGGGCACGACGTGACGCGGATCCCCCGCCCGGACGGCGGCAGCGCGACCCTCGTGCGCCAGTCCCTCCTGCGCGCGCCCGTGTTCCCCGACCCGCACGCCGACCAGGGCCGGCACGTCCTCCGCTCCGCGGTGCGCGTCGCGCCGGACGTGCTCGACGCCGCCGACGCGGGCTACCGGCTCAACCTCCCGGTGCGCGAGATCCGGGGCGACCACGGCGTCGCGCCGCTCGTCACCTCCTCGAACGCCGCCGTCGTGATCGAGGCGGTCAAGTTCGCCGAGGACCGCTCGGGCGACGTCGTCGTGCGGATCTACGAGGCCCGCGGCGGCAGGGAGCGGGCGGTCGTGCGGGTGGATGCGGCAGCCGGCCTCGGCGACGCGGTCCGCACCGACCTGCTCGAGCGGCCCCTGGACGGCCAGGACGCGCAGGCGTCGGTCGACGGCGTCGAGCTGACGCTGCGGCCGTTCGAGATCGCGACCCTGCGGTTCGGGCGGCGCTGATCGAGCGGCACGCGGCGGGGCGCCGGGTCAGTCGACCGCGGGCAGCCCCGCCGCCTCGCGCGCGATGCGCGCGGCCTCCGCGTGCTCGGCCCTCCAGAACGCGGCGTCGCCGTCGGGCAGGTTGCCGTTCTCGACGCGCAGCCCCGCGGCTCCGTCGACGAGCTCGCGCAGGATGTCCGCGTGCCCCGCGTGCCGGTTGAGCTCGGCGATGAGGTGCACCGCGATCCGCTGCACCGTCACGATCCCGGCCTCCCCCGGCCACCACGGCACGCGACCCACGGTGTCGAGCGGCAACGCCAGCAGGGTCGCCTCGGAGTGCGCGCCGACGCGCGCGGAGAGGCCCAGGATGTCGGCGCGCGACTCGTCCGCCGTCGCGCGCATGTCGGCGTTCGGCGGCGCGTCCTCCTCCATCCACGGCAGCTGCTCGGGGAACGGCCGGCCGAAGACGAACCCGAGGTAGCCGGCCTCCACGCCCGCCGCGTGCTTCACGAGTCCCAGCAGGTTGGATCCCGTGGGCACGAGCGGGCGCCGCACGTCGTGCTCGCCGAGGCCGTCGAGCTTCCAGACGAGGGCCTCCCGCGCGAGGCGGAGGTGGCGGATGAGGTCGTCGCGCACGGCGTCGTCGCCGCGATGGGACGGGATCGCGGAGGAGGGCTGCGCTGCGGTCATGCCGCGAGCCTCCCAGGCGTGCCCGACGTGCGTCCAGACCCGATGCGCTCTCCGCCACCTGGACGGGGGTCATCTCCCGGACGGGCCCGGCCCGGATGCCCGGGAGGATGGACGAGGGCAGATGCCCGACGAGAGGGCAGCATGACCACCGACGACACGACCGTCCATCACCCCCCGGCGGCGCCCGCGGATGCGGATCCGGGCCATGGCACGCGCGAGCTGCTCGCGGCAGGCGGTCGCGCGTTCGCCGGATGGATCATCGAGGTCGTCACGCCGAGGCGCCGCGGGCTGGCCCTCTGCGGCGCTCTGGTGGTCGGCGTCGGCACGGCCCTGCTGCTCCGCTCCCTCCTCCTCGACGCGGATGACGCGGACGTCGACGAGACCGCCGTCGCGGCAGCCCTCGGCATCGTGCTCGGTGCCCTCGCGGGCGCGATCCCCCTCACCGCGTGGCTGGCGCGCGCCTCGCGTCGCATCGGCTCCGCCACCGGCGCCCACCCGCACTGGAGGGACGCCGCGCTCCTGGAGCGGTCCGTCGACCGTCGGGGCCGCGTCGCACTCGCGCCGGGCACGGCGGCGCGAGTGGCCGTCGAGTCCCGTCGCGCCATCGCCTCCAGCGCGGTGGGCGTGCCGGTGTCCGCGATCCTGCTCGTCGCGCTGCTCGTCGCGACCCCTGTCCTGCTGTCCGCCGGGATGGCCGTCATCCAGATGCTCCTCGTGCCCTTCTATGCGGTGATGTCGGCCTCGACCCTCGTCGTGCAGGCGCGAGCAGCAGGTGCGATGGCCCTCCTCCGCGACGCCGCCGACGCGGAGCTCGCCCTCCCGGAGGCGGAGCGCACGCAGGCCCCCTTCCGTCGATCCGCCGCACGGCAGCGGGCTGCCCTGACCCCGGCGTCCAGCGGTTTCCCCCACCCGGGTAATACCCTGGTGGGATGAAGGCGCTCCAGTACACCCGCATCGGATCCCACCCCGAGGTCGTCGAGATCGAGAAGCCCGTCCCCGGGCCCGGTCAGGTCCTCCTCCGCGTCACGGCCGCCGGCGTGTGCCACTCGGACGAGTACGTGATGGGCCTCTCGGAAGAGGAGTACCGCGCCGCCGGCTACCCCCTCCCCCTCACGCTCGGCCACGAGGGCGCCGGCGTCGTCGAGGAGCTGGGCGCGGGCGTCGAGCACCTCGCCGTCGGCGACGCCGTCGCGGTCTACGGCCCGTGGGGCTGCGGCCGCTGCCACGCGTGCGCCGAGGGCCGCGAGAACTACTGCGCCAACGCCGCCGCCGAGGGCATCCAGCCTCCCGGGCTCGGTGCCCCCGGCGCCATGGCCGAGTACATGATCGTCGACGACCCGCGCCACCTCGTGCCGCTCGGCGACCTCGACCCCGTCGCCAACGTCTCCCTCACCGACGCCGGCCTCACCCCGTACCACGCCATCAAGACGTCCCTGCCGAAGCTCGGCGCGGGCACCTTCGCCGTCGTCATCGGCACGGGAGGGCTCGGACACGTAGGGATCCAGATCCTCCGCGCCCTCAGCGGCGCCACCGTGATCGCCCTCGACGTGAACGAGGAGAAGCTCGAGCTCGCCCGCCACGTCGGCGCGCACCACACGGTGATCAGCGACCGGGACGCCGCCGCCGGCATCCGCGCGATCACCGGGGGCCGCGGCGTGCAGGCCGTCTTCGACTTCGTGGGCGCGGACCCGACCATGGCGACGGCCCTCCACGTGGTCGAGCCCGCGGGCGACGTGACGATCGTCGGCATCGGCGGCGGAACGGTCGAGGTCGGCTTCGGGACCATCGCGTTCGACGCCGCCGTGCGGATCCCCTACTGGGGCAGCCGCTCCGAGCTGATCGAGGTGCTCGACCTCGCGCGCTCCGGCCAGGTGACCGTCGAGACGCAGCGGTACGCGCTGGAGGACGGGCCGGACGCCTACGCCGCGCTCGCGGCGGGCACCGTGCGGGGTCGCGCGGTCATCGTCCCGTAGCTCCCCAGCAGCTCGTAACCCGCGGCTTCTCGGGGCGATGTGCGTCGTCGACAGCGACACGCCGTCCGCGCTGTGAGTATCCCTGGTGCGATGGCGCCGGCGCCATGACAGGCTGGGCCGTGGTTGCCCCAGAACCCGGCGCCGCGTCGCATCCCCGTGTGACGACGACAGACAGCGGCCCGCCGAGGCGTTCCGCTCCACCTGGCCGAGAGGCCACGGACGAACGAGCTGACCATGACTGACACCACCGCAGCCCCCCGGATCGTGCTGACCCGACCCAAGCGCGGAGGCGGGGCCAACCCCACCACCGAGTACTCGGGACTCCTCAACACCGTCCGCGACGCCGGTCTCCTCAACCGCCGCGTCGGCTTCTACGTGCTCATGTTCGCCGGCATCACCGCCGCCCTGGTGGGCCTCGGCGTCGGCTTCGTGCTCCTCGGCGACAGCTGGTTCCAGCTCCTCATCGCCGCGGGCCTCGGCATCATCTTCACCCAGTTCGCCTTCCTCGCCCACGAGGCCTCGCACCGCCAGGTGTTCGAGTCCGGCAAGGCCAACGACATCGCGGGCCGCACGCTCGCCAACCTCTTCGTCGGCATCAGCTACTCCTGGTGGATGACCAAGCACTCGCGCCACCACGCCAACCCCAACGTCATGGGCAAGGACCCGGACATCGAGCGCGACGTCATCTCCTTCACCACCGAGGACGCCGCCCGCGCGAAGGGCGTCTACGGCTGGTTCACCCGCCACCAGGGCTACGCGTTCTTCCCCATCCTCATGTTCGAGGGCCTCAACCTGCACGTGCACGGCTTCCGCACCGTCTTCGGCCGCGGCAAGGTCGACAAGCGCTGGCTCGAGATCTCGATGCTCTCCACGCGCATCATCGCGTACCTCGCGGTCGTCTTCTTCTTCCTCCCCCTCGGCATGGCGTTCGCGTTCGTCGGCGTCCAGCTCGCGGTCTTCGGCGTCTACATGGGCGCCTCGTTCGCCCCGAACCACAAGGGCATGCCCGTGCTGCCGAAGGACTCGAAGGTCGACTTCCTCCGACGCCAGGTGCTCACCTCGCGCAACATCAAGAGCACGTGGCTGACCGACCTCTACATGGGCGGCCTCAACTACCAGATCGAGCACCACCTCTTCCCGAACATGCCGCGCCCGGCGCTGAAGAAGGCGCAGATCATCGCGAAGGAGTACTGCGCGACGCACAACATCCCGTACACGGAGACCACGCTGCTGGCCTCGTACGGCATCGTCATCGCGTACCTCAACCGCGTGGGCCTCTCAGCCGGAGGCGACCCGTTCGACTGCCCCGCATCGGCGGCCTTCGGACGCTGATCCGGGCTCTCCGCACGACCCGACGCCTCCCGCTCGCGCCGCCCACCCGGGCCGCGACCGGGAGGCGTCGTCGTGCGGGCCGCCTGTCGCGGGCTCCCGCGTGCCCCGGTACGTCGCGGGCTAGCGCCTGCCCCAGTCCCACGACGGGGCGCTGAGGAGACCCTGGCCCCGCAGCACGGTCTCGCCGAGCGGCTTCTCCAGCACGAGCTCGCCCGCCTCGGCGTGCTCGGACACGGCCGCGGCCAGACCCGGCGCATGCGTGACCACCAGGATCTGCACGTGCTGCGACGCGGCCGCGATGAGCTCGCCCAGGGCGGGGAGCAGATCCCGGTGCAGGCTCGTCTCCGGCTCGTTCAGCACCATGAGCTCGGGCGGCTCCGTGGTGAGCAGGGCCGCCGTGAGCATGAGCATCCGCAGCGTGCCGTCGGAGAGCTCGGCGGCGTCGAGCACGCGCAGGATGCCCGGCTGCCGCAGCCCGAGCGACAGGACGCCGTCCTGGGAGCGGACCACGATGGTCGACCCGGGGAACGCGCGGTCGACGAGCGCGTCGAGCGCGTCGCCGTCCCCCCACTCCCGGATGGTCTGCACGGCGGCCGCGAGGTCCGAGCCGTCGCTCGCGAGGACGGGCGTGCGCGTGCCGACGCGTGGCCGACGGGCGGGCGCATCGACGTCGGTGCGGAGGTGGTCGTAGAAGCGCCAGCCGCTCATGCGCCGCCGCAGGATCATCGACTCCGGGCTGGTGACCGCGTCGGCCACCTCGCTGAGGACGCTGAGGTGCGGCGGCACCAGCGCCGGCACGTGCATCCACTCGCCGGCCTCGTCGCGGACGCGCACGTCCTGCCAGCGGCGCTCCAGCACGAGCGAGCGGGGACGCGCGACGGGCCCGCTGAACAGCAGCTCGCGCTTGATCTCCGGATCGCGGGCGAACATGCTGGCACGCGGGTCCCGCTGCGGGATGCCGAGGTCGACGAGGTAGCCGAGCTCGTCGCCCGCGAAGCCGAGCCGGAGGGCGATCGGGTCCTTCCGCTTGGTGCCCTGCACCTCGTGGTCGCCATCGCGCATCGCCCTGCTGAGCCCCTCGGGCCCGGCCCAGAGCACGGCCTCGAGCCCGCCCTCGCGGGCGAGCGCCCCGACGGCCCCGCCCTGCGCCATCTCGGCGATGAGGCGGAGCGCCCGGTACACGTTCGACTTGCCGCTGCCGTTGACGCCCGTGACGACGTCTAGACCGGTGAGCGGCAGCGCCAGGTCGCGGACGGACCGGTAGCCGGAGACGGCGAGGGTGCGGATCATGCCGCGACCCTCCCACGCACCGCCGACACGCGCCTGCGCGGCCGACCGACGGGGATCAGGAGTCCTGCGGCACCCGGACGGTCAGGCCGCCGGGGAGGACCTGGATCTTGAAGCCGATGGCGCGGCCGAAGGGATCGCCGTCGAGCTCGATGTCCTCCTCCTTCTCGAGACGGACCACGACCTCCTCGGCGGTGCGGTACTCGAGCGCGCGCACCTCCTTCTCCGGGCCCATCAGGCGGCGGCCCGCGGCGGTGCGGCGGACGACGCCGTTCTCCCACGCGACCTTGACCCAGATCTGGATCCAGCCGAACAGGCCCTCGGGGCGCATGAGCACGACGTCGAGGATGCCGTCGTCGACCGCGGCGTCCGGCAGCAGCAGGATGTTGGCGGGCAGCGATCCGCAGTTGCCGACGATGAGCGTGTGCGCGCGGCGGCGGTGCACGCTGCGGCCGTCGAGGCGGTAGCGCAGGCGGAGCTGGTCGCGGTCGCGCAGGGCCTTGAAGATCGCGTCGACGTAGGCGAGCCAGCCGACCCGCTTCTTCAGCTCCGAGTCGGTGTTCGCGAGCATCTTCGCGTCGATGCCGACGCCCGCCATGACGACGAACACGTGCTTGTCGCGGGACTCGTCCTCGCGGAGGATCTCGATCGACGCGAGGTCGACGGTGCGGTCGTGCCCGGAGAACGCGGCCTCCAGGGAGTGCTCGACGTCGTTGAGGGTGAGCTTGAGGTTGCGGGCCAGCAGGTTGCCGGTGCCGGAGGGCAGCAGGCCGAGCGAGACGCCGGATCCCGACATCCCCTCGGCGACCGCACGGACCGTGCCGTCGCCGCCGGCCGCGATGACCATGTCGACGTCGTGCGACAGGGCCTCCTCTGCGGCGCCCTTGCCCGGGTCGTCCTCGCTGGTCTCGAACCAGAGGGTCTCCTGCCAGCCGGCCGAGCCCGCCGCGTGCGCGACCTTGGTCCGCAGCGACGGGAGGTCGACCTTGATGGGGTTGTAGACGATGGCGGCCCGGCGGCCCGACCCGTCGGTGGGCGCGGGCGATGGTGCGGAGGCGGGGGTGGAGGTCGTCATCATGGTCACCCTACCGACGCGGGCGGCCGGCGAGGGGTCCGGGAGCCCCCGCGTGCTCCCGGTGTCCGGGAGACGACGATGCCGACCCGTGCGCGGGGCGCGGGTCGGCATCGTCATCGGGATCCGGTCGTCAGGAGCGCCGGGCCTCGTCCTCGTCGCCGAGGGGCTCGCGGACCTCCGTCTCGTCCGGCTCGACGGGGTCGACCGAGAGCTGGAAGTGGTCGCCGTGCTGCTCGACGCCGTTGACGACGGCGTCGCGCATCATCTCGACCGCGACCTGGCGGCGCACGATGAGCGGATCCGTGCGCAGCTCCTTCCAGAGCGCGTAGCAGGCCACGAGCATCACGATCACGAACGGCAGCGAGGCCACGACCGTGAGGTTCTGCAGGCCGGTGAGGGCCTCCGTGCCGCCCCCGCCGATGGCGAGCATGATGGCCGCGACCGCGCCCATCACGACGCCCCAGAAGATGACGACCTTGCGGCTCGGGTGGAGCGCGCCGCGCTGCGACAGCGTCCCCATCACGATCGACGCCGAGTCGGCGCCCGAGACGAAGAAGATCGCCACGAGCACCATCACGAGGACGGTGCTGACGCTGGCCAGCGGGTAGTGGTTGAGCAGCTGGAACAGCGTGTTGTCGCTGACCACGGCGCCGTCGACGGTCATGTCGCCGTCGGTCTGCTGCGCGTGGATGGCGGATCCGCCGAAGATCGAGAACCAGATGAGGGCCACGATGCTGGGCGCGAGGAGCACGCCGACGACGAACTCGCGGATGGTGCGGCCGCGGCTGATGCGCGCGATGAACATGCCGACGAACGGCGTCCACGAGATCCACCAGGCCCAGTAGAAGACGGTCCAGCTGGAGAGCCAGGCGCTCATCTCGTCGCCGCCGGTCGCCGCGGTGCGCGACGCCATCTCGGTCATGTCGCCGAGGTACGCGCCGAGCGTGGCGGGGATGAGGTTCAGGATGAGGAGCGTCGGGCCGACGACGAACACGAACACCGCCAGCACGACGGCCAGCACCATGTTGATGTTCGACAGCCACTGGATGCCGCGGGCGATGCCCGAGACGGCCGAGAAGATGAACGCGATCGTGAGCACGACGATGATGCCGATGAGCAGCGGTGCCGTGGCCTCGTCCACCCAGCCGTTGAACTCCAGGCCCGCGCCGATCTGCGTCGCGCCGATGCCGAGCGAGGCCGCCGAGCCGAAGAGCGTGGCGAAGATCGCGAGCATGTCGATGACGCGGCCGGCCCAGCCCTCCGTGCGCTTCGTGCCGAGCAGCGGCTGGAAGATGGAGGAGAAGAGCTGCTTGCGTCCCTTGCGGAACGTTCCGTAGCCGATGGCGATGCCGGCGACCGCGTAGATCGCCCACGGGTGCAGGCCCCAGTGGAACATCGCGGTGGCCATGGCGGTGCGGATCGCCGCCTCCGACTCCGGCTGCGTGGTGCCGGGCGGCGGGGTGACGAAGAAGCTGAGCGGCTCGGCCGCGCCGAAGAACATCAGGCCGATGCCCATGCCCGCGCTGAACATCATCGCGATCCACGAGACCGTCTTGAACTGCGGCTTCTCGTCGTCGGCGCCCAGCTTGATGCGTCCGTAGCGGCTCGCGGCCAGCCAGATCACGAAGATGACGAAGAAGCTCGCGGCCAGCACGAACAGCCAGCCGGTCTGGTTGATGACCCAGCTCTGCGCGGTGCCGGAGATCGTCGCGAGGCCGTCGGTGCTCACGATGCCCCAGACGACGAAGCCGACCGCGAGGACGGCCGTGACGCCGAAGACGAGGCGGTCGATCTTCGGGTGCTCGGGCTCGTACAGGTCGACGGACCCGGTGAACCTGGCCTCGAGGAGACGGTGGTCGGAGTGGTCGCGGCGCGGCGGCCGGGTCCCGCCGGGACCCGATCTGCGCTTCGGGACCAGACGGTCGAGGAGGCGTTCTGCGGACGTGCGCGTGGAGTTCATGGAGGGGATGGGCTCCTGTGGGCTCGTGTTCATGGGCGTCGCCCGCAGGGGTCCCGCGAGCGACCGGCCGAGTCTAGGCGGCGGGCCCGGATTCTGCCGATTCGCCCGTCGGCCTTGCCATCGGCTATGGGGAGGGCTAGGAGTCGGCCTCGTCGCGGGCCCGCGGGACGGTCGCGACCACGCGCGTCCCGTGGCCGAGGCGGCTCGCGATGCGCACGTGCCCGCCGTGCGCCATGACGGTCCGCTCGGCGATCGAGAGGCCGAGCCCGATCCCGGGGACGGCGCCGTCCCGGGCGGACTGCGCGCGGAAGAAGCGGTCGAAGACGTGGCGCTGGTCCTCCTCGCTGAGGCCGACGCCCGTGTCGACCACGGAGATCACGGCGTCGTCCCCCTCTCCGGCGAGGACGACGTCGATCCGGCCGGACGGCGTGAAGAGGAGCGCGTTGGCGACGAGCGCCTCGACGACCTGCGTCAGCCGGTCCGCGTCGCCGTCCAGGGTGATGCCGGGCTCGAGCCGCGCCTCGAGCACCAGTCCGCGCTCGGCCGCGCGCACGGCGGCCGGCCGCACGACGGCGTCGACCAGGGCCGTCAGGTCGACGGGTCCGCGACGGAGGGCCGGCGCGTGGTCGGCGCCCTCGAGGAGCGAGCCGATGATGCTCGACAGCTGCGCCACGTTCCGCTGGATCACCGTGAGCTCCTCCTGGATGCCCAGCTCCACGGGATCGTGCAGCTCGTCGAGGAGGTCGAGGTAGCCGACGATGCTGGTGAGCGGCGTCCGCAGCTCGTGCGAGACCGTCGCAAGGAACTCGTCGCGCACCTGCACGGCCTGGGCGAGGTCGGTGACGTCGTAGGCGCCGAGCACCGTGCCCGCCAGCTGGCCGGGGCGGCGGCCGATCGGCCGGACGGAGAGCACGAGGGCGCGCTGGTTGCCGGGCTCCCCCACCCAGTAGACGGGGCCGTGCACCTTGTCGGCGTAGACGGCCTCGAGCAGGACCTTGCCCTCGCGGGCGACGGGCGTGACGCGGTCGGATCCGTAGACGGAGGTCGCCATGCCCGTCTCGTGGTCGTAGCCCGCGATCTCGAGCAGCGTGCGGACCGCCGCGTTGCGGATCACGGGCCGGTCGTCGGCGTCGAAGAAGACGATGCCCACGTCGACGGCATCCGCGACGTCCCGGATGGTCGCGGTCTGCTCGCGTGACTCGGCGAGGAGCCGCGCCTGGGCCTCGGTGGCCTCCGCGAGCTCGCGCTGGTCCCGGCGCTGCGTGACCGCGGCCTGGGCCGCCGCCGCGACCAGCAGGGCGGTGAGGAGGAGACCGCCGACGAGGTCGGCCCAGCCGGCGCTCGTCGCGGGGAGGCCGCCGTCGCGGAGGACGGGGAAGACGGTGATCGCGAGCGCGCCCGCGACGGCCACGGGGACGCCGCCCGACGGGAAGCCGAACACGAGCCAGAGGAGGGGGAAGATCACGAGCAGCGACGCGGCGGGCAGGGAGACGACCGTCGCGTCGCGGATGAACGCCACCGCGAGCAGGTCGAGCGCGGGCACGGCGATGAGGACGACCGACGGCATCCGGGTGGACGCGACCACGACGGCCAGCACGGAGCCGACCAGCACCATGCCGATGGCCGTCGCATAGAAGGGGTCGCGCTCGACGGCCGGCTCGACCAGGGCGACGATGACGGCGACCACGGCGCAGCTGAGGAGGAAGGGGATCTGCGCGCGGGTGGATCCGCGCCGACGCCGGTCGTCCGCGGACCACCGGGAGGCGAGGTGCGGAGGGGTCATGCCTGCTCCTCCTCCATCCGCCGTCGGGGGACGCCGTGGAACGAGCCTAGACCGGGCGGCCCGCGCAGCCCCGCTGGCGCCCCGGTGCGGCTCCGGCCGGGTCGTCCTCGGACAGCCGCCTGGGCCCTTGAGCCGATGCCGGGTCGGGCTTGCGGGAAAGCTCGGGGGGACTTGCGGATCCCCAGCGGGTGGCTTGAGACCGCTCCGTCAGAGTGATGCATGTCGAAGGAACACCGGGACGACACCGCGGGAGCGCCGCTGAGGCGCCGAAGCAGGACCGGAGACGACCGGCGGGACACCCACCCGCCGCCTCCCCACGAGCATGCGCGGCACACCGCGCGAAGAACAGGAAACCCCATGAACAAGATCGTCTCCGGTGCCGTCGCAGGTGCAGCGGGAATCGTCCTCCTCCTCGGCGGCGCCGGCAGCTTCGCGCTGTGGAACGCCAACGCCACCGTCGCGGCCTCCAGCGTCTCCTCCGGCAACCTGGCCATCGCGGCCGACACCGCGGGCGTCTGGACCGACATCACCAACGGCGGCAGCAAGGTCATCGACCCCGCCACCTACCGCATCGTCCCGGGCAACGTGCTCCAGTACACGAGCGCGCTGACCGTCACGGCGACCGGCGACTCGCTCGCCGCGGACCTCACCTACAACCCCGTCTCCATCACCGGCGACCCGGCGCTCAAGGCGGCCATCACCACGAAGCTCGACGTCACCTCGACCGACGCCAGCATCACCCCCGCCAGCGCCGCGAACACCTTCACGGTCAAGCCCTCGACGGCCGCCTCCAAGGTGAACGTCGTCCTCACGGTGACCTTCCCCTCCACCGCGACGACCGGCCAGAACGGCTCGCTCTCCTTCGACAAGCTCGCCTTCACGCTCACGCAGCGCGCGATCTAGTCCCGCGTCTCCCCTCCCCGCGGTGACGTCGCCCGCGGGGAGGGGGCTCCACCGCATCCCCCGCACGACCCGCATCACGAACCACCCGACACGAACCGGAGCGACACGACATGAGCACGAGGCAGGCACCCGCCCCCCGTCCCGCTCATGGCCGTCGCTCCTCCTCGGCGCGTCCCGCCCGCGGCCGCCGCTCGGCGCAGCCCGCGCGACGCAGCCCCCTCCGCGCCGCCTGGCTCACCACCGGCCTCCTCGCCGCGGTCGTCGTCGCCTCCCTCGCCGCCACCGGCGGCAGCTACGCCCTCTGGAACGGAACCGCGAAGGCCGCCCCGTCCGGCGTCACGAGCGGATCCAGCGGACTCGTCATCACCCAGCAGTCCGCCCTCGACGTGACGCAGCTGCTCCCCGGCGACGGCACCGTCGGCGCCTTCACCGCGAAGAACACCGGCACGGTAGCCTTGGACGTGGCCATCTCCACGCAAGGCACCTCGTCGAACTCGGCCTTCCCGGGCGAGCTGTCGCTGCGCCTCGGACCCGTCGCGACGACGGCCGACTGCGTGCACGGCGCCACGACCTTCTCCGGCCGTCCCGGCCAGCTGCACACGCCCTCCGGGTTCGTCCGCATCCAGCCCGGCGCCTCGTCGGTCGTCTGCACCGAGGTCGTGCTCGACAAGGACGCGCCGCAGTCCGTCCAGGGCTCCACCGCGCAGCTCGCGTTCACGCTCGTCGGCACCCAGGTGCAGCCGTGAGCCGCACCCGGCGTCGCCTCGGACGCGCGCACGCGGCGCTCCTCGTGGGCCTCACCGTGCTCCTCGTCGGGATCGGCGCCACCGCCGGCCACGCGCTCTGGGCGTCGACGACCTCCACGAGGACGAACGTCGCGAGCGCCACCGTCGCCGTGACGGAGACCGGCTTCGACCGTCTCGCGGGCGAGCTCACCTCGAAGAGCCCCAGCCGCACCGCGGCCGTCGTCGTCACGAACACGGGATCCACCCGCGCCGCCTGGACCGGCACCATGACGGCGCCCACCTCCACGACGAACGACCAGTACTTCGCGCGCAACGTGCGCGTCGTCGCCTGGACCGCCGTCGGATCCGGCTGCACGGCCTCCACGGCCGTCGGGCCGGACGCCTCCACCGCCAACTGGGTGGTCCCGCCCACCCTCTCCGGCACGCTGTCCGCGGGCGCCGCGGTCACCTGGTGCGTGCGCACCACCGCGACCGCGTTCCCGTCGGGATCCGCCTCCGTCACGGCCACGCTCACGACCGTGCTGGGATCCGGCAGCTGGACCGGCCGCGACACCGCGACCGCGACGCAGACGACCCCGGGGCCCGCCGTCACGGGTGGGTTCCGATGCGAGCCCACCGACGGGAACTGGTACGTCTTCGTCGCCTGGGACACCTCGGTCGCGCCCTCCTCCTCGAACTACGGCGTGATGGTCAACGGCACGCGCATCGCCACGTCGCAGGGCTCGTACGGCAAGGCCGCCATCACGCGCGACCAGGTGCCGTCCACGCTCGCGGCCGACGGCACGGTGCCCGTCTCCGTCGACCTCCTCGACGGCAACGGCGCGAAGGTGCGCCAAGTCGCGAACGGCACGGTCGTCGCCTTCCAGCAGAGCGGCGCGCGCGGCTTCCGCTGCTCATGACCATGACCCGCCTCCTCCCCCGCCGCGCACGGCACGGCGACGCCCTCGGGCGCCCCGCGGACGACCTCGCCCCCGTCGAGCTCGAGGCCGGCACCCGGCCCCGCGGCGGCGTCCGGCAGCTCGCCCGCTCGGCGGCCGTGGGGCTCAGCGTCGGGATCCTGCTGCTCGTCATCGGGCTCGCGGCCGTGCTGCTCGTGGTGCCGAAGGTGTCGGGATCCGTGCCGCTGACGATCCTCACGCAGTCGATGGAGCCGACGCTCCCGCCGGGGACGCTCATCGTGGTGCGGCCCGTGGATCCGGACACGCTGGAGATCGGCGACGTCGCGACGTACCAGATCCGCTCGGGCGACCCCGCGGTCATCACGCACCGGATCACCGCCATCGCGTCCGCCTCGGACGGCACGCGCTCCTTCACCTTCCAGGGCGACAACAACGCCTCGCCCGACTCGCTGCCCGTGACGCCGGGACAGATCCAGGGCGAGGTCTGGTACTCGGTGCCGCTCGTCGGCTGGGCGAACCAGGCCGTGAACGGGCAGGCCCGCAGCTGGATCATCCCGGCGGCGGCGGTCGCGCTGCTCTGCTACGCCGCGGTCACGATCATCACGGGCGCGGTGCAGACCCGACGCCGGCGCACCGCCTCGGCCGCGGCGGACGTCGTGGCCGAGGGCGACCACGTGCACTCCGACGCGATGGCCGAGGGCGTCGCCGAGGCCGCCCGCGCGGACCCCTCGCACCCGGGTGTCGACGGCGTCCCGCCGTCCGCAGATGCCCGACGCCGACGCGGGCGCCACCGCGGCTGACCGCCGGTCCGACCCGGCGGGCGATCCGCCCCAGCACGGACGACGACGGCCCGGCCGCTCCCCGCGAGGGGACCGGCCGGGCCGCGCGTCGTGCCGCGTCGCGGGTCAGCGCCCGGAGCGGCGCTTGCTGTATACGTCGAAGGCGACCGCGAGGAGCAGCACCAGGCCCTTGATGACCTGCTGCCACGCCGCGTCGACCGACAGGATCGACAGGCCCTGGTTGAGCACGCCCATCACGAGGCCGCCGATGACCGCGCCGACCACCGTGCCGACACCGCCCTGCACGGCAGCACCGCCGATGAACACCGCGGCGATCGCGTCGAGCTCGAAGCTCTGACCGGCCGAGGCCACCGCGGATCCGGCGCGCGCCGTGCTGACGACGCCCGCGAGCCCGGCGAGCAGGCCCATGTTCACGAAGATGAAGAAGTTGACCCACCGGGTCTTCACGCCCGACATCATCGCGGCGAACAGGTTGCCGCCCATCGCGTACACGTGCCGGCCGAAGACCGTGCGCGTGAGGAGGAACGAGTAGAGCAGCACGAGCGTCGCCAGGATGATCAGGATGATCGGCGTCCCGCGGTTGTACGCCAGCAGGTAGCAGAGGTACATGATCGCGAAGACGGCGATGGCGGTGCGGATCCAGAACGAGACGCCCCGCTCGCGCGGCAGCTCGAGCTTGCGGAGCGTGGCGCGGGTGCGCAGCTGCTGCACCACGAGCGCGACCGACACGAGCGCGCCGATCCCGAGCGTGAGGAGGTCGGGCGCGCCCGTGGTCGGCAGGTTGCCGGATCCGATGGAGTTGAACTCGGCCGGGAGCCCCGAGATCGTGCCGCCCGTGAGGAGCACGAGCGCGACGCCGCGGAACACGAGCATGCCCGCGAGCGTGACGATGAACGCCGGGATCCCGACGAACGCCACCCAGAAGCCCTGCCACGCGCCGATCAGCGCGCCGACCACGAGCGACAGGACGACCGCGGTCCCCCACGGCAGCCCCCACTCGTTCATGCTGAGCGCGGCCACGGCGCCGACGGTCGCGACGACCGAGCCCACCGACAGGTCGATGTGGCCCGCGATGATCACGATGACCATGCCCATCGCGAGGATCAGCACGTACGCGTTCTGCTGGATGAGGTTCGCGACGTTGCCCGGGTAGAGCAGCCGCCCCTCGGTGAGGACCTGGAACAGCAGGATGATCACGGCCAGCGCCGCGAGGATCCCGTACTGGCGGAGGTCGATCCGGCGGCGCGGGCGCTTCTTGATCCCGTCCGGCGTGGGCACGTTCGGCGCGGTGGCCTGCTCGGGCATGACGGTCACTGGTCGACTCCTGACTTCCGGCTGGCGGTCATGTGCCGCATCAGCTCCTCCTGTGTCGCGTCGGCCCGGGAGACCTCGGCGGTGAGCCGCCCCTCGGCGATCGTGTAGATCCGGTCCGAGAGGCCGATGAGCTCGGGCAGCTCGGAGGAGATGACGATGACCGCCTTCCCCTCGGCCGCGAGCTGGTTGATGATGCTGTAGATCTCGTACTTCGCCCCCACGTCGATGCCGCGCGTGGGCTCGTCGAGGATGAGGACGTCGGGACCCGAGTAGATCCACTTGCTGAGCACGACCTTCTGCTGGTTGCCGCCGGACAGCTTGCCGACGACCCCCGAGACGTCGGGCGTCTTGATGTTCATCCTCTTGCGGTAGTCGTCGGCGACCGCGTACTCGCGGTGCCGGTCGATCACGCCGAGCTTGACGAGCTTGGAGAGCGCCGCGGCCGAGACGTTGACCGTGATGCTGCCGATGAGGTTGAGCCCGTAGCGCTTGCGGTCCTCCGTCGCGTACGCGATGCCGTTCTTGATGGCCTCGCTCACGGTGCGGGTGCGGATCTCCTTGCCGTCCTTGAAGATCCGGCCGGTGATCCCGGTGCCGTACGAGCGCCCGAAGATGCTCATCGCGAGCTCGGTGCGGCCCGCGCCCATGAGGCCGGCGAACCCGACGACCTCGCCCGCGCGGACGGTGAAGGACGCGTCGTCGACGACGACCCGGTCGACGTCCACGGGGTGGTGCACGGTCCAGCCCTCGACGCGGAGCTTCTCCTCGCCGATGCGCGGATCCCGCGGCGGGAACTGCGCGTCGAGCGGCCGGCCGACCATCGCGCGGATGATGCGCGTCTCGATCTCGTCGGAGTCGGTGACGGGGAACGTCTCGATGGTCTTGCCGTCGCGGATGACGGTGACGTCGTCCGCGATGGCCCGGATCTCGTTGAGCTTGTGGCTGATGATGATGCTCGTGATGCCGTCGTCGCGCAGCAGGCGGATGAGGCCGAGCAGGTGCGCCGAGTCGTCGTCGTTGAGCGCGGCGGTCGGCTCGTCGAGGATGAGGAGCTTCACCTCCTTGGAGAGCGCCTTCGCGATCTCCACGAGCTGCTGCTTGCCGACGCCGAGCTCGAGCACGCGCGTCGCCGGGTTCTCGTCGAGCCCCACGCGCTTCAGCAGCTTGACGGCCTCGAGGTTCGTCCTGTTCCAGTCGATGACGCCGCCGCGCGACATCTCGTTGCCGAGGAAGATGTTCTCCGCGATGGAGAGGTAGGGGCTGAGCGCGAGCTCCTGGTGGATGATGACCACCCCGTCGCGCTCGCTGTCGTTGATGGATCCGTAGCGGACCTCGCGGCCGTCGATCGTGATGGTGCCCTCGTACGAGCCGTGCGGGTACACGCCGCTGAGCACCTTCATCAGCGTCGACTTGCCCGCGCCGTTCTCGCCGCAGATGGCGTGCACCTCGCCGCGGCGGACGGTGACGTCCACGCCGTCGAGGGCGCGCACGCCCGTGAACTCCTTGACGATGCCGGTCATCTGCAGGATGACGTCGTCCATTGCTGCTCCTGGTTCCCGTTCGGGTCGGCGGTGCGTGCCGGGAGGGGCGCACCGGGTGGAGACGGATGCGCGGCCGACGGGCGCCCGGCGTGGTGCCGGGCGCCCGTCGGCCGCGGGTCGGGCTACAGGCCGACGTCGGACGCCTTGAGGAATCCGGAGTCGATGAGCACGGACTGCACGTCGTCCTTGACGACCACCTGCGGGTCGAGGAGGAACGACGGGACGACCTTCTTGCCGTTGTCGTACGACTTCGTGTCGTTGACCGTGACCTCGTCGCCCTTCACGATCTCGCCGATCATCTTCTGGACCTGGTCGCCGAGCGCCCGGGTGTCCTTCCAGACGGTCATGGACTGCTTGTCCTGGAGGATCGCCTGCACGTTCGCCTTGTCGGCGTCCTGGCCGGTGATGACGGGCCAGTCGGCGCCGGGCGCGTAGCCGGCGCTCGCGAGCGACGCCTCGATGCCGAGCGCGAGGCTGTCGTTGGGCGAGAGGACGACCTGGACCTTCTGGCCGCCCGTGTAGAACGACTGCAGGCGGTTGTCCATCTCGGCCTGCGCGTCGTCGGATCCCCAGCCGAGGATGCCGATGGCCTGCCAGTCGGCGCTCGTGGCGGGCGACTTGCCCGAGGGCACGGTCAGCTTGCCGCTCGCGACGTAGGGCTGGAGGACGTCCCACGCGCCGCCGAAGAAGAAGCCGGCGTTGTTGTCGTCGGGGCTGCCGGCGAAGGGCTCCATGGTGATGGGGCCGGTCGCGGTGTCCAGCTTCAGCTGGTCCTTGATGAACTCGCCCTGGAGCTGGCCGACCTTGTAGTTGTCGAAGGTGGCGTAGTAGTCGACGGCCTCGGTGCCGTTGATGAGGCGGTCGTAGGCGATGACGGTGACGCCCTGGCTCTTCGCGTCCTCGAGGGCCGGGCCGAGCGTCTTGCCGTCGACGGCCGCGACCACGAGGATCTTGGCGCCGCCCGCGACCTGGTTCTGGATCTGGCTGATCTGGGCGTCGGTCTTGTTGTCGGCGTATTGGAGGTCGACGGTGCAGTCGTCGCCCTCGAGCTTGGTCTTGAGGCCCTCGCCGTCGTTGATCCAGCGCTCGAGGCTGCGGGTCGGCATCGAGATGCCGACGTTGCACTCGGTGCCGGCCGCGGCGTCGCCGCCGGAGCCTGCGCCGGTGTTCGTGGCGCCCTGCGGCGCGCAGGCGGTCATGCCGACGGCGACGCCGGCGAGGAGGAGGAGGGAGCTGATCTGTCGTGCGTGTCGTCCGGATGCCATGGCGGCGGGTCCTCTCGGTGGCCCGTCCGGGTCGTGCGGGCACCGGGCGGTCGCGTCGTCGCGAGGGCCGTGGTGCTCCGACGCGTCCTCGGGTCGGGTGCTGGTGCGGTGAGTGCTGGTGGTGGTGCGGGTTCGGTGCGGGGCGACCACCGGCGGAGCGGCCGGGTCGCGGCGGTCCGTGCGTTTGTCGTCGGTCAGAACTTATCCATTTCCGCAGCCGCCGATACGGCATGCCGCAGACGTTATCCAAGCGTTACCGCCGGTGGCCCGCGGACGGGGGCGGCGCGGGCGTGCGGCGGCGGGAGCGCGGTCGGATCGCGGAGCGGACAGGCGCTCGCGCCCGGCCGGGACGTGGCGTAGACCGGGGTGATGACGACGTCCCGCCTCCCGGGTTCGTGGCGTCCTGATCCGCCGCGGGCGGCGTCAGCGCGGGGTCGTGCGGGCGGCGGGCGGCAGCAGGCCGAGCTCCATCGCGAGCGTGACCGCGCGGGTCCGGTCGCCGACGCCGAGCTTCTCGAACACGTGCAGCAGGTGCGTCTTGACGGTCGCGGGCGTCACGTGCAGCTCGAGGGCGATGCGCGCGTTGGTGCGGCCGGCGGCCACGAGCGCGAGCACCTCGGTCTCGCGCGGGCTGAGGGTCGGCGTCGGCAGGGCGGGCTCCGCGGCCGGGCGCGCCACCTGGCGGACCAGCGCGGCGGCGATCGCGGGCGCGAGCGCGACCTCGCCCCGGGCCACCGCGCGGACGCCGGCGAGGATCTCCTCCTCGGGCGCCGCCTTCAGCAGGTAGCCGCTCGCGCCCGCCTCGATGGCCGTGAGGATGCTCGCATCGGTCTCGTAGGTCGTGAGCACGAGGACGCGCACGTCCGGCGTCTCCTCGCGGATCCGCGCCGTGGCGCCGACGCCGTCGAGGCCGGGCATGCGGAGGTCCATGAGGACCACGTCCGGGCGCTCGGCGCGGGCGAGCGCGACCGCCGCCTCGCCGTCGGCCGCCTGGCCGACCACGTCGATGTCGTCGGCGGAGGCGAGGAGCGCGGCGAGCCCGCCGCGGACGACGGGGTGGTCGTCGACGACGGCGACGCGGATGGCGGGCGTCATGCGCGGGCCCGCGCGGGGATCGGGGCCGGGGCCGGGGCCGCGGCCGGGGCCCGCGCGGTCCCCGGGTCGGCTCCGGCCGGATCCGCGTGGGCCGCCGCGGGCGTCGCGTGCGCCGGGATGCGCGCCGTGAGCCGCGTGCCGTCGGGGCCGCTGGCGACGTCGAGGCGTCCGCCGGCCGCGTCCAGCCGGCGGCGCATGCCGTCGAGGCCGTACCCGCCGGAGGCGCGCGCCGGGTCGAACCCGCGGCCGTCGTCGCGGATCGCGAGCACGACGTCGGCGCCGTCGCGGTGCAGGACCAGCTCGACCGCCGCGGCGGCCGCGTGACGGCGGACGTTCGCGAGGCCCTCCTGCGCGCAGCGGAGCAGGACGACCTCGGCGTCGCGATCGACGGATCCGACGCCCGCGTCCGCGCGCACCTCGACGGGGATGCCGGCCTCCCGCTCCAGGCGCGCGCCCAGCCGGGCGAGGGCCGCCCCCAGGCCGTCCGTCAGCTCGACGGGCGCGGTGGCGGCGACGATCGCGCGGGTCTGGGTGAGCGCGTCCCGCGCGCCCTCCTCGAGCTGGGCGAGGGTGGCCTCCGTCGCGTCCGTCTCGCCGCCGCGGAGCTCCCGCCGACCGCGCTGGGCGAGCATCACGAGGCCCGTGAGGTCCTGCGCGACCGTGTCGTGGATGTCGGCCGAGAGGCGCTCCCTCTCGCGCGCGGCTCCCGCCTCGCGGCCGAGCTCCTCGACCTGCGCCTGCGCCGCGCGGAGCCCCTCCAGCAGATGCAGGCGCTCGTGGCTGAGGTCGGCGATGCGCGTGATCCAGAGCCCGAGGGCGATGCTCCCGCCGAGGCTCAGCCCCTGCGACACCGCCATGGTCGGGATCGCGCCGGGCAGGTCGCCGAAGCTGATCACGAACCCCACGGCGACGGATCCGGTGAGCACGAGGGTCCCGATCACCGCGTCGCGCACGCGGTCCAGCAGCAGCCAGACGAGCGGGCACAGCACGCACTGCACGACGGCGAACGACGACAGGCTCGCGACGCCCCAGGTGGCCGCCGGGATGACGAGCGCGAGGAAGACGAGCGCGGACGGCAGCGGGGGCACGGGCTCGGCCTTGGCCGTCGTCGCCGCCGCGGAGGCCTCGAGCGCGCGGCGGCCCAACAGCAGGTAGAGGGCGGACATCGCCGCGATCGACGCCCACGCGCCCCAGCCCGCGTCGCGCCCGGCGCCGATCGTCAGCACGACCAGCAGCGCCATCGTCACCGCGAAGCCGACGTGGACGGTGCGGGTGGGGATCATCCCCTGAGCCTGCCATCCCGTCCGCTCGTCGCGCACGATCAGGAGTCCCGACGGATCCAGCGGAAGGTGGCGACCGCGGCGATCGTGCCGCCGACCAGCCAGATCGCGAGGACGAGCGCGACGCCCGCGAGGTCCCACGTGCCGCCGCGCTCGACGGAGGCGAGCGCGTCCGGCAGGAACACGGCGCGCATGCCCTGCGCCATCCACTTCAGCGGCAGGAAGGCCGCGACGTCCTGCAGCCAGGTCGGCAGCATCGTGAACGTCAGGTAGACGCCGCTGATGAACTGCAGCACGAGCACGATCGGCGTGATGACGGCCGTGGCCGAGGCCCCGGAGCGCGGGATGCGGCTGAGCGCGATGCCGAGCACGGCCGACGACGTGATCCCGAGCGCGTACACCCACGCGAACGTGGCCCAGCGGCCGGCGTCCGTCGGCAGCTCCACGCCGAACGCGAAGCGCGCGACGAGCAGCAGCACGACCACCTGCAGCAGCGAGGTGACGATCACCTGCCCGCCCTTGCCGATGAAGTACGAGAGCACGGGCAGCGGGGATCCGGCGAGCCGCTTGAGCGTGCCGTCGCTGCGCTCCATCGCGATGTCGACCGCGAGGTTCTGCACGCCCGAGAGGAGGATGCCCGCGGCGATCATGCCCGGCAGGTAGTAGGCCGCGGCGCTCACGCCGCCGGATCCGTCGGGCGCGGTGCCGAGGTTGCCGGACGAGCCGAAGGCCACCGAGAAGATCGACAGCATGATGACCGGGAACAGGAACGTGAAGATGATCGTGTCGGTCTGGCGGAAGTAGCGGCGCACCTCGTAGCGGACGCGGTGGATCCCGAGCGGGAGGACGCCGGGCAGGGCGATGGCGCGGTCCGCGACGGGACGCGCGGGGCGGACGGCGGTCATGCCGCCACCTCCTCGGCGGTCGCCGGGACGGCGGAGGGGGTCGCGGCGCCGGGCGCGTCCGGGGTGCCCGCCTCGGCGAGCAGCCCGAGGTACACGTCCTCGAGGCTCGGCCGCACGATGCGGAGGTCGCGTGGCTCGCCGCCGGGGGTCGCCTGGGACAGGCGGGACACGAAGGCGCCGGGGGTCCGGGTGCGCTCGTCGTGGGATCCGTCGTCGTCGTGCCAGAGCACGCGCGGGATCCGCGCCTCCTCTCCCCCGATCTCGTCGAGCCGGCCGATCGCGACCAGGCTGCCGCCCGCGATCACCCCGGCCCGGTCGCCCAGCTGGGCCGCCTCGTCGAGGTAGTGCGTGGTGAGGAGGATGGTCGTCCCCTCCGCCTTGAGCTCGCGGATGAGGTCCCAGAACCGGTGCCGGGCCTCGGGGTCGAAGCCCGTGGTCGGCTCGTCGAGGAAGAGCAGCTCGGGCCGGCCGATGATGCCGAGGGCGACGTCCACCCGGCGGCGCTGGCCGCCCGAGAGCGCCCGCAGCAGCGTGCCGGCCTTCTCGGTGAGGCCCACGGCCTCGATCGTGGCGTCGACGTCCCGCGGTCGCGGGTACATCCGGGCGAAGTGCGCGACCTGCTCGCGCACCGTCATCGCGCCGCTCTCGGAGCTGGACTGGAGCACCATGCCGATGCGGGCGCGCCAGGCGCGGCCGCCCGTCGCGGGGTCGATGCCGAGCACGGACGCGGATCCGCCGCTGCGGAGCCGGTACCCCTCGAGGATCTCGATGGTCGTCGACTTGCCCGCGCCGTTCGGCCCGAGGAGCGCGAACGTCTCGCCGCGGTGGATGTCGAAGGAGACGCCCCGGAGGGCGGTGGTCGTGCCGTACGTCTTCTCGAGGTCGCGCACGCGGACGTGCTCCTCGACGGCTGCTGTGGTCATGGGTCCAGCCTCACGCGCGCCGGCCGCGAGCGGAACGGCCGAGCGGTCGATCCACGGCATCGGCCGATCGGTGGATGCCGCCGCCCGCGCCGGACGACGGCACCCGACGGATCAGCGCGGGATGAGCCCCTCCGCGCGGTAGCGCTCGAACAGCCCGAGGAAGCTGTCGAGCGTGCGGTGGTGCGTGGGGAAGCCGGCGAGCCGGCTCTTGCTGATGTCGGTGACCACCTCGATGTCGCGGCCGAGGTCCGCGTCGGTGTGCCACCACGACGCGATGCGGTTGAGGTCCGACTCGGCCAGCCCGGCCTCGCGGGCGATGCGCGCCCACTCGTCCTCGTAGCCGGCCATCTGCTGCTCGAGCGGACGCGGCGCGTCCTGGAAGCCGACGGGCTCGACGCCGAAGTACGCGGCGAGGCGGGGCCACATCCAGCGCCAGCGGAACACGTCGCCGTTGACGACGTTGAACGCCTCGTCGCGGCCCGCCTCGGTCGTGGACGCCCAGATCATCTGGTCGGCGAGGACGGTCGCGTCGGTGACGTCGGTGAGCCCGTCCCACTGGGTCGCGCTGCCCGGGAAGACGAAGGGCAGGCCGAGGTCGCGGCAGAGGGATCCGTAGACCGCGAGGGTCAGCCCCATGTTCATCTGGTTGCCGACCGCGTGCCCGATGACCGTGTGCGAGCGGTGCACCGACCACGCGAAGCCCTGGCGCTCCGCGGCGGCGAACAGCTCGTCCTCCTGCGCGTAGGAGAAGTTCGGGGCCTCGAGGCGCTCCTCCTCCTCGTGGAAGGGGGTGTCGGGCATCTTGCCCTGCCCGTACGCCTCGAACGGGCCGAGGTAGTGCTTGAGTCCGGTGACGAGCGCGGCGTGCTCGACGGGCGCGCCGTCGAGGGCGGCCAGGAGGTCGCGCACCATGCCGCCGTTGACGTCGATGTTCTCCTGCTCGGTCGCCTGGCGCGACCACGCCGTGAAGAACACGTGCGTGGGCTGCTCCCCGGCGAGCGCGCGGCGGAGGTCGTCGGCGGAACGGAGGTCGGCGCTGATCCAGCGCACGCCCGGGCGGTCGGCGCCGGCGCGGCGGCTGAGGGCGAGCACGTCCCAGCCCTCGGCGGTGAGCTGGTCGACCAGCGCGGATCCGCTGATGCCGGTGGCGCCGACCACGAGGGCCGTGCGGCCGGTGCCGTCGGAGCACGGGGACGCGGCGGGGGCGGACGTGCGGGCGGGGGTGTCGGGGTTCTCGGTCATCCCCTGCCCCAACGACGAGGAGCCGCCCGGGCATTCCGGGCGGCTCCTCGCGGGGGTGTCGGGCGGATCAGGCGGGGTGCGGCCCGTCGACCTCGGCGTCGGCCTCGCCGTCGACGCCGTCGCGGCCGGTGGAGATCGCCTGCGTCGCGGCGGGGTCCGCGGGGCCGTCGCCGAGTCCCGCGTCGGCGGTGCGGCGCTCGAGGTCGGCGGCCATGGCCTCGGATCCGCTGTCGCGGTGGTCGTAGGCGACCTGCTCGGCGAGCCCGGCGCGCTTCTCGTCCGCGGTGGCCTCGCCGGCGCCGTCCATGATGGGCTGGTCCTGCTCGTGGGTGCTCATGGTCCGACGGTACGCCGTCGCGCCGAGCCCCAGAACCGCCGCGCGCTTGTCGGCTCGCCCGCCACCTGCCACGCTCCAGGCACACCACCACGCGAGGGAGCGGACATGACCGACAGCGGTTTCTCCAAGGACGAGCGCGACGCGATGAAGCAGCGCGCCCGCGAGCTGCGCGAGGAGGCCAAGGCGCAGAAGGCCGCCGACAAGCAGGCCGCCGCGCTGCAGGGCGTGCTCGACGCGTTCGCCGCGATGCCGCCCGAGGAGCGCGCGATCGCCGAGTGGCTGCACGGCATCGTGCTCGAGCACGCGCCCGACCTCGCGCCCAAGACCTGGTACGGCTTCCCGGCCTACGCGGACGCCGACGGCAAGCCGGTCGTGTTCTTCCAGCCGGGCTCGAAGTTCGGGACGCGGTACTCGACGCTCGGCTTCCAGGATCCGGCGCGCCTCGACGAGGGCACGATGTGGCCGACGTCCTACGCGCTGACCGCGGTGGACCCCGCGAACGAGGAGCGCGTGGCGGAGCTGGTGCGGCGGGCCGTCGGCGGCTGAACGGGCGGCGACGGGACTGCCGTCAGCTCGGCTCCCACAGCTCGATCCGGGAGCCCTCGGGATCCGTCACCCAGGAGAAGCGTCCGACGCCGGGCATGTCCTCGATGCCGGGCGCGACCTCCACACCCGCGGCGGCGAGGCCGTCCAGGTCGCTCACGCGGAGGTCCAGCATCAGCCGCTGCTCCGGCGCCCCCGACGGCGGCGCCGTGCGCGCTGCGGCCGCGACGACGGTGGGGCCCGCCTCCTGCTCCCACACGCCCTGCGCGTCGAGGTCGAGCCCGAGCACGTCCCGGTACCACGCGGTGAGCGCGACGGGGTCGTCCGCGCGGAAGAGCAGACCGCCGATGCCGAGGATGCGTCCCATGCGCTCATTCTGGGCCGCCCGGAGCCTCGGGGGAAGGGCGCCGGCGCGCGCTCGCCCATCCGTCCCCCGGACGCGGACACGGACGGAGTGGAGCGACCCGCGTCACCTCGCCCCCTTCACTCATGACATGTCATCTCTCGATGCGTCATCGGTCCATCCCGTCCTCCCGACCATCGTCGGCGTCCCCTGCTTCTCGGGAGCGCCGTGGGAGTTCGGTCCGCTTCGGGCGCTGGCCGCGTACCCGCTCCGCACGCTCGCGCTCCCGAACGACGCGCGCTCCGTCGAGGAGGCCGCGGACGCCCTCGAGGACCTCGTGCGCGACCTGCCCGGGTACGTGCTCGTCGGCGACTCCTTCGGCGCCGTCGTGAGCCTCGCCCTCGCGCTGCGTCGACCGCGGGGGTTGGCCGGGCTCGTGCTCTCGGGCGGCTTCGCGGCGGATCCGACCCCCGCCTGGAAGACGCGCGCGGCGTCGCTCGCGCGGCACGTGCCGCGCGGCGTCTACGAGCAGGGCGTGCTCCGCTTCCACGCCGCCCAGCTCGCCTCGCGGTGGGACGTGGCAGCACCGCACCCGCTCACGCGACGCGACTACCGCGAGCTGTTCCGCGCCCACACGCCCGCCGCCGCGCACTCGGCCCGCGTCGGCGCGGTCGTCGGGTTCGACGTGCGCGCGCGGCTGCACCGGATCTCCGTGCCGACGCTCCTCCTCACGCCCGAGGACGACCGGCTCGTCGGGCCCGCCGCGGCCACGGCCCTCCGCGACGGGCTGCCGCACGCCCACGAGCAGGTGATCCCCCGCACCGGCCACATGCTCCGCTTCACGCACCCCGAGCAGTACGCGGACGCGGTGGACGCGTTCATGCGGTCCGAGGTCGGCGTCGGCGTCGGCGTCGGCGTGACGGCGGGCACCGCGTGAGCCCCGCCGAGGAGCTCCGCTACCTGATCCTGGGGGCTCAGCGCGAGGGCGCCCGCGCGTACGCGGCGGCGCTCGCACACACGGGGCTGACGCCGGCGCAGGCGGAGGCGGTCGTCGTGCTCGACGAGGCGCCCGGGATCAGCCTGGCCGCACTCGGCGCGCGGCTCGTGTGCGAGGCCGGCTCGCCGAGCCGCCTCGTCGACGCGCTCGTGCGCCGCGGCCTCGTGCACCGCGACCCGGATCCGCGCAGCCGCCGCAGCGTCGTCCTCCGCCTGACCGCGGAGGGCTCGCGCCGCGTGGCGGAGGTGCGCGCTGCCGAGGCCGCGGTGCACGAGGCGATCACGGACTCGCTCGATGAGGACGCGATGCACGGCGCCATCACGGCGCTCCGCCGCCTCCTCGACCGGCGGCCGACCCTCGACGCCCTGACGCTGCGGCGTGAGGATCGCGCGTCCACGCGCCGCTGACGGACACCCGCGAAGTGGGGGTGCGCCGCCCGCGTAATGGGGGTGCGGCAGCCGGCCGATCGAACTGGAGGGAGCCCTCCGCGCTGCGAGGCTTCCCGCATGACCGCACCTGACCAGCCGGGACACCCGTCCCCGGACCCGCACCAGCCCCCGCCTCCCAGCCCCTACGGGCCGCCCGCCCCCGCCGGCACGGCCACCATGCCGCCGCCCCCGCCGCCCTACGGCGTGCGTCCGAAGGGCCTCGCGATCGCCGCGCTGGTCGTCGGCATCGTCGCCTTCCTCTCGGGTCTCGCCCCCTTCTTCGGGCTGATCGCGGGAGCCGCGGCCGTGGTGCTCGGGATCCTCGCCCTCCGTCGCGCGCAGAGCAAGGGCATGGCGACCACCGGCCTGTCGCTCGGCGCCGTCGCTGCCGTCACCTCGCTGGTCGTCACCCTCGTCTTCGCGGCCGCCCTCGGCACCGCGGGCAGCTCGTCGGACACGGCCCAGGTCGCGGAGCCCTCCGCCGAGGCCGAGGCGAAGGCCCTGCCGACCGCCGCACCCGAGACCGTCGAGCCGACCGCCGAGGAGACGACCGCTCCGGCGGAGCCGGCCGCCCCCGCCGTCCCGGCCGAGAGCGCGACCGCGCTCATCAAGGCCGAGACCTACGCGAACGGCCTCGACATGAGCAAGGCCGCCCTCTACGACCAGCTCACGAGCGAGTACGGCGAGCAGTTCACGCCGGAGGCCGCGCAGTACGCCGTGGACAACGTCCAGGCCGACTGGAACGCCAACGCGCTCGCGAAGGCGAAGACGTACCGGGAGATGGCGGCGATGTCGCCCGCTGCGATCCGAGATCAGCTCACGAGCGAGTACGGCGAGAAGTTCACCGCGGAGGAGGCGGACTACGCCATCGCGCACCTCGACGACTGACGCGTGAGCGCGGAGGAGGGGAGGTGGCGGCGACGCCACCTCCCCTCCTCCGTCCCCCGGGAATGATCCGCCCTCCCATGCGTTTGCATGGACATGGCCCGGCCGGGCCGCGCGGAAGGAGCGCCTCATGACCGCCAGCACCCAGGGACTGCATCACGTGACCGCCATCGGCGGCGACCCGCAGCGGAACGTCGACTTCTACGTGCGCGCGATGGGCCTCCGGCTCGTCAAGCGCACCGTGAACTTCGACAGTCCCGGCAGCTACCACCTCTACTACGGCGACACCGAGGGCCGCCCGGGATCCCTCCTCACCTTCTTCCCGTGGAAGGGCGTGCCGGCGGGCCGCGTCGGCGCGGGACAGTCCACGACGACCGCGTTCTCCGTGCCCGCGGGCAGCCTCGGCTGGTGGGCCGAGCACCTCAGCGCCAACGGCGTCGCGTCGTCGATCTCGTCGACCGGATCCGAGGAGGAGCGCCTCTCCCTCCGCGACCCCGACGGCCTGCAGATCGACCTCGTGGCCTCCTCCGTCGTCGACCCGCGCGCCCCGTGGGACTCGGCCGACGTCCCCGCCGAGCACGCGATCCGCGGCCAGCACTCCTCGGTGCTCACCGTGCGGGATCCTGCCGGCACCGCCTCCGTCCTCACCGACGACCTCGGGCTCCGGCTGGTGGACGAGCGCGACGGCCGCTTCCGCTTCGCCGCGGGCGACGGCGGGCCCGGCGCGATCGTCGACCTCGTCGCCGACCCGGGCGCACAGCAGGGCCTCACGGCCGGCGGCACCGTGCACCACGTCGCGTTCCGCGTGCCCGGCCGCGTCGAGCAGCAGGCGTGGCGCGACGAGCTGGCGGATCGCGGGCACCAGGTGACGCAGATCCTCGACCGGCAGTACTTCACCTCCATCTACTTCCGCGAGCCCGGCGGCGTGCTGTTCGAGATCGCGACGGACACCCCCGGCTTCGACATCGACGAGCCGCTGCTCGAGCTCGGCCGCAGCCTCCGCCTCCCGCCGTGGCTCGAGCCCAGCCGCGCGGACATCGAGGCCGCGGTGCCGCCGCTCCGCATGCCCGACGAGGAGGCCGCCTCGGCCGAGGGACCCGCCGCGTGAGCGCGCTCCTCGACGCGACGCCGCACGAGTTCCAGCGGGGCGCGGACACCGGGCCCGTGATCCTCGGCCTCCACGGCACGGGCGCCGACGAGCGGCAGGGCCTCGAGCTCGCGCGGCTCCTCGCGCCCGGGCAGCCCGTGCTGGCACCGCGCGGGAGCGTGCGCGAGGGATCCGCCGCCCGCTGGTTCCGCCGCCACGCGGAGGGCGTCTTCGACGTGGACGACGTGGTCGCGCGGGCGGCCGAGCTCGCCGACCTGGTCGCCGAGGCCCGGTCGGCCTACGCCATCGACGGGCGCGCGATCCTCGCGGTCGGATTCTCGAACGGGGCGAACATGGCGCTGGCGACCACGCTGCTGCACCCGTGGGCGCTGCCCGAGACGATCGCCTTCTCCGCGCGCTGGCCGCTCGGCGACCGGGCGCCGGCCGCCGACCTGGCGGGCACGCGCATCACGCTCCTCAACGGCGACGCCGACGCCATGGCGCCGCTCGTCGACGTGGAGCGGACGGTGCGCGAGGCCGTCGCCCTCGGGTCCGACGTCGTGTCGCGCGTGCGGCCCGGCGGGCACGGGCTCGACGCGCGGGACCTGGACGCGGCCCGCGCGCGGATCCGCACCGGCTGACCGCGCCGCGGCCCGACCCGCCCCGGCGACCCGCACGACTCCCCCCTGGGGACGAGGCGCGGGGGCCGTCAGGAGGACGCGCGGGCGCGCGCGGTCGGCGAGCCTGGGGTCACCGCCCGCCCGGGCGCTGAGATCAGGAGGATCCCGTGCCCGTGTCCGTCTCCCCCACCACCGCCCCCGTCCGACCCGTCGCGGCCGTCGACGGTGCCCTGCTCCCGGGCGATCCGGCCTGCGTCGCCTTCGCGGGCAGCGCCGACGGCTTCCGCCATGCGGGCACGCGCAGCCTCGAGGTCGACCTCGCCCCGCTCCTCGCCGCGGCCCTGGCCGCCTGACGCCCGTCGACACGCCCCTGATTGGGGGTGCGGGAGACGGCCCGGCCGGGCGTGCGGGCTTCCCGGCCGGCCCGAGCGCCGCCTAACCTGGGCCGAGGAGCAGTTCCCCCACCTGGGGAACGCTCTCTTGAGGAGCACCATGTCGTCGACCCCGCCGCCCGCGTCCCCGACGTCGGTCACCCCGTCGTCCGATGAGCCCGGCTGGTTCGGCGACGGCGAGGGCAACCAGCGCTTCTGGGACGGCACCCGCTGGACGTCGCTCGTCTCCAGCCGCCGCGTCTTCCCCGGCCGGGCGTCCTCGACGCCCGAGCCCAAGCTGATCTCCGAGTCGCCTCTGCCCGAGGACTACGCGCCCGCTGCGGCACCGCTCGACCCGCCCGCGGGATCCGCCGTCGACGCGTCCGTGGACGCCCCTCTCGGCGCACCCCTCGCACCGCCCACGGGCGCTCCCGTCGCGCCGCCCGCGGGCTACCCGATGGCACCGCCCACCGGCGCCCCCGTCGCTCCTCCCACCGGCCTGCCGATGGAGCCCCCGCCCGGTGCGCCGCAGGACGCCCCGGCCCCCGCTCCGCGCACCTCGTCCGTGGCCGGCAGCTTCGCGCCGCCGCGCCCAGCGACGAGCGCCGCCTCCGCCCCGGTCCCGCGCGCCGCCGCCACCGCGCCGGCCCTGCGCGGCCGCAGCACCTGGCCGTGGGCCGCGCTCGCGGTCGCCGCGGTGCTGGTCGTGGCCGCCGCCCTCATCGCCGGGATCCCCGGCCTCCTCATCGCGCTCGGCGTCGTCGCGCTCGTGGCGGGCCTCGTCCCGCTGATCCGCAGCGGTGCCGCCTGGATCCCGGGCGTCCGCACGCGGGCGACCGGCGGCGTCGCGGCCGGTCTCGCCCTCCTGCTCATCGCGGGCGGCGCGGTCGCCTCCGTCCTCCCCTCGGCGCGCGACGACGTCGCGGACTCCGACACCATCGAGATCTCCGACTCCCGTCCGGTGCCGAACGCGACGGATCCGGCCAACCCGCTCCCGGTCTCGGCCGACGGCCTGGTCGAGATGGTGGACGTGACGCGCATGAGCGGGGCCGACGCGGGTGACACGCTCGCCGCGTCCGGCTTTGGCATCGCGTTCGCGGGCTCCGGCGGCGGCGCGTTCGTCCGCCAGGACGTCGGCATCGTCGCCAGCCAGGATCCGGCCCCCGGCACGCGCGTCGCGCCCGGCACGGTGGTGACCCTCACGCTCGCCACCCCCGCCCCGGACCGCATCGCGCTCCCGGTCGTCCCGAAGGCGCCGAACATCCCGTCACGACCCGGCACGCGACCCGGCACGGGGACGTTCACCCCGGGTGGTGGAGGCGGCACCGGCACCGGGGGCGGCGGCAGCACGGGCGGCGGCACCGGCACCGGCAGCGGCGGGACCGGCAGCGACCCGGTGCCGACGACCGATCCCCAGCCGACGACGGACCCGGTGCCGACGACCGACCCGGTGCCGACGACCGATCCCGTGGACCCCGCGCCCACCGATCCGCCCGCGACCACCGATCCCGTGGACCCTGCGCCCACCGATCCGCCCACGACCACGGATCCGGTCGACCCCGGCCCCGACCCGAGTCCCGCTCCGACCGACGCCCCGAGCGACCCGACCCCGGAGGGCTAGGCCTCCGTCCCCGCTGCGGCCGACGCATCGCCCGGCTCGGCGGATCCGGCGAGGACCCCCGTCCCCGTCGTCCGCAGGTGCGCCCGCTGCCCGTCGCGGTCGAGGATCGTGAGGATCTCGACGACCCCGCGGTGGGCGCCGATCGCGTGCGGCACCATGGTCGAGAACTCGGCCGCGTCGCCCGCCTCCACCAGGATCGTCCGCTCCCCCAGCTGCAGCCGGGCCGTCCCGGACAGGACGGTGAACCAGTCCCGGCCGGGGTGCACGCCGAGCTCGTCCACCGGGACGGGGCGCGTCGGCGTCATGCGCATCTTCGCCACGAACGGGCCCGACCCGCTGGCCCCGCCGCGCGAGAGGATCCACGTCGTGCGCCCCGCCTGCGCGTCCTCCTGCGGGCGGATCACCACGTCGGCGTCGTCGCCCGACTCGATGAGCGCGTCGAGCGACGTCTCGAGGGCCCGGGCGATGGGCACGAGCTGGTCGAGCGCGATGCGCCGGTGACCCGTCTCGATGCGGCTGAGCGTCGACGGGCTGAGGAAGCACCGTGCGGCGAGCACGTCGAGCGACCAGCCGCGGGCCTCACGGAGGCTGCGGATGCGCTGGCGGATGAGGGCGTCGAGATCGGGCTCTTGCGTCATGGGCAAGATCGTATGCGTTTGGAGCAGGAGTGCGCCACCCTGGATCCATGACCCACGCGCACCACGCCCACGCCCACGCCCACGCCGCCGACGACCCCTCGCTCGCCCGCATGCTCGACCTCGACGCGCGGGTCCTGCACCGCCATCAGCTCGAGCTGACCGCCTGGGTCCGCCGCCTCGCACGTGACACCCCCGGCCGCGTGGTCGTCGACCTCGGCGCGGGGACCGGCACCGGCACGGTCGCGCTCGCGCGGCGCTGCGAGCGGGCCGTGGTGCACGCCGTCGACGCGAGCCCCGCCATGCTCGACCGGGTCGCGGAGCGCGCCGTCGTCGACGGGCTCGCCGACCGGATCCGCCCCGTGCACGCCGACCTCGACGCGGGCTGGCCCGCGCTGCCGCCGGCCGACGTGGTGGGGGCGTCGCTGATGCTGCACGAGGTCGCCGACCCCGCGAGGCTCCTCGCGCGCGTCCACGACGGCCTGGCGCCGGGTGGGATCCTCGTCGTCGTCGAGATGGACGGCCCGCCCCGCTTCCTGCCCGACCGGCTCGATCCCGCCCTCGTCCGCCCCGGCCTCGCCGACCGCCTCGACGACGCGGTCACGCACGGCGGCACGGGCGGCCCGTCGCACCCGGACTGGGCGCCGTGGCTGCGGGACGCCGGCCTCGTCGACGTCACGACGCGCGCGTTCCGCATCGATCCTGACCCCGCGGATCCGATCGCCGCCGCCGCGACGCTCCCCTATGCCCGCGCGTGGCTGGCCCGCGTGCGCGAGCGCGCGGCCGACCGGCTCGACGCCGCCGACCGCGCCGCCCTCGACGCGCTCCTCGACGACGACGGCCCGCACGCCCTGGCGCGGACCCCCGACCTGCGGCTGCGCGGATCCCGCACGGCGTACGTCGGGCGCCGCCCCCGGTGACCCGGCCTGTCCGCCGATCCGCCCGCCGTGGGGCCCGGGGCGCCCCCGACCCCCTACCGTTGAGGCATGAGCACTGACGACACCGCATCCACCCCCGACGCGGACGCCGCCCCCCGCACGACCTTCAGCGACCTCGGTCTCTCCGACCAGGTGCTGAAGGCACTCAAGGACGTGGGCTACGAGACGCCCTCCGCGATCCAGGCGGCCACGATCCCCTCCCTCCTCTCCGGCCGCGACGTCCTCGGCGTCGCCCAGACCGGCACGGGCAAGACGGCCGCGTTCGCGCTGCCGATCCTCTCCAACCTCGACGTCTCGCAGAAGACCCCGCAGGCCCTCGTGCTCGCGCCCACCCGCGAGCTCGCGCTCCAGGTGTGCGAGGCGTTCGAGCGCTACGCGTCCGGCATGCGCGGCGTGCACGTGCTGCCCGTCTACGGAGGCCAGGGCTACGGCGTGCAGCTGTCGGCGCTGCGTCGCGGCGTGCACGTGGTCGTCGGCACCCCCGGCCGGATCATGGACCACCTCGACAAGGGCACCCTCGACCTCTCGCAGCTGAAGTTCCTCGTGCTCGACGAAGCCGACGAGATGCTCAAGATGGGCTTCGCGGAGGACGTGGAGACGATCCTCGCGGACACCCCGAAGTCGAAGCAGATCGCGCTGTTCTCGGCGACCATGCCCGCGCAGATCCGTCGCATCTCGGGCAAGTACCTGCAGGACCCCGAGGAGATCACGGTCAAGAACAAGACCACGACCTCGGCGAACACCACGCAGCGCTACCTGATGGTGTCGTACCCGCAGAAGGTCGACGCCCTCACGCGCATCCTCGAGACCGAGAACTTCGAGGGCATGATCGTGTTCGTCCGCACCAAGAACGAGACGGAGACGCTCGCCGAGAAGCTCCGCGCCCGCGGGTACGCGGCCGCCGCCATCTCCGGCGACGTCGCGCAGGCCCAGCGCGAGCGCACGGTCGAGCAGCTGAAGTCCGGCAAGCTCGACATCCTCGTCGCGACCGACGTCGCGGCCCGCGGGCTCGACGTCGACCGGATCAGCCACGTCGTCAACTACGACATCCCCATCGACACCGAGTCGTACGTGCACCGCATCGGCCGCACGGGACGCGCGGGACGCAGCGGCGCGGCGATCAGCTTCGTCACGCCCCGCGAGCGTCGTCTCCTCACCGCCATCGAGCGGGCCACGCGCCAGCCGCTCACCGAGATGCGCATGCCGAGCGCGGAGGACGTGAACGTCACGCGCCTCTCCCGCTTCGACGACGCCATCACCGCGGCCCTCGCCGACCGCGAGCGCCTCGACGCCTTCCGCGACATCGTGGGCCACTACGTGAACCACCACGACGTCGTCGAGTCCGACGTGGCCGCCGCGCTCGCGATCGTGGCGCAGGGCGACACCCCGCTGCTGCTCTCGGCCGACGACCTCCGTCCGCCGCGCGTCGAGCGCGAGCGCCGCGACGACCGCCCGTCCCGCGACGGCGACGACCGCGGCGAGCGTCGCGCCCGTCCCGCGCGCGGCAGCGGCAACATGGCGACGTACCGCATCGACGTCGGCCGCCGCCACCGCGTGGAGCCCCGCCAGATCGTGGGCGCGCTCGCCAACGAGGGCGGCTTCAGCCGCGAGGACTTCGGCCACATCGACATCCGCCCCGACTTCTCGCTCGTCGAGCTGCCGGTCGGCCTGTCGCAGGACAAGCTCGACAAGCTCGCGAGCACGGTCATCAACGGCCGCCCGATCGACATCCGCCCCGACCGCGGCGGCCCCCGTGCCGCCGAGCGCGGTGCGGCGCCCGAGCGTCGGGGTCGCAAGCCCCGCGACTGATCCGCGTCCCACGACGACGGCCCGTCCCCTTCCCGAGGGGGCGGGCCGTCGTCGTGCGGGTTTCGCCCTCGATCCTGTCGGCGGGCGTCGCTCTCAGCGGTCCGGCCTCGGACGCTGGACGCGGCGCACGAGGACGTAGACGATGGCGATCCCCGCTGCCGCGAAGCAGAGGCCCCGGCCGCGCAGGTCCTCGAAGTCCGAGCTCGCGAGCAGGATGATCCCCGCGACCTCGAGCCCCGAGGTGATCACGAGGGTCGCGGTGAACAGGATGCGGTGTCGCGTCGTCATGCCGATCGGATCCCGTCCATCGCGCGACGGCCGGGCGCCGTCGAGGGAGATGATGGCGCACTGCCCGCCACCCGCGTCCGCGCACTCCCCCGCGTGCACGTCGTCGCGGCCACGGATCGATGACCGGGCCCTCCGGTACCGTGGCGCGATGGATCCCGTGACCCTCCGCACCCCGCGTCTCGTCCTCCGTCCTCCCGCGCTCGAGGACGTCGACGCCATCGCGGCCGCGTGCCAGGACCCGGCGATCCAGCGCTACGTGCCCGTCCCCGTGCCGTACGCGCGCGAGGATGCGGTCTCCTACGTCTCCGGCTTCTGCGCCGACGGCTGGGCCTCGGGCGAGCGCCTCACCTGGGCCGTGCTCGAGGGTGGTGAGCCCGTCGGCACCGTGGGGCTGCACGACATCGCGGACGGCGCTGCCGAGATCGGGTACTGGCTGGCGCCGGGAGCACGCGGCCGCGGGATCATGCGCGAGGCGGCCGCTGCGGTCGTCGATCACGGGTTCGACGCGGCGACGGGGCTCGGCGTCGCCCGGATCGGGTGGCGCGCGTACGGCGGGAACACCGGATCCGCCGCCGTCGCCCGCGCGCTCGGCTTCCGCTTCGAGGGGGTCGCCCGCCTCGGCGCCCTGGGTCGCGACGGCCGCGAGGACGACTGGCTCGCGGGGCTCCTCGCGACCGACGACCGCACGCCACCGCCGTGGCCGGTGCTCGCGTGACGACCGGCCTCCTCGGGCGCGATGTCGCGGTCACGACCGCCGACGGACGCCGCCTTCGCGCGATGGTCGCGGGTGACGGCGACGACCTCGTGGTCCTGGAGGCCGGTCTCGGCGGCAGCGGGCTCACGTGGGGGCTCGTGCACGGGATCCTCGCCCGCACCCACCGCGTCGTCGCGTACGACCGCGCGGGGCTCGGCGGCAGCGACCCGGATCCCGCGCCCCGCGACCTCGACCGGCTCGCCGACGACCTGGAGGCGGTGATCGCCGCGTTCCCGCATCGCCGGCTGGTGCTCGCCGGGCACAGCTGGGGCGGTCCGATCGTGCGCGTGGCGGCGGCGCGGCGGATCGCGCGCGGGCTGCCGACCGCGGGTGTCGTGCTGGTGGACCCGAGCGACGAGCGTGCCCGCGCCTACGCGACGCGCGCCGTGCGGGCCGCCTTCGGCGTGCAGGCGGCGCTCCTCGTCCCGCTCGCGCGGCTCGGGCTGCTGCGCCGGCTGCACCGGGTCGCCCTCGCCGGCCTTCCGACCCCGCTCCTGACCGCCGCCGCCGACGCCGCCGGCTCCGTGCGGGCGGCACGCGCCACGGCCGCCGAGCAGCGGCACCTCCTGCCGGGCCTCGCCGCGATGCCGGCGCTGCTCGGCTCCGCCGATGCGCTCCCGGGCGTGCCGGTCCGCGTGATCTCCGGCACGTCCGACGGCCCGCTCACCCGCGGCCAGCGGCGCGACCTCGTGCGCGCGCACCGGGAGTCCGCGGGCGCAGCCGAGCAGGGCGCGTGGATCCCGGCCCCGCGGTCGGAGCACATGGTGCCCGTCACGGACCCGGAGGTGGTCGCCGCCGCGGTCACCGCCCTGCTCTGACGTCGCCGCGCCGGAGTCAGCCGCGCACGCGCCGCAGCTCCAGCACGCCCGGGATCAGCTGCCGGGTCGGGATCCGCCCGCGCGCGAAGTCGCCCCACACCTGCCGCACCCGGCGGGCGTCGCGCTGGATCCCGGCCCAGTCCGCCCCCGCGAGCAGGCCAGCGCCGCGCCACGCCTCCTCGTCGCCGAACAGGAGCGGGAGGTCCACGGTGTGCGCGGCGCCGAAGGGGCTGCCGGGCGCCGACCAGCGGATCACGTAGCGGTGCGCCGTGCCGCCGGCGCGCGCGTGGCGGCGGGCGAAGCGACGACCCGGGACGCCGTAGACGATGCCCGTGACCGCGGCGACGGCCGCACGCCGCACGAGCGGGCCGACCACCGGCAGGCGCGTCAGGCGCGCGAGCCACGGGATCCCCGGCAGGAACAGCCGCGCCTCCTCGGCCGTGCTGCCGATGAGCACGTCCACGCCGGGCGCGGCGCGATCCCACGCCGCGTCGATGTCGGACTCGGGCGGCAGCGGCGCGTGCCCGTACTGCGTGCCGAACGGCATCGCGCCGGGGAGCCCGAACGGCGCGGCGGCGCGCTCGACCTCGGCCTGCCGCGCGAGCACCTCCGCCACGGGCATCTCGGCAGTGAGCCCGCGGGACGCGCGCGCCATCGCGGCGGCCATGCGGCGCCGGCCCCGTGAGATGCCGAGCGGCGCGCTCTGCACGATCGCCCGCCGGAACAGGCCCGCGGCCGCGGGCACGGCCATCAGGTGCGCGACCGCGTCCCCGCCCGCCGACTGCCCGAACGCGGTGACGCGATCCGGGTCCCCGCCGAAGGCGCGGATGTTGCGCGCGACCCAGTGGAGCGCCTCGAGCTGGTCGAGGAGGCCGAGGTTCGCCGGCCGGTCGCGCCCGTCCCCGAGGTAGCCGAGGAGCCCGAGCCGGTAGGTGACCGTGACGACCACGACGCGCTGCTCGGCGACGAGCGGCGCCGGATCCATGATCGGCACGTCCCCCGCGCCCGACACGTAGGAGCCGCCGTGGATCCACACCATCACCGGCAGCGCGTCGTCGGGCGCCGCGTCGCGCGGCATCGTCACGGAGACGCGCAGGCAGTCCTCGTCGACGGCGAGGTCGGAGAAGCTCCCGAGCACCGCGTCGAGCTCCTCCATGGGCGGCTGCGGGCACGCGGGCGCCCACGCCGTGGCGTCGCGCGGCGCCGTCCAGTCGGGGTGCGGCACCGGCGGCATGAAGCGGTCGGCCATGGCGTACGGGATGCCGGTCGCGCGGACGACGTCGCCGTCCGCCCAGCCGACGACGGGGCCGCAGGGCGGCGTGAAGGCGGTCATCTTGTCGACGTTACCGTTCGGGAGGCGTTCGCCGGCAGGCCCGCGGAGGCCCCGGATCCCGGTGCTACCGTGACGCCATGCCCCGCCTGATCGACCACGCCCGCCGCGAGGACGAGCTCGCCGAGGCGGTCTGGCGGGTCATCCGCCGCGAGGGCGCGAGCGGCGTCTCCGTCCGCACGGTCGCGGCCGAGGCGGGCCTCTCGACGGGATCCCTGCGCCACAGCTTCCCCAGCCGCATCGACCTCGTGGCCCACGCGACCGGGCTGGTGGCCCGGCGGATCGACGCGCGCATCCGGGCGCGGCGCGCCGACCCGGACGCCCGACGCCGGGCCGTGCGCATCCTCGCGGAGCACCTGCCGCTGGACGACGCGCGCCGCGCCGAGGTCGAGGTCACCGCGGCGCTCCTCGCGGATGCCGCCTCGCACCCGCGGCTGCGCGAGGTGCGCGCCGCCGCGCACGCGGCCGCGCGGGAGACGTGCCTCGAGCAGCTCGCTCAGCTGCGGGCGGCCGGCCTGCTGCGACCCGACGCGGATCCCGACGCGGAGGCCGACCACCTGCAGGCGCTGCTCGCGGGCCTCGCGCTGCAGCTGCTCGTCGACGAGCCGGACGCGGCCCGCAGCGCCCGCGCGCTGGGCGTGCTCGAGCGGCACATCGATGCGCTCGTCGCCCGCCGCGTCGAACGGCGCGCGTCCGTGGACGCCTAGCGCGCCGCCGGGCCGCCCGCGACGCCGCTGAGACGGCCGCGCAGCTCCTCGACGCGCGCCCGGATGTCGTCGCGCACGAGCCGCATCCGCTCCATGCCGTCGATGCCGCGCGCGGAGGGCTCGTCCGTGATCCACGTCTCGACCGCGACGTCCTGGTCGCCGTCCACGTGCGCCTCCGCGCCGAGCACGACCACGAGGTCGGCCTCGCGCACCATATCGTCGGTGAGCGGCTTCGGGCGCTCGCCCGCGACGTCGATGCCGAGCTCGGCGAGCGACTCCACGGCGAGCGCGTTCAGCGAGGATCCGGGATCCGTGCCCGCCGACGTGACGACGACGGCGTCGCCCGCCGCGTGGCGCATGAGGGCCGCCGCGAGCTGGGACTTGCCGCCGTTGCGGGCGCAGACGAAGACGACGTGCGGGATGCGCTCGGCCATGGGACCTCCGGTCGGGACGTCGCCCGCGGGCGGGCGTCCCGTCGATCCTGGCAGACCCGCGCGCCCGGTCCTCGACATCGGTACAGCCAGTGCTGTACCGTCATCGCATGCCCGCCCTCGCTCCCCGTCTCGACGTCATGACCCGGCTCGGCCGGGCGCTCGCGGATCCGACCCGGGCGCGGATCCTCATGGAGCTGCTCGACGGCCCCGCCTACCCCGCGCTCCTCGCCGACGCCCTCGGCCTCACGCGCCAGAACGTGTCCAACCACCTCGCCTGTCTGCGCGGCTGCGGAATCGTGCGCACGGTGGCCGAGGGGCGCAGCCAGCGCTACGAGATCCGGGACCCGCGCATCGCCCGCGGCCTCGGCGCGCTCGTGGAGGTCGTGCTCGCGGTGGACGACGACCGGGCGTGCGCGGACCCCGCGCTCTGCGACCCCGGCTGCTGCGCGGTGGACGCGTGAGCGCGCCGGCGGCGACGCCCGGCCTCACGGTCGCGCGCCGAGACGTCCTGCGCCGCCGCATCCGCGGGATCGTCGCGGGCACCATCGCGTGGAACGCGGTCGAGGCCGTGGTCGCCCTCACAGCCGGCGCCGCGGCGTCCTCGACCGCGCTCGTCGCCTTCGGGCTCGACTCGATCGTGGAGGTGCTCGCCGCATCCGCCGTCGCGTGGCAGTTCTCCGCGCCGGATCCGGAGACGCGCGAGCGCACGGCCCTGCGGCTCATCGCGGTGTCGTTCCTCGGGCTCGCGGCCTACGTCAGCGTGGACGCCGTGCTCGCGCTGGCAGGCGGATCGGCGGCACGGCCCAGCACCACGGGCATCGTGCTCGCGGCGCTGAGCCTCGCCGTGATGCCGGCGCTCAGCCTGCTCGAGCGGCGCACCGGCACCGAGCTCGGCTCCGCGAGCGCGGTCGCCGACTCGCGGCAGACCCTCGTGTGCGCCTGGCTCTCCGCGGCGCTCCTCGTCGGGCTGCTGCTCGACGCGGGGCTCGGCTGGTGGTGGGCGGATCCGGTCGCCGGGCTCGTCATCGCGGCGTTCGCCGTCCGCGAGGGCGTCGAGGCGTGGCGCGGCGACGCGTGCACCGTGCCCGTCGCCGCGCTCACGGGCGAGCGCGCGCAGGACGACGCCTACCGCTGACGCCGAGAGGGGCGGCCGGGCATCGCGCCCGGCCGCCGCTCCCTCACCGGGACAGCTGCACGGCTCCCGTCGCCCGCTGGTACGCGGCGAAGTACTTGTCGCCCATCGCCCGCGCGCCGGCGGCGGTGTAGTGGATCGAGTCCTCGGCCCTGCTGTACCCCGACGCTCCCGGGATGTACGACACGTTCGCCCGCAGCGCGGGCATGCCCTGCTGCGCGGTGTCGATGCCCTGGCGCAGCGACGACACGTTCAGCCACTCGGGCACCATGCCGCCGATGAGGAACGGCACCGCGCCGTACCGCGTGTTCAGCCGGTCGACGAGGTCGAGCAGCATCGACTGGTAGCCGGCCGCGTTCGTGCGGGTCGCGTCCGACTCGCCCTGGGCCCAGACGACCGCGACGAGCCGGTTGTCGGGATCCTGCGCGAGCGCCGCGTCGATCTGCCCGAGCGCGCGCGTGAACAGGTTGATGCGCGACCGGGTGTCCGCCGGGTTCCAGGCGTAGGTGCCGTCGCCCGTCATCGACGTGGACGCCATCGCGGCGGGGACGAGCAGCACCTTCCGGCCCGGGCGGGCGTCGGCGAGCAGGTGCCGGCCGAGCTCCATCCCGGGGCCGACGGCCTGCACGCCTCCGGAGGTCGTCCAGGTCGTCACGTGGCTCAGCGAGTCCTCGGCGGGGATGATCTGCCCGGCCTTGGCGCCGCTGCCGGCGAGCTGGTCGAGCCCGGGCACGCTGACGTCGACGGACGGATCCCACCCCGTGCCGACGCCCTGCGCGTTCGACTGGCCGAGGATCACGACGACGTCGTAGCCCTCCCCCGTCGAGGCGATCTGGCGCGGGACGGAGGTGCGGGATGTCGGCGCGTAGCCGTCGGCCCGCCCGGTGACGGTCACGGTGATCTGCGACCCGGCGTCGCGCGGAGCCGGCACGTAGGTCGACGCGGTGCGGCCGGGCACCACGACGCCGTTGCGCTGCCACACGTAGATGAGCGTGGTCGCCTCGGGGGTCCAGGCCGGCGTCTCGGCCGTGAGGGTGGATCCGACGGACGCGTCACCCGTGATCGTCGGGGTCGGCGCATCCGTGAACGGCTGGTCGTCGGGCGACGGCGCGGGCTCGGCGGGCGGGACGTCGAGGGCGTCGACCGCGGCGGCGGTCGGATCGCTCGTGCGGCTCGTCGCCTTGTAGCCGGAGCGCGTGCCCGTGACGGTCACGGTGATCCGCGACCCGGCGTCCGTGCGGCGCACGGTGTAGGTCGCGTCGGTCGCGCCGAGCACCGTGACGCCGTCCCGGGCCCACGCGTAGGAGTAGGCGGTGGCCTCGGGAGTCCACGCGGGCGTCTCCACCCGCAGGGGGCTGCCGGCGACCGGCGACCCCTGGATCACGGGCGCCGTCGTCGCCTCGAACGGGATGGCCGGCGCGGGCGGCGGCGGCGTGACGGGCGTCGCGACGACGGCGACGGGATCGCTCGTCACGGTCTGCGTGATGTAGCCCGTCTTCGTGCCGGTGACGGCGACGGAGATGCCCGTGCCGACGTCACCCGCCACCACGCGGTAGCTCGGACCGGTCTGGTCCGGGATCACGACGCCGTCGCGCAGCCACGCGTAGGAGAAGGACGGCCACGGCGACCAGGTGCCGGACTTGGCGTTCAGCGTGTAGTCCACGCGACCGAGGCCCGTGATCGACGGGGTGCCCACGGTCGGGAACGCGACGTCGGGGGCGGGCGTCGGGTCGGGCGTGGGCACGGTGGGCTCCGGCGTCGACTCGGGCAGCGGCACGAGGAGGCCGTCGCTCGCGAGGGACTGCGTGACGTAGCCGGTCTTCGTGCCGGTGACGATCACGGCGATGGTGGTGCCCTGGTCGCCCTCCTGCACGCGGTACGTGACGGCGGTCTGGCCGTCGATCGCGACGCCGTCCCGGGTCCACTGGTAGGAGAAGGCCGGCCAGGGGGTCCAGACGCCAGCGCGCGCGGACAGCGTGAAGCCGACGCGGGCGGTCCCGGCGATGGTCGGGGTGGCGGCGGCCGAGAACGCGGCGTCCTCGGTCGGGGCGGTGGGATCCGGGGTCGGGACGGGCGTCGTCGCGGTCGGCGTCGGCGTCGGCGTGCCCGGCGTCGCCGTGGGCGTGGGGGTCGGCGCGGGCGTGCCCGGCGTCGCCGTGGGGGTCGGCGCGGGCGTGGTCGGCGCCGGGGTGGGCGTCGGCGTGCTGGCGGCGGGGACCTGGAGCTCGGCGCTCGTCAGGGACTGCGTCGCGTAGCCGGTCTTCGTGCCGGTGACGGTGACGCTGATGCGGGATCCCGCGTCCCCGGCCTGCACGCGGTACGTCACGCCGGCCTGCCCGGCGATGAGGACGCCGTCGCGGAGCCACGCGTAGGAGAACGTGGGCCACGGGGTCCACACCCCGGCGCGCGCGGACAGCGTGAAGCCGACGCGCGCGGTACCGGCGATCGTCGGCGTCGCGGCCGCGCTGAAGGGCGCGGCGGCGGGCGTCGTCGGCTCGGGGGTGGGTGCGGTCGTGGGGATCGGGGTCGGAGCCTGCGTCGGCGCGACCGTCGGCGTCGGCGTCGGCGTCGGCGTGGGCGCCTGCGTCGGCGCGACCGTGGGGGTCGGCGTGGGGACGGTCGTCGGCGTCGTGGTCGGAGCCACCGTCGGCGCCGCGCCCGGCACCGTCACCGCGTCGCTCGTCCGAGGCGTCGTCGAATACCCGGTCTTCGTGCCGGTGACCGTCACGGCGAGCGCCGCGCCGCGGTCCGCATCGGTGACGCGGTAGGTGACGCCGGTCTGCCCGGCGATGAGCACGCCGTCCCGGGTCCAGGAGTAGGAGAAGGTCGGCCACGGGGTCCAGGTTCCGGACCGTGCGGTGAGCGTGAAGCCCACCTGCGGGGATCCGGCGATGGTGGGCGTCGGGGCAGCCGTGAACGGCGCGACGACGGGCGTCGGCACGGCCGCGGTCGGCGCGCTGGTCTGGGTGGTCGTGTCGTAGCCGGAGCGGCTGCCCGTGACGGCGACCGTGATGACGGACCCCGCGTCGGCGGCGCGCACCGTGTACGCGGTGCTCGTCTGCCCGCTCACGGGCACGCCGTCGACGAGCCACGCGTACGTGCTGCTGGTCGCGGTCGGGGTCCAGCGCGCCGTGGTGGCGAGGAGGCGCTGGCCGATGACGGCCTTGCCGGTGATGACCGGCGCAGGCGTCGCGGTGAACGGCGCGGCGGCCGCGGTGGCCTGCAGCAGGCGCATCATCGACGCGGTGGTCGGCGCACCGTCGGTCGCGGCCGGCTGCACGACGCCCGTGCCGGGCGCGATGACGCGCGCGGACGACGCGGCGGTGCCCGCCGTCGCGGCCTCGGCCGGAACCGCGGACGGCTCGACGGCGACGAGCAGAGTCACCCCGAGGCTGAGCCCCGTGATGGCGGCGATGAGACGTGCGCGTGCGCGTGCGGATGCGGTGCGCATCCCCCGTGTCGAGGCACGGCGGACGGCAGAGTGGTGCTCCCCCAATTGATCCCCCCAGATCGTCGAGGTGAATTCCACCTCATGCGGAAATGCTTGCACATCGCGGCGGTGATGCGTGACACGTGTCCGGTGAGGACCCCACGCACGCCCGCCTCACAGGCGATGCACATGCCACGTGCACGACGGACGTCCCCCACACGCGGTCTCCCGCGCCAGCGCACGGTGCCCGCCGCCGACGCCCGCCCACAGCTCCCGCCCGAAGGCGCCGCGTACCGTGGAGGGCGACCTGCCCCGCCCGTCGGATCCCCGTGGATCCCCCTGCCCCGGAAGGCCCCATGACCGACGCCCCGCACCCCGACGCCGCCCCGCCCGCCGAGCCAGGGGCCCGCCCCGCGGCTCCGTCCTCCGCCGCCACCGCATCCGCATCCGCCCCCGCTCCGGCCGCCGGGTTCGCGGCGCTCGTCCACGGCACGCGCGACCGCTCCGACCGCCCGTCCCGCCTCGGCCGCCTCTTCGCCGTCGTCGCGGTGGTCGAGGCGGTCACGTGGACCGGCCTCCTGGTGGGCATGTTCCTCAAGTACGTGACGCAGACGACCGAGCTCGGCGTCTACGTCTTCGGTCGCCTGCACGGCGCCGCGTTCGTCCTCTACGTGATCGTCACGGCCGTCGCCGCGATCCGCCTGCGCTGGGGCTGGAAGCCCGCGCTCCTCGCGGGCGTCGCCGCGATCCCGCCGCTCGCGACGCTGCCGCTCGAGGTCGGGCTGCGTCGTCGGGGATACCTGCGGCAGCCGGCCGACGCGGTCGACGTCGGAACGAGCCGGACCCCTGCCGCAGCGGCGTCGCCCGACGCCGCGACCTCGCGGCGCTGACCGCCGCGGATCGCCGCCCGCCTCCTGTTCAGACCCCGGTGTAGCGCCCCGGGCGGTGGTTGAGCGCGAGCACCAGGTTGAGCAGCACCGCGCCGAGCGCCGACATCACGACGCCGCCGAGGGACACGACCGTGAGGCCGAGCAGGATCACGATCACGTCGAGGATCATCTGCGCGTACCCGGCCCGGAAGCCGAGCCGCTCCTGCACGATGAGCGCGACGATGTTGAAGCCGCCGAGGCTGGATCCGTGGCGGAACACCACGAGCAGCCCGATGCCCACGAGCAGGTTCCCCGCGAGCACGCCGTAGACGGGCTGCAGGGCCAGGCTCGTGACCATGGCCGGGTGCAGCGTCGAGAACAGCGACACGAGCGCGACCGAGACGGCCGTGCGGATCGTGAACCGCCACCCCTTCTTCCACACGGCGAGCGCGAAGAACGGCGCGTTGACCACGAAGAACAGCACCCCGAACGGCAGCACGCCCGTGTAGCTCAGCAGCAGGGCGAGACCCGCGGTGCCACCCGTGACCGCGCCGGCGTCGCGCAGCAGGAACAGCCCGAACGACGCGACGAACGTGCCGGTGAGGATCCCCAGCACGTCCTCGAAGACCGAGTGCGGGATCCCCGCGGTCGTCGGCTCGCCGGGGGCGACGACGGGCGGCGCGGGTAGGGGCTCGGACGCGGAAGCGGTCATGGCGGTCTCCGGGGTGGGGGGACGGGATCCGCGCGGGCGGTCGTGCCGCGTTCCGCGCAGGGACCAGCATGGCGGATCGGCGGGGTCCCCCGGCGCGGCGTGCCGCCCCCACCGGCCCGGTGCTGCGGTCTCAGCCGAAGGGCTCCGCGGATGGGCCCACGTCGAAGAACGCCACGGGCCCCTTCCTCTGTCGACCGGTGATCGAGCCGAACGACAGGCGCTGCCACCGCGTCAGGCGCTCCCACGAGCGGTCGGACTGCCGGACGAACCACGCCCTGGCCTCCTCCCACGCCTCGGGGGACGCGTCCCACCGGACGTCGAGCGCGGTGGTGACGACGTCGATGAGACCGCCCTCGGGGCCGGGCAGGAACCCCGAGTCGGGCATGATCACCATCCAGTCGTCATCGCCGTCGCCGTACCGCAGCTCCGCGGGGAGCATCAGGCGGTAGGCGTCGGGACCGAGCTCGTCGTCCCCGTTCATGGTCCGCGCCAGGACCCACGGGTGCGGGTATCCGGGCAGCCGGATGCGCCCGGCGATCCCGGCTGGCAGCCAGTCCTCGTATGGCGGGACGGCGGCATTTCGGAGGAAGGAACGGGGAGCGTACGGCTCCACCTCGGCCGTCATCCCCCCGCCCGTGCCCGTGCGGCGGCGAGCCGCTCGGAGCGCGAGGGATCGCGCAGCGGCTCGCCGTCGTCGTCCACGAGCTGCCCGGGCGCCGCGCACGCGTCCAGGGGGGCGATGCGGCGGGCCCGGGGCGGGGCGGTGTCCGCTCGGCCGATCACCGGGATCCGGAGCCGCGACGCCAGGACGTGCGCGCCGCGCGCGAGCCGACGACGGCGGGTGCTGCGGCGGACGGTGTCGACGACGTCCACCGCCACCTGCACGGCGTCGGTCTGCCACTGCATGGAGAGCGCCAGCGGGAAGGACAGCAGGTGCTCGCGCACGTCGGCGAAGTCGCGCAGGCCGCGGAATCCGCCGAGGACCTCCCGCGGGATCTCCCGCATGCGGTACGCCGACTGCTCCGGCCACTCCCGGCGGCAGGAGGCGGCGTTCCGGACGGCGGTCTCGAGCGCGGTCACGTCGTCCGACAGCTCGTCGAGCTCGTCGGGCTCGGCGGTCCACAGGGCCCAGCGGGCCCGCCACGGCAGGAGGCGGAACGATCCGCTCACCCACATGGACGACACGGTGCCGTCGTCGTCGATCCACATGGTGCGCTCTCCCGGGTCAGCGACATGCGCTGTCGTCGAGCGGGCCGGCCTCGGAGGGAGGACGCCCCGGGAGGCACGGCCTCCGCGAGCGTACGGAGCGGGCGGTGGATCGCGGGCGCCGATCGCACAGGCGGGCGCTCGTCATCCGACGCGTCCGACGCGCCGTCAGTCCGCGAAGATCGCCCCCACCGGCTCGCGCTTCTCGGCCTGGAAGCGGTCCTCCGCGCGGCCGAGCGCCCAGTAGGCGGAGAGCGAGAGGGCACGCCGGTCGATGCCCCAGCCGTCCTGCAGCAGCGCGCGCAGCTCCTTCATCGCGCCGCGCTCGCCGTGCGCGAAGACCTCGACCTCGCCGCCCGGCCGCGGGAGGGCGCGGGCAGCGTCGACGAGGAGCGCGCCCGGCACCGCGTCGGGCGTGCGGGAGCGGTGGATCCAGCGCAGCTCGAGACCGGCGGGATGCGCGAGCGGCAGCTCGTCGGCGGGACCCTCCACCTCGAGGAGGGCGACGCCCGTCGCGTCCGCGGGCATCGCGGCGAGCGCGGCGGCGATCGCGGGCACGGCCGAGTCGTCGCCGATCAGCAGCCGCGTCACCGCGGGGTCCTCGCTCGGCCGGAACAGGCCGCCGGGGCCGCTCGCCGCGAGCACGTCGCCGGGCTGCGCCGACGCCGCCCAGGGGCCCGCGAGCCCGTCGTCGCCGTGCACCACGAAGTCGATGGCGCACGTGCCCGCGACCGGATCCGCGTGGCGCAGCGTGTAGGTCCGCACCGCGGGCAGCGCCTCGGCCGGCAGCGTGTCGCGGAGGGCGGGCAGGTCGAACGGCGGGACGAGCCCGGATCCCGGCTGCGGCAGCATCAGCTTCACGTAGGCGTCGGTCGCGGCGAGCCGCTCGGGGACCGCCTGCTCCAGCAGAGCGCGCGTCCCCTCCCCGCCGAGGTGCACCCGGACGAGGTGCGGGCTGAGGCGCTCCGTGCGGGTCACCTCGAGGACGTGCTGGGCGCGCGCGGCGCGGACGGGACGGTCGGGGACGAGAGGGGCGAGCAAGGCGGGCAGGGCGGCGGGTGCGGCGGAGTCGGTCATCGAGGATCCATCCTCCGCTCCCCCGCGGCCCCGGGCAACGTGGAGGCGCGGCGCGGCGCGTGCCGACACGGGCCGGGACCCCGGCTGCGCGTGCGCCTACACTGGCCGCGTGGTCGACATCGTCGTCACGGGGCTAAGCGCCAACTCCGTGCCGTACATCGAGGCCCTCGAGCGTCAGCGTGCCCTGCATGCCGACGTCGTCGCGGGCCGGGCGCAGGACACCGTCATCCTCCTCGAGCATCCCAGCGTGTACACCGCGGGGAGGCGCACCGAGCCGGAGGACAGGCCGCGCGACGGCACGCCGGTGATCGACGTCGACCGCGGCGGCCGCATCACCTGGCACGGGCCGGGCCAGCTGGTCGGCTACCCGATCGTGCGGCTGCCGGAGCCCCTCGACGTCGTGGCCCACGTGCGCCGCCTCGAGGACGCGCTCATCGCCCTCCTCGCCGACCTCGAGATCGCGTCGTGCCGCGTCGACGGCCGCTCGGGCGTCTGGATCCGCGGAACCGCCCCCGACGGCAGCCCGCGCGACGAGAAGGTCGCCGCCATCGGCGTCCGCGTCGCCGAGCGCGTCACGATGCACGGCTTCGCGCTCAACTGCAGCAACGCGTTCGACGCCTACGACCGCATCGTCCCGTGCGGGATCCGCGACGCCGGCGTCACCTCGATCAGCCGCGCCCTCGGCCGCACGGTCACCCCGGCCGACGTGGTCCCCCTCCTCCGCCCGCACCTCGTGCGCGCCCTCTCCTCGAACGGATCCGCCATGCCCTCCACCGCTCCCCACTCCCCTGTCACCGGAGCACGCGCATGAGCGCCGCCGCTCCCGACGGGCGCCGCATGCTCCGCCTCGAGGTGCGGAACGCCGAGACCCCGATCGAGAAGAAGCCGGGGTGGATCAAGACCACGGCGCGCATGGGGCCCGAGTACCAGGCGCTCCAGCAGCTCGTGAAGACGGAGGACCTGCACACCGTGTGCCAGGAGGCCGCCTGCCCGAACATCTACGAGTGCTGGGAGGACCGGGAGGCGACGTTCCTCATCGGCGGATCCCAGTGCACGCGCCGCTGCGACTTCTGCCAGATCGACACCGGCAAGCCCGCCGACTACGACACCGACGAGCCGCGCCGCGTCGCCGACTCGGTGCGCCGCATGGGCCTCCGCTACGCGACCGTGACGGGCGTCGCGCGCGACGACCTGCCCGACGAGGGCGCGTGGCTGCACGCCGAGACCGTGCGGCGGATCCACGCCGACAACCCGGGCACGGGCGTCGAGATCCTCGCGACCGACTTCTCGGGGAACCCCGACCTGCTGGCCGAGGTCTTCTCCTCGCGCCCGGAGGTCTTCGCGCACAACGTGGAGACGGTGCCGCGCATCTTCAAGCGGATCCGCCCGGCGTTCCGGTACGAGCGCTCGCTCGACGTGATCACCCAGGGCCGGGACGCGGGCCTCATCACCAAGTCGAACCTCATCCTCGGCATGGGCGAGACGCGCGAGGAGGTGTCCGAGGCGCTCGTCGACCTGCGCGGCGCGGGCTGCGACATCATCACCGTCACGCAGTACCTGCGTCCGAGCCCGCGGCACCTGCCCGTCGCGCGCTGGGTGCGGCCGGAGGAGTTCGTGGAGATCAAGGAGGAGGCCGAGGCGATCGGGTTCCTCGGCGTGCTCGCGGGCCCGCTCGTGCGCTCGTCGTACCGCGCGGGCCGGCTGTGGGCGCAGTCGATGGCCGCCAAGGGCCGGGCGCTGCCCGCTGGGCTCGAGCACCTCGCCGATCCGACGCGCGGGTTCGCGCAGGCCGTCGGCTGACGCCCGGCGATCCCTCCCCGGCCGCGGACCTGTCGGGTCGCTGACGAACGGGCCGCTCCCGGGTCCGCGGCCAGGTGCGCGGCCTATCGTCGGAGGCACCGCGCACACCCCACAGCAAGGAGCTCGACATGGCCGCATCGTCCCCCACCGCAGGATCCGCGTTCGGCGACGCCGCCGACGGCGTGTGGCAGGCGATGGAGTCGCTCCGCGCCCGCTTCGAGAAGCGCGACGGCGCCCCAGCCGGGCACGGGGCCGGCGCCCACGACATGCGCCACGCGGTCCTCGCGCTGCTCACGGAGGAGCCCATGCACGGCTACCGCGTCATCCACGAGATCGAGGAGCGCAGCGCCGGCGCCTGGACCCCGAACGCCGGGGCCGTCTACCCGACGCTCCAGCTCCTCGCCGACGAGGGCCTCATCGCCGCGGAGACCACCGACGGACGGAAGGTCTACGCGCTCACCGAGGCGGGCCGCGCCGCGGTCGCCCGGGACGGCATCACCGCGCCGTGGGACCGCTCCGACGGCGCGCACGGCCACGAGGGGAACGACCGCCACGACCGATCCGCCCTGCCGAAGGCCGGCCTGTCGCTCGCCCAGGCGGCGGCGCAGGTGCAGCGCACCGGCACGCCCGCGCAGGTCGCCGAGGCCGTCGCCGAGCTCGACGCGGCCCGCCGCCGCCTCTACGCGATCCTCGCCCGGGAGTGACCTCGGCCACGGCCGGCGCCGCGCCCGGGGCGCATCCCGAGGCCGACGCCCCGGAGACGCGCGCCCGCTACCGCCGCATCCTCCGCTTCGCCGCCTGGAACCTCGCGGTCACGTGGTGGTACGAGCTCTTCCTCCCCCGCGTCGGCCTCCGCGGCATCGCGGACCGCACCCGCACCCGGCGCATGAAGCTGTTCGCCCGCCGCTTCCGCGTGCTCGCGGTCGAGCTCGGCGGCCTCATGATCAAGGTCGGCCAGTTCATGTCGTCGCGCCTGGACGTCCTGCCGCCCGAGATCACGGCCGAGCTCGAGGACCTGCAGGACGAGGTGCCCGCCGTCCCGTTCCCTGAGATCCGCGCCCTCGCGGAGCGCGAGCTGGGCATGCCGCTCGCCGACGCGTTCGCGTGGGTCGATGAGACGCCCGTCGCGGCCGCATCGCTCGGCCAGGCGCACCGCGCCATCCTCGGCCCCGTCGACTCCGCCGACACGGGCCTCACGGGCGCGGTCATCAAGGTGCAGCGGCCGGGCATCGACGACGTCGTCCGCATCGACCTCGCCGCGCTCCGCCGCATCGGCGGCTGGCTCACGCACGTGCGCCTCGTGTCCGACCGCGTGGACGCGCCCGCGCTCGTGGAGGAGTTCGCCGAGACGAGCCTCGAGGAGATCGACTACCTGCACGAGGCCCGCAGCTCCGCCCGCTTCCAGGGGATGTTCGCCTCCGACGAGCGCGTGGCCGTGCCCGAGATCGTCTGGGAGCGCAGCACCCGGCGCGTGCTCACGCTCGAGGACGTCACCGCGATCAAGATCACCGACCACGCGGGGCTCCTCGCCGCCGGCATCGACCCGGTGGAGGTCGCGCCCGTCTTCGCCGCCGTCATGTTCGACCAGCTCTTCGCCGACGGCTTCTTCCACGCGGATCCGCACCCCGGCAACGTCTTCGTCACGCCCGTCACGGACGGCTCCGTCGAGCAGGGCTGGACCCTCACCTTCATCGACTTCGGGATGATGGGCGAGGTCCCGCCGAGCACCCGCAGGGGCCTGCGCAAGATGCTCATCGCCGCCGCATCGCGCGACGGGAAGGGCCTCGTCGACGCGGCCCGCGACATCGGCGTGCTGCTGCCTTCGGCGGACACCACGCAGCTCGAGCTCGCCATGACCCGGCTCTTCGCCCGCTTCGGCGGCCTGGGCTTCGCGGAGCTGCGCGAGGTGGATCCCCGGGAGTTCCGTGCCTTCGCGAACGAGTTCCAGGAGGTCGTGCGCACGCTGCCGTTCCAGCTCCCGGACGACTTCCTGCTCATCATCCGGGCCATGTCGCTGACGTCGGGCGTGTGCAGCGCGCTGGATCCGGCGTTCAACCTCTGGGATTCCGTCGAGCCGTACGCGCAGCGCCTCATCCGCGAGGAGCGCGGCAACGTCGTGCGCGACCTCGGAACGCGCGTCTCGGACACCGCCGGCACGCTGGCACGCCTCCCCGGCCGCCTCGACGCGCTGCTCACGCGCATCGACGACGGCGCCCTCCCCATCAGCGATCCCACGCTCGAGCGTCGTGTCGGCGCCCTGGAGCGCACCCTGCGCCGCGCGATCTCGGCGCTCGTCTTCGCCGGCCTCCTCGCCGGCGGCGTCCTCCTCCGCCCGGACGACGAGGTGCTCGGCACGGTGCTGCTCGTCGTCTCGGTCATCCCGCTGGCGCAGGCCCTCCTCCCGGGCCGCCGCGGGCGCTGAGCGGGCCCGCGCCGTCGTCCCTGCTCGCCGACCGCTCCGCTACCCCGCGATGAGGGCCGTCAGCCCGTCGAGCGCCAGGGCCGCGTCGGCACCGTCCACCCGCTGCGCCACGACCGGACCGCGTGCCACGACCTCGAGCATCCGGGCGAGGTCCTCCAGGTGTCGCGAGCCGCCCGCCCGATCCAGGGCCTCGCCCACGACGCATCCGAGCGACGGTCCCCCGGCGGCCTGCCCGGAGCGGCGGCGCACCTCGAGCCGCCGCCAGCACTCGTCCGCGGGCACGTCGAGCATCGCGTGGATCACGTGTCCGCCCGCGTCGCGGGCGTGCGTCGCGAACTCCGCCAGCTCGTCGGCGTCGGGGAAGAGCTGCGGCATGACGACCGTGCCGCCGTCCCCCACCACGCTCCGCACGATCGCCTGTGCCACGGGCCGGACGATGCGACCGGCGCCCGCGAAGTCCTCCGACCACCCCCCGACGGACGTGCGGAGGACGTCGACGTCGAGGAGGAACCACCCCGGGTGAGCCTCGACCAGCCGCCGGGCCAGGGTCGACTTGCCGCTCCCCGGCAGGCCGTTGATGAACACCGCCGCACCCGTCCGCTGCACGCCGACCTCCGAGCCGCTCGTCGCGAGCACCGGAGCGGGACCGCCAGGAGACCCTACGTCGTCCCGTCCCGACGTGATCGCCCCGCTCCACGAGCCGGTCCCGGCCAGGACGGACCGGGAGACGTCTCGTCGATCCCGCGCCCCGGCGGGCGATCCCCGACCGCGAGGGCAGCCGCCTCCGAGGAGCACGCCCGGGTGAGACGCTCGGTGAACGCAGAAGGCCCGGTCTCCAGGAGACCGGGCCTTCATCTTGTTGCGGGGGCAGGATTTGAACCTACGACCTCTGGGTTATGAGCCCAGCGAGCTACCGAACTGCTCCACCCCGCGCTACGAGGAATACATTACCAGACCTCCGGGGTGCTCATGACCACCCGGGCGGCACGGGCCCGGCGCCGCCCGGCCGGATCCGCTCCCCGCACGAGGACGGCCCCGGGGGCACCCGCGTCGCGGGGCCGCCGGGGCCGTCCTGATGAGGAGCAGGGCTACTGCTTCTGGCTCAGCTCGTACGCGCGCTGCACGGCCTCGGTGAACCGCTGGTCCGCCTGCGCAGCGGCCACGAGGTCGCCGGACGCGTACGCGGCCTGCCGCTCCTGCAGCGCCGTGTTGGCCGCGTCGAGCGCCGCCTGCACGTCCTGCGCGGGAGCCGCGGGCGAGGTCGTCGGACTCGGCGTGGGCGTGGATCCCGTGCCCCCGTCTGTCCCGCCGTCGGTGGACCCGTCTCCCGTTCCGCCGTCGACCGGCGTCGTGGGCACGACGTCCTCGTCACCGGCGGTGGCTCCCGAGTCGCCCCCGAAGATGCTGTCGAGCGCGGCGTCGAGCGTGTCCTCGAACGCGATCTTGTCGCCGAACGCCACCAGCACCTTGCGGAGCAGCGGGTAGCTCGTGTCGCCCGTGGAGCGCACGTACACGGGCTGCACGTACAGCAGCCCGCCGCCGACCGGCAGGGTCAGCAGGTTGCCGCGCACGACGCTCGTGCGCCCGCCGCGCTCCAGCAGGTTCAGCTGGTTCGCCACGTTCGTGTCCGAGTTGAAGTTGTTCTGGATCTGCGTCGGCGCCGGGATGGTGTCGTCGTTCGGCAGCGTCAGCAGACGCAGCTTCCCGTAGTCCGGCGCCTTCTGACCCGCCGTGCTCCCCGCATCCGAGTCGACCCCGAGGTAGCCCGTGAGCACGCTCCGGGAGGTGTCCTGCGTGGCCGGGGGGATGAAGGTCGAGTACAGCGAGAACCTCGGGGCGTCCTGGCCCGGCATCTGCATGGTCAGGTAGTACGGCGGCTGGAGGCTCGCCGGCGTGCCCGCCTCGGTGGTGGCCGTCGGGTCGTTCGGCGTGGTCCAGAGGTCCTGGTTCGAGTAGATCGAGCCGGGATCGGTCACGTGGTACTTGCCGAGCACCGCGCGCTGGACCTTGAACATGTCGGCCGGGAAGCGCAGGTGGCTCATGAGCTCGCCCGAGATGTCCGCGATCGGCTTGAGGGTCGAGGGGAACACCTTCTGCCACGTCTTGAGGATCGGGTCGTCGGTGTCCCACGCGTAGAGCGTGACCTTGCCGTCGTACGCGTCGACCGTGGCCTTGACCGAGTTGCGGATGTAGTTGATCCGGTCCGTCGGCACGAGCGGCTGGGTCTGCTGCGAGTCGGCGATGAGGCGGCTCATGTCGTTGTGCTGCGAGTACGGGTACTGGTCGCTCGTCGTGTAGCCGTCGACGATCCACACCACGCGGCCGTCGACCACGCTGGGGTACGGGTCCTTGTCGACCGTGAGGTACGGCGCGACCTTGCCCACGCGCTCCGCCGGGTCGCGGTCGTAGAGGATCTGCGACTGGTCGTTGATCTGGTTGGCCAGGAAGATCTGCTCCGACTGGAACTTGAGCGCGTAGATCAGGCGCTTGAAGACGTTGTCGACCTTCGGCCCGCCGTCGCCCTGGAACGTCGTGTAGGTCTCGTCGGCGCCGTCGACGCCGGACGGGTAGTCCAGCTCCACCTTGTCGCCCGACTCGGGTCCGCCGACGATCGAGTAGTCCGGCGAGTTCTCGCCGAAGTACACGCGCGGCTCGAAGTCACCCAGGTCGCCCGACGCGGGGATGCCCGACTCGAGGAACACGGGCTGCCCGTCGGAGGTGCGCTGCGTGCCGTACGCCGCGACGAGCGAGTAGCCGTGCGTGTAGACGAGGTGCTGGTTGACCCACGATGTGCCCGTGTTGGTGGGGCTCAGCTCGCGGACCGCGACCACCGTGTCCTGCACACGACCGTCGATCTGGTACCGGTCGACGTCGAGGTTGTCGCCGAACTGGTAGTACTGCCGGAACTGCTGCAGCTGGCTGAACGCGTCGCCCACGACAGCGGGGTCGAGGATGCGGATGTTCGCGGTGGTCGCGGCGTCCTCGCGGAGCGCGCCGGGCGTCGTGTCCGTGGTCGCGTCGTAGGGGATCTCCTCGATGTCCGCCAGGCCGTAGGCCTGCCGCGTCGCCTCGATGTTGCGCTCGTAGAACGGCGACTCGAGCGAGCGCTCGTTGGGCTCGACCTGGAAGCGCTGCATGATGGCCGGGTAGGCCGTGCCGACGAGGATGCTGGCCACGATGAGCCCCGCGGTGCCGATGATGGGCAGGCGCCAACGGCCGATGGCCGCGGTGATGAGGAACAGCACCGCCACGACGATGGAGATGCCCGCGAGGATCGTCCGTCCCGGGATGACCGCGTTGACGTCGGAGTACGCGGCACCGGTGAACAGCCCGCCGTTGGCCGTGTTGACCACCGAGGAGTACTGGTCGAGCCAGATGCTCACGCCCTGCAGCAGGAAGTAGACGCCCGCGGTGATCGCGATCTGGATGCGGGAGCTCTTCGAGATGCGCACCTCGCGGCCCGAGAACCGCACGGCGCCGTAGAGGTAGCTCGTGGCGAGCACTCCGAGCATGGAGATGATGACCACGGCCGAGGCGAAGCCGACGACGGCGTGGTAGAAGGGCAGCTCGAACAGGTAGAACGACGTGTCGAGCTGGAACTGCGGATCCACCGTGCCGGAGGGCGTGCGGTTCAGCCAGAGCAGCGTGCGCTGCCAGCCGCTCGACGCGGAGACGCCCGCGAACAGGCCGAACACCGCGGGGATGGCGAACATCGCGAGGCGGCGCAGCGGCTCGATGACCTGCTGGTAGCGGTCGAGCTGGGAGTTGAGCTTCGCGTAGACGGGCCGCGAGCGGTACGCGACCTGGATGCTCACGAACACCGGGATCGCCATGGCGAGGAACCCGATGAGGAACAGGGCGATGCCCGCGCCCCACTGCGTGAGGAGCACGCCGAGGTAGCCCAGCTGGTCGTACCAGAGGACGTCGGCGTAGAAGCCGGCGAAGATGAAGAACGCGATCACGAGGGCGGCGATGATGGCCGCGGTGATGGCGAGGGGGGCTCGGCTCCGTCTGGCGGGCCGGGCGGATGTGCTTGTCACGTGTGTGCCTCAGAGTCGGGGACAGCGGAGTCCTCATCCTAGGCGGGGCTGTTGCCAGGGACCTGCGAGCGATCGGACGTCCTCGTCTGGTAAGGGCGCCCTCGCGACGACCCGGCCGGGGGCCGTCTCAGCAGGTCGGGAGCGCGTCCAGGTCGCCGTCCGTCGAGATGGCCTTCAGCGCCGTGAGCGAGTCGTCGAGCTTCGAGACGGCGAAGACGCGGAGGCCGTCGGGCACGTGCCCCCGCACCTCGTCGCAGTTGTCGGCGGGCGCCAGGAAGTACCGGGCTCCCGCGCGCTCGGCGCCGAAGAGCTTCTGGCGGATGCCGCCGATGGGGCCGACGTCGCCCCCCGCGTCGATCGTGCCCGTGCCCGCGATGGACTTGCCTCCGGTGAGCGAGCCCTCCTCGAGCTTGTCCATGATCCCCAGCGCGAACATCATGCCGGCGCTCGGACCGCCGACGTCGTCGAGCTGGATGTCGACCTCGAACGGGAACTCGTACGAGGTGGAGGTGACGACGCCGATGACGGGGCGGCCGTCGCGCTCCGCCGGCGTGACCTCGACCGTGCTGTCCTGCCCGTCGCGCGTGATCCCGAAGGACAGCGCCGTGGTCGTGCCGGCCGCGGCGACGCGCGCCTGCAGGTCGGCGAGGTCGACCACGTCGGCGCCGTCGACCGTGCGGATCGCGTCGCCCGCGCGGAGGGGGCCGTCGGCCGGGGATCCGTCGACGACGCTCTGGACCTGGAGGGTGCGCGGCACGTCGATGCCGAGCTCAGTCAGGGCCGCGGCGACGGCGTCCTGCTGCGAGTCCGTCATCTGGACCTGGTTCTGGGCGTCGCGCTGCTCGGCGGTCTGATCGGCCGGGAAGACCGCCTCCATCGGCACGACGCTGCGGCTCGGGTCGAGCCAGGCGGACACGACCGCGAACCAGTCGGGGCGCTGCGCGGGGTTGCCGACGACGCTGACGGTGAGCATGTCGAGGCTGCCGTCGGTGGGGTACGTCGTGCGGTCGGGGATGGAGATGAGGGGGCGTTCCGTGCCCTCGTGGTCGCTCGTGCCGAGGGTGTCGAACACGGGGCCGGGCTGCTCGATGACGTACGGCGACGGCATGAGGCCGAGCGCGAGGGCGAGCACGGCGCCGACGCCGGCGAGCACGCGGCCGACGCGGCGGCGGCGCGGGGGCCGGGGTGCGCGGGGGGCGTGCTGGGCGAACAGGCTCATCCGGATGTCCTCGGTGTCGGGGCGCGTCGGGCCGGGAAGCGGCCGGGCGACGGGTGTCGGGGCGGCCCTCACGGCCGCTGTTCGCGGCGGGCGGAAGCCGCGAGGGCTCAGCCTAGGCGAATGCGGATGGGTTTCCCGTGGGCGCGGGCTAGCGTGGATCCACCGGCCGCGGCACCGCGATCCGGACCCCTCGACCCCACGGGAGACCCTCCATGGCCGACGAGCCCACCCCGAACCCCGAGGACGAGTTCCGGCGCATGCTGGAGCGGTTCCTCGGCGCCGACGGGCAGATCGACCCGGACAAGCTCGCGGGTGCCGCGGGCCTCCCGCAGGATCCGGAGATGGTGCGCCAGCTCCTCGCGCAGCTCCAGGGCGCGCTCGCCAACACCGGCGACGGCGTCGACTGGAAGGTGGCCCGCGAGGGCGCCCGACAGCTCGCCGCGGCCGAGCAGACGCAGGTCACCGCCGCCGCGTCCGCGCCCCTGGACCAGGCGTTCCAGGTCGCCGCGCTGTGGCTCGACGAGGTCACCTACGTCAGCCAGCTCACGGTCGCGCCGCGCCTCATCACGCGCGCGCAGTGGACGGAGCTCACGATGCCGGTGTGGACGCAGCTCGCCGAGCCCGTCGCGCTCAGCATCGCCGACTCGCTCACCGAGGTCCTGCAGCAGAACGCGCCCGAGGAGATGCAGGGCATGGTCGCGGGCGCCGGGCGCATGATGCGGAACCTCGGCGGCACGCTCTTCGCCATGCAGCTCGGCCAGGTGGTCGGGCAGCTGTCCACCGAGGTCGTCTCCGGCGGCGACGTCGGCATCCCGCTGCTCGACGACCAGCAGGCCGCGCTCCTGCCGCAGAACGTCCAGGCGTTCGGCGAGGGGATCGACGTCTCCGACGACCAGGTGCAGATCTACCTCGCCGTCCGCGAGCTCGCCCACGCGCGCCTGTTCCGCCACGCGCGCTGGCTGCGCCTGCAGCTCATCTCCTCCATCACGGAGTTCGCGAAGGGCGTGCACATCGACACCGACCGGCTCGAGTCGCTCGCGGAGGGCTTCGACCCGTCGAACCCCGAGGAGCTCCGCCAGGCCATGGTCGACGGATCCCTCATCCCGCCGAAGACGGACGCGCAGCTCGCCGCCCTCGCCCGCCTCGAGACCATGCTCGCGCTCATCGAGGGCTGGGTGGACGTGGTGACCGCCGCCGCGACCGTGCGGCTCCCCCGGGCGTCCGCCATCGCCGAGACGGTGCGCCGCCGGCGCGCGACGGGCGGTCCCGCCGAGTCCGCCTTCGCGACGCTCGTGGGCCTCGAGCTCCGGCCGCGCCGCCTGCGCGAGGCCGCGGCGATGTGGCAGGCGGTCACCGACGGCGTGGGCGCGGAGCAGCGCGACGCGCTGTGGTCGCACCCCGACGTCCTGCCCACCTCCGAGGACATCGACGCCCCGCACGCGCTCGTCGCGCGCCTCACGCAGGGCGAGCCCGAGCCCGACGAGGTCGACCAGGCGCTCGAGGACCTGCTCAGCGGGTCCGACGCCGGCCGGCCCGTGGAGGACGGCCAGGGCCGCGCGACCGAGCCGGGCGAGACGCCCGACGACGGTCCCGACGACGCGCCCGGCACGGATCCGCGGCCCGTCTGACGCAGGACCCGCTCCCCCGCCGGGCCGGCGTCGCCTCCGCGACGTCGGCCCGGCGCCTGTGGAGACGCCCCGCGGGCGGACGACGCGTCGGGCACTGTGCGCGCCCATGGCCATCCGACTCGATCCCCGTCTCCCGCTCGTCTGGCGCACGCCGGACTCCCTCCAGCTCGGCGTCGACCGCCCGCCCGTGGTGCTCAGCGCGGTCTCGCGCCTCGACGAACGGCTGCTCGACGCGCTCCGGCGTGGCATCAGCCGCGGCGGCCTCGACATGATCGCCGCGACGGAGGGCGCCGGCCCCGCGCACGTCACGCAGCTGCTCGACCTGGTGCGGCCGGCCCTCCTCCCGCCGCGGGACGCGGGCCCCTCGTCCGGCGCCGACGCCGACGCCGGCCTCCGCGGGCGCTCGCGTTCCCGCACCGGGCCGGTCGCCCTCGTCGGCGTCGGACCGACCGCCGACCGCATCGCGGACGCCCTGTCCCGCGCCGGACACGACGCGACGTCGCGGCCGATGTCCGCCGACGCGGATCCGCGCACGGCCCTCGCCGTCATCGTCGCGCACTTCGCCATCGCCCCCGCCGTCTACGGACGCTGGTCCCGGGAGGACGTGCCGCACCTGCCGGTGGTCATCGGCGACCGGCACGCCGTCGTCGGTCCGCTGGTCGAGCCCGGACGGACGGCGTGCTGCTACTGCCTCGACCTCGGGCGACGGGATGCGGATCCGGCCTGGCCCGCCATCGCGGCCCAGCTGCTCGGGCGCGACAGCGGATCCGAGGCCGGGCTCGTGCCCGCCGAGCTCGCGGCCCTCGCCGCGCGGCCCGTCGACCGGCTGCTCGCGACGGGCGAGAACGCGCTCGCGACCCACCAGGTGGTGCTGGACGTGCGGACGGGCCGGGTCACGCGCCGCGCTTCGCGCCCCCACCCGCGATGCGGGTGTCGAGCTCTGCCAGGAACCGCGACGGCTCCCGCTGCCCCGATCGATGCGGTCCGCTCCGGCTCCAGGAGAGCCGCAGCCCGGATCGCGCGCGCGTGATCCCGACGTAGAGGAGGCGCCGCTCCTCGTCCACCGCCTCGAGCGTCTGCGCGTAGCTGATGGGCACGAGCCCCTCGCTCAGCCCCATCAGGTAGACGTGCTCCCACTCGAGGCCCTTGGCGGAGTGCAGCGTCGCGAGCGTGACGGCGGACACCGTCGGCTCGTGCTGGCCGGCCTGGCGCTCGAGCAGCTCGTCGGTGAAGGCGCGGAAGGTGCTGCCCGCGGGCATGCGCTCGGCGAGGCCCATGATCGCGTCGAGGGACTCCCACCGGTCGCGCACGGCGCCCGGCTGCTCGGGCGGTGCCTGGCTCCAGCCGAGGCCGCGGAGCACGTCGCTCACCGACTTGAACAGCGGCTCGCCCGAGATGGAGACGGACGCACCGCGGAGCGCGAGGAGCGCCTGCTTGATCTCGGGGCGGTCGAAGAAGCGCTGGGATCCGCGCACCTGGTAGCTGACGCCCGCGTCGCCGAGCGCCTGCTCGAGCACCGCCGACTGGCCGTTCATGCGGTAGAGGACGGCGATGTCCTCGGGCGCGATGCCCGAGGCGATCTGCTGCGCGATGGCACCGGCGATCGCGCGCGCCTCGGCGCCGTCGGACGGGAACGCGCTCACCTGCGGCGCCCGGAAGCCCTCGCCGCGGCCGGGCACCGCGGCGGATCCGCGGCCCGTCGCGGCGCGGGCGGATGCGGTGCCGGTGCCGTCGCCGTCCGGATCCGCGTCCGCCGACACGAGCGTGAGCGCACCAGGGCGGCCGCGCATCAGCCGGTTCGCCGCCTCCGTGATGCCCGAGGTCGACCGGTAGTTCCGCTCGAGCCGCACGACCGTCGCCTCGGGGAAGCGCGACGCGAAGTCGAGGAGGTAGGCGCTCTTGGCGCCCGCGAACGAGTAGATGGTCTGGCTGGCGTCGCCGACCACGCAGAGGTCGCGGCGGTCGCCCATCCAGAGGTCGAGGATCGTCTGCTGCAGCGGCGAGACGTCCTGGTACTCGTCGACCACGAAGAAGCGGTACTGCTCGCGCACCTGCTGCGCGACCCACGGCTCGGCCTCGATCATGCCCGCGGTGGCGAGCAGCACGTCCTCGAAGTCGAGCTGGCGGCGCTGGTCCTTGATGTCCTCGTAGGCCTGGAGGAGCGCGACGGCCTGGTCGGCGTCGAGCTGCGGCGGCAGCGTGCGGGTGGTGCGCGCGGCGAGGCCGTACTGCTCGATCGAGATCATCGAGACCTTCCGCCACTCGACCTCGGCGGCCATGTCGCGGAGCGCGGCCGTGTCGAGGCGGAGGCGCAGCGACTCGGCGGCGTGGCCGAGCATCCGCCCCTTGCTCTCGATGAGGCGCGGCATGGTGCCGCCGACCACCTGCGGCCAGAAGAAGTTGAGCTGCTTGAGGGCAGCCGCGTGGAAGGTGCGCGCGGCCACGGGTCCGGCGCCGAGCTCGCGGAGGCGTCCGCGCAGCTCGGCCGCGGCGCGCGAGGTGAAGGTGAGCGCCATGACGCGGTTGGGCGGGTACACGCCGGCCTGGATCCCGTACGCGATGCGGTGCGTGATGGCGCGCGTCTTGCCCGTGCCCGCACCCGCCAGCACGACGACCGGGCCGAGGAGCGCCTCCGCGGCGAGGCGCTGCTGGTCGTCGAGGGCCTCGAGAAGCGACTCGGCGGTGCGGACGTCCTCCACGGGCTCGTCCGCGGTGACGGGGCCGAGGGCGACGGGTGCCGGGAGGGCGCCGGGCGCGGTGGACCCGTAGGGGTCGCGCCCGGGGGTGCCGGGGACGAGCTGGTCGGTCACGATCGGCGGATCACCACTCCCGCTCGCCGTCCTCGAGGGGGCCGCCGTACCACTCCTCGATGATGGCGCGCGCGATGGACGACGGGCCGGGGAGCGCGATCTCGCCGAGCGACGCCCGCAGCTCCTCGCGGCTGAACCAGCGCAGGTCGACGATCTCGACGCCGTCGGGCGTCGCGGGCCCGCTCGAGGCGGAGACGCGCGCGAGGAAGCCGACCATGACGGAGGCCGGGAACGGCCACGGCTGGCTGCCCAGGTAGCGGGGATCCTCGACGGTGACGCCGGACTCCTCGAGCACCTCGCGCTTCACGGCCGCCTCGAACGACTCCCCCGGCTCGACGAAGCCCGCGAGCAGCGAGTAGCGGTCGCCGCCCCACATGGCGTTGGCGCCGAGGAGCAGGCGGTCGTCCTGGTCGACGACGCCCATGATCACGGCCGCGTCGGTGCGCGGGAAGACCTGCGAGCCGTCGGAGGGGGCGCGGCGCACCCAGCCGCCCTGCTCGACGACGGTGGGCTCGCCCGTCTTGGGCGAGAACGGGTGGGAGGCGTGCCAGTTGGCGGTGGCGAGAGCGCCCGTGAAGAGCGCGGCGTCGCGGTCGTCGAGCTGCGTGGCGGTCGTGCGCAGCTCCAGCCAGCGATCGTCGCCGGGCTCGAGCTCGGCGGCCGCGGCGTCGGTGAGGACCGCGGCGACGACGGGCGTGCCGACCGGCTCGCCCTCGTGCGCGACGGTCGTGCGGCCGAGGTAGATCCGGACGGTCGCGGCGGTGACGCGGTCGACCGGCAGCAGGTCGAGGGCGGCGCGGCCGTCGGAGGCTGCCCCCAGCGCGCGGTGGCCGTGCAGCGCGAGGACGCGCGTGGCCGGATCCGCCCACAGCTCGTCGAAGAGGGCGGGTGAGTCGCGGCGCAGGCCGTCGCGGTCGACGCCCTCACGGGACAGGGGCAGGCGGGAGAGGAAGCTGTCGAGCACGGGGGACCAATCGACTTCGAGGACGGACGGGCCGAGGGGCGGGACGTCTTCCGTCGTGGTCCGCCCACGGTGCACGTGTGGGGCCGGAAGCGCGTGGCGCGGTGAGACGGAGGGCTCCCAGCGACCTAACCTGTAAGGCATGGCCAGATCCCACCTCACTCTAGCCGCGTTGGCGACCTCGGCCGTCTCGGGGCTCGACGTGGTCCGCAGCACCCCGTTCACGGCCGGCGGCGCGGGCGACTTCGACTCCGCGCTCCTCTCCACGCGGGACGGCCGCGCGCTCCTCGTGCGCGTCCCGACCACGCAGGCCGCCGAGTCCGAGCAGTCCGCCGACCTCGTGGCGCTGCGGGCGTTGAGCACCGGGATCCGCTCCCGCCTGCCGTTCCAGGTGCCCGAGTTCCTGGGGCAGGCGCCCATCAAGCCGACCCGCGGCTTCGTCTACGGGCACGTGCCCGGCCGCGTCATCTCGCTGGATGAGATCCCCGCGGGCGACGGCCTCGCGCGCTCCATCGGCGCCGCCGTCTCGGCCGTGCACAGCCTGCCGACCGGGTTCGTCGCCGACGCGGGGCTGCCCGTGCTCTCGGCCGCCGAGATCCACAGCCAGACCGCCGCGCTCATCGACCGGGCGGCGGCCACCGCGCTCGTGCCGAGCCTCCTGCTGTCGCGCTGGGAGGAGGCGCTCGACGACGCGTCGCTCTGGCAGTTCCAGCCCGCGGTCGTCAACGGCGCCGTGCAGGCGTCCTCGTTCCTCGTCGACGGCGACGACGTGACCGGGATGATCGGCTGGTCGGAGCTCCGCGTCGCCGACCCCGCGCACGACCTGCACTGGGTGCTGGGGGCGCGCGCCGAGCACGTCGCCGAGAGCGTCTTCCGCGCCTACAACCAGGCGCACCACGTGACGGTCGACCGCCAGCTCAAGCAGCGTGCGCTCCTCTACGCCGAGCTCGAGATCGCCCGCTGGCTGCTGCACGGCACGGAGACGCGCAACCCGGGCATCGTCGACGACGCCGTGAACATGCTCAGCGCGCTCGTGGACACGGTGCGCGCCGACGAGGGCCAGCGCATCGCGCACGAGACGCTGCCCGTGATGGACGTCGACCAGGTCGAGGAGATGCTCGACTCCCGGCCTCAGCCCACCGTCTCCCCCGACGGCGCGCGCGACGCGTCGGGCGTGCGCGCGCCCGACCAGAGCGCCACGAGGTCGTCCTCCGAGTAGAGCCGTTCCGGCTTCAGCGACCGGTCGTCCGCCACGAAGTAGAACTCGGCGTCGATGAGCTCGGGGGCGATGCCGCGCCACTTGGCGAACGCGAGGCGGTAGAGCGCGAGCTGGAGCTGCTTGAGCTCGAGGTCGGCGGCGTCCTTCGGGGTGCGGCCGGTCTTCCAGTCGACGACGCGGTAGCGGCCGTCGATGAGGAACACCGCGTCGATCTTGCAGATGACGACCTGGCCGGCGAGCTCCATGTGGATCTCGACCTCGACCTCCTCCGGCTTCCGGCTCGCCCACTCGCTCGCCTCGAAGATCGTCCGCAGACGGTCGAGGTCCTCTGTCTCCACGGGCGGCTCGGTCGGATCCGCATCCAGCTCCACGCCGGACGCGTCGATGACGTCGGCCGTGCCCGCGGGCCCGTAGCGCGCCTCGACCCAGCCGTGGAAGAGCGTGCCGAGGCGGGTCTGCCGGTAGGGGCGCTCCGGCATGGGGCGGCGCAGGCGCGCGGCGACGCCGGCGGGGTCGCTCACGAAGTCCTTGAAGCGCGACGCGGGGATGCGCGTGGGCAGGTCGACGAGCTCGGCGTCCCGCGCGCGGGCGTCGCGCTCGGCGAGGAGCAGGTCGATGTCGCGGGTCCAGACGGTCTCCGCGTCCGGATCCGCATCGGCCACCGCCTCGGCGGCCGCGCGCACCCGGGCCTCGCGCGGCCCGAGCGGGGGCAGCGGCCAGGCGACGCGCGCGGATCCGGGCTCGAGCGGGTTCTCCTCCAGCTCAGGGGCCTCGGGCAGGGCGTCGGGGGCGATGAGCCCCACCTGCTGGATCTCGCGGAGGAACGCCCCGGGCCCGCGCGGCTTCTGCTGCGTGGACCAGAACGAGCCGCTGAGCAGCAGATCGGATCGCGTGCGCGTGATGGCGACGTAGGCGAGGCGCCGCTGCTCGGCCGCGTTGCGCTCCTCGAGCTCCTCGCCGAACGCCTCCATCGCCTCCGCGAACTCCTTCTGCGACTCGACGCCGCGCCAGGCGAGCGACGGCAGCTCGGCGGAGTCGCCGCGGAACTCGAACGGCAGCGCGCCGAACGCGACCCATCCCCGCTTCTCCCGGAGCGTGCCGGGCAGCTCGCCGTCGACCATGCGCGGCACGGCCACGACGTCCCACTCGAGGCCCTTCGAGCCGTGGATGGTGAGGATCTGCACGGTGCCGGGCTCCGGCTCCTCCGTGCGCGGGGCGAGGTTGTCGCGTCGTTCCGCCTCCGCGAGCCAGGCGAGGAACGGTCCGAGCGTGCCCGCGGAGTCGCCCTGGAGGTAGCCGGCCACCTGCTCGGTGAAGGCCTCGAGGCTCGCGCGGCCGAGCGGATCCGTCTCGTTGGCGGCGACCTCGATGTCGAGCAGCAGCTCCTGCTGGACGACCGTGACGAGATCGACGAGGTCGAGCCCGACGCGGGAGCGCAGCACCTGCAGCTGGCGGCCGGCGGCCCGGAGGCGCGCGAGGCCCTCCGCGCTGAACCCGGCGAGCGCGGTGTGGCCCTCGCGGGCGTCGACGACGAAGTCGAGGGCGTCGACCACCGATCCCACCTCGTCCGGCACCACGGAGGCCCGGAGGCCGTCGCGCACCTCGTCGGCGAGCGGCTTCTGCGCGTGATCCCTGGACATCAGCCAGGAGGCGACGCGGGACAGCGCGTGCACGTCCTTCGTGCCGATGCGCCAGCGCGCGCCCGTGAGGAGCCGCACGAGCTCGCTGCCCGCGGTGGGGTCGTGCAGCACGCGGAGGACGCACACCAGGTCGACCACGGCGGGCTGGTCGAGGAGGCCCCCGAGGCCGAGCACGCGGAACGGCACGCCGCGGTCGGCGAGCGCCGTCGTGAACGGCTCGATGGTCTTGAGCGACCGGCAGAGCATCGCAGCCGAGCGCGGTCGACCGTCCGGCCCCCGCTGCCGCAGCCGGTCCGCGAACCACGCGGCGACGCTCGCGGCCTCGTCCGCGATGGTCTCCTCGTAGGCGACGTCGAGCCGCCCGTCGCCCGCGTCGGGGCGGGGCTCCAGGCGCGCGACGGGGATCCGCGACGCGGCGGTGAGCGGCTCGACGATGCGGTTCGCGGCGCCGAGCACCGCGCCCGGGTTCCGCCAGCTGGTGGACAGCGCGTAGACGGGCACGTCGGCGGCGGCAGCGCCGGCCGGCGCGAAGTCGGCGCCGAAGCGCGCGAGGTTCGCCGCGCTCGCGCCGCGCCAGCCGTAGATGGACTGGTGCGGGTCCCCGACCGCCATGACGGGCGTGCCGCCGAAGAGCGTGGCGAGGAGCCGGGTCTGCACCACGGAGGTGTCCTGGTACTCGTCGAGGAGAACCACGCGGAAGCGCTTCCGGTGCTCGGCGACGACCTGCGGCACCCGCTCGCAGATCGCGAGCGCGAAGGCGACCTGGTCGCTGTACTCCACGAGCCCGCGCCGGGTCTTCTCCTCCTGGAAGCGCACCGCGAGGTCGACGAGCGGCGGCAGCGCGCCGACGGCGGCGACCGCCTCGGCGGCCGGCGCCTTCCTGATGCGGGCGGATCCGAACGGCAGCTCGGCGAGGCCCGTGAACGCCCCGGCGAGGCGCACGACCTCGGCCGGGTCGGCGACGTTCTCGCTCATGGCCCGGCTGAGGGAGATGACGGCCTGCGTGATGGGATCCACCCCGCGGCCCAGCTCGAGCAGCCACGGGTCGGTGCTCTCGACCACGAGCCGGCGCGCGAGCTGCCACGCCGACGCCTCCGTGAGCACGACCGACTCCGCCTCGCGGCCGATGAGCGTGGCGCTGTCGCGGAAGATGCCGTTCGCGAACGCGTTGTAGGTCTGCACGGTGGGCGTCGCGAACGCGTCCGCGGGCACGGCCGCGAGCCCGGCCTGCTGCAGCTGCTCGATGCGCGCGCGGATCCGCACCCCGAGCTCGCCCGCGGCCTTCCGCGTGAAGGTGAGGCCGAGGATCTCCTCGACGCCCACGTGCCCGTTGGCGAGCAGCCAGACGACGCGGCTCGCCATGGTCTCGGTCTTGCCGCTGCCGGCGCCCGCCACGACGAGGCCGGGCTCGAGCGGCGACTCGATGACGCGACGCTGCTGCTCCGTGGGCCGCGGCAGGCCGAGCGTCTCCGCGATCCGCTGCGCGCTGACCATGCCGTCGGCCGCCAGACCGCTCGTCCCGACGCCGCTCACGCGGACACCGCCCGCACGAGGTGGATGCGGTACCGCCTGGCCGATCCCGGATCCCGCTCCCCCAGGTCCGGCGTGCCGTCGAAGGTCGCGCCCGCCATGCCCGTCGCGGCATCCGCGATGCGCGCGCGGAACCCGTCGAGCTCCTCGCGGGTCAGCGGCTCCTGCGGCAGCTCGCGGTAGGGCAGGCCGCGCGTGCCGCCCGAGACGTACAGCAGCTTCGCGCCGCCGGACGGGGCGCCCGCGGGCACGTCCTCGAGCGAGCCCTCCACGAAGGCGAGCTGGTAGGAGCCGAGCTGCGCGTGCCCGGGGATCTCGGCGCGGGTCGGGAAGTGCCGGCCGGTCTTGAGGTCGACGATGACCACCCGGCCCTCCTCCGTCAGCTCGATGCGGTCGATCTTCCCGCGGAGGCGGGCGACGCCCACCTCGAGCTCGAAGCCGCCCTCGGCCGCGAGCATGCGCCCGCCGTCGGCGGCGAAGTCGCGGAGGTACCCGCTGACGCCCGCGATGAGCTCGCCGGCCTGCCGCCGCTCCCGCTCGCCCACCCAGGGCGACTCGAAGGGCAGCTCGCCCCAGCGCGCGTCGAGGCGGGCCTCGAGGGCCGGCGGGCGGAGGTCGGCATCGGGATCGAGGCTCGCCTCCTCCATGACCGCGTGCACGATGGTGCCGATGCCCATGGCCGTGCTCGTGGATCCGCCGGACGCCTGGTCGATGAACCAGTTGAGCGGCGAGCGCTCGAACGCCTCGAGCCGCGACGGGGACACGGGCACGCGGGCCTCCGGGTCGGTGAGGTCGACGACGGGCTCGGTGGTGGACGGCGCGCGGAGGCCGTACCACTCGGCGGGGTCCGCGCCCGTCACGCCCTCCGCCGCGAGGCGCGCGAGGGCGGACGCGGCGGCGAGGCCGCGCTCGCGGGTGGCGTCGGCCGGCCGGCGCGCGGTGCGGTCGCCGGAGACGACGCGGCCGTCCTCCAGGAGCACCGCGTCGCGGTGCACGACCGCGAGCTCGCGGCGGAGCGCGCCGACGAGCCCGCGCAGCGACAGGGGGTGGTCCGGGCGGATCCGCAGCGCGGCGGGCGCGTCCTCCGCCACCCGGCCCGCCTCGGCGCCGGCCTCCGCCTCCGCGAGGCCGGGCGCGGGCGGCACCAGGCGCAGGAACGGCGACGGCGCCTCCTCGTCGTTGGCGGTGGCGCTGAGCACCACGACGCGCGACGCCCGGGAGACGGCGAGCGCGAGCATCCGCAGCTCGTCGCCCAGGACCTCGGCGCGCTCGTCGACGTCGGCCCGGTCGAGCCCGCGCGCCACGGCGGAGAGGCGCTGCGGGTGCAGCAGGGATCCGCGCAGCCGCAGATTCGGCCACACGCCCTCCTGGAGCGCGGCGACCGCGACGACCTCGTACCCGGCGCCCACGACGGCGGACGGCGTGGCGACGAGGACCGTGTCGGCGAGCGGCTGGGGCGAGAGCGTGTCCTCGGGCACCTCCGCGCCGAGCAGCTCCTCGACGAAGTCGGACGCGGGGCGGCCCGGGTTCCGCTCGACGAACCGCCGGGCCGCCGTGAACAGCGCGACGACGCCGTCGAGGTCGCGGTTGGCCTGGTCGGCGACGATGCCGGTCTGCAGCGCCTGCTCGAACCACGGCGTCGCCAGCTTCGAGCCCTCCCACAGGTGCCAGAGCAGCTCCTCGATCGTGCCGTCGGCGGATGACAGCTCGCGGGCCCCCTGCAGCGTGCGGGCGAGGCGGGCCAGGCGACGCGCGGGCGCGAGGTCGAGCGTCTCGAGCCGGCCGGGCGCGGCCAGCGCCTCCACCAGCAGCTCGTCGCTCGACCGGTGGCCGTCGCCCGCGAGCTCCTCCTGGCGCATCGCGAGGCGGAGGCGGCGCAGCTGGACCCCGTCGAGGCCGCCGAGCGGACCCGTGGCGAGCTGGGCCGCGATGTCCGGCGTGAGCGGGACGCGGCCGAGCACGACGTCGACGGCGCGGATGAGGGCGAGCGCGGCGAGGTCGTCGCGGAGCGCGCGCCCGGCGACGGCCGTGCGCGTGGGCACCTCGGCGGTCGCGAGGCTGCGGGCGACCTGGGGCACGAGGGATCCGGAGCGCACGAGCACGACCATGCGCGCCCACGGCACGCCGCCCAGCAGGTGCTCCTCGCGGAGCCGGCGCGCGAGGCGGGCGAGCTCCAGGGCGCGCGTCGGCGCCTCGATGACCTGGATCGGGTCGGCGTCGTCGACGAGGCCCGGCGCGGATCCCGCCTGCCGCTGCCGCCCCGCGCCGGCCGCGCCGATGCGCGCCGTGACCGCGGAGGTGAGCGCCCGGAGCGCGGGCGGCTGCCGGTGCACCCGGTCGAGCACGAGCGTGCGGAGCCCGGGCAGGCCGAGCACGGTGGAGAGGCGGCCGAGCGCGGACGCCTCCGCCCCGCGGAAGGTGGCCGCCGCGACGTCCGGGTCGCCGAACGCGATCACGTCCGCGCCGCGCGCTGCGAGCGCCCGGAGGAGCGAGAGGGTCGCCACGGTGGCCTCGTGCAGGTCGTCGGCGACGACCAGCCGGATCCCCGTGAGCGCGTCCCCCCGCGACACGAGCAGCACGGCCTCCGCGAGCAGCTCCGCGCTGTCGAGGTGGTCGCCGCGGAAGGAGTCGACGACGTCCTCGTACTCGCGGGCGAACTCCGCCACGGCGATCCACTCGGGCACGTCGTGCGCGCGGCCGAGCTCCGCCAGGGCGTCCGGCCGCACGCCCTCCTCCGTCGCGCGCATGAGCAGCTCGCGGAGCTCGGTGCGGAAGGCGCGAAGCCGCCGGACCTCGACGCCGAGCGGATCCGGCCACGCGGGCCCGGTGCCCCGCTCCTCGTGCCCGGCGAGGAGGTCGGCGATGATCTGGTCCTGCTCGGCGCCCGTGAGCAGCCGGGGCGGCTCGGTGCCCGTCTCGGCGGCGCGGCGCGCGAGCACCTCGAACGCGACGGACGTGGCGGTGCGCGCGAGGGGGCCGAGCGTGGGCACCCCGACCCGGAGCGCGAGCTCGTCGCGCAGGCGCGTGGCGGCGGCGCGGGACGGGGCGAGCACGAGCACCTGGGCGGGGTCGAGCCCCGCGGCGAGGATCCGGTCGGCGACGAGCTCCCGCAGCGTCGTGGTGCGGCCCGACCCCGGCGCGCCGATGACGGCGGCGCTCACGCCGACGGGCAGCTCCACGACGGCGCGCTGCGACGGGTCGAGCGTCACCGCGGGGGCGCCGCCGTCGGCGTCGGAGACGAGCGGCTGGCGGAATCCCCTGATGGTCACGCGCCCACGCTACCGGCGGCCCCCGACGACGGCGGATCCGCGGATCGGCCGCCGCCGCCCGCCCGTCCGTCCGCCCTCAGTGAACGCCACGGGGCCGCGCATCCGGGTGCCCTAGCCTGAGGGGGCACCGTCGCATCCGACGCATCGAAAGGCACCTCCCGTGGAAATCCGTATCGGCCTCGTCAACACCGCCCGCGAGCTCTCCTTCAGCACCAAGCAGACGCCCGAGGAGGTCCAGCGGACCGTCACGGACGCCGTCCGCGACTCCTCCCCCTTCCTCTCCTTCACGGACGACAAGGGCGCCACGCACCTCGCCGTCACCGCCCACCTCGCCTACGTGGAGCTCGGCAGCGCCGACGCCCCGCGCATCGGCTTCGTCCGCTAGCCCGACGCCCGTGGAGCTCATGTTCGTCGCGCTGTTCGGCGCCCTGATCGGCCTCGTCGCGCGCTACGCGCTCCCCCACCGCGCCACGCACGGCGCGCTGCTGATCCCGGCGGTCGGCACGACGGCCGCCATGGTCGCGTGGGTCGTCCTCACGTGGGCCGGCCTCCGCTGGGACCAGGGCGTCATCTGGATCGCGACGCTCGCGGTCTCGGCGCTCGTCGCGGCCGGGGCCGACCTGCTGGTGGGGCGTCGACGCTCCTCCGCCGACGCCCGCGACCTGGCCGCCATCGGCGGCTGACGACCCCACCCGCACGTCACGATGCCCGGTCCCGCGATGGACCGGGCATCGTCGCATCCCGGGCCGAGCCGCGGTGCGTCAGGCCGTGAGGCCGAGCGCGTCCATCCGCCGGGTGTGCGCAGTGATGATCCCGGCGAACACGGGCTCGAGGTGCACGCGCGCGTCGTCCGGGTCGGCGAGGGACGCGCGCATGGCCGTCCCCGCGACGAGCAGCGTGTCGCCGACGAGGCGGCGGCCCCACATGGCCAGGCGCGAGGCGAGGCGCGGGTCGCGGCGGATCCCGGCTCGCACGGCGTCGACGATGCCCTGCTGCCCCACGCCCGACGACAGCAGCACGACGACGCGCTGGCGCTGGTCCGACGGGAGCCCGGAGGCGAGGCGGACGAAGAAGTCGTCGAGCAGCCCCGTGGTGATGTAGGCGGAGAGCAGGCACTCGTACCAGTCGGCGCCCGCGACGGTGGCGGTGAACCGGTCGAACGCGGCGCGGTGCGGCTCCATGACGACGCTCGGGTCGCCGTCCTGGCGCTTGATCTCGGCCGCGAGCGCCTGGTGCTTGCCGAGCGCGATGCCGGCGGCCGTCGAGACGGCCTCCTTGCCGGCGAGGTCCGGCGCCTCGGCGACCGCGCGCGACAGGGTCTCGAAGACCGTCAGCTGCAGGTAGGCGACGGCGCCGAGGAAGCGGAGGGTGTCGGGCGAGAAGTCGTCCACGCTCACGGTCGTCGCCGCGGATCGCCTCTTCGACTCGCCGCGGGACCTGACCCGGGGCGCCTCGATCGTCGTCGACCGGCGTCCGAACATCTTGAGCACGTGGCCAGCGTATAGGGCGGCGGAGGCGGCCATCGGGCGCCCGCCCGCTAAACTCGCCCGTGGTCCCTCAACGGAAGGGCCCCATCGCGCCCGCAGAGCAGCAGTCCGGGCGTGGACCGCACCGCTAGACAGGGCACAACGTGACTTTCACCGAACTGAACATCGACGAGGACATGGTGCAGGCGCTCGCCGACCACGGGATCCTCGAACCCTTCCCCATCCAGGAGCAGACCATCCCCCTGGCGCTCGCCGGCCAGGACATCATCGGCCAGGCCAAGACGGGCACCGGCAAGACCTTCGGCTTCGGCCTCCCGCTCATCCAGCGGCTCGGCCTCACCCCGGAGCCCGGCGTGCAGGCGCTCGTGGTCGTCCCGACGCGCGAGCTCGCCGTCCAGGTCACCGAGGACCTCCAGATCGCCACCGCGAACCGCGCCACCACCGTCGTCTCCATCTACGGCGGCAAGGCGTACGAGGGCCAGATCGAGCAGCTCAAGGCCGGCGCGCAGATCGTCGTCGGCACCCCGGGTCGTCTCCTCGACCTCGTGGGCCAGCGCCTGCTCTCGCTCCAGAACGTGCGCGAGATGGTGCTCGACGAGGCCGACAAGATGCTCGACCTCGGCTTCCTCTCGGACATCGAGAGGCTGTTCGCGCAGACCCCCGCCGTGCGCCACACGATGCTGTTCTCGGCCACCATGCCGGGCCCGATCGTGGCGCTCGCCCGCCGCTTCATGACGAAGCCGATCCACATCCGCGCGACGGATCCGGACGAGGGCCTCATGCAGGCGAACATCCGCCACCTCGTGTACCGCGCGCACAACATGGACAAGGACGAGGTGATCGGCCGCATCCTCCAGGCCGATGGCCGCGGCAAGACCGTGATCTTCACGCGCACCAAGCGCGCCGCCGCCCGCCTCGTCGAGGAGCTCAACGACCGCGGCTTCAACGCCGCCGCCGTGCACGGCGACCTCAACCAGGAGCAGCGCGAGCGCGCGATGGCCGCGTTCAAGGCCGGCAAGAAGGACATCCTCATCGCCACCGACGTGGCGGCGCGCGGCATCGACGTGCTCGACGTCACCCACGTGATCAACCACACCATCCCCGAGGACGACAAGGCGTACCTGCACCGCGTCGGCCGCACGGGCCGCGCGGGCAAGACCGGCATCGCGGTCACGTTCGTCGACTGGGACGACCTGCACAAGTGGGCGCTCATCAACCGCGCCCTCGAGTTCGGCCAGCCGGAGCCCACCGAGACGTACTCGTCCTCGCCGCACCTCTACACCGACCTCGACATCCCGGCCGGGTCCACGGGCCGCCTCCGCGCGACCCCCACGGTGAACCCCGACGGCACCCCGCGCGAGCGTCCGGGCAGCCGCGGATCCGACTCGGGTCGCGACGGCGGCCGCGGCGGCAGCCGGGACGGCGGACGCGGCGGCGACCGCGGCGGCGACCGCTCGGGCAGCCGCACATCCTCCACCGGCGGAGACCGCGACCGGTCGCGCAGCCGCAGCACCTCGACCGCGTCCGCCACCGCCTCCGCGTCCGCGGAGGCGACCGCCAGGATCGGCAGCGAGCAGCCCAACACGGCCGGCGGCCACGACGCGCCCCACCCCGACGGCCAGACCCGTCCGCGCTCGCGCAACCGCCGTCGCCGCTCGGGGGGCGATCGCCCCACCGCGACGTCCTAGCGCCCCGCTGCACGGATCGCACGACGAGGGGCCGCATCCACCGGATGCGGCCCCTCCGTCGTGACCGGCCCGTGCGACGTCGGTCGGGCCGCCGGTCAGGCGGCGGGAACGGGCACGACGGGCGCCCATCCCGACGCGCGCTCGATGATGCGGGCGAGCACCGCGGGCTCCGTGGTGTTCTCGGCGAGCCGGTTCGGCTTGCCCGCGCCGTGGTAGTCGCTGGATCCCGTGACCTCGAGCCCGAACCGCTCCGCCAGCTCCGTGAGGCGCACGCGCGACGCGGGCGGGTTGTCGCGGTGCCGGACCTCGACGCCGAAGAGCCCGGCGGCGACGAGCGCGGTCATGCGCGAGTCCGACAGCACGCGCTCGGGCCCGCGGGCGCCCGGGTGCGCGAGCACGGCCAGGCCGCCGGCCGCCGTGATCAGCTCGACGCCGAGGATCGGATCCGGCGCGTAGTGCGGGCGGTAGTAGCCGCCCTGCCAGTGCAGGATGCTCTCGAACGCGGCCGTGCGCGTCGGCACGTGGCCGCGGGCGACGAGCGCGTCGGCGATGTGCGGCCGGCCGATGGTGCTGCCGGGCGTCGTCTGCGCCAGGACGTCGGCCCAGGTGAGGTCGTAGTCGCGGGAGATGCGGCCCACCATCGCCTCGGCGCGGGTCATGCGCTCCGAGCGGACGCGCGCGGTCATCGCCGCGAGGTCGGCGTCCTCGGGATCGAAGAGGTACGCGAGCACGTGGACGCTGGCGTACTCGAGCTGCGTGCTCATCTCCATGCCGGGGACGAGCGTGATGCCGTGCACGAGCGCGGCGGCCGAGGCGTCGGCCCAGCCCGCGGTGGAGTCGTGGTCGGTGAGCGCCACGGCCGAGAGGCCCTGCGACGCGGCCTGCGCGACGAGCTCGACGGGCGTCTCGGTGCCGTCCGAGACGGAGCTGTGCGTGTGCAGGTCGATGGGACCTGGCTGCTCCTCCGGCATCCCTCCATCCTAGGTGGCGGCCCGTGGAGGGCCGGCCGGCCGGGCCCCGCGGCGGCGCTCTCCCAGAGAGCCGCCATAGTGTGGGGGACGTCATGGGTCGGGTCGTCGGAGCAGCAGTCATCCTCGTCACGGCCGCGGGATTCCTCGTCGTCACCTGGCCGCAGCTGCTGGGGCTGGAGCAGACGTACCTCGTCGCCCACGCCGTCGCCATCCGCGGCGGCCTCGTCGCCGCGGCGGCCGCCGTGCTGGTGCTCACCCTCGTCCTCGGCCTCGTGATCCGCCCCGGCCGTCGCCTGCTCGGCAGCATCGCCGTGCTGCTCGTGCTGTTCATCGGCGCCAACTCGGCCGTGCTCGCCACGCGCGGGCTCGGCGACACGGCGTTCCAGGAGGCGCAGGCCGACGACGTCACCGTGCTGTCGTGGAACACGCTCGGCGGCGCGACGGGAGCGCGCGCGGTCGCCGACCTGGCCATCGAGTCCGGGGCCGACGTCATCACGCTCCCCGAGACCCGCGAGGAGACCGGCGCCGAGATCGCCGTCCTCATGCGCGATGCCGGCCGGCCGATGTGGGTGCGCACCGCGGCCTTCGACGACGTGGCCGCCGCCCGCTCCACCACCATCCTCATCAGCGCGGCCTACGGCGACTACCGCATGGACGAGTCGCGCGGCACCACGAGCGTGCTGCCCACCGTCATCATGGAGCCCGTCGACGGGAACGGGCCCGTCATCATGGCCGTGCACCCCGTCTCCCCCATCCCCGAGCAGATGGACAACTGGCGGGCCGACCTCGCCTGGCTGGGGAAGCGCTGCGACGAGGGCAACGTGATCATCGCGGGCGACTTCAACGCGACGCTCGACCACATGAGCCGGTACGGCGGCACGCCCACCGAGCGCGACCAGGTCACCGACCTCGGGCAGTGCGTCGACGCGGCGCGCGCCTCCGGCAACGGCGCGGTCGGCACCTGGCCCACGGGGCTCCCCGCGCTCCTCGGCACGCCCATCGACCACATCATGGCCACGCCCGGGTGGGCGGTCACGGGCTTCCGCGTCGTCGAGGACCGCGACGGCGCGGGGAGCGACCACCGGCCGGTGATCGCGCAGCTCACGCCGCTCCGCTGAGCCGCCCCCGCCCCCGCCTCCCCGCCCCGGCGCCGCGCGCAGGTGGGATGATCGTCGGATGGCCGAGAACACCGACACCGCGTCCGAGACCGTCCCCGCCGAGATCGCCGCCGATCCGGCCGCGCCCCTGGCGACGACCGAGACCGCGAGCCCCGTGACATCCGCCCCCTCCGGGACGCCCGCGCCCGGATCCGGCGACGCGCCCGTCCCGCGCGCCACCTCGAACCGCAGCACCACGCCCGCGAGCACCGCGTTCAGCGACTTCGTCTCCACGAACTGGGCTGACCGCGAGGAGGTCGACCCCCCGGCCCGCGCGCAGGCGCCCTTCGCCGCCGACCGCCGCCGCCGCCTCTCCGCCCTCCACGTCGGCGCACGCCTCGTGATCCCCGCGGGCCGCCTCGCGCAGCGCAGCAACGACACCGACTACCCGTTCCGCGCCCACTCGGCCTTCGCCCACCTCACCGGCTGGGGCGCCGACAGCGAGCCCGGCGCGGTCCTGGTGCTCGAGCCCGTGGCCGAGGGATCCGCCGCCGACGGATCCGCGCACGGGGCCACCCTCTACTTCCGCGAGCGCGCCGGCCGCGACAGCGACGAGTTCTACGCCAACGCCGAGATCGGCGAGTTCTGGATCGGCCCGCGCCCCTCCCTCCGTCAGGTCGCGGCCGACCTGGGACTGGCCACCGCGCCCCTCGCCGACGTCGACGCCGCCATCGCCGCCGGGGGTCCCGTGCGAGTGATCCGCGAGGCCGACGCCGCCCTCGCCGCGCGCGTGGACGAGGCCCGCGCCGCCGGGGACGCCGCGTCCGACGACGCGCCGGCGGACCCCGCCGACGGCGACGCCCTCCTCGCGCGCGACGTGTCCGAGCTCCGCCTCGTCAAGGACGACTACGAGATCGCCCAGATGCGCGAGGCGGTGGACACCACGGGCCGCGGGTTCTCCGACGTCATCTCCGACATGCCCGCCGTGATCGCGCACGCGCGCGGCGAGCGCGTCGTCGAGGGCGTCTTCAACGCGCGCGCCCGGGCCGACGGCAACGCGGTCGGGTACGACACGATCGCGGCGTCCGGTCCGCACGCCTGCATCCTGCACTGGACCCGCAACGACGGCCGCGTGATGCCGGGCGACCTGATCCTCATCGACGCCGGCGTGGAGCTCGACAGCTACTACACGGCCGACATCACCCGCACGCTCCCCGTCTCGGGCACCTTCACCGACGTGCAGCGCGAGGTCTACGAGGCCGTGCGCGAGGCGGCCGACGCGGCGCTCGCGATCGTCCGCCCGGGCATCCGCTTCCGCGAGGTGCACGCCGCCGCCATGCAGGTCATCGCCCGGAAGGCCGCCGACTGGGGCATGCTCCCGGTCAGCGCGGAGGAGGCGCTCGCGGCCGACAACCAGCACCACCGCCGCTACATGGTCCACGGCACGAGCCACCACCTCGGGCTGGACGTGCACGACTGCGCGCAGGCGCGCCGCGACATGTACATCGACGGGATCGTCGAGGCCGGCATGGTCTTCACGATCGAGCCGGGCCTGTACTTCCAGCCCGACGACCTCACGGTGCCGGAGCGCTTCCGCGGGATCGGCGTCCGCATCGAGGACGACATCCTCGTGACGCGGGACGGCGCCGAGAACCTGTCGGCGGGGATCCCGCGCACGGCCGACGAGGTCGAGGCCTGGATGGCCGGGCGGGCCTAGCCGCCGACGCGGGCGGGCGGGCGGGGCTCAGGCCCCGGTCGCGCCCTGCTCGCCCACGGGCCGGTCGGTCGACGTCGGGGGCGCGGTGGGCTCGGGGGCGTCGGATGCGCCCGGCTCGGGCACGCGCTCCCCGTAGGGGCCCGCGGGACCGGAGACGGGCGCCGGGGCGGGCGGCGGCGTGGTGACCACGGGCTCGCCGTAGACCGAGGTGCCGACTCCCCCGATGCCCAGCACGTTGCGCGCGCGGTGCAGGGAGTCCGGCTCGACGACCACGGAGTAGCTCGTGGCGGTGACCTGCATCACCGAGGTGAAGTCGCGGCGTCGGCGCGTGACGCTGTAGCTGACGATCCCGTAGATGGCCCCGAAGCCGACGCCGATGATGACCGCGCCGACGACGAACGAGATGTTCGGGACCGGCGAGAACAGGAACGTCACGAGGCCGAGGAAGAGGCCGAGCCAGGCGCCGCTCGCCGCGCCGGCGATCGCGGCCCGGGCGGAGGTGAGCTTCCCCGTGACCCGCTCGACGCTCGTCAGCTCGTTCCCCACGATGCTCACCTGCGTCACCGGGAAGTCGGCCTCGGCGAGCATGACGACGGCCTTCTGGGCCTCGTCGTACGTCTCGTAGGTGGCGACGGGCTCCCCCTTCGGCAGCTTCGGCATGCGGGCACGGGACGGGCGTCCGAGGAGCGGGTTGGTCACCTCGCCAGTCTTCCACGGGGTGCCGGGCGGGCGCTGGGCGAGCGACTAGATTGACTCTGTGAGCGCCTCCCGAGTCTTCGTCGCCCGGCTCGCCGGGTGCAGTGTGTTCGACCCCGCAGGAGACCGCGTCGGGCGCGTCCGCGACGTCCTCGTCGTGTACCGCAAGGACGATCCGCCGCGCGTCGTGGGCCTCATCGTCGAGATCCCCGGCAAGCGCCGCGTGTTCCTCTCCATCGGGCGCGTCACGAGCATCGGGTCGGGGCAGATCATCACCACCGGCCTCATCAACCTGCGCCGCTTCGAGCAGCGCGGCGGCGAGGTGCGCGTCATCGCCGAGATCCTCGGGCGGCGCGTGAGCATGCGCGACGGATCCGGCACAGCCGTCATCGAGGACGTCGCCATCGAGGAGTCCGGCCAGGCCGAGTGGGAGGTCTCGCAGCTCTTCTGCCGCCGTCCGCGCACGAGCCCCTCCCCGTTCGCCAAGGGCGCCACCATCTTCGCCACGTGGGAGGAGGTGGCGGAGCTCCAGGACGACGGCGTCGCCCAGTCGGCGTCCCAGTTCCTCGCCGCCTACTCCGACCTGCTGCCCGCCGACCTCGCCAACACCCTCCTCGACCTGCCGCAGGCGCGCCGCCTCGAGGTCGCCGAGGAGCTGCCGGACGCGCGGCTCGCCGACGTGCTCGAGGAGATGCCGGAGGCCGAGCAGGTCGAGATCATGGCCACGCTCGACGACGACCGCGCGGCCGACGTGCTCGACCAGATGCAGCCCGACGACGCGGCCGACCTCATCGCGCAGCTGTCGGACGAGCGCGGCGAGACCCTCCTCGAGCTCATGCAGCCGGAGGAGGCGGACGACGTCCGCATGCTCCTCAGCTACGCGCCGGACACCGCGGGCGGCCTCATGACCACGGATCCCGTCATCGTCTCGGGCGACGCCACGGTCGCGGAGGGCCTCGCGCTCATCCGCCGCCACGAGCTCGCGCCCACGTTGGGCGCCGCGGTCTGCGTCACGCTGCCGCCGTACGAGCCGCCCACGGGCCGCTTCCTCGGCATGGTGCACTTCCAGCGGATGCTGCGCTACCCGCCGCACGAGCGCCTCGGCACGCTGCTCGACCAGGGCCTGGAACCCGTGCGCGCGGACACGAGCGCGGCCGAGGTGTCGCGCATCATGGCCAGCTACAACCTGGTGTCGGTGCCCGTGGTGGACGAGAACCACCGCCTGGTCGGCGTCGTCACCATCGACGACGTCCTCGACCACCTCCTGCCCGACGACTGGCGGAGCGCCGACGCGGAGCGCGAGACCCGCAAGCGCGCCACGGCCCGCTTCCACGGCACGGCCACGGCTGCCATCCCCACCGCAGGACCCGTACGAGGACGGAGGATCCCCCGTGGCACGGCAGAGTAACCGCGATGTCCGGCTGGACGCGCCCAAGGGCCTCCGCACGACCGTCCTCCCGATGCGCAACCGCGCGAGCCGCGACCGGTTCGGCCGCTTCACCGAGTCCATCGCCCGCGGCATGGGCACGCCGTGGTTCCTGGTCGGCCTCACGCTCTTCTGCGTCGCGTGGATCGGCTACAACACCTACGGGCCCGAGTCCGCGCGCTTCGACTCCGCCGCGCTCGGCTTCACCGCGCTCACGCTGATCCTGTCGCTGCAGGCCTCGTACGCCGCCCCGCTCATCCTGCTCGCGCAGAACCGGCAGGACGACCGCGACCGGGTGCAGATCGAGCAGGACCGCCAGCGCGCGGAGCGCAACGTGGCCGACGTCGAGTACCTCGCCCGCGAGGTCGTGTCCCTGCGGCTGCAGATGAAGGACGTGGCGTCGAAGGATTTCATCCGCGCCGAGCTCCGCCAGCTCCTCGAGGAGCTGGACCGCCGCGACGACCCGGAGGCGGACGACGCCGAGGGCGCAGGTGCCGGCGGCCGCAGGACGCATGGCCGCTGAGCCCGCCGGCCCCGGGACGGTGACGGCGGACGACGTCCGGCGGGCGCTCGCGCGCGTGGTGGATCCCGAGATCCGCCGCCCGATCACCGAGCTCGACATGGTCTCCGACGTCCGCATCGCCGACGGCGGCGTGGCGCACGTGGACATCGCGCTGACGATCGTCGGCTGCCCGGCGGCGACGTCCATCGAGCGCGACGTGCGCGAGACCGTGGAGGCCGTGCCCGGGGTCGCGCGCCTCGAGCTGACGGTCGGCGTGATGAGCCCCGAGCGGCGCCGCGCGCTCACCGAACGGCTCCGCGGTCCCGCGGCGCAGCGGGGCATCCCCTTCGGCCCGGACAGCCTCACGCGCGTCTACGCCGTCACGAGCGGCAAGGGCGGTGTGGGCAAGTCCACGCTCACAGCCAACCTCGCGGTCGCCCTCGCGGCGAAGGGCCTCGCGGTGGGCCTCGTCGACGCCGACGTGCACGGCTTCTCGATCCCGGGGATCCTCGGCCTGGTCGACGCCGACGGACGCACGGCCCAGCCCACGCGCGTCGGCGACATGATCCTGCCGCCCGTCGCGCACGGCGTGAAGGTCATCTCCATCGGCATGTTCCTCGACCCCGACGCGACCGGCGGGACCGCGGTCTCCTGGCGCGGGCCGATGCTGCACCGCACCATCCAGCAGTTCCTCACCGACGTCTTCTTCGGCGACCTCGACGTGCTGCTGCTCGACCTGCCGCCCGGCACCGGCGACGTCGCGATCACGGTCGGCCAGCTGCTGCCGCACGCGGAGGTGCTCGTGGTCACGACCCCGCAGCCGGCCGCCGCCGACGTGGCCGAGCGTAGCGGCCTGGTCGCCCGGCAGACGGGCCAGCGCGTCGCCGGCGTGGTGGAGAACATGGCCGGGTTCGCCCAGCCCGACGGATCCGTGCTCGAGCTCTTCGGCGCGGGCGGCGGCGCGGAGGTCGCGCGGCGCCTGTCCGTCGGGCAGGACGCGCCCGTGCCGCTGCTCGCCAGCGTGCCCCTCAGCCTCGCGCTCCGCGAGGGCGGCGACACGGGGGCGCCGCTCGTGCTGGCCGCGCCGGAGGATCCCGCCGCGGTGCAGATCCTGCGCGTCGCGGACCACCTGTCCACGCGCGGACGGGGCCTCGCGGGCCGGCGGTTGGGGCTGTCCGTCTCCTGAGCCCCGAGCATCCGACGGACCCGCCGCTGGACCCTGCCCCTGCGTCACCCCTCACGGTGGAGGGCATGGACATCACCGTGCTCGACAGCGCCGCGGCCATGCGGCGGATCCTCGACGCCCCGCCCGCCGCCCGCGCCGACCTCGTCCGCGCGATGTGGCGGCCCCTGGCGCGCATGTACGCCTTCGTCCCCGGGCCCCTCGACCTCGCGGAGGTGCACCGCGGGTCCTCCGGGTTCGACGCGGCGGATCCGTCCGGACGGGCACGGGAGGGCCTCGACGCGCTGGTGTCCGCGGACGCCTGGTCGCGCATCCGCACGGCCCTGGTCGACGGCGCCCGGACGCTCCGAGCGGCCGATCCCGGCCTGACGCTGCCGGACCTGACGGTCCTCCTCGTGCTCGGCGACCCTGACGACCGGCACTTCGTCGAGGAGGTGCAGGGGCTCACGGCGTTCGGCGGGATCCCCGGGTACATCTCCGTCACCGTCTGGCCGTCGCCCCGCATCCTCGCGCGACTGGAGGCGATCGCCGTCCACGAGCTGCACCACAACGTGCGCTACTCCCCCGGCGGCGTGGTCTGGGATCCCGCGACCGTGACGGTCGGCGAGCACGTCGTGGCCGAGGGGCTCGCGGACGCGTTCGCCGCGGAGCTCCACGGCGAGGCCGGCTGGACGCACTTCGTCGCCGACGCGACGCGACGGGACGACGCGGTGCTGGCGAAGGTCGTCGCCGGGCTCGACCGCACGGGCATGCACGACTTCCCGGCCTGGGTGCTCGGGGACGCGACGGCCGAGCGGATGGGGATCGCGCCGGTCGGCCTGCCCACGGGCGCCGGCTACGCCGCGGGGCGGCGCATCGTGGAGCAGTACCTGGCGGACGCGGGCACGACCGCGGCGCGGAGCGTGCGCACGCCGGCAGCGGAGATCCTGGGACGCGCCCTGCGGCGCCTCGGCCTGGCGCCGACCGCGTGAGACTGGGCGCGACACCGACGGAGGAGGAGCGTGCCATGGAGTGGACCGTCACCGAGCTCGCGGACCGCGCGGGCATCAGCGGCCGGACCCTGCGGCACTACCACCGCATCGGCCTGCTCCCGCCGGACCGCATCGGGGCGAACGGGTACCGCCACTACGGACCCGAGGCGGTGGCGCGTCTGCAGCGGATCCTGCTGCTCCGGGAGACGGGCATGCCCCTCGCCGAGATCCGCGCGGTGCTCGACGCCCCGGAGACCCCCGGTGCCGAGGCCCGCGCGCTCGAAGCCCACCTCGACCGGCTGGCCGCGGAGCGCGCCATGCTCGACCGGCGCATCGCCGCGGTGGAGCACACCCTGGACATGCGGCGGCAGGGCCTCGGGCCCCGGATGGACGTGATGCTGCAGGGCTTCAACGACGCCTACGAGGACGAGGTCGTCGCGCGCTGGGGGCGTGACGCCTTCGAGGCCGCGCACGGGTGGTGGCACGGCATGGGGGTCCGTCGTCAGCGTGCGTGGAAGGCCCGGGCGGAGGGGCTGCTGACGCGCTGGCGGGAGATCCAGGAGGAGGGCCACGCCCCCGGATCCGCCGCCGCCCAGGAGCACGCGGACGCGCACCTGGCCTGGTTCGCCGAGATCCCCGGCACCCCCGCCCACGCGGGGGACGTGGCGACGACGGCGGCGATGGTGCTCGGCGTCGCGGACGGCTACGACGCGGATCCCGAGTTCCACCGCGCATTCGGGAGCGAGGCGGCGGCGCGCTTCGCCGCGTCCGCGCTCCGGGAGCGCGTGGCCCGTCGCGCCTGAGACGGGCCACGCGCACGACGAGGACGGCAGCCAGCGGGCTGCCGTCCTCCTCGTGCGCGCTGCGCGTGCGGGCTACACGTGGCTGCGGTGCGTGCGCGTCGGGACGGCGCGGTAGCCGTCGCGCGCCGTGACGACGACGGTGCCGGCGATGGCGGAGACGGAGAGGGCGGCGACGGCGATGAGGAAGACGGTCATGGTGGTGCTCCTGCGGGAAGGCGGATGGCGGCGCATTCCGCCGCACCTCCATGGGACCATCGCGGACCGTTCAGGACAAGCTCATAGTCCTTGTCTCGCTGTGTAGCCTGCCTACATGGACATACGTCGCCTCGAGCTCCTCCGCGAGCTGGCCGACCGCGGCAGCGTCGGTGCCGTCGCGCGCGCCGCCGGCCGCACCCCGTCGGCCGTCTCCCAGCAGCTCAAGGTGCTGCAGCGCGAGGCGGGAGTGCCGCTCACCGAACGCTCCGGGCGCGGCGTCGTGCTCACCGACGCGGGCCGCGCGCTCGCCCGGACGGCGACCGACATCGCCGTGGCCGTCGCCCGCGCGGAGGCCCTCTGGGAGGACTTCCGCCACCAGCCGTCCGGCGAGGTCACGCTCGCCACGTTCCCCACCGCCGCCCGCATGCTGCTGCCCGGCCTCCTCGACCGGGTCGCCGCGATCCCGGACCTCACGCTGCGGGCGAGCGACCGGGATCCGGCGTCGCGCGCCTTCGCCGACCTCACGGCGGACTTCGACGTCGTCATCGCCCACTCGCTCGCGGGGGCGGGCACCTGGCGCGGACTCGGCCTCGTGATCGTGCCGCTCATGGTGGAGCCGCTCGACGTGGCGATGCCGTCCGACCACCGCCTCGCCGGCCGGGCGTCCGTCAGCCCCGCCGACCTCAGCGGGGAGCCGTGGATCGGCGTGCCGCAGGGCCTGCCGTTCGACCGGATCCTCCTCGACATCGAGCAGGCCGTGGGCGCGCCGGCGCGCGTGGTGCAGCGGCTCAGCGACACGCGCATCACGGAGGCGCTCGTGGCATCCGGGCACGGGATCGCGCTGCTGCCCCGCTACACGGCGGACGAGCACGACGGCGTGGTGGTCAAGCGGCTGTCGGGCGTGACGTCGAAGCGGCACCTGCACGTGCTGCTGCGCCCGGATCGCGCGGAGCGGCCCTCGGTGCGGGCGGTCGTGGACGCGCTCCGCGAGGAGGCGAAGTCGGTGGACGCGCGCTTCAGCGGGAACGGCTGAGGACCCGGTTCCGGGCGACGCGCGTCAGGTCGCCTCGGCGTCGAAGGGCGCCGGCTGCGCGGACGCGGCGGCGGCCTCGCGCTCCAGCCGCTGCCGGCGGGCGATGGTGGTCTCGACGGGGACGCGCGGCTTCGTGACGACCGGCTCGTCCTCGAACAGCGCCTCCTTGATGATGCGGCGCGGGTCGTACTGACGCGGGTCGAGCTTCTTCCAGTCGACCTCGTCGAACTCCGGTCCCAGCTCGTCGCGCATGCGCTCCCGGGCACCGGAGGCCATGCGTCGCGCGGCCTTCACCAGATCCGCGAGCTTCTGGGTGTAGGCCGGCAGCCGCTCGGGGCCGAGCAGGAACACGGCGATGATGCCGATGAGCATCAGCTTCTCGAACGTCAGGCCGAACATGGTCACAGGCTAGTCGGTCGATCGGCGATCCCCGTCCGCCCGCAGCTTCCGGTCAGCGGACGGGGCGCATCGGATCCGCACCGGACACCCCCCGGTCAGGCGGGAGCCGCCGGGCCGATACCCTGGGGACCCGGAAGAGGGAGGTGCCGCGTGTCCGACCAGGAGACCGGGTGGAAGTTCGCCGAGGACGTCGTCGTCGAGGACGAGCACATCGCGCTGGCACGCCAGCACTCCCGCGAGCTGGGCATCGAGGCCGTCTCCCCCGCCGTCGGCGCGCAGCTCTCGCTCCTCGCCGCGGCCACGCGCGCCACCAGCGTCATCGAGATCGGCACGGGCGCCGGCGTCTCGGGCCTCTGCATCTTCCGCGGCGCGCCGCGCGCCGTGCTCACCAGCATCGACGTCGAGTTCGACCACCAGCAGGCGGCGCGCGAGATCCTCGCGGATGCCGAGGTGCCCGCCAACCGCGTCCGCCTCATCACGGGACGCGCGCTCGACGTGCTGCCGCGCATGAGCGACGCGAGCTACGACCTCGTGCTCGTGGACGCGGATGCGGCCCAGGTCATCGAGTACGTGGAGCACGGCCTGCGCCTCGCGCGCACGGGCGGCCTCGTGCTCGTCCCGCACGCGCTCTGGCGCGGCCGCGTGCAGAATCCGGCGGCACGGGACGCGCAGACGGCCGCGTTCCGCACGCTCGTGCAGGAGACGGCGGGCTCGGGTGCGGTGGTCGCATCGCTCTCGCCCGCGGGCGACGGCCTGCTGCAGATCGCCAAGACCGGGCGCTGAGCCGCCCGGGCCGCAGCCCGGACACAGCATCGCCCGCCCCGTCGTCGACGGGGCGGGCGATGTCGCGTGATGCGCGTTCCGACTAGCTCGCGCTGGTCACCGCGGCGAGGGCGTCGTGAAGCTCCTTCGCTTCGGCGTCGTTGACGGAGACGACGAGTCGTCCGCCTCCCTCCAAGGGCACGCGCACGATGATGAGCCTGCCCTCCTTCACGGCCTCCATCGGTCCGTCGCCGGTCCTGGGCTTCATGGCTGCCATTCGGCTCCCCTTTCGTGGATGTGCATCCATTATCCCGCATGGACACGCCCCCGGATGGACGCGCGGCGCCGTGCTACGCGCGGAACGCCCCCGTCCGGCCGTGGAGGGGGCGCGGCGAGCACCCCGGGCGGCGGCGCTCCGGCCGGATCACGGCGGCGTCCAGTCGCCGGCCGTGGCGCGCCAGAAGACGTCGATCCAGATCCACTGGCCGACGATCATGGCGGCGACGACGGCGACGCGGTAGGCGCGCGACCGGGGCACGGCGAGCGCCCCGGCCAGCGGGATCATGGGCAGCAGGAGGCGGAAGACGCTCGACTGCGGGAAGAAGACCGCGAAGAGGTACAGGCCGTAGGACGCGATCCAGATGCGGAGGTCGGGACCGAGCGCGCGCACGGAGGGGCGGACGAGGATCAGGACGAACGCCGCCATGACGAGGAGCACGGCGATCGCGCCGACGACCCCGCCGATCCAGAAGTCCCCGGCGTCGAACCACGCCTCGAAGGGCACGAGGTGGCGGTAGCCGACGTAGGCCGCGCGCCAGGAGAGCTCCGTGTCGGTGTAGGCGGAGAGGGAGCCCGTGCGGATCCACGCGATCACCGGCCACGCGGCCCCCGCGGCCACGGCGGCCGTCGTCGCCAGGACGAGCCGGGCGCGCTCCGCCACCGGGAACGGATCGCGACGGGCCGTCGCGATCCGGTGGGCGCCGTGCAGGACCAGCGTCAACGCGAAGGCGAGGCCGAGGGGTCGGGTGAACGCCATGACCACGACGACGGGCGCGAGCACCACGTACCGACGCTCGACGAGGAGCAGCAGGGCGGTGAGGAGCAGGAGCGTCTGCAGGCTCTCCGCGTACGCGATCTGGAACAGCGGCGAGACCGGGGCGACGCAGACGATGACCACCGCGGTGAGCGTGGACGACGGGGAGAGGAAGCGCGACAGCAGGCGGTGCAGCACGAGGACCGCGCCGCCTCCGGCCAGCACCGAGACGGCGACGGCCGTCACGTCGAAGGGCGCGCCCGTGGCGTCCTGGATGGCCCGCACGATCGTCGGGTACACGGGCAGGAAGGCCCACGGGTTCGACTGCACGTGGCCGGCGGTGTCGACGGGGAGCGACGTCGGGTAGCCGAAGGTCGCGATGTCGCGGTACCAGCCGGCGTCCCAGAACGTCGCGAACTGCAGGTACGAGGGGGAAGCGGGGCCCCACGGGGTGCGGATCTGGCTCCGCGCCGAGACGAGCATCAGCACGGTGGTGAGGATGCGGCTCAGGGCGTAGATCCCGAGGACGGCCGCCCACCAGGGCAGGCGGCCGGCGGGTCGGTCGTCCGGCAGGTCGAGTCGCGTCGTGCGCCCGGCCGTCCCGGTCAGCGCGCCGTCAGCCACGCCCGGAGCCCGCGCTCGCACGAGGTGATCTGGGCGACGTCGACGCGCTCGTCGTCGTGGTGGGCGAGGAGCGGATCCCCGGGGCCGTAGTTCACGGCGGGGATGCCGAGCGCGCTGAAGCGGGCGACGTCGGTCCAGCCGTACTTGGGGCGCGCCTCGCCGCCGACCGCCGCGAGGAAGGGCTGCGCGATCTCGGCGTCGAGCCCCGGGCGCGCGCCCTCCGCGAGGTCGACGACCGTGACCTCGAATCCCGGGAACAGGCTCGTGACGTGCTCGACGGCCTCGGCGCCGGATCGGCTGGGCGCGAAGCGGTAGTTGACGTGCACCATGGCCTCGTCCGGGATGACGTTGCCCGCGATGCCGCCGGAGACCCCGACGGCGTTGAGGCCCTCGCGGTAGACGAGGCCGTCGACCTCCACCTCGCGCGCCTCGTACGCGGCGAGGGTGTCGAGCACGGGGGCGATGCGGTGGATGGCGTTCTCGCCCACCCAGGAGCGGGCCGAGTGCGAGCGCTTCCCGAAGGCGCGGACCTCGACGCGGAGGTTGCCGTTGCAGCCGCCCTCGATCTCGGCCCGCGTCGGCTCGCCGAGGATCGCGAAGTCGCCCTCGAGCAGCTCGGGCCGGGTGCGGGCGAGGCGGCCGAGCCCGTTGAGGCTGTCGGAGACCTCCTCGTGGTCGTACCAGATCCAGGTGATGTCGTAGGCGGGATCGACGAGCTCGGCGGCCAGCACGAGCTGCACGGCGACGCCCGCCTTCATGTCGACGGTGCCGCGGCCCCAGAGGTACTCGACGCCGCCATCGTGCTCGGTGCGCGTGGGCAGGTTGCGGTTGAGGGGCACCGTGTCGATGTGGCCGGCGATGACGACGCGGCGGTCGCGACCGAGGTGCGTGCGGGCGACGACCGCGTCGCCGTCGCGCTCCAGCTGGAGGTGCGCGCAGCCGGCGAGCGCGCTCTCGATCGCGTCCGCGAGGGTGCCCTCGTCGCCGGAGACCGACTCGATGTCGCAGATGGCGCGGGTGACCTGCACGCTCCCCGCGGTGAGGTCGAGCTCGGGCACGGGAGGCGCGTCGGTCGGCATGCGGATCATCCTAGGTCGGCGGTCGGACGCGGTCCTGGGGAGGACCCGGGACGGCCATCGGCGATCGGTACGCTGGCCGCATGGCATCCCCCGCTTCGCCCTCGTCCACCGCGCCCGCCTCCGGATCCGCGTGGGGCTACGGGCTCGCGACGGTCGCCTCCGACGGCACCGTGCTCGACACCTGGTTCCCGGCTCCCGAGCTCGGGTCCCTCCCGGCCGGCCGCGACCGCTGGATCGCCCCGGCCTGGATCGAGGAGCTGGCAGTGGCCGACCCGCGCCGCGGCGTCACGATCGACATCGTCACGGTCGAGATCGACCTGCAGACGCCGCCCGCGTCGACCCCCGACGCGTACCTGCGGCTGCACCTGCTCAGCCACCTGCTCGTCGCGCCGAACACGATCTCCCTGGAGGGGATCTTCGCGCAGCTCCCCATCGTCGTGTGGACCAACGCCGGCCCCGTGCACCCCGACGACTTCGACCGGCTGCGCCCGTCGCTCCAGCGGGCCGGCATCGCCGCGCACGGCGTGGACAAGTTCCCGCGCCTGCTCGACTACGTCACGCCCGACCGGGTCCGCATCGCCGACGCGTCGCGCGTGCGGCTCGGCGCGCACCTCGCGCCCGGCACCACGGTCATGCACGAGGGCTTCGTCAACTTCAACGCCGGCACCCTCGGCTCCTCCATGGTCGAGGGCCGGATCACGCAGGGCGTCGTCGTGGGCGACGGCTCGGACGTCGGCGGCGGCGCGTCCATCATGGGCACGCTCTCGGGCGGCGGCACGCAGCGCGTCGAGATCGGCGAGCGGGCGCTCCTCGGCGCGAACTCGGGCGTCGGCATCTCCATCGGCGACGACAGCGTCGTGGAGGCCGGCCTCTACGTGACGGCCGGCACCAAGGTGCGCCTCGCGGGCGAGGCGCCCGGTCCGGACGGCACCGTGCCGCAGGTGAAGGCCGTCGAGCTCTCCGGGCGGCCCGGGATCCTGTTCCGCCGCAACTCGCTCACGGGCGCCGTCGAGGCGGTCCCGCGGCGCGGCGGCGGGTCGATCCTCAACGACGCGCTGCACGCGTAGCGCGGGCGACGCGGCCGGGCGCCGGGCGGCGTCAGGATCAGCGGCGCAGCCCGAACCGGCGCGGGGTCTTCGGTGCCGCGACGGCCGGGTCGATCCGCAGCACGTCGACCACGATCGCCGACACGTTGTCGCGGCCGCCGTTCTCCAACGCGTGCACCACGAGGTCGCGCACGGCGGTGGCCGCGTCGTCCGCGCGCAGCAGGTGCCCGCGGATCTCCGCGTCGGCCAGCTCCTTCGTCAGCCCGTCTGAGCAGACCAGCAGCCGCAGCCGCGCGGTGACGGGCAGGAGCCAGTAGTCCGCCTCCGCGGCGTCGCCGACGCCGACGGCCCGCGTGATGATGTTGCCGTCCGGGTGCCGGTCGGCCTGCGCGCGCGTGATGCGGCCCGCGTCCACCATCTCCTGCACGACGGAGTGGTCGACGGTGACCTGCTCGAGGACGTCGCCGCGGAGCTGGTAGACGCGCGAGTCGCCGACGTTGAAGACCGCCCAGTACGGGCGGTCGGACACGAGGGTCAGGCACGCGCCCGTGACGGTCGTGCCCGCGTGCAGCTCGAGGTCGCCCGTCTCCTCGCGGATGTCGTCGACGGCGAGGTCGAGCGCCGGCTCCAGGCCCTCGGGATCCGCGAACCCGGACTCGGCGCGCCCCTGCTCCTCGGCGAGGCGGCGGATGACGGCGTCGCTGGCCACGTCGCCGGCGGCGTGCCCGCCCATGCCGTCCGCCACGGCGAAGTACGGGACGGCCGCGAGCACGCTGTCCTCGTTGTGGTCGCGGCGGAGGCCCCGGTCGGTCATCGACGCCCACCCGAGCACGAGCGTCCGACCGTCGGGCAGCGCGAGGGAGGTCTCCGGGACGTCCGGCCCGATGGCGGTCATCGGGCGGACAGGATCTCGAGGACGACGCCGTCGCCGATGTCGATGCGCGTGCCGGGCACGACCACGAGCGACTCGCCCGGTCGGAGCACGAGGCGCTCGGCCCCGGGCGCGAGCACGGCGGTGCCGTTCGTGGAATCGAGGTCGCTGACGACGACGACGCCGGAGTCCTGCCGGAGCCCCAGGTGCGTGCCGGAGATCTCGCCGAGCGGGGAGGGCACGGCCACGAGCCGCGGCGCGACGCCCCGGACGACGCGGGGCGGTCGGGGGCGACGACCGACGATGGCGGGGGCGTCGAGCGGGATCCGCTCGGGGGCGTCCGCGTCCGCGTGCGGCACCCCGTCGCGCAGGACGCGGAACGCGTGGATGACGCGCGGGGCGGCCTCCTCCTCCGCGGGTGGCATCGCCGGCATGGCGACGGTGGGCACGCCGGCGGGGCCGGTGCGGGCGGGGACGGCGGCATCGGCCTCGCGCGGATCCGCCTGCGCCCGCGCGTGACGGGGACCGTCGTCCGCGCTCCGCGGCCGCCCGACATCCGCGGGGCCGTCGAGGACGGTGGCGACGAGCGCGGGATCCACGGGTCGCGGGGAGGCGGGGGGCGCGGACGGCTCGGCCGCGCGGGAGACCGAGGCGCCGCCCGCCGGATCACCGGGTCGCGCGCGGTCGATGCGCCACCCCACGGCGTCGGCGGCGACGACACCCGCCAGGAGCGGCAGGCCATCCGCCGGGCCCGCGGACGCGTCCGGACCGGCGTCGGCGCGCCCGGCCCGGTACGCCCGCACCCGGTCGAGCGTCGCGAGGTAGAACGGCTGGGCCCGCCGCGCGTCGACCCGACGCGGATCGGCGGCCCCGTGGACCTCCACGTCCACGACGGCATCGCCGCGCAGCACCACCTGGAGGCGTGCGCCCTCCGGACCGGTGGCCTCGTGCACGACGACGGCGAAGGAGACGACCTCGTCGGGTCCGCGGAGGGGCAGCGCCCCGACGAGCGCCTCCGCCGTGACGGCCGGATCCGCGACCGCGCGCCACAGGTCCTCCGTGATCCGCGTCGGTGCGCCCGCGGGCAGCAGGACGACGGCATGGGGCGTCACGACCGCGATGCCGGCCGACCCCGCGCCGGCGGGGGAGGATCGGTGGGAGCCCTCGCTCACGTCATCGGCTCCATCGAGGGTCGGCGCCCGGGCGGGCGGTCGGCGCCTCGCCTCGGGCGGCCGGACGCGCTGACACGGATCCTATCGCGCGGCCGCGCTCCGGCCGAGGGATGCGCCACCCGTCGGACAGCGACCGGCCGCCCGCCCGCCGAGGGGCATCCGGACCGTGCGAGCGCGCGGTGGCCGCGGATCCGGTTGCCCGGCCACCTCCGGACTGGCATGCTCGGACGATGAGCACGCCGCAGCGCCCCTCCACCCGCGGGCTCCCCGTCGACGCGATCTCCCGATCCATCGTGGAGCAGCTGCGCGAGGACGGGCGGCGCTCGTACGCCGAGATCGGCAAGGCGGTGGGCCTCAGCGAGGCCGCCGTCCGCCAGCGCGTGCAGAAGCTCACCGACGCGGGCGTGATCCGCATCGTCGCGCTCACCGACCCGCAGCAGCTGGGGCTCACCCGGCAGGCGATGATCGGCGTCACCGTGAGCGGGGACGTGCGGGTGGTCGCGGACGCCCTCGCGGACATCCCGGCCGTCGACTACGTGGTGATGACGGCCGGCACGTTCGACCTCCTGGCCGAGGTGGTCTGCGAGGACGACGAGGAGCTCGTGGAGCTGCTCAACGCCCGCATCCGGGCGCTGGAGGGCGTCGTGAGCACGGAGACGTTCGTCTACCTCAAGGTCCACACCCAGGACGGTCACGGGCGCTCCCGGTGATGGCGGTGCGCTCCGTCTCCTCCCCCGACGGCGCATCGCGCCGCCCCTCCCCCGACCGGACCGCGACCGGGCTGCGCGCGGCGTCTCGTCGTACGTTCGCCGCATGACCCCCGCCTCGGCTCCCGCCGCCGCCCTCGCGCGTCGGCCCGCTCCCCCGTCCCCCCATCGCCGTCCCGGATCCCCCGCATCCGACGCCGATCCCCGCCGTCCGCTCCCGCCCGCCGCGGGCCTCCTCCCCGCCGGCGCCGCGCTCCTGCGGATGCCGTCCCCCGTCGGCCGCCTGGAGCTCGTGGCCGAGGGCGACCGGGTCGTCGCCCTCTCGATCGCGACCGCGGGGGTCCTGCCGCTCGACCACCTGGCCGACCGGCCGAGCCCCGTGCTCACGGAGGCGGCGCGGCAGCTGGAGGAGCACTTCTCCGGTCGTCGCACGTCGTTCGACGTCCCGGTCCGGCTGACGGGGACCCCCTTCCAGGTCGCCGTCTGGCAGGCGCTCACCCGCGTCCCCCACGGCGGCGTCACGACGTACGGCGCCCTCGCGCAGGCCGCGGGTCGTCCCGGCGGGGCGCGCGCGGTCGGCGGGGCCGTCGGGGCGAACCGGCTCTGCATCCTGGTGCCCTGCCATCGCGTGCTCGGCTCCGACGGACGCGTGACCGGCTTCAGCGCGGGCGACGGGGTCGCCACCAAGGTGCGGCTGCTCGCGCTCGAGGGCTCGGTGCTGTCGTGACGGGAGCCTCGCTCGTGCGCGGCGACGACGGCCTGGCGCGCTGCGCCTGGTCCGCGGCCGACGCGGAGTACCGCAGGTACCACGACGAGGAGTGGGGCCGCCCGCTGCACGGCGACCGTCCGCTGTTCGAGAAGCTGTGCCTCGAGGGCTTCCAGGCGGGGTTGTCGTGGATCACCATCCTCCGCAAGCGCCCGCGCTTCCGCGAGGTCTTCCACGGCTTCGACGTCGACGCGGTCGCTGCCATGGACGAGGACGACGTCGAGCGGCTGATGGGCGATGCCGGCATCATCCGCAATCGCGCCAAGATCCTCGCGGCCGCCGGCAACGCGCGCGCCGTGCGGGCCCTCCTCGACGAGCACGGAGAGGGCGCGCTCGATCGCCTGATCTGGGCGCACGCCTCGGATCCCCGCGTCCGGCCCCGACCTGCCACGGCGGACGAGATCCCCGCCGTCACGCCGGAGTCCACCGCCCTCAGCCGGGAGCTCAAGGCGCACGGCCTCCGCTTCGTGGGGCCCACCACCGTCTACGCGCTCATGCAGTCCTCGGGGCTCGTGGACGACCACGTCGTCGGCTGCCATCGGGCCGCCTGACACCGGCGCCGGCGCCGGCGTCAGTGCGGCGCGGCCACCAGCACGAGCTCGCCGGAGTCGCCGCGTGACAGCTCGATGCCGGCGTCATCGGCCCAGGCGAGGAGCTCCGCCACCGAACCGAGGTCCTGCCCGGCGAGGATCAACGCCCGCAACAGCTCGCCCTTCGCCCTCTTGTTGAAGTGGTTGAGCGCACGGACGGTGCCGTCCTCCCCGCGGGCGACCACGCGCACGACGGCGGAGTCGGCGTGGCCCGGTCGCGGTCCGAGGGCGGCGTACCCCTCGGAGCGCAGGTCGAGCACGAGGCCGGGGACCCCCTCGAGCACGCGTCGCACCGAGGCCACCCAGTGCGCCTTCATCGTGAGGCCCGGCACGCGGCTGTCGTGCGAGAGCCGGTACGCGGGGATCGGGTCGGTCGCCCGGACGGGCCCGAGGAGCGCGGAGTGCACGGCCACATGGCGGCCGGCGAAGGCGAGCTGCGCGGCGTCCAGCGATTCGGCGCCGATGGGGTCGTAGAGCACACCCGTGTAGCGACGGAGCGCCGGCATGGTCGGGGAGGACTCGAGCAGGCGGTTCCGCTCCACCTCGGCCGACTGACGCGGGCCGAGCTTGAGGGCGCGTACCGCGGCCTCGGGATCCTGCGCGAGGTCGGCGACGGCGCGCACCACCGTGCGGCGCTCTGCCGTCAGCTCCGGGAAGGCGAGGAGGTCGAGGTCGAGACGCGACCCCTCCGTCCCGCCGTCGCGCTTCGTCTCGGACGGGGGCAGCAGGACGAGCACGGGACCTCCGGGATCGGGTGACGCACGGGGTGGGCGGGACGAGACGCGACGAGCAGCGCGCGCCGGGACGCAGGAAGGCGGACGGCCCCCGAGGGGACCGTCCGCCGTCGGACCGGGGTGATGCTACGCGACCAGTGCGGCCTTGCGCGCGACCACGGTCACGTTGTCGTTCTCCACCGAGAGGAAGCCCTCGTCGGCGTCGGCCGTGATCACGGCGCCGCCGTCCTGCGTGATGCGGACGTTGCCGGTCTCGAGGATCGCGAGCAGGGGCTCGTGACCGGCCAGGATGCCGATCTCGCCCTCGCTCGTGCGCGCGACGACCATGGACGCCTGGCCCGACCACACCTGCTGGTCGGCCGAGACCACGGTCACCGTGAGATCAGCGCGGGCCATGTCAGCCGTTCTCCTTCTGGATCTCGGACCAGCGGCGCTCGACGTCGTCGAGGTCGCCGACGTTGAAGAACGCCTGCTCGGCGACGTGGTCGTAGTCGCCGTCGGCGATCTTCGAGAACGACTCGATGGTGTTCTTCAGCGGCACCGTGGAGCCCTCGACGCCCGTGAACTTCTTCGCCATGTACGTGTTCTGCGAGAGGAACTGCTGGATGCGGCGCGCACGCGACACCGTGACCTTGTCCTCCTCGGAGAGCTCGTCGACGCCGAGGATCGCGATGATCTCCTGCAGCTCCTTGTTCTTCTGCAGGATCGCCTTGACGCGGGTGGCCGTGTCGTAGTGCGCCTGGCCCAGGTACCGCGGGTCGAGGATGCGGCTCGTGGACGTCAGCGGGTCGACGGCCGGGTAGAGACCGCGCGAGGCGATCTCGCGGCTGAGCTCCGTGGTCGCGTCGAGGTGCGCGAACGTGGTGGCCGGCGCCGGGTCGGTGTAGTCGTCCGCGGGGACGTAGATGGCCTGCAGCGACGTGATGCTGTGGCCGCGGGTCGACGTGATGCGCTCCTGGAGCACACCCATCTCGTCCGCGAGGTTCGGCTGGTAGCCCACCGCGGACGGCATGCGGCCGAGCAGCGTGGAGACCTCGGAGCCGGCCTGCGTGAAGCGGAAGATGTTGTCGATGAAGAGCAGCACGTCCTGGTTCTTCACGTCGCGGAAGTACTCCGCCATCGTGAGCGCGGACAGCGCCACGCGGAGGCGCGTTCCCGGCGGCTCGTCCATCTGGCCGAAGACCAACGCGGTCTTGTCGAAGACGCCGGCCTCCTCCATCTCCATGATGAGGTCGTTGCCCTCGCGGGTGCGCTCGCCGACGCCGGCGAACACGGACACGCCGCCGTGGTCCTGCGCGACGCGCTGGATCATCTCCTGGATGAGGACGGTCTTGCCGACGCCCGCGCCGCCGAACAGGCCGATCTTGCCGCCCTGCACGTACGGGGTGAGGAGGTCGATGACCTTGATGCCGGTCTCGAACAGCTGCGTCTTGGACTCGAGCTGGTCGAACATCGGGGGCTTGCGGTGGATGGGCCAGCGCTCGGTGATCTCGATCGGCTCGCCACCCTCGTTGTTGAGGATGTCGCCGGTGACGTTGAAGACCTTGCCCTTGGTGATGTCGCCGACGGGCACGGAGATGGCGGCACCCGTGTCGCGCACCTCCTGGCCGCGGACGAGGCCGTCCGTGGGCTTCAGGGCGATGGCGCGCACGACGTCGTCGCCGAGGTGCAGCGCGATCTCGAGCGTGATCTCCGTCGACTCCTCGCCGATGGTGATCGTGGTCTTGAGGGCGTTGTAGACCGGGGGGATCGAGTCGTGCGGGAACTCGATGTCCACGACCGGGCCGGTGACGCGGACGATGCGTCCGACGCCGGCCACGCTGTCGCTGGCGACCGGCGCAGTGGCGGTGTCAGTCATTGATGTCTCTCTTCTTCATTCGTGGAGCAGGAGTGTTACTTGCTGGAGGCGAGCGCGTCCGCGCCGCCGACGATCTCGGAGATCTGCTGCGTGATCTCGGTCTGGCGCGCGTTGTTCCGCAGCCGCGTGTAGGTGGTCACGAGCTTGTCGGCGTTGTCGCTCGCCGACTTCATGGCCTTCTGGCGCGCGGCGTGCTCGGAGGCGGCCGACTGCAGCATCGCGTTGAAGATGCGGCTCTCGATGTAGACGGGCAGCAGCGCGTCGAGCACGTCGCCCACCTCGGGCTCGAACTCGTAGAGCGGCAGGACGGCGCCCTCGCCGGGTGCCTCGACCCCCTCGACGACCTCGAGCGGCAGCAGCCGCACCACCTCGGGCTTCTGCGTCGCGATCGACACGAAGCGGTTGAAGACGATGTGGATCTCGTCCACCCCGCCCTCGGACGCCGGCGTCACGAACTTCTCCACGAGCGCGTCGCCGATCGACTTCGCGGTCTCGAACTCGGGCTTCTCGGTGCTGCCGGTCCAGATGCGCTCCGAATCCCGCTTGCGGAACTTGAAGTACCCGACGGCCTTGCGGCCCACCAGGTAGTAGACGATCTCCTTGCCCTGCGAGCGGAGGAGCTCGGCGAGCTGCTCCGACTCCTTCAGGACGCTGGAGCTGAACGCGCCGGCGAGGCCGCGGTCGGAGGCGAAGATGACGATCGCCGCCCGCTCCACCTTCTCGGGCTCGGTCGTGAGGATGTGGTCGACGTTGGAGAACGTCGCCACCGCCGAGACCGCGCGCGTGACGGCGCGGGAGTACGGCGCGGACGCCGCCATCCGCTGCTGCGCCTTCTGGATGCGCGACGCGGAGATCAGCTCCATCGCGCGGGTGATCTTCTTCGTCGTCTGCGCGGACTTGATCTTCTGCGTGTAGACCCGGAGTTGCGCTCCCATGAGTCTCCCTATCGGTCTCGGTCGGTGGCGGATCGGTGGGGCGAGCGCGTCAGCGCTTGCCCTTGACGATCTGCTCCTGGTTGACGTCCTCGGCCTTGGCGGGCTCGAACTTCTCGGATCCCACCGAGGCGAGCGGCTTGCCCTCGCCCGTCTGGAACTCGAGCTTGAACGCGTCCACGGCCTTGTCCATCGCGTCGACGATGTCGTCGGTGAGGACGTTCTTCTCCTTGAGCTGCGACAGCACCTCCGTGTTGCGGTGGAGGTGGTCGAGCAGCTCTCGCTCGAAGCGGAGGATGTCCTCGACGGGGACCTCGTCGAGCTTGCCCTTCGTGCCCGCCCAGATCGAGACGACCTGCTCCTCGATGGGGAACGGCGAGTACTGGGGCTGCTTGAGCAGCTCGGTGAGGCGCGCGCCGCGGGCGAGCTGGCGACGGCTGGCCGCGTCGAGGTCGGACGCGAAGATCGCGAACGCCTCGAGGGAGCGGTACTGCGCGAGCTCGAGCTTGAGCGTGCCGGAGACCTTCTTGATGCTCTTCACCTGGGCGTCGCCGCCGACGCGGGACACCGAGATGCCGACGTCCACCGCGGGGCGCTGGTTCGCGTTGAACAGATCCGACTGGAGGAAGATCTGGCCGTCGGTGATCGAGATCACGTTGGTGGGGATGTACGCCGAGACGTCGTTCGCCTTCGTCTCGATGATGGGCAGGCCCGTCATCGAACCGGCACCCAGCTCGTCCGAGAGCTTGGCGCAGCGCTCGAGCAGGCGGGAGTGCAGGTAGAACACGTCGCCGGGGTACGCCTCGCGGCCCGGCGGGCGGCGGAGGAGCAGCGAGACGGCGCGGTAGGCCTCGGCCTGCTTGGACAGGTCGTCGAAGATGATGAGGACGTGCTTGCCGCCGTACATCCAGTGCTGGCCGATGGCCGAGCCGGTGTAGGGCGCGAGGTACTTGAAGCCGGCGGGGTCGGACGCGGGGGACGCGACGATGGTCGTGTACTCCATGGCGCCGGCCTCCTCGAGGGCGCCCTTCACCGAGGCGATGGTCGAGCCCTTCTGGCCGATGGCGACGTAGATGCAGCGCACCTGCTTGTTCGTGTCGCCGGACTCCCAGTTGGCCTTCTGGTTGATGATCGTGTCGATCGCGATGGCCGTCTTGCCGGTCTGGCGGTCGCCGATGATGAGCTGGCGCTGGCCGCGGCCGATCGGGATCATGGCGTCGATGGCCTTGATGCCGGTCTGCATGGGCTCGTGCACGCTCTTGCGCTGCATGACGCCGGGGGCCTGGAGCTCGAGGGCGCGGCGGCCCTCGGTCGCGATCTCGCCCTGGCCGTCGATGGGGTTGCCCAGCGGGTCCACGACGCGGCCGAGGTAGCCGTCGCCGACGGGGACGGAGAGCACCTCGCCGGTGCGGCGCACCTCCATGCCCTCCTCGATGCCGGCGAACTCGCCGAGCACGATGACGCCGATCTCGCTCTCCTCGAGGTTCTGGGCGAGGCCCAGGGTCCCGTCGGCGAACGTGATGAGCTCGTTGGCCATGACGCCGGGCAGGCCCTGCACGTGGGCGATTCCGTCGCCCGCGTCGAGCACGTAGCCGACCTCGGTGGTCGAGGCCTTGCCGGGCTCGTAGGACTGCACGAAGTCCTTGAGCGCGTCCCGGATCTCGTCGGGGCTGATCGAAAGTTCTGCCATCTTCTTTCCCTTTGCATTCACGAGAGCGGACGGCTCCCGAGGTGACGCCCGCCGGTCAGGCGAACTGGAGTCTCAAATCGTTGATCCTGGTGGCGACGCTGCCGTCGATGACGTCGTCGCCGATCTGGACGCGGAGGCCGCCGACGAGGTCGCGGTCCACGACCTGGTTCAGCTCGATCCGCCGGGAGTACCGGCGGCTCAGCGCCTGCGCCAGGCGCTCCGACTGCTCGGGCGACAGGGGCGAGGCGACGCTGACCGTGGCGATGGTGAGGCCCGCCTGGTCGGCCACGAGGGTGGCGGCGTGACGGACGAGCTCGCCGATGCGGCGGCCGCGGGGCTGCTGCACCAGCTGCTCGACGATGACGACCGTCTGCTCCGACGCGCGACCGTCGAGGAGACGGTGGACGAGCGTGGACTTGGCCTCGGGGTCGCCCAGCTTGTCGCCGAACGCCAGCTCGAGGCCGGCGTCGGTGGACACGGCGCGGCCGAACGTGAACAGCTCGGACTCGACGGGCGTGCCCTCGGGCGCCGAGATCGCCACGGCGCGGATGCCGAGCTCCTCGATGCCCGCCAGCAGCTCGTCGTGCGACGACCAGCGGCCGTCGACGACCGCGCGGAGGACGCGGAGCGCCGGCTCCTGCACGGTGGCGCCGAAGACCCGGTCCACGATGCTGTGCTTGACCTCCGGCGCGATGCCGGTGTCCGCCAGCGCGGAGAGCAGGTGCGTGGATCCGCCGATGGCGCGGCCGGCTCCGAGGAGCTGACCGGCCGTCGACAGGTCGACGCCCCCGAGCTCCGCGAGGACGCGGCGTGCCGAGTCCAGCGATGCGCGCGATGCACTGCCCATCAGCTGGCGGATCCCGTCCTGCCGGCGGTCTCGCTGGCCTCCAGGTCGGCGAGGAAGCGGTCGACGAGCGCCGTGGAGCGCTGGTCGTCCGTGAGGCTCTGGCCGATGACGCCCGACGCGAGGTCGATCGCGAGCGATCCGACCTCGGAGCGGAGCGACACGACCGCCTGCTGGCGCTCGGCCTCGATCTGCTGCTGCGCGCTGGCGGTGATCCGGGCGGCGTCGGCCGTGGCCTGCTCCTTGATCTCCGCGGCGATCGCCGTGGCGTCGACCCGGGCCTGCTCGCGGATGCGGCCGGCCTCGACGCGTGCCTCGGCGAGCTGCGCGGTGAGCTCGGCCTTCGCGGCGTCGGCTTCCGCCTGCGCGCGCTCGGCCTTCTCGATGCCGCCGGCGATGGCCTCGGTGCGCGCGTCGAGCATCGTGTAGACCCGCGGGAGCACGAGCTTCCACACGACGAGGAGGAGGACGGCGAACACCACCGCCGACCAGACGATGTCATAGACCTCGGGGATGAGGATCTGGGGCATCTTCTCGCCTTCGGCCGCCATCACGTTGTGGGGCGTGAGCATCTGGGTTCCTTTACTGGAAGATGTAGAACGTCGCGATGCCGATGAGCGCGAGCGCCTCGGTGAACGCGATGCCCAGGAACATCGTGGTGCGGAGGCTGCCGGCCATCTCGGGCTGGCGGGCCATGGCCTCGACCGTCTTGCCCGCGACGATGCCGACGCCGATGCCGGGGCCGACCGCCGCGAGGCCGTATCCGACGGTCGCGATGTTGCCGTTGATCTCGGCGAGAATGATGGGGTCCACTGGGGTTTCCTTCCGGTTGGGTGATCTCGTGGGTGGACGAGATCGCTTAGTGCTCCTCCGCCACGGCCATCTGGATGTAGACGGCGGTGAGGAGGGCGAAGATGTAGGCCTGCAGCACGGTCACGAGCAGCTCGAAGAGCGTGAACCCGAAGCCGAGGACGAGCGTCCCGGCACCGAGGAAGCGCAGCGCGCCCTGCGACTCGACGAGGAAGAACCACGTCGCGGAGAAGCAGAGGACCAGGAGGAGGTGCCCGACGACCATGTTCATGAGCAGTCGGAGCGTGAGCGCGACCGGCCGGATGATGAACGTCGACAGGAACTCGATGGGCGTCAGGAGGATGTAGATCGGCCACGGGGCACCGGGCGGGAAGAGCGTGTTCTTGAAGAACCCGATGCCCCGGTCCTTGATGCCCGCGTAGATGAAGGTGACGTAGGCCACCAGGGCGAGCACCAGCGGCATGCCGATGACGGAGGTGCCGGCGATGTTGAGGAACGGGATGACTCCCGTGATGTTCATGCCGAGGACCAGGAAGAAGATGGTCATGATGATCGGCAGGAACCGACGACCGTCCTTCTTGCCGAGGATGTCCTCCGCGATGTTGACGCGGACGAAGTCGACGCCCATCTCGAGGAGGTTCTGGCCGCGGCCCGGGACGAGCGCGAGCTTCCGCGTGCCGAGGACGAACAGGACCACCAGGACCGCCATCACCAGGAGCCTGATGATCATGATGCGGTTGAGGTCGAAGCCCGTGCCCTCGAAGAAGGCGATCGGCGGGAAGAACTCCGAGATGTCCGGAGCGTGGAACCCCTCACCCGAGTCTTCAGCGGCGAGGGTGATGATGCTGGGTGCAGCGGTGGCTAACAGCGCTATCTCCTGTTTCGGGGCGTGGAGCACGAGCTCTCGCGGCGACGAACGGATGGGGTGAGAAGACGCCGGCGTGAGGTGGATCTGGGCACGGCCCGACGGGAATCGTCTTGAGGCAGACTATCAACAATGAGGGTGCCCTGACTAATCGCGTCCACTCGGGATCCTCACGGCCGGGACCTCAGCCGCGATGCGGGCGTACGTCGCTGACGTAGCCCACGCGGGCGCGGGAGATCACGACGAGGTCGAGCGCGAGGGCGCCGACGACGCCGACGACGATCGTCACGTAGAGCACCACGAGGTTGATCCACGGCTGCTCCTTCAGGAGGAACAGGGCGGCCAGGAACACCACGAACTTCACCAGCCACGCCCCGAGGATGGTCCCGAAGAACAGCGTCGGGTAGATCGGCGACGACTGGAAGCGGTTGGTGAACAGGATGCTGCCCGCGGTGAGCCCGAGGAAGAAGAGCGTCAGCGCGCTGCCGATCACGGCACTGAGGAGCCCGCGTCCGCCGTCGACCGCGAAGCCGACGATGCCGCCGACGACGGCGATGGCGAGGGCGAGCACCGCTCCCCCGATGAGGATGCGGGTGAAGACGTCCTTCTTCGCGGGGCGCTCCGAGGGGGCGGGCGCGCTCGGGCTGTCGGTCATGTCGTCTCCTTGGCTGTCCCCGGATGCGGGGCGTCGGTGGGGCGGGTCGCGATGGCTCCCGTGGCGAGCTCCGCGTGCTCGCGCTCCACGGTCTCGAGCTCGGACTCCGTGAGGCGCGCGAGCGGACGGTCGACGGCCGCCTCGTCGAGCGGGTCGAACGCGGCCGCGTCCTCGGACTCCGCGTCGGCGGGCACGAGCTGCGCGGCGGCCTCGAGGCGCTTGCGGCGGCTGAGGGGGGCGAGGGTGACGACGGCGCAGGCGATCATGCCGACCGCGATGAACGCCACGCCCCAGGCGTACGGCTGCACCACGAACATCAGCAGGCAGCCGACGGACACGACGCCGGTCCAGGCGTAGAAGATCAGCGTGGCGTGCAGCCGGGAGTGGCCCATGTCGAGGAGCCGGTGGTGCAGGTGCTTGCGGTCGGCGCTGAAGGGCGACTTCCCGGCCTTCAGCCGCCGGAACACCGCGAGGGCGAAGTCGAGCAGCGGCACGATGAGGATCGCGAACGGCAGGAGGATCGGCAGGAACGCGGGCAGCAGCTGCGAGCGCCCGAAGGTCTCCGGGTTCGGGTCGATCTCGCCCGTGACCGCGATGGCGCTCGTGGCCATGAGCAGCCCGACGAGCAGCGCGCCCGCGTCGCCCATGAACAGCTTGGCCGGGTGCCAGTTGAACGGGAGGAAGCCGAGGCACGCGCCGATGAGGATCGCGCTGATGAGGGACGCGAGGTTGAAGCGCTCGGTCTGGCCGGTGGCCGTGTCCGAGAGCAGGAAGCTGTAGAGGAAGAAGGCGCCGTTCGCGATGATGGCGACCCCGGCGACCAGGCCGTCGAGCCCGTCGATGAAGTTGACGGCGTTCATCACGAGCACGATGGCGAAGATCGTCAGCATGATCGACATCTGCGAGGAGCCGACCGTGAGGCCGCCGATCGGGAGCGAGGAGATCGCGACGCCCTGCCAGGCGAGGAGGCCCGCGGCGAGGATCTGGCCGGCGAGCTTGATCATCCAGTCGAGGTCGTAGATGTCGTCGAGGACGCCGATGACCACGATCATGAGCGCGGCGCCGAGGATCGCGAACACCGGTCCCGGGCGGTCGAAGACGAGGCTGAACCAGGAGACCTGCGAGGCCACGGCGAACGCCACGAGGATGCCCGCGAACATGGCGACGCCGCCGAGCCGCGGCGTCGGGCGCGTGTGCACGTCGCGCGCGCGGATGGCCGGGTAGAGCCGGTAGCGGTAGCCGAGCTTCATGACCACCATCGACAGGACGAGCGTGATGACCGCCGAGACGACCGCCATCGCGGCGTAGTAGGTCACCGGGGGTGCGCGGGAGGATCCGCGGGGGGCTCGGTCGCGGCCGGGCCGGCGGGCGACGGGTCGACCGGCTCGACGAACTCGGGGTACGTCGGGCCGGCCTCGGTCGGCGCGTCGGCGGGTGCGGGCGCCTCGGCGGACGGGGTCGCCCGGTGCGGGTCGGCGGATCCGTCGACGCGCTCGGCGCCGCTCGCCGTGCCGCGCGGGGCCTCGGGCTCGTCGGGGACGGGCGCCGGCTCCGGCTCCGGCTCGGCGGGCGCCGCGACGACGGGCTCGAGCTCGTCGCCGATGAGCTGCTGGATCTGCGCGCGCGTGACGGCGCCCTCGCGCACGATGCGGACGCGGCCGCCGGCCTCGGTGACGCGCGAGGCGTCGACGATGGTGGACGCGGCTCCCCCGGCGGCGCCGCCGTCGAGGAAGACGTCGACCGACTCCCCCAGCTGGTCCACGGCCTCCTGGGCGGTCGCGGCGGCGGGCTGTCCGGTCTTGTTCGCGGAGGAGACCGCGAGCGGTCCGGTCTCGGCGAGGAGCTCGAGCGCGTACGAGTTGGCGGGCATGCGCAGCGCGACGGTGCCGCGGGTCTCGCCGAGGTCCCAGACGAGGGAGGGCTGCGCCACGAGGATCACCGTGAGGCCGCCCGGCCAGAACTCGTCCACCAGGCGGCGGACGACGTCGGGGACGAAGTCGGCGAGGGCGTCGAGCGTGGACTGCCCGGGGATGAGCACGGGCGGCGGGGCGTCGCGCCCGCGGCCCTTCGCGTCGAGCAGCCGCTGGACGGCGTCGGGGTTGAAGGCGTCGGCGGCGATGCCGTAGACCGTGTCCGTGGGGATGACGACGACCTCGCCGCGACCCACCGCCTGTCGGGCGAGTCTCATGCCGGAGAGGAGGTCGGTGTCGACTGAGCAGTCGTAGATGCGCGCCATGTCGTCGCTCATCGTAGCCGAGCGCGGGCCCCGGGCCCTGAGCGGAGGATCCGCGTGGCGCCCGCGCCCGCATACTGGGCGTGATGACCTCCGCGCCCCGCTCCCCCGGCCCCCACGGGCTCCTGTTCGTGTTCGACATGGACGACGTGCTGTACGACCACGACTGGCGGGGGCCCGCCGACCGCATCACCGCCGCGACCGGGCACGACCTGCCGGAGCTGCGCCGCCGCTGGTACAACGACGAGGGCGAGTGGGCGGCGGAGGCCGGCCGCTTCGACGCCGACGCGTACCTCCCCGCGTTCTGCGCCGCGGTAGGCGTCGAGATGGACGAGGACGAGTGGGTGCGCCGCCGCCGCGCGTCGATGGTCGTCCGGCCGTCGGCGCTCGCGGCCGTGGCGCGGGCGCGGGAGGCCGGCCGGATCACGCTGCTGACCAACAACAACGCGCTCGCGGCCCGGCACCTCCCGGAGCTGGCGCCCGAGCTGGTGCCGCTGTTCGGCGTCGAGCACCTGCGGACGTCGAGCGCGTACGGCGCCCGGAAGCCGGATCCGGCCGTGTTCCGCGGGGTGCTCGCCGCGTACGGGCACCCGGCCGAGCGGACGTTCTTCGCGGACGACCGGGCGGACAACGTCGCGTCGGCGCGCGCGCTCGGCATCACCGGGCACCACGTGCGCGGCGACGGGGACCTGCTGCCCGCGGTCGAGGCGTTCATCCGGGCGCACGCGCACGCGGGCTGAGCCGCGGCGACGGTCGCGCCGGATCGCGCGGATCCGCGTCAGCGCAGCGCGGTCGTCGCGCGGTCGCGGCGGGTGAGGTCCTGGTGCGTCGCGGTCGCGCGCCAGCCGTCGGCGTCGAGCAGGGCGCGGATCGCGTCCCCCTGCAGCTCGCCGTGCTCGATGACGAGCGCGCCGCCCGGGTGGAGAAGCCGCCGGGCGGTCGTCGAGACGAGCCGCACGACGTCGAGGCCGTCTGCGCCGCCGTAGAGCGCGAGCGCGGGATCGTGCAGCCGCACCTCGGGGTCGCGCGGCACGGCGTCCACCGGGATGTAGGGCGGGTTCGAGACGACGACGGAGACGGTGCCGTCGAGCTCGGGGAACGCGTCGGCGAGGTCGCCGAGCACGAGGTCCACGTGCGGCGCGAGGCGCTCGACGTTGCGGGCCGTCCACGCGTGCGCCTCGGGTGACACCTCGATGGCGTGCACGCGGGCGTGCGGCACCTCGGTCGCGAGCGCGAGCGCGAGCGCGCCGGATCCCGTGCCGAGGTCGACCGCGACGGGGGCCTCCCCGGACGCGGCCGACAGCGCGTCGATCGCGAGCTGCGCCACGTGCTCCGTCTCGGGCCGCGGCACGAAGACACCGGGTCCGACCAGGAGCTCGAGCGAGCGGAAGTGCGCGACGCCCGTGATGTGCTGGAGCGGCTCGCGACGGGCGCGGCGGGCGGTCAGCGCGAGGACGCGCGCGGCGTCCGGGGCGTCGACGGCCGCGCGCGTGATGGCGCGCGACTGCACCTGCCCGCGCGAGAGGCCGAGGACGTGGCCGACGAGGAGCTCGGCGTCGACCGCGGGATCCTCGATCCCGGCGGCCGCGAGCGCCTGGCCGACCCGCATGCGGAGGGCGTCCACCGTGGCGGGGACGCCCTCCCCGTCAGCCATGGGCGAGCGGGACGCGCGCGTGCGTCACGCGTCCGTCCCGAGCGCGTCGAGACGCGCCTCCTCGTCGGCCTGGATGCAGGACTCCACGACCGGGTCGAGGGCGCCGTCCATCACGGCGTCGAGGTTGTACGCCTTGTACCCCGTGCGGTGGTCCGCGATGCGGTTCTCCGGGAAGTTGTACGTGCGGATGCGCTCGGACCGGTCCATCGTGCGGATCTGGCTGCGGCGCACGGCCGAGGCCTCCGCGTCGATCTCCTCCTGCTGCTTCGCGAGGACGCGCGCGCGCAGCACGCGCATCCCGGCCTCGCGGTTCTGCAGCTGGCTCTTCTCGTTCTGCATCGCGACCACGATGCCCGTGGGCAGGTGGGTGATGCGGACGGCGGAGTCGGTCGTGTTGACCGACTGGCCGCCGGGGCCGGACGAGCGGTACACGTCGATCTTGAGGTCGTTGGGGTCGATCGCGACCTCCTCGACCTCCTCGACCTCGGGGATCACGAGCACGCCCGCGGCCGAGGTGTGGATGCGCCCCTGCGACTCGGTCGCCGGCACGCGCTGCACGCGGTGCACGCCGCCCTCGTACTTGAGGTGCGCCCACACGCCGAGCGCGGGGTCGTCCGAGGTGCCCTTGATGGCGACCTGCACGTCCTTGTAGCCGCCGAGGTCGCTCTGCGTCTGGCTGAGGACCTCGGTCTTCCAGCGGCGCGACTCGGCGTAGTGCAGGTACATGCGGAGCAGGTCGGCGGCGAACAGCGCGCTCTCGGCGCCGCCCTCCCCCATCTTGATCTCCATGATCACGTCGCGCGCGTCGTCGGGGTCGCGCGGGATCAGGAGCCGCCGGAGCTTCTCCTGCGCCTGATCCAGCGCCTGCTCGAGGCCGGGGATCTCGTCGGCGAACGCCGCGTCCTCCTCGGCCAGCTCGCGCGCGGCCGCCAGGTCGTCGCCCAGCTGGGTCCACTCCGCGTGCGCGGCGACGATCCGGCTCAGCTCCGCGTAGCGGCGGTTGACCTTGCGCGAGCGCGCCGCGTCGGCGTGCAGCTCGGGGTCGCCCAGCTGCTGCTGGAGCTCCTCGTGCTCCTCCAGCAGCTGGACGACGGACTCGAACACGGGCGTCAGCCCTTCTCGTGCGCGCCGTGCCCGTGGCTCTGGTGGGACACGCCGTTGCCGGTGTTGGGCATGGAGGCCTGGACCTTCATGAGGAACTCGACGTTGGACGTCGTCTCCTTCAGGCGGCTGAGGACGATCTCGAGGGCCTGCTGCTGCTCGAGCCCGGCGAGGGCGCGGCGCAGCTTCCAGGTGACCTTGACCTCGTCGGCGCCCATGAGCATCTCCTCGCGGCGCGTGCCGGAGGCGTTGACGTCGACCGCGGGGAAGATCCGCTTGTCGGCGAGGGCGCGCGAGAGGCGGAGCTCCATGTTGCCGGTGCCCTTGAACTCCTCGAAGATGACCTCGTCCATCTTGGATCCGGTCTCCACGAGCGCCGTGGCGAGGATCGTGAGCGATCCGCCGTGCTCGATGTTGCGCGCCGCGCCGAAGAAGCGCTTCGGCGGGTAGAGCGCCGACGAGTCGACGCCGCCCGAGAGGATCCGGCCCGACGCGGGAGCGGCGAGGTTGTACGCGCGGCCGAGGCGGGTGATGGAGTCGAGCAGCACGACCACGTCGTGGCCGAGCTCCACGAGGCGCTTGGCGCGCTCGATGGCGAGCTCGGCGACCGTGGTGTGGTCCTCGGCGGGGCGGTCGAAGGTCGAGGCGATGACCTCGCCCTTCACCGTGCGCTGCATGTCGGTGACCTCCTCGGGACGCTCGTCGACCAGCACGACCATGAGGTGGACCTCGGGGTTGTTGGTGGCGATGGCGTTCGCGATGGCCTGGAGCACGAGGGTCTTGCCGGCCTTGGGCGGCGAGACGATGAGGCCGCGCTGGCCCTTGCCGATCGGCGACACGAGGTCGATGATCCGCGTCGTGAGCTTGTTGGGCTCGGTCTCGAGGCTGAGGCGGTCCTGCGGGTAGAGCGGCGTGAGCTTGCCGAACTCGACGCGGTTCGCGGCCTCCTCGGGCGGCAGGCCGTTGACCGAGTCGATCTTCACGATGGCGTTGTACTTCTGGCGGCTCTGGCTGTCGTTCTCGCGCGGCTGGCGGATGGCGCCGACGATGGCGTCGCCCTTGCGCAGCGAGTGCTTCTTGACCTGGCCGAGCGAGACGTAGACGTCGTTCGTGCCGGGCAGGTAGCCGCTCGTGCGCACGAACGCGTAGTTGTCGAGGACGTCGAGGATGCCGGCGACGGGCAGGAGGACGTCGTCCTCGGTGACCTCGGGCTCGAAGTCGTCGCCGCCCTGGCCGCGGCCGCGCTTGCGGTCGCGGTACCGGCTGCGGCCGCCGCGGTCGTCGTCGCGACCGAGGTCGGCGCGGGCCTGGTCGGCGCGCACGTCCTGCGTCCGGTCGCCCTGGCCACGGCCGTTCTGGCGCTGGCGCCCGGTGCGGGCCTCCTCCTGCGCCTCGTCGTCGGCGTCGGGCTCGCGGGGGGCCTGCTGCGGCTGGCCCTGGTCGCGGCCGTTCTGCTGCTGGTCGTCCTGGTCGCGTCCGCGGTCGCGGTTGCGGCGGTTGCGGCTGCGGTTGCGACCGCCCTCGCGACCCTCGCGGCCCTGGTCGTCGCGGCGTCCGCCCTGGTCGTCGGCGTCGCGGTCGTCGCGCTGGCGGTCGCCCTGCTCCGCGGCGGGGGCCTCGTCGGATGCGTCCTGGGCGGGAGCGTCCTGCGCGGCGCCGCGGTCGGCGCCGTCCTGGGCGTCGCGTCCGCCACGGCGGCGGCCGCGGCCGGAGCGCTGGGTCGGGGCCTGCTCCTCGGCGGGCGCATCGGCGGCGGGCGCCTGTGCGTCGGCCTGCGCGTCAGCGGGGACGAGCTGGTCGGCGGTCTGGCCGCTGTTCACGTGCTGCGCGGCCTGGCGCGGGGCCTCGGTCGCGGGGTCGACGACGCCGGAGCTCGTGGCCCGACGGGATCCGCGGCCGGAGCGCACGGGCGCCTCGGTGCGGGGGGCCTCGGTGCGGGGCTCCTGCGTGCGGCCGCCCGTGGCCTCGGCGATGCGCGCCTCGAGCCCGGTGCCCGCGGGCTCGGCCGCGGGCACCTCGACGGTCTCGGCGATGCGCTCGGGCACGATGCGGGCGGTGCTGGCACGGCGGGATCCGCGGCCGGAGCGCGCGGGCTGCTCGGCCGGCGCCTCGGCGGCGGGCGCCTCGGCGGGCTCGGAGGCGGCGGGCACCTCGGCAGGGGTCGTGTCCGCGGTCGGGGCGGCGTCGGCGGCCGGGGCGGCGTCGGCGACGACGGGCTCCGCGGCGGGAGTCTCCTCGACGGCGGCGGGCACGGCGGCCTCGGGAGCCGCCTCGCTCGTCTCGGCGGGCGCGGCGGCCGCGGGAGCCGCCTGGTCGGCGGGGGCGGTGAGCCCCCGGGCTGCCTGGAGCTCGGAGATCGCGGTCACGAGCTCGCCCTTCCGGAGCTTGGAGCCGCCCGGGATCCCGAGCTCGGAGGCGATCGCCTGGAGCTGGGAGACGCGGAGCGCGCTCAGGTCCGCGGTGGTGGCGCGGGTGTCGACATCGGTCATGTGCGTGGGTCCTTTCCCCGATCCGGCGGGACGAAGCCCGTGCGGAGGAGAGCCGATCGCGTGTGTCTCTGCGAAAGCGGCGGACGGTCTGATTCCGTCCGGAGCTGCTGTCGGGCACGGAGGCACGGGATCTTGCAGAGACGACAGCGGGTGAGTGGTGAGGAACGACCACCGGGACCGGATCTCCGACGCGCATGCGTGGATCCGTTGATTCCGGGGTCGAGCAGAGCCTAGCACCCGGCGCCCCGCCCGCGGAGGGATCGGCGCGCCGGGTGCGCGGGAGCCGCGCGATCCGGCTAGGCGGCGGGAGCGGATCCCTCGGCGACGACCTGGACGGTCGAGCCCTTGACGTCCACCGCGAGCATGAGCGCGGTCCACGGGTTCGTGCTGCGCTCGGCGACGAGCTCGGCCGCCGTGAGGCGCTGGCCCGGGTCGCTGCCGAGGACGAGGAGCGAGGGCCCCGCGCCCGAGACGACGGCCGCGTAGCCGCGCTCGCGCAGCAGGTGCACGAGCTCGTTGGTCTCGGGCATCGCGGCGGCGCGGTAGTCCTGGTGCAGCCGGTCCTCGGTGGCGGCGAGCAGCAGCTCGGGGCTCTGGATCAGCGCCGCGATGAGCAGGGCCGAGCGCGACACGTTGAAGATCGCGTCCTCGTGCGGCACCGACTCCGGCTGCAGGCTGCGGGCGAGCGCCGTGGACATGGTCGCGACGGGCACGAGCACGAGCGGCGAGACGCCGCGGTGCACGGCGAGCTTCTTGTGCTGCGGGCCCTGGCCGTCGACCCACGCGATGGTGAGGCCGCCGAAGAGCGCGGGCGCGACGTTGTCGGGGTGGCCCTCCATCTCGGTGGCGAGGCGGAGGAGCGCGTCGGCGTCGATCTCGACCGTGCCGGCGAGCAGGCCCTGGGCCGCCATGATGCCGGACACGATGGCGGCGCCCGAGGACCCGAGGCCGCGGCCGTGCGGGATCCGGTTCTCCGCCACGAGGTCGAGGCCCGGCATGGGCTGGTCGAACGCGGCGAACGTGTGGGCGATGGCCGTGACCACGAGGTTCGTCTCGTCGGTCGGCACCTCGCCCGCGCCGACGCCGCGCACGTCGACCGTGGCGCCGGGCGCGTCGCGCACCGTCACCGTGAGGTCGTCGTACAGCGCGAGCGCGAGGCCGAGCGTGTCGAAGCCGGGCCCGAGGTTGGCGCTCGTCGCGGGCACGCGCACCTGCACGCGGCGCCCGATCGCGAGCGCCGAGGTCATCGGACCGTCGGTCACGACGCGACCAGGTCGAGCACGCCCGCGATCTCGGCGATGTCGACGCCCACGCTCGTGGGGGCGACGTCCGAGCCGTCCGCGGTGCGGAGCGCCCACTGCGGGTCCTTGAGGCCGTGGCCCGTGACCGTGAGGACGACCGTGGCGCCCTTCGGGATCTGCCCGGCCTCGGCGCGCTCGAGGAGCCCGGCGACGCTGATGGCCGACGCGGGCTCGACGAAGATGCCGACCTCGGCCGAGAGGATGCGGTGCGCCTCGAGGATCTTCGCGTCCGAGATCGCGCCGAAGTACCCGTCGGTGAGCAGCTGCGCCTCGAGGGCGAGCTTCCACGACGCGGGGTTGCCGATGCGGATCGCGCTGGCGATCGTGTCGGGGTCCCTCACGATGGCGCCGTCGACGATGGGCGCGCTGCCCGCGGCCTGGAAGCCGAACATGCGCGGGAGCTTCGTGGCGTTGCCCGCCTCGAGGTCCTCGCGGTAGCCGCGCGTGTACGCCGTGTAGTTGCCCGCGTTGCCGACGGGGATGAGGTGGAAGTCGGGCGCGTCGCCCAGCACCTCGACGACCTCGAACGCGCCCGTCTTCTGGCCCTCGATGCGGTCGTTGTTGACGCTGTTGACGAGGTGCACGGGGTAGTTCGCGCTGAGCTCGCGCGCGATGTCGAGGCAGTCGTCGAAGTTGCCGCGCACCTGGAGGAGCTGCGCGTCGTGGGCGACGGCCTGGCTGAGCTTGCCCATCGCGATCTTGCCCTCGGGCACGAGGACCGCGGCCGTGATCCCCGCGTGGGTCGCGTACGCCGCGGCCGACGCCGAGGTGTTGCCGGTGGACGCGCAGATGACGGCCTTCGCGCCGTGCTCGACGGCCTTCGAGATCGCCATGGTCATGCCGCGGTCCTTGAACGATCCCGTCGGGTTCATGCCCTCGTACTTGACCCAGACCTGCGCGCCCGTGCGGGCGGACAGGGCGGGCGCGGGGATGAGCGGCGTGCCGCCCTCCCCGAGCGTGATGATGGGGGTCGCGTCGGTGACGTCGAGGCGGTCGGCGTATTCGCGGAGCAGTCCGCGCCATTGGTGGGCCATCAGGCTCCTTCTACTCGGAGGACGCTCGCGACTGCCGTCACGGCGTCGAGGTCCGCGACCGCGTCGACGGTGGCCCGGAGGGCCGCGTCGGTCGCGCGGTGCGTGCCGATCACCAGGCTAGCGGTGGGCCGGGCGCCCGCCCCTCCCGCCACGGGGGCCTGGTGCGTGGTCTGCTCGAGCGTCTCCACGGAGACGCCGTGCTCGCTGAACAGCTGCGCGATCCGGGCGAGCACGCCCGGCTCGTCCGCCACCTGCAGCGTGATCTGGTACTGGGTCGTGATCGCGCCGACGGGCAGCGTCTCGAGGTCGGCGTGCGTCGACTCGGCGACGCCCGGACCGCCCACGACGTGCCGGCGCGCAGCCGAGACGACGTCCCCGAGGACGGCGGACGCGGTCTGCACTCCCCCGGCGCCCGCGCCGTAGAACATGAGGTCGCCCGCGGCCTCGGCCTCGACGAAGACGGCGTTGTTCGCGCCGTGCACGGCGGCGAGCGGGTGGTCGCGCGGCACGAGCGCCGGGTAGACGCGGGCCGAGACGGCGTCGCGGCCGGTGGCGGGATCCGTGAGGCGCTCGCAGATGGCGAGCAGCTTGATCACGTAGCCGGCCTTGCGGGCGGAGTCGAACTGCGCGGCGGTGAGGCCCGTGATCCCCTCGCGGTGCACGGCCTCGACGGGCACGCGCGTGTGGAAGGCGAGGCTCGCGAGGATGGCGGCCTTCTGCGCCGCGTCGTGGCCCTCGATGTCGGCCGTGGGATCCGCCTCCGCGTAGCCGAGCTCGGTGGCCGTCGCGAGGGCCTCGTCGAAGCCGAGCCCGTGGGTGTCCATCTCGTCGAGGATGTAGTTCGTGGTCCCGTTGACGATGCCGAGGATCCGCTCGACCCGGTCGCCCGCGAGGCTGTCGCGCAGGGGCCGGATGATGGGGATCGCCCCTGCCACCGCCGCCTCGTAGTAGAGCTGCGCGCCCACCTGCTCGGCCGCCTCGAAGAGCTCGGGTCCGTGCGTCGCCAGGAGCGCCTTGTTGGCGGTCACGACGTCCGCGCCGGAGGAGATGGCCGCGAGGATGTGGGTGCGCGCCGGCTCCATGCCGCCCATGAGCTCGATGACGATGTCGGCCCCGAGGATGAGCGACTCGGCGTCGGTGGTGAGGAGCTCCCGGGGCACCGACGGGTCGCGCGGCGCGTCCTGGTCGCGGACCGCGATGCCCACGAGCTCCAGCCGCGCGCCCACGCGCTGGGCCAGCTCCTCGCCGTGCTCCCGCATGAGGCGCGCCACCTGGGTGCCGACCGAGCCGCAGCCCAGCAGGGCGACGCGCAGGTTCCGGTACTCGATCATCGTGCTCCGTTCACGTCGGGGGAAGCGGCCGCGGGCGTGCCCGCGTCGCGCGCCAGCAGGTCGGCCTCGGTCTCGCCGCGCACGATGACGCGCGCCCGGCCGTCGCGCACGGCGACGACGGGCGGGCGGCCGATCCAGTTGTAGTTGCTCGCGAGCGCCCAGCAGTAGGCGCCGGTCGCGGGGACGGCGACGAGGTCGTCGGGGCGCACGTCGCCCGGGAGGTAGTCGGCGAGGACGACGAGGTCTCCGCTCTCGCAGTGCATGCCGGCGATGCGCACGAGCGCGGGATCCGCGTCCGAGGCGCGGCCCGCGATCCGCACGGAGTAGTCCGCGCCGTAGAGGGCGGGGCGCGCGTTGTCGCTCATGCCGCCGTCGACGCTCACGTAGCGGCGGACGGCGGTCTCCGCCTCCTCCGCGACGCGCGGGTCCTCGACGTCGCCCGTGGCGGACTCGGCCTCGGCCACCTCGCCGTCGACGCCGCCGACGGTCACGAGCACGTCCTTGACGGTCCCGACCGAGTACAGCGTGACGGTCGAGGGGCCGACGATGCTGCGGCCGGGCTCGACCGCGATGACGGGCACGGCGATCCCCCGGCGCCCGCACTCGTCGCCGACGATGCGCGTCAGACGGCGCGCGATCTCGGGCACGGGCACCGGCCGGTCGACCGACGTGTACGCGATGCCGAAGCCGCCGCCGAGGTTGAGCTCGGGGACGGGGCCGTCGTCGAGCAGCCGCTCGTGCAGGTCGAGGAGCCGGCGGGCGGACTCGACGAAGGCGTCGGTCTCGAAGATCTGGCTGCCGATGTGCGCGTGCAGGCCCGTGAAGGAGAGGGACGCGTGCGACCGGATCCGCGCCACGAGGGCGGGCGCGTCGGCCAGCGTGATGCCGAACTTCTGGTCCTCGCGGGCCGTGGCGAGGTACTCGTGCGTGTGGGCGTGGACGCCGCTGTTCACGCGCAGGCGCACCGGCTGCACGCGACCGTGCGCGGCGGCCGCGGCGGCGACGCGGTCGACCTCGATCGCGCTGTCGATGACGATCTGCCCGATCCCCGCGCCGACCGCGCGGTCGATCGCGGCGACCGGCTTGTTGTTGCCGTGGAAGCCGAGGCGGGCGGGATCCGCCCCGGCCGCGAGCGCGACGGCGAGCTCCCCGCCGGAGCAGACGTCGATGTGGAGGCCCTCCTCGACCATCCAGCGCGCGACCTCGATGCTGAGGAACGCCTTGCCCGCGTAGTAGACGCGCGCCGTCGTGCCGACCGCAGCAGCCTCCCGCGTGAACGCCGCGAGGGTCTCCGCCGCGCGGGCGCGCACGTCGTCCTCGTCCATCACGTACAGGGGCGTGCCGTAGCGCGCGGCCAGCTCGGTCGCGGGCACGCCCGCGATGCGGATGACGCCGTCGTCGTCGCGGGCGGCGCCGCGCGACCAGACGGCCGGATCCAGCGCGTTCGCGTCGTCGGGGAGCTGCAGCCAGGACGGGGCCAGCGGGTTCGCGGTCACGGAGGTCACCTGTTCGTACGCGGGGCGGACGTGCGGGATGGCGAGCGGACCCGGTGTGGTCCCTGGAGCCGAGGGGGGCGGTGCGAGCCATCCTACCGAGGCGGGCCGGGGCCCCCCGCGCATGTGACGTCGGCCGCGGGCGACCGGTCGCGACCCCGTCGGAGCCGCTAGCCGCAGCTGCCGGTGACGCCCAGCGAGTCGCGCGTGAGCTTCACCGTGGACGACTGCACGGTCATCGACGCGCGGCCGTCGGCGATCGTCACGTCCTGCACCTGGACACCCGCGGGGAGGTAGTGGGCGACGCACACGGGGTAGGTGATGTCGCGGATCCCCTGGAGGGTCTTCGCGAGGTCGATCTTGAACGATCCGGCCTGCAGGTCGACCTCGGTGGGCGTGATGACGATGGTGGAGCCGTCGCGGAGGACAGGCTGCGCGGCCACGGTGTAGCCGAACGTGAGGCCGAGGACCCGCGTGGAGCCGGAGTAGCCGAGCGTGCCGTCGCCGAAGCGCAGGTCGGGCGGCGTGCCGGCGGTCTTCGCCAGCAGGGCGCTCGCGGGATCCTGGTCCATCGACACGGTGGCGACCACGTCCCCCACGGTGCGCTCCTGGTCGGTCGGCACGTCGGTGGCGACGATGTGCGCCTGGAACGGCGTGCCGTCCGCCTCGAGGTTCGGCCCGTCGAGCACGACGCGGTCGAGCCTCCCCCGGATGAGCTGCGGGATGACCCAGTCGCCCTCGATCGAGACGTCGACGCGTCCCGTGATCTGGCCGGGCAGCTGGTCGGCGATCTGCTTCTCGGCCTGGTCCTGGGCGACCCCGCGCACCGTCTGGTCGATGATCCGCAGCCCGAAGGCGAGCCCGACGCCGATCACGGCGAGCACGAGGAGCCAGATGAACACCGTGCCGCCGCGCGGCCCGCGACGGCGCCGCCTGGCCTCCCGCGGGTCGCGGCGCTCGGGCGCCCCGAAGACCTCCGTGCCCAGGAACCGTCCCGCCATGATCCGCTCCCCCTACATGCGCTCGGGGGCCGAGACGCCCACGAGGTCGAGTCCGTTGGCGACGACCTGCCGCACCGCGTCGTTCAGCCACAGGCGCGTGCGGTGCAGGTCGGTGACCTCCTCGTCGCCGCGCGGGACCACCCGGCAGCTGTCGTACCAGCGGTGGTAGGAGCCCGCGAGCTCCTCGATGTAGCGCGCGACCCGGTGCGGCTCGCGCAGCTCGGCCGCCTGGGCGACGATGCGCGGGAACTCCTGCAGGAGGCCGAGGAGCGCCGACTCGGTCGGGTGCGTGAGCAGCTCCGGCGCGAAGGCGGAGCGGTCGACGCCCGACGCCTCGGCGTTGCGGTCCACCGCGCAGGTCCGCGCGTGCGCGTACTGCACGTAGAAGACGGGGTTGTCGTTGGTGCGCTTGCCGAGCACCGCGAGGTCGATGTCGAGGTTCTGGTCGGCGGACGAGCGCACGAGCGCGTAGCGGCCCGCATCCACGCCCACCGCGTCGACGAGGTCGTCCAGGGTCACGATGGTGCCGTTGCGCTTGCTCATCTTCACGGGCTCGCCGTCGCGCAGCAGGTTGACCATCTGGCCGATGAGGATCTGCAGGTTGACGCCCGGGGTGTCGCCGAACGCCTCGACCATGGCCATCAAGCGGCCGACGTAGCCGTGGTGGTCGGCGCCCAGCATGATGATGTTCTGCTCGAAGCCGCGCTCGCGCTTGTCGAGGTAGTAGCCGAGGTCGCCCGAGATGTAGGCGGGCTCCCCCGTGGAGCGGATGATCACGCGGTCGCGGTCGTCGCCGAACGTGGTGGTGCGGAGCCAGACGGCGCCGTCCTCCTCGAAGACGTGGCCGAGCTCCTTGAGGCGCGCCACGGCGCGGTCGACGGCGCCGGACTCGTGCAGCGAGTCCTCGTGGAAGAAGACGTCGAAGTCCACGCCGAAGTCGTGCAGCTTCTGCTTGATCTCGCCGAACATCAGCTCGGTGCCGGCGCTCCGGAACACCTCCTGCTGCTCCTCGCGCGGCAGGGCGTCGATGTCGCCCGCGTACCCCTCCACCACGCGCGCGGCGATCTCGCCGATGTAGGCGCCGCCGTAGCCGTCCTCGGGGGTGTCCTCGCCGAGGTGGCTCGCGAGGAGGCTGCGCGCGAAGCGGTCGATCTGGGATCCGTGGTCGTTGAAGTAGTACTCGCGCGTGACGTCCGCGCCCTCGGCCTGGAGGATGCGGGCGAGGCTGTCGCCGACCGCGGCCCAGCGCACGCCGCCCAGGTGGATGGGGCCCGTCGGGTTCGCCGAGACGAACTCGAGGTTGATGCGGATCCCGTCGAGCGTCGTGCCCCGGCCGTACGCCGGACCGGCCTCGACGATGGTGCGCGCGAGGGCGCCCGCGGCGGCCGCCTCGAGCGTGATGTTGATGAAGCCGGGACCCGCGACGTCGACCTTCGCCACCTGCGGGAGCGCGCCGAGCGCCTCGGCGATGTCGGCCGCGATGGTGCGCGGGTTCTCGCCCAGGGGCTTCGCGATGCGCATGGCGATGTTGGTGGCCCAGTCGCCGTGGTCGCGGTTGCGCGGGCGCTCGAGCACGACCATGTCGGGGCTGAGCGCGAGGGCGTCGCCACCCGGTCGTCGTCCTGCCGTCCGGGCCACGATGTCGAACAGGGCGCCGGTCAGGTCAGGGGTCGTCATGGGGATCGATCCTACCGGCGGGCGCGGCCCGTCCTGCCCGTCACGCGTGCCCGCGCGCGCTCCTCCCGGCGCGCCGGGAGCGTCCCAGCGGGGCCCCGTCCGGCCTCGGTAGGGTGTCGATCCCGCCTCCCGCTCGTGGCACCATCGCCGCGCGCCGAGCGTCGCACCCCGCGGCGCGCCCGGATCCGAAGGAGCACCACCATGCCCGCCCGCCTCCCCGCGCCCACCCGCTCCCTCCGCGCGCGCACCGTCCCGGCCGCCGCGGCCGCCGGCCTCGCGGTGGCCATGCTCCTCGCGGGCTGCTCGAACCCCGCTCCCCTGCAGCCCACGACGCCGGACCCGTCGGCGAGCGCGGGCGGCAGCGGCGGCGGCGAGGCCCCGGGCGGCGGATCCGGCAGCGGAGCCGCCGCCTCGCCCACGCCCGCGCCGCCCAAGGGCACCCCGGTCAGCACCACGTGCGCCCAGCTCCTGCCCGACCTCGCCGAGTTCGGGAAGGGCTTCGCGAGCGAGGCGCTCCCTGCCGACACCTCCACCGACGGCCTGCGCGCCGACGTCCTCACGATGCAGGGCATCGCGTGCGCGTTCCGGTCGTCGGACGGCACCGCGGTCGAGATCGACGTGGCCCAGCCCGTCGCCGCGGAGCTCCAGTCCCGCCGCGACGCCGCCATCCTCCTGGCGGACCCCATCGCGGGCTACCCGTCCGGCGTCGAGGCCTACTTCGAGCTCGAGGACGCCGTCGGCGTCGCCACCATCTACTCCTCGAAGCACATGATCGTCATGCGCTCCGCGTCGTTCTACGAGCCGGGCGACCACGCCGACCTCGGCAACGCGGTGCTGACGACCGTCGGCGGCTGATCCGGCGCGTCAGCCCAGGCGCACGGCCGCGGCCGCGTCGTCGACCGGCAGCTCGTCGACCGTCGCCAGGACCTCCATGCGCGAGATGGTCACGAGGCTCCGCGTGTTCGTGAGGAACGCGGTGTCGGACGCGTCGCGACCCGTGGAGATCCGCAGCAGGCTCTGCCGCGGCGCGAGCCCGGTCGCGTCGACGACGTGCCACGCGCCGTCGACCCACGCCTCGGCGACCGCGTGGAAGTCCATGGGGCTGAGGCCCGGCGCGTACACGGCCGCGAGGCGCGCGGGCACGTCGAGAGCGCGGAGCATCGCGATCACGAGGTGGGCGTAGTCGCGGCAGACGCCGCGGCGGGCGAGCAGCGTGCGGACGGCGCCGTCGGTCGGGAGGCTGGATCCCGGCGCGTACCGGAGCGACCCGGCGACGAACGCGCGCACGGCCGCGAGGAGGGGCAGGCCGTCGAGGCCGCGGAACTCGCCGCGGGCCGTGGGGAACAGCGTGTCCGACTCGCAGTAGCGGCTCGGGCGGCGGTAGATCCACAGGTCGACGTCGTCGACGGGCGCGGGGTCTCGGCGGCCCGTGACCGTGGCGCGGTACTCCATCGTGAGGGCTCCCGCGCCGGTCGTCAGCACGTGCAGGCGGGTGTCGTGCCGGTCGACCACCTCGGTCGCCTCGATCGGGCGGCCGTCGATTGCGAAGGAGAGGTGCTCGGACGCGATCTCCGCGCCCCGGGCGACGGCGACCGCGAAGGCCATCTCGCTCTCGCCGGATACCTGCAGCTCGAGCATGGAGGAGACGTCGCGGCGCATGCGTCCATCGTGGCATCGGATCCGCTCGACCCCGTGCGCGCCCGGCGTCACCGCCGCTCAGCGCGTGCGGGGCCCCGTCGACGCGCGGGCGACGAGCATCGGCTCGAGCATCCGGGAGGCGGCCTCACGCCCGTCGACGAGCGCGAGGAGCGTCTCCAGCGCGAGCCGCCCCATCTCGTGCACGGGCGAGCGCACGCTCGTGAGCCCGATGGATCCGGATGCGGCGAGCGCGGTGTCGTTGTAGCCGACGAGCGCGACGTCGTCGGGCACCGACAGGCCCGCGTCGCGCAGCGCCCCCATCGCGCCGATCGCCGCGAAGTCGTTGGTCGCGAAGAGCGCGTCCGGCGCCGGGCCGTCGCGCAGCACCGCCTCGGTCGCCTCCCGGCCCGCCGCCGCGTCGAAGCCCCGCTGGATCACGCGCTCGGGCGGCACGGGCATCCCGGCCGCGGCGTACGCCTCGAGGAAGCCGCGCGTGCGGTCGACCGCGGTGGACGCGAAGGACATGCCCGCGAGCACGGCCGGCCGGGTGCGTCCCTCGGCGATGAGGTGCTCGGCCGCGAGCCGGCCGCCCGCCACGTCGTCGCACGTGACGGCCACGTGGTCGCCGCGGCGACGGGAGACGAGCACGAAGGGCACGCCCTCCTCGGCCAGCTCGTCGAGCAGCGGGTCGTCGAGGTGCGCGTCGCCGAAGATCATGCCGTCGACCCGGCGGTCGAGCATGCTCCGGGTGCGGCTGCGCTGGAGGTCCGGCCGGTCGAGGCTGTTCGTGACGAAGGTGGAGATGCCGCGCTCGGTGGCCGCCTCGTCGATGCCCTCGTAGACGGTGGCGAGCACGTAGTCCTGGAGGCGCGGGACCAGGACGCCGACGAGGTCGGAGCGGGAGGTGCGCAGGCTCGCGGCGTGCGGATTCCGCCGGTAGCCGCTGCGCTCGGCGATGTCGAGGATGGCGGCGACGGTCTCGGGCCCGGCCCACCGGCCGGGGTGCTCCTCGCGGGAGTTGAGCACGCGGGAGACGGTCGTGATGCTGACGCCGGCGAGCTCGGCGATCATGCGCTGCGTGGTGGGCGGCTGGCGCTTCCGGGTCACTCGTGGCTCCTCACCCGGATCAGCATGGCACAGCGCCCGGCACCGGCAGCGGGCGACCCGCGGGTGGCCGACGGGCGCCCGACGGGGAAACATCCCCGCAACAGGACGGCAACGTGATCGTTCGACGCAAACCATTGACGCAATCGTTTGTGCATCGCAGGATCGTCCGCATGCCCCACGTCCTCGTGCTCGCCACCGGCGGGACCATCTCCTCGCGCGCACGCGCCGACGGGTCCGCGGTCGCCGCCGATCCCGCCGAGCGCCTGCTCGGATCCGTGCCCGCCCTCCCGCCCGGCGTCACCGTCGCCACGCGCGACATCCTCCGGGTCAACTCGTTCGCGCTCACGCACGGCGACCTCCGCACGATCGCGGACGCGGTCGCCGAGGCGCTCGCCCGCGACGACGTCGACGGCGTGGTCGTGACGCACGGCACGGACACCCTCGAGGAGACGGCGTTCCTCCTCGACCTGGTGACGGACGACCCGCGGCCCGTGGTGCTCACCGGCGCCCAGCGCTCGGCCGACGACCCGGAGGGCGACGGACCCGGGAACCTGCGCGACGCCATCGTCGTCGCCGCGTCGCCCGAGGCACGCGGGGCCGGCGTGCTCGCCGTGTTCGCCTCGCGCGTCCTCGCCGCCGACGGGCTGGTGAAGGCCCGCACGCTCGATCCCGACGCCTTCGCCGCCCGCGACGGCGCGCCCCTCGGCCGCGTCACCGGCGACGCCGTCCGGATGACCCGCCGGCCGCGCGCGCTCCCCGTCCTCCCCGCGCCCACGCCCCGCTTCGACCGGATCCGCGTGGACTGCGTCACCGTCCACCCCGGCGCCGACGCCGTGCTCTTCCGCGCCGCGATCGCCGCGGGCGCCGCGGGCCTCGTCGTGGTGGGCACGGGTGCCGGCAACGCGAACCTGGCGCTCGTGCCGGAGATCCGCGCGGCCGTCGACGCGGGCGTCCTCGTCGCGCTCGGCACGCGCGTGGCCGAGGGACCGGTGGCCGGGATCTACGGCGACGGCGGCGGGGCGGACGCCGTGCGCGCCGGCGCCGTGCCCATCGGCCGGCTCTCCGTGGCGCAGGCCCGGATCCTCGTGGCCCTGCTCCTCGACCACCGTCCCGTCGACGAGGCGCGCCGCCTGCTGGCCGCCGCCGCCGACCCCGCGCTCCCCCTCCCGACCCCGGCCGGCGCCCTGCCTGCCTGACCCATCACCCGAAAGGACCCCCATGGCCAAGGACATCATCATCGCGTTCGGCATCGACGTCGACGCCGTGAGCGGCTGGCTCGGCTCGTACGGCGGGCAGGACTCCCCCGGCGACATCTCCCGCGGCCTGTTCGCGGGCGAGGTCGGCGTGCCGCGCCTCAACGCGCTGCTCGCCAAGCACGGCCTGCCCTCCACCTGGTTCTGGCCGGGCCACTCCATCGAGACGTTCCCGCGCGAGTTCGACCAGGTCGTCGCCGCCGGGCACGAGATCGGCGCGCACGGCTACAGCCACGAGAACCCCATCGAGATGTCGCGCCAGCAGGAGGCCGACGTGCTCGACCGCTCCATCGAGCTCATCGAGTCGCGCGCCGGACGCCGGCCCACCGGCTACGTGGCCCCGTGGTGGGAGTTCTCGCGCGTGACCAACGAGCTCCTGATCGAGCGCGGGATCCGCTACGACCACTCGCTCATGCACCGCGACTTCGAGCCGTACTACGTGCGCGTCGGCGACACGTGGCAGGGCATCGACTACACGAAGGACGCCGCCAGCTGGATGCACCCGCTCGTGCGCGGCGAGGAGACCGACCTCGTGGAGATCCCCGCGTCGTGGTACCTCGACGACCTGCCTCCCATGATGTTCGTCAAGGGCAGCCCGAACAGCCACGGCTTCGTGAACCCCCGCCACCTCGAGGAGATGTGGCGCGACCAGTTCGACTGGGTCTACCGCGAGCAGGACTACGGCGTCTTCACGTTCACGATCCACCCCGACGTCTCGGGCCGGCCGCAGGTGCTCCTCATGCTCGAGCGGCTCATCGCCCACATCAACTCGCACGAGGGCGTGCGCTGGGCGACCTTCGACGAGATCGCCCAGGACTTCCAGCGACGCTCCCCGCGCACCCCGCGCGTCCCCTGATCCGCGCCACGACCGACCGCAGGAGACCACCACCATGAGCACCGACACCTCCCGTCCCGACGCCGCGCCCGCGGGCGCCGCCCCCGCGAGCGCCCTCCCCGCCGGCCTCGAGAGGGTCAGCGTCCGCCAGACCCGCCGGGTCACGGGCATCGCCTTCCTCGCGTGGACCATCGCCGTCTACGACTTCATCCTGTTCGGCACGCTGCTGCCCGACATCTCGCGCGACTTCGGCTGGGACACGAGCGAGTCGCTGCTCGTCTCGACCCTGGTGAGCGTGGGCACGGCGGTCGTCGTGCTGCTCGTCGGCCCGATGGTCGACCGGCTCGGCCGCCGCATCGGCATGGTCGTCTCGGTCACCGGCACGGCGCTGTCGTCCGGCGCGACCGCGCTCAGCGCCGGCGCGGTCTCGCTCGTCGGCATCCGCAGCATCAGCGGCCTGGGCCTCGCTGAGCAGTCCATCAACGCCACGTACCTCAACGAGATCTACGAGCAGACCGAGGACGAGCGGATCCGCCGCAACAAGGGCTTCGTCTACGCGATGGTGCAGACGGGGTGGCCGCTCGGCGCGCTGCTCGCGGCCGCGTTCGTGGGCCTGATCACGACGGCGTTCGGCCCCGGCAGCTGGCGCATCGCCTTCGGCCTCGCGACCGTGCCCGCGCTCGTCGTCGCGGCCATCTGCCTCACGCTCCGGGAGAGCCCGCAGTTCGTGGCGCAGCAGCAGATCCGCCGGCTGCGCGCCGCGGGCCTGCACGACGAGGCGGCCGCCTTCGCGCGCGCCACCGGGCTCGACGTGCAGAAGTCCGCGCCCATCGCGCGCATCTTCCAGGGGAAGCACCTGCGCAGCACCATCGTGCTGAGCGTGGCGTGGCTGCTGAACTGGTTCGGGATCCAGACCTTCTCGGTGCTCGGCACCACGGTGCTCGAGTCGGGCAAGCACATCGACGCGTCGAACGCCCTGCTCCTGATCATCGCGTCGAACTGCGTGGGCGTGCTCGGCTACCTCGCGCACGGCTGGATGGGCGACCGGCTCGGCCGCCGCAACGTCATCGTGGGCGGTTGGCTCATCGCGGGCCTCGCGTTCGCGGTCATGCTGCTGGGGCCCGACGACCCGACGTTCGTCATGGGCGCGTACATGGTCGGGCTGTTCTTCCTGCTCGGGCCGTACGCGGCGATCCTGTTCTTCCAGGCGGGCTGCTTCGACAGCGACTGCCGGGCGACCGGATCCAGCTTCATCGGCGCCATGAGCCAGCCGGGTGCCATCATCGGCGGCTTCCTCCTCACCGGGCTCACGGCGAGCGCGATGTCGTTCGGCCAGGCGGCGCTGTGGGTGGGCGCGGGCGGGATCCTCGCCTCGGCCCTCGTGATGCTGCTCGCGAAGCCCACGGGCGAGACCCGCGAGGCGACCGCGTGACCGGCGCCGCTGCCGTCTCGCTCGTGACGGGCGGGGCCTCCGGCATCGGCCGCGCCACCGCCGTGCGCCTCGCCGCCCGGGGTGACCGCGTGGTCGTCGGCCGCTTCCCCGGCGACCCGCACGACGCGGGCGCGACGCTCGAGGCCGTGCGCGCGGTCGGCGGCGCGGGCATCGCCGTCGACCTCGACGTGGCCTCCACGGCATCCGTCGACGCCTTCGTCCGGGCCGCGCTCGAGGAGTACGGCCAGGTGGACCACGTCATCGCCGCGGCCGGCATCCTCCGCCGCGCGCCCCTCGGCGCGATGACCGACGAGCGGTGGGACGAGGTCCTGGGCGTCGACCTCGGCGGCGTGATGCGCGTCATCCGCGCCGCCGAGCCGCTCCTCGGCCACGGCTCCTCGATCGTCGCGGTGTCGTCCATCGCGGGCGGCGTCTACGGCTGGGGCGACCACGCGCACTACGCGACGGCGAAGGCCGGGGTCGTCGGCCTCGTGCGGAGCGCGGCCGTGGAGCTCGCGTCGCGCGGGATCCGGGCGAACACCGTGATCCCGGGCCTCATCGAGACGCCGCAGTCGCTCGACGCGGTCAACTCCCTCGGGGCCGACGGCCTCCGGCGCGCGGGCGACCGCATCCCCGCCGGACGCGTCGGCCGACCCGACGAGGTCGCGTCGGTCATCGCGTTCCTCGCGTCCGACGACGCGGCCTACGTGACGGGACAGACGCTCACGGTCGACGGCGGCCTGACGATCCGGATGCAGGAGTGAGCGCCGCCGTGCCCCGCAGCGCCCGGCTCCGCGGGCGCACCGCGCTCGTCACGGGCGCGGCCAGCGGGATCGGCGCCGCCATCGCCCGTCACTTCGTCCTCGCGGGCGCCGAGGTCGTGCTGCTCGACCTCGCGCCCGCCGTGCACGAGGAGGCGCGCCGCATCGGGGCCGCCGGCGCGGTCGTCGCCGACGTGTCCGACGAGGCGCGGGTCGCGGAGGCCGTCGCGGAGGCCGGGCGGCTGCTCGGCCGGATCGACGTGCTCGTCAACTCGCACGGCATCCTCACCGAGGCGCCCGTCGCGGAGATGGACCTGGCGACCTGGCAGCGCACCATCGACGTCGACCTCACGAGCGTCTTCCTCCTCACGCGGGCCGTGCTGCCGGGGATGCTCGAGCGGCGCGACGGCCGGATCGTCACGGTCGCGTCGCAGCTCGGGCAGAAGGGCGGCGTCGGGCTCGCGCACTACGCGGCCGCGAAGGCCGGCGTCATCGCGTTCACCAAGTCGCTGGCGCTCGAGGTGTCCGGGTCGAACGTGCTCGCGAACGTGATCGCGCCGGGCCCGATCTCCACACCGCTCGTCGACGCCATCTCGGAGGACTGGAAGGACGCCAAGCGCCGGGAGCTGCCCCTCGGCCGCTTCGGCACGGTCGACGAGGTCGCCCCGACCGCGGTGCTGCTCGCGGCGGATCCCGACGGCAACCTCTTCGTCGGCCAGACGCTCGGGCCCAACAGCGGCGACGTGATGCCCTGACCCGAGCCTCGCGGTGATGCGCGCCGCGGTCATCCGGGTCGAGATCGGCTCAGGCGGCCGCGGTGCGCGCGGTCTCGGCGGGCTCGCGCCGCGCGCACGCCTCGGCGAGCGCGCCGAGCAGGGCGGGCAGCTGGTCGCGCGCGGCGCCCGGGTCCTCCGGGTGCCACTGCACCCCGATGACGGGCGCGCTCTCGTGCTCGACCGCCTCCGGCACGCCGTCGGGCGCGACCGCGACGACGCGCAGTCCCGTGCCGGGGCGGTCGACCGCCTGGTGGTGGGCGCTGCGGACGACGACCTCGGTGGATCCGAGCACGCGGGCGAGCCGGCTGCCGTCGGCGACGCGCACGTCGTGGTCGCGCATGACGGCCGTGATCTCCTCGGCGTCGTTGCGGTGCTCCCCCACGCCCTCGATGTGCTGCTGGAGGGTGCCTCCGAGCGCGACGTTGACGATCTGGGCGCCGCGGCAGATCCCGAGCAGCGGCGTGCCCTCGGCGACCGCGCGGCGGACGAGCGCGATCTGCCCGGCGTCGGCGACCTCGCGGTGCGTCGACCGGCCCTCGTACTCGGCGGGCCCGCCGTAGAAGCGCGGGGCGACGTCCTCGCCTCCCATGATGACGACCGCGTCGGCCTCCCGCGTGCGGGCGAGCAGCGACTCGACGCCCTCGTCCTCCGCGGCGATGTTCTCGACCAGCCAGCCCGCCTCGTCGGCGACCTCGGCGACGCGCGCGTTGAGGCCCTGCACGAGCGTGTTGTACGCGGGGGCCTCGGGACGGGAGCGCGTCACCTGCACGACGGCGAGGCGGCGGAGAGGGGCGGGCATGGATCCAGTGTGCGGCGTCGCCCGCGGGATCCGCTCACCCCGCGTCATGTTCCGCAACACGCGTCGGCGGCGCCCGGTCTCAGGGCCAGACGAGCGTGTGCGACCAGGATCCGTCGGGCCCGGACCGGTACATGATCCGCAGCTGCCCGTGGTCCTCGGTCGCCTGCCAGAACTCGACGACCGTCGGCTGCAGCACGTAGGCGCGCCACGACTCGGCGACGAGCTCCGGATCCGCCTCCACGGCCTCACGCGCCTGGGAGATCCGCGCGTCGCGCTCGGCGTCGTCGGGCATCGGCTCGCTCTGGTCGCCCGCGATGACCTCGGCGCGCGACGACGGGTGCCGGGAGAGGAAGTCCCGCTCGCTCACCTCGCGGTCGCCGTGGAAGACGGGGCCGGTCGCGCGGATCTGGCGCCCGCGCTCCCGCCAGTACGCGACGAGCGCCGCGCGCGGGTTGGCCTCGAGGTCGCGCCCCTTGGGGCTGTCGGCGAGGGACGAGAACCAGAGGGCGCCCGGCTCGTCGTCGACCGTGGGCGTCACGTCCTTGAGCAGCAGCGTGCGCGCGCTCGGGCGTCCGTCCGCGTCGGCGGTCGCGAGCACGACCGCGTTCGGCTCGGCGGCGTCGTGGGCGACGGCGTCGCGGATCCAGTCGATGACGAGGTCGATCGGGTCGTCCGGGAGGTGCTCCGGGTCGAGCTCGGGGAAGTCGTGGGGCTTCGGCTTCGCGCCCCTCAGGAGGTCGCGGACCGGGGTGGAGTCATCGTCGTCTGCCATGCGCCGAGCCTAGGCCGACCCGGCGAGGATGCCGGGGCGGGGAACTCCGCGGCCGATGCGGATCCCCGGACGCACGAGAGGCCGGCCCCGAAGACGGGACCGGCCTCTCACCGCACCAACACGGGATATGGGAAGGTGTGCCCCCAGGAGGATTCGAACCTCCGCCCCTGCCTCCGGAGGGCAGTGCTCTATCCCCTGAGCTATGGGGGCCAGGGTGCGCGCGAGCGCGGATCCAGGGTAGCACCGGCGACGAGGCCCGCCGTGCCGCCGCCACGGGCCGGGAGCGCCGACGCATTCCCTCTCCCGGGGAGACTCCCCGCTCCAGCACAGGCGCGGCACGCCAGGATGGACGCAGGACGACCGCCGCGCCGCCCGGGCACGGCGGCCCACCGATCCCCTCCAGAGGAGACCACCCGTGAAGCTGTCCCGCATCGCCGCCGCCGCCACCGGCTTCCTGCGCACGTCGAAGGGCCAGGACGTCGGCCGCACCGCCATCGACAGGGTGTCCGGCATCGCCGACAGGGCCACCGGCAGCAAGCACGCCGACAAGATCCAGAAGGCGCGCCAGGCCGCCGACGACCAGCTGCGGAAGCTCGGCCCCGACGGCGGCCGCGGCGGCCAGGGCCCCGTCCCGCCCGCGACACCGCCCCGCCGCTGAGCGCCGGCAGCGTCGAGCTCACGCTGGACGCGGCGTCCGACGCCGCGGTCCGCGCCTCCTGGCGCGCCCTCACCGACGCCGGTCTGCCGAGCCTCGCCGACCACGCGGGCGCGACCAACCGCCCGCACGTGACGCTGCTCGCGGCCGACGGGCTCGGCGGATCCGCGGACGACGCCGTCCGCGCACTCGCCACCACCGCTCCCCTGCCCACGCTCCGGCTCGGCGGGCTCGTCGTGTTCGGCGTCCCGCCACGCGGCCTCGTCCTCGCGCGGCAGGTGGTGGTCGACCGGGCGCTGCTCGACCTCCACGCGCGGATCCACGCGGCCGTCGACTCGGCGCCCGCCGATACGGAGGCAGAGGCCGAGGCAGTCGAGGTCGTCCCGCACACGCGCCCCGGATCGTGGACGCCGCACATCACCATCGCCCTGCGGCTCACGACCGAGCAGCTCGGCGCCGCCGTGGAGGCGCTCGGTCGCATCGACCCGCTCGACGCCCCGGTCGTCGGCCTCCGCCGCTGGGATCCGCGCGACCGCACGACCACGGAGCTGACGTGACCCGCGTGGCCGCCATCCTCACGACCACCGCACGCACCCGCGCCACTAGCCTGGATGGAGCACGAACTTGAGACGACGGAGGAGTCGCATGCCGCGGTCCGCGAGATTGATCGGGGCCGCGCTCGCGCTCGGTCTGGCCGGGGCCCTCGTGCCCCAGATGGCGCAGGCCACGGAGCCGGTGGACTTCGGCGGGGCCGCGATCCTCGACCCGGTCGACGCCGTCACGTCCGCGCAGGAGCAGCAGATCCAGCAGGCGATCGACCAGCTGCGGACCGACACGGGCATCACCCTCCACGTGGCGTTCGTCGACACCTTCACGGGAGCCGCGAACCAGGAGGCCTGGGGCCGCGCCACCAACTCCGCCAACGGCTTCGGCGACTCCGACGCGCTCCTCGCCGTGGCCGTCGACGCCCGCCAGGTCTCCTTCGGCGCTCCCGCCGACCTCTCCGAGTCGGCCCGCGACCAGCTCCTGCAGAACGGGATCCGCCCCGAGCTGCAGGACGGGAACTGGGCGGCGGCCGCGATCGCCGCCGCGCAGGGCATCGACTCCCAGTCGCGGACGGGCACCGGCACCGAGGCCGGCACCGGCTCCACGCCGTCCGGCGGGAACGGATCCGGCGTCGACTTCGGCCTCGTCCTCCTCTACGTGCTCGGCGCGATCCTCCTGGCCGCCGTGGTCACGACGCTCGTCGGACGACGCAAGAAGAAGAAGGCCCTCGCCCAGAAGCGGCAGGCGGTGCTGGAGGAGATGCGCACCGCCGAGCAGCGCGCGGGCAGCATGCTCGTGCAGCTCGACGACGCGCTCGAGACCAGCGAGCAGGAGGTGGGCTTCGCGGAGGCGGAGTTCGGATCCGGCGCGGTCGGCCCGTACAGAGAGGTGCTCGCGTCCGCGGGCGGCAAGGTCCGCGAGGCGTTCGCCCTCAAGCAGAAGCTCGACGACACGATCGAGGACACCGACGAGGAGCGCCGCACCTGGGCCGCCCGCATCGTCGAGCTGTGCGAGGAGGCGCGCGCCGAGCTCGACGCGCAGGCCGAGTCGTTCGAGGAGCTGCGCGCGCTCGAGCAGAACGCGCCGCAGACCCTCGCGGCCATCGTCACCGACGCCGAGGCGCTGAAGACCCGCATCGAGCGCACGCAGGAGGCGGTGGACCTCCTCGGCCGCCGCTACGCCGGCCCCTCGATGACGACCGTCACCGGCAACGTCGACCAGGCCCGCTCGCTCCTCTCCTTCGCGACCGACACCGCGCAGGAGGCCGCCGAGGCGATCCGCGTGGGCGACCGCGCGTCCACCGGCGAGATCGCGGTCAAGGTCCGCGCCGCGCAACAGGCGGTCGGCCAGGCGGGGCAGCTGCTCGACGCGGTCGACCGCGTGTCCTCCGACCTCGAGCACGCGTCCACGCGCGTCGAGGAGGAGATCGCCGACGTCCGCAGTGACATCCAGGACGCCCGCGCCGCCCAGCGCGGCGGGCGCATGCCCGAGCTGACCCGCCTCGTGGAGGCCGCCGAGCAGGCCATCGCCGACGCGAAGCCGCTGCAGGGCCGGCTCGCGGATCCGCTCACGAGCGTGACGCTGCTGCAGGAGGCGGAGGCGCGGCTCGACGAGGCCCTCGCGCCCGTGCGCGAGCAGCAGGAGCAGGTGCAGCGAGCGATCGGCTACCTGCCCCGGGCGCTCTCGACCGCCGAGAGCCAGGTGGCGACCGCGCGCGACTTCATCTCCACGCGCCGCGGCGGCATCGGCGAGGAGGCGCGCACGCGCCTCGCCCATGCGCAGCGCGCGCTCGACGACGCGCACGAGGCAGCACCCCGCGATCCCGTCCGGGCGGTCGCCGCGGCCCAGGCCGCGACCTCCTACTCGGCGCAGGCCATCGAGGCCGCGCAGCGCGACCTCGACCAGGGCGGCGGATACGGCGGCTACGGCGGCGGCATGATGGGCGGCCGCGGGGGCGGGGACGCCTTCGGCGGCGCGATCATGGGCGGCATCATCGGCGGCCTGCTCAGCGGAGGAGGCGGCGGCGGCTGGGGTGGCGGCGGAGGCGGCGGCTGGGGTGGCGGCGGAGGCGGCGGCTTCAGCGGCGGGGGCTTCGGCGGAGGCGGCGGAGGCGGCTTCGGTGGCGGCGGCTTCGGCGGAGGCGGCGGCGGCTTCAGCGGCGGCGACTTCTAGCGACGACCAGCAGGACGACGAGAACGAGAGCGACCCATGATCAACCCATTCCGACGAAGCACCAGACGAGAAGGAGCAGCACCCATGTCCAAGCAGTCCATCCTCGGCCGCATCGCCCAGCTCGCGAAGGCCAACATCAACAACCTCATCGACCAGGCCGAGGACCCGCAGCTCATGCTGGACCAGATGGTCCGCGACTACACGGAGAGCATCCGCGAGGCGGAGAGCGCCGTCGCCCAGACCATCGGCAACCTCCGGATGATCGAGGACGACCACCGCGAGGACGTCCAGGCCGCGGGCGACTGGGGTCGCAAGGCCCTCGCCGCGAGCCAGAAGGCGGACGAGTACCGCAACGCCGGCAACACCCCGAACGCCGACAAGTTCGACGCGCTCGCCCGCGTCGCGCTCCAGCGCCAGATGCAGTCGGAGAGCGAGGCCAAGGGCGCCGAGCCGACCATCGCGTCGCAGACCGAGGTCGTCGAGAAGCTCAAGCAGGGCCTCGACACGATGCGCGGCAAGCTCCAGCAGCTCTCGTCGAAGCGGGACGAGCTGAACGCCCGCCAGAAGACGGTGCAGGCGCAGTCGCAGGTCCAGGACGCGATGAAGAGCATCGACATCATGGATCCCACCAGCGAGGTCAGCCGCTTCGAGCAGAAGATCCGCCGCGAGGAGGCCCGCGTCCGCGGCGCCGAGGAGCTGCAGGCCTCCAGCCTCGACGCGCAGTTCGAGGAGCTCGAGGACCTCGGCGAGCTGACCGAGGTCGAGGCGCGCCTGGCCGCGCTCAAGTCCGGCGGATCCGCGCCGAAGCAGGTCACGTCCGGCGAGTAGCCCGCGACCGGATCCACGGGCGCCGTCCTCCGGGGCGGCGCCCGTCGTCGTCCGCGCGGGGAATTCCGCCCGACCAGACGCCGTTCCCCTCAGCATGACCAACATCGGAATCATCGGCGCCGGACTCATCGGCAGCCAGCTCGCCCGCCTGTTCACCTCCACCGGCCACGACGTCGTCATCGCGAACTCGCGCGGCCCGGAGACCCTGACCGACCTCATCGACGAGCTGGGCGACCGCGCCCGCGCCGCCACCGTGCAGGAGGTCGCGGAGGCCGGCGAGATCGTCGTCGTCACCATCCCGCTGAAGAACATCGACACCGTCCCGGTCGCGCCCCTCGCGGGCAAGGTCGTGATCGACACCGACAACTACTACCCGGAGCGCGACGGCCACATCGCCGAGCTCGACGACGAGACCACGACGACCGCGGAGATGCTGCAGCGGCACCTGCCCGAGTCGAAGGTCGTCAAGGCGTTCAACCACATCTACGCCGCCGACCTCACCACCGACGGCACCCCCGCCGGCACGCCGGACCGCCGCGCGCTCGTGATCGCGGGCGACGACGCCGAGGCGAAGGCGACCGTCACCTCGATCCTCGACTCCTTCGGCTTCGACGCCGTCGACGCGGGACCGCTCGCGGAGGGCTGGCGCATCCAGCGCGACACCCCCGGCTACGGGCCGAAGCTCGACGCCGCGGGCCTCCGCGCCGCGCTCGCCGAGGCGAAGCGCTACCGCGACATGGAGTAGCGCCGCTCCTCCCCACGACGATGCCCGCCCTCCCGGATACCACGGCGAGGGCGGGCATCGCCATGTCCGCCCGCCCACGCGATACTGGGGTGTGCCCGCCTCCTTCGTCGTCGTCCCCCAATGGCAGGGCTCGGGCTCGTCCCGCGCCATGAGGCTCGCGGACGGGGCGGAGGCGATACGCGGCGACCTGCCCGCATCGGCCACGCGCGTCGTGGACGTGCCCGTCGAGGCGGGCGAGTCGCTCGGCACGGGCGTGCTCCGCTACGCGTCGCTGCTCGCGGTGCGCACGCGCCAGGAGGCGGCGCTGCAGGCGGCGTCGGGCTCCGGGGCGTCGCCCGTCGTCACGATCGGCGGCGACTGCGGGGTGGAGATCGCGTCCATCGGGCACGCGGCCGCCGCGCACCCGGGGCTCGCGGTCGTCTGGCTCGACGCCCACGCCGACCTCAACTCCCCCGCGTCGTCGCCGAGCGGCGCGTTCCACGGCATGGTGCTGCGCGCCGTCATCGGCGAGGGCGTCGACGGGCTCGAGCTCCCCGCGGGCGCCGTCACCGCCGACCGCGTCGTGCTCGCGGGCGTGCGCGCCCTCGACGACGCCGAGTCCGACCTCGTGGACGCGCGCGGCATCGCGCTCGTCGGCGCCGACGCGGTCGGGCCGGAGGCGCTCGTCCAGGCGGTCGCCGCGACCGGTGCCGCGCACGTCTACATCCACGTCGACCTCGACGTGCTCGATCCCGCCGCCATGTCCGGCGTCGGCTACCCCGAGCCGTTCGGGCTCGACGCGCAGGTCGTGACCGCGTCGATCAAGGCGCTGCGCCGGTCGTTCGGGCTCGCGGGCGCCGGGATCACCGAGTTCGCGCCCTCCTCCCCCGCAGCGGCCGTGGACGACATGGGCACCATCCTGCGGATCATCGGGGCGCTGACCGGGCCCGTGTGACCCGACCGGGAGGTCGCGCCGCGCGCCCGCCCCTGCGAGGCTGGGACGGACGATCGAAGGAGACCGCCGTGAGCGACGACGCCCGCACCGCATCCACCGCAGACCCCCGGGCCGACGACGCACCCCGGGTGCGCGTCGAGCGCCGCGGCCACCTGCTGCTCATCGGCCTCGACCGGCCGGCCAAGCGCAACGCCGCCGACATGCGGATGCTCCGCGAGCTCGCGAGCGCCTACGGGCTGCTCGACCGCGACCCGGAGCTGCGGGTCGGCGTCGTGCACGCCGTCGGCGACCACTTCACCGGCGGGCTCGACCTCGCCGACGTGGCGCCGCACATCGGCCGGGGCCCGGGCGGCGGCCTCGACACGGTGCCGGACGACGGCGTCGACCCGTGGCGGATGTCGGGGGACGGCGTCGGGAAGCCCGTGGTCCTGGCGGTGCAGGGCACGTGCCTCACGCTCGGGATCGAGCTGGCCCTCGCGAGCGACGTCGTGGTGGCAGCCGCCGGCACGCGCTTCGGGCAGATCGAGGTCGCGCGCGGGATCCTGCCGTTCGGCGGCGCGACCCTCCGCTTCCCCGCGGTCGCGGGCTGGGGAGACGCCATGCGCTGGATCCTCACGGGCGACCTCTTCGACGCGGAGGAGGCCAGGCGGATGCGCATCGTGCAGCTGGTCGTGCCGGACGGCGAGCAGCTGGAGGCCGCGATCCGGATCGCCGAGCGCATCGCGGCGCAGGCCCCGCTCGCCGTGCAGGCGACGCTCCGCAACGCCCGGGCCGCCGTCCGCGACGGACACCAGTCGGCGGCCGAGGCGCTCCCGGCGGAGCTCGTGCGTCTGGCCGGATCGGAGGACGCGGCCCGCGGCATGCGGGCCGCCGCGGAGCGTCGTCCCGCGGACTTCGTCGGGCGCTGATCCGCCGACCGAAGGCGCCCGGCGATCGCGTCGGGGGCCGGGCGTAGGGTCGGCACCATGACCTCCTACGACCTCATCGTCATCGGTGCCGGCCCCGTCGGCGAGAACGTCGCCGACCGCGCGAAGCAGGGCGGGCTCTCCGTGCTCGTCGTCGAGTCCGAGCTCGTGGGAGGCGAGTGCTCCTACTGGGCCTGCATGCCCAGCAAGGCGCTCCTCCGCTCGGGCAGCGCCCTCCGCGCGGCGCGCGCCGTCGCCGGGTCGAAGGAGGCCGTGACGGGCGAGCTCGACGTGGCCGCGGTCTTGAAGCGCCGCGACTCCTTCACCAGCTCCTGGGACGACCAGGGGCAGGTGGGCTGGCTCGAGGGCATCGGCATCGACCTCGCGCGCGGCCACGGGCGCATCTCCGGGCCGCGCCGCGTCACGGTCACCGCGCCCGACGGATCCGTCACCGAGCACGAGGCCGCGCACGCCGTCGTCGTCTCCACCGGCACCGCGGCGCTCCTGCCCGACATCCCGGGCCTCGCCGAGGCGCAGCCGTGGACGAGCCGCGAGGCCACCAGCGTCGAGGTCGTGCCGACCTCCCTCGTCGTCATCGGCGGCGGCGTGGTGGCGGCCGAGATGGCCACGGCGTTCGCGTCGCTCGGCAGCGCCGTCACGATCATCGCGCGGAGCGGACTGCTCGGCGGGCAGGAGCCCTTCGCGGGCGAGCTCGTCGCCGACAGCCTCCGCGGCATGGGCGTCGACGTGCGCCTCGGCGCCTCGCCCTCCCGGGTCGCGCGTGACGGCGACGAGGTCACCGTGGAGCTGTCCGACGGATCCACGGTCACGGCCGCCGAGGTGCTCGTCGCCACCGGCCGCACGCCGCGCACCGAGGACCTGGGGCTCGACACCGTGGGCCTCGAGGCCGGCGCGTACCTCGACGTGGACGACACGATGCTCGTCACGGGCGCGGTCAACGCGGATACGCCGTGGCTCTACGCCGTCGGCGACGTCAACCACCGCGCGCTCCTCACCCACCAGGGCAAGTACCAGGCGCGCACCGCGGGCGAGGTCATCGCGGCGCGCGCGACCGGCGGCACCGTCGACGACTCCCCGTGGGGCGTGCACGTCGCGACCGCCGACCACCGCGCCGTCCCGCAGGTCACGTTCACCGACCCCGAGGTCGCGAGCGTCGGCCTCACGGCGAAGGCGGCGGAGGACGCCGGACTCCGCACGCGCGTCGTCGACTACGACCTCGGATCCGTCGCGGGCTCGAGCCTGCACGCCGACGGCTACACCGGCCGGGCGCGCATGGTCGTCGACGAGGACCGCGGCGTCATCGTCGGCGTCACCTTCGTCGGCCAGGACGTCGCCGAGCTGCTGCACTCCGCGACCATCGCCGTCGTCGGCGAGGTGCCGCTCACGCGCCTCTGGCACGCGGTGCCGTCGTACCCCACCATCAGCGAGGTGTGGCTGCGCCTGCTCGAGACGTACGGGCGGCCGACCACGTGATCCGGTCCGGTGTCGGCGCCGTGGCAGGAGCCGTCCGCGGCGTCCTGCTGGACTCGCCGCTCTCCCGGGCGGGCAGCGGCGTCGCCACCGCGGTGGGCCTCGCCATCGGCCTGCCGCTCAGCACGGGCGAGGTGCGCCGCCACGGCGACCTCATCGTGCTCACGGGCCTGCCGTCCTGGGTGTTCGGCCGCGGCGGCACGTGCGTCGGCCGCGTCTACCTCACGCGCGACAACGCGGGGCCCGCGGTGCTCGAGCACGAGGCCGTGCACGTCGTGCAGTGGCGTCGGTACGGGCTGCTGATGCCGCTCCTCTACTGGTGGGCGGGGCGGGATCCGCTGCGCAACCGGTTCGAGGTCGAGGCGGGCCTGGAGAAGGGCGGCTACCGGTGACCGGCCCGCTCGACGGCCGCACCATCGTCATCACGGGCGCGAGCTCCGGCCTCGGGCGCATCGCGGCCCGCGAGCTGCACGCGCGCGGCGCCGACGTCGTCGTGGTCGGCCGCGATCCCGAGCGCACGCGCGGCATCGCCGCCGAGCTGGGCGCGCGGCACGTCCTCGCCGACATGGACCGGCTGGACGAGGTGCGCGCGCTGGCCGCGACGCTCCTCGTGACGTGCCCGCGGATCCACGTGCTGGCCCTCAACGCCGGCAGCCTGGTGCCCCGGCGCGGCATGACGGCCGACCGCCACGAGACCACGTTCCAGCGCAACGTCCTCGCGCCGTTCCTCCTCACGCGCCTGCTCCTGCCCCGCCTGGAGGAGACGCAGGAGGCCCTCGGCGCCGAGGAGAGCCCGGTGCGCGTCATCGGCACGGCGAGCCGCGCGAACCTCTGGGGCCGCGTGCGACTCGACGACCTCGACTGGCGCCGACGCCCGTGGCTCGGCGGCTGGCAGGCCTACGGCACGTCGAAGGCGATGATGATCCTGATGATGCGCACGCTCGCCGAGCGCGTCGGACCGCGCGGCATCGAAGCCTGCTCGTTCCACCCGGGCCTCGTGCGCACGTCGTTCGGATCCGACAGCACCGTGATGAAGGCGCTGCTCGCGCTCTCCATGGGCGCGTACGGGATCTCGGCCGAGGCGGGCGCCGTGCCCCTCGTGCAGCTCGCGTCGGTGCCGGACCTCGCCGCGCCGAACGGCACGTACTTCGACCAGCTCACGCCCGACGGGAAGACGACCGCGCAGGCCGCCGACCGGCAGCTGGGCCGCGACCTCTGGGCGGCCCTGGAGCGGGCGGCCGGGACGGACGAGCCCGCCCGGCGCTGAGGCGGCTCCGCCTCAGCGGGTCGCGAGCAAGTGCAGCAGGTCGTCGTGGCCGCCCACGTGCCCGCCGAGCAGCACGCTGACCTCGGTGACCGGGTGCTCGTCGGAGATCGGCGCGGAGAAGACCATCATCTCGCTGGCCCACGCGCCGACCGCCCGCGCGACCGCGGTCATCGGCTCCGCGGGTGCGCCGTCGGCTCCACGGCCGGCGCGGGAGATCACGGTGACGACCATGCGCGGCGGGTGCGCGAGCGCGACCTCGACGGACGCGTCCGGCACCTCGACGAAGACGCTGCCGCGCGTGCAGAGGGGCAGGGCGGCGAGCGCGGCCTGCGTCTCGGCGAGGCCGGTCTCGTCTGTGACGAGCAGCACCTGGCGCTTCACGTCCTTGCGCGTGCGCGAGCGGGTCGCTCCGGCCATGGTCAGGACCCCTCCGCCGCGCCGCGGCGCCAGTAGCCCATGAAGGCGACCTGACGACGATCGATGCCCGTGTCGCGCACGAGGAAGCGGCGGAGCGCCTTGATGCAGCCGGACTCCCCCGCGAGCCACGCGTAGAGCGTGGAGCCCTCGTGGACGACGGGCGCGTCCCAGACGATGCCATCGGCATCGTCCTCCGCGATCGGCTGCGCCTCATCGGCGAGCGCGACCTCGGGGACCGCGATGGCGCCGACCTTGACGTGGCAGTCCACCCAGTGGCGCACGGCCTCCTCGAGGCGGGATCCGTTCGGGCGGCCGTCGCGCGGCAGCCAGGTGAGGCGCACGCCCTTCGGCACGCGCACGTCGAGGCGGTCGCCCGTGACGGGCACCTCGATGAAGGCGCAACCGACGGCGTCGTCCGGGAGCGAGGAGAGGATGTTGCAGATGGCGGGCGCGGCCGTCTCGTCGCCCGCGAGGAGCAGCGAGCGGGCGGCGCCCGGGTGCCACTCGATGCCGAGACCGCGCGCGGGGCTCAGCGCATCCGGGCCGATGAGGACCATCTCGTCGCCGACCTGCGCGGAGCCGGCCCAGCGGGAGGCCGGACCCATGTCGCCGTGCAGCGCGAAGTCGACGTCGACCTCGCCGAGCTCGCGGCGGACCGCGCGGGACGTGTAGGTGCGCAGCGGGTTGCGCTCGGCGTCGGGCAGGGCGCGCCACCAGGCGAACCAGTCGTCGCCGCCGACCCCGGTGAGGTCGGGCAGCCCGTGCTCCGCGACGGGGAGCAGCAGCTTGATGCGCTGGTCGAGGCACTCGTCCCCGAAGTCGCGGAGGTCGTCGCTCCGGAACGTGATCCGCAGGAACGTCGGGCTGACGCGCTCGGTGCGCGCGACCCGGGCCGCGAACGGACGGTACGCGGGGCGCTCGACCTCGGGTTGCTCCGCGCCCGCGGCCTCGTCGTCTGCCGTGCTGCTGGCGAGGGTCGCGGTGGAGGTAAGCACAGCCTAAGTATGGCATGCCTTACCTCCGGAGGCGATGGCCGGCGGCGGATCGGGGCCGGGATCCACGGGAGGATGTCAGGGTGATCGCCCCCGTCCTCGTCGCCGTGTTCGTGGGCGCGGTCGCGCAGCGGGTGACGGGCCTCGGCTTCGCGCTCGTCGTGGCGCCCGTGCTCGTGATCCTGCTCGGGCCGTTCGACGGCGTGATGATCGTCAACCTGTGCAGCGTGCTCTCCGCGTCGCTGATCCTCGCGGGCGTGCGGCGCGACGTGGAGTGGCGGCGCTACCTCCTGCTGGCGGGGCCCGCCGTGGTGGGCATCGTGCCCGGCGCTCTGCTCGCCTACCTGCTGCCGGACCCCGCGCTCGAGATCGGGATCGGACTGCTGCTCGTCGCCGCGCTCACGACCTCGCTCGCGCTCCGACGGACGACCCGGGTGATCGACGGCCCGGGCGTCATGGCCGGCTTCGGCTTCGCGGCGGGCGTGATGAACGCGGCGGCCGGCATCGGCGGCCCCAGCGTGAGCGTCTACGCGGTCGTCAGCCGGTGGGAGCAGCGCGGGTTCGCCGCGACCCTGCAGCCGTTCTTCCTCACCACGGGTGCGGTGTCGCTGATCACGAAGCTCGTGCTCGCGCCCGACCGCTGGCCGGATCTCGGCACGGCCGCGTGGGTCGGCATCGTGGTCACGCTCGTCGCGGGCGTCGGCGCCGGGACGCTGCTCGCGCCCCGGATCCCGACCCGCGGCGCGCGGGCCGCCGTCGTGGTGCTCGCCTTCGCGGGCGCCGTGACGGCGATCGTCAAGGGCGTGGGCGGGCTCGTCTGATCCGGCCGGTCACCACTGCGGCGGGTGCCGGCGCTGCCAGTGCAGCCGCCGCTCGAGCTGCCGCCCGATCGCGAGGAGCGTCGCCTCGCCGCCCGGCTTCCCGATGAGCTGCACGCCCATGGGCAGGCCGTCGTCGGTGAGGTGCACCGGGAGCGTGATGGCCGGCAGGCCCGTGACGTTCGCGAAGGACGTGTAGGGGGTGTACTCCACCTGCTGCGCGAAGTTCCGCTCGCCGTCCTCGGCGTCGTACCAGCCGACCGGGCGCGGCTCCTGCGCGAGGGCGGGCGTGAGCACGGCGTCGACGTGGGCGAACTGCGCGATGACGCTGCGCTCGTAGGCCGTCAGCTGCGCGAGCGCGCGGGCGAGGTCGCGCGCCGAGAGGGCCCGGCCGCGCTCCACGAGCCAGCGCGTGAGCGGTTCGAGGAGGTCGAGCTGCGCGCCTTCGGCCGGGATCCCCGCGGCGCCCGCCTGCCAGATGGTGCGGAACGCGGGCGCGTAGGTGGGATCCGGCCGGAGCGCGAGGTCCTCGAGCCCGTGTCCGATGGTCGCCAGCTCGCGCACGGCGAGGGCGAGGGCGTCGTCGGCGGACGGGTCGCGCACGATCTCGTAGGCGTCGTCCCAGGGCGTGGTCGTCATCACGCCGATCTGGAACCGGCCCTCGCCGCGGACCGCCGCGCCGAGGAGGTCGCCGTCGTGATCCTCGGGTGCGCGGAGGGTGAAGGGGTGCGGGATGCGGCCGTTGACCCGGCCGATCATCGCGTCGAGCAGCATGGCAGCGTCCGCGACGCTGCGCGCGAGCGGGCCGGGCACCACGAGGCCCGCGAGCGACTCCTGGCCGGATCCCGCGGGCACGAGGCCGCGCGACGGCTTGAGGCCGACGAGGCCCGTGGCCGCCGCGGGGATGCGCACCGACCCGCCGCCGTCGGATCCGGGCGCGAACGGGAGGAGGCCCGCCGCGACCGCGACGGCCGCTCCCCCGCTGGATCCGCCGGCGCCGCGCGTCGTGTCCCAGGGAGTCCGGGCGGGCGGGGCCACGAGGCTCTCCGTGTACGACGGCAGGCCGAACTCGGGGGCGCTCGTCGTGCCGAGGCTGATGCCGCCCGCGTCGTCGAGCGCCTGCGGGATCGCGTCGGTGCGGTCGGAGACGTGGTCGCGGAAGAGGCGCGAGCCGAACGTGGTGCGGACGCCGGCGCGCTCGGAGAGGTCCTTGTCGCCGAACGGCAGGCCCCAGAGCGGCGCGGTGCGGGGGACCTCGCGCTCGACGAACCGGGCGCGCTCCAGGGCGCGGTCGGCGGTGACGGTCGTGAAGGCGCCGAGCTGCGGATCCAGCCGCTCGATGCGCTCGAGGTAGTGGGTCACGAGCTCGGTCGGGGTGACCTCGCCGCGCTGGAGCTGGTCCCACTGGTCCTGGGCGCTGAGGTGGTGGAGTTCGAACACCGCTCCAGCGTAGGCCGGGGTCGGATGCGCGGACGGGGCGGGCACCGGTCGTCCGGCACCCGCCCCGTCCGTCACGGACGCGTCCGCGTCAGCGGCGCGCAGCGGTCGACATCCGGTGGCGGAACGCGACGAGCGCGAGGCCCAGGGCGAGCGCCGCGAGCGAGGTCCCGAGCACGGGGCCGGCCTCGGATCCGGTCGCCGCGAGCGTCGGCTCGGAGCTGGGCGCGGGCACCGTGCCCGTGCCGGACGGGACGACGGATCCGGCCGACGTGTCGAGCGCGTAGAGCACCGATGCCCCCGTGCTCGGCAGCAGGAACGCCAGCTGATGCGGTCCCGCCGTGAGGCCGGCCGGCACCGTGAACCGGACGCTCGCGCGGCCCTGCTCGTCGGTCGTGTCGACCACGGCGGCGTCGATCGGCGTGCGCGCGACCTCCTCGCCGTCGATGAGCGTCACGACCTCGGTGTCCTGCACGGGCGCGTTCGAGACGAGCAGCGACGAGAGCTCGTAGGTGCGCTCCTGGCCGCCCGCGGGCGCGGCGCCCGTCGTGTCGACGACGCCGATGGAGCGCGTCGCCGAGTCGGGCTCGACGGGCGAGAACTCGGTGATGTAGTCGACGAACGCCGTGAGGTCGACGCGGCCCGAGTCGCTCTGCTCGGTCGTGTTCGCGAGCTCCGTGAAGTTGTCGCCGCCCTCCGCGAGGAAGCTGTTCGCGACCATCGTGAAGACGCGCGCGGGGTCCACCGGCTCGCCCTGGAAGAACACGCCCGTGATCCGCTCGCCGCGCGCGGCCGTCGGGTCGTACGTGTAGGTGAGGTCGCGCGAGAGGCCGAGCTTGAGGAACGGCCGCGACGAGCCCTCGGGCTGCCACTGCTGCTCGAGCACGGCCTTGACGCCCGCGCCCGTGATCCTCGCGACCGTGAGCGTGTTGGCGAACGGCTGCACGATGGCGGCCTCCTTGTAGGTCACCTCGCCCTCCGCGTCGCCGGCGCCCGAGGACGCGACGGTGAGGTCCTGGCGGATGCCGCCCGGGTTCATGAACGCGATCTCGGTGCCGAGGTCCGCCTGCGTCGCCCACAGCTGCGCGTCGGCGACGAGGTTGCCGATCGTGGACTCGCCGCCGCGGTTCTCGGAGCCGTCCGCCTGGCGGGCGCGCGTGATGTCGCCCGTGATCTCGCCGACCGTGCGGCTGCCGATGACCTCGGCCCTCGCGACCGCGGCGTCGACGATGCGCTGCACCGCGGGATCCGCCGGGAACGCCGGCTTCCCGTCGGCGGTGAGCAGCGGCACGAGCTCCGATGAGATGGACGTGAGGGCCTTCGTGGCCGGATCCACCGTGAGCGACAGGCGCCCGAGGTTCGTGCCGTAGCTGCCGGTCTGGAGCACCGGCAGCGGCAGGGCCTTGCCCGCGACCGGCAGCTCGTAGTCGTAGCCGAGGTGGGTGTGGCCGGAGACCACGGCGTCGACGTCCTGCTGCACGCCCGTGACGATGCGGCCGAAGACCGAGCCGTCCGTGAGGGACGACTCGTCGGAGGTGGACGCGCCCTCGTGCACGACGAGCACGACCACGTCGGCCTCCCCGTTCGCGTCGTCGCCGTCGCGGAGCGCGCGGGCGGTGGCGGTGGAGGCGTCGACGACGCTGCCGACATCGAGGGTCGCGATCCCGGCGGGGCTCACGAGCTCGGGCAGCGCCTCCGTGGTGGCGCCGACGAACGCGACGCGCACGCCGTCGATCTCCTGCACGTCGTACGCCGCGTACGCGTGCTCCGTCGTGCCCTTCTCGTAGAGGTTCGCCGAGATGTAGGGGAAGTCGGATGCGGGGACGACGCGGCCGTCGACGTCGTCGCGGCCCTGGTCGAACTCGTGGTTGCCGAGCGTGGAGACGGAGACGCCCATCGCGTTCAGCGCGTCGATGGTCGGCTGGTCCTGCTGCGACAGCGACGTGAAGGTGCTCGCGCCGATGTTGTCGCCCGCGCTGATGAGCGTGCTGTTCGGGTTCTCCGCCTTCGCCTGCTGGAACGCGCCCGAGATCACGGCGGCGCCCGCGGTGGACGACGTGGTCTCGAGGCGGCCGTGGAAGTCGTTGATCGAGTAGACGTCGATGGCCACGTCCCCCTCGGCGGCCGATGCGGGGGCGACGCCGAGGCCGAGCGCCGCGGTGGCGGAGAGGCCCGCCACGAGGGCGATGGCGCCGGAGCGCCGGGCTCCGGAGGGGCGGCGGGTGGGAGCAGGGCGCATGCGGGGACATCCTCGTTCGGGCGGGCGGCGGTGATCAATACCTTACGGAGCTGAGGTTTCCGTGGGGTTAACTCCGGCATCCGCTGCGAGCGCCACCGCCCGCCGTCAGCCCCGCACGAGCCCCGCGAGCTCGGCGCGCGTGGAGGCGCCCATCTTCCGCAGCAGGTTCGCGACGTGGAACTTCACGGTGTTCTCGCTGATCCCGAGCGAGGTCGCGATGGCGCGGTTGCGGGATCCGCCGGCCACGAGGGCGAGCACCTCCCGCTCGCGCGCGCTGAGCCCCGCCTCCCCCGCGGCGTCGAGGCCGGCCGCGGGCGCGTCGAGGGGCAGGCGCACGGCGATCTCGGATCCCCAGCCGGGCGTCGCCGTCACGTCGAGCGCCCCGTCGAGCGCGGCCACGCGATCGGTGAGGCGGCGGAGCGCGTCGAGGTCGGCGGTCGTGGCGCCCGCGCCGTCGTCGCGGATCCCGACGAGCAGGTTGCTGCCGTCGCAGTCCCACTGGATCCGCACGCGCGTCACGTCCGGCTGCTCGACGAGCGCGAGCACGGCGCCGCGCACGATGGCCCGGCCCGCGTGCGCGACCTCGCCCGGGAGCGCGCGGCCGTCGACGGGCGGCTCGACGAACTGCACGTCGAGGTCCCGGAACCGCACGAGCGGACGGAGGTCGTCGCGGAGCCGGGCGAAGGCGCGCGCCACGGGCTCCTCGCCGAGCGAGCGGTCGCGGTCGCTCGCCGCGCGCAGCTCGACCATGGCGTTGGTCGCGAGCTCGGCCGCGGTCTGCCGGGCGGCCGCGTCGCCCGTGCGGGAGGAGCGGAGCACCGCGAGCAGCGACTCCAGGGTGGTGGCGTGCGCGTCGCCCAGCTCGGACACGACGCGGGCGCGCTCGGAGGAGACCGCGCGCGCCTCCGCGAGGTAGGCGGGCGGTGCGGCGGCGACCTGCTGCCGGATCCCGTGGGCCACGCTCCGCCAGAGCGCCCGCACCAGCTCGCGGGCGGCGGGCACGTCGTCGTGCCCGGTGACGGGATCCACGAGCACGAGGAGCGCACCCGTGTCGGCGCGCCAGGCGGCGATCGCGCGCGGCCGGCCGCCGACGGGGTGCTCGACGGCCCAGGCGGAGCCGGCGTCGGCGGACCCGTCGGCGAGGCTCGCCAGGATCCGGTCGAGCTCGGCGATCGTCACGTTCTCCACGACCTCGGCCTCGCCCGCCTTCTTGCGGGGGCGGCCGGTGCAGTCCTCCGTGAAGATCACGAGGGCCCGGTGCCCGACCACCGGCTGCAGCAGCGCGGACAGCGCACCGGCCACCTCCTGCAGCGGGGCGGCGAGCGCGTCGTGCAGCCCGTCGAGGAGCGCGACGGCGTCGGAGGACGCGGGCGCGGGACGGGCGGCGGGATCGACGGGGTGGGTCCGGGACGGCATCCCGCCACCGTACGCCCACCCGATCCGCCCCGACGGCGATGGCGACCTGCTCGGACGGGTAGGCGGATCCACCCATCGGGTGGGCCGCACGGACGGGCCGCGAGGAGCACCCTCGACAGGTGACGAACACGACGCACCCCCGCCCGACCGGCGACGCCCCCGTCGACGTCGCCGCGGCGCTCACGCTCATCTCCGACGAGAACGCCCGCGTCGCGCGCGCGCTGACGGACCCGGACCTCGCGGAGCGCCTCGACGAGGCGGCCCGCGTGATCCGCGACGGCCGCCGCGTCTTCGCCCTCGGCGCCGGCCGCTCGGGCCTCGCGCTCCGCATGACCGCCATGCGGTTCATGCACCTCGGGCTCGACGCGCACGTCGTCGGCGAGGCCACGTCGCCCGCGATCGAGGAAGGCGACGTCCTCCTGGTCGCGAGCGGATCCGGCACAACCGCAGGCATCGTCAGCGCCGCGAAGACCGCCCACGACATCGGCGCCCGGATCGTCGCGCTCACGACGGCCGACGACTCGCCGCTCGCCGACCTCGCGGACGTGACCGTGCTGATCCCCGCGGCCGCCAAGCAGGACCACGGCGGCACGGTCTCGGCGCAGTACGCGGGCGGGCTCTTCGAGCTCTCGGTCGCGCTCGTCGGCGACGCCGTGTTCCACGCGCTGTGGCAGGCGTCCGGCCTCTCGGCCGACGACCTGTGGCCGCGCCACGCCAACCTCGAGTGACCGTCGGTCGCTCGATCCCCACCCCATTCATCACGACAGGAAGAGGAACCGCATGAAGCTCCAGGTAGCCATGGACGTGCTCACGACGAAGGACGCGCTCGAGCTGGCCGGCAAGGCCGCGCCGCACGTCGACATCATCGAGCTGGGCACGCCGCTCATCAAGGCCGAGGGCCTCTCCGCGATCACCGCGATCAAGGAGGCGCACCCCGACAAGATCGTCTTCGCCGACCTCAAGACGATGGACGCGGGCGAGCTCGAGGCCGACATCGCGTTCTCCGCGGGCGCCGACCTCGTCACCGTCCTCGGCGTCGCGGGCGACAGCACCATCGCGGGCGCCGTGAAGGCCGCGAAGAAGCACGGCAAGGGCATCGTCGTCGACCTCATCGGCGTCGCCGACAAGGCCACGCGCGCGAAGGAGGTCACCGAGCTCGGGGCCGAGTTCGTGGAGATGCACGCGGGCCTCGACGAGCAGGCGGAGGACGGCTACACGTTCGGCGACCTGCTCGAGGCCGGCAAGGCCTCCGGCGTGGCGTTCTCCGTCGCGGGCGGCGTGAAGCCCGGCACCATCGGCGACGTGCAGGACGCGGGCGCCGTGGTCGCCGTCGCGGGCGGCGCCATCTACTCGGCCGACGACCCGGCCGCGGCCGCCGCCGAGCTGCGGGCCGCGATCCGCTGATCCGCCCGCCTCACCCTGAGCGCCGCGCTCCCGTCCTCGACGGGGCGCGGCGCTCGTGCGCGGGGCCGGGTCAGCCGAGCGCCGCCAGGACCGCGAGCTCCTCGTCGCGCGTGAGGCCGGCCAGACGCGGCCGGTCGAGCCCGCGCTCGCGTTCGTCGGCGAGCACGTCGCGCATCGTCTCGGCGAGCGGTCGTCGCCGGAACCCGAGCGCGCGGATCCCCGCATCGCTGCGCGCCAGCATCCCGGCCGCCGTGCCCGGCAGCCAGAGCGGCAGCGAGCGCGGGCCCGCCCAGTGCCGCACGTCGGCGTCCGCGAGCTGCGCGTCGGTCGCCACCACGCGCTCGCCCCTGGATCCCGCCGCCTCCGCCGCGAGGTCCAGCACGTCCGCGAGCGGCACGCTCTCGCCCACCGCGTCGACCACGCCGTCGAGCCCGCGCACGCCGACGTCGACGATCAGGTCGGCGAGGTCGCGCGCGTCGATCACCTGGGACCGGCGGCCGGTCGGGTCCGGCACGAGCACGGGTCCGTCGCCCGCGAGCGCGAGGCGGGCCGGCCAGTAGCCGAACCGGTCGCTGTCGTCGTCGGGTCCGGTGATGAGGCCGGGACGCACGATCATGCGCCGTCCGGCGAGCGCCGCGGTCACCGCGCGCTCGGCCGCGACCTTCGCCTGGCCGTACTCCTCGAGGTCGACGGGCTCCACGAGCGCCGCCGTCTCGTCGTCACCCGGATCCGCGAACGACGCGTACACGGACACGGTGCTGACGAACGTCCAGTGCCGGGCGCGCTCGCCCAGCGCCGCGACCGCGGCGCGCGCGTGCTCCGCGGAGGAGGCGAGGTCGACGACCTCGTCCCAGTCCGCACCGGCGACGGCCGCGTACGCGTCGGGCAGGTCGCGGTCGGCCGCGACGAACCGCGTGAGCGCGGGTGCGGATCCGCCCGTGCCGCGCGCGAGGCACGTCACCCGGTCGCCGCGTGCCGCCAGCCGCTCCGCGACGAGCCGGCCGATCCACGCGGTGCCGCCGAGGACGAGCACGTCGCGCGGGGCCGCCGTCGTGCCGGTGACGATGCCCGCGCCGCTCACGACTCGCGCGCCGGCGTCGTCTTCCCGGGCCGCACCGACGCGGTCTCCGCGACGTCGATGCGCGTCACGCCGTCCTCCTGCTCGCTCACGTCGACGCGCGGCGCCGCATCCGACTCCACCGCCTTCGGCGCCGTCGTCAGCTGCTCGTGCCGCTTCTCCGCGAAGTCGGCGTCGCGGGCCGCGTCGTGCCCCTGGTCGTCGTGCTGGTCCTGCTGCATGGGTGCGCCTCTCGTCGCGTCCACCGTACGCGGCGGCGTGGCGTCGCCCGGCGCCCTCCGCCGTCCGCCCTCCGCCCTCCGCCCTCCGCCCTCGGGGGGATACGCGCGCGCGGCCGCCCCGCGTAGCGTGGCGGCATGAGCGCACAGGAGCCGACCGTCCCCGATCCCGTCCCGCCCTCGGCGCCGCCGGTCGCCCCGCCCGTCGACGCCGCCGCTCCCCCGGCCGCCGGGATGCCCGGCGGGTTCCCGCCCGAGCTCCCGCCGCTCCCCGAGCGCCCGCCCGTCCCGTACCACCACGGCCTCCGCGACACCGGCGGCCCCTGGCGCGGGATCCTCGCGCTCGTCCTCTTCGGCATCGCCTTCCTCGGCCTGTCCGTGGTCTTCGGCGGCGCCGCCATCCTCATCGAGATCCTCACGGGCCGGATGGACCCGTCCGACGAGGCGTCCCTCACGACCATGACGCCCGTCGTCCTCCTCGCCACGAACCTGTCGCTCGCCGCGCTGATCCCCGTCTCGATGCTCCTGCAGCGCTGGCTCTTCGGCGTCCGGATGGGCGCGATGTCCTCCATCGCGGGCCGGTTCCGCTGGCGCTGGCTCGGCCGGGTCGCGCTCGTGATGGTGCCCGTCTTCCTCGTCTACATCGGCGTCACGTTCGCGCTCGACCCGTCGGGCGAGATCCGGTTCGACGGCGAGGTCTGGCTCTACCTGGCCATCGTGCTGCTGACCACGCCGCTGCAGTCGGCCGGCGAGGAGTACGGGTTCCGGGGCCTCATCCAGCGCTCGGTCGGATCCTGGTTCCGCAGCACGCGCGTCGCCCTCGTCGTCGGCGCCGTGGTCGCCAGCTCCCTCTTCGCGCTCGCGCACCTCGCCGAGGACCCCTGGCTCATCGCCTACTACTTCGTCTTCGGCCTGTCGGCGACCATCTCGGCGCGGCTCACGGGCGGCCTCGAGGCGCCCGTCCTCATCCACGCGCTCAACAACACGCTGCTGTTCATCCCCACCGTGATCCTCGGCCAGATGTCGCAGAGCTTCGACCGCAGCGCCGGCACCGGCGGCCCGTTCATGCTGCTGCCGATGGCCGTGGTCCTGGCGTCCGCGCTCCTCAGCGGGTGGTGGGCGCGCCGTCACCGCGAGGAGACGGTGGCTCCCCGGCCGCTCACCGCGAAGGAGGAGCGGCGGGAGCGGGAGCGGGCGTGGTGGGACGGGGAGCGGCAGCGCCAGGCGTCGCTCGCCGCATGGTCCGCGCCCACAGGCCCGGCTGCGCCGTCGGCCTGAGCGTCAGCTGCATCGTGACCGTCCCGAGCCAGCGCCCGAACTTCCAGCCGACGCGGCCCATCCGCCCGCTCTCCGTGAAGCCGAGCGACGCGTGCAGCCGGATGGAGGCGTCCGCCCCCTGGTCGGCGATGACCGCGATGACCTCGCGGATCCCGGCCTGGCGGCACGCCTCGACGAGCGCCTCCAGGAGCGCGCGCCCGAGCCCCTTGCCGGTGGACGCCGCGCCCAGGTAGATCGAGTCCTCCACGGTCGTCCGCGACGACCGGCGCGCGGACACCGGCTCGACGAGCGCGTAGCCGAGCACCTGCCCCGACGGCGAGACGGCGACGAGGAACGGCATGCCCATCCGCTCCAGCTGGCTGAACCGTCCGCGCCAGCGGGCGAGCGTCATGCGCGTCTCGTCGAACGTGACGGTGCTGTTCATGACGTAGTGGTTGTAGACCTCGCGGATGTCCGGGAGGTCGGACGTGGTCGCCTGCCGGATCTCGTAGGAGAAGACGGGCTGCGGCGGCGCGGGCTTGCGGAGGTGGGCGGGCAGACGGCGCCTCGTCTGGTATTCCTCCTCGAGCATGCCGCGATCCTACGGGGAGCGTCGCGCCGGCGTCGGATCCGGCCGTGCGCGCTCAGAGCCGCCAGTCGACGGGACCGGCGCCCTGCTCGGCGAGCAGGGCGTCCGCCCGGCTGAAGGGCCGCGAGCCGAAGAACCCGCGCGACGCCGACAGCGGGCTCGGGTGCGCCGAGGTGATCGACGGCACGGGCGCGAGCAGCGGCGCGAGGGTCCCCGCGTCCTTGCCCCAGAGGATCGCGACGAGCGGCCCGCCGCGCGCGGCCAGCCCGCGGATCGCGCACTCCGTCACGGCCTCCCAGCCCTTCCCGCGGTGCGAGGCGGGCGCGCCCGGCCGCACCGTGAGCACGCGGTTGAGCAGCAGCACGCCGCTGCGGGTCCAGGCGGTGAGGTCGCCGTGCTCGGGCGTCGGGATCCCGAGGTCGTCGCGCAGCTCCCGGTGGATGTTGACGAGGCTCCGCGGCACGGGCCGCACGTCGGGCTCGACCGAGAAGGACAGGCCGACGGGATGGCCGGGCGTGGGATACGGATCCTGCCCGACGATGAGCACGCGCACGTCGGCGAGCGGCTGCTGGAACGCCCGCAGCACGCGGTCGCCCGCGGGCAGGTAGGGGCGGCCGGCGGCGACCTCGGCACGCAGCCACTCCCCCATCCGCGCGATCGTCTGGGCGACGGGCGCGAGCACCTCGGCCCAGGCGGCGTCCATGAGGCCGCGCTCGACGAGCTCCGGCAGGGTCAGGGCCACGGGCGGTGGATCAGGACGCGCCGGCGGAGCTGACGGTGACGCCGGTCTCCGAGCCGATGACCGACCAGACGCTGCCGCGCCCCTCGACGACGAGCTGGCCCTCGCCCACGATGAGCACGGTGCGCTCGTCGATGGCGACGCCGCCCTCGACGAGCCCCGCCTCGGTCGCGGCGATGAGCCGGGTGAGGGTGCCCCACTGGGCGGCGTGCACGTCGACCGCGACGTCGATGAGGCCGATGCCCTGCTCCACGGTGACCTCGTCGAGGTCCTCGCTCGCGGACTCCTGCACGACCTCGACGTCGCCGATGCGCCAGCCGCCGACGATCGCGGTCTCGGCGGCGACCGCGGCGCCCGCGGAGAAGCCGAGGTAGGGGACGCCCGCGGTGACCTGGCGGCGGATCTCGCCGAAGACCGGCTCGAGCGCCTGGCGGTACGCGGGGGTCAGGCCGCCGCCCACGACGATGCCGTCCACGTCCTGCAGCTGCGCGACCTCGAGGGATCCGCCCTCGGGCGCGAGGACGGCGATCGGCTCGCAGGCGCCCGCGGCACGGAGCGCGGCGGCGTACTGGTCGAACCACTCGGCGCCGAGGCCGTCGTGCACGAGCACCACGGCGATGCGGGCCGGCTCCAGCCGGGCGGCAGCGGTCGCCCTCGTCGTCGCCTCGGACAGGAACCGCGCGAGGAGGGGGGTGTCGTCATCCGACAGGCCGCCTCCGACCAGGTGCACACTCACCCCTCGACGGTACAGGGCCGAGCCGTGCGCCCCGGCCCCGCGGGCGACGAGGGCAAGAAGAAAGCCCGGCACCTCCGTGAGGAAGAGCCGGGCTGGTGATGCGGTGGTGACCCCAACCGGATTCGAACCGGTGTTACCGCCGTGAGAGGGCGGTGTCCTAGGCCGCTAAACGATGGGGCCGTTTTTGCAACTCGTCGAGTATGCCACAGCGCGCACAGCCCGACCAAATCGAGCCCCGACCGGGCCGGATCCGCCCGACACCGTCCCGATCGCGCGCCCCCGACGGGCGCGTCCGGACGACCCCGCGCGCCGGTTTGCCCCGGCCGCTCCGACGGTGTTGGCTCCTCTCATGCGATTGACGAAGCTCGAGCACGCCGCCCTGGTCCTGGAACTCTCGGGGCGCAAGCTCTTCATCGACCCGGGCTCCTTCACGACCCCCATCACGGAGGCCACGAACGCCGATGCCATCGTCATCACCCACGAGCACGCGGACCACTGGACCCCGGAGCAGCTCAAGCGGATCCTCGACAAGAACGAGGGCGTGCCCATCTACGCCCCGTCCGGGGTCGCGGCCGCGGTCGCCGACTTCGACGTGACCGTGGTCGAGGCCGGCGACACCATCGAGGTCGGCCCCTTCACGCTGCGCTTCTTCGGCGGCGCGCACGCCGTCATCCACGAGTCGATCCCCGTGGTCGACAACCTCGGCGTCCTCGTCAACGACACGCTCTACTACGCGGGCGACTCGTTCACGATCCCGGAGGGCGTCGACGTCGACCTGCTGGCCGCTCCCGCGGGCGCGCCGTGGATGAAGATCAGCGAGTCCATCGACTACGTGCTCGCCGTGAAGCCGCGCCGCGCGTTCCCCACGCACGAGATGGTGCTCTCCACCGCGGGCAAGGCCATCTCGAACGGGCGCCTCCAGTGGGCGACCGAGCAGGGCGGCGGCGCGTTCCACGCCCTCGAGCCCGGCGATAGCATCGACCTCTAGGCCCTGTTCGGGCCCTCGACGAGCGGACGCGGGGTCATGCGGATGGACGGTCTCGCCGCGGCGTCGCTCATCATCGAGTTCCTCACCTGGATCGCGCTCGTCCCCGGCGTCCTGCTCTACGTCGCCGGCCTCTCGGTGCGCGTCCTGGGCCGCCGCTGGACGGCGACCGAGGGCCTCGTCGCGGACGGGCCCGTCGGCGACGCCGGCACCGCGCCGCGCGTCGTCCGCTGGTTCGACGACGAGGGCGACGTGCACGAGGCGCCGGCCGACAGCCCCGAGACGCACGACCTCCCGGCCGGATCCGACGTGCGCGTCTGGTTCTCGCCGCGCGCCCCGTGGCGCGTCCGCACCCACGCGCCCGAGCTCGACGGCCGCGCGCTCCGCGTGACCGGGCTCGTGCTCACCGGCATCGGCGGGCTCGCGGCCGTCGCCGGGATCGCGCTGCTCTTCCTCGAGTAGCGGGCCTCCGCCGACGACCGGCCCAGCTGGGGATCCGCCCGCGCGGTCGAGGTCGCTCCATGCGGCCGTATAGAGTGTTCCCTCGAAGGGGAGTACTCCCATCCGGCGGTCGTGTCGTCAATACGGTCGGACCACTCCGACCCGTACGACCGGTTCCGCGAGCAGCAGCTCGCGGGGTGGAGGAGACCTTCAGTACCCCACCGGACCGTCAACGGTCCGAGTACTGGAGAACCCTCGAAATGGATGTCCCCTTCTGGCTCTGGGCCGCGACCATCGCGGCCGTCCTCGGCCTGCTCGTCTTCGACTTCTTCGCGCACGTGCGGAAGGCGCACGAGCCGACGCTGAAGGAGTCCGCGACCTGGTCGGTCGTCTACATCGTCATCGCGCTCGTCTTCGGCGTGGGCGTCGGCGTCTTCTCGAACTGGACCTTCGGCGGCGAGTACTTCGCCGGATACGTGACGGAGAAGGCGCTGAGCGTCGACAACCTCTTCGTCTTCCTCATCATCATGTCGAGCTTCGCCGTGCCGCGCGCATTCCAGCAGAAGGTGCTGCTCGTCGGAATCGCGATAGCCCTCGTGATGCGCGGGATCTTCATCGCGATGGGCTCCGCGATCATCGACAACTTCTCCTGGGTCTTCTACCTCTTCGGCGCCCTGCTGCTCGTCATGGCCTACAAGCAGATGAAGGAGACGCACGACGAGGACGAGTCCGACTCGAAGCTCATCCGCGTGCTCCGCCGCTTCATCCCCACCTCGGACCACTACGACGGCGACAAGCTCACGACGCGCGTCGACGGCAAGAAGCTCTTCACCCCGATGTTCCTGGTGATGCTCGCCATCGGCCTCACCGACGTGCTGTTCGCGCTCGACTCCATCCCCGCGATCTTCGGCCTGACGCAGGAGGCGTACATCGTCTTCACCGCCAACGCGTTCGCGCTGCTCGGCCTCCGCCAGCTGTACTTCCTGATCTCGGGCCTGCTCGAGCGCCTCGTGTACCTCTCGCAGGGCCTCGCGGTGATCCTCGGCTTCATCGCGGTGAAGCTCGTGCTGCACGCGATGCACGTCAACGAGGTGCCGTTCATCAACGGCGGCGAGCCGATGCTGTGGGCGCCCGAGATCCCGATCTGGTTCTCGCTGTCGTTCATCCTCCTCACCATCACGGTGGCGACCGTCGCGAGCCTCGCGAAGACGAAGCGCGACGGCACCGCGGTCGAGGGCACCGACTCCGCCGCCTCCGTCGCGGGTGAGCAGGCCCCCGCCGACGCGGACGACGACACGGCCCGCGGCTCCGGCCGCAGCGTGGACGCGGACGCGGACGCGGACGCCCCGCGCCGCTAGCCCTCGCCGTACCGCCACGACGCCCGCTCCCGGATCCGGGGGCGGGCGTCGTCGCGTCCGCGCGGCTGCGCAGCTGCGCGTCAGCCGAGTCGCGTGCTGCCGATGCCGCCGTCGACGTCGAGCAGCGCCCCGTGCACGAACGCCGCCTCGTCCGAGACGAGGAAGCGCACCGCGAACGCGATGTCGACGGGACGCACCGGGACGCCCGCGGGCGTGGTCGCCGTCATGGCGTCGAGCACGGCCGCATCCGACGCGTTCCCGGGCGTGGCGGTCACGCCCGGCGCGACCGTGGTGACCCGCACGCCGCGCGGGCCGAACTCCGCCGCCCAGGTGCGGGTCATCTGCTCGACCGCGGCCTTAGACGCCGTGTAGGCGGCGCCGAACGGGACGCCGACGCGCGACATCCAGGATCCGACGTTGACCACGGCGCCGCTCCCCCGCTCCGCCATCGCGGGCGCGAGCGCCGCGACGAGCACGTGGGGCGCCCGGACGTTGACGGCGAGGACGGCGTCGAGGTCGTCGTCGCCGAGCGCCGCGGTCGGCCCGACCGGGTAGATGCCGGCGTTGTTGACGAGGATGTCGACCCGCCCGCCGACCACGGCGGCGGCCTCCGCTGCGAACCGGCGGATCCCCTCGGCGCTCCCCGCGAGGTCGGCGGGCACGGCGTGAGCGTTCCCGCCCGCCGCGGTGATGGCGGCGACGACGGAACGGGCGCGGTCGACGTCGCGGCCGCTGACGACGACCTCGGCACCGGAGGAGGCGAGCACGCGGGCGATGGCCTCGCCGATGCCGCTGGTGGATCCGGTGACGACGGCCGTGCGGCCGGCGAGCCGGGTGTCGGGGACGAGGGAATGGATGGCTTCTTCGTTGGACTGCATGGTCCAATTGATAGCACGAGTTGGACCGTTCGGTCCACACCGATAGGATCGTGGCATGGCCGAACCGAGGATCACCGAGCGCGGGCGGCTCACCCGCCAGCGGATCATCGAGGCCACCGGCGAGCAGATCCTCGCCACCGGCGTCGGTGGGACGACGCTCGACGACGTGCGCGCCGCGACCCTCACGAGCAAGAGCCAGCTGTTCCACTACTTCCCCGGCGGGAAGCTCGAGCTCGTGCGTGAGGTCGCGGCCTGGGAGGGCCGACAGCTGATGGAGGCGCAGGAACCGCACATCCACGACCTCGCGTCGTGGGAGTCGTGGGAGGCCTGGCGCTCCGCGCTCGTCGACTACTACATCGGCCGCGGCCGGTGGGCATGCCCCATCGGCTCCCTCGCGACGCAGGCCTCCGCCGTCGATCCGGAGCTGGAGCGCGCCATCGCGGAGACCATGCGCGCCTGGCGCGCGTTCCTGGTGCGCGGGGTGGAGCGCATGCGGCAGGCCGGGCTCGTCGGCCCCTCCGCGGATCCGCAGCGCATCGCCACCGTGATCCTCGCGGCCATCCAGGGCGGGCTGGTGCTCAGCCAGCCGGAGCGCTCGGCGTGGCCGCTGGAGGCGGCGCTCGACACGGCGCTCGCGCCCCTGCACGTGATCCGCTCCCCCGCCGCCTGACCGCGCCGCCGGCCGCCGGCCGCCTCGCACACTTTCGTGCCAAGCGGCGGAGGCGCCCGGCGTACGGTCGGACCATGGAATTCAGATACCTCGGCAACTCCGGCTTCAAGATCTCCGAGATCACCTACGGCAACTGGCTCACCCACGGATCGCAGGTCGAGAACGACACCGCGACCGCGTGCGTGAAGGCCGCGCTCGAGGCGGGGATCACCACATTCGACACCGCGGACGTCTACGCCAACACCAAGGCGGAGACCGTGCTCGGCGAGGCGCTCACGGGCGAGCGACGCGCCTCGATCGAGATCTTCACGAAGGTCTTCGGCCCCACCGGGCCCAAGGGCCACAACGACGTGGGGCTCTCGCGGAAGCACATCATGGACTCCGTCGACGCGTCGCTCACGCGCCTCCAGACCGACTACATCGACCTCTACCAGGCGCACCGCTTCGACTACGAGACGCCCCTCGAGGAGACGATGCAGGCGTTCGCGGACGTCGTCCGCCAGGGCAAGGCCCTCTACATCGGCGTGAGCGAGTGGACGAGCGAGCAGCTGCGCGCCGGCCACGCGCTCGCCACCGACCTGGGCTTCCAGCTGATCTCGAACCAGCCGCAGTACTCGGCCCTCTGGCGCGTCATCGAGGAGGAGGTCGTGCCCACCTCGAAGGAGCTCGGCATCTCCCAGATCGTGTGGTCCCCCATCGCGCAGGGCGTGCTGACGGGCAAGTACAAGCCCGGCCAGGAGCTGCCGTCCGGTTCGCGCGCGACCGACGACAAGGGCGGGGCGAACATGATCAAGCGGTACATGAACGACGACACGCTGACCCGCGTGCAGGCGCTCCAGCCGGTCGCCGACGAGCTCGACCTGTCGCTCGCGCAGCTCGCCGTCGCGTGGGTGCTCCAGAACGAGAACGTGGCGTCCGCGATCATCGGCGCCTCGCGTCCCGAGCAGGTGCACGAGAACGTCAAGGCCTCGGGCGTGAAGATCCCCGCGGAGCTCCTCACCCGCATCGACGACGCCCTCGGCGACATCGTCGAGAAGGACCCGCGCAAGACGGAGGAAAGCTCGCCGCAGACCCGCGAGGCCTGACCAGCGCTCCCTCCTGCACGACCGTGCAGCCCCGCCCGAGATGCTCGGGCGGGGCCGCACGTGCATCTCCCGGTCACCGGGCGGACAGACCCCGTCCCGGGCTCACCCAGCGCCCGCGGCGTAGGGTCGGAGGATGGAATTCCGCTACCTAGGCAACTCAGGCTTCAAGATCTCCGAGATCACGTACGGCAACTGGCTGACCCACGGGTCGCAGGTCGAGAACGACACCGCCACGCAGTGCGTGCAGGCGGCCCTCGAGGCCGGCATCACCACGTTCGACACGGCCGACGGCTACGCGAACACCGTCGCCGAGAAGGTCCTTGGGCAAGCGCTCAAGGGCGAGAACAGGGACGGGCTCGAGATCTTCACGAAGGTCTACTTCCCGACCGGCGCCAAGGGCCACAACGACACGGGCCTCTCGCGCAAGCACATCATGGCGTCGATCGACGGCTCGCTCGAGCGCCTCCAGACCGACCATGTGGACCTCTACCAGGCCCACCGCTACGACTACGAGACCCCGCTGGAGGAGACGATGCAGGCCTTCGCCGACGTCGTCCGCCAGGGCAAGGCCCTCTACATCGGCGTCAGCGAGTGGACCCCCGAGCAGCTCCGCGAGGCGCACGCCCTCTCCCGCGAGCTCGGCTTCCAGCTCATCTCGAACCAGCCGCAGTACTCCGCCCTCTGGCGCGTCATCGAGGAGGAGATCGTCCCGACCTCCGCCGAGCTCGGCATCTCGCAGATCGTCTGGTCCCCCATCGCGCAGGGCGTCCTCACGGGCAAGTACAAGCCGGGCCAGGACCTGCCCGCCGGCTCGCGCGCCACGGACGACAAGGGCGGCGCCGACATGATCAAGCGCTACATGAACGACGACGTCCTCACGCGCGTGCAGGAGCTGCAGCCCGTCGCGGACGAGCTGGACCTGTCGCTCGCCCAGCTCGCGGTCGCGTGGGTGCTGCAGAACGAGAACGTCGCCTCGGCGATCATCGGCGCGTCGCGTCCCGAGCAGGTCCACGAGAACGTCAAGGCCTCGGGCGTCAGAATCCCGGCGGAGCTCCTGACCCGCATCGACGACGCCCTCGGCGACGTCGTGGAGAAGGACCCGTCGAAGACGAGCGACAGCTCCCCGAAGGGGCGCCTCGCCTGATCCGCACCCGCTGAACGCGATGACGGCCCCGTTCGAGCAGACGCTCGGGCGGGGCCGTCCTCGTGTATCGCCGCGGCGCGCCAACGACCGACCACGAGGTCCGCGCTCCCCCTCAGAGAGAGTGGAACATCCACACGGGTGGGATCGGCTCATCCGAAAGACGGCGAGCGATTCCTCCGGCAGGATCGAGGTGGGCGAAGGGGGCCACATGGGGATCTACGTTCGGAAGAGCGTGAAGGCAGGGCCGTTCCGTTTCACCGCCAGTAGGGCAGGCGTGAACGTGAGCGCGGGAATACCCGGATTCCGCGCCGGCTCCGGACCTCGGGGCAACTATGTGAGCGTGAATGCCGCCGGCCTCTCCTACAGGGCGACAGGAGCGTTCCCCGCCCGCGGAGCGGGGCGCCCCGTCGCAGCGCCGTATCAGCCGAGCGCGGTGCTGATGGAGGACGTGACAGGCGCCGACGCGTTGGAGCTGGCCCCCACCGACGGTGATGACCTGGTGCAGCAGCTCAACGAGGCCGCGGGTCGACAGCGATGGGCGTGGCTTGTCGTGGTGGTGTGCGTCGTGGCCGGGGCTGTCGCCCTCCCGTATGGAGCCGTCGTATGGGGGCTCGCCGTCCCCCTGTGCTGGTGGCTCTTCGCGCGCGACGCTGCGCGACGCACGGTGGCTGTCATCTACGACGTCGACGACGACGCGGCCGCATGGTTCGAGGCCCTCGTATCCGCGTGGACGCCGTCGGGTCCCGCGGAGAGGATCTGGAGGACCACCACATCCGGGAAGGTGCGGACGACGCATCAGCACAAGATCAACGCCGGAGCGGGGGAGATCGTCCGACGGATGACAGCTCGGACCGACGCCGCAGGCACGAAGCACCTCGCGACGAACGTCGCTGTGCCGTCCGTGACCGTCGGCGATTCGGCGCTGCACTTCCTCCCGGACAGGATCCTCATCCGCGACGGCAAGCACTTCGCGACCGTCACCTACGGAGAACTCGTCGTGACCGCGGTGCCGGAGCGATTCATCGAGGACCCCGGCCCGCTCGCATCTGATGCGCAGAAGGTGGGCGAGACGTGGCGATACGTCAACGTGAAGGGCGGGCCGGATCGCCGCTTCAAGAACAACACCGTGCTGCCGATCATGCGATACGCGTGCCTGCACCTCACCTCACCGAGGGGGCTGAGCTGGATCCTGCAGATGTCTCGCTTCGAGGCCGCACCTCAACTCTCGCGCGTGCTGGCCTCATGTCCTCTAGCGAGAGGCGAGGGGCCGCGATGACACGCTGGATGAGTCGCCTCGCGCGGCAAGCTCGAGGCCCTTCCTCGTCGTAGCCCGAGAAAAGGAAAAGGCCCGTATATCCGGGCCTGTCATTTCCTGCTACTTCAGCGCTGGGGTACCTGGACTCGAACCAAGAACAAAAGAATCAGAATCTTCCGTGTTGCCAATTACACCATACCCCAAGGCCCCGATGCGCGATCGGGCCTCGTCGAGTGTAGCCCATCGGCCGGATCCGCGCCAAACCGGCGCGCGCCCGACGGGCCCCACGCCTCAGATCCGCGGCAGCAGGTCCCGGTTGATCGCGCTGGCCGCGCGCGCCCCGAAGCCGGCCGCGATGATCAGCTGCTGCGGCCCCGGCTGCGAGCTGTCGCCCGCCGCGTAGACGCCCGCGTGCGAGGTGCGGCCCTCGGCGTCGACGGCGATGTGGCCGTCGTCGTCGGTGTCGAGGTCGAGACCCGCGAGGAAGTCGAGCGCGGTCGAGTAGCGCGGGCGCACGAAGCCGCCGGAGCGCGGGACGATCGAGCCGTCCTGCATCCGGATGCCGGTGACGACCGCGCGCTCGCCCTCGATGTCGGCGACGGGCCGGCGATCGACGCGGATGCCGAGGGACGCGAGCCCGCGCTCCCCCGCCTCGTCGATCTCGGCGACCCCGTTGGTGAAGACGATGATGTCGCGCGACCACTGCGAGAGCAGCAGGGCGCGCTCCACGAGGTCGTCGGTCTCTCCGATGAGGAAGAGCGGCTCGTCGGCCTTCTCGTAGCCGTCGCACTCCATGCAGCTGTGCACGGCGGTGCCGTAGTACGCGCGGATGCTCGGCAGGTCGGGCAGCGTCTCCACGAGGCCCGTGGCGATGAGGATCCGGCGCGCGTGCACCTCGCGGTCGGGCGCGCGACGCACGCCCTTCGCGCGGATGGTGAACCCACCCGGAGACGGCTCCGCGGACTGCACGACGGCGAGCTGGAACTCGCCTTCGTCGTACCCCTCCACCTCGACCTGGCCGAGCTTGCGGAGCTCGAGCGGGGAGATCCCGTCGCGGGTGACGAAGCCGTGCGACATGAGGGTCGCGGCGTTGCGCGGGCGGCTGCTGTCGAGCACGAGCGTGCGGCGGCGGGCGCGCACGAGGTTGAGCGCGGCGGACAGGCCCGCGGGGCCCGCGCCGATGACGACGACGTCGTACGAGTCGCCGGTCGCGGCGGATCCGGCACCCGCGTCGTCAGGCACCGAGCATCCCCGCGAGGCGGTCGAGGCGCGCGAGGGTCTCGTCCTTGCCGAGCAACACCATCGACTCGAACAGCGGCGGCGAGATCCGGCGCCCCGAGACGGCGACGCGCAGCGGGCCGTAGGCGAGGCGGGGCTTCATGCCCATGCCGGTGATGAGCGTGTTCTGGAGCACCTCCTGCACCAGGTCGACGTCCCACTCCGTGTGCGGGACCCCGGCGAGCGCGCCACGCGAAGCCGCGAGCACCTCGGGGGCGTCGTCCTTGAGCGCCTGCACGGCCGCGTCGTCGTAGGGCAGCGCGTCGGCCGTCGTGAAGAGGAACGACAGGAGGTCGGGCGCCTCGCCGAGGAGCTGCATGCGCTCCTGCACGAGCGGCGCGGCGGCGTCGAGCATCCGCCGCTCCTCGTGCGTCAGCTCGGCGCCCACCACGTCCGCCGCCTGCAGGTACGGCACGAGGCGCGCGGCGAAGTCCTCGAGCGGGAGCAGTCGGATGTGGTCGCCGTTCAGCGACTCCGCCTTCTTGAGGTCGAAGCGCGCGGGCGCGGGCGTGACGTCGGCGACGTCGAACGCGGTGATCATCTCCATCCGGCTGAACACGTCCCGGTCGTGCGTGAGCGACCAGCCGAGCAGTGCCAGGTAGTTGATGAGGCCCTCGGGGATGAAGCCGCGGTCGCGGTGGTGGAACAGGTTCGACTCGGGGTCGCGCTTGGAGAGCTTCTGGTTGCCCTCCCCCATCACGTAGGGCAGGTGGCCGAAGCGCGGGATGGCGTCGGCCACGCCGATGTCGATGAGCGCGTGGTACAGCGCGATCTGCCGGGGCGTCGACGAGAGCAGGTCCTCGCCGCGGAGCACGTGCGTGATACCCATGAGGGCGTCGTCGACGGGGTTCACGAGCGTGTAGAGCGGGGCGCCGTTGGGGCGCACGAGCACGAAGTCGGGGAAGGACCCGGCCGGGAACGTGACCGTGCCGCGCACGAGGTCGTCGAACGAGAGGTCGGTGTCCGGCACGCGGAGGCGGAGGGCGGGCGCGCGGCCCCCGTCGCGGAACGCCTGGCGCTCGGCCTCGGTGAGGTCGCGCTCGAAGTTGTCGTAGCCCATCTTCGGGTCGCGGCCGGCGGCGCGGTTGCGGGCCTCGATCTCCTCCGCGGTCGCGTAGCTCTCGTAGAGGTGGCCGGACTCGGTGAGCTTCCGGATCACGTCGAGGTAGAGGTCGGTGCGCTGCGACTGGCGATACGGCGCGTGCGGTCCGCCGACGCCCTCGCCCTCGTCCCAGTCGATCTCGAGCCAGCGCAGCGCCTCGATGAGCTGCTCGTAGCTCTCCTCGCTGTCGCGCGCGGCGTCGGTGTCCTCGACGCGGAAGACCAGCTTGCCGCCGGTGTGGCGCGCGTAGGCCCAGTTGAAGAGCGCCGTGCGGATGAGCCCCACGTGCGGCGTCCCGGTCGGGGACGGGCAGAACCGGACGCGGACGTCGGTGCCGGAAGCGGTGGTCACGGGGTGCGCGGTTGTCTCAGTCATCCTGGATCCGATTCTAGGGCTCGGTGCCCGCCGCCCCCGCGGCCCCGGGCGCGCAGTACGGCTCGAGCAGGTCCCACCGGTCGTACTGGTCGCCGGGCGGCACGCCGCACTCGAGGAGGACGGCGCCGGCGTAGCGCATCGGGTCGATCCCGGTCAGGGATCCCGTCGAGCGGAACGCGCCGTCGCAGCCGGTCACTGTGAAGGGCACGGACTGCGTGGCGCCGAGGTAGCCGATGACGTAGCGGGCCTCCCGGTCGAGCACGGGGTCGAAGGAGACGAGCTGGATCGACCGGCCGAAGCGCGGGGGCACGAGGTCGCGGTCGCGGAGATCGCCGAGCAGGTAGGGGGCCCAGACGTCGGCGGGCGTCAACGGGTCGACCCGCGTCGCGGACCCCGCGACGGCCTCGTCCACCGACAAGCCGACGGGCGGCACGAGCTCGGTGTCGGTGCGGGTGACGCGCTGCGGGGTGGATCCGAGGCCGGGCTGCTCCCCGGCGCTCGGGATGCGGACCTGCATCACCCGGACGGCGAGGAGCTGGTCGGCGTCCCCCACGACGGGATCGGCCCAGTCGATCGCGAGGTCGGCCGGCGCGCAGCCCGCGGGGAGGCCGAGCGGCGGCGGCTCGTCGACGACGGGGGTCGCCGTCGGGGATCCGGCACCGGTCGGCCCCGGCGTCTCCAGCCCGTAGTCCGACACGTCGTAGACGCAGCCCGAGAGCAGCGCCACCGCCGCGGCCGCCAGCGCGAGGCGCGCGGGACGGCCGGGGCGGATCACGGTCAGGCGCGGGCGCGCGCGGGGTTGGAGAGCGTGCCGAGCCCAGAGATCGACACCTCGACGACCTGGCCGTCGGTGAACGGGCCGACGCCCGCGGGCGTGCCGGTGAGGATCACGTCGCCGGGCAGCAGGGTCCACACCCGCGAGGCGAAGGCGATGAGCTCGGGCACCGAGTGCACCATCTCGCTCGTGCGGCCGGACTGTCGGAGCTCGCCGTCGACGCGCGTCTCGATGAGCGCGTCCTCGAACGAGCCCTCGGTCTCGATGACCGGCCCCAGCGGGCAGAACGTGTCGTAGCCCTTGGCGCGGGCCCACTGGCTCTCGGAGTGCTGGATGTCACGGGCCGTCACGTCGTTGCCGATCGTGTAGCCGAAGATCGAGCGCGCTGCGTCCTCCACGGACACGTCGCGCGTGATCCGGCCGATGACGACCGCGAGCTCGCCCTCGTGCTCGACCTGCTGGCTGTCGGCCGGGAGGCGGATCGCGTCGTCGGGCCCGATGACCGAGGTGTTGGGCTTGAGGAAGATGAGCGGCGTGGTGGGCGCCTCGCTCCCGTGCTCGGCCGCGTGGGCGGCGTAGTTGCGGCCGACCGCCACGACCTTGGAGCGCGGGATCACCGGCGCGAGCAGCCGGGCGTCGGCGAGCGGGACGCGCTCCCCCGTGGTCTGGTAGCCGCTGAACATGGGGTCGCCGGAGAGGACGACCAGGTGGCCCTCCTCCTCGTCGAGGATGCCGAAGCGGGGGTCGTCACCGGTGCTGAAACGCGCGATCTTCACGAGACACGACCCTAGCCGTGCCGACGGCGCGCGGCCGCCGGCACGAGCGGACGAGGGCTACGCGTCGAGGCGCGTGAGCCAGCCGTGCCGGTCGGGGATGCGGCCGTACTGGATGTCGGTGAGCTCCTGGCGCAGCGACATCGTCAGCTCGCCCGCGGGCGCGTCGATGTCGCCGACGTCGAGGCCCTCGCCCATCAGGCGGCCGATGGGCGTGATCACGGCGGCGGTGCCGCACGCGAACACCTCGGTGATCTCGCCCGACGCGACGCCGTCGACCCACTCCGACAGCTCCACGCGGCGCTTCTCGACCGTGAGGCCGCGGTCGCGTGCGAGCTCGAGGATCGAGTCGCGCGTGATGCCCTCGAGGATGCTCTCGGAGTCGGGCGTGACCAGCCGGCCGTCCTTGTAGACCAGGACGATGTTCATCCCGCCGAGCTCCTCGAGGTAGCGGCCCTCCTCGGAGTCGAGGAACAGCACCTGCGCGCAACCGTGCGACGCGGCCTCGGCCTGCGGGAGGAGCGACGCGGCGTAGTTGCCGCCGCACTTCGCGGCGCCCGTGCCGCCCTTGCCCGCGCGGGAGTACTGCGTGGACAGCCAGATGGACACGGGTGCGACGCCCCCCGTGAAGTACGCGCCCGCGGGGCTCGCGATGACGTAGTAGCCCACGCGCTGGGCGGCGCGCACGCCGAGGAAGCTCTCGTTGGCGATCATGAACGGGCGGAGGTAGAGGCTCTGCTCGGGCGCCGACGGGACCCAGTCGAGGTCGGCCCGCACGAGCTGCCGCACCGACTCGACGAAGTCCTCCGTGGGCAGCTCCGGCAGCGCGAGGCGGCGGGCCGAGCGCTGGAGGCGCGCGGCGTTGCGGTCGGGGCGGAAGGTCCAGACGGATCCGTCGGCGTGACGGTACGCCTTCATCCCCTCGAAGATCTCCTGGCCGTAGTGCAGGACGCTCGCGGCGGGATCCAGCTGGAGCGGCCCGTACGGGACGACGCGCGCGTCGTGCCAGCCGGCGTCGAGGGTCCAGTCGATCTGGACCATGTGGTCCGTGAAGTGCTTGCCGAAGCCCGGGTCGGCGAGGATCGCCTCCCGCTCGGCGTCGGCGCGCGCGGTCTCCGACGGGGTCTGCTCGAAGGACAGGGGGAAGGTGGCGGTGCTGCTGGTGGAGCTCATGGGGTCCTTCAATGGTTCGTGGAGAGGGCGCGGATGACGGCGTCGCCGACCTCCGCGGTGGATCGGGGCGCGGTGCCGGCGTCGGCGCGCGCGGCGAGGTCCGCCGTGACGGCGGCCGTGACGCGCGCAGCGGCCTCGGGGAGGCCGAGGTGGTCGAGCAGGAGCGCGACCGACAGGATCGCCGCGGTCGGGTCGGCCTTCTGCTGCCCGGCGATGTCGGGCGCGGATCCGTGCACGGGCTCGAACATGCTGGGGAACGCGCCCGTCGGGTTGACGTTGCCGGAGGCGGCGAGGCCGATGCCGCCCGAGATGGCCGCGGCGAGGTCGGTGATGATGTCGCCGAACAGGTTGTCGGAGACGATGACGTCGAAGCGCGACGGGTCGGTGACCAGGAAGATCATGGTCGCGTCGACGTGCAGGTAGTCGACCTGGACGTCCGGGTGCTCGGCGGCGACGCGGTCGACGGTGCGCTGCCAGAGGGATCCGGCGAAGGTCAGCACGTTGGTCTTGTGCACGAGAGTGACGCGCTTGCGGTCGCGCTTCGCGGCGAGCTCGAACGCGAACCGCACCGTCCGCTCCACGCCGTGCGCCGTGTTCACGGACACCTCGGTCGCGATCTCGTGCGCGGTGCCGCGACGCAGCACGCCGCCGTTGCCCGCATAGGGGCCCTCGGTGCCCTCGCGGACGACGACGAAGTCGACCTCGCCGGGCGCGGCGAGCGGCGAGGCGACACCGGGCAGCAGCGCGGTGGGCCGCAGGTTGATGTAGTGGTCGAACGCGAAGCGGAGCTTCAGCAGCAGTCCGCGCTCGATGATGCCGCCGGCGAGGCGGGCGTCGCGCGGGTCGCCGCCGACCGCGCCCAGCAGGATCGCGTCGTGCTGCGCGAGGGCGGCGAGGTCGGAGTCGGTGAGGATCTCGCCGGTCTCGAGGAAGTGGCCGGCGCCGAACGGGTACTGCGTGGTATCGAGCGACACGTCCGCGGGAATCGCCTCCCGGAGCACGCGCAGGGCCTCGTGGACGACCTCCGGGCCGATGCCGTCCCCGGGGACGACGGCGAGCGAGATGGTGCGGGGCATGGATCCTCCCGGGCTCGGTGGGTGTCGGGCCAGGTTACCCGTCCGTCGCGCGCACCCGCGCGCTACGGTGGACCCACCCGGCGCCCCGACGGGCAGGACCCGAAGGACCACCCATGAGCATCGGACTCGGCATCTTCCTCGTCATCGTCGGCGCGATCCTCGCGTTCGCCGTCGACATCACCGTCCCCGGCGTCGACCTCCAGCTCGTCGGCTACATCCTCATGGGCGGCGGCGCGCTGGTCATCATCATCGGCGTCGCGCTCCTGGCCCGCCGCCGCACGGCCGTCAGCGAGACGCGCACGCGCATCGACCCCGCCACCGGCCAGCGCATCACGCGCAGCGAGCGCACGGACGACAACGTCGTCTGATCCGCCGGGCGGACCGACCCGCCCGCTCAGTCGTGCGAGCTCGCGCGGCGCAGGCTCGTGAGCGAGATGACGATCGCGCCGACCATGAGCAGGGCGCCGATGATCGACGTCGTCACGACGCCGCCGTCGAACGCGCGGTGCGCCGAGTCGAGCAGCGCGGCACCCGTGTCGGCCGGTACGCGCTCGGCGACGGACACCGCTCCCCCGAGCGTCTCCCGGGCCGCGGACGCGTCGCCGTCGGAGAGCCCGGCCGGCAGCACCAGGCCCGTGCGGTAGCTGGCCGTCAGGATGCTCCCGAGCACGGCCGTGCCGAGCACCGCGCCCACCTCGTACGCCGTCTCCGACACCGCGGACGCGGCGCCCGCCTTCGCCGGCGGGACGGCCGCGATGATCAGGTCGTTGGAGATGGTCTGCGACGCGCCGATGCCCGCGCCGAGCAGGCAGAACGCGAAGACCAGGAGCCCGACCGAGGCGCCCTTCCCGGTGACCGCGAGGATCACGTAGGCGACGGCCGAGAACGCGAGCGCGATCGCGACCACCCGCGAGGGGCGGGCGCGCGCCACGATCGGCACGATCACGAGCCCCGAGACGATGACGACCACGGATCCCGGGATGAGCGCGAAGCCCGCCGCGAGGGGATCCAGCCCCGCGACCAGCTGCAGGTGCTGCGTGACGAAGAAGAGGAACCCGACGAGCGAGACCACGCTGAGCAGGTTGACGAGCACCGCGCCCGTGAATACGGGCTCGCGGAACAGCCCCACGTCGAGCATCGGGTTCCGGGCGCGCGACATGCGGCGCACGAAGAGGATCCCGGCGACCAGGCCCACGATGGGTGCCGCGATCGCGAGCGGCGTGACGCCCTCGGTCGCGAACGTCTTGATGGCGTAGACGAGGGGCGCGACGGTCGCGAGCGACAGCAGGATGGCGACCCCGTCGATCGGCCCCGGAGCCGGGTCCTTCGACTCGGGCACGAGCAGGGGCGTGAGGATCACGAGCGGCAGCATCACCGGGACGGCCACGAGGAACACGGATCCCCACCAGAAGTGCTCGAGCAGCACGCCGCCGACGAGCGGGCCGAGCGCGGATCCGCCGGAGAAGCCCGACGCCCAGATCGCGATGGCGAGGCGGCGCTGCTTCCTGTCCGTGAAGATCGAGCGGAGGAGCGACAGCGTGGACGGCATGAGCATCGCGCCGAAGAAGCCGAGGGCAGCGCGCGCGGCGATGAGCTGCGAGGCGTCGGTGGCGAACGCAGCCAGCGCGGAGACGACGCCGAACCCGGCCGCGCCGATCATGAGGAGGCGCCGGCGGCCGTAGCGGTCGCCCATGTTGCCCATCGCCACGAGGAGCCCGGCGAGCACGAGCGGGTACGCGTCGATGACCCAGAGCTGGGCGGCGCCGGACGGCTCGAGGTCGCGCGCGATGGACGGCATCGCGAAGCTCAGCACCGTGTTGTCGATGGAGACGAGCAGCACCGGGAGCATCAGCACCACGAGCGCGGCCCACTCGCGTCGCCCGGCCCGGCCGGCTGCGGCGACGGTCACGGGGACGGATGCGGTGCGGGGCGTGGACATGACGGGGCTTCCTGACGTCGGGATGCGCGGGGCGCGCGGACGGGCCGCGGGAGCGACGGAGATCACTGTACCGTCCGGTCGGTACAGCGGGCAACCCGCCACTACGCTGGATCCATGCCCGCGACACCCTCCGACGACCCCGCCCCCGCGCCCGACGCCGCAGCCGACAGGGCGTCCCCCTCCGGCGGCACCGCGCGCGACCGCATCCTCGACGCCTTCGAGGAGCTGCTCGTGCAGCAGGGCGAGCGCGGCACGACCCTCGAGGCCGTCGCCGCGGCGGCCGGAGTCTCCAAGGGCGGGCTGCTGTACCACTTCGGCGGCAAGGAAGCGCTCGTCGACGGCCTGCTCGCCCGCATGTCCGCGCTGGCGCAGGCGGACGTCGCGCGGTTGCGCGCCGCCGAACGCGGACCGGTCGACCTCTGGATCCGCAGCTCGCTGTCCACGGCCACGCCCTTCGACCGCGCCTACGTCGCGACCTCCCGCCTCGCGCAGGGCAACCACCCGCGCGCTCGCGACACCCTCACGCACCTGCAGGACGAGTGGGCCGCCGTGATCCTCGAGGCCGTGGGCGACCCGGCCGTCGCCCGGGCCGTGCTCCTCATCGGCGACGGGCTCTACTACAACAGCGCGCTGCAGCCCTGGCTCGGCGGATCCGCGCCCGCGGACGAGGCGCTCGACGAGCTCATCGGCGTGGTCGACGACCTCGTGCGCATCCGCTCCGCGCGCGGCTGACCGGTCCCGGACGCGCCGCGAGGGCGGCCGCCGCAGCAGCCGCCCTCGCGGTGGTCGATCCGACCGGGATCAGGCGTCGATGTCGATCTCGCGCAGCGACGTCGCCTGGATGGCCCGCCGCACGTTCTCCAGCACGCCGTCCGGCACGGGCGAGTCGACGCTGAGGACGCTCAGCGCGCGGCCGCCGGCCTCCTGGCGGGCGATCTGCATGCCCGCGATGTTGACCTCGGCCTCCCCGAACTCCTTGCCGTAGACCGCGACGATGCCGGGGCGGTCCTCGTACTTCATGACGATGAGGTGGCGGCTGAACGGCACCTCGACGTCGTAGCCGTCGATCTCGACGAGCTTCTCGATCTGCTTGGTGCCCGTGAGCGTGCCCGACACCGACACCTGCGTGCCGTCGGACAGGGCCCCGCGGATGCTGAGCACGTTGCGGTACTCCTCCGAGACGGCGTCCGTGATGAGGCGCACCTCGAGCCCGCGCTGCTCGGCGAGCAGCGGCGCGTTGACGTAGGAGACGTTCTCGCTCACGACGTTCGTGAAGACGCCCTTGAGCGCCGCCAGCTTCAGGACGCTGACGTCGTAGCCGGCGAGCTCGCCGCGGACCACGACGTCGATGCTCGTGAGCGCCTCGTGCGCGAGCCCGGAGAACACCTGGCCGAGCTTCTCCATCAGCGGGATGCCGGGGCGCACGTACGGGTCGATGACGCCGCCGGCGACGTTGACGGCGTCCGGCACGAGCTCGCCGCCGAGCGCGAGGCGCACGCTCTTCGCGACCGAGACGCCCGCCTTCTCCTGGGCCTCGTCGGTGGAGGCGCCGAGGTGCGGCGTGACGATGATGTTGTCGAGCTCGAGGAGCGGCGACCCGGTGGGCGGCTCGCTCACGAAGACGTCGAGGCCGGCGCCCGCGATGCGCTTCGACTTGAGCGCCGTGTACAGCGCGTCCTCGTCGATGATGCCGCCGCGGCTCGCGTTGACGATGCGCAGGGAGGGCTTCGCGAGCGCGAACTGCTCCGTGGAGATGAGCCCCGTGGTGTCGGGCGTCTTGGGGATGTGGATGGTGATGAAGTCCGAGACCCTCATCAGCTCGTCGAGCGGGAGGAGCTGCACGCCGAGCTGCTGGGCGCGGGCCGGCGTGACGTAGGGGTCGTACGCCACGAGCGTGGCGCCGAAGCCCGCGAGGCGCTGGGCCACGAGCGTGCCGATGCGGCCGAGGCCGACGATGCCGATGGTCTTCTCGTACAGCTCCACGCCCGTGAAGGACGAGCGCTTCCAGAGGCCCTGCTTGAGCGAGGCGCTCGCGTCCGGGATGAAGCGCGCGAGCGAGAGGATGTGGCCGATCGCGAGCTCGGCGGCCGAGATGATGTTGGAGGTCGGCGCGTTCACGACCATGACGCCCGCGGTGGTCGCGGCCTTGATGTCGACGTTGTCGAGGCCCACGCCCGCGCGGGCGACGACCTGGAGGCGCGGGGCGGCGGCGATGGCCTCCGCGTCGATCTTGGTGGCGGAGCGCACGAGCACCGCGTCCGCGTCCGCGAGGGCCGCGAGCAGCGCCGGGCGGTCGGTGCCGTCGACGGATCGGACGTCGAAGTCGGGCCCCAGGGCGTCGACGGTGGCGGGCGAGAGTTCTTCGGCGATGACGACGACGGGCTTGGTCAAGTGCGGTCCTTCGGGCGGGGGCGGCTGGGACCCTCACATGCTAGTGGCCCCAGAATGGGGCGATGAGCGATGTGACGTGGGCGGCGATCCAGCTCGCCGTGCGGATCCTGCTGGCCCTCGTCTTCGTCGGGATGGGCGTGAACCACTTCGTGCCGAAGGCCGCGCATGTCATGGCGGAGATCATCCCGCCGTCGTTCCGACGCCCCGGCGTGCCCTCTCCCCTGGTGCTCGTGTGGTTCACGGGGCTCTGCGAGATCGCGGGCGGGATCGGCCTGCTGGTCGAGCCGCTGCGGCTCGCCGCGGGCGTGGCGCTGGCCGTCTTCCTGGTCGCGGTCTTCCCCGCGAACGCGCACGCCGCCCGGCACCCGGAGCGCTTCGGCCGCATCGCGATCCCGCTGGTGCCGCGCCTCGTGGCGCAGGTGGTGCTGATCGCGCTGGTGCTGTTCGCCGGGTGGCCCCTCTAGCCCTCCGTCGCTAGACGAGCGGCAGCAGCACCGCGAGGCCGACCGTGAGCGCGCTCGCCGCGGAGAGGCTCGCGAGCATCACGAGGACGCGCGCGGCCACCGGGCGTCCGCGCGTGGCGAGCGCCGCGAGGACGAACGCGACGACGGGCACGAGGATCGCGCCGACGAGCGTCGCGAGCGTGCCGGGCCGGAGCGACCCGCCGAACGCCGTGGCGATGTCGCGGAAGGCCGTGTACTGGTCGACGGCCTGCCACACGAGGATCCCGTGGGCGAGCGCGCCGACGATGCCGACGACCCAGCCGGCGCGCGTCGGCCGGCCGCGGCGCACCCGGGCCGGGGCGACGACGACGGCGCCGACCGCGGGCTGCTCGCCGCTCATCGGGCCACCACCCAGGGCCACGGGAAGAGGACGATCGCGCCGGCGGCGAGCGCGAGCATGCGTCGGCCGACGCGCATCCCGCGCAGGGCGGCGACGACGGCGGCCAGCCACAGCGGCGGCGCCAGGACCGTGAGGGCCTCGGTCGCCTGCGCGACGCCGACCTGGAAGGCGGATCCGGCGCTCGACGGGTTGTCGCGCACCACGAAGAACCAGGCGATGGCCTCGAGGATCGCGACGGCGCCGAAGAAGGCCAACCCCACCACCTCGGGCGAGGCGTCGGGCACGGCGCTGTCGTCGTCGTCGAGGGGCGCACGCGTTCCCTCCGCGGACCCGGTCGCGCCGGCCCGGCGCGCGGCCGTCGCCCCGAGGGCCGATGCACGGCCGCCCTCGGTCGCGGGGGCGGCGTCCGGGCGGCGGCGCGGCACCGCGCGCTGCGGCTCGGGCGAGCGGGCGAGCGTGGGATCCGCCTCCTCGCCGGCCCAGCTCAGGGCGTCGTCGTCGGGGGTGCGGGGCATCCCACGATGGTACGTGCTCGGATCCGGGCGCCCGCCGCACGCTCCCCGGCCACGGCACGGCAGGGGCAACCGCGGGACGCACGGACGCCCGGCCGCACGAGGCGACCGGGCGTCCGGTGATGCGGGTGGGGCGTCGGCTAGCGGGCGACTGAGCCGTCCGTGTAGTCGTCGTCGGCCTTGTTCCACGCGAAGAGCTTGCGCAGCTCGCGGCCGGTCGACTCGATCGGGTGCTCCTCGCCCTTCTTGCGGAGCTCGAGGAACTCGGGCGCGCCGGCGTCCTGGTCCTTGATGAAGCGGTCGGCGAACGCACCGGACTGGATGTCCGCGAGGACGGCCTTCATGTTCTCCTTGACGTCCGGCGTGATGACGCGCGGGCCGGAGACGTAGTCGCCGTACTCGGCGGTGTCGGAGATGCTCCAGCGCTGCTTCGCGATGCCGCCCTCCCACATGAGGTCGACGATGAGCTTGAGCTCGTGCAGCACCTCGAAGTACGCGATCTGCGGCTGGTAGCCCGCCTCGATCAGAGTCTCGAAGCCGTACTGGACCAGCTGCGAGGTCCCGCCGCAGAGCACGGCCTGCTCGCCGAACAGGTCGGTCTCGGTCTCCTCGGTGAACGTGGTGCGGATGGCGCCGGCGCGCAGGCCGCCGATGCCCTTGGCGTACGACCAGGCGAGGTCCCACGCGTGGCCTGACGCGTCGACCTCGACGGCGACGATGACGGGGACGCCGCGGCCGGCCTCGAACTCGCGGCGCACGGTGTGGCCCGGGCCCTTGGGGGCGACGAGGATGACGTCGACGCCCTCGGGCGCCTCGATGTAGCCGAAGCGGATGTTGAAGCCGTGGGCGAAGACGAGCGTCTTGCCCTCGGTGAGGTTGTCGCGCACGCTGTCGGCGTAGAGGCCGCGCTGGTGCTGGTCGGGCGCGAGGATGACGATGACGTCGGCCCAGGCGGACGCGTCGGACGGCGTCTTCACCGTGAAGCCCTGCTCCTCGGCCTTGGCGCGGCTCGTCGAGCCCTCCTTGAGGCCGATGACGACCTCGACGCCGGAGTCGCGGAGGTTCAGCGCGTGCGCGTGGCCCTGCGAGCCGTAGCCGATGACGGCGACCTTGCGACCCTGGATGAGCGAGAGGTCGGCGTCCCTGTCGTAGACGATGTCAGTCACGTGATGGATCTCCTTGTTCTGTCGTCCCCGCGAGGGGCGAGCGGCGGTCGTGCCTGGCTGCCCCGCGCTCGGGCGGGGCGTGGTCGTGCGGGCGGTGGGTGCGTGGGCGACGGGCCGACGCGCGGGGAGCCTAGCCGCTCTCCGCCCTGCGGCGCGTCGGACGGCGTCAGGGGGTGCGGAAGACGCGGTCGGTGATGGACTTCGATCCGCGCCCCATGGCGAGGAGCCCCGACTGCGCGAGCTCCTTGATGCCGAAGGGCTCGAGCACCCGCAGGAGGGCCTGGACCTTCCCCGAGTCGCCCGTGACCTCGATGATCAGCGCATCGGTGGCCACGTCGACCACGCGGGCGCGGAAGAGGTTCACGGCCTCGAGCACCTGGGAGCGGGTGGTGTTGTCGACGCGGACCTTGACGAGCAGGTGCTCGCGCTCGACGGCCTGGCCGGGGTCGAGCTCGACGATCTTGATGACGTTGATGAGCTTGTTGAGCTGCTTCGTCACCTGCTCGAGCGGGAGCGCCTCGACATCCACGACGACCGTGATGCGCGACAGCCCCTCGATCTCGCTCGCGCCGACCGCGAGCGACTCGATGTTGAATCCGCGGCGGGCGAAGAGCCCCGCGACCCGGGTGAGGAGACCCGGCTTGTCCTCCACCAGGAGGCTCAGGATGTGGCTCACTTCTCGGTCCTCCCGGTCTCGGCGAGGTCGTCGTCCCAGTCGGGCGCGTGGTCGCGGGCGTACTGCACGGCGCTGTTGCTGAGGCCCTGCGGCACCATGGGCCACACCATCGCGTCGCGGCTGACCACGAAGTCGATGACGACGGGCCGGTCGTTGGTCGCGAGCGCCAGGCGGATCGCGTCGTCCACCTCCTCCGGCTTCGTCACGCGGATCCCGAGGGCGCCGTACGCGTCGGCCATCTTCACGAAGTCGGGCACCATGCGGGTGCCGCCTCCCGTGTTGAGGTCGGTGTTGGAGTACCGGCCCTCGTAGAACAGGGTCTGCCACTGGCGCACCATGCCGAGCGACGAGTTGTTGATGATCGCGACCTTGATGGGGATGTCGTTGATCGTGCAGGTGGCGAGCTCCTGGTTGGTCATCTGGAAGCAGCCGTCGCCGTCGATCGCCCAGACGTGCCGGTCGGGCTGGGCGACCTTGGCGCCCATGGCGGCGGGCACCGAGTAGCCCATGGTGCCGGCACCGCCGGAGTTCAGCCACGAGTTGGGGCGCTCGTACTTGATGAACTGCGCGGCCCACATCTGGTGCTGGCCGACGCCCGAGGCGAACACGCCCTCCGGGCCCGTGATCTCGCCGATGCGCTGGATGACGTACTGCGGCGCGAGCTGGCCGTCCGCGGGCTCCGCGTAGCCGAGCGGGAACTCCTCGCGGAGGCCGTCGAGGTAGGTCCACCAGTCGGCGATGTCCTGCTCGACCGCCGAGGCGGCCTTGGCCTCGCGGAAGGCGATCACCAGGTCGGCGATGACGTCCTTCGCGTCGCCCACGATGGGGACGTCCGCGATGCGGATCTTGGAGATCTCGGCGGGGTCGACGTCGACGTGGACCACCTTGGCGTGCGGCGCGAACAGGGACGCCTTCCCGGTGACCCGGTCGTCGAAGCGCGCGCCGAGCGACACGAGGAGGTCGGACTCCTGCAGCGCGAGCACGGCGGGCACCGTGCCGTGCATCCCGGGCATGCCGAGCTGCTGCGGGTGGGAGTCGGGGAACGCGCCGCGGGCCATGAGCGTCGTGACGACGGGCGCGCCGACCGCCTCGGCCAGCGCGAGGAGCTCCTCGTGGGCCTTCGCGCGGATCACGCCGCCGCCGACGTACAGGACGGGCTTCTTCGCCTCGACCAGCAGCTGCGCCGCGGCCTGGATCTGCTTGCCGTGCGCCTTGACGACGGGACGGTAGCCGGGCAGGTCGATCTTCGGCGGCCAGTGGAACGGCGCCTCGAGCTGCTGCGCGTCCTTGGTGATGTCGACGAGGACGGGACCGGGACGGCCCGTGGAGGCGATGTGGTACGCCGACGCGATGGTCGCCGGGATGTCCTCGGGCCGCGTGACCAGGAAGCTGTGCTTCGTGATGGGCATCGTGATGCCCACGATGTCGGCCTCCTGGAAGGCGTCCGTGCCCATGAGGGTGGAGAACACCTGGCCGGTGATGGCGAGGAGCGGCACCGAGTCCATGTACGCGTCCGCGATGGCGGTCACGAGGTTCGTGGCGCCGGGGCCGGAGGTGGCGATGCACACGCCGGTGCGTCCGCTCGAGGACGCGTAGCCCTCGGCGGCGTGGCCGGCGCCCTGCTCGTGGCGGACGAGGATGTGGCGCAGCTTCGTCGAGTCCATGAGCGGGTCGTAGGTGGGGAGGATGGCGCCGCCGGGGAGCCCGAAGATGTCGTCGACCCCGAGGAGCTCGAGGGTGCGGACGACGGCCTCGGCGCCCGTGAGGATCTCGTCGCCCTGGTGGGCGGTCGGCGCCTGCGGCGTGGGGGGCGGGGTGGGCAGAGCTGGCATGGGTGCGCGATTCCTGGGAGGTGGTGCTGGAGGTGTGGAGGGGGTCATCCCGTGATGGCGCCCTCGGCGGCCGAGTGCACGAGCTTGGCGTACTTGGCGAGGACCCCGCGCGTGTAGCGCGGCGGGAGAGGTGCCCACCCCTCACGGCGGACGGCGAGCTCGGCCTCGTCGACCAGTAGGTCGAGCGTGCGAGCGGCGATGTCGACACGGATCCGGTCTCCATCGCGCACGAAGGCGACGGGACCTGCGTCCACCGCTTCGGGAGCCATGTGGCCGATGCACAGTCCGGTTGTGCCGCCTGAGAATCGACCGTCCGTCAAGAGTAGTACATCCTTGCCGAGGCCGGCGCCCTTGATGGCCCCCGTGATGGCGAGCATCTCGCGCATGCCGGGTCCGCCCTTGGGGCCCTCGTAGCGGATGACGATGACGTCGCCCTTCGAGATGCGGCCCTCGGTGAGCGCGTCCATGGCCGCGCGCTCGCGCTCGAAGACGCGGGCGGGGCCCTCGAACACGTCGAGGTCGAAGCCGGCCGTCTTCACGACGGCGCCCTCGGGGGCGAGGGAGCCGTGCAGCACGCTGATGCCGCCGGTCGCGTGGATGGGGTCGTCCATCTTCCGCAGGACCGTGCCGTCGAGGTCCGCGAGGTCCATGGACTCGAGGTTCTCGCGCATGGTGCGGCCGGTGACGGTCATGACGTCGCCGTGCAGGAGGCCCGCGTCGAGCAGGGCCTTCATGACGACGGGGACGCCGCCGACGCGGTCGACGTCGTTCATGACGAAGCGGCCGAACGGCTTGAGGTCGCCGAGGTGCGGGACGCGGTCGGCGATGCGGTTGAAGTCGGACAGCTGCAGGTCGACCTCGGCCTCGCGCGCGATGGCGAGGAGGTGGAGGACGGCGTTGGTGGATCCGCCGAACGCCATGACCACGGAGATGGCGTTCTCGAACGCCTCCTTCGTCATGATGTCGCGCGCGCTGATGCCCTTCGCGATGAGGTTCACGACGGCCTCGCCCGAGCGGTGCGCGAAGTAGTCGCGGCGGCGGTCGGCGCTCGGCGGGGCGGCGGACCCGGGGAGGCTCATGCCGAGTGCCTCGGCCACGCTCGCCATGGTGTTCGCGGTGTACATGCCGCCGCAGGCGCCCTCGCCCGGGCAGATGGCCTTCTCGATGCGGGTCAGGTCCTCCTGGCTCATGGTGCCGGCCTTGCACGCGCCGACCGCCTCGAAGGCGTCGATGATGGTGACCTCCTTCTCGGTGCCGTCCGAGAGCTTCACCCAGCCGGGCGCGATGGATCCCGCGTAGAGGAACACGGAGGAGAGGTCGAGGCGGGCCGCGGCCATGAGCATGCCGGGGAGCGACTTGTCGCAGCCGGCGAGGAGCACGGATCCGTCGAGGCGCTCGGCCATCATCACGGTCTCGACGCTGTCGGCGATGACCTCGCGCGAGACCAGCGAGAAGTGCATGCCCTCGTGGCCCATCGCGATGCCGTCGCTGACGGAGATGGTGCCGAACTGGAGCGGGTAGCCGCCGCCAGCGTGCACGCCCTCCTTGGCGCCCTGCGCGAGGCGGTCGAGGCTGAGGTTGCACGGGGTCACCTCGTTCCACGAGCTGGCGACGCCGATCTGGGGCTTCTCCCAGTCCTCGTCGCCCATCCCGACGGCGCGGAGCATGCCGCGCGAGGAGGTGGCCTCGATCCCGTCGGTGACGTCGCGGCTCCGGGGCTTCATGTCGATCTCAGGCATGGCATGAGTTTATGTCCTGCCGTCGAGCAGTCCCGGCCCCTGGGGGATGCGTGGACCGGGTCGGTTCAGCCGATGCCCGGGGGCAGGCGGCCCTCGTCCGCGTCCCGCGGTCCCGCGCCGCCGGCGACATGCCCGGCCTCCTCGGCGGCGATGTTCTCGGCGGATCCGACGGGCAGCGTCGACGCGTCCACCTCGTCGGCCGCGCGCAGCTCGTCGTGCGCCCGGTCGATGGCCTCCTCCAGCTCGTCGACCAGGAGGTCCTCGCGGAGGAAGTGGCGGAGGCGGTAGCCCGCGCGGCCGACCATGTGCGCGGAGATCGGCGCCGTCAGCATCTGGAAGAGGAGCACGGGCACGAGCATCGCGACCGTGCTGAGGCTCTGCGACTGCAGGGCCAGCGCGAGGAGCACGAGGATCACGCCGAGGATCTGCGGCTTCGTGGCCGCGTGCATGCGGGCGAGCGGATCCGGGAAGCGGAGGAGGCCGACGCCGGCCGCGACCGAGAGCACGCCGCCCAGGATGAGGAGCACGAGGCTCACGACGTCGAGGGCGTCGGCCAGCGGACCGGACACGAGGATGCCGTTCACGACGGGTCCTGCTTCGAGACGTAGCGGGCGACCGCGACCGTGGCGAGGAACGCGGTCATGGCGAGCACCAGCATCACGGGGAGCGTGCGGGTGTGGCCGTTGTAGATCATCTCGGCGCCGAGCACGCAGATGAGCGTCGTCAGCAGCACGTCGGACGCGATGATCCGGTCGAGGATGCTCGGGCCGCGCACGATGCGCACGAGCGCCATCGCGGCCGTGGAGAAGAAGAGGGCGCCGACAACGACCCAGCCGACCTGCATCACGATGCTCATGCGAGCTCCTCCCCCGTGGTGGTGATGAGCCCCGCCTCGAGGTCGCGGTCGCGCACCAGCTCGTGGGCGCGCTGCCTGCGGGTCTGCAGCAGCGGCTCGCGGCCCGTCTCGCGCCGCTCGCGGTTGACGCGCCACACGTCGTCGGCGGTGCCGAGCGTGAAAACGATGCGGCTCTCCACGTCGAGCGTCGTGCGCCGCACGCGCTCGACGTCCTCCGGGGTGGAGGTGCCGAGCGCGTGGAGGTACAGGATCGAGCGCTCCCGGTCGGCCTCCACGACGATCGATCCCGGCACGAGCGACACGAGCTCGGCCGTGAGCGTCATCACGAAGTCGCTGCGGGTGTGCAGGTGCACCGCGATGACCGAGTTGACCGGCACGCGGCGCCAGTCGAAGGCCATGGCGGCGACCTGGAACGACGCGCGCACGAGGTCGACCGCGAAGTGCCCGAGCAGGATGAGCGCCCAGCGGAGGTCGAACCGGCCGGACAGCTCGACGGGCGGCAGGTAGAACACGCGCGTCACGAGGAGCGCGAGCACGATGCCGGTGACCACCGAGATGACGGTCACGTGGCCCCAGAGCAGGAGCCACAGGATCACGAGCCAGACGAGCAGGGGCAGCTGCACGAGGAGCGAGAGCCGCTCGGCGCGGGCCCGGGCCTTCCGGGGGCTCATTCGACGCCGCCCGGGAACACGGTCTCGACGTAGCCGAGCTCGCCGGAGCCGTTGCCGGACCCGGGACCCGTGAGGCTCTCGCCCGCGCGCTCGGCGAGGGCGTAGACGGGACCCGCGAACACGGTGAGCGCGACGCTCACGACGACCATGCCGGCCGTCGCCCCCGTCATGAGCACGGGCGTCTTCCGCACGGTGGTCGTCGCCTCGCCGCCCGGTCGCTCGGAGAGCTGGTCGAGCAGGGGCGACTCGTAGTCCTCGACCTCCTCGGCGCCGCGCCAGAACGCCATGTTCCAGACGCGGGCGAGGGCGTAGAGGGTGAGGAGGCTCGTGGCCGCGCCCGCCGCGATGACCGCGTACGTGAGCCAACCGCCGACGTCGGCACCCGCGTCGAACAGCGCGACCTTGCCGATGAAGCCCGAGAACGGCGGGATGCCGCCGAGGTTGAGCGCGGGGATGAAGAACAGGATCGCCATGACCGGCGCCGCCTTGAGCAGGCCGCCGAGCCGGTTGATCGACGTGCTCCCTCCCGTCCGCTCGATGAGCCCGGATGCGAGGAACAGCGTCGTCTGGACGACGATGTGGTGGATCACGTAGTAGATGGTCGCCGTCATGCCGGCGACGGTGTTGAGCGCGATGCCGAAGATCATGTAGCCGATGTGGCTCACGAGCGTGAACGAGAGCAGCCGCTTGATGTCCGCCTGCGCGACCGCGCCGAGGATGCCGATCACCATCGTCAGCGCCGCCACCACCATGAGCGCCGTGGAGAGCTGGTCGGTCGGGAACATGACCGTCTCGGTGCGGAGGATGGCGTAGACGCCGACCTTGGTGAGGAGCCCCGCGAACACCGCGGTGACGGGCGCGGGCGCCGTGGGGTAGGAGTCCGGCAGCCAGAACGACAGCGGGAACACGGCCGCCTTGATGCCGAACGCGACCAGCAGCATGATGTGCAGGATCAGCTGCACGTCCGGCGGGATCTCGTCGAGCCGCACCGAGATCTGCGCGATGTTCACGGTGCCGAGGGCGCCGTAGATCATCGCGATGGACGCGAGGAACAGCATCGACGAGACGAGGCTCACGACGATGTAGGTGACGCCCGCCCGGATGCGTGCCTCCGTGCCGCCGAGGGTGAGGAGCACGTAGCTCGCCACGAGCAGGATCTCGAACCCGACGTAGAGGTTGAAGAGGTCGCCCGCGACGAAGGCGTTGAAGACGCCGGCCGCGAGGATCAGGTAGGTCGGGTTGTAGATGGACACCGGCGTCTCGCCGTCGCCGTCCTCGAGGCCCTGGCCGATCGAGAACATGAGGACCGCGAGCAGCACGATCGACGAGATCAGCAGCATGAGCGCCGACAGCCGGTCGACCACGAGCACGATGCCGAAGGGCGCGGCCCACCCGCCGACCTCGACGGACTGGCCGCCCTGCTGGTCCACCAGCACGAGCAGCACGGCGCTGATCGCCACGACGACCACGAGCGCGAGGACGGACACGGCGACCTGCAGGCGGCGCTGGCGCGCGGCGACCAGGGCGGCGGCCGCTCCCAGCAGGGGCACGAGCACGACCAGCGGGATGAGGGTCTGGAAGATCGTCACGAGCCCTCCCCCTTCTCCTTCTCGGCGCGCTGCGTGCGGAAGTCGCGGTCGTCGTCGTCGTCGGCGGAGTCGTCGATGGCTTCTTCCAGGTCGGATCGGTTGTCGCGGAGCTTGCGGGCGGAGGCGATAGCGGCCTCGGCGTTGGTGCCGAACTCGGTGTCGTCGTCGTCGGGGACGGTGGGCTCCTCGCCGAGGCCCGTGCGGGGGCCGCGCATGGCGAGGTCGTCCTCGTCGTCCGTCACCACGTCCGCGTTCGCCAGCCGCCAGGAGCGGTAGATGAGCGCCATGAGGAAGGCCGAGACGCCGAAGGTGATGACGATGGCCGTGAGGATGAGCGCCTGCGGCAGCGGGTCGGCGTACTCCGACGGATCCACGTCGGGGTCGTAGATGGGGGCCAGGCCCACGCGGCCGGACATGATGAGGATGAGGATGTTGGTCGCGTTGCCCACCAGGAGGAAGCCCAGGAGGACGCGCGTCATGCTGCGCTCGAGCATGAGGTAGACGCCCGTGGCGTACAGCGCGGCCATGATCACGATGAGGGTGACGGAGACGCTCACACGCTCACCCCCTGCTCGGTCTCCATGCCGTCCGCCCCCTGCTCGACCGTCCGATCGCTCTCCTCCTGGCGGTCGACCTCCGCGCCGAGGCTGCGGAGCACGTCGAGCGTGAGGCCGACGACGACGAGGTAGACGCCGACGTCGAAGAAGGTGCTCGTGACGAACTCCACGTGGCCGACGAAGGGCACCTCGGTGTCGATCCACGTGGAGGTCAGGGCGTCGGCGCCGAAGACGAGCGGGACGATCGCCGTACCGACCGCGAAGACGAGGCCCGTGCCGAGGACGCGTCCCGCGTCCACCGGGGCCGCGGCGCCGAGCTCGTACCGGCCGCCGGCGAGGTAGCGCGCGACGAGCGCCATGCCCGCGAGGAGCCCGCCCGCGAATCCGCCGCCCGGCAGGTTGTGGCCGGAGAACAGCAGGTACACCGATACGACGATGAGGCTGTGGAAGAGGAGCCGGACGACGACCTCGAGGAGGATCGACCGGTTCTGCGGCGCGAGCGTGCGGCCGGCGAGGAGCCACGGGCTCCGCTCGGTGCGTCCCTGGTCCTTGATCGCCTGCCTCGCGTCCGTGCGCGGGCCGTCGGCTCCCCGCTCCACCTCGAGCGGCGCCGACGACGACGCGTCGTGCCGGCCGGAGAGGCGCGCGAGCAGGCTGCGGCGCGACGGGGCCGTGAGGCGCGGCAGGGAGTCGGTGCGGCGGTTGAGGAAGATGAGGCTCGCCACGCCCGTGGCCGCGACGATGAGCACCGAGATCTCGCCCATGGTGTCCCAGCCGCGGAGGTCCACCAGCGTGACGTTGACGACGTTGCTGCCGTGGCCCTGCTCGTAGGCGAGGCGCGGGAACTCGAGCGAGATGGGCGACGCCACGCGGGCCCCGAGCGCGACGACCGCCACGGTGGACATGAGGACCGCGACGGCGATGCCGATGGATGCCCGCCAGATCGGGTGCACCGAGCGGTTCCGCTCCCCCAGGCGCACGGGCAGCCGGCGGAGCACGAGGACGAACGCGACCAGCGTGATCGTCTCGATGAGCACCTGCGTGAGCGCGAGGTCGGGCGCGCCGTGCAGGGCGAAGAGCGCGGCCATGCCGTAGCCCGTGACGCCCACGAGCACCACGGCCTGGAACCGCTTGCCGGCGCGCGCGGCGGCGATCGCCGCCACGATCATCACGACGCCGATCACGGGCTGCGCCGGGTGGTCGAACGGCACGGCGGTGGTCGGCCACGAGCGGTTGAGCGCGAGCGCGGATCCGACCGAGCCGATGAGCACGAGCAGGATCACGCCGAGGTAGAAGGGCAGCGAGCCGCGCTGCGTGGTGGCGGTGGTGCGCGCGGCGACCCGGTCGATGAGGCGCATCGACGCCCAGTAGATGCGGGCCGCGTCGACCCACGACGGCACCCGCGACTGGAGCGCGAAGACGCCGTCGCGCAGGCGGAACATCGTGAGGCCGACCACGAGCGTGCCCGCCGAGATGAGGAGCGCGGGCTCGATGCCGTGCCAGAGCGCGAGGTGGTACGTGTGGTCGGGCTCCCCGGACGCGCCGGCGCTCACGGCCGGGAGCGTGTCGGCGTAGCCGACGATCCAGCCGTCGACGGACGACGCGAGGAAGCCGAGCACGAGGCCGGCGACCGCGAGCACGGCCGGGGGCACGAGGAAGTCGAGGTGCTCGTGCACGGGCTGGACCTCGTCCACGCCGCGCTTGCGGGCGAACGCGCCCCACATGAAGCGGGCGCTGTACGCGACGGTGAGGCAGGAGCCGAGCGAGACGCCGACGAGCGCGACCCAGCCGAGCCCGCCGCCCTGCTCCGCGTCTGTGAGGAGCGCCGTGAGCACCGCCTCCTTCGCGACGAAGCCGAGGAAGGGGGGCAGGCCCGCCATCGAGGCGAGGGCGAGCGCCGCGACCACCGCGAGCACGGGCGCCCTGCGGCCGAGCCCGCTGATCTTGCGCAGGTCGCGCGTGCCCGCCCGGTGGTCCACGACGCCGACGACGAGGAACAGGGTCGCCTTGAACAGCGCGTGCGCGAGGAGGAGGGCGACGCCCGCGAGGGCGGCGTCGCGCGTGCCGTAGCCGACCACCACGGTGAGGAACCCCAGCTGGCTGACCGTGCCGTACGCGAGCACGAGCTTCAGGTCCATCTGCTTGAGCGCGCGCCACCCGCCGACGAGCATCGTCGCGACGCCGAGCGCGACGAGCAGGACCCGCCAGCCGGGGACGTCGGCGTACCCGGGCGCGAGTCGGGCCATGAGGTAGATGCCGGCCTTCACCATCGCCGCGGCGTGCAGGTAGGCGCTCACCGGGGTCGGCGCGGCCATCGCGGCGGGCAGCCAGAAGTGGAAGGGCACGAGGGCCGACTTCGAGAGCGCGCCGAGGAGGATCAGCACCACGGCGACGGGGATCAGCTGGCCCCCGGGCGGATCCGCGACCAGCGCGGCGAGGCTCGTGGTGCCGCCGGCCACCGAGAGGATCACGAGGCCGACGAGCATGGCGAGCCCGCCCGCCGTGGTGACGAGGAGCGCCTGCAGCGCGGCGCCGCGGCTCGCCTTCTTGCCGGTGTAGTGCCCGATGAGGAGGTAGGAGAGGACGCTCGTCGCCTCCCAGAAGGTGAAGAGGACGAACACGTCGTCCGCGAGGACGAGGCCGAACATGACGCCCGCGAACGCGACCAGGAGCCCGGCGAACCGCCCGAGCCCCTCCTCGCTGGAGCGGAAGTAGCGCGCGCAGTAGAGGAGCACGAGCGCGCCGACGCCCGTGACCACGAGGGAGAGGAGCCAGGACAGCGCGTCCATCCGCATGTCGAGCGTGATGCCGAGCGACGGGATCCACTCGACGCGCTCGACCACCTCGCCGTCGGGCAGCACGGCCGGGGCCTGCGCGACCGTGTAGGCGAAGGCGGCGGCCGGCACGAGGGCGGCGACCACGAACGCCCGGACGCCCAGCACGCGGGCGAGCACGGGGACGGCGACGGAGGCCAGGAGGAACACCGAGAGGAGGACGATCACGTGCGGTCTCCTCTCGCGAGTCGGCTATTTCCCCAGTCTACCTGAGCCCTGCCTGAGAGACCTGGGCGCGCGCGTCAGTCGGGGTGGACGGCCGGCTCGGCCCGGAGGTCCGCGAGCACCTGGAGCACGCGCGCGACATCGTGCGGGCCGTCGACGCGGAAGTCCGCCGCCGTGGCGCCCGTGCCGCTCTTGAGCCCGAGGTCGCCGGCCTGGAGCGCCGCGAACGCGTCCTCGTCGGTGACGTCGTCGCCCGCGTAGAAGACGGCGGTCGCCTCGGCGTACCGGCGCAGGTGCTCGACTGCCTCGCCCTTGGTGGCGTGCCGGACGCTGAACTCGAGCACGTCCTTGCCGGAGCGCACCTTGAGGCCCTCCACCTCCGCGTGCGCCTCCTGCGTGGCGACGAGGTGCGCGATGCGGCTGTGCTTCTCCGTCGCGAGGCGCGTGTGCAGGGCGAAGCCCGCGGGCTTCTCCTCGATCCACACCTCGTCGAGCGAGTCGGCGACCTGGCCGAGCACGTCCGACAGCACGCCGCGCTGGGTGAGCTCGCCCTCGTCCAGCGTGAGCTCGATGTCGTCGGTGTCGAGGCGGATCTCCACCCCGTGCGACCCGACGAGCAGCACGTCGTCCGGCAGGTCGGCCACGGCCTCGAGGCTCCGCAGCGCGCGGCCGGACACGAGCGCGACGCGCGTCTCCGGCAGGGCGAGCAGAGCGAGCACCGCCGCGCGGGCCTCGGGCACCGCGCGCGCCTTCTCGGGATCGTCGACCTCGGGCGCGAGCGTGCCGTCGAAGTCGAGGGCGACCAGCAGGCGCGGCGTGCGCGCGAGCTCGGTGAGCGCCTCGAACAGGCGGCCCGGGAATCCGCGACCGCCCTTGGCCTGGATGTCGGTGGTCAGCTCGGCCACGCGCGCTACCAGCCCTCGTCCATGAGCGGCTCGACGACCTCTTCGTCGGGTCCCTCGTGGATCGAGGCGGCGTGCGTGCGCCCGAGGTCGGCGAGGAACGAGCTCGACCACGCGGCCACGTCGTTCTCGAACACGCGCTTGCGGAGCGACCGCATGCGCTTGCGCTGCTCGGCCTTCGGCATCTCGATGGCGCGGAGGATCGCCTCCTTGAGGCCCTCGATGTCGTGCGGGTTCACGAGGAGCGCGGCCTTCAGCTCGTCGGCGGCGCCCGCGAACTCGCTCAGCACGAGCACGCCCTCGTCCGAGTGCTTGGTGGCCACGTACTCCTTGGCGACGAGGTTCATGCCGTCGCGGAGGGCGGTGACGAGCATCACGTCGGCGGCCAGGCACAGCGCCACCATCTCCTCGCGCGGGTAGCCGTGGTGCAGGTAGCTGATGGCGGTGTGGCTGATGGAGCCGTAGTCGCCGTTGATGCGGCCGACCGTGAGCTCGATCTCGTCGCGCAGCTGCTTGTAGGTCTCCACCCGCTCGCGGCTCGGGCTCGCGACCTGCACGAGCGTCGCGTCCTCCACCTTCACGCGGCCGTCCGCGAGGAGCTCGCCGAACGCCTTGAGGCGGTGGCCGATGCCCTTCGTGTAGTCGAGGCGGTCGACGCCGAGCAGGATCGTGCGCGGGTTGCCGAGGTCGGCGCGGATCTGACGCGCGCGCTCCTGGATGGCCGGGTCCTTGGCCAGCTCCTCGTAGCTGCGGGCGTCGATCGAGATCGGGTAGTGCTTCGCGACGACCTGGCGCGTGCGGAGCTCGCGGACGGGCTTCGACGGCTTGGTGCCCGGGACCGTGAGCGGGATGCCGCCGCGCACGGGGACGTCGACGGTGGATCCGCGCGTCGTGTACCCGAAGAGGCGGCGCACCGCGCGCGTGAAGTTGCCGGCGTCGGCGACGCGCTGGAAGCCGATGACGTCGGCGCCGAGGAGGCCCTCGATGATCTGCGTGCGCCAGGGCAGCTGCGAGTAGATGCCGTAGGGCGGGAACGGGATGTGGTTGAAGAACCCGATGGTGAGGTCCGGCCGCTGCTCGCGGAGCATCTTCGGGACGAGCTGCAGCTGGTAGTCCTGCACCCACACGGTCGCGCCGGGCGCGGCGGCCTTCGCGGCGGCGTCGGCGAAGCGCTGGTTGACGGTGACGTAGGTGTCCCACCACTCGCGGTGGTAGCTCGGCTGCGCGATGACGTCGTGGTACAGCGGCCACAGCGTGTCGTTGGAGAAGCCCTCGTAGTACTCGGCGAGGTCCTGCTCGGTGAGCGTGACGGGGATGATCGAGATGCCGTCGTCGACGAAGGGCTCGACGTCGTGGTCGGCGATGCCCGGCCAGCCCACCCACGCGCCCTCGTTGGCGCGCATCACGGGCTCGAGCGCCGTGACCAGGCCGCCCGGCGAGTGCCGCCAGGACGTGGTGCCGTCGGGGGCGACGACGCGGTCGACCGGGAGGCGGTTCGACACGACGACGAGGTCGTAGGCGCCGGGCTCGACGTCGGCGCCGTCGTGCGCGGCGGGCCTCGTCGGCTCGGTCGCGGAGGGCGTGGATGAAGGTGGCGGAGTCACGGTTCCCGTCTCGGTTGCGCAGAGCTCTGTGGTACCTGCTCGGTGAGTCGAGGCTACCAGCCCCACCCGGGCCTGACCGGGGGTGTCGCGTCCGCCGGCGTCACATCCGGAGCACCGCGCGGGCCGCGTCGTGCAGCGCGTCGCCGTAGGCCGGGCCGTGCGACGCGGCGTGCACGGCGAGCGGATGCAGCTGGTGCAGCTGCACGCGTGCCCGCCAGCCGACGGCGAGGGACCCGGTGTCCGCGTAGGCGCCGAGGAGGTCGTCGAGGCCCGGGCAGCCGAAGAGCGCGAGCATGGCGAGGTCGGTCTCGTGGTGGCCGCCGTGCGCGGCGGGGTCGATGAGGACCGCGCCGGCGTCCGTCCACTGCACGTTGCCCGCCCAGAGGTCGCCGTGGATCCGCGCGGGTGGCGCCGGGTCGTCGAATCGGCCGTCGGCGGCGAGGTCGCACGCGCGCTCCACGTCGGACGCCTGCGCGGCGGTCGCGTTCCCGGCGTCGACCGCGCGGCGGAGGTACGGCAGCACGCGCTCCCGGGCGTACCAGGCGCCCCAGCCGCCCTCCGGTGCGCCCGCGGCGCGCAGCGACAGCGGCTGACGGCCGATGAACGCCGGGCCGTCGAGACCACGCGGCGGCGATCCGAACGCCGGCGCGCCCGCGTCGTGCGTGACGGCGAGCGCCGCACCGAGCGCGCGGGCCGCCTCGCGCGTGGGCCGGGCGGGCGCGAGGCGCTCGAGGTCGATGCGGCCGGGCGCGACGTCGCGCACCCGCACCACGCGCGCTCCCCCGTCGGGCTCGGCCTCCGCGAGCCACGCGAGCCCGGCCGCCTCCGCCTCGAAGAACCCGCGCGGCGCATCGGGCCGCTCCTTCCGGAACGCGCCGGCGCTCCCGCCCCCGCTCCCGCCCGATGCCGCAGCCGCCATGCCCGCCCCTCGCCTCGCGGGCGGCTCGTCGGCCGCCCTCCCGTCGCATCCAGCATGCCGACCCCCGCTGTCCGCGTCGCGCACCCGACACGCGCCGGACCGCCCGCGTACCCCGCGGGCACAGGGCCGGCAGGTAGGGTCGCCGACGTGATCCGAGTAGGCATGAGCACGACCTGCGTGTACCCCCAGCCCGTCGAGAACGCGTTCGTCATGGCCAAGCGCGCCGGCTTCGACGGCGTCGAGATCATGGTGACGAACGACGAGGTCACCCAGGACGCCGACGCCCTCCGCGCGCTGTCGGAGAGGCACGGCCTGCCCGTCCTCTCCATCCACGCGCCCGTGCTGCTGCTCACGCACTTCGTGTGGGGCCGTGACCCGAAGGTGAAGCTGGAGCGGTCGGCCGAGCTCGCCCGCGCGGTCGGCGCCCCCGCTGTCGTGGTGCACCCGCCGTTCCGGTGGCAGGCCGGCTACGCCGAGTCGTTCCTCGACATCGTGCGCTCCATCCAGACGGAGACGGGCGTCGAGATCGCGGTCGAGAACATGTTCCCGTGGCAGGTCGCCGGCCGCAGCATGAAGGCGTACGCGCCCGGCTGGGATCCGCGCGACATGGACTGCGACGCCACCACGCTCGACTTCTCGCACGCCTCGCTCTCCGGCCAGGACGCGCTCGAGATGGCCAAGGCCCTCGGCCCGCGCCTGCGCCACGTCCACCTGTGCGACGGATCCGGCTCGCAGGACGACGGCCGCATCCTCGACGAGCACCTCCTGCCCGGCCGCGGCACGCAGCCCGTCGCCGAGACCCTCCGCTGGCTCGCCGAGCAGGGCTGGCAGGGCGGCGTCGTCGCCGAGGTCAACACCCGCAAGGCCAAGACCGAGGAGCAGCGCCTCGCCATGCTCGTCGAGACGCGCGAGTTCGCGCAGCGGCAGCTCCGGCTCGACATGGCGCCCGAGAAGACGCCCGTCGCGCCGCCCGTGGTCTCCGGGTACCAGCGGCTCCGCACCGCGCTCCGACGCGACAGGTGAGCCGCCGGGCGCCGGACCGGGCGCCCGCCATCCCCTCTCCGCGCGCCGCCCCTGCTGCGCCGACACGCCCGCTCGACCGGGTCGGGACTGCTGCACGACCGCACGGGGTTGGATGGACGAGGGGAACGTCCCCGCACATGATCGACGTCGCGCGCGGCCCCGCCCGCCCGCCGTCGGGACCGGAGACACCATGAGCACCACCGTGCACCTCGAGATCCAGGTCGACGAGAGCCGCCTGGCCGACGTCGCCGACGTCCTCGCCGAGACCCTGCAGGCCACGCGCGCGTTCGCGGGCAACGAGGGCCTGGAGGTCCTCGTCGACGACGCCGACCCCGCCCGCATGGTCGTCGTGGAGCAGTGGGCGTCGACCGCCGACCACGACGCCTACGTCGCCTGGAGGGCCACGCCGGAGGGCGCCGCGCGCCTCGGCGAGGTGCTGGCCGCGCCGCCCGTGACCCGCGTGTTCAGCGGGCGCATCGCGCTCGCGCTGTAGCGGCGCGCGCACGACGCACGACGAGGGCCGCCCGGGCATCCGGGCGGCCCTCGTCGTGCGCGATGCGGGATCCGGCGGTCAGCGCCCGCTGAGGTCGTAGGGGCGGTGGTGCGGGTCCACCGTGGCGAGGTACCCGCCGTCCGCGAGGGCGGACGGGACCGCGATCGTCCCGCGCACCGTCGCCGTCGTGCCCGCGACGTCGATCTCGAGCACGGACCCCGTGCCCGCCCGAGACAGGAACAGCTCGGAGCCGTCGTCGGACGCCGCGAGGAAGCGCGCGGCGGATCCCGCGCCCGGCGCCTGCCCGAGCGCCGGCAGACGCACGGTCGTCACGGCGCCGTCGTACAGCCCCGCGCGTCCGCGGGCCACGAGGGACAGCGCGTCCACGCCGCCGGAGGTCACGACCGCGGCCGCGTAGCCGGGCGTGACGACCGCGCGGGTCGACATCCCCGAGCCGAGCGCCACGCTCGCGACGCCCGCGTCGCGCATCGACGACGACGTGAGCAGCGTGGGAGCCCCCGGCCCGGTGCCCGTCTGCGTGCCCACGGCGGTCTCGCCGTCCGGCGCCATGCGGGGCCGGTAGCTCTGCACGGCGGGTTCGGGGTACGGCCGGGAGACCGACGCGCCGAAGCCGCCGCGCGTCAGCGGCACCGTCTCGATCCCGTCGTGCAGCGTCGATCCGATCGCGGTGCCGCGCGCGTCCGCCACGGGGCCGTGCGGGTACGCGCCGAGCGGGGTGGTCGCCACGGGCGTCGGGGAGGTGTCGCCGCCGAGGATCGCCGCCACGTCGTACGCGTCGAGGCGGCCGCCCGCGGTCACGACGAGCCGCAGCGGCGAGCCGACGAGGAACGTCTCCATCTCCTCCGTGCCGCGCTCCCCCGTCGTGGCCAGGGTGACCTCGCTCGTGCGCACGGTGGCGGTGCGGGCCAGGCCCTTGCGGGTGTCGAGCACCGTGACCTGCTGGGTGGTGGATCCGTCGATGTCCGAGCCGACCGCGACGAACCGGTGGCTCGGGTCGTCCGCGATCCAGCCGGCCCGGGTCCATGCGCCGGCGGCGGCGGGGATGGGCGTGGCGGACGCGATGCGCGGGACGCCCGCCGACGTGATGTCGACGAGGTCGAGCCGCGGCCCGGCCTCGTCGACGAAGGCCACGCGGCCGTGGCCCATCTGGATCACGCCCGCGTGCGTGCCGAGCACCGCGTCCGGCAGAGCGCCGGTGATGCGGCCGGTCGACGCGTCGACGACCGAGACGTCGTGGGCGGACGGATCCGCGACGAGCAGCCACCTGGCGCGGGGTGCCGCCTCGGCAGCCGGGGTGGGTGCCGCGAGCGAGCCCGCGAGGAGGCCGAGGGCGGCGACGCCGGCGGCGAGGAGGGAGGGGATGCGCATGGGACCGCTTTCTGAGAATGGTTCTCAGAAGAATACGGGCTCCGTGACGCGCTCGCGACGCGCCGTGCGCCGTCCCGCCCCGGCGACCGGCCGACGCGCGCGGCCGCCGGGGCGTGACGTCACATGGCGACCGCGACCGAGGACGGCGCCGTCCCGGGCACGAGCCCGAGGCTCGTCGCGCGGCGGGAGCGCCTGGTCACGAGGTACGACACCGCGAGGCTCAGCAGCAGGAACACCGCGAGCACGCCCGCCGCGCCCCACGCGACGCCCGGGGCTCCGCCCGCGATGATCGCCTGCATGCCCGACGCCGCGTACGTCAGCGGCAGGAACGGGCTGATCGCCTGGATGGGCGCGGCCAGGAGCTGCAGCGGGATCACCCCGCCCATCGCCGCGGCCTGGACGGCCAGGAGGATGAGCGACACCACGAGCCCGGCGCGGCCGAACGCCTGCCGGAGCAGGTGGTGGATCGCCGTGAAGGCCGCCGCCGTGACGGCCGCGAACCCGAGGGTCGCGGGCAGCAGCGCGAGGGACAGCCCGAGCGCGGCGTGCACGAGCGCGACGAGCAGCACGACCTGGGCGAGCGCGATGAGGGCGGCGCGCCCGAGCACGCGCCCCATCACCCGGCCGGTCGCGGCCGAGGAGGCGAGCAGCCGGCGGGCGGCCGGACGCAGCACGAGGAACGTCGCGAACGCGCCGAGCCAGAGGCCGATGGGGACGAAGATCGCGGCGATGGCGTCGCCCGGGCTGGAGATCTCGTTCTCGCGGTCGACCGTGAGGCCGACCGGATCCGCGACGACGCCCGAGGCCCGGGACGCCTGGTCGGCGTCGAGCGACGGGATCTGCTCGGCGCCCTGCGCGAGGCCCTGCCCGAGGTCGGTCGCGCCCGACGACAGCGACGTGGCGCCGGTCGCGAGGTCGCCCGCGCCCGTGGCCGCGGACGTCGTGCCGGTGCGCAGCCGACCGAGGCCGTCGCTCAGCTGGCGGGCGCCGGAGACGAGCGCCGGCCCGTTGGCCGCGAGCTGCGAGGCGCCGGACGCGCTCTGCCCGATGCCCTGCTGCACGCCCTGGATCCCGGCGGCCGCCTTCGACGCGAGGTCCTGGCCCTGCGCCGCGTACTGGTCGAGCCCCTGCTCGAGCGGCTGGAGCTGGGCCGCGATGGGCGCGCTCTGCGGGTTCTCGGCGAGCTGCTGCCGCAGCCCCGCCACCTGCGCCGCGATCTTCCCGGCCCCGCCCGCGTACTCCCCGACGCCGTCGGAGACCTGGGACAGCCCGGCGGCCCCGGTCTGCAGCCGGTCGAGCCCCGAGGAGAGCTGCGAGACGCCGCCCGTGTAGGTGCCGAGGCCGTCGGCGAGCTTCGACGCGCCCTGCTGGGACTGCCCGACGCCGTCGCCGAGCTGCGTGATCCCGTCGCCGAGGGTGGTCGCGCCCGCGGAGAGCTGGGTGGCGCCGTCGGCCAGCTTGTCCGCCCCGGCGCCCGCGTCCGTGAGCGAGCCCTTGAGGCCGCCGAAGGTCGTGTAGATGCCGGAGACGAACTGCGAGGTGATGGCGTTGCCGAACACGCTCGTCATGCCGACGCCCACGGCCTGGGTGGCCGCCCCCGTCAGGTAGCCGTGGGCGTCGTCCGTCTTCACGCTGATCTGCGCGCGCTCGGGGGCGTCCGTCGACAGCGACACGATCGACGCGGAGAAGTCCTTCGGCACGGTGAGCACCGCGTAGACCTCGCCGTCGTCGAGCATCCGCTGGGCCTCGTCGGCGTTCGTGATGGTCCAGTCGAAGGCCTGGTTGTCGTCCGAGGTCAGCTGGGTGACGAGCAGGCGGCCGGCGAGCACGGGTGACTCGGTGCCGTCCTGGGCCTTCTGCTGGACCATCTCGTCCTGGTTGACGATGGCGGCCGGCACGCGCTCGACGCCCTTCGCGACGTCCGACAGCGAGCCGATGAAGAGGCCGGCGACCGCGAGCGGCACGATCGCGACGAGGGCGACGGCGAGGCGTCTGCGGGTGGAGCGGATGGTCATCGGACGGTCTCCTTGCCGGTCGTGACGGGCTGGTCGATGTCGGGGCGCTCGACGGCGCCTGGCGCGTCGTCGGCGGCGAGGCGGAGGCGCACGGTCGGCCTCCCCGGGATCCGGTGGTCGTCCGGGAACCACGGCGCGCCCACGAGGACGGTCGTGCTCTCGTGGACGAGCACGAGCAGGGCGGCGAGGAACGCGCGCTCGGCGGCGGCGTCCGGGAACGGATCCACCACGTCGAGCACGAGCACGGGAGCGCGTCCCGCTGCGGCCACGGCCGTCAGGGCGATCGCGCGCTCGAGCGGCAGGAGCGATCCCACCGGGTCGTCGGCGCCGATGGGCCGGGCACCCGCCGCCTCGGCGGCGCGGCCGATGCGGTCGAGCCACTCCTCCTGCCGGGCGCGGGCACCGCGACGGCGGCCGAGCGGCTCGGACAGGTCGATGCGCTCGGCGAGGAGGTCCCCCACGGTCAGCCCGGAGTCCACCCGGTCCACGCGGCCGAGGTCGGCCATCGCGACGCTCGTGAGGACGCGACCGGATTCCGAGGCGAGCGGGTGGCCCGCGACGTGCGCGCGGCCGGACAGCGGCGCGAGCCGGGCGCCGAGCGTGGCGCCGAGGAGGCGCCGGTCGGCGACCTCGCCCTCGACGAGCACGAGGGATCCGGCCGGGGCGCTGAGGTCGACGGGCAGGAGCCTGCGGCCCGGGACCCCCGCGACGAGCCGCTCCGCCGCGACGGCGGCACCGGACGCGCGGGCCCAGTCGACGTCGTCCTGGTGCTCGCGGAGGCCCTCGCCCTCGATGTCGACGTCCGGGAGGATCCGGTCGAGCCAGCGCGGGATCCACCACGCGCGCTTCCCGAGGAGGGCCATGGCGGCGGGCACCAGGGTCATGCGCACGAGGAAGGCGTCGAAGAAGATGCCGACCGCGAGCCCGAGGGCGATGGTCTTGATCACGCCGGCGCCCTCGGGCACGAACGCCGCGAACACGAAGAACATGATGAGCGCGGCGGCCGTCACGACGCGGGCGGCGCCCGAGAAGCCCGTGACGATGGCCCGCTTCGCGTCGCCGTGGTGCACGAAGTCCTCGCGCATCCCGGAGACGAGGAACACCTCGTAGTCCATGGCGAGCCCGAACAGGATCGCCATGAGGAGGATGGGCATGAAGCTGAGGATGGGGCCGGGAGTCACGCCGAGCGCGTCCGCGAACAGGCCCTGCTGGAAGATCAGCACCACGGTGCCGAACGACACGACGACGCTCAGCAGGAAGCCGACCGCGGCCTTCACGGGCACGAAGATCGAGCGGAACACGATCATCAGCAGGATGATCGACAGCCCCACCACCACGATCCCGAACGGCACGAGGGCCTGGTCGAGCCGCTGCGAGATGTCGTTCTGCACAGCCGTCGTGCCGGTGACGGACACGCGCGTGTCGTAGCGGTCCTGGAGGCCGGGGGCGAGGTCGCGGATCGACTGCATGAGCGCCGTCGTCTCGGCCGACTCGGGCGGGCTGTCCGGCACGACCTGGATGATCGCGGTGTCGACGGACGGGTTCGGCGTGCCGGCGCCCACGAACGCCACGTCGTCGAGACCGCGGATCTCGTCGCCGATCTTCCCGAGCACCCCGATCGGATCGGTGGTCTGCGTGATGTCGACGAGCACGACGAGCGGCCCGTTGTGGCCCGGGCCGAACGCGTCGGAGACGGTGTCGTACGCGACGCGGCTGGTGGATCCGGCGGGCGAGGTCGCCCCGCTCGGCAGGCCCAGCTGGAGCTGCGACGCGGGGACGGCGAGGAGGCCGGCGATGCCGATGACGATCACGACGGGGATGATCGGCACCTTGGTGACGATCGCCACCCAGCGCGCGCCGAGCGTGCGCTGCGTCCCCTCGGCCTGCGCCTTCGCGCGGCGGGCGGCCCGCGAGCCCGCCTTCGGCCGGAGCCGCTCGCCCGCGAGGCCGAGCATGGCCGGCAGCAGCGTCGTCGCGACGCCCATGGCGAGCAGCACCGCGAACGCCGCGCCGAGCCCCATCACCGTGAGGAACGGGATCTGCACCACCAGGAGCCCCAGCAGCGCGATGATCACGGTCACGCCCGCGAAGATCACGGCGCTGCCGGCCGTCGCCACCGCGGTCGCCGCCGACCGCTCGACGGGCATGCCGTTGGCGAGCTGCGTCCGGTGCCGCATGAGGATGAAGAGGGCGTAGTCGATGCCCACCGCGAGGCCGATCATCACGGCCAGCAGCGGCGAGGCGCTCGACACCGTGACGAACCTCGAGGCGGCGAGCAGCGCGCCCGCGGACGCCGCGACGCCGACCAGCGCGCCGATGAGCGGGAGCCCCGCCGCGAGCATCGACCCGAAGGTGAGCACCAGCACGAGGCCCGCGAACAGCACGCCGAACGCCTCCGTCACGGTGACGCCGTAGTGGATGTCCTGGAAGAGCTGGCCGCCGAACGACACCGTGAGGCCCGCGTCGGTCGCCGCCTGCGCTGAGGCCCTCAGGGCGTCGAGCGTCGCCTTGGTCACCTGGTCGCTCTGCCCGGAGAACTGCACCGTCGTGATCGCCACGGTGCCGTCGTCGGAGACCGCGTCCGTCGCGTACTCGGAGAACGGCGACAGTGCCGTCGTGACGCCGGGGACCTCCCCCGCGGCCGTCGCGACCGCCTCGATGGCCGTCTTCTCGGCGTCGTCCGTGACCTTCGCGCCCGCGGGGGCCTTCGTCACGATCTGCGCGCTCGCGCCCGCGGCCTGCGGGAACACGGCGGCCAGCCGGTCGATGGCCTCCTGCGACTCGGTGCCCGGGATCGAGAACGACTCCTGCGTCTTCCCGCCGAGCGCGAGGCCGCCGCCCAGCAGGATGCCGAGGACGAGGATCCACGCGGCGATGACGCGCCACGGGTGGAGGAACGAGATCCGGCCGAGCCGGTACAGAAGCGTGGCCATGGGCGGGTGGCTCTCCTTGCGTGGGACGTGCGGGGGATGTGCGGGGGCGGAGCGGGATCAGGCGGAGCGGGTGCCGAGGGGGGCGAGGAGCTCCCCCACGACCACGACGAGAGCAGCCCTGATCTCGTCGTCGGGCAGCGGTTCGTTGGTGGACCAGTCGTCGCTCGCGGCGAGGATGTACGCCGCGCCGCCGAGCGCCACGCCGAAGCGCAGCTGGTCGAGCGTGCTGTCGAGCGCGCCGGCGGTCTCGCCGAGCGCGCGCACGAGGTCGTTGGCCCGCTCGATCACGGCGAGGTGCCCGAGCGAGCGCCCCTGCGTGATGAAGAGGGCCACCTCGTGCCGGTGCAGCAGGAGGAAGTCGATGAAGGGCTCGACGAACTGCCGCCGGGCGTCCGCGTCGCCGCGGATGGAGTCGGCGCGCTGGATGACCTCGGCGAGCGCGTTGATCGTCGGCTCGAGCAGGGCGTCCAGCAGCGCCTCCTTGGAGGCGAAGTGGTAGAGCACGCTCGACTTCGAGTAGCCGGCCTCGTCGGCGATCTGCTGGAGCGAGGTCGCCTGGAAGCCGTCGCGGGCGAAGCGCGCCGCCGCGATCGTGCGGAGCTCGTCGCCGGCGGAGGCGCGGGGGGTTCGGGTCACCCGGAGAGCCTATGTCGACCGATCGGTCAGTCCCTGCACGATCGGTCAGACTCCCAGTCGTCTGCCAGGCGGGGGCGGCCGATCAGCGTGTGAGGACGAAGGCGAGCATCGCGAGGCCGACCGTGAGGGGCGCGACCACGAGGCCCAGCAGCACGTAGCGCGACCACGTGATGTGGACCCCCATGCTCACGAGCCGCTCGTGCCAGAGCAGGGTCGCGAGCGAGGCCCACGGCGTGATGAGCGGGCCCGCGTTGACGCCCACGAGGATCGCGACGAGGCGCTCCGGGGATCCCGCGACGGGCTCGAGCGCGAGGTACGCCGGCAGGTTGTCCACGGCGTTGGCGCTCAGGGTCGCGACGCCCGCGAGCCGGAACAGCGCGGCGGCGTCCTGTCCCTGGCCCGAGACCGCTGCCATGACGGCGGTGAGCCCGAGCGACTGCGCGGCCTCCATCACGATGAACAGGCCCGACGCGAACACCACGAGCTGCCAGGGCAGGAGGCCGAGCCGGAGGACGCGGGGGCGCCGGACGGCCGTGAGGATCGCGAGGACCACGGCCGCGGCGAGCGCGGGGATCCACACCTCGACACCCGAGACGAGCGCCGGCACGAGCAGGCCCACCACGATGGCGCTGCCCACGAGGAGCACGCGGTCGGCGGGGGCGGTCGGCGGCCCGACCTCGTACCGCGTGAAGAGGTCCCTGCGGTGGATCACGAGGATCGCGAGCACGGGCACCGCGATCGCCACGAGCGCGGGCGCGACCGTGAGCGCCGCGAAGCCGGCCGGCCCCAGCCCGCCGAGCTCGTGCTCCGCGAGCAGGTTCGTGAGGTTGGAGACGGGCAGCAGGAGCGATGCGGTGTTCGCGAGCCACACGGTCGTGAGCGCGAACGGGAGCGGCGGGAGCCCGCAGTGCCGGGCGAGCACGACGACCACGGGCGTGAGCAGCACGGCGGTCGTGTCGAGCGACAGGAAGATCGTGCAGAGGCAGGCGAGCACGACGGTCGCGAGCCAGAGGGCCCACGTGCGTCCGCGGCCGAGGCCCGCCGCCCGCTCGGCGATCCAGGTGAACAGGCCCGCCTCGCTGGCGAGCTCGGTGACCACGGTGATCGCGACCACGAAGAGGAGGATCGGCCAGACCCGCTCGTACAGGACGCCGAGGTCGTCGAGCGGGAGGGCTCCGGTGGCCACGGCGACGGCGCCGACGACGAGGAGCACCACCCCGATGAGGGCTGTGCGCACGGGCGCCTCCTGTCTGATCCGCGATCACTGTACTCACCGCCCACGGGGAGTCCGCACCGCCTGCGGAAAGGGGACGCCACGGACGGCGGCGCGCGGCGGCCGGGCGGCGGACGCGACGGCCGGATCCCGGTACCGTGGAAGCACACTGGGAGGTGTCATGCGCAAGTACATCCTGAACGGCAGCGTCCTCAGCGCCCTCGTGGGCGGCTGGAGCACCATGCAGACGACCCGTCGGGGTCCGCGCGACTGGAAGCTCGGGCTCATGTGGCTCAGCTGGGGCATCACGGTGGCGATCGCCATCGGCACGGTCATCGAGGACTCGCGCGACGGGCAGATCGGCAACTAGCCGCCCCACCCCGTGACGCGCACGCCGCTCGGGGCGTGCGCGTCCGTCGTGCGTGGGCGTCAGTCCTGCGTGCGCCAGCGGTCGCCGTCGACCTCGAGGTCGATGCGCTCCTCCGCCGGCACCGTGGAGATGGGCCCGGTGAACAGGCCCGCGCGCGTGTCCCCCTGCGCGGTGCCCGAGAACAGCCCCGTCGGCTCGGGCTCGGCCGCACGGCGTCCCGCGCGGGGCTCGTCGCCGTGCTCGGCCGGATCCACCATCTGCACGCGCGTCCGCGGCAGCGACTGCGGGCTGTGCTCGTGGAGGAACGCGACGAGGCGCTCGCGCACGAGGCAGCGCAGGTCGAACAGGGTGGGGGCGTCGACGGCGGAGACGAGCACCCGGATCCGCACGTAGCCGCCGACCGCGTCCGTCACCTGCAGCACGGAGACGCGCCCGTCCCAGAGGTCGGTCGTGGCCAGCACCCGGTCGAGCTCCTCGCGCATGCTCGCCGGCGTCGCGCGCCAGTCGAGGTCGAGCTCCACCGCGCCGAGGAGCTCCGACTTGGTGCGGGTCCAGTTCTGGAACGGCGTGGTCGTGAAGTAGGTGGACGGCAGCACCATCCGCCGGTCGTCCCAGATGTGGACGACCACGTACGTGAGCGTGATCTCCTCGACGCGCCCCCACTCCGTCTCCACGATGACCACGTCGTCGACCCGGATGGCGTCGCTGAAGGCGAGCTGCATCCCGGCGAACACGTTGGCCAGCGTCGACTGCGCCGCGAGGCCCGCGACGATCGAGACGAGGCCGGCGGAGGCGAGGACGCTCGCACCGGCGGCCCGCGCGCCCGGGAACGTCAGGAGGATCGCGCCGATCGCCACCACCACGATCGCCACCACCGTGAGCCGCCGGATGATGAGCACCTGCGTGCGCACGCGCCGGGCGACCCGGTTGTCCGCCACGTCCACCCGGTAGCGCGCGAGCCCCAGGTCCTCGAAGAAGATCGCGAGGGAGCACACGAGCCAGGCGGCCGCGACGATCGTCAGCACGTGCAGCAGGTGGTCGAGGCCGTCGCGCACCTCGCCCGGCGCGACCGAGGAGCGGAGCGCGATCCACACCGCCACCACGACGAGCAGCACGCGGAACGGCCGTCGGGCGCGGCGGACGAGGCGGGCCGCCCACTCGCGGCGGCGCGCGATGACGCGGACGACGAGGGCGACGATCGCCGTGACGAGCAGGGCGGCGGCCACGGCGGCGAGCAGCGTGACGCTCACGGCGACGACGGGCACGGCGAGCAGGGTGGGCAGGTCCACGGGTCCTCCATACGGGTCGGGCGGACCGCGCTGTCCCGGGCGTCCAGTCTCGCAGGCGCTGTCCGCGGCGACCCTCCCCCCGATTCCGGGAACGGGGGCGCGTCCCGACGCCCCCGCCCCGGGATCACCGGCGTGTCGCGGGTCAGCCCGGGCGTGTCGCGCACGATGATGGTCCCGATCGTCGCTGGTGCGATCGGGGAGGCCGTGGATCATGTTCCGGTGGCGCAGAGGCAAGTCCGTCCCGACCGAGGCCGCGCCCGCGGCGTCCGAGCCGAGGCCCGAGGCACGGCGCCCCGTCGCCGCGCCGGCCGCTCCCCCGGCGCCCGCCGTCTCGACCGCCACCGGCGAACTCGCGGCGATCGCGGCACGGCTGCACGGCGGACCCGTGCGGCCGACCCACGTCCCCGCGCACAAGGCCATGCCGGAGGACCCGTCCGCGGACGCCGCGCGCGCCGGCACCGACGATGCCGCCGACATCGACCGCGAGCCGGACCTCCGCCCGCTCGCCCTGATCGTGCAGGCGGCGCTCGCCCACCACTTCGGCCCCGACGGCGCGTGGGCGCTCGTCCGCCGCACACCCGACAGCACGGCCGGCTTCTTCGACGAGCTGATGACGGCGCACATCGCCCGTGACGTGGCGCTCGCGCTCGGCGCCTCCCCCGCGGCCGCCGACCTGCCGCTCGAGGACGCCCGGGCCACGGGATCGGACGGGGGCGGGTCCACGGCGCGCGACGCCTCCGCGCATCAGGACGCCGTCGCCCGCGAGCTCGCGGTGTTCGACGAGGATCCGCTCGCCGGCTCGCTCGCCGAGCTCGCCGGGGACCCGCGCCGCGTCCCCGCCGCGCTCCGCGCCGTCCTCCGCGCCTAGTCGGTCGACGCGCGCGGGCTCAGCCCTTCGGCGCCACCTGCGGTCCGTCCCACGGACCCGCGGATCCGGCCGGGTACTCCTCGAGCGGCACGTCGCCCGCGCGCCACGCGGCGATCACGGGCGCGACGATGCGCCAGCACTCCTCGGCCGTGTCGCCGCGCACCGACAGGCTCTCGTCGTCCGCGAGGATGCCGTCGATTACCTGGCCGTAGGGCGGCAGGTCGCCGGCGTCGAAGGCCGTGACGAGGTCGGCGCGGTCGATGACCTCGGGATCGGCCGGGCCGTTCACGTTGAGCTCGAGGTGCAGCTCGTCAGGGGCGATGAGGATGCGGATCCGGTCGGGCTCCTCGGCGCCCGTGAGGCCGGCGGGCACGTGCGGCGCGGGCTGGAAGTTCACGACGATCTCGCGCCGGTGGTCCGCCATCGCCTTGCCGGAGCGCAGCCGGAACGGCACGCCCGCCCAGCGCCAGTTGGCGATCTCGACCGTCATCTCCGCGAGCGTCTCGGTGCCGCGGGACGGATCCACGCCCGCCTCGTCGGCGTAGGCCGGCAGCTGGCGCCCCTCGACGTCGCCCGCCGAGTAGCGGGCGCGGCGCGAGGAGGCCACCGGGTCGCCGCCCCAGGGCCGGGTCGCGCGGAGCACGAGCGCCTTCTGGTCCCGGATGTCGCGCGCGTCCGTCGTGGCCGGCGGCTCCATCGCGAACACGGCCATGACCTGGAGCAGGTGGCTCTGGATCATGTCGGTGAGCGCCCCCGCGGTGTCGTAGTAGCGGGCGCGGCCCTCGAGCGCGAGCTGCTCGTCGTAGACGATCTCGACGCTCGCGATGTGCCGCGCGTTCCAGACGGGCTCGAGGATCCGGTTGGCGAAGCGGAGCCCCAGGAGGTTCCGCACGGTGGAGCGGCCGAGGAAGTGGTCCACCCGGTGGGTGCGCTCCTCGGGCACGAGCGTCGCGAGGAGGCGGTTGAGCGCCTCGGCGCTCGCGAGGTCGGTGCCGAACGGCTTCTCGAGCGAGAGCGACGTGCCCTCGGGCAGCGTCATCCCGGTCATCGCCCGGCAGGCCCTCTCGGTGACGGCCGGCGGCAGCGCGAAGTAGACGGCCGGGGCCGCGTCGCACGCCGCGAACAGGCGCTCGAGGTCGGCCTGCGCGGTGACGTCGGCCGCCCGGTACGTCGTGCCGGCGAGCACGCGGTCGACCGCGGGGCCCTCCGCACCGAGAGAGGCGAACGACGTGCGGACGACCTCGCGCCAGCGGTCGTCGTCCCACTCCTCCGTGCCCGCGCCGACGAGCTGCAGGTCGAGGTCGGGGCGGTGGGCGAGGAGCTCGCCGAGGCCGGGGAGGAGGAGGCGCGCGGAGAGGTCGCCGCTGGCGCCGAGGATGAGGAGCGTGGAGGTCGCGGGCATGCGGTCAGGGTACGCGGCGCGGGCGGGAACGCAGGTGACCCGTGGGAGCATGGCGCATGGCCATGCGCATCGAGGACTACGCACTCATCGGGGACTGCCACACGGGAGCGCTGGTCGGACGCGACGGCTCCATCGACTGGCTGTGCCTGCCGCGGTTCGACTCCGCGTCGATGTTCGGGGCGCTCCTCGGCACGGACGAGCACGGATCCTGGCGCCTCGCCCCCGCCCATCCCGACGCCGCGGTCTCGATGCGCACCTACCTCGGCAACACCTTCGTGCTCTGGACCAGGTGGGAGACGCCCGACGGCGCCGTCGAGGTCACCGACTTCATGTCCATGGGCAACCGCCGGGCCGACGTCGTGCGGCGCGTCCGCGGCATCAGCGGCACCGTGCGGATGCAGGGCGACCTCCGCCTGCGCTTCGGCTACGCGACCGCGCTGCCGTGGATCCGCAAGCTCGACGACGGCGATCCGCGCCTCGTCGCGGTGGCCGGCCCCGACGCGGTCGTCGTCCGCGGCCCCGAGCTCACCGCCACGAACCACCACCACGGCGTGGCCTTCGACGTGCAGGCCGGCGAGACCGTGGACCTCACGCTCACCTGGTACCCCTCGCACCGCAGCGAGCCGCCCGCGTTCGACGTGGACGCCGCGCTCGAGCACACGACCGAGTGGTGGGAGTCGTGGGCCAGCTCCATCGAGCACTCCGGACCGCACCAGGCCGCGGTCCGCCGCTCGCTCCTCGTGCTGCGCGCGCTCACCCACGAGGACACCGGCGGCATCGTCGCGGCCGCGACCACGAGCCTCCCGGAGCAGTTCGGCGGCCCGCGGAACTGGGACTACCGCTACGTCTGGCTGCGCGACGCGTCGCTCACCCTCGAGGTGCTGCTCGCGCACGGCTTCGACGACGAGGCCGACGAGTGGCGCACCTGGCTCCTGCGGGCCATCGCCGGGGATCCGGGCGACGTGCAGATCATGTACGGCCTCAGCGGCGAGAGGTACCTCCCCGAGCGCGACCTCGAGAGCCTGCCCGGCTACCAGGGGTCCGGCCCGGTGCGCGTCGGCAACGGCGCGTTCGAGCAGTACCAGGCCGACGTCATCGGCGAGGTGATGCTCGCCCTCCAGGCCGCGCGCGACGCCGGCGTCGGCGAGACCGAGTTCTCGTGGCCGCTGCAGCGCGCGCTCATCGGCTTCGTGGAGGAGAACTGGGAGCGGCAGGACAGCGGCATCTGGGAGATCCGCGGCGCCGAGCAGCACTTCACGCACTCGCGGGCCATGATCTGGGCGGCCCTCGACTGCGCGGTGCAGGGCGTCGAGCGGCACGGGCTCGACGGGCCGGTGGAGCAGTGGATCGAGCTGCGCGACCGGGTGCGCGACGAGATCCTCGACCGGGGCGTGGATCCCGCGACCGGCGCCTTCCGCCAGCACTACGGCACCACCGAGGTCGACGCCTCGCTGCTGATCCTCGCCCAGGCCGGCTTCTGCGCCTACGACGACCCGCGCATGCTGGCGACCGTCGAGGCGATGGAGAAGACGCTCATGCACGAGGGGTTCCTGCTCCGCTACGACACGAGCGCCGGGGTCGACGGCCTGCCCGCGGGCGAGTACCCGTTCCTCGCCTGCTCGTTCTGGCTCGTCGAGCAGTACGCCCGATCCGGCCGCGAGGCCGACGGCCGTGCGCTGATGGACCGGCTCGTCGCCCTCTGCAACGACGTCGGGCTCCTCTCGGAGGAGTACGACCCCGTCGGGCGCCGCCAGGCGGGCAACGTGCCGCAGGCCCTGTCGCACCTCGCGCTCGTCCGCGCGGCGGATGCCCTGGAGGCCGCCGCGGCCGCGCATCCCGATGACCTCGACCGCGCGCACCGCGACGGCAGCCCCGCCCTGGCCCACGCCGAGGCGGCGCGCGGCGGGTCGTCGACGGCCGCCTGATCCGGCGCGCGCCGGCCGTACGTCAGAGCGCGCCGAGGAACCGCGCGACGGCCGCCAGCGCGTCGGGGTGCCGCGGGGTGTCGGCGTGCGTGGCGCCCGCGAGCTCCACGAGCGGCGCGTCCGGGCGCAGCGCCTTCACATGGCGGGCGGCGCGGAGGCGCTCGGGATCCCGCGTGCCGGCGACGAGAAGCAGCGGCACCGCGGATCCCGCGACCACCTGATCGGGGACGCCGGCGTCCCGCTCGGACTCGCGCATGTAGGCGGCGAGCGCCCGGGCGTCGTCCGCGAGGAAGGCCCCGCGGGTCGCGGCGTCCACGGGGTCCCCGGTGTGCCGCTCCCACGCCTCGAGGAAGCCGGGCATGCCGCCCGTCTCCAGCGCCGCGATGCAGCCGGGGAAGAACACGCGGTCGAAGACGCCGACGCCGCTGCGGGGCGATCCGCCGAGGCTCGACGTGGAGACGAGGCGGTCCGGGTGCGCGGCCGCGAGGGAGAAGCCGACCCGGGCGCCCAGGCTGTAGCCCACGTGGTGCACGACGGGCGCGCCGACCGCGTCGAGCACGGCCACGACGTCGGCGACCATCAGGTCCATCGCGTAGGCGGCGGGCTCGTGCGGGACGCCGCTGCGCCCATGGCCGCGGAGGTCCAGCGTGATCACCTGCCGCGTCGGCGAGAGCGCGCGCACCCAGCCGAACCCGCGCCAGATCGCCTGCGAGAGGGCCGTGCCGTGCACCAGGACGACGGGCGCGCGGACCGGGTCGCGGGGATCCCCGTCGGCCGGCCCGGCGCCGAAGGTCCGGTAGGCGATGCGCGTGCCGTCGAGGGGGTTGGTCGCGGTGTCCACGGGGATCCAGGCTACGCGGGTCCCCGGGCGGGGCCCGGCGATCCGGGAGGGGCGGGTCGAGCGGGCTAGGCGCCGTCGCCGTCCTCGTCGGTGTGGTGCGGCGTGTCCTCCTCGGGCTCGAAGTGGTCGTTCCCGCCGTCGTGGCCGGCGGCGACGCCCGTCGCGCCCGCCGGGATCGTGCCCTCGCCGCCGAGCTTCTCGTCGTCGTGCGCGTCGGCCGTGCCGTCGTGATGGGTCATGTCCGTGCCTCCTCCGGTCGCGCGGCCCGTGCCCGCGTCGTCGCGGGTGCATCGCGGCCGGCGATGTCCTCCCATCCTGCCCGGCTGGGCGGCCGACGCCCGGCGCATGTCCGGCCGATGCGCTCACAGCATCCCGTCACGCCCGACGCGATCGTTAGCAGGACTAATGAGCTAGCCTAAAGACATGCCCGACTCCCCCGACCTCAGCCAGACCCTGCGCGCCGGCGTGATGCGCCTCGCGCGCCGCCTGCGTGCCGAGAAGGCCGACCACGAGCTCAGCGACAGCCAGTTCGTCGTGCTCGCCCTGCTCCTCCGCGACGGGCCCACGAGCCCCGGCCGGCTCGCCGAGATCGAGCGCGTGACCGCCCCGAGCATGAACCGCACGGTCAACTGCCTGGTGGAGGCCGGGTACGCCGAGCGCTCCCCCGCTCCCGACGACGGCCGCCGCGTCACGGTCTCCATCACGGACGCCGGCCGGGGGGTCGTGCAGGAGACCCGCCGTCAGCGCAACGCCTGGCTCTCCCTCCGCCTCGCCGAGCTCACGGCCGCCGAGCGCGCCACCCTCGGCGAGGCAGCGGCCCTCCTCGGCCGCATGGCCGCCGCGTGAGCGCCGTCTTCCGGAGCCTGCGCGCCCCGAACTACCGCATCTGGTTCGCCGGTGCCCTTGTCTCCAACGTCGGCACGTGGATGCAGCGCACCGCCCAGGACTGGATCGTGCTCACCGAGCTCACCCGCTACGACGCGACCGCGGTCGGCATCGTCATGGCGCTGCAGTTCGGCCCCATGCTCCTGCTCTCCCCCTACGCCGGCCTCATCGCCGACCGGTACGACAAGCGCCGCGTGCTGATCATCACCCAGGGCACGATGGCCGTCCTCGGCCTCGGGCTCGGCCTCGTGGTGCTCTCCGGCCGCGCCGAGCTCTGGCACGTCTACCTCTTCGCGCTCCTGCTGGGCATCGCCTCCGCGCTCGACGCACCCGCCCGTCAGTCCTTCGTCTCCGAGCTCGTCTCCGACGACGACCTCTCGAACGCCGTCGCGCTCAACTCGGCGTCCTTCAGCGCCGCGCGCATGATCGGGCCGGCCGTCGCCGGCGTGCTCATCGCGGGCGTCGGCACCGGATGGGTGTTCCTCATCAACGCCGTGAGCTTCATCGCCGTGCTCATCGCCCTCACGCGCCTCCGGGTCGGCGAGCTGCGGCGACCGGAGCGCGTCGCCCGGTCGCGCGGTCAGCTGCGCGAGGGCTTCCGCTACATCGGCGGGCGTCCCGACATCATGGTGATCCTCGTGATCGTCTTCCTCGTCGGCGCCTTCGGCTACAACTTCCCGATCTTCACCTCCACCATGGCGAGCGTCGAGTTCGGCAAGGGCGCGACCGAGTTCGGCCTGCTGTCCTCGAGCCTCGCGGTGGGATCCGTCGCGGGCGCCCTGCTGTCGGCCCGCCGTGAGCGTCCGCGCATCCGCCTGGTGTTCGTGGGCGCCGCGCTCTTCGGCATCGCGACCGGACTGGCCGCGATCGCGCCCACCTACCTGCTCTTCGCGCTGGCGCTGGTGCTGGTGGGCGTCGTCTCGCAGACCCTCATGACGAGCGCCAACAGCACCGTGCAGCTCACGGTCGAGCCGCGCATGCGCGGCCGGGTGATGGCCGTCTACATGGCGATCTTCGTCGGCGGCACCCCGCTCGGCGCGCCGATCGTCGGCTGGGTCGCGAACACCTGGGGCCCGCGCGCCGCCCTCATGGTGGGCGCAGCCAGCGGCATCGTCGCCGCCCTCATCGCGATCGCGTGGCTCGTGCTGCACCGGCACCTGCGCGTCTCGTACCGGATCCACCGCACGCCGCATCTGCTCGTCACCCACGACGGCGACGGCCGCGACCGCCGCGAGGACGCCCGCGAGGACATCGAGGCGGACGAGGCGGTCGCACGCCGAACCTGACGCGTCGCGCCTGCGCCGCGACCGTGCTCAGGGCGCGGGTGCCTGCGTCGCGGTCTGCGGCACGTAGCCGACGTCGTCGAGGCAGTAGTCGAGGAACGCGTTCGTCGCGCGCAGGTACTGCCCGGTGTCGAGCGACGCCCCGTCCGTGTCGGCGCCCGAGCGCAGCGCCTCCAGCTCGTCGACGATCGTCGAGAACGAGGCCACGAGCGGTTTCATGTTCTCCGGCGCCATGCCGGCGAGCGCGGCGTCGCCCTGCTTCACGCGGTCGAGGAGGGTCGGATCCACCTGCTTCCCGTCCCCGAGCGCCTGCACGAGCTTGGTGGAGTCGGGCAGCACCTGCGCGAGCGTCGAGCACGTCGCGAGCTCGTCCTGGGTCGGCGGGCCGGGCGCGCGCGTCACGGTCGGCTCGGGGCCCGGGGTGCCGCCGGGGGCGGCTCCCAGGTCGGGGGTCCCGCTCGCGGCGGGCGCCGTGGAGGCGGGGGCGGGCGCATCCGACCCCGCCGTGCACCCCGCGAGCACGAGCGCTCCCGCCGTGGCCACGAGGACCGGCGCCCACGATCGATTCCGGCGAACTGGACGGTGCGTGCGGGCCATGCGGGTCTCCTCGGCGCGTATCACAGGTGATCTTCCCCGCGGAAGTCGATCGACGCGGGTGTCCGGGCGCATGCCCCGTACCACTACCGTATTCGGATGACACGAAGCGAGAGCGACCGCAGTACCGTCACGCCCGATCCGGACTTCGTGGCGCAGGACTTCAGCCACGAGCAGGAGGGCTACCAGCACGGGTTGAAACCCCGGCAACTCCAGATGATCGCCATCGGCGGCGCGATCGGCACCGGCCTCTTCCTCGGAGCGGGCGGCCGGTTGGCCTCCGCGGGCCCCGCCCTCGCGATCGTCTTCCTGATCTGCGGCGTCTTCGCCTTCTTCATCCTCCGCGCGCTCGGCGAGCTCGTGCTGCACCGGCCGAGCTCCGGGTCGTTCATCTCCTACGCCCGCGAGTTCTACGGCGAGAAGTTCGCGTACGCCGCCGGCTGGATGTACTTCCTCAACTGGGCGACCACCGCCATCGTCGACGTCACGGCCGTCGCCCTCTACATGCACTACTGGTCCGCGTTCACGGCCGCGCCGCAGTGGCTGCTCGCCCTCATCGCCCTCGCGATCGTCCTCGCGCTCAACCTCGTCGCCGTCAAGGTCTTCGGCGAGATGGAGTTCTGGTTCGCGCTCGTCAAGGTGGCGGCTCTCGTGATCTTCCTCATCGTCGGCATCGTGTGGCTCGCCTGGAGCTTCCCCGTCACGGTGGGCGGCGCCGATGTGCAGACCGGCTGGACCGTGCTGCAGCAGAACGGCGGCATCTTCCCGCAGGGCCTCGTCCCGGTCGTGCTCGTCGTGCAGGGCGTCGTGTTCGCCTACGCCGCGATCGAGCTCGTGGGCACCGCGAGCGGCGAGACGCAGGACGTGGAGAAGGTCATCCCCCGCGCCATCAACTCGGTCGTGTTCCGCATCGCGATCTTCTACGTCGGGTCGATCGTGCTGCTCTCGCTCCTGCTCCCCTACACGGCGTACAGCGCCGACCAGAGCCCGTTCGTCACGTTCTTCTCCAGCCTCGGCTCGCCCGAGGTGGGTGCCATCGCGGGATCCGTGATGAACTTCGTCGTCCTCACGGCGGCCATGTCGAGCCTCAACGCGGGTCTCTACAGCACGGGCCGCGTCCTGCACTCCATGGGCATGAACGGCTCGGCGCCGAAGTTCACGACGGTCATGTCGAAGGGCGGCGTGCCGTTCGGCGGGATCCTGCTCACCGGCTCGATCACGCTCCTCGGCGTGGCCCTCAACGCGGTCGTGCCCGACCAGGCCTTCGAGATCGTCCTGAACGTCGCGGCGCTCGGCATCGTGGCCGGATGGGCGACCATCATCCTGTGCCAGATGCGCCTGCGCACCTGGGCGAAGCAGGGGAAGGCCAAGGAGCCCACGTTCCGCCTGCCGGGCGCGCCCGTCACGTCCTGGCTGACGCTCGCGTTCCTCGTCAGCGTGCTCGTGCTGATGGCGATCGACTGGCCCATCGGCACGCTCACGGTCGCGTCGCTCGTGATCATCATCCCGCTGCTGGTCGTGGGCTGGTACCTGCAGCGCGACCGGATCCTCGAGATCGCCCGCGTGCGCGAGGGCGTCACGGGCCCGTTCCCGGTGACCGGGCGCGACGCGGCCGACCAGCGGAAGCGCTGACCGGCGCCCCTCAGCCCGAGCCGGCGCCGCCGTCCCCCACCCCGGGGGCGGCGGCGTCGTCGTCCGCCCGCACGGCGGGCTGCGTCGGATCCGGCCGCAGCCGCCGTGCGAACGCCAGCAGCTCGGCGTCGTGCTGCATGACCCACGCGACCGCGGCGTTGAGGCTCTCGCGCCGCTGGACCCACACCCGCAGCCCGTCGGATCCGAGGCCGCAGGCGTAGACCTCGTAGGAGAACGGGGCCGCGAGGTCGGCCCGGTGCCGCAGCACCCATCCGAGCGCCGGACCGTCGCCCACGCGGACGAGCCACGCGCCGCGCACGGGGTGGGCGTGCGGGTGCTCCGGCACCGGGCTGATCGCGCCGGTCGCGTCGCCGCTCTGCTTGCTCCACATGCGGATCCCCTCGGGTGCGCCCCACACGGGCACCGCGCCCGCGTCGACGCCCGGCCGCGTCGAGCAGAGCGTACGCGCGCGCACCGACGCCGCCCGAGGGGTGCGCCTCACGAGCACGCATCGAGGACACGGTCGACGGCACCACGATCCGCGTCGTCGATCGAGAGGCCGTACCTGCTCACGACGAAGGCGAAGCGGGTCACGTAGAGGCAGCGGTACGCCGCGTCGGGCGGGAGCCACGTGCCCGGCCCCTGATCCGACTTCTCCTGGTTGGTGGGGCCGTCGACCGCCTGCAGCTCGTTGAGGTCGGTGGCCAGGCGCTCGCGTCGCTCGTCAGGCCACGACCACGCCCCGTGCTGCCAGGCCCAGGACAGCGGCACGAGGTGGTCGATCTGCACGGCGGCGCTCGAGCGCGGTCCGCGCACGAAGTCGATCCCGTGCCCCGTGTACGCGTCGTCGAGATGGCCCGCGACCACCGTGCATCCCGGGTCCGAGGGCGAGAAGACGACGCGGACGAGGTCGCGGACGAGCACGTCGTCGCGCTGGTCGCAGCCGTTCCCGTCGGCGTCCGCCCACGCCGGGCCGAAAGCATCACGGTCGTAGCGTGGATCTCGCCCGCGATCGTCCCCGCGGATGGCGTCGGTCAGCCGACGCGCCGCCACCACGTCGATCCGGCCGCCCCGCACGAGTCCCGCCCCCGCGAGCGTGCGCACGACGGCGCCATCCGGGACATCGGCGCTCAGGTGGCCGACGCCCGCGTCCGGCCCGAGGACCGCCTCGCGCGCCCCCACGACCACCGCGACGAGCACGATGGCCACGGCCGTGGCCGCGAGGAGCACGCGCACCGCCCGGCGCCTGTCCCGCAGGAGTCGCGCGACCAGGTGCCGCGCCGTCCGCCGTGGGCCTCCGCTCCGCCGCGCCCGTTCGTCCATGCAGCCCCCGTCCCGAGGGCATGGCTACACCGGCGATCCGACGGGCTCCCGGCCCGTGGATCGACGGGCGGTGAGCGGCGCCGGCGTCGTCCTGGGGAGGAGGCGCCGACCCGGCATCGCGCCGGATCGCGGCGCAGCCGGATCAGATCAGCGCGCGCGCCGCTCCGACCAGCGGGAGCACGGCGCCCAGGGACGACGGGCCGGGCGTGTTCTGCCCGGCGCTCGCGAGGCGCACGAGCGCGAAGGCGATCACGGCGACGATGACGACCGCGGCGATCACGTAGATCCAGATGCGCAACCCGCGGCGCGCGGGCCGGAGGGGGTTCTGCTCGAGGGGGCCGTCGTGGTCGGGTCGTTCGGGGTGATCGCGCATGCTCGCACCCTACGCCGGACGCGCCGCCGATCGACGACCGGACCGGATGCGCCGACGGGCGGTCCCCCGGGTCGAGGGACCGCCCGTCGGCGGTGCCGCGCCTGCGAGGGCGCGGCGGAGGGTCAGGCGGAGATGCTCTGCGCGAGGACGCCGTCGAGCACGACGGAGGCCTCCTCATCGGTGGACTTCTGCGCGAGCGCGAGCTCCGAGACGAGGATCTGGCGGGCCTTGGCCAGCATGCGCTTCTCCCCGGCCGAGACACCCGAGTCCTGGTCACGGCGCCACAGGTCGCGGACGACCTCGCTGACGCGGCGCACGTCGCCGGAGCCCATCTTCTCGGTGTTCGCCTTGAAGCGGCGCGACCAGTTGCCCGCCTCCTCCTCGACGTCGCCGCGGAGCACGTCGAAGACGGCCTCCACGCCGGAGCTGTCGATGACGTCGCGCAGCCCGACGAGCTCGGCGTTGTCGACGGGCACGTCGATGACCAGCTCGCTCTGGTGGATCTGGAGGGTGATGTACTTCTTGTCGACCCCCTTGATGGTGCGGGTCTTGACCGCGGTGATCGTGGCGGCGCCGTGGTGGGGGTACACGACGGTCTCCCCTACTTCGAAAATCATGCAGTGCTGTCCTTCGATACCTCGAGATGTGTGCCGGAGATGTCGCGCACGCGCATGCACAGCCGCGTGGGCGCCGACGTCCCGCTCCGCGTCCAGCCCCGCGGGCGTGGACGTGGCGCGTGGCCGGTGCACCGAGATCACCGGCCGCCGCGGCGCTCGGCTAGGGGCGTCCGCGGTGATGGTCCGACCGGTATTCTCTCACGGTTCTCCCGCGCCCACGGACGCGCGTGATGCACGTGGCGCGGTGTCGAGATGCTCCGACGCGGAGCGTGTGGTGCACCCCCTCGGACTTGAACCGAGAACCCACTGATTAAGAGTCAGTTGCTCTGCCAATTGAGCTAGAGGTGCAGGTGAGGACCCTGTCGTGCGGGGTACCGGACCGAGAGATGACACTAGCACCACGTGCGCGGCGGACGCGAATCGGCCCCGTGGAGCGCCTGATCGGGCCCCGAGCGCACGGCCATAGCATGGACGTCGACACCCGCGAACGAGAGGCTCCCCCATGACCGAGACCGCCCGCCTCGAGAAGGGGCAGCCCGCCCCCGACTTCACCCTCCCCGATCAGGACGGCACGCCCGTCACCCTCTCGGACCTCCGCGGCCAGGACGTCATCGTGTACTTCTATCCCGCGGCGGGGACGCCCGGGTGCACCACGCAGGCGTGCGACTTCCGCGACAGCATGGACTCCCTGCAGGGCGCCGGCTACCGCGTGCTCGGCATCTCGAAGGACCCCCAGGAGGACCTCGCCCGGTTCCGCGAGGAGCAGGGGCTCGGCTTCACGCTCCTGTCGGACCCCGACCTCGAGGTCCACCGCGCCTACGCCGCGTACGGGGAGAAGTCGCTCTACGGCAAGAAGGTCACGGGCGTGATCCGCTCCACGGTCGTCGTGGACGGCGAGGGACGCGTCGCCCTCCCGCTCTACAACGTCAAGGCGACCGGGCACGTCGCGTCGCTGCGGAAGAAGCTCGGCGTCGACGCCTGACGCGCGGGTGTCGAGGCGGTGCGGGTCGACTCAGTCGCGACGGCGCGTGGCGAGGAGCACCGACCTCGTGAACAGCAGCACGAGCACGAGCACGGACGGCACGATGAGGCCCCACCCGAGGTCCTGACGCGCATCGGCGCCCTGCAGGCTGCCCACGCCGACGGCGATCTGCAGCACCTGCCAGGTGACGGCCGCCGGCCGCACCCAGCTCCGACCCCGGAGGATCCCGCGCACGACGGCCGCGAGGAACACGGCGGCGAGCGCGGCGAGGGCGATGAGCGCGACGGCGCTGGCCACGGACGACGGCGTCGAGGTGATCAGATCGACGACGAGGAGGACCGTGACGCCGGCCATGCCCAGCGCCTCGAGCGCGACGATCGCCATGAGGAGGACCACGGCACGAGATCGACGGGGCGCACCCGCGTCCTCGCGCGGATCCAGGGCATCACCGGTTCCGGTCACAGCACGTTCCCATACAAAGCTATTGATTGATCGTTGGCTCTATGCGACGATATTCGAGGTCGAGTTCGTTCACAGGGTGGTGAGCAGATCCGGAACCGAGCTTACAAGGGACGCATCCCCGAAGCTGAGCATCTCACGAGGAGGGCCCACATGCCCCGTCCCGATGCGGTTCCCGGACGCCTCGCCCCACCCCCATCCCGCGGCAGATCTGCCGTGCAACGAGTACCGACCCGAGGAGCATCCCTATGGACTGGCGTGACAAGGCAGCCTGCCTGACTGTGGACCCCGAGCTGTTCTTCCCCGTGGGGAACACCGGACCCGCCGTCGACCAGATCGACAAGGCCAAGGCCGTGTGCGGCCGCTGCTCCGTCACCGAGATGTGCCTGCAGTACGCCCTGGAGACCGGCCAGGACTCGGGAGTCTGGGGCGGGCTCAGCGAGGACGAGCGCCGCGCCCTCAAGCGCCGCGCCGCACGCGCCCGCCGCGCCAGCTGACGCGCCCACGACGCACCACCGACGAGAGAGCCGGGCCGCCCACGGGCAGCCCGGCTCTCTCGTCGTCCGGGCGCACCCGTCGATCGGTGCTCCGACTCAGGTCGTGACGGGGGCCAGCCAGCGCAGCGGCACCTCGATGGTCACCTCGGTGCCACTGCCCATCAGCGTGTGCCAGTCGATCGTGCCGCCGAGCTCCCCCTGGATGAGCGTCCGCACGATCTGGGTACCGAGCCCCGTCCCGACCTTGCCCTCGGGCAGGCCCACGCCGTCGTCGCGCACGCTCACGGTGAGGGTCTCCTCCGTGCGCGCGGCCTCGATGGCCACCTCGCCCGAGCGCCCGGCAAGGCCGTGCTCGACCGCGTTCGTCACGAGCTCGGTGAGCGCGAGGGCGAGCGGCGTCGCATAGGCGCTCGGGAGGATCCCGAAGCTGCCCAGGATCTTCGGATGCACGCGCGTGTTGTGCGCCGAGGCCACCTCCGCGATGAGCAGCAGGACGCGGTCGAACACCGCGTCGAAGTCGACGTTCTGGTTCAGCCCCTCGCTGAGCGTGTCGTGCACCACGGCGATGGCGCCCACCCGGCGCTGCGCGTGGCCCAGCGCCTCCCGAGCCTCCTCCGTGTGCGACCGGCGGGCCTGGATCCGCAGCAGGCTCGCGACCGTCTGCAGGTTGTTCTTGACCCGGTGGTGGATCTCACGGATGGTCGCGTCCTTGGTGATCAGCTCGCGCTCCTGGTGGCGCAGCTCCGTCACGTCGCGGCAGAGGACGACGGCACCGACCCGCTCGCCGTGGCTGCGGATCGGGATCGCGCGGAGCGAGACGGTGACGCCGCGCGACTCGATGTCCGTGCGCCACGGCGCCCGACCGGCGACGATGAGCGGCAGCGACTCGTCGACCGTCAGCCTCTTGCCGGTGAGGAGGCTCGATGTGGCGTCCGCGAGGGACTCCCCCTCGAGCTCCTCGGAGAAGCCCATGCGGTTGAACGCGCTGAGGGCGTTGGGGCTCGCGAAGGTCGTGATGCCGTCCACGTCGAGACGCAGGAGGCCGTCGGACGCGCGAGGCGCACCCCGGCGGGGGCCGGTAGGCGATCCGAGGTCAGGGAAGTCGCCGTCGGCGATCATCGCGAAGAGATCGTTGGCGCACTCGTTGAACGTCAGCTCCTGGCGGCTCGGGGTCCGGGTCTCGCTGAGGTTGGTGTGGCGCGTGATCACGGCGATGGGTGTGTCCGTGACCTCGGGGCTGCCCTGTGCCAGACGACGCAGCACCGGCACAGCCCGCACCCGCGTCGGCGTCTCCTCGTACCAGTCCGGCGCGGACGAGTCGATGATGCGGGCGGTCTCGTGCGCGTCGGTGACCTGCTTGCGCCACTCCGCCTTGATGGGCTGACCGACGAAGTCGCGGTAGAACAGCGTCGCCGAGCTCGACGGCCGGGCGTGCGCGACCGCGACGAAGCTGCCGCTCACGGTGGGGACCCACAGCACGATGTCCGCGAACGCGAGATCGGCGAGGAGCTGCCAGTCGCCGACGAGGAGGTGCAGCCACTCGACGTCCGCGTCGGAGGACAGACCCTGGGCATGCACGAGATCGCTGAGCGTGGACACGGCTACAGCCTATGCGGGCCGCGCACGCTCCTCCCCCGCCGGGTCGGCGCCTCGACGCCGCGAGGCGGTCGCCCGACGCATGCGCCGGGACGCGTCCTCGGGAGGCAGGAGCGTGGCGCGGGTGAACCGCGACCACTCGACGAGCGCGGGCGATCGCGGGGCGATGTCGCGGAGCGTCGCCCCCGCCAGCACCGCGGCGTCGAGGGACTCCCGATCCTCGGGGACGTACGCCGCGGCCTCCACGCTCCCGAAGCGGAAGAGGGTGCGTCGCACCTGGCTGGCGGCATCCCATCCCCCGGCACTGGGGCGGACCCGGTTGACGAGCACGGAGACCCTCGACGGGTCCACGATCTCGAGGAGCTGCACGTACGCACGGAAGAAGCGCGACAGACCGACCGTGTCCGCCGAGACGACGGCGACGACATGGTCAGCGCCGCGGAGCACAGCATGCGTGGCCGCGTTGCGGCGAGGCGCGAACATGTCGCTCGAGATCTCCTCGTCGTCCTCCAGGTTGAACGACGCGTCGACCACGGTGCAGTCGCGCCAGCCACGGCATGCCTGAAGCACTGCGGAGACCCGCCCCTCGGCGAGCTCGGGCCACCTGTCCGGGCGCGAGATGCCCGTCAGGACCGAGAACCCCGGGGCCCGCGTCGAGGGGTGGTGCTGCGCGATCCGCTCCAGCTCCTCCACCGTGAGGCTGTCGGCGGCGGCGAGGCGGCAGGCGGCGGCGAAGCCCGGCGCCTCGTCCAGCAGGCCGAGGGTGGCAGCCACCGTGCCGCCGTGGACGTCGGCATCGATGAGCACAGCCGATCGGCCCGCCGCAGCGAGCTCGCCGGCGATGGCCAGGGCCGTCGTCGTCCGCCCTGGCGCTCCCTGCGGGCCCCACACGGCGATCACGCGGCCGACCCTCTCTCCCCGGCCGACGTCGCCGTGGTCCCGCCCCTCCTCGCGGAGCACCGGAGCCGGCACACGCGGGCGACGGACGAGCCCGAGACGATCTCGCAGCGGCCGAGCTCGGCGGTCCCCCGCCGACCGCGCGCGCGGGCTGCCCTCGGATCGGGAGGAGCCGCCCGGTCCGTCCCGGTCGTCGAGCGGGTCCGTGGGGCCGTCGGAGCCGCGGGAGGTCCGCCGGGTACCGGCATCCGCGATCCGGGCGCGATCGGGTGCGTCGCCCGAGCCGATGCGCTCGGGCGCATCGATCTCCAGGTGCGCGGCCACGGCGTCCGCACGACGGACGCCCGCCGCCATCCCGCCTGCCGCCCCGAGCGGACGTACCGAGAGCAGCAGCGCCTCGATCTCGCGCCACGTGGCGCCCTCGTCGACGACCTCGTGGTGTCCCAGGGACTGCGCGTTGCGACGATCGGCCTCGCTCGACGCGACCGCGACCGCTCGCGCCCCTCGTTCGTCGAGTGCGGCGAGCACGTCCCGGTCGAGCGTCGCGGGGGATGCCGCGATGACCAGGTGCAGGGGGTCGATCGTCGTCGCCCGGACCGCGGAGATCACCTCCGCCCCGCCCGTGACGCGAGCGATGACGGTGTGACCGGCCTCGACGATGTCGCGGAGCAGCGCGTCCTCCACGCGAGGCGGGAGCGCGAGGATGAGCGAGGCCACGATCAGGCCCCCGCATCGCCGACGGGCACGAGCGTCATCTGGTCACGCGCGTCGGTGGAGGAGAGGACAGCCGCCACGTCCTCACGCGGCACGGTCAGCTGCACCTGGGTGTGGTCCTGGTCCGCGACGAAGCCCTCCGGGCGGATGACCTGCGTGACGGTGGCTCCTGAGACGATGACGCGCGGCGCGTCGTAGGCGTTCGTGCCCGAGCCCTTCGCCGCGGCCGCCCAGATGTCGACCACCGTGCCCGGCGCGACGAGGTGGTCGGCACCCGCGGACGTGGGGATGACGACCGATGCGGTGGTGCGCGCATCCGCCGAGGAGAGCGATGACCGCGGCACGAGCTCGCCGGCGCCCACGAAGCGCGTGACGACGAACCCGTCGGCCGAGTCCGGGGAGACGTAGAGGTCGGCGGCGCCGTCGATGCGGACGCGCACGGGCACGAGGTCGGAGGCGTGGACCGTGGTGCCCGCGTCGAGTGCGGAGCCCGCGGCCATGACGACCACCGAGGAGTCCGCGGAGCGCAGGAGCGCCACCACTCCCCCTGTCGACACGAGGACCAGGACCAGCCCGACGATGAAGCGGGGATCCAACCAGACGGGACGGCGCGCCGGACGCGCAGGACGAGGGGTGGGAGGCATGCCGGTCAATGTCGGGGACGGCGCACACGGGCGTCGCGCGTTGTCCACATGCTGTCGCGACGCGCGAGATCAGACGCGGACGAGGACGATCCCGGCGAGAGGGACCAGCCGGTACCCCGAGACGGCCGACTCCCGGCGAGGCGCGCCTGCCTCGTGGACCGCCACGTCGACGTGGTCGCGGGCGACGCGATCCAGCGTGCCCCCGACGACGGTGTCACGGAGCCGCAGCTCGACGCGTGCACGACGTCGGCAGAGGTCGCGGAGGACGAACGGCAGCCCGATCCGATCGACGATGCCGCGCTCGGGCGGGAGCTCCGCGACGGGTGCGAGGCTCGCCCGAACCTGCTCCCGATCCAGGGCGAGCGCGTTGATGGAGGAGAGCGGGAGGATGCACGCCCGCTCCTCACGCGACGGCGCATCGCCCGGGAGGGTCAGCTCCCCCGAGAGCCAATCGCGTCCGAGCACCTTGGCCCGGAGGTCGATCCACGTGCCGTCCGACAGGGACAGGCGCAGCGGTCGCGCCTGATCGGACGAGGTGAGCGCCCTCAGGCGGTCGCGCATGACGGTGCGCGCCACGCGCATGCGCTCCTCCTCGGCGCGCTGGTCCCGTTCCTCCGCGAGCCGGGCCGTCTCCCACTGGCCCTCGAGGTCGTCGAAGAGGTTCTCCCACCTCATCGGTCGCCGGCCCTCGGCATCCGGAGGGCGCGGCGCGGCGGCGGGGACGGCTGGCACATCCGGCTCACCTTGGGTCCCTTCCTTGAGATCCGCTCTCAGTTCTCCACATCTTGTGCCCTGGACGTGCGCCGAGCCTCTCGCACTGTCACAGTTGACCAGTCATCGTGGTCCCCCCGATCGGGGGGGAGCACCGGGATGGGAGTGACGCATGAGTGAAGCAGTGCCACGGGAGGATCTCCCTGACCGCCGGAGCACCGTCGCCGGGAATGCCGAAGGCGCCTCGACCCGTCGGTCCGGTGATCGGAAGGCCGCAGCAGCGACCTCGCAGGCCACGAGCGCATCGGTCGGTCCGGCCGCCGCGCCGGCGGCGACCGCCACGGTCCGGGGCACGGTGCGCAAGCGCTTCGACGTCGACGACTTCTTCGGACGCCAGCCCTGCAGCAGCCAGGATCTCCCCCCGTCGGGTCCGCTGCTCGAGAACCTCACCCGCTGCGTCATCGAGATCCTCGCCGGAGCGCGCGAGCTCGACCAGATCGCCCGCTGGGTCAGCGACGACGTCTACCGCCACCTTCTCAAGCGCGTGGTCCTCAGCGCGCGGGCCCGGCGCACGAAGGGGCAGTCGGTGACCCGTCCGGTGTTCACCATCGGCACGGTCACGTCGTTCTCGCCCCGGGACGGGGTCATCGAGGCCGTCATCGTGGTCCACGGTCGCGCCCGAGCGCGCGCGGTCGCCATCCGGCTGGAGGGCCTCGACCGACGCTGGCGCGCGACGGCCATCAACGTCCTCTAGCAGTCACTCCTCGCACGACGAAGGGCGCACCTCCCGCGGGAGGTGCGCCCTTCGCCGTGCTCTCAGCCCTGGAGCCGGACCCGGGCCGACGAGATCGCCGTCGGCCCGGGCAGGAGGGCTACTTGCGCCGGTCGGCCTTGCGGCGCTCCTCGCGGTTCTGCGGAGCCGACGTGGAGGCGCCGGTCGGCTGGCCGAAGGCACCGCGGGCGGGCGGACCCTGCGGGGTCTCCGGCTCGTCCTCGCCGACGAGCACGGCATCCTCCGCCTGCTGGTCCTTCTGCGCCTTCGCCGTCGCCGCCTTCTCGATCTGCCCGCGCTGGTTGCGGACCTCGACACCACCGTCGTCGGTCGGCGCGGTGTAGCGGAGCTTGTCCGCGGTGGCCTGGTTCGCGGCGAGGCCCTTCGCCTGGATGCGCGGGCCGACGGACTCGGCATCCACCGGAGCCTGCACCTCGACCTCGAGGTTGAACAGGAAGCCGACGGTCTCCTCGCGGATGGCCCCCATCATCTGCTGGAAGAGCGCGAAGCCCTCGCGCTGGTACTCGACCAGCGGGTCGCGCTGGGCCATGGCGCGGAGGCCGATGCCGTCCTTCAGGTAGTCCATCTCGTAGAGGTGCTCGCGCCAGCGGCGGTCGATCACCGAGAGCACCACGCGGCGCTCGAGCTCGCGCATCGCGGCCTCGCCGAGCTGCTCCTCGCGCTTCGAGTAGGCCAGCTTCGCGTCGGACAGGATCTCGCGGCGGACGAAGTCGCGGTTGACGCGGCCCTTGCTGCCGGCCTCCGTGATGACCTCGTCGATGGTGATGGATATGGGGTAGAGCGTCTTGAGCTCGGTCCACAGCGCGTCGAAGTCCCAGTCGTCGCCGTTGCCCTCGCCGATGTGGGAGTCGAGCACGTCGTCGATGACGGCCTCGAGGAAGCGCTGCGAACGCTCCTGGAGGTCGTCGCCCTCGAGGATGTGACGGCGGTCGCCGTAGATGGCCTCGCGCTGGCGGTTGAGGACGTCGTCGTACTTGAGGACGTTCTTGCGGATCTCGGCGTTGCGCGCCTCGACCTGCCCCTGCGCGCTGCGGATGGCGCGGCTCACGACCTTCGACTCGATGGCCACGTCGTCCGGCACGCTGTCGCGGCCCATGAGGCTCGCGGCGGCGCCGTTGTTGAACAGGCGCATGAGGTCGTCGGTCAGCGAGAGGTAGAAGCGGCTCTCGCCGGGGTCACCCTGACGGCCGGAGCGGCCGCGGAGCTGGTTGTCGATGCGGCGGGACTCGTGGCGCTCGGTGCCGAGGACGTAGAGGCCGCCGGCCTCGATGACCTTCGCGGCCTCCTCATCGACCTCGGCCTTGACCTGGGCGAACACGTCGTCCCACTCGGTCTCGTACTGCTCCGGCGTCTCGACGGGGCTCAGCCCGCGCGCGTTCATCGCGGCCACCGCGAGGAACTCCGCGTTGCCGCCGAGCATGATGTCGGTGCCGCGGCCAGCCATGTTGGTGGCGACCGTGACGGATCCGAGGCGTCCGGCCTGCGCGACGATGGCGGCCTCGCGCGCGTGGTTCTTCGCGTTGAGGACCTCGTGGCGCACGCCCTTCTTCGCGAGGAGCTTGGAGAGGTACTCGCTCTTCTCGACGCTCGTGGTGCCGACGAGGACGGGCTGGCCCGCCGCGTGGCGCTCCGCGATGTCCTCCACGACCTGCTCGAACTTCGCCTTCTCGTTCTTGTAGATGAGGTCGGACTGGTCCTTGCGCTGCATGGGCCGGTTCGTGGGGATCGGGACGACGCCGAGCTTGTAGGTGCTCATGAACTCGGCAGCCTCGGTCTCGGCCGTTCCCGTCATGCCCGACAGCTTCTTGTAGAGGCGGAAGTAGTTCTGCAGCGTCACGGTGGCGAGGGTCTGGTTCTCGGCCTTGACCGCGACGCCCTCCTTGGCCTCGATGGCCTGGTGGATGCCCTCGTTGTAGCGACGGCCCATGAGGATGCGGCCGGTGTGCTCGTCGACGATGAGCACCTCGCCGTTCATGACGACGTAGTCCTTGTCCTTCTTGAACAGGGCCTTGGCCTTGATCGAGTTGTTGAGGAAGGAGATGAGCGGGGTGTTGGCCGACTCGTACAGGTTGTCGATGCCGAGGTGGTCCTCGACCTTCTCGATGCCGGCCTCGAGGACGCCGACCGTGCGCTTCTTCTCGTCGACCTCGTAGTCGACCTCGGGCACGAGTCGCTTGGCCACGTTGGCGAACTCCGTGAACCAGCGGTTCGCGTCGCCCGCGGACGGGCCCGAGATGATGAGCGGCGTGCGGGCCTCGTCGATGAGGATGGAGTCGACCTCGTCGACCACCGCGAAGAAGTGGCCGCGCTGGACCATGTCGGCCGCCTGCCACGCCATGTTGTCCCGCAGGTAGTCGAAGCCGAACTCGTTGTTCGTGCCGTAGGTGATGTCGGCGGCGTACTGCTCGCGGCGCTGCTGCGGGGTCTGGCCCGCGAGGATGACGCCGGTGGTCATGCCGAGGGCGCGGAACACGCGGCCCATGAGCTCGCTCTGGTAGCTCGCGAGGTAGTCGTTGACCGTGATGACGTGGACGCCGCGCGAGGCGATGGCGTTGAGGTACGCCGGCAGCGTGGCGACGAGGGTCTTGCCCTCGCCCGTCTTCATCTCGGCGATGTTGCCGAGGTGGAGGGCCGCGCCGCCCATGATCTGGACGTCGAAGTGGCGGAGGCCGAGCGTGCGCCGGGAGGCCTCGCGGACGGCGGCGAAGGCCTCGGGGAGGAGGTCGTCGAGGGACTCGCCGTAGGCGTGGCGCTCGCGCAGCTCGACGGTCTCGTTCTTCAGCTCCTCATCCGTGAGGTGCGTGAAGTCCTCCTCGAGCTGGTTCACGGCCTTCGCGTAGTTCTGCAGCTTGCGGAGCGTGCGCCCCTCGCCGACGCGAAGGACCTTCTCGAGTACTGAGGCCATCGGTGTCTCCCTGCGTAGATGGGCGGGCGCCGGATGACGACGACCGCCGTGACGGCGCGCGGATGTCGCCGCCGACGAGCTTCGCCATAGTACCGGCTCGTCCGGCGCCGTTGCCGGGAGCGACCTGACCCGCGGGCCCCGCGTCACGCACGAGGCCCCGCACGCCGGAGCGTGCGGGGCCTCGTGCGGAGGATGCGGATCAGCGGCGGAGCGACCGGGATCCCGCGCCTGCTCCCGCGAGCTCCTGCTCGCCGTCGGCCAGCCCGATGACGCCGTAGTCCCAGCCCTTGCGGCGGTAGACGACGCTCGGGCGGTCGGTCTCCGCGTCGATGAAGAGGAAGAAGTCGTGTCCGACGAGCTCCATGTGCTCGAGGGCCTGGTCGACGGTCATGGACTGCGACGGGAAGACCTTGGTGCGGATGACCACGGGGCAGTAGTCGTCCTCGTCGACCGGCTGGTCGACCGGGGCGACGCTCTTCCCGTTGACGCGCTCGATGAGCTCGGCGTCGGCCGGGTCGAGGTCGATCTGCGCGAAGCCCTCGGTGGCGGCCTCCTGCAGGGACACGGGGCGGTGGTTGCCGCGGTGGATCTTCTTCTTGTCCTTGGCGCGGCGCAGCCGTTCGAGCATGCGCCCGAGGGCGAGGTCGAAGGCCGCGAACTTGTCGGCGGCGCTGCTCTCGGCGCGGATCACGGGGCCAGGGCCCACGAGCGTGATCTCCACGCGATCGTCCCCGGCGGATCCGCCGGACTTCTCGCTGTGGCGCGAGACCTTGATGTCGAGAGAGATGGACTTCTCGGCGAGCTGGACGATCTTGTCGGCCTTCTCGGTGGCGTACACGCGGAATCGGTCGGTGATCTCCGCGTTGCGGCCGGTGATGTTGATGTCCATGACGTACCTCCAGATCATGACGCGTCGCCCGCTGGAAGAGGGCGATCACTTTCACGCCTTTCGGGCGAGCCTAGACCTCGGGCTCCTCGCAGCGCGAGGCATCCGGCGGGTGGACCGCGAGCGCATCGGACATGCACAGGGAGCGACGGGTCGGTCAGCGGGTGCGCGGCTCCTCGGCGGCCGACCGGTCGGGGACGGCCGCGAGGACCGCGCACGCCACGACGTCGCCTCCCGCGGCACGGACGGCGCGGCAGGTCTCGCGGAGGGTGGCCCCGGTGGTGAGGACGTCGTCGATGACGAGGATCCGGCGGCCGGTGAGGTCGATGCGCGCCACGAGGCAGCCGTCCACGTTCGCTGCGCGCGCCGCCACGCCGAGACCGGCCTGGTCGGCGGGCCGGCGGGTGAAGCGGAGCGGGTGGCGCCGCAGCCCGGGCACGCCAGGAGCGCGCAGCGGGACGATGCCGGCGCGGGCGAGCAGGACCTCGACGGGCGCGTAGCCGCGTCGGCGGAGGGAGGCCGCGGTCGAGGGGACGGGGATCGCGTCGAGGGGCCGCGCGGGGGCGGCGGGGTCGGCCCCGCGCTCGGCGACGGCCAGGGCCGCGCGGACGGCGCCGATCAGGGTGGGCGCCATGGCCCGCGCGGCGTCCGTGCGGCCGTCCTCCTTGAGGCCGGACAGGAGCGCGGGCCAGGGCGGGGCGTACGCGCTCCCGGACCCGACCGGCACGACGCGGGCGGGCACACGTCCGCGGGGCGCGGGGACGGCGGGCAGCGCGAGAGCCCGCACGACGGGCGCGGACGGGATCGCGGCCCGGCAGGCCGGGCACACGGCGCGGTCGGGGGCGCCGCAGCCCGCGCAGGTCACCGGGGCGACGACCGCGAGGGCGTCGAGCAGGGCGGAGCGGAGCGCGGACGGGACGCGGACGGACGGGGAGGCGGCGGGCCGGCCGGGCACGGGGATCACGCGCGCAGGGTCGCACGCGCCGGGCCCGTCGTCGGCGGCCGGGGCGGATCCGTGGAGGGGTTCAGCGCTTGGTCGCCACGAACGAGACGCCGGTCGCCGTCTGCTGCCAGGTGCTGCCCCGCGGCGTGAGCAGGGCGCCCGCGCTCGTGAGGACGCGCAGGCCGCTCTCGTCGTTGGCGCCGGTGATGGAGACGCCGTCGGCCGCCGACCCCATGTCCTTCGACGGACCGCCCACCTGGTGCATCTCCACCTGGCGCTCGCCGTCGGGCGCGAGGGTCAGGGTGGCGACGTCGAGCTCGTCGACCCACGTCGCGTCCAGCGGGGTGCCGGGCGACGCCAGGAGCTCGAGCGGGGCCGTCGTGAGGGAGGTCGGGACCCCGCCGTCGCGCACGATCGACGCGACGAACAGCTGCGGCCCCGCGCCCGTCTCGAGCTGGACGAGCACGCGGGCGCCGTCGCGCGCGACCTCGAGGGAGACGACGCGGCCGGTGGCGGTCCAGCTCACGGCGACGGGGTGGCCCACGCCGTCGGGGCCCCACGCGACGAGCCCGCGGGGATCCGAGGCGGGCGTCGACCAGACGAAGCCCTGCGCGTCGAGGGACGGCGCGACGAGGCCGGGCCGCGTGTCCAGGAGGACGGCGTCGCGGTCGCCGTCGCCGACGGACCACACCCCGGACGCGTTCCGCACCGCGGCCTGCTGCCCGTCCGCGCTGAGCGTGGCGGCATCGGCTCCGAGGGCCGTCACGCGCGTGCCCAGCGTCCCGAGCGGCGCGACCTCTCCCCCGCCGAGGTAGCCGAACGCGCCCTGCGCGAGGACCAGCGGGCGCGACTCGGCCTGCGGGTCCTTGACGGGGCCGCGGCCGCCGAGGTCCGGCACGGTGAGGGGCGTGCCGTCGACGAGCATCTGCACGTCGAGCACGGACGGGATGTTGGAGAGGCTCTGGCGCAGCTGAAGCTTCATGCGCTGCTGGGTGACGGAGTCCGCCGCGCGCGCCTCCGTCGACAGGTCCACCTGCGGCGTGCCGCCCGCCGTCGTGACGGCCGAGGACGCCAGCCGCGTGCCCTCGGGGAAGGCCGTGACGACCGCGGGCTGGGACAGCCACGGCGACGGGCCCTGGAGGAGCGACTTGACGATCCGCGTGCTGACGCTCTGGGACGCGCGCGTGACGAAGAACCGGAGGTCGGGCACGAGGAACGAGAACGTGGGGTCGAAGAAGTAGAGGGCGTGCGCGCTGAAGATCTCGCGGAAGTAGGTGGAGCGCAGGGCGATGCCGTCCGGTGCCTTCGCGATGCGCCACTCGCCGCGCTCCTGGACGAGCTGGAAGGACAGGCGCGTCTCCTGGTCGCTGCCGACCTCGCGGTAGTGGCCCTGCCCGTCGACCGTGGCGATGGTCGTGACGGAGTAGCTGTAGGTGCCGTCGACCTCCTCCGAGGTGCTGGCCTGGCCCTCCCACACGACGACGCTCGCGAACGGATCCCAGCGCGACGCGAAGTCGGACGAGAGGAACTGGCGCGCGACGCCGTACTGGTCGGCGGAGCTCGTGGCGGCGTCGACGAACCCGGCGATGACGTCGTCCGGGCCGTCGCCCGCCTGCGGGCCGTCCGGCTGGTAGCTGACGCCGGACTCGTCCGTGACGGTGGCGGGATCGCCCTCGGAGACGGGGCCGCCGGACGGGATCGAGACGCAGCCGGCGAGGAGCACGGCGCACGCCGCGACGAGCGCGACGGCGGCCGCGCGCCGGGGGCGGCGGGGGGCGCGGCGCGGACGCGGGCGGGGATCAGGTGCTGGGGACACGGGCGTCCTCCTCGTCGGCGCGGTCGTCGGCAGGGTCGTCGGGCGGCAGCGCGACGGGCGAGCCCTCGAGGGGGACGTCGGGGCGCCGGGGCAGGGTCAGGCGGAAGCAGGATCCCTCGCCGGGCCGCGACCAGAGCTGCAGCCAGCCGTGGTGCAGGTTGGTGTCCTCCAGGGAGATGGCGAGGCCGAGGCCCGTGCCGCCCGTGGTGCGCTGGCGCGACGGGTCCGCCCGCCAGAACCGGTCGAAGACGTGGCCCATCTCCTCGTGCGTCATGCCGACGCCGTAGTCGCGGACGGCGAGCGCGACGGCGTCCCGGTCGCTGTCGACCGTGATGACGATCGGTCGGCCCTCGCCGTGGTCGACGGCGTTGCCGACGAGGTTGGTGACGATCCGGCGCACGCGGCGCGCGTCCATCTCGGCGTCGAAGTAGCCGCCTGGGGCGACGAGCCGGAGCTCCGAGCCCTTCTGGGCGGCGAGGCCCTCGAACTCCTCGATGGAGTCCTCGACGAGCCGGACGAGGTTGGTCGGCTCGGTCACGAGGTCCACCGCGCCCGCGTCGAAGCGGCTGATCTCGAGCAGGTCGGCGAGCAGCGTCTCGAACCGCTCCACCTGCGTGTGCAGCAGCTCGGCGCTGCGGGCGGCAGGCGGGCTGAAGTCCTCGCGGAGGTCGTAGAGCACGCCGCCCGCGAGCCGGATCGTGGTGAGCGGCGTGCGCAGCTCGTGCGAGACGTCGGAGACGAAGCGCTGCTGCAGCTGCGAGAGGTCGGCGAGCTGCGTGATCTGCGACTGCAGCGAGTCGGCCATGCCGTTGAACGAACGGGCGAGGGTCGCGATCACGTCCTCGCCCTTCACCGGGAGGCGCTCCTCGAGCTGCCCGGCGGCGAGCTTCTGGCTGGTGTCGGCGGCCACGCGGATCGGAGCGACCACGAGCCGCACCACGAGCCACGCGATCGCCCCGATGAGCACGATGAGGAAGAGGAACGCGAGGAGGATCGTGCCGGCCACGAAGTCGAGGGTCTGCTGGATGTCGCCCAGGTCGTAGACGAGGTACAGCTCGTAGCGGCCGGCCGAGGGGATGTCGATGCTCGAGCCGACGACGATGCCGGGGCTCGTGGCGCCCTGGTCCCCCACCGGGATGGCCACCGACTGCCACTGCTGCGTGCCCGTGCCCGCGCCGACCGCGCGGCGGAGGTCCGCGCTCAGGAGGCTGTCGACGTAGTCGGCGGTGGACGCGTTCTGCAGCACGTTGCGCGCCTCCGTGCCGGGCGTGCGGCGGAAGGCGAAGTCGGAGAGGTTGATGGCGCTGCCGCGCAGCTCGTCGAAGACCTGCGTGCGGAGCTGCTCGAGCTCGGTCTGGTCCGAGGCGTCCGAGGAGGTGAACTGCTCCTGCATCCGGCTGGTGGCGCTGTTCGACTGCTGCAGCACGGTGTCGAGCCGCTGGCGGAAGAGGTCGCTCGAGATGCTCTGGGTCATGAGCACGCCGATGAGCAGGACGGTGACACCCGAGAGCGCGACGGTGATGAGGACGGTGCGGAACTGGAGCGACACCGACCAGATCCGGGTGAGGCGGCGCGGCCACGACCTCCAGTCGACGAGCCACACGGGCAGCGGGCGCATGGGGCTAGGCCGCTGCCCCCGCGCGGTAGCCGACGCCGCGGACGGTCATGACGATGCGCGGGTTGTCGGGGTCGTCCTCGACCTTCGCGCGCAGGCGCTGCACGTGGACGTTGACGAGGCGCGTGTCGGCCTTGTACTGGTAGCCCCACACCTGCTCGAGGAGCATCTCGCGCGTGAACACCTGCTGCGGGCGGCTGGCGAGCGCGTGCAGGAGGTCGAACTCGAGGGGCGTGAGGTTGATCCGCTCCTCGCCGCGGCGCACCTCGTGCCCCTCGACGTCGACCACGAGGTCGCCGACCTGCAGGAGCCCGGGCGACGCGGCGGCCGCGGGGCGCAGCCGCGTGCGGATGCGGGCCACGAGCTCCTTGGGGTTGAAGGGCTTGACGATGTAGTCGTCGGCGCCGGACTCGAGTCCCTTCACGACGTCGGCCGTGTCGGACTTCGCCGTGAGCATGATGATGGGGATGCCCGACTCGGCCCGGATGAGGTCGCACACCTGGATGCCGTCGAGGCCCGGGAGCATGAGGTCGAGGAGCACCAGGTCGGGCTTCGCGTCGTGGAACGCGGCGAGCGCCTGGCCGCCGTCCGCGCAGAAGGAGGGCTCGAAGCCCTCGGTGCGCAGGACGATGCCGATCATCTCGGCGAGCGCGGTGTCGTCGTCGACCACCAGGATCCGTGCTGTCATCTGAACGTGTTCCCTGTCCTCGGAACCCCCAGGGTAGCCGGTGGATCCGCCCGGATCGGCGGGAGACCCGGCGCGGGACATCGCGCGCCGCCTGTGGGAGGCTGGCGAGCGTGACCGATGACCAGAGCTGGCAGGCCCCGGGCGGCGCTCCGTCCGGTCAGGGAGGGTCCCCGGATCCGGATCGCACGCCGGGGGACGCGGGACACGCGGCCCCGCCGGCGCCCGGATCGCCCGGCGCTCCGGCGTACGCTCCCCCGCCCGGTGGAGGCTTCCCGCCGCCCGGCTGGGGAGCCGCGCCCGGCTGGACCCCGCCGCCGAAGCCCGGCCTGCTGCCGCTGCGGCCCATGGGCCTCGGCGCCATCCTCGCGGGCTCGTTCCAGACGCTGCGACGGAACCCCGGCGCCACGGTCGGCAGCGCCCTGCTGATCCAGGGGCTGGTCGGCGTGATCACCCTGGTGATCGTCGGCGGGGTGACCGGGTTCGTCGTCACGCGCATCTTCTCCGCCCGTGAGGCGGACCAGGGGCCGCTCATCGCCGGCGGCGTCGCGGCGGTCGTGATCGCCGCCGTCGTCACGCTCGTGCTGTCGATCGTCGCCTCGGCGTTCCTGCAGGGCGTCGTCGCGAGCGAGGTGGCGCGCGGCACGCTCGGCGAGCGGCTGCGCATGCGGGCGCTGTGGCGCCTGGCCCGGCCGCGGATCGTGCCGCTCGTGCTGTGGAGCCTCTCCCTCACGGCGGCGTGGACGCTCGTCCTCGCGGCGCTCGCCGGCATCGTGGTGCTGCTGGTGCTCGCCGGGGGTGCGGGCATCGTCGCGGGGATCCTCGTGGGTGTGCTCGGGGTGATGGGCCTCGTGGTCGTCTCCGCCTGGATCTCGACGCGCCTCGCCCTCGTGCCGAGCGCCATCGTGATCGAACGGCTCCGGCCGCTGGCGGCGGCCCGGCGGTCGTGGTCGCTCACCCTCGGCTCGTTCTGGCGCGTGCTCGGGATCCTGCTGCTCACCGCGGTGATCGTGTCCGCGGCCGCCAACGTGGTGACGGTGCCGCTGACGCTGCTCACCTCCATCCTGCAGACGGTGCTCTTCCCGAACGGGGAGCTCGACTTCCAGACGTTCGACGCCTCCGTCGTCTTCTACATCGGCGCGCAGCTGCTCTCGCTCGTGGTGAGCGTGGTCGTGGGGAGCATCGGCGCGGTCGTCACGTCCGCGAACGCGGCGATCCTCTACATCGACCTGCGGATGCGGCGCGAGGGGCTCGACCTCGAGCTCGCGCGCTTCGCCGAGGAGCGCGCGGCCGGCGCCGGGTCCGCCACCGGTCCGGACGCGCGCGACCCCTACACCGCGCCCGCGGGCGCCCCCGGCACGGGACGCGCGTGATCGCCTCCCCGCTCCTCACCGCGGTCGCGCACGCCGCCGCGGTGCCGCTCGACCCGGACGCCGACGACGGGCGGCGCCTCCTCCTCGACGAGCTCGCCAAGCCGGAGTACGAGGCGGCCAGGCCGAACGCGCTGGACCTCGCGGCGCAGGCCGTGGGCGACTGGATCGCCGGGCTGATCGGCGGGGCGGGCGGCGGACTCGCCGACCTGGCGCCCGTGGTGATCGCGGTGCTCGCGCTCGCCGTCGTCGTGGTGGCCTTCCTCGTCTTCGGGGCGCCGCGCCGGGACCGCGGGCGGGCGGCCGCGCGCGGCGACGGGCTGTTCGGCTCCGACGACCGGCGCTCGGCCGAGGAGCTGCGCCGCGCGGCCGAGGCGTCGCGGCGGGCGGGCGACCTCGCGGCGGCCGCATCCGACCTCTTCCGCGCCATCGCCAGGGAGCAGGCCGAGCGCACGATCGTGGCCGTGGATCCGGGCACCACCGCGCGCGGGTTCGCCCGGCGCGCGGGATCCGCGCATCCGGCCCACGCCGCCCGCCTCCTCGTGGCCGCCGACGACTTCGACGCCGTCCGGTACCTCGGCCGACCGGGCACCGAGGAGATGCTCGACCGGCTGTCCGATCTCGACCGCGACCTCCGCACGGCCGTGCCCGTGCTGCACGAGCCCGTGGGCGCGGGCCAGCGGTGAGCGTCCCCGCGCCCGCGGCCGCTCCCCCCGGCCTCGCGACGCCCGAGACCCGGACGCCGCGGCAGGCGCTCCGCCGGGCCGGCACGTGGATCGCGCTGGCCGCCCTCGCCGTGATCGTCGCGCTGGCATCGCTCGCGGTCTCCGGCGCCGCCCGGCAGGGCGACGCCCTCGCGCCCGACAACCCGGCACCGGGAGGCACCCAGGCGCTCGCCCGGGTCCTCCAGGCGCAGGGCGTCGAGGTCACGCTCGCCACCACGCTCCCCGCGGCCCGGGCCGCCGTCGGGGACGGCGACGACGCGACGCTCGTGCTGGGGGCGACCTCCGACCGCCTCGACGACGACCGGCTCGCGGAGGTCGGCCGCCTCTCCACCCGGACGGTGCTGCTGGCACCCGACTTCCGCACGCTGCAGGCCATCGCGCCCGACGTCGCGGCGGGCGGCGCGGCCGAGTCCGCCGACCGGGCGCTCGACGCCGGCTGCGCTCTGCCGGCCGCGCGGGCCGCGGGATCCGTGCCCGACGACGCGCCCGTCTTCCGGTACCTCGGCGACGACGCGGCGGACGCCGTCGCGTGCTTCCCGGACGACACCGGCGACGCGTTCGCGCTCCTCCAGGTGCCCGCGACGCTCGCGGCAGGCGGCACCGTGACCGTGCTCGGCGCGGATCCGATCCTCACCAACGACCGCATCGCCGAGCAGGGCTCCGCCGCCCTCGCCCTGGGCGTGCTCGGCGAGCGGCCCCGGCTCGTCTGGTACACGCCGTCGCCCGACGACGCGGCGGGCGACGCGCCCCCCACGCTCGGCGAGCTCACGCCCGGGTGGGTGACCCCGGCGATCCTGCTGCTGGGCGCCGCCGCCCTCGCCGCCGCCGTGTGGCGCGGACGCCGCTTCGGCCCGCTCGTGGTGGAGCGGCTGCCCGTCGTGGTGCGCGCCGACGAGACCGCGGAGGGCCGCGCGCGGCTGTACCAGCGGGCGGATGCGCGCGGCCACGCGCTCGACGCGCTGCGCGTGGGCACGGTCGACCGGATCGCCACGACGCTCGCGCTCGGCCGCCTCGCATCCGTCGACGACGTGGTGGCCGCATCGGCCGCGACCCTCCGCGAGGACCCCGCCGGGATCCGCGCCCTGCTCCTCGACGACGCCCCTCGCACCGACCGCGACCTCGTCGACCTCGCCGGGCGCCTCGCCGCCCTCGAGCGCCGCGTGGCCCGCGCCGCCGACCCGACAGACCCCACCGACCCGACCAGGAGAATGGATCCATGACCGACGACCTCCGCACCAGCCTGCTCGCCGTCCGGACCGAGGTCGGGAAGGCCGTCGTCGGCCAGGACGGCGCCGTGACCGGCATGATCATCGCCCTCCTCGCGCGCGGCCACGTGCTCCTCGAGGGCGTGCCCGGCGTCGCGAAGACGCTGCTCGTCCGCGCGCTCAGCGAGGCGCTCCGCCTCGACACCGCGCGCGTGCAGTTCACGCCCGACCTCATGCCGGGCGACATCACCGGATCCCTCGTCTACGACTCCCGCGAGGGCGCGTTCTCGTTCCGCCGCGGGCCGGTGTTCACGAGCATCCTGCTGGCCGACGAGATCAACCGCACGCCGCCCAAGACGCAGTCGGCGCTGCTCGAGGCGATGGAGGAGCGGCAGGTCACGGTCGACGGCGAGAGCCACGCGCTGCCGGATCCCTTCCTCGTCGCGGCCACGCAGAACCCCGTCGAGTACGAGGGCACGTACACGCTGCCCGAGGCGCAGCTCGACCGCTTCCTGCTGAAGCTCGTGCTCGACCTGCCCGAGCGCGAGGCCGAGGTCGAGGTGCTCCGCCGGCACTCCACGGGCTTCGACCCGCGCGACCTCCAGGCGGCGGGCGTCCGGCCCGTGCTCGACGCCGACGGGCTCCGTCGCGCGCAGGCCGCGGTGCGCGAGGTGCGCGTCGGCGCCGACGTGCTCGCGTACATGGTCGACCTGGCGCGGGCGACCCGCCGCTCGCCGTCGGTGCAGCTCGGGGTGTCGCCGCGCGGATCCACGAGCCTGCTCGCCGCGAGCCGCGCGTGGGCGTGGCTGAGCGGCCTCGACGCCGTGACCCCCGACCACGTGCAGGAGATGGTGCTGCCCGTGCTCCGCCACCGCATCGCGCTGCGGCCCGAGGCGGAGCTCGAGGGCGTGTCCGTCGACGCCGTGCTCCGCGGCGTCATGGCGCAGGTGCAGGTGCCGATCTAGTGGCGCGCCGCTAGATGGCCCTCACCGGACGCACGGTCGCGCTCCTCCTCCTGGGGATCGCGCCGCTCGTCGCGCTCGGCGACGGCTCGGACGCGGCCTACGCGCTCCTCGCGGGCTGGATCCTCCTGGTCGCCCTGCTCGTGGCGACCGACCTGGCGCTGGCCGCGAGCCCGCGCCGGGTGGCGCTCGAGCGCGTGCTGCCCGCGCGGATCCGCCTCGACGAGACCGGCGAGAGCGTGCTGCTCGTGACGAACCGCGGATCCCGCACCCTGCGCGGCGTGGTGCGCGACGCCTGGCAGCCGTCCGCGGGCGCGTCCTCCACGCGCGACCGGGTGCGGATCCCCGCCGGCGAGCGCCGCGCGATCCGTCTCTCCCTCACGCCGACGCGCCGCGGCGAGCGTCGCACCGAGCGCGTCACGATCCGCGCGCACGGCCCGCTCGGCCTCGCCGCGCGCCAGGCGACCCTGCTCTCCCCGGGCGCCGTCCGGGTCCTGCCGCCGTTCCGGTCGCGCCGCCACCTGCCATCCCGGCTCGCCCGCCTGCGCGAGCTCGACGGCCGGACCGCGCTCATGGTGCGCGGGCAGGGCACCGAGTTCGACAGCCTGCGCGACTACGTGCGCGGCGACGACGTCCGCTCCATCGACTGGCGCGCGACCGCACGCCGACAGGACGTGGTCGTCCGCACCTGGCGGCCCGAGCGCGACCGGCGCGTGGTGCTCGTGCTCGACACGGGACGCACGGCCGCGGGCCGGATCCGGGACGAGACCCGGCTCGACACCGCGTTCGAGGCGTCGCTGCTGCTCGCGGCGCTCGCCACGCGCGCGGGCGACCGCGTCGACCTCGTGGCCCACGACCGCCGCGTCCGCGCGCGCGTGCGGGCGGGATCCGGCGGCGACGTCGTCTCCCGCATGGTCGACGCGCTCGCGCCCGTGGAGCCGGAGCTCCTCGAGACCGACTGGACGGCGGTGCCCGCGCTCGTGCGCCGCATCGTGTCGCAGCGCTCGCTCGTGGTGCTGCTCACCGCCATCGACTCCCCCGGCAGCGCGCGTGCCCTCCTGCAGGTGCTGCCGCAGCTGACGCGCACGCACCACGTGCTGGTGGCCGCGGTCGTGGATCCCGGTCTCGCCGAGCGCGCGGCCGACCGCTCCGGCCGCGCCGCCGTGTACCGCGCCGCCGCCGCGGAGCGCGCGCTGCTCGACGTGGCGCGCGTCGAGGCGGCGGTGCGCCGGCTCGGCGCGGACGTCGTCACGGGGGCCCCGGCCGACCTGCCGCCCGCGCTGGCCGACCGCTACATCCGGCTGAAGGCGACCGGGCGGCTCTGAGGCGGAGGCCGAGGCCGGCGGTCAGGCGGTCGCCGCGGCCGGATCCGCCGACGGCACGGGGAGCGCCCCGCCGCTGAGCGCGCGGATCGCCCGCTCGAGCGCGTCGCGCATGTCGATCTCGGGGCGGTAGCTCCACTGCAGCTGCAGACCGTCGCTCACCGCGACCGCGACGCGCGCGAAGGAGTCGGGGTCGAGGCCAGCGGGCAGCTGCACCCCGAGGGCACGCACCTGCGCGGCGACGGATCCGACCACGCGGTCGTACCGGTCGGCGATGTAGGAGTGCGCCGGATGCTCGGCGCCGGCCGCGTCGACGACCAGGCGCGAGTACAGCGCGACGAGGCCGGGCGTGTCGGCGTTGTGCGAGCTCGCGCGCAGGAGCATGCCCACCATGTCCGCGGGATCCCCGTCGGGCACCGCCTCGCGGTAGTCGGCGGCGGAGTGGGCGTCGCGCTCCTCGAGCACCGCGGCGATGAGCGCCTCGCGCGAGTCGAAGTAGTGCAGGACACCGGCCTTGCTGATGCCCACGGCGTCGGCGATCTCCTGCAGCGACGACGCGGAGTAGCCCCGCTCGGCGATGAGGGCGAGCGCCGCCTCGAGGATCTCGCGGCGCCTGGCCGCGCCCTTGGCGTAGCGGCGGGGGCCCTCGTCGACTGCCATGGCTCGACCCTAGCGATCGATGAGGGCCCTCAATACCTACCGTAGGTCGGTTTCGCGTGCTACCGTCGTGCCGTTCCGCCGACGAGGGCGGACGGGAACCTGGAGGCACCGTGGCCGACGCAGTCCGAGATCAGCAGTCCGAGATCAGCAGACCGAGGGCGCGTCGCGCGCCCGCGCAGGAGACCCCGACGGCACCCGTCCCCCCGGATCCCGTCGCGCCGAGATCGGGATGCCCATCGCGCTGCTCGGGCTGTTCGTCGCCCTGCTGCCGCCGATCATCGTGTCGCTCGCGCTCAAGGTCGCCGAGGTGGCGCCCGGCAGCACGGCGGGCACGCTCAGTCTCGTCCTGGGCCTCGGCGCGCTCGTCGCCCTCGTCGTGAACCCGCTCGCCGGCCGCCTCTCCGACCGCACGCCCGGCCGCTTCGGCATGCGCCGCCCGTGGATCATCGGCGGGGTCGTCCTCGGCTACGGCGCGCTGCTCCTGCTCACGCAGGCGACCACCGTGCTCGCGCTCGTGGGCGCCTGGATGCTGGTGCAGGGCTGCTTCAACGCCGCCATCGCCGCGCTCATCGCCGTCATGGCCGACTCCGCCCGCCCGCGCAACCGCGGCCGGGTGGCCGCCGCGATCGGCGTCGCGCAGAACGGATCGCTCGTGGTCGGCACCTTCATCGTCCAGCTGTTCACCACCACGACGCAGCAGGTGCTCGTGCCGGGCGCGATCGGCGTCGCCGTGGTCGTCGTCTTCGCGCTCGTCTTCCGCGACCGCGTGCTCACCGAGCGGCCGACCACGCGCCTCGGCGTCAAGGAGGTGCTCGGGTCCTTCGTGTTCGACCCGCGTCGCAACCCCGACTTCGGTTGGGCCTGGCTCATGCGCTTCCTCCTCACGGCCAGCGCCGTGACCGCCACGAACTACCTCGCCTTCTACCTCATCGACGACCTCGGGGTCGCGCAGGCCGACGTCGCGAACGCCGTGTTCGTCTCGACGCTCTTCAACGTGATCGGCGTCGTCGCCACCACCTTCGTGGCCGGCTGGCTGAGCGACCGGCTGGGCCGCCGCAAGGTCTTCGTGGCCGCCGCGGCCCTCGTCGCGGTCGTGGGCCTCGTGATCCTCGCCCTCGCGCCCAGCCTCGCCGTCGTCTACGTCGCGCAGCTCGTCATCGGCGCGGGCATCGGCTCGTTCTACGCGGTCGACCTCGCCCTCATCACCGACGTGCTGCCGAGCGACCAGGACAACGGCAAGGACCTGGGCGTCGTCAACATCGCGCAGGCGCTGCCGCAGTCGCTCGTGCCCACCGCCGCGAGCGGCGTGGTGGGGATCGCCGGCTACCCCGGCCTCTTCCTCGCCGGCGCCGCGGCCGGCGTGCTCGGCGCGGCGGCCGCCTTCCGCGTGAAGGGCGTCCGGTGACCGCCGGACGCGAGCAGGATCGACCGGACGCCGACGTCACCCGAGGAGCACCCATGGACCCGCACGACACCACCCCGCTCGACCCCGCCACCGCCCGCCTCGAGGAGCTGGCCGCGCGCCTCACCCTCGAGCAGAAGGTGCAGCTGATCACCGGCCGCGACTTCTGGACGACCTGGCCCGTGGAGGGCATCGGCCTCCGTCGCATGCTCGTCTCCGACGGCCCGAGCGGCGTGCGCGGCGAGGTCTGGGACGAGCGCTCCCCGTCGCTCAACCTGCCGTCGGCGTCCGCGCTGTCCTCCAGCTGGGACACCGGGATCGCCGCGCGCTACGGCCGCGCCTCCGCGGTCGAGGCGCGCCGCAAGGGCGTCGACGTCGTGCTCGGCCCGACCATCAACCTGCACCGCTCCCCCTACGGCGGCCGGCACTTCGAGGCGTTCAGCGAGGATCCGCTGCTCACCGCCGACCTCGCCGCCGCGTACGTGCGCGGGGTCCAGGAGAACGGCGTCGGCGCGACGCCCAAGCACTACGTCGCCAACGAGTACGAGACCGACCGCTTCACGGCGGACAGCGTCGTGTCCGAGCGGGCGCTGCGCGAGCTGTACCTCGCCGCGTTCGAGAAGGCCGTCATCGAGTCGCGCGCCTGGCTCGTGATGAGCTCGTACAACTCCATCAACGGCACGACCTCCACCGAGAACGACCTGCTCGAGACCCCGCTCAACTCCGAGTGGGGCTTCGACGGCGTGGTCGTCAGCGACTGGACGGGCGTCCGCAGCGTGGACGCCGCGCGCGCCTCGCAGGACCTCGAGATGCCCGGCCCCGTCGGCGCGTGGGGCGACGCGCTCCTCGACGCCGTGCGCGACGGCCGCGTGCCCGAGGCCGACCTCGATCGCAAGGTGATCCGCCTGCTGCGCCTCGCCGCCCGCGTCGGAGCGCTCGAGGGATTCGACGCCGTCGCCCCCGCGCCCGTCGAGGTCGAGGACGGCGTCGCGTTCGCGCGCACGGCGGAGGCGGCCGGCACGGTGCTCGTCCGCAACGAGGACGCCGCCCTGCCGCTGGACGCGTCCGCGCTCCGCACCGTCGCCGTCATCGGCCACAACGCCGTCGAGGCGCGCACGCAGGGCGGCGGCAGCGCGACCGTCATCCCGGAGCACGTGATCACGCCGCTCGACGGGATCCGCGACGCCCTCGGTGACGGCGTGGAGGTGCGGTACGCGCGCGGCGCGGTCGTGCAGAACGGGATCCAGGAGCTGCCGCTCGCGGAGATCCGGAACCCCCGCACGGGCGAGCCCGGCGCCCTCGTGCGCTTCCTCGACGCCGACGGCCAGGAGATGTTCACGGAGGACCGCCGGGCGACGACCCTCATGTACTTCGGCGGCGACGCGCCCACGGGCACGGCGGCGGTCATCGAGATCACCGCGCGCTGGACCCCGCCGACGACGGACGAGGTGCTGTTCGGCTTCAGCGCCACCGGTCGCGGCCGCCTCTTCGCCGACGGCGAGCTGCTCCGCGAGGACGGCGCCGCGCCCATCGGCATGGACCTCGGCGCGAGCCTCCTGTCCCCGCCCTCCATCTCCGCGCCCCTGCAGACGACGGCGGGCCAGCCGGTGGATCTGAAGGTCGAGTTCGAGCTGACCAGCGCGCCCGGCGGCCTCGCGGGCATCCTCGGCATCACGGTGGGCCTCGAGGCCGACGAGTCGGAGCCCGAGCGCATCCTGGACGAGGCCGTCGCGGCCGCGACCGGCGCGGACGTCGCGATCGTCGTGGTCGGCACCAACGCGCAGGTCGAGTCCGAGGGCTTCGATCGCGAGACCCTCGCGCTCCCCGGCCGCCAGGACGAGCTCGTGCGCCGCGTCGCCGCCGCGAACCCGCGCACGATCGTGGTCGTCAACTCCGGATCCCCCGTGCTCCTCCCCTGGCGCGACGACGTGCAGGCGCTGCTGCTCGCCTGGTTCGGCGGCCAGGAGTTCGGCGGCGCCCTCGCCGACGTGCTGTTCGGCGCCGTCGAGCCGGGCGGCCGCCTCCCCACCACCTGGCCCGCGACCGAGGAGGACGTGCCCGTCCGCTCCGTCACGCCGGTGGACGGCAAGGTGGTCTACGACGAGGGGATCCACGTCGGCTACCGCGCGTGGCTCCGCTCCGGCGCGACCCCCGCGTACCCGTTCGGCCACGGCCTCGGCTACACGACACACGAGATCGACGACCTGCGCGTCGCCGAGGACGGCAGCGGCGGGATCACCGCGACCGTCCGCGTGACCAACACGGGCGACCGCGCCGGCAAGCAGGTCGTGCAGGCCTACCTGTCGCGCGACGGATCCGCGGTCGACCGTCCGGTGCGCTGGCTCGCGGGCTTCGCGTCCGTCGAGCTCGCCGCGGGCGCGTCCGCCGAGGTGGACGTCGCGATCGGCGCGCGGACCTTCGCGCACTGGGACGGCGGCTGGCAGCGCGAGCCCGGCGCGTTCCGGCTGCACGTGGGCACCTCGGTGACGGCGACGCCGCTGGAGGCCGAGGTGGATCCGGCGGCCTGACCGGCGCAACCCGCACGACCCGCGAGGCGGGCGGCGCGGCGGATCCCGCGGCTCAGCCCGCGACGATCCGCCGGCCGCCCGCCTCGAACTCGTCGAGGTCGCCCGTCGCGCCCGCGCGCGCCGCCCGGCCGCCCACGACCACCATGTAGAAGAGGAACGCCCCGAGGGCGACCGCGCCGATCGCGATCTTGAGCGGCACGGGCCACGGCTGCGGCGTCACGAAGCCCTCGATGATCCCGGAGACCAGCAGCACGAGCACGAGCCCCATCGCCACCGTGATGAGCGCGCGCCCGTCCTCCGCGAGCGCCTGCCCGCGCGTGCGGGCGCCGGGGGCGATCCACGCCCACGAGATGCGCAGGCCCGCGGCGGCGGCCACGAAGATCGCCGTCAGCTCCAGCAGGCCGTGCGGGAGGATGTAGGAGAAGAACGTGTCGCCCTCGCCGTAGGAGAACATCACCGCGGTCGTCGTGCCGAGGCCCTGCGCGTTCTGCAGGATGACGTACGGCACCCACAGGCCCGTGATGCCGAAGGCGACGCACTGCGCGGCGATCCACGCGTTGTTCGTCCAGACCTGGCCCGTGAACGAGGCCGCCGGGTTCGCGCTGTAGTAGTCGATGAAGTCGTCCTCGACGTACTTCCGCAGGTCGGCGTCGCTGCCGAGGCTGGCGATCATCGACGGGTCGCGGAGGATCCAGGTGGCGTAGAGCGCGACGATCGCGACCGTGACGAGGGCGACCGCGAGCGTCAGCCAGCGGATCCGGTACAGCGCAGCGGGCAGGTCGACGGCGAAGAACGCGGGGATGCGCGACGCGACGTTGGTCGTCTGCCCGGTGAAGCGCATGCGGGCCCGCGAGAGCGCCACCGAGAGCCGGTCGCCCTGCGCGGTCGATCCGGCCGCCGCCTGGATCGCGGACAGCTCCGCCGCGCCCGCCTGGTACCGGTCGACGAGCTCGTCGGCGTCGGGTCCGGTGAGACGGCTCCGGCCCGCGAGGCGGGCGAGCCGGTCCCAGTCGTCCCGGTGGGCGGCGGTGTAGGCGTCGAGGTCCATCTGCTTGACTATATGCATGGCGGCAGCCGACGCGCACGACCCGATGCTCTCGGACGGTCCCGACGCGCTCGTGGTCGGCGAGGCCGTCGCCCTCGACGTCCGTCCCGCGGGCTTCGTGCTGCGGGCCGCGGGCGCCGCCATCGACGTGATCGCCTCCCTGGTCGTGGGCCTCCTGCTCCTGCTGCTGATCGGGCGGCTCGCCGAGGCGGGCCTCCTCGACGGCGCGTCCGGCGCCGCCGCGGCCATCGCCGCCATCGTGCTCGCGATCGTCGTGCTGCCGGTGGTCGTGGAGGTCGCGTCACGCGGCCGGTCGCTCGGGCGGTGGGCCGTCGGCGCGCGCATCGTGCGGGCGGACGGCGGCGGCATCGGACTCCGGCACGCGGTGGCCCGGGCGCTCGTCGGGATCCTCGAGATCTACCTCACGCTCGGCGGGCTCGCCGCGCTCGTGGGCCTCCTCAGCCCACGCGCCCAGCGCCTCGGGGACCTCGTGGCCGGCACCCGCTCGCAGCACGAGCGGGTGCCCGCGTATCCGGTGCCCCTGCCGCCCGTCCCGCCGCACCTCGTCGCGTGGGCGTCGGAGGCCGACGTCGGGCGCCTGCCGGACGCGCTCGGCCGCCGACTCGCCCGCTTCCTCGCCCAGCGCACCTCCATGACGCCGGCGTCCCGCGCGCGCCTCGCGGCGGAGCTGGCGAACGAGGCCGCGGTGCACGTGTCGCCCCTGCCCGCCACGGATCCCGAGTCGTTCGTCACGGCCGTCGGCGCCGTCCGCCGGGAGCGCGAGCACCGCGCGCTGATGCTGGAGCGCGACCGCATGGCGTCGCTCGAGCCGATCCTCGCGGGGCTCCCGCACGGGTTCCCGGCGCGCGGCGGATCCACGCCCGGCTGAGCCGCCGGACGCGACGACGCCGCCCGTCCCGTGGCGGGGACGGACGGCGTCGGCATGACCCGCGCGGATCAGTACCGGTAGTGGTCCACCTTGTACGGGCCCTCGACCGGCACGCCGATGTAGGCGGCCTGCTCGGGTCGGAGCTCGGTGAGCTCCACGCCGAGCGCGTCGAGGTGGAGGCGCGCGACCTTCTCGTCGAGGTGCTTCGGCAGCACGTACACGCCGATCGGGTACTGCTCGTTGCGCACCCAGAGCTCGATCTGCGCGAGCACCTGGTTCGTGAACGAGTTGCTCATCACGAACGACGGGTGGCCGGTGGCGTTGCCCAGGTTCATCAGGCGCCCCTCGGAGAGCACGAGCACGCTGCGGCCCGACGGCAGGCGCCACTCGTGCACCTGCGGCTTGATCTCCACCTTCTCGACGCCCTCGAGGCGCTCGAGCCCGGCCATGTCGATCTCGTTGTCGAAGTGGCCGACGTTGGCGATGATGGCCTGGTGCTTCATGCGCTGGATGTCGTCCACGCGCACGACGTCGACGTTGCCCGTGCCGGTGACGAGGATGTCGACCGTCTCGATGACGGACGAGAGCTTCGCGACCTGGTAGCCGTCCATCGCGGCCTGGAGCGCGCAGATGGGGTCGACCTCGGAGACGATGACGCGCGCGCCCTGCCCGCGCAGCGCCTCGGCCGCGCCCTTGCCCACGTCGCCGTAGCCGACGACGAACGCGACCTTGCCGCCGATGAGCACGTCGGTGGCGCGGTTGAGGCCGTCGGGCAGCGAGTGCCGGATGCCGTACTTGTTGTCGAACTTGCTCTTGGTGACCGAGTCGTTGACGTTGATCGCCGGGAACAGCAGCTCGCCGTCGCGCGCCAGCTCGTAGAGGCGGTGGACGCCCGTGGTGGTCTCCTCGGTGACGCCCTGGATGTCGGCGGCGCGGCGGGTCCAGCGGTCCGAGGACGCGGAGAGGCTGCGGCGGAGCGTGTCGAGGATCACGCGGTACTCGTGGCTGGCGTCCTCCGGCGTCTCGGGCACGACGCCGGCGAGCTCGTACTCGCGGCCCTTGTGCACCAGGAGGGAGGCGTCGCCGCCGTCGTCGAGGATCATGTTCGGGCCCGTCCAGTCGGCGTCGGCGGCCTGCGCCTCGCCCGACCAGTCGAAGATCTGCTCGGTGCACCACCAGTACTCCTCGAGCGTCTCGCCCTTCCAGGCGAAGACCGGCACGCCCGCGGGCGCCTCCGGGGTGCCGGCGCCGACCGCGACGGCGGCCGCGGCCTCGTCCTGCGTGGAGAAGATGTTGCAGCTCGCCCAGCGCACTTGGGCGCCGAGGGCCGTGAGGGTCTCGATGAGCACGGCCGTCTGCACGGTCATGTGGATGGATCCGGCGATGCGCGCGCCCGCGAGCGGCTGCGACGCGCCGAACTCCTCGCGGAGGGCCATGAGGCCGGGCATCTCGTTCTCGGCGAGGCGGATCTGGTGGCGGCCGGACTCCGCGAGGGAGAGGTCGGCGACGCGGAAGGGCAGGGCGGTGCTGGTGGCGTCCGGGAGCAGGGTCATGCGTCCAGTCTCGCATCCGACGCGTGACGGCCGCCCGTGGATGACGGACGGGCGCGCGCCCGCTAGCGGAAGGACCGCAGACGCAGGCTGTTGGTGACGACGAAGACCGACGAGAGCGCCATCGCGAGCCCGGCCAGGAGCGGGTCGAGGAGGCCCAGCATGGCGACCGGGATCGCGGCCGCGTTGTAGGCGAAGGCCCAGAACAGGTTGCCGCGGATCGTGCCGAGCGTGCGCCGGGCGAGCCGCACGGCGTCGGCCACGAGCACGAGGTCGCCGCGGACGATCGTGATGTCGCCCGCCTCGATGGCCGCGTCGGTGCCCGTGCCCATCGCGATCCCGAGGTCGGCCTGCGCGAGGGCGGCGGCGTCGTTCACGCCGTCGCCGACCATCGCGACCACGCGGCCCTCGGCCTGCAGGTGGCGCACGGCATCGAGCTTGCCCTCGGGGAGGACACCCGCGATCACCTCGTCGATGCCGACCTCCGCGGCGACGCGGTGCGCGGCGCCCGCGGTGTCGCCCGTGAGGAGGACGGGGCGGAGGCCGAGCGCGCGGATCCGGCGGACGGCCTCGGCGCTCGTGGGCTTGACGGTGTCGGCGACGGCGAGGACGCCGCGCACGGCGCCGTCCCACGCGACCGCGACGACGGTGGATCCTCCCGCCTCGGCGTCCCGCAGCGCCGCGGTGAGCGCGGCGTCCGGCTCGGCGGACCAGGCGTCGGCGAGCCACGCCGGTCGGCCGACGGCGACCGCGCGGCCGTCCACCACGCCGTGCACGCCGAGGCCCGCGGTCGCGACGAACCCGGACACCTCGGGCAGGGACCCAGCGCCCGCGGCCTCGACGACGGCGCGCGCGATCGGGTGCTCGGAGCGCTGCTCGAGGGCGGCGGCGACGCGGACGAGCTCGTCGGCGTCGACGCCGGCCGCGGGGACCGCGCGCACGAGTGACATGACGCCCGTCGTGACCGTGCCGGTCTTGTCGAGCAGCACCGTGTCGATGCGGCGGGTCGACTCGAGCACCTCGGGACCGGTGATGAGGATCCCGAGCTGCGCGCCGCGGCCCGTGCCCACGAGGAGCGCGGTCGGCGTCGCGAGGCCGAGGGCGCACGGGCAGGCGATGATGAGCGTCGCGACCGCCGCCGTGAACGCGGCCTCGGGCGCGAAGCCGAGCAGCAGCCAGCCGACGAGCGTGCCGACGGCGAGCACGAGCACGACGGGCACGAAGACGGCCGACACGCGGTCGGCGAGGCGCTGGATCCGGGCCTTGCCGGTCTGCGCCTCCTCCACGAGCGCGGCCATGCGGGCGAGGCGGGTCTCCTCCCCCACGCGCGTCGCGCGCACGAGCAGGCGGCCGCCGGCGTTGAGGGTGGCGCCCGTGACCTCGTCGCCGGGGCCGACCTCCGCCGGCAGGGACTCGCCCGTGAGGAGCGAGCGGTCGACGGCGCCGGATCCGTCGACGACCACGCCGTCGGTCGCGATCCGCTCGCCCGGCCGCACGACGAACTCCGCGCCGACGCGGAGGTCGCGGATGGGGATCCGCGCCTCGACGCCGTCGCGCACCACGGCCACGTCCTTGGCCGCGAGGTCGAGGAGCGCGGCGAGGGCGGCGCCGGACGCGCGGGCGGCCCGCGCCTCCAGGTAGCGGCCGCCCAGGAGGAAGACGGTGACGGCCGCGGCGACCTCGAGGTAGACGTCCCCGGATCCCCCGCCGGGCTCCGAGACGAGGCTCATGGTCATGCGCATGCCGGGCTCGCCCGCGTCGCCGAGGAAGAGCGCGTACAGCGACCACAGGAACGCGGCCGCGACGCCGATGCTCACGAGCGTGTCCATGCCCACGCCGCCGTGGCGCGCGTTGATGGCAGCCGACCGGTGGAACGGCCAGGCGCCCCACACCGCGACGGGCGCGGCGAGGGCGAGCGACAGCCACTGCCAGTCGCGGAACTGGAGCGCGGGGACCATCGCCATGAGGAACACGGGGACCGTGAGCGCCGCGGACACCACGAGGCGCTGCCGGAGCGCGAGCTCGTCGGCGTCGGGGCGGCGGGCGGCGACGGCGTCCCGGACGGGCGGAGCGGCGACCGCGCGCACCGCCGGGGGCTCGGGCACCACCGGGACCTCGGGCGCAGCAGGGACGGCGGGGACGGACGCGACGCCGTCCGTCGGCGCGCTCCCCCATCCGGCGCGCTCGGACGCCCGGTACCCCGTGCGCTCGATCGTGCGGATCGCGTCCTCGACGCTCGTGCCCGCGGGCAGCTGCACGCGCGCCCGACGGGTGGCGTAGTTCACGGCGGCCTCGACCCCGGGCATCCGGCCGAGCTTCCGCTCGATCCGCATCGCGCACGATGCGCACGTCATGCCCTGCACGTCGAGGTCGACGCGCGTCAGCACCACGCCGTCCTCGGCCGGCGCGGCGACGGGACCCGCGGCGGGTCCGGATCCGGATGCGGGGTCGGTCATGTCAGAGCCCCGCGACGTACCCGGCCTCGTCGACCGCGGCGCGCACGGCCGCGGGGTCGAGCGGCCGCTCGCTCTCGACGGTGACGGTGGACGCGCCGCCGACGACGAGGTCGACGGCCACGGACGCGACGCCCGGCAGTTCGCCGACCTCCTCGGTGACGCTCGCGACGCAGTGCGCGCAGGTCATGCCGGTGACGGGGAAGGTCGTGGTGGTCATGGGGACTCCTTCGGGTCGTGCGATGTCGATGGGCACGGCGGATCAGGACCGGACGAGCCGCGCGATGGCCGCGGAGGCCTCGCGCACCTTGTCGTCCGCGACCTGGCCGCCCTCGCTCGCGGCCTCCGCGAGGCAGTGGGCGAGGTGGTCGTCGAGCAGCTTCAGCGCGACGGTCTCCATGGCGCGCGTGACGGCGGAGACCTGCGTGAGCACGTCGATGCAGTAGGTGTCGGACTCGACCATGCGCTCGATCCCGCGCACCTGCCCCTCCGCGCGTCGCAGCCGCTTGAGGATGTCGTCCTTGCCCTCGCTGTACCCGACCATCGCGGCCACCTCCCGTTCCCGTCCATGGTACCCCCTGGGGGTACCGGAAGGAACCCCCCTGGGGTATGGCCGCGTGCACAGCCTGGGACGCGACGACGCCGCGCCCCTCGAGGGGGACGCGGCGTCGGAAGCGGTGCGGGTCGCGGGATCAGGCCCCGCGGATCAGCCCCAGGAGCTCGTCGCGGAGGGCGGCCATCTTCTCCTCGGTCGACGCCTCGACGTTCAGGCGCAGCAGCGGCTCGGTGTTCGAGGGCCGGACGCTGAACCACCAGAACGACCCGTCGTCGCCGACCGGGCCGTCGACCGTGAGGCCGTCGAGCTCGTCGAACTCGCCGCGTCCGCGGAAGGCCTCGACGATGCGCTCGTAGGCGGCCGGCACGTCGTCGACCGTGCTGTTGATCTCGCCCGACAGCGCGTACGGCGTGTAGCGCGCCGAGAGGTCGGACATGAGGCCGTCGGTCTGGCCGAACTCGGCGAGCAGGTGCATGGCGGCGAGCATGCCGTTGTCGGCGCCCCAGAAGTCGCGGAAGTAGTAGTGCGCGGAGTGCTCGCCGCCGAAGACGGCGCCCGTGGCGGCCATCTGGTCCTTGATGAGCGAGTGGCCGACGCGCGTGCGGACGGCCGTGGCGCCCGCCGCCTCGATGGTCTCCGGCACGATGCGCGAGGTGATGAGGTTGTGCAGCACCGTGACCTCCTCGCCAGGCGACTGCGCCTTCACGCGTGAGATCTCGCGGAGCGCGACGATGGCGGCGACGGCGCTGGGCGTGACCGCCTGCCCCTTCTCGTCCACGACGAAGCAGCGGTCCGCGTCGCCGTCGAAGGCGAGGCCGAGGTCGGCGCCGTGCTCGACGACCGCCTTCTGCAGGTCGACCAGGTTGGCGGGCTCGAGGGGGTTCGCCTCGTGGTTCGGGAAGGTGCCGTCGAGCTCGAAGTACAGCGGGATGATCTCGATGGGCAGCTCCGGCAGGCCGGCCGCGGTGCCGAGCACGGCGGGGACGGTCATGCCGCCCATGCCGTTGCCGGCGTCGACCACGACGCGCAGCGGACGGATCCCGGCGAGGTCGACGAGCTGGCGGAGGTAGCCCGCGTAGTCGGCGAGCACGTCGCGCTCGCGCACCTCCCCCGCCGGCTCGACGGGGGCGATGCCGTCCGACAGGAAGCCGATGGCGCGGTCGCGGATGGCGGCGAGGCCCGTGTCGAGGCTGATGCCCTGGGCGCCGGCGCGGGAGAACTTGAGGCCGTTGTACGTGGCCGGGTTGTGGCTCGCGGTGAACATGACCGCGGGGGCGTCGAGGGATCCCGACGCGAAGTAGGTCTCGTCCGTCGAGCAGAGCCCGATGAGGAGGACGTTCCCGCCGCGCGCCGTGGCGCCCCGGGCGAAGGCCCGGGCGAACGACGGCGAGGAGTCGCGCATGTCGTGGCCCACGACGATCTCGCCGCCAGCGGCGCCGAGCTCGTCGACGAAGCCGGCGCCGAGGGCCGTGACCAGCTCCTCGGTGAGCTGGCTCCCGACGAGACCTCGCACGTCGTAGGTCTTCACGATGGCGGTCAGCGTCTCGGCGGCAGTCGTCGTCATGCTCAGGAACCTACCTCACCGAGGACGCCGTGCCGGACGATCTGCCAGCCCTGCGGGGCCGAGAGGCGGGCCGCGTGGCGGTCGCAGAGGTCGTAGCTGTGCGGCTCGGAGTCGTGGCTGAGGGGACCGAGGACGGCCATCGAGTCCGCGTAGACGTAGGTGAGCGTGGTCGTGGCGCCGCCGGTGCAGCCGACGCGGGAGCAGGGCCTGTTCGTCATGTCGGGCCCACACTACCGCCGACCCCGGCCGGTACGATGGGGCCATGCCACGATCGCGCCGCCGGGGAGGCCACGTCTCCATCCGGGGATCCTGGCGGGATCGGCACGGCCGCGGCCTCCGCTCCCCCGTCACCGGGCCGGAGCTGCCGGTGCTGCGCACGCGCGCCGACGTCTTCGACGAGACCATCGCGTCCGCTGCCGAGTACCTCCGCGGCCTCTGGCCCGATGAGCTCGACCGCGTCTCGTTCGAGGTGGCCGCGCTGCCCGCCGACAACAGCGAGCGGGACGGCATCGACCGCTGGAGCGTCCTCGCCGACGAGCGCCGCGTCATCTTCTACCGGCTCCCGATCGAGCGCCTCGCCCACCTCCACGAGGACGACGCGTACCACCAGCGGGCGCTCGTCGAGGGCTGCGTGTACCGCGCGGTCGCCGAGCTGCTCGGCAAGGACCCGTGGGACCTCGCCCCCGACAGGTACGACCCGCACTAGGCGCGGATCCCGAACGGGTGCCAGGCGTCCGCCGGACGCGCGCGCCGCGGTCCGGCGGACGTCGCGCTCGGCGTCAGGGGTGGACGCGCAGCGGGTCGGCGGCGGGCAGGACCGGCACGACGGGAAGGGCAGCGGATCGCCCGGGCTCGGCGAGCGTGACGGTCGCCGTGAGGCCCGTGGCCCCCTCGAGCAGGTAGGTGCGCCCGCCCTCGACGGCGGCCGAGACCTCGGATCCCGCGGGCACGTCGAGCGACACCGCCGCGGAGCCGTCGGTCGGCCGCGCGGTGACGGCGGCCGGCTGGTCCCCAGCGTTCCGCAGGTGCAGGAGCGGTGCCGGGCCCGCGGGCACCGAGACGAGCGCGTCCCGCGTGAGCGCCTCGGCTGACGGCAGCCACGCGAAGTCGGTCGCGCCGCTCTCGGCCGCGCCGGACACGCTGCGGACGGCCGCCGTGACCGGGACCGAGCTCTGCACGGTCACCGCGTAGCGCCCGTCCGTGAGGTCGGCGACCGGCACGTCGACCGTGCGTCCTGCGTCGACCTGCACCGTGAAGGTGGTGCCCGTGCCGTCGGTGCCCTCCTCGGGGGTGACGCTCACGCTGACGTCCGCGTCCTCGGTCCCGGGGGCCAGGATCCGCACCGCCGTCGTGCGGTCGGGCTCGGGGCCGGCATCCGAGCCCGTTCCGGGCGCCGATCCGCCCTCGTCGTCGGCGGCCGCATCCTGGCCGTCGACGGGCGCGACGGGCGCGGCCTGCGAGTCGATGCGGAGGCCGGTCATGGTGAGGGCGGTGGCCGGGGAGGCGGCAGGACCGATCCAGTCGACGCCGCCTGCGAGCAGCCCGCGGACCGTGCTCTGCTCGAGCCGGGCGACGACCTGGCCGCCGCGGCTCTGGACGTGCACGGCCGGGGAGGAGAGGTCCGGGGCGAGGCCCGCGAGGCTGAGCACGCGGCGACCGCCGGCCGGGACCGAGATCCCGCTGGCGCCGGGTGCGCTGACGGCCCCGTCCTCGCCCGTGATGGCGAGGTCGACGGTGGAGGAGACGCCGGACGGGTTGTCGAGCACGACGAACGTGGTGCGGCCGGTGGTCGTGGCGCCGCCCACGAGCCACGCGTCGGCGGTGGCCTCGGAGCACGACGCGGCGGCGAGCCCGGCCAGGTCGGCCTGCGTCGCGATCTCGGAGGCCGCGCCCGCGAGGTCGGTCGGCGCGTCGTCGACGGCGCCCGCGGCGGCGAGCACGGACGGCGCGCTGGACGCCGCCCCCTGCACATCGGGGGCCTGGATGCGCGAGGTGCGGACGGCGGGGGCGGTGCCGGTCGATCCGGTCGTCGCGGATCCGGTCGTCACGGCGGCGCTCCCCACGGCGACCGCGGTCGTCGTCGACGCCGCATCGGCCGCGGGCGGGCGGAGGAGCGCGCCGGGGCAGACGCGCTGCTGGTCGGTCGCCACGGGGGTCACGAGCACCGAGGGGGCGCTCGCGTCGACCGCGGCGGGTGGCAGCAGGAGCGCGCCGGTGACGACGACCCCCAGCACGGCGACGCCGACGATCCCGGTGGTCACGCGCGTCGCGATGCGCACGGCGTCACGCCTGGCCATCTGTCCTCCTGCGGTCGTCGTCGGTGGCGAGGTCGCGGTCGGGCGCGGATCCGTCGTCGCCGCCCTCCCCGTCGTCGCCGGAGCGGCGCTCCCCCGCCTGCGGGATGTCGCCGAACGGCACGGACTCCGCGGCCTGGCCCGTCGGCTCGTCGGGGTAGGCGGGGGTCCCGCGGTCATCGTGCACGGGCCGCGGCTCCGCGGCGTCCGCCGGGCGTGCGTCCGTGGCGGCCACGGGCTCGCGATAGGCCGGCAGCGGTCGGCTGCGCGCGGCGAGCCCGCCGGTGGGGATCGCGAGGAGCAGGGTCAGCGCGAAGACGAGCGCCTGCGCCGCGAGCACGCTCGCGCGACCCGGGTCGTCGAGGTTGCCGGGACCCGCGACCTGGGCGACGAGGTCGTCGCTGCCCACGAAGCGCCACAGCAGCCCCGCCTCGGTCTGCCCGACGGCGGTGAACACGGGGTCGTCGTCGAGCGCGGCGCGGGCGCGGTCGTGCACCGCGGCCTCGGCGTCGCCCCCGGGCGTCTGGAGGAGCACGTAGCTGATCCCGAGCGCCCGGAGGTCGTCGGTGGCGTCGAGGCCCGATCGGGAGGCGACGTTGCCCGCGAGCTCGGCGACGCGGGTCTGCGTGTCGGACAGCGGTCCGATGGTCGAGTCGACCGTGGAGACCTGCTCGAGGGTCCGGCCGGCGCCGCGCTCGACGTCGGCGGACAGGGAGCCGTCGTCCCCGGCGCGCAGCACGAGCGTGCCGACCGCGGGATCCGTGGCGGCCTCGGCGACCACGAGCCCGGGCAGCGAGGTGTCCGCGGTGGCGCGCACGACGGTGGATCCGGCGGCCGCGGCGGAGACGAGCGGCAGCGCGAGCACGACCAGGGTCACGGCGGCCACGAGCCCGGGTACGACCGATCGGCGGCCGAGCGTCGCGAAGCCGAGGACGAGCGCTCCGGCGAGCCCGAGCCAGAGGAGGCTGAGCCCGGATCCGGGCCAGACCGCGACGACGTCGGACCCGGTCGACTGCATCACCGTCCGCGCGGCGAGCACCGCGGTCGCGAACCCGAGCACCGTCACGCCGAGCGCGAGCGCGGCGCGGTGCGACCCGCGGAGGAAGAGCGCGGCGATCGCGCCCAGCACGAGCGGCGCGACCAGCACCGCGACGACCACGAGGGCCACGCCGGCCGGCGACCCGGCGGCCAGCCCGTCGACGAACGCGGACCAGCCGCCGAGGCCGGCGGTCGGGAAGCCCAGCGCGAGGCCGGGCACGTCGGCGGGCGTGAAGCCCGCGGGGACTGCCGGGTCGGCGGCGAGCGCGAGGGGCTGCCCCTGCATCACGCGGGAGACCACGAGGGGCGCGACGAGGGCGAGCAGCGGCACGGGGATCGTCACGAGCCGCCCGGCGTGGCGTCCGGCCCGCACGGTGGCGACGAGCCACAGCACGAGGACGGCCGGGACGAGCGAGGGGGCGGAGGCGCCGACGGCGGCCATCAGGATCCCCGCCACGGCGGACGCGGACCACGAGCGCGGCGCACGCAGCACCGCCAGCGCGAGCCACGGGAGGAGCAGGTGCGCGAGCACGGCAGGCAGGCGGCCGTCGCCGAGCGCGACGAGCAGCGTGGGCGCCAGGGTCCAGACGAGGGCGGCCAGCGCGCGCAACCAGGCGTTCCGCGTCAGCTGCGCGGCGCAGAGCCACGCAGCGAGGGCGGCGAGGGGCAGGGCGGCCACGAACAGGCCGAGGACGGCGAGCGACGGCTCCCACGCGGTGACGCTGCCGAGCACGGCGAGCACGTAGGCGAAGGGGTCGGAGGGGGCGACGGGCCCCGCGCCGGATCCGCGGACCCCGATGCCGACCTGCGCCCACAGCGCGCCGGCGCTCGGGCCGAGCGGCAGGAGCTGCCCGCCGACGAGGGCGGTGCCGGTGAGCCGCGGCAGCCACATCACGGCGGAGAGGAGGAGCGCCGCGAGCACGGTCCAGCCGCCTCCCGTGGCGAGGAACTCCACGCCGTCGGAGACGCCCATGTGCTCCACGCGGTACTGCTCCCGGGCCAGCGACCGGCGGCGACGTCCGACCGCGAGCGGCTGACGGAGCGACGCGATGCTCGACCACGGCGCCGTGCGCGTCGAGGCGAGACGACGACGGCTGGCCAGGATCCGTCCGGGCGCCACCGCCACGCGCACCGCGGCGCCGATCTCGCCGGGCGCGGCGGTCGGCCGCTTGCGCAGCATCTGCAGCAGGGCGCGCAGGATCGCGAGCGGCACGAGCGAGAGCCAGTGGAACGAGACGGCGGCCGGCGGCGCGTACGCGAGACGGCGATGCAGCTGGGCCTGCCGGCGCAGGCGACGGCGGCGACGGCGCGGCGTGCGCTTCCCGAGGAAGGCCGTGCCGGGGGCGGCGTCGCCCGCCGAGGCGACGCGGGCGGCGGGCACGACCACGACGCGGTGGCCGGCGAGGCGGGCGCGGACGCAGAGGTCGAGCGCGTCGTCGATGACGGGCAGCGCGTCGTCGAACCCGCCGAGCTCGTCCCAGAGGCGGTGGCGCACGAGCATGCCGCCCGCGGCCACGCCGAGGACGTCGCTCATCTCGTCGTACTGCGCCTGGTCGAGCTCGACGTCGACGACGGGCACGGCCGCGCCGAGCGTCGTGAGCGTCGTCCCCATCTCGTGGATGTAGCCGGGGTGGTCCCACTCCATGAGCTTCGGGCCGGCGACCGCGACGCTCGGCGAGGCCTCCACGGCGGCGAGGAGGCGCTCGAGCGCGTCGGGCGCCGGCGCGTTGTCGGCGGAGAGCAGCCAGAGCAGCTCGTGGTCGCCCTCCGGCGCCGGGATCACGCGGACGGCCTGCTCGACCGCCTGCCCGAAGGTCATGCGGGCCGGCGCCTGCACCATCCGGGTGGGATCGGACGCCGCGAGGAGGGCGGCGGATCCGTCGCGGGACCCGAGGTCGACCGCGACCACCTGGTCGGGCCGCCGGGTCTGTGCTGCGAGGGCCTGGAGGGTCCGGTCGAGGAACGGCGCGCCCTCGTGGGCGACGAGGATCGCGGTTACTCGTGGCTGCATGACAGAGGAGACCCTACGTGGTGCGTGATGGGGATCCGCCGCAGCGGGACGGCGCGCCGGAACGCGGGCGCCGCGGGGCCGTGGGTGGCCGGGTCAGACCGCGCGCTTGCGGAGCTTCCGGCGCTCGCGCTCGGACAGGCCGCCCCAGATGCCGAAGCGCTCGTCGTTCTCCAGCGCGTACTCGAGGCACTCGCTGCGCACCTCGCACGAGCCGCAGATCTTCTTGGCGTCGCGCGTGGAGCCGCCCTTCTCGGGGAAGAACGCCTCGGGGTCGGTCTGCGCGCAGAGCGAGTCGGCCTGCCATGCGAGCGGGTTGCCGTCGTCGACGCTGCGGACGCCCGGGACCCCGAGTCGGACGGGGTCGACGAACCAGTCGTCGGGGACTCCGGCGTGGTACTCAGGTAGTGCCATGTCACGATCTCCCCACGCGGCCGGGGCGCCCGGCCGGCCCCAGCTCATCGTCATAATTACACCGGTGTAACTCGCTCGCGTCAAGCCGCGGAGCGTAAACCCTCAGCCGCTCCTCGAGGGTTGCGACGCGCCGCCGCTCGCCGCCGGCGCTAGGCCGCGGTGCCGGCCTGGCGGGCGTGCCAGGCGCTCGTGACCATGTCGTCCAGGGAGTGGCGCATGGCCCAGTCGATGTCGCGCGCGGCGAGCTCGCCCGAGGCCACGATCCGCGCCGGGTCGCCGGGGCGGCGGTCGCGCACCTCCGGCTCGAAGTCGATGCCCGTGGCGCGGGCGATGGCCGTCATGATCTCGCGGACGCTCACGCCCGCGCCGCTGCCGAGGCAGTACACGGGCTCGACGGGCTCCCCCGCCTCGAGGCGGCGCGCGGCCGCGACGTGGGAGGCCGCGAGATCGACGACGTGGATGTAGTCGCGCACGCACGTGCCGTCGGGCGTCGGGTAGTCGCCGCCGTTGATCCGCGGCGTGCGTCCGTCGAGCAGCGCGTCGAAGACGAGCGGGAAGAGGTTGTGCGGGCTGGTGTCGAAGTAGCCCTCCTCGCCGGATCCCACGACGTTGAAGTAGCGGAGCGACGCGTGCCGGAGGCCCGCCGCGATGCCCTGGTCGCGCAGGAGCCACTCGCCGATGAGCTTGGACTCGCCGTACGGCGACTCGGGCGCCTTGGCCGTGCGCTCGTCGACCAGGTCGACGTCGGGCGTCCCGTAGACGGCCGCCGAGGACGAGAAGACGATGCTGTCGACGTCCGCGCGCTGCATCTCCTCGAGCAGGACGGCCGTGGCGGTCACGTTCTGCTCGTAGGTGTGCAGCGGGCGCTGGACGGAGACGCCCGCGTACTTGTAGCCGGCCACGTGCACGACGCCGCGGATGTCGCCCGATCCGAGGACGCGGGCGAGCAGCTCGCGGTCGAGCACGGATCCGCGGTGGAACGGCACGCCGTCCGGCACGAACGACGCGTGCCCGCTCGAGAGGTCGTCCAGGACGACCGTGTCGATCCCCGCACGCGCGAACGCGGAGACGATGTGCGAACCGATGTAGCCGGCGCCGCCGGTGACCAACCATGTCATGCGGCCACCCTATCGACGGCGATCCGGCCGCCGGTCACGCGCCGACGCCGTCGTCCGCGCCGTCCGCGTCGCCGCCGGGTGCGGGTGCGGGGGTCGTCGCGAGGAACGCCTCGCCCTCCCCCGTCACCACGAGGCGGCCCTCGTCCGGCGTGATGAACACGGCGTCGCCGCGGCCGACGACGACCGTCGACGCCTGGCCGCGGACGGTCATCCGTCCCGAGGTGCACAGGAGGACGGCCGGCCCGTCGACCACCACGACGCTCGCGCCCGCATCGCCCGCGGCATGGTCGCGCGTGGCCGGGGTGATGTGCGCCAGCAGGAAGTCGGGGACGTCCGGCCGGTAGAGCTCGACGCCGGGCGCGGCGTGCTCGGGCGCGAGGTACGGCACCGGCAGCGCCTGGAACTCGAGCACGTCGAGGAGCTCGGGCACGTCCACGTGCTTGGGAGTGAGGCCGCCGCGCAGCACGTTGTCGGAGGCGGCCATGAGCTCGATCCCGAGCCCGTGCAGGTACGCGTGGATGTTGCCCGCGGGCAGGTAGAGCGCCTCCCCGCGACGGAGCGTCACGCGGTTGAGGAGGAGGGACGTGACGATGCCGGGATCCCCCGGGTACGCCTGGGCGAGCTCGCGCACGGTGCGCATCTCGGTCGAGAACTCGCGGCACTGCCGGTCGGAGGCGAGGCTCGCGAGCAGCGTGACGCGGTCGACCAGGCGACGCACCTCGGGTCCGCCGCCCATGAGGAAGGCGAACGTGTCGCGCAGCACGTCGGCCTCGGAGCCCGTGAGGCGCGACAGGACGGTGCGGATCACGGCCGGGTCGGAGTCGGGCCCGGACGCGTCGAGCGTGAGCAGCAGCGTGAATACCTCCCGCACCTCCGCGAGCGGCCGGAAGCCGCAGAGCGCGTGGAACTCGTCGCTGAGCGCGAAGATCAGCTCGGGCTTGTGCAGCGGGTCCTTGTAGTTGCGGTGCGGCGCGTCGATCGGGATGCCGCGCCCCTCCTCGTCGCGGAAGCCGAGGCGCGCGCGATGCAGGTCCGGGTGCGCCTGCAGCGAGAGCGGGCCGTCGGCGGCGAGCACCTTGAGGAGGAACGGGAGGCCGGGACCGTCGCCGTGACGCAGGCCCCGGGCGAGCGGGCCGAGGGTGGTCGCGGGATCGCGGCGGATCCACTCGGCGAGGGTCCTCGCGCCGCCCGCGGATGCCGGGTCGACCACGCGGGTCGGCGAGCCGTCGTGCGCGCCGAGCCACAGCTCGGCCTCGGGGCCGCCGGATGCCTCGCGGCCCAGGAGCTCGGCGATCGCGGTGCGGGACCCCCAGGCGTAGTCGCGGGGGGTGTTGGCGATGGCAGTGAACACGGGCGATCCTGTCGGGCTTGGCGGCTACCTACAACGCCCGGGCGGGCGCGTCCTGTCCGGACGCGACCAAAGTACCAATCGATGACGACCCGGCCGGGACGCCGACCTAGGCTCGGCCGCAGGCGCCCGTCCCCGAGGGCGCCGACGAACCGCAACGGAGCATCGTGTCCCTCACCCCCCTCATCGGCGACTTCTACGGCTACGAGACCCGGCTCGGCGACCGGGAGAAGGAGTCCCTCGCCGACCTGCGCGCGTACCTCGAGGCCGAGGTCCGGCCGCACGTCAACGGGCTCTGGGCCCGCGCCGAGTTCCCCCGCCACGTGATCGCGGGCCTCGCCGCGCGCGGCATGTTCGGCATGCCGTTCCCCGAGACCCGCCCGTTCGAGAACTCGGCCGTGTACCGCGGCTGGGCGGCGCTCGAGCTCGGCCGCGTCGACGCGAGCATCGCGACCGTCGTCGGCATGCAGAGCGGGCTCGTGATGGGCAGCGTCGCCGTCGCGGGATCCCCCGAGCAGCGCGCCGAGTGGCTGCCGCGCTTCGCGTCCGGCGAGCTCCTCGGGTCGTTCGGGCTCACCGAGCCCCTGTCCGGATCCGACTCCGCGCGCGGGCTCCGCACGGTGGCCACCCGTCGCGGCGACGAGTGGAGCATCACGGGCGCCAAGCGCTGGATCGGCAACGGCACCATCAGCGACGTCACCGTCATCTGGGCCAAGGACGCCGACGACGGCCAGGTCAAGGGATTCCTCGTCCCGAACGACTCCCCCGGCTTCCGCGCGACGCGGATCGAGGACAAGCAGGCGCTGCGCATAGTGCAGAACGCGGACATCGAGCTCGACGGCGTCATCGTGCCGGACGCGAACCGGCTGCAGAACGGCACGTCGTTCGCCGACACGGCCGCGGTGCTGCGCCTCACGCGCGCCGAGGTGGCGTGGGCAGCCATCGGCATCTCGATCGGCGCCTACGAGGCCGCGGTCGCCTACACGGGCGAGCGCGAGCAGTTCGGCAAGCCGCTCGGCGCCCACCAGCTCATCCAGGACCTCCTCGTCCGCAGCCTCGGCAACATCACGGCGTCCATCGGCCTGGTGACGCGCGCGTCCGAGATGGTCGACGAGGGCACGCAGTCCGACGAGCACTCGGCCCTGGCCAAGGCGTACGCCACGAGCCGGATGCGCGAGACCGTCGCGTGGTGCCGCGAGGCGTTCGGCGGCAACGGCATCGTGCTCGACTACGACGTGGCCCGCTTCTTCGCCGACGCCGAGGCCATCTACTCCTACGAGGGCACCCGCGAGATGAACACCCTCATCGTGGGACGGGCGATCACGGGGCACGCGGCCTTCGTCTGATGGACAGCGGGGCGCGCGTCGCGCGGGCGATCACGGGGCCGCCGAGCCCGCTCCGCCCGGGCGGCGGGACGCGGGCCTCGGGCCGGATACCCTGATGGGCATGCCCACCGCCAGCCGCCGAGCCCTCCGGAGCTTCGCGACCTTCGTCCTCGTCACCACGTTCGCCGGTGACATGTGGCGCGACAGCCTCAGCTGGTGGGGGTTCGGCGCCATCGCGCTGGCCGTGCTGGTCACCTGCATCACGCTGCTCGTGCGCTCACGGCCCCTTCCGCGCGTGCGCGTGCTGCCCATCCCGCTCCTCGCGTTCACGGGCATCGCGGTGCTGTCCATCGCGTGGTCGCAGTACCGGCCGGAGTCGGCGCTCGGCGTGATCATCCAGCTGTCGACGTCCATCGCGGCGCTGACGCTCGTGGTGGCGCTGTCGTGGGCGGAGATCGTGCAGGCGCTCGGGCGGGCGCTCCGCATCATCCTGGGTCTGTCGCTCGCCTTCGAGCTCTTCATCGCGGTCGTGGTGCGCCAGCCGGTGATGCCCTTCTTCACCGACTACGGTCCCCGCGCGCCGGCCGCCTTCGCGTGGACCCGCGGGGAGCTGCTCAGCGGCGGCCGGATCCAGGGCGTCGTCGGCAACGCGAACCTGCTCGCGATGGTGGCGCTGCTCGGCCTCATCGTGTTCGCGCTGCAGTACGCGGCGCGCACGGTCCGCCGCCGTGACGCCGGGATCTGGATCCTCGTCGCCCTCCTCACCCTGACGCTCACGGGCAGCTCGACGGTCCTGGTCGCGCTGATCATGACCGGCGTCGTCGCCGCGCTCGCGCTCATCGCCCGACGCGTCGGCATCCGCGGGCGGCTCGTGCTGGCGGGGGGCGTCGTCGTGGCCGCCGTGGTCGGCGCGGGCGTGGTCGCCACGCGCACGGCCGAGGTCTTCGAGCTCCTCGGGCGCTCCCCCGACCTCACGGGCCGGTTCCAGATCTGGGAGTCGGTGCTCGGCCTCGCGCAGCAGCACCCCGTCGTCGGCTGGGGCTGGATCGGCTACTGGGCGCCATGGGTGCACCCCTTCCAGGGACTCGCCGTCCGCAGCGGGGTCACGTACCTGCAGGCCCACGACGCGTACCTCGACGTCCTCCTGCAGGTGGGGGCGATCGGTCTCCTGGCCTTCGCCTCGTTCGTCGTCACCACCTACGTGCGGTCCTGGTGGGCCGCCATCGACCGTCCGCAGCACCGCAGGGACCGGGTCGAGCCGTACTCCACCCTGGCGCTCGCGCCGCTGCTGCTGATGACCGCGCTGGTCGTGCAGAGCCTCGCCGAGAGCCGGCTGCTGTACGAGGGCAACTGGCTGCTGCTCGTCGTCATCGCGATCGCGACGAAGTCCGGCATGGTCGCGCGCGAGGACGTCCCCGGGCCCGACGACGCGCGCCGCCGCCCGGTGCGCCCCGAGGCCGGGCCGACCGTCGCGGTCGCGTCCCCTCCCCGGATCGACGCCGCGACCCCCGCGGCCGCGCCGTCCGCCGCGGCGCCCTCCCCCGTCGCCGACCCCCGCGTCGCCTGATCCGCGCGGCCGCCCGGTGCCCCGCCGACCGCCCGTGATGGCCGACGCATGACCCGCCCCGCCCTCCTGCCCCTCCCCGAGCGCGTGCCCGACCTCCTGGGCTCCGCGCGCTTCTCCGCCGCGCTCACCCAGTGCATCCTCGGCACGGCCGTCCTGTCGCACGCGCTCCGGTCCACCGTGGGCTGGGCCGGTCTCCTCGCGATCGTCACCGCGCTCGTGGCGATGGCCGCGGCGTCCCTCGCGGCGAAGCGGGGCGACTGGGAGTGGCGGGGCCTCCTGCCCATCTCCCTGCTCGTCCTGGTCGGCTGGTGCGCCGCGACGCTCCTCTGGACGGCCTACCAGCCGGACGCGGCCGGGGGCGTGCTCTACCTCGCGGCGTCCGCGTTCCTCGCGGTGTACGTCGGCGTCGTCCGCGACCTCATCCAGATCGTGCGCGCGGTCGGGGACGTGCTGCGCCTGGTGCTGGTGTCGTCCCTCGCCCTCGAGGTGCTCGCCGGGCTCCTCATCGACGGCCCCATCCCGTTCCTCGGGATCCGCGGCGCGCTCGAGCGCCTCGGCCCGATCCAGGGGCTGCTCGGCGAGCGCAACGCCCTCGGGATCCTCGCCCTCGTCGCCGCGGTGACGTTCGCGGTCGAGCTCATGACCCGGTCCGTCTCGCGCGGCCGCGGTGCCTTCTCCCTGGTCGTCGCGCTGCTCGTGGCGTCGCTCACCCGGTCGTCGGTGATCCTCGGCACGTTCCTCGTGCTCGCCGTCGCCGCCCTCGCGATGCTCGGCCTCCGCCACCTCGCGCGGCAGGCACGGCCGCTCGCCACCAGCGCGGTCCTGGTGCTGGCCGCCATCGCCGCGGTGCTGGTCGTGGCGTTCCGCTCCCCCGTGCTGCAGGTGCTGCAGGCGCGGCCCGACTACCTCCAGCGCGTCGCGCTCTGGCGCGAGATGCTGCGCCTCATCGACCTCAACACCATCGAGGGCTGGGGCTTCGTCGGCTTCTGGCGGCTCGACGCGTACCCCTACACGGCGCTCGACCTCGTCAGCCGGGGCGCCCAGGAGACCGGTCGCAACGCCTACCTCGACCTCTACCTGCAGGCGGGCCTCGTCGGGCTCGTGCTGTTCGCCGCGTTCTGCGCCCTCGCGCTCGGGCGCTCCTGGGTGCTGGCGACCACCAAGCGCGGCGTCGGCTACGTCTGGACCGCGCTCGTGCTCGTCGTCCTCGTGGTCGCGTCGCTCGCGGAGAGCGTCACGCTCGTGGAGTGGGGGTGGGTGCTGCTCGTGATCTGCGCCGTCAAGGCCGCGCAGGGCCGCAGCTGGCGGCACGGGCTCCCGGAGCAGCACCGGCCCGGATGACGCGCGGGCGTCGGCCGGGCGTCGGGATCAGCGCGCCGCCTCGTCGCGCGGCCGGCGGAACGAGAAGAACTTGTGGCCGGTGTAGCTCGCCACGGTGATGACGACGGTCACGAGCACCTGCGCGACGATCGGCTGGAGCGGCGTCGTCTCCACGACCAGCGGCAGCAGGATCATGTTCGCGAACAGGGGCATGAGGTTCACGAGCGTGTAGCGCGAGAAGTCCGGCAGGAGGTTGCCGCTCACCCGGAAGACCAGCTTGCGGTGCAGGGTGAACGCGATCGGCAGCTGCACCGCCCACGCGATGACGAGGACGACCGGGTACGGGATCTCGTGGCCCCACAGCAGGTAGAAGAGCGCGAACCATGCCGTGCCGAGCACGGTGTTGAAGCCGCCGACGAGCAGGAACGCGACACGCTCGTCCTTGATCAGCCGGAGGAGGATCCCGGGGGGCGGGGTCGGCTCGCGGGGGGCGTCGACGTCGTGCGCGTGCTGGTCCATGTGCTCTCCTCGCCGCGCCGGGCGCTCGAGGAGCCGGCCGACGGGCCGCCCCGTGGTCGACCGGTGCGGCCCCACTGTATCCGGTGGGTCGACCGCTCCCGGCCGCTCCCGCCTGCCGCGGCGATGCAGCCGGGCGGGAGGAGCGGCCGGACGCGGATCAGTAGGCGGCGCCGACCGGGATCCGGGCGAGGGCCGCGGCGCCCATCGTGGTGATGGTCGGCGACGAGGTGCCCGCGAGGGCGACGAGCCGCGCCCAGCTCGACACCGGCCGCGCCTGCCCGCCCTGGAGGACGTACACGCTGGGATCCGACGCGCTCTTCACGAGCACCGACCCGGTCACGGTCCCGCCGGTGGCGTCGAGCGCGTTGCACGTGGTGGGCACGAGGTCCGTCACGGGGAGACCGGTCGAGCCGGGGTTCGCCAGGGCGACGATGCCGCCCTGCGTGGCGAGGTACGACGTGCCGCCGCAGCGCACCAGCAGCGACAGGTTCGCCGCGGACCGCGCGTAGCCGTCGAGGGTGCCCTGCGTCACCGTGCTGTAGGCCTGGCCGAGGCCCAGCTCGCGCGTGACGGCGAAGTCCGGCACGCCGACCCGGCGGTTCAGCCCGTCGACCACGTAGACGTCGGCGCTGCTCGCCGACTTCACGAGCGTGCCGGGCTCGAGCGCCACGTGGCCCGTCGAGTACCGCGCGCCGACCTGCGCGCGCATCTGCCCGACGAAGGCGGACGCGCCGCCGTTCAGCGCGACGAGCGCCGACCAGCTGGACACCGGGTACTTGACGCCGCTGTCGAGGAGGTACGCCGTGCCGTCGCCGGGCAGCGTGAAGAACGCGCTCATGGCGCCGGCCTGCGGGACCGCGCGGAGCTGGCCCGGATCCAGGGGGACGGCCGCCGAGCAGCTGTACCCGTACGACGCGACCAGGTCGCAGGAGGAGAACGCGTGCTGACGGTCGCCCTGCACCAGGCTGATCGTGCCGTCCGCCGGGTCGCGCACGAGCTCGGACGCCGGGATGCCCGTGACGAGCGCGTCGAGGTACGAGCGGCCGACCGTGCTGATGCCGCCGAGCGCGGAGAGCGTCTGGTAGACGGCGAAGTCGGTGACCGGGTGCTTCTGCCCCCCGCTCACCAGGTAGACGCTGTCGTCGGTCGCGACCTTGACGAAGGAGGACACCGGGCCGTCGCTCGTGCTGCCGAACCAGTCGGTGTAGAGGCGCCAGAAGTTGCGGTTGCCGTACGAGGAGCACGAGTCGCCCGTGCCGTAGAGGTTGTTCAGCGCGGCGGCATTGGGCTGGTAGGGCGTGTAGATGTAGAGGCCCGCGGTGGCCTGGTTGCGGATGGTGACCTGCGAGGATCCGCAGTCCGCGTTCGGGTGCCAGAGGATGCGGTTGCTGCGCCCGGCCTGGTAGTTCCAGCGCGCCGGCGTGGACTGGTACACCTTGAACTGGTGCGCCGCGTTGTAGACCTGGTTGAAGAAGCCGTAGTACAGGGAGTCGCACGCGGCGGTGTCCGGGCAGCCGTAGCCCGTGGCGCTGCGGAACTGGCGGTCGTTCGGCGTGCTGTCGGTGACGAGGCCCTGCTCCTTCTCCAGGAGCACGAGGAGCGCGGCCTGGCTGACCCCGCACGCGCGGCCGACCCAGTAGACGATGTCGGCGCCGCTGAGGCGCGACGCCTGGAGGCTCGAGCAGCGGCTGTCCGCGGCGCGCGCGGGCGTGTTCTCCACGTAGGTCTTGAGGCACACGTAGCCGGAGGCGCAGCTCGGGACGCGCGCCTGCAGGAAGGACTGGATGTCGCCCTGCGACATCGCGTCGCCGTCGTAGAACTTGGCGTCGCTGATGATCATGCCGGGGTCGAAGTCCGCGCCCGACGCGGCCTGCGCGGGCTCGGCCGGACCTCCGATCGTGCCCGTGCCGACGAGCCCGACGCCGAGCGCGACGGCCCAGACGGCCAGGCAGGCGATCAGCCGCGAGCGTCGGCGCGCGCGCCGGACCCGGTCCACCCCGTTGTCGAACAAATGCGTCCCCCTGCGTCCCCGTGCCGTGAGATGCGATTCTCACACACGAAGGGGCGTCCGCCGCACCGTGGTGCGGATCGGACGCCCCTCGGCGCTCAGCGGATGATGGATCCGCGACGGGCTACTTCTTCCGGCGCCCCGCCTGCGGCTGGTCGACGCCGAACGTGCGGGCCCAGGTCTCCGGGCTCGTGACCGTCGGCAGGGCCGCGCGGTACGCGGCCTTGAGCTGCGGCCAGCGGGCGAGGATGCGCCAGCGGAGCACGATGCTCGTCCACAGCATGCGGCGGAAGAGCACGGGATCGCGCCGGTGCAGGAGCGCGGCCGAGCCCTCCGCGTTGGAGACGAGGACGCTGTCGAACGACGGGACGACCCACCAGCGGGCGTCCTCGAAGGAGAGGTGCGCCTCCGGTCCGCGCGTCGCGGCCTGGCTGAGCGGGGAGAACGCGTGGCGCGCCACCGTCCGGGCGAGCCACACGATGCGGGCGATGCCCGCGGGGGCGCCTCCCCCGCGCCGACGCTGCGGCTTGTCCGGCGCGACGATCTCGGGCAGGGCGGCGCGGTCCTTGATGGGGACGCCGTCCGTGAAGCCCTGCGCCAGCTCGCGCGTGCGGGCGAGGCGCGTGACCATGTCCTCGTGGAGGCCGCGCGGCCCGCGGAGGATGTTGCGGTAGGCCTCGTGGCGGGCGGCCAGCGCGAAGTACTGCATCGACACCAGGTGCCGGACGTCCGTGGCGAGGTTCGCCGTGAGGAACCGTCCCCCGCGCTCGTAGGGCGAGTGCAGCAGCGCCGCGATGAGGCGGTTGCGCGCGTGGAAGAACGCCTGCCAATCCTGCGAGTCGTCCTTGTCGACCCAGGACACGTGCCACACCGCGGCTCCCGGGAGCGTCACGGTCGGCACGCCGACCTCCTTCGCCCGCAGCGCGTACTCGGCGTCGTCCCACTTGATGAACACGGGCAGCGACAGGCCGACCTGCTTGATGGTGGAGACGGGGATGAGGCACATCCACCAGCCGTTGTACTCGGCGTCGACGCGACGGTGCATCCACCTGGTCTGGCGGAGGTTCGACGCGCTGAAGTCGTGGCGCGTGGGCGTGACGGGACCCCACATGAAGTTCCACATGTCGAAGCCCTCGGCGTACGCGTGGAGCTTGCTCTTGTCGTACATATCGAACATGTGGCCGCCGACGATGGTGGGCGTCCGCGCGTAGTCCGCGAACTTCACCGCGCGGCGGATGCTCTCGGGCTCGAGGGTGATGTCGTCGTCCATGACGAGGACGTAGTCGCTCGCGCCCTCCTTGAGCGTCTCGTACATGCCGCGGGAGAAGCCCCCGGATCCGCCGAGGTTGGCCTGGTCGATGACGCGGAGCTTCTCGCCCAGCAGCTCCTGCGCCCGCGGGAAGGCGGGCTGGTCGGCGACCTTCTGCGTGCCCTGGTCGGTGACGTACACGTGGTCGAGGAGCGCCGCGACGTCCGGCTTCTCGCCGATGTCGGTGAGGAGCTTCACGCAGTACTCGGCGCGGTTGAGCGTGGTGATGGCGATGCTGACGGATCCCGCGGCGCCCGTGGTGGGGACGGTGCCCGCGGGGGCGTACCAGCCCGCCTCGACGAGCGCGAAGTCGGCCTCCTCGCCCATCAGGTCGAACCAGTACCAGCCGCCGTCCGCGAAGTACGTGAACGGGAGCTCGAAGCGGGAGGTGGTGGATCCGGTGACCGACGCGCCGTCGACCTTCTGGATCACGCCGCGCGCGTTCGAGCGGTAGACGATGACCTGGCCCTCGCCGCTGGTCTCCACCTCGAGCACGACGCCGTCGAGCGTGGTGCTCGCGCGCCAGTACGAGGCGGGGAACGCGTTGAAGTAGGTGCCGAACGAGACCTTGCGACGGTGGGGCACCTGGAAGCCGCGGTCGCCGCGGATGGCGCTGATGATGCCCATGTCGCTCAGGCGGACGACGGCGTTGTGCGAGTCCGAGTCGACCACGCGCAGCGGCGAGCGCCGGCGCTTCTCGGGCGCGACCGGGATGCTCGTCCAGTAGTCCGCGTCGACGTACAGCGGGACGATGTCCGGATCGTGCTCGGACGGCAGGATGACGCGCTGGATGAGGTCGAGCCCGGCGGGCGCGCCCGCGTGGTCGGCGGCCATCAGGAGGCGTCCTTCACGAGGACGGGCTTGAGCCTGTTCTCGTACATCGAGAGCGCCGCGCCGATCGCCATGTGCATGTCGAGGTACTGGTAGGTGCCGAGGCGTCCGCCGAAGAAGACGCCCTCCTCCTGCTTGGCGAGCTCGCGGTACTTCAGCAGGCCCTCGCGGTCGGCGGCCGTGTTCACCGGGTAGTACGGCTCGTCGTCGCCCTCGGCGAAGCGCGAGTACTCGCGCATGATGACCGTCTTGTCCGCGGGGGCGTCGCGCTCCGGGTGGAAGTGGCGGAACTCGTGGATGCGCGTGAAGGGCACGTCGGAGTCGGCGTAGTTCATGACGGGGGTGCCCTGGAAGTCGCCGACCGGGAGCACCTCGCGCTCGAAGTCGAGCGTGCGCCACGACAGCGCGCCCTCCGAGTAGTCGAAGTAGCGGTCGATGGCGCCCGTGTAGACGACGGGGACCTTCCCGACGACCGATGCCCGGTTGATCTCCTGGGTCTCGTCGAAGAAGTCGGTCTCGAGGCGGACCTCGATGTTCGGGTGGTCGGCCATGCGCTCGAGCCACGCGGTGTAGCCCTCGACGGGGAGGCCCTCGTGCGTGTCGTTGAAGTAGCGGTTGTCGTACGTGTAGCGCACGGGCAGGCGGCTGATGACCTCGGCCGGCAGGTCCGTGGGATCCGTCTGCCACTGCTTCGCGGTGTAGTCGCGGATGAAGGCCTCGTAGAGGGGGCGCCCGATGAGGGAGATGCCCTTCTCCTCGAGGTTCTTCGCCTCGCCGGCGTCGAGCTCCGATGCCTGCTCGGCGATGAGGTCGCGCGCGGCCTGGGGCCCGTGCGCGGACCGGAAGAACTGGTTGATGGTGCCGAGGTTGATCGGCAGCGGGAAGACCTCCCCCTCGTGCTCCGTGTAGACGCGGTGCACGTAGGGCGTGAAGTCCGTGAAGCGGTTGACGTACTCCCACACCGTCTCGTTCGACGTGTGGAACAGGTGCGCGCCGTAGCGGTGCACCTCGATGCCGGTCTCCGGGTCCTTCTCGCTGTACGCGTTGCCGCCGATGTGGTCGCGGCGGTCGATGACGAGGACCTTGAGGCCCAGCTCCTCGGCGACGCGCTCCGCGATCGTGAGTCCGAAGAAACCGGACCCGACCACTACGAGATCAGGGCTCATGGCACATTCCTTTGCTGGGGTGGCGCCCGACGGGCGCTCGACGGGACTGGTCAAGGGTAACGGGGGATCAGGCGCGGGCCTGCGGGACCGTCCGGTCGCGCGTGATCAGGCGACGGTACAGCCCGCGGCGGACGGCCTCGGGGATGAGGCGGTAGCTGCCGCGGACGAGCACGTTGCGGAGCGCCTGCGAGGGCGACGTGAACCGGCGGCGGCGGAACTCCCGCTGCAGGCGGAGCTCGGCGACGAGCTGCGCGACGCCGCCGCGGCGGGCGTAGGCGCCCGCGCTCACGCGGTACATGACGAGCGGGTCCGGGAGGTTCTCCACCCGCGCGCCCGACTGGATCATGCGGGCGAAGAGGTAGTAGTCCTCCATCAGCCCGAGCGGGAGGTAGCCGCCGGCCCGCTTCACCGCGGCCCGCCGGTACACCACGGTGGGGTGGTTGAACGGGTCGTGGAACCTGGCGTAGCGGGAGATGGCGTCGGCGCCGACGGGAGGGGTGCGGCGTCCGGCGATGGTGCCCACCTCGTCCGCGAACTCGTACATGCCGGTGCCGACCAGGTCGAGGCCGTCCGAGATGAGCGCGAGCTGGCGGGCGAAGCGCTCGGGGAGGCTGATGTCGTCGGCGTCCATCCGGGCCACGACGTCGTGCGAGCAGGCCTCGAGCCCGCGCTCGAGGGCGTAGGCGAGGCCCATGTTGCGCGGCAGCTCGACCGTGACCACGGGCACGGGCGACGCCTCCGCGAGCTCCGCCATGGTGCGCGCCAGCTCGGCGGACACGGGTCCGTCGCGGACGACGACGACCTCGTCCGGCCGGAGTGCCTGGTCGTCGACGCTGCTGCGGAACGCCCGGCGGAGGAAGTCGGGACGGTCGCCGCGGTACACGGGGAGGAGGAGCGAGAAGGCCTCGGTGGGCACGGGTCCTCCATCATGTTCCGTGCTGCGTGCGCAGCGGGGCCGTCGGTGCCGGACGGACGGCCGGGCGGGCCGGGGCGCGTCGAGCACCAGAGTCTACCGGGAGCACGGCGGGTGTCCCGGCGGCTGTGCGGCCCCGCAGCCGCCGCGCCGGGCGATCCGGCGCGGGGCGCTCAGGCGCGATCGGCGCCCGCCTCGATGCGGCGCACGCCCTCGGTGATGCCGCCGAGGCCGGCGAGGACCTCCGCGGCAGGGCGGGGACGCCGCCGGAGGCCCTGGCGCACCCCGTCGACCAGGCCGCGCACCAGCAGCGGCCGATCCGCGGACCGGGCGATCGTGCGCGCCCAGCTGACGAGCGCCGCGCCTCCGTAGAGCACGCGCTCGCCGGGCGAGAGCGCGCGGGAGAGCCGGAGCATCCAGATCTTGTTGCGCACCTCGAAGACGAAGCGGGCCCCGGGATCCACGTCCGTCGACCCGAACGTGCGCGTGCGGTGCTCCACCGTGCTCCCGTGCACGAGGTACCCGCGACCACGGCGCAGCAGGCGCGCCGAGTACTCGAAGTCGTCGTTCCAGAGGAAGTAGTCGGCCATCGGGAGCCCGTGGGCGCGGATGGCGTCGGCCTCGATCATCATCGACACGAACGACGCCGTGCGGACGGGGGTGCAGCCGCGCCGGGCGGCGCGCGCGATGCTGGCGCGGCTCGCCGACGGCCTGGTGCGCGGCGTGTTCATGGGGTGCGGCCGGCCGTCCGTCCAGCGCACGGCGGACGCGAGCACGACCGTGCCGCGCGGGGCGGCGGAGCGTGCGCGCAGCAGCCCCTCGAGCGCGGACGGATCCGGGACCGTGTCGTCGTCCATGAGCCACACGAGCTCCGCGTCGTGGACCGAGAGCGCCCGCTCGATGCCCGCGGTGAACCCGCCTGCGCCCCCGGTGTTCGTCGGCAGCGTCGTGAGCGCGACCTCGGGGAAGCGCTCGCGGATGACGTCGGCGGACCCGTCGGTCGAGGCGTTGTCGATGACGACCACCTCGTGCAGCGGCACGGTCTGCGCGGCCAGGGCCGCCAGCGTCTCGACGACGAGCTCCCGCCGGTTCCAGGCGACGACGACCGCGACGACGCGCGGCGGCAGCGCGCTCATCGCGCGGTCACCCGGCGGCGGCGACGGCGCACCACGAGGCGGCCGATCGCCCACGCCGCCGTGAGGAGGATCACGAGCGCCGCGGACACGACCTGCACCTGCCATCCCGGGCTCCAGAACGACACCGTGACCGTCTTGCCGACATCCGCCGCGGAGACGTCCACGCCCAGCAGGAAGCCGTCGACCGGCTTCGCGCGCAGCTCGGCGCCGGACACCTGGTAGCCCGGCCACGGGATGAGGGCGAGGGCGACCGTCCCGCCGTCGGCCGGGGCGGCGTCCACGCGGAAGGTGGATCCCATCGGGTCGTCGTGCAGCAGCGTCACCCGCGTGCCGTCCGACGACCACGCGATGCCGCCGGCGCCCGTGAGCGGCGTGTCGCGGACGATCGTGCGCGTGGTCGGGGTGTCCTCCACCACGCTCCAGCCGGACGGGACGTCCTCCCAGTCGCTGCGCGCGACGGCCTTCGCGGGGTCGCTCCCCCGCTGGGCCTTGATCACCTGCACGGTGCTCGCGCCGATGAGGTCGATGAGGTCGACCCCGGTGTCGGATCCCTTCACCGGCTGGAACAGGCGCTCGTACAGGGCGCCGCAGGTGAGCCCGTTGAACTGCATGCAGACCTTGTTGCCGTAGCCCGGGTAGTAGACGGAGGAGTACGCGTTCTGGACCGGCTTGCCCGTGACGTACCAGGAGTTGCCGAGTAGGGTCTCCGCGTAGTCGGTGGTCTGCGGGAAGCCGACGACCAGGATGTCGCCCTCCGCGCGCGGGAGCTGCGTGCTGTAGGCGCTGACGTCCGCGGGGAGGTCGTACGTCTCCAGCGGGGACCTCGGCGAGCGGTAGTGCTGCGGGACCAGCAGGGCCACGGTGCCGACGATCGCGACGACGGCCATGGCCGCGGACCGCGATCGGCCCGTGGCGCGTGCACGGTCCGCGACGCGGCCGACGACGGCGGGCCCGCGACGCGGGCGCCAGCCGACCGCGAGCGCGTACACGAGGAGGACGAGGGCGCCGACGAGCACGACGGCGACGAACGCGGGCTTGACCGCGCGCGGATCCTGCGTGAGGAGCAGGGCCCCGTTCACGGCGACGATGGCCCACGCGGCGTAGAGGTGGCGACGCGTGAGGACGCGGCGCATGCTGCGCGAGAAGCCGAGCGCGAGGACGATGAGGATCACGGTCGTGAGGTACGGGACGATGCGCACGGGGTAGCGGAGCGGCCCGATCTCCGACGGGGCCAGCACGCCCGCGATCGCCGCGACCCCGATGATCAGCAGCGACGGGCGGCGGACGAGGAGCGCCCAGAGGCGGCGCCAGTCGATGAGCACCAGCAGCGGGACGAGCCACGACACGTAGGTGATGGGCGCGCCCGGGATGGTGCCGTTGTAGTAGTCCATGAACGGGCTGCCCATGGGCATCCCCGAGATGGCCAGGTCGCTGAGGTCGACCGTGAGGAAGCCGTCGTTGCCGATCGAGTTGGACCGCCCCGACACGGACGAGGTGAGGACGCCGGGCAGGTGGACCAGGATCGCGAAGAGCCCGGCGATCACGGAGAGCCCGAGGGCGCGCAGCACCTCGGGGCGGCGGCGGCGGATGAGCGCCTCGACGAGCAGCGCGCCGAGCGCCGCGGCGAGCATGAGCGTGGCGGCCGCGTACCCGATGCCCACCACGGTCACGGCCGCGAGGACCGCGCCGACCGGATTGGCGCCGAGGCGCACGACGCGCCGCGAGAGCCCGACGGCGAGCGGCCAGAACGCCCAGGCCATGAGGCCGTTGACCCAGGAGGGGGCGTCGAAGTAGAGGGTGAAGCCGGCCAGGGGCACGGCGGTGGCCACGACCGCGGCCCAGGGACGGGTCACGCTGTATGCGCGGGCCAGCACGTAGAGGCCGGCGGAGGCGATGGCGAGGCAGACGAGCTTCACGATGGTCGAGTAGAGGGCCGCGTTCGACATCAGCTGCGATCCGAGGCCGACGGCCCACAGGAAGGGGCTGTAGATGCCCCACGCGCCCTCGGCCTGGTAGTTGCCGGACTGCCACACGGTGGGGTTCAGCAGGGACCAGTTGCCGTCGAGGATCCGCCGGCCGATCTCGAACCACTGGCCGTAGGCCCCGGCCTCGGTGTCGTTCACGAAGTAGTAGCCCGTGAAGAAGAGGATCGGGATGATCGCGCCGACCACCGTGGCGGCGACGGCGGCGGTCGGCCACAGGAGCTTGCTGCGCATGGGGAGAGGAGTCCGTTCGTCGTGTGCCGCCCGGACCGGCTGGGTCGGCTCGGGCGGGACTCACCCTAACGCCTGGCTCCTCCCGGCCCCGTGACCACCACCCGGTGCGCGCGGCGGCCTCCCGGGTCGCGGGCGGGCGCCGTGAGAGGATGGCCCCCGTCCGCACGCGCACCGCGGTCGCCCACGGTCTCCGTCGCACGTCGCACGATGACGTGCACCGGGTGGGGCTCGACCCGGGCGCGTCCCCTCCTGCCCCGCCGAAGGAGAGCCACGTGGCCCCACGCGTCTCGATCGTCATCCCCGCATACAACAACGCCGACTACCTCCAGGAGACGGTGGACTCCGTGCTGGCGCAGACCTTCACCGACTTCGAGGTCGTGATCGCGGACCACTCCTCCACCGACGGGACGTGGGACGTGATGCAGCGCTACGCCGACGAGCCGCGGGTCCGCCTGCTCCGCACCGACGCGGGCGGCGGGGCCCTCCGCAACTGGAACCGCGTGAGCCAGGAGGCCCGGGGCGAGCTGATCAAGCTGGTCTGCGGCGACGACCTCCTCTACCCGACCATCCTCGAGCGGCAGGTGGCCGAGCTCGACGCGTCGCCGTCGGTCGTGCTCGTGGCCTCGCCGCGCGACATCGTCGACGCCGACAGCCGTCCGGTGGTCCGCGACCACGGCGTCTCCGGATCCCGCATCGCCGTCTCCGGCGCCGCGGCCGTCCGCCGCACCATCCGCTCGGGCACCAACATCTTCGGCGAGCCGGGCTGCGTGCTCATGCGCCGGGCCGACCTCGAGGCCGTGGGCTGGTGGGACTCCCGCTGGCCCTACCTGATCGACGAGACGACCTACGCCAAGGTGCTGCTCCGCGGGGACTTCGCGTCCGTCGGGCCGAAGGCCCTCGCCGGGTTCCGCATCTCCGACTCGCAGTGGAGCGTGCGCCTCGCGGGCGAGCAGGCCAGCGCCGCCGCCGGGTTCCACCGCTGGGTGCTCGAGGCCCACCCCGGCGTCGTCTCGCGGGCCGACGTCCGGATCGGCGACACGATGGCCCGGGCCAAGGCGCTCTCGCGACGGCTCGTCTACCTCTACCTCGGACGGCGCATGTCGCGCTCGGCCGGGAGCGCCGCGTGAGCGCCGTCGAGCCGCGGGACGCGGGGGCCGACGTGATGCCCCCCGACCACTCCGTCTCCGTCGTCATCCCCGTGTACCAGGGCGAGCTGACGCTCGAGGCGCTGATCGCGGAGATCCAGCCGTTCACGGTCCCGCAGATCACCCGCGACGGCCACAGCTACGCCGTCACCGAGGTGCTCCTCGTCTTCGACAACGGGCGCGACGGATCGCCCCGCGTCCTCCGCGAGCTCAAGCGCCTGCATCCCTTCGTCCGGCCCATCTGGCTGAGCCGCAACTTCGGGCAGCACGCCGCCACCCTCGCGGGCATGGCATCGTCGGGCGGCGACTGGATCGTCACGCTCGACGAGGACGGCCAGCACGACCCGGGCTTCATCCCCGACATGCTCGACGTGGCCATGCGCGACCTCGCGTCGGTCGTCTACGCGAAGCCGACGAACACGCCGTCGCACGGCCTCCTGCGGAACGTCGCGTCGCGCGGCGCGAAGGTCGTCCTCAACGCCATGTCCTCCGACCAGGACGCCGAGCAGTTCCAGAGCTACCGGCTCGTGCTCGGCTCCGTCGGCCGCAGCGTCGCCGCCTACGCGGGGTCCGGCGTGTACCTCGACATCGCGCTCGGCTGGGTCGCGAACCGCATCTCGACGTGCGACATCACCCTCCGCGACGAGGGCGAGCGGCAGTCCGGCTACTCGCCCCGCCGCCTCTTCTCGCACTTCTGGCGGATGGTGCTCTCCAGCGGCACCCGGGGCCTGCGCGCCGTGAGCGTGCTCGGGGCGCTCTTCCTCGTGGTCGCGCTGATCTTCGTGATCGTCATCGTCGTCAGCCGCCTCACCGACAACTCGGTGCCCGCGGGCTGGGCGTCGACCATCGTCACGATCCTCGCGTCGAGCGGCATCATCCTGTTCTCCCTCGGGATCATCGCGGAGTACGTCGGCGTCTCGGTCGGCATGGCGCAGGGCCGGCCCGCCTACCTGATCGTGCGCGACCCCCTGGACGGCCCGCACGGGCGTCCGCCGCGCGGACACGTATGACGGCCGCCGTCCCCGTCTGGGTCATCGGCGCGCGCGGCCTCCTCGGCGCGTCCCTGCTCGACGCCCTGACGGCGGATCCCCGGTGGGCGCCCGTCGCGGCCCGGCCGCTGCCCTGGGCGAGCGCGGACGAGTCCGCGGTGCGGACGGCCGCGCGCGCCGAGGCGGAGCGGCTCCTCGACGCGGGCCGCGCGGCCGGTCGCTGGGCCGTCATGTGGTGCGCGGGCGCCGCGGTCACCGGCAGCACGCGCGCGCAGCTGGACCACGAGCTCGGGCAGCTCGAGGCCGTGCTGGACGAGATCGCCCTGGCCGCCGCGGTCGCACCGACGCCGGGCGGCGCCCTGTTCTACTCGTCGTCCGCGGGCGGCGTGTACGCGGGGGCGGCCCGGCCGCCCTTCACGGAGGCGACGGAGCCCCGGCCGCTCGCGCCCTACGGGGAGGCGAAGCTCCGCGCGGAGGGCCTCGTGCGCGCGTTCGGCGAGCGCGCCGGCGTGCGCACGCTCATCGGGCGCATCGCGAACCTGTACGGACCGCGCCAGGCGGTCGGCAAGCCGCAGGGCCTCATCACGCAGCTGGCCCGGGCGAACCTGTCGCCCACGCCGGCCTCGATCTACGTCCCGCTCGAGACGGTGCGCGACTACCTCTACGCCGACGACTGCGCCGGCCTCGTGCGCGACGCGACCGCGCGCCTGCTCGGCCTGCCGGCGGACACCCACGTGGTGAAGATCCTGGCGTCCGGGCAACCGGTCACCATCAGCGCGCTCCTCGGGCACTTCACGGCGCTCGGCAAGGCGCGTCCGCACGTGATGCTCGGCCTGTCGCCCCTCGCCGGCTACCAGGCGGTGGACCTCCGCCTCGAGAGCGTCGTGTGGCCGGACCTCGACGAGCGCGACACGATGCCGCTGCCCGCCGGGATCCACATCACGGCGCAGGCCCTCATCTCGGGCCTGCAGTCCGGCGAGCTCACCGCCCGCTGACTCGAGACGCGCTGACGCGAGACGACCCGGCCGCTACGCGTCGAGCAGCGTGACGAGGTAGCGCCCGTACCCGCTCTTGATGAGCGGGCGCGCGAGCTCCTCGAGAGCGTCGCGGTCGATCCAGCCGGCGCGGTACGCGATCTCCTCGATGCAGCCGATCTTGAAGCCCTGGCGGTCCTCGATGACCTTCACGTACTCGGAGGCCTGCATCATGCTCTCGAACGTGCCGGTGTCGAGCCACGCGGTGCCGCGGTCGAGCACCTGGACGTGGAGGCGCCCGGCCTGGAGGTAGTGGTCGTTGACGGCCGTGATCTCGAGCTCGCCGCGCTCGCTCGGCTGGATGCCCTTGGCGATCTCGACCACGTCGTTGTCGAAGAAGTAGAGGCCGGGCACCGCGTAGGCGCTCTTCGGCTGCGCGGGCTTCTCCTCGATGGAGACGGCCGTGAAGTCCTCGTCGAACTCGACCACGCCGTAGGCCGTGGGGTCGGCCACGTGGTACGCGAAGATCAGCGCCCCGTCGATCTCGGTGTTCTTCCGCAGGCTCGTGCCGAGGCCCGCGCCGTGGAAGATGTTGTCGCCGAGGACGAGCGCGACGGAGTCGTCGCCGATGAACTCCTCGCCGATGACGAACGCCTGCGCGAGGCCGTCGGGCGAGGGCTGCACCGCGTACTCGATGCGCATCCCGAGGTGCGAGCCGTCGCCGAGCAGGGCCCGGAACTGGTCGTTGTACTCGGGCGTCGTGATGATGAGCACCTCGCGGATGTCCGCCATCATCAGCGTCGACAGGGGGTAGTAGATCATCGGCTTGTCGTAGATCGGCATCAGCTGCTTGCTGATGCCCTTCGTGATCGGCCAGAGCCGGGTGCCGGAGCCGCCGGCCAGGATGATGCCCTTCATGGGTCAGCTCACCTTCTGCGAGTCGTGGAAGGCGCGCATGTCCGACCAGGTGGGGAGGAGTCCGGCGGCCGCGGCCTCGGCCAGCGTCGGGGCGTCGGTGTCCTTCGGGGAGAGGAGCGGCTCGCCCGCCTCCTCGGGGAAGACGAGGCCGATCTCGGGGTCGAGCGGGTCGATCCCGTGCTCGGCGCCCGGGTTGTAGACGTCGCTCACGAGGTAGGTGACGGCCGCGTCGTCGGTCAGCGCGACGAAGCAGTGGCCGAGGCCCTCGGAGATGTAGACGGCCTTGTGCGTCTCGGTGTCGAGCCGCACGCTGTCCCACTGCCCGAAGGTCGGGGATCCCACGCGGATGTCGATGACGAAGTCGAGCACGGCGCCGGACACGGCCTTCACGTACTTGGCCTGGCCGCGCGGCACGTCGGCGAAGTGCACGCCGCGGACGACGCCGCGCTTCGAGACGCTCATGTTCGCCTGGCGCAGGTCGAGGCGGTGGCCGACGACCCGCTCGAGCTCGTCGAACCGGTACCACTCGAGGAACACGCCCCGGTCGTCGGCGCGCTGGACGGGGGTGATCTCGTAGCCGTCGGGCACGGCGAGCTCTCGGATCTGCACGGGTCGGAGTCTAGCAACGCACCCATCAGCGGCCGGGGTCGCCGTCGGCCCGCGGACGCCGGAACGAGAACCAGCGGTGCCCGACGTAGCTGATGAGGGTGATCACGACCACGATGAGCGCCTGGGCCAGGAGACGCGGGACGCCGGATGCGACGAGCAGCGGTAGCGAGACGGCGTTGAGCGTGATGGACACGGCGTACACCGACACGAAGCGCGCGAGGTCGCGCAGCACGTGGCCGCGGACGCGGAACACCAGCCGCCGGTAGAGGAGGAACGCCACGAGGATCGCGACCGCGTAGCTGCCGGCGAGGGGCACGAGCGATCCGAGCACCGGGAGCCCCGCCGCGTCGAGCGCCCGTCCCGCGGTGGCGGCCAGCCCCGCGAAGAGGAGGAACGCGAAGGCCGTGTTGAACCCGCCCACGAGGAGGAAGGCCACGCGCTCGTCGCGGAGGAGCGCGCGGATGCGGGAGACGGCCATCCCCGCATCCTGCCCGTCGCCGGATCCGGATCCGCCGCGCGACCCGCGCCTCCCCCGCACGGGGACATGGCCACGCGGCCCGTCGCCGGTACACTCGCAGGCGGTCCGCCCCCGACAGCAGCGGACTCTCCCCCGACGTCGGCCCACCCGCCCGGCGTCTCGACGACAGGACGTATCCCCATGAGGATCCTCGTGACCGGCGGCGCCGGCTTCATCGGCTCCAACTTCGTGCGCCACGCGCTCCAGGACCACTACGCCGGGCTCGAGGGCGCCGACGTCGTCGTGCTCGACGCGCTCACCTACTCGGGCAACCTCGAGAACCTCGCGCCCGTCAGCGACTCCCCGCGGTACACGTTCGTCCACGGCGACATCCGCGACGACGCCGTCCTCGACGAGTGGATCCCGCAGGTCGACGCGGTCGTGCACTTCGCGGCCGAGAGCCACGTCGACCGCTCCGTCCGCGACGCGAGCATCTTCGTGGAGACCAACGTGCTCGGCACGCAGAAGCTCCTCGACGCCGCCCTCCGCCACGACCTCAAGCGCTTCGTGCACGTGTCGACCGACGAGGTGTACGGATCCATCGCCGAGGGCTCGTGGGACGAGGAGCGGCCGCTCGAGCCCAACTCCCCCTACTCCGCGTCGAAGGCCGGCAGCGACCTGCTCGCCCGCTCGTACCACCGCACGCACGGGCTGAACGTCTCGATCACGCGCTGCTCGAACAACTACGGGCCGTACCACTTCCCCGAGAAGGTCATCCCGCTGTTCGTCACGAACCTCATCGACGACGAGCACGTGCCGCTCTACGGCGAGGGCCTCAACATCCGCGACTGGCTGCACGTCGACGACCACTGCCGCGGCATCGCGCTCGTGCTCGTGCAGGGCGCGCCCGGCGAGATCTACAACATCGGCGGCGGCACCGAGCTCACCAACCGCGAGCTCACGCAGCTGCTGCTCGACGCCACCGGCCGCGACTGGTCGTACGTGGACCGCGTCGAGGACCGCAAGGGCCACGACCTCCGCTACTCCGTCGACATCTCCAAGATCCAGCGCGAGCTCGGCTACGCGCCGCAGGTGCCGTTCGAGCAGGGCCTCGCCGACGTCGTGCAGTGGTACCGCGACAACCGCGCCTGGTGGGAGCCGCTGAAGGCGCGCGCCGAGCTGCCCGCGTGAGCCGGATCCTCGTCACCGGCGGGCGCGGCATGCTCGGGCAGGACCTCCTGCCCGCCCTCGCCGCCCACGACGTGACGGCGCCCGCGCGCGCCGCGCTCGACATCACCGACGAGTCCGCCGTCCGCGCCGCCGTGGCCGGGCACGACGTGGTCGTGAACCTCGCCGCGTACACCGCGGTGGACGCGGCCGAGGAGCACGAGGACGAGGCGCGCGCGATCAACGCGACGGGAGCCGGCGTGCTCGCGCGCGCCGCGGCGGAGGCGGGCGCGCGCATAGTGCACGTCTCCACCGACTACGTCTTCGACGGATCCGCGACCTCGCCCTACCCGGAGGACGCGCCCCACGCGCCCGTCTCCGCCTACGGCCGCACCAAGGCCGAGGGCGAGCGCCTGGTGCTCACCGGCCACCCGGACGGCGCGAGCGTCGTCCGCACCGCATGGCTGTACGGCGCGGGCGGGCCGTCCTTCCCCTCGACGATGCTGCGGCTCGCCGCGTCGCACGACACGGTCTCCGTGGTCGACGACCAGCGCGGCCAGCCGACCTGGACGGTCGACCTCGCGGCGCGCATCGTGGAGCTCGTCGACGCCGGTGCGCCCGCGGGCGTGTTCCACGGCACGGCCACCGGCGAGACGACCTGGTTCGCGCTCGCGCGGGCCGTCTTCGCGGAGGCGGGACTGGATCCGGAGCGCGTGCGACCCACCGACAGCGCCTCCTTCGTGCGGCCCGCTCCCCGTCCCGCGTACTCCGTGCTCGGTCACGACGCCTGGCCCCGCGTCGGCCTCGCGCCGCTCCGCGACTGGCGCGCGGCGCTGTCCGACGCCGCCGCGCACGGCGTCCTCCGGGCACGCTGACAGTTACACTCGTGTCCGGTCCGATCCCGGACGCCGCAGCCGAACCCGCTCCGCGCCTCGCGCGAGCCCCACGCAGTCCGAAGGGCACCACCACGTGTCGAGCATGACGACCTCCCACTCCCGGGAGTTCTCGAGGCCCGGCACGGGCGCGGGGCTCCTGGACGTGTACCGCCGCCGCTACCTCCTCTCCCTCCTCGTGAAGAAGGAGGTGCAGGTCAGGTACCGCGGATCCGTCCTCGGCTGGCTCTGGTCGTACGTGAAGCCGGCGGCCCAGTTCGCCGTGTTCTTCGTGGCGATGGGCGTGTTCCTGCAGCTGAACCGCAACCAGGTGAACTACCCCGTGTACCTGTTCTCCGGGATCATCCTCATCAACTTCTACACGGAGGCCTTCTCCAACTCCACGAAGTCGCTCGTGGACAACGGGGCGCTGATCAAGAAGATCTACCTGCCGCGGGAGCTGTTCCCGGTGTCGAGCACGTTCGTGGCGCTGGTGAACTTCCTGCCGCAGCTCGTCATCCTGCTGATCGTCTGCCTCCTCGTGGGCTGGGCGCCCACCCCCGTCCAGGTGCTCGGCATCTTCCTGGCCATCGCCATCATCGGCACGCTCGCCATCGGCCTCGGGATGCTGTTCGGGGCGGCCAACGTGTCGTTCCGCGACTCGCAGAACTTCGTCGAGCTCATCGTGATGGTGGTCGTGTGGGCGTCGCCCGTGCTCTACCCCTACGCCCAGGTCGCCAAGGTCCTGCCGGACTGGCTGCTCGTCGTCTACCAGCTCAACCCCGTCACCGCGGCGGTCGAGCTGTTCCACGCCGCGTTCTGGTACCCCACCACGGGCGGCACGGGCGAGCTCCCGCCGAACCTCTGGGTGTACGGGTTCATCGCCCTCGGCGTCTCGCTCCTGAGCCTCCTGCTCGGGCAGCTCGTGTTCAAGAAGCTGGAGGGGCGCTTTGCCCAGGACCTCTGAGTCGGACGCGCTCCCGCGCATCATCGTCCGGAACGTGCGCAAGTCGTTCCTGCTCCGCCACACGCACTCCATCAAGGAGACGGTCATCGCGGCCGTGCGGCGCAAGCCCCTGGCCTCCACGTTCGACGCGCTCGCGGACGTGAGCTTCGAGGTGCGGCCCGGCGAGTCCGTGGCCCTCATGGGCTTCAACGGATCCGGCAAGTCGACGCTGCTGAAGCTCATCTCCGGCGTCTACCAGCCCGACAGCGGCGACGTGCTCGCGCGCGGCCGCATCGCGGGCCTCATCGAGGTGGGCGCGGGGTTCCACCCCGACCTCTCCGGCCGCGAGAACATCTACCTCAACGCGGCCATCCTCGGCATGAGCCAGGAGGAGATCGACGCGCGCTTCGACCAGATCGTCGAGTTCAGCGAGATCGAGAAGTTCATCGACACCGAGGTCAAGCACTACTCCTCGGGCATGTTCCTCCGCCTCGCGTTCTCGGTCGCGATCCACACCGAGGTCGACATCCTGCTGGTGGACGAGATCCTCTCCGTCGGCGACGAGCCGTTCCAGCGCAAGTGCCTGGCGAAGATCCGCGAGCTGCACGACGCGGGCAAGACGCTCGTGGTCGTCAGCCACGACCTCGACATGGTCTCCGACCTCTGCGAGCGCGGCATCCTCATCAAGTCGGGCCACGTCGAGTTCGACGGGCCGTCCAAGGAGGCCGTGGAGCGGATGCGCCAGGGCTGACCCCGGGCGCTCCTCCCCGATCCCGGGCGCCGCGTCGGTACGATGGTCCTCCCGCGGGCCGACCCGACACCCGCGCGATGGAGGACCGTGACCACCACGCTGCGCGTGATCATCGACCAGCTGACCGGCCCCACGCCCGGCGGCATCGGCCACTACGCCGAGGACCTGACGAGAGCCATCGTCGCCGCGACGCCCAGCGGGTGCGAGGTCGAGGGGGTCGTCTCCGCGATCACGCCCGAGCAGACGGCCGACCTCGAGGCGCGGCTGCCCGGCCTCGCGCGCATCACGCGCGTCCCACTGCCCCGCCGGGAGCTCTCCCGCGCCTGGCAGCTGGGCCTGCCGACGCCCGGCACGACCGGCATGGTCCACGCGCCCGGCCTCCTCGCGCCGCTGCGCCGCCACGACCGCGTGAACACGAACGACCAGATCGTCGCCACCATCCACGACGTCAACGCGTGGACCCACCCCGAGAGCATGACGAGCGCGTCCGTCGCCTGGACCAAGGCCATGGCCAAGCGCGCGCGCAAGCACGCCGACGCCGTCGTCGTCCCGTCGCACGCGCTGGCGGAGGAGCTGGCGCGCTACGTCGACCTGGGCGACCGGGTGCGCGTGATCGGCGGAGCCGTCAGCCCGCGCATCGCCCTGCCCGCGGATCCCGCCGCCCGTGCCGCGGAGCTCGACCTGCCCGCCGAGTACCTGCTCACCGTCGGGAGCCTCGAGCCGCGCAAGGGCGTCCAGGCGCTCGTGCAGGCGCTCGTGCGCCCGGAGACCGGCGACCTGCCGCTCCTCATCGTCGGCCCCGCGACGTGGGGCGACGTCGAGCTCGCGCAGGTGGCGGACGAGGCGGGCGTCGATCCGTCGCGCGTGCGCAGCCTCGGATCCCTCACGGACGCCGACCTGGCCGTCGCGCTCGACCGCGCCACGGTCTTCGTGCACCCCAGCCTCTCGGAGGGCTTCGGGCTCCCGGTCGTGGAGGCGCTGTCCTTCGGGACTCCCGTCGTCCACTCGGACGCGCCCGCGCTCCTCGAGGTCGCGGCCGACGCGGGCGTCGTTGTGCCCCGTGAGGACGCCGCCGGCTACCCGCTGCGCCTCGCCCAGGCGATCGGCGGCCTGCTGTCCGACACGGCCGCGCGGGAGCGCCTCGCCGTGGTCGGCCAGGATCGCGCACGTGCCTTCAGCTGGCGGGACTCCGCGGAGAAGGTCTGGCAGCTGCACGCGGACCTGTAGGCGCGGCCGCCTCCGGGGTCAGCCCGCGGAGCCGTTCGCGAACTGCTGCTGGATCGCCTGGCGGATGGCCGGGAAGTCGGGCTTCTGGGAGTCGAACCGCGGCGGCACGATCTCCAGGTCGTCGATGGGCTGGTCCTTCGTCTTCAGCGCGAGCTGCGTGAAGTAGCCGAGCATGCCGCGGGGGATGTCGGTCTTGACCACCTGCTGCCCGGCCTGGGCGATCGCGTCGAACTTGGTGAGCACGTTAGCCGGGTCGAACTGCTTCAGCACCGCCTGCTGCACCTCGCGCTGGCGCGACATGCGGTCGTAGTCGGTGGTCTGGTAGCGGGAGCGCGCGTACCAGAGCGCGTGGTAGCCGTCGAGCTTCTGCTCCCCGGGCTCGATCCACTCGGGGATGGGCACCGGCCGGAACTTGTCGTCGTGCCCGGATCCCATGCCGATGCGGCGCTTGACGTCGATGTCGATGCCGCCGAGCGCGTCCACCATCTCGGAGAAGCCCTGCATGTCGATGAGCGCGTAGTACTGGATCGTGAGCCCCGTGACGCCCTGCACGGCCTCGCGCATCGCCTCGATGCCGGGGAGGCTGCCCTTCGCCTTCGCGTCGGGGTAGAGGTCCTGCTTGTAGACCTCGACCTCGGTGTAGATCGAGTTGAGCATGCAGGCGTCCACGTCGCAGCGCTGGTAGCCGTTCGGGTAGCGCTTCTGGAGGGGCGAGCCGTCGGAGAACGGCACCTTCTCCATGTCGCGCGGCAGGCCGACCATGGTCGCGCGCCCGGTGTCGGCGTCGATGCTCACGACGGTGATGCTGTCGGGACGCAGGCCCGCCCGGTCGCTGCCCGCGTCGCCGCCCAGCAGCATGATGTTGTACCGCCCGTCGACGGGGGCCTCGGTGGCGTAGTCGCCGAAGATCCCGCCGAGGGCGCCGCGGCCGACGCCCACGATGTAGGCGGCGTAGCCCGCGGATCCGGCCGTGCCGACCAGGAGCAGCACCGAGAGCGCCGCGATGATCGGCCGGGCCCGGGGGGCGACGCGCACGATGCGGGTGAGCCGCAGCGTGTCGAGCGCGAGCACGACCCAGAGCACGGCGTAGGCCGCGAGCAGCACCTGCAGCACGACGAGCAGCCACTCCTGGGACACGACCTGGATGAGGGCGCCGCGGGCGAACAGCGCGAACCCCCCGACGACCACGGCGAGCGCCCAGACGGCGAGCGTGGAGGCGAGGCCGATCCGACCCAGGCGACGGTTCCCCGCGAGGACCTGGGCGGATCCGGGGATGAGGACGTTCAGCACCACGAGCCACCAGGCCCGGGTGGTCATGATGCGCGGGGACCGGGTGTCCGGGTGCCGGATCGGCTGGGTCAGGCTCACGTGCGGGACGACACCTTCTGCTGCAGGGCGGCGTTCTTGCGCTCCACGAGCTCCGCGAGCTCGGCGCGGTGGCGCGCGAGGGCGTCCGCGATGCGGTCGTCGGACGTCGAGAGGATGCGCGCGGCGAGCAGCCCCGCGTTCTCCGCGCCGCCGATGGAGACGGTGGCGACGGGCACGCCCGCGGGCATCTGCACGATCGAGAGCAGGGAGTCCATGCCGTCGAGGGTCGCCAGGGGCACGGGCACGCCGATGACGGGCAGGGTGGTGACGGAGGCGAGCATGCCGGGGAGGTGCGCGGCGCCGCCCGCCCCCGCGACGATGACGCGGATCCCCCGCTCGCGCGCGGTCTGCCCGTAGGCGATCATGCGCTCGGGCGTGCGGTGCGCGGACAGCACCTCGACCTCGTGGGCGATGCCGAGGGCGTCGAGCGCGCGGGACGCCTTCTCCATCACGTTCCAGTCGGAGTCGGAGCCCATGACGAGGCCGACGAGTGCAGGGGTGTCGGGATTCACGGGCTCCATGCTAGGTGGCGGATCCTCGACGCCCGCTGCGCCACGCAGCCCGCGCCCGGCCGATCCGCGACGTCCGCGAGCGCCCCCGCGGGATCCGACGCGCGCCCCCGCGCACGGGCCCCGCCGGGTAGCCGGTCAGCCGCGGAAGAAGGCGGCGGCCGCGCGGGCCCGGTACGCGGTCTCGTCCAGGTCGTCGCCCACCACCGTGACGTGCCCGACCTTGCGACCGGGTCGCGAGTCCTTGCCGTAGAAGTGGAAGCGCGCCTCCGGCTGGTCGGCGAGCGCACGGGGGTAGCGGTCCGCGACGGTGCCGGACTCGGGCCCGCCCAGCACGTTGATCATCACCGACCACGGCGCGAGCGGCCGGGTGGATCCGAGGGGCAGGTCGAGCACCGCGCGCAGGTGCTGCTCGAACTGGCCGGTGACCGCGCCGTCCATCGACCAGTGGCCCGTGTTGTGCGGGCGCATGGCCAGCTCGTTGACGAGGAGGCGCCCGTCGACGGTCTCGAACAGCTCGACCGCGAGCACGCCCGTGACGCCGAGCCCCTCCGCGATCCCGCGGGCCATGTCCTCCGCCGTCTCGCGGAGCCGGGCGCTCGCGCCGTGCGCCGGGGCGATGACCTCCGCGCACACGCCGTCGCGCTGGATCGACTCGACGACGGGCCAGGCGGCGATGTCCCCGGAGGGGCGGCGCGCGACGGACTGCGCGAGCTCGCGGGCGTAGTCGACGAGCTCCTCGGCCAGCAGCGCGTCGCCCGGGCCGAGCGCGGCGAACCAGTCGTCGGCCTCCTCGGCGGAGCGCACCACCCGCACGCCCTTGCCGTCGTAGCCTCCGCGCGGCGTCTTCACGACCGCGACGCCGCCGTTGTCGGCGAGGAAGGCGGCGAGCGCCTGCTGGTCGGCGACGCGCGCCCAGATCGGCACGGGGACCCCGAGCTGCTCGAGCCGCTCGCGCATGAGGAGCTTGTCCTGCGCGACGAGCAGCGCGTCCGGTCCCGGGTGCACCGCGACGCCCTCGGCGACGAGCGCGCGCAGGACGTGCTGCGGCACGTGCTCGTGGTCGAACGTGATGACGTCCACGTCGCGCGCGAAGGCGCGGACGACGTCGAGGTCGCGGTAGTCGCCGACGGCCGTGGCGGCCAGGCCGGCGGACATGCCGTCGGCCTCGGCGAGCACGCGGATCCCGATGCCGAGCTCCACGGCGGGCGCGATCATCATCCGGGCGAGCTGGCCGCCTCCGACGACTCCGACGGTGGGCGTCATGGTGTCCTCCTGGTGCAGGTGGGTGGGCCCGCAGGCGCCGGCGGGCGGCCTGGGGACGGTCGGTGGGCGGGACCAGCCGGTATCATCGTCCGTCACGCCACCCGCCATCCTCCCCCATCCAGGACGGACCCCGCCCATGTCCCCCCGTCGTCCCCTCGCGTCGCTCGGCGTCCAGATCGCGCAGTTCGGCGTCGTCGGCGGCGTGGGCTTCATGGTGGACCTCACGGTCTTCAACCTGCTGCGCGCCACCGTGCTGCACCCCGACGCCGTCGAGGCCGGACCGCTGCTCGCCAAGGTCGCCTCGACCGTGGTCGCCATCGCCGTCAACTGGGTGGGCAACCGCTACTGGACCTTCGGCACGCAGCGCACCACGCGCCGGGGTCGGGAGGCGCTCGAGTTCCTGGCGGTCAGCGTGATCGGCATGGCCATCGGGCTCGCATGCCTCTTCGTCTCGCACTACGTCCTGGGGTTGACGTCGCCGCTCGCGGACAACGTGTCCGCCAACGTCATCGGCCTGGGGCTCGGATCCGCGGTGCGCTTCGTGCTCTACCGCCAGTGGGTGTACTCCCCCGCGCGTCGCCATGCGGCCCCGCCGGCGTCGGCCCGCGCCGAGGACGCCGACCGGGTCGCGGTCTCCTAGGGTCCCGACTCCGCGAGGCCGTCCGGCGACCGGATGCCGGTCAGCCGCGCTGCCAGGGCTGCGTGTCGTCCGGCCACACGGATCGGGGCTCGTCCTGCTGCCGCCAGGCCGGGTCGCCTGGCCGCCCGCGGCGCGACTCCTCCTGGCGGCGGCGCTCGGCCACCATGTTGGCGTTCTCCTCCATGAGGTCCTGCAGCGCCTGGACGACGAGCACCGCGGACGGCACGTCCCGGAGCACGACGGGCGACTCCAGGCCGGCGTTGATGGTGACGTGGCCGCTGCGGTGCAGGTGCTGCAGCGGGCCGCGGCGGAGGGTCACGTCGTATCCGCGGGAGTGCAGCAGCTCCTGCCGGGTGCGCACGAAGAAGCCGTGCGACACGATGAGGCGCCTCGTCGTCACCGTGTAGCGGCGGTTCAGCCAGACGAGCACGGGCAGCAGGGTGACGAAGACCGCGACGCCGGCGAGCGACACGAGCAGCAGCGCGTTCTCCCACGGCTCCGGGAACCAGCCGCCGAAGTACCCGCCCGTGAGGCAGATCGCGAGCAGCAGCAGCACCGGGAGCGTCAGCGCGCGGCCGTGCGGGCGGAGGCGGACGAGGACGCGCTCCGGGTCGGCGGCGACCATCTGCTGCGGCGGCGCGGCGGGCGGCGCGGCCGGGCGCCCGAGGCGCGGATCCACGTCGTGCGGCGCGGTCAGGCGGCCGGCCTCGTCCTCGGCGACGCGACGGCGCTCCTCCTTCTCGGCCTTGCGGCGGGCCCGACGTCCGCCGCGGACGGGGAGCGCCCGCCCGCCCTCTCCGGGTGCGTACCGCTGCGTGTCACCCGTGTGCGCCATGCCTCATTGATACCGCAGATGCGTCACGTCCCCGGCGGCGACAGACGTCACGGCCGGATCCCCGGCGGACTCCACGGTGAGCCGCCCGTCGTCGTCGACCCCGGTGGCGCGCCCGAGGAGCTCGCCGCCGCCCGGCAGCTCGACGCGGACGGCGCGGCCGATGGTGGCGCAGGTGCGGGCCAGCTCGTCGACGAGGCCCGCGGCGCGCGCGTCGCCGTCGGCGGCAACCCAGGCCAGGTACCTGGCGCGGAACGCGGCCAGGTAGGCGGCCAGGACCGCGTCCACGTCGGGGTGCGGCACGCCCGCGAGCCGCAGCGACGTGGAGGTGGGCGTCGGCAGCTCCTGCTCCTCGAGCGTGAGGTTGAGGCCCGTGCCCACCAGCATGCGGCCCGGCGCGACGAGCTCGCCGAGGATCCCGGACACCTTCCGCCCGTCCACGTGCACGTCGTTCGGCCACTTGAGGGTCACCTCGGCGGGCGGGGGCACGACGTCGCGCAGGGTCGCGACGAGCGCGAGCCCGGCGATGAGCGGCAGCCATCCGGGGTCGAGGTCCGCGCGCCCGGGAGCGCAGAGCACGCTCACCGCGAGCGTCCGCCCGGGCGGCGCCACCCAGACGCGGCCACGGCGGCCGCGCCCCGCCGTCTGGTCGAGGGTGAGCACGACGGATCCGTCCGGCCACCCGGCCGGATCCGCGGTCGCCCGCCGGGAGAGCTCGTCGTTGGTCGAGCCGACCGTGTCCAGGGCGAGGAGGCGCGGGGCGGCGCGGCGGCTGAGCGGGAGGTCCATGACGTCACCGTACCGAGCGGATCAGGAGGACACCGCACCCCGGATGCGCCGTCTTCTGTGCGTGGTCCACAAGAGCGGGGCGCGCACCCGCCGGTACAGTGAGGCGGGTGACTGCACACGAGCCAGACGAGGACGCCGGCGCCCCGGACATGTACACGACCGCAGGCAAGCTCGCCGACCTGAAGAGGCGCTACCACGAGGCCGTCACCGCGAGCGGCGAGGCCGCCATCGAGAAGCAGCACGCGCGCGGCAAGATGACCGCCCGCGAGCGCATCGACCAGCTGCTCGACCACGGGTCGTTCGTCGAGCTCGACGAGTTCGTCCGCCACCGGACGCACGCCTTCGGCATGGACGCCAAGCGTCCCTACGGCGACTCGGTCGTCACGGGCACGGGCACCATCAACGGCCGCCAGGTCGCCGTGTACTCGCAGGACTTCACGATCTTCGGCGGCTCCCTCGGCGAGGTCGCGGGCGAGAAGATCATCAAGGTCATGGAGCTCGCCATCAAGACGGGCGTCCCCATCATCGGCATCCTCGACTCGGGCGGCGCCCGCATCCAGGAGGGCGTTGTCGCGCTCGGCAAGTACGGCGAGATCTTCCGCCTCAACACGCGCGCGTCGGGCGTCATCCCGCAGATCTCCCTCATCATGGGCCCGGCCGCGGGCGGCGCCGTCTACTCCCCCGCCCTCACCGACTTCGTGATCATGGTCGACAAGACCAGCCACATGTTCGTCACCGGGCCCGACGTCATCAAGACCGTCACGGGCGAGGAGGTCGGCTTCGAGGAGCTCGGCGGCGCGCTCACGCACAACAAGGTCTCGGGCGTCGCGCACTACCTCGCCAGCGACGAGGACGACGCGCTCGACTACGCGCGCACGCTCCTCGGCTTCCTGCCGGACAACAACCTGGCCGAGCTGCCCGAGTTCCCGCGCACGGCCGACCTCGAGATCACCGCGCAGGACCTCAAGCTCGACACGATCATCCCGGACAGCCCGAACCAGCCGTACGACATGAAGACGATCATCGAGCTCGTCGTCGACGACGGCGAGTTCCTCGAGACGCAGCCGCTGTTCGCGCCGAACATCATCGTCGGGTTCGCTCGCGTCGAGGGCCGCTCCGTCGGCATCGTCGCCAACCAGCCGAACGCGATGGCCGGCACGCTCAACATCGAGGCGGGCGAGAAGGCCAGCCGCTTCGTGCGCTTCTGCGACGCGTTCTCCATCCCGATCCTCACGCTCGTCGACGTGCCCGGGTACCTCCCCGGCACCGAGCAGGAGTGGACGGGCGTCATCCGCCGCGGCGCGAAGCTCCTGTACGCGTACGCCGAGGCGACCGTGCCGCTCGTCACGGTCATCACGCGGAAGGCGTACGGCGGCGCGTACATCGTCATGGGATCCAAGCAGCTGGGCGCCGACATCAACCTCGCGTGGCCCACCGCCGAGATCGCGGTGATGGGCGGCCAGGGCGCCGTCAACATCCTCTACCGCGGCGAGATCAAGGGCGCCGAGCAGGCAGGAGAGGACGTCGCGGCCGTGCGCACGCGGCTCGCGAACGAGTACACGTACAACGTGGCGAGCCCGTTCCTCGCGGCGGAGCGCGGCGAGCTCGACAACGTCATCCAGCCGGCGGCCACGCGCGCGTCGGTCGTGAAGGCCCTGCGGGCCCTGCGCACGAAGCGCGCGAGCCTGCCTCCGAAGAAGCACGGGAACATCCCGCTGTGAGCGACGCGCAGACGCCGGCCGACGCCGCGATCGGCGGGTTCCGCGTGCTCGGTGGCGCGCCCACCGAGGAGGAGCTCGCCGCGGCGACCGCGGTCATCGCGGCGCTGGCGGCGCAACCGGCCGCCGAGCAGCCCGTGCGCCGCGCGCCGGACGCGTGGCAGCGGTCGCAGCGCAGCGTGCGCGGCACGCTGGTGCCGGGTCCCGGACGCTGGCGCGGCTTCTCCGGCTGACCGGTCGCCCGGCCCGCCGGGTGCGCCCGCCGCATGCCGTGTCCTCCCAAATGACGACTTGGCCGCTCCCTCCCGCTGCGTGAGACTCGTCGTGCTGGGGGGCCCGCATCGCGGGTCAGTCAACACGGCGTCGTCCATCTGTGGTGAGCAGACGACGCCGGGGGGCGGATCATCTCGATGCTCGGGTCATCGGGATGACCGGAGAGGCGCGAGGGCGGACGGTGCAGGCACCGGCCCTCGCGCCTCTCAGCACCACCGAGCCGTCGCGCGGACCGTCGCGGCGCAGCAGCTCAGCTGCGCGGTCGCGGGATCTCCAGCCACAGGTCGACCTCGTCGTCCAGGTCGTCGCTGCCCAGCAGGCTCGCGCTGCCGTCCCCGGCCACGCTGAGGCCGACGACGGTGATCGCCGTGTCGGATCCCTCGGGCACCGTCCGCGCGATGATCTTGTCCGCCCGCGTGTCCCGCACGGCCTCGGCCAGCCGGTCGAGCACGGCGTCGCGCGTGGCGTCGTCGAGGTCGTCGATGCCGCCCTCGTCGAGGAGCGTGACGACCGTGCCGCGACGCCGGGCGAGCATGACCTGCTCGCGGACCGCGTCGTTGAGGAGGGTGCGCCCGCGGATCTCGTCGCGGATCGCGCCCTCGAGGTACAGGCACTCCTGCCGCTCCTCCGGGGAGAGGTCGCCGCCGGTCTCCACGATGCGGCGCAGCATCGGCACCGCCATGCGGCTCGTCTGGCGGAGCCGGAACTGCCGCTCGTAGAGGTGCGCCTCCTGCGCGGCCTGCCAGTCCGCCGCCTCGCGCTCGGCGCGGTGGAACTGCCGGGCGTCGCGGGCGGCCTTGGCGAGCGCGTGCGCGAGCACGTGCGAGACGGCGACCCAGAGCGCGCTGCCCGTGACGCCGTAGGCGACGAGCCCGGCCGGTCCGCCCCAGAGCACGGTCTGCACCGCCAGGATGACGATGCCCGCCCAGGCGAAGCCCTGGCGGCGGCGCGCGGACGTGATGGTCATCAGCGTGCCGACCGCGGCGACGTGCCACGTGGTGAACGGCGCGAGGGGCCCGGGCGTGAGCTGGCTGGTCACGAGGACGGGTACGACGGTCGCGACGGCCAGGTTGAACGAGGCGAGCCAGACGGGCATGACCGTGGGGCTCGTGGGCCAGAGGCTCATGAGCGTGGCCACGAGGTACAGCGCGACCGCGACGAGCGTGACGGCCGGATCCGCGGGGGCGCCGATCGCGACGAGCGCGAGGACCACGTGGTACGCCGAGAAGAGGGCGGCGAGGCCGAGCACGATCGAGCGCGGGACGACGATCACCGGTGGCCCCTCTCGCGGTCCGGGCGGTCCTGCGGCGGCGCATCGAGGTCGTCGGGGAGGAGAGGGACCTCGGGGGCGGCGGCGTCGCCCGGAGCGGGCCAGCGGATCCGCACGGCCGTGCCCTCCCCCGGCGCCGAGTCGATGGTGACGAGCCCGCCGGCCTGCGCCACGCGCTCCTTGATGGACACACGGAGCCCGAGGCGCTCCGTCGGGATGCGGCGCTGGTCGAAGCCGACGCCGTCGTCGACCACGTCGATCGCCACGCCCTCGTCGCCGTGGCCGGAGATGACGAGCATCCGGGTGATGGTCTCGGCCGACGTGCCGGCGTGCTGGAGGCTGTTCATCATCGCCTGCACGGCGGCGGAGTAGATGGCCTCGGCGGTTGCCACCGGGACCGTGCGCGCGCCGAGGTCGCGCGTCTCGAGGACGAACGGCGCGGAGAGCGCGGAGGCCGCGTCGACGATGCGCTTCGCGACGGCGCGGAGGGGCACCGAGGCGTCGTCGTCCGTGCCCTGCTCCGCCGCGGCCAGGTGCCCCATCGCGTTCGCGGCCATCGTGGCGGCGAGCGTGCGGGCCGCCGGATCCGCGGTGCGCGCCGCCGAGAGCAGCGTGGTGAGGACGCTGTCGTGCACGATCGCGTCGACCTGCACGCGCTCCACCTCCGTGGCGTGCTGCCGCACCGCGTGCGAGTAGCGTGTGAGCGCCGTCCCCTGGGCCCAGTCGACGCCGAGGGCCGCCTGCCGGAGCACCGTGACGATCATGAGGACCGAGCCGCCGAGGATGATCGAGTAGAGGACCTGCAGGAACGAGTCGAGCGGGGTGATGACGCCGTGGCGGAGCGCCACCTCGAGGAAGCCGAGCCCGAGCGGCACCGCGACGGTGTAGATGACGGCGATCCAGAGGCGGAAGGCCATCGCCGCGCACGTCGTCGCGACCGTGAGCTCCTGGTAGAGGAACGGCTGCGGGACGGTCGAGAGGGTCTCCGGGACGATCGCGAACGGCCACGTCGCGAGCGCGAGGACGAAGACCAGGGCGACGGTCGCGTGCGCGGGCACGACGCCGCGACGGATCACGCCGGCGACGCAGGTCCAGACGAGGCTGCCGAAGAACACCACGAGGAAGGCGATGCTCCAGGCCGGGCGCATGGCGTCCAGCTGGCCGTTGATGACCTGCAGCGACTGCAGGGCGAAGAGGAGGCCGAACGCGCTGGCGCCACGGCCGAGGATCGTCTCGATGCGGGCGAGGCTGATGGGGTTGTCGGGGGTGCGCGGCGGGGCGCCGGCGAGGGCGCGCGTCGCGGGAGCCGCGGGGGGCGGCGCGCTGGCCGGAGGCCTAGCGGCCATCGCCGCCGTCCTGGTCCAGCCCCGGGAGGATGCCGTCCTCCACGGCACGCCGGAGCAGGTCGACCTTGGTGGGAGCGGGACGGCCGACCTCGACGTACTTCACGCGGATCCGGTCGAGGTACTCGCGCGCCGTGCTGTTCGCGATGCCGAGCTGCTGCGCGACGAGCTTGAGCGGCAGGCCGGAGGCGTACAGGTGCAGCACGTCGCGCTCGCGCCGGCCGAGCTGGGCCTTCGCGAAGTCGCGGTCGGCGTCGATCGCGGTGGCCCACTCGAGGTTGTTGAGCACGTCGCCGCGGGCGACGGTGGCGACGGCCGCCATCACGGTCTGCGTGGCCGACGACTTCGGGATCACGCCAGCTGCGCCCGCGGCGAGCGCCTCGCGGACGCTCGCGACGCGGTCGGCGATGCTGTGCACGAGGACAGCCGCCCCCGTGCCCTGCGCGGCCTTGACGTTGTCGGTGACGGAGGACCCGTCCCCCAGCGAGAGGTCGAGCACGACCACGTCGCACTCCCGGCCCACCAGGCCCTCGACGAGCTCGCGGGCGTTGGCGGCGGCGAGGATGAACTCGTATCCGGCGTCGAGGCATGCGGCCTTGAGGCCGAGGCGCACCGACTCGTGGTCGTCGACGACGGCGACGCGGACGGGAGGGCGGCTCTCGGCCACCCGATCGGATCCCTGCGTTGTCTCGGTCATCCGGATCCCCCTCGTCGCGTGGCGCCGTCGAGCTCCGACGGTCGCCTCGCCCACTGTATCGCCCGGCCGCCGCGTGCCCTCGGCGGCGGATGCCCCGGTCAGGAGGCGGCGGGCACCAGCACGGCCACGCTCTCGACGTGGTGGGTGTGCGGGAAGAGGTCGAACGACCGCACCGACCGGAGCGCGTAGCCGCGCTCGGCGAACAGAGCAACGTCGCGGGCGAGCGCGACGGGGTCGCACGCCACGTACACGATCTGCGCCGGGTGCAGCTCCGCGAGCGCGTCGACGACGGGCTTCTTCGCGCCCGCCCGCGGCGGGTCGAGCACGACGGTAGCGCCCTCGAGGCGGCGGCGCTCGGCGGGGCTCGCCTCCCGCGCCAGCTTCTGCAGGTAGCGGTCGACGCGCGACGTGAGGGACGCGGCGCCCACCCACTCCGCCAGGTTGTCGCCGGCGAACTCGGTGGCGACCTCGTCGCTCTCCACGCTCGTGATCCGCGTCGTGTCGCCGAAGCGGTCGCCCACGGCGGCGGCCAGCAGGCCGACTCCCCCGTAGAGGTCGAGGTTGGCGGCGCGCGGGTCGAAGAGGGCCTCGTCGATGGAGGACTGCACGGCGTCGTAGAGCGTCTCGGCCGCGCGGCGGTGGACCTGCCAGAAGCCGCCGGCCTCCAGCTTGAACTCGCGGTCGCGGACGCGCTCGGTGATGGTGTCCCGGCGTTGCGGCTTGCCGTCGATGAGCAGCATGCGCACGTGCCCGTCGGCGGGGGCGACGAGGTCGATCCCCTCGACGCCCGGGAAGCGCTGGCCGAAGGGCGCGGCGCCGTTGACGCCGGCGGTGGCGAGGGGAAGCGACGCGACGGGGATCACGCGGTGCGAGCGCGACGCGTACGGACCGACCTCGCCGTCGTCGCCGACGTGCAGGCTCACGCGCGTGCGCCAGCCGAGGCCGTCGGACTCGTCGTCGCCGGGGAGCGCCTGCACCTGCACGTCGTGGTCGACGTGCGCCATGCGGGACAGCGAGTCGACGACGACCTGCCGCTTGAGCTCACGCTGGTGGGGGAGGTCGATGTGGCCGAGCTCGGCGCCGCCGACGCGGTCCTCGGGGGCACGGTCGACGGAGGCCTCGGCCCAGACGTGGGGGCGGCGGTGCGGCGACGCGTCGAGCACCTCGACCGTGTCGGCCCGCCAGAACGACTTCTTCGAGTCCTCGGTGATGCGCGCGCGCACCCGCTCGCCGGGGATCGCGTCCGAGACGAAGATCACCCGCCCGTCGTGCCGCGCGACGGAGACCCCTCCGTGCGCCATGTTGGTCACGTCCACCTCGACCTCGCGGCCCACCTGCTCACCCATGCGGCAACCCTGACACACGCGCGGACGTCCTCGGGACGCGCGGACGCCCCGACCCGCGTGCCACCATGTCGGCGTGACCACGCGCCTCCACCTCGCCTCCACCTCCCCCGCCCGCCTGGCCCTGCTGCGCTCCGCCGGCATCGAGCCCGTCGTGCTGCCCTCCCACGTCGACGAGCCCGCCGCGGTCGCGGCCGCCGAGGCGGGTCGGGAGCCGCTCGGCCCCGAGGACATGGTGCAGCTGCTCGCGCGCGCCAAGGCCGAGGCGGTCGTCGGGCAGCTCGTCGCCGGCGCGCCGATCACGGGCCTCGTGCTCGGCGGCGACTCGGCCTTCGAGATCGACGGCGTCGTGCACGGCAAGCCCCACACGGTCGCGCGCGCCACGGAGCGCTGGCGGGCGCAGCGCGGCCGTGAGGGGCGGCTGCACTCCGGGCACTGGCTGATCGAGGTGGCCGACGGCCGCATCGTCCGCGGCATCGGGCGCGCGGCCGTCGCGGACGTGCGCTTCCGCGCCGACATCACCGACGCCGAGATCGACGCCTACGTGGCGACGGGCGAGCCGCTGCTGGTCGCGGGGTCGTTCACCATCGACAGCCTGGGCGCCGCGTTCATCGAGCGGATCCAGGGCGACCCGAGCACGGTCGTCGGCCTGTCGCTGCCCACCCTGCGGACGCTCGTCCGCGAGCTCGGCACGGAGTGGACGGACCTCTGGAACCGGCAGGGCGCCGTGGAGGCCCGGCTCGTCTGACGGTCACGGCGCCGGCGGGCGTCAGCCCATCCCGAGGACCTCGATGCGGTCGGCGAGGTAGGCGTCGAGCGCGCGCGTCTCGTGCGCGGCCGGCCCCCACTGCACGCGGAGCTCACGGCCGCGCAGGGACAGCGGACCGGATCCCGCGGCCAGCGACCCCGCGTCGAGGGCGATCGGCTCCCAGTCGTAGTCGACCGCGTCGCCCTCCGCGAAGGCCCGGACCGCCTGGCGCCTCGCCTCCTTGCGCGCCTCGACGCCCGAGTCGAGGCCCTGGGAGCGCGTGGGCTCCACGGCGCGCGTGATGCTGCCGGTGCGACGGAGGGATCCGTCGGCCGAGAGGAGCAGCACGCCGAGGCGCCAGGCCCGGCCGACCGGCACCATGGCCGGCTGCCGCTTGATCGGCCCGAACGAGCGCTTGGTGCGCACCTCCGCGAGGGCCTCGTCGGGCGCGCGGCGCGCCTGCAGCTCGGCGACCGTGGCCGCCAGCAGCTCCTGGAGGTCCTCTGCGGCGGCTCGCGCGTCGTCGTCGCCGGTGCCGGGTGCGGTCATGCGTCGATCATGCCAGGGGCACGCCGGGAGCGGCCGGTTGTGGGCGCGCGTACCCGACGGCCCCGCATGTTTGTGCGGACCCTCCGAAGCCGGGCGCATCCCAGACCCTAGGCTGGGGTCTCATGACGCGTGTGAACAAGGTCCTCATCGCCAACCGGGGCGAGATCGCCGTCCGCATCATCCGGGCGGCGAGGGATGCGGGGATCGGGTCGGTCGCCGTCTACGCGGACCAGGACCGCGACGCGCTGCACGTCACGCTCGCCGACGAGGCGTACGCCCTCGACGGCCAGACGAGCGCGGACACCTACCTCGTCATCGCGAAGCTCCTCTCCATCGCCCGCCGGTCCGGCGCCGACGCCGTGCACCCGGGCTACGGCTTCCTCGCCGAGAACGCCGACTTCGCCCAGCAGGTCATCGACGCCGGCCTCGTCTGGATCGGCCCGTCGCCGAGCGCCATCCAGCAGCTCGGCGACAAGACCACGGCCCGCCACGTCGCCGAGCGCGTGGGCGCGCCGCTGGCCCCCGGCACGCTCAACCCCGTCTCCGGCGCGGACGAGGTGCTCGACTTCGTCGACGTGCACGGCCTCCCCGTCGCCATCAAGGCGGCCTTCGGCGGCGGCGGCCGCGGGCTCAAGGTCGCCCGCACGCGCGAGGAGGTGCCGGAGCTGTTCGAGTCCGCCACGCGCGAGGCCGTCGCGGCGTTCGGCCGCGGCGAGTGCTTCGTCGAGAAGTACCTCGACCGGCCGCGCCACGTCGAGACCCAGTGCCTGGCCGACTCGGCCGGCACCGTCGTCGTGATCTCCACCCGCGACTGCTCGCTGCAGCGTCGCCACCAGAAGCTCGTGGAGGAGGCGCCCGCGCCGTTCCTCACCGACGAGCAGAACGCGCAGCTCTACGCCGCCTCCAAGGCGATCCTGCGCGAGGTCGGCTACGTCGGCGCCGGCACGTGCGAGTTCCTCGTCGCGCAGGACGGCACCATCTCCTTCCTCGAGGTCAACACGCGCCTCCAGGTCGAGCACCCGGTCTCCGAGGAGGTCACGGGCATCGACCTCGTGCGCGAGCAGTTCCGCATCGCCGCGGGCGGCCTCATCGACTACGACGACCCGGCGCCGCGCGGCCACTCGTTCGAGTTCCGGATCAATGGCGAGGACCCGGGCCGCGGCTTCTTCCCCGCGCCCGGCCCGGTGCACGTGTTCCAGGCGCCCGGCGGCCCCGGCGTCCGCGTCGACTCCGGCGTCCGCGCGGGCGACGTCGTCTCCGGCGCGTTCGACTCGCTGCTCGCCAAGCTCATCGTCACGGGATCCAGCCGCGAGGACGCCCTCGAGCGCTCGCGTCGCGCGCTCGACGAGTTCGAGGTGCAGGGCCTGCCGACCGTCCTCCCCTTCCACCGCGCGATCGTGCGCGACGCCGCGTTCGCCCCGGCCGACGGCGCGCCCTTCTCCGTCTACACGCGCTGGATCGAGACCGAGTTCGACAACACCATCGAGCCCTGGTCCGGTGCCCTCGAGGACGCCGCCGAGGCGCCCGCCCGCCACACGGTCGTGGTCGAGGTCGGCGGCAAGCGCATCGAGGTCAGCCTCCCGGAGGACCTCGCGCCCGCCGCGGGCGCGTCCTCGTCGCGTCGCGCGGCCGCGGCACCGGCCCGGCGCACGAAGTCCGGGTCCGTCGACACCTCGGGCGGCGGATCCGTCACGTCGCCCATGCAGGCCACCGTCGTCAAACTCGCGGTCGAGGAGGGCCAGCAGGTCGTCAAGGGCGACCTCCTCGTCGTCCTCGAGGCGATGAAGATGGAGCAGCCGCTCACCGCGCACACCTCGGGCACGGTCTCGGGGATCTCCGCCGAGGTCGGGCAGACCGTCCCGTCGGGGCACCGCCTGCTCGACATCGTCTGACCCCGCGCACCACGCGATGACGGCCGGTCCCCGCGGGGCCGGCCGTCGTCGCGTGCGGGGCGGGTGCGTCAGAGGACGATGTGCATCGCGCGCGCCGCGTCGGAGATGCTGCCCGACAGCGACGGGTAGACCGTGAAGGCGCGGGCGACGTCGTCCACCGTGAGCCGGTGCTCGACGGCGAGCGCGAGCGGGAAGATCAGCTCGCTCGCCTTGGGCGCGACGATGACGCCGCCGATGACGGTGCCCGAGCCCGTGCGCGCGAACAGCTTCACGAAGCCGTCCTTGACGTTCTGCATCTTCGCGCGGGGGTTCGAGGCGAGCGGGAGCTTGTAGATGTCGCCCTGCGCGAGCCCCTCCTCGATCTGCTTCTGCGACCAGCCGACCGTGGCGATCTCGGGCTGCGTGAAGATGTTGGAGGTCACGTTGCGCAGCTCGGTGGGACTGACCGCGTCGCCCATCGCGTGGTACACGGCGGTGCGGCCCTGCATGGACGCGACCGAGGCGAGCGGCAGGAACGTGGTGCAGTCGCCGGCCGCGTACACGCTCGGCACCGACGTGCGCGCGACGCGGTTGACGCGGATGTGGCCGCTGTCGCTCATCTGCACGCCCGCCTCCTCGAGGCCGATCCCGGAGGTGTTCGGCACGGATCCGACCGCCATGAGGCAGTGGCTGCCCTCGACGACGCGGCCGTCGCTGAGCGTCGCGACCACGCCGTCGCCCTTGCGGACGACGGACTCGGCGCGGGACTTCGAGAGCACCGTCATGCCGTTGCGGGTGAAGACGTCCTCGATGACGCGGGCGGCGTCGGCGTCCTCGCCCGGGAGCACCTGGTCGCGGGAGGAGATGAGCGTGACCTTGGCGCCGAGCGCCGTGTAGGCGGAGGCGAACTCGGCGCCCGTGACGCCGGATCCCACGACGATGAGGTGCTCGGGGACCGAGTCCATCGTGTAGAGCTGCGTCCAGGTGAGGATCCGCTCGCCGTCGGGCCGGGCGGTGTCGAGGATGCGCGGGCTCGCGCCCGTGGAGACGACCATGGTGTCCGCGTCGATCTCGTCGAAGTCGGTGCCGCCGCCGCCACGGCCGGTGGAGACGATGAGGCGGTTGGGCCCGTCGAGCCGGCCCTCGCCCTGCACGATGCGGACGCCCGCGCGGATGAGGCTCGACTTCATGTCCTCGGACTGCTGGCGCGCGAGCCGCAGCAGGCGGTCGTTGACGGCCTGCAGGTTGACGGCCACCTCGGGGCGCACGGGCCGGCGGTTCTGCTCGCCGCGGGAGAAGAACTGGACGCCGAGGTCGGCGGCCTCGCCCAGCGCGTTCGTGGCCTCGGCGGTGGCGATGAGGGTCTTCGAGGGGACGACGTCGGTCATCACGGCCGAGCCGCCGACGCCCACGCGCTCCACCAGCGTCACCTCCGCACCGAGCTGCGCTCCGGCGATGGCGGCCTCGTAGCCGCCGGGGCCCCCGCCGAGCACGGCGATCCGCTGGTTGGCCTCGAACTCGTATCCCATGCGCACATCATCCCGCAGGCCCGGGGCCCACGCGAACCCGGCCGTCGTGGCGGCCGGGGCCGCCCGCGCCCGCGCATTTAGGATCGGGGCATGACGTACAGCAACCCCCTCGAGTCGCCCGACGCCGACCCCCAGGAGATCGCGCGGCAGGCGGCCCGGCAGATCGCCGAGCTCACGGGCGTCGAGCGCCACGACATCGCCCTCACGCTCGGCAGCGGATGGGGGAAGGCGGCGGACCTCATCGGCGAGACCACCGCCACCATCCCGGCCACCGAGGTCGTCGGCTTCTCGAAGCCCGCGCTCGAGGGGCACGTCGGCTCGCTCCGCAGCGTGCTGCTGCCGTCCGGCCGCCGCGCCCTCGTCATCGGCGCGCGCACGCACTACTACGAGGGCCACGGGGTCCGCCGGGTCGTGCACAGCGTCCGCACCGCCGCCGCGACCGGCGCCACGACGATGATCCTGACGAACGGCGCCGGCGGCATCACGGAGCACTGGACGCCCGGCACGCCCGTACTCATCAGCGACCACATCAACCTCACCGCCGACTCGCCGCTCGAGGGCGCGACCTTCATCGACCTCACCGACCTCTACTCCGCCCGTCTCCGGGCGATCGCGCACGAGGTCGAGCCCGACCTCGACGAGGGTGTCTACTGCCAGTTCCGCGGACCGCACTACGAGACCCCGGCCGAGGTGCAGATGGCGAAGGCGATCGGCGGCCACATCGTCGGCATGTCCACCGCCCTCGAGGCCATCGCCGCGCGCGAGGCCGGCATGGAGGTGCTCGGCATGTCGCTCATCACCAACCTCGCCGCGGGGATCCAGAAGACCCCGCTCAGCCACGAGGAGGTCATCGAGGCCGGCCGCGCCGCCGAGGGTCGCATCGGCGGCATGCTCGCCCGCATCGTGGGCGCCCTGTGACCCGGGAGGAGACCGCTGCCCTCGCAGCCGCCGCGCGCGCCTGGCAGGCGCAGGACCCGGATCCGATCACGCGCGCCGAGGTCGACGAGCTGCTCGCCCTCGTCGACGGCACGGCTCCGGGCGCCTCGGCGGCGGACCGGGAGCAGGCGGCCGCCGGGATCCGCGACCGCTTCCAGACGCGCCTCCAGTTCGGAACGGCCGGGCTCCGCGGCGAGCTCGGCGCGGGGCCCAACCGGATGAACCGCGTGCTCGTCGCGCAGGCCGCCGCCGGCTTCGCCGACTACCTGCGCAGCCGCAGCCCCCGTCCGAGCATCGTCGTCGGGTACGACGGGCGCCACAACTCGAAGGTCTTCGCGGAGGACACCGCGCGCATCATGGCGGGCGCCGGCGTCCGCACCGTGCTGCTCCCCCGGGCCCTCCCCACGCCCGTCCTCGCGTACGCGGTCAAGCACCTCGCGGTGAGCGCGGGGGTGATGGTCACGGCGTCGCACAACCCGGCGCGGGACAACGGCTACAAGGTCTACCTCGGCGACGAGGACCACGGCGCGCAGATCGTCAGCCCGGCCGACCGCGACATCGCGGCCTTCATCCACAAGGCGGCGGGCGATCGCACGGTGCAGCAGCTGCCGACGGCGGACGACTTCGCGATCGCGCCGGAGACGCTGATCGACTCCTACGTGCGGGAGACGGCCGCCCTGTTCACGGCTCCGCTCGCACCCCTGACCTGGGTCTACACGCCGCTGCACGGCGTCGGGTGGGAGACCGCGGCGCGCGTCTTCGACGCGGTGGGCGTCGACGCCCCCGTCGTCGTGGCCGCGCAGGCGGACCCCGACCCGGACTTCCCCACGGTCGACTTCCCGAACCCCGAGGAGCCGGGCGCGCTCGACCTCGCGTTCGAGGCGGCCGTGCGCGCCCACGCCGAGCTCATCATCGCCAACGACCCGGATGCCGACCGCCTCGCGGTCGCCATCGCGGACGAGCACGGCGCATGGCGGCGCCTCTCGGGCAACGAGGTCGGCATGCTGCTCGGCCTCGGGATCGCCGAGCGCCACGCCGCGGACGGGAACACGGGCACGTTCGCCTCGTCCCTCGTCTCCTCCCCCGCGCTCGAGGTCGTCGCGCGTGAGCTGGGCTTCGGCTACCGCGAGACGCTCACGGGCTTCAAGTGGATCAGCCGCGTGCCGGATCTGATCTACGGCTACGAGGAGGCGCTCGGCTACCTGGTCGCGCCCTGGATCACGAGCGACAAGGACGGCATCTCCGCCGCCGTCGCCGTGCTCCACGGCGTGATGCTGCTGAAGTCGCGCGGGCAGACCATCGACGACTACGACCGCGAGTTCGCCGAGCGCTTCGGCTCCTTCGCGAGCGACCAGATCTCGGTGCGCGTCACCGACCTCGCGGTCATCCCGCGCATCATGGCGAAGCTCCGGCAGTCGCCGCCGGCCTCGATCGGCTCCCGTCGCGTCGAGCGCATGGACGACCTCGCCGAGGGCACGGCCGACCTGCCGCCGAGCGACGTGCTCCGGTTCCACCTGGGCGACGGCGCGCGGCTCATCGTGCGGCCGAGCGGCACGGAGCCGAAGATCAAGGTCTACCTCGACGCGCAGAGCACGGAGGGCACGGTGGCCGAGCGCCGCGACGCCGCGCGCGCCATCGTCGCCGACCTCGCGCAGGCCGTGCCGCTGCTGCTCGAGGTCTGACCGCCCGGATCCGCGGGCCCGCGCTGGCCCGCGGATCCGTCGCACGGTGCACTGGTAGTGGCGCTATCAGTGCGCTAGCCTCGCCGCATGCGCATCACGGAGCTGGCCGACGCCACGGGCGTGGCCCCCGCCACCGTCAAGTACTACGTGCGCGAGGGCCTGCTCCCCGCGGGCACCCGCGTGAGCGACAACCGCACCGACTACGACGAGGAGCACGCGCGCCGCGTCCGGCTGATCCGCGCCCTCATCGACGTCGGCCAGCTCCCCGTCGCGCGGGCCCGCGAGGTCCTCGCGGTGCTCGACGACGACGTCGAGGCACGGCAGGTGCAGCGCGTCTTCGCCGTGGCGCAGCAGGCGCTGACGCCGGGACCCCCGAACGCGGATCCGCCGCCTGCGGACGCGCTCGCCCGCGTCGACGCGGCCTCCGCCGCCGCCGGCTGGTGCGTGCTCGAGGGGCACACCGGACGCGCGCAGGCGGCGCGCGCCGTCGCGGCCTTCGCGCGCTCCGGCCATCCTGTGGCCGAGGACTACCTCGCGCGCTACGCCGAGGCCGCGGCGATCCAGGCCGACGCCGACCTCGCCGCCGTCCGGGGCCGCCCCGACCGCACGGCGATGGCCGAGCTGATGGTCGTGGGCACCGTGCTGGGCGACCAGCTCGCGGCCGGCCTCCGCCGCATCGCGCAGGCGACGGCGTCCATGCCCGCGCAGGCGACGACGGGCGGCGGCGCGTGATCCGCCGCGCCGTCGCCTGGCACCGCCCGCTCATGGCGGTGTCCGCGCTCATGGCCGTGGTCGCCGTGGCCTGCCTCGTCGGCGGCCTGGTCGACCACCGCATCGTGACGGGCGCGCCCGTCTGGGACAAGCCCGCCAAGTTCTCGCTGTCGATCCTCGTCTACGCCGTCTCCTGGGCCTGGCTCATCGAGCACCTGCCCAGCTTCCGGCGCGGCGCGCACCTGCTAGGCACGGTCGTGGCCGTCGCGCTCGTGGTCGAGCAGGCCGTGATCGTGGGCGCGGCCGCGGCGGGCACGACGAGCCACTTCAACGTCGCCACGCCGCTGGCGACGACGCTGTGGGCCGTCATGGCCGCGTCGGTCACCGTGCTCTACCTCTGCGCGTTCGGCACCAGCCTCGCCGTGCTGCGGCTGCGGCTGCCCGACCCGGCGCTGACGCTCGGGATCCGCGCGGGCGCCCTCATCGCGCTCGTCGGCATCGGCCTCGCCTACCTCATGACGTCGCCGACCGCCGCCCAGCTCGCCGACTTCCACGGCATCGCGGGCGCGCACACGGTCGGGGCGACCGACGGCGGCCCCGGGCTGCCCGTCCTCGGCTGGAGCACGACGGCGGGCGACCTGCGGATCCCGCACTTCGTCGGCATGCACGCGCTGCAGCTGCTGCCGATCGTCGCCCTCGTGCTCGGCGCGGCCGCACGACGGATCCCCGCGCTCGCGCCCGACCGGGTGCGCGTGCGCCTGACGGCGATCGCGGCGGCGGCCTACCTGGCCGTGATCGCGATCGTCACCGTGCAGGCGCTGGGCGGCGAGCCGATCACCGCGCCCTCCCCCGGGATCGCGACGGCGACCGCCGCGGTGGCGATCGCGGCCCTCGTCGCGGCCGTCGCGGTGGTGCTGCGCGGCGGCCCGCGCCCACGTGCTGGCGGCGCGGACGCGGATCACCCCGACGGGGCCTCGGCACGCGGCGCGGACGCGTCGGAGGGTCAGCCGAGCGCGGCGTCGAGCTTCGCCGAGATCTCCTCGAGGTCGAAGTAGTTCTCGATCACGACCACGTCGGCGTACGTGGGCCCGATGCGGTCCACGAGCTCCGGCGACGTGAGGATCACCTGCGCGTCCTCGCCGAGGGACGCGACGCTCGCGAGGTCGGCCGCCGTGACGTCCGCCTCGATGCCGAGGCGCGCGAGCGCCCGCTCGGCATTGACCTTGAGGATGCCGGACGTGCCGATCCCCACGCCGCAGATCGCGACGACCTTCATGCGCTCTCCTCGCCGGCCATGATGCGCCGGACCTCGTCGACGGTGGTGGCGGCGCGCAGCCGCGGGATGGCGATGGCGTCGTTGAAGATGTTGGCCATGTCGGCCACCGAGGAGACGTGCCGGTCCACCGTCGTGACCGCGAGCCCCACGATGACGTCCACGGGGTCGTTGTGCGCGTGCCCGAAGGCCACCGGCTCCGTGAGGGTGACGACCGCCAGGCCGTCCGCGAGCGTCTCCGGGCCCGGCCGCGCGTGCGCGAGCGCGAGACCCGGGGCGATGACGACGTAGGCGCCGAACTCCTCGACCACGCGGATCATGGCGTCCCCGTACTCCGGCGTGGCCGCCCCCGAGCGGACGAGCGCGTCGCCCACGAGGCGCACGGCGGCGCGCCAGTCGGCGGCCTCGGCGCCGAGGGTGACGGCGTCGTCCGGGAGCGGTGGGAGCACGGGGTGCGGCCTCTCTGTCGGGGCGGGCGGACGGGTCGAGCGGGACGGGAGGCCGTGGGCCCCGCGCTACAGGCGGGCGAACCCGTCGGAGATGATGTCGGCGAGCGCCTCGCGCTCCTCCAGCGGCAGGAACGCCGCGGCGGCCGCGTTCAGCTGGAAGGCCTCGTGGTCGTCGAGGTCGTAGGCGAACGCGTCCGTGAGGAGAGACAGCTCCCGGCTGATGCTGGTGCCGCTCATCAGGCGGTTGTCCGTGTTGACCGTCACGGCGAAGCCCAGCTGGTAGAGCAGGTCGAAGGGGTGGTCGACCATCGCGTCGCCCCAGGCCTCGATGGCGCCGGTCTGCAGGTTCGACGACGGGCTGAGCTCGAGCGGGATCCCGCGGTCCTTGATCCACTGCGCGAGCGTGCCGAGGGTGACGAAGACGTCCTCGCCCTCCTCGCTGTCGATCTCGATGTCCTCGGCGATGCGCACGCCGTGGCCGAGCCGGAGGGCGCGGCCGTCGAGGAGCGCGCCGCGGATGGACTCGAGGCCGTCGGCCTCGCCCGCGTGCACCGTGCGGGGCATCCACTCGCGCGCCAGCAGGTCGAACGCGCCCTGCATGCGGGACGGGGGGAAGCCCGCCTCGGGCCCGGCGATGTCGAAGCCGACGACGCCGCGGTCGCGGTGGCGGATGGCGAGCTCCGCGATCTCGGTGCCCCGGTCGAGGTGGCGCATGGCGCTGACGAGCTGGCCGACGCGGATGGATCCGCCCGCCTCCTCGACGCCGCGCACGGCCTCCTCGATGCCGGACTGCACCGCCTCGACGGCCGCGTCGAGCGTCAGCCCGTTCGCGAGGTGCTGCTCCGGCGCCCAGCGGATCTCGCCGTAGACGACGCCGTCCTCCGCGAGGTCCTCGACGAACTCGCGGGCGACGCGCGCCAGGTGCTCCTCGGTCTGCATGACGGCGATGGTGACGTCGAAGGTCTTCAGGTACTCGACGAGCGACCCCGAGTCGGCGCTGGTGCGGAACCACTCGCCGAGCGCCTCGGCACCCTGGGCGGGCAGCTCGAGGCCGATCTCGTCGGCGATCTCGACGATCGTGCCGGGACGGAGGCCGCCGTCGAGGTGGTCGTGCAGGGAGACCTTGGGGAGGTCGCGGAACGACCCTCCTCCGGGCAGCGTGGAGTCCTCGGGAGCGATCGTCATGGGACGAATCTACTAGCCTCGACGCGGCCCGCGCCGGAGTAACAGGCACACGAACGATCGGTGCGCGATGCGTCGGCGGGCCGCGACCCGAGCCGGAGGACCCATGCCCACCAAGATCCTGATCGACTGCGACCCGGGGCACGACGACGCCCTCGCCCTGATGCTCGCGCACGGCAGCCCCGAGGTGGAGCTGGTCGGCATCACGACCGTCGCCGGCAACCAGACGCTCGACAAGGTGACGCGGAACGCGCTCGCGGTCGCGACCGTCGCCGGGATCCAGGGCGTGCCCGTCGCCGCGGGCTGCGCGCGCCCGCTCGTGCGTCCCGTGATGACGGCCCCGGAGATCCACGGCGAGTCCGGGCTCGACGGGCCCGAGCTGCCGGAGCCCACCGTCGCGCTCGATGCCCGGCACGCGGTGGACCTCATCATCGAGACGGTCATGTCCCACGCGCCCGGCGAGATCACCCTGGTGCCGCTCGGCGCGCTCACGAACATCGCCCTCGCCGTGCGCCGCGAGCCGCGCATCGTCGAGCGCGTGAAGGAGGTCGTGCTCATGGGCGGCGGCTACCACCACGGCAACCGCACGGCCGTGGCCGAGTTCAACATCGCGGTGGACCCCGAGGCCGCGCACATCGTGTTCGGCGAGGCGTGGCCCGTGACCATGGTGGGCCTCGACCTCACGTACCAGGCGACCGCGACCCCCGAGGTCATGGCGCGCATCGCCGCCCTCGGCACGCCAGCCGCCCGGTTCGTCGTCGACTCGATGGAGCACTACGGCCGGGCGTACCACGACCGGCAGGACTTCCCGAGCCCGCCCGTGCACGACCCGTGCGCCGTGGCGCGCGTGATCGACCCGCGCCTCGTGTCGGTGCGGCGCGCGCCGATCTCCGTGGAGCTGGCGGGCACGCACACGACCGGGATGACCGTCGCGGACCTGCGCCGACCCGCGCCCGCCGGCTGCACGACGCAGGTCGCCGTCGACCTCGACCACGCCGGGTTCTGGGATGTCGTGGTCGACGCCCTCGAGCGCATCGGCTGAGGCGCCGCACGGCACGGCGCGGCACGGCACGGCCGCCGTCACGGGACGACGACGGCCGGCCCGCGGATCAGCCCTCGGCGGTGATGCGCTCCCGCACGAGCGGGCCGCGCGCGACGTGCTCGTCCGCATCGCCGACGCGGTACGCGCCCTCGAGCGACTCCAGCGCCCGGGCGAACCGCTCCGGCTCGTCGGTCGAGAGCGTGAAGAGCGGGTCGCCGCGACGGACACGGTCGCCCGGCTTCGCGTGCAGGTCGACGCCCGCGGCGTGCTGCACGGCGTCCCCCTGGCGCGCGCGGCCGGCGCCGAGGCGCCAGGCGGCGATGCCGAACGGGAGGGCGTCCTGCTGCACGAGGACGCCGTCGCGTTCCGCGGTGACCACGTGGGTCTCGCGGGCGACGGGCATCGCGGCGTCCGGATCCCCGCCCTGCGCGCGCACGGTGGCGCGCCACGAGTCCATGGCCCGGCCGTCGCGGAGGGCGACGTCGACGTCGGCGTCGGGGATGCCGACAGCCGCCAGCATCTCCCGGGCGAGCGCGAGCGTGAGCTCGACGACGTCGGCGGGACCGCCGCCCGCGAGCACCTCGACGGATTCGCGCACCTCGTTGGCGTTGCCGATGGCGAGGCCGAGGGGCACGTCCATGTCGGTGAGGAGCGCGGTGGTGCGCACCCCGGCGTCGGTGCCGAGCTCGACCATCGTGCGGGCGAGCTCGCGCGACCGGTCGATGTCGGTCATGAAGGCGCCGGATCCGAACTTCACGTCGAGCACGAGCGCGCCCGTGCCCTCCGCGATCTTCTTGCTCATGATGCTGGAGGCGATGAGCGGGATCGCCTCGACCGTGCCCGTGGTGTCGCGCAGCGCGTAGAGGCGCTTGTCGGCCGGGGCGAGGCCGCTGCCGGCCGCGCAGATCACGCCGCCGTGGTCGCGCATCTGCTGCACCATCTCCTCCGTGGAGAGGTCGGCGCGCCAGCCGGGGATCGACTCGAGCTTGTCGAGCGTGCCGCCGGTGTGGCCGAGGCCGCGGCCCGAGAGCTGCGGCACGGCGACGCCGTAGGAGGCGACCAGCGGCATGAGCGGGAGGGTGATCTTGTCGCCCACGCCGCCCGTGGAGTGCTTGTCGACCGTGGGCTTGCCGAGCTGCGAGAAGTCGAGCGTCTCGCCGCTCGCGATCATCGCGAGCGTGAGGTCGCGGATCTCGGCGCGGTCCATGCCGCGCAGGAGGATCGCCATCGCGAGCGCGGCCATCTGCTCGTCCGCGACGTAGCGGTCGGTGTACGCGGCGACGAGCCAGTCGATCTCGGCGGTCGAGAGCCGGCCGCCGTCGCGCTTGGTGCGGATGAGGTCGACGACGTCGAACGCGGCGCTCACGCGCGGTCCCCGTACGCGTTCAGCGTGCTCGGGCCGAACGCGTCGGGCAGCACCTCGTCGATCGTGCGGATCCCCGACACGGTCTCCAGCAGCATCCCCGGCACCGCGTGCTCGAACAGCAGCTGCCGGCAGCGCCCGCACGGCATGAGGATGTTGCCGTCGCCGTCCACGCACGTGAAGGCGACGAGCTGGCCGCCGCCCGTCAGGTGCAGGACCGACACGAGCGCGCACTCGGCGCACAGGGTGAGCCCGTAGCTGGCGTTCTCCACGTTGCAGCCGGTGATGACGCGGCCGTCGGTGGCGATGGCCGCGACGCCGACGGGGAAGCGCGAGTACGGCACGTACGCGCGGCCCATGGCCTCGTGCGCCGCCTCGCGGAGGGATCCCCAGTCGATGCCGACCGACTCGACGGGCTCCACCGCGCTCACGACTTCACGTAGGGCTTGCCGGCGGCGGCAGGTCCGCGCACCTGCCCCACGAGGCCCGCGACCGCGGCGATGGTCACGACGTACGGGAGCATCAGCATGAACTCGCTCGGCACGGGCGAGCCGATGACGCCGAGGACGTTCTGCAGGTTGCTCGCGAAGCCGAACAGGAGGGCCGCGAGGGTGGCGCGCAGCGGATCCCACCGGCCGAAGATCACGGCGGCCAGGGCGATGAACCCGGCGCCCGCCGTCATCTCCTTGTTGAAGGCGCCGACGGAGCCGAGCGTGAAGAACGCGCCGCCCAGGCCCGCTATCGCGCCCGCGAGGGAGACGTTCCAGAACCGCGTCGCGGAGACCTTGATGCCCACGGTGTCGGCGGCCTGCGGGTGCTCGCCCACCGCGCGGAGGCGCAGGCCCCAGCGCGTGTGGAAGAGGCAGTACCAGACGAGGAACACGGCGACGTACATGAGGTAGACGATGATCGTCTGCCGGAACAGGACCGGCCCGATGATCGGGATCTGGCCGAGGACAGGGATGTCGATGCGGTCGAAGCGCGGGGGCGAGTTGAGCGTCCCCGGATCGGCCGACAGCACCTGCGAGAACAGGAAGCTCGTGAGGCCCGTCACCAGGACGTTGAGGACGACGCCGACGATGACCTGGTCGACCAGGTACTTGATGGCGAACGCCGCGAGCACGAACGACACGAGCATGCCGGCGACCATCGCGGACGCGAGGCCGATGAGCGGCTGGCCCGTGATGGAGGCCACGACGGCGGACACGAACGCGCCCGCGAGCAGCTGGCCCTCGATCGCGACGTTGACGACGCCGACGCGCTCCGAGAGCACGCCGCCGAGCGCGCCGAAGATGAGCGGCACCGACAGGGCGACCGTGCCCACCAGGAGGCCGGGCACCGGGATCGTCTGGCCCGCGGACGCCCAGGTGAGGAACGCCACCAGGAACAGGATCGCGAACACGGCGGTGAACCACAGCGGCACCTTCGCCGACCGCCGCACCAGCAGGGCGGACACGACGGTGAGCGCGGCGAGCAGCACGGTGACGACGATGCCGGTGGCGGCCGTCGGCAGCACGACCGGCGCGAGCTGGATGAGGTCCGTGCCGGTGGAGAGGCCGAACGTGCTCGATCCCTCGCGGCGGAACAGGACGAACAGGACGAGCGAGATGACCGTGAAGATCCCGAACGCGACGGGCGCCTTCCAGCTCGTCGCGACGGCGCGCTCGAGGGCGACGGCCGCGGGGTCGTGCGGCGCCGGGGACGGCGCGGCGGTGGGCGTGGTCGCGGTCATGAGCTGAGCGCCGCCTTCCGGGTGCGGGTGGTGCGACGCGCCTGGCCCGGCGCGGGCAGGCGGAACACCGCGCGCACGAGCGGGGGTGCCGCGATGAACAGGACGATGAGCGACTGGACGACCACGACGATGTCGATGGGCACGCCCTCGGCCGCCTGCATCGAGAAGCCGCCGGCCTTGAAGGCGCCGAACAGGATCCCCGCGACGAAGACGCCCCACGGCCGGCTGCGGCCCAGCAGCGCCACCGTGATGGCGTCGAAGCCGATGCCCGCGTCGATCCCCGAGCTGAAGCCCGTGGTGACCGTGCCGAGCACCTGGCTCGCCCCCGCGAGGCCCGCGAGCCCGCCGGAGATGAGCATGGCGTAGAGGTAGGAGTTCTTGACGTCGATGCCGGCCACCCGCGCGGCGCTCGGGTTCTCGCCCACCGCGCGGAAGCGGAAGCCGAGGCCGGAGCGGTTCAGCAGGTACCAGACGATGACCGTCGCGACGACGACCACGAGGAAGCCCGCGTGCAGCGAGTACCCGTCGCCGAGCAGCGCCGGGAAGATCGCGCTGTCCTTCATCCCCGGGGTCTTCGGGTTGTTCGACCCGGGCGCCTGGAGGAGGCCGGGCGTGCGGAGCAGGTAGGAGAGGAGGTAGAACGCGACGTAGTTGAGCATGATCGTGACGATCACCTCGTGCGCGCCGGTGCGCGCCTTGAGGAGGCCGACGATGCCGCCCCATGCCGCGCCGCCGACGATGCCCGCGCCGACCGCGAGCACCAGGTGGATCACGGGCGGCAGGTCGAAGCTGAAGCCGACCCAGCCCGCGCACGCGGCGGCGATGAGCATCTGGCCGCGCGCGCCGATGTTGAACAGGCCCACGCGGAACGCGAGCGCGACGCCGAGGCCGGCCGCGATCAGCGGGGTCGCGAAGGTCAGCGTCTCCGTGAGCGGCTTGATGCCGTTCGCGAAGCCCGGGCGGCGGAAGTTGTAGATCGACCCCTGGAAGAGCGCCGAGTAGGCGCCGGACGCGGCATCCCAGCCGGCGCGCAGCGTGTCGAGCGGGCGGCTGAAGAAGTACCCGGCCGCCTTCTGCGTCTCCTCGTCGGTGACGGCGATGAGCAGCGCGCCCACGACGAGCGACAGCACGACCGCGAGCACCGACAGCAGCGCGCTGCCCGACGCGATCTCGCGGAGGACCTGTCCGGCGCGGGATCCCCCGTCGCCGTCGGCGCTCGCCACGGCGGGGACGCCCGCGGGCGCCTCGGAGCGCGTGGGGTCGCCCACGGACCCGGCCTCGCGACCGGAGGCGGGCAGCTGCCCCGCGGACGGGTCGTCGGGGCCCTGGCCCTCGGGACGAGTGGTGTCGTCGGTCATGCGGTGCGCCCTCCGGCGGTCGTGGGGGTGGGGACGGATGCGGGGACCTCGCCGGCCATCATCAGGCCGAGCACGTCGCGCGGGGTGTCGCCCGGGACGATGCCGACGATGCCGCCGCGGTACATCACGGCGATGCGGTCGGCCAGCGCCGCCACCTCGTCGAGCTCCGTGGAGACGACGATGACGGGCAGGCCGCGGTCGCGCGTCTCGACGACGCGCGTGTGCACGAACTCGATGGATCCGACGTCGAGTCCGCGCGTGGGCTGCGCCGCGACGAACAGGCGGAGGTCCCGGCTGAGCTCGCGGGCGAGCACGACCTTCTGCGCGTTGCCGCCGGAGAGCCGGCCGACGTGCGTGTCGATGCCCTGGGTGCGGATGTCGAACTCGCGCACGCGGTCGCGCGCGAACTCGTCGAGGTAGCCGAGCTTCAGGGATCCGGCGACGACGAACGGCGGGCTGTCGGAGCGGTCGAGCATGAGGTTCTCGGCGATGGTGAACTCCGGCACGAGCCCGTCCTCGTTGCGGTCCTCGGGCACGAAGCCGACGCCCGCGTCGAGCACGCGGCGGACGGAGCGGCCGGTGAGTCGCGTCCCGTCGAGGTCGATGGTGCCGGACACGCGCGGCTGCAGCCCGAGGATCGCCTCGGTGAGCTCGGTCTGGCCGTTGCCCTGCACGCCCGCGATGGCGAGGATCTCCCCCGCGTGCACCTCGAAGCTCACGCCGTCGACGACCACCTGGCCGGACGCGTCGATCACCGTGAGGTCGCGCACCACGAGCGCGGCGTCGCCGGGCGTCGCCGGCTCCTTCTGCACGGTGAGCGACACGCTGCGCCCGACCATGAGGGACGCGAGCTCCGCGTTGCTCGCGGTGGGCTCGGCCTCGCCGACCACCTTGCCGAGCCGGATCACCGTGATGCGGTCCGCGACCTCGCGCACCTCGCGCAGCTTGTGGGTGATGAAGACGATGCCGGTGCCGGCGTCCCGGAGCTGCTTCATGATGACCATGAGCTCGTCGGTCTCCTGCGGCGTGAGCACGGCCGTCGGCTCGTCGAACACGAGAACCTCGGCGTCGCGCGACAGGGCCTTGATGATCTCGACGCGCTGCTGCACGCCGACGGGCAGGTCGGCGACGAGCGCGTCCGGGTCGACGTCGAAGCCGAAGCGGGCGGAGATCTCGCGCACCTTCGCGCGGGCTCCGGCCAGGTCGAGCCGGCCGCCGAGCTTCGTCTCCTCGTGGCCGAGCATGACGTTCTCCGCGACGGTGAAGACGGGGATGAGCATGAAGTGCTGGTGCACCATGCCGATGCCGGCGGCCATGGCGTCGCCGGGTCCGGCGAAGCGCGCCACCCGGTCGTCGAGGAGGATCTCGCCCTCCTCCGCCTGGTACAGGCCGTAGAGGACGTTCATCAGCGTGGACTTGCCTGCGCCGTTCTCGCCGAGGAGGCAGTGGATCTCCCCCGGCTGGACCACGAGGTCGATGTGGTCGTTGGCGACCAGGGCGCCGAAGCGCTTGGTGATGCCCCGCAGTTCGAGCTTCATCGGATCAATCCTGTCGGTGGGTCGGGTGGACACGCGGCGGGGGGACCGGCGCCTGCCGATCCCCCCGCGGTGCGTTCGATGCTACTTCGTCAGCGACGAGGGCGACTCGACGGTGATCGAGCCGTCGATGATGCCGGCCTTGATCGTCTCGAGCTCGCCCGAGAGGTCGGACGGGACCGCGGACTCGTAGTCGTGGAACGGGGCGATGTCCACGCCGCCGTTCTTCAGCGTGCCCACGTAGGGCGTCGCGTCGAACTTGTCGTCCGCCGCGGTCTTCACGACGTCCTCGACGCCCGCGTCGATGCCCTTGAGCACCGAGGTGAGGAAGAGGTCCTTGAGGTCGGGCGCGGTCTCGTACGCGTCGGAGTCGACGCCCACCATGACGACCTTCTTGTCGCTGGAGTCGCGGATGGCCTCTCCGGCGCTGAGGAAGATCGGGCCGCCGACGGGCATGATGACGTCCGCGCCCTGGTCGATGAGGGTCTGGGCCGCGGTCTTGGCCGTCTGGTTGGCGACGAACTCGCCCGTGAACGACCCGCTCTGGCTCGCGACGTCCCAGCCGATGGCCTTGACGTCCTTGCCCTTCTGCTGGTTGTAGTAGTCCACGCCGTCGACGAAGCCGTCCATGAAGATCGTGACCGTCGGGATCTGCAGGCCGCCGAAGGTGCCGACCGTGCCGGTCTTCGAGTACGCCGCCGCGGAGTAGCCCGCGAGGAACGCGGCCTCGCTCGTGTTGAAGGTGATGGGCTTGACGTTCGGGGCGTCGATCGAGGCGTCGTCGATGATCGCGTACTCGATGCCCTTGTTGGCGGCCGCCGCCTCCTTGGTGGCGTCGGCGAGCAGGAAGCCGACGGTGACGATGAGGCCGCAGCCCTGGTCGGCGAGGTTGGTGAGGTTCGGAGCGAAGTCGGTCTCCGCGGCGGACTCGACCGTCTTGGGGGTGGCGAGGCCGAGGTCGGTGGCCGCCTTGGTGAGGCCCTCGAAGCCGAGCTGGTTGAACGACTTGTCGTCGAAGCCGCCCGAGTCGGAGACCATGCAGGAGACGAGGTCGCTCTTCGCCTCTCCACCCGCACCTCCCGTCGTCGACTCGGGGGCGGCGCCGCAGCCCGCGAGGATCGCGGTGATGCCGACGGCGGCGAGACCGCCGAGGGCGGCCTTTCGGGTGGTGATGGTCACTGTGGCCTCCAGGTGCAGCCCGGGTCAGCCGGGCGATGTGCGTTCATGTTACCCATGTACGGGAATGCGTCCCGTGCCCCGATCGGGCCCCGGGACGCAAGCGTTATCGATCCGGGACGGGCCCGAAACACCGCGGCAACACGGCCTCTGCTAGGGCGTCGAGACCGACTTCACCTGCACGTCGCCGGAGACGATCCGGGCCTTCAGCGCGTCGAGCTCGGACTGCAGCTCGGGCGACACCGAGGCGGCGAGGTCGTGGTACTCGGCGAGGCCCACGCCGCCGTTGGCGAGAGTGCCGACGTAGGGCTCCGAGGAGAACGTCCCCTTCTGGTCGTCGGCCACGATGTCGACCACGGCCTGGCCGGTGTCCTTGAGCACGCTCGTCAGCAGGAGCGGGCGGTACTCGGCGGGGAGGGTGTCGTAGCCGTCGTTGTCGACCCAGATCAGCTTGCCGCTGCCGTGGGCGAGGATCGCGGAGGCGGCGCCCTCCCCCACCTGGCCGGCCACCGGCATGATCACGTCGGCGCCCTGGTCGAGCAGGTTCTGCGTCGTGGTCTGGCCCTTGGACACGTCCTCGAAGTCGCCGGTGAAGGTGCCGTCCTGCGTGGCCGCGTCCCAGCCGAGGGCCTGGACGCTCGTGCCGTGCGCCTGGTTGTACGCCGCGACGCCGTCGACGAAGCCGTCCATGAAGAGGGTGACGGGCGGCTGGTTGCCGCCGCCGAAGGTGCCGACCTTGCCCGTCTGGCTCACACCCGCCGCCAGGTAGCCCGCGAGGTAGGACGCCTGCGCCGTGTCGAAGACGAGCGGCTTGACGTTCGGGGCGTCGACGACCTCGTCGACGATGGAGAAGTGCACGTCCGGGTTCTCCGCCGCCGCGGCCGACGTGGCCTCCGCCAGCTCGTAGCCGACGGTGAGGATGAACCCGCAACCCGTGCCCACCGCCTGCTCCACGTTCGGGGCGAGGTCGGTCTCCGAGGTCGAGACGAGGACGTCGGCCTGGATCCCGAGCTCCTTCTCCGCGCGCTGCAGCCCCTCCCAGCTCGACTGGTTGAAGGAGCGGTCCTGCAGGCCGCCCGAGTTGGTGACCATGCGGGCGCAGTAGTCGCTCGCGGCGGCCGAGGTGGCGCCGGGCTCGGGGGCGGCACCGCACCCGGCGAGGGCGGCGGCGGAGAGGAGGGCGATGGGCAAGATGGCGGCGCGGACGGCGCGGCGGGTGCGGAGCATCCCCGGAATCTAACGGCGGCGCTCCTGGCCCCTTCCGGCCGCGGAGACCGCCCGAGGGGTTCGTTACCCCTTCGTTACAGGACGTCCGTCCCGCCGCTGAGCTTGAGCGCGTCCACCACGCTCTTGACGCGCTGGGCGTTCTCCTTCGTCGTGACGAGCAGCGCGTCGGGGGTGTCCACCACGACGATGTCGCGGACGCCGATGAGGCTGATCACGCGCTTGCTGTTGGCCACGACGATGCCGCTCGACGCGTCGGACAGGACGCGCGCGTCCTCGCCGAGGATCACGAGGTCGGACTTGCGGCCGCTCGAGTGCATCTTCGCGACGGAGGCGAAGTCGCCCACGTCGTCCCAGGTGAAGCGGCCGGGGATCACGGCGAGCGCGCCCCGAGCCGCGGCGGGCTCGGCGACGGCGTAGTCGATCGCGATCTTCTTGAGGTTCGGCCACACGCGGTCGACGACGAGGCCGCGGTCGGCGGTGTCCCACGCCTCGGCGAGCTCGAGCACGCCCTTCAGCAGCTCGGGCTCGGTGCGGCCGAGCTCCTCGAGGAGGCGGTCGGCGCGCGCGATGAACATGCCCGCGTTCCAGAGGTGCGTGCCGCCCTTCACGTAGCCGCGGGCGACGCCGATGCTCGGCTTCTCCACGAACGACGCCACCTCGAGGGCGTGCGGGGCGTCCGGGATGCTGAGCGCCTTGCCCGTGTGGATGTAGCCGAACCCGGTCGCGGGCTCCGTGGGCGTGATGCCGATGGTCGTGATGTAGCCCGCGTCGGCGGCGATGACGGCCTCGCGGACGGTGTCGCGGAAGCGGTCCGGGTCCGCGATGACGTGGTCGGCCGCGAACGAGCCGATGATGACGCCCGGCTCGCGGCGCTGGAGGATGGCCGCCGCGAGCGCGATGGCGGCGGTGCTGTCGCGCCCCTCGCTCTCGAGGACCACGTTCGGGTCGGTGAGCTCGGGCAGCTGGGCCTCGACGGCGGCGCGGTGCGCGCGGCCGGTGACGACCATGATCCGGTCCTCGCCGGACAGCGGCGCCAGGCGCTCCCACGTGTCGCGGAGCAGCGTGCGGCCGGAGCCGGTGAGGTCGTGGAGGAACTTCGGGGCGTCCGCACGGGACAGCGGCCAGAGGCGCGAACCCACGCCCCCCGCGGGGATCACGCTGTAGAAACGGGAGATCGCGCTCGTCTGCTCGGTCATGGACCCACACTATCTGCACCCTGGGAAACCGCCGGATGCGCCGAGTTCACGCGACGGCAACGGGGCGTTCACGGCGCCGCGGCGACGGCGACGGCGTCCGTCCCTAGCGTCGGGGGCATGCGCGTAGCCGTCGTCAGCGAGAGCTTCCTCCCCACCGTCAACGGCGTCACCACGAGCGTCTGCCGGGTGCTCGAGCACCTGAGGGACCGCGGGCACCAGGCCATCGTGATCGCCCCGGACGCCGGCGCCCCGTCCGAGTTCGCGGGCTTCCCCGTCCACGGCGTGCCCGCCTTCGCCTACCGGCAGTTCCCGGTCGGGATCCCCAACCCGCAGGTGCTGCGCCTCCTCACCGACTTCGCGCCGGACGTGCTGCACGCCGCCTCCCCCCTCTTCCTCGGCGCGCAGGCCATCGCGGCCGCGACGCGCATCGACACCCCGTCCGTGGCCGTGTTCCAGACCGACGTGGCGGGCTACGCGCGACGGAACCGGCTGGCGGCGACCGCGCCGTACGTGTGGCGGCTCGTGCGCTGGATCCACCAGGGCGCCGACCTGACCCTCGCGCCCTCGAGCGCCGCCGCGGCGGATCTGGCCGCCGCCGGCGTCGAGCGCGTCGCCCGCTGGGGCCGCGGCGTCGACCTCGACCGCTACCACCCGCGCAACCGGGCGATGGAGGACGCGGTCGCGCTGCGGCACCGCGTCGCGCCGGGCGGCGAGACGGTCGTCGGCTACGTGGGTCGCATCGCGCCCGAGAAGCAGCTCGAGCGCCTCCAGGCCCTCCGCGGGATCCGCGGCGTGCGCTTCCTCATCGCGGGCGACGGCCCCAGCCAGGGATCGGCCCGCCGCGCCCTCGCCGGCATGCCCGTGACCTGGCTCGGCCGCGTGGGCGGTCGCGAGCTCGCGGCCGCGTACGCCGCCATGGACGTGTTCGTGCACACCGGCACCGAGGAGACGTTCGGCCAGACCGTGCAGGAGGCGCACGCGTCCGGCCTGCCCGTGGTGGCCCCGCACGCTGGCGGCCCCATCGACCTCGTCGACCACGGCACGGACGGCTTCCTCTTCGACCCCGCCTCGCCCCGGGACGCGCACATGCGGCGGCTCGTGGACGAGCTCGTCGCGAGCGAGCCGATGCGGCTGCGGATGGGCGAGGCCGGGCGCCGGGCGGTCCTCGGCCGCTCGTGGGCCACCATCGGCGACGAGCTCATCGGGCACTACGGCCGTGCCGTCTCGGCCCGCCGCTCGACGCTCCAGGCCGCTGATCCGGCGGGCGCGGGCCCCGTCCCCGTCGTCGCCTGACGCGGCCGTCGGCGGCGCCCGACGCTTAGGGTGCCCTAACGGGTGATCACGCGGACCCGCCCGTAGACTCGAGGGCGACGCGCAATGTCGGCGCGAAGGCGCTCCGCCCCCGGGGCACCAGCATCAGGGAGGGTCGTTCCGTGTCCATCAAGACGGCAGGAACCCGCGAACCGCACATCGCTCGCGCACCGAAGGTCCCCGCGGGGACGCTGTACCGGGGCCGCGAGGGCATGTGGTCATGGGTGCTGCACCGCATCACCGGCGTGTCCATCTTCTTCTTCCTCCTCGTGCACGTGCTCGACACGAGCCTCATCCGTGTGAGCCCCGAGGCGTACAACGCGGTCATCGGCACGTACAAGAACCCGATCATGGGCATCGGCGAGGTCGCCCTCGTCGGCGCCATCGGGTTCCACGCGCTCAACGGACTGCGGATCATCCTCATCGACTTCTGGCGCTTCGGCGCCAAGCACCAGCGCCTCATGTTCTACGTGGTGATCGGGCTGTGGGTCGTCCTCATGGCCGGCTTCGTGCCGCGCCACCTCCTCAACGTCTTCAGCGAAGCGGGATGGATCTGATCATGAGCGACATCGCACAGCAGGTGAGCATCGAGCGTCCGCGCCAGCCCCGGCAGCCGCGCAAGCAGGGCGGCGTCAACTGGGAGAAGTGGGGCTGGATGTACATGCGCGCCTCGGGCGTCGTGCTCGTCGTGCTCATCTTCGGCCACCTCTACGTCAACCTCATCCAGGGCGAGGGCATCAAGGCCATCGACTTCGCCTTCGTCGGCGGCAAGCTGTCCGACCCGTTCTGGAAGGTCTGGGACATCGCGCTGCTCTGGCTCGCGGTCATCCACGGCGCCAACGGCATGCGCACCCTCGTGAACGACTACGCGGCCTCGCCCCGCACCCGCACGATCCTCAAGGGCGCGCTCGTCACGTCCACGGGCGTCCTGCTGGTGCTCGGCACGCTCGTCGTCTTCACCTTCGACCCGTGCCCCGCCGGTCAGCCCGCGGACCTGCTCCCCTCCTTCTGCGGCGACCTGTAGCCCGCTTCCCCATCCGCCTCGAGAAAGAAGCCCGTGACCACTGACACCGCGACCCCCGGTTCCGAGCCCTCCGCGAGCACCATCGTGGACGGCGTCCACTACCACCAGTTCGACATCGTGATCGTGGGTGCGGGCGGCGCCGGCATGCGCGCGGCGATCGAGGCGGGACCGCAGGCGAACACGGCCGTCATCTCCAAGCTCTACCCGACGCGGTCCCACACGGGCGCGGCGCAGGGCGGCATGGCCGCGGCCCTCGCCAACGTCGAGGAGGACAGCTGGGAGTGGCACACCTTCGACACCGTCAAGGGCGGCGACTACCTCGTCGACCAGGACGCGGCGGAGATCCTCGCCAAGGAGGCCATCGACGCGGTCATCGACCTCGAGAACATGGGCCTGCCCTTCAACCGCACGCCCGACGGCAAGATCGACCAGCGCCGCTTCGGCGGGCACACGGCCGACCACGGCAAGAGCCCCGTCCGCCGCTCCTGCTACGCGGCCGACCGCACGGGCCACATGATCCTGCAGACGCTGTACCAGAACTGCGTCAAGTTCGGCATCAACTTCTTCAACGAGTTCTACGTGCTCGACCTGGTCATGGCCGAGGTCGACGGCAAGGAGCAGCCCGCGGGCGTCGTGGCCCTCGAGCTCTCGACCGGCGAGATCCACGTCTTCCAGTCGAAGGCCGTGATCTTCGCGACCGGCGGCTTCGGCAAGATCTACAAGACGACCTCGAACGCGCACACGCTCACGGGCGACGGCGTCGGGATCATCTGGCGCAAGGGCCTGCCGCTGGAGGACATGGAGTTCTTCCAGTTCCACCCGACCGGGCTCGCCGGCCTCGGCATCCTCCTGTCGGAGGCGGCACGTGGCGAGGGCGCGATCCTCCGCAACAGCGAGGGCGAGCGCTTCATGGAGCGGTACGCGCCCACGATCAAGGACCTCGCGCCGCGCGACATCGTCGCCCGGTGCATGGCCACCGAGATCCGCGAGGGCCGCGGCGCGGGACCGAACAAGGACTACGTCTACCTCGACATCACGCACCTCGAGCCCGCGGTCATCGACGCGAAGCTCCCGGACATCACGGAGTTCGCGCGCACCTACCTCGGCGTCGAGCCGTACACCGAGCCCGTGCCCGTGCTGCCGACCGCGCACTACGCGATGGGCGGCATCCCCACGAACATCAAGGCCGAGGTCCTCTCCGACAACACCACGGTCGTACCCGGCCTCTACGCGGCCGGCGAGTGCGCGTGCGTCTCGGTGCACGGATCCAACCGCCTCGGCACCAACTCGCTCCTCGACATCAACGTGTTCGGCAAGCGCGCGGGCAACTACGCGGCCGAGTACGTGAAGACGGCCGAGTTCGTGCCCCTGCCCGCCGACGCGGCCGACTTCGTGAAGGGCCTCGTCGAGGGCGCCCGGAACTCCAACGGCACCGAGCGGATCTCGACCCTGCGTCGCGAGCTGCAGGAGTCGATGGACCGCAACGCCCAGGTGTTCCGCACCGAGGACACGCTGATCGAGGTCACCAAGGTGATCGCCGACCTGCGCGAGCGGTACACGAACATCCAGGTGCAGGACAAGGGCCAGCGCTTCAACACCGACCTGCTCGAGGCCATCGAGCTCGGGTTCCTGCTCGACCTCGCGGAGGTCGTCGTCTACTCGGCGATGTACCGCAAGGAGAGCCGCGGCGGCCACTTCCGCGAGGACTACCCGAAGCGGGACGACGAGAACTACATGGTCCACACCATGGCGTACCTCACCGGCGACGCCCACAGCACGGACGCCGGGGACCACATCAAGCTGAGCACCAAGCCCGTTGTCATCACGAACTACCAGCCGATGGAGCGGAAGTACTGACCCCCTGAGGTCAGCCTCCCGCCCGTCACCGCACCACCGATCGGAATAGGACCGCACACGTGAGCACCGCAACCCTGGACGCACCTCCCGCGGGAGAGGCCTCGGCCATCCCCACCTTCACGGTGACCCTCATCATCCGCCGGTACCTGCCCGGCCAGGACGCCGAGCCGCGGTGGGAGGACTTCGACGTCGAGGTGTACCCGACCGACCGCATCCTCGACGCGCTGCACAAGATCAAATGGGAGCAGGACGGGTCGCTGACCTTCCGCCGCTCCTGCGCGCACGGCGTGTGCGGATCCGACGCGATGCGCATCAACGGCCGCAACCGCCTCGCCTGCAAGACGCTCATCAAGGACCTCGACATCAACCAGCCCATCTACGTGGAGGCCATCAAGGGCCTGCCGCTGGAGAAGGACCTCGTCGTCGACATGGAGCCGTTCTTCGAGTCGTTCCGCGACGTGCAGCCCTTCCTCATCTCGAACACGAAGCCGGAGAAGGGCAAGGAGCGGATCCAGTCCGCCGCCGAGCGCGCCCGCTTCGACGACACCACGAAGTGCATCCTCTGCGCCGCGTGCACGTCGTCGTGCCCCGTGTTCTGGACGGACGGCCAGTACTTCGGCCCGGCCGCGATCGTCAACGCGCACCGCTTCATCTTCGACTCGCGCGACGAGTCGAACGTGCGCCTCGACATCCTCAACGACAAGGAGGGCGTGTGGCGCTGCCGCACGACCTTCAACTGCTCCGAGGCCTGCCCGCGCGGCATCCAGGTGACGCAGGCCATCGCCGAGGTCAAGCAGGCGATCATGCGCGGCAAGGCGTAGCGACTCCGCTCCCCCGCAGACGGACGGCCCCGCAGCTCCGAGGAGCGGCGGGGCCGTACGTCTGCGCGGGTCCGCGCGAGCCGCGGTGCGCGGCTCAGCGGTCCGCGAGGATCCGCTCGGCTGCCGCCCGCGCGCCCGCGGCGGTGCGTGCCGTGAGGACGGCCTCGGCCGCCGCCCGCGCGTCGTCCAGGGTGCGGTGCGACAGCTCGAGCCGGATGTCCGCGAGGGCGGCCGGGGTCATCGAGAGGCTCGTGGCGCCCAGGCCGACGAGGACCACCGCGAGCAGCGGATCCGCCGCCGCCTCGCCGCAGATGCCGACGGGCGTGCCCGACGCGCGACCCGCGTCGCCCAGCAGTCGGACGAGGCGGAGGACGGCGGGGTGCCACGGGTCCTGGTAGGAGGCGACCGAGCCGAGCAGGCGGTCCGCGGCCATCGTGTACTGCGTGAGGTCGTTGGTGCCGACGCTCACGAAGTCGGCGACCTCGACGACCTGGTCCGCGAGGAGGGCGAGCGACGGCACCTCGGCCATGACGCCCACCGTGCGGAGGCCGAGCTCGCGACCCAGCTCCACGAAGTACGCGGTCTCCTCCGCGTCGGCGACCATGGGCGCCATGACCCAGAGGTCGGCGTCGGTGGCGGCGTCCGCGGCGGCGAGGGCGGTGAGCTGGTCGCGGAGGATCCGCTCGTTCGCCCGGAGCGCGCGGAGCCCGCGGAGGCCGAGCGCGGGATTCTCCTCGTCCTGGTCGGTGAGGAAGGCGAGCGGCTTGTCGGCACCGGCGTCGAGCGCCCGGACGACGACCTTGCGGCCCGGGAACGCCTCGAGGAGCGCGGTGTACTGCGCGGTCTGCGCGGCGACCGACGGCGCCTCGGCGGCGTCGAGGAAGAGGAACTCGGTGCGGAAGAGGCCGACGCCCTCGGCGCCGAGCTCGACCGCGCGCGCGGCCTCCACCGGGGATCCGAGGTTGGCGAGGAGCGGGACGGGCGTGCCGTCGGCCAGGGCGCCGTCGGTGATCGGGGCGGCGAGCGCCTCCTCGCGGGCGCGGATCCGACGGACGGCGTCCTCGCGCTCGGCGTCGGACGGGTCCGCGATGACGAGCCCGGCCGCGGCGTCGACGACGACCTCGGTGCCATCCGCGAGGTCCGCGGCGCCCGTCGCGCCGACGATGGCGGGGATGGAGCGGCTGCGGGCGAGGATCGCGGTGTGGCTGGTGGGGCCGCCGTCGGTGGTGACCAGGGCGAGCACGCGGTCGAGCTCGAGGAGCGCGGTGTCGGCGGGCGCGAGGTCGCGCGCGACGAGGACGAAGGGCGCATCCGCGGTGGGGATCCCGGGCGCGGGCACGCCGCGGAGGCGGGCGATGACGCGCTGCGCGACGTCGGCGAGGTCCGCCGCGCGCTCGGCCATGTAGCCGCCCATGCCCGTGAGCAGCTCCTGGAAGGTGGCGAACGCCTCGAACACGGCGCGCTCGCCCGAGCGGCCCTGGCCGACGAGCCGGCCGACGGAGTCGAGGAGCGCGGGGTCGCGCGCCATGAGCGACTGGGCGTCGAGCACGTCCTTCGCGTCGCCGCCGGCGCGGGCGCCGCGGGCCGCGAGGTCGTCCGCGGTCGCGGCGAGGGCGTCGGCGACGCGGGCGACCTCGGCGTCGACGTCGCCCGTGAACGGCTCCGTGCCGGGCTCGGGCAGCGGGTCGGGCATCCGCATGACGGGGCCGGTGGCCACTCCGTGTCCTACTCCGATGCCGGTGATGCGCACGGTGACTCCTCGCTCGGGTGCGGCCGCGCGCGCGGACGCCGTGCGCGGGATGGGCTGTCCGGTGGGGCTGCCGGAACGGCCCGTCCACGCTATCAGGGGCCCGGCGGCCCGTATCCTCGGGGCATGACCGCCCCCGACGGCCGCGGACGACCCGCATCCCCCTCCCCCGGCACGACTCCCGCGGAGCAGCCCGCGTCCACCGGCATCCCCGCCCTGCTCGCCCGCGTCATGGCGCTGAAGCCCGTCCGCGTGTTCCTCGCCTACGGGGCCGCCGGCGGGCCGATCCTCGCGGCCGGCATGTCCTACCAGGCGGTGTTCGCGGTGTTCGCGGCGCTCGCGGTCGGGTTCTCGGTCGCGGGATCCGTGCTCGCGGACAACCCCGCGCTGCTCGACTCGCTCCTGCGCCTGATCCAGGGGGCGGTGCCCGGCCTCTTCGGCCCTGAGGGCGTGATCAAGGATCCGCAGGAGCTCCTCAAGTCGAGCGCCATCTCCTTCGCGGGCCTCGTGGGCTCCATCGGCCTCCTCGTCACCGCGCTCGGCTGGCTCGCCTCGACGCGCGACTCGGTGCGCCGCATCTTCGAGCTGCCGCCGCCCACCACGTTCTTCCTGCTCCTCAAGGTCAAGGACCTCGGGCTCGCTCTGGTGTTCGCCCTCGCGATGCTGCTCTCGGCCGCGCTCTCGGTCGTGAGCACCGGGCTCCTCGGGTTCGTGTTCGGGCTGATGCAGGTCGGCGAGGACTCCCTCCTCGCGATCGTCGTCGGTCGCACCGTCGGCCTCGCGCTCGTGCTCGCGCTCGACACGGCCGTGCTGGCGGGGGCGTACCGGATCCTGTCGGGCGTCACGATCCCGCGGCCGCAGCTGCTGCAGGGCGCGCTCCTCGGCGGCGTGGCCATGGGCGTCCTCAAGGTGCTCGGCACGGCGCTCCTCGGCGGGGCCAGCCGGAACCCGCTGCTCGCGTCGTTCGCGGTGATCATCGGCCTCCTGATCTGGTTCAACCTGATCTGCCAGGTCATCCTGATCTGCGCCTCGTGGATCGCCGTGAGCATGCAGGACCGCGGCATCGACGCCCGGTCCCTCACGCCGGAGCAGCTGGAGGCGGAGCGCGTCGCGAAGCTCGACGACGCCCGCCGGATCCTCGAGGAGGAGGAGCGCGCGCGGGAGCGGGAGCGGTACGACGAGTCGCGCGGCATCACCCGGGTCCTGCTCGGGTTGCGGCGTCGACGCCGCCGTTAGGATCGAGTCCATGCCCTCGAACCTCCGCGTCGCGTCCATCAACACGAACGGCATCCGGGCCGCGTTCCGCAAGGGCATGGGCGACTGGCTCGCCACGCGCGACGTCGACATCCTCGCCATCCAGGAGGTCCGCGCCGAGACGAGCGACATCGAGGGCCTCCTCGGACCCGAGTGGAACGTGCTGCACGACGCCGCGACCGCCAAGGGCCGCGCGGGCGTGGCCATCGCGAGCCGCCGCCGCGCCGAGATCCACCGCGTCGCGATCGGCGAGGAGGACTTCGACAGCGCGGGCCGCTGGCTCGAGGCCGACTACGACGTGGACGGCACGATCGTCACGGTCGTGAGCGCCTACGTGCACTCCGGCGAGGTCGGCACCGCCAAGCAGGACGAGAAGTGGAGGTTCCTCGACGGCATGGAGCGGCGCCTGCCGGAGATCGCCGAGCACTCCGAGCTCGCCGTCGTCGTCGGCGACCTCAACGTCGGGCACCGCGAGCTCGACATCCGCAACTGGAAGGGCAACGTGAAGCGCGCCGGCTTCCTGCCGCGCGAGCGCTCCTACCTCGACCGGTTCCTCGGGCCGCGCGGCGAGGAGGTCACGGGAGTCGACGGATCCACCGGGCCCGGCCTCGGCTGGGTCGACGTCGGCCGCCAGCAGGCCGGCGAGGTCGACGGCCCGTACACGTGGTGGAGCTGGCGCGGCAAGGCGTTCGACAACGACACGGGCTGGCGCATCGACTACCAGCTCGCGACCCCGGCCCTCGCGGAGAAGGTCGTGGGCTACGCGGTCGACCGCGCCGAGGCCTACGACCAGCGATGGTCGGACCACACGCCCGTGGTCGTCGACTACGCGATCTGACCCGTCGCCCCGCCCGTCCCGCTCCCCTCTCCCCTCCGCGCCGAACCGGCGCCCCCGTGAGCGCCCCGCGCTCCCCCTCACGAAGGCATCGCCATGACCGCTCGTCCCGTCCTCTTCTCCGGCATGCAGCCGTCCGCCGACTCCCTGCAGATCGGCAACTACATCGGCGCCCTCCTGCAGTGGAAGGAGCTGCAGACGACGCACGACGCCGTGTTCTGCGTCGTCGACCTGCACGCCATCACCGTCCCGCAGGATCCGAAGGCCCTTCGCGACTCCACCCGGCGCACCGCCGCGCAGTACATCGCGGCGGGCATCGACCCGGCCGTGTCGACGCTCTTCGTGCAGTCGCACGTGTCGGCGCACACCGAGCTCGCGTGGATCCTCAACACGCTCACCGGGTTCGGCGAGGCCAGCCGCATGACCCAGTTCAAGGACAAGTCGCAGAAGCAGGGCGCCGACGCGACCACGCTCGGCCTCTTCGCGTACCCGACGCTCATGGCGGCGGACATCCTGCTCTACGGCACGGAGGTCGTGCCCGTAGGCGACGACCAGAAGCAGCACGTGGAGCTCACACGCGACCTCGCCAAGCGCTTCAACTCGCGGTTCGGCGAGGTGTTCCGGATCCCGGAGCCGATGATCCAGAAGGACACGGCGCGCATCTACGACCTGCAGGACCCGACGTCGAAGATGAGCAAGTCCTCCGCCTCCGACGCGGGCGTGGTGTGGCTGCTGGACGACCCGGCGAAGACGGCCAAGAAGATCCGTTCGGCCGTCACGGACACGGACCGCGAGATCCGCTTCGACCGCGGCGAGAAGCCCGGCGTCTCGAACCTGCTGACGATCCTGTCGGCCTTCGAGGGCACGGCCGTGGGCGCGCTCGAGGAGCGCTACGCAGGCCGCGGCTACGGCGACCTCAAGAAGGACGTGGCCGAGACGGTCACGGGCGTGTTCGAGCCGATCCGCGCCCGGACGCTCGAGCTGCTGGACGACCCGGCCGAGCTCGACCGCGTGCTCGCCGGCAACGCCGCGCGCGCCGAGGAGCGGGCCGACTCGATGCTCGCGCGGGTCTTCGACGCCGTCGGCCTCGTGCGACGCGCGCGATGACCCTGCGGCTGGTCCTGCTCGACCTCGACGACACGCTGGTGGACCACCGCGGGTCCGTGGCCGACGGGATCAGCGCGCACCTCGCCGCGCGCGGCATCCTCGACGTGTCCGACGCCGGCGAGCGCGACCGGGCCGTCGCGCTGTGGGTCGCCCTCGAGGAGGAGCACTACCACCGGTACCTCGCGGGCGAGCTCGACTACCAGGGCCAGCGGCGGGCGCGCGTGCGCGCGTTCCTGGCCGCGTGGGGATCCGCCGAGGCCGCGGACCTCGCCGCCGCCCTCGCGGAGGACGACGCCGCGACGGACTCCTGGTTCGGCGGCTACCTCGCCGGGTACGAGGCGTCGTGGCGCGCGCTGCCCGGTGCCGTGGAGGCGCTCGACGAGATCGCGCGCCGGCACCCTGGCGTGCGGTTCGGCGTCGTGACGAACGGCGAGCGCAGCCAGCAGGAGCCGAAGATCGCCGCCGCCGGGCTCACCGCGCGCCTCTCCCCCGTGATCTGCTCCGGCGACCTCGGCTTCACGAAGCCCGACCCGCGCATCTTCCTGCTCGCCTGCGCGGAGGCGGGTGTGGATCCGGCCGACGCCGTGATGGTGGGCGACCGGCTCCGCACCGACGCCATCGGGGCGGTCGACGCGGGTCTCGCCGGCGGCGTCTGGTTCGACGCCCTCGGCGACGGGGACGCTCCCCTGCCCGCCGGCGTCGTGCGGATCACGGCGCTCACGGACCTCGCCGACGCCGTGGACCTCGTCGGCGTCCGCTGACGGCGTAGGTCGCGGAGCGTCACAGGCCCCGGCCCCGCAGCCGCGTGGGCTAATCTCGATCCATACACGTGCTCCGGGGTCGGTGGAAATCCGAGCCGGCGGTGACAGTCCGCGAACGGACGATGCGCGACCGGGTCCCCGGGAGCCTCGTCCGCCGATCCGGTGGGATTCCGGGACCGACGGTTAAAGTCCGGATGGGAGGCGCACGCGGCGCCAGCGACCCTGCCGGCGTCGAGGTCTCGTCGACCGCGCCCGGAGTCCGTCCACGGACGAGGACACCATGCACGACGACCCGACGGCACCCCGCGCGCAGGCGGACGCGCCTGCGCAGGCGGACGCGCTCGAGCGCGCCATGCGCCGCGGCCTGGAGCTCGCCGCGGAGGGCCCCGCGTGGGGCCCGAACCCGCGCGTCGGCTGCGTCATCCTCGACGCCCGTGGCCGCGTCCTCGCCGAGGGCCGCCACCGCGGGGCCGGATCCGCGCACGCCGAGGTCGACGCGCTCCGGCAGCTGCCCGCGGGCGCGGCACGCGGATCCACCGCCGTCGTCACGCTCGAGCCCTGCAACCACCCCGGGCGCACCGGCCCGTGCGCCGCCGCGCTGATCGAGGCCGGCGTCACGCGCGTCGCCTACGCGGTCCCCGATCCGGGCGCCGAGTCCTCGGGCGGCGCGGCCCGGTTGCGCGCCGCGGGAGTCGAGGTCGTGCCCGGCGTGCTCGCCGACGAGGCCGCGGCGTTCCTCCGGGTGTGGCTCGGATCCGCGTCGCTCGGCCGCCCGTTCGTCACGGCGAAGTGGGCCTCGAGCCTCGACGGCCGCATCGCCGCCGCGGACGGCACGAGCCGCTGGATCACCGGGCCCGCCGCACGGGAGGACGTGCACCGCCGCCGCGCTGAGGCCGACGCCATCCTCGTCGGCACCGGCACCGTGCTCGCCGACGACCCCGCGCTCACCGCCCGGCGGCCCGACGGGATCCCGTACCCCCACCAGCCCGCGCCCGTCGTGCTCGGCGACCGCCCGATCCCGGACGACGCGGCCGTGCGCCGGCACCCGCGCCGGCTGATCCGCATCGCCGGCCACGACCCCGCCGCAGCTCTCGACGAGCTCGGCCGCCGCGGGATCCGGCACGTGTTCGTGGAGGGCGGCCCCACGATCGTCTCCGCGCTCGTCGCCGCCGGGCTCGTGGACGAGGTGGTCGCCTACCTCGCACCCGTGCTCCTCGGCGGACCCCGCACCGCGACCGGCGACCTCGGCGTGCCGAGCATGCCGGCCGCCCACCGACTCACCCTCATCAGCACGACGCGGCTCGGGGACGACCTCCTCGTGATCGCGCGACCCACCACGGAAGGCCAGTGATGTTCACAGGGATCATCGAGGAGCGCGGACGCGTCCTCGCGCTCGACGCCGAGGGCGACTCCGCCCGGATCACGGTGGAGGCGCCGCTCGCGGTGTCCGACGCCCGGCACGGCGACTCCATCAGCGTCGACGGCGTGTGCCTCACGGTCGTCGCGCAGACGCCCGAGGGGTTCACCGCCGACGTCATGCGGCAGACGCTCGTGATGAGCTCGCTCGGCCGGCTCGGCGTGGGCGACCGCGTGAACCTCGAGCGCGCCGCGCGCGTCGGCGACCGCCTGGGCGGGCACATCGTCCAGGGTCACGTCGACGGCACCGGCCGCCTGCTGGCGATCACGCCGGGCGAGGCGTGGCGGATCCTCCGCTTCTCGCTGCCCGCCGACCTCGCGCCGCTCGTGGTGGACCGCGGATCGCTCACCGTGCAGGGCGTGAGCCTCACCGTGAGCGCGGTCAGCCCCACCGACGTGCCCGTGGAGGAGGCGTGGTTCGAGGTGTCGCTCATCCCCGAGACGCTCACCGCCACGACGCTCGGCGCGCTGGAGCCCGGCGACGAGGTCAACCTCGAGACGGACGTGCTCGCGCGGCACGTGCAGCGGATGCTCGCGCTCGACGCGCGCGACGCCCGGGGCGCCCGGACGGAGGCCGGCTCGTGAGCCTCGCCGCGATCCCCGACGCGCTGCAGGAGCTGCGCGCCGGCCGACCCGTCATCGTCGTCGACGACGAGGGCCGCGAGAACGAGGGCGACGTGCTGCTCGCCGCCGAGTCCGCCTCGCCCGAGTGGGTGGCCTGGCTCGTGAAGCACTCGTCGGGCTTCATCTGCGCGCCCATGACCAACGAGATCGCCGACCGGCTGGAGCTGCCGCTCATGGTGGCCGACAACCGGGATCCGCGCGGCACCGCGTACACGGTCTCCGTGGACGCCGCCGACCGGCTCTCCACGGGCATCAGCGCCTCCGACCGGGCGCACACCCTGCGCGTGCTCGCCGACCTCGACAGCGTGCCGACGAGCCTGCACCGGCCGGGCCACATCCTGCCGCTGCGCGCGGTGGACGGCGGCGTGCGCGAGCGCGACGGCCACACCGAGGCGGCGGTCGACCTGCTCACGCTCGCGGGCCTCACGCCCGTCGGCGCGATCAGCGAGATCGTGCAGGACGACGGCGAGATGATGCGCCTCCCCGGCCTCCTCGCCCTCGGCGAGCGCGAGGGCGTGCTGGTCGTCACGATCGAGGCGCTCAAGGCGCACCTCGAGGAGTTCCACTGCGACCGGCCGCTGGAGCCCGCGGTCGCGATCCCCGAGGCGTCGCGCGTGATCTTCGAGATCGAGACGACCGTGCCCACCACGCACGGCACGTTCCAGCTGCGGGCGTACCGCGACCGCACGACGGGCGCCGACCACGTGGCGATCGTCTCCGGGCTGCCGGACGCGCACGGCACGCTCGTGCGCGTGCACTCGGAGTGCCTGACGGGCGAGGCGCTCGGATCGCTCAAGTGCGAGTGCGGGCCGCAGCTCGACGCCGCGCTCGACGAGATCCGGCGGGACGGCGGCGTGGTCGTGTACCTGCGCGGTCACGAGGGGCGCGGGATCGGCCTCATCAACAAGCTGCGCGCGTACCGGCTCCAGGAGGACGGCTTCGACACGCTCGACGCCAACGTCGCCCTGGGCCTCCCGGCGGACGCCCGCGACTACGGCGCGGCGTCGGCGATCCTGCAGGAGATGGGCATCGAGGACGTGCGCCTGCTCACGAACAACCCCGAGAAGGTGCGGCAGCTCGAGGCGCACGGCGTGCGGGTCACCGAACGCGTGCCGCTCGTCGTGGGCGTCAACGACGTCAACGCCGGATACCTGGAGACGAAGCGCGACCGGATGGGGCACCGCCTGGTGCTCGACACCGACATGCACATCGGATCCGACGCCTACCCGGACGCCGAGGCGCCCGACGGCCTGACCACCACCACGGCCGGCCCGGCCGGAACCACCACCACCCCCGAGGAGGAGACCGCATGAGCGGACACGGAGCACCCGAGATCGACCCGACCGCGCTCGACGGGACGGGCCTGCGGGTCACCGTCGTCGCCGGGCGGTGGCACGAGGAGATCAGCGCGGGGCTCCTCGCGGGCGCGCAGCGCGTGCTCGACGCGGCGGGCGTCACCACCACGGTGATCCGCGTGCCCGGCAGCTTCGAGCTGCCCGTGGTCGCGCGCGCGGCGCTCGACGCGGGGGCCGACGCGGTCGTCGCGCTGGGCGTGATCATCCGCGGCGGCACCCCGCACTTCGAGTACGTGTCCGACGCGGCGACGTCCGGCCTCACGCAGGCCTCGCTCCTCACGGGCAAGCCGATCGGCTTCGGGCTGCTCACGCTCGACGACGAGCAGCAGGGCATCGACCGCGCGGGGCTGCCGGGCTCGAAGGAGGACAAGGGCGCCGAGGCGGCCGAGGCCGCGGTCACGACGGCGCTGCTGCTGAAGGGGATCCGCGGGGCCTGACCTGCCGCCTGCTCGGTTTTGATATCGAGAACGGGTATCAGTAAGGTCGACGGGAGCGCCGCCGGACCGTCCGGCACCGCGCGCGGACGGACGGGGGCCCGGTGCATCCCGCCCTCGACGTCCGCTCCCTCTCGATCGCGATCGGCCGCGCGGCGCTCGTGCACGACGTCGACCTCCGCGTCGGCGCCGGCGAGCGCGTGGCCCTCGTGGGCGCCTCAGGGTCGGGCAAGTCGCTCACGGCGCAGGCCGTGCTCGGGACGCTGCCGCCCGGATCCCGGGCGCGCGGCGTCGTCGAGCTCGACGGCCGCGCGGTGGCCCCGGACGCGCCGCGCCAGCGCCTCGGCCGCGTCGCCGCCGTGCAGCAGGACTCCCTCGCGGCGCTGAACCCGCTCGTCCCGGTGGGTGCGCAGCTCGTCGCGGCGCTGCGCGCGAGGCGGGCGCGAGGATCCGCCGCCGACGGCGGGCTCCTCACCCGGGGCGACGCGCGGCGGGAGGTGCGGACGCTCCTCGCCGAGGTGGGCATCGAGGATCCCGACGGCGCGCTCCCCGCCTTCGCCGCCGAGCTGTCGGGCGGCCAGCGCCAGCGCGTCTGCCTCGCGCTCGCGCTCCTCTGCCGCGCCGGCCTGCTGGTCGCCGACGAGCCGACGACCGCGCTCGACGTCGTCACGCAGGCGCGCGTGGTCGACGTGATCCGCCGGCGCCTCGACGCGACCGGGCAGGCGCTCCTCTTCATCACCCACGACCTCGCGGTGGCCGCGGCGCTGTGCGACCGGGTCGTCGTGCTCGAGGCCGGTCGTGTGGTCGAGGCCGGGGCGATGCGCGACCTCGTCCGGGATCCGCGTCACGCGTACAGCCGCGCGCTCGTGGCGGCGGCGTCCCGACGCATCCCCGGTGGATCCGCGATGCGGCAGCCGGCCGCGGCGCTCGGCACGGCGGCGCTCGGCGCGGTGGCGGCCCGATGACGGACGCGCTCACCGCCGCCGGCATCACGCACCGCTACCCGCCGCGGCGCGACCCCGCCGCGCGGCGCGCCGCACGGGCCGCCCGCGCGTCCGGTGCCCCCGGGCCCGCGCCCGCGCTCGACGACGTGTCGTTCGGCGTCGCGCCCGGGGAGACGGTCGGGATCGTGGGCCGCTCCGGATCCGGCAAGTCCACGCTCCTGCGCGTGCTGCTCGCGCTCGAGGCGCCGACCTCGGGCAGCGTCCGGCTCGGCGACCGGGAGGTGGCGCCCGGCCGCGCCGCGGCCCTCCGCTGGTACCGGCGACGCGTGCAGATGGTGCCGCAGGATCCGGGCGCGAGCCTGGAGCCGCGCATGACCGTCCGGCAGCTGGTCCGCGAGCCGCTGCGCCGGCTCGACGTGGCGGGCGACCACGCCGCGATCGTCGCCCGCGCCCTCGACGACGTCGGCCTCGCCGCATCGCTCGCCGACCGCCGACCCCGCGAGCTGTCCGGCGGGCAGGCGCAGCGCGTGGCGCTGGCGCGCGCCATCGCGACCTCGCCCGGGATCCTGCTCGCCGACGAGCCCGTGAGCGGGGTGGACCTGCCGCTGCGGGACCGGATCATCGAGCTGCTCGACGGGCTCGTGCGCGAGCGGGGGCTCGGGCTGGTGCTCGTGTCGCACGACCTCGACGCCGTCGCGCGGCTGTGCAGGCGGAGCGTCGTGCTCGCGGGCGGGCGGATCGTGGAGGAGGGGCCGACCGGGCGCCTCCTCGCGGATCCCGCGCATCCGGCGACGCGCGAGCTCGCCGACGCCGTGTCGCGGCTGCCGGGAGCGCGCACCGCATGACCGCGCCCCACCCTCGCGGACCCGCGGGCCCGCCATCCGCCGCGCCCGACGCCGTCCCGCCCGCGACGAGACCGGCCCGCGGCGGCACCCCGCCCGCCGCCGTCCTGCTCACCAGCCAGCTCGTCTTCAACCTCGGCTTCTACGCGGTCGTGCCGTTCCTCGCCGTCGTGATGCGCGACGACCTCGGGCTCGGCGCCCTCGCGATCGGCCTGGTGCTCGGCGCCCGCACCTTCAGCCAGCAGGGCCTCTTCCTCCTCGGCGGCATGCTCGCCGACCGCTTCGGCCCGCGCACCCTGATCGCCGCGGGGTGCGTCGTGCGCGTGTCCGGCTACCTGGGGCTCGCGCTGGCGGCCGACCTGCCCGGTTTCCTGGCCGGCGCGATCCTCACCGGCCTCGGCGGCGCGCTGTTCAGCCCGGCACTGCAGAGCCTCGTGGCGGCGGCCGATGCCCGGGCGCGGTCGTCCCGGCGATCCGGCCGCCCGTCGCTGTTCGCGGCGCTCGTGCTGGTCGGCGAGATCGGCGCGGCGGTGGGTCCGCTCGCCGGCGCGGCCCTGCTCGGACTGGGCTTCTCGACCACGGTGCTCGTGGGCGCGGCGCTGTTCGCGGCCGTGGGCGTGGCGCTCTGGTGCGTGATCCCGGCGGACGCGGGGCGGGCGCCCGCGGCGGGTCCCACCCCGTCCACCCCGTCCGCGCCGGCCGGATCCGCCGCGCACGCAGCGCCCGCCGCGCCGGCCGCGCCCGCCGACCGCTGGGCCGCCGTGCGGGACCGCCGCTTCCTCGCGTTCTCCGCCCTCTTCGCCGTCGACCTCGTGGCCTACAACCAGCTCTACCTCGGGCTGCCGCTCGAGCTCGCGCGCGCCGGTGCGGGGACGGCGGCGGTCGGATCCGCGTTCCTCGCCGTCTCGCTCCTCACGATCGCTCTGCAGTGGCCCGTCGCGCTCCTCGCGCAGCGGCTCGGCCCCGGTCGCGCGCTCGCCTGCGGATTCGGCACCACCGCGACGGGCTTCGTCGCGCTCGCGCTCGCGTCCGTCGTGCCGCCGCCCGCGGGTGCCGAGCTGGTGCCCGCCGGCGTCCTCGTCGTCTGCCTCACGCTCGGCCACATGACCGCGGGTCCCGTGACCATGGAGCTCGTCCCGTCCTTCGCCGCAGGGCGCCCGACCGCCTCCTTCTACGGGTTGCTCGCCAGCTGCGGCGGCGTCGCCGTGCTCGTCGCCGGCGGCGTGGTCGGATCCCTGCTCGACTCCGCGCCCGCCCTCGCCTGGGGGATCCTCGCCGCGCTGCCCGTCGCCGCCGCTGTCGGCCTGCCCCGGCTGCTGCCCGCTCCCCCGACCACCACCCCCGGTGCCCCGCGCATCGCCGCCGATGCCCCGCGCATCCCCGAGACAGGACCCCATGCCCGCTAGACGCCCCCGCCCCGCCCGCACCGCCGCCCTGATCGCCCTGGCCGCCGCGACGACGCTCGCCCTCAGCGGCTGCTTCGCCGCGAGCCCCGGGGCCTCCTCCGCGGGATCCGCCGACGGCGACGGCCGCATCCGCCTCGCGATGCTGCAGCCGCCGCGCTCCGGCCTCACGCCCCTCAGCGACGACGCCTTCAAGCTCGCGCGCTGGAGCACGGCCGAGACGCTCGTGACCCTCGACGACCTCGGCGACGCGCAGCCGCAGCTGGCGACCGGCTGGACCCGCGTCGACGACCTGACCTGGGCGTTCGACATCCGACCCGACGTGCCCTTCCACGACGGCACGACCCTCACGGCCGCGCAGGCCGCCGCCTCGCTCACGGCCGCCGCGACCGCGAGCCCGAAGCCGCGGATCCTCGACGGCGTGGACCTCACCGCCACCGCGGACGGCGACCGGCTCGTCGTGCGCACCGCGACGCCGGATCCGCTCGTGCCGCAGCGCATGTCGAGCCCGCAGCTCGCGATCCTCGCGGCCTCCGCGTACGGCGCCGACGGCACCGTCTCGCCCGTCGGCACCGGCACGGGGCCGTTCCGCCTCACCGCGGTCGACGGCACGTCCTCCGCCACGCTCGACAGGTTCGACGACTACTGGGGCGGCCGCGCCGCGTCCGCCGGGATCGACGTGCGCTTCGTGCCCGACGGCACCGCCCGCGCCGCCGCCCTCCGCACCGGCACGGCCGACGTGGTCGAGGCGATCCCCGTGGGCCAGGCCGCGCAGGTGGATCCGCGGCTCCTGCACGAGGTCGCCATGCCGCGCACCAACACGCTGTACCTCAACACGCGGACGGGGCCGTTCGCGGATCCCGCCGTGCGCGCCGCCGCCCAGGCCGCCGTCGACCGCGCCGCCCTCGTCTCCGGCGTCTACGAGGGACGGGCCGACGCGGCCACGGGTCTCCTCGGACCCGCGCTCCCCTGGGCCGCCGACCTCCGCGACGGAGCGTCCTACCGGGACGCGCTGGCGGGCCGGGCGACGCCCGCGCAGGTCGACGGCGTGCCCATCACCCTCGGCACCTTCACCGACCGCGCCGAGCTGCCGGAGGTGGCCGTGCAGCTCGAGCAGCAGCTCGAGGCCGCCGGCTTCGACGTGACCCAGGACGTGCGCGAGTACCAGTACATCGAGGCCGACGCGCTCGCGGGGAAGTTCGACGCCTTCATCCTGTCGCGCGCCACCGTGCTCGACTCCGGGGATCCGGCCGCGTACCTCTACAGCGACTTCGCATGCCAGGGCTCGTTCAACATCTCGCAGGAGTGCGACCCGGCCGTCGACCAGGCGCTCGCGGACGCATCCGCGCTGCCGGCCGGACCCGAGCGTCGCGCCGCGATCATGCGGGTCGAGGCGCTCGTGCTCGCCGACGACGCCGCGGTGCCGCTCCTGCACGAGCGCGTGATCCAGGGCGAGGCCGCCGGGGTGACGGGCGCCGTGCGGGATCCCCGCGAGCGCGCGCTCATCACGGCCGACACACGCGTCGCGCGCTGATGGGCCGCGCGCGCGACGGGCTCGTCGTCGGGGCGTCCCGCGTCGTCGCCGTCGGCGGCCTCGTGGCGCTCGTCGGCGCGCTCCCTTGGCTCTCGGGGCGCTCGCCCGAGTACACGATCCTCCGCGCGCGCTACGCCGACCTCGAGGCGACCCCCGAGGCCCTCGCGGCGGTGCGCGCGCAGCTCGGCCTCGACCGCGGGCCGCTCGCCGTCTCGGCGGACTGGATCGCGGGCATCGTCCGCGGCGACCTCGGCACGTCGTGGATCTCGGGCCGCCCGGTCCTCCCCGGCACCCTCGCCGCGCTCGGCGTCTCCCTCACGCTGATGGCGTTCGCGATCGCGGTCGCAGTGGCGGTCGCCGCGCTCCTCTGCGCGCCCGCCCTCCGCGACGCGACGCGGGGACGCCGCGCCTCCGGATCCGGCGCCCTGGCCGCCGCCCTCACCGCGCTGCCCGAGTTCCTGGTCGCGACCGCGCTCCTCGTGGTGGTCGCCGTGGGGCTGCGCTGGGCCCCGCCGTCCGGCTGGGACGGGCCCGCGAACGCGGTGCTCCCGGCGCTCGCCCTGGGGATCCCCGCCGGCGGGCTCGTCGGCCGCCTCCTCGCCGACGCGATCCGGGCCGCGTCCGCCGAGCGCTGGGTCGCCACGTGGGCGATGGCCGGCCTGCCGCCCGCGCGGACGACCCTCGCGGTGCTGCGCCGCGCGCTCCCGTCGGTGCTCGGGCAGGTCGGGCTCGTGCTCGTCGGGCTCACGGGCGGCGCGGTCGCGGTCGAGCAGGTGTTCGCGATCCCCGGGATCGGCCGCGCCACCCTCGGCGCCGCCGGCAGCCAGGACGTACCGGCGCTCCAGGCGGGCGTGCTCGCGCTCCTCGTGGTGGCCGTCGCCGCGGGCATCGCCGCCGACCTCCTCCGTCGCGCGCTCCTCGGGCCCGCCCTCCGTCTCGGGTCGCTGCCCGTGCCCGACGCGCGCGTCCCCGCCCGACCGCGTGACGCCGTCGTCCCGGCCGTCGCCGCCGGGCTGCTCGCGCTCATCGTGGTGGCGGGCCTCGCGCGGGATCCCCTCGCCACCACCGCGGGCCGGCTCGCCCCGCCGTCGTGGGCGCTCCCCTTCGGCGCCGACGCGAGCGGCCGCGACCTCCTCGGCCGGGTGGGCCACGGCGCCGTCACGACGCTCGGCACGGCGCTCGTCGTGGTCGTCGTCTGCTGCGTCATCGGCCTCGCGCTCGGGCTCCTGCCGCGCGCGGCGATCGGGCCGATCGAGGTCGCGAACGCGGCCCCGCCGATCCTCGCCGGGCTGGTCGTGGCCGCGATCCAGGGGCCGTCGACCGCGGGCGCGGCCGTCGCCGTCGCGGCCGTCGGCTGGGCGCCGCTCGCCGCGCACGCGGGGGCGCTGATGCAGGAGGCGCGCGCGCAGCCGCACGTGCGGATCCTGCCGGTGCTGGGCGTCGGACGCGCGCGGATCCTCCTCGGCCACCTCCTGCCCGCCGTCGTCGGCCCGGTGGTGCGGAACGCGATGCTCCGGCTCCCGGGCGTCGCCCTCACGCTCGCGGCGCTCGGCTTCCTCGGCCTCGGCAGCGCCCGGCCGACGCCGGAGTGGGGCCTGATCCTCAGCGAGGGCAGCGCCTACGCGGAGCGCGCCCCGTGGGCGGTCGCCGCCCCCGCGCTCGCGCTCGTGCTGGCCGCGGTGCTCGCGCTGTCGCTGTCGGCGCACGACCTGACGGGGCTCGTGCGGCGTCGACGCGGATCCGCCGAGGACGCACGCGCGGCCGACGCGCCCGCGATGTCCACCGGGGGCTAGCGCCGGTCGTCCGACCCCGGCTCCGGCTCGTCCGACGGTCGCGGGTCCACGGCGACGCCGCCGTCCTCGTCCCACCTGAGCGCCTCCGCCTGGTCCTCCTCGGTGGGCTCCTCCGCGAGCCGGGCGCGCTCCTCGAGCTCGTGGTGCGTCCACCGCCGCAGCTGCAGCACGGCGAGCACCACGACCGCGACGCAGGGGATCGCGAGGTACCAGAAGCCGGTCGCGACGGCGACGATCGCGCCCGCGCCGCAGATCTGGGCGAGCCCGGGCAGGAGCGCGCGGCCGGTCTCGTGCTCCATCGTGCTCCTCGTGGTCGGCGGCGTCGCGGGTTCCGCCCGTCGCCCCAGCCTACGGACCGCGCACAGCATCTCCTCAGGGGCGTAAACTCAGCTCGGCCATCACGAGTGGCCCCTCGACTCCGCCGCACCCGGCGCCCGCGCCCGACCGGCGCGCCCGCCCCCTCCGCGCGCCCCTGCCGCTCACGCCGCACCAGCCGAAAGCCGTCTCCTCCCATGTCCACGACCCCCGCGGCCCGCACCGCCGCCCCGTCCGCCTCCACCCCGCCCGCCGGCAACTCGCGCTCGCGCGTCATCATCGCGAGCCTCATCGGCACGTCGATCGAGTTCTACGACTTCTACGTCTACGCGACCGCGGCGGTGCTCGTCTTCCCCGCCCTCTTCTTCGCGAACGACGACCCGACCGTCGCGCAGCTCGCGTCCTTCGCGGTGTTCGGCGTCGCGTTCATCGCGCGGCCCATCGGATCCATCCTCTTCGGGCACTTCGGCGACCGCGTCGGCCGCAAGGGCACGCTCGTCGCGTCGCTGCTCACCATGGGCATCGCGACCGTGCTGATCGGCTGCCTCCCCACCGCGCTCACGCCCGGCTGGGAGGTCGCGGCGCCCGCGCTCCTCGTGATCATGCGCTTCGGCCAGGGCCTCGGCCTCGGGGGCGAGTGGAGCGGCGCGGCCCTCCTCGCGACCGAGAACGCGCCCGTCGGCAAGCGCGCCATCTACGGCACGTTCCCGCAGCTCGGCGCGCCCATCGGCTTCATCGTCGCCAACGGCGTCTTCCTCGCGCTGAGCCTCGGCCTCTCCCCGGAGCAGTTCCAGGCGTGGGGCTGGCGCGTGCCGTTCCTCGCCAGCGCCGTGCTCGTGATCGTGGGCCTCTACGTGCGCCTCAAGCTCATCGAGACGCCGGCGTTCCAGAAGGTCGTCGACTCCGGCGAGGTGGCGAAGCTGCCCGTGGCGCGCGTGTTCGTCACGAGCTGGCGCCCGCTGATCCTCGGCACCTTCATCATGCTGGCGACCTACACGCTCTTCTACCTGATGACGACGTTCACGCTCACCTACGGCACCACCGCGCGCGACGCCGCCACCGCCGAGGCCGCCGCCACGAAGGCCGGCAAGACCTTCAACCCGGACACGTTCGCCGCCGGACTCGGCTACGCGCGCAACGACTTCCTCATCATGCTCATCGTGGGCGTCGTGTTCTTCGGGATCTTCACTCTGGTCTCGGGCCCCCTGGCGGAGCGGTTCGGCCGTCGGAAGATGCTCATCGCGACCACCGTCGGGATCCTCGTGTTCGGCCTGCTCTTCGTGCCCCTCTTCTCGGGCGGCTTCGCGGGCACGATGGCGCTCCTCATCATCGGCTTCACGCTCATGGGACTGACGTTCGGCCCCATGGGCGCGGTGCTGCCGGAGCTCTTCCCGACGAACGTGCGCTACACGGGCTCCGCGATCAGCTACAACGTCGCGAGCATCCTCGGCGCCGCGGTCGCGCCCTTCATCGCGGTGGCGCTGTGGCAGCTGCTCGACGGGAACGTGCTGCTCGTCGGCGTGTACCTGAGCGCCATGGCCGCGATCACGCTGGTGGCGCTCATCATCAGCCGTGAGACGCGCGACGCGGACTACGCCGGGAACGTCAGTTGACCCGCGTCATGTGAACGGCGCGCGCGGAGGGGCGGGGAGCGCCGGTAGCGTCGGCGCGCCACGATCCGTGGCGTCTCCCCGTCCCTCAAGTCGGAAGCCACCGCCATGACCGCTGCCCCTGCCACCGCCCCTCCCCTCGCCGCCCCGACCAACCCGCGCTCGCGCGTCCTGGTCGCGAGCCTCATCGGCACGTCGATCGAGTTCTTCGACTTCTACGTCTACGCGACCGCCGCCGTGCTGGTGTTCCCGGCGCTCTTCTTCGCGAACGCCGACCCCGCTGTCGCGCAGCTCCAGTCGCTCGCGGTGTTCGGCGTCGCGTTCTTCGCCCGGCCCATCGGATCCGTGCTCTTCGGCCACTTCGGCGACCGGTTCGGCCGCACGCGCACGCTCGTCGCGTCGCTGCTCACCATGGGCATCGCCACCGTGCTCATCGGCTCCCTGCCGAGCGGCACCACGCCGGGCTGGGAGATCGCGGCCCCGGCCGCCCTCGCCCTGCTCCGCTTCATCCAGGGCCTCGGCCTCGGCGGCGAGTGGGGTGGCGCCGCGCTGCTCGCGACCGAGAACGCGCCCGCGGGCAAGCGCGCCGTCTACGGCACCTTCCCGCAGCTCGGCGCGCCCATCGGCTTCTTCCTCAGCACCGGCCTGTTCCTGGTGCTCTCGCTCACGCTCTCCCCCGCCGACCTGCAGGCGTGGGGCTGGCGCGTGCCGTTCCTCGCCAGCGCCGTCCTCGTGCTCGTGGGCCTCTACGTGCGCGTGAGGCTCGTCGAGGCGCCGGAGTTCCAGGCGGTGCTCGACCGCGGCGAGACCTCCCGGCTGCCGCTCGGCCGCACCATCCGCACGGGCTGGCGCGGGCTCGTCCTCGGGGCGCTCGCCCTCCTCGCGATCTTCACGCTCTTCTACCTCATGACCACGTTCGCGGTCACCTACGGCACGTCGCCGCGCACCGCGGAGGCCGCGCAGGCCGCCGCCACCGCCGCGGGGAAGCCGTTCGACGCGTCCGCGTTCCACGCCGGCCTCGGGTACTCCCGCACCGACTTCCTGCTCATGCTCCTCGTCGGCGTCGTGTTCTTCGCGATCACCATCGTCATCTCGGGCGCGCTCGCGCAGCGCCGCGGCGCCCGCCCGATCGTCGTCGTGAGCGCCGCCGGCATGGTCGTGTTCGGGCTGGTCATGGATCCCCTGCTGTCCGCGGGCATGCCCGGCACGCTCATGTTCGTGATCCTCGGCTTCGCGCTCATCGGCATCGGGTACGGCGCCGTCGGATCCCTGCTGCCCGGCCTGTTCGCCGCCGACGTCCGCTACACGGGCGCGTCCCTCGCGTTCAGCCTCGCGGGCATCATCGGCGGGGCCGTCGCGCCCTTCATCGCGACCTGGCTGTGGGACATCGGCGGCGGCGGCGTGATGCTCGTCGGCGTCTACCTCAGCATCGCGTCCGCGATCTCCCTCGTGGCGCTCCTGGTGCTGCGCGAGCACGGCGCGGCACGGAGCGCTCCCGCCACCGCGAGCTGACGGGGTGAGCGCGGAGGGCCGGGTCGATGCGTCGGCCCGGCCCTCCGCCGTTCACCAGGCCCGGCGGATCGCCTCGGCTCGCGCTCGCATCGCGGCCGACCTCCCGTGCACCAGGAGCCCGACCACGAGCCCCACGGACGCCACGAGGACCACGGTCGGCAGCGCGAAGAGCAGCGGGATGAGCGGCGACGACTCCGCTCCCGCGCCGAGCAGGCCGAGGGCCTGACCGAGGATCCAGGACGCCGCCGTGACCGTGCCGAGCACGAGGAGCGAGAACCGGGCCAGGGGTTCCAGCAGCCGCGCCCGGACGACGACCACCCCGAGCACGGCGAGCGCCACGACGTGCACCGCGAACACGCCCTGCGTCAGCACGATGACCGCCGGAGGATCCACCAGCCCCGCTGACCCGGGCTGGTCAGGGAGCGTCAGGCCGGCGACGATCCGCGCGACGGTGAAGCCCACCTGGGCGCCCGCGGCCACGAGCACCGCGACCCCGGCCGCACGCGACGCCCGGAGGAGCCCCGGCTCGCCGCGCACGCCCCGCGCGAGGACGATCGCGGACGCCACGGCGAGGACCAGCGCGACGACCTCCACCACGGGACCCCGCAGCACGATCGTCGACGCCATGTCCGGCGTGGGCTGGATCGGGACGCCGCCCAGCAGCTCGGGCTGCAGCAGCAGCGCCCCCGCGGAGGCGAGCCCCGCGACCAGCGTCGTCCTGCGTGATCCGCTCATGGCCGTCGCGCGCATCGCATCCCCCATCGCCGTCGATGCCCCGAACCTAGCGGGCCGACCGGGCGCGCGGGACCCCGCGCCCCCGTCCCGGCCGGGGGCTGGTCCGGCGCCCGCCGCGCCGTTATCGTCGCTGGCATGCAGCCGCCAGCATCACCCCGGGTCCTCGCGGTGGCGCGCGACGACGCCCACGCCTTCTCCAAGCCCGTCCGCCCGTCGATCACGCTCCTCGCCGGCCTCGGCGTCGAGGGCGACGCGCACCTCGGCACCACCGTCCAGCACCTCTCGCGCAAGCGCCGCGACCCGGACGCGCCGAACCTCCGCCAGGTGCACCTGGTCCACGCCGAGCTGCACGACGAGCTCGCGGGCAAGGGATTCGCGGTGGGCCCCGGCGACCTGGGCGAGAACGTCACGACCGCGGGCGTCCCGCTCCTCGACCTGCCCACGGGCACGCGCCTCCACCTCGGCGCGGACGCCGTGGTCGAGCTGACGGGCCTGCGGAACCCGTGCATCCAGATCGACACGCTCGGCGCGGGCGCCATGAAGGCGGTGCTCGACCGCGACGCCGACGGGAACGTCGTGCGGAAGTCCGGCGTGATGGGCGTCGTGATCACCGGCGGCGAGGTCCGCCCCGACGACGCCGTGCGCGTGGAGCTGCCCGCGGGCGAGCAGCGCGCGCTGCAGCCGGTCTGATGGTCGCCGACATGAGGATCCTCGCGGCGGCCCTCGCGGGCATCGGCGCGCTCGTCCTCGCGGTCGCGCTGGGCGCCGTGATGGGCGGCATCGCGGGCGAGGAGCCGGCCGGCATCCAGGTCGCGTGGTCCTTCGCCGCGGTGGGGGCCGTGATCCTGCTGGTGGCGCTCGGCGTCGAGGTCGCGCGCCGCCGGGGTCTCCGCCGCTAGGAGCCCGGCCTCAGCCCCGGCAGCCGCAGCTCTCGCGCACCACGAGCTTCGTGCCGAGCCGCAGCGTCACCGGCTCGGCGGGCTGCGGATCGGTCGTCGTGTCGATGAGGATGCGGGCCGCCGCGCGCCCCATCGCCTCCATGGGCTGCCGCACCGTCGTGAGGCGCGGCGTCGCGAGGAGGCCCGCGAGGATCCCGTCGAAGCCCGTGACCACGACGTCGCCCGGCACGTCCACCCCCTCGGCGCGCAGCAGGTCGACGAGGGCGAGCGCCAGCTGGTCGCTCGCGCACACGAGCGCGCGCGGCAGCCGCCCGGCGCGGAGGGCCGCGATGACCCCGCCGAAGCCGGATCCCTCGCCGAGCACCGTGTCGTCGAGCACCTCGTCGGAGGCCGCGACCCCGAGCTCCGCGAGCGCCGCGCGGTAGCCCTGGAAGCGCTCGCGGTAGTCGCCCACGCTCGTCGCGCCCACGAAGCCGAGGTCGGTGATCCCGTGCTCGAGCACGAGGTGCCGCACCAGCTCGCGCGCTCCCCCGCCGTTGTCGGAGGTGACGCGGTGGTGCCCGTCGTCGGCGGGCGGGTAGCTGAAGAGCACGATCGGCATGGCGAGCGAGACGCGCTTCAGCGATGCGGCAGCCGACGGCCCCGGGAAGATCGCGAGGCCGTCGACGCGGCCGGCCGACTCGGCGACGGCGGTGGCGGTGTCGCTGCCGCGGCTGAGCATCACCGGGCGGTCGTGCGCGCGGCACTCGAGCTCGAAGCCGCGGCGCACCTCGTCGACGTAGAGCGGGAACGCGCGCGGATCCGCCGCGATCTCGCCGGCGTCGTCCCACGGGATGAAGGTGCGGCCGGGCGCGTACGGCGTCGCGGCGGAGGCGGTCTCCGCGGACGCGGCGGGATCCGCGGGCTCGCGCTGCAGCGGCCGGTCGATGAGGAGGTCGAACGAGTGCAGCCCGAGCGCGCCCGTGCGTCCGCGGGCGAGGCCGCGGGCGGACGCGCTCGGCATGTACCCGAGCTCGCGCGCGGTCTCGAGCACCCGCTCGCGCGTGGCGACGCTGATCTGGTCGGGTCGGCTGAACGCGAACGACACCGTCGCGATGGAGACCTTCGCGCGCTCGGCGACGTCGTAGACCGTGGGGCGCCGGGGGCTCATGCGACCGTCCTCTCTCCTGGAGAGCGTAGCGAGGCGGGCGCGGACGACCGCGACCCGGCGCCGCGCGGGGCGGGCACGTGAGCGGTCAGCGGATCCGGAGGCCGTGGTGCAGCGGGTACACCGGGTCCTCGGTGTCCGACGGCACGTCCGTGCGCGAGGCGCGCACGGCGTCCATCGAGCGCGGGATCTCCACCGGCAGCCGACCCTCGGGCGCGATCCGCCCCGTGAGCGCCGCGAGCACGGCGGCGTCGGAGCTCCCGTAGTCGACCGCGAGCGCGGCGGCGAACGGCACCAGCGGCGTCATGATCGCCGGCCGGTCGAGGTTCACGACCACGACGAGCGGGCAGCGGTCGGCGATCCGCCGGAGCCGGTGCACGAGACCGGGCGGGAACTCGAGCGACCCCTGGTGGAACCACGCCTCGAGGAAGAGGTCCGAGCGCGGCTCGAAGGGCGCGCCGAGCCGCACGATCGCGAGGTCGGCGTCGTCGGGCCCGTCCGCGGGATCCGCCCAGCCCTCGAGCGCCTCGGCGCGCATGCCCTCCACGTGCACGCGCAGCCGGGGTCCGTCCACGGGCAGCGGCAGGGTCGGCCGGCCGTCGCGCTCCCGGTTCTCGAGCACGGTGACGGACGCGGCCTGCGCGCGGAAGCCGAGCTCGCGGAGGTCCGCCCGGCCGACGATGCGCTCGGCCGCGTCCTCGTCGACGTAGGGGTCGTCGAAGAGGCCGAGCCGGAACTTCACGAGCAGCAGGCGCCGCACCGACTCGTCGATGCGCGCCTCGGTGACGCGGCCGTCGGCCACGAGGTCGAGCAGCACGTCGACGCACTCCTCGCCGCCGAACTGGTCGCAGCCGGCGGCGATGATCCGCTCCATCCGCTCGTGCGGCGTGAGCTCCTCGACGCCCCACGCGCGCGCCGGCAGCACCTGGTCGCCGACGTGGTTGTCGTTCACGAGCTCCCAGTCGGTGACCACGACGCCGTCGTAGCCGAGCTCCTCGCGCAGCAGACCGGTGATCACCTGCCGGTTGAAGCCGAAGCCCACCGGCTCGATCTCCTCGCCGTCGCGCACGAGGCCCTCCGGCATCCCGTAGTACGGCATCATCGCGGCGGTCCCGCGCGCGATCGCCTCGCGGAACGGCCGCAGGTGGTACTCGAACATGCCGCCCGGGTAGACCTGCTCGCGGCCGTACGGGAAGTGCGCGTCCTCGCCGTCCTTCTGCGGGCCGCCGCCCGGGAAGTGCTTGGTGGTGCAGGCGACGCTCGTGGATCCGAGCTCGTCGCCCTGGAAGCCCTCCAGGTACGCGGCCGTGAACTCGGCCACGCGGTCGGCGTCGTGCCCGAGCGTCTGCGCCTGGCGGCCCCAGCGCGGCTCGGTGGCGAGGTCGATCTGCGGGTGCAGCGCCGCGCGGATCCCGACCGCCACGTACTCCTGCCGGGCGGCGTCGGCGAACGCGCGGATCGCGTCCACGTCGTCGAGCGCCGCGAGGCCGAGCGCCTCGGGCCACTGCGAGAAGGGGCCGGCCGAGAAGGCGACGCCCGCGTTCTCCACGAAGGCGTGCCGCGGATCCGTGCTCACCGTCACGGGGATCCCGTGCGGCGTCGACTCCGCCAGCTCCTGCAGCCGGTTGCTCCAGCGCGCGGCCTGCCGGGCCGTGCGGATCTCGTGCACGTTGAAGTGGTTCATGGCCTTGCCGACCACGACCTCGGTCGTGCCCGACTTCGAGATCGCGCCCGGCTCCTCCTTCAGCTCGCCGTCGGCGCCGACCTCGATCACGGTCTGGAACATGAGGCCGGCCTTCTCCGCGAGGCTCAGGCGCCCGACCAGGTCGGCCGTGCGCTCCTCGGGGGTCAGCCGCGGATCCTCGTAGGGCGCCATCACCCCGTCCCCGTCGAGGTCGCGGAAGCGGGTGCCGTCGGGGGCGGTGAGCTGCGTGCGCGGGGCGCGGGGCATGGGGGTCTCCAAGGGTCGGAGGCGGGAGGTGGTCACTTGAGGCCGGCGGTCGCGACGCCCTGGATGAAGTAGCGCTGCAGGAACACGAACAGGGCGAGGATCGGCGCGATCACGAGCACGGATCCCGCGAGCAGCAGGCCGTAGTCGGTCGCGTTCTGCCCGGTCGAGTACAGCGACAGCGCGATCGGCAGCGTGTACATGCCCTCGGTCTGCGCCGCGACGAGCGGCCAGAGGAAGTTGTTCCACGACGCGAGGAACGTGAGGATGCCCAGGGTCGCGAGCGGCGGCCCGCACAGCGGCATCACGATGCGGGAGAAGATGCGGAACTCCCCCGCGCCGTCGAGTCGGGCGGCCTCGATGAGCGCCTCGGGGATCCCCAGCATGAACTGCCGCATGAGGAAGACCCCGATGGGCGCCGTGATGAACGGGAGGATGAGCGCCGCGTACGTGTTCACGAGGCCGAGCCCCGAGACCATGACGAACAGCGGCACGAAGGTGACGACGCCCGGCACCATGAGCGTCACCATCACGGTGAGGAACAGGATCCGCTTGCCCGGGAACTCCATCTTCGCGAGCGCGTAGCCGACCATCGAGCAGAACACGAGGTTGCCGAGCACGGTCACGAGCGCCACGACGAGGCTGTTGGAGAAGAACGTGCCGAAGTCGAGCGGCCCGAACCACTGCGCGAAGTTGTCGGCGACGGGATCCTGCGGCCACCAGGTCGGCGGCCGCTGCAGGATCTCGCCCTGCGTCTTCACGGACCCGAGCGCCATCCATACGAACGGCACGAGCCAGACGCAGAGCACGCCGGCGAGGACGAGGTACACGATCGCGCGCGTGCGGCGGCCGCGGTCGGTGCGGCGCCGGCGGCGCGGCGGGGTGCCGGTCGCGGCCTGCGCGGCGGCGGCCGTCGCGGCGGGGGCGGATGCGGTGGTGGTCATGCGCGTGCCTTTCAGTCCTTCGACCGCAGCAGCCGGAACTGCAGCAGGCTGAGCAGGGCGATGGCGAGGAAGAGGACGTAGCTCGCCGCGGAGGCGAGGCCGTACTCGCCGAAGCCGAACTGCCGGTACGTGTAGTACGCGACCGACAGCGTGGAGTCGAGGGGGCCGCCGCGCGTCATCACGAACGCCTCCTCGAAGAACTGCAGGAAGCCGACCGAGATGAGCACGGATCCGAGCAGCAGGGTCGGGCGCAGCAGCGGCAGCGTGACCGAGATCAGCCGGCGCCAGGGGCTCGCGCCGTCCATGACGGCCGCCTCCTGCACCTCCTCGGGCACGGCCTGGAGGCCCGCCAGGAAGATGATCATGAGCGTGCCGACGTTGCGCCACACCGCCATGGCGACGAGCGAGGGCAGCGCCCACGTGGTGTCGCTCAACCAGTTCGGCCCCGCGATCCCGACCACCGCGAGCGCGGAGTTGAGCAGGCCGTCGGGCAGCAGGATGTAGCGCCACACGACCGAGACCGCGACGATGCTCGTCACGACGGGCGCGTAGAAGCCGACGCGGAAGAACGACACGATGCGACCGCGGCCGGAGTTGAGCGCGAGGGCCAGGGCGAGCGCGATCACCATCGTGACCGGGATCCCCACGACCACGAAGAAGGCCGTGACGCCGATGGAGCGGAGGAACGTGGCGTCGGTGAAGAGCTTCGCGTACTGGTCGAGGCCCGTGAAGTCGACCGCGAACGGGGAGCGGATGTCGGTCGCGCGGAAGTCCGTGAACGACATGGCGAACGAGCTCACGAGCGGCACGAGCATGAAGACCGCGAACACGGCGACGAACGGGAGGCAGAAGCCCCAGGCGATGAGCGCCTGGCGACGGCGCTGCCGGGCGACGAGCGGGGACCGCGCGCGGCCGGGACGGGTCCCGGCCGCACGCGTGGCGGTGACGGCCAACGGCTACTCCGCCGAGCCGATGGCGTCGGCGTCCGACTGCAGCTTCGCCAGCGCGTCGGGCACGGTGGCGGTGCCGCGGCGGATCTGCTCGAGCGCCGAGTCCGCGGCGGATCCGACCTTGACCCAGTTCGTGCTCACCGGCACCGACTTGGCCGTCTTCAGCTGCTCGCCGAACGCGGCGAGGGTGGGGTCGGACTGCAGGGCGGGGTCCTGCCAGGCGGACTGCTGCGCGGGCAGGTCGCCCGTGGCGGCGTACCAGGCCGCCTGCGTCTCCGGCTGGCCGAGCCAGCGGGCGAGCTTCCACGCGGCGTCCTGGTTCTTCGCCTGGTCGAAGACGACGAGGTTCGCGCCGCCGCTGAACGACGCCGAGGTCTCCTTCGCCGGCAGCACCGCGGTGGTGAACTTCGAGGCGAAGTCCGCGCCGCCGACGGCCTTCAGCTGGCCGATCTCGAAGGGCCCCTCGATGAGCATGGGCGTGGATCCGTCGACGAACGAGGCCTCCTGCGCGCCGGAGGAGACGTCGACGTCGGGGTCGGCGATGCCGTCGGCGAAGAAGCTGCCGTAGTACTCGTAGGCCTCCTGCATCTGGGGGGTGTCGAGGGTCCACTTCGCGCCGTCGGCGATCTCGGCGCCGTTCGACCACGGCATCCACAGCGTGCCCTGGAACGCGTCGTTGCCGGCGGGGAGGCGGATCCCGTGCGCGGCGCCGGCCTTCGACTGCATGGCGGACGCCATCTGCTTGAGCTCGTCCCAGGTGGTGGGGGCCTTCGTCCAGCCGGCCTTCGCCGCGAGGTCGGTGCGGTAGTAGAGGACGCGGGTGTCCACGTACCAGGGGATGCCGGCGGCGCGGTCCTTCACGCTGTTCGTGGCGAGGGAGCCGGGGAAGGAGCCGCTCGCGTCCACGTCGGTCGGCACGGTGGTGAGGGCGTCGGCGAAGTCGGCCATCCAGGTGGTGCCCATCATCGCGATGTCCGGGGTGGTGCCGCCGGCGATGGCGGTCTGGAACTTGTTGTGCGCCGCGTCCCACGGGATCGCCGTGACGTCGACCTCGACGTCCGGGTTGGCGTCCTCGAAGGTCTTGAGGAACGCGGGCAGGGCCTCGCCCTCCGCGCCCATCGCCCACATGGTCACCTTGCCCTTCGCGGGCTCGGAGCCGAGCGTGGTCGCGGCGGCGGGGCCGGATCCCTCGTCGGCGGATCGGCCGCAGCCGGTCAGCGCGACGGTGGCCGCCAGCACGGTCGCGACCGCGCCCAGACGCATGGATGTCTTCACGTGTTCCTCCTTGAACGAAGCGCCCGCGTCGCGAGCCGGTAAGTTACTTATGCGCATAAGAAGCGCAGCGCGTCGAGCATCTCATGGACCCCGTGCAGGGGGCAAGCGCGGGATCCGACCTCCCGCCCGCCGCGCGACGGGAGCGATGTCGCGTCGCTGTCGCGCGCGTGTCGGGGACCTGTCGGGTCCGCGTCGTGGTGCGGGTCGCGTCCGGCGACCAAGCTGGGCGCATGAACGAGACACGGGTGGCGGACCTCCGCCGCGAACGGGGTTGGACGCAGGACAGGCTGGCCGAGGCCAGCGGGATCACGGTGCGCACGGTGCAGCGGCTGGAGGCGGGGAACGACGCGAGCCTCGAGACGCTGTCGCTCGTCGCGAAGGCGTTGGAGGTGCCCGTGCGGGACCTCTTCGGCGCGGTCGGCGCGGACGACTTCGGCCGGACGGTGTCCGCGCTCGACGACCGCGCGGAGCGGCAGCAGGAGAAGCGCGACCAGGCGGTCGACGGCTACCGGTCCCTCTACTCCGGGGTCGGGATCATCTGGACGCTGCTCGTGGTGGCCGGCATCGCCACGCACGTGCTGCCGGGCCCCGCGGCGCTGCTCATCGGGGCGTACTGGGCCGGCGGAGCGCTGCTCTGCGGCTTCGTGTTCCGCGTGGTCGTCGGCCCGCGCCTCGACCGGGCGTACCCGCTGTCGCGGGATCGGTCGCTCGACGAGGACGGCGTCAGGCGGGGTCGGCGGCGCCCGGTCTGACCCCGCCGGATCCGGCTGGCGGGATCAGTCGTCCGCCGGCTGCGCGCCCTGCCGCTGCACGACGACCGCGGCCGCGTCGGCCGCCACGACCAGGGCCGCCTCGCGGTCGGCGCCCGCGGCGAGCGCGGAGGCCAGCGCGCCGCAGAACGCGTCGCCCGCGCCCGTGGTGTCGACGACGCGGGAGACCTTCGACGCGGGGACCTCGACGTCGCCCCACATCGCGCCCTCGGCGCCGAGCGTGACGAGCAGCGACGCGGGCGCGCGGGTGCCCGACTCCCGCAGCAGCCCGGCCTCGTGCTCGTTGACGACCACGGGATCCGCGAGCGCGAGCACGTCGGCGGGCAGCGCGGCGAAGGGCGCCAGGTTCAGCACGACGCGGGCACCGGCGGCATGCGCCCGGCGGACGCCGTCGGCGATCGTGTCGAGGGGCAGCTCGAGCGACGCGAGGAGGACATCGCCGGCGGCGAGCGCGTCGAGAGGATCCAGGTGGGCGTCCGTCACGCGGGCGTTCGCGCCGGGCGCGACGATGATCGTGTTCTCGCCGTCGTCGTCCACCGCGATGACTGCGAGGCCCGTCGTGGCGTCGTCCACGGTGACGAGGCCGGACACGTCGATGCCGCGGTCGGCCAGGCGCGCGCGGTACGCGGATCCGTCGGCGTCGTCGCCCACGGCCCCCACCATCGCGACCTCGCCGCCGGCGTCGGCCGCCGCGACCGCCTGGTTCGCGCCCTTGCCGCCCCAGAGCCGCTCGGGGTCGGATCCCATCAGGGTCTCCCCCGGCTGCGGATGCCGCGGGACGCGCACCACCTGGTCGACGTTGAGCGATCCGAGCACCACGACGCGGCCCATGGGCACCTGCCTCCCCCGGCCCGTGGCCGGCCGCGCCCGGGTGGCGCTCTCGGCCAGGGTACCGAGCGGATCCACCCGCCCGGCACGGCCCGGGCACCGCCGCGCCTGCCGCTACCGTGGGGAGGAGACGACCGATCGGAGGCCGCCCGTGCCGGACCCCGACCGGGGCGCGCGCAGCCCGCGCCCTCCGCTGCTGATCTCCCGCTCGTTCGCGCTCATCTGGGTGGCGCAGGCGCTCTCGTCGTTCGGCGAGTACGTGCTCGCGGCGACCGTGACGGTGTGGCTCGCCACGGGCCTCGCGCCGGGCGACCCGGCCCTGCCGCTCTACATCGGCGCCGTCATCGGCGCGACGAGCCTGCCCCGGCTGCTGCTCGCGCCGCTCGCGGGCGTGCTGGTCGACCGGTGGCCCGCCCGCCGCGTGATGGTCGTCGCCGACCTCGCGCGCGCCGCCCTGCTCGTGCCGCTCATGGTGATCGCCGTGACCGGGCCCGCGCCCGTCGTGATCGCCGCGGTCATCGCGACCCAGTTCCTCATCGGCTGCACGTCGCAGCTCTTCGACCCGGCGCGCGCCGCCCTGGTGCAGGTGGTCGTGCCCGCCGACCGCCGCGCGGCCGCCGCGGGACGCACGCTCCTCGCGAGCACGGGAGTCGGGATCCTCTCCGCCATGTCCGGCCCGGCCGTGTACGCGGGCCTCGGGCCGGAGCCCGCGCTCGTGATGGACGCCGTGTCGTTCCTCGTGTCGGCGGGGCTGGTGCTCGCCGTGCGCGAGCGCGGGGTGGCGGCGGGCGCTGATCCGGCGGACGGCGACGACGGCGCGATCGCCACCGCGGGCGCCCGGTTCCGCGCCGAGCTCGCCGCCGGGATCCGCATCGTGCGCGCCTCGCCGCGCCTGCGGATCCTCGTGGCCGGCCTCGCCGCGTACGGCGTGACCCTGGGCGTCAACAACGCGACCCTGGCCCTCGTCGCCCTCACGACGATGGGGCTGACGGCCGCGGAGTACGGCGTGGTGACGGCGATGTTCGCGGTCGGCGGCCTCGTCGGATCCGTCACGGCGCCCGCGCTCGTCGGCCGGATCCGCCCCGAGCGCGCGCTGCCGGCCGCGCTCGTCGCCCTCGGCCTCACCTACGCGGCCTACTCGACCGTGCGCGCGTTCCTCCCCGCGGCGGTCCTCATGGGCGTCGCGGGCCTCGTCTTCGCCGTGTTCCTCGTGTCGCAGGGCCCGATCCTGCAGGCGGAGGCGCCCGTCGGCACCATGGGCCGGGTCTCGTCGCTCACGTCGACGGTGCTGGCCGCCTCGTCGCTCCTGGCCACGGTGGTGACGGCGCAGGCGCTCGCGCTCCTGCCCGCGGCCGCGCAGCCCGCCGCGTACCCGGTCGCGATCGCGGCGGCGGCCGTCATCATGGGCGTCGCCGGCCTCGCGCTCGTCGCGGGCGGCCTCAGTCGAGGAAGAGGACCCGCAGCCGCCGCGTCGTGAAGACCAGGCCGATCGCCGTCATCACGGCGAAGTAGAGCACGTGGCCGACGACCGCGAACGCGAGCGCGCCCGTCGTGAAGCCGCGGACCAGCTCCACGGCGTGCCAGAGCGGGAGCGCCTGGATGACCGTCTGGATCCACGCCGGGTACACCGACAGCGGGTAGAAGGTCGCCGAGAACAGGAACATGGGCAGCAGGATGAAGTTGATCCAGTCCATCTGCTGGAACGTCTTCATGTAGCTCGTCACCGCCATGCCGAAGCTCGCGAACGCCAGCGCGACGAGCACCACGGACGGCAGCGCGAGGATCGCCCACCACGACAGGTTGAGGCCGAGCACCTGCATCACGACGAGGAAGCCCGACGAGTAGACGACGCCGCGGAGCAGCGCCAAGCCGATCTCGCCGAAGGCCACGTCGAGCGGGCCGAGCGAGGTCGCGAGCATGCCCTGGTACAGCTTCGAGTGGTTCATCTTGAAGAAGACGTTCCAGGTGGAGTCGTAGACGGCGCCGTTCATGGCGGAGACCGCGAGGAGCGCGGGCGCGATGTACGCCGCGTACGGCACGGGCTGGCCGGTGCTCGTCGCCACGTCGCCGACGAGCGAACCGAGGCCGATCCCCATCGCGAGCAGGTAGAAGACGGGCTCGAAGAAGCCGGAGAGGACGACGGTCCAGTTGGTGCTGCGCGTGGCGAGCAGGCCGCGCGCGAGCACCGAGCGGGCGTTGCCGGCGTAGAGCGCGCTGGTGCCGCGGCGGCGGACGGGGGCGACGGGGGCGGGCATCGTGGATCCGGTCATGCGCGGAGCCTCCTCGTCGCGACGCGGCGAGCCAGGGTCCAGCCGACCGCGAGCCAGAGCAGCAGGTAGGCGACGTGGACGAGCGTCAGCCAGAGCGGCTCCTGCATCCCGTATGTCGCGACGCGGCCGAGCTCGGTGCCGTGCCAGAGGGGCGAGATCCAGCCGATCCACTGCAGCCAGACGGGGAACTGCGTGAGCGGGAAGAACGTGCCCGAGAACAGCGACAGCGGCGTGATGACGAAGCGCATCACCATCGCGATCTGGCCGGTGTCCTGCGTGAGGGTCGCGACGTAGGCCATGAGCACCACGCCGATCGCCATGCCCGTGAGGACGGCGGCGCCGATCGCGAGGAAGCCGGTGCCGAGCGGCACCGCGCCGAACAGGAGCATGAACGCGAAGTAGGCGATGCAGGTGGGCGCCATGCGGATCGCGACGCCGATGACCTGGCCGTCGATGATCTGCGCGGGGGTCAGCGGGGATGCGTTCATCGCCTGGAAGACGGGGTTCCACTTGAAGCCGCCGAAGATCGGGTAGCTGAACTCCTCGCTCGCGACCGTCATGGCGCTGGTGGCGAGGAGCGCGGGCGCCACGAACACGAGGAAGCTGACGCCGAGCGCCTGGTTCGCGTCCGTGCCGCGGTCGACGACCGTCGCGAGGCCCACGCCGAGCGCGTAGAGGTAGACGTAGGGGCTCCCGATGCCGGTCGCGAGCGCGGTGCCGAGGTAGGCGCGGATCCCGAGCAGCCGGTGCTCGGCCGCGTACCAGGCGCCGAAGCGGCGGGGGCGGGCGCCGCCGGCGACCGCGGCCTGTCGGGTGTCGACGGCGCTCACTCGACCAGGCTCCGTCCCGTGAGGCGGAGGAAGACGTCCTCGAGGCTCGAGCGGCGCACGAGCGTGGTGATGGGCTTCAGGCCCTGCTCGAGGATCCGGCCGAGCACGGCCTCGCCGTCGGACGCGTAGACGAGCACGCGGTCGGGCAGCACCTCGACCCGGTCGCCGTAGCCGGCGATCTCGCGGGATGCGGACTCATTGCGGTCGGAGCCGAATCGCACCTCGAGCACCTCGCGGCTCGAGTGGTCGCGGATGAGGGACGCGGGCGACCCCTCCGCCATGATCCGGCCCTCGTCGACCACGATGATGCGGTCGCACAGCTGCTCGGCCTCGTCCATGTAGTGCGTGGTGAGCACGAGCGTCGTGCCCTGCTCCTTGAGGCGGAACAGACGGTCCCAGAGGATGTGGCGGGCCTGCGGGTCGAGGCCGGTGGTCGGCTCGTCGAGCAGCAGGATCCGCGGGTCGCTGATGAGGGCGCGCGCGATGGTGAGGCGCCGCTTCATGCCGCCGGACAGGTCGTCGACCTTCGCGTTCGCGCGGTCGCTCAGCTGCGCGAACTCGAGCAGCTCGTCGGCGCGCGCCGCGACCTGCTTGCGCGGAAGCCCGAAGTAGCGGCCGTAGACGATGAGGTTGTCCCGCGCCTTGAGCTCCAGGTCGAGGTTGTCGGCCTGCGGCACGACGCCCAGCTGCGAGCGGATCTCGGGGCCGTGCGTGTCGGGGTCGAGCCCGAGGATGTCGAGCGAGCCGCCCGTGCGCGAGGAGACCGCGCCGATCATGCGCATGGTCGTGGACTTCCCGGCGCCGTTCGGGCCGAGCAGCCCGAAGGACTCGCCGGGCGCGACCTCGAACGAGAGGCCGTCGACGGCGACGTGGTCGCCGTACTTCTTCACGAGGCGGTCGGCGGTGATGACGGGGGTGGGCACGAGTCCACAGCCTAGGGAGGGTCGGGGGTTTTCTCCATGCACTGAATCGCTCCGGGCGGATGCGCGGCGGTCGACGCGTAGAGTCGCCACGGCGATGCGACACGCGCGACATCCCGCTCGCCGGACGCCCGACCACTGGCCGCATGGATCGCGCGCCGCATCACGATCACGCCCACCACCCGGGAGAACACGCATGAGCACCGCCCGCCCCGAGACCGCCGCCGCGCCGCGCGCCCGCTCCCGCAACCCGTTCGCCCGCCGCGACTCGGCCGACGACGGGCCCCGGGCCCGCTTCTCGGAGCTCCTGCCCTACATCCTCGAGCAGCGCGGCCTGATGGCCTTCGTCGTGGTGCTCAGCATCCTGGGCGCGGCCGCGAGCCTCGGCCAGCCGCTCCTCGTGCAGCGCGTCGTCGGCGTCGTGCAGGAGGGCGGCCAGCTCGGCGTCCTCGTCTGGGCGCTCGTCGGCCTGGTCGTCGTGTCCGGCGTGCTCTCCGGCTACCAGCACTACCTGCTGCAGCGCATGGGCGAGGGCATCGTGCTCTCGTCGCGCCGCACGCTCGTGCGCCGGATCCTCCGCCTCCCCATCTCCGAGTTCGACACCCGCCGCACGGGCGACCTCGTCTCGCGCGTCGGCTCCGACACCACGCTCTTGCGCGCCGTGCTCACGCAGGGCCTCGTCGAGGCGATCGGTGGCGCCGTGACGTTCCTCGGCGCCATCATCGCGATGCTCATCATCGACCCCGTGCTCCTCAGCCTCACCGTGCTCGTCGTCGCCGTCTCGGTCGTCGCGGTCGTGGGGCTGTCCGGGCGGATCCGCGTCGCCAGCCAGCGCGCGCAGCGCAAGGTCGGCGACCTGGCCGCGAGCGTCGAGCGGGCCATCGGCGCGATCCGCACGGTCCGCGCCAGCAACGCCACCGACCGCGAGATCCGCGCCATCGAGCGGGACGCCGAGGGCGCGTGGGAGATGGGCATCAAGGTCGCGAAGGCGTCGGCCGTGGTGGTGCCCATAGCCGGCATCGCGCTGCAGGCGTCGTTCCTCGTGGTGGTCGGGGTGGGCGGCTACCGCGTGGCGGCCGGGGCCATCACGGTCGGCGACCTCGTGGCCTTCATCCTGTTCCTCTTCCTCATGATCATGCCGCTCGGCCAGGCCTTCGGCGCCGTGACCGCGGTCAACCAGGCGCTCGGCGCGCTCGGCCGGATCCAGGAGATCGTGAAGCTGCCCGTCGAGACCGACGGCGACGCCGACCTCGCCGGACGACTCCGCGACGACGAGCCCGCGGCGGACGACCGCACCGACGCAGCCGCCGTCGAGCTCGTGGACGTGCGGTTCGCGTACCCGGTGGCGGCGGAAGCTGACGGGACCGCGGATCCCACGGACGCCCCCTCCCCGGCGGACGCCACGGACGCCGCACCCGGCGCCGACCGCACGGGCGGCGGGGTCCTCCAGGGCATCAGCTTCCGCGCCGAGCGCGGTACCCGGATCGCGCTCGTCGGCCCCTCGGGCGCCGGCAAGAGCACGATCCTCGCCCTCATCGAGCGCTTCTACGACCCGACGTCCGGCGTCGTGCGCGTCGGCGGGCGGGACATCCGCGCGCTCGACCGCGAGGACCTGCGCCGTCAGATCGGCTACGTCGAGCAGGACGCTCCCGTGCTCGCCGGCACGCTGCGCGAGAACCTCACGCTCACGGCGTTCGAGGCCACCGACGAGGACTGCATCCAGGTCCTCCACGCCGTGAACCTCACCGAGGTGCTCGCACGCAACGAGCTCGGCCTCGACGCCCCCGTCGGCGAGGACGGCATCATGCTCTCCGGCGGCGAGCGCCAGCGCCTCGCCATCGCGCGCACGCTGCTCTCCGCTCCCCCGATCCTGCTGCTCGACGAGTCGACGTCCAGCCTCGACGGCCTCAACGAGCAGCTGCTCCGCAAGGCGATCGACGCGGTCGCGGAGCACCGCACCCTCATCGTCATCGCCCACCGGCTCTCGACCGTCGTCGACAGCGACCTCATCGTGGTCGTCGACAAGGGCCGCGTGGTCGGCACCGGGACGCACGCGGAGCTCGTCGTCTCGACGCCGCTCTACCGCGACCTCGCGAAGCACCAGCTGCTGGTCTAGCGGCGATCAGACCCGCGGCGTCGGCTCCGCCCGGTCCGGCGCGCTCAGGTGCATCTCCCGCGCCGCGAGGAACACCGGGAGGGCCACCGCGAACGCCAGGAGAGGGGCGAGCAGCACGTAGATCCAGACGCGGCGCATCCGGAGCCTGCGCCCCTCGACGACGATGAAGACGACGCTCGCGACCGCGGCGATCAGCAGGTCCCACGACAGCGACGAGACCGCCGGACCGCCGGCGCCCAGATCCGCGAGGAAGTCGCGGCCCTCCGTGACCACGCGGATGTTCGCCGACCACGTGAGCACGAGGCCGGCCGCCGCGAGCACGAGGTAGACGACGGCGAGGCGCGTGGGGCGTCGTCGTTCGGGACGCGTGCTCATGGGGACCCCTTCTCGTCGGTGGGGCCAGGCTAGGCGCTGAGGCCGCCGGCCGGTCGCGTCGCCGCGCGGCGAGCAGCCGCGGGTCCGCGCTCCGCGGGGTCCCCGCAGGCGATGCCCTCGGGGATCAGCCGGCAGAGGCCTCCGAGCGCACCCGCATCTCGCGCACGCCGAGGAACAGCGGGAGCGCGAACGCGAGCGCGACGAGCGGGATGAGCGCCACGAAGATCCAGGCGAACCGGATCCGGAGGCGGCGCCCCTCGACGAGGATGAACACGACGGCCGCGAGGGCGGCGATGAGGACGTCGGCCGTGAGCGAGGACACCGACGGGCCGCTGCCGAACCAGTCGCCGAGGTAGTCGCGCCCGGACGTGATGGCGGTGACGTTGTAGGTCCACGTCACCACGACGCCGGCCAGCGCCAGCACGAGGTAGAGGTAGGCCAGCGGGGTCGGTCGGCGCCAGCGGTAGGTCATGTCGGTCTCCTCGAGTCGGTCGGTCGGTCGGTCGGTCGGTCGGACGGACACGATGAGGATAGCGGCAGTGTCGTGTGGCGGGACCCGGGATCAGGTCAGCGCGTAGAGCGCCACCGCGCTCGCGGCCGCCACGTTCAGCGAGTCGATGCCGTGCGCCATGGGGATCCGCACCACGGTGTCCGCCGACCGGATCGCCTCCGCCGACAGCCCCGGGCCCTCCGACCCGAGCACGATGGCGAGCCGCTCGTGCTCCTCGGTCGGGAAGTCGCGGATGGACACGGCACCGGGGGTCAGGGCGAGCGCCGCCACGTGGAAGCCGGCGTCGGCCAGCGCCGCCCGCGTCTCCGGCCACTCCCCCGTGCGCGTCCACGGCACCTGCAGCACCGTGCCCATGCTGACGCGGATGGCGCGGCGGTAGAACGGATCCGTGCAGCGCGGCGTGACGAGCACCGCGTCCGCGCCGATGGCCCCGACCGAGCGGAAGATCGCGCCCACGTTGGTGGGATCCACGACGTCCTCCAGCACGACCACCCGCCGCGCGTCCGCCAGCAGCGCCGCGACCGACGGCAGCGCCGGCCGGTCGAGCGACGCGACGACGCCGCGGTGCAGCACGTAGCCGGTGAGCTCCGCGAGCAGCTCGCCCGGCCCCGTGAAGACGGGCACGTCCCGGTCGCCGACGAGCGCCAGCGCCTCATCGACCGTGCCGCCCAGCGCGAGCACGGACCGCGGCGCGTGCCCCGCTCGCAGCGCCCGCTCGAGCACCAGCGCGGACTCGGCCAGGTAGATCCCGTGCCCCGCGCCCTCGGCCTTGCGGAGCGCGACATCGGTGCGGTGGCTGTAGTCGGCGAGCCGGGGGTCCGCGAGGTCCTCGACCGGGACGACGTGCGCCACTACGACGCGAACGGGTCGGGCGTGAGCGTGTACTTCGTGTTCAGGTACTCGTGGATGCCCTCGAGCCCGCCCTCGCGGCCGAGCCCCGACTGCTTCACGCCGCCGAAGGGCGCCGCCGCATTGGAGATGACGCCCATGTTGAGCCCGGTCATGCCCGTCTCGAGCCGCTCGATCATGCGCTGGCCGCGGGCGAGATCGCGGGTGAAGACGTAGGAGACGAGGCCGAACTCGGTGTCGTTGGCGAGGCGCACCGCGTCGTCCTCGTCGTCGAACGGCACGATCGCGACGACCGGCCCGAAGATCTCCTCGCGCAGGATGTCGCTGCCCTCGACGACGCCCGTGATGAGGGTCGGCGGGTAGAAGTGGCCGGCGCCGTCTCGCGGCGCGCCGCCCGCGCGCACGGTCGCGCCGCGCTCGGCGGCGTCGCGCACCAGCCGATCGGCCTTGTCGACCGCGCGGCCGTCGATGAGCGGCCCGACCGTGATGCCCTCCTCGGTGCCGCGCCCGATCCGCAGCCGCGCGATGCGCTCCTGCAGCCGGTCGGCGAAGGCGTCCGCGATCGACGCCTCCACGATGAAGCGGTTCGCGGCCGTGCAGGCCTGCCCGACGTTGCGGAACTTCGCCGCCATCGCGCCCTCGACGGCCTTGTCGATGTCGGCGTCCGCGAAGACCACGAACGGCGCGTTGCCGCCGAGCTCGAGCGAGACGCGCAGCACGTTCTGCGCAGCCTGGGCGCCGAGCTGCCGGCCGACGGGAGTGGATCCGGTGAAGCTCAGCTTCCGCAGCCGCGGGTCGGCGATGAGCGGGCCGGTCACGTCGGCGGCCTTCGTGGTGGGGATCACGTTGAGGACGCCCGCGGGCAGCCCCGCCTCCGCCAGCAGCTCGGCGAACCGGAGCGTGGTGAGCGGCGTGAGGTCGGCGGGCTTGATGACCACGGTGCAGCCCGCGGCGAGCGCCGGCGCGATCTTGCGGGTGGCCATCGCGAGCGGGAAGTTCCACGGGGTGATGAGGAGCACGGGCCCGACCGGGTGCTGCGACACGATCATGCGGCCGGTGCCCTCGGGGTTCACGCCGTAGCGCCCCGTGATGCGCACGGCCTCCTCCGAGAACCACCGCAGGAACTCGCCGCCGTAGGTCACCTCTCCGAGCGACTCGGCGAGCGGCTTGCCCATCTCGAGCGTCATGAGCAGCGCGAACTCGTCCTTGCGCTCCTGGAGGAGGTCGAACGCGCGGCGGAGGATCTCGCCCCGGGCACGCGGTGCGGTCGCCGCCCACGCCGCCTGCGCGTCGACCGCAGCGTCGAGGGCGCGTGCGCCGTCCGCGGGGCTCGCGTCGGCCACGCGCGCGAGGACGTCGTCGGTGGCGGGATCCCGCACCTCGAACGTCGCGCCGCCCTCGGCCCCGACCCGCTCACCCCCGATGAGCAGGCTGGTGGGCGTGCCCGACAGGAGGTCGGTCTCGGTGGATGCGCTCATGCTGTCCTCGCTTCGTCCGTGCGGTGTGGTGCGGATGCTCGTGGCCGTGGCCGTGCTGGTGTTCGTACGGAAGGCTGCCGGCCGTCAGTCGGCCGGACCCTCGACGATCTCGGCCCCGGCGTCGCGCAGGCGGTCGAGGGCGGCGGAGCTGGTGGCGGGCGCCACGCCCGCGACGAGGTCGGCGAGGATCCGGACCCGCTTGCCCTGGTGGACCGCGTCGAGGGCCGAGGCGAGCACGCAGTAGTCGGTCGCGAGGCCGACGACGTCGATGTCGGTGATCTCGTGCAGCGCCAGCAGGTCGGCCAGCGGCACGCCGTCCTCCGTCGTGCCCTCGAAGATCGAGTACGCGGGCGCGCCCTGGCCCTTGCGGAGGTGGAAGTCCACGGCGGTGACGTCGAGGTCGGGGTGGTACTCGGCGCCGGAGGTGCCCTGCACGCAGTGCGCCGGCCACGTGGTCGAGTAGTCGGGGACGCTGCCGGCCGCGGCGAAGTGGCCGCCGTTGTCGCCCGTCGACTCGTGCCAGTCGCGCGACGCGAGCACGTGGTCGTAGCGGTACGGCTCCGCGGCGAGGAGGCGGCTGATGCCCCGCGCGACGTCGCCGCCGCCCTCGACGCCGAGCGCGCCGCCCTCCGTGAAGTCGTTCTGCACGTCGATGATGAACAGGGCCCTGCTCATGCGCCGCTCCTTCCCCGGGCCGGGCCCGGTGCCGTGTATCCGCCGCCCGGGACCGGGCCGCGCGTCACTCGTCCCCCAGGTCCGCCCCGCAGCGGTACGTGCCCGCGGCCAGCGCGTCGAGGGCGATCTTCGCGTCGCCCGTGACGTTCCCGATGGCGTAGAACGCGAAGGTCAGCTTCGTGCCGTCGGCCGCGTCGACGATGCCGGCGAGGGTGTAGCCGGTGTCGATCCATCCGGTCTTGGCCACGACGTGCCCCCGCGCCACGGCGCTGTCGCCGGTGAAGCGGCTCGAGAGCGTGCCGGTGCGGCCCGCGACGGGCAGCCCGTCGTGCAGGTACCCGAGCGACTGCTTCCGCTGGTCGACCTGGATCATCAGCTGCGCGAGCAGCGACGGCGGGACGCGGTCGTCGGGGCTGAGGCCCTGGCCGTCGACGATGGTGAGCGTGGAGGTGTCGAGCCCGTACGCCTGCAGGGCCTTGGGGATCCCCGTCGCCAGCGACTGCTGCGTGTTCCCCGCGCCGACCTGGATGCTCACGAGCCGCGCGAGCGACTCCGCGAGCACGTTGTCGGAGTTGATGAGCGCGGTCTGGATGAGCGAGGAGACCGGCTGCGACTCGACCTTGCCGAGCACCGCGGCGCCGGCCGGTGCCGTGCCCTGCGTGACGTCGGCCGACCCGCCGAGCATGGAGCGGAAGGTGCTGCCGACGCGCGCCAGCGGATCCTCGCTGCGCGCCGAGACGACGGCGGCGGGATCCGCGCGGTCGGCGTCGAGCTGCAGCGGCGTCATGAAGCTGGAGTAGCCCGCCTTCCGCTCGGAGGCGGCCCACGACGGGATCCAGGTGTCGCCCGAGAAGAGCGAGGTGTCGAGCACGATGCGGGTGATGGGGGTGCCTGCGGTGGCGGGATCCGCGGCCCAGGCGGTGCGCACCTGCTGGGCGAGGTCGCTGAGGCGCGGCGCGCCCGGGTAGACGGAGCTGCCGGAGGTGAGGCGCGACAGCGTCGGGTCCCCGCCGCCGACCAGCACGACGGTGCCGGGCTCGGCACCGCGGACCACCGTCGTGGCGATGCGCCGGTCGGGGCCGAGCGCCGCGAGGGCGGCCGCCGAGGTGATGACCTTCATGACGCTCGCGGTGCGCTCCGGAGTACTGCCGTTCCGGTCGAACAGCACGCGACCCGTCGCGGCGTCGCGGACCTGGCCCTCGAACGTGGCGAGACGCGGATCCTGCGCGAGGGACGAGATGGAGCACATGCGGAGGTCCCGCGCCGCGGCCTGGTCGGCCGGTGCGGGGCGCGGCGGCGCCTGCGTGGGCGTGGGGCTCGGGGTGGGCGTCGGGTCGGCGGTGGCCGCGGCGACGCTCGCGGATGCGCTGCCGGCGCGACCGGTCAGCGCGCCGGCGCCGACGGCACCCACGGCGAGCAGGGCGACCACCGCGACGGCGGCCGTCAGGGAGCGGGCGCGACGGCGGTCACGCGCGCGGACACGGGACGCGGGCGCGTCCCGATCGGTGCGGTCGGCGCGCGCGCGGTCGGGGCCGTCGGCAGGGGATCGCATGGGGCCATGTTAGACGCCCCGCCCGGGGGCTCATCCGGGCGACGGCACGACGGGGACGCGACCGACGCACGCGCCCTGTGAGGGGAGGTCCGTGGCGGATTCCCGCTGGCGGGGACGACGCGACGCGGAGGACGGGATGGTGGAGCCGCCTGTCAGAATCGAACTGACGACCTTCTCATTACGAGTGAGATGCTCTACCGACTGAGCTAAGGCGGCCCGGCCCGGACTCAGCGAGTACCGGGCACGAGTAGAGAGCATACCGGACGCGGAGGGCTGCTCCCGCACACCGGCCCTCCCGGAGCCGGGACGCCCGCTGTCGACCAGCGCCCGAGCCAGCGCCCGAGCCAGCGCCCGGGTCAGCCGCAGGTCGTGCCGGAAGCCGGCGGATCCCCACCCAGCAGGTAGCCGTCCACCGCGGCCACGATGCACGGATCCCGCTCGTCGTACGCGATGTGCCCCTCGCCCTCGTAGGTGAGCAGCACGCCCGAGGAGAGCTGTCCCGCGAGCGCCTGCGCCCACGAGTACGGCGTCGCGGGATCCCCCGTGGTCCCGACGACGACGATGGGCGCGGCGCCCTCCGCCGAGACGGGTGCCGGGTCCTGGCGGGCGGGGTACGGCCAGTTGCCGCAGAGCGGGTCGGGCTCGCCGTCCTGGGAGGTGTCGTCGTCCGCCAGCTCGCCGGCGGCGGCGCGGAGCTCGGCCGCCTGCGTCACGAGCACCGCCGGATCGCGCTCCACCGGATAGTCGATGCACTGGATGGCGAGGAACGCCTCGTAGAAGTTGCCGTTGTACGTGCCGTCGGGCTTGCGGCCGAAGTAGGAGTCGGCGAGCGCGAAGGCCGTGCCGGACTGGCCGCGGAGCGCCTCGGTGAAGGCGGTCGTGAGCGCCGGCCACTGCTGCTCGCTGTAGAGCGCGGAGTCGATGGCGCTGCGCATGACCTGCCCGTCGAGCTCCCGCCCGTCGGAGGCGCGCAGCGGGCTCTGGTCGAGGCGCTCGAGGAGGGTGGCGACGGTCTCCTCGCCGTCCTCGACGGATCCGCGGAACGGGCATCCGTTCCCCGCCAGGCACGCCGCCATGTACGACTCGAAGGAGGTGCGGAAGCCCTTCGTCTGCGCGAGCCCGACGTCGAAGGAGCTCGCGGAGGGATCCGTCGCGCCGTCGAGCACCATCCGCCCGACGTGCCCGGGGAAGTCCTGCGCGTACTGCGCGCCGATGCTCGTCCCGTACGAGTAGCCGAGGTAGTGGAGCTGCCTGTCCCCCACCAGCGCCCGCAGCATGTCGAGGTCGTGCACGGTGCTCTGCGTGTCGATGAACTGCAGCAGCGGTCCGGATCGGGCGGCGCACGACTCGGCGAAAGACTTCGACGCCTGCACCAGCTCCTCGTCGTGCGCCGGGGTCCCCGGGGGCGCCTCCGTCTCGCCGTAGAGGAAGGAGTCGAGCTGGGCGTCGTCGACGCAGTCGACGGCGGTGGAGGCCCCCACGCCGCGGGGATCCCAGCCGACGATGTCGTACGCGTCCTGCAGGTCGCGCGAGACCGCGGAGTCGACGCTGGCCTTCACGAAGTCGACGCCGGACGCGCCCGGCCCCCCGGGATTGACGAAGAGCGACCCGCGCGGTGCGCCTGCCCCGCGCGCGGTGTGCCGGACGAGGGCGAGCTGGATGTCGGTGGCCGGATCCGGCGCCGACCAGTCGAGCGGCGCCGTCGCGGTCGCGCACTGGGCGCCGTCCTCGCACGGGGACCAGGCGAGCGTCTGCTCGTAGTACCGCGCGAGGTCGGGCGCGACGTCCTCCGTCGTGGGGCTCGAGGTGGAGCTGCGCGGCTCGGGCACGGGGATGAGGCCGCAGCCGCTCAGGGCGACGGCCGCGGCGATGAGGACCGCGCCGAGGGCGCCGGCCCGACGGACGGCCGCCATCCGCGTCCTCCCCCGCCTCATGCGCGACCCACCGGGCGCGTGCGGGTGATGGACACGAGCATCGCCTCCAGGGCGAGCGCGGGCGAGACGTTGCCGTCGATCCGCCGACGCGCGACCCCGACCGCGTCGAGGACCGCGAGCGACGCGGCCGCGGATCCGGCCTCCGCGGCCTCGGCGATCCGGGGGGCGATCGCCTCGTTCACCCGCGGGAGGTCCGCTCCCAGCTGGTGGAGGAGCACGTCGCGGTGCAGGGACATGAGGTCGACGAGGATCCGGTCGATGCCGTCTCGGAGGCTGCGCGTGGCACGGCGCTTCTGGTCCTCCTCGAGCTGCCGGATCTGCGAGCGGAGCTGCGGCGGGATGGCCCCGCCCTCCTGGACGCCGAGCGACCGGAGGGCGCGCTCGCGCTCGTCGGCGTCGCGCTGGACCGTGAAGGCCTTGGCGTCCTGTCCCGCCAGCTCGAGCATCGCGGCGGCCGCGCGCACGGCGTCGCCGACCGTGCGGATCCCGAGCGCGAGCTCCAGGGTGCGGCTCCGGCGTTCGCGCGCCTCGGCGTCGGTGGCGAGCCGGTGCGCCATGCCGATGTGGCTCTGTGCCTCGCGGGCCGCGCGCGTCGCCGTGGCGGCGTCGACGCCGTCGCGTCGCTGGATCAGCGCGGCCACGTCGTCGACCGACGGGATGCGCAGGCGCACGCTGCGCACGCGGGAGCGGATGGTCGGGATCAGGTCGGCCTCGCTGGGCGCGCAGAGGATCCAGATGGTGCGCTCAGGCGGCTCCTCGAGCGCCTTGAGCAGCAGGTTGGACGTGCGCTCGGTCATCCGGTCGGCGTCCTCGACGACCATGACGCGGTAGCGCCCGACCGACGGGGAGTACTGCGACGACGTGACGAGCGCGCGCACCTCGTCGATGGCGATGATGACCCGTTCGGTCGCGAGCACGCCGAGGTCGGGGTGGCTGCGGGCGGCGACCTGGCGCGCGGTGGCTGCGTCGCCCTCGGGCGTCCCGTCGCTGAGAAGAGCGGTCGCGAAGGCGTAGGCGAGGTTGGAGCGTCCGGATCCGGGAGGGCCCGTGATGAGCCACGAGTGCGCCAGCGCGGTGCCGGCGGCGTCGCGCGCGGTGGCCCGCGGGCTGCTGGCGGCGGCGAGCAGGGCGACGGCCTCGGACTGCCCGGTCAGCTCGTCCCAGATGGCGCGGCCGTCGGGGCGTCCGGGCGTCCCGGTCGGCTGCGCGTCACGGTGCGCCTGCGTCGCGGAGGCCGTCGGCGCGGATGCGCGGTCGCTCGCCGCGTCGCTCACGCGGAGGCTCCCGCCGTGATCAGCGCGTGTGCCCTGGCCCGGATGTCCGCGGCGATCTCCTCGCGGGGGCGCCCGGCGTCGACGACCAGGAAGCGCCCCGGCTCCGCCGCGGCGAGCCCGAGGAACGCCTGGCGCACGCGCTCGTGGAAGTCGGCGCGCTCGGCCTCGAGCCGGTCGAAGCGGGTGCGCGCGGCGTCGAGCCGGACCCGGGCGGCGGCCTGGTCGAGGTCGAGCAGCACGGTCAGGTCGGGCAGGAGCCCCTCCGTGGCCCAGAGCGACAGCTCGCGGATCTCGCCGGCGTCCAGCACCCGCCCCGCCCCCTGGTACGCGACGGACGAGTCGAGGTAGCGGTCCTGCAGCACGACCGCGCCCCGGTCGAGGGCCGGCCGGACGACCGTCTCGACGTGGTGCGCGCGGTCGGCCGCGTACAGCAGCGCCTCGGCGCGCGGCGCGATGTGACCCCGGCGGTGCAGCACGATCTCGCGGATCTCCACCCCGAGGTCGCTGCCGCCCGGCTCGCGGGTGACGACGACCTCGTGGCCCTCGTCCTCCAGCCACCCCCGGAGGAGCGCCGACTGCGTGGACTTCCCCACGCCGTCGCCGCCCTCCAGGGTGATGAAGACGCCGGTCACGTCGCGTCGGACGCCGTCGCCGCAGCAGCGGCCGCCTTGTTGGCGGCCCGCGTGGCCGCTGCCTTGGTCGCCGCGGCCGACCTCGCCGCGGTCGTCTTCGCCGCGGTCGTCTTCACGGCGGTCGTCTTCGTCGCGGTGGTCTTCGCCTTCGCGGGTGCCTTGGCCTTCGCCTTGGCCGGGGCCTTCGCCTTGGACTTCGGCTTGGCCGGTCCCTTGGCGCGCTTGTCGGCCAGCAGCTCGACGGCCCGGTCGAAGTCGATGTCCTCGACGGACTCGCTCTTCGGGATCGTCGCGTTGGTCTCGCCGTCCGTGACGTACGGGCCGAAACGACCGTCCTTGACCTTGATGCCCTTGCCGCTCACGGGATCCGCGTCGAACTCCTTCAGCGCGCTGGAGGGGCGACGGGCGCCGTACTTGGGCTGCGCGAACACCTCGAGGGCTCCCGGCAGGTCGATCTCGAAGATCTGCTCCTCGCTCGTGAGCGAGCGCGAGTCCGTGCCCTTCTTCAGGTACGGGCCGTACTTGCCGTTCTGCGCCGTGATGGGCGTGGCCGTCTCCGGGTCGTCCCCCACGACGCGCGGGAGGTCGAGGAGTCGCAGGGCCGTCTCGAGGTCGACCGTGGCGAGGTCCATCGACTTGAAGATGGAGGCCGTGCGCGGCTTGACGGCGGCCGCCTTCTTCGCGGCGGGCTTCTTCGCGGGGGCCTTCTTCGCGGGTTCTGCTGTGGATGTCGCGGTCGCGCTCTCGAGCACCTCGCCCGTCGCGGGATCCACGCCGTCGGCGGGAGCGACCGGCGCCGCCTCGGGCTCGGGATCGAGCTCGGTGACGTAGGGGCCGTAGCGGCCGTCCTTCGCCACGATCTGCTTGCCGTTCTCGGGGTTGATGCCGATGACCCTGTCGGTGACGACGGGTGCGTCGATCAGCTCCCGTGCCTTGGCGGCCGTCAGCTCATCGGGCGCGAGGTCCTCCGGCAGGTTCACGCGGCGGGGCGTCGCGTCGGCAGCGGCACCCTCCTCGTGGACCTCCAGGTAGGGCCCGTACTTGCCGATGCGGAGCGTGATGTCGTCTGCGATCCGCAGCGAGTTGATCTCCTTGGCGTCGATCTCGCCGAGGTTGTCGATGGTCGGGCGGAGTCCCTTGTGCGCGTCGTTGCCGTAGTAGAAGCCCGTGAGCCAGTCGACGCGCTCGGCCGAGCCCTCCGCGATGCGGTCGAGGTCGTCCTCCATCCCGGCCGTGAAGTCGTACTGCACCAGCTCCGTGAAGAACTCCTCCAGCAACCGCACCACCGAGAAGGCGATCCAGTTCGGGACGAGCGCCGTGCCGCGCGGCGTGACGTATCCGCGGTCGACGATCGTCGAGATGATGGCGGCGTAGGTCGACGGACGGCCGATGCCCAGCTCCTCGAGCGTCTTCACGAGGCTCGCCTCCGTGTAGCGCGGCGGCGGGCTCGTCTCGTGCCCCTTGGCGTCGACGTCCACCAGGCGCAGGTCATGGCCCTTCTTGAGGTCGGGCAGCTTCGCCTCGCGCGGCTCGGCGGCGCCGTGGCGCTCCTCGTCGCGGCTCTCCTCGTAGGCGGCCAGGAAGCCGCGGAACGTGATGACCGTGCCGGAGGCGGCGAATTCGGCCACCTCGCCCGCGGACGTGGGCCCCGCGGCGATGACGACCGATGCGGTGGATCCCTTCGCGTCGGCCATCTGCGACGCGATGGTGCGCTTCCAGATGAGGTCGTAGAGCTTGTGGTCGTTGCCGCGCAGAGTGGAGGCGAGCTGCTGCGGCGTGCGGAAGGTCTCGCCCGCGGGGCGGACGGCCTCGTGGGCCTCCTGCGCGTTCTTGCTCTTGCCCGCGTAGAGGCGCGGCTTGTCCGGCACGGTCTCGGGCCCGTACAGCTCGGCGGCCTGCTTGCGCGCCGCGTTGATCGCCTGCTGCGACAGCGAGGGCGAGTCGGTGCGCATGTAGGTGATGTAGCCGTTCTCGTAGAGCGACTGCGCGACGCTCATGGTCTGCCGCGCGGAGAAGCGCAGCTTGCGCGCGGCCTCCTGCTGGAGCGTCGACGTGGTGAACGGCGCGGCGGGCCGACGCGTGTAGGGCTTCGACTCGACGCTCTGCACCGTCAGCGGGACGGACGGGTCGCGCAGCGCCTCGGCCAGCGCCTCCGCGCTGCTCGCGTCGAGGGGGCGCGAGTCGTTCTTGAGCGCGCCCCTGTCGTCGAAGTCGCGGCCCGTGGCGATCCGGGCACCGTCGATGCGGACGAGGCGGGCGTCGAACGGCAGCTCCTGGTCGAGCGGCGAGAGCGATGCCGTGAGGTCCCAGTACGAGGCCGTCACGAAGGCCAGGCGCTCGCGCTCGCGGTCGACGACCAGCCGGGTGGCGGCGGACTGCACTCGACCGGCCGACAGCCCCGGTCCGACCTTGCGCCAGAGGACGGGTGACACCTCGTACCCGTAGAGGCGGTCGAGGATGCGCCGCGTCTCCTGCGCGTCCACGAGGGCCGTGTCGATGTCGCGCGTGCTGTCGCGGGCCCGCTCGATGGCCTCCTTCGTGATCTCGTGGAAGACCATGCGCTTGACCGGCACCTTCGGCTTCAGGACCTGCAGGAGGTGCCATGCGATGGCCTCGCCCTCGCGGTCCTCATCCGTCGCGAGGAAGAGCTCGTCGGCGTCCTTGAGGGCCCGCTTGAGGTCGGCGACCGTCTTCTTCTTCTGGTCGCTGACGACGTAGTACGGCTCGAAGCCGTTCTCGACGTCCACGGAGAACTTGCCGAGCGTGCCCTTCTTCAATTCGGGCGGCAGGTTCTTGGGCTCGATGAGGTCGCGGATGTGACCCACGGAGGCCTGCACCTCGTAGCCGCTGCCCAGGTACTGGGCGATCGTCTTGGCCTTGGCCGGCGACTCGACGATGACCAACTTCTTCGTGCCGGGCACGTGACTCCTTATATATGCGTTCGCGGGGGCCGGTGGCCGGCCCGGTGTCCGGGATGCGTGCCCGCTCGGATCCGATCCGATCCGGGGCGACGTGCGGCGGGGTCCCCGACAAGGCACACCATACACACGCGCACCGACCGGGCACCTAATCGCGGTGCCACCCGGACGCGGCGTGTCCAGGCGCCACCGAGGCGGTGTCGGAGCGCAGCGCTCGGCCTCGCATGGAGGGGCGACGACGGCCCGGACGACGGCCCGGAGCCGCTCATCCCGACGCCCGGGCCGGGGGCTGACCGGCCCGCGCACGGGCCGTCACCGGCAGGCCCATCGGGCCGTCGTGACGCTCCGCCTCCACGACCGCCGTCGTGCCCGTGACGTCGCATCCCGTGAGCAGCGCCCCGGCCGCGGCCACGACCTCCTCAGCCGCCGAGCAGGGGGAGCCGGCCGCGAACCCCGCGGCGACATCCGCCGCGGCGAGCGCCCCGGAGTCGGCCGCTCCCGCTGCCGCCGCCCTCTCCACGAGCACGGAGGAGACGGCGACGGTGGCCAGCGCGAGGGCGGTGACCGCGCCGAGCACACCGACGGCGACCACGGTGCCCGAGCCGACGTCGCCGTCACGGGGCACCCGAATCCTCCTGCCATGCGCAACCTCGTGCCGAGACCCGGAGCCCCGCCGCGCCAGCGGGCCCGAAGCGGCTGGGAGCCGTGAGCCGGACGCAGACGGCGTGGCCCGACCGCTCCACCGCCATCGCCGCTCCCGCGGCAGCGCCCTCGATGCGCGCCCCCGCCGTGCCCGCGTCCTCCCCGCGTCCGATGCTCCGTGCCGCCTCCTCCGCCGCGGACGTCAGCATCACCTGCTGGCCGACCGTCTGCACCGCGCCCAGGCACAGCCCGAGGACCAGCACGACCGCGGGCAACACCACCGCCAGCTCCGCGGCGGCCGCCCCGCGATCCGCGACCGGGGACGCATGCGGATCGTGTCGCGGACGGCCCTCCGCCGAGGTGAGCGGGATCACCGGTCGTAGGTCAGGGCACGCCGCACGAGATCGAGGAGCATGCCGCGGACCTCGTCGCTCTGCAGGATGACCACGAGCAGTCCGGCGAACGCCACCGCCGCCATGGTCGCGATGGCGTACTCGGCGGTGGCGGCGCCCGCGTCACCCGCTGCACGGCCCAGGAGAGCGCGACGCGCCGCCTGCGCCACACGCGCGGACCGCGAGGGCTCCAGCCGCATGGGTGCCGCCACCACCCCTCCGCAGCGGATCCCCCCGCACCTCTCGACCCGCGCTGTCGATCGCGACGGAGCCGATGCCGCCGCGGCCAGCGGCCACACCGCGCGTCCCTCCGGCGCCACCGCGGGTCCGGTCGTCCCCGATGCGGGGACCTGCGCCCCGCCGATCGCGGCACGGCCCACGTCGATCGGATGCGCCCGCTCCTCGATTCGTCCCATGTGCTCGTCCTCTCCCTCTCACGGGCGGTGCCCGTCGTCCTGTCCTGCCGACCATCGGCCAGGGGCTCACCATGCCCCGTCCGCCGGGCTGAGCTCGTGCCGGGCACCGCGATGGTGGATGCCGTCACCCGCGGCCGAGTGTTGAGGACACGACGGCCAGCAGCATCGGCACGACGCCCAGCGCCAGGAACGCCGGCAGGATGCACACTCCCAGCGGCAGCATGAGCCGCGCTGCCAGGCGTGCGGCAGCCCGCTCGCCGCAGGTGGCGGCGTCCCTGCGCATCCGTTCCGCCTCGCTCCCGAGGAGCACGGCGACGGGCGCGCCGGTGCGAGCGGCCGCGTCGACGACCGACCCGACGTCGTCGAGATCGTCTCCCACCCCCAGCCCGGCGCGCTCGCACGCACGGCGGACGACCGCGACGGCGCGAGGCACGGATGCCCCACCCGACATGGCCATCGCCACCAGGTCCAGGGCGAGCCCCGGTGCCGGTTCGCGTGAGACGGCCCGGATCACCAGACCGCGATTCCACCGCCACCCGACCGCCACGAGCCCGGAGCCCACGACGAGGCACACCAGGCCGGGAACCGTGGTGACGAGGACGCGCAGCGGATCGAATCCGAGCCCCGCGGCCAGGAGCAGGCCGGCCCCCGGCATGAGGAGCACGGTGCGGCTGGTCGCCACCGGCCCCGCGAGCGCCGTCCCCGCGTCACGGCGCACCCGGGCGATGTCGACCAAGGAGTCGGCGAGGCGGTGGAGGGACCGCGCGAGGGGCGCTCCCGTGCGGTCCGCGACCTCGAGCCCGGCCGCGAGCGCGCACCACGAACGCGCCGCGGCTCCGTCCGCCGGGTCGCCCGCGGTGGCCGCCGCGACGATGCGACCAGCGAGGGGAGCCGGTCCTTCATCCGCGGCCACGCGGCGGACCAGCGCGGGCACGGCCCGCTCCCCCCTCCTGACCCGCTCGCCGGGCGGGGCCAGCTGCGACCACGCGCGCTCGAGGTGCAACCCCGCATGGAGCAGCACCGCGAGCCGTCGCACGAACGCGGCGATCTCCTCCGCCTCCTCGACGAGAGCCCCGTCCTCCGCGCCGCGCATCCGCGACAGGACGGCGTGCCCGCGCCGGATCATGCGCGGGTCCCGTGCATGCCCGACGCCACCACCGCGTGCTGCGCCATCGGAGCCGCGCCGGGGTCCCAGCGCACCGGCACGACGCGGAGGCGACCGTCGTCGCCGGTCGCGAGGCGTCCGGCGGCCGTCACGCGACGCCCCATCGGCGTCCGCGAGAGGTGGACGACGAGCCCGATCGCGCTGACGGCCTGGCGTGCCGTCGTGACCGCGTCCATGCCGGCGAGCGCGCCCAGGGCCTCGAGCCGGGCGGGCACGTCCGCGACGCCGTTGGCGTGCAGGGTGCCCGCGCCCCCGTCGTGCCCGGTGTTGAGGGCGCCGAGCAGCTCCCGGATCTCGCCGCCGCGGCACTCCCCCACGACCAGCCGGTCCGGCCGCATCCTCAGCGCCTCCCGCACCAGGCGCGGCAGGGACAGCTCTCCTGCCCCCTCGATGTTCGCCTGCCTGGCCTCGAGCGACACGACGTGCGCATGCCGCACCCGCAGCTCCGCGACGTCCTCGACGAGCACGATGCGCTCGCGCGGGTCCGCCCGGGCGAGGAGCGCGCCGAGCAGGGTCGTCTTCCCGCTCCCGCCGGCGCCCGTGATCAGGAGGTTCGTGCGCCGCCGCACCGCCTCCTCGAGCAGCGCGCGACACCCGGGCGGGAACGCCCCCGCCGCGTCGAGCGCGTCGAGCGTGGGCCGCGCCCGCGAGGGGAGCCGGATGGACAGCAGCGTGCCGCGCGTCGACACGGGCGGCAGCACGGCGTGGATGCGCATGCCGTCGCCCAGCCGCACGTCCACGCACGGCGCCGCCTCGTCCAGGTGCCGCCCGCCCTCCGCGGCCAGGCGGACGGCGAGCGCCCGCACGGAGGGCTCGCCACCCAGGTCCACGTCGGGTCGGCGTTCGGGCCCGGATCCGCGGTCCACCCAGACCTCGCCGTCTCCGTTGACGAAGACGTCGGTCGTCCGGGGATCCTGCGCCAGGGGGGCGAGGGGACCGAGCGCGGACGGGACCCGGCGCGGGGACGGGACCGGAGAGGACGCGGCGCCGCGACCGGCGGACGGGAGGCGCACGGCCACGCGGTCGCGCGCCCCCGCGGCCTCGGAGGGGTCGGCTCCCCGACGAACCGCACCGGGTGTCCTGGCCCGGGGGACGAAGGCCACAGGGGCGTCGATGCGCGGCCAGCCGTCCGCTCCCGGCCCCGCGCCTCCTGCGGACCGGTACCGCGACGCCTCCCCCGGGAGGACGCCCCGACGGACGACGGATGCCTGCCACTCGATCATGCGCGGAGAGTAGGCGCGGCGGTCCCCCGACCTGTCCGGCGCACCCGACGCGGGGAGGACGGATCAGCACGGTCTGCTGGGGAGGAGAGGGGCGGCGCCCATCGGGGGAACGGGCGCCGCCACGTGGCGAAGGATCGGGGGAATCCTGGACTCGCCACACGTCGGGCTTGACCCGACGCGATGAGCATACGCCGCACGCCTCCCGCCACGGCAGGGTTCTGCGCGTTCTGGCCGTTCCCCCACCGGACTCCCGGGCAGCAGGTCGCCCCCGCCCCGTCCTGTCACCCCGGCGCCACGGCACCCACCCGCTAACGTTGGTGGCGGAGAGGATGACGATGACGATGTCCACGAACCCCCGATCGACCCAGCCCGGAGCCGCGACGCCCGACCACCGGGACGAGGCGGGGACGACCGCCCCCTCGCATCCGGCCGCGACGCCGGAGCCGGGGCCCGTCCACCCGCCGTCGGACGCGTTCCGCGCGAGCCGCGTCGCCGACGAGTCCCTCGCCGCTTCGGCCGCCGCCGACCGCCTCGGCTTCTGGGGCGATCGGGCCCGCGAGCTCGTGACGTGGGAGACCCCCTTCGAGACGGTCCTCGACTGGTCGGACGCCCCCGTCGCCCGCTGGTTCCCCGAGGGACGGCTCAACGTCGCCTACAACTGCCTCGACCGGCACGTGCTCGCCGGGAACGGTGATCGCGTCGCGCTGCACTGGGAGGGCGAGCCGGGCGACACCCGCGACCTCACCTACGCCGAGCTCACCGCGGAGGTCAAGCGCGCCGCGAACGCCCTGCGGGACCTGGGCGTCGTCGCGGGCGATCGCGTCGCGATCTACCTCCCGATGATCCCGGAGGCCGTCATCGCGATGCTCGCCGTGGCGCGCATCGGCGCGGTCCACTCGGTCGTCTTCGGCGGCTTCAGCGCCGAGAGCCTCCGGGCGCGCATCGACGACGCGGCGGCCCGCGTCGTCATCACCGCGGACGGCGGCTGGCGCAAGGGCAAGGTCTTCCCGCTGAAGCCCGCCGTGGACGCCGCGCTGGTCGGATCGGCCGGATCCGTCGAGCACGTCCTCGTCGTCAGGCGCGGCGAGAACGAGGTCGACTGGGACGAGAGCCGCGACCTCTGGTGGCACGAGCGCGTCGCCGCCGCGGATCCGGAGCACGAGGCGCCAGGCTTCGAGGCCGAGCACCCCCTCTTCATCCTCTACACGAGCGGCACGACCGGGAAGCCGAAGGGCATCCTGCACACCTCGGGCGGCTACCTCACGCAGGCCGCGTACACGCACCGCAACGTCTTCGACCTGCACCCCGAGACCGACGTCTACTGGTGCACCGCGGACGTCGGCTGGATCACCGGCCACAGCTACGTCGTCTACGGCCCGCTCGCCAACGGCGCCACGCAGGTGATATACGAGGGCACGCCCGACACCCCGGAGCCCGGCCGCTGGTGGGACATCGTGGAGAAGCACGGCGTGACGATCCTCTACGCGGCTCCCACGGCCATCCGCTCCTTCATGAAGACCGGCCGCGAGATCCCGGACGCCCGCGACCTCTCCTCCATCCGCCTGCTCGGCTCGGTCGGCGAGCCCATCAACCCGGAGGCGTGGCGCTGGTACCGCGACGTCATCGGCGGCGGCGACGTGCCCGTGGTCGACACGTGGTGGCAGACGGAGACCGGCGGCATCATGATCTCCGTGCTCCCCGGCGTCACCGCGACGAAGCCCGGATCCGCGCAGTCCCCCATCCCCGGCATCCAGGTCGCGGTCGTCGACGACGCCGGCGAGCCTGTCGCGCGCGGCGAGAGCGGCCTGCTCGTCGTCACCGAGCCGTGGCCCGGCATGCTCCGCGGCATCTGGGGTGACCCCGAGCGCTACCGCGAGACGTACTGGGACCGCTTCGGCGACCGCTACTTCGCGGGCGACGGCGCACGGCTCGACGAGGACGGCGACATCTGGCTGCTCGGCCGGGTCGACGACGTGATGAACGTCTCCGGGCACCGCCTCTCGACCGCGGAGATCGAGTCCTCGCTCGTCGCGCACCCCTACGTGGCCGAGGCGGCGGTCGTCGGCGCCTCCGACGAAGCCACGGGCCAGGCCGTCGTGGCGTTCGTGATCCTCCGCTCGGCCGAGGCGGTCGCCCTCGGCGACGAGGACCCGAACGAGGTCCTCCGGAAGCACGTGTCCGACCAGATCGGCGCCATCGCCAAGCCGAGGCGCGTGTTCGTGGTGCAGGAGCTGCCGAAGACGCGGTCGGGGAAGATCATGCGGCGGCTGCTGCGCGACGTGGCGGAGGGCCGGGCCGTCGGCGACACCACCACGCTGGCCGACACGCAGGTGATGCAGGTCATCAGCGACCGGATGAACGCCGGCTGACCCGACCCGGCGACCGCCGGACACGAGGAGAGGCCGGGTGCGATGCGCACCCGGCCTCTCCTGTCCGCCACGGCGGGCGGTGACTACTCGACGAGCGCCACCACGAGCTCGACCTCGACGGGCGCGCCGAGCGGCAGCTCCGCGACGCCGACGGCGGATCGCGCGTGGACGCCCGCGTCGCCGAGGATCTCCCCCAGCACCTCGCTCGCGCCGTTGATGACGCCCGGCTGCCCGGTGAAGCCCTCGGCCGAGGCGACGAAGCCCGTGACCTTGACCACGCGCGCGATGCGGTCGACGCCGCCGGCCGCGTCCGCCGCCGCCGCGAGCCCGTTCAGCGCGCACGTGCGGGCGTGCGCCTTCGCGTCCTCCGCCGACACCTCGGCGCCGACCTTGCCGGTCGCGGCGAGCGCGCCGTCGACGAAGGGCAGCTGGCCGCTCGTGTAGACGAGGCCGCCGTGCACGACAGCGGGGACGTAGGCGGCCACAGGGGCCGCGACCGCGGGCAGCTCGATGCCGAGCTCGGCCAGTCGATCGGAGATCGTGCCCATCAGGCGCCGTGCTCCGCGCCGGCGACCGGGCGCTTCATGTACGCGACGAGCCCGCCCTCGGGGCCGGTGACGACCTGCACGAGCTCCCAGCCCTGCGACCCCCAGGTGTTGAGGATCGCGGCGGTGTTGTGGATCATCAGCGGCGTGGTGAGGTACTCCCACTGCGCGGGCGTTGCGGTCATCTCGGCTCCTTGCCGGTCGGGTCGGGGTGCATGACGGGACGGGCGCGGGCGGCCGGCGCACAGGTCTCACGGGTTCCCATACACCCTTCCCGTACTCTGGAGTCTATGTCTGCTTCCAAGAACACGCCCGGCCGCGTCGCCGCCGCGCTCACGGGCGTCCTCGGCATGAGCGCCGTGGCCGGCGTGCTGGTCGCGGCGATGGTCACCCCGGCCATCGCCGTCACGAGCCTCGCGGCCAACAACACGATCGGCCTCTTCGAGGATCTGCCGGACTACCTGCAGATCGACAACCTCGCCCAGAAGACCGAGCTCTACGCCACGAAGGGCGGCCAGCCGGTGAAGTTCGCGGAGTTCTACGCGCAGAACCGCCAGGAGGTGAGCTGGGACGAGGTCTCCGACAACGCGAAGGCCGCGGCCGTCGACACCGAGGATCCCCGCTTCTACGAGCACGGCGGCGTCGACGTGCAGTCCACGTTCCGCGCGCTGGCGCAGAACGTCATCGGCGGGGGCGTGGAGTCGGGCGCCAGCACCATCACCATGCAGTACGTGAAGAACGTGCTCGTGCAGAAGGCGGAGACGCTCGCCGAGACGGATCCGGACGCGGGCAAGAAGGCGTACGCGGAGGCGACGCAGGAGTCGACCGCCCGCAAGCTCAAGGAGATGCGCCTCGCGATCGGCCTGGAGAAGAAGTTCTCCAAGAACGACATCCTGCTCGGCTACCTCAACATCGCGAACTACGGCGGCAGCGTCTACGGGATCCAGTCGGCCGCGAAGTACTACTACGGCGTGGACGCCAAGGACCTGAGCATCGCGCAGGCCGCGAGCCTCGTCGCCACGGTGAACTACCCGACGGCCCTGCGGATCGACGAGCCCGGCAACATCAAGGCCAACCAGGAGCGCCGCGACGTGCTCATCGACAACATGCTCAAGCACCACAGCATCACGCAGCAGCAGCACGACGAGGCGATCGCCACCCCGGTCACCCCGGCGATCACGCCGTCGGTGAGCGGCTGCAACGCGGCGCAGCCCGCCAGCGCCGCGTACTTCTGCGACGCGGTGAAGTACACGGTCGAGAACTCGAAGGAGTTCGGCCAGACCCCCGACGAGGCCCGTCGGAACCTCAACCGCAACGGCTACAAGATCTACACGACGCTCAACCTCGACCTGCAGGCGAAGGCCACGGACGACATGCGCAAGCAGATCCCCACGACGATGAACAGCATCAACGTCGGATCCGCGATGACGAGCGTCGAGGCCAAGACCGGCCGCGTCATCGCGATGGTGCAGAACACCGATTACGGCAACGGCGACCAGCGCGGCGTGACGAGCGTCAACTTCAACACCGACCAGAACTACGGCGGCTCCGGCGGCTTCCAGGCGGGATCGACGTACAAGATCGTCACCCTCCTCGAGTGGCTGAAGGAGGGCCACTCGGTCAACGAGGTCGTGAACTCCTCCAAGGGCACGTGGTCGGGCAAGGACTTCCGCGACTCCTGCACGGGAGGCACCCTCGGGTCGCCGTCGAAGACGTACTCCAATGACGGGGACGCACCAGGGCCCAACCGGACGGTCATGTCGGGGACGGCGAACTCCACGAACACGGCCTTCCTCGCCATGGCCTCCGAGCTCGACATGTGCGGCATTGTGCAGACCGCCAAGGACATCGGCATCCACCAGGCCGACCCGAACAAGCAGCTCTCGAACTTCGTGACGGACATCATCGGCTCGGGTGGCAACGACATCGCCCCCCTCACCATGGCGAGCGCGTACGCCACCGTCGCGAACAACGGCACCACGTGCAAGCCGATCATGATCGACAAGGTCGTCCTCCCCGACGACACGGAGGTGACGCCGCCGCAGGCGAACTGCGAGGAGAAGGTGAGCCCCGACGTGGCCCACACCGCGGCGTACGCGCTCGCCGGCGTCATGGGCGCCACCGGGGCCGCCGCCAACACGGGTGACGGCACGCCGCTCATCGGCAAGACCGGCACGACGGACCTGGCGAAGGACACCTGGTTCGTCGGCTCCAGCACCGAGGTCACCACGGCCATCTGGGTCGGCAGCTACACCGGCCAGCAGATCCAGCAGCGCAAGACGAAGCTCCCGAGCGGGCAGCTCATGTCCACCGCGCGCTTCGCCGTGTGGAAGCCGTTCATGCAGGCCGTCAACGCGGTCTACAAGGGGTCGGCGTTCCCCGGCCCGGCAGCGGACCTCACCCGCACGCCGACGGTCCAGGTGCCGGACGTGTCGGGCATGTCGCCCGCCGACGCCCAGTCGGCCATCGAGGGCGCGGGCCTGACCTTCGCCCAGGGCGGCGCGCGGTCCTCCGCGAACGTGCCCGCCGGGCAGGTCGCCGGATCCGACCCGGGCGCCGGCGCCAACGCCGCACGCGGATCCACCGTCACGGTGTTCATCAGCAGCGGGCCCGACCAGAGCCAGCAGGGCACGCCCGGCACCGTGCCCAACGTGCAGGGCCAGGACATGACGGGCGCCCGTCAGACGCTCCGCTCGGCCGGCTTCGACGTCACCATGGCGCAGGAGCAGGTGCAGGACAACTCGCAGATCGGCAAGGCGACCCGAACGGATCCCGCGGCCGGTCAACAGAGCAGCGGCCCCGTGACGCTCTACATCGGACGCAGCTGATGAGCGTCGTCGGCACGATCGCGCGCACCGTCGGCGGGGTCGCCGCGGCCGGCGCGGCGGTCTTCGCGTACGCGTCCTTCTACGAGCGGCGCCGCTTCACGCTGCGGGAGGTGACGGTGCCGGTGCTCCCCGTGGGCGCGGATCCCATCCGGGTGCTCCACCTGTCGGACATGCACATGGCTCCGTGGCAGCACAAGAAGCAGCGGTGGGTGCGCGAGCTCGCGGAGCTGAAGCCCGACCTCGTCGTCGACACGGGTGACAACACGGGCCACGAGCAGGGCATCGTCGCGGTCGAGGAGACCCTCGAGGCCTTCCGCGGGATCCCCGGCGTCTTCGTGCACGGCTCGAACGACTACTACGGGCCGATGCTCAAGAACCCGTTCAAGTACTTCACCGCCAACACGCACGCCACGCAGCGCCCGGCCGACCTCGACCTCGCGCGGCTCGAGCGGCTCTACGCGTCGCTCGGCTGGGTCGACCTCAACAACGCGGCCGGCGCGATCGAGGTCAACGGCACGCTGCTCGAGTTCTTCGGCGTCGACGACCCGCACCGCGACTTCGATCACCTCGAGGCGCTCCCCGGCGCGCTCGACGCGCTGCGCGAGGACGGGGAGGCCTACCAGGGTGCCTCGGACGCGCCGGTCGTGTCGCTCGGCGTCGCGCATGCGCCCTACCGCCGCGTGCTCGACTCGTTCGTCACCAACGGCGCCCGCATGATCTTCGCCGGGCACACGCACGGCGGCCAGGTCTGCGTGCCCGGCTACGGCGCGCTCGTCACCAACTGCGACATCCCCCGCCGCCAGGTGAAGGGCCTCAGCGTCTGGCCGCACGCCGACCGGGCGTCGTTCCTGCACGTGAGCGCCGGGCTCGGCACGTCGATCTACGCACCCGTGCGCTTCGCCTGCTACCCCGAGGCGACGCTGCTCACGCTGACGGCGGTCTGACCGCGGTCTGACCGCCTCCGCGTACTCGGGAGCCCGGAACATCGGGTATCGTAGAGCCCGGCCCTCGGGCCATCGGGGTGTGGCGCAGTTTGGTAGCGCGCTTCGTTCGGGACGAAGAGGTCGCAGGTTCAAATCCTGTTACCCCGACACACCGCCTCCTCCGGGAGGCACAGCACGACTAAGGGCCGCTCCTCCGGGAGCGGCCCTTCGTCGTCCCCCGCGCAGGTCGGCCGCTCCTACGGCGAGCGGGGCTTGAGCCGGAGCGCGGGGCGCTCGATCGCGTAGTACGTCGCCGCCGACAACGCGAGCGTCACCGCGCCCACGACGAGCGTGTTGAGGGCGAAGCCCGCGAGCGTGTCCGGCAGCACGAGGCCCGCGCGGCGGAGGAAGCGGATCACCGGCAGATGCCAGAGGTACACGCTGAACGAGATCGTGCCGAGCCAGGCGATCCACCGGAGCTCGAGGACGCGCGTCACCGGGCCGAGGGATCCCCCGCGCCGCGGCAGCGCCACGAGCAGCAGCAGCGTCGCGCACGAGGCGGCCACGATGCTCTCCTCGAAGGCCCCTACGCGCGCCGCGGAGGCGACCACGATGAGGACCGCCGCGACGATCCCGGCGGGCACGCGCCAGCTGGCGACGCGATCGCGCACGCCCTCGTCCGCGGACACGGTGAGGAGGACGACGGCCGCCGCCATGCCGTAGGCGAAGAGGTCCGCGTGCACGAGGATGCTGCGGTTCGCGACCGCCTCCCACGTCACGCCCCACTCGCTCGCGAGACGGCCGCGGTGGCTGAGCGGGGCCTGCGCGATCATCGCCCACACCTTGCCGGCCACGCCGATCAGCAGGAGGACGGCCGCGGGGGCGAGGGCGCGGATCCATGTGGCCCTCCCCCGCAGCAGCCGCGCCGCGAGGAGCGCCACGACGGGCAACACCACGTAGAAGGACACCTCGACGGCGAGCGTCCAGGCGACCTCGATGCCGCTGCGGAGCGTGCGCGGCGTGTAGCCCTGGAGAAGCAGCGCATTGACGACCGTGTCGACCGGTCCGAGCGTGCCCACCGAGATCCCGGCGTCACGCGTCTCGCGCGGCAGGATCGCGATGCGCAGCACGAGGCTCACGAGCAGCAGCACCACGATGTAGCCCGGGAAGACGCGGAGCACGCGATTGGCGGCGTAGCGCGACAGCCGCGGCAGGGCGACCCCGTCGACGAGGCTGCGCGCGAACGGGAGGAACAGCAGGAAGCCGCTGAGCACGAAGAACAGCGTGACGCCGTGGCTGAAGAAGGCGACCTCGCCGACGAGCGGGACGTCGGTCGTGGGGCGGGCCAGCTGCCGCTGCACGTGGTACAGCAGCACGGCGACGGCGGCGACCCCGCGCAGGCCCTCGATGCCGGGCAGGAGCGTGCGGACGCGCGCGGGCGCGGACGTCGGGGTCCCGGTCATGTCGGCCTCCCCGGGTCGGTGGAACGGCGGTCGTCCAGTCTACGAGGCACGTCCTCCGAGCGATCCGAGGCCGGGCCGCGCACAGCACGACGGCCGCCGCCCGGAGGCGACGACCGTCGGCGCGCGCTCCCCATCGAGCGCGGGCTCACCCCTCCGCGGGAGGTGCCGGCTGCGCGGGCGCAGCGGGAGCCGCGGGTGCGTCCGGTGCGGTGGGCGCCGCGGACTGGCTGGGCTTCGGTGCCGGCGCCACGTACGGCTTCTTCGTCAGCGTGCTGCTCGGCGCGGGGAAGCCCTCCGCCGGGTAGCGGTCGTCGATGAACGTCTGCAGCGGCTTGAAGATCCGGTGCCGTGCGCTGTCCGCGGCCGAGCCGTTGAGGACGTTGCGGCGCATGGACGCGAAGCCCTCCACGTTGCCGACCCAGACGGCCGTCGTGACCTCGGTGGAGGATCCGACGAACCAGGTGTCCTTCGAGCGGTCGGTCGTGCCCGTCTTGCCCATGATCTCGGTGCCGTCGCGCGGGTTCGACGCGGAGCCCGTGCCGCCCATGACCGCCTTGAGCGTGAAGGCGGCCGTGTTGGCGACCTCGGGGCTCATGGCCTGCGCGCACTCGCTCTTGGGCGTCACGAGCTCGGAGTCGTCCGGGAGGACGACCTTGTCGATCGCTATGGGCGGGCACATGTTGCCCTGGTTCGCGACGGAGGAGAAGGCGGTGGCCATCTGCAGCGGCGCGACGTTGTTGCCACCGGAGCCCACGACGTCCGGCGGGTAGTTCTGCAGGTCCCGCTGGTCGGCGTTGTAGACGCCCATGTCCTTCGCGGTCTGGTTGATGTCGCAGATGTCGAGCTGGCTCGCCATCGCGATGAACGCCGAGTTCACGGATGCGACGGTCGCCTGGAGCACCGTCTGGTTCGAGGTGGCCCCGGTGTTGGTGTCGTTGGTGACGGTGTACGGCTCGGAGCCCACGCGCTCCCCGCACGCTCGGAATTCCGACTGGTTCCACTTCGTCTTCGACGCGTTGACCGTCTGGTACACGGACTTCCCGCTCTTGAGCCAGTCGACGAGCGTGAAGATCTTGTAGGTGGATCCGACCTGGAACCCGGCGGAGCCGCCGTGCGCCTTGTCGGCCGAGTAGTTGATCTCGGTGACGCCGGCCTGGTCGGCCGCGACTCCGTAGTCCGTGTTCTGAGCCATGGCGATGATGCGGCCGGTCTTGACCTCGCGGGAGACGACGGATCCGCCGATCTTCGTGAAGCGCGCCGTCGTGGGCACCTGCTTCCGCATCTGGTCCGCCGCGTTCGCCTGGATGTCGAGGTCGAGCGTCGTGTACACCTGCATGCCGCCGCGCTTGAGCACGGCGTCGCGCTCGGCCGGCGTCGCGCCGAACTCCGGGTTCGTGAGGATCTCGTTCTTGACGTAGTCGCAGAAGTACGCGGCCGAGATCGGGTTCGCCTGGATGCAGCCGCTCGTGGAGGGCGTGATCGTCGGCGTGATCGCGGCGGCGGACGCGGTGTCGTACTGCTCCTGCGTGATCTTCTGCTCCTTGAGCATGTTCCGCAGCAGGAGGTCGCGGCGCTCCTTGTTGCGTTCGAGGTTGTCCGGGTTGTCGATCTTGAAGACCTCGGGGGCGTTGACGGTCGCGATGAGGCTCGCGGCCTGCTCGAGCGTGAGGTCGGCGGCGGAGACGTTGAAGTAGTAGCGCGCCGCGGACTCGATGCCGTAGACCCGGCTGCCGAAGTTCGCGATGTTGAGGTACGCGAGGAGGATCTCGTTCTTGGAGTACTTCTTCTCCACCCCGATCGCCATCCGCATCTCCTTGAGCTTGCGGGGCATGTCGGGCTGGGTGGCCTCGGTGAAGGCCTTGCGGCCCTCGGCCTGCGTGGCCTCGTCGGAGGAGTCGACCATGTTCTGAGCCTTCTGGACCAGCACGTTGCGGACGTACTGCATCGTGATGGTGGAGGCGCCCGACTGGACCTCCTTGTTCAGCACGTTCTGCGCGAGGGCGCGGGCGGCCGACAGCACGTCGACGCCGCCGTGCTCGTAGTAGCGGGGGTCCTCGGTCGCGATGGCGGCGTCCTTCGCGAACGACGAGACGGCGTCCCACGGGACCTCCTCGCGGTCCTGCGAGAAGAACTCGGCGAAGGGCACCTGCTGGTCGCCCTGCTTGGCGTAGAGGACCGTCTTCTGCGCGAGGTTGTCGATCTGCAGGTTGTCGGGGATGTCCTCGAACACGCCGATGGTGCTGTTGGCCGCGATGCCGGAGACGGCGATGGCCGGGGTCACCATGGCAGCGACGAGCACGCCGGCGATCGTGCTCATGCCGACGAGTCCGAGGAACGCGCCCAACCGGGTCGAGATGGTCAGGTCAGTTTTCCTCATGGTACGAATCTAACCCGCGCCCGGAGGCGCCACATCCGCCTGAGGGAGGGTCTCAGCTCCCCGTGGCCGAAATGTGATGAGTGCACTCGCGATCAGGCCGCGTGGACCTGCCGGCCGGACAGATCGCGCACGGTGCCGAGCGTCTGGATGCGGTGCTCGAGCGTCGTGGACGACGGCGCGACGATGAGCTCGTCGGCCCCCGTGCTCGTGAGAAGGCGCTCGAGCCCGATGCGCACGGCCTCCGGCGAGCCGATGGCCTGGCGGCGGTCCCGCGCCCCGATGATCTCGCGCTCGACGTCGCTGAAGGCGTACGCCGCGGCCTCCGCCGGATCCACGGGCTGCGGCTTGCCGCCCCCGCGCATGCGGAGCCACGTGATGCGGCCGGCGCGCGCCTCGCGCTCGACGACGTCCGGGTCCTCGTCGGCGATGACGCTCACCGCGATGGCGCTGTGCGGCGACGCGAGGTCGTCGCTCGGCTCAAAGCGCTCGCGGTACATCGCGAGCGCCTGCTCGGTGCGGTCGCCGGCGAAGTGGTGCGCGAAGGCGAAGCGGATCCCGAGGGCCGCGGCGACCTGAGCCGAGTAGCCGCTGGATCCGAGGAGCCACATCTGCGGGACGTCGCCGAGCCCCGGGACGGCCGTGATGCCGCGCAGCGGGTTGTCGTCCGCCATGCCGCCCGTGAAGAAGCCGACCAGGTCGACGAGCTGCTGCGGGAAGTCGTCCGCGCCGAGACCCGCCTCGCTGCGGCGGAGCGCCATCGCGGTCGCGCCGTCGGTGCCGGGAGCGCGTCCGATGCCGAGGTCGATCCGGTCACCGTAGAGGGCGCGGAGGGTCCCGAACTGCTCGGCGACGACGAGCGGCGTGTGGTTCGGCAGCATGACGCCGCCGCTGCCGACGCGGATGGTGGACGTGCGCGCGGCGATGCCCGCGAGGAGGACGGCCGGAGCGGAGCTCGCGATGCCCGGCATCCCGTGGTGCTCGGCCACCCAGAACCTCGAGTAGCCCGCGGCCTCCGCTTCCTGGGCGAGCCGGATGCTGCCGGAGACGGCGTCAGCGTTCGTGCCGCCGAAGGGGCGCGGGGCGAGGTCGAGGACGTTCAGCGGGACGCGTTCGAGGTGGGTCACCACGGTGAGAACGGGCGGGCTCGGCGGGGCATTCCCCACGGAGGTCGCGTTGCTAGGCTGCGGCACCCATGGATCCCGCCACCTCAGCTCCCCCGTCGCGCGCGGCGGAGGAGGGTGCCGTGCCCGGTCGGTCGCCATGGGGCGCGCGGCGGGACCGCGAGCGCCGCCGTTCTCGCCGACGGCAGGCCGGCGCGCTCCTCGTGGCGTACGTCGCCCTGATCGGCCTGGTCACGCTCACCCCCGACAGCGTCGACCGCGGCGTGTACCCGTACCTCCTGCGGGGCGTGGTGTTCGTGCAGCACCACGGCATCCCCGGGTTCCGCTACTCGATGATCGAGGAGGTCGCCAACGTCGCCCTGTTCGCGCCGCTGGGCGTGCTCGGCGTGCTCGCCGTCGGTGCGCGGCGCTGGTGGGCCGTCGCGCTCGCCGGCACGGCCCTGTCGGCCTCGGTCGAGCTCGCGCAGGGCGCGTTCCTGCCGGCGCGCGTGGCGTCCATCACCGACGTGGTGGCCAACGGCACCGGCGCCCTGCTCGGCGCGACGGCCGCGGCGTTCGTCGCGGCCCGGAGGCGACGACGCGGGCGGATCCGGTCGTGATCGGATCCGCCCGGGTCGGGTCGGGAGCGGGGTCGGGCGTCAGGCGGCGCGGCGACGGCGGACCGTCGCGATTCCCGCGGCCGCGGCGCCGGCGAGGAGCAGCCCACCGCCGGTGAGCGCGAGCCCCGTCGGCAGCGTGCCGCCGGTGATGGGGAGCGAACCGCTATCGGCCGCCGTGCGGGCGCTCGCCGGGACCACCGACACGAGGCCGCACCAGTGGTCGCCCGATGCAACGGTCTGGTTGGCGCGCCAGGTCGCCGATGCCGTGGTCGGGACGACGAGCGTGCCGGCGACGGAGCCGTCGGCCGCGGCCGTGACGGAGGCGGCGGGGTCCCCCGCGGCGGCAGGCACGCCGGCCGTCGCGGAGAGGCGGACCGCGACGGTCTCGCCCGCGGTGAAGGACCCGGCGACGCCGGCTATCCGCACCGACCCGCCGGGCGCGACCGCGGCGGGGGTGACGGACATGCCGCTGCAGGCGATGGCGGAGTCCGTGGGGACGTAGTTCTCCGCCTGGGCGGCGAGGGGGACGGAAACGGTGATCGCGAGCGCGACGAACGCGCCCGCCAGGGTCTTGGCGAGCATCTCGGGTGTGCCTTCTCTGATGCACCCGGGACGGACGTGCGGGGGCACGACGGGTATCGCCTCGGGGCTGTGGTGTCCGCGGCGCGCGATTTCGGGTCGACGCCTTCAGGCAGACAGCGGGTCGGGTAAACCCACGATCGAGATGCTAGCCGCGTCGGCGGTCCGGGCGCAGGAGCGCGGGCGCGTTCGGCCCCGGACTGGGGGCACGCGATGCCCGCGTCCCGCGTCGGCGGCCGGAGACGAGGGAAGGCCCCGAGGCGGATGCCTCGGGGCCTTCTCTCGCCGAGCTCCGGAGGGGAGTCAGGCGACGCTGTCCGGGATGCGGATCAGACCGTGGTGCGCTGGCGACGGACCGTGGCGAGCACGGCGACGAGGGCGGCACCGAGCAGCAGCAGGCCGCCGCCGGTCCAGATGAGGACGACGGGCAGCTGGCCGCCCGTGACGGGGAGGCCGGCCGAGCCGTCGGCGGCGGAGCCGCCGGTCGCCGTGCCGTTGCCGGCCGCCGCGACGACCGAGATCGTCGTGGAGACGGTGTTGCCGAGGGTGTCGGTGCCGGTCAGGGCGTAGGAGCCCGTGGCGGAACCGGCCGGCAGGGTGACGGTGACGCGGAGGCCGCCGGCGCTGGTCGAGTTCTTGGTGATGGAGTTGCTCGTCACGGCCATGGGGGCCGTGCGGTAGGAGGCCAGCGTGGCGTTGGCCGCGTCCTCACCGGTGATGGTGATGGTGACGGGGACGCTCGGGGCGAACGAGCCGTCGGCGAAGGTCAGGACGGTGCTCTGGCCGGGCGCGACGGTCGGGTCGCTGACGGTGACTCCACCCTCGGGCGTGTACGGGTCCGCGTTGGCGGCGGTGGCGACGCTGAACGTCGCGGCGAGGGCGATGGCCGCCCCGGCGAGGATCTTCTTGAACATGGTGGTTCCCCCAGTGTGAGCTTCTCGTGGTGCATAGGGGTCACTAGCGGACTCGGGTCCGCCGTCGATCATTCCCCCGCTGAGGAGACTACTGCGAATCGTCGCAGGACAGGGAGCGGAACTCTGTCGCGATCGTGTCAATTACCGGGGTGGTCACGATCGAGAGCGGCGTGTCGGGCTTTTTGTCCCCCAGTGTGTCCACTGAGATGCGGACCTCCTGGCCGGGCGTCAGCGTCACCTCGACCTGGGCGACGGCCCGCCCGCCCACGATCTCGGGCTGGAACGGCGTCTCCGCGCCGTCGATGTGCACGCGCAGCGGGACGGTGCCGGGCGGCCCGTAGACCGCCACGCGGGTCTTGATGTCGCCGGGCGGCACGCCGTAGACGCCGCCGCCCGTGACCACGAAGGGAAGCGTGGCCGCGTCGGCCGGGGCCGTGGATCCGAGGATCACCTCGGTGCGGTAGTCCGGCCGGCCGTCGTCCCGGCACATGGCCATCGCCAGGGTGGTCTTGAGCGAGAGGTAGTAGTCCATCTTCGCGCCGGTCGCGTCGTTGAGGAACACGCCGAAGGCGGTCGACTCGTCGTTGTCGGCGGGCAGCGAGCCCTGGAACGTGGTGCCGTCGAGGGTCGCCTGCTCATCGGCGCGCGAGTTCCAGATCAGGATCCGACGCTCCTCGGCGGCGTGCCCCAGGGCCTTCACCAGCGCGGCCGGGTCCACATCCCCCGAGGAGACCTTCGCGAACACCGAGTCGGCGACGCTCGCGAAGACCGCGTCCTGGACGTCCGGGTTCGGGTAGCGGAGGTACACGTCGTGCAGGAGGAGGTCGACGGCGTCGTCGGAGCGCAGCACGTCGCCCGTCGCGAGCGTGATGGGGCCGGTGGCCTCGAGCAGGTACGAGAGGGCGACCGGGTCGAAGCTGATCACGCCGTCGACCGCCTGGCCGTGCTTGAGCCGCCACATCTCGGCGGCGAGCGGCGCGGCCTGGGGGAACTCGGGCGTCAGGGTGACGTCCTGCATGTAGCGGCCCGTGATGGTCCCGTAGAGGCCCGCGGTCTGCGGGTCCAGGGGCAGGGCAGGCTCCGCGAGCCGCGGGAAGGCGCGCGCGGAGTCCTGGCCGGCGAGCGAGAACGCGCCGCCGCCCGTGCGCACGAGCGCGAGCGCGCCGGGGATGCCACCCGTGGAGCGCACCTCGGCGTTGTTCTGGAACATGAGCAGGTAGCTGCGGTCGCCGTCGGCCCCGAGCATCGCGGGCGCGAGGTCGGTGACGTGGCGCACGACGGCCAGTGTCTCGGCGGCCTTCCCGACCGTCTCCTTCAGGCGCGCGACCGCGTCGGCGACCGGCCGGATGGTGCTGCCGGTGTCGATGTCCGTCACGTCGGTCAGCGCGGCGTCGAGGGCGTCGTCGGCCTGCCGGACCGGCACCTGCGCGGCCACGATGGGATCGAGGTCGAGCTTGCCGTCCTTCGGGGTGAGGCTCGCGACGTCGAGCGTGTCGGCGATGCCGACGACGGGCTGCAGCGCGTCCCCGCCGATGCGGTCGACGATGCCGGAGATCTCCCGGAATGCGCGCAGGTTCGGGCCCACGAACGGCACGTGCTCGCTTACCGCCCACACGGGATCCCCCGTGAGCGACACCGCGCGCGCGGAGTGGTCGCGCAGCTGCGCGACGTTCGCGGAGGCTCCCGCGGAGTCGCCGGCCAGGAGGTCGCGCTGCACGGCGGATGCGAGCGGCACCGCCTGCTCGAGCTCGCCGCGGGCCAGGAGCGCGCGGGCGGCGACCCACGCGATCCAGAGCACCAGGACGACGGCGACCGCGGCACCCGCGACGACGAGGACGCGACGTCGCGTCCAGGGGCGCCGCGAACGGCGGCGGCGCCTCCTCGACGGCTGCGCGACGTCGGCCGCGGACATCACCAGGTGGCCCCGCCGTCGGTGGAGATGCTGACGGCGTCGCCGGTCAGGAGCCAGACGTCACGGCCCGCGGCCGAGAGGGCGACGGCACCGCTGGTGGGCGCAGCCGCCGCGCAGCCGAGGACGCTCACGGCGCCCGACGCCGGGACGATGCGGCCGACGCTCGTCCCCGCGCAGGACCCGGCGGTCCCCGCGGTGAGGATGCCGTCCGTGCCCAGCGCGAGAGCCAGGACGCCGGGAGCGTCGATCCGCCGGAAGTCGCCGCTGCCCGAGCGGACGTGCAGCGCGCCGGAGCCGCAGAGCACCGCGGCGGCCTGACCGCTGTCGACGACCTGGACGGCGTCGTCGCAGGGAGCGTCCCGGGAGCCCTGGACGAGCTGCACCGTGCCGGGCTGCGTCGGGTCGACGTACGCCGTCGTCGCGGTGAGCGCGGGCGCGTCACGCCAGAACTCGCCGCCCGTGAAGCTCTGGAGCGTGGTGCGGGTGCAGGCGGCCGTGACATCGGCGACGATGCTGCCGACGTCCGGGCTCTCCACCTGGAGGGCGAGGATCCGGCGCGCGTCGAAGGAGCCCGTGGAGCGGGTGTCCCAGGTGCGGCCCTCGTCGATGGTGGTCTGGATGCGGGCGGGCTCCCCCGTGCAGGAGCCGCCCGTGGTGCGCCAGGCGACCTCGGCGTTCCCCGCGGCGAGGAACACGGTCGGGGCCGCCACGGTGGCGGTCGGCGCGGCGCTCGGGGCGGGCGTGGGAGTCGCGGTCGCGGTCGCGGCGGCGTCCGTGCTGGTGCCGGTGGCGGTGGCCGACGGGGCGGGGGCGGCCGTGCCCGTGTCGGTCGACCCGCCGCCGCTGCGGGTGACCGCGGCCGAGACGAGGATCAGGTCGATGACGAGGAAGGCGACCACCCCGGTCACGCCGATGCCGGGGACGAGGCGCCCGAGCGACGGACGACGACGCCGGGCGCGTCCCGTGACGGCCATGGGCTTGCGGCCGTCGGGCGCCGGCCTAGCCACGCGATGCTCCCGCGGGTCGCGGGGCGCTGTGGTCGGACGGGCGTCCTGGCAGGCGGCGCGATCGCGCCTCGGCGTGAGCCGACATGGTGTCTCCCGGTGTGGCTGGCATCGTGCGGCGCGCGGGCCGCCCACCCTCTCGGGCGGCCGGATCCGGCCCACGCCCCGGGGACGATCCGAGACCCGCTCCTCCGGTGGAGCACGGCCCCCGGGCCGCGCAGCGGGAGATGCGGGTCGAGCGGTGGTGTCACCCGGATCGTACAGGCCCCCGCAGCAGCCGCCGGGACGACACGGGTCGGCGGGCGGTCAGGGAGCGGCGGGACTCGTGCTGTCGGCGCTCTCGGGGCGAACGTACGAATAGCCGTACTGGCCGTACCCGTACGCATCGGGGCCCTTGGTCGGGAGCATGGTCAGCACGACGCCCAGCACCTCGGCGCCCACGCTGTTGAGCGACTCGAGGGCCGCGTGGACCTGGCCCCGGTGCGCGCGACCGGACGACACGATGAGGATCGCCCCGCCCGCGCTCTTCGACAGCACGGCGCTGTCGGTGACGGGGAGGAGCGGCGGCGCGTCGATGAGCACGGTGTCGAACTCGGCCTCGAGCTCCTTGAGGAGCGTCACCATGGTGCGGGAGCCGAGCAGCTCGCTCGGGTTCGGCGGGATCTGCCCGGCCGGCAGCACGAACATGTTGCGGTTGCCCCACGGCTGCAGCACGTCCTTGAGCTCCGCGCGCCCGATGAGCACGTCGGTGAGGCCCACCGCGCCCTCGAGACCCAGGTACGACGCGAGCTTGGGCCGACGCAGGTCGGCGTCGATGACCGCCACCCGCGCACCCGCGTCGCTCAACGCGATGGCGAGGTTGGCGCTCGTCGTGGACTTGCCCTCCGACTCGACCGCGCTCGTGATGACGAAGCTGCGCGCGCGGCCGCCGAAGTCGAGGAACTGCAGGTTGGTCCGGAGGCTCCGGAAGGACTCGGCGCGCGGGCTGCGGGGATCCGACTGCACGATGAGCGGGCGCTCCGTGGCCTTCGGATCGAAGGCGATGCCACCGAGGATGGGTGCCTTCGTGACGAGGCGCAGGTCGCGCTCTCCGCGGATGCGCGTGTCGAGCGTGGACCGCAGCACGGCCGTCGCGATGCCGAGGGCGAGGCCGACGAGGCCGCCCAGGGCGAGGTTGAGCGGCACCTTCGGGGACACGGGCGATGCCGGGATCCGCGCCTCCTGCAGGATCGAGATCTTCACCTGCGGCTGGCCGTTGGCGTCGAGCGGCGTGAGCTGGGCGACGACGTCGGTGAAGCTCCGGGCCACCGCGTTCGCGATGGTGGCGGCGGCCTCGGCCTGCTCGTCCTCGACGGAGATCTCGATGATGACGGTGTCGACCGCCGCGGTCGCGGTGACCTTCGGCGCCAGCGACTCGGCGGTCGCGTCGAGGCCCAGCTGCGCGATGACCGGCTCGAGGACGACGGGTGTCGACACGACGTCCGCGTAGCTCTTCACCGCCTGCTGGGTGAACGAGTTGCCCTGGCTGAGGTCCTGCACGGTGCCGGCCGACTGCGTCGAGACGAACACCTTGGACGAGGCGCGGTACTCCGGCGTCTGGACCAGCGAGTAGCCGGCGGCGGCGCCGACCCCCAGGAGCAGGACGAGCAGGATGAGCACCCACGAGCGTCGCAAGATCCGGATGTATTCACGCAGTTCCACAGGCGATCCCCCTCGTCGATGGAGCGCCCCCCAGCGGCGCTCGAGCCCCATGCTCCCACAGCTGCGGACCCGCTCCTGTTCACGGGGGTGGGGATTGACGCCCCGCGGATGACGCCCCAGCATCTGGGGCGTCGGCGCGGCGGGACGGTCGGTCTAGCGTGTACGCGGCAGGACGCGAGCCAGTAGGGCCGCGCGCCGCCCGAACGCCCACCCGACGACGAGGTCCGCATCTCCATGTCCGACGCCTGCATCGCCCTCGTGCCGCTCGCCACCCTGGTCATCACGGGCGCGTTCGCCGCCTACGGCCTGCGCTTCCTGCGCGACTGACGACCTGCGCCGTCGACCGCCCCGCCGGATCAGGCGAAGTCCGCGTCGGGGCCCGCCGGGTACCCGAACGCCGACGCGGACGCCTCGACGGGCCGCCCGCTCGTGAGCACTCCCCCGCTCTCCGCGAGGTAGCAGGCGCCGCAGAGCGACATGTACGTGACGTCCTCGCCGTCGATCGCGACCTGGTCGCCGGCGAAGATGAACCGCTCGCCGACCTGGCGCGCGTTGAAGACGGCCTTGCGCCCGCAGCGGCAGATGGTCTTCATCTCCTCCAGGCTGTGCGCGATCTCCAGCAGCCGTCGGCTCCCGGGGAACGCCACCGTCTGGAAGTCGGTGCGGATCCCGTAGGCGATGACCGGGACGTCCTGGAGGATCGCGATGCGCAGCAGGTCGTCCACCTGCGACTCGCGGAGGAACTGCGCCTCGTCGACGAGGAGGCACGCCGTCGGGCCGCCCTTCTCCTGCAGCACGCGCTCGCGATGGATCCCGAACTCCTGCCAGACGTCCGCGTCCGGCTCGAGCAGGAAGTCCACCGGGCGACGGACGCCGAGTCGGGACACGATGTCGCGGTCGCCCTTGGTGTCGATCACGGGCTTCGTGAGCAGCACGTGCTGCCCGCGCTCCTCGTAGTTGTAGGCGGCCTGGAGCATCGAGGTGCTCTTGCCGCTGTTCATCGCGCCGAAACGGAAGTAGAGCTTGGCCATCTACCGAAGGTAGCCGTCCTCGGTGGCGCGATCGATCAGGTCGGACCGACGACCCGCGATCCTCCCCACGAGGCGGTACTTCGCGCGGACGCGCCGGAGGTACGTCTTCGCGGTCTCGTACTGGACGTTCATGGCGGCGGCGACGGCCTGCGTCGAGCGGCCGGTCACGTAGAGGCGGAGGGCCTGCTCCTCGCCCTGGCTGAGGCGGGGGCTCGCGAAGGCGTGCGCCGCGCGCCCCTCCTCCTCGTGCGTCGTGCCGTCGACCCGCCGCTGCGGGGAACGAGCGCCGGTGGCGACGGCACGGACCGCGGGTTCGATGTCCGCCGCGGGCACGGGCCCGGTCAGCAGCGCCGCCGCCCCCGCCTCGACCACGCGGCGACGGACGCTCTCCGCCCCCGACCGCGACAGGACCACGACGGCCGCCCCGGCCGCGCGGCAGGAGCGGATCCGGCCCTCGAGGCTGACGGCGTCGGCGAGGTCGTAGTCGACGACCACGACGTCCGTCGGGAAGCGCGGCGAGCGGACCAGCTGGAGCCAGCCGGTCGTGCTGACCACGACGTCGATCTCGGGAGCCAGGCGGCGCAGGATCGCGCAGACCTCGTCCAACGCGGACTCGTGGCCCATGAGCACGCCGACGCGCACGGGCTGCGGCGACGACCGCCGGGAGGCGTCGCGCGCACCCGGCCCGGGGTCGCGCTCGCTGGTCATGTCAGAACCATAGCCACGGGGCCCGTCGGCGCGGCGAACGGGGGCGTGGGCGGACACCTCAGCGCCCCCGGCGTCAGAACAGGGTGGCCTGCGTCCCGGAGGCGGCCGGGAGCGCGGCCGCGACGAGCGGTCCGGGCGTCGGCGCCTGCGTCCAGCTGCCGCGGCCGCGTGCCGTGGCGGCCCGGCTGTCCGCGCCCTCCTGGCTCCAGCCGGGACGCGGCCGGTCGCCGGCCCGCGCGCGGGCCGCGTCGAGGCCGGGCAGGTCGGCGCGGGACAGCACGCCGCCGGTGCGGGGATCCGCCCGCCCGCCGCCGAGCCCGTGTCGCCGGACCAGCGGATCCATGCGCGTCTTCAGCCACGACCGATAGGCCTGCGGCGCGTAGGCCCCGCGCGCGTAGAGGTCGAGGTAGCGGCCCACGAGATCCGGGCGCTCGCGCTCGAGCCACTGGAGGTACCACTCCTTCACGCCGGGCTTCAGGTAGAGCGCGGAGTAGAGGACGCGCGTGCCGCCGGCCTCGCGGATGCGGGTCAGCGCGTGGTCGAGGTGCTCCGTCGAGTCCGTGAGCATCGGCAGGATCGGCATCATGAACACGGTGCAGTCGAGGCCCGCCTCGCGGATGGCCGTGACCGTCGCGAGGCGCGCCGCGGTCGTGGGCGTGCCGGGCTCCACCGACTGCTGCAGGTCGTCGTCGAGCACGGCGATGCTCATCGCGAGGTCGACCGGCACGCTCGTGGCCGCCTCGGCGAGCAACGGGAGGTCGCGGCGCAGGAGCGTGCCCTTGGTGAGGATCGACAGGGGCGTGCCCGACGAGGCGAGCGCCGCGATGATGCCGGGCATGAGCGCGTAGCGGCCCTCTGCCCGCTGGTAGGGATCGGTGTTCGTCCCGAGCGCCACGGCGTCGTGCGTCCACGTGGGCTTCGCGAGCTCGCGTGCCAGCACCTCGGCGACGTTGACCTTGACGATGATCTGGTCGTCGAAGTCGCGTCCCCCGTCGAGGTCGAGGTACTCGTGCGTCGGGCGCGCGAAGCAGTAGACGCAGGCGTGCGTGCAGCCCCGGTAGGGGTTGATGGTCCAGCCGTACGGCATGACCTTCGACTCCCCCGGCACGCGATTGAGGGCTGACTTCGCGAGCACCTCGTGGAACGTGACGCCCTGGAACTCCGGGGTGCGCACGCTCTGGACGAGGTTGCTCAGGCGGGCGAGTCCGGGCAGCGCGTCCGCGCTCGCGTCGGACAGCTTCTGCGCGCTCCATCTCATGCTCCCATTCGAACACAGTTTCGAATGGAGCGCGAACGGGCGGCGTGGGCCGCCCGCCCGCGTCAGAGCTGGAGCTCGAGGACCTCGGCCGTCTCCTGGATGATCTTCGGCGTCTTCTTGGGGTCGGACGCCACGAGGGTGCCGTAGTTCGGGATCATGCGCCGGAGCGGCTTCTTCCATCCGTCGATGCGGTCGGGGAAGCAGCGCTCGAGGACGTCGAGCATGATCGGGACCGCCGTGGACGCACCGGGCGATGCGCCGAGCAGGCCGGCGATGCTGCCGTCGGCCGCCGCGACGACCTCGGTGCCGAACTGCAGGACGCCGCCCTTCTGCGCGTCCTTCTTCATGACCTGGACGCGCTGGCCCGCGGTGACCTGGTACCAGTCCTTGGGGTCGGCCGTGGGCATGAACTCGCGGAGCGCGTCGAACTTCGTCTCCTTCGAGGCGATGAGCTGGCCGACGAGGTACTTGATGAGGCTCAGGTTGTCCTTGGCGACTGCGAGCATCGGGATGATGTTGTGCGGGCGGATCGACGTGAACAGGTCCAGCAGCGATCCCTTCTTGAGGAAGCGCGGGCTGAAGCCGGCGTAGGGCCCGAAGAGCAGCGAGGTCTCGCCCCCCACCACGCGCGTGTCGAGGTGCGGCACGGACATGGGCGGGGAGCCGATGGCCGCCTTCCCGTAGACCTTCGCGCGGTGCTTGGCGACGATCTCGGGGTCGTCGGTGCGGAACCACTCGCCGCTGATGGGGAACCCGCCGAAGCCCTTGATCTCGGGGATGCCCGACTTCTGCAGGAGGTGCAGCGCGCCGCCGCCCGCGCCGATGAAGACGAACTTCGCGTCCACCTCGACGGTCGAGCGGCCGACGTCGTTGCGGACACGGAGGTGCCAGGTGCCGTCGGGGTTCTTCGACAGGCCGCGGACCTCGTGGTTGAGGTGCAGGGCCGCGCCGTGCTCCGTCAGGTAGTCGATGAGCTTGTTGGTGAGCGCGCCGAAGTCGACGTCGGTGCCGCCCTCGAAGCGCGTGGCCGCGATCACCTCGTCCTTCTCGCGCTGGAGCACGAGGAGCGGGGCCCAGGAGTGGATGACCGCGGGGTCCTCCGAGTACTCCATCGCCTCGAAGAGCGGGTGGGCGCGCATCGCGTCGAAGCGGCGGCGCAGGAACTCGGCGTTCTCCGTGCCGCGCACGAACGTCATGTGCGGGGTGGGGTTGATGAACTCCTTGGGCTCCGGCACGGCGCCGGCCGTGACGAGGTGCGCCCAGAACTGGCGGGAGAGCTGGAACTGCTCGTTGATGCGGGTCGCCGACCCGATCTCGATCTTCCCGTCCTTCTCCGGCGTGTAGTTGAGCTCGCAGAGCGCCGCATGGCCTGTGCCGGCGTTGTTCCAGGGGTTGCTCGACTCCATGGCGACCTCGCCGAGACGCTCGAAGATCTGGATGGTCCAGTCGGGTTCGAGCTGCTTGATGAGGCTGCCGAGCGTCGCGCTCATGATGCCCCCGCCGACGAGGACGACGTCTACCGGTTCCGCTGTATCACTCACCGGATCAGTGTACGCCCGCCCTCCCGCGCACCTCCGGGACCGCGTCCGGTGGTACGGACACCCTCACGCGCACCGCCGGGGAGGGATCAGCGGCGGGCCGCGACGACCTCGGCGATCTGCACGGCGTTGAGCGCGGCGCCCTTGCGGAGGTTGTCGTTGCTGATGAAGAGGGCCAGGCCCCGGCCCTCGGGCGCGCCCTCGTCGGCGCGGATCCGGCCGACGTAGCTGGGGTCGGTGCCGGCGGCCTGGAGCGGCGTGGGGATGTCGGACAGCTCGACGCCGGGCGCCATCGACAGCAGCTCGATCGCGCGGGCCACGCTCAGCGGCGACGCGAACTCGGCGTTGACCGACAGCGAGTGGCCGGTGAAGACGGGGACGCGGACGCACGTGCCGCTCACGAGGAGGTCCGGCAGGCCCAGGATCTTGCGGCTCTCGTTGCGGAGCTTCTTCTCCTCGTCGGTCTCGAAGAGGCCGTCGTCGACGATGCTGCCGGCGAGCGGGATCACGTCGAACGCGATGGGGCGCTGGTACACGGCGGGCTCGGGGAGCTCGACCGCGCGACCGTCGTGGACGAGGCGGCGCAGGGCCTCGGGGCCGGCGGCGACGGCGGCCTCGGCCTGGCCCGCGAGCTCCTCGGCGCCGACGAGGCCGGACCCGGAGACGGCCTGGTAGGTGCTGACCACGAGGCGGGTGAGCCCGGCCTCCTCGTGCAGGACCTTGAGGACGGGCATCGCGGCCATGGTGGTGCAGTTCGGGTTCGCGATGATCCCGCGGCGCGCGTCGTCGATGGCCTCCGGGTTGACCTCGGAGACCACGAGCGGCACCTCGGGGTCCATGCGCCAGGCGCTGGAGTTGTCGATGACGAGCACGCCCGCCTCGGCGAAGCGGGGCGCCTGCGCGCGCGAGGTGGTGGCGCCCGCCGAGAACAGCGCGATGTCGAGGCCCGTGGGATCGGCCGTCGCCGCGTCCTCCACGGTGATGTCGCGGCCGGCGAACGGCAGCGTCGTGCCGGCGGAGCGGGCCGAGGCGAAGAAGCGGATCTCGGCGACGGGGAACGCGCGCTCCTCCAGCAGCCGGCGCATGACCGCGCCGACCTGGCCGGTGGCGCCGACGACGCCGACGCGGAGGCCGGGGGTCTCCCGGGCGGGGGCGGCGGATGCGGCGGGTGCGGTGTCGGTCACGGGTGTCTCCTCCTGCGGTGCGCGGGCGTGCGGGTCGACGTGCGGATCGGTGCGGGTGCGGGTCAGCGGCCGGTGCCGGCGTGGACGACGGCGACGTCGTCCGCGTCGAGCCCGAACGCGTGGTGGACGACGCGCACGGCCTCGTCGATGGTGTCGGCGCGCGTGACCACCGAGATGCGGATCTCGCTGGTGGAGATCATCTCGATGTTGATGCCGGCCTCCGACAGGGCGGTGAACAGCTGCGCCGAGACGCCCGCGTTCGTGCGCATCCCGGCGCCGACGAGCGCGAGCTTGCCGATCTGGTCGTCGTGCTGGAGGCCGGTGAACCCGACCTCGTCCTTCTCGGCGGCGAGGACCGTGAGGACCCGCTGCGCGTCCGACTTCGGGAGCGTGAACGAGATGTCGGTGAGGCTCGTGGCGGCGGCCGACACGTTCTGCACGATCATGTCGATGTTCGCGCCGGTCTTGGCGACGATGGTGAAGATCTGCGCGGCCTTGCCCGGCACGTCGGGCACGCCGACCACCGTGACCTTGGCCTCGCTGAGGTCGGCGGCGACGCCGACGATGACGGGCTCTTCCACATTCTCTCCATCCGTGGGGTTGTAGACGATGGTGCCCTCGTTGTGCGTGAACGAGGATCGGACGTGCAGCAGGACACCGTGCCGGCGGGCGTACTCGACGGCACGGATGTAGAGGACCTTCGCGCCGGACGCCGCCAGCTCGAGCATCTCCTCGCTCGTGATGCGGTCGATCTTGCGGGCGAGCGGCACGACGCGCGGATCGGCCGTGAAGATGCCGTCGACGTCCGTGTAGATCTCGCAGACGTCGGCGCCGAGGGCGGCGGCGAGCGCGACCGCCGTGGTGTCGGATCCGCCGCGGCCGAGCGTGGTGATGTCCCCCGTGCCCCGGTTGAAGCCCTGGAAGCCGGCGACGATGGCGATGGCGCCCTCGCCGAGCGCGTCGCGGACGCGGCCCGGGGTGACGTCGACGATGCGGGCGGCGCCGTGCTGCGCGTCGGTGATCATGCCAGCCTGGCTGCCGGTGAAGGAGCGGGCGTCGTAGCCCATGCTCTTGATGGCCATCGCGAGCAGCGCCATGGAGATGCGCTCGCCCGCGGTGAGGAGCATGTCGAGCTCGCGCGGCGCGGGGATGGGGGTGACCTCGTGGGCGAGGTCGAGCAGCTCGTCCGTGGAGTCGCCCATGGCGGAGACGGCGACGACCACGTCGTTGCCGGCCTTGCGGGTGGCGACGATGCGCTTCGCGACGCGCTTGATGCTCTCGGCATCGGCCACCGACGATCCGCCGAACTTCTGCACGATGAGGCTCACGGGCGACTCCTGGGGTTCGGGTGGGCGCGGGCGGCCCGGTTCACGATTGTAGGGCGGGGCGATCGGTGGTCCCGCCGTGTGACGGCGTCCGCCGGGCGGTGCGCGGTCGGGTCACTCCCCCACGAGGCGTCGGCCCTCGAAGGCGCGGCCGAGGGTGACCTCGTCGGCGTACTCGAGGTCGCCGCCGACGGGGAGGCCGGAGGCGAGGCGCGTGACGCGGATGTCGAAGGTGGAGAGCAGCCGCGAGAGGTAGGTGGCGGTCGCCTCGCCCTCGAGGTTCGGGTCGGTGGCGATGATGACCTCGCTGACGGTGGCGTCGGCGAGGCGCTGCATGAGCTGGCGGATGCGGAGGTCGTCCGGTCCGATGCCGTCGATGGGGCTGATGGCCCCGCCGAGCACATGGTAGAGCCCGCGGAACTCGCGCGTGCGCTCGATGGCGACGACGTCCTTCGCCTCCTCGACCACGCAGATGGTGGCGGGGCTGCGGCGGGGATCCCGGCAGATGCCGCAGGTCTCCTCCTCGCTGACGTTGCCGCAGATGGCGCAGAAGCGGACCTTGTCGCGCACCACCGTGAGCACCTCGGCCAGGCGCGAGACGTCGAACGTCTCGGTCTGGAGGATGTGGAACGCGATGCGCTGGGCGGACTTCGGGCCGATGCCCGGCAGACGGCCGAGCTCGTCGATCAGCTCCTGGACGATTCCCTCGTACATGCGGCGCTAGTCCTGACCTGTGGGGCGGATGGTGGGGCGGGCCTTGCGCTCGACGGGCTTCTCCTCGATGAAGCTCGCCTGCAGGATCTCGCGGACGACGGACTCGCCGTAGCGCTGCGGCGCAGCGGATGCCGGGGAGGCGGGGGGCGCGGCCTTCGCGGTGCCGGGGGCCGCGTCCGACCGCGAGGCGGATCCGGACGCGGATCCGGATCCGGACGCGGCGGCGGGCGGCTGCTGCGCGGGGACGGATCGGGCGATGGGCGGTGCCGAGTCGGGAGACGCGCCACCCGTGGCCCAGCCGGGCTCTGCGGGACCGAACTCGTCGGGCTCGGGCTCCTCGAAGTCGGGGACGTGCGCGTCGGGGACGACCGAGGACCCGCGGACGGGCGGGCTCGAGGCCGCACCGCGCGGGTCGCGCGCGGGTGCCGTCGGCGGGACCGCGGGGGGCGCGGAGACCGCGGGCGCGCTGCGTTCGGGACGGGAGGCGGGCGCGCGGACGGCGGGAGCCTCGGACGCGCCGGGGTCGGACGTGGGGATGGCCACCGTGGCCCAGCCTCCCCCGGCCGGAGTGGTCTTCGCGGGTCGCGCCGACGCGGCGGACGGCGCCGACGTCGGGGCAGGCGACGCCTCTGGGGCCGGAGCCACCTTCGGGGCAGGCGACGCCGATGAGGCCGACGGGGCGGCGGCACCGGACGGCGCGGTGGCGCTCCCCGCCGTCGCGCGCGTGGCGGCCGACGTCGGGCGAGACGCGGCTGGGCCCGAGGCGTCGGGCGCGGGCGATGCGGATCCGCCTCCGGTCGGGGCCGCGGAGCCCGCGGGTGCCGGGGTGCCGCCGTGCGGCTCGACGCGGGCGATGAACTTCACGCGGATGCCGAGCACGTCGAGGATGGCGGTGCGCAAGATGTCGCTGACGCCCTGGCCCGGGGCGCCGCGCTCCTTGAACCTCTCCGCGTCGTTCGCGCTGACGAAGGACAGCGTGAGCACGTCGTCCGCGAGGGCGCGCGGCGTGGCCGTGACCGCGACGAGCCAGGCGCTGCGCTTGGCCTTCTCGACCCCCTCGACCACCGAGGGCCAGGAGTCGCGGAGCTGCTCGAAGGTGACCGGGCCCACCGGCACGGCGGGCACGGGCGCGGCCGCCGACGGCACCTCGGCGGGAGGCGCGCTCGTGTCCGACGAGGCGGGCGGCGGGACGGGAGCGGACGGTGCCGGTGACGGCGCACCGGCCTCCGTCGACGTCGCGACGGGGCGGGGATCGGGAGCGGCCGCCGGCGCCGCTGCCGGGGGAACCGGCGTGACGGCCGGAGCCGCTGCAGGGGCAGGAGCCGCGACGGGCGCCGGATCCGCGGCCGCGTCCGCGACGCCGACCCGGCGCTCGAGCCGCTCGACCCGGGCGAGGGCCCCGCGGTGCGAGTCGTCGCTGGCGGGCACGAGCACGCGCGCGACCAGCAGCTCGAGGTGCAGGCGCGGCGAGGTGGCGCCCGTCATCTCGGTGAGGGCGGCGTTGACGACGTCCGCGGCGCGCGACAGCTCGACGGCGCCGAACGCGACGGCCTGGGCGCGCATCCGCTCGAGCTCGTCCTCCGGGGTGCCGCGCAGCACGGCGGCGGCGCCCTCGACCGAGGTGGCGCCCACGATGATGAGGTCGCGCAGGCGCTCGAGGAGGTCCTCCACGAAGCGGCGCGGGTCCTGGCCGGTCTGGATGACCCGGTCCACTCCCGCGAAGGCGGCCGCCGCGTCGTGCCTCGCGACGGCGTCGATGACCTCGTCGAGCAGGGCCGCGTGCGTGTACCCGAGCAGGGCGACGGCGCGCTCGTACTCCACGCTCTCGTCCTCCGAGCCGGCGATGAGCTGGTCGAGCAGGGAGAGGGTGTCGCGCACGGATCCCCCGCCGGCGCGCACCACGAGCGGCAGGACGCCGGGCGCCACCTGCACGCTCTCCTCGCGGGAGAGGTGCTCCACGTAGTCGAGCATCTGCGCGGGCGGCACGAGGCGGAAGGGGTAGTGGTGCGTGCGGGAGCGGATGGTGCCGATGACCTTGTCGGGCTCGGTGGTGGCGAAGATGAACTTCACGTGCTCCGGCGGCTCCTCCACGATCTTCAGCAGCGCGTTGAAGCCCTGCGGCGTGACCATGTGCGCCTCGTCGAGGATGAAGATCTTGTAGCGGTCGCGCGCCGGCGCGAAGACCGCGCGCTCGCGGATGTCGCGCGCGTCGTCAACGCCGTTGTGGCTCGCGGCGTCGATCTCGACCACGTCGAGGGACCCGCTGCCGTCGCGGCTGAGCTCGACGCAGCTGGGGCAGACGCCGCACGGGGTGTCGGTGGGGCCCTCCGCGCAGTTGAGGCAGCGCGCGAGGATGCGGGCCGACGTGGTCTTGCCGCAGCCGCGCGGGCCGCTGAACAGGTACGCGTGGTTGACGCGGTTGGTGCGGAGCGCGGTGCGCAGCGGATCCGTCACCTGCGTCTGGCCGATGAGCTCGGCGAAGTTCTCTGGCCGATAACGGCGATACAGGGCGGTGACCACGGTCCTGAGGATACCGGGCACCCCCGACCGTCCGGCGGCCCGGGCGTCAGGCCTCCGCCGCGACCTCGGCCGTGGCGGCTGGGGAGGAGCGGCGGATGCGGAGGGCGCGGAGCCGACGGAGCCGGCCGGGCGCATCCGTCCACCCGCGTCCGAGGAGCGCGATGCCCTCCCGCCACGTCGCATCGCGCACGAACAGGAAGTCGAGGGCGATCATCGCGAGGGAGAAGGGCCAGAGCCCGAGCAGCACGCCGATCATGACGTGCATGCCCGTGATGACCACGAGCGCGAGGATGCGCGTCGGCCGCCACAGGATCAGGAGCGGGAACAGGCCCTGGAACACCATGGCCGCGAAGCTCGCCAGGGCGATGCCGACGCTCGACTGCACGAGCAGGTCGTTGATCCACGGCCACGGGCGGTACCCGTCGATGACGAGCGAGTAGTAGGTCGCCGTCCCGTTCCGCCACTCCTCCCCCGACACCTTGAGGATCGCGGAGTTCACGTAGATGAGCATGATCTGGTACGCCGACAGCACCAGCGCGGTGTTGTGCAGCAGGACCGGGACGAGCCGCGGGATCCGCGCCGTGAGGCGACGCGCCCGGACCACCGCGGACGGCGGACGACGCGCGCCCGGCTCGGCCTCGCGGCGACGGCGCACCGCGTCGAGCGAGAAGTGGCGCGACAGGTCGGCGAAGAGCGCGAAGAACAGCGTGAGCCGCAGCACGGTGTCGCCGCCGTTGCTGAGCAGCGTGCTGTTCGTGGACAGGCTGATCCAGAACAGGAGCAGGAACGGCGTCACGATCCGCGAGCGCCAGCCGAGGGTGAACAGCACCGCCAGCGCCGCGAGGGCGAGGTAGGCGAGGTCGAACAGCGTCGCGTCGGTCTTGGAGAAGAGGCCCTCGACGAACGGGGGCCAGCCGCGGCGGCTCGCCTCCGGGTCGATGAACCGGGATCCCACGCCCCAGAGGTAGTGGCGGTCAGCGAAGCACGTGACGAGCACCAGCAGGATCACGGAGCCGAGCGTGATGCGGAGCGCGGCGAAGCTGTAGGTCGCGTGCTCGCGCTCGGTCATCCACGTGGCGACGCCGCGGGGCCAGCCGCGCGGGTCGCGGAGCGCGCGCAGCAGCTCGCGATCCTGCACCACCTGGCGGAACCGGGCCGCCGCCGCGGCGCGCGGGCCGGGGCGGCCGGCAGAGGGGACATGGGGGTCGGCGGGACGGGAGCCGTCCGTGCGGGTGCTCATCGTGCGTACCTCTCCACCAGTGCCTGGTAGGCGCCGAGCGCCTGCGGATCGATGACGTCGTCGACGTGACGCCATCCGAACGTGCGGACCGAGGGCGCGAACTGGCGCTCGGCGTCGAGCCGGTGCTCGAAGTCGTTGGGTCGCGTCGTGACGATCCGCCAGCGGACGCGCTCCACGTCGCGGCCGAAGTAGGCCGTTCCCCAGTAGGTCGTGAACTCCTTCATCACGTAGTCGTAGCGGAGGAAGGAGACGACGCGGCCGTCCGTGCCCTCGGCCAGGCCGGTCAGCTGCTGGACGAGCGCTGCCGGCGTCTTGGCGGCGAAGCCGTCGTCGGTGCGACGGATGAACGTGTCCCGCACCACGGTCCGCTGCTCCTCGCTGAGCGCCTGGTAGCGGGTGCTGTAGGTCTTCAGCAGGTTGGCGCTCTGCTTGTTGGCGCGCGACGCCTGGACGTGCCCGTCGCCGGACTCGTACTCGGCGTCCGTGATGTCCACCCAGTCGCTCTTCACCAGCGCACCCGATCCGTCGCGCCACTGCGCCTGCATCTGGAGGTACCGGTTCGTCTTCTGGATGGAGGGCGCGAACACGTTCCACTGCTGGCCGAAGTACGGGCGGGCGGGGGCGGTGAGGGCGCGGGTCGTGGAGGTCTGCGGGACGACCATGAGGATCGTGGTGGCCACGTAGACCGCGACGACGAGCGCGGCGACGGCGGTGCCGATGCGGGCGCCCCGGGTGAGCGGCCGGTGCTCGCGCGCATGCGCTCCGGCCGGATCCGCGGGCGGCGCCGCGGCGGTCGTCTCCGCTTCGGCGTCGGGGCCGGCGTCGGTGTCGTCCGTGTCGGTGTCGTGCGGGTGGATCGTGTCGGTCATGCGCCGTCCCCTGGTGCGTCGGGTGGGTCCTGTCGGCGGCGGGAGCGGATGGTCCCTGCCGAGCCGCCGTGCGGGTCGTGCTGGTCGTGCTGGTCGTGCTGGTCGTGCTGGTCGTGCTGCGCCGGTCGTCCTCCGGGACGGCCTGCGGGAGCGGGAGGGCGGGCGACCCGGCTGTGCGCCGGATCACCCGCCTGCCCGCCTCAGCGGTGCGTCACGCCTGGCGGCTGCGACGGCCGCGGTGCAGGGCACCGGCGCCCGTCAGCATCATCAGGAGCGCGATGCCGCCGAGGAAGAGCATCCCGTCGGCGTCGCCGCCCGTGACCGGGAGGATCCCGCCGCCGTAGCCGCCGGCCCCTCCGCGGATCGGGGTGCTCGGCAGTCCGGCCGCGGCCGTCTTCGCGATGACCCTGAACTGCGTGTTCGGCACATCCGTCGGACCGGTCACGCTGCCCGAGATGGTGACCGAGTGCTGGCCGAGCTCGAACTCCTCGTGGATCGGGAAGGTGAAGGTCACCTGCCCGTTCGCCGGGGCGATCTGGTCCGGCAGCGGCATCGGCGTGGAGTTCACCGTGGCGCTGACCGTCTCGCCGGGCATGAACCCGACGGCGGTCACCTCCTGGTCGATGCCCATGCCGCGCATGACCTCGAAGAAGCGGACCGAAGCGCGGGTGGTGAGCTCGCTGCCGTCGGGGCCACCGTCGGCGGCGTCGGTCGCGTCCGCGGCATCCGTCGCGTCAGCAGCATCCGTCGAGTCAGCAACATCCGTCGCGTCCGCGGCATCCGTCGCGTCAGCAGCGTCCGTCGAGTCAGCGGCATCCGTCGCGTCCGCAGCATCCGTCGAGTCAGCAGCATCCGCGGCATCGACTGCATCGGTCACATCAGCCGCGTCGTTGTCGCCATCAGCGTCGTTGTCGCCATCGGCCGCATCCACGGAGTCGACCGCGTCAGTGCCGCCCGCATCGACCACATCAGAGACGTCGTCGCCCGCAGCATCGTTGTCGCCATCAGCGTCGTTGTCGCCATCGGCCGCATCCACGGAGTCGACCGCGTCAGTGCCGCCCGCATCGAC
>NZ_JADKRR010000001.1:884011-910968 GCF_015351105.1 Clavibacter sp. VKM Ac-2872 | reverse complement strand
CACATCAGAGACGTCGTCGCCGTCAGCATCGAGCACGTCGGCCGCGTCCGTCACGTCGGCGGTGTCCGCGTCCGTGACGTCGAGGTCGAACGAGTCGTTCGAGTCGTCCGAGTCGTCCGAGTCGTTGGCGTCGGAGTCGACGCCCTCGAGGTCGAGCACGTCACCGGCGTCGATCACGTCCGCGCTGTCCAGATCGGTGTCGACCGCGTCCGCGTCCGTGCCGTCCAGGTCGCTCGTGTCGACATCCAGAGCGTCCACGACATCGACCACGTCGACATCCAGAGCGTCGAGGTCAGCAGCGTCCGTGTCCAGGACGTCCAGGCCGCCATCGACATCGAGCACATCACCGGCGTCGACGATCACGTCCACCGTGTCGGCGTCGGTGCCGTCCAGGTCGCTCGTGTCGACATCCAGCGCGTCCACCACATCGACCACGTCGACATCGAGGGCGTCGAGGTCAGCGGCGTCGGTGTCCAGGACATCCAGACCGCCATCGACATCCAGGACGTCACCCGCATCGATCACATCAGCACCCGCATCGACCACGACGTCCACGACGTCCACATCGACGGTGTCGACGTCCGTGCCGTCGAGGTCGCTCGTGTCCACGTCCAGCGCGTCCACGACATCGACCACGTCGACATCCAGAGCGTCGAGGTCAGCAGCGTCCGTGTCCAGGACGTCCAGGCCGCCATCGACATCGAGCACATCACCGGCGTCCACGATCACGTCCACCGTGTCGGCGTCCGTGCCGTCCAGGTCGGTCGTGTCCACGTCCAGCGCGTCGACCACATCGACCACGTCGATGTCCAGGGCGTCGAGATCAGCGGCGTCCGTGTCCAGGACATCCAGACCGCCATCGACATCGAGCACATCACCGGCGTCGATCACGTCAGCGCCCGCATCCACGATCACATCGGCCACGTCCACCACATCGAGGACATCTGCGTCGGTGTCGACCGTGTCCGCATCCGTGCCGTCGAGATCCGTCGTGTCCACGTCCAGCGCGTCCACCACATCGACCACGTCGATGTCCAGGGCGTCGAGATCAGCGGCGTCCGTGTCCAGGACATCCAGACCGCCATCGACATCGAGCACATCGCCCGCGTCGATCACGTCAGCGCCCGCATCCACGATCACATCGGCCACGTCCACCACATCGAGGACATCTGCGTCGGTGTCGACCGTGTCCGCATCCGTGCCGTCGAGATCCGTCGTGTCCACGTCCAGCGCGTCCACCACATCGACCACATCGACATCCAGGGCGTCGAGATCAGCAGCGTCGGTGTCCAGGACATCCAGGCCACCATCGACGTCCAGCACGTCACCGGCGTCGATCACATCAGCGCCCGCGTCCACGATCACATCCGCCACGTCCACCACATCGAGGACGTCCGCGTCGGTGTCGACCGTGTCCGCGTCCGTGCCGTCGAGATCCGTCGTGTCCACATCGAGCGCGTCCACGACATCGACCACATCGATGTCCAGGGCGTCGAGATCAGCGGCGTCCGTGTCCAGGACATCCAGGCCACCATCGACATCGAGCACGTCACCAGCGTCGATCACATCAGCACCCGCGTCCACGATCACATCCGCCACGTCCACGACATCGAGGACGTCCGCATCGGTGTCGACCGTGTCCGCATCCGTGCCGTCGAGATCCGTCGTGTCCACATCGACCGCGTCGACCAGGTCGACCACGTCGATGTCCAGCGCATCGAGATCAGCGGCGTCCGTGTCCAGGACATCCAGACCGCCATCGACATCGAGCACATCACCGGCGTCGATCACGTCAGCGCCCGCATCCACGATCACATCCGCCACGTCCACCACATCGAGGACATCTGCGTCGGTGTCGACCGTGTCCGCATCCGTGCCGTCGAGATCCGTCGTGTCCACATCGACTGCGTCGACCAGGTCGACCACGTCGATGTCCAGCGCGTCGAGATCGGCGGCGTCCGTGTCGAGGACGTCCAGGCCGCCATCGACATCGAGCACGTCACCAGCGTCGATCACATCAGCACCCGCGTCCACGATCACATCCGCCACGTCCACGACATCGAGGACGTCCGCATCGGTGTCGACCGTGTCCGCATCCGTGCCGTCGAGATCCGTCGTGTCCACATCGACCGCGTCGACCAGGTCGACCACGTCGATGTCCAGCGCATCCAGGTCAGCGGCGTCGGCGTCCAGTAGATCCAGTCCGCCGTCGAGGTCGAGCACGTCCGCGTCCGCCACGTCGGCGTCGGCGGCGGGAGCGGCGATCTCGAAGACCACCGAGGTCGGCAGGCCGACCTGGGCGCCGCCGACCGTCTGGCGCGCGCTGGCCGAGACGGTTCCGGAGGGGAGGCCGGTGAATACCACGCGGTACGCACCCGTGGTGGCGTCCGCGGTGCCGGTCTGCGTCTGGCCACCCGCGGTCACCGTGACGAGCGCGCCGGGGGTCGCCGAGCCGGACACCGTGATCGACGTGGTGCCGGCCGGGAAGGCCTGGCCCGCGGTCGGGCTGGAGATCACGACCGGGCGGTCCGGGTCGACCGCCGCCGCGTCCGCTCGCACGGTCGCGGTGGAGAGATCGACCGTGGTCCCGCCGACGAGCGGCAGGAGCGCGACCTGGAGCGCGGTCACCGAGAAGGACCCCGCATCGAGGCCGTCCTGGTCGACGAAGTCGCCCGGGCTGCGCTGCACGTTCACGGTCAGGCGCACCACGCTGTCGATCGCGGAGAGCACGGGGGCGACGGCGGTGAGGATCGCGCCGGTCGCGCCGGTGAGCGCCGTCACGACGGCGGGCCGGGCGAGCACGGCGCCGTTGTCCGACGCGATCGCGGGGAGGAGGCCGCTCGTGAGGTTCCGGACCAGCGCGGACGTGAGCGCCGGCGTGAGGGCCAGCGGCGGGAGGAGCACGGTGCCCGCGGTGCTGAGCACCGGAGCCGAGTTGCCCGGGCCGGTCGGGTTGACGAGGTTCGCCAGGGTCGTGTTCGTCGAGATCACCACGCTGCCGAGCGGCACGGCCGGGACCAGGGCAGTCGCCGGCGTCCCGATGTCGGTGCGGATGGTGAGCGCCACGGCGGTCGAGTCGAGCACCGCCTCGAGCAGCCGGTCGGGCAGCTGCTGGGTGAGGATCTGCGTCAGCGCCGCGTTCACGGCCTGCGTCAGGATCGCCGTCGTCAGCACGCGCGTGCCGGGCGCCTGTCCGTCGAGGCTCTGGATGGCGTCCAGGTCGAGCGTCAGCGTGCCCGTGCGGATGTCGACGGTGACGGCGCCGCTCGTGAACGGCTGCGCGAGGGCGGCGTCGACCGCGGCCCCCGCGTTCACCGTCGTGCGCACGTCCGCCGTCGCGTTGGTCGTGTCCAGCAGCCGCACGCCGAGGGTCGACGTGAGGATCCCGTCGAGGAGGCCGAGCGTCGTCGGCGACACGTTCACGCGTGAGGAGAGGTCGGCCGTCAGGCCGTTCGTCACCGTGAGGATGTTCGCCCGCAGGCCCGCGACGGCGGGGCTGACGATGGTCGCGTCGGCCTGGCCGACGCTGTAGGCGGAGGTGGGGGCGCCGGCACCCGGGTCGGTCGCGGTCGCGGCGAGCGCGCCGATCCGGAGGTCGAGGTCCGAGAGGACGCCGGAGACGCCCGCCTGGGCGAGCGTCGGTCCGAGGTCGAGGTTCGCCCCGCGTCCGGTCCCGTCCCCGACGGCGAGCGCGCCGGTGCCGGAGACGGCGCCGGCAGCCGCGGTCGCGCCGGTGGTGCCGCTCGAGGAGTACTGCTGGACGGCACCCGCGGATGCGGCCTGGTCGAGCGAGAGCACCTGGCCGAGACGCACGCCGCCGCTGAGCTGCACGCCCGCGACGTCCGTGAGCACGGACGCGGCGATCGGCCCGTTCAGGCTGGTCGGGTTGGGCGTGCCGCCGGGCGCGTACGCCGTGTAGGCGCCGCCCGTGTCGACGACAGGTGCGAGGCCGGACAGCGTGATCAGACGCGCCTCCGCCTCGGACTGATCCCTCGCCGCGGCGTTCGCGGGCAGTGTGCCCCCGAACGCGACGAGAGCCGCGGTGACCCCGAAGGCCGTCGCGGTCGCCAGCCTGCTGCTGCGGCTGGGCATGTGTAGAGCCATGTGCGTTCCCCTCGATTGCATGGCCGACTGCGCGCGTGGGCACAGCCGTGCGTCACCGCGGGGCGGCCCCCACCACTCCCACGGTCGTCTGAGGCTCGCATCCGGTCGCGGGGCGGACAACACTGCGGGGCACTGGTCTGCGCGGGCGCGAGCCCGGCACCCGGATCAGTAGGCGTCCCAGTGCCGCTACTGGTCCGTGCGGCCGGGCAGCACGACGCGGGGCCCGCGATCCGATCGGATCGCGGGCCCCGCTGGCATGCGTGGAGGGGTCGGTCGGTCAGCCCGCCGTGGCCGCCAGCGACTGGCGGGCGATCTCGAGCTCCTCGTCGGTGGGGATCACGAGCACCGCCACGGGCGACCCCTCGGGGCTCACGAAGCGCGGCTCTGAGCTGATCAGCTCGTTGCGGTCGTCGTCGATGCCGATCCCCATGAACTCGAGCCCCGCGAGCGAGCGTCGGCGCACCAGCGGGTTGTTCTCGCCGACGCCGGCGGTGAACACGACCGCGTCGACGCCGCCGAGCTGCGCCGCGTACGCGCCGACGTAGTGGCGGATCCGGTGCCGGTACACCCCGAGCGCGGTCTGCGCGGCCTCGTCGCCGTCGGCCGCCGCGCGCTGCACGTCGCGCATGTCGCCCAGCCCGGTGAGTCCGAGCAGCCCGCTCCTGCGGTTGAGCAGCGTCTCGAGGTCGTCGAGGCCGAGGTCGGTGTGGCGGGCCAGGTGGAAGAGGATCGCCGGGTCGAGGTCCCCGGAGCGCGTCCCCATCACGAGCCCCTCGAGCGGGGTGAGGCCCATGGACGTGTCGATGGAGCGCCCGCCCTGCACCGCGGCCGCGGACGCGCCGTTGCCGAGGTGCAGCACGATGATCCGGGTCTCCTCCAGCGGCTTCCCCAGCAGGCGCGCGGCCGCCTCGGAGACGAACTTGTGGCTCGTGCCGTGGAAGCCGTAGCGGCGGATGCGGTGCGCGGCCGCGAGCTCCCGGTCGATCGCGTACGTGTACGCCTCGGCGGGCAGCGTCTGGTGGAACGCGGTGTCGAACACGGCCACGTGCGGCACGTCCGGGAACGCGGTCTGCGCCGCCTCGATGCCCTGGAGCGCGCCCGGGTTGTGCAGCGGCGCGAGCGCGGAGAGGTCGTCGATGTCGGCCTTCACGCGGTCGGTGACGACGGTGGGCTCGACGAACACGTCCCCGCCGTGGACGACGCGGTGGCCGACCGCGACGGGCGGCCCTTCCTCGAGGGACGGGCCGTGCTCGGCGAACGCGTCGAGCATCGCCTGGAACCCGGCGGTGTGGTCGGCGATGGGCAGCTCGCGCTCCCACGAGTCGCCGGCGGCCCTGTGGCGCGTGGATCCGGTCGGCTCGCCGATCCTCTCCACGAGCCCGGACGCGAGCACGGACTCCGTGCCCATCTCGATGAGCTGGTACTTGAAGGACGACGATCCGGAGTTGACGACGAGGACGACGGGCACGGGCGGGCTCCTGACGGGTGCGGGACGGGGACGGACGGCGCGAGGGACGGACGGGCGCCTAGCCCGCCTCGATCCCCTCGGCCTGGATGGCGGTGATGGCGACGGTGTTGACGATGTCCTGGACCAGGGCGCCGCGCGACAGGTCGTTGATGGGCTTGCGCAGCCCCTGCAGCACCGGCCCGATGGCGACCGCGCCGGCCGAGCGCTGCACGGCCTTGTAGGTGTTGTTGCCCGTGTTGAGGTCCGGGAAGATGAACACCGTCGCGCGGCCGGCGACCTGCGAGTCCGGCATCTTGGTGGCCGCGACGGCCGCGTCCGCCGCCGCGTCGTACTGGATGGGGCCCTCGACCGCGAGGTCGGGTCGGAGCGCCCGCACGCGCGCCGTGGCCTGGCGCACCTTCTCCACGTCGGCGCCCGCCCCCGACTCCCCCGTCGAGTACGACAGCATCGCGATGCGCGGCTCGATGCCGAACTGGGCGGCGGTCTCGGCGGAGGAGATGGCGATGTCCGCGAGCTGGTCGGCCGTGGGATCCGGGTTCACGGCGCAGTCGCCGTAGACGAGCACCCGGTCGGCGAGCGCCATGAGGAACACGGACGAGACGACGGAGACGCCCGCGGTGGTCTTGATGATCTCGAAGCCCGGCCGGATGGTGTGCGCCGTCGTGTGCGCGGCGCCGGAGACCATGCCGTCGGCGAGCCCGAGCTGCACCATCATCGTGCCGAAGTAGGAGACGTCGGTGACGGTCTCGCGCGCGATGTCGAGCACCATGCCCTTGTGCGCCCGGAGCTTCACGTACTCCTCGGCGAAGCGCTCGCGGAGGACCGCGTCGAAGGGGCTGAGGACGGTCGCGCGCCCGATGTCGATGCCGAGGCCGATGGCGCGCGAGCGCACCTCGATCTCCTCGCCGAGGATCGTGACGTCGGCGATCCCGCGGCGGAGGATCGTGCCCGCGGCGCGCAGCACGCGGTCGTCCGTGCCCTCGGGCAGCACGATGCGCTTGCCGGCCTTCCGTGCCCGCTCGATGAGGCCGAACTCGAACATGAGCGGCGTGACCACGTCGGAGCGGCTGACGTCGAGGAGCTCGAGGAGCCGGGACGTGTCGACGTGCTGCTCGAACGCGGCGAGCGCCGTGTCCATCTTCCGCGTGGACTCGGGCGAGAGCCGACCGCGGGTCTGCGTGATGCGCTTCGCGGTCTCGTAGGTGCCGAGCTCCGTGGAGATGATCGGCAGGGTCTCGTCGAGGCCGGAGACGAGCCGCTCGATGGTGGGCGACAGCGCGAACCCGCCGTTCAGGACGATGCCCGCGACGGTGGGGAAGGTCTCGGAGGCGTGCGCCGTGAGCACGCCGAGGAGGACCTCGCTGCGGTCGCCGGGGATCACGACGATGGCGCCCTCGGTCAGGCGCGCGAGCACGTTCTCCATCGACATGGCGGAGACGACCACGCCGAGCGCCTCGCGGCGGAGGAGCGCCGCGTCGCCCTTGACGAGCGTGCCGTCGACCGCGTCGAGGAGCTCCGCGACGGTGGGGGCGACGAGGAACGCGTCCTCCGGGATCGCCCAGACGGGCACGTGCGGCGCCTTCGCCTGGAGGGAGGCGGGGACGGCGGCGGGGATCGCGGCCGTGATGGCGTCCAGCTGCTCGGGGTCGGCGCGGTTCACGACGACGCCGAGGAGGCCCGCGTGCGCGGTGACCAGCTCGGGGATCGCGAGGTCGGCGATCTGGCGCATCTCGTCGGGGCTGCGGCCTCCGGTGTCGTCCGCGCGACGGCCCGTGAGCACGAGGAGGACGGGGGCGCCGAGGTTCGCGGCGATGCGCGCGTTGAAGGACAGCTCGGTGGGGCTGCCGACGTCGGTGTAGTCGCTGCCGACGATGACGGCCGCGTCGCACTTCGCCTCGACGGCCTTGTAGCGCTCGACGATGCGCGAGAGGGCTGCCTCGGGATCCGCGTGCACGTCGTCGTAGGTGACCCCCACGCACTCGTCGTAGTCGAGGTCCACGCCGTCGTGCGAGAGCAGCGCCTCGAGCACGTAGTCGCGCTCGACGATGGAGCGCGCGATGGGCCGGAACACGCCCACGCGCTGGATCTGGTGGGTGAGGGTGTCGAGCACGCCCAGCGCTACCGTCGACTTGCCCGAGTGCCCTTCGGCGGACGTGATGTAGATGCTCCGAGCCATGCCTGCCAGCCTATGGGCGTCACCTGCACGCGGACCTGCGCCTGTTAAAAGGAGAAGACCCCTCGCGCACCTGCCAGAGCCCGGCTGCCCTTGCTGCGTCTCCGCCCTGGGGGAGTTCACCTGGATGGCACCACGCGAGGAGCCGACACCGAGTGTACCCGACGCGGGGGCCAGGTCGGGCGGGCCGCCGATGCCCAGGAGCCGGTCACCGCGCCAGGCGTAGCGTGGACGACATGCGCATCATCATCGCCGGAGGACACGGCCAGATCGCCCGACTGCTCGAACGACGCCTCGCCGATGCGGGCCACCAGCCCGTCGGCATCGTCCGCAACCCGGACCACGCGTCCGACCTCGCCGACGCGGGCGCCGAGGCGCTCGTGCTCGACCTCGAGAAGAGCGACGTCGGCCAGGTCGCCGACGCGCTCCGGGGCGCCGACGCCGTGGTCTTCGCGGCCGGCGGCGGGCCCGACTCGGGCCCCAAGCGCAAGCTCACCATCGACCGCGACGGCGCGATCCTGCTGGCGGACGCCGCCGAGCAGGCGGGCGTCTCGCGCTACGTCATGATCTCGGCCATGGCCGTCGACGGCTTCGACCCGGACAGCGACGACACCTACGAGATCTACCAGCGCGCGAAGTCCGAGGCGGACGCCGACCTCCGGGCCCGCGACATCGACTGGACCATCGTCCGCCCCGGCGGCCTCACGGACGACGCGGGCACCGGCCGCATCCAGGTGGGCACGTCCACGGGGCGCGGCACCATCCCGCGCGCCGACGTCGCCGAGATCGTCGCGACCGCGGTCATCGACGGCACGGGCGTCCGCGTCCAGTTCGAGGCGATCTCCGGCGAGGAGCCGGTCGCCGAGGCCATCGCGGGGCTGCGCTACTAGCCGGACCCGCCCCGTGCGCGGAGCACGCATCCGGATGACGGCCCCCTCCTCCCCGGAGGGGGCCGTCATCCGCTTCCGGGGCTGCTGGGGCACCCGGGTCGTGCCGCGGGCGACGCCGCGGGTCGACGGCACCCGAAGCCGTCGTCCTCCCGCTGATCGCGCGCATGGTGCGCCGGAGCGCACCGTCCGGAGCATCCCCATGCCCGGACATGGATCACACGCTAGGAGCGTCGGAACGCGTCCCCCACAGTGCCGACTACTTATTTCCGCGACCCATCCGATCAGTAAACGTCCGTGTGCCTGGCCCGGACCCCGCATTCCGCGCAAGATGGACGCACAAGGACCGCGCAGCCTCGGGGGATGCGGCGCGGACCACCGCTTTGACGCGACGGGGGTCACATGAAGCAGATGACGCACACCTACATCCGGTCCGGCGGCCGCGTCGAGAGCCCGGCTCCCGGCCGTGGTGGACGCGCGCGCGACCTCGAGGCGCTCGAGCGCTGGCTCGTGGCGGGGACGAGCGTGGTCGTCACCGGCAGCGTCGGCTCGGGCCGCAGCCACGTGGCCGGCCGGGTGGCGGACGCCCTCACGCGCAACGGCCTCACCGTCATCCGCGCCCATGCCTCCACCCCCGACCTCGCGGACGTCCTCCGCCGGGTCGTCGACCAGGTCCCCGGGATCCGCATCTCGCGCCCGCTCCCCGCCGCGCGACCCGTGGTGGTGATCGACGACGGGCACCTCATGGCGCCCGGTCTGCGGAGCGCGCTCGCCGACGCACGCGCCAGCGAGCGCTGCACGCTGCTCGTGACCGTCGACGACACCGGCGGCGATCTCCGCCAGCTCCGTGCCCGGGACCTCGAGGCCGGCGGCGACCAAGCCGTGCGCGCGTCGCAGGCGGCCCACGAGATCCTCGGCCTGTGGCGCAACGGCTACGCCGAGCGCCTCGACCTCTCCCCGCTCGACACGTCCGAGGTCGACGCGATGATCGACGCCATCGCGGGCCATGTCGCCCTCGACCAGGCGACGCGGGTGCAGATCCAGCGTCGCAGCGGCGGCCGGCCGTTCCTCGTCCGCGAGCTGACCTTCGAGGCGCTCGAGTCGGACGGCTCGGAGCGCACCGTGACGGGCTACGCCTTCCCCAGCCCGCACGCGCCGAGGGCCCGGATCCTCGACCTCGTCTCCTCGCGCGTGTCGATGCTCGACGACGACGAGCGCAGCACGCTCGTGCTCCTCGCCCGCCTCGACGGCGTCCCCTACCAGCGTGCCGCGCGCCTCTTCGGGGAGACGATCCTGCGGGTGCTCGGCGCACGCGGCCTGGCGCGCGTCCAGGGGCTGGGCGACCGGATCCTCCGCGCCGACCTCCTGGAGGCCGAGGCCGCGCTCGCCCGCACCGACCCGGACGCCGTGGAGGCCCTCACCCGACGCGTCGTCGGCATGCTGCTGCAGGAGGCCGCGCACGGCGTGCCGCTCAGCCCCAAGGAGAGCCTGCTGATCGCGCGCACGCTCACCGACGACGGGCGCCGCGCCGCCGTCGAGCGCTTCGGCGCCGGCACGCTCGCGGCCGTGCACCTCGTCGCCGCGCGGCTGGCGAACGACGTGGGCATGACCCACGACGCCCTCGCCTTCGCGGACGTCGCCGGGAATGGCGGCTCCGGCGCCTACGCGGCATGCGAGACCGGACGCGCGCTCACCGTCCTCGGCAACCCGACGCGGGCGATGGAGCTGCTGGATGCGCTGGACACAGCGGCCCTCACCCCCGCCGAGCGCGTGGAGGCGCTCCACTGGCGCGTGCTCTCCACGCACGCCGCCATGCCGGGCACCGACCGCGTCCACCGGATGCTCGACGCGGTCGCGCACGGCGCCGACGGGCACCCCGACGAGCGCGCGCAGGCCGCCGTCATCGGCGCGGCGATGTCGCTCGGGCTGATGGAGTGGGAGGCGGCGCTCACCGCGGCACGCGACGCGGCGGCGCTCACGTCGAGCCCGCTCGTGCGCCTCCGCGCCCAGCGCGCGGTCGTCCTCGCGCTCGGCCACCTCGGCCGCGGCGCCGAGCTGGGCGAGGCCATCGACGAGGGTCTCGGGCTCGTGGCGCGCAGCTCCGAGCGCCGCGGGACCTACGACGACATCCTCCTCGAGGAGGCGCGCCTCGAGCTCCTCTCGGCGAGCGCGTTCAGCCGTCGCCTCTGCCGCCTCGACCTCCCCGACCTCGAGCGGGAGCTGGACGCGTGGGTGGAGTCGGCGATCGCGCAGGACGCGCAGTGGTTCATCCCCGTCCTCGGTGCGATCACGGGCGGCGTCGCCCTCGACCTCGGCCGGCTCGACCGCGCGGAGGCCGAGCTGGCCCTCGCCGACGACCGCCTCATCGGTCCGGACATCGGCAGCTGGCGGCTCTGGATCGGGATGCAGCGCGCCCGCGTGCTCGCCCTCCGGGGCCGCACCGAGGAGGCCGAGCGCATCGCGACGGAGATCGCGCACCGTGCCGATCCGCGCTACCCCTACCAGCGCATGCTGGCCGAGGGGGTGCGCGTGGAGATCCTCGCGTCCCGCGGCCGTCCGGAGGAGGCCGCGACGCTCCTCCTCGACGCGGGCGACCTCAGCGGCGACGCGCACGCGCTCCGGGCGGGCATGCTCTTCCGGGCGTGGACGCTCGGATCCACGGATGCCCGCCTCGTCGAGGGCGCACGGCTGGTGCGCGAGCGCACCGACGTCCCGGCGCTGCACGGCATGGCCGAGGCGGTGGAGGGTTCCCTCACCACGGATGCGGCGCTCGTCGCGCAGGGCGTGCGCACGCTCGAGGAGTCCGGCCTGCAGCAGCAGGCGCTGACCGCCTGCGAGGACCTCCTCCGCATGCTGGCGAGTGGCGAGCCCGGGGCCGCCCTCGCCGAGGCGCGGGCGAGCCTCGCGCGCATCCAGGCCCGCATCGACCGCGGCGCTCCCGCGGCGGAGACGGCGACGGTGACCCCCGTCCTCGACGTGAGCATGCTGACCCGGCGGGAGCTGGAGATCGGCGTGCTGGCGGCCCAGGGGCTGAGCAACAGGGAGATCGCCGGCCGCCTGTTCCTGTCCGTCCGGACGGTCGAGTCGCACCTCTACCAGGCGCGCGCCAAGCTCGGCGCGCCCTCGCGTCGGGCGCTCGCGGGGCTCCTCGACGCACCGGGTGCATCGAGCCTCCTCCCGGGCAGGTAGTATCGACGGGTGCCGCCGCGTTCCTGACGCCGCGGCACGCGTCATGGAGGATTCGCCTAGTGGCCTATGGCGCACGCTTGGAAAGCGTGTTGGGTGAAAGCCCTCAGGGGTTCGAATCCCCTATCCTCCGCCAGTCGCACGCGAGAGCCCCGACGGACCACGGTCCGGCGGGGCTCTCGCCGCATCCGGGCTCGCGGGCGGACGCCCGGAGCCCGGCCCCGCGCCCCGCTCCCCGCTCGGAGGCGACGCGGCTGTACCCCGGCCGGCTCCGCGTGTCCCCCATACAGCCCCTGCCCGCGGACGCGGCCCCCCGCCTAGGCTGGACCGGTCGTCCCGCCCGCATCCGCAGGGCCCGCCGCCCGAGACGCGCGGCGCACCCCGGACGACGACGGACACGAGGACGGCCTCGGACGATGACCGGAGGCGACGTGCACCACGACGGCGGCGCGCCTCCCGGCGTGGCCATCACGCTCCTCCGCCCCCGGCCGGCCCTGCTGCGGCAGCTCGCCCTCGCGACCCTGGCGCTCGTCGTCCCCCTGGGCGCCGCGCTCCTCGTGCTCGCCATCCCCACCGGGAACGCGGCGGCCGTGCTCCTCGGCGTCGGCGTCGTCGTGCTGCTCGGCGGCCTGCTCGGCGGGCTGTACCTCACCTCCTACGTGCGGATCTCGCACGCGACGGGCGACGTCGAGTCCCGCTTCCTCGGGCGCCTCACGCGCGTGCGCGGCAGCACGGTGCACGACCTGCTGGTGGTGCACGTCTACCAGGGCCTCACGCTCGACACGCAGCCGCGCCTGTTCGTCATGGACGTCGACGGCCGGCTCCTCCTCCGCCTCAGCGGCCACGTGTACGACCTGTGGACCATGCGCTCGATGGCGGCCGACCTCGACCTGCCGCTGACCGAGCAGGCGAAGGTGCTCACGATGGCGGAGCTGCGCGGGGCCCGCCGCGGGATCCTGCCCTGGTACGAGCGGTCGTGGCTCGCGCTGGCCGCGGCGCTCGTCGTCCTGGGCGTGGGCGTGATCGGCGGCGTCGTAGGGATCATGGCGCTCACGGGCGTGCCCGTGTCGGTCCGGCTGTGACGGACGCCGACGCGGACGCGGTGCTGCGGCCGCTCCTCGCGCGCTGGGGGGTGGATCCGGACGGCCCGGCCGTCCGCACGGCCAGCAGCGTGATCGCCCCGGTCCGCCGCGACGGCGCGCGCCTGATGCTCAAGGTGCCGCTCGTGGAGGAGGAGCGGCGCGGCGGACGGCTGATGGCCGCGTGGGCCGGGCGCGGCGCCGCGCCCGTGCTCGCGGCGGACGCCGACGGGACCGTGCTCATGGCGCGCGCGGACGACCCGGGGATCCTCGTGCGGGAGGCCTCCGCCGAGGGGCCCGACGCGGACGCGCGCGACGACCGGGCCACGCGGATCCTCGCCCGCGCCGCCGCCCGGCTGCACCGCGTCCCGCTGGACGCGCGGACGCTCGCCGACGCGGTGCCCCTCGCCGTCTGGTTCCGCGAGCTGGTGGCGCCCGAGCGGCCGCTCCCCCAGGCCCTCGACCGCGGCGCGGCGGTCGCCCGCGAGCTGCTCGCCGGGCCGGCGCCGACCGCGGTGCTGCATGGCGACATCCACCACGGCAACGTGCTGCGCTTCGGCAGCGGCGACAGCGACGACGACTGGCGCGCGATCGACCCGAAGGGCCTCACGGGCGACACCGGCTTCGACACGGCGAACGTTCTCGCGAACCCGACCCCCGAGATCGCGCTGCGCCCCGGACGCCTGGCCCGCCGCGCGCACGTGATCGCCGAGGAGACGGGAACCGACCTCGACGCCGTCCTCGCCTGGGCCGAGGCGTGGTGCGCGCTGTCCGCGGCCTGGGACGCGGGCGACCCCGCGAGCCGCCCCCGGGTCGAGGCGCTCCTCCGGCTCGGGGCGTGCGCCCGCGACGCGCGTCGCGGATCCGCCCGGCCCCTCTAGCCGGCGCCCTCCCGCGCGCGCTCCCGGGATCCGCGGGGCGCCGGGTCCGACGCGCGCCCGGCGACCGCGCCGAGCGCCCGCTCGAACGGACCGCGCCCGAGGGTCCTCGTCCAGAGCAGGCACAGCGTGACCGTGACGACGACGAACGCCAGGTACGCGCCGTCGTCCGCGATGAGCTCCCCTTCCGGCGCGACGAGGTCGATCACCACGATGTGCACCGCGTACACCGTGAGCGCGAGCTGCCCCACCGCCTCGAGCGGCACGAGCACGGCCGGCACGATCGCGGCGATGCGCAGGCACAGGCCGATCACGGCGATGGCGAACCCCCCGGATCCCACGACCTCGAACGGCGACCCCTCGTGCGGCGTCGTCGAGAGGATGAACTCCCAGCCGGGCGGCGGCGCGGGCAGGGCCGCCTCCGCGAGCGCCGACCCGCCGTACGCGAGGACGGCGAGGCCGGTGCCCACCGTCACGAGCAGCAGCTGCACGCGCGCCGAGCCGAGCGCGAGCCGGCCGATCCCGAGGCCCGCGATCGCGAACACCACCCAGGTGAGCGCCGGGTAGTGGCCGGTGACGACGAGCACCACGAACGGGTCGGGCCGCATGAGCGTGGCGTCGAAGTGGATGGCGAGCGCGGTCGTCGCGACCGGCAGCGCAACGGCGGCGACCGCGGCGAGCGCGAGCAGGCGCGACGCGCGCCAGCGCAGCAGCGGCAGCACGGCGACGAAGAGGACGGCGTAGACCTCGAGGATCACCGCGACGTACGTCTGGAGCGACGCCAGCAGACCGCCGAGGAGGAACAGGCACACGGCGCGCACCAGGATCCTCAGCCGCGCACGCGCGAGGTCGCTCCCGTCCGCCGGCCGGTCGCGCCCCGACATGAGGGCGATGGAGAGCCCCGCGAGCGTCGCGAAGAGGATGGAGGACCGGCCGTCCGCGATGGCGAGCCACGACGCGGGCTCGTCGAGCTCGAGCGGGCGCGGCACCGCGACGTGCGCCGCCATCATCCCGAGGACCGCGAGCCCCCGCGCGGCGTCCACGCCCCGGAGGCGGGCCGGGTCGCGGGTGGGGCTCATGGCCTCACCCTACCCAGCGCCCGCGCGCGGTCGACGGGCGTCAGTTCGTGAGGGCGGGCACCGTCCGCGGCTGGACGATGAGCCACATCGAGAGGATGGAGACGACCGCGCACGCGCCCATGACGGCCGCCATCGGCACGCCCGACGTGATGCCGATCACGCCGACGATGGGCGAGATCGCGCCCGCGAGCCCGAAGTTCACGGCGCCGAGCAGCGAGGCCGCCGTGCCCGCCTCGTGCCCGTGGTTCACGAGCCCGAGCACCTGCACGCAGGGGAAGCCGAAGCCGCACGCCAGGATGAAGAAGAACAGCGGGATCAGCGTTCCGAGGAGGCCGGCGTCGGTGAAGGTGCCGAGCAGCACGATGATCGCCGACGCCAGGAACTGCACCGTGACGACGCCCGCGAGGATCCACTGCGGCCCGATGACCTTCGTGAGCCGGGCCGCGACCTGGTTGCCGATCACGACCCCCAGCGAGTTGATCCCGAACAGGATCCCGAACTGCTGCGCGTCGAACCCGTACACGTCCTGGAACAGGAACGACGAGCTGGAGAGATAGGAGAAGAGGCCGGCGAACTGCATCCCGCCGATCAGGGCGACGCCGACGAACACGCGGTCGCCGAGGACCGAGCGGTAGCGGCGGAGCAGCGTGCCCTTCTCCTCGATGCGCACGCGGTCCTTCGGCAGCGTCTCGACGATGAAGAAGGTGACGGCGATCACCACGAGGATCGCGTACGCGGTGAGCGCGTAGAACACGCCGCGCCAGTCGACGAAGCGCAGCAGCTGCGAGCCGATGACGGGCGCGAGGATCGGCGCGAGCCCCGTCACGAGGGCGAGGCGCGAGAGCATGCGCACGAGCGGACGGCCGCCGAACAGGTCGCGCACCATGGCCATGGCGACGACCGCGCCGCCCGCGGCACCCGCGCCCTGCAGGATGCGGAAGACGAGCAGCACCGTGACGTCGGGCGCGAGCGCGGCACCGAGCGACGCGAGGATGTGCAGGCCCGTCGCGACGATGAGCGGCAGGCGCCGCCCCACCCGGTCGCTCCAGGGGCCGACCACGAGCTGGCCGAGCGCGAACCCGACGGTCGTGCCCGTGAGGGTCAGCTGGACGGCCGCGTCCGAGACGCCGAACTGGTCCTTGATCACCGGGAAGGCGGGCAGGTACAGGTCGATCGTGAACGGCCCGAGGCCGACGAGGGCGCCCAGCACGAGGATGTAGACGATGCGCTCCCGGCGGGAGAGCGCGTCGCCGGGGTGGAGGACGGCAGACGACACGGAGCGTTCCTTCGGGAGGGGGCGGGTGGGCGCGGGGCGCCGGAGAACGGGGGCGTGCCGGATCGACCGCCTCGATCTCCAACGGGAGCACACCCGGCTTATTCCCAGCCCAAGGAATCACTGCGCGCGAGGAGCACCCGCGCAGTAGGGCAGCCGCGCACCCGCGCGGTCCCGCCAAGTCCCGCGCGGTCCGCGCCCGCGCCGTCCCGTCAGGAGCGCAGCGCCCGGACCACGCGCTCCACGTCGTCCTCGTCGTTCCAGACGTGGAACGCGATGCGCGCGCGACCCGCGCGGCCCGAGGCGACGATCCCGGCCGCCCCGAGCGCCGACAGGTCGGCGCCGTCCGCGTCCGGCCAGGTGACGATCGCCTGCCCGCGCGGCTCGACGCCGAGGCCCGCGCTCACGAGGTCGCCGAGCTCGACGTTCCTGCGGTGCACGGCGTCGAGGTCGAGGCGCGCGAAGAGCGCGATCGCCGGAGCCGCGCCCACCCACGCGCCGAACGCCGGCGACACGTCGAACGCGCGCGCGTCCTCGGCGAGCGCCATCGCCGGTCCGTAGCAGGAGGCCCACACGTCGGCGCCCGCGTACCAGTTCGCCTGGACCGGCACGAGCGTGCGCCGGTAGCGGTCCGACAGCGTGAGGAACGCCGCCCCGCGCGGGGCGCAGAGCCACTTGTACGCGTGGCAGGCGGTCGCGTCGAACAGGCTCGCGTCGATCGGCATGGCGCCGGCCGCCTGCGTGGTGTCGCAGAGGGTGAAGGCGTCGTGGACGCGCGCGGCCTCGCGGATCGCGGCGACGTCGGCGACCCGGCCGTCGGCGGACTGCACGAGGGAGAACGCGACCAGGTGCGTCCGCGGGCCGATCTCGGCCGCGAGCTCCTCGAGCGGCACGTGCCGCACGACGATGCCGCGCGCCTCCGCCACGACGAACGGGTACGTGAGGGAGCTGAAGTCGCCCGTCACGCACAGCACCTCGGCGCCCGCGGGCACGGCGGCGGCGAGCACGCTCACGAAGGAGGCGGTCTGCGAGCCCACGGCGACGGATCCGACCGGCACGCCCACGAGCGACGCGTACGACGCGCGCACGCCCTCGACGACGCCGCCGTAGCCGTGCGCGGTGGATCCCCCGGCCGACCAGGTCGAGAGGTCCGCGCGCAGCCGTTCGACCGTCGCGCGCGTGGGCAGGCCCATGGTGCACGCGGAGAGGTAGCCGGGCCCGGCCTCGAACAGGTCGCGGAGGTCGGCGGGGAGCGGCGCGGTCGGCATGCGTCCAGCGTGACGAGCGAGGATCCATCGATCAAGACCCCGCCCGGCATGCATCCCATAAGCGCACGTTATGCTCCGCGCATGACCGACGCTCCCCCGACCGCGCGCGACCTCGACTCGGCCGCGCTCGCGGCGGTGCACGCCCTCGCCGTGCGCGGCTCGATCACCGCGGCAGCGGCGTCCCTGGGCGTCAGCCAGCCGGCCCTGTCGCAGACCCTCCGGCGCCTCGAGGCGCGCATCGGCGTGCCCGTCACCGCGCGCGCCGGCCGGGGCGTCGTCCTCACGGAGGCCGGACGCGTCCTCGCCCGGCACGCCGAGACCGTGGTGCACGCCATCGACCGGGCAGCCGACGAGCTCGACGACCTGCGCGGCCTCCGCGCGGGCACCGTCCGCGTCGCGGCGTTCCCGTCCGCCTCGTCGACCGTCGTACCCCGGCTCCTCGGCGGCCTCGCGGCAGCGCACCCGGGGCTCGGGTTCGGCTACCTCGAGGCCGAGCCGCCCGAGGCCGTCGCCGCGGTCCGCGCCCGCGAGGCCGACGTGGCCGTGACCTTCGCGTACCCGGACGACCCCGACGATCCGGGCGCGCGCTCCCTCGACGGCCTCGAGTCCCGGCCGCTCTGGCGGGAGACGCTATGGGCCGTGCTGCCGGAGGCGCGGGCGCTGCGGCACCGCGGCCCGCTCGCCCTCCGCGACCTCGCCGACGACCGGTGGATCGCCGGCTGCGTCCGGTGCCGTCGCCACCTCGTCAGCGCGTGCGCCCGCAGCGGCTTCGCGCCGGCGACGTCCTTCGAGACGGACAACGCGGCCGCCGCCGTCGGCATGGTGCAGGCGGGGCTCGGGGTCGCGCTCCTCCCGTCGCTGGCCCTCGCGACCGCGCCCCTCCCTCGCGGCGTCGTCCGGCGCCGGATCTCCGAGGTCGGCGAGCGCGTGGTCCACGTCGTGACGGCCCCGGGCGGATCCGCCTCGCCCGCCGTGCACGCCGCCGTCGCCGCCCTCGCGCGCCTCCGCGTGGGCGACTGGGAGCTCCGTCGGGCGTGAGCCCCGTCGTGCGCCCCATGCCGCCTGCGGGACGCCTCCGTGGCGGATTGTCGGGGGTCGTCCGTAATGTCTGAGGGGTCTGCCTGCGGCGAGCGCCGCGGGCCCGGACGCGGAGGGACGAGGACGCATGTCGGACGAGCACGGCGACGAGCTGCAGGACGAGGTCCAGGCCTCGGGCGGATCCACCGAGCGGCAGAACCGCCACCTGCAGCGCAGCCACTCCGAGCAGGCCAGGTACCTGTCCGCGTACTTCGGCTGGAGCCTGCACGGCGACCTCATCCGCTCCCAGGGCACGACGGTGGCCATGTTCGTGGAGGACCTGGCCGACACCATGCTCGCGCTGGGCTGGCTCGACGGCTCCGGCATCATCTGGGAGGCCGTGCCGATCGACGCGGATCGGGCGGTCGACCAGGTGCGCCGCCACCAGATCGAGCAGGGGTGGATGCCGCCCGGCACCATGTGACGCCCGCCTCCGCGCGCGCTGTGCGTGCGACCCGCGGTCGCGCCGCCGCTCGATCTCGGGAGTAGCGTCCGAAGGGATCAGGCCGTCGGGGGACGCGTCCCACGGACGGCCAGGAGGACACATGACGGACCACGCCGGAGCGCTGCTCGACCGCGACATGGGACTGCTGCTCGCCGCCGCGGCCCGAGCGGTGATCTCGCTCTACCGGCCGTTGCTCAAGCCCTACCACCTCACCCACCCGCAGTACCTCGTGATGCTGGCCCTGCACGAGCACGATCCCCGTCGCGCGGGCGACCTGAGCGACGCCGTGCAGCTCACGCCGGGCACCCTGTCGCCCCTGTTCAAGCGCCTCGAGCTCCTCGGCTACATCACGCGCCAGCGCGACCAGGCCGACGAGCGCCGCCTCCTCATCGCCCTCACGGAGCGCGGGCGCGGCATCCTCCCCGACCTCCTTCGGGTCGCCGAGCGGGTGCACGACGACGTCGTCCACCGCAGCGGCGCCGACTCCAGCGCGCAGGCGCGCCTGCGGAGCATGACGGAGCTGCTCCTCGAGGCCTGAGACCGGGCCCGACCCGGCCCGGCCCTCGTCAGCGCGCGCCGTCGACCACGCGCTGCCAGAGCGTGTGGTCGCGCCACGCGCCGTCGATCCGCAGGTACGCCGGGGCGATCCCGATGGCGTCGAACCCGGCGCGCGCGAGCACCTCCTCGGATCCGCCGTTCCCCACGAGCGTCGACGCCTCCAGCCGATGCAGCCCGGCCGCGCGCGCGATGCGGACCGCTTCCCGGGCCGCGGCCGTCGCGAGCCCGGCGCCCTGTCGCTCCCGATCGATCCAGTAGCCGAGGCTGGCGCTCATGGCCGCGCCCCGCTTCACCGCGAACAGGTCGCACCGGCCGATGACGCGGTCCCCCTCGACGACGAGGTACGGCAGGCCGGATCCGGCCGCCCGCTCGGCGATGCGCCCCGCGAGCTGGGCGCGCTGCCCCGCCGACGTGAAGAAGGCGTCCGTGCGCGCGGGCTCGAACGGCCGGAGGTGCTCCCGATTGGCGCGGTACGCGGCAGCGAGCGCGGCCGCGTCGGTGATCCGGGCGGGTCGCATGACGACGCCGTCCGCGAGCACGGCGCGCTCGTCGGTGCCGGGCGGGGGCCCGCTCACGCCCCGGGGCGCACGTGGCGCTCGGGCCGGGCGTCGGGCGCCGGGATGGCGCGGTCGGCGATGAGCCGCGCGTACCAGAGCGCGCTGTCCTTCGGCGTCCGCTCCTGCGTCGCGTAGTCGACGTGCACGATGCCGAACCGCTTGGAGTACCCGTACGCCCACTCGAAGTTGTCGAGGAGCGACCACACCTGGTAGCCGCGGAGGTCGACGCCGCGCTCGATCGCGCGATGGGCCGCGGCGAAGTGCCGGGACAGGTAGTCGATCCGCTGCGCGTCATGCACGGCACGCACGCCGTCGTCGCCCACGGTCACCTCGTCGTCGAACGCCGCCCCGTTCTCCGTCACCATGAGCGGCAGGTCGGGGAACTCGTCGTGCAGCGACACGAGCAGGTCCTCCAGCCCCCGGGGCTCGATGTTCCAGCCCATGGCCGTGTACGGGCCCGGCTGCTCGAGGAACTCGACGTCGTCGGTGCCGGGGAACGGGGTCGCGGCGACGTCGCCGTGGATGGAGGTGCCGCCGCCCGCGACGGAGCCGTCCCGCATCCGCACCCGGCTGGTGTTGTAGTAGTTGACGCCCAGCAGGTGCAGCGGCTGGCGGATGAGCTCGGTGTCCCCGGGCAGCACGAACGACCAGTCGGTGATGCCCGCGGTGTCCGCGATCACGTCGGCCGGGTACCGGCCGTGCAGCAGCGGGTCGAGGAACACGCGGTTGCCCACGCCGTCGACCCGGCGGACGGCCTCCGGGCCCGTGTCGCCCTCGCCGCGGATCACGTGCAGGTTCAGCGTGATGGAGAAGCGGGCATCCGCCGGCACGACATCCCGCAGCGCCCGCACCGCGAGGCCGTGCGCGAGGTTCAGGTGGTGCACGGCACGGAACGAGTCCTCCGCGTCCGTGCGGCCCGGCGCGTGCACGCCCGCGGCGTAGCCGAGGTACGCCGAGCACCACGGCTCGTTGAGCGTGGTCCAGGTGCCGACGCGATCGCCGAGCGCCTCGCCCATGATCCGCGCGTAGTCGGCGAACGCGTACGCGGTGTCGCGGTTCGCCCAGCCGCCCTCGTCCTCGAGCGCCTGCGGGAGGTCCCAGTGGTAGAGCGTCGCGATCGGCGTGATGCCCCGCGCCACGAGCCCGTCGACGAGCCGCCCGTAGAACGCGAGGCCGGCCGCGTTGGCGGGGCCGCGCCCGGTCGGCTGGATGCGCGGCCACGCGATGGAGAAGCGGTACGCCTCGAGGCCGAGCGCCTGCATCAGGTCGAGGTCGGACTCGAGCCGGTGGTAGTGGTCGTCGGCGACGTCCCCCGTGTCGCCCCCGAGCACCCGGCCGGGCGTGCGGCTGAACGTGTCCCAGATGGAGGCGCCGCGGCCGTCCTCGTCGACCGCGCCCTCGATCTGGTACGCGGCGGTGGCGGATCCGAACAGGAAGCCGGGCGGGAACGCGAGTCCCTCCCCGCGGTCGTCGGCGGGATCCCGGGGTGAACCGGCTGCGGTGGGCGATGCGTCGGTCATGGCGTTCGGGGACCTCTCCGTCGGGTGCTGGAGGGCCGGCGGATGCGCGTGCGCGCGGTCGACGACGACCCCCTGCCATCCTGCCCGGACCCCTGCCGCGCGTCCACCCGACCTGCCGGGCACCGTGTCGACGTTGTGCCGCGGTCCCGCTCCGGTTAGGTTGTAGTCAGCAACAAATCACCGACGACGCTGACAGGAGACACCATGGCGCTCACCCCCACCCGCGAGGACAAGTTCTCGTTCGGACTCTGGACCATCGGATACACCGGGGCCGACCCGTTCGGCGGCCCGACCCGCTCCGACCTCGACGTGGTCGAGGGCGTCGAGCGCATCTCGGAGCTGGGCGCCTACGGCCTCACCTTCCACGACGACGACCTCTTCGCGTTCGGATCCACCGACGCCGAGCGCCAGACGCAGATCGACCGCCTCAAGGGCGCCCTCAGCGACACGGGCATCGTCGTGCCGATGGTCACCACCAACCTCTTCTCCGCGCCCGTCTTCAAGGACGGCGGCTTCACGAGCAACGACCGCGCCGTCCGCCGGTTCGCGATCCGCAAGGTCCTCCGCAACATCGACCTCGCCGCCGAGCTCGGCGCGCAGACGTTCGTGATGTGGGGCGGCCGCGAGGGCGCCGAGTACGACTCCGCCAAGGACGTCCGCGGCGCGCTCGAGCGCTACCGCGAGGCCGTCAACCTCCTCGGCGACTACGTCACCGACAAGGGCTACGACATCCGCTTCGCGATCGAGCCCAAGCCCAACGAGCCGCGCGGCGACATCCTGCTGCCGACCCTCGGCCACGCGCTCGCCTTCATCGAGACCCTCGAGCGCCCCGAGCTCGTCGGCGTGAACCCCGAGGTCGGCCACGAGCAGATGGCGGGCCTCAACTTCACCGCCGGCATCATGCAGGCGCTGTACCAGGGCAAGCTCTTCCACATCGACCTCAACGGCCAGCGCGGCATCAAGTACGACCAAGACCTCGTCTTCGGCCACGGCGACCTGCAGAACGCGTTCTCGCTCGTCGACCTCCTCGAGAACGGCGGCGTGGGCGGCGGCCGCTCGTACGACGGCCCCCGTCACTTCGACTACAAGCCCAGCCGCACCGAGGACATCACGGGCGTGTGGGACTCGGCGGCCGCGAACATGCGCATGTACCTTCTCCTCAAGGAGCGCGCGCAGGCGTTCCGCGCCGACCCCGAGGTCCAGGAGGCGCTCGCCGCCGCCAAGGTCCAGGACATCTACACGCCCACGCTCAACGAGGGCGAGTCCTACGACGACATCCTCGCCGACCGCTCCTCCTACGAGGACTTCGCGGCCGACGAGTACTTCGACGCCAAGGGCTTCGGCTTCGTCCGCCTCAACCAGCTGGCGCTCGAGCACCTGATGGGCGCGCGTTCCTAGAGTCCGCACCAGGCACGACACGAGAGCCGCTCCCGGGTCACGGGGGCGGCTCTCTTTATCGCAACTTCACGGCTCCTGACGACCGCCCCGGCTCGTGCTAACGCCGGTGAGCGACAGGCCCTGCTACCAGGTTTCAGCCAGGCGGCCGTCGGCGCTTGGACAGCGAAACGGCCAGGAGCACGAAGAGCACGAAGAGCGGGACGGTCACGAGGGCAAGAAAACGGCTGCCATCCTCACCGGCTAGGGCCCAACCAGCGATCAAGACAGAAGCAGTGCCGATGATCCACAACACTGCGCGAGATTTCACGTTATGCACCCCCTTCGACCTCTGTTGACGCCATTGCCCGGTGGATGAGAGTTCGCGCGTCAGCACGGCATCCATGAACTGCGTCAAACACAACGGCCCTGCAGAGTCGCGGTGTCGATCCGGAGTTCCCTATTGCCCGCGCAGAGGCCTCGTTCGTTGATGTACACCAATGCGACCGCTATGACCGTTGCCGCAATACCGCAGGCTACCGGGCCCGCGAAACATATCGCAGCACCTAGCGCCGCGCCCGCTCCAGAAGCCAAAGCAGTTTGATCGGTCTTATTAAACGAGATGTACACGCCCCTACTATTGTCATAGCCGGCACCGATCAACGACGATGATAGGGGAGCGTGCTGGCTGTCCCCAAGTCCATCCGGAACGATTACTGTGACACCGCTTCCTAGCCGATACTTCCGAACGACGACGCCGGACTCCAGGGTGACCGATGCGGGCAGGTGTGACGCGTCCAACTCGTGAACCAACTCGCTGACAGAATCTGGCTTCACCGACATGACGCGGACTCCATCGACTGTGACGCTCCTCCCGCGACGGCATTTTCAGAGGCGTGCGCGGGAGCCGCGTAGAGGAGAGATGCGGCGAGCACCACGACGACGAGCGACCCGAATCTGGCGGCTGATCGCCGGAAAGGTGTTTCGACGTCGTTGCCGAACGAGAGGCGTTGTGACCATGCGTTGAGCCTTGAGGTTCTCATGACCGGATCTTAGAGACGCGACCCTTTCGGCTTTGAAGTCTCCCACACCCCGGTCCCGCTCGTTCTGCTCTCGAAGAAGGCTATGCAGATATGTGGCGCTGGGCACGAGAGGGGCCCGGCATCCGTGCGGATGCCGGGCCCGTCGTGCGCGTCAGCGCGGGTGGTGCGGTCGATCAAGTCGCGGACTTGGATCCGCGGCTCTTGTTGAACACGTCGAACGCGACGGCCAGCAGGAGCACGAGGCCCTTGATGAGCTGCTGGTACTCCGTGCCGAGGCCGAGCAGCGACATGCCGTTGTTGAGCACGCCCATGATCAGACCACCGATCATGGCGCCCGTCACGGTGCCGATGCCGCCGGTGACGGCCGCGCCGCCGATGAACACCGCGGCGATCGCATCGAGCTCGAAGCCGTTGCCGGCGCCGGGGAGGGCCGAGTTGCTGCGGGCGGTGAAGGCGATGCCCGCGAGCGCGGCCAGGAAGCCCATGTTCACGAAGAGCAGGAAGTCGACGCGCTTCGTGTTGATGCCGGAGAGCTGCGCGGCGTTGAGGTTGCCGCCTCGGGCGTAGATGTGCCGGCCGAAGATGCTGCGGTTCATCACCGCGGTGTAGACGAGCACGAGCACCGCCAGGATGACCAGCACGATCGGCGTGCCCTGGTAGCTGGCGAGGAGGTAGGTGATGCCGAGCACGAGGATCGCGATGGTGGCGAGCTTCGTGATGAACCAGGCGAACGGCTCGTCCTCGAGGTTGAGCTTGACGCGGGCGCGGCGCTCGCGGAGCTGCTGGGCCACGAGGAAGACCGCGGCGAGCACGCCCAGCGTGACCGTGACCCACTCGAGGTAGGACGTGCCGCCCGAGGGGTCGGGCAGGAAGCCCGCGCCGACGGAGACGTACTCGTCCGGGAACGGCGTGATGGGGCGGTTCTGCAGCACGATCTGCGCGAGGCCGCGGAACGTGAGCATGCCGGCGAGGGTCACGATGAACGCCGGGATGCCGACGTACGCCACCCAGAAGCCCTGCCAGGCGCCGATGAGGCCTCCGATCACGAGGCTCAAGAGGATGGAGACGTACCAGGGCAGACCCCAGTTCACGGCGAACACACCGGACACGGCGCCGATCAGGGCCACCACGGAGCCGACCGACAGGTCGATGTGGCCGGCGATGATGATCATCACCATGCCGATCGCGAGGATCAGGATGTAGGCGTTCTGGACGACGATGCTCGTGACGTTGCGGGGCTCGAGGAGCGTCCCGTTCGTGAGGATCTGGAACAGCACCACGATCGCGATCAGCGCGATGAAGATGCCGATCTGCCTGAGGCGACTGACGAGGAAACCCGCCACACTGCTGAGACTGGACATGCTTGCTATTCCTTTTCCTTGGTCATGTAGGACATGAGGCTCTCGGGGGTCGCCTCGGCGATCGGCAGCTGGCCCGTGATCCGCCCGGCGGAGAGGGCGTAGATCCGGTCGCAGATGCCGAGCAGCTCGGGCAGCTCGCTGGAGATGACGATGACGGCCTTCCCCTGCGCGGCGAGCGCGTTGATGATCGTGTAGATCTCGTACTTGGCGCCGACGTCGATGCCGCGGGTGGGCTCGTCGAGGATGAGCACGTCCGGGTCGGAGAACATCCACTTGGAGAGGACGACCTTCTGCTGGTTGCCGCCGGACAGCTTGCCGGTGATGGCGCCCACGCTCGGGGCCTTGATGTTCATCGACGTGCGGTAGCCGTCGGCCACCACGTACTCCTGGTTCGCGTCGACCCAGCCCGCCTTCGCGAGCTTCTCGAGCGCGGCGCCGGAGACGTTGCGCTTGATGTCGTCGATGAGGTTCAGGCCGTAGTGCTTGCGGTCCTCGGTGGCGTACGCGAGGCCGTTCTTGATGGCCTCGCCCACCGTCTTGGCCTGGATCTCCTTGCCGCGCTTGTAGAGCTTGCCGGAGATGTTCGCGCCGTAGGAGCGGCCGAAGACGCTCATCGCGAGCTCGGTGCGTCCCGCGCCCATGAGGCCGGCGATGCCGACGACCTCGCCCGCGCGGACGTTGAGGTTGGCGTGGTCGACGACGACGCGGGAGTGCTCCTGCGGGTGATGGACCGTCCAGTCCTCGATGCGGAGGATCTCCTCGCCGATGTCCGGCGTGCGGTCGGGGTAGCGGCTCTGGAGGTCGCGGCCGACCATGCCCTTGATGATGCGCTCCTCGCTGATGGAGTCGCGCTCGAGGTCGAGGGTCTCGATGGTCTTGCCGTCGCGGATGATCGTCACGGCGTCGGCGATCGCCTTGATCTCGTTCAGCTTGTGGCTGATGATGATGCTCGTGATCCCCTGGCCCTTCAGGTGCTTGATCAGGTCGAGCAGGTGGGCGGAGTCCTCGTCGTTCAGCGCCGCGGTGGGCTCGTCGAGGATGAGGAGCTTCACCTCCTTGGAGAGCGCCTTCGCGATCTCCACGAGCTGCTGCTTGCCCACGCCGATGTCGGCGATCTTGGTGGCCGGGTTGTCGCTCAGCCCGACGCGGGCGAGCAGCTTCGCGGCCTCGACGTTGGTAGCGTTCCAGTCGATGAAGCCGCCCCGGGAGATCTCGTTGCCGAGGAAGATGTTCTCCGCGATGGAGAGGAAGGGGCTCAGCGCGAGCTCCTGGTGGATGATCACCACGCCCGACTTCTCGCTGTCGCGGATGTTGGAGAACTTGACGACCTCGTTCTCGAGGACGATGTCGCCGTCGTAGGAGCCGGCCGGGTAGACGCCCGAGAGGACCTTCATCAGGGTCGACTTGCCCGCGCCGTTCTCGCCGCAGATCGCGTGGCACGTGCCGCGCGTGACCTCGAGGGTGACGTCCTGCAGCGCCTTGACGCCGGGGAACGTCTTGGTGATGCCGCGCATCTCGAGAATGTGGTTGGCCATGGCCTGCCTCACTTGTGTGGATGGTGGTGCCGGGTGCCCGGCGGTCATGCGGGGCGGCGCGCGATGCGCCACCCGGAGGCGGGGGGGGCGGG
>NZ_JADKRR010000001.1:0-884001 GCF_015351105.1 Clavibacter sp. VKM Ac-2872 | reverse complement strand
TGCCCCCCCGCCCCGGTGCTGTGGCCGGCCGACGCGAGCGTCGGCCGGCCGGTGCGCCGCCGGGGCGGCGCGGAAGGGCTACTCGCCCTTGTCGATCTCGTCCTGCGTGTAGTAGCCGCTGTCCACGATGACCTCGACGAGGTTGTCCTTCGTCACGGTCACGGGGGCGAACTGCTTGGTCGGGACGTCCTTCACCTTGTTGTTGTAGGTGTCGGGCGCGTCCGGGGTGCCGCCGGTGAGCAGGTCGTCGACCATCGTGACGGCCTCCTTGCCGAGCAGGCGCGTGTCCTTGAAGATCGTCGAGTACTGGACGCCGTCGAGGATGAGCTTGTCGGACGCCTTCTCGCCGTCCTGGCCCGTGATGATCGGCATGGCGCTGCTGGGGACGCCGGCCGAGGTCAGGGCCTGGATGATGCCGCGCGACAGGCCGTCGTACGGCGAGAGGACGCCGTCCGGCTTGGCGCCGCCGGGGTACGAGCCGGAGAGCAGGTTCTCCATGCGGGCCTGGGCGCCCTCCTGCTTCCACTGCTGGATCGCGACCTGGCTGAAGTCCGACTGGCCGGAGCCGATCGTGATCTGCCCGGACTCGAGGAACGGCTTCAGGACGCTCATCGCGCCGTCGTAGAAGAACTGCGCGTTGTTGTCGTCCGGGCTGCCGGCGAAGATCTCGATGGTCTTCTTCTCGGTGCTGCCGGTGGCCTTGCCGTCGGCGTCCACGAGGCCCATGCCCTGCAGGAGCGAGTTGCCCTGCAGCACGCCGACCTGCTGGTTGTCGAACGTCGTGTAGTAGTCGACGTCCGCGGTGCCGTTGATGAGGCGGTCGTACGCGATGACCTTGACGCCGTCGTCGGCCGCGGTCTTGAGGACCTGGGTCAGCGCGGTGCCGTCGATCGACGCGACGATGAGCGCCTTGGCGCCCTTGTTGAGCATGGTCTCGATCTGCGAGATCTGGTCCTGCACCTTGTCGTTCGCGTACTGCAGGTCGACCTTGTAGCCGAGCTTGGTGAGCTGGTCGTTGACGTTGTTGCCGTCGTCGACCCAGCGCTCGCTCGTCTTGGTGGGCATGGCGACGCCGACGAGGGCGCCCTTGTTGTCCTCGGTGCCGCCGGCGCTGCCGCCGCGGCCTCCGCTGCCGCCGGAGCAGGCGGCGAGGGAGAGGGCGATGCTCGTGGCGGCGATGCCGACGAGGACCTTCTTCATCTTCACGGTCGTGTCCTTTCGTACTGCTGCTGTGAGGCGCTCGCCCGGCTTCTGCGCCGGATGCGCACCCCTGGTGTGGGTGTTACAGGCCCTGGGCCAGGCGGTGGTACGCCTGGTTCCAGCGGACTTCCTTGGTGAAACCCTTGAGGGTCGTGTCCTCGTCGATGACGAGGAGCTCGGTGCGCGCGATCTCGGCGAAGTCCTCGAAGACCTCGACGCCGATCTGCGTGCTCATGACCGTGTGGTGGGCGGCCCCGGCCGTGAGCCAGGCCGCTGCGCTCGTCGCGAGGTCCGGCGCGGGCTTCCACACGGCGCGGGCGACGGGCAGGTTCGGGAGCGGCTCGTCGAGCGGGACGACCTCCACCACGTTCGCGACGATGCGGAAGCGGTCGCGCATGTCCGACATGGCGACGACGACCGCGGGGCCGGGATCGGTGTCGAAGACGAGGCGCACGGGATCCTCGCGCCCGCCGATGCCGAGCGGGTGGATCTCGAGGCTCGGTCGGCCGGTCGTGAGCGTGGGGCAGATCTCGAGCATGTGCGCGCCCAGGATCTTCTCCTCGCCGGGGACGAGGTGGTACGTGTAGTCCTCCATGAGGCTCGCGCCCCCGGGGAGGCCGGCGCCCATGACCTTCGCCGCGCGGATCAGCACCGCCGTCTTCCAGTCGCCCTCGGCGCCGAAACCGTAGCCCTCGGCCATGAGCCGCTGGACGGCGAGGCCGGGGAGCTGGCGGAGGCCGCCGAGGTCCTCGAAGCTCGTGGTGAAGGCGCCGAAGCCGCCCTCCTCGAGGAAGGAGCGCAGGCCGACCTCGATGGCCGCGCCGTAGCGGAGCGACTCGTGGCGCTCGCCTCCACGCTGCAGCTCGGGCTGGATGTCGTAGAGGGCCTCGTACTCGTCGACCAGCGCGTCGATCTCGGCGTCGGTCGCCGCGTCCACGCGCTCGACGAGGTCGTTGACGCCCCAGGTGTTGACCGAGACGCCGAACTTGAGCTCGGCCTCCGTCTTGTCGCCCTCGGTGACGGCGACGTTGCGCATGTTGTCGCCGAAGCGGGCGACCTTGAGCTCGTGCACGGCGGCCCAGCCGGCGGCGGCGCGCATCCAGGTGCCGATGCTCTCGCGGACCGACGCGGTGCTCACGTGGCCGACGACCGTCTTGCGGACCACGCCGAGGCGCGACTGGATGTAGCCGAACTCCCGGTCGCCGTGCGCGGCCTGGTTGAGGTTCATGAAGTCCATGTCGATGCTGCTCCACGGCAGCGCGACGTTGGCCTGCGTGTGCAGGTGCAGGAAGGGCTTCTGCAGGGCGTCGAGGCCCTGGATCCACATCTTGGCGGGGCTGAACGTGTGCATCCACGCGATGAGGCCGATGGTGCGGTCGCTCGCGTTGGCCTCGAGGGCCATGCGGCGGATGCTGTCGGAGTCCTTGAGGACGGGCTTCCAGACGACGCGCACGGGGATGTCCGACGCCTCCTCGAGCTGCCGGGCGATCTCCTGCGACTGCTCGGCGACCTGCTGGAGCGTCTCCTCGCCGTAGAGGTTCTGGCTGCCGGTGAGGAACCAGACCTCGTAGTGGTCGAGGGAGGTGGTGATGCGGCTCACTTCAGGGCTCCTTGGGGTGCTTGTCCGTAGACGTTCTGGTAGCGGTCGAACAGGGAGTCGACGGCGTCGGCGGGCAGGGGCGCAGGCGTGCCGAGCTGGCGGGAGATGTGCACCGTGCGCGCCACGTCCTCGACCATGACGGCCGCCTTCACGGCGTCCTTCGCGTCCTTGCCGATGGTGAAGGGCCCGTGACCGGCCATCAGGACGGCGCGCGAGCGGTGCCCGGTGAGCGTCTCGACGATGCCGCGGCCGATCGAGTCGTCGCCGATGATCGCGAACGGGCCGACGGGGATCTCCCCGCCGAACTCGTCGGCCATCGCCGTGATGACGCACGGGATGGGCTCGCGCCGGGCCGCCCACGCCACCGCGTAGGTGGAGTGCGTGTGGACCACGCCGCCCACCTCGGGCATGTTGCGGTAGACGTACGCGTGCGCCGCGGTGTCGCTGGAGGGGGCGTTGCGCGAGCCGGGGGTGTCCGGGATCACGTTGCCGTCGAGGTCGCAGAGGATCATGTTCTCGGGGCTCAGGTCGTCGTAGGCGACGCCCGAGGGCTTGATGACGAACAGGTCGGCGCCGGGGACGCGGCCGGAGACGTTGCCGCCGGTCCAGACCACGAGGCCGTAGCGCACGAGCTCGCCGTGCAGGCGGGAGACCTCGGAGCGGACGCGGGCGACCGCGACCTCGATCTCGGGTGCGTAGGTGCTCACGCGCGGGCCTCCCTCTTCAGCGACTTGAGGCGCTTCATGACGTCGTTGGCGCCGCGGCCGAAGTGGTCGTGCAGCGTGGAGTACTCCTCGTAGAGGCGGTCGTAGGCGAGCGCGCGCTCCTCGCTCGGCTGGTACCTGCCGCGCTCGACCTTGCCCATCGCGTCGCCCGCGACGCGGACGTCCGGGTAGGCGCCCGCGGCGACCGCGGCGTGGATGGCGGATCCGAGGGCCGGGCCCTGCTCGCTCGTGATGACCGAGATGGGCAGCCGGAGGATGTCGCTGTAGGCCTGCATGAGGAACGCGTTCTTCAGCAGGCCGCCGGCGACGATGAACTCGGTGACGGGGACGCCGGACGCGGCGAAGGTCTCGACGATCTTGCGGGTGCCGAACGCGGTGGCCTCGAGCAGCGCCCGGTAGACCTCCTCGGTGCGCGTGGTGAGCGTGGTGCCGATGACGAGGCCGGACAGCTCGTGGTCGACGAGCACCGAGCGGTTGCCGGAGTGCCAGTCGAGCGCGACGAGGCCGTGTCCGCCGACGGGCTGGTCGGCCGCGAGGTCGGTGAGGTGCTGGTGCACGCTCTTCCCGGCGGCCTGGGCCTCCTCGGCGTAGCGCGCGGGCACCTGGTTCTTGACGTACCAGGCGAAGATGTCGCCGACGCCGGATTGGCCGGCCTCGTAGCCGTAGAGCCCGGAGACGATGCCGCCGTCGACGACGCCGCACATGCCGGGGACCTCGGTGAGAACGTCGCTGTTCATGACGTGGCACGTGCTCGTGCCCATGATCGCGACCATCTGGCCGGGCTCGACGGCGCGGGCGACGGGGGCGGTGACGTGCGCGTCGACGTTGCCGACCGCGACGGCGATGCCCTCCGGCAGCCCCGTCCAGGCGGCGGCCTCCGCGGAGAGCGTGCCGGCGGCGGATCCGAGCTGGCCGATCTCGTGCGCGACCTTGTCCTCGGCGAACGAGGCGAAGTCGGGGTTGAGCGCGCCGAGGAAGTCGCGGGTCGGGTACTCGCCGTCCTGGAGGATGCCCTTGTACCCGGCGGTGCAGGCGTTCCGGACGTAGCTGCCGGTGAGCTGCCAGACGATCCAGTCGGCCGCCTCGACCCAGTGCTCCATGAGGCCGTACAGCTCCGGGTCCTCCTCGAGGAGCTGGAGGCCCTTGGCGAACTCCCACTCGCTCGAGATGAGTCCGCCGTAGCGGGCCAGCCACTTCTCGCCCCGCTCCTCGGCCAGCGCGTTGATGCGGTCGGCGTGCGACTGCGCCGCGTGGTGCTTCCAGAGCTTGACGTAGGCGTGCGGGCGGTCGGCGTATCCGTCGACCTCGTTGAGCGGGGTGCCGTCGGCGAGCGTGGGGACCATGGTGCACGCGGTGAAGTCGGTGCCGATGCCGATGACGCGGGCGGGGTCGATGCCGGCCTCGCGGATGGCGGCGGGGACGGCCTGCTTGAGCACGTCGACGTAGTCGCTCGGGACCTGCAGGGCCCACTCGGGCGGCAGCTGCGCGCCGGTCGCGGCGAGCGTGTCGTCCATGACCGCGTGCGGGTAGTCGAGGACGCCGGAGCCGAGCTCGACGCCGTCCGAGACGCGCACCACGACGGCACGGCCGGAGAGGGTGCCGTAGTCGACCCCGATGACGTAGCTCTCGGCCTCCGGGCCGGGCTGTGCCTCGGCTGCGGTGCTCACGGGGGCGCTGGGCACGGGATCGACTCCTTCGTCTGGTGCATGGCGATCCGGGAAGACCGCCCGCCGATGTGAACGGTCACATCAGCGGATGTCACTCTACACACGCGCGGGATCGACCTGTCAACCCGAGAGGCCCCGCCCCCTCGGAATGGGGTGTCGGCGGCTGGGGAGGGCCGGGCCGGCAGCCGCCCGCGTCAGTACGAGGGCGGCCCGGTGGACGCGCGGACGACCAGCTCCGGCATGATCGTGCCCCGGTACCGGTCCCCCGTGTCGCCCATGCCGTCGAGCAGCAGCGCGACGCAGCGGCGGCCGACCTCGGCGAAGTCCTGGCGGACGGTCGTCAGCGGCGGCCAGAAGTGCGCGGCCTCGGGGATGTCGTCGAAGCCGACGATGCTGACGTCGCCCGGGACGTCGAGCCCCGCGTCGCGGACGGCGTGGATGAGGCCGAGGGCCATCTGGTCGTTGCTGGAGAAGATCGCCGTGAAGTCGCGCAGTCGCAGCATCTCGCGGCCCGCGTAGAACCCGAACTCGGCCGTCCAGTCGCCGAGGATGGGCGCGGTCGTGGGCGCCTCGGCCGCCGACATCGCGTCGAGGAAGCCGCGCATCCGCGCCTCCGCCTCGATCCAGTCCTGCGGGCCGGCGAGGTGGTAGATGTCGCGGTGGCCGAGGTCGAGCAGGTGCCGCGTGGCGAGGCGCGCGCCCGCGATCTGGTCGACCGAGAGGTCGTGCGCGTCGCCGAGGCCGTCGCTCTGCATCGTCACGTAGGGGACGTCGAGCGACATGCTCGCGATCACCTCGCGCACGCGCACCTGCGGCGCCACGACCACGAGGCCCTCCACGGCCTGGTCGACGAGGTGGCCGAGCGCGACCTGGATCGCGGCCTCGTCGGAGGACGGCAGGTTCGTGGTCGTGACCAGGTACCCGGCCTCGCGGGCGGCCGACTCGATGGCCGCGATGGAGGACGCCGGACCGTACTGGGAGCTCTGGGCCGTGAGCACGCCGATGGTGCGCGAGCGGCTGGTGACGAGGGCGCGGGCCGCGCGGTTGGGCCGGTACTGCACCTGCTCCATCACGTCGAGGACGCGCTGCCGCGTCTCCGCGCGGAGCGAGGGCGAGTCGTTGATCACGCGCGAGACCGTCTGGTGCGAGACACCGGCGAGGCGTGCGACGTCGCGGATGCTGGGCGCCCTGCCGCGCGGCGTCTCCGTCGTCATCATCGACCCCGTCTCCGTCCGGGCGTCCGCCCGGCCGCGCCTCCTGGCGCAGGTGTCACATTGTCACATGTGACTGTCACATGCCGCACGGCGACCGATCCCGCGCGACCGGGAGGTCCGGCGCCGCCGGTCGGGCGGCTGCGGCAGACTGGTCGTCCACCCGACGAGAGGCACCACCTGTGACGATCACCGCCGCGGCAGACGGATCCGCGCTCGGCAACCCCGGACCCGCCGGCTGGGCCTGGTACGTCGACGACGAGCACTGGGCCGCGGGCGGGTGGGCGCATGCGACCAACAACCAGGGCGAGCTCAAGGCCGTGCTCGAGCTGTTCCGCGCGACCGCGCACCTCGACGACGACCTGCTCGTGCTGTGCGACAGCCAGTACGTCATCAACTCGGTCACCAAGTGGATGCCCGGGTGGAAGCGCAAGGGCTGGCGCAAGGGCGACGGCAAGCCGGTGCTGAACGTGGAGCTGCTCAAGGAGATCGACGCCGAGATCCAGGGCCGCCGCTACCGCTTCGAGTGGGTCAAGGGGCACGCGAACCACCCGCTCAACGAGGCGGCGGACGTGCGGGCGCGCGCGGTGGCCACCGCGTTCCAGGGACGCAGCGCGATCCCCGCCGGCCCCGGCTGGGCGGGTCGCGATGTCGACGAGGACACCACCGAGGCGTCGGAGTCGGCGGCGGTGGAGGCCGATGCCGAGCTGGCAGCCGATCCCGTGGTCGCCGCCTCGGAGGAGCTCGAGGCCGAGGCCCCCGCGCAGCCGGGCCTGTTCGACTTCGACGCGTTCGACGAGGAGATCGCGCCCGAGCCCGGCGACACCACGCTCACGATCGCGCTCGACCGGGACACGATGGCTCGGCTCAGCGCCCACGCGCGCGAGCGCGGCGTGAGCGTCGACGAGGCCGTGCGCGAGCTGCTGCCCTGAGTGCCGCGCGACCCCGCCGGCGCGGCGGGGTCGACCGCGCCTAGTGCTTGCCCTGCTTGAGCGCCTTGCCGAGCGCGCGCTCGAGGTCGACGACGAGGTCCTCGACGGCCTCGATGCCGACCGAGAGGCGCACCAGGTCGTCCGGCACCTCGAGCGGCGTGCCCTTGACGGACGCGTGCGTCATCTCGGCCGGGTAGCTGATGAGCGACTCGACGCCGCCCAGCGACTCCGCGAGCTGGAAGACGCGCGTGCCCTCGACCACGCGCCGCGCGGCCTTCGCGCCCCCGCGGACCTGGAACGAGATCATGCCGCCGAAGCCGGTCATCTGCGCCTTGGCGATGTCGTGGCCGGGGTGGTCCGGCAGGCCCGGGTAGTGCACGGCCGTGACGTCGGGGTGCTGCTGCAGGAACGCGGCGATCTCCTCGGCGTTCGCGGAGTGGCGCTCCATGCGGACGGCGAGGGTCTTGATCCCGCGCGTGGTGAGCCAGGCGTCCATGGGGCCGGAGACCGCGCCGATCGCGAACTGGAGGAAGCCGACCTTCTCGGCCAGCGCGTCGTCGTCGAGGATGACGGCGCCGCCGAGCACGTCGGAGTGCCCGCCCAGGTACTTGGTGGTCGAGTGCACGACCACGTCGGCGCCGAGCGTCAGCGGCTGCTGCAGGTAGGGCGACGCGAACGTGTTGTCGACGACGACCGTGGCGCCCGCCGCGTGGCCGAGGTCGGCGAGCGCGCGGATGTCGCTGATCTTCATCAGCGGGTTGCTCGGCGTCTCGACCCAGAGGACCTTCGCCGGGCCGGATCCGAGCACCCGCTCGACCGCGGCAAGGTCGCTCATGTCGACCGTCTCGACGACGATGCCCCAGTCGCCGAGCACGCGCGTGAGGAGGCGGTACGTGCCGCCGTACACGTCGTCGCTCAGGACGATGCGGTCGCCGGGGCGCGTGATCGCGCGCAGCAGCGTGTCCTCGGCCGCGAGCCCCGACGCGAACGAGAAGGCGTGCTTCCCCTTCTCGAGCGACGCGAGCAGCTCCTGCAGGCCGGTGCGCGTGGGGTTGGCGCTCCGCGCGTACTCGTAGCCCTCGCGGAGCCCGCCGATCCCGTCCTGCACGAAGGTGCTCGTGAGGTACAGCGGCGGGATGACCGCTCCCGTCGTCGGGTCCGGGTCCTGGCCGGCGTGGATCGCGCGGGTGTCGAAGTCGTGCTTGTCGCTCACGGGGAATCGTCTCTCTGGGTCGGGGGATGCGCGCGGGCCGGGCCGGCGGATCAGTCGGTGAGGTAGGTGAGGAGGTCGTGCCGCGTGAGCACCCCGACGGGCTTGCCGCCGTCGCTCACCATGAGCGCGTCGGCGGACCCGAGCGCGCTCCACGCGTCGGGCACGGTCTCGTTCACGCCGATGAGGCCGAACGCGGCGCCCGCGAACGGGCCGACCTGGTCGGACAGCTGGGCGCGCCCGCTGAACACGAGCTCGAGCAGGCTGCGCTCGTCGACCGCGCCGGCGACCTCGCCCATGACGACGGGCGGCTCGGCCGTGAGGACGGGCAGCTGCGAGACGTCGTACTCGGTCATGATGCGGATCGCGTCGCGGATGGTGTCGTTCGGGTGCGCGTGGACGAGGTCGGGCAGGCTGCCGGTCTTGGCGCTCATCACGTCGGCGACCGTGCGCTGGCCGCTCACGCGGGCGAAGCCGTAGGACTGCATCCACTTCTCGTTGAAGATCTTGCCGAGGTAGCCGCGGCCGCCGTCGGGCAGCAGGATCACCATCACGTCGTCGGGGCCGAGGTGCTTCGCGGCCTTGAGCGCGGAGACGACGGCCATGCCGCTGGATCCCCCGACGAGCAGGCCCTCCTCGCGCGCGAGCCGCAGCGTCATGTCGAACGACTCCTGGTCGCTGGAGGCGATGACCTCGTCGACCACGTCGGGGTCGTAGGCGGCCGGCCAGAAGTCCTCGCCGACGCCCTCGACGAGGTAGGGGCGGCCGGAGCCGCCCGAATAGACGGAGCCCTCGGGGTCGGCGCCGACGATGCGCACGCGCCCCTCCGACACCTCCTTGAGGTACCGGCCGACGCCGCTGATGGTGCCGCCGGTGCCGACGCCCGCGACGAAGTGCGTGATCTCCCCCTCGGTGTCGCGCCAGATCTCGGGACCCGTTGTCTCGTAGTGGCTGAGCGGCCCGTTGGGGTTCGAGTACTGGTCGGGCTTGAAGGCGCCGGGGATCTCGCGCGCGAGCCGGTCGCTCACGGAGTAGTAGGAGTCGGGGTGGTCGGGCGCCACGGAGGTGGGCGTGACCACGATCTCGGCGCCGTACGCCGTGAGCACGTTGCGCTTGTCCTCGCCGACCTTGTCGGGCAGCACGAAGACGCAGCGGTAGCCGCGCTGCTGCGCGACGAGCGCGAGGCCCACGCCGGTGTTGCCCGATGTGGGCTCGACGATGGTGCCGCCGGGCTGCAGCTTCCCGTCGCGCTCGGCCGCGTCGATGATGCGCGTCGCGATGCGGTCCTTCGCGCTCCCGCCGGGGTTCAGGTACTCGACCTTCACCAGCACGGTCGCCGAGATCCCCTCGACCACCTTGTTGAGCTTCACGAGCGGGGTGTTCCCGATCAGGTCGAGGATCGTGTCGGCGTACTTCACGTGAGGTGGCGCTCCCGGCTTCGAGGTGCGCGGGCCGGTGGGCCCGCCCGTCCAGTGTAGGCGCGTGCCCTCGCCGTGTTACGGGGCGGTCCGGCCCCGCGCGGGCAGGGTGCGCCCAGCCCGACCCGGTACCCTGGCCGCACATTCCCCCAGCAGAGAAGGACCCTCCGTGGCGCGACGCGACGACACCACGCCCTCCGGCGACGAGAGCGGGCGCCCCGTCCCGCCGACCGCCAAGCAGGCCCAGAAGGACCTCACGGTCAAGCAGCAGCGCGAGGCCCGCCGCGCCGAGAAGGTGGCGGCCCTCAAGAAGCAGCAGGACCGCGCCCGCCGCAACCGCCTCATCGGCATCATCACGGGATCCGTGGCCGCCGTCGCGGTCGTCGCGGTCGTGATCGGCGTGGTCGTCTCGAGCGGGACGCCGAAGCAGGATCCGAATGACATCAGCATCGAGGGCCTCCGCACCTGGGACTCGTTGCCCAGCACGCATGTGCAGACCCCGGTCGACTACGCCGGGCTGTACGACGGCATGAGCCCGCCCGCCGGTGGCGAGCACAACCCCATGTGGCTCAACTGCGGCATCTACGACCAGCCGCAGCCGAACGAGAACGCGGTGCACGACCTCGAGCACGGCGCCGTGTGGATCACCTACGACGCCGCGAAGATCACCGGTGACGACCTGTCGAAGCTCCAGAAGTACGCCGAGTCGTTCGGCGGCTACGTCACGATGTCGCCGTACGACGGCCTCGACACCCCGATCGCGCTGTCCGCGTGGGGCGCGCAGGTCAAGGTCGACACGATCGACGACCAGCGCATCAAGGACTTCATGGCCAAGTACTGGAAGAGCCCCAACGCCCCCGAGGCCGGTGCCGCGTGCACCGGCGCCCTCGAGGGCGAGGGCCGGGTCGGCTGACCGTGACCGACCGCGATAGCGACGCGTCCGACCCGCGTCCCGACGGCGACCCCGTCGTCGACCACGTGCCGGACGACGACATCCGCGAGGAGGAGCTCGAGGGCCTCGTCGCGCACGGCGAGGCCACCCGCGCTCGCGGCCGACGGGTCCGCATCGGCCTGGCCGCGGGCATCGTCGCGGTGGCCCTCGTGGTCGCCGGACTGCTCGTGGGCCGCGTCACCGCGCCCGTCTCGGCGCTCACGCCCAGCACCAACAGCGCGGAGGCGGGCTTCTCCCGCGACATGCAGGTGCACCACGAGCAGGCCGTGCAGATGTCGCTCATGATCATCGACCGCACGGACGACCCCGAGGTCAAGCTCATCGCGCAGGACATCGCGCAGGCGCAGGCCCAGCAGGCCGGTCAGATGTACGCGTTCCTCACCTCGTGGGGCCTCGACCAGGCGCCGTCCCAGCCGCGCATGACCTGGATGACGCTGCCGACGCTCGACGGGAAGACCGACCACTCCTCCATGGACATGACTCCGGGCGCGACGATGCCCGGCCTCGCGTCGCAGGCCGACCTCGACGAGCTGCAGGGCCTCACGGGCGTGGCGGCGGAGCGGAAGTTCCTCACGCTGATGATCGCCCACCACCGCGGCGGCGTCGAGATGGCGCAGGGCCTGCTCGACCGCTCGCGGAACCCCCTGGTCACCGACCTCGCCAACGGCATGGTCATGATCCAGGACAAGGAGATCCTCTACATGCAGCAGCTGCTCGACGCCCGGTCCTGAGCCGCGGCGCGGATCAGGCCGCCGCGGTGCGCTGGTCGCTGTAGAGCCGCGCGTACTCGCCGCGTCGGGCCAGCAGCTCGGCGTGCGTGCCCTGCTCGACGATGCGGCCGGCGACGACCACGAAGATCACGTCGGCGTCCACCACGGTCGAGAGCCGGTGCGCGATCGCGATGGTCGTGCGGCCGCGCGACGCCGTGTCGAGCGCCTGCTGCACGACGCGCTCCGAGATCGCGTCGAGCGCGCTCGTGGCCTCGTCGAGGATCAGCACCGCCGGGTCCTTCAGCAGCACGCGCGCGATGGCGATGCGCTGCTTCTCACCGCCGGAGAGCCGGTAGCCGCGCTCCCCCACGAGGGTCTCGTAGCCGTCGGGGAACGACTCGATGGTCTCGTGGATGTTCGCGGCGCGCGCCGCCCGCTCGATCTGCTCCTGCGTGGCGCCGGGGCGCGCGTAGCGGAGGTTCTCCCCGATGGTGGCGTGGAAGAGGTACGTCTCCTGGCTGACGATTCCGATGTTCTCCAGCAGCGACTCCTGCGCGAGGTCGCGCACGTCCTCGCCCGAGAACAGCACGCGGCCGCCGGTGACGTCGTGGAAGCGCGGGATGAGGTACGACACCGTGGTCTTGCCCGCGCCCGAGGGGCCGACGAAGGCGGCGAACTGGCCCGGCTCGATCGCGAAGGACATGCCGTCGAGGGTCGGCCGTTCGCCGGCGCGCGTGTCGGGGTAGGAGAAGCGCACGTCGTCGAACGCGACGCGGCCGAGGGCGGGGCCCTGGGCCACCTGGCGGGCGTCGTGCCGGTCGCGGATCGCGGGCTCGAGGTCGAGGTACTCGAAGATGCGGGCGAACAGGGCACCGGAGGTCTGGAGGTCGAGGGCCACGCGCATCAGGCCGATGAGGGGCCACATGAGCCGCGCCTGCACGGTCGTGAACGCCACGATGGTGCCCGCCGTGACGCTGACGCCGCCGGTGATGAGGAAGCCCGCGACCACGTAGACGATGGCCGGGATGATCGACAGGAAGATCTGCACGAGCGCGAAGAACCACTGCCCGCTCATCTGCTGGCTCACCTGCAGCCGGATCTGGTTGCGGTTCTCGGCCTCGTAGCGCTCGGTCTCCGCGGCCTGCCGGTTGAAGCTCTTCGACAGGAGGATGCCGGAGACGGAGAGCGTCTCCTGCGTGATCGCGGTCATGTCCGACAGCGACTCCTGCGTCTTCGAGGCGATCCGCGCGCGCACCTGGCCGACGCGCCGCTGCGCGACCACCAGCACGGGCATCAGCACGACGGCCACGAGGGTCAGCTGCCAGTTGAGCACGAGCATCGCGACGAGCGCCGCGATCACGGTCACGGTGTTGCCGAGCACGCTCGAGACCGTGTTGGTGAGGACGGCCGCGACGCCGCCCACGTCGTTCTGGAGGCGCGACTGGATCACGCCCGTCTTCGTGCGCGTGAAGAAGCCGAGCTCCATGCTCTGCAGGTGGCGGAACAGGTCGACCCGCATGGATCCCATGACCCGGTTGCCGACCGTGGCGGTGAGGTAGGTCTGCCAGACGCCGAGGCCCGCGCCCGCGACCCAGATGGCGATCATGATCCCGACGAGCTCGACGAGCACCGGGATGTCCGGGCCGCCCGTCGGCGGGAAGAGCCCGCGGTCGAAGGCCTGCTGCGTGAGCAGCGGCGGCACCACCGTGAGGCCCGCGCCGACCAGCACGAGCGCGATCGTGAGGGCCAGCGCCCGGCGGTGCGGGCGGAACAGCTCCGCTATCCGGCCCAGCAGGTCCTCGACCCGCGGCGCCTCGGCGTTGGCCTTGCGCTGCGCCTCGGCGTCGGCCGCGCTCACCCGCCCGCGGCGTCCGCCGCCTCCGCGCATCCCGCCGCCCGCGGCGATGTCGCCCATCCTCGTCATTCCGGCGATTTTACGCCCGTGGGGGATCTCTCCCGACCACATCGCCGCCGGCAGGACGACGGCCCGGCCGCCCGCGCGAGCGGACGACCGGGCCGGGTGGCACGCGCGCCGGTCAGCCCTTCGTGGATCCGGCCAGGAGCCCGCGCACGAAGTACCGCTGGAGGCTGAAGAACACGATCAGCGGCACCACGAGCGAGACGAACGCGGCGGCCGTGAGCCGCTGCCAGTCCTGCCCGCGCGTTCCCGTCAGCTCCGCGAGGCGCTGCGTGAGCGGCGCCACGTCGGGCGTGCCGCCGGAGAAGATCAGCGCCACCAGCAGGTCGTTCCAGACCCAGAGGAACTGGAAGATCGCGAACGACGCGATGGCGGGGAGCGCCAGCGGCAGCACGATGCGGAAGAACACCTGGCCGTGGCTCGCGCCGTCGACCCGGGCCGCCTCGATGACCTCGCCCGGGATCTCCGAGATGAAGTTGTGCAGCAGGAAGATCGCGAGCGGCAGCGCGAAGATCGTGTGCGCCACCCACACCGGCAGGTATCCCTGCTCGGGGATGAGCGGGATCACGCCGTGCACGGCCTCCTGCAGCGGACGGAGCGTCCGCGTGAACATCTGCAGCAGCGGGATGAGGGCCATCTGCAGCGGCACGATCTGCAGCGCGAAGATCAGCACGAACAGGAAGTTCGAGCCCTTGAACTTGATCCACGCGAACGCGTACGCCGCCATCGACGCGATGACGAGCGGGAACAGCGTCGCCGGGATCGCGATGGCGAGCGAGTTCACGAAGTACGAGCCCAGCTGCGGCGACGACTGCGAGGTGGAGAGCAGCACGTCCTGGTAGTTGTCGAGCGTGAAGCCCGGGTTCTGGAAGATCGTCCACCAGCCCGTGGTCTGGATGAGGCCGGCCGGGCGGAACGACGAGACGAACAGGCCGAAGGTCGGCAGCGTCCAGAGCACCGCGATGATCAGGGCGGCCGCCGTGGCGCGACGCGACGTGAGCCGGTTCTTGACGCGGCGGCTCTTCGCCCCGACGGTGGCGGCCTGCTCGATGGTGCCGCGACGGGTCCCGCGGTCGGCGACGGGCAGGTCGGCGGGTGCGACGCTCATCGGATCTCCCTCTGCTTGCTCATGACGCGGACGTTGTAGATGACGATCGGCAGCACCATGAGGAACAGCACGATCGCGAGCGCCGAGCCGCGGCCCTGCTCGCCGGCGCGGAACGCCTGCGTGTACATCTCGTTGGCGATGACGCTGGTGTCGAAGTTGCCCGCGGTCATGGTGCGGACGATGTCGAACACCTTGAGGGTCGCGATGGAGATGGTCGTGACCACCACGACGAGCGAGCCGCGGATCCCAGGGAGGGTCACGTTGAGGAACCGCTCCCACGCGTTCGTCCCGTCGAGCTGCGCGGCCTCGATCTGCTCGGTCGGCACGCCCTTGATGCTCGCGGACAGGACGACCATGGCGAAGCCGGTCTGGATCCAGATCATCACGATGATGAGCAGCGCCGTGCTGATGGGCGACGTCTGCAGCCACTGCACGGGCTGCTGGCCCAGCCAGACGAGGATCTGGTTGAGCAGGCCGATCTGGGCGCTGTCGCCCGACTTGTAGTCGTAGACGAAGCGCCAGATGATGCCGGCGCCGACGAACGAGATGGCCATCGGCATGAAGACGAGGGCCTTGAAGTACTTCTCGCCGCGCGACTTGTCGATGAAGACGGCGTAGGCGAGGCCGATGGCCGTCGACAGCAGCGGCACGAAGATCACCCAGATGACCGTGTTGAGCAGCGTGCGGAGCGCGGACGGCTGGGTGAACATCCAGACGAAGTTGTCGAACCCGGCCCACTCCCCCGAGTTGTCGCGGAAGGCGAGCAGCGTGGTGCGGAACGCCGGGTAGATGAGGCCGACGGCCAGCAGGATCAGCGCGGGGAGGACGAACGCGCCGAGCTGCACCCAGTCCTTGCCGCGCTTCGGCGCCTTGTCGATGAGGAAGAGGATCAGCCCGATCACCACGGCGAAGACGGCGAGCGCCACCACCACCTGGAGGATCTTGCCGATCAGATCAGCGGTCGTCATGGACGTGTCGCCCTTCGGGTCGGGATGGAGGGAGGGAGGCGGGGCCGCCGCGCGTGCGCGACGGCCCCGCCGGATCCCGCGTGCGTGCGGGGGACGGTGCCGGCCCGGTCAGGGCCGGCGGTGGATCAGCCTGCGTCGATCAGGACGCGGGCCAGCTCGACTCGATGGCGTCGACCGTCTTCTGGGTCGAGTCGCCGCTCAGCCAGCCGACGATCCCCTTCCAGAAGGAGTCGGTGCCGACCGCGCCGGGCATGAGGTCCGATCCGTCGAAGCGGAACGTCGCGTTCGGGTCCTGGAGGATCCGGATGCTCTGCTTGAGGATGTCGCTCGAGGCGTTCGCGGGGTCGAGCCCCTTGTTCGCGCTGATGACGCCGCCCAGCTTCACGCGGTTGTTCGCCCAGGTGTCGCTCGAGAGGTAGGAGAGCACCGCGGTGATCTCGTCGCTCGACTTGAAGGCGCCGACGAGCTCGCCGCCGCCGGTGACGGTCGTCGCGTCGCCCTCGTTGGTGGGCGGCAGGAGGAACGCGTAGACGTCGCCGTCCGGCGAGACCTTGGCGTCGGTGCCGTCGGCCTTCTTCCAGAAGCCCTCGTAGAACGAGGCCTGGTGGTGCAGCGAGCACTTGCCGTCGAGGATCGGGAGGCCGGCGTCGCCGAACTCCGTGGAGATGATCGACGAGACGTCGCCGAGGCCGCCGTTGACGTAGTCGGGGTTCTTGATGATGTCGCCGACGCCGTCGAACGCCTTCACGATGGCGGGGTCGTTGAAGGGGATCTGGTGGGTGACCCACTTGTCGTAGGTCTCGGCGCCGGACTGGCGGATCACGAAGCTCTCGACCCAGTCGGTGCCCGGCCAGCCGGTGGCGTCGCCGGAGCCGATGCCGACGCACCAGGGCTTGTGGTCGCCCTCGGCCGCGATCTTCTGGGTGAGGTCCATGAGCTGCGCGGTGGACTTCGGGATCTCGTATCCCTTGGCCTTGAACTCCGCCGGCGAGTACCAGACGTAGCCCTTGACGCTCGCCATGAGGGGCGCGCCGTAGAAGGTGCCGTCGACCGTGCCGTAGCCCTTCCAGTCGGTGGACCAGTTCTTGTCGACGTTCTCCTCGACGGCGGCGGGCGCCGGCTGCAGGTAGCCCTTCGTGGCGAGCACGTTGAACAGGCCCGGCTGCGGGATGATGCCGATGTCGGGGGCCGACTGGCCCTCCGCGAGGACCGCGATCTGCGCCTCGAACTCCTTGGTGCCCTGGTAGTTCACGGTGATGCCCGTGCAGCTCTCGAAGTCCTTCCAGGACTCGACGAGCCGATCGGCCTCGTCGTCCTGGATGGTGCCGCCGATGCTGACCTCGGGGCTCCCCTCGAACGTCCCGTACGACGAGTACGGCGAGCAGTCGGTGTCCGCGGCGTCCTCGGCCGCGATGTCGCCCGTGCAGCCCGTGAGCGCGAGGCCGGCGATGCCGACCGCTGCGAGGGGTGCCGCGAAGCGACGTCGGAATAGGGCGTGGCCCATGTGCGTCTCCTCTTCATCGAGGGATGCGGGGTGACCCGCCGTCCCGTGGTGCGCGCGACGGTTGGTGAGGCGCCGTCGCCGAAAACCTTCTCCCGCGTCGGGAACCGGTTCCACAGGTCAACGTAGGGGAGCTCGCAGGTCACGGCAAGGTGGATCCGATAACGAAACGGTCTACTTCTCGGCGCCGGCAGGTGCGGGCCCGCCGCGGATGGTCCATCATCGGACTCGGCCCCCGCACGACCTGGAACCGCTTCCAGTCCGCGCGCGACCGGCGCGACGAGGCGCCGCGGGTCCCGATGGAGGGAGCGCGATGAGCGCCATCGCCGACGTCGCCCGGCTGGCCGGGGTCTCCAAGGCCACCGCGTCGCGCGCGCTCAGCGGCCGCGGCTACGTCTCCCCCGCCACGCGCACCCGGGTGTCCGAGGCCGCAGCCGAGATCGGGTACGTCGTCTCCTCGAACGCGTCGAGCCTCGTGACCGGCCAGTCGAAGAACGTGGGCGTCGTCATGCCCTTCCTCAACCGCTGGTTCTTCGCGGAGCTGCTCGAGGGGATCGAGGAGGCGCTCATCGAGGCGGACTACGACCTCACGCTCTACCGCCTCACCGCGGATCCCGAGCAGCGCCGGAAGGTCTTCGAGTACTTCCTCGTGCGCAAGCGCGTGGACGCGGTCATCGCGGTGAGCGTCGCGCTCACGCCCGCGGAGGTCGTGCGACTGCGCGCGCTCGACAAGCCGCTCGTCGGGATCGGCGGGCCGGTCGAGGGCATGAGCACCCTGAGCATCGACGACGAGGCCGCGGCGCGCCTGGCCACCGAGCACCTCCTGAGCCTCGGGCACGCGCGCGTCGTGCACCTGGGCGGCGACCTGCACGCGCAGATGGCGTTCTTCGTGCACGCGAAGCGGCTCGCGGGCTACCGGGCGGCGATGGACGCGGATCCGCGCGGGCTCGAGGCGCGGTTCGCCACGGCGGAGTTCACCATCGACGGCGGGTTCCGCTCCGGCATGGCGCTGCTCGCCGATCCCCGGACCCGGCCGACGGCGGTCTTCGCGGCCTCCGACGAGATCGCCATCGGGACGATCCTCGCGGCCCGGCAGCTGGGCATCGCCGTGCCCGCCGAGCTCTCGGTCGCCGGGATCGACGGGCATGCGCTCGCGCCGCTGTTCGGGCTCACGACGGTGGAGCAGCATCCGCGGGTGCAGGGGCGGGCCGCCGTGGGCATGGTGCTCGAGGGGCTCGCACCTGCGGGCGCGGCGGAGCGCACCGTGACGTTCCCCGTCGACTTCGCGGCGCGCGCGAGCACCACCGCGCCCCCGGCCCCGCCTGCGCCGTGAGGGCGGGCGGGAACGGGGCGGACGGGAGGCGCTCGGCGGGCGTCAGGCGTCGCCCGCGGTGACCGCCTGCGCCTCCTCGAGGGCGTCGACCGGCTCGGCGTCGACGCGACGCAGCCAGCGGTGGCCGGCCACCACGATCACGAGGGCGACGAGCACCGATCCGGCCGCGGCGTAGTAGGGCGTCGCGGCGGAGAAGAGGTCCGCGAGCTCGGTCGCCGCGGGCGGCGCGATGGCGCCGCCGAGGAACCGGACCGACGAGTACGCGGACGAGGCGACGCTGCGCGGGTGGTCCGTCGCCTCCATCACGCACTCGGTGAGGACCGTGTTGAGGACCCCGAGCAGGAGCCCGCCGACGATCACGCACACCACCAGCCCGACCGGGGAGCGGACCACGAGGCCGGCGGCCGCGAGGTCCACCGCGAGGAGCGGGAGCACGAGCCGGAGCACCGACGTGCGCGCCATGCGCCTCGTGAGGAGCGGCGCCACGAGCACCGAGGTGATCGCGAGCCCCACTCCCCAGCCGAAGAAGGTGAGGCCGAGGCCGATGGCGTCGAAGCCCAGCGGGAACGGCGTGTAGGCGAGCAGCACGAAGAAGCCGATGTTGTAGAACAGCGCGGCGGCGGCGAGCACCGCGAGGGCCGGGGTGCGGAGCGCGCGCAGCGGCGCGGACAGGCGCATGGGCGCGCGCGGCGCGGTGTCCTTCCCGAGGAGGGCGAGGATCGCGACGAAGCCGACCGCCATCAGGGTCGCGGTGCCGAAGAACGGGCCGCGCCAGCTCCAGGTGCCGAGGAGGCCGCCGAGGAGCGGACCGACCGCGATGCCGAGGCCGAGCGCCGCCTCGTAGAGCATGATCGCGGACGCGGTGCCGCCGGACGCGGATCCGACGATGGTGGCGAGCGCGGTCGAGATGAAGAGCGCGTTGCCGAGGCCCCAGCCGGCGCGGAAGCCGATGACCTGCTCCACGTCCTGGGAGAGGCCGGCCGCGGCCGCGAAGACCACGATGATCGCGAGGCCGATGAGCAGGGTGCGCTTGGCGCCGATGCGGCTGGAGATCCAGCTGGTGATGAGCATGGCGAGCCCGGTGACGAGCAGGTAGCTCGTGAACAGGAGCTCGGTCTCGGTGGCGGTCGCGTCGAGGCTCGAGGCGATGGCAGGGAGGATCGGGTCGACGAGCCCGATGCCCATGAACGCGATGACGCAGGCGAAGGCGACGGCGAAGACGGAGCGGGGCTGGCGGAAGATGTCGCGGAACGACGCGTGCTGCTGGGTGGACACGGGTGCGGTGTCGCCTCCTGGGATCGGTGCGGATGGGGGATGCGCGGGCGGGCCGCGGCAGGTGGCCGGTGGCAGGTGGCCGGTGGCCGGTGGCCGGTCAGTCGCCGGCCGGCGCGTCGACGCGCGCCATGATGAGCTCGACCGCTCGGGCGAGCGCGGCCACGTCGTCGGCCGGCAGGTCGGCGAAGCGCGGCACGAGGGCGGTGGCGAGGCGATCCCGCCAGTCGGCGAGGGCGGCCTCCCCCGCGGTCGTGATCTCGAGGAGCGTCGCGCGGGCGTCGGACGGGTCCGTCACCTGCGCGATCCACCCCCGGGCCACGAGCGCGCGCACGATCTTGGTCGTCGTGGGCTGCGCGACGCGGCTCCGCTCGGCGAGCACGCCGAGGCGCATCCCGCCGGGCCAGCTGACGAGCACGGAGAGCGTGCGCCAGACGGCGGGCGAGCTGGCGCCGCCGACCTCGTGCGCGGCCAGGCGCGTGAGGCGGTGGCCGGCGGTGACGAGGTCGCCGAGGACGGCGCGCAGGTCGGGCTCGGTCGTGGTCACGCATCAACCATATAGCCGAGCTATGCGAATGTCGAGCCGAGGGGACGGACCGGTCGGGAGTGCCCGCTCGCGTGGTCGGCGGATCGTGCAGGATGGGGCGCCATCACACCGTCGCGACGCACGAGGGAGGCAGCCATGGGACTGTTCGGACTGTTCAAGGGACCGCGGGACGACCGGGCGGAGCGCCCGGGGAAGGCCCGGCGCCCCTCGCCCTGGCCCACGTCGCCCACCCGCAGCGACACGGCGCCGGACGGCGCGGGCGTGCCCCTCCCGGGCGAGGCCGACGGACCGGCCGCGGCCGCCCCCGGCAGCAACGAGGCGGCCATCGCGCAGAACGCGCGCATCGCGGCGCAGATCTACCGCGACGACTACGAGACGCCGCTCGACTTCTCCCGCGCCTCGCTCGCGCGCGTGGATGAGATCCTCGGCCGCTTCCACGACTCCCGCACGAAGCTCCCGACGCCGTTCGGCCGCCTCACCGGCTACTACGTCTCGGAGGTCGCCCGCAAGGAGTTCGGCGGCGGGTACTTCGTCATCGACGAGGAGCCGGGTTCCATCCTGGTCATCGGCCCGCCGGAGCGCGGCGTGATCTACCACGCCTACGACAAGGTCTTCGGGCGCGTGTCGAACGGCCCCGAGGACGACCTCACGTTCTTCCACGACGGCATCCCCGGCACCCTGGACCGACCGGGCGGCGGGCACCTGGTCTGAGGACGCCGCGCCACCCGCCCGGGAACGACGCAGGGCGCCGACCCCCGAGGGGATCGGCGCCCTGTGCGCTGTGCGGTGGTGCGAGCTACTTGACGGTGACCGTCGCGCCCGCGGCCTCGAGCTGGGCCTTCGCCTTGTCGGCGGCCTCCTTGTTGGCGCCCTCCAGGACGGCCTTGGGGGCTCCGTCGACGAGCGCCTTCGCCTCGCCGAGACCGAGGCTCGTGAGGGCGCGCACCTCCTTGATGACCTGGATCTTCTTGTCGCCGGCGGCCTCGAGGATGACGTCGAAGGACGTCTTCTCCTCGACCTCCTCCGCGGGGGCGGCCGAGCCGGGGGCGGCGGCAGCGGCGACGGGCGCCGCGGCGGTGACCTCGAAGACCTCCTCGAACTTCTTGACGAAGTCGCTGAGCTCGATGAGCGTGAGCTCCTTGAAGGCCTCGATGAGCTCGTCGTTCGAGAGCTTTGCCATGATGTATCTCCTTGGGTTGGTGTGGTGTCTCGTTGGATCAGTGCATCGCGCCCCGGGGATGGGACCCGAGGGGTGCTACTGAGCCGATTCCTGCTTCTCGCGCAGCGCCTCGACGGTGCGTACGGCCTGCGAGAGCGGTGCGTTGAACAGGTACGCCGCGCCGAAGAGCGAGGCCTTGAAGGCGCCGGCGAGCTTGCCCAGCAGCACCTCCCGCGACTCGAGGTCGGCGAGCTTGTTCACCTCGTCCGCCGTCAGGGGGTTGCCGTCGAAGTAACCGCCCTTCACGACGAGAAGAGGGTTGGCCTTGGTGAAGGTGCGCAGCGCCTTCGCGACGGCGACGGTGTCGCCGTGCACGAACGCGATCGCGGACGGGCCGACGAGCTCGTCGTCGAACGACGAGATCCCCGCCTGGTTCGCCGCGATCTTGGTCAGCGTGTTCTTCACCACGGCGTAGGTCGCGTCTGCACTGATGCTCTTCCGCAGCTGCTTGAGCTGGGCAACGGTGAGACCGCGGTACTCGGTGAGCAGTACGGCGTTCGAGCTGCGGAACTTCTCCGCGAGCTCGGCGACCGAGGCTTCCTTGTTCGCCATGGCACTCCTTATCACGTGGTTCCCCGACACCGCGGAAGCGGTGCGAGGTGCTGGCAGCCCCCGGCTGCACACATGAGAAACGCTCCGGCACAGGAGGCCGGAGCGGGAGTGTCGCGCAGGCCCTCAGGGCATGCGCTGCATCGTGCTTCGATCACCTGCGCGGGCCTTCACATGAAGTGAACCTTCGTCCGGCGCATCCCCTCGCGGAGGCACGCCGACGACCAGCGGTCTGTGGCTCCGCTCAGAGTAGGCGACGGAGGGCCGCCCGCGCAAGTCGAGGGCGCGGGCGGTCCCCGGCGCGGCTAGTAGCCGACGACCGCGTGCGGCACGTAGTGCTCCTCGAGCAGGGACACCTCGTCGGCCGTGAGCTCGAGATCCAGCGACGCGACCGCGTCCTCGATGTGCGCGACCTTCGTCCCGCCCACGATGGGCGCGGTGACGACGGGGTTCCGCGACACCCAGGCGAGCGCCACCTGGGCCCGCGGGACGCCGCGCGCCGCGGCCACCTCGGCCACCGCGGCGGCGACCCGGCGGTCGGAGTCCTCCTGCGCGGCGTAGAGCGTCTTCCCGAACTCGTCCTTGCGGCTCCGGTCCGTGCTCGCGTCCCAGTCGCGCGTGAGGCGGCCGCGCGCGAGCGGGCTCCACGGCAGGGATCCCACGCCCGCGTCGGCGCAGAGGGGCAGCATCTCGCGCTCCTCCTCGCGGTTCACGAGGTTGTAGTGGTCCTGCATGGTGACGAACGGCGCCCAGCCGTTCGCCCGCTGCAGGTGCAGCGCCTTCGAGAACCGCCACGCGTCCATCGACGAGGCGCCCAGATAGCGCACCTTGCCCGCCTTCACGAGGTCGTGGAGCGCCTCGAGCGTCTCCTCGAGCGGCGTCGCCGGGTCGAAGCGGTGGATCTGGTACAGGTCCACGTAGTCCGTCCCGAGCCGGCGGAGGCTCTCGTCGATCTGCCACATGATGTGCTTCCGCGACAGCCCGCGCGAGTTCGGCCCCTCCCCCATGGCGCCGTGCACCTTGGTGGCGATGACCACCTCCTCGCGCTTCGTCAGCTCCTTCAACGCGCGGCCCGTGATCTCCTCGCTCGACCCGTCGGAGTAGACGTTCGCCGTGTCGAAGAACGTGATCCCGAGCTCGACCGCGCGGCGGATGAGCGGGATCGAGTCCTCCTCGCCGAGCGTCCACGCGTGGTTGCCGCGCGTCGGCTCGCCGTAGCTCATGCAGCCGAGCGCGATGGCCGAGACCTCGGTGCCCGTGCTCCCCAGGCGCACGTACCTCATGAGGGGTGCCCCGCGACCGGGTCGTCGCCCGTGGTGGCCGGCGCGTGGTCGCGCCAGGTGTGCTCGGGCTCGTAGCCGAGGATCCGGCGGGCCTTGTCGATGGAGAGCAGCGTCTCGTGCTCCCCCAGCTCCTTCGTGACCTCGACGCCGGGGAAGACCTCGGCCGCGAGCTCGGCGCTGGAGCGGCTCATCACGGTGTCGGCGTTCGCGACGATGAAGCGGTCGAAGCCGGTCCCGTCGTGCTCGAGCGCCTTGCGGACGGCCTGCGCGCCGTCGCGGCCGTCGATGTAGCCCCACAGGTTCCACTTGCGCGCGAGCGCGTCGTCGTCGAAGCCCGGGAACGCGTCGTAGTCGTCGACGTCCATGACGTTCGAGAAGCGGAGCGCGGTGACCTGCAGCTCGGGATCCCAGCGGCACAGCTCGATGGCCATCTGCTCCTCGAGGTGCTTGACGAGCGAGTAGGTGCTGTTCGGCTGCGCCGGGTACTCCTCGTCGACGGGGATGTAGGGCGGCGGCACGTCGAACGGCAGGCCGAGCACGGTCTCGCTGGACGCGTAGACGATCTTGCGGATGCCCGCCCGGCGCGCGGCCTGGAAGACGTTGAAGCTCGTGAGCATGTTGTTGTGGAACGTGGCCACGTCGCTCAGGATCGCGGGGGCCGGGATCGCGGCGAGGTGGACGACGGCGTCGAATCCCTCGTGCAGGTCCTGGACGCCGAAGAGGGCGTCGACCACCTGGCCGTAGTCGGTGGTTTCGACGCGGACGTAGCCGGATCCGCGCTCCCCCACCTGGTCGATGTTGGTGACTTCGTGTCCGTGGGCGCGCAGGTCGGCCACGACGTGGCGGCCCAGCTTCCCCGAGCCTCCGGTGACGGCAATTCTCATCAGCGAGCATCTCCTTCGTGGGCGGTTCCGCCCGGAGTCCATCCTGGCCCGCGGCCCGGGGAGGCGACAGCCGCATGGAGGACACCCGCAGCCCGCTGGCACGGCGACGGCCCGCCGCCCCTCTCGGGGACGACGGGCCGTCGTGTGGTGCCGGCTGCGCGCTACTCGCTCGTGATGGCGAGGTCGGGCGTGCCGGTCCCGGTGCCGATGCCGGCCGCGACCGAGATGCCCTCGCGCTGCGTGGTGACGAACGTGAACTGGCCGTCCACGTAGTCGACGTGCACGTGGTCGCCCGCGTTGAGCTCGCCCTGCAGGATCCGCTCGGAGAGACGGTCCTCGATCTCGTGCTGGACGGCGCGGCGCAGGGGCCGGGCGCCGAGCGACGGGTCGAAGCCGACCTCGATGAGGCGCTCCTTCGCGGCGGTCTCGAGCGTGATCGTGAGGTCGCGGTCCATCATGCGGTCCGACAGGCGCTTCACGAACAGGTCGACGATCTGGAGCAGCTCGGGCTTCGACAGCTGCGGGAACACGATGGTGTCGTCCACGCGGTTGAGGAACTCGGGCTTGAAGTTCTTCTTGAGCTCCTCGCTGACCTTGCCCTTCATGCGCTCGTACGAGTTCGCGGCGTTGTTCTCGACCTGGAAGCCGACCGGGGCACCCGTGATGTCCTTGGTGCCGAGGTTGGTGGTCATGATGATGACCGTGTTCTTGAAGTCGACCACGCGGCCCTGGCCATCCGTCAGGCGCCCCTCCTCCAGGATCTGGAGGAGCGAGTTGAAGATGTCCGGGTGGGCCTTCTCGATCTCGTCGAACAGCACCACGGAGAACGGCTTGCGGCGCACCTTCTCGGTGAGCTGGCCGCCCTCCTCGAAGCCGACGAATCCGGGAGGGGCGCCGAAGAGGCGGCTCACGGTGTGCTTCTCGCCGTACTCGCTCATGTCGAGCGAGATGAGGGCGTCCTCGTCGTCGAACAGGAACTCCGCCAGGGCCTTCGCGAGCTCCGTCTTGCCGACGCCCGTGGGGCCGGCGAAGATGAACGATCCCGAGGGGCGACGCGGGTCCTTGAGCCCGGCGCGCGTGCGGCGGATGGTCTTGGACAGGGCCGAGATGGCCTCCTCCTGGCCGATGACCCGCTGGTGCAGGGCCTTCTCCATGAAGACGAGGCGGGAGGACTCCTCCTCCGTGAGCTTGAACACCGGGATGCCCGTGGCCTGCGCCAGCACCTCGGCGATCAGGCCCTCGTCGACCTCTGCCGTGGTGCGGACATCGCCCGACCGCCACTGCTTCTCGAGGCGCAGGCGCTCGCCGAGGAGGTTCTTCTCCTCGTCGCGCAGGCTCGCGGCCTTCTCGAAGTCCTGGTCCTCGATGGCGGTCTCCTTGGCCACGCGGACCGTGGAGATGCGCTCGTCGAACTCGCGCAGCTCCGGCGGCGCCGACAGGATCGAGAGGCGCAGGCGCGCGCCGGCCTCGTCGATCAGGTCGATGGCCTTGTCCGGGAGGAACCGGTCGGCGATGTAGCGGTCGGCCAGGTTCGCCGCGGAGACGATGGCGCCGTCGGTGATGGACACCTTGTGGAACGCCTCGTAGCGGTCGCGCAGGCCCTTGAGGATGTTGATGGTGTGGGGCAGCGAGGGCTCCTGCACCTGGATGGGCTGGAAGCGGCGCTCGAGGGCCGCGTCCTTCTCGAAGTGCTTGCGGTACTCGTCGAGCGTGGTGGCGCCGATGGTCTGCAGCTCGCCGCGCGCGAGAAGCGGCTTGAGGATGCTGGCCGCGTCGATCGCGCCCTCGGCGGCACCCGCGCCCACGAGCGTGTGGATCTCGTCGATGAAGGTGATGATGTCGCCGCGCGTGCGGATCTCCTTGGTGACCTTCTTGAGGCGCTCCTCGAAGTCGCCGCGGTAGCGGGATCCGGCGATGAGCGAGCCGAGGTCGAGCGTGTAGAGCTGCTTGTCCTTCAGCGTCTCCGGGACGTCGCCCTTGACGATGGCCTGCGCCAGGCCCTCGACGACGGCGGTCTTGCCGACGCCGGGCTCGCCGATGAGGACGGGGTTGTTCTTGGAGCGGCGCGACAGGATCTGCATCACGCGCTCGATCTCCTTCTCGCGCCCGATGACGGGGTCGAGCTTGCCGTCGCGCGCCGCCTGCGTGAGGTTGCGGCCGAACTGGTCGAGGACCGTGGAGCCCGCCTGCTGGCTCTGCTGCGCCTCGCCGCCGACGGCGACCGCCTCCTTGCCCTGGTAGCCGGACAGGAGCTGGATGACCTGCTGGCGCACCCGGTTGAGGTCGGCGCCGAGCTTGACGAGCACCTGCGCGGCGACGCCCTCGCCCTCGCGGATCAGGCCGAGCAGGATGTGCTCGGTGCCGATGTAGTTGTGGCCGAGCTGGAGGGCCTCGCGGAGCGACAGCTCCAGGACCTTCTTGGCGCGCGGCGTGAACGGGATGTGACCCGTGGGCTGCTGCTGGCCCTGGCCGATGATGTCCTGGACCTGTTCGCGGACGGCATCGAGGGAGATGCCGAGCGACTCCAGGGCCTTGGCGGCCACGCCTTCGCCCTCGTGGATGAGGCCGAGCAGGATGTGCTCGGTCCCGATGTAGTTGTGGTTGAGCATCTTGGCCTCTTCTTGGGCCAGGACGACGACGCGACGAGCGCGGTCGGTGAATCTCTCGAACATCTGTATCTCCCTGGGCACCGGGGCAGGGGGCCGGCGCCGATATGTAGAGAGTAACGACGGGTCCGAGGAGTGCATGCCCCTGTTCGCCGTGGGCGTGACGCGATGCGTCGGGCGGAGGATCCGGGCCGGAGGGGCCCGCGACGGCGCCGTGCGCTAGCGGTCGGCGTCGGCCGCGGGCACGCCCATGCGGGCGCGCTCCTTCGCCTCGATGGCGGCGTAGGCCTTGCGCTCCTGCTTGTCCGCCTGGATGACCGCTCGCATGATGAACCAGAAGATCAGCCCCACGCCGAGGGTGGGGAGGATCGACCAGATCGCGCTCGCCCAGAAAGCATCCATGCGAGAAGGATACGCCGCGCTCTAGGTGAGGATGCCGTAGACGCCCTGGCCGATCATGACGACGGCGATGCCGCCCACGATGATCCAGAGGGCGTAGCGCGCGGTGGTGGGCTTCTTGGGGTTCGAGCCGTCGGGGCCGAGGGGCATGGTCGCCTACTTCACTAGGGGGAACAGGATGGTCTCGCGGATGCCGAGACCCGTGATGGCCATGAGGAGCCGGTCGACCCCCATGCCCATGCCGCCCGAGGGCGGCATGCCGTGCTCGAGGGCACGGAGGAACTCCTCGTCGAGCGGCATGGCCTCGTCGTCGCCGCGCGCCGACTGGCGCGCCTGGTCGACGAAGCGCTCGCGCTGGACGACGGGATCCACGAGCTCGGAGTAGCCGGTGGCCAGCTCGAAGCCGCGGATGTAGAGGTCCCACTTCTCGACGACGCCCTCGATCGAGCGGTGCGCGCGCGTGAGCGGCGAGGTCTCCACCGGGAAGTCGAGCACGAACGTGGGGCGCTCGAGGCCGCCCTTCACGAAGTGCTCCCAGAGCTCCTCGACGAGCTTGCCGTGCGTGCTCAGCGGCACCACGACGCCCTCGCGGTCGGCGATCGCCTGGAGCTCGTCGACGGTCGTGCCGGGAGTGATCTCCACGCCCGCGGCCGCGCTCAGCGAGCCGTACATGGAGATCCGGTCCCACTCGCCGCCGAGGTCGTACCGGGTGCCGTCGGCCCACGTGACGACGTGGCTGCCGGCCACCGCCATCGCCGCGTCCTGCACGAGCGTCTGCGTGAGCTCGGCGATGGAGGTGTAGTCGCCGTAGGCCTCGTACGCCTCGAGCATCGCGAACTCGGGGCTGTGGGTCGAGTCGGCGCCCTCGTTGCGGAAGTTGCGGTTGATCTCGAAGACGCGGTCGATGCCGCCGACGACCGCGCGCTTGAGGTACAGCTCGGGCGCGATGCGGAGGTACATCTCGGTGTCGAAGGCGTTGGAGTGCGTGACGAACGGGCGGGCGGACGCGCCGCCGTGCATCACCTGCAGCATGGGCGTCTCGACCTCGACGTAGCCGCGCAGGCGGAACGTCTCGCGCATGGAGGCGTTGACCTTCGCGCGGTCGAGGACGTTCTTGCGCGCCTGGTCGCGCACGATCAGGTCGAGGTAGCGGCTGCGGACGCGCGTCTCGTCGGAGAGCTCGGAGTGCAGGTTCGGCAGGGGCAGCAGGGCCTTCGAGGCGATGCGCCACTCGTTGGCCATGATCGACAGCTCGCCCTTGCGGCTCGCGATGACGCGGCCCGCGACGAAGACGTGGTCGCCCAGGTCGACGAGCTCCTTCCACGCGGCGAGCGCGGCGTCGCCGACCTCGGCCAGCGAGATCATGGCCTGGATGCGGGTGCCGTCGCCCGCCTGGAGCGTCGCGAAGCAGAGCTTGCCGGTGTTGCGGAAGTGGACGACGCGGCCCGCGATGCCGACCACGTGGTCGGTCTCCTCGCCGGGCTCGAGGTGGCCGAACGCCGCGCGGACCGCGGGGATGGTCGTGGTGACCGGGACCTGCACCGGGTACGCGCCCTCGCCGGGGCCGCCCTCGGCGTTGAGGCGCGCGCGCTTGGCGAGGCGCACGGCCTTCTGCTCGGCGACGTCCTCCGCGGATCCCTCCACGGCGGGAGCGGGGGCTGTCTCGGGCGTCGCGGGCGTTCCGGGGCTGTCGGTCATGTGCGGGCGGATCCTCGCGGGTCGAAGGGGCGTGCGGCCGAGCGGCCTCCCGTCGATTCTCGCAGGTGCGGGCGCGGCCCGGGCGCGGCCCGGTCAGGCGATGACGACGGTCTCGTTGTCGAGGAGGCGCGTGCTGCCGACGCGGGCCGCGATGACGGCGAGCGCGACGCCCGTGAAGCCGTCGTCCACGGACTCGAAGGTGGCGGGATCCACGACCTGGAAGTAGTCGAGGGCCACGGCGGGCTCGCCCATCACGACGGACTGGGCGGCCGCCATGACGGCGTCGATGCCGCGGTCCCCGGCGCTCTGGGCGGCCTCGAGCGCGGCCGGGATGACGCGCGCGGCACGTCGCTCGCGGTCGTCGAGGTAGCGGTTGCGGCTCGAGAGGGCGAGGCCGTCGGGCTCGCGCACCGTCGGCAGCTCCTCGATGCGGACGGGCAGGTCGAGGTCGCGCACCATGCGGCGGACGAGGTGCAGCTGCTGGGCGTCCTTGCGGCCGAAGGTGGCGATGTCGGGCGCGACGACGTGGAGGAGCTTCGCCACGACGGTGAGCATGCCGTCGAAGTGGCCGGGGCGGGAGCGGCCCTCGAGCGTGAGGGCGACGGATCCGCCGGTGACGCGGACGCGGGCGGGCCCATCCGGGTACATCTCGGCCGCGGACGGCGCGAAGACCAGGTCGACGCCCGTCTCCGCGAGCGCGGCCACGTCGGCGTCGAGCGTGCGCGGGTAGGCGTCGAGGTCCTCGCCCGCGCCGAACTGCAGGGGGTTGACGAAGATCGACACGACCACGAGGGACCCGAGCTCGCGGGCGCGGCGGGCGTGCGCCAGGTGGCCATCGTGCAGCGCGCCCATGGTGGGCACGAGGACGACGGCGGGCGCCTCCCCCGCCGCGGTGCGCGCGGCCCGGTGGTCGCGGACGCGGGCGCGCAGCTCGGCGATGCCGGTGACGACGGTGGGCGCGGGGATCGTCATGCCGTGGTGCTCCTCGGGTGCTCGGGACGCGGACGCACAAGGTTAGTGCGCGTCGGGACCCTCGTCCGTCGGCAGCGGGATGTCGCCGGACGTGAGGCGCGCGCCGCCCGCCGGGGAGGAGCGGCGGAGCGCGTCGTCGACGGCCGAGCGGATCAGCGGGCCGAGCACGCGGCCGGGCTCCTCCACGCCGATGCCCGCGAGGAGGCCGGCGGCCTGGTCGACGATGGCGGTGGAGAACGTGGTCGCGGTGGAGATGGCCTCGGCGTACGCCGTGCGGTCACGCTCCTCCACGACGACGGGCTCGCCGCCCATCTCCACGACGAGCACCTGCGCGATGGGGAGGACGGGCGCGGGCGCGGTCACGGCGAACCAGCTGTCCGCCATGCGGCTGAGGTCCATGCTCGTGCCGGTGAACGACATCGCCGGGTGGATGGCGAGCGGGATGATGCCGGACGCGAACGCCGGGGCCAGCACCTGGATCCCGTGCGCCGCCGAGGTGTGCACGACGAGCTGACCCGCCTGCCACGCGCCCGTGGCGGCGAGACCCGCGACGAGGCCGGGGAGCTCGGCGTCGGGGACGGCGAGGAGCACGAGCTCGCTCCGCTCGACGAGATCGGGGATCTCGAGGACCGGGACCCCCGGCAGCATGGCCTCCGCGCGCTCGCGGCTGGCGGCGGAGACGGCCGAGATGCCGGTGATCGCGTGACCGGCGCCCGCGAGCGCCGCGCCGAGGACGGGGCCGACCCGGCCCGCGCCGACGATGCCGACGCCGAGCCGGCCGGAGCGCTGGGACGGGGAGGTCACGCGGGGTCCTCGGGCGCGGAGCGGTGGCGCGGGGCGTCGGCGGCGGGCGGCGGCCAGGGGGACGCGGGATCGCGAGCGGGAGCGGGCTCCTCGTCGGAGTCGCGGGCGGGGGCCGGCGGGGCGGCCGGCGCGGTCGCGGTCGCGGATCCCGGCGCCGGCCAGCTCGCGGCCTCGGCGCCCCAGTGCGCGGACGTGTCCGAGCGGGCGGACGCCACGGCGGCCTGGACCAGCCGGGTCGACAGCTCCATCCCGGTGGCGCGGTCGATGGCGCCGAGCCGAGTGTCCACGGGTCCCGCGACGGTGGCGGCGCGCACCGACACGAGGTCGAGGCGGCGGTCGATCGGGCCCTGCGTGAGGTCGACGCCCTGCGTCCGGGCGTGCGGCACGATGACGAGGCGACGCCAGATCATGCCGCGGCGGACGAGGAACGCCGACGCGTCGACCGCGAAGCCGGTGCGGCGCCAGGAGAAGGGCTTGAGGATCCAGGCCCGACGCGGCGACGTCGTGAAGCCGTCATCGACTCCCCCGCGGCCGGTCATGCCCGCGGCGACGAGCGCCAGCGTCCGGTCGCCCACGAGGTCGGGCAGCACGAGGCCGAGCACGCGGTCGACGTCGCGGCGGTCGCCCACCGGGAGGATCGACGTGTTCTGCTGGCCGGCCGCGCCCGGCGCCGAGGAGTACGAGGCGCGCGTGATGCGGATCTCCCACCAGCCGGACGCGCGCCAGAGGAGCGGCTGCACGACCTCGACCGCGTGGATCCGGCCGGGCGGGATGGTGTCGTTGCTCGTCGACAGGAGCCCGAAGCCCACGCGGACGCCGTCGGGCGTGCCGGCGACGCTGTAGCGGAGCGAGCGCGTGATGCGGCGCACGAAGAAGCCGGCGGATCCCAGCAGCGTGGGCAGCAGCGGCACGAGCAGGTACCAGGCCTCGAAGCGCACGATGAGCGGGATCCCCACCACCACGAACAGCACGAGCACGACCGTCGGCGCCGAGAGGAGGACGGCGCCGACGAGGCGCGGGATGGGGATGCGCACGATGGACTGCGGCGGCGCCGCATCGGGATCGAGCTCCGGCGCGAGGAAGTCGTCCACGCGGGAGCCGACGAAGCCGCGGGCGGGAGCGCCGGGGGCGGCGGGAGCGGATCCGGCCGCCTCCGCCCGCGCGCCGGACGCGAGCCGCAGCACGCGCAGGCGGAACGCGTCGGCGTCGCGCGAGCGGAGGTACTGCAGCGGCAGGTTGGCGTCGTTGCCCGCGACCTGGATCTCGAGCTTGGCCGCGCCGATGAGCCGCGCGATGAGGGGGCGGACGATGTTGACGCCCTGGATCCGGTCGAGCCGGGCCCGCCGGTTCGTGCGCGACAGGATTCCGCTGCGCACCTCGACGGTCTCCTCGGTGACGCGGAACGTGTGCATCCGCCAGGAGAGGTAGGAGATGCCGACCGCGAGGAGGGTGAACGCCAGGAGCGCGAGGATCACCCAGATGAGGCTGCCGGACTCCACGAGCATCGGGATGAGGTCCTGCTCGCCGTCCCGACGCTGGCCGGGCACGAACTGCTCCACGAGCTGCTCGCGCAGCGACGAGACGAGGAAGCCGATCGCGACGATGAAGAGGACCCCGCCGCGGAGCACGGGGGTGGCGGGGTGCAGGCGGTGCCAGTCGCCGTCGGTGAGCTCCTCCGCGATCCGCGCCTCCGCGGCGGGGCCGGCTCCCTCCGCGGACGCCGAGGCGGACGAGGCGTCGCCGGGCGCGGCGCGGGACGGGCGCGCCGCCGGATCCTCGGGCGTCGGGTCGCTCACAGCCCGGCCCGGCGCGTCTCGGCGAGGGCGACGAGCCGGTCGCGCAGCTCCTCGGCGTCCGCGTTCGTGAGGCCGGGGATCTGGATGGCCGCCGCGGCGGCCGCGGTCACGAGCTTGAGGTCCGCCAGGCCGAGCACGCGGCCGACGGGGCCGCGCGTGATGTCGACGAGCTGCATCCGCCCGTACGGCACGGCGACGACGCGCGTCCACATGATGCCGCGGCGGAAGACGAGGTCGTCCTCGCGGAGCTGGTAGCCCATCGCCCGCACGCGGCGCGGGACGATGACGAGCGTCACCACCAGCTCGATCGCCGCGGCGGCGCCGAGCACGATGGGCAGCCAGCGCGGCGCCTCGACCGCGAAGAGGAACGCCGCGATGCCGCCGAGCACGAGGGCGGTGATCACGCCGCCCACCAGCTCGACGCCGACGAGGCGCGGGGAGACGCGGCGCCAGGAGACGCCGTGCGGGTCGACGTTCGGGGTCACGGTGCTCCTCGGTTGGTGCGATGGGGCCTGCCGGCGGCGGTGCGGGGGTCGTGCTGAGGGTCCTACGAGAGCTCGCGCGCCGGATCCCCGGCGCGCGGGTCGTCTCCATCGTCGGGCGGGACCGTGCACCAGTGCTCGGCGACCAGCCCGGCGACGAGGAGGACGACGGCTCCCACCGTACCGGCCACCGCCAGCCCGACCGAGGACGCGCCGGGCAGCACGGGACGCGCCAGCACGAAGGCCAGCACTCCCCCGGTGATCCCGGTGAGCAGCGCCCCGGCGAGAGCCGACGCCTTGGCGAGGAGCACCACGCGCGTGGCACGGAAGGGGTCGACGCGTCCCGGGGTGCGTCCGAGCGTCGAGCGGCGGATGGGGCGGGCGAGCGCGAGCAGCACGATCCCGACGATGAGGAGCGTCGCGCCGAGCGTGAGCGGCGGGATGAGGAGCGCGCGGCCGGTCATCACGAGCGCGTTCTCGGCGAACCAGCCGACGGCCGCGCCCGCGATGAGGAGGGCGATGAGGGTGGTGGAGCGCGTGCGCGTCATGGGGTGGCCTCCGCGGGGTCGACGGCGGGCTCGAGGGCCGCGAGCAGCGCGTCGACGCGGCCGCGGCCGGGCAGCACCGCGTCGGGATCCGCCTGCAGCCACGGCCCCAGCACGAAGGCGCGCTCGGCGGCGCGCGGGTGCGGGAGCGTGAGCCGGTCGTCGTGGATCCGCGCGTCGCCGTACGCGACGACGTCGAGATCGATCGTGCGGTCGCCCCAGCGCTCGGCGCGGACGCGGCCGAGGTCGCGCTCGATCGCGGCCAGCGCGTCCAGCAGCTCGTGCGGGCCGAGGCGCGCGTCCACCAGCGCGACGCCGTTGAGGTAGCCGGGCTTCGTCGGATCCTCCCCGTCGGCGGTCACGGCGACGGACTCCACGAGCTCCGAGGAGCGCACGACCCGGAGACCCGGCACCTCGTCGACCAGGGCCAGCGCGCGCTCGATGGTCGCGCGCCGGTCGCCGAGGTTGGATCCCACGGCCACGACCGCGCGCGCGGCCTCCCCCGGCGCGGGCAGCGCGGACGCGCGCTCGATCACCACGGCCACGTCGTCGAACGGCACCGCGATCGGCGCGTCCGGCTTGTGCACGGTGACGCGCACCCACCGGGCGACGGGATGCGCGAGCACGACGCCCGCGACGCGCTCGGCGACCGTCTCGATGAGGTCGACCGGATCGCGCCCGACCGCCGCGGCGACCTCCTCGGCCAGCTCGCCGTAGTGCAGCGTGCGGGCCAGCTCGTCGCTGCCGCCCGCGGGGGCGAGGTCGAGCGCGACCTCGAGGTCGACCACGAACGGCTGGCCGTCACGGCGCTCCTCGGCGAAGACGCCGTGGTGGGCGTGCACGCGGAGGCCGGTGAGGAGGATGCGGTCGGCCGGCAGGGTCGTCACCATGAGCGGCCCACGACGATGGACGGGAGGTCGCCCGGGTCGGCCGGGTCGTACCAGAGCGGGAGCTTGCCGCCGACGGCGGGGAGCAGGCGGTCGGCCGTGGTGACGGTGCGGGTGACGTGGTGGTCGCGGCCGTCGGCGTCGGTGAAGGCGACCGTGAGGCGCGCGCGGACGGCGTCGCCGGATCCGTCGAGGCGCTGGACCGCGGTCACGATCGCGGAGGTGCGGCGGCCCGTCTCGGTGACCCGGCGGGCCGTGGCGGCGAGGCGCGCGACGCGACGCTGGACGACGGCCCACCCGATGGCGGCGGCGATCCCGAGCACGGCGAGCACCGCGGCGACGAGCCCGATGGCGGCGTGAGACGCGTCGCCCTCGCTCGCCGCCGAGGAGAACGGCAGCGCGCCGACGATCCCCAGGGCGGTGCCGAGCAGCGCGACGGCGACCGGCCAGAGAGCGGCGCCGATCGTGGTGAGGACGGGCGAGAGCAGCACGACGGAGGCGTAGGCGCTGCCGAGCGATCCGAGGAGCCCGAGCACGACGGCGACGACCTTCGCGACCACGACGCCCGTCCCCGCACCGGCGGCCAGGTCGGTGGGGAAGGTCAGCCCGGCGCCGAGGATCACGGACGCGATGAGCGCGGCGACCGCGATGCGCACGAGCACCGCCTGCGGGGAGACGACGACACGGTCCTGGCTCACGGCGCTCATGCTCCTACTCTGACAGACCGGCGGCGGCCGACGGCCCGGCGGATGCGGCGGCGGCGGCCTCGGCGCGCCCGCGCGCCCACGCCCCCTCGACCGCGAGCGCCGCGCGCGTGGACGCGACGTCGTGCACGCGCACGGCCCACGCCCCGGAGCGCGCGGACAGGGCGCTGACGACGGCGGTCGGCACGTCCCGGTCCGCGACGCCCGCGCCCTCGGGCAGCAGCCGCCCGAGGAAGCGCTTGCGGGAGGCGCCCACGAGCACGCGGTGGCCGAGGCCCGTGAAGCGGTCGAGGGATCCGAGCAGCTGCCAGTCGTGCGCGGCCTCCTTCGCGAAGCCGAGGCCCGGGTCGAGGACGATGCGGGCGGGATCGAGCCCCGCGGCGACCAGCGCGGCGACGCGGGCGTCGAGCTCGTCGCGCACCTCGCCGACCGTGTCGGCGTAGGTCGCCCGCGCCGCCATGGTGTCGCTGTGCCCGCGCCAGTGCATCGCCACGTAGTCGACGTCGGCTCCGGCGACGACGGCGGCCATGCGCGGATCCGCGAGCCCCCCGGACACGTCGTTGACGACGCGCGCCCCCGCGCCGATGCAGGCCTCCGCGGTCGCGGCGCGCATGGTGTCGACGCTCACGGCGATGCCCTCCGCGGCGAGCTCCCGCACGACGGGGAGCACGCGCCGGAGCTCCTCGTCGGCGTCCACCCGGAGGGCGCCCGGGCGGGTGGACTCCCCGCCGACGTCCACGAGGTCGGCACCCGCGGCGACCATCCGCCTGGCGTGCGCGAGCGCGTCGTCGAGGGCGAGGTGGCGGCCGCCGTCGCTGAAGGAGTCGGGGGTGGCGTTGAGGATCCCCATCACGAGCGTGCGCGCGACGGGCGACGACGGGCAGGTCACGGCCGGTCCCGAGCGGCAGCGGCGGGCAGGAGCGCCAGCACCTCGGCGCGCGCCGCGGGCTCGGCGAGCGACCCGCGCGCCGCTATGGTGATGGTCGTGCTGCCCGCCTGCCGCGTGCCGCGCGCGGTGACGCAGCCGTGCGTCGCGTCGAGGATCACGGCCACGCCGCGGGCGCCGAGGCCCCGTTCGAGCGCCTCCGCGATCTGCTCCCCCAGCCGCTCCTGCATCTGCGGCCGCGACGCGAGGTCGTCGACCACGCGCGGCAGCCGGCCGAGCCCCACGATCCGCTCCCCCGGCACGTAGGCCAGGTGCGCGACGCCCGTGAACGGCAGCAGGTGGTGCTCGCAGATGGAGCGGAAGGCGATGCCGGTCACGATCACGGGCTGCGGCGCCGCGTCCGTCTCGGGGAGGGGGAACGTCTCGCGCAGGTGCCGGAGCGGATCCGCGCCCACGCCCGCGAAGAACTCGCCGTAGGCCTCGGCCACCCGCGCCGGGGTGGTCGCGAGGCCCTCCCGGCCCGGGTCCTCGCCGATCGCGAGGATCAGCTCGGCCACGGCCGCCTCGATGCGCGCCCGGTCGACGCCCACCGGATCAGGCCGTCGCGGGACGCGGGAAGGGCGAGCGCTTCGGCTTGCCGGCCGGCGGCTCCGAGTCGACCGCGCCGTCGACGACGCCCTGGTCGATGGGCGCCTTCTGCGGCATCGGCACGGGAGGCAGGTCGGACAGCGGGCGCTTGTCGCTGGAGAGCCACTGCGGGCGCGGCGGCAGCTTCTTGACGTCCGCGAAGATCGCCGCGAGCTGGTCGTGGTCGAGCGTCTCCTTCTCGAGCAGCTCGGTGGCCAGTCGGTCGAGCACGTCGCGGTTGTCGTTGATGACCTGCCACGCCTCGTCGTGGGCGCCGTCGAGGAGCGCGCGCACCTCGGCGTCGACCGTGAGGGCCATGTCCTCCGAGTAGTCGCGTCCGCCGCCGAGCTCGCGGCCGAGGAACGGCTCGCCGGAGCTCGAGCCGAGCTTCACGGATCCGACCTTGGCGCTCATGCCGTACTCGGTGACCATGCGGCGGGCCGTGGACGTGGCCTTCTCGATGTCGTTCGACGCGCCCGTGGTCGGGTCGTGGAACACGATCTCCTCCGCCACGCGGCCGCCCATGGCGTACGCCAGCTGGTCGAGCAGCTCGTTGCGGGTGACGGAGTACTTGTCCTCGAGCGGCAGCACCATCGTGTAGCCGAGGGCGCGGCCGCGGGGCAGGATCGTGACCTTGGTGACGGGATCCGTGTTGTTCATCGCCGCCGCCGCGAGCGCGTGCCCGCCCTCGTGGTACGCGGTGATGAGCTTCTCGTGGTCGCGCATGATGCGGCTGCGGCGCTGGGGCCCGGCCATGACGCGGTCGACGGCCTCGTCGAGCGCGCGGTCGTCGATGAGCTGGGCGTTGGAGCGCGCCGTGAGGAGCGCGGCCTCGTTGAGGACGTTGGCGAGGTCGGCGCCCGTGAAGCCCGGGGTCTTCCGCGCGAGGACCTCGAGGTCGACGCCCGCGGCGAGCGGCTTGCCGCGCCCGTGCACCTCGAGGATCTGCTTGCGGCCCTGCAGGTCGGGGGCGTCGACGCCGATCTGGCGGTCGAAGCGGCCGGGACGCAGGAGCGCGGGGTCGAGCACGTCGGGCCGGTTGGTGGCCGCGATGAGGATGACGTTGGTCTTGACGTCGAAGCCGTCCATCTCCACCAGGAGCTGGTTGAGGGTCTGCTCGCGCTCGTCGTTGCCGCCGCCGACGCCGGCGCCGCGGTGGCGGCCGACCGCGTCGATCTCGTCGACGAAGATGATGGCCGGCGCGTTCTGCTTGGCCTGCTCGAACAGGTCGCGCACGCGGCTCGCGCCGACGCCCACGAACATCTCGACGAAGTCGGATCCGGAGATGGAGTAGAAGGGCACGCCCGCCTCGCCCGCGACGGCGCGCGCGAGCAGGGTCTTGCCGGTGCCGGGAGGGCCGTACAGCAGCACGCCCTTGGGGATGCGGGCGCCGACGGCCTGGAACTTGGCGGGCTCCTTGAGGAAGTCCTTGATCTCCTCGAGCTCCTCGATGGCCTCGTCCGACCCGGCGACGTCCGCGAACGTGACCTTCGGGGAGTCCTTGGAGGCGAGCTTCGCCTTCGACTTGCCGAACTGCATGACGCGGTTCCCCCCGCCCTGCATGCCGGAGAACATGATCCAGATGAAGAAGCCGATGAGCAGGAGCGGCAGCAGGATGCTGAACGCGGAGAGGAGCCAGCTCGGCTGCGGCACCTGGTCGTCGAAGCCCTCGGCCGGGTTCGCGGTCGTGATGGCGGAGACGATCTCGCCGCCGCGCTGCGCGACGTAGTTGAACTGCACCATGGTGCCGTTGTCGCCGTCGGCGCTCGCGAGCGTGAGGTCCACGCGCTGCTCGCCGTCGATGATCTTGGCGGAGGCGACCTTGCCGTCCTGGATCAGCTCGAGGCCGTGCTGCGTGGTGATGGTCTTGTATCCGGATCCCGTGATGAGGCTGAAGCCCACGGACACCACGACGATGGCGAGGACGACGATCAGGATCGGGCTGCGGAGGAGTTTCTTGAAGTTCATGAGCGTAGGGGCGCGGGCCCGACACCTTTCTGCCCGTGCCGCGCCGTACGGCGACGAGATGTCTCGAGGATACAAGCGGCCGTCTGAGCGTGGCCGCGGTGTTCGCCGCCAGCCGAACGTGCGCCGGCATGGAGGCGGGTAAGAGGGGCGGGGCGACTCAGCTGTAGACGTGCGGCGCGAGGATCGCCACGTCGCGGAGGTTGCGGTACCGCTCGGCGTAGTCGAGCCCGTAGCCGACCACGAAGTCGTCGGGGATCTCGAAGCCCACGTACTTGACGTCGACCGCGATCTTCGCGGCCTCGGGCTTGCGCAGCAGCGCGCACACCTCGACGCTCTCGGCCCCGCGCGAACGGAGGTTCGCCAGCAGCCAGGACAGCGTGAGGCCGGAGTCGATGATGTCCTCGACGATGAGCACGCGCCGGCCGGTGAGGTCGGCGTCGAGGTCCTTGAGGATGCGGACGACGCCGCTCGACTTGGTGCCGGAGCCGTAGGAGCTGACCGCCATCCAGTCCATGTGGATCGGCAGCGCGAGCTCGCGGGCGAGGTCGGCCATGACCATGACCGCGCCCTTGAGCACGCCCACGAGGAGCAGCTCCTCCCCCGGGTTGTCGCGCTCGATCTCGCGGCACATCTCGGCGATGCGGCCGTGGATCTCCTCCTCGGTGTGGAGGACCTCGGTCAGGTCGTCGGCGATGTCGGTGGATCTCATGTCACTCTTCCGTCGTCCTGGCGCTGAGGACGATGAGCCCGTCCTTGCGTACGACCCTAACGCCCGGCAGGTCGACCGGCCCCTGCCCGTGCCAGTCGGTGACGAGGCGCGCGACCTCCAGGACGTGCGTCCGCGAGAGGTGGGACGCGAACTCCTCGCGCGCGGCGAGGCGGATCAGCCGGTGCCGCAGCGCGGGCGGCGCGGCGAGGAGCGAGGCGACCTCGAGGGAGATGCCCGCCTCGGCGTGGTCGGCGATCTCCTCGATCATCTCGGCGGCGAAGTGCTCGAGCGCGTCGTCGTCCTCGCGCAGCTGGTCGGCCGTGCGGGCCAGGGCCTCCGCGACGCCGGGGCCGAGCTCGCGCTCGAGCACGGGCAGCACGTCGTGGCGGACGCGCACGCGGGCGTAGAGGGGATCGGCGTTGTGCGGGTCCTGCCACGGGGTGAGGCCCTGGTCGACGCACGCGGCACGGGTGACGGCCGCGCGGATCCCGAGCAGCGGCCGGAGGTACACGGCGTCGGCCGCGCGCGCGGGCATGGACGCGGCCATGCCGTGGAGGCTCGTGGCGCCCGACCCCCGCGCCAGCCCGAGCAGCACGGTCTCCGCCTGGTCGTCGAGGGTATGGGCGAGGAGCAGCGCGCGGGATCCGGTCTCCCGCAGCGCGTCGTCGAACGCCGCGTACCGGGCGACGCGCGCGGCGGCCTCGGGGCCGGACGCGCCGGGATCCACCCGCACGCGCGACACGAGGACCGGTGCGAGGCCGAGGGCGCGCGCGGCGTCGGCGGCCCGCGCGGCGACCGCGGCGGATCCCTCCTGCATGCCGTGGTCGACGACGACCGCGCCCGCGGCGACGCCCGCGCGGGGGCACTCGAACGCGGCGGCCGCGGCCAGCGCGAGCGAGTCGGCGCCGCCCGAGAGCGCGACGAGGACGGGACCGGCCGGCTCCGCGGGCAGCGCCGCGATCGCCGCGCGGACCGCCCGCCTGAGGTCCGCGACGGCGGGCGTGAGACGGGGGCGCTCGGAGGGCATCCACTAACGTTATGGCAGCATCCCGCCCACGTCCGAACCACGAGGAGCACGCGCATGGCCAGCTACGACGTCGTCGTCGAAATCCCCAAGGGGTCCCGCAACAAGTACGAGGTCGACCACGAGACGGGCCGCGTGTACCTCGACCGCGTGCTCTTCACGTCGTTCGTCTACCCCACCGACTACGGCTACTTCGAGAACACCCTCGGCCTCGACGGCGACCCCGTCGACGTGCTCGTGCTGCTCGAGTACCCGGTCTTCCCCGGCGTCGGCGTCGCCGTCCGCCCGGTGGGCGTCTTCAACATGAGCGACGAGGCCGGCATCGACTCCAAGGTCATCGCCGTCCCCGCGAAGGACCCGCGCTGGGCCCACGTCCAGGACATCGACGACGTGCCGCAGCAGACGCGCAACGAGATCGAGCACTTCTTCGAGCACTACAAGGACCTCGAGCCCGGCAAGTGGGTCAAGACGGAAGGGTGGGGCGACGCGGCCGAGGCCGAGCGCATCGTCCAGGCCGGCTTCGAGAAGCTCCAGGCCGAGGGCCACGGGCACGGCGGCGAGCCGGAGGAGGACGCCTGATCCGCGTCACCCGGTGAGCCCGCGCGGCTGACACGACGACGCCCGCCTCCGCAGCAGCTGCGGTGAGGCGGGCGTCGTCGTGTCCGGGCAGGGCCGATCGGAGGGGATCAGCCGGGTCGGCCGACGTAGGGCATGATGTCGCCGAAGCCCCAGAGCTGCTGGATCTTCACCACGTCGCCGGGCTTCGGCGCCGCGATGATGGTGTTCCCGCCCATCGAGAGGGCGTCGTGGTAGAACCCGCTGCCGTCGTTCCAGAAGATGATGTCCCCCGGCTGACGCTGCGAGAACGGCACGAGGCGGCCCCGCGCCTGCATGGTGTTGTACTGGCTGCTCACCGAGTGGCTGCCGACGTCGATGCCCGCCGCGCGGTACGCCATCATCACGAGTCCCGAGCAGTCCCACACGTTGGGGCCCGCGCCGCCGAGGACGTAGGCCTCGCCGAGCTGGGCCTTCGCGAACCCGAGGGCGACCTGCGCGGCGTTGCCGGACGGGGCGGGGGCCGGCGCGGGAGCGGGAGCCGGGCCGGGCGCGGGACGCGAGGGCTGCTGCGGGGCCGGCTGCTGGGGTGCGGGGGCGGGCGCGCCCGATCCACCACCGGACGAGGATCCGCCGCCGGACGACGAACCGCCGCCGCCGCCGCCGGACGAGGATCCGCCGCCGCCCGAGCCGCCCGACGAGGGCGCCGGTGCGGCCACGGGGGCGGGGATCGGCGGCTGCGTGATGCCCTGGATGTACTGCGCCTCGATCTCCGAGGTGGAGTCCTTGAGCAGCGCCAGCTGCGCGATGAGCTGGTCGCTGTTGCGCGTCTGCTCGGCGACCGCGGCCTGCGCGGTCGCGGCGGCGGAGTTCGCGTCGTCGAGCGCCTTCTGGGCCTCGTCCGCGAGCCGGGCGAGCTCGTCCTTCGCGACCTGCGCCTGGTCGCTCAGCGACGCGGCGCTGTTGCGGTCCGCGAGCGCCTGCTGGTACACGGACTGCGTGCTCTCGGAGAGCTTCGTCATGGTGCCGAGCGAGCGCAGCAGCCCCTCCGCGTCGTCGCCGTCCGACGCGAACAGGCTCGCCGTGATGTCCTGGCCGCCGGCCCGCGCGAGGTGGCTCGCGAGGAGCCCGGCGCGCATCCGGCTGGTGAGGGCCGTCGCCTGGGCCTCGTCGGACTTCTTCTGCAGGCGCGCGAGCTCGTCGGCCTTCGCGTCGCGCGCGGCCTGCGCCTCGGCGTACTTCTCGCCGGCGATCATCGCGGCCTTGTTCGACTGGTCCGCGGACTCCTGCAGCCCCGTCGCCAGCTCGGTCACGCGGTCGATGGCCGCCTGGGTGTCGGCCTGGTTCGCCTTCGCCGCCTGGACGTCGGCCCACGAGGGGTAGTCGGTCGCGGCGAACGCGGTCTGGGCGGCGACGCCGCTGGACACCGCGATCACCCCCACGGCGATCGTGGAGATGACGACCGTGGTCGGGCGAAGGTGGTTCATGTCGTTCCTCATGTCAATGCGTGCTGCTGATGGAGACGCCCTGGCCGTGCATGAACGCCACCGGGTCGACGGCGTTCCCGTTGATGCGGATCTCGAAGTGGAGGTGGCAGCCGGTGGAGCCGCCCGTGGTGCCCGTGTGGGCGATGGGCTGGCCCGCGACGACCTGCTGGCCGGTGCGCACGAGCGTGCCGCCGTCCACGATGTGCCCGTACGCCGAGGAGACGCCGCCGCCGTGGTCGATGCGGATGTAGTTGCCGTAGCCGCCGTTCCGACCGGCGAAGCTGACGGTGCCCGAGTGGGCGGCGTACTGGATCTCGCCGCAGCTGTATCCGCGGACGAGGTCCTCGCCCGCGTGCATGATCTTGGTGTGGTAGATCGGGTGGATCCGGTACCCGAAGGGGCTGCTCGTGCTGGCTCCCGGCAGCGGCGCGGTCCACCCGGATGAGCTGATGGCGCCGGGCGAGACGTCGCCACCCGCGCTGCCCTGGCTCGCGGCGAGCGCGTCCGCGTCGGCTTGGCGCTTGCGGACGCCGGCCTGGTAGTCGTCCTCGGTGGCCTCGCGGTTCTCGGTGATGACGGAGAGCTTCGCGTCGGCGTCGGCCTTCTGCGCGCTCTGGTCCTCGAGCGCCTGCTCGAGGTCGACCTGCGCCTGGGCGGCCTCCTCGAGGAGCTGCTCGGCCTTCGCGTTCAGCGCGTCGAGCTCCGCGAGCGCCACCTTCGCCTGGTCCGCGAGGGCCGTGGCGGCGTTGCGGTCCTGCAGGGCGATCGCGTAGATCTGGTCGCTCTTCTCGGCGACCTTGCTCATGGTGCCGAGCTTGTCGAGGAGGTCGTCGCTGCCGTCGCCCTCGCTGAGGAGGAGGGTGCCGGAGAGGTTCTGCCCGCCGGACCGCATCAGCTGCTTGGCGAGGCCGGCCGCCTGCTCCTGGGACTTGGTGGCCTTCGCGGCGGCCGCGTCGACCTTCTGCTGGAGCAGGTCGGTCTCGGCGTGCTTGTCGTCCGCCGCCTGCTGCGCCTTGTCGTGCTCGTCGCCGCGCTGGACCACGAGGGCCTGCGCGTCGGTGACGCGCTGCTGGAGGGACGCGATCTCGTCGTTGATCCGCTGCACGAGCGCCTGCTGCGCCTGCTCGTCGCCGCGCGCCTTCTGCACGTCGTCCCACGAGGCGAAGGTGTCGGCGTGGGCGGGAGCGGCGATCGACCCCGTGAGGAGCACGGCGACGATGGCGACGATGGCCTGGAGGCTGCGGCGGCCTCGCGGGCGCGATCGTGTGGCGCCCGTGGTGCGCGGTCTCCGGAGGAGGTCGTGGTGCATGGTGGTCCCGATCATCGTGTCGCCCGGCTGGCCGGCTGTGCCTCCCTGCAGGGCCGGCGGGGAGCGCGGATCACATCCGTCACACCTTCACCGGCTCTCACAGTAGCAACGGGGATGCGCGGCGCACAGCGCGCCGATGCGGGGATCCACGCTGAGGATCCCCTCCCCGAGGAGGGTCGAGCGAAGGCTAACCCGGCGGCAGGGTGCCGCCGGGGCAGCGCGCTGGCCGTGTCGCGAACCTGACAGGAGGCCACGAAGGCCCTGCCCGCCGACTCCCGCCGGCCCCGCCGCGAGCAGGCGACACGCCGCCCGATCCGCATGCCCTCGGGCGCGGGGCCCACGCGGGGACGGCCGATTTGAGTCCTCGGCCGGAGTGCGGTTATGCTGACGTGTCGGTTGCTGCGAGACCTGGTCCGCCAGGGCGAGCGGCCCCATCGTTTAGTGGCCTAGGACGGCGCCCTTTCACGGCGTTAACACGGGTTCGAATCCCGTTGGGGTCACCAGGCAATGTGATCGACATGCAAGGCCCTGTAGCGCAGCTGGTTAGCGTGCCGCCCTGTCACGGCGGAGGTCGCGGGTTCAAGTCCCGTCAGGGTCGCCACGGATATGAGCCCTCTCTCACGAGAGGGCTTCTGTCCGATGTGGGCGTCTTCTCGCAAGCCGCCCGCTCGCCTGGGTAGCTCAGTTGGTAGAGCGTTCGACTGAAAATCGAAAGGTCCGCGGATCGACGCCGCGTCCAGGCACCATCCGCCGGTCCCCGTCCCAGACGGCAGGGCCGGCGTTCCTCTTCCTCGGCCCGCGTCGGACATCGCGGCTCACGCGTCGGATGCGAGCGCCGCCTCGAAGGCCGCGAGCGCCTGGTCCGAGAACAGCACGAAGCGCACCAGCTCGATGCCGTCGCCCGCGCCGTCCGCAAGCGCGCCGCGCACGGAGGCGACCGCGACGCGCGCCGCGTCGTCGAGCGGCCAACCGTAGACGCCGGCCGAGACCGCCGGGAAGGCGACGCTGCGGATCCCGAGGCCGGCCGCCACCTCGATCGACCGGCGGTACGCGCTCGCGAGGACCGCGGTGCGGTCGTCGGATGCGGACCAGACGGGGCCGACCGTGTGGATCACGTGGCGCGCGGGCAGGCGGAAGCCGGGCGTCGCGATCGCGTCGCCCGCCGGCAGGCCGTCGGGCAGCTCGTCGGCGCGGATGCGGCGGCAGGCGGCGATCAGCTCGGGACCGGCCGCGCGGTGGATCGCGCCGTCCATTCCCCCGCCGCCGAGGAGCGACGAGTTCGCGGCATCGACGATCGCGTCGACGTCCTGCAGGGTGATGTCGCCGCGCACGGCCTCGATGAGCGTCATGGATCCAGCCTGGCCCGGGTCGACGCGGGGAGGGAGACCCGCGCGGACGACGCTGTCCGACGGGCCGCGACCGGAACCGTTCGGGTGGGCTCCGGGCACATCGGCAGTATTCGGAGCCCGGGGAAGAACGGTTGGGACGGCCGCCGCGTCTCCGGCCGGATGACGGCCCGGTCGCCAGGGGGCGACCCGGGGATACTGGAGGGGTCGGTGCCCTCCTGCCGGCGTCGACAGGAGTCCCATGTCCCAGCCCACGTCCCGCCCCGCACCCGAGCGCACCGACGGGTACGTCGCTCTCCGCAGCTACGCCGCCATCGGGGACGGGCGCACCGTCGCGCTCATCGCGGAGGACGGCGACATCGACTGGCTCCCGCTCCCGAACCTGCACACGCCGCCCGCGTTCGCCGCGATCCTCGACGCCCCGCACGGCGGCCGGATCACGCTGCGTCCCGACGAGGACTTCGAGGTGACGCGCGCCTACGTGCCCGGCACCAACGTGCTCACCACCACCTTCACCACGGCGTCCGGAAGCGTGCGCGTGACCGACGCGCTCGTCACGGGCGTCGCCGGGCGGCTGCCGTGGTCCGAGCTCGGCCGGCGCATCGAGGGGCTGACGGGCGAGGTGGCGATGAGCTGGCTCATCGCGCCCGGGACCGCGCTCGGCACGTCGTCCCCCTGGGTGCAGGCGACGCACAACGGCCCGGTCATCCGCGTGGACGGCGTGACGCTCGCGGTCGTCGGCCTCGACCACGGCCCCGCCGAGCCCGGGACGCAGTCGCTGTCCGGCGCGTTCACCACGCAGGAGGGGTCGCGCCACGTCCTCACGATGGTGGGGACCGAGCGGGAGCCCGTGCGGATCCCGAACCCGGAGATCGTGGACGAGGGCATCGACCGCACCATCCGCAACTGGCAGGGCTGGAGCGCCGAGTTCCGCTACGAGGGCGAGTGGGCCGAGGCCGTGCAGCGCAGCGCCCTCGCGCTCAAGCTGCTCGTGCACGCGCCGACCGGATCCATCGCCGCGGCCGCGACGACCTCGCTGCCCGAGCGGATGGGCGGCGGCAAGAACTGGGACTACCGCTTCGCCTGGGTGCGCGACCTCGCCTACACGGTGAACGCCCTCGTGAAGTTCGGGCTCCGCGAGGAGACGCACGCGGCGGTCTCCTGGATGCTCCGCACGATCCGCGACAACGGCCCCGACCTCCACGTCTTCTACTCGCTCGAGGGCGGCGTGCCCGAGGGCAGCTCGAACCCGGAGGTGCCGGGATGGCGCGGCGTCGGGCCCGTCGTCGACGGCAACGACGCGCAGGCGCAGCTGCAGCTGGGCGTGTTCGGCGACCTGTTCGACGTGGTGCGCACCTACGTCCGCGACGGCAACGTGCTCGACGCCGACACCGGCCGGCTCCTCGCGACCTTCGCCGACCGCACCTGCGACATGTGGCAGAAGCGCGACGCCGGCATGTGGGAGCTCGAGGACGAGCAGCACTACACGACCTCGAAGCTCGGCTGCTGGCAGGCCCTCGACTGCGCCGTCGAGCTCGCGGAGCTGGGCCAGATCCCCGGCGTGCCGGACCGCTGGCGGGCCGAGCGCGACCGGATCCGCACGTGGGTCGAGGAGGAGTGCTGGGACGAGGGTCGGGGCGCCTACGTCATGCACCCGGGCAGCCAGCGGCTCGACGCGAGCATCCTGCTGCACTCGATCTCCGGCTTCGACCGCGGCGAGCGCATGTCCCGGACGCTCGACGCGCTGCGCTCGGAGCTCGGCCGCGGGCCGCTGCTGTACCGCTACTCCGGCATGCCCGAGGAGGAGGGCACGTTCACGGCGTGCGCGTTCTGGCTCGCGGGCGCCTACGCGTGCGTCGGCCGGATGGACGAGGCGCGCGAGCTCATGGACGAGCTGGTCGACCTCGGCAACGACGTGGGGCTGTACTCCGAGATGATCGACGCCGACGACCACGCGTTCCTCGGCAACCTGCCGCAGGGGCTCAGCCACCTCGCGCTCGTGAGCGCCGCGCTCACGATCGACGAGCTGTCGGGCGGGAAGCCGCGCTCGACGCGGACGCCGCGCTCCAAGCGGTAGCGGGGCTCGGCGGCCCGGGGCGCGACCGACTAGGCGCGCGGGCGGAGAGGGCCGGCGAACTCCGTGCGGACGCCGCGGGAGAACAGCACCGAGTCGGGCGCGCGGTCGACGATCCCCGGGAGACCGGCGGCCGCGACCAGCTCGTCGTCGAGGCCGACGAGCTCAGCACGCTGGAGGGTCCACGCGTCGTGCGTGTTCGGCCAGTACCGCGTGACGCCGCCGCGGGCCACGTGCATGCCCCAGCGCGCGGTGAGGAAGTCGGCGAGCGGATCCCCCTCGACCTCCTCGCCGAGCGGTCGCACCGAGATGCGCGACGACGGGCGGGCGCCCGTGTGCCGGCGGGACGTGTAGGTGACGACGCCGTCGTGCTCCTCGTGCGTCATCGACGCCCACATGTAGGGCAGGCCGAGGCCCACGCGCGCGCCGAGCGTCGGCAGGAGCTTCGCGGCCTCGAGCGAGCGGAAGACCACGCCGCGGCGACCGTCGTCGCCCACGCTGTAGAGGCGCACGTTGAGCTCGGCGAAGGTGCCGGCCCACGGCACGGCGGGCAGGGGCGGGAAGGCGCTGCGGGACAGGACGAACGGGATGAGGCCGACCCAGCTGGATCCGCCGTGGACGTCGGGACGCGTGCCCGGCGGGAGGAGCGGGGCGACGAGCGCGGGATCCACCCGCCAGTGCACGAACGCCAGGTCGCTCCAGACCTGGCGGATGACCGCGCGGCCGGGGAGGTCGGGCGCGGCGGCGGAGATCGGATCCGCGGGGCGGGTCATCGAGCGCGCCCCGGGGCGGCGGCGGACGACGCGGACGCGCCGTCGGCGGCGGATGCCGCGGGCGCCGGGCGGCCGGCCGCGCGGATCACGTCGATGAGGCCGCGGCGCATCTCCTCCGAGCGGGCGAGCTCGGGGACGACGTCCTGCTCGAGCGCCTGCGCGCGCTCCCAGGCGTCGGCGCCGGCCGCGGTGCGGGCGACGACGTGGCGGCGGCGGTCGGCGGGATCCGGCGCGCGGGACACGAGCCCCTCCCGCTCCAGCCGCTCGAGCGTGCGCGACATGGTCTGGGTCTCGACGTGCGCGGAGCGGGCGAGCTGGATCTGGCTGAGCGGCCCGTCACGGAGCAGGTGCAGCGCGATGAGGCCCGCGTGCGTGACGCCGAGCGTCGTGAGCGCCTCCGACCAGGCGTGCTCGACCGCGCGCGCGGCCGTGGACAGCAGCCGCCCCGTGGGCCAGCTGGCGAGCTCGTCGTCCTGCACGGCACTCCTCCTGCTACAGTGATCATCAGCAGGCTTACTATCCGCCTGCTGACATTCCCATCGTAGAGGAGCGGACCGCATGGGCACCGTGAAGGACATCGTCCGGCAGATCGTCGTCATCTCGAGCATGGCGTTCGCCGTCATCGGCTCCGCGTTCGGCTCGGGCGCGTTCAGCGACCGGAGCATCCAGAACGCGTCGAGCGGTGCCTTGAGCGCGAGCTACACGCCCGTCGCGCCGGCCGGCCCCGCGTTCTCGATCTGGAGCGTGATCTACCTCGGGCTCGTCGCGTACACGATCTGGCAGGCGCTCCCCGCGCAGCGCGCCGACGAGCGGCAGCGCCGGGTCGGCTACCCCGTCACCGTGACGCTCGTGCTCAACGCCGTGTGGATCCTCACCGCGCAGGCCGGGTTCCTCGCGCTCAGCGGCGTCGTGATCGTGGCGCTGCTCGTGACGCTCATGTGGGTCTTCCACGCGCTCATGGCGACGCGGCCGCGGAACGCGGTCGAGGGCGTCGTGCTCGACGGCACCATGGGCCTCTACCTCGGCTGGGTGAGCGTCGCGTCGATCGCGAACATCGCCTCGATCCTCACGGCGTCGGGCTTCCAGCCGGGCACCACCGGGCGCGACGCCTGGGCCGTCGTGCTGCTGGCGGTCGCCGGCCTCGTCGGCGTCCTGCTCGCGCTCCGCGACGGCGGGCGGCTGGCGCCCTCCGCGGCGATCGCGTGGGGCCTCGCGTGGGTCGCCGTCGGACGCCTCACGGGCGAGCTGCTCTCGACGCCGGCCGCGGTGGCGGCGCTCGTGGCGGCCGGCGCGGTCGTCGTCGTGACGCTCGTCGCGCGCGTCCGCGCCGGGTGGACCGGGCGGGTCACCGCGCGTCCCGCGGTCGCCGCCGCCCGCTAGCGCCGCGCGTCAGACCGCCGCGGCTCAGCCCTCCGCGGCCGCCCGGTAGGCGGCGTCGGCCGCGTGCTTCGCGTCGACGAGGCGCTGGATCCGGCGGTCGGTGTCCGCATCCGGCCGGGTGAGCTCCGGGTGCTCGGCCCGCCACGCGACGATGCCGCGCACCGCGATGTGGAACGGGATCCGCGGCTGGAACGCGGGCACGAGGCGGCGGATCCGGGTCGTGTCGAACACGGCGCTGTGCGAGAGGTCGCCCACCACCAGCTCCGACCAGCCCCAGTCCGGCTCCACCACCGGGAACTGCTCGGCGGGCACGTGCACCAGCCGCGCCTCGACGCCGAGCGCGTCGGCGACGAGGTGGTGGATCCGAACCCACGTGGAGACGTCGTCGCTCGTGATGTGCAGCGCCTCGCCCACGGCGCGCTCGTCGCCGAGGATCCCGACGAGGCCGACCGCGAAGTCGTCCGCGTGCGTGAGGGTCCAGAGCGAGGTGCCGTCGCCGGGGACCACGACCTCGTCGCCGCGCGCGATGCGGTCGACGACCGTCCAGCCGCCCGCGAGCGGCGGGCTCGCCTCGTCGTAGGTGTGCGAGGGGCGGACGATCACGACGGGGAAGCCGCTCGCGGCGTGGTGGCGGAGGAAGGCGTCCTCCATGGCGATCTTGTCGCGCGCATAGCAGAGGAACGGGTTGGCGCGGAGCGTCGACTCGGTGATGGGCGTCTGGAGCGCGGGCTTGCGGTAGATCGACGCCGAGCTGATGGCCACGAACTGCCGGGTGCGGCCGGCGAAGAGCTCCACGCGGCCGTCGGCGCCCGCGGCGTCGAAGGACAGGAAGTCGACGACCGCGTCGAAGGTGCGATCGCCGATCGCGGCGAGGAGCGCGGCCGGATCCGTGACGTCGGCGACGCGACTCGTCACGCCCTCGGGCGTGCCGCGGCCCTGGGCGTCGGCGCCGCGGTTCACGACCGTGACGTCCATCCCGGCGGCGACGGAGGCCCGGACGCACGCGGCGCTGATCGTGCCCGTCCCGCCGAGGTAGAGCACGGACAGGCGGGCGGCGTCGTGGGTCACAGGGGTCCTCGTCATCGAAGCGGGGGCGCCGGTGGATCCGCGCCCTGCGTGCACGCTACGCCCGCGCCGGCCCCTCCCCGCCCGGGTCGGCGGGGGAAAGGTTGCGGAAGGTGCGCGGCGCGGGGCCGCCCGACGCGCGGGGCTAGGACGGGACGCGTGCGGCCGCGGGCACGTCGGCGGGCGTCGCCTCCGGATCGGGTCCCGGATCGGCGTCGGGCCCCGCGGCGGGCGCGGCCACCCGGCGGGCGCGCGGCAGCACGCGCGCCAGGTCGAGCACCCCGCGCACGTCGCGGCGCACGGCCGGGACGATCGCGACCGAGAGCGCGTAGAGCACGGCGGTCGTGCCGACGCCCGCGAGGAGCTGCAGCACGTCGGATCCGGTGTCGACCAGGGCGAGGAGCGCACCCGTCGCGACGCTCACCGAGCCCACGACGCCGATGATCCGCAGGGCGCCCAGGTAGAGCCGGCGCGTGGGGATCGGGGCCGTGCGCGACAGCCACCACAGCGAGATCGGCCAGCAGATGGCGGGCGCGGCGGCGTACCCGGCCGCGATGCCGACGATGCCGCCGGTCGATCCGATGAGGATGCAGCTGACCTTGATCACCGCGCTCAGGAGCGAGAAGCGGAACAGGTCGCCCGTCAGGCCGCGCGACACGTAGACCCAGTAGCCGACGAAGGCGAGGGTGTCGAAGATGCCCGCGATGGCGAGGAGGCGGAGGATCGGCGCGACGCTGTCCCACTGCGGCCCGAGGAAGACCGCGGTGATCGGCACGGCCGTCGCGGCGACGAGGCCGAGGCCCGCGCCGAGCGTGTAGCCGAGGGCGAGCTGCCCGCGCGCGACGTAGTCGGCGAACCGGCGCTGCTCGTCGGCGAGGCGGGAGAGCACGGGGATGGCGACCGTGGTGAGGGGGCTGCGGATCTGCGCGAGCGGCGTCATCAGCAGCTGGAACGCGCGGTTGTAGATGCCGAGCGACCCGGCGCCGAAGCGGAGGCCCACGAGGAACGTGTCGATGTTGTTGCTGACGTAGCCGACCATCTGGCTGGAGACCATGTTCCAGCCGAAGCGCAGCAGCGGGCCCATCGGCTCACCGCGGCGCGGGAGGCGCGGGATCCACCGGGCGAAGCCGACCGCGAGCGCCAGCAGCACGAGCGTCTGGGTGAGCTGCTGCGCGACGAGCGCCCAGTAGCCCCAGCCGAGGAGCGCGCCGCCGATCGCGACGAGGAGCGCGACCGCGGGCGCCGTGACGTCCGCCGTCGCGAGCGCACGGAACCGGAGGCTGCGGGTGAGGCTCGCGCGGTACTGGGTCGCGAGGCCGTTGAAGACGAAGGTGAGGCTGAGGGCGTGCGCGATGGGGATCAGCTCGTCGTGGCCGAAGACCGCCGCGAGCGGCCAGGCCGCGCAGAAGACCAGGGCGGCGAGGACGAGGCCGATGCCCGCGTTGATCCACCAGAGGTTGTCGCGCTGGCCGCGGCTGAGGTCGCGCGCCTGGATGGCCGCGTTGGAGAGGCCGAAGTCGCGGAAGATCTCGCCGACGCCGATGATCGCGAGCACCATCGCGAGCAGGCCGTAGTCGGTGGGCGTGAGCAGCCGGGCGAGGACGACGACGGACGCGACCTGGATGAGGATCCGGACGAGCTGCGCGCCGATCGTGACGATCGCGCCGCGGGCCGCGCGGGCGCCGAGTCCCTGCGTGGCGGCGGGCGGCGCCGCGGTCGCAGGCGCGGCGGAGGGGTCGCCGGGCAGGGCGGAGGGCATGGGGCTCCATCGTCGGGTCGAGGAGGGGGTGGCGACCGGGTCGGCTGCGGGTGACAGCCGGATCACCGCGAGCTCGGGTGTCAGGAGGACCGCACGGGTATGCGGGCCCTGTCCGATGCTAGCCGCGGGGGCGCGGGGATCCAGCCCCCGAACGGGTGCCGCGCGTCAGCCCCGCTCGACGCCGCGGCGGATCCGGAGCGCGCGCCGGTACGCCGACGCGTGCGCGGTGCCCGCCCGGTCCCAGTCGCGCGCGGCGAGGTCGGGGGACGCCGCGCGCGCGCCGGTGCGCACGGCCTCGGTCGCGCGCAGCAGCTCCTCGGGGGTCAGGTCGCCGTCGAACAGGTGGATCCAGCCCGGGCCGACCTCCTCGGCGAGCGCGCGGTTCACGGCGTTGTCGGGCACGAGCACCGGCCGTTCGAGCGACAGAGCCGCGAGCGCGCCGCCGGAGTTGTGCATGAACCGGTACGGCAGCACGACGAGCTCGGAGGAGGTGACGATGTCCACGAGCTCGGCGTCGGTCTGGAAGCGGAGGTCGAGGCGGATGCGGTCGTCGCCCGCGGCGAGCGCGCGGATCATGCCGGCGAGCTCCTCGGAGGACGGGTTCCCGCCGATGCGCAGCGACAGGTCGGCGCCCGCGTCGCCCGCGCCGCGGAACGCCGCGACGAGCTGCTCGACGCCCTTGTACCGGCGCACCAGGCCGACATAGCCGAGGCGGCCGGGCACCGCGTCGGCGACCGGCTCGTCGCGGAACCAGTCGCGGTAGTGGCCGTGCAGGATCGTGGCGACCGGCTGCTCGGCGGGGATCTCCGTGACGGGGTTCACGCGCACCCGCAGCGTCGTCATCCGCTCCATGAGCACGAGCAGCAGCGACTCGCGGCGGCCGATTCCCTGCGGCCGCTCGAGGTTGTGCACGGTGCGGACGATGGGGATCCGCCGGAGCGTCAGCCTCGCGAGGAGCGCGACCGTGAACGCCTGGCGGACCGCCTTCTTCAGCGGGCTGTGCCCGTCGACGAGGATCTCGGGCCAGTGCACGTGGAACACGTCGTAGCGGCCGAGGAGCGCGGTGCGCCAGCTGAAGTGCAACGGGCGGACGCCGGGGGCCTGGGCGAGCGCGCGGCCGAGCATCACGATGTACGGGTTCGTCGTCGGGCGCGGCGCCGGCGACGACTGGAGGACGACGAGGTCGCGGCCGGGCGGACGGGAGGGGACGGTCATGGCGCTCCTGAGCGGGATGACCGGGCGGGTCGTCGGGCACGGCCACGGGCTCATCGGTCGAGGAAATAGACTATGCCACCACCCGCCCGCACCCGAGGGCGGGCCCCGCCGGCGCGACCCCTGCCCGGCGACACCCGCCGCACCCGCCGCACCCGCCGCACCCGCCCGATCGATCGGATGCCCATGCCCCGCCCCGCCCTCCTCGCCGTCGTGGTCGTCAACTACGGATCCGCCGACCTCGTGCGCGAGAACGTGCTGCCGCTGATCGAGCGCCTCGATGACGCGCTGCTCGTGGTCGTCGACAACCGCACGACCGACGCGGAGCGCGAGCGCGTGCGGGAGCTCGCCGCGCACCCGTCGACGCGCGTGCACGGCGTCTACCCGGACGGCAACACGGGCTTCGGCACGGGCATGAACATCGGCGTGGACGCGGCCCGCTCGCTCGGCGCGCGCGAGTTCCTGCTGCTCAACCCGGACGCGACCATCGCGCCCGACCAGCTCGCGGTGCTGCGGGGCGTCGTGGCGGCAGATCCGCTCACGCTCGCGGCCCCGACCATCCTCCGACCGGACGGCAGCACGTGGTTCCGCGGATCCGACCTCTACCTCGCCGACGGACGGATCCGCTCCGCCGCCCGCCGCGCGCAGCACCCCGGCCAGGCGACCGAGCCGTGGCTCACGGGCGCGTGCCTGCTCGTGACCGACGAGCTGTGGACCCGGGTCGGCGGCTTCTCCGACGACTACTTCCTGTACTGGGAGGACGTGGACCTGTCGCGCAAGGTCGTGGCGGCGGGCGGACGCTTGCGCGTCGTGGAGGAGGCCGTGGCCGTGCACGCGGAGGGCGGCACGCAGAGCGCCGGCCACGCGAGCGCGGGCCAGGCGAAGTCGGGCACGTACTACTACCACAACATCCGGAACCGGCTCCTCTACGGGGCGCGCCACCTCGACGCGGCGGCGCTCCGGCGGTGGCGGCTGCTCACGCCGGTGATCGCGTACGAGGTGCTGCTGCAGGGCGGGCGGCGGCAGTTCGCGCATCCGGTGGCGCCCGTGACGGCGGCCGTGCGCGGGATCCGCGACGGCTTCCGGCTCTCCGGCGGCTGGCGCGCGGTGCCGTCGCCCGCGCCGACGACCGCAGCGGCCGGGGTGCCCGCCCGCCCGGTCGCGCCCGTCTCCTCGCTCGTCGTCGCGATCCTCACCTACCGGCGCCCCGACGACATCCGCGCCGTGCTCCCCCTCGTCGCCGCGCAGGCCGCCGAGCTCCGGGAGGCCGCCGAGGTCGATCCCGCGCTCCCCCGCGCCGTGCGGATCGTCGTGGTCGACAACGACCCCGCGGGCGGCGCCGGCGCCGCGGTCGAGGACGCCGCCTCCGCCTCCCCCATGCCGATCGCCTACGTGCACGAGCCGACGCCCGGCATCTCCGCCGCCCGCAACCGCGCGCTCGACGCCGCGGCCGACGACGACCTGCTCGTGTTCCTCGACGACGACGAACGGCCGGATCCCGGCTGGCTCGCCGCCCTCGTCCGCGCCCGGCAGGCCACCGGCAGCGCGGGCGTCGCCGGTCCCGTGCGCAGCGAGTACGAGGTCGAGCCCGACGCGTGGGTGCGCGCCGGCGGCTTCTTCGTGCGCCGTCGCCCCGCGACGGGCACGCGCCTCGAGGTCGCCGCGACCAACAACCTGCTGCTCGACCTCCGCGCCGTGCGCGCGGCGGGCCTGCGCTTCGACGTGGACCTCGGCACGCAGGGCGGCGAGGACACGCTCTTCACCCGACAGCTCGTCGCCTCCGGCGGGCTCCTCACCTGGTGCGCCGAGGCGGGCGTCGTCGACGTCGTGCCGCGCGCCCGCACCACGCGCCGGTGGGTGGTGCTCCGCGCCTTCAGCAGCGGGAACTCCTGGAGCCTCACCTCGGTCGCGCTCGCGCCGGCGTCCCCGGTCGCGCGCACGCGGATCCGCGCCGCGGCCACCGCGCGCGGACTCGTGCGCGCGCTCGGCGGCACCGGGCGGATCGCGGTGGGCGCCGTCACGGGCAGCGTCGCGCACCGCGCGAAGGGCACCCGCACGCTCGCGCGCGGCGCCGGCATGGTGGCGGGCGCGTTCGGCTGGTCGTACCAGGAGTACGCGCGGCGCGACTGAGCGGAGCCGCGCGGCCCGGCCTCCGGCGACCTCCCCTGGACGGGGGTCTCGTCGGCGGGCGCCCGCCGACGTAGGATCCGAGGGCAGAAGACCCGGAATCCTGCGTCGGTCGACCACCCATCGCCCGCCCGCCCCGCGCCGCCGACCCGCCCTGGTCGTCGGGCCCGTCTTCCGCCGTACCCGACGAGCGAAGAAGGCCATGCCCGCACCCGAGAGCACCCCGTCCGACCTGCGTCCACGGCGCGAGCGTCGCGCCCGCAGCCGGCGCACCACCGTCGTCGTGATAGGCGCCGCCTCCGTCCTCGCGGTCGCCGCCGTGGTCGGCACCGTCGTGGTGAACGGATCCGGATCCGACGCCCCCGCGGCCGCCGCCGACACGAAGGACTGGTCGGAGGTCGCCCCCACCGCGGGCGCCACCGAGGCCCCGGCCCCGCTCCCCGACGGCGACACCCGCGCGCTCGGCCAGGAGGTCGCGACCACGGTCGGCCTCGACGAGACCGCGACGTTCCCCGGCTCGATCCAGGCCCGCATCGTCTCCGTCACGCCGACCAGCACCGACGGCGGACGCGTGGGCGAGCTGAGCGGCGACGCGGTCGACGTGCGGCTCGAGCTCGTGAACGTCACGGACGCGGTCGTCGCGGTCGACTCCGTGGCCGTCAACGTCTTCTACGGCGCCGACCGCACGCCCGCGACGCCCGCCGACTCCGACACCGTGATCCGCGGCTCGCTCGAGCCCGGCGCGTCCGCGACCGGGGACTACGTGTTCAGCGTGCCCGCCGCGTCGGCCGACGCGATCAGCGTGGTCGTGGCGCGCGACGCGGGGTCGCCGGTGGTCGTGTTCCAGTAGAGCGCGACGCTGCGGCGTGTCGGAGCTCGATACTGATGCCATGGCATCACCGCTCGTCTCCGACATCGCCCACTCCGGTCTCACCGTGGCCGACCTCGACGACGCGTTGGCGCTGTGGTGCTCCGGTCTGGGGTTCGTGCTCGAGCGCACCTTCACGCTCGACGTGGAGGTCACGGCGGCGACCACCGGCGTCCGTGGAGCCGTGATCCGCGCAGCGACGGTGACGCTCGGCCCCCACCGGGTGGAGCTGCTGCAGTACGACCCGCCCCGGCTGCCTGAGTCCGCCGGCTCGCCCGCACAGGTCGGAGTGGTGCACATCGCGCTCACGGTCTCCGACCTCGATCGTGTGCTCGAGCTCTGCGCTGGACACGGCTGGAGACCGGTCGGGACACCTCACCGGATGACCGGTGGCGCCCGAGCCGGCACACGCATCATCTACCTCGAAGGTGCCCTCGGTGGATTCCTCGAGCTGATCGCGCCCCCACAGCTCCCATAGTGCGCTTCGGCTGTCGGATCTCGTCTGGTTCTCGATGGCTCGACGACCGATCCGTCGCCGACCACCAGAACTCTGCTCGATCAGCTTGACCGGCGTTCGACCTCACCCGTCACTCGACGAGGTCTTCCCAGACGAACGTCGTGGTCTGGCCCGACTCCCGCTCGCGGCGGATGATCGCGTAGGCGACCGCCGCTAGCGGCTCCGCTCACACGGGGGCAGCTGGATGCCGGGGAGCCTCGACCTGCGGCTGCCCTTCTCGCTGCTCCGAATCCGGACCACCACGACATCAGGCCGCAGCGGTGCGTCTCGAGCAGATGGTCCGGCAATAGTTCCAGAGCGGAGACTCCCACGCAGACACGTGACGCACGGTCAGATGTCGTTCTTCCATGCCCAGAGGCGCGCGCAGGATCGGTGACGGACGGCTGCTGGTCAGGTCCTGTCCGCTGCACTGATGACGATGATCATGTTCCAGGAAGGCTCGTGCGTCGCTCTTTCTGAGCCGAGGGGCTCTCCATTCGACGCGAAGGCTCGCTACAGCGCCGCGCGTTGCAGCCTGCCAGCCCCGATCGCTGGCGGGCATACGAAGTATGTGTAACACGGACCTTCTCATGTTGTCTACACCTCAAACAAAGGACAGAGAACCTCAACGCTCCTGCTATCGTCCGAGTTCTAGGTAGACCAATCATGCCGCTTCGCAGGTATCACGAGCCTGCAACGAGTGGGTGCGAAGACGCGAGGGGACACTAACGCCATGGATCGATCAGCGCAAAGGACGATCACACCCACGAGAAACGCCAGGAAGCGAACGCCGAAGCGTTCACGAGCGATTGCCGCTATTTCCGTCACCGCAGGTCTGGTTCTCTCGACCGTCACGGGAACCACCGCGGCACAGGCAGCGGACCCGGCGTTCGAGATATTCTTCGGGAAGGACTGCAGCGGTGGCGGTTCCGCATCGCGCGTCTACACGGGTGAGAACCTGGGAGAGGGATGGGTCAACGACACCTTCAATAAAACCCAATGGGGCTCCTGGGGCGTCAACCAGAGAGTCCGCAACAACGCCGAATCCATCTACCTGAGCAACGCTCACGTGAGGATCTACATCAACGGCGACCGCAGCCTCGCCTGGGAAGAGCAGTCACGCGGGCAGTGCTACAACCTGCCGGACGGAGTCAGCAACCACAATACGCAGTGGGCGACCTACAACTATTCCTTGCCGGTCTGAGTCCGCTCCTTCCCGGCCCCATGCGGCGCAAGACCGCATGCGGCCGACACGACCACCCGGGGCAACCAGGGCGACGGTCAAGAGGTCCGCGACAACGCCGAATCGATCGACGTCGGCAACGCCCTCAAGCGGATCCACGCGGATGGCGATCCCCCATGGCCCCAGACGGGAACAGCGATCACGGGGCGCCAGCTCCAACGTGCCGCACGCCGTCCCCCATGACGACACGGGATGGTCGACGTTCAGTTGCACCGGCTCACCACGCAGCCGCGGCTGAGGCAGCGCCCGCCAGTGCTCGAAGTCGAGTGCACCGGCACCGCCGCACATCGGGCCGCACGGGCCCGGTCATATGAAGATACGAGGAGAAGGACACACCATGGATCAATCACCCCAGCCGCGCACCACAACCGCGAGCATCTCCGGCCGGCGCGATCGGAGGCGATCACGCACAATCGCCGCAGTGTCGGTAGCAGCGGGCGTGGCACTGTCCACGTTGACGGGAGCCACCGCCGCCCAGGCCGCACAACCGACACCCGCGTTCGAGATATTCTATGGAGTCAATTGCAGTTCCGGCGGAAGCGCCTCACGCGTCTACACAGGCGAGAACGCCCGCGAGGGGTGGGTCAACGACACCTTCAACAAGACGACGTGGGGCTCCGCAGGCAACGGCCAGAAGATCCGCGACAACGCCCAATCGATCTACCTCAGCAACGCCCGGGTTCGCATCATCACCGAAACGGGCTACCCAGACTGGGAGGAGCAGTCGTACGGGGCCTGCTACAACTTGCCGGCCGGCGTGCACGACCACAACATCATGTGGCAGACATATGGGATCCCGGGATGACAAGCCGCTCCCGATCATCCCAGCTCATCGAATGACGAGACTCGTATTCGCTCGTCGCTCGATTGCGTGACATCGAGGAGTTCGCGTCGGATCGGCGGCTTCAGCCGGCGTGACGCCGAACGCGTCGATCTTCGACGCAGCGGGACAGCCCGGGAAGAGGACGTGCAGTCACCTGGTCGACTGCACGCCCTCTTTCCCTCTCACCGGCCATCAGGCGAGAGGCTGACAGCGCCGGCTCGCCGGCGTGAGACCCCACACGTCACAGCCGCCTCACGCAGAGATCCAGTGCCCGGCCAAGAAGATCTGGATGCTGATGGTCGGACACGACGACCTCCGCGTCGCCGCGCCGGATGAGGCGCTCACATTGATGCTCGGCGACGCACGCCTCGCCCGCCGCTGACGCGTGGACGCGACTCCCCTGGTACTGCATCCGGGAGCCTCTGTCTCCGTCGACGGCATCATCGTCACCGACGGCGATGATCCCGGCCTGCTGCCGTCTCCTTCGATGCCTGCGCACATGGGCCAGGTCATGCGCATCGGAGCCGCTCCGGCGGCGCCCCTCGTCGCCGCCTCCGCTCGTCACCCCGCGACGTGCGCCTTCCCCGCCCCACGCCCCGCCCGCCCCGTCTGCTCGGCCTCCGCGCGGTAGTACGCGCGCTTGTCCTTCGTGGGGCGCACCTTGTTGAGCACGACACCGAGGACGGATCCGCCCGACTTCTCGACCGCGTCGAGCGCCTCGGAGAGCTGGCCGCGGTGCACGCGCGTCTGGTCGGCGACGACGATCGCGCCGTCGGTCATGCGCGCCACGAACGCGGCGTCGGCGACCGCGATGAGCGGCGCGGTGTCGATCACGATGACGTCGTAGGACGCCTTGGCCAGGCCGACCAGGTCCTCCATGCGGGACGACGCGAGCAGCTCGCTCGGGTTCGGCGGGATCTCGCCGCTGGTCAGCACGTGGAGCGTGCCGTCTCCCCACGGCTGCACGACGTCCTCGAGGAGCGCCTGGCCGACGAGCACGGTCGTGAGGCCCGCGTCGCCCTCGAGCCCGAGGTACTGCGCGACGACGGGCCGGCGGAGGTCGGCGTCGATGAGCAGCACGCGGCGCCCGCCCTCGCTGAGCGACATGGCGAGGTTCGCGGCGACCGTGGACTTGCCCTCGCCGGGGATCGACGACGTGACGACGATGCTCGACGACCGGTCGCCGAGGAGCACGAAGCGCAGGTTCGCCTTGAGCTGGCGGAAGCCCTCGGCCGCGGTCGACAGCGGCCGGACCGCCATCGCGAGGCCCGTGACGCCGCGCTCGCGCTCGAGCGACCCGAGCAGGGGCGCGGTCGTGAGGTGGGCGACGGCCTCGGCGGAGCGGACGCGCGTGTCGAGCAGGCGCACGAGCGCGAGGCCGAGGAGGCCCGCGAGGAGGCCGAGCAGCAGGCCCGCGAGCGTGTTCGTGCGGCCGTTCGGCGCGGACTGGTTCTCGGGCTCGGGGGCCTCCTGGATCACGCGGACAGACACCGTGGGCGAGCCCTCGGCGCCCGTCGGCGCGTACGCCTCGGCGGTGTCGCGGAGGCTGGTCGCCACCGCGTTGGCGATCTCCGCGGCCTCCGACGGCGACGGCTCGGTGACGCTGATCTCCATGATCACGGTGTTCTGCGGCGTCGTGACGGTCACGGCCCGCGCGAGCTCCTGCGGCGTCTGGTCGAGGCCGACGCGGGCGATCACGGGCTCGAGCACCGCGGGCGACTCCGCGAGCTCGCCGAACGACAGCATCTGGCTCTGCGTGTAGGTGGCGCCCTGGTTGAGGTCGCTCGCGCTGGATCCGCTGCTCAGCGAGAAGTAGAGGCGCGACTGCGCGGTGTAGACGGGCGTCGCGAGCTGGGACAGGCCGAACGCGACCGCGCCGCCCGCGAGCGTGGCGGCGACCACGACGTACCAGAGTCGGCGGAGCAGGGCGGTGAACTCGTGGAGCGTCATCGTGAGGGGGTTCTTCCGGGTAGGAGCGGCGGGACGGTGCTGCGGGCGGGATCGGGGTGGCCGGCGGCATCGGCGTCGGCCGGTGCGTCGACGGGGTCGGGCGGCGGCTCGGACAGGGGCACGCCTTCGCGGCGGAGGATCTGGCTCGTCGCCGCGACCCCCGCGAGGAACCACACGAGCGTCGCGAACTGCGTGATGAGCGCCACCGACGCGAGCGCCGGGATCTGCGCCACGAGCGCGATGGTCGCCGCGGTCGCATGCCCGCGCAGCACGAGCCAGACCCCGACCGAGAGGGCGACGAGCACGGCGCCCGCGACCAGCAGGCCGAAGGTGAGGCCCGTGAGCACGAGCTGGCTGTCGATGGAGCGGAACGGCCCGTAGAAGACGCGGCCGTCGCTGCCGCGGTGGGCCTCGGGGGTCGTGCCGAGGATCCCCATGCCGGGCACGAGGCTGTAGAGGTCGCCGCGGTAGTCGGAGCTGGCGCTCGCCTCCGTGCCGGCGTCGTCGAACACGGACTGCACGAAGGGGGCGACCGCGGCCGCGACGATGACCACGCCCGCGGTGACGGTCGCGCGCACGCGGAGCGAGATCGCGTCGCGGAGGAACACGATCGAGAGCGCGAGGCCGAGCACCGCCCCCAGCATGCCGACGCGGCTGAAGGTGAGGACCGCGGCGAGCATCATCAGGGCCGTCATGCCGAGGCGCGCCACGAGGCCGAAGCGGGACGCGAGCGTGAGCGGGATCGCGATCGCGAGCGCCGAGCCGAGCGCGATCGAGTGGCCGTACGCGCCCTCCGCCCGGAGGATCCCGCCGCGCCCCTGCAGCGTCGCCCACGTCTCGCGGAGCCCCGCGTTGCCGGGCAGGAGCACGAACGGGTTCCATCCCGTGATGAACTCCACGATCGCGAGCGCGGCGACGACCGTGAAGACGACGGCGGTCATCGCGTGGAGCGACGCCATGCCGATCCGGTGCGCCGCGAGCCGCCCGAGCAGGTACCCCGGCAGCGCGTAGGTGAGGAACGTCACGAGCGTGGACATGCCGATGCCCGCTCCGCCGCCCACGACCACGCCGGCGAACCCGGCCGCGGTCATCAGCACTACCAGCACGTCGAGCGGCGAGACCCGGAAGCCGGGCACGGGCACGATCGCGAGGATCACGAGGACGGCGACCACCGTCGACGGCGGCAGGTAGTAGCCGCCGAGCGGAACCCCCGACCAGACGGGGACGAACGAGAGCACGACGAGCCAGAGGGCGACGGCCGTGCGCGGCAGGCGCCGCAGGACGAGCAGCAGGAGGGCGCCGCCCGCGAGCACGATGCCGAGGAGGAGCAGGGTCTGGAGGCCGGATCCGGCGAGCAGCCCGCTCATCGCGCGGCCGCCCCGGGGAGCGCGCTCGGACGTGGACGTGGACGACGCATGGCTCCCCCTCTCATTCCCCCGGCCGCCGAACGGCCCTGTCGATCATCTCAGTGCGACGCCCCGGTGGGCGGGTCCTCGGGACCCGCCCACCAGGGCGTCGTCGTCGCGCCTCAGGTCACCGGGCGGTGCCGTCCGTGACCACGAGGTCGTCGAGCGTGAACGCGACGGGCCCGGCGGCCGAGCTCGACAGGTAGGTCTGGATCCCGAACGTTCCCGCGGTCTGCAGGGCGGCCAGGGTCCCGGTCGTCGTCGACTGCCACGCGGTCGGCTCGGCCTGGCCGACGGGCCAGACCTTCGCGTTCATCGTGGTGGGCGACGTGCCCGTGACCTGCACGCGGACCCGCAGCTGCTGCCCGGCCGTGTACGTGACGTTCGGGACGACGACCGACTTCAGGTTCGTGCCGTTCTCGGACTGCACGATCATGACCTGGCCGGTCGACCGCACCCAGACCTGCGTCTGGTAGTACGACGTGCCGACCTGGCGCGAGTTGATCCGCACGTACGCGCCGCCGCCCGTGGGCACCCTGTCGAGCGCGAAGCTCACCTGCGCGTCCGATGCGGTGGTGCTCACGGCGTCGAGGCTCGCGGTGCGGGTCTCGCCGGCGGGGCTCGTGACCTGCGCCTTCCCGTCCGCCACCGTGAGGATCGACGCGTTGCCGGTGATGCGCCAGGCGCCCCCGGTCTCCGCCGTGCCCCAGCCGTTCGCGGCGGTGCGGGTGAAGGTGTCCTGCGCGAGGATCCCGGCGGCGGGCGGCGTGACGACCGGCGCCGTCACCGTGACCGTGCCGTCCTTCTTCGCCGACGCCAGGCCCGTGTCGTCCGTCACCGTGAGCGACACCGCGTAGGTGCCGGCCGCGGCGTAGGCGTGGGTCGCGGTCTTGCCGGTGCCCGTCGTGCCGTCCCCGAACGCCCAGGCGTACGAGGCGACCGTGCCGTCGGCGTCGGCGGAGGTGGATCCGTCGAACGAGGCCGTCAGGTCCTTTGCGGTCGACGTGAACGCCGCGGTCGGGGCCTGGTTCGCCGGAGCGACGACGGGCGCGGTCACCGTGACGGTGCCGTCCTTCTTCGCCGAGGCGAGGCCCTTGTCGTCGGTCACCGTGAGCGACACCGTGTAGGTGCCGGCCGCGGCGTAGGCGTGGGTCGCGGTCTTGCCGGTGCCCGTCGTGCCGTCCCCGAACGCCCAGGCGTAGGAGGCGACCGTGCCGTCGGCGTCGGTGGAACCGGATCCGTCGAACGACGCCGTCAGGTCCTTGGCCGTCGACGTGAACGCCGCCGTCGGGGCCTGGTTCGCCGGAGCGGGCGCGGGCGCCTGGCCGTCGCGGCTGACGACCAGGTCGTCGATCCGCGTCGTCACGGGCGCCGTCGCCGACCCCGAGAGGTAGGTCTGGATCCCGACGGAGCCGGCGGCCTGCAGCGCGGCGGTCGAGCTGGTCACGCTCGTCTGCCAGGCGGCGGGCTCGGCCTGGCCGGCGACCCACACCTTGGCCTTGACGGTGGTCGGCGAGGTGCCGGTCGTCAGGACGCGGACGCGGAGCTGCTGGCCGGCCTGGTAGGTCGTGCCGGGGAGGATGTACGACCCGACGGTCGTCGCCCCCTCCGACTGCACCAGCTGGATCTGCCCGGTCGCCTTGATCCAGACCTGCGTCTGGTAGAACGCCGACCCCACCTGGCGGGAGTTGACCCGGGTGTACGAGCCGCCGCCGGTCGGGACGGCGTCGAGCGAGAAGGTCGCGCTGACGTCCGACGACGTCGTGGAGACCGCGTCGAGGGTCATCGTGCGGGTCTCGCCCTTCGGCGAGACGACCTGGCCCCTGCCGTCCTGCACCGTGACGATGTTCGTCCCGCCGGTGACGCGCCAGGCGCCGCCGAGGTCGGCCGTGCCCCAGCCCGCCTGGACCGCGCGGCCGAACGAGTCCTGCGCGAGCACGTTCGACGCGGGCGCCTGGACGGTCACCGGCGAGGTGCTCGTCGTGGCGAGGCCCGTGTCGTCCGTGACCGTGAGCGACACCGCGAAGGTGCCGGCCGCGGCGTAGGCGTGGGTCGTGGTGCGGCCCGTGCCGGTGGTCCCGTCCCCGAAGGCCCAGGCGAAGGACGCCACGGTGCCGTCGGGGTCGCTCGACGTGGAGGCGTCGAGCGAGGCGACGAGGTTCGCCGCGGTGCTCGTGAACCGGGCGACGGGCGCCTGGTTCACGGGCGGGGCGGTGACCGTGACGCTCGCGATCGTGCGACCGGTCGCGCCCGTGTCGTCCGTCACCGTCAGCGCGACCTGGTACGTGCCGGCCTTCGCGTACGGGTGGGCGATGGACGCCCCGGTGCCCGTCGTGCCGTCGCCGAACTCCCACGTCCAGGACGCGATCGCGCCGTCCGGGTCGCTGGATGCGCGTCCGTCGAGGTTCGCGACGAGGTCCGCGGTGGTCGACGCGATGACCGCGGTGGGCTCCCGGTTGACCGGGGGCGCCACCACCGTCACCTGCGTGGACGCGGTGCCCGTGAGGCCCTTGTCGTCCGTGACCGTCAGCGTCACCGTGTACGTGCCGCCCGCGGCGTAGACGTGCGTGGGCGTCGGGCCGGTGCCCGTGCTGCCGTCGCCGAAGTCCCACGCGGAGGAGGCGACGGTGCCGTCGGCGTCCGTGGAGGCGGATCCGTCGAGCTTGGCCGTGAGGTCGGTCGCGGTCGCGGTGACCACGGCCGTCGGCGCGATGTTGACGGGCGCCGCCTTCACCGTGACGTCCTGCTGCGTGCGGTTCGTCGCGCCGCGGTCGTCCGTCACCATGAGCGAGACCGGGTAGGTGCCGGCCGCCGCGAACGTGTGCGACTGCTGCGCGCCGGACGCCTGGACGCCGTCGCCGAAGTCCCAGGCGTAGCCCGTGATCGTGCCGTCGGCGTCCGTCGATCCGGCCGCGTCGAACGCGGCCATGAGGAAGTCCGCCGTCTGCGCGAACTGCGCCTTCGGGGCCTGGTTGGGCACGCGGCCGGTCGTCCCGAGCGAGTAGTGGGTCGCGACGGTCGAGGGCGTGAGGACGGTCGGGTACACCGCGACCTCGTCCATGCGGCCCTCGAAGGTGCCGCTGGAGGAGTTCCACGTGTTGTCGCCGCCGATGCGCCAGTAGCCGTCGTAGCCCTGCGCCTGCGTCTGGCCGTTCTGGCCGACGAGGTCGCCGTCCACGTAGAGCTTCAGGCCGTCGGATCCCTGCGACGCGACCATGTGGTGCCACTGGCCGTCGTTGTAGGCGCGGGTCGATCCCGCCAGGTTCGTCTGGCCGGTCCACGTGCCGAACTGCAGGCGTCCGTCGTCCTGCATGTAGACGTGGCGGTCGTAGCTGCCGGAGAAGGCGAACGGATCCGCGTTGTCGCCGAACCCGATCAGCTTGCCGCCGCGCGTGGTGGTCGTCTGGAACCACATCTCGAGCGAGTAGGTCGTCGGGTTGGAGACCCGCTGCTGGCTCACCGCGATGCTGTCGGAGAACGCCGCCGCCTGGCCGACGGGGCCGGTGAGAGCGCCCGCCTGGCCGAAGCGCACGTTGCGTCCGACGTTGGCGCCGACGTCGTTCTGGCCGGCGTCCTTCAGCGTCGTGGAGCCGTCGGCGTCGTCGAGGCGCCAGTAGGACGACGGGTCGGCCGCGTACACGGCCTTGCCGTAGGCGTCCGCGGGCGCCGGCGGGATGGGCGAGGTGCGGCCGGACGCGACCAGGTGGTCGACGACGTCGGCGCGCGTGAGGGCGGTCGGGTAGATCGACACCTGCGCGATGTCGCCGGCGAGGTAGGCGCTCCGGGGCTGGTTGGGCCAGCCGCCGAGGTTGTCGCCGCCGACGCGCCAGTAGCCCGTGTAGTCCTGGCCGGCCGTGGTGTCCGCGCGCTGGCCGGCGAGCTTGCCGTCGACGAACAGCTTCATGCCGTCGCCGCTCATGGTGGCGACGATCTGGTGCCACTTCCCGTCGTTGAACCCGGGGGCCGAGCTCAGCGTCTGCGTCGCGCCGGTGTAGACGCCGAAGAGGATCCGGCCGTCGTTGTCGAGGTACACCATGCGGTCGTAGTTGTTCGACGTGCCCGTGCTGCTGCCGCCGAAGCCGACGACCTTGCCGCCCGAGGTCGAGGTCGTCCTGACCCACGACTCCACGCTGAAGGTGTTCGGCGCCTGCACCGCCTGCGGCGTGACCGCGAAGGACCCGTCCTGGCCGGAGAAGGTGGTGGCGGTGGATCCGTCGATCGGGCCGGCGGCGCCGCGCGTCGCGTTGTCGACCCGGAGGTCCTGGAACGCGACGTGGTCGAGGCCGGCGGTGCCGCCGTTCTCGTCGAGCGGGTAGTACGCGGTCGCGCCGTCGTCCTTCACGCTCGTGGCGTAGGCGTCGCTGCCCGACCGGTCGGTGATGGTGACGGGCGCGGCGCCGTTGCGGTCGGTGGAGTTCCCGGCCGCGTCGGTCACGACGACCTTGTAGGTGTGCGAGCTGCCGGGCACGAGACCCGTGTCGATGAAGCCCATCGACGGCCGGTTCCAGAAGGTCGAGTCCTGCGTCACCTGGTAGACGGGCGTCGCGGTCTTGCCGTCGCGGATCACCCTGTAGGTGAGGCGCGCGTTGTCGCGGTCGAAGGTGGCCTGCCAGGAGACGCGGGCCTCGCCCTTCGTGTACGAGATCGCCTTGGGGACGAGCTGGTCGTTGCCGTTCGGGCCGACCTTGTTCGTGGCGCCATTCGCCATCGCGTAGCGGACGAGGCCCTGCTGCGCGGTGGTGTTCACGAACGGGAACTCGCCGCCGACGACGACGTAGTCCTCGTTGCCGTTGACGCTCCAGGCCGCCTGGCCCTGGCCCGTGAAGGATCCCGTGACGTACTTCGGGAACCAGGTGAGCAGCGACGGCGACGGCGTGCCGGCCCAGTTGTGGTACCCGTACGGGTCGGCCGTGGCCGTGCCGGTCGCGGTCTTCGAGAACGCGAGGCTGTGCTGGAAGGTCCACGGGTCGGTCTGCGGGAAGCCGCCGATGTTGCCGCAGTAGTGCGGGTGGCCGGCGACGTACGCGACCCTGCTGGTGGCGAAGACCGAGTAGGTGTCGCCGTGGCAGTCCTCGACCCAGCTCACGACGCCCGTGTTGGGGTCGGCCGAGAAGGCGCCCTCGAGGTTGCCGCCGGCGCCGAACGTGTAGCCGGATCCGTAGACCCGGTCGTCGGTCGCGTAGAGGCTCGTGATCGACGACTCCGCGCCGGCGTTCTTGACCTGCTGGTTCGCGGCCCACGGGAGCGAGGCACCCGTCACGGGATCCACCGCGCCGAGCCCGTAGGTCGGCGTGCCGCTGAGCTGCGTGAAGCGGCCGCCGACGATGAGCTTGGACGCGTCCTTCGTGAGGGTGAGCGCGTCCACGACGGTGTCCGCATCCGCGACGAAGGCCGTGTTCTGGCCGTTCGTCGCGGACACCGCGGCGAGGTACTTCCGAGCGGCGCCGTTGACGCTCTGGAAGGTGCCGCCGAGGTACACGGTGTCGTTCGAGGCGCTCACCGTGCGGGTCTGGCTGCCCATGATGGGGCGGAATGCGGGGATGATCCTGCCGGTCGCGGTGCTGAACGCCGCGGCGCGGTAGAAGCCCTGGCCGTCGATGTCGGTGAAGTCGCCGACGACGTAGATCCGGGATCCGTCGGGCGACGCGGTGACCGAGAGCGCCTGCGCGTTGAGCTTCGGCGCGAAGGACGTGATGAGCGCGCCCGTGCGGATGTCGTACGCGAGCAGGTTGCTGCGGGGCGTGAGGTTCGTGCCGGCGGCGGCGCCCGCGGGGCGCGCGTTCTGGAACTTGCCGGCCACGTAGACCGTGTTGCCGACGACGACCTGCGACCAGGCGACGCCGTCGATCTGGGTCGTGGGCAGCGGGTCGGCGGTGACCGTGACGGGCGTCTTCGGGTCCGTCGGGTCGACGGGCGCGGAGTCCGCCACGGCGGGCTGCGCGATCACGACCGCGGACAGGATGACCGCGGCGGCCGCGGTCATCGCGGCCATGCGACGCCCCGCGGAGGAGAGGATGCTCATTTCGTCCTTGCTTCGGGTGGGTGGAGCGGGTGAGGGGTGCCGGTGGTCAGCGGGTGCTGGCCGGTCGGGGGCTGCCGACGCGCCTCGTGGGCGTGAGCATCGTGCCCACCGACCGCGCGATGCGCTGCCGGTAGAGCTCGGGTCCGTGCCGGTGCTCGGCGCGGAAGCGATCGCGGGCGGCCCGGGCGCGGTACGCGTCCCAGTCCGCCGCGATGGACTGGAGGGCGTCCGCGAGGGCGGCCGGATCCGAGGGCGGCACCAGCTGCGCCGACTCGTATCCGCCCGCGGCCTCGCGGAGGCCGGAGGTGTCGCTGACCACGACGGGCCGCGCGGCCAGCAGCGCCTCGACGGCCGTGTTGCCGAACGGCTCGTCCACCCGGGAGGGGACGACGCACGCGTCGGCGGCGGCCATGAACGGGGTGACGTCGGCGTGGAAGCCGTGCATCGTGATCCGGTCGTCGAGGCCGAGCACGCGGATGGTCGTGCGCAGCTGCTCCTCGTAGGCCTCGTAGCCGGGGAAGACGGCGCCCACGATGTCGAGGGTCGCCGGCACGCCGCGGTCGCGGAGCTCCACGATCGCCTCGACGGCGACGTCCACGCCCTTGCGGTCGGAGAGCCGGCCGACGTAGAGGACCCGGAGGCCCCCGTCGAGCGCGGCGCGCGCCGGGGTGACCTCGGCGGGGCCGGGCACGCCGTTGTGGACGACCTCGGCGCGGCGCGCGACCCGCGGGAGGGCGCGGCCGAGCACGTCGACGCTGTAGCGGCTGTTCGCGACCACGCGCGTGGCGAGCGCGAGCGGCAGGGCGAGCGCGGTGCCGACGGCACGCGACGCGGATCCCTCCGCCTCGTGCACGTGGGCGAGGACCGGGCGGCCGGCGAGGCGGCCGACGAGGATCCAGAGCGGGATGGTGACGGTGTTGACATATACGGCGTCCGGGCGCGTGCGGCGCACGAGGCCGAGGCCCGCGGACAGGCCGCGGACGGACTGGCCGACGAGGGCCGCGAAGCCGCGCGGACGCAGCATCGCCTTCCGCAGCACGGGCGTGGGCGCGTGGTGCACGACCGCGCCGACGCCCGTGAGCGCGGCGACGAGCGGGCCGTCGGACGGCAGGGTCACGACGGTGCGGGCGCCCGCGGCGACGAGGCCCGCGACGCTCTCGAGCAGCACGCGGTCGGATCCGTAGAGCTCGGCGCTCGGGTGCGCGACGAGGATCGTGCGGCCGCGGAGGTCGGCGCCCTCCTCGACGGCCGCGGCGAGCGCGTGCTCCGCGCCGGCGAACGCGGTCACGCGGTCATCCGGGCGGCACCGGCGGCGGACGGCGCGGACGCCGCCGCAGCGGGCTCGGCACGGCGCGCGTCGAGCGCGCCCATGTCGCGGAACCACTTGACCGACGCGAGGGCGAGGTGCCCGGCGTTCGCCAGCATCATCAGCGCGTAGACCGCGAGGAAGACGACCGGGGCGCCGAGCAGCGCGAACACGATGCAGAGGAAGCCGTAGTCGGTGGGGATCACGAGCAGCGAGCGCAGCAGGGTGGAGCGGCCGGCGTCGGGGGCCGTGGCGCCCGTGACCTGGTGCACGCGCTTGAGCTGGTCGTTGAGGATCATCGCGAAGAAGCTCGCGGCCGCGACGATCGCGTAGACGACGGGCACGAGCAGCCATGCGTCGGAGTCCGTGGCGGGCCAGCGGAACATCGACACGAGCACCGCGAGGTGCAGCGACGAGATCTTGATGCAGTCCACGACGTGGTCGAGCCACTCCCCCGAGAGCGAGCCGCCGCCGCGGAGGCGCGCGACCTGGCCGTCGGCCGAGTCGAACGCGTAGCCCACCGCGAGCAGCAGCCACACGGCGATGCCGAGCCAGGCGGCGGGCTGCACGAGCGCGATCAGGGCGATGCCCGTGAACGTGAAGGCGGCGCTGATCGCGGTCACCTGGTTCGGGGTCAGCCCCTGGCGGTACGCCCACGCGGCGAGCAGGCGCCCGGCCGGCCGGTTGACGCGGATCGAGTACGCGGGCGCGCCGCGGGCGGCCTTCTTCTGCGCGCTCGCCAGGCGGCGGACGACGTCGAGGTAGGACTCGGCGCGCGGATCGGCGGCGGCGGTCATCGGCTCTCCTCGAGGAGGAAGGACGTGCGGCTCGCGTCGCTCGCGCGCAGCTCCGGCTCCCAGCGGGTGGCCGACCGGATCCCGCGGCTCATCCCGTGCGTCGAGTAGCCGCGGGTCATGCGTGCCGCGAGCTCCTCGTAGCCGTCGGCGATGGCGTCCCAGTCGTAGGTCTCCTCGGCGCGCTCCTGCAGGCGGCGGCCGATCGCGACGGCCTCGTCCGCGTTCGCCTCGGCGCCCTCGACGAGCGCGGCGACACCGGCGGCGTCCGACCAGAAGCGGCCGTCCTCGCCGAGCACGTCGCGGTTGAACACGTTGTCGTGGGCGAGCGTCGCGGTCGCGGCGCCCATGGCGCGCAGCAGCGACGGGTTGGTGCCGCCGACCGAGTGGCCGTGGACGTAGGTGAGCGCGTGGGCGTAGAGCTGGTCGAGCTGCTCCTGGTCCCACACCCCGCCGAGGCGCTGGATGCGCGGGTCGGCGGTGGCGACCTGCTCGATGCGGTCGGTGTACGCGGCGGAGTACGGCGCGGATCCGACGACGACGAGCGGCAGCTTCGCGTTCGAGGCCGTGTACCCGTCGACGATGACGTCGACGTGGTTCTCCGGCTCGAAGCGCGCGACGACGAGGTGGTACTGGCCGGGCTCGAGGCCGAGCTCGGCGAGGCGGTCGCTGGCGGGGTCGCGCAGGATGTTGGCGCCGTAGGTGAGGAGCTCCGTGGGGATCCCGAACTCGTGGTCGTAGTAGTCGGCGATGCCCTGCGCGTCCGAGATGAGCGCGTCCGCGTTCTTCACGGCCATCTGCTCGGCCACGCGGTAGTACTTCTTGCCCATGCGGCCCCACTTGCCGCGCTTCCACTCGAGGCCGTCGACGTGCACGGCCGTGGCCGTGCCGCGCGAGCGGATGAGGGGGACGAACGGCGCGTTGGCGGCGTTGAACACGAAGGCCGCGTCCTGGCGCTTCCCGAGGGCCAGGTGGATCGCGGACAGCGCGGTGTGGCTGAGCGTCTCGATCGACTTGGTCTTGAGCGCGGGCAGGTGCACGAGCGTCATGCCGAGGTGGGTGCGGGGACGCGCGCGCTTCGTGGAGCGGCAGTAGACGGTGACGTCGTGGCCGCGGGCGGCGAGGCGCTGCCCGATCTCCTCGATGGCGGTCTCGAATCCGCCGTAGGCGGCGGGGACCCCGCGGGTCCCGACCATGGCGATGCGGAGTCGACGCGGTTCGATCACAGACATTTCAGTACGCCCCTACGGGTCGGGTGAGCACCCGGAAGGTGCGCCACATGATCATCACGTCGCCGGTCAGGGACCAGTTCTCGACGTAGTACAGGTCGAGCCGGACGCTCTCGTCCCAGCTCAGGTCGCTCCGGCCGTTCACCTGCCACATGCCCGTGAGGCCGGGCTTGATGAACAGACGGCGGTGCACGTGGCTCTCGTAGCCCTGCACCTCGGTGCGCAGCGGCGGGCGCGGGCCCACCAGGCTCATGTCGCCGACGAGGATGTTCCACAGCTGCGGCAGCTCGTCGAGCGAGTGGCGGCGGAGCACGGCGCCGACGCGGGTCACGCGCGGGTCGCTCCGCATCTTGAAGAGCGGCCCGGATCCCTCGTTCGCCTCCGCCAGCGCCGCGAGCTCCGCCTCGGCGCTCACCCGCATCGAGCGGAACTTGAGCATGAGGAACTCCCGGCCGGACTTCCCCACGCGCTGCTGGCGGAAGAGGGCGCCGCCCGGGCTGTCGATGCGGACGATGCCCGCGATGAGGAGCATCGCCGGCGCGAGCACGACGAGCGCGAGGCCGGCCACCGCGATGTCGAGGGCGCGCTTCATCACGTGCTTCCCGCCCTCGAACTGCGGGATCTCCACGTGGATGAGCGGGAGGCCCTCGACAGGACGGAAGTGGATCCGCGGGCCGGCGACGTCCGTGAGGCGCGACGCGAGCACGAGCTCGATCGACGAGCCCTCGAGCTCCCAGCCGAGCGTGCGGACGGCGTTGCTGCCGGCGCGCGGCTGGCTGGCGACGATGACGGCGTCCGCGGCGGTGCGGGCGGCGGCCGCGGCGACGGATCCGAGGTCGGAGACGACGGGGATCGTGCGCCCGGCGACCTCGAGGCCGGCGAGGTGCTCGTCGATCGCGACGCCCACCACCGTGTAGCCGGAGGCGGGGCGCAGCAGGATCTGCGCGGCCACGTCCTCGACGTCGGCCCGGGCGCCCACGACCACGACGCGGGAGAGGTGCGCGCCGTGGATCCGGCGGCGGATGAGCCACTGCCGCCAGCTCCACCGGGCGACGAGCAGCGCGACGACGCCGAGCGGGAACGCCATCACGACGTAGCCGCGGGCGATGTCGACCTTGAGGAGCAGGAAGCCGATCGCGAGCGCGCCGAACGTGATCGCCGACGCGTTGACGACCCGCTTGTACTCGGCGACGCCGACGCCCACGATGCGGGCGTCGCGGGTGCGGAACGCGCCGAGCACGGCGATCCACGCGGCCACGACGATCACCGAGACGACGCCGTAGTCGAGCTGCATCGAGCCGGCGTCGACCGCCGCGTCGCCCGTGCCGAAGCGCGTGAGCTGGGCGACGAGGACGGTGACGATGATGATCGCGTAGTCGCTCGCGATGAGGCGGGTGCGGTAGTCGCGTGCCCAGCGGCGGCCCGAGGGGACGGCGGGGACGGCGGGCGCGACGCCGGATCCGATGATCGGGCGGTGCGCCGAGCGCCGCTCGGTGCGCAGGCGGATGCGCTCGCCCCGGGTCGCGGGACGGTTCCTCGTGGTGCTCATCGCGTGCCGGGCAGCGCGTCGAGCGGTCGGAGGGTGCGGGGGGATCGGGTGGGGGCGGGGAGGCGCGGCCGACGGGCTCGGTCCAGCGCCGATGACGGGTTCATCGGGTGTGTGCCTGCGTTTCGGGTGACAGGTGGGTGATGCGGGGTGCGTCGAGGTCCGGGAAGACCTCGTCAGGTCCACGGCTCCGGGACGGACGGGCTGGGTGGGCCTCGTCCGGGAGCGTCCATCGCGGGTACGACGGGTGAACAGCGGGTGGTGACGGTGGCAATGCTAAACGCAGCCTGTGCCCCGTCGCCCCTCCCCCTTCGGGGGACGGATGTCCCCCGACCGCGCTCCGGCCGTCCTCAGCCGACCGCCGCCCCCAGCACGCGGGCGCCGGTGGCCACCCCGCGCAGCGTCGCGACCGCGGCGGGCACCGCGACGGCGACCGCCCCCTGCTGCGCCTGGATCTCGGTCGTGAGCCGCCAGCCGGATCCGAGCACCTTCCGGCCCACGACGTCGAGGCTCGTGCGGTCGTTCCCCGTGGCCCCGGTGAACGCCCCGACCGTGTCGTGGACGGCCGGGTCGCCGGGACCGCGGGCCCACACGATGGCCCACCTCGGGCTCGAGGCGACGTCGCGCTGGTAGACGTTGCCCGCGGTCGTGATCCCCATCTGCGTGGCGGAGCGCTCGTGCGAGTGGTCCTCCACCGCGAGCAGCGCGTTGCCGGTGCTGCCCTGCATCACGTTGTCGGCGACGGTGATGTCGGTGACGATCCAGGTGACCGTGGGATCCGGCAGCTGCTGCCGCGGGTCGTGGCCCGCCTCCCCCAGGTTCGCCGCGCGCCGGGTGCCCTGCGCGATGTCGACATCCCGCGTGTTGGCGGAGAAGGTGTTGGCCCAGACCTGCGCGTGGCCGGAGTCGTCGATCCAGAGGCCGGCGGCGCCGTTCCCGGCGACGACGTTGTCCACGAACGCGAGCTGCGCGGAGAGCTCGAACACGACGCCGCCGCCCGTGTTCGCGAGCACGTCGTTCCCCGCCACCGTCGCGTCGTAGACCGACTCGTCGAACCAGAGGCCGTTGCCGGCGCTGCGGAGGAACGCGCTGTCGACCACGTCCACGTCGCGGCTGCGGGTGATCTTGAACCCGCCCGAGACCGGCGCCCGGTTGAAGCCCTCGGTGTTGTCGTCCGCGACGAGCAGCTGCGAGGCGCGGAGCCGGTCGGCGTAGTTGGCGTGGATCCCGAGCATGCCGTTGCGCGCCGAGGTCACCGCCCGCAGGGTCACGTCCGTGGACTGGACCGAGAGGCCCGTGGTCGCGGTGTCGGTGATCGCGACGTCCGCGAGGGTCACGTTCCGGCCCGTGACGACGACCGCGCCCATGTCGGGGACGGACGGCGCGTACCGGCGGACGCCGATGCCCCGCACGGTGCTGCCGTCGCCGCGGACTGCGAGGGCGCTGACGCGGTCGCTGGCGCGCACGGTCTGGCCGGCCGGATCCGAGCCGAGGTGGAGGCGGTCGGCTGCCGTGTCGACGAAGAACGTGCCCGCGGTCACCTGCGCGAGCGACGCGACCTGCCGCTGGGCGGCCTGGCCGATCCAGACCTGGTCGGGGTGCGCGGCCATCGGACGGGCCGGGTCCACGAACGCCCAGCCCTCCCGCGTGCCGTCGGGCGCGCCGCGCGTGTAGGTGGGGCTCGCGTCGAAGGTCACGTCCCAGCCGGCGGCGTAGCGGGTGGATCCGGATGCGGTCCACGAGGTCAGCGTGCGGCTCCCGTCGAGCCAGACGGCCTCACCCGGGTACGACTGCAGCGTGAGCGCCTTGCCCGCGGGCATCACGACGGTCTCGCGGTAGGTGCCGGCGCGGACGACGATCGTGCGTCCCGACGGGGCGGCATCGACGGCCTTCTGGATGCTCGCGTACGGGGACGCCTTCGTGCCCGCGGCGGCGTTCGAGCCGGTGGGCGACGCGTAGACGCCGTCGGCGGGCGCCGGGTAGGTCGTGGTACCGACCGCGGCGGCGCCGGATCCCGTCCCGGGGCGCGCGTCGCCGCGGGGCACGGTCTGCTCCGGGTCGGACGAGGTCGGCGCGGGGGCGGTCGGAGTCGGAGTAGGCGTCGGGGTCGGCGTGGGCGTGGGCGTGGGCGTCGGCGTCGGCGTGGGCGTGGGCGTGGGCGATGCCGCCTTCGTGAGCGGACGGACCGTGACGTCGTCGAACGCGACGGCCTGCGTGGGCGACGACGAGGAGAGGTACGACCAGACGCGGGTCGCGGATCCCGAGACGAGACGGGCGGCGCTCGCATCGACCGCGGTCGCCTGCCACGCGGGCACGGCGGCGCCCTGCGGCCAGACCCGGGCGTCCACGGCGACCGCGGACGAGCCCGAGACGCGCGACTGCACGGTGAGCACCTTCCCCGGCAGCACGCCGCGCGCCACCACGACGTCGCCCACCACGGTGGTCTGCGCGGCCGTGGATCCGTTGACCCGCACGACGGACAGCCGGGCATCCCCCGCCGGGTCGACGCGGACGCTCGTCTGGTAGTACGACGAGCCGGTCACCCGCTGCTGCAGGCCCGCGTAGACGCCGCCGCCCGCGGCCGGGATCCGCGGCAGCATCACCTTCATCGTCGCCTCGGCGTCGGCGGAGACCGCGGCGGGCAGCGTGGCGGAGACGGAGGCACCGGAGCGCGGCAGGTCGACGACACCCTGCGTCCCGTTGACCCGGAAGGCCGACGGCAGGTCGCACGCGTACGCCGCGGATCCGGGGGCCGTGCCCCAGCCGCCGGTCGCGCTGCGCGTGAACGCGTCGGAGAAGACCGGGGCGCCCGCGACCAGGTCCTGGCCGCCCGCAGCGGCAGCGGGACCGGCGGCGACGAGCGCGGCGGGCAGGACGAGCCCGGCGGCGACCGCGAGCACGATCGCGTGCCGGGGGCGGACGGTGGAGCGGGACGTGCCGTTCATGGGACGGTCCTTGCGTGTGCGGCGGATGGCGGTGGATGCCCGTCCGGGGACGGGCTCGTGGTGCCATCCCAGGTTCCGTCGCGGCCGCTCGCCGGTCGCGGCGCAGGGGCCAGTAGTCGTACTCATCCCGCCGGATGCCGCACTGGTCGCCGCCCTGACGCCGCCTCCCGGCCTACCGGCGCCCCTACCGGCGGCAGCACCGGCGCCCCCGCGCGGGGACGCCCGCACACGACGGACGGGCCGACCCCTGAGGGGATCGGCCCGTCCTGTCACGCGCGCGGGATCAGCCCACGTCGGCCCCGAGCTCGCGCGCGCCGGTCAGCCAGCCGATGAGGCCCGCCACCTGGCCGATGAGCGGCACGGCCACCTGGGTCTCGACGCGGCGCACCTCGTCGGTGAGCCGGAAGCCCGAGCCCACGACCGGGCGCCCGTCGATCGCGAGGGCGGTGCGGTCGTTGCCGGTCGCCGCGCTGAACGCCTGCACGGATCCGTAGACGGCCGGGTCGCCGGCGCCGCGCGACCAGATCACAGCCCAGCCGGGGCGGTTCCCGGCGTCGCGCTGGTACACGTTGCCGGAGGTCGTGATGCCCATCTGCCCGGCCGAGCGCTGGTGCGAGTGGTCCTCGACGGCCAGCACGGCGTTGCCGGTGGATCCCTGCATCACGTTGTTCGCGATGTCGATGTCGGTCACCACCCACGTCACGGTGGGGTCCGGCAGCTTCTGGCGCGGGTCGTGGCCGGGCGTCGCGAGGTTCGACGCGCGGCGCGTGCCCTGCGAGATGTCGATGTTCCGGTCGTTGGCGACGAACGTGTTGTTCCAGATGTCCACGTGGCCGGTGTCGTCGATCCAGACGCCCTCCTCGCCGTTGCGGGCCACCACGTTGTCCACGATCGCGATGGTCGCCGACAGCTCGAAGGCGACGCCCGATCCGGTGTTGTCCATCACGTCGTTCCCCGTGACGTTCGCGTCGTACACCGACTCGTCGAACCACAGGCCGTTGCCGGCGTTGCGGAGGATCGCGCTGTCGGTCACGTCCACGTCGCGGCTGCGGGTGATCTTGAACCCGCCGGACACGGGCGCCCGGTTGAACCGCTCGGTGTTGTTGTCGGCGACGAGCAGCCGCGAGGCGCGCAGCCCGTCGGCGTAGTTCGCGTGCATCCCGAGCATGCCGTTGCGGGCGACGGTGAGCGCGGTCGCCTTCGCGCCGGTCGCCGTGATCGAGATGCCCGTGGTGGCGTTGTCGGTGATCACGAGGTTCTCGACCGTGACGTTCCTGGCCTGCACGACGACCGCGCCGAGGTCCGGCACCGAGGGCGCGTACCGGCGGATGCCGATGCCGCGCACCGTGCTGCCGTCGCCGCGGACGCTGAGCGCCTGCACGAGGTCGCTCGAGCGCACCGGCTGGCTGCCCGGGTCGGATCCGAGGTAGAGGCGGTCGGCCGCGGTGTCCACGAAGAACGTGCCGGCGGCGAGCTCGGCGCGCGAGGCGACCTGCTTCTGGGCCTGCTGCCCGATCCACACCTGGTCGGGGTGCGCGGCCATCGGGTAGGCCGGGTTCACGAACTGCCAGCCGGTCGCGGTGCCGTCGGGCTTGCCGCGCGTGTAGGTGGGGCTCGCGTCGAACGCGACGGTCCAGCCGCTCGCGTAGCGGGCGGATCCGGATGCCGTCCACGAGGACACCTGCCGGCTGCCGTCGAGCCACACCTTCTCGCCCGGGTACGACTGCAGCGTGAGGGCCTTGCCCTGCGGCATCACCACCGACTCGTGGTACGTGCCGGCGCGGACGACGACGGTGCGCCCGGCGGGGGCCGCGTCGACGGCCTTCTGGATGGTGGCGTACGGGGCCGACTTCGACCCGGCCCCGGCGTTCGAACCGGTCGGCGCGACGAACACCGCGTCGGCGGGGACGCCGTAGGAGGTGGATCCGACGGCCGCGGAGCCCGAGCCCGCGCGCGCGTCGCCGCGGGAGACGCCCCGCTCGGCGTCGGAGGAGCCGGAACCGGAGCCGGAACCGGATCCCGTGCCGGTGCCGGGGGCCGGGGCGGGAGCCGGGGTCGTCGGGGCGGGCGTCGGGGCCGGCGCGGGAGCCGTGCTCGGCGCCGTCAGCGGCCGGACCGCCACGTCGTCGAACGCGATCGCCTGCGGCCCGGACGACTTCGAGAGGTACGACCACAGGCGCGTGCCCGTCCCCGAGGCGAGGCGGGACGCGCTCGTGTCGACGGCGGCGGCCTGCCATCCGGGGACGGCCTGGCCGTCCACCCACGCGCGGGCGTCGATCGCGACCGCGGTGGATCCGGAGACGCGCGACTGGATGACCACCACGCGGCCGGGCGTGACGCCCCGGGCGACGACGGTGTCGCCGACCACGGTGGTCTGCGCCGCGGTGGATCCGGTGACGCGGACGACCGAGAGCCGCGCGTCGCCCGCGCTGTCGACCCGCACGCTCGACTGGTAGTAGGAGGAGCCCGCCACCCGCTGCTGGACTCCCGCGTAGACGCCGTTGCCCTGCGCGGGGACGCGCGGGATGAGCACGCGCGCGGTGGTCTCGCTGTCGACGGGCGCCGCCACGGGGACGGCGGCCGAGGCCGCGCTGCCGGCCCGGGAGAGGTCGATGACGCCCTGCCCGCCGTTGGCGCGGAAGGCCGAGACGCCGTCGTAGGAGTACGCGGCGGCGCCGGCGGCCTGGCCCCAGCCCCCGGTCGCGCTGCGGGTGAAGGAGTCGGAGAAGACCGGGCTGCCTGCGGCGAGGTCCTGACCCGTGGCGGCGCCCGCGGTCTGCGGGGCGACGAGGGCGGCGGGCACCGCCAGGCCGATCGCGACGGCGAGGGCCACCAGGTGGCGGCCGCGTGCGGGGCGCGATGCGGGCGCGAGGTGCTGCGCGGTGCGGCGGGGCGCGGATCGGGTGGATGGGGTGCGGTGGCGCATGCGGGCGGGTCCTCGCTCGGATCGATCCGTCAGACAGGCTGATGAAAACCCACCAGACGGGTGGGGTTCGTTGAATGTAACCCAGCACCAGCCTGTTGTGCCCCCCGAACGGAGGTCATGACGGGGGCGCGCCTCCCGCGCCCCCTGGATCAGCGGGATGCCCCCCGTTCGGGTATCCCGCTTCCGCGGCCGGCCGGGTCGCCCGTAAGATCGCCGCGGGTCCACCCGCTCCCCGTCGCCCCCACCCAGGGCGGCCGACGTACCCGCGTCGCGAGGAGCAGGAGACCCCCGCCCGGCGTACCCGCACCGGGCTGCACCCGATCCCGCATCCGCGCGTCCCCGCGCCCGGAACGCGGACGACCCGAGACACGTGCGCCATGACCCGAATCGGCTACGCCGCCGGTGCCTTCGACCTCTTCCACGTCGGGCACCTCAACATCCTCAAGCACGCCAAGAGCCGCTGCGACGTCCTCATCGCGGGCGTCGTCTCCGACGAGATGCTCGAGCTCAACAAGGGCATCACGCCCGTGGTGCCGCTCGCCGAGCGCCTCGAGATCGTGAGCCACATCAGCTACGTCGACCAGGCCCGCGCCGAGACGCTGCCGGACAAGCTGGACACCTGGCGCGAGGTCGGCTTCGACGTCTTCTTCAAGGGCGACGACTGGCGCGGCACCGCGAAGGGCGAGCGCCTGGAGGCCGAGTTCGCGGCCGTCGGCGTGGAGGTCGTGTACTTCCCGTACACGATGCACACCTCCAGCACCCGGCTGCGGCGCGCGCTCGACATCCTCAGCGGCGTGGGCGCGCCCGCGGCGGCTCCCGCGGCGACGCTCGCGCAGCCGGCTGTCCACGGATCCCCCGCGCTGGTCGGCCGCTAGGCCGTCAGGCGGTCCGCCGCGCGCTCGGTCGCCTGGATGAGCGCGTCGAGGATGCCCGGCTCGTCGAAGGCGTGCCCGGCGTCCGGGACCATCGTGAAGCGCGCCTCGGGCAGCGCCCGGTGCAGGTCCCACGCGGTGACGGCCGGCGTGCACATGTCGTAGCGGCCCTGCACGATCTCGGTCGGGATCCCGCGCAGCAGGTGCGCGTCGCGGATCAGCTGGCCGTCCTCCATCCAGCCGCCGTGCATGAAGTAGTGGTTCTCGATGCGCGCGAACGCGAGCGCGTACGTCGGCTCCGCGAACCGCGCCACCACCTCGGGCTTCGGCAGCAGCGTGATGCCCGAGGCCTCCCAGGTGGACCACGCGACCGCGGCCGGCCCGTGCACCGCGGGGTCGGGATCCGCGAGGAGCCGCGCGTACGCCGCGATGATCCCGCCGCGCTCCACGCCGGGCACGGGAGCCGTGAACGCCTCCCAGCCGTCGGGGTAGACCATGCCGGCCGGCCCCTCGTAGAACCAGTCGAGCTCGGTCGCGCGCAGCGTGAAGATGCCGCGGAGGATGAGGCCCGTCACCCGCGACGGGTGCGTCTCGGCGTAGGCGAGCGCGAGGGTCGAGCCCCAGGATCCGCCGAACACCAGCCAGCGCTCCACCCCCACGCGCTCGCGCAGCCGCTCGAGGTCGGCCACGAGGTGCCACGTGGTGTTGACGGAGAGGTCGGCCTCGGGGGTGGAGACGTGCGGCGTGCTCCGGCCGCAGCCGCGCTGGTCGACGAGGACGATGCGGTAGCGGGCCGGGTCGAACAGGCGCCGATGCGTGGGGCTCGTGCCCCCGCCGGGACCGCCGTGCAGGAAGACGACGGGGATCCCGGCCGGGTTCCCCGAGACCTCCCAGTGGAGGAGCTGGCCGTCCCCCACGTCGAGCATGCCGGTGTCGTATGGGTCGATCTCGGGGAAGAGGCTCTGCATGCGACGAGCCTACGGGCGGGCGCGATGAGCCCGACCCCCGGACGGGGGTCGGCGCCGCCGCCGCCGCCGCGTACCCTTCCAGGGAGCCGAATGCATCCCCACCCGGAGACGAGGACCCATTGCCCGCCCTGCCCGTGAGGCGCTCGTCGCCGGGGTCCGTCCCCCGCGCGGTGCTGCGGCCGCTGGTGCCCCTGGCCCACGGCGCCGTGGCCGCCATGGCGCGTCCCACCCTGCGCCTCCACCTCCTCCTCTACATGCGCGAGATGGAGGCCGGGATCTTCCCGCGGCACGACGACGTCTCGGTCGTCCCGGGGTCGGATCCCGAGCGCGTCCTGTTCGTCGGCGACATCGGCGTCGCCGGGTACGGCGTGCTCCTCGCCGGGATGGCGATGCCCGCCCAGATCGCGGCCCGGCGCGCGGCGCTGACCGGTCGCGGCGTGGAGTGGGAGAGCATCGCGGCGTACGACATGACGGCGCGGAAGGCCGCCGCCGCCATCGCCGCCCGCCCCGCGGCGCCCCTCGACCTGGCCGTGGTCGCGCTCGGCATCCCCGACGTGCTCGTCGCGACGTCGGTCGAGGAGTGGACCGACCGGCTCGCCGGCATCGTCGCGAGCATCCGCGCGCAGGCGGGCGACGCGTGTCGCATCGTCGTCACGGGGATCCCGCCGATGGACCGGTTCCAGCCGATCCCGATGGTCGCCCGGAAGCTCCTGCAGGCCCAGGTCTCCCGGCTGAACGGGGCCACGGCGCTCCTCGACGACCCGGAGCGCGGCGTGATCCACGCGCCCTACCCCGACATCTCCGGCACGCGCCTGCACGTCCGCGACCGCTTCTCCTATCGCGTCATGCACGCGCACTGGGCGGAGGCGGTCATGCCGTTCCTGGGCGACGCGCGGCCCGTCGCCCGCTGACGGGACGCGGGCTCCTGGCACGGCCGGCGATGGCGGAGGTGTCGGCCGCGGTGCGGCTCCTCCTCGCCGTGTGAGGTCCGCCCGCCGCGTACGGTCGTCGCATGAGCATCTCCCCCGCGCCCGACCGCGCCGACATCCCGTGGGCCGACGGCACCTGGACCACCCCGCCTGCGGCCGTGCGGATCCACGACGACGGCATGGAGGTCACCGCCCGCGAGGGCAGCGACGCCTGGCGGACCACCGCCTACGGCTTCGTGCACGACACGGAGCACGCCCTCGTCGCACCGCTGCCGCGGGGATCGGCCGTGGAGGTGGCGTTCACGCTCGACCTCCGCGAGCAGTTCGACCAGGCCGGCGTCTTCGTCCGGGTCGACGCGGAGACGTGGATCAAGGCGGGCGTCGAGCGCAGCGACGGCGAGGACGGCCTCGGCGCGGTCGTCACGCGCGGCGTCTCCGACTGGTCGCTCGCCCCGGTGCCGGGCTGGTCGGGCAGGCTCGTCACGATCCGCGCGAGCCGCTCCGGCGACGCCCTCACGGTGCGGGCCCGGGTCGACGACGAGCCGTGGCGGCTCGTGCGGGTCGCGCCGCTGGATCCCGACGCCGCGGTCACCGCCGGCCCCTTCTGCTGCGCGCCCACCCGCGCGGGCTTCACGGCCCGCTTCGCGTCGTGGCGCACGGGGCCGGCGGATGCGGCGCTGCACGGCTGAGGGGGCGGGCGTGGCATGGGCACGTCCGGCTTCCGAGACCCGGCTCGCCCGTGCTGCGACGGTCGGGACTACCCCCGGTACCGGGCGATCGCATCCCACTGCTCGAACTCCGGGACGGATTCCCAGTTGCGGGAGAGGTCGACGTCGTGGTGCTCCTACTGCTGGACACCGGGGCGGGACTTCGATTTCAGCCGGCGCGTCATCGAGCCGTCCAGCTTGTAGAGGATGGTCTCGGCGGTCAGCCATTGGTGCTGGAAGAACCGCCGCGCCTCATCCGGATACGTGTACTCGGTGCGACAGAAGAAGAACATCCCCGCCGGCTCTCGGCGGAAGTTGTGGATGCGCGTGATGCTCCCCCACTCATCGCAGAGGAACGTGTTGATGAAGTCCGCGTGCGGGGTGACCTCGAGCACGTAGTCGACAGCTCCCGCAGCCGCGCCCTCCTGTGAGCGAGCGACCACGGAGAACCAGTCGTCGGGTTCCTGCCTCCGCCCGTCGAACCGCGCCCGCGCTTCGTCACGCGTCAGCTCGGTCATCGGGACCCTCCTGGCGAATGACCACTGGTAGCAGTACTCGTATCCGCTCATCTCTCTCCTCCACGATCATCGATGTCCTTCAGCACGCAGGTGGGGCCATGCTCATCCAGATCACGTCGGTCTCGTCGATCATGATCCGCAGCGGGGTCGCCACCTGTCGGACACCCCGAAGCGCTCCCAGTCGCCGAACGCGGGAACGTCCTCCCAGTTCTCGCGGACGTCGACGTCCCGGTACTCCGACAGGTGCGTCTCGTTGACGGAGTAGTCGTAGACGACGTGCTTCACGTACCCCGTCGGATCGATGACTATCGACTCCGACCACACGGATTCGTTGAGAGGATGGAAACGGTCTGCGTCGGGGTAGCGGCTCTCTGTGACATGCCTCATGAACATGCGTCCATCCATATTCCTGAACCCGTACGCGAATCGCTGCGTATGATGCTGGTCCACGAATATGACCTTCACATACTCCGCATGAGGCAGGATCTCCAGGATGAACTCCGGGGCAGCCAGTTCACTCACCCCCTCGCGCTTGACACCGACGGAGAACCAGTGCTCGGGCTCGGCGACGAGACCGTCGAACCTGCGACGAGCCTCCGCTTCTGTCAGAGCCGCGAGAGGCCCCCGCTTTCTGCCACTCCATATCGTGCCGTACCGATATTCCACGATTACCTGTCGAACTTGCCGAAACGCTCCCAGTCCCCGAACTCAGGGACATCCTCCCAGTTCGGACTTACATCCACATCCCGATACTCCGACAGGTGGCGCTCCTTCGCGACGAGGTCATACACTGTCTCCCTGACGTACCCCGTTGGCTTGATGAGCATCGACGATGTCCATACCGTCTCATTCAGCGGATGGAAGCGCTCATCGTCAGGGTAGCGGTTCTCCGTGACATGAGTCATGAACATGCGCCCTTCCATGTTCTTGAACCCATACGCGAATCGCTGCGTGTGATGCTGGTCGACGAATATGACCTTCACGTACTTCGCATGAGGCAGGATCTCCAGAATGAACTCCGGGGCAGCCAGATCACCCGCCTCATCACGCTTGACACCCACCGAGAACCAATGATCCGGCTCAGGAACGAGGCCATCGAATCTGCGACGAGCTTCCACCTCCGGCAGGGCCTCAAGCGGCCCCCGCTTGCTGCCGCTCCACATTGTTCCATATACGTGCTTCACAGTCCCCTACTCCAACTTGTTATAGATATGACCATTAGTATCCCGGATAATAACATTACGATGAGTCGCATATTGGAGAAGATCTTCGGGTATTGCGCGCACCTGTGGTGGAATCTCCAAAACGCTCTTACCTGCCAATACTTCACCACCAAGAGATCGATTGGCGTCACTGAAGATTCTCGGGCGGCGGCTATATTCGGAGACTTGCGCTATCTCTTTTCCTGGCGCGTATTTGATCCGCAGCTCGTCTATATAGTCCCTTACGGTGCGATCCAGTATGTCAGAAAATTGCGAGTGCTTGCGTGAGACAATTTCCACGTTAGGTATGTACGAGTCGACGCGAGAACCATCCGCCAGCCGCACCTCATTGTGGGGATAGAAGCGATGATTCTCATAGTTGAACTTGGTGCCCTCGAGCATCCTGCGCCACGGCCCGGTGACTTTGGGGTCGTCGAGCATCCTCGTGAGCCACCGCGGAACGTCGTCGACATTACCAGCGTGGGCACTCGACGCTTCGTGATGCTCGTGAACATGCGCGCCACCGGCATCGTGGGCACTCGGCTCGTGGGTCGGATCCGCTCCCGGATGACTGTTCTCGTGCACGGCCCCCGGATCGTGGTCGGCATGGCCGACGCCTCCGTGGCCGTCCTGGACGGTTCCCGGCTCCACACGATGGGAAGCTGCGTCGCCTGCGTCCGCCGCGTTGGACATCGCGCGGGTACGCGCACTGTCCCCGACCTCCACATGCAACGTCGGGATCCGGTACCCGTCCGGAGTCACCACGTGACGCACCGCCACTTCCACGTGCGGCACACGAGCCACCGCATCCCGAAGCGCATTCATCACCGGGGCCGTCGCCGCGTGACCCAGCGCATCGGCCCGCGCCGCCACCTGCGTCATCAGATCCCCGACCCGGATCATCTCGGACCCCGCCACGACCGTCGCCCGCGCACCGGCACCCACCACACGCCCCGCGATCGACGCCGCATCCGCCGCCTCCGCCACACGACCACCGACCGACGCGACCCTGGCCCCGACCGAGACCACCTTCGCCCCCGCCGCGACCCCACCGCCCACCGGGATCAACAACGACCCCACGTTCACCGCCAACGAGCCCCATGCCCGCGCCGGATCCGTATGCCACAGCTCATCGCTGCCGACGAACCCGTCCACCATCAGCTGCTGCTTCTCCAGCGTCGTCTTCGAGAAGTCCCGCATCCACCCCGGCGTGGCACCGCTGGAATCATCCGCCAGCACCTGGAACAGCGGCGTCGGCGCGATCAACGCCCCCAGCCCCTCCACCACGCTCAGCGCCGCGTACGACAGATGTAATGCCGGACCGGAGACGCCCGGGCTCATAATTAGGACGCGAAGCTACTACCACATAAGACACCGCATCTACGCGGTTGAGGTATTCACCCTGTCCACGCGGCACCCGCGCCTACGTGCAACACATTCACCTGTCGAACTTACCGAAACGCTCCCAGTCTCCGAACTCGGGGACGTCCTCCCAGTTCGGACTTACATCAACACCCCGATACTCCGACAGGTGGCGCTCTTTCTCGACCAGATCGTAAGCGACCTCTTTGACGTATCCCGTCGGCTCAATGACGATTGACTCCGACCACACGGATTCATTAAGCGGATGGAAGCGCTCTGCGTCAGGGTAGCGATTCTCTTTGACATTTGTCATAAACATGCGCCCACTCAGATTCCTAAACCCGTATGCGAATCGCTGCGTATGGTGCTGATCCACGAATATGACTTTCACGTACTCAGCATGAGGCAAGACCTCGAGGATGAACTCGGGTGCAGCCAACTCACTCGCTCCGTCGCGCTTGACACCTACAGTGAACCAATGATCTGGTTCGGCGACTAAACCCTCGAATCTCCGGCGAGCCTCCGATTCGGCAATAGACTCAAGTGGACCTTTCTTTCGCCCACTCCACCTCGTGCCATACACGTACTTCAAGATTATTCACTCCAGCGGGTTGTAAATATGACCAGTAGCGTCTCTGATGACTACGTCATGCTCAGTCGCGTATTTAAGAACGTCTTCAGGAATGGGCTTGACCTGAGGTGGAATCTCAAGAACACTGGCACCCTGCAACTCGTCACCTCCGAGAATTTTATTAGCATCAGCGAATATCCTCGGGGGGCCGTGACGATCCGAGACGTGAGCGATCTGCTTTCCTGGCGCGTACTTGATACGCAACTCGTCTATGTAGTCTTTTGCCGTTCTGTCCAAAATGTCTGAGAGTTGCGTGTATTTACGTGAGACGATCTCCACGTCAGGGATATACGAGTCGACGCGAGAACCATCCGCGAGCCGCACTTCGTTGTGCGGAAAGAAGCGATGACGCTCGTAGTTGAAGCGAATGCCCTCAAAGAGCCTTCGGGTCTTCCACGAGATGTCGGGCCTGTCCAGCAGCTTGTTGAGCCACTGCGGAACGTCGTCGACATTACCAGCGTGGGCACTCGACCCTTCGTGATGCTCGTGACCATGCGCGTCACCGGCATCGTGGGCACTCGGCTCGTGGGTCGGGTCCGCTCCCGGATGGCTGCTCTCGTGCACGGCCCCCAGATCGTGGTCGGCATGGCCGACGCCTCCGTGGCCGTCCTGGACGGTTCCCGGCTCCACACGATGGGAAGCTGCGTCGCCTGCGTCCGCCGCGTTAGACATCGCGCGTGCACGCGCACTGTCCCCGAATTCCACATGCAGCGTCGGGATCCGGAACCCGTCCGGAGTCACCACGTGACGCACCGCCACTTCCACGTGCGGCACACGAGCCACCGCATCCCGCAGCGCATTCATCACCGGGGCCGTCGCCGCGTGACCCAGCGCATCCGCCCGCGCCGCCACCTGCGTCATCAGATCCCCGACCCGCACCAGCCCCGACCCCGCCACCACGCTCGCCCGCGCACCGGCACCCACCACACGCCCCGTGATCGACGCGGCATCCGCCGCCTCCGCCACACGACCACCGACCGACGCGACCCTGGCCCCGACCGAGACCACCTTCGCCCCCGCCGCGACCTCACCACCCACCGGGATCAACAACGACCCCACGTTCACGGCCAGCGAGCCCCACGCCCGCGCCGGATCCGTATGCCACAGCTCATCGCTGCCGACGAACCCGTCCACCATCAGCTGCTGCTTCTCCAGCGTCGTCTTCGAGAAGTCCCGCATCCACCCCGGCGTGGCACCGCTGGAATCATCCGCCAGCACCTGGAACAGCGGCGTCGGCGCGATCAACGCCCCGAGCCCCTCCACCACACCCAGCGCCGCCTTGCCCGCGTGATCCCAATCGCCCCACTGCTTGGTCTCCGGGTTGTACGACGCGAGGCTCCCGAGACCCTCGACCATCCCGCTGGCCGCGTCGCCCATGCCGCCGCCGAACGAGGTCACGCAGCTCGGCCGGCCCGCCGAGGTCTGCCCGAAGGGCATCCATTTGCCCTCCTTCGCCGCGGTCGCGAAGTCCGTGCCGTGCACGCGCGGTGCGCACGACGTCGTCGGCTGATGCGCCGCCGCGATCGCGTTCACGCAATCCGCCTGCGCCTCGTCCAGCGCCGTCGCCTGCGTCGCGATCGCCATGATCAGCGCGTCGTTGCGCTGTACGTACGGCATGTGCTGCGTCCACTCCACGTGGTGCAGGGAATCCGAACCCATGTGGTCGAGCGGGCCCCGGATGGGACCGGATCCCGCGGGCTCACCGCCGTCCGGCACCATGTCGTACCCCTGATCCGCCTGCGCGACGAACGCGACCGCCTCGGCCTTCAGCGCGATCAGCTTCGCGACGATGGGCGCCGCCGCGTCGGCGAAGTCCGTGAGGGCCTTCGCCACCTTCGTGAACCCGTCGGCGAGAGCCGTGGTCTCCTGCCCGACCGGCCCCATCACGGCCAGCAGCGCCTCCGACTCCGGCGCCTCGTACACCGTCGACATCGTCTGCCACTTGCTGACGGCCGTCGCGCCGTGCTGCGAGACGCCCGCCGAGGCGGAGGCGAGCGTCCACGAGGCGCTGCGGATGAGATCCGGCGCCATGTCGACGCCGGGGATGCCGTCGGGGTCGATGAGGCCGTCCGCGCGGCACGTGGCGCCGCCCGCGGTCGGGGCCATCAGCGGCCTCCTGCTCGAGAGGTGAACCAGCTGAAGTCGCCCGCCGCGCGCCCGCCGCCGCCCCCGACCGCATCGACCGCGGCCGTCTGCGCCCGCGTCATGTCGGACGCCATCGTGTCGTCGGCCTCCACGTAGTCCGTGGTCGCGGTGGCGGCGCCGAACAGGCACGCGGTGATGCGGTTCGTGACGTCCGTGACCGACGCGGTCTGCGCGTCGAGGAACGCCGCGAGCGCCGCCGGCACCGCGGTGCAGGTGGACGCCCCGGTCGCCACGTCGGTCTGCGCCCCGCCGATGCCGCTGATCGCCGTCGACAGGTCTTCCGATGCCTGCTGCACCGCGGTCAGGACGTCCTGGACGCCCTGCGGATCGATGCGGTAGCCCTCCGCCACGGACGTCTCCTCACGGTCGTCCGTCGGCCGCCGCGCGATCGGGTGGATCGCCTCCCGGCCTCCGCGCGAACGCGTGGGCACCCGGATCCCCGTGGCAGGCCGGTGGCCCCCGCTCGGGGGCGCTGCTCGGACGGGATCAGTCTCCGGGCGTCCCGCGGTGCTGTCAAACGGTGCGGGAGACGCCGCCGGGTGGTGTAGGCACGGCGGCGCGTCCGGTGCTCCTACTTCTTCGGGCTCTTCTCCATGCGCGGCGCCGAGCCGTCGGCGATCCGCGCGTCGCGGTACGCGCGCGCCTCGTCCTGGCGGTCCTTCTCCTCGCCGGAGGCGACGGGCGCGCGGACGTGGGCCGGCGTGTAGCCGAACGCGTCCACGAGGTCCTGCGCGTGCGGGCGCAGGCGCGCGACGAGCCGGTCGATGTAGGCCGTCACGGCCCGGGCGCGCGGCGCGCTGAGGCGGCCGTGGATCAGGAACCAGGCGAGGTCCTCCTCGATGAGGCGGAGGCCGAACAGGTCGCGGGTCCAGGTGAGGATGCGGCGCGTGCCGTCGTCCATCGCGCGGCCCGTCTCCGACGCGGGGTCGAGCGCCTCGGTGAACGCCTCCCACTGCAGCAGCTGCGCGTGCGCTCGGGCCGCCTCGATGAGCGCGTGCTGGTGCCGGTTGAAGAGGGCGGCGGCCTCGGCCGGCGGCATCTTCCGGGTGGCGCGGAGCGCGGTCGCGACCTCCCCGACCATCGTCTCCACGCGGCCCGTCAGGAGCGCGCGCTGGGTGTCCGGCTCGCGGAGCTGGCCGACGGAGCGGGCGGTGGATCCGCGGTCCGCGAGCGCCTGCCCGAGCGTGCGGAGGCCCGTGGAGCGCAGCGTGCGATCCGCGGCCTGCTCCACGGCGTACCGCGCGAGCACCCCGAAGTCGGCCTTCGCGAAGCGCGTGTTCACGTCGGTGAGCAGGCGCTTCGCGACGAGCTGCAGGAGCACGGTGTTGTCGCCCTCGAAGGTCGCGTAGACGTCGAGGTCGGCGCGGAGCCCGACGAGCCGGTTCTCGGCGAGGAAGCCCTGGCCGCCGCACGCCTCGCGCGCCTCCTGGATGGTGTCGAGCGCGTGCCACGTGCTGAGGGGCTTGAACGCGGCGGCGAGGGTCTCGAGGTCCTGCCGGTCCTGATCCGTGTCGGTCTTCCCGGAGAACACCGAGTCGAACTGCTCGAGCAGCTTCTCGTGCGCGAACGAGGCCGCGTAGGTGGTGGCGATGCGCGGGATCAGCCGGCGCTGGTGCCGCTGGTAGTCGAGCAGCACCTCCTCGTCGGTGCCGCCTGCGACGAACTGGCGGCGCTGGTTGCCGTAGGTGATGGCGATCTGGAGCGCGATCTTGGCGGCGCTCGTCGCCGCGCCGTCGAGCGAGACGCGGCCCTGCACGAGCGTGCCGAGCATCGTGAAGAAGCGGCGGCCGGGGCTCGCGATCTCCGACGTGTAGGTGCCGTCCTCGGCCACGTCGCCGTAGCGGTTGAGGAGGTTCGTGCGCGGCACGCGCACGTGGTCGAAGTGGAGGCGGCCGTTGTCGATCCCGTTGAGGCCGCCCTTGAGGCCGTCGTCCTCGCCGCCGACGCCGGGCAGGAACGCGCCCGTCTCGTCGCGGAGGGGCACGAAGAAGCAGTGCACGCCGTGGTTGACGCCCTGGGTCACGAGCTGCGCGAAGACCGTGGCGGCGCGGCCGTCGACCGCCGCGTTGCCGAGGTAGTCCTTCCACGCCGCGCGGAACGGCGTGTGCAGGTCGAACTCGCCCGTCGCGGGGTCGTAGGTCGCCGTGGTGCCGATGCTCGCGACGTCGGATCCGTGGCCGGTCTCGGTCATCGCGAACGCGCCGGGCAGCTCGAGCGTCATGATCCGCGGGAGCAGCTCCCGGTGGTGGCGCTCCGTGCCGAGGTGCATGACCGCGGAGCCGAAGAGGCCCCACTGCACGCCGGCCTTGATCTGGAGCGACGGATCCGCGGCCACGAGCTCCTCGAAGCCCGCGATGTTGCCGCCGTGGTCCTCGAGCCCGCCGACGGACACCGGGTAGGCGCGGTGCACGCCGCCGTGCTCGACGAGGATCTGCAGCTGCTCGCGCACGCGCGCCCGGTGCTGGTGCATGTCGAGGCCCTCGATGCGGTGCAGCTCGGGGCGGCTGGTCAGCTCGCGCGACGAGCGGCGGACGTCGGCCCAGCGCCCGAGCAGCACGCGGCCGAGGCCCTCGACGTCGACGCGGGGGCCGGTGCCGGCGCCCGCGTCGCCGTCGGTGCGGTCGAGATCACGCGCGACCTCGGCGTCCACGTCCCCCGCGACCGGCACGCCGGCCTCGCGGAGCGCGCCCTCGGGGAGCGCTGCCTCGCGAGCCCCGTCCTGCGGACCCGCGGCGGGGCCTCGTCCCCTCGTGCCGCGGGTGGTGCGTCCTCGTGCCGCCGTGTCGACCATGGATCCTCCGTGCCGTCGCCTGCACCGGCATCCCTGCCGGCACCGGCCACGCTATGCACGGATCCTCCACCTGCCGAAAAACACGTCGCGGGCCTCCAACGCGCTCCCGCGGTGAGCGGTCGCGGGTTGTGGGAACCCTCAGCGGCGGGCCGCCCGGACGGCCCGGACGGCCCGGACGGACGCGACGCGCCGCGCGTCAGGCGCGGGCGCCGCGCGCGCTCACCCGCTGCGGCACGCCCCACGGGTTCCGGGTGCGCAGCGGCTCCGGCAGGAGCACGTCGGGCACGCCCTGGAACGCGACGCCGCGGAGCAGCCGGTCGAGCGACGCGGTGCCGACGCTCGTGCCGCGGTCGAGCGTGGTGGCGGGCCAGGGTCCGCCGTGCTGCTGCGCGTCGGTGACGGAGACGCCCGTGGGCCAGGCGTCGACGAGCACGCGGCCGGCGCGGGCGGCGAGCACGCGGATCAGCTCGGCCGCCGCGGCATCGGCCTCGCCGTCGCCGAGGTGCACGCTCGCCGTCAGCTCGCCCGGGAAGGTGCGCGCCGCGAGGGCGGCGAGGTCCGTGCCCGCGGGGTACTCGACGAGCAGCGCGAACGGGCCGAAGACCTCGTGGCGGAGCACGTCGCCCGCGGCCTCGAAGTCGGCGAGCGCGACGGCGGCGATCGTGGGGGTCACGGACCCGTCGTCCCCGGCGGGCGCGCGGCCCTCCGCGACGAGGCGGACGCCGTCGACCGCGATGGCCGCGGCCCGGCCGCCCGCGTAGCCCTCGGCGATCTTCCGGTTGAGCATCCCGTGCGGGGCGACGGCGCCGGCCTCCTCCGCGAGCACGGGGTCGAGACCGTGGCCCGCGGGGATCAGCACGATGCCGGGCGCGGTGCAGAGCTGCCCGGCGGATCCGGCGGCGCTCGCCACGAGGGCCGCCGCGATGTCCGCCCCGCGCTCGGCGGCGGCGCGCTCCGTGATGACGACCGGGTTGACGCTGCCCAGCTCGCCGAAGAACGGGATCGGGTCGGGACGGGCGGCGGCGACGTCGGCGAGGAAGCGGCCGGCGCGCAGCGATCCCGTGAACGTGGCGGCGCGGATACGCGGGTCGCGCAGCATGGCGAGCCCCGCTGCCTCGCCCTCGATCAGCTGCAGGGTGCCATCGGGCAGGCCTGCCTCGACGAGCGCGGCGGAGGCGGCCGCGGCGACGCGGCGCGACAGCTCGGGGTGCCCCGGGTGCGCCTTCACGACCACCGGGCAGCCGACCGCGAGCGCCGACGCCGTGTCGCCGCCCGCGACGGAGAACGCGAACGGGAAGTTCGACGCCGCGAAGTTGAGGACCGGGCCGACGGGCACGAGGTACCGGCGGATGTCGGGGCGCGGGGCGGGCGCCGCGTCCGGATCCGCGTGGTCGATGCGCGCGTCGAGGTAGCGGCCGTCGCGCACGGCGGCCGCGAGGATCCGCAGCTGCACCGTGGTGCGCGTCAGCTCGCCGGCGAGGCGGCCGGGCGCGAGCGCGGTCTCCCGCTCGGCGACGGGCAGCAGCTCGGGGCGGATCGCCTCGAGCGCGTCGGCGACGGCGTCGAGCGCGCGGGCCCGGGCCGCCGGGGCGAGGGCTGCGAGGGGCGCGGCCGCCTCGGCGGCGCGCGCGGCGACGGCGTCGACGGTCGCGGCGACGGCGGGATCCACGGTCGGGTCGATGGTCGGGTCGGTCTCGTGCGGGGTCATGTCTCTCCTCGGTGGGGGCTCGGCCGGTCAGAACCGGAAGCCGCTCGGGAACGGGTCGGTGGGGTCGAGCAGGTACTGTCCCATGCCGGTGATCCACGCGCGCCCGGTGATGGCGGGGACGATGGCGGGCCGGCCGGCGACGGTCGTCTCCCGGAGGATCCGGCCGGTGAAGCGGCTGCCGATGAACGACTCGTTGACGAACACGTCGCCGACCGCCAGCTCGCCGCGCGCCCACAGCTCGGCCATGCGCGCGGACGTGCCGGTGCCGCACGGCGAGCGGTCGAACCAGCCGGGGTGGATCGCCATGGCGTGCCGCGAGAGCCGGGCGTCGGATCCGGGTGCGAGGAACTCCACGTGGTGGCAGTGGTCGACGCCGGAGATCTCCGGGTGCGAGGGCGCGTCCTGGTCGTTGATGGCGCCCATGATCGCGAGCCCGGCCTGGAGGATCTCCTGCTGCCGCTCCCGGTCGAACGGCAGCCCCACGTCGTCCAGCTCGACGACCGCGTAGAAGTTGCCGCCGAACGCGAGGCTGTACGGCACGGTGCCGTAGCCGGGCACGTCGATGGAGGCGTCCAGCCGCTCCACGTAGGACGGCACGTTCTCGATCGTCACGGACGCGGCCCGCCCGTCCTCCACGTCGACGCGCGCGATCACGAGCCCGGCCGGGGTGTCGAGCCGGATCGTCGTGACCGGCTCCTGCACCTCGACGAGCCCGGTCTCCACCAGCACGGTCGCGACGCCGATGGTGCCGTGGCCGCACATCGGCAGGCACCCGGACACCTCGATGTAGAGGACGCCCCAGTCGCAGTCGTCGCGCGTGGGCGGCTGCAGGATCGCGCCGCTCATGGCCGCGTGGCCGCGCGGCTCCGTCATCAGCAGGAGCCGCAGGTGATCCAGGTTCTCGATCAGGTGCAGACGGCGCTCGTTCATGGTCGCGCCGGGGATCACGCCGAACCCGCTCGTGACGACGCGGGTCGGCATCCCCTCCGTGTGCGAGTCGACGGCGTGGAAGACGCGGGAGGACCTCATCCGTCGATCATCGCCCGGCGAGGTGGTCGAGCGCGCGGCGCGTGTCGCGCGTGACCTGCTCCGCGACCGCGGCGGGCAGCGGCGCGCGCGGCGGACGCGTGGGGCCGCCCGTGCTCTCGCCGGCCACGTCGATCGACAGCTTGATGGCCTGCACGAACTCGGTGCGCGAGTCCCAGCGGAACACCGGCACGAGGTGCTGGTACAGCGCCTTCGCCTCCTCGATGCGACCGCTCGTCGCGAGCCCGTACAGCTCGACGGCCTCGCGCGGGAACGCGTTGGGGTAGCCCGCGAACCAGCCGACGGCGCCCATGATGAGCGACTCGAGCAGCAGGTCGTCGGCGCCCGCGATGACGTCGAGGCCCGTGAGGTCCTGGATCTCCGTCACGCGCCGGATGTCGCCCGAGAACTCCTTGATCGCCACGACGTTCTCGAGCGCGTCGAGGCGCTGGAGGAGCTGCGGGGTGAGGTCGACCTTGGTGTCGAACGGGTTGTTGTAGGCCATGATCGGCAGGCCCACCTCGTCGACGCGCGCGTAGTGCTCGACGACCTCGTCGTCGCTCGCCCGGTAGATGGTGGGCGGGAGGAGGAGCACGCCGTCGGCGCCGTCCTCGGCCGCGATCTCGGCCCACTTCTTGGCCTGGTGCCAGCCGACGCCGTGCACGCCGGCCACGACGATCCCGCGGTCGCCGACGGTCTCGACCGCGACCTGCACGACCTTGCGCCGCTCCTCGTCGGTGAGCGAGGAGTACTCGCCGAGCGATCCGTTCGGGCCGACGCCGCGGCAGCCGTTCGCCATCAGCCAGTCGCAGTGGGCGGCGTACGCGTCGTAGTCGACGGCGAGGCCGGCGGGGGCCGACGCGTCCTCGCGGAACGGCAGCGTGGTGGCGACGACGACGCCTCCGAGGTCCAGGGCGGGTGCGGTCATGGCAGGTCCTTCCGGTCGGTGGTGCGAGGCGGTGCGGGGGTGGTCGGGGGCGCGTGCTCGCGCGGCGGGTCGCCGGCGGGCGGCGGGTCGTCGGCGCCGGGCGCTGCCGCGGCGAGGGACGGGGGTCCGGCGTCGCGGCGCTCGTAGGCGGCGGCGAGCTCGCCGAGGCGCACGGGCGAGGCGATGGGGCGGCGGTCGGTCCCGGGACCGGGCGCGGCGGCGGGGGACGCGGCGGACGCGGATCCGCAGGCGGGCGCCTCGGCCGCGAGCAGCTGCTCGACGGTGCGCCCGCAGACGCGGCCCTGGCAGATGCCGAGGCCGGCGCGCGTCGCGAGCTTCATCGAGCGGAGGTCGGTGGAGGAGGCCGCGCGGGCGGTCTGCCGGAGCCGGCCGACGGGCACCTCCTCGCAGCGGCACGCGAGCGTGTCGTCGCGGAGCCAGCCGGTCCAGCCGGGGCGGATGCCGTGCGCGGCCTCGATGCGACCGGCGACGTCGTGCGCGACCGACCGCCGGCGGACGGCGGGGGCGACGGCGGCGTCGGACGGGGATCCGCCCGCGGCGCAGTGCCCGGCGACCTCGCCCTCCGCGAGGGCCTGGTCCACTCCCCCGATGCCCGTGATCTCGCCCGCGGCGAAGACGCCAGCGGGCCCGGCGCCCTGCGCGGCGTCCACCTCCACGAAGCGCTCCGCGCCGATGCGGCAGCCCGCGGCGATGGGCAGCTCGAGCCGGGGCGTGAACCCGTGGCCGACGCACACGGCGTCCACCCGGATCCGCCGTTCGGTGCCCGGGATCGGCGCCCACGCGGCGTCGAGGCGCTGCACGGTGACGGCCTCGACGCGGTCGGTGCCGTGCGCGGCGACGACCGCGCTGCCCGTGGAGTAGCCGATCCGCTCGCGCGCCAGCACGGAGACGTACCCGGCCAGCTCCGCGGCCTTGTGCGGCGCGCGGGCGAGGCCCGCCGGACGTCGCAGCCAGCCGCGGGCGAGCGACGGCACGCGCGCGGCCTCGTGGATCCCGACGACGCGCGCCCCGGCCTGCACGAGCGACACCGCGACGGGCAGGAGGAAGGGGCCGGCGCCCGCGACGATCACGCGTTCGCCGATCGCCACGCGCTCGCCCTTCGCGAGGGCCTGCGCGGCGCCCGCGGTGAAGACGCCGGGCAGGTCCCAGCCGGGGAACGGCAGCGTGCGGTCGTGCGCGCCGGTCGCGAGCACGAGCGCGTCGGGGCGGAGGGTCAGGGGTGCGCGGCGGGATCCGTCGACCTGGCCGACGAGCACGTGGACGACGGCGGCGGGCGGCGCAGACCCGTCAGCGGGCGCGGACGCATCCGGCTCCGGCCGCTCGATCGCCCACACCTGCGCGCCCGTGACGATCGCGCAGCCGTCGTCGGCGGCGAGCCGGGAGCGGAGCGCGGTGAACGCGTCCCAGCCGTGGTGCAGGATCCGCTCGCGCGCCGCCGGACGCGACTCCGGCAGGTGCCGCCAGTACTGGCCGCCGAGCTCGTCCGACGCGTCGAGCACGGTGACCCGGGCGCCGCGACCGCGCGCGGCGACCGCGGCAGCCAGCCCGGCCGGGCCCGCACCGATGACGACGACGTGCCGCCGGTCGTCCGCGCCGCTCACGAGGCCTCCCCCGCGCGCTCGTCGGTCACGGTCGCGCCGGGCACGGTCGCGCCGGGCCCGGTCTCGACCACGTCGCCCTCGACGGCGCGGCGCTGGCAGGCGCGCACGTCCGGCAGCCCGTTCACGGTGACGGTGCAGTCGAAGCACACGCCGATCCCGCAGAAGACGCCGCGGGGACGGCCTGCGCTCGCGGTCGTCCGCCATGCCAGGGTGCCCGACGCGAGCAGCGCGCCCGCGATGGTCTGGCCGCTGACGCCCTCGACGGGATCCCCGTCCACGGTGAAGCGCACGGCCGCGGCCGGCTCCGGGCGGATCGGGTCGCGCGCCGGATCCACGCGCCGAGGCGTCATGCGCGCACCCCGGCGGCGTCGGACGGCAGCGGGGCCCCGGGCATCCGCAGCCCGAGCGAGGCGCGCGCGACGGAGAAGGGCCGCACGTCGAGCGGGGTCGCGGCGCCCGTCATCTGCGCGACGATCATGTCGGCCGTCGCGACCGACAGGCCGATCCCGGCGCCCTCGTGCCCGCTCGCGTGCCAGAGCCCCGGCAGTCGCGGGTCGGGCCCGACGACGGGCAGGTGGTCGGGCAGGTAGGGCCGGAAGCCGCCGTAGGAGCGCATCGCGTTCGCCTCGACGAGGAAGGGGAAGAGCCGCACGGCCTTCGCGGCGAGCTCCTCGAGCACGGCCACGCGCAGCGACGCGTCGAAGCCCACGCGCTCGCGGCTGGATCCGATGAGCACGGTCCCCGACGGCGTCGACTCCACGACGCCCGAGGTCTGCAGCGCGCCGTCGCCGGATCCGACCGCGCCCACGTAGTCGCCGTCGTAGACCTTGTGCCGGATGCGGTGCGGCATGCGCGTGGTGACGAGCACGACGCCGCGGCGCGGCAGCACGGGCAGCTCGACGCCGAGGGTGCGCGCCACCTCGCCCGACCAGGGGCCGGCCGCGACCAGCACGTCGTCGGCGGCGATGTCGCCCGCGCTCGTCCGCACGCCGCGGAGGGCGCCGTCGGCGTCGAGCAGCGGGCCGATGACCTCGACCCCGGTGCGGATGACCGCGCCCGCGCGCCGGGCCGACGCGGCGAGCGCCTCGGTCGCGATGGCGGGCTGCACCTGCGCGTCCTCGGGGTAGTGCACGGCCGCGGTGATCGCCGGGTTCAGCCACGGCTCGAGCTCGAGCGCGCGACGCACGTCCACGGGGATCGCGTCGACGCCCGCGGAGCGCTGGGTGGCGGCGAAGGCGAGGAGCGGATCCGCGCCCTCGTCGGTGGTCGTGACGACGAGCCCGCCCTTGGGCTCGTACTCGATGGAGGGGAGCGCGTCGCCCAGCTCGTCCGCGAGCTCGGCGGCGACCTCGGGCCAGCGGCGGGCGGCCAGCTGCGCGAGCTCGAGCTCCGCGCCGGGGCCCTTGTCGGAGACGAGGATGTTGCCCTCGCCCTGCGCGCTCGTGCCGGAGGCGACCGCGGCGCGCTCGACGACCGTGACGCGCATCCCGGCCCGCGCCAGCGAACGGGCGCACGCCGCGCCGACGATGCCCCCGCCGACGACGACCACGTGACGCGTCATGGTGTCCCTGCTCTCACGGGTGGATGCGCCTCGGGAGGCGGTGTGGCGGTCGGCGGTGACAGTAATATGTCACACATCGTCCGCGAGGGGAAGCCCGACCGACATGCGGCGGATCAGGCGACCGGTTCCGCCAGCTCGGACTCCGCGACGGCGGCGGCCTCGTCCTCGCCGCGCCCCGCCCACCAGCCGGTGGCGTGCCGGATGTGCCGCACCATGAGCTCGTGCGACCCGGGGCCGTCGCCGGCGACCAGCGCCCGCAGCAGCTCGTGGTGCTCCGCCGCCGAGGCGTCGAGCATGGCGCTCTCCTTCATCGACGCGAGGCCGACGAGGCGCGTGCGCGAGCGGAGGTCCGCGATGGCCTCCGTGAGCACGGGGTTGCCGAGGATGCGCGTGAGCGAGAGGTGGAACTCCTGGTCGGCCTCGAGGTACGCGCGGAGGTCGCCCTCGCGCGCGCCCTGCTCGATGCGGTCGGCGAGCGCCTCCAGGCCCGGGAGCGCCTCGTCGGGCAGGCGCCCGGCGAGGCGCTCCATGGCGGGCGCCTCGAGGAGCTGGCGCACCTGCACCAGGTGGCCGAGCTCCTCGTCGCTCACCGCCGTCACGCGGAAGCCCTTGTTGCGGACCGTCTCCACGAAGCCGCGCTTCTCGAGCTCGAGCACCGCCTCGCGGACGGGCGTCGCCGAGACGTCGAAGCGCACGGCGAGCGTGGGCACGGTGATGAGCGTGCCGGGCTCGAGCTCGCCGGACACGATCGCCGCCGACAGGGCCTGGTGGACGTGCTCGCGCAGGCTCTCGCGCGGGGGTGCGGGTCGCAGTGCGGAGAGGCTCATGCGGATCCTCCTCCTCGGGTCAGGACGGGGATCGCTGCTCCCGCATCCAGGACTCCAGGCCCCGTGCGTCGATCGGCAGCGCATCCGACAGCACGTCGGACCCCGTCTGCGTCACCACGATATCGTCTTCGATCCGCACGCCGATGCCCCGCAGCTCCGGCGGCACCATCGCGTCATCCGGCGCGAAGTACAGGCCGGGCTCCACCGTCAGCACCATGCCCGGCTCGACCGCGCGGTCGTAGCCCGCGACCCCGGCGCCCGAGCAGTCGTGCACGTCGAGCCCGAGGTGGTGCCCGATCCCGCACACGAGCCAGCGCCGGTGGTGCTGGCCCGCGGGCGAGAGCGCCTCGTCGACCGAGACGGGCAGGATCCCCATGTCGTGCAGGCCCTGGGCGATGACCTCCATGGACGCGTGGTGGAAGTCGACGAGCGGGCGGCCGGGCGCGACGGCGTCGAGGCCCGCGCGGTGGGCGCGCTCCACCACGTCGTGCACGAGCCGCTGCTCCGCCGAGAAGGTGCCGTCGAGGGGGAACGTGCGGGTGACGTCCGCCGTGTAGAGGCTCCTGGCCTCCACGCCCATGTCGAGCAGCACGAGCTCGCCGTCGCGCAGCGGCCCGTCGCAGCGCACCCAGTGCAACGTGGTCGCGTGCCCGCCGCCGCCGACGATGGTGGCGTAGCCCGGGCCGTTGCCGACCGTGCGCGCGTGCCGGTCGAAGGTGCCCTGCAGCCAGCGCTCGCCGCCGTGGGCCTGCGCCCGCGGGATCTCGCGCACGACCTCCGCGAAGCCCTCGACCGTGTCGTCGACCGCGCGACGCAGCTCCTCGATCTCCCACGCGTCCTTGATCACGCGCAGCTCGCCGAGCGTCGCCACGAGGGCCGGGTCGCGCGGCACGTCGGCCAGCGCCGCGGGCACGCCGGTGACGGCCCCCGCCCGACGCACGGCGCGGACGCCCGCGAGGTCGCGCGCGATGCGGTCGGGGTCGCGCACCGGGATCCCGAGCACGGCCTGCCAGTCGGCGTGCGCGGGCGCGGGGCCGACCCAGAGCTCGCCGTGGTCGGCGTCGGAGTAGAAGCGCGGGTCGCCGGGGTGGGCGGGCGCGGGCACGTGCAGGACGGCGTCGTGGCCGCCCGGCACGGCGTGCATCACGAGCACGGCGCCCTCGATCTGCACGCCGGTCAGCCACACGAAGTCGCTGTCGGCGCGGAACGCGTACCGGCAGTCGTCGTTCCGCGTGGGCGCGTACCCGCTCACCACCGCGAGGGTGACGCCCGGCAGCGCGGCGCTCAGCCGGGCACGGTGCGCGGCGGCCGCGTCGACCGCTCCGGGCACGGTGGCCGGCGTGCGGTCCGGCGTGATCCAGCCGCGCGCCATGAGGTCCTGGAAGGCGGGCACCTCCGCGAGGCGCGGCGGGCGGCGGGACTCGGGGGTGCACCCGGGCGTCGTGCCGGGCGTCGTGTCGTGGGTCGTGTCGGTCATCGGGGCAGGCCTCCTCCGTCGCGGGCGATCATGTCCATCAGCCGCCCGAGCACGCCGGGTGCTCCGAGGCCGTCGTGCTCGTGCTCGTTCGTGATCCACGCGCGGGTGTTCCCCACGCGCGCGACCGTGTCCTGCTGCAGGCCCGCGTCCACGTACATGTCGTCGTGGTAGATCGCGGCGGCCACGGGCACGTCGTTGCCGGCGAGCCGGGTCGGGTCGTAGAGCTCCGGCCAGTCGTCGCGGCGGGCCATCGCCTCGACCGCGCCGCGGAACGGGCGCAGCAGCCGGATCTCGTCGAACATCCAGGGGTACATCATCTCGCCGGTGAGCAGCAGCGGTCGGGCGGTCGGCGCGAACGCGGGGTGTCGGCCGCGCTCCCGCTCGGCGGCCCACGCGGTCGCGGGTCGGGTGCCGGACGCGTAGATGCTCTCCTGCATCGCCGCGAACAGCGGGTTCGCCGCGTACGAGGTGAGGCGCAGCGCCTCCGCGAGGAGCACGTCCGTGGGCTCGCCGCGGTCGTCGAGCGCCTCGTCGAGGAGCGCGTGGATCCGCTCGCGCCCGGGCGCCATGCCGAGGTCGATGCCGATGGTCTGCAGGCGCCGGACGGTGAGCACGTCCCCGTCGGGCAGCGTCACGTCGCCGACCTGGAGCCGGTCGGCGAGGCGGGACAGGATCCCCACGTCGGCCGGGTACCGCGCGTGGTACCCGGCGTTCTTCCGGACCGTGCGCGGGTAGGTCCGGCGGTAGACCTCCTCGGCGTCGGGGTCGAGCGAGGCGAGGCCGCCCGTCACGTAGCAGGCCGACAGCGCCTCGGGCGCGAGCGACAGGTACGTGAGAGTGAGGAACCCGCCGTAGCTCTGGCCGAGCGTCGACCAGCGGCGCCCGCCCTCGAGGTGCTGCCGGAGCGCCTCGGCGTCCTGCACGATCGAGTCGGCCCGGAAGAGCGCGAGGTACCGGGCGGCGGACTCGTGGTCGTCGCCGAAGCGGGTCATCGTGCGCGCGGTGACGGGCGTGCTGCGCCCGGTGCCGCGCTGGTCGAGGAGCACGACGCGGTGCGTCCGGAGGGCGTGGCCGATCCAGCCGCCGTCGTCCAGCACGCGCGGCGACTTGCCGCCCGGACCGCCCTGGAGGTACAGGAGCGCAGGCAGGTCGTCGCTTCGGCGGTCGGGAGCGACGAGCTCGCGGGCGAACACCGTGATCGTCGCGGTGGGCTCGCCGTCGCGCGCCGCCGCCCAGTCGAGCGGGACCTCGATCTCGTGGTCGGTGACGTGGACGCCGGGGACGGTCGCGGATCCGACGATCACGCGGCCGACCCGCCGGCCGTCTCGATCGCCGTGGTGTCGAGGCCGGCGGCGGCGCGCGCGACCTGGCGCTTGCGGTCCCACTCCGGATCGATCCGCGGCACGGCGTCGAGCAGCGACCGCGTGTACGGGTGCCGGGGCCGCTCGAACACGTCGTCGCGCGTGCCCTCCTCCACGACCTTGCCAGCGCTCATCACCGCGACGCGGTCGGAGAGCTGGCGCACGACGGCGAGGTCGTGCGCGATGAAGACGTAGCTGAGCCCGCGCTCGCGCTGGAGGTCGCGCAGCAGCGCGATGACGCGCGCCTGCACCGTCACGTCGAGCGCGGAGACCGCCTCGTCGCACACGATGAGGCCGGGGCTCACGGCGAGCGCCCGGGCGATCCCGATGCGCTGGCACTGCCCGCCCGAGAACTGCGCGGGGTAGCGCTGCGCGTGGTCGGGGTTCAGGCCCACCCGGTCGAGCAGGTCGCGCACGAGCTGTCCGTGCCCGCCCGGCGTCGTGATGCCCTGGTACCGCAGCGGCGCGCTGATGATCTGCTCCACCGTGTGCCGCGGGTTGAGCGACGACGCCGGATCCTGGAAGACCACCTGCACCTGCCGTCGGAACTCGCGGAGGGCGGCGCCCCTCGCGTGCGTCATGTCCTCGCCCTTCAGCGCGAACGTGCCGGAGGTCGGGTCGAGCAGGTGCGCGATGATGCGCGCGGTCGTCGACTTGCCGGACCCGGACTCCCCCACGATCGAGAGCGTCTGCCCGGTCGGCACGTCGAGGCTCACGCCGTCGACCGCGAGGAAGCGGCGCACGGGCGGCCGCAGCCCGCGGCCGCCGCGCGTCACGTACTCCTTGGTGAGGTCGCGGGCGGAGAGGAACGGCTCCGGCGTCGCGGCGGCGGGCGCGGTCGAGGCGGATGCGGGCGCGGAGGCGTCGTGGCGGCTCATGATGCGGGTCCCGTCGTCAGGCGGTCGTAGGCGGCGTCGATGCGGGGGATCGCCTCGAGCAGGGCGTGCGTGTACGGATCCTCCGGCGCGGTGAACACGCGCTCGGTGGTGCCGCTCTCGACGCGGTGCCCGCCCTGCATGACGAGCACCTCGTCCGCGAGGGAGGACACCACGGCGAGGTCGTGGGTGATGACGAGCATGCCCATCCCCGTCTCCGCGCGGATGGAGCGCATGAGGTCGAGGATCTGCGCCTGCACCGTCACGTCGAGCGCGGTGGTCGGCTCGTCGGCGATGAGCAGCTCGGGCTCGAGGCACAGCGCCATCGCGATCATGATGCGCTGCCGCATGCCGCCCGAGAACTGGTGCGGGTAGTGGTCGACGCGCGTCGCGGCCTCCTTGATCCCGACCCGGTCGAGGGCCGCGATCACGGTCGACCGCACGGACTTCCGCGAGCCGGAGCGATGCGACCGGTAGGCCTCCTCGATCTGCAGCCCCACCGTGTAGTAGGGGTTGAGCGAGGAGAGCGGATCCTGGAACACCATGGCCATGCGGTCACCCCGCATGGCCCGCAGCTCCTTGTCGCTCCGGCCGACGAGCTCCTCGCCCGCCAGCTTGATGCTGCCGGTGACCTTCCCGCCGCGGGGCACGAGGCCCATCACGGCGAGCGAGGTCATCGACTTGCCCGAGCCCGACTCCCCCACGATGCCGAGGGTGCGGTCCGGCTCCACGCGGAAGGAGAGGTCCTTCACGACCTCGACGGGCCCGCGCGAGGTGGGGAACGCGATCGTCAGGTTCGCGACCTCGAGGAGCGGCGTCCCCGGGACGGCCCGGGCGGGCGGCTGGTGCGGTGCGGTGGCGGTCACGAGGTGATCCTCACTCGGGGGTCGAGCACGGTGTAGAGCACGTCGACGACCACGTTCCCGACGACCACGAAGGCCGCGGCGAGGAGCGTGACGCCCATGATGACGGGCTGGTCGTTCTTGGCGATGGAGTCGGCGGCGAGCTTGCCGACGCCGTTGAGGCCGAAGATCTTCTCGGCGATCACGGCCCCGCCGAGCAGCCCGGCGAAGTCCATGCCGAACAGCGTCACCACGGGCGTGAGCGACGGCCGGAGGGCGTGGCGGCGGATCACGAGCGACGCCGACAGGCCCTTGGCGCGCGCGGTCCGCAGGTAGTCCTCCTGCAGGGTGTCGATCACGTTGGCCCGGACGATGCGCGCGTAGATCGCCGCGTAGCCGAGCGCGAGCACGATCCACGGCATGAGGTACGAGTCGAACCACATGACGGGGTCGTCGGAGAACGCGACGGACTGCGGGAACGGCAGCACCTGCAGCTGCACGACGAGCACGTACTGCAGGAGCAGCGCCGCGAAGGTGATCGGCACGCTGATCCCGGTGAGCGCCGCCGCCATCGCGGTCCGGTCCCACACGCTGCCCTGCTTGATCGCGCTGACGAGTCCGCCGGCGACGCCGAACACGACCCAGAGGACCGCCGCGCCGACCGCGATCGTGATGCTCACGGGGAGGCGGGACAGCATCAGGTCGAGCACGGACTGCTGCGTCTGGAAGCTGAAGCCCAGGCAGGGCGCAGAGCACTGGATCGCCGTCGGACCGTCCCCGTAGGTGCGACCGGTGAAGATGCCCGTGACGAAGTCGCCGTACTGCGCCCAGAACGGCCGGTCGAGGCCGAGGAGCTGGCGGATGGAGTCGATCTTGTCCGGCGTGCAGGTCTTGCCGCAGATGGTGACGGCGGGGTCCGGCTGGAGCAGGAAGAAGATCATGTAGGTGAACAGGCTGATGAGCGCGAGCACCACGAGGGCCGCACCCAGCCGGCGGACGAGGTAGCCGATCATGCCGCCTCCCCCTGCTCGAGCGCGGTGCGGAGGTGGTCGCCGAAGACCGTGAACGCCAGCACCGTGAGGAAGAGGAACGAGCCGGGGACGACGAAGTACGCCGGGTCGACCGTGTACCAGTTCACCGAGTCCGAGATCATCTGGCCCCATGAGGGCGTCGGCGGCAGCACGCCCACCCCGAGGAAGGACAGGCCCGCCTCGGTGCCGATGTAGCCCGGCACCGAGAGCGTGGCCAGCACGATGATGGTGCCGCGCAGGTTCGGCATCACCTCCCGGAAGATGACGCCCATGGAGGAGGCGCCGGATGCCCGGGCCGCCTCCACGAAGTCGCGCGTGCGGATCGTCATGGTCTGGCCGCGCACGAGGCGCGCCGTGTACGGCCAGCCGAAGACGCTGAGCGTGAGGACGAGCAGCGCCGGCCGGTTGCCCGCGGGCAGCGCCGAGAGGATCGCGATCATGAAGATCAGCGCCGGGAAGGCCATGAGGAGGTCCATGACCCGCGACACGATCTGGTCGGCGATCCCGCCGAAGTAGCCGGCGACCATGCCCGCGACCACGCCGATCGTCGTGGTGATGACCGTGGCGGAGACCGCGATGAGCAGGGACACCCGGGCGCCGTACGCGATGCGGGCGAAGATGTCGCGCCCGTTCTGCGGCTCCACGCCGAACCAGTGCGAGGCGCTGACGCCGCCGAACGGGCCGATGGGGAGGCCGCCGAGGGCCGGGTCGACGGCGTCGGCGTCGAAGGTCGTGGGACCCCAGCCGGTGATCCCGGACAGGAGCGGCGCGAACACCGCGAGGATCACCACGAGCACCACGAACACGACGCTGGCGATGACGGACGGCTTCGACCGGAGGGCCGCGACCACGCGCTTGGCCGGCGTGACGGCAGGCGGCCGTCCCGTCGGGTAGGCGGGGGCCGAGTCGGGCGCCGAGGCGCCCTGCAGGGTGGCGGTCACCGCCTACTTCCCCGTGTGGAGGCCGATGGTGGCGAAGTCCGGGGCTCCGTCGTAGAGGGGGCTCGAGTACGCGTTCCGGACGTTCTGTCCCAGGACGAGCACGGCCTGGCCGTAGAGGAGCGGCACGACGGGCGCGAGCTGCTGCACCTGCTCGTCGAGGTCGCCCCAGGCGGTGTCCGCGGCCTTCAGATCGGTCATCGCCGAGACCTCGTCGATCTTCGCGTTGATCGCGGGGTCGTTGATCTGCGACAGGTTGCTGTTGCCCTTCTCCGGGATCTGGCGTCCGTCGAAGAGGATCGGCAGCACCGTGCTGGCGGAGTTCCAGTCGGGGCACCAGCCGGCCTCGGCCGCATCGTGCTGCTGCGAGGTGGTGGCGATGGTCTCGTTGTAGGTCGCCGTGTCGAGGAGGTTGATCGCGACGGTGATGCCGACGCGGGCGAGGGACTGCTGGAGCGCCTCCGCGGCCTTCTGCGAGGTCGGCACGCTGGCCACGTCGAGCGTGATCGTGAAGCCGTCCGGCAGGCCCGCCTCGGCGAGGAGCGCCTTCGCCTTGTCGACGTCACCCGAGCTGTCGGTGCTGGGGTAGAGGTCGAAGTCCTTGTGGCCGGGGACGCTGCGGGTGAGGATCGTCGACGCGGGCTCCGCGATCATGGGGCCGCCCGCCACGTCGGCGAGGGACTTCTTGTCGACCGCGTACTCGATGGCCTGGCGCACGCGCACGTCGCCGAGGTGCGGCTTCGTCGTGTTGAGCGCGAGGTACGTGGTGCAGCCGGTGTCGCCCGAGACGGTGCGCGCCTTGATCTGCGGCGTCTGGATGCGGGAGACGGACGCCGCGGTGATCCCGTAGGCGATGGCGTTCGCGTCGTCGCCCTGTCCATCGATCATGCGCTCGTCGATGGTGGCCTGGTCGAGCCCCATCGTGAAGTCCCACTCGTCCGGCTTGGCGGTCCGGACCTCGTCCGTGGAGGCGTCCCACTCGGGGTTGCGCACGAGCGTGAGCGACTGGCCGGGCGTCCGGGCGCTCACCTTGTACGGCCCGGAGGAGATGGGCTGCTGGTCCACGCTCGTGACGGTGACGCGGTCCTTGTCCACGGGGAACGGCACGAACGTGCTCTGCGCCGTGACGCTCGCGAACTCCGGCACGGAGCGGTTGAGGTGGAAGACGATGGTCTTCTCGTCGGGGGTCTCGATGGAGGCCAGGTCGCCGGACTGGTACGGGCCCTTGTAGGCGTCGCCGCCCTCGAGGTACGTGCGGGCGTAGGGCGAGCCGATGGCGAGCGCGGGGTCGAAGGACCGCTCCACGCCGAACTTCATCGACTGGCTCGTGATCGGGGAGCCGTCCTCGAACTTCAGCCCGTCCTTGAGCGTGAAGGTCCACTCGGTCGCGTCGGCGTTCGACGTCCCGGTGTCGGTGGCGAGGTCGGGCGCGATCGTGGCGCCGTCCTTGCCGGTGGTCGTGGTGAGCGTGCGGTAGATGAGCCGGTAGACGTCCGCGAGGTCGGTCTCGTAGCCCATCGCGGGGTCCAGGTGCGGGAAGTCCGACAGCTGCAGGACGTGCATGGTGCCGCCGGTGTCGGCGGGTCCGGTGATGTCGGCGGCGGACTTGCCGCCTGCGCCGGCGCAGGACGTGAGGGCGAGGCTGGCGGCGAGGGCCAGCCCGACTGCGGTGATTCGTCTGTTCATCGGACTCTCGTTTCGTGGATGGCGGCCGAGGCGCACCGGGTGGGGAGTGACGGACGGGGTCGTGCGATGGAGGGGATGGGGGAAGCGGGGGTGCGCGCGACCGCCCGGACCGGGTGGATCCGGGTGGCGTGCGCGCGGAGGGCGGCTCAGCCGGTGTCGGCGGCGCGGATCCAGACCCGCATCGCCCCCGGTGCCCGGTTGCCCCAGAGGGCGTAGGGCACGAGCACGGCGTCGACGGGGTCGGCCGACGCGGCGGGGGCGGTGGTGCCCGGGACGACCTCGGGGTAGAGCTCGTCCGGAGCTTGCAGCGCGCGGCGGAGGCGCACGGCGAGGGCGACGCCCGACGCGGGATCGGCGGCGTCCGACGCGGGGCCCCACGGCGCGGCGAGCGGGAGCGGCACGGTCCGCGCCGCCGCCAGGTCGCGCGGGTCGAGGAGCAGGTCGTCGACGGGGGCGCCGGCGTCCTCCTGCTCGACGGCGAACACGATCGGGCCGCGCGCCACCGCGAGGCTGCCGCGGGTGGCGTCGAGGTGCGGGTGGGATCCGAGGGCCCGCACGGGCATGTCCAGCTCGACCACGAGCGCGTCGCCGGCGGCCCAGGCGCGGGTGGCGCGGATCCACCGGTCGCCGGTCCCCGCGTCGACATCGGCCGCGGATCCGTCGGCGCCCGTCACGACCGCGGTCGCGGACCGGCACCAGCCCGGGCGGCGCAGCACGATGCCGGTCTGGGCACCCGATGCGCGCAGCACCTCGACGCGCACGGCGCCGTCCCACGGGTAGGCGGTCGTGATGCGCACGTCGATCGCGTCGGTGCGGATCACGGACGCGGCCGGGTGCGCGATCACCAGGTCGTCGCCGTCCTGCACCGCGACGTGGTCCTGCAGCTCGCTCATCCAGCGCACGATGTTCGGCGGGCAGCACGGGCAGGTGAACCACGGGCGGCGCATCAGCTCGCCCTCGGTCTCGGCGCCGGACTGCGCGTGGTGGTCGGGGCGGCGCTGGAGCGGGTTGTCGTAGAAGAAGCCCGTGCCGTCGGCGGAGAGCCCCACGGCGTAGGCGTTGAAGAGCACGGTCTCGTGCGTGTCGAGGAAGCGGGGCTCGCCGGTCGCGAGGAAGAGCCGCCATGCCCACTGCATCACGGCGATGGCCGCGCAGGTCTCGCTGTAGGAGCGCTCGCTGGGCAGCTCGTACGCGTCGCCGATCGCCTCGTCCGAGTGGCGGCTGCCGAGCCCGCCGGTCACGTAGAGGCGGGTGCGCACGGCGTCGTCGAAGAGGCGGACGGATGCGGCGAGCAGCTCGGCGTCGCCCGTCTCCGTCGCCACGTCCGTCGCGCCCGCGGCGAGGTACGCCATGCGCACGGCGTGACCCGTGACGGCCGGCATCTCGCGGAACGGATGCGCGTCCTGGAAGTACTCGGCGGGGAAGATCCGCGTGGCCACCGTGCCGTGCCCGCGACGGTCGACGAACGCGGAGGCGAGGTCGAGGTAGGACCGCTCCCCCGTCTCGCGGTGCAGCTCGACGAGCGCCATCTCGACCTCGGGGTGGCCGCAGACCTCGACGCGGCCGCCCGGGCCGAACGCGCGGACCGCGGCGTCGGCGAAGCGGCGGGCCACGGCCAGGAGCCGGCCGTCGCCGCCCTGGCGCGAGTGGGCGACCGCGGCCTGGATGAGGTGACCCAGGTTGTAGAGCTCGTGGCCCCAGGCGAGGTCGGACCAGGGCTCGCGGTCGGATCCGGGCCGCTGCACGTACGAGCCGATGTAGCCGTCGTCCGCCTGCACGCGCTCGAGCACGTCCGTCGCCTCGTCGAGGAAGGCGCGCATCTCCGGGCTCGCGGCGCCGCGGCCGACCTCGTAGGCCACGCCCTCGAGGGTCTTGTAGACGTCGGTGTCGAGGAACGGGTAGCGCGGGACGGGTCGCTCGCCCGCTCCGTCGACGGCCGCGCGGAGATCGTCGAGGTTGCCTGCGGCGGTCATGGACGCGATGGCGTGGGGGATGGTGCTGGCCCGGTTGCGCTCCTGCCACGCCCCGAGCAGGCCGCCCTCCAGGGTGACGCCGTCGCTGCCCAGCGGGCGCCGTGATCCCGTGCTGGGGAGGACGGCGGCGCGATGCTCCGCCGCGCGGATAGCATCCGCATCTGCTCCGGTCACTGCCATGGTGCTCCCTCGTCCGGCCTCGGGCAGCCGGTGGTAGGTGACATATTACAAATAGGCCATACGGTGTTGGCAATGCCGATGAAGCCTCTGCGGCCTCCCGTTACACGCTGTTTACATGCGGCCCCGGACGCGAGGCACGTCGCGGACCGCCCGTTACCACGCGATGAGCGCTCCCCACAGCCAGCGTGGAGGCCGCAGCCGGACCAGTACGATCGTGGGCAACGGCGACAGCTCTTCGGGTGAGCTGTCCCGCCAGCGCCGGGCCGGTCTTCGGGTAAAAGTCGGCCGTGTGCGCGGCTCGGTCCCGCAGCCCTCGAGGCTCGGGACCGGGTCTCCTCCCCCGTCGCCGCGCGGATCCGCCGACGTCCCGGTCGGTCGACTCGCGATCGAACGGGCGTCCTAGCCGGCGGCCGCCGATGCCGCGGCGACGACCGCGAGCAGCCCCTCGCCGTACGTGTCGAGCTTCTTCTGGCCCACTCCCGTGATGCCGGCGAGCTGGCCGAGGTCCTGCGGGCGCACGGTCGCGACCTCGCGCAGGGTGACGTCGGCGAACACGACGTACGCGGGGACGCCCTGCTCCTTCGCCTGCTCCGAGCGCCAGGCACGGAGCGCCTCGAACAGGCCCAGCGCCTCCTCGGGCAGGTCGACCACCTGGCCGCCCTTCGCCCGGGTGGTGCGGGTGCCGCGTCCGCGCACGAGGCGCTCGGGCTCCTGACGCATGGGCACCTGCCGGGATCCGGTGAGCACGTCGCCGCTGCCCGGGGTGATGACGAGGGTGCCGTAGCCGTCGTCGCTCACGCCGAGGAGGCCCTGGGCGAGGAGCTGGCGGACCACGCCGCGCCACTGCACGTCGGTGAGCTCGCCGCCGATGCCGAAGGTGGCCAGCTGGTCGTGCCCCTGCTGCCGGACGCGGTCGGTCTCGTTGCCGAGCAGGATGTCGATGAGGTGCGCGGCCCCGAAGCGCTGGTTCCGCTCGCGCTGCAGCCGCACGATCGTGGAGAGCAGCTTCTGCGACGGCACCGTGGCATCCCACGTCTCGACGGGCTCGAGGCACGTGTCGCAGTTGCCGCACGGCCCCGTCTCCTCGCCGAAGTAGCGGAGGAGCTGCACGCGGCGGCAGCCGACCGTCTCGCACAGCGCGAGCATCGCGTCGAGGTGCTGCGACAGCCGGCGTCGGTGCTGCGCGTCGCCCTCGGACTGGTCGATCATGCGGCGCTGCTGCACCACGTCCTGCAGGCCGTAGGCGAGCCACGCGGTGGACGGCAGGCCGTCGCGGCCCGCGCGACCCGTCTCCTGGTAGTAGCCCTCGATGGACTTCGGGAGGTCGACGTGGGCGACGAATCGCACGTCGGGCTTGTCGATGCCCATCCCGAACGCGATGGTGGCGCACATGACGATGCCGTCCTCGCGGAGGAAGCGCGCCTGGTTGCGCTGCCGCACCGCCGCATCGAGGCCCGCGTGGTACGGCAGCGCCGTGATGCCCTGCTTGTTCAGCGCCTCCGCCGTCTGCTCGACGGTCTTCCGGCTCAGGCAGTAGACGATGCCCGCGTCGCCCGCGTGCTCGTTCTTGATGAGGTCGACCAGCTGCTTGCGCGGCTCGGCCTTGGGCACGATGCGGTAGCGGATGTTCGGCCGGTCGAACGAGGAGACGAAGTGGCGCGCGTCCTGGAGGCCGAGGCGCGCCGTGATGTCGGCGTGCGTGGCCTCGTTGGCGGTGGCGGTGAGCGCGATGCGCGGCACCTCGGGCCAGCGCTCCTGGAGCATCGACAGCGCGAGGTAGTCCTTGCGGAAGTCGTGGCCCCACTGGGAGACGCAGTGCGCCTCGTCGATGGCGAAGAGGGCGATGCGGGCCTCGTCGAGCAGCCGGCCCATGCGGTCGAGGATGAGGCGCTCGGGCGCGAGGTAGAGCAGGTCGAGGTCGCCGTCGAGGAGGGCGCGCTCGACCTCGCGGCTGGTCTCGAGGTCCTGCGTGGAGTTGAGGAACGCGGCCCGGACGCCGACGGCGCGCAGGGCGTCGACCTGGTCCTGCATGAGCGCGATGAGCGGGGAGATGACGACGCCCGTGCCCTCGCGCACGAGGCTCGGGATCTGGTAGCAGAGCGACTTGCCGCCGCCCGTGGGCATGAGCACCAGCGCGTCCCCGCCGCCGATGACGTGCTCGACGATCTCCTGCTGGTCGCCCCGGAAGGCGTCGTACCCGAAGACCGTGCCGAGGCGCTCGAGGGCGGGGGCCAGGGCGGTGCCGGACGCGGCGGATCCGGCGGGCGCGGGAGGGGTGGAGGTCATCGGGGCAATCGTATCCGGGGCGTGCTCGGCGGGCGGCGGCGGTGCGGGCCGTGGGGACGCGGACGGCCCCTCCCTGCTGGGGAGGGGCCGTCGGCGCGGATCAGGCGCGGATCAGATCGCGGTCGGGTCGGCGCTCGCGCCGGGCGTCGCCTGCGCGGCCTCCGCGGCGGCCTGCTCCTTGAGGGCGGCCACGTCGACGGCGCGCACCTCCTCGATCAGCGACTCGAGCGCCGGGGCGGGCAGCGCGCCGGCCTGGCTGAAGATGAGCGTCTGGTCCTTGAAGATCATGAGCGTCGGGATGGCGGAGATGTTCGCCTGCTGCGCGAGGAACTGCTGCGCCTCGGTGTCGACCTTGCCGTGGACGATGTCGGCGTGCTTCTCGCTCGACTTGTCGAAGACGGGCGCGAACTGCTTGCAGGGGCCGCACCAGTCGGCCCAGAAGTCGACGACGACGATGCCGTTGGAGTCGACGATGCTCTCGAAGTTCTCGGCGGTCAGCTCGGTGGTGGCCATGGTGCGTCCTCTTCTCGTGCTCGGTTCGTGCGGTCTCGGGGTGCAACCGGGCGCGCGGCCCGCGCATTCCGCGTGCGGCGGGCGGCTACCAGACGAGGACGATCGACGGCCAGACGGTGCTCGACCCCTTCGCCTGGTCGCCGCCCGCGTAGCTCGCGGTGATGAGGTGGATCCCGCGCGCCAGCTTCGGGAGCGTGACGGTCGCGCGCCCGGCGTCGGCCGCGGTGACGTCGACGGAGGCGATCGCGCGGCCCCCGTCGAGGATCTGCACGCGGCCCGCCGGAGCCGTCGCGCCCGCGGCGAGCTTCACGGAGTACCTGACCGGCTGCCCGCTGCGGACGAGGAGGCGGTCGGCGTACCCGACGAGGGTCGAGGCGTCGCGGATCGTGTCGAGGCCCACCTTCACGGGGTCGTGGTCGCTGGAGCGGAAGGCGCTGGATCCGTCGGTCGCGGCGCCGCCGTACTCGCGCGCCGCCCACTCCGGCGCGTTGACGTCCCACACCCCGACGCCCGTGACCGCCGCGGCGCCGGCGCGGGTCGCGAGGACGTGGTCGAGGGATCCGACCTCGCCGTCGAAGGAGTAGGTGCGCTGACCGGGCGCCTTCGCGGCCACGAGGTCGACGAAGCCGGCGTCGCGGAGGGCCTGGATCGGGTCCTCCTCCGAGTAGGCGTTGAAGTCGCCGAGGAGGTAGAGGAGGTCGGATCCGCTCGACGCCTCGAGCTCGCCCGCGAAGCGCGCCACGGCCTTCGCCTGCGCCACCCGGTCGGCGTTGAAGAAGCCCTGGCCGTCGGCGGGCTGCGTGCCGGATCCGGACTTCGACTTGAGGTGGTTCGCGACGACCGTGAACGTCCGGTCGCCCCCGCGGAAGGACTGCGCGATCGGCTCGCGGGCGTTGCCCCACACGGTCTCGTCGATCTGCGTGGCCGCGGCGCCCACGGGCGTGACGGCGTCCGTGCGGTAGATGATCGCGTTCTGGATCTCGTCCGTGGGCGTCGACGCGAGCGCGGCGGGCGTGCGCACGTAGTCCCACACGCTCTTCCCCGCGGCGTCGTTGAGCCCGCGTACGAGGTCGGCCGTCGCGGTGTCCGCCGGCTCGCCGAACCGGGTCGAGTTCTCGATCTCCATGAGCGTCACGACCTGGGCGTCGAGGCCGGTGATCGCGGTCACGATCTTCGCGCGCTGCTTCCGGAACCCCTCCGCGGTGGCGGCGCCGCGCTCGCCGAGCGTCGTGAAGTAGTTGAGGACGTTGAACCCGGCGATGCGCACGTCGCCGCCCACCTCGGGCGAGGACGCGGGCCGCGGGTTCCCGCTCGTGAAGGTCGGCACGCGGCCGGCCGCATCCAGCGACGTGAGCGGCGTCGTGGGCTGGAGGCGCCAGTCGTCGAACCCGTAGGCGAGCACGTACGGCAGGGCGGGGAAGACCGGCACGTCGCCGTTCCGCACCACGCGGTCGGCCGTGTAGTAGGGCTGCGTCGCGCCCGCGGGGTACGCGCCGTTCGTGAGCTGGATGTTGTAGCCGTCGTCGAGGAGGAGGCGCCTGGCGCGGTTGTCGGCGGCGATCCGGTCGGCCTCGGCGCCCGGGCGCACGACGTCGGTGGCCTTGACGGGCAGGTCGGCGCCCGCGCTCAGCCAGAGCGTGCCGTAGGTGTCGAGCTGGTGCGCGGATCCGACGCGGTAGTCGCCCGTCGGCGTCACGAGCATGCTCTCGAGCGACTCGCGGTCGGCGCCGCGCAGCGTGTCGGGCAGCGGGGTGGCGGCGGGGACGCCGACGCCGGCCTCGACGAGGTCGGTCGCCGTCGCGGCGATCTGGGTCTGGCCCTGGCGCTCGGAGGCGGTGCCCGTGACGCGCACGAGGTCGCCGATCGCGACGGCCGGGTCGGCGCTGGCGAGGTAGACGAAGATCCCGTCGGAGGCGCCCGGCGTCGCGTCGGCGGCGCCGCCGGAGCCCCGGGTCTGGATCACGATCCCCGCGTAGCCGCTCGCCCCGCGGTAGTCGGCGGTGACGACCCCCTCGACCGTGACGACGCGTCCGGCGAACGGGGTCGCGCTGCCCGTGCCCTGCACGTCGGCGATGGCGACGGTCGCGGCCTCGGCGGGCGACGCGACGAGCGCGGAGAGCCCGAGGGCCAGGGCGGTCGCGACGGCCAGCGGGCGGGCGACGCGGCGGGCCCGTGTCGCGCGGTGCCCCGCCGTCACGACGGCGGATCCCGATCCGGATCCGGGTGCGGTCTGGGTGTCGTGCATGGCGTCGTCCCCCTCGGCGTCGCGGGTTCCCCCGCGCGGGGGATCTCCCGTCGAGCGTAGGCCGGGCGGGCCCCCGGGCGGCGGGCCGCAACCGGATCGTCACCGGCCCGTCACGCGTTCGTCGCGGCGCGCCGGGCGGACAGGCCGGACGATGGCGGAGCGCCTCTCCCACGTACTATCGTCAGGACAAACATCCCGCCCGCCGGCCCGAGGAGCAGTGCGACGCCGCATGGTCCAGACACGCACCACCCCCGCATCCCGCGCCGCCGCGACGGACCGCGCGACCCGGCCCGCGGGAGCCGCCGCGTGAGGGCGACCGTCGCCGGCGCGCCCGTGAGCTTCGGCGTGTTCGAGCTGACGCCCGAGGGCGCCGAGGTCGTCACGCCGGACGACATGGTCGAGGCCCTCGCCGAGACCGGCTACTCCGGCATCGACCTCGGCCCCGTCGGCTACCTCGGGCGCGGGCGCGAGCTGCGCGACCGGCTCGCGGGCGCGGGCCTCGAGCTCGCGGGCGGCTGGATCCAGCTCCCCCTCTCCGACGACGACGCGTTCCAGGCCGCGCTCCCCGAGCTCGACGCCTCGCTGCGCGTGTTCCAGGAGGCCGCCGAGGCCGGGCCGGCGCGCCTGCCGCTGCCGACGCTCGCCGACGCCGGATCCGCCACCCGTGCCGCCGCCCCCGGCCGCGGCGCCGAGGCCGACCCGCTCGACGACACCGCGTGGCCGCGGCTCGTCCGCAACACCGCGCGGGCCGCGGAGATCACGCGCGCCGCGGGCTTCGAGCCGACCTTCCACCACCACGCGGGCACCTTCGTGGAGTCGCCCGCGGAGATCGACCGGTTCCTCGACGCCGTCGACGTGGGCCTCACCCTCGACACCGGCCACCTCGTCATCGCGGGCGGCGACCCGCTCGCGGCGATCTCCCGCTGGGGCGCGCGGATCACCCACCTGCACCTCAAGGACGTCGACGGCGCCGAGCTCCGCCGCGTGCTCGCCGCGGGCGGCGGCATGCGCGAGGTGTGGTCCTCCGGCGCCTTCGTGGCGTTCGGGCGCGGCGACGTCGACCTCGCGAGCGTGATGGCCGCGATCGAGGCGCAGGGCTACGACGGCTGGGTGGTGGTGGAGCAGGACGTGCTCAACGCGCCCGACGCCGACATCCGCCGCTTCCGGGCCGAGCGCACGGAGGACCAGCGCGTCAACCGCGAGGCGCTCCGCACCTGGGCCTGATCCGGCGCGCGACCCACCGCGCACCGGAACCACCACCACGACACACGAGGATCCACGACATGACCACCACCCCCCTGCGCTTCGGCCTGATCGGCACCGGCCGCATCGGCCAGGTCCACGCCGCGAACATCGCCGCGGATCCCGACGCGGAGCTCGCGTGGATCTGCGACCCCTTCGTCGACGGCGCCCGCGCGCTGTCCGCGCGCCTCGGCGGCACGGTGACGGAGGACGCCGCCGCCATGATGGCCTCCGGCGGGATCGACGCGGTCCTCATCGCGTCGCCCACGCCCACGCACGTCGACCTCATCGCGCAGGCGATCGACGCCGGCCTGCCCGTGCTGTGCGAGAAGCCCATCGACCTCGACATCGCGCGGGTGGATGCGCTCCTCCCCCGCGTGCTGTCCTCCGGCGTGCCCGTGGCGCTCGGCTTCAACCGCCGCTTCGACCCGGCCTTCGCGGAGGCGCGCGCCCGCGTGGCCGCGGGCGAGATCGGGGAGCTGGAGCAGCTGTCGATCACGAGCCGCGATCCCGCCGCGCCGCCCGCCGCGTACGTGGCGGTCTCCGGCGGGATCTTCCGCGACATGACCATCCACGACCTCGACATGGCGAGGTACTTCCTGCCCGACATCGTCGAGGTGCAGGCGACCGGATCCACGACCTTCGACCCCGGGGCACGCGAGCACCGCGACTTCGACACGGCGGTCGTGACGCTGCGCGCGTCCACCGGCGCTCTCGTGGTCATCACGAACTCGCGGCACAGCGCCGTGGGGTACGACCAGCGGATCGAGGCGTTCGGGTCGCGCGGATCCCTGCAGGTGGCGAACGCGCTCACGAGCCTCGTCAGCGTCTCGACCGCCGCGAGCGTGGAGGGCAAGCCGCCGTACCAGGACTTCTTCCTCGAGCGCTACGCCGCCGCGTACGTCGCGGAGCTGCGCGCCTTCATCCGGCTGGCGCGCGGCGAGGCCTCCGACAGCCCGACCTTCGCCGACGGCCGCGCGGCGCTCGTGCTCGCGGACGCGGCGCAGCGCTCGGCCGAGGAGCGCGTGGCGGTGCCCGTCTCGCTCTGACCGAGGGGCTCCACGCACGACCCGCCCGACCGCGCGCGCCGCGGTCGGGCGTCGTCGCGCGCGCGGCATGCGCCGAGGAGGCGGCACACTTGAGGGTCGGACCGGGCGGGGAGCCCGCCGGACGACGACGGGTCCCGACTGGGATCCGTCTTGTCAGCATGTGTTGACAAAGCACGTCGGGCGGGACGAAGATCGCCCCGACGACGACGTCCAGGACCCCGCACGCGGGCGTCCGCCCGACAAGGAGCATTCGATGAAGAACAGATTCCTCGCCCCCCTCGGCCTCGCGGTCGCGGCCGGGTTCCTCCTCACCTCGTGCGCGGGCACCGGGCAGGAGGCCCCGCCCACCGCGGGCGGCGCGAGCGGAGGCGGCGACCTCACGTTCGCGCTGGTCACGCACGGCGCGACGGGCGACGCCTTCTGGGACCGCGTCAAGTCGGGCGCCGAGACCGCAGGCGGCCAGTACGGCGCCACCGTCACGTACAACTCGGACCCGGATCCCGCCAAGCAGTCGCAGCTCATCGACAACGCGGTCGCGCAGAAGGTGAACGGGATCGTGGTCTCCATGGCGAACCCGGACGGCGTGAAGGACAGCGTCGAGAAGGCCGTGGCGGCGGGCATCCCCGTGGTCACGATCAACTCCGGCATCGAGCGCTCGGCCGAGTTCGGCGCCATCACCCACATCGGCCAGAGCGAGACGGTCGCGGGCGAGGCCGTCGGCAAGCGCCTCGGCGACGCGGGCCTGAAGAACGCGCTCTGCGTGATCCAGGAGGCCGGCAACGTCGGCCTCGAGGAGCGCTGCTCCTCCGCGGCGAGCACCTTCTCCGGCCAGATGGCGAACCTCCAGGTCGACGGCACGAACGACGCGGACGTGAAGGCGACCATCAAGTCGAAGCTGCAGGCGGATCCCTCCATCGACGGCGTGCTCACGCTCGGCGGCCAGTACGCGCTCGACGCGGTCGGCGCGGTCGAGGAGTCGGGGAGCTCGGCGAAGATCGGCACGTTCGACCTCTCGGAGGACGTCGTGAGCGCGGTCGAGGCCGACAAGATCCTGTTCGCGGTCGACCAGCAGCCGTACGTGCAGGGCTTCCTCGGGATCACCGCGCTCGACCTCTACGCCACGAACGGCAACGTCATCGGGGGCGGCCAGCCCGTCTACTCCGGACCCGCGTTCGTCACGAAGGACAACGCGGCGCAGGTCGCCGAGTTCGCGAAGAACGGCACCCGCTAGGCGGTCGAGCCGGGCGCGCCCGAAGCGCCCGGCCCGCCGTCCGGCCCTCCAAATCCCCCGCACCGCCCCGCACTCCCCGACGCTCACCGAAGGAGCCCCGCGTTGACCACGACGGACATCGTGACGATCGCCACGAGGCCGCGCCTCGAGAACAGGCCGATCCGCAAGATCCTCGCCCGACCGGAGATCGGCGCCCTCGTGGCCGCCCTCGCCGTGCTGGTGTTCTTCTCCCTCTACACGCCGCAGTTCCTCACCCTCGCCGGCGCGGGGGTGTGGCTCGAGTCCGCATCGACCTTCGGGATCATGGCGGTCGCCGTCGCGATGCTGATGATCGGCGGCGAGTTCGACCTCTCCGCCGGCGTGATGACGGGCTTCTCGGCCCTCGTGGTCGGCATCCTCACGTCGCACTACGGGCTCAGCATCTGGGTGGCGGTGCTCGTCTCCCTCGTCGCGGCCCTCGCGGTCGGCGCGCTGAACGGCTTCCTCGTGATGAAGACCGGCCTGCCGAGCTTCATCGTGACGCTCGGCACGTTCTTCGCGCTCGCGGGCGTCGACCTCGCGGTCACGAAGCTCATCACGGGCCAGGTCGCCATCCAGGGCATGACGAAGGTGCCGTCCTACGACGCCATCCAGCCGATCTTCGGGTCGTCGCTCCAGATCGGCGGCGGCAACTTCTACGTCTCGGTCCTGTGGTGGTTCGCGGTCGCGGCGGTCGCCACCTGGATCCTCCTGCGCACGCGTGCCGGCAACTGGATCTTCGCGGTCGGCGGCGCCAAGGAGTCCGCCCGCCAGGTGGGCGTCCCGGTCTTCACGACGAAAGTGGGGCTCTTCATGGGCACGGCGGGCGCGGCCTGGCTCGTCGGCATGATCTCGCTGTTCCGCACCTCCACGGTGCAGGCGAACACGGGCGTCGGCCAGGAGTTCATCTACATCATCTGCGCGGTCGTCGGCGGCTGCCTGCTCACGGGCGGCTTCGGCTCGGCCGTCGGCGCGGCGCTCGGCGCGCTGATCTACGGCATGGTCTTCCAGGGCATCACCTTCGCCCAGTGGGACACGAACTGGCTGCGCACGGTGCTCGGCGGGATGCTGCTGGCCGCCGTGCTCCTCAACGACCTGGTGCGCCGACGCGCGGGAGGCGGACGATGAGCGCCGAGACGAGCGCGAGCGCCGCGGCCCTCGCGTCCGAGCCCCTCGCGGGCGCCGTCCCGGGAGCGGCCGAGGAGGCGGGCGGACGCCCCACTCCCCCGCTGCCTCCCGTCGGCACGACCATCCTCGAGGTCCGCGACATCGGCAAGAGCTACGGCGCGGTCAACGCGCTCACGGGCGTCTCGACCGTCGTCGCCGCGGGCCAGGTCACGTGCGTGCTCGGCGACAACGGCGCAGGCAAGTCGACCTTCATCAAGATGCTCGCGGGCGTGCACGCGCCGAGCGAGGGCACGATGCTCCTCGACGGCGAGCCCGTGACCCTCGGCTCCCCGCGCGCCGCCCTGCAGGCCGGCATCGCGACCGTCTACCAGGACCTCGCGGTCGTGCCGCTCATGCCCGTGTGGCGGAACTTCTTCCTCGGCTCGGAGATCACGAAGGGCAAGGGGCCGTTCCGTCGGCTCGACGTGGCCGCGATGAAGGCGATCACGCACGAGCAGCTCGCGCAGATGGGCATCGACCTGCGCGACGTGGACCAGCCGATCGGCACGCTGTCCGGCGGCGAGCGCCAGTGCGTCGCCATCGCCCGGGCCGTGCACTTCGGCGCGCGCGTGCTGATCCTCGACGAGCCGACCGCCGCGCTCGGCGTCAAGCAGTCCGGCGTCGTGCTGCGGTACATCGCACGCTCGCGCGACCGGGGGCTCGGCGTGGTCTTCATCACGCACAACCCGCACCACGCGTTCCCGGTGGGCGACCGGTTCCTGCTGCTCAACCGCGGATCCAGCCTGGGCACGTTCGAGAAGGACGAGATCACGCTGGGCGAGCTGACGAGCCTCATGGCCGGCGGCGCGGAGCTGGACTCGCTGGCGCACGAGCTCGCGCGCGACCCGGGCTCCGACCCGGAGCCGGGCGCGGGGCCGGAGGGTGCGGCGCCGGCGGCGGGCCGCTGAACGGCCGCATGCCAGGATGAGGCGTTGACCTGACCTACGAGGGAGCGATCGACGTGACGCAACCGGAGCAGATCCTGCCCCCCGACCTGTTCCTCGCGCTCGACCGCTCGGGACCCGTCCCCCTCTACTACCAGGTGGCCAACCTGCTGGAGACGGCGATCCACGACGGCACCCTGCCCGCGGGAGCGCGGCTCGAGAACGAGATCGCGCTCGGCGCCCGGCTCGGGCTCTCGCGCCCGACCATCCGGCGGGCGATCCAGGACCTCGTCGACAAGGGCCTGCTCGTGCGCCGCCGCGGCATCGGCACGCAGGTGGTGCACGGCCGGGTCACCCGGAACGTCGAGCTCACGAGCCTCTACGAGGACCTGGAGCGGCAGGGCCAGACGCCGCGGACCGAGATGCTGTCGTCGTCCCGCGGCGAGGCCGACGAGAAGGTCGCCGAGGCGCTGGGCGTCGAGGTCGGCAGCCCCGTGCTGCACCTCACGCGGCTGCGCACGGCCGACGGCGTGCCGCTCGCGATCCTCGACAACGTGCTCCCCGCGCCGTTCGTCGACCTCGAACCGGACGACCTCGCCACCCACGGGCTCTACCAGCTGCTGCGCGGACGCGGCGTGATCATGCGGGTCGCCAAGCAGCGCATCGGCGCCCGCGCGGCCACCGCGTCCGAGGCGCGCCTGCTCGACCTGCCGCGCGGCGGCGCCGTGCTCACGATGTCGCGCACGGCGTTCGACAGCTCGGGTCGCGCCGTGGAGTACGGCCAGCACTGCTACCGGCCCGACCTGTACTCGTTCGAGATCACGCTCGTCGACCGGTAGTGCGAGCCCCCCGCCCCTGCCGAACGGATCCAATATCCTATAGGATCTCCTCACGTGCTCGATGAGGAGGACTCCACGGATGACCCGGCTCTGGAACGACCCCGCTGACTTCGCGGACGACATGACGGACGGCTTCGTCCGCGCCAACGGCCGGTGGGTCCGACGCGTGCACGGCGGTGTCTCCCGCTCGACACGCGCGGCCGAGCCCGAGGTGGCGGTCGTCATCGGCGGCGGATCCGGCCACTACCCCGCGTTCGGCGGGCTCGTCGGGCCGGGCCTCGCGCACGGCGCCGCGATGGGCAACCTCTTCGCGTCGCCGTCCGCGCACCAGGTCGAGTCGGTGATCCGCTCGAGCGAGCAGGGCCGGGGCGCGCTCCTCCTCTACGGCAACTACGCGGGCGACGTGCTGCACTTCGACGACGCGCAGGAGCGCGTGCGCGGCGACGGGATCGACTGCCGCACGGTCGTCGTGACGGACGACATCTTCAGCGCCTCCCCTGACGAGCAGGCCAAGCGCCGCGGCATCGCGGGCGACCTCACCGTGTTCAAGGCGGCGGGCGCCGCATCCGCCGCGGGCTACGACCTCGACGGCGCCGAGCGCGTCGCCCGGCTCGCGAACGCGCGCACCCGGTCGATGGGCGTCGCGTTCACGGGCTGCACGCTGCCGGGCGCGGATGAGCCGCTGTTCTCGGTGCCGGAGGGGCGCATGGCGATCGGGCTCGGGATCCACGGCGAGCCCGGCATCGACGAGACCGACATCCCCTCGGCAGACGGCCTGGCCGAGCTGTTCGTGACGCAGCTGCTCGCCGACGCCGAGATCCCGGAGGACGTGTCGGTGCGCGGCGCGCGCGTCGTGCCGGTGCTCAACGGCCTCGGATCCGTGAAGACCGAGGAGCTGTTCGTCGTGTTCACGCGCGTGGCCGATCTGCTCGAGGAGGCGGGGATCACGCTCGTGGATCCGCAGGTCGGCGAGTTCTGCACCAGCTTCGACATGGCGGGCGCGTCCCTCACGCTGTTCTGGCTCGACGAGGAGCTCGAGCGGCTGTGGACGGCTCCCGCCGACACCCCGGCCTTCCGCAGCGGGGCGTTCGACGGGTCCGCGTTGCAGCCGGTGGACGCGCGCGAGGAGGACGAGGTCGACGCCGCGATCCCGGACGCCACGGACGCGTCGCGGCAGGCGGCCGCCCGGATCGCGGCCGCACTCGACGCCGCGCACGCGGTCGTCGCGGAGCACGCCGACGAGCTCGGCCGCCTCGACGCGGTCGCGGGCGACGGCGACCACGGGATCGGCATGCTGCGGGGATCCCGCGCGGCCTCGGAGCGGGCGGCGTCGGCCGTCGCGCAGGGCGCCGGCGCGCGCACGGCGCTCCGGCTCGCGGGCGACGCGTGGTCGGACAGGGGCGGTGGGACCTCGGGCGCGCTCTGGGGCCTGATCCTGCAGGCGGTGGGCGATGCGCTCGACGACGCGGACGCGGATCCCGTGACCGCCGAGTCCGTCGCCGCGGGCGTGGGCGCCGCGCGCGACGCGGTCATGGACCACGGCAAGGCCGCGCTCGGCGACAAGACGATGGTCGACGCGCTCGTGCCGTTCGCCGAGGCGCTCGCCGAGCGGGTCGGATCCGGCGCGCCGCTCGCGGAGGCCTGGGCCGCCGCGAGCGCCGCCGCGCAGGAGGCCGCCGACGCCACCGCCGCGATGAGGCCCGGCATCGGCCGCGCCCGCGCCCACGGCGAGCGCTCCGTCGGCACCCCCGACCCGGGCGCGATCTCGCTCGCGCTCATCGCCGCGGCCGTCGGCCGCACGCTCGCCGACCGGTGAGACCCAGCAGCACCACCAGGAGGAGGACCGGATGACCAGGACCTGGCGCATCGTCGTCGGCGCGGACGACGCGGGATACGACCACAAGGAGGCGATCAAGGCCGACCTCGAGGCGAGCGGCCTCGTCGCCTCGGTGGTGGACGTGGGCGTCGACGCCGACGGCCACACCAACTACCCGACCGTCGCGACCACCGCCGCCGAGATGGTCGCGCGCGGCGAGGCCGACCGGGCCGTGCTGATCTGCGGCACGGGCCTCGGCATGGCGATCGCGGCGAACAAGGTGGCCGGGATCCGCGCCGTCACCGCGCACGACGGCTTCTCGGTGGAGCGGAGCGTGCTGTCCAACGACGCGCAGGTCCTGTGCATGGGCCAGCGGGTCGTCGGCGTCGAGCTCGCGCGGCGCAACGTGCGCGAGTGGCTGACGTACGAGTTCGACACGTCGAGCGCGTCGGCCGACAAGGTGGACGAGATCCGCGCGTACGAGACGAGGTAGGCGCGTGACCGCGCGGCCGGCGGTGATCGGCGTGAGCCTGAAGATGCACCTCGGGCACGCGGAGACGGTCGCGTGGTGCGAGGCCGTCGCGGCGATCGCGCGCGCGCATCCGGCGACGACGGGCGGCGAGGCCGAGCTCGTGGTGCTGCCGTCGTACCTGTCGGTGCCGGCCGCCGTCGGCATCCTCGACGGGCTCGCCGCCGTGGGCGCGCAGGACCTCGCCACCGAGGACGCCGGGGCGTTCACGGGCGAGGTGTCGGGCGGGCAGATCCGGGAGCTGGGCGGCGCGTTCGTCGAGGTCGGGCACGCCGAGCGCCGGCGCCTCTTCGGCGAGACGGACGAGGTCGTGCGGAGGAAGGCGGACGCGGCGCTGCGGGCCGGGCTGGTGCCGATCCTCTGTGTCGGCGAGGAGGCGCACGGGGATCCGACCGACGCCGCCCACGAGTGCATCCGCCAGCTCGACGACGCGCTCGCCCTCGCCCGCGAGGCCGGGCACGGCGGCCGCATCGTCGTCGCGTACGAGCCGCAGTGGGCGATCGGCGCGGCCGAGCCGGCGCCCGACGCGCACATCCGCGGTGTCTGCCGCCGCCTGCGCGCGCACGTGCGGGGCCTCGACGCGCACCCGGCATCCGCCGTGATCTACGGCGGCAGCGCCGGCCCCGACCTCCTCACCCGCATCGGCGACGACGTCGACGGCCTCTTCCTCGGCCGGTTCGCGCACGACCCGCGGGCGGTCCGGGCGATCCTCGACGAGGTGCACGCGCGCGCCGCGGCCCGCCCGGCGTCCGACGCCGCCCGCTGACGGCAGACTGTCCTGGTGACCACCGGCCTCCCGTTCGACGCGACCTCGATGCCCGCCCGGCAGGGGCTCCGCGACCGCGTCTACGACCTCGTGCTCGACATGCTGATGGGATCCGCGATGGAGCCGGGGTCCCGGCTCGCCATCGACCAGATCGCGCGCGACCTCCACGTCTCCCCCACACCCGTGCGTGAGGCGCTCGTGCAGCTGGAGCGCACCGGTCTCGTCGCGCGCGAGGCCCACAAGGGCTACCGGGTCGCGCCGCCCATCGCCGGGGAGCAGCTGGAGGCGCTGTTCGACGCGCGGCTCGTGCTCGAGAGCGGGGCGACGGCGCTGGCCGCCGCGGATCCGGGTCGGCTCGTGCCCGCGCTCCGGGAGGCCCTCGCCGCGCACGAGGAGACGACCCGGCGGATCCGCGCGGCGGCGGACGGCGCCGAGATGCCGGTCGCGCTCATCCGGGAGTACTTCGTCGTCGACTGGGACTTCCACCACCGGATCTTCGAGGCCACGGCCAACCCGTTCCTCCTCGACATGTCGGAGGCGATATCCACGCGCGTCCACCGCATGCGGCAGACGATGCGCACGGGCGTGCACGACGCCGACGACGCCGTGCACGAGCACCGCGCGATCATCGCCGCGGTCGCCGAGGGTCCCGAGGCGGCGGCCGCCGCGATGCGGGCGCACATCGAGCGGGTGCGGGAGCGGTCGCGCCGGGACGCGGACGACGCGACGTCGGCGTGACGCCCCCTCATCGAGCGCGGGCCGCCTCCTCGCCGTCGCCCCCGGACGCGGATCCGACGCGGAGCTCGTGCTCCTCGCCCGCGATCGAGAACGTGACCACCACATCGCCGCCGTCACGCCGCATGCGGTAGCCGCCCTCGCTCGACGGCGGCGGCCCGCCGTCCACGCTCATCGAGGAAGGCGATCGGTCCGGAGCGGAGGGCGGCGCGGGGACGAAGGACCAGCCCTCCCGACGGCCCACGGACACCGACACCCCTGCGAGCGACGACCCCTCGGCCACAGCCACCATCTGGCCGTCTACGGTGCCGACATCGAGGTACCGGACGGTGCCGAGCATCGAGAACAGGACGTAGAGGCACAGCAGGAGCGACACCCCGACGGCCGTCACCACCGCGAGCGACATCGCGCCGATGCGGATCACGCGGTGCACACCCGCGGTGACCGCTGAGGTCCCGACGACGAGGGCGACGACGAAGGCGAGGCCGCCGCCGATCCACGTGACCTCCCACAGGGTCCCCGGCCCGAGCTCTCCCACGACGAGCACCCGCGCCGGATCAGTGTGCGCGACGAGGACAGCAGCAGCCACGGCGGCCAACGCGAGCACCGATCCCGACACGGCGAGGAGGACTGCGGTGACACGACGGGGCATGCACCCGAGCGTGACATCGCGCGCACGCCGCGTCGTCGGTGAGGAGCAGCACGTCCCTCATCCGAGGAGAGGACTTCTCGCTTGAGCGGGCGGGCGAGCGGGCGAGCGGACCGGCGCCGACTCGTCCCCCGGACTCACCCGATCGGCGCCGGCCCCAGCTCGTCCATCAGCTCCTTGATCGCCACGTAGGCCTTGTTCCGGTACGCGACGAGCGCCGCGGTGCGCTCGGCGGGCACGTCGAGGTAGCCGGATCCGGTCTTGGTGCCGTACTCGCCCGCATCGACGTGCGCCTGGAGCGAGGCCGGCGTCGCGAACCGCTCGGGCCAGCGGGTCTGCAGCGACGCGTAGCAGAACGCGTAGACGTCGAGGCCGGCCATGTCGGCGATCGCGAACGGGCCGAAGACCGGCAGGCGGAAGCCGAAGGTGGTGCGGACGATCGTGTCGATGTCCTCGGGGGTCGCGATGCCCTCCTCCACGATCTGCGTCGCCTCGTGGAAGAGCGCGTACTGCAGGCGGTTGAGCACGAAGCCCGTGGAGTCGGTGACGCGCGCGGTCTCCTTGCCCGTGGCCGCGACGATCTCCTCGGCCATCGCGACGGCCGACTCGTCCGTGCCCGCGTGCGGGATCAGCTCGACGCCCGGGATGAACGGCGCCGGGTTCGAGAAGTGCACGCCGAGGAACCGCTCCGGGTTCGTGACGGCCTCGGCGAGCGAGCCGATGAGGATGGTGGAGGTGTTGGATCCGATGACCGCGTCGGGCCGGGCCGCCGCCGAGATCCGGCGCAGCGTCGCGTGCTTGATCTCGAGCTTCTCCGGCACGGCCTCCTCGATGAAGTCGGCGTCGGCGACGGCCTCCTCGATGGACGCGGCGGGGGTCACGGCGGCGCTGATCCGCTCCACGGCGTCGGCGGGGAACAGCCCGTCGGCGACGAACCTCGCCGCCTCCTCCAGCAGGCGCCCGTGGTTCGCGACGGCGATCTCCTCCGAGATGTCGGCGATGCGCACCCGCGCGCCCGCGAGCGCGAGCACCTGCGCGATGCCGCCGCCCATGTACCCGGATCCGACGATGGCGATGTTGCGTGCGGTCATGGTGCCCTCTCCTAAGCGTCGCGCGTCTGCGGCAGCAGCGTGCGGATGTAGTCGCGGTTCTCCGCGCAGACGCCGAGGCTGTCGCCGCCGTACTGCTCGGTGAGGATGATCCCGTCGAAGCCGAGCTCGACCGCGTCGCGGATCACCTGCCGGTAGTCGATGAGGCCGGCCTTCATGGTGGTGGGCACGCTGGTCGCCCAGCTGCCGTCGGCCGCCTCGTCGCGCATGTAGTTCTTCACGTGCCAGTAGTTGGCGTACGGCAGCGTCTTCGCGTACAGCTCGCGCCAGCTCTCGACGGGGCGGTGCAGGCGGATGAGGTTCGCGACGTCGGGGTTCAGCCCCACGTTGTCGAGGCCGATCTCCTCCACGAGCCGGACCGCGCTGTCGGCCGTGCCGAGGTAGGTGTCCTCGTACATCTCGAGCGCCATGCGGAGGCCGAGGTCGGCGGCGTGCCGGCCGAGCTCGCGGAGGCGCGTGACGGCGGCCGCCCACACCTCGGGGTCGTCGGGGTCCTTCGGGCCCGGGGCGGTCCAGAACCACAGCGCCTTCCGCTGCGCGTCGCTGAACGGCTGGTGCAGGCCCGTCGAGAAGACCTCCATGCCCATCTCGGCGATCGCGTCGATGGTGCGGTGCGCGTAGGCGAGGTTCTGCGCCTCGTGGCCCGGCATGATCACGCTCTGCCGCTGGAGGTGCACCGACGGGATGCCGACGCCGTGGTCCCGGGCGACGGAGACGAGCTCGTCGCGGCGGGCGGGCTCGAGGTCCGCCGGGCGGACATGGCTGTCGGCGAGCTCGGCCAGGGTGAAGCCCTCGCGCGCGATGTCGGCGAACATGCGATCCCACACCGCGGTGTCGGCGTCGTGCAGCGCGGTGCCGTCGCGGCCGACCGTGGCGAAGCCGTGCAGGCACGTGGCGATGGGCCAGTCCGCGGCGGTGAATGCCGGGGCGGGGTGGGTCGCGTTCGTCTCCGGCATGCTGCTCCATCGCGGTCGTCGGGTCCCGGATGCCCGGGATCCAGATCCTATAGGAAATAGCATCCGGGCGGCCAGGGCCGCTCCGGCACCCAGTACGCGTCAGCCGAGCAGCGGTCGCTGCGCCCTCTTCCGCTCCACGTACTCCGCGTGCGCCGCCTGCGTCGAGGGCATCTCGGAGACGCCGGGCACCGGCACGTCCCACCAGCCCTCGCCGTCGGGGCCGTAGACGAGCGGGTCGCTCTCCACGTGGATCACGGTGGTGCGGTCGGACGCCTTGGCGCGCCGCACCGCCTCGCCGAGCGCGGTCGTGGCGTCGGGGCCGGGCGCGACCTCGATCACGTCGACGCCGTAGCTGCGCGCGTTCGCCGCGAGGTCCACGGGCAGCGGCTCGCGGCCCTCGAAGTTCCGCGTCTCCGGGTCGAGCTGCCGGTAGCGGGTGCCGAAGCGCTCGGTGCCGACCGTCTCGGAGAGGTGGCCGATGGACGCATAGCCGTGGTTCTGGATGACGACGACGATGATCTTGATCCCCTCGGCCACCGCCGTCACGAGCTCGGTGTGCAGCATGAGGTAGGAGCCGTCGCCCACCATGACGATCACGTCGCGGTCGTCGCCGAGCGCCTCCGCGCCGCGCTTCACGCCGAGCCCGCCGGGGATCTCGTAGCCCATGCACGAGAACGCGTACTCCACGTGGTAGCCGAGCGCGTCGCGGACGCGCCACAGCTTGTGGAGGTCGCCGGGCAGGGATCCGGCCGCCTGCACGACGACGTCGCGCGGGTCGGTCGCGGCCTGGACGGCGCCGATGATCTCGGGCTGGCCGGGCAGCGCGCCGCCCGTGGGGGCGAGCGCGCGGTCGACGGCGGCGTCCCACTCGCGCTTCTCGCGGGCGATGCGGTCGGCGTACGCGGCGTCGACGCGCGTGCCGGCGAGCGCCTCGATCAGCGCCTCCAGCGTCTCGCGCGCGTCGGCGACCACGGGCAGCTGCGTGCCGTGCTTGTAGGCGTCGAACGCGGCGACGTTGACGTTCACGAAGGTCACGTCCGGGCGCTGGAACGCCGTGCGGCTCGCGGTCGTGAAGTCGGAGTAGCGCGTGCCGATGCCGATCACGACGTCGGCCTCCGCGGCCAGGCGGTTCGCGGCGGTGGATCCGGTGGCGCCGATCCCGCCGACGTACTGCGGGTGGTCCCAGGCGAGGGATCCGCCGCCGGCCTGCGTCGTGCCGACCGGGATGCCCGTGGCCTCGGCGAAGCGCAGCAGCGCCTGCTCGGCCGCGGAGTAGATCACGCCGCCGCCCGCGACGATGAACGGCGTGCGGGCATCCCGGATCGCCTGCACGGCGCGCGCGAGCGGGCCACGCTCGGGCAGGGGCCGGCGCAGGTGCCACTCGCGCGGTGCGAGGAACGCGAGCGGCACGTCGAGCGCCTCCGCCTGCACGTCCTCGGGCAGCGCGATGGTCACGGCGCCGGTCTCGGCCGGGTCCGTGAGCACGCGCATGGCCGCGAGCGCGATCGAGTACAGCTGCTCGGGCCGCTGCACGCGGTCGAAGAAGCGGGACAGCGGGCGGAAGGCGTCGTTGACGCTGAGCCCTAAGTCGTGCGGGTGCTCGAGCTGCTGCAGCACCGGATCCGCCACCCGGGTCGCGAACGTGTCGCTCGGCAGGAGCAGCGCCGGCAGCCGGTTCGCCGTCGCGAGGGCCGCGCCCGTGAGCATGTTGGCGGCGCCCGGCCCGACCGATGCCGCGCTCGCGTAGGTCGCGAGGCGGCGGTGCATGCGCGCGAAGCCGACGGACTGATGGACCATCGCCTGCTCGTTGCGGGCTTGGTGGTACGGCATGAGGTCGGGATCCTGCGTGTTGGCCTGCATGAGGGCCTGGCCGATGCCGGCCACGTTGCCGTGGCCGAAGATCCCGAAGACGCCGGGGATGGTGCGCTCGCGGTGGTCGCCGTCGACCGTCCACTGGTTCGCGAGGAACGCGACGAGCGCCTGGCTGACGGTCATGCGGGTGGTGGGCTCGGTCATCGGGACGCGGCTTCCTGGTCGGGGTCGGAGGCGTGGGGCGTGTCGCCGGCGGCCGCGGCGTCGGCGGTGAACGGCAGGCGCGGGTCGATCTCCTGCCCGGCCCACGTGCCGCGGATCCAGCCGTGCGCCGGGTGGTCGCTGATGAGCCAGGCGCGGTCGGCGCTCGGACCCGCCATCACGTTGAGGTAGTAGAGGTCGTAGCCGGGCGCCGCGACGGCCGGCCCGTGGTAGCCGTACGGCACGAGCGCGACGTCGCCCGTGCGCACGACGGCGTCGATCGCGATCTCCCCCGCGGGCGACGAGGAGGTGTGGAAGAGGCCGAACGGGTCCGCGTCGGCAGGCGCCTCGAGGCCCTTCCCGACGGCGGTCTCGAAGTAGTAGATCTCCTCCAGCTCCGACTCCTCCCCCGGCCTGTCCTCGTCGTGCTTGTGCGCCGGGTAGCTCGACCAGTTCTCGGCCGGCGTCAGCACCTCGCAGACGATGAGGCGCTCGGCGTCGAGGGATCCGGGCGTGCCGGGGGTCCCGAAGTTGTGCACCTGGCGGCTCGACCGGCCGGCGCCGCGCAGCTCGACGGGCACGTCCTCGCGGGCGATCCGGTGGCTCGGCACGTGCCGGGTGGCGGGCGACTCGGCGACGGCCACGCGGCCGGATCCGGTGAGCACCGCGCTCGCGTCGCACGACAGGTAGAGCACGTCCGTGGGTCCCGCGAAGACGGACGCGCGGCCCTCGAGGTCGGTGACGCGCTCCTCGCCGTCGGCCTCCCGGTGCCGCACGGCGAAGGATCCCGCGAGCGGCACGACCATGCGCTCCACTCCCGCGGCCGGCAGCGCGAGCTCCTCGCCGTCGGCGAGCACGGCGACCCGGAGGCCCGTGTGCTGCCAGCCGGGGACGGATCCGTCGACCACGCTCTCCCAGCCGTCGCGGCCGATGCTGCCACGCGGGTGCAGCCACTCGTTCGTCGTCATGCGCGTCTCCGTCGTCGTCGGGTGCCCGGCCGGCCGGGTGGGGGGGTGTCAGTTCTGCGGGAAGCCGAGGTCGACGCCGCCGTGCGACGGGTCGAGCCAGCGGCTGGTGATCGCCTTGGCTTGCGTGAAGAACCGCACGCCCTCGGCCCCGTGCGCCTTGGTGTCGCCGAAGAGGCTCGAGCGCCAGCCGCCGAACGAGAACGTGGCGACGGGCACGGGGATGGGGACGTTGATCCCGATCATGCCGACCTGCACCTCGTTCTGGAAGCGGCGCGCGGCCCCGCCGTCGTTCGTGAAGATCGCCGTGCCGTTGCCGAACGCGCCCGCGTTGATGAGCGCCACGCCCTCCTCGTAGGAGCGCACGCGCACGACGCCCAGCACGGGTCCGAAGATCTCCTCCGTGTAGGCGCGCGAGCTCGTAGGCAGCTCGTCGATGAGCGTCGGGCCGAGCCAGAAGCCGTCGGCCTCGCCGTCCACCTCGATGCCGCGGCCGTCGACGACGACGCGCGCGCCGTCCTCCTCGGCGATGGCGATGTAGGAGGCGACCTTGTCGCGGTGGGCCTCGGTGACGAGCGGCCCCATGTCGCAGCCGCGGCGACCGTCGCCCACGCGGAGGCCCGACATGCGCGACGTGATCCGCTCGATGAGCGCGTCCGCGACGGGCTCGACCGCGACGACCACGGAGATCGCCATGCAGCGCTCGCCCGCCGAGCCGAAGCCCGCGTTCACGGCGGAGTCGGCCACGAGGTCGAGGTCGGCGTCGGGCAGCACGAGCATGTGGTTCTTGGCGCCGCCGAGGGCCTGCACGCGCTTGCCGTGCTTCGTGCCCGTCTCGTAGACGTACTGGGCGATGGGCGTGGATCCGACGAACGAGATCGCGCGCACGTCCGGGTGCGTGAGCAGCCCGTCCACCGCCTCCTTGTCGCCGTTGAGCACGGTGAAGACGCCGTCGGGGAGGCCCGCGCGCTTCCACAGCTCGGCGATCCAGATGGCGGCGCTCGGGTCCTTCTCGCTGGGCTTGAGGATCACGGCGTTGCCGGCCGCGATGGCGATGGGGAAGAACCACATCGGCACCATCGCGGGGAAGTTGAACGGCGAGATGATCCCGACGACGCCGAGCGGCTGCTTCGTCGAGTACACGTCGACGCCCGTGGACACCTGCTCCGAGTACTCGCCCTTGAGGTGGTGCGCGAGGCCGGTCGCGAACTCCACGACCTCCTGGCCGCGGGTGATCTCGCCGAGCGCGTCGCTCACGACCTTGCCGTGCTCCGACGTGATGATCTCCGCGAGCTCGCCCTTCTCGGCCTCCAGCAGCTCGCGGAAGCGGAAGAGGATCGCCTGCCGCTTGGCGAGCGACAGGTCGCGCCAGGCGGGGAACGCGGCGTGCGCCGACGCGACGGCGCGCTGGATCTCGTCGCCGTCGGCGAGCGCGACCTCCTTCGTGACGACGCCGCGCGCGGGGTCGTAGACGGGAGCCGTGCGGCCGGAGGCCGAGGGCGAGCGGGCACCGTCGATCCAGTGCGGGACGACGGGGAGCGGGGCGGTGTCGGTCATGGTGTCCTCAGGCGGTCGGGATCGGATGTCAGGAGCGGGGGCGGCCGTGCACCAGGTCGACGGCCTGGTCGACCGCGCGGGCGACGTCGCCGTCGGCCGGGTGGATCAGCGTGCGGCCGACGACGAGGCCGCGGACGCCGGGGAGGTCGAGCGCGTGCTCCCAGCCGGCCCAGGTGTCCTCGCTCGCGCCCTGCGGATCCCCGCCGAGCAGCAGCGTGGGCAGGGTGGTCGCGGCCATGACGCGGGCCATGTCGTCGACGACGGGCAGCTTCATCCACGTGCGCGCGGACGACGAGCCGAGGCCCGACGCGACGGCGATCGAGGTGATCACGGCGTCGGGCGTGAGGTCGTTGACGATCCGGCCGTCCTGCCAGGCGCTCATGAACGGCTCGAGCATGATCGGCAGGCCGGCGCGCACGGCGGCGTCGACCGCGCGGGCGTTGGCCTCGAGGGTCGCGGCCGTGCCGGCGTCGCCGAGGTTGATCCGCACGAGCGTCTTCGCGAAGTCGAGGCCGTCGCGCACGATGCCATCCACGTCGTAGGCCGTGAAGCGGTCGTCCATCTCGAAGGTCGCGCCGCGCAGGCCGCCGCGGTTCATGGATCCGACGACCACCTTGTCGTCGAGGAGGCCGAGGAGCGCGAGGTCGTCGACGATGTCCGGGGTGCCGAGCACCCCGTCGACGCCGTCGCGCGTGAGGGCGGTGGCGAGGCCGGCGAGCAGCTCGTCGCGGTCGGCGAGCGCCATCGGGTCGTCGCCGACGCCGAGGGCGCCGCGCGCGGGGTGGTCGGCGGCGACGATGAGCAGGCGGCCGTCGTCGCGGATCAGCGGGCGGCGCGCGCGGGCGGCGAGCGCGCGGGCGACGGCGTCGGGGTCCGTGGCGCGCAGGTCGCGGAGGGCGGCGAGCGCGCCCGGGAGGTCGCCCGCGCGGACGAGCTCGGCGGGCGCCCTGGCGGCGTCGACCGCGGTCATCGGATCCGCTCCAGCACCGCGTCGACCTCGGCGGTCGTCGGCATGGCGGTGGAGCACTCGCGGCGGGAGGCGACGATGGCGCCCGCGACGTTGGCGAAGCGCAGGATCCGCTCGAGGTCCCAGCCGGCGAGCAGCCCGTGCACGAGCGCGCCGCCGAAGCCGTCGCCCGCGCCGAGGCCGTTGACGACCTCGACCGGGTACGGCGGCACCTCGACGGTCGCCTCGCGCGTCTTCGCGAGCACGCCCTTCGGGCCCTGCTTGACGATCGCGAGCTCGACGCCGCGGTCGAGCAGCGCGTCGGCGGCCCGCAGCGGATCCGTCTCCCCCACCGCGATCTCGCACTCCTCGCGGTTGCCCACCGCGACCGTCACGTGCTCGAGCGCGCGGCCGACCTCGCGGGTCGCGTCCGCGGGCGACGACCAGAACATCGGCCGGTAGTCGAGGTCGAGCACCGTGAGCGGCCGGCGGGCGCGGGCGGCCCAGGCGGCGTGGTGGGCGCTGCGGCTCGGGTCCTCGCTGAGGCCCGTGACGGTGGACCAGAAGACGCGCGCGCCCTCGATGGCCGCGGTGTCGAGCGCGTCGGCCTCGATGCAGAGGTCGGGCGCCTTCGGGCGGCGGTAGAAGTAGAGGGGGAAGTCGTCGGGCGGGAAGATCTCGCAGAAGGTGACGGGCGTCGGCAGGTCGTCGACGGGCGTGACGAACTCCGCGGAGACGCCGAGGCGCTCGAGCTCCCGCGTGACGTAGCGGCCGAACGGGTCGTCGCCGACGCGCGAGATCAGCGCGGCGGATCGGCCGTGCCGGGCGGCCGCGACCGCCACGTTGGCCGCGCTCCCGCCGAGGTACTTGCCGAAGGTCTCGACGTCCTCGAGGCCCACGCCGTCCTGGAGCGGGTAGAGGTCGACGCCGACTCGGCCGATCGTGATCACGTCGTGGATCGGGGTCGGGGCAGGGCTCATGTCGGCGCTGCTTTCTCTTCGGCGGGAGGGGCGGTGCTGATGCCCCTTCAACGTAGCCTATGTTCTGACATGTGCACATGGTCTGGCATGCCGGATCCGCCCGGCTCAGTCGAGCGGCAGGTGCATCACGTGCAGGCCGACGAGCCCGTCGTCCGCGTGGTCGAACGCCTCCGGGACGGTCCCGACGATCCGGAAGCCGAGCGACCGCCACAGGTGCACCGCCGCGTGGTTCGTCTCCACGACCGCGTTGAACTGGATCGCCCGGTAGCCCTCCGCGCGTGCCCACGCGATGACGTGCTCGCCGAGCGCGCGCCCCACGCCGCGGCCACCGTGCGCGGGATCCACGAGGAACGATCCCGTGGCGACGTGCGCGCCGCGGCCCGGCCGGTTCGGGCCGGCCTTCGCGGATCCGAGGACGGTGCCGTCGTCGCCCACCGCCACGAAGGTGCGGCCCGGCGCCTCCGCCATCCAGTTCGGGCGGGCCTCCTCGAGCGACTGCCCGGCCGGGAGCGCGTAGGTGCGCCCGGCGTCGACGATCGCGCGGTAGAAGGGGTGGACGCGCGTCCAGTCCGCGTCGATGGCGGGGCGGATCTGCATGCCGTCGAGGCTATCCGGCGGCTGCCGCGACGCCGAGCGCGGGCAGCAGCACCTCGTCGACCACCGCGACGAAGAACGCGCGTCGCACCGGTCCGCGGCCGGCGGCGAGCCGCTGCGTGCTCATCGCCGGGACGACCTCGGCGAGCATCGCCAGGGCGGCGGCGGAGCGCGCGGGCGCCTCGCCCCGCTCGACCCCGCGACGGAGCAGGCGGCCGTAGACCTCGACGTACGGATCCGTGACCTCGGAGCGGATCGCCCGCGCCAGGCGCTCGGAGCCGCGCATCGCGGGCGCGAGTCCGGCGAACACGGCCGCGCGGCGGTCGGGGCCGCCGAGCCAGCCCGAGTCGACGACGGCCAGGAGGTCGTCGCGCAGGGATCCGGTGTCGGGCAGGGTCTCGGCCTCGGGCGGGCGGCCGACGCTGCGGATCGCGGCGAGCACGAGGTCCTCCTTCGTCGCCCAGCGCCGGTAGATCGTGGTCTTCGCGCGTCCGGTGCGGGCGGCGACCTCGTCGAGGGCCATGCCGTCGTAGTCCCGCTCGGCGACGAGGTCGAGGGCGGCGGCGAGGATCGCGGCGTCGCCCGAGCGGTCGACGGGCCGGCCGACGCGGGGTCGGGGTGCGGGGGCCGGCGTGTCCATCCGGACCAGGATAGGCCCGTCGCGGAGTTCCGCTACTCGGGAGTATCGTTTCATTCCGCAGACCGCATCGCGGTCGCAGGAGGAGGAGCCATGCAGATCCAGGACGCGGTCGTCGTCATCACCGGAGCGTCGTCGGGCATCGGCGCGGCCACGGCACGGGCAGCCGCCGCCGCGGGTGCGCGGGTGGTGCTCGCGGCCCGGCGGGAGGAGCGGATCCACGCGCTGGCGCAGGAGATCGGCGGCGACGCGATCGCGGTGCGCTGCGACGTGACGGACGCGGGCGACGTCGCCGCGCTCGCGCGGGCCGCCCGCGACGCCTTCGGCCGCATCGACGTGCTCGTGAACAACGCGGGCCAGGGCCTCCAGTCGTCCATCGAGGACCTCGCGCTCGACGACCTCCGCGCCGTCCTCGAGCTGAACCTCGTCGCGCCCCTCGCGGCGATGCAGGCGGTGATCCCGACGATGCGCGCGCAGGGCGCCGGCGCGATCGTGAACGTCAGCTCGGGCACGACCTTCGCCGACGTGCCCGGCACGGGCGGCTACGTCGCGTCGAAGATCGCGCTGGAGCGCCTGTCGGCGATCGCCCGCGCGGAGCTGGAGGGCACGGGCATCGTCGTCTCGACGCTCATCCCGTTCGCGACCGAGACCGAGTTCATGACCTCGATCCGCGCGGGCCGCGCCGAGGCCGAGGCGATGACCGCGGGCGCGACCTTCGACACCCCCGAGACGGTCGCCGACGCCGTGCTCGCGCTCATCGCGAGCGGCGACGCCCGGATGGACCTGGTGCCGGCGGCGTACGGCGGGTCGCGCTGACCCGCTGACCCGGGTCAGACGGCCGGCTCGTCCGCCAGCCGCTGGAAGAGCACGTGGTCCTGCCACTCCCCCGCGATGCGGAGGTAGCGCGAGGCGAGCCCGTACCGCGTGAAGCCCGCGCGGGCGAGCACCGCCTGCGACGCGCGGTTGCCGAGGAGCGTGCCCGCCTCGACCCGGTGCAGCCCGAGCTCGCCGAACGCGAGGGCGACCGCGGCCTCGACGGCGGAGGTCGCGAGGCCGCGACCCGTGCGGTCGGCGGCCAGCCAGTAGCCCATGGCGCACGACTCGAACGCGCCCCGGACGATGGTGCTGAGGGTGATGCGCCCGGCCACCGCTCCGTCGTCGTCGACGATCGCGAGCGGCACGCACTGCCCGCGCGCGTGCTGCGCGAGCGCCGCCTCGACGTCGGCGCGCTGACCGGCGGGGGTGTCGTGGTCGGGATGCCGGATCGGCTCCCACGGCGCGAGGAACGCGCGGCTCCGCAGGCGCAGCTCGGACAGGGCGGGGGCGTCGTCGGGCGTCAGCAGGCGGATCCGGTCGGGCACGCCATCGAGGATGCCAGACCGCGTGCACGCCACGCGCACGACGACGGCCGCCCCACCCCGCTGAGGGGTGGGACGGCCGTCGTTGTCGTGCGTGGGCGCTAGACGCGCGCGAGGTCCGCGATGACTCGGTCCCCGGCGGCGGCCATGACCGTCGTCGCCTTGATCTCGGCGCGGCCCAGGAGGTCGTCCATGCGACGGCGGCGGGCCTTCGTGATCAGCGTCACGACGGTGCCCTGCTTGCCCGCGCGGCCCGTACGGCCGGCGCGGTGGAGGTAGCTCTTGTACTCATCGGGCGCGTCGGCCTGGATGACCAGCCCGATGTCGTCCACGTGGATGCCGCGGGCGGCGACGTCGGTCGCCACGAGCACGCGGACCTTGCCGCTCGTGAGGAGCTGCAGGTTGCGCGTGCGGCGCGCCTGGTTGAGGTCGCCGTGCAGCGACGTTGCCGGGATGCCGGCGTCCTCGAGCTGGTCGGCGAGCTGCTCGGCGAACGCGCGGGTGCGGGCGAAGATCAGCGTCTTGCCCTCGCCCGACGAGAGCTGCTCGATGATCGCGGCCTTGTCGCGCTGCTCGATGAGGAGCACGCGGTGGTCGATGGTCGACGACGCCTGGTCCTCGCCCGCGACCTCGTGGACGCTGGGCGACGGCAGGAACTCGTTGACGAGCGTCGCGACGCCCTTGTCGAGCGTGGCGGAGAAGAGCAGGCGCTGGCCGTCCTTCTTCACCTGGCGGAGGATCCGCTGCACGGGCTCGAGGAAGCCGAGGTCGCACATGTGGTCGGCCTCGTCGAGGACCGTGACCACGATCTCCGAGAGGTCGAGGCGGCCCTGGTCGATGAGGTCCTCGAGGCGGCCGGGGGTCGCGATGAGGATGTCGACGCCGCGCTGCAACGCACCGACCTGCTTGAACTGCGGCACGCCGCCGAAGATCGTGGTCGTGAACAGGCCCACCGAGCGGGCGATGGGCTGCACGGTGCGGTCGATCTGCATGGCGAGCTCGCGCGTCGGGGCGAGGATCAGCGCGCGGGGCTTGCGGCCCATCTTGCGGTTCTTCGCGCCGTCGTTCTCGAGCAGGCGCTCCACGAGGGGCGCGCCGAACGCGATGGTCTTGCCGGATCCGGTGCGGCCGCGGCCGAGCACGTCGCGCCCCGCGAGCACGTCGGGGATCGTGGCGGCCTGGATGGGGAACGGGCTCGCCGCGCCCAGCTCCTCGAGCACGCGGACGATGTTCTGGCCGAGGCCGAGCGCCGCGAAGGTCACGCCGTCGACGTCCTTGGCCGTGGTGGCCTGGGCCTCGAGGCGCTCGAGCACGACGTCCTCGGCGGGAGCGTGGCGCGGGGCGCCCTCCTTGCTCGGGTAGAAGTCGCTGTCGCGCTTGGGGCGGGCGTCGTCGTAGGACGGGCGCTCGGTGCGCTGCGGGCGGTCGCCGTAGGAGGGACGCTCGGAGCGCTGGGGGCGGTCGCCGTAGGACGGACGCTCGGAGCGCTGCGGGCGGTCGTTGTACGACGGGCGCTCCGTGCGGGCCGGGCGGTCGTTGTACGCGGGACGCTCCGATCGCTCGGCGCGGTCGCCGTACGACGGGCGCTCCGTGCGCGCCGGACGGGAGTCGTTGTACGACGGGCGCTCCGTGCGAGCATTCCGGTCGTTGTACGACGGACGCTCGGACCGCGGGGCGCGGTCGCCGTACGAGGGACGCTCGGCGCGGTCGTTGTACGCGGGGCGCTCCGAACGAGCCGGACGGTCGTTGTACGACGGACGCTCCGACCGCTGCGGCCGGTCGTTCCCGTACGACGGACGGTCGTTGCGCGGCGCGCGGTCGTTGTAGGACGGACGCTCGGAGCGCTCGCCGCCACGGTCGGGACGCGAGTTCCCGTACGACGGACGCTCGGAGCGCTGTCCGCGCTCGGCGCCGTACGAGGGACGCTCGCTGCGCTGGCCGCGGTCGTTCCCGCCGCCGTACGAGGGACGCTCGCCGCGCTGCGGGCGGGCGTCGCCGCGCTCGGGACGCTGGCCGGCGCGGTTCGGGCGGTCGCCATACGCGGGACGCTCGCCGCGACCGGCGGGGCGCTCGGCGCGGGGCTCCCAGTTGGGGCGGTCGCCGCCGCGCGCGGGACGGGCGGCGCCGCCGCGCTGGGGGCGGTCGTCCTGGCCGGAGCGCTGCGCGCGCTCGTCGGCGTTCCAGCGCTGCTTCTTGGGCGCGGGATCGGAGTTGTAGCCGCGGTGGTTCGGGCTGCGGGATCCCGCGGGGGCGCGCTTGGCGCCGCGCGGGGAGTCGTTGTTGTAGGGCATGAGGGATTCCTCGTTCTGCTCGGATGCATGACAATGCGCATGTGCGAAGCAGCGCGCTACAGGATCAGGGTGCGCAGAGCTGCTCTCAACCCGGGCAGTCGTCGACCGGGGGCCGTGTCATCGCGTGACGTACCCCTCTGCGGAACGAGAGGGGGAAACCGGCCCACCTGACTGACAAATCCGATCCGCCCGGATGGATGGTCCGGTAGCGGTGTCAAGAGCCGACTGGAGCACACTACCGGACCGGCGCCCCGGGCACCAGGGCAGCGCTCCGCCCGGGCGCGCCCCGCGGCGCCCCCGGGCGGGGTCGGGAGCGGGGTCAGCCCGCGGCGCCGGCCTCGGTCGTCGACGCGGATCCGCCCGCCGGCAGCCCGCGCTCGGCCCGCTTCCGCTCGCCGCGCGCCCGGATCCTGAGGCCCGCGCGCTCGACGAGCGAGTACAGCGACGGCAGCACGAGCAGGGTCAGCACGGTGGACGAGAGCAGGCCGCCGATCACGACGATCGCGAGCGGCTGCGAGATGAACCCGCCGTGCCCGGTGAGCCCGATCGCGAGCGGCAGCAGCGCGAAGATCGTCGCCAGCGCCGTCATGAGGATGGGCCGGAGCCGGCGCCCCGCACCCTGCAGGATCGCCTCGCGGAGCGCCATGCCGCGCGTCCGGTACTGGTTCACGAGGTCGATGAGCACGATCGCGTTGGTCACCACGATGCCCACGAGCATCAGCAGGCCGATGATCGACGCGACGCCCAGCGGGATCCCCGTCACCACCTGCAGCAGCACCGCGCCGGTCGCCGCGAACGGCACCGAGACGAGCAGCACGAGCGGCTGGATGAGGCTCCGGAACGTCGCGACCATGATGATGTAGACGATCAGGATCGCCGCCAGCACCGCGAGCCCGAGCTGCCCGAACGCGTTCGACTGCTGCGATGCGACGCCGCCGAGCGACGCCTGCGCGCCGGCCGGCAGCTGCACGCCCGCGACGGCCTGCGAGACCTCGGACGAGGCGAAGCCCACGTCGTCGCTGCCGGGCGTCGCGCTCACGGTCGCGCTGCGGAACCCGCCCGTGGTCGTGACGGTCGCTGGGCCGTCGGTCACCTCGACGGTCGCGAGGTCGCTGAGCGGCACGAAGCCGCGCGCGGTGGGGATCCGGAAGTCGCGCAGCCCCTGCAGGCTCTGCGCGGCGTCCGGGTCCTGGATGTAGATGGAGAGCGTCTTCTCGTCGATGACGACCTGCCCGACCGCGGCCGGCAGGCGGCTCGCCGTGACGATGCCGCCCACGGCCTGCTCGCTGAGCCCGGCAGCCGCGGCCTTGGCCCGGTCGACGGTCACCGCGATGTACGGCTGCGTCTCCGAGAGGTTGCTCGTGGCCTGCTCGATGGACGGGATGTCCTTGACGGCCGCGAGGACCGCGTCGGCCGAGGTCGTGAGGTCGTCGGAGTCGTTGGCGGTGATCTCCACGGTGATGTCGCTCGAGGAGAACCCGCCCGACGACGCCGCGAGCGACACGTCGCCCACGTCGGTGAGGCCGTCGACCGCGGTGCGCACGCGCTCGCGGATGGCGTCCTGGTCGGCGTCCGCGTCGGTGGTGAGCGCGAACGTGATCCCGCCGCCGCCCCCGAACGCCGAGGTGAGCGAGGTGCTGTCCGAGCCGATCGAGGTCTGCACGGTGTCGACGCCCTGCACGCCGATGAGCGCCTGCTCCACCTTCGTGGCCGCGGTGTCCTGCGCCTCGAGGCTCGTGTCGCTCGGCAGCTCCTGCGAGACGGTGAGCGTGTTCTGCCCGCTGTCGCCGAGGAAGTTGGTCTTCATGCTCGGGATGAGCGCCACGGTGCCGCCGAGCACGAGGATCGCGAGGACCAGCGTCACCGCCGAGTGCTTGAGCGTCCAGGCGAGGATGGGCCGGTAGCCGCGCTGGAGGCGCGTCGGGGCGCCGATGCCCTCACTGCCGCTCTCGCCGTCCGCGGCGTGCGATCCGCGCGCCCGTCGGCCCGAGCGCCCCCGGTCGTCGGTGGATCCCCGGACGGCGGCGTGCGCGCCCGTGCGCGTGGTCTCCGCCGCGGCCGCCGCGGCGGCCTTCCTCCGCGCCCGACGCGACTCGCCCTCGGGCCGCAGGAACCAGTACGCGAGCACCGGCACGATCGTCAGCGCGACGAACAGCGACGCGGCGAGCGCGATGGTCACGGTCAGCGCGAAGGGCCGGAAGAGCTCGCCCGTGATGTCGCCGACGAGCGCGATGGGCAGGAACACCGCGACGGTCGTCGCGGTCGAGGCCGTGACCGCGCCCGCGACCTCCCGCACGGCCGCGCGGATCGCGTCCAGCCGGTCGGGCGTGAAGGAGAGGTGCCGCTTGATGTTCTCGATCACCACGATCGAGTCGTCGACCACGCGCCCGACCGCGATCGTGAGCGCGCCGAGCGTGATGATGTTGAGCGTGTAGCCGGAGGCGAGCATCCCGATGAAGGTGATGAGCACGGACGCCGGGATGGAGATCGCGGTCACGATGGTCGACCGGATCGACATGAGGAAGACGAGGATCACGAGCACCGCGAACACGAGGCCGAGCAGGCCCTCGGTGGTGAGGCTCGAGATCGACTGCTCGATGAACGGCGCCTGGTCGAACACGACGGTGAACTTCGTGTTGCTCCCCAGGTCGTCGGAGAGCTGCGGCAGCAGCTGGGTGACGAGGTGCGACACGTCGACCGTGTTGCCCGCTGGCGTCTTCGTCACCGCGATGGTGAGGGACGGCTGGCCGTCGACGCGCGAGATGCCGGTGGTCGGGTCCTGTCCGAGCTCCACGGTCGCGACGTCGCCGATCGTGAGCTGACGCCCGCCCGCCGCGCCCAGCAGCGGCAGCGAGGCGAGGTCCTGCGTGGATCCGAGGCGCGTCCCCGACTGCACCGACAGCGTGGTGCCGTCCTCCGTCACCGAGCCGGCGGGGAGGAGCTTCCCGTTCGCGTCGAGCGCGTCGCGGATGGCCTGGTTCGAGAGGCCCTCGGCCTGCAACTTGGCGGGATCCGGGGTGATGACCACGCGCTGCCCGACCGTGCCGAGCAGGCTCGCGTCGCGCACGCCCGCGAGCTTGCGGATGTCCCCGAGCGTCGACCGCTCGAGCGCGGCCGTGAGGTCCTGCGGGCTGAGGTCGCTCGTGACGGCGATCTGGATCACCGGCAGGTCGTCGATGCTGCCCGCGATCACGACCGGGTCGATCCCGTCGGGCAGCGTGGTGCGGATCCGGTTGATGGCCTGGTCGATCTTCTGCTCGGCCGTCGCGAGGTCGGTGCCGTAGGTGAACGACGCGGAGATGACGGACGAGTCGGTGCGCGAGGTCGCGGTGGAGGACTCGAGGCCCGGGACCGCCTGGATGGCGCGCTCGATGGGCGTCGACACGTCGGTGTCCACGACCGCGGGCGACGCGCCCGGGTACGCCGTGACGACCGCGAGCTGCGGGAACGACACCGACGGGATGAGCTCCTGCTTGAGCGTCGTCAGCGCGATGCCGCCGAACACCCCGATGACGATCGTGATGAGCGCGATCAGTGCCCGGTTGCGGAGGCTGAAGACGGAGAGGAGATGCAGGGGGTGCTCCTTGTGGGACGCGGGCCGCGGGTGCGGCGGTCGCTCGGACCGCTGATCGCCCGCACCGGGAACCCGCCCCGTGGGGGAAGTATCGCATCCGGCGTCGGGAAATCCCCGCTCGCGCCGGGTTTTCAGTAGTGCGTCATCGCATCCCGCCATCGCCCCTGTCCGCGGAGCATGCTGGAGGGATGGCGCACCGGGCATCGAGCACGAAGGACACCGTCCCCGAGCCCAAGACCTGCGCCTCGTGCGGCCGCACCGTCGAGTGGCGCAAGAAGTGGGAGCGCGACTGGGATCAGGTGCGCTACTGCAGCGACGCGTGCCGACGCCGGGGCGTCACCGACGTCGACGCGCGGCTCGAGCGGCGGATCCTCGACCTCCTCGCGCACCGCGCCGGCGGCGCCACGATCTGCCCGTCCGAGGCCGCCCGCGCGGAGTCGCCCGACGACTGGCGCGAGCTCATGGAGCCCGCCCGACGCGCGGCCCGACGACTCGTCGAGGTGGGCGAGGTGGAGATCACCCAGAAGGGGTCGGTCGTCGATCCCTCCACCGCCAAGGGGCCCATCCGGATCCGCCGCCGCCGCTGACGAGGCACACTAGGGGGATGCATCGACCGACCCTCACCGTCCTGGCCGCCGTCGCGAGCGCGGCGCTCCTGTCCGGATGCGGGGCCAGCGCGCAGTTCACGTCGCCCACCACCGAGATCTACGCGACCACGGCGGACGCCCAGACCGCGCTCGGCACGGCGATGCCGACGTGGATCCCGGCCGACGGCACCCTCATCCGCACCAAGTCCGAGGCGAAGGCCGGCAGCATCGTCGCCGTCCAGACCGCGACGCCCGCGCCCGCGCCCGGCGGCTGCACCGACCTGCAGATGAGCGCCATCCAGGACACCTGGTGGCCGCCGGAGATCGACCCCGCGACGGTCACCTGCGCCGACGGCTGGAACCTCTTCGGCGCGAACGGCCGCATCTACGGCTGGAGCACCACGGTCCTCCCCTAGGCCCGTCGCGCCATGGCCGCCGCATCCGCCAGCCCGGGTCGCTCCCGCGACCGGCTGCTGGTCGCCGGCGCCGTGCTCTGCTTTGCGGTCCTCGTGTCCGCCGCGCTGCTCGCCGCCGTCACGCTGGCCCAGAGCACCATCCTCATCGACGAGCTGCCCCCGGCCGACTACGGCATCGCGACCTCGCCCGAGTACGAGGCGCTCGGCCGGCAGGCGCTCCTCTGCGGCGCCGTCGCGGCGCTCGCGCTGACCGGCGGCATCCTCTGCGTCGTCCGCCGCTACGGTGTCCCCGCCGCCGGCCGCTGACGCCGCGCCGCCAGCGTGCGCAGCACGAGGATCACGAGCACGCCGACCGCCGCGCCCACGACCGTGTCGACCACCCGGTCCGCGACGAGCGGCAGCACCGGCAGCGTCCGGCCGAGGCCGCCCATCACGAGCGCGAGCGGCGTGATGAAGACGAGCGCCAGCCCGTAGTGCTTCCCGACCGCGAGCTCGGCGGCGAACTGGCACGCGACGGCGACGGCGATCACGGCGGGCGCCGGCAGGTGCAGCGCGAGGATCCCCGCGGCCACGACCGACCCGGCGAGCGTCCCGAGAACCCGGTGCGCCACGCGCGTGAAGGACAGCGGTCCGCGCACCACGGGCAGCACCGCGACGAGCGTCACGACCGCCCAGTAGTGGTGCCCGAGGCCGAGCGCCACCGCGATCGCGCCCGCCACGAGCGCCCCGACGACGTTGGCGACCACCGCGGTCCACGCGGCCGGGTCGCGGTGCACGGCGGCGTCGCGCACGGGGATCCGCGGCAGCGCGCGGAACCGGTGCGCGTGCGCGTCCGGCGCCCACCGCCGCAGCAGCCAGCCGGACATGCACACGCCCGCGGAGAACAGGATCGCGGCGATCGCCGTCACGAGCGCGTCGCGCGCCTGGGCCGCGTCCACCGGCACGGCCGCGCAGACGACGAGCCCGAACACGGGGAAGAGCGGATGCGGCGGCACGAGGCTCATGGCCGTCGACACGAGGGACGCCCCGCCCAGCACGATCGCGAGCCCCACGGCCTCGAGCGCGAGCGGCGCGTCGGCGAGCGCCAGCAGCACGCCGGTGGAGATCGCGACGAGCATCATCCCGGCCCCGGCGCCCACGCTCGCGAGCCGCAGCCGGTACCGCTCGTTCCGCCCGTAGAGCCCGGTGAAGGCGCCGAACGACGCGTACAGGGCGAGGTCGAGCCGGTCGATCGCGAGCAGCACGACGAGCGGCACGAGAAGGCCGACGCTCGCGCGCATCGCGGCCTCGAGGTCGAGCGTCCGGGTCGACGGCGGCCTGGGGGCGGGCGATGACGTCACACGGGGTCCGATCTCCCCGGGAGCGGAAACGGGGCATCCCCACGGTACGCCCGCCCGGCGCCCGCCCCGGACGCGCCGACGCGCCCCCGGAATCCCGAGGGCGCGTCGGTCGATCTCGCGGGTGCGGCTAGGAGCGCGCGGCCCGCAGCACGGTGAACGAGCGGTCGCGCACGAGGATGCTCGTCGCGTCCTCGGTCACGTTCTGCTCGGCGTCCGACGAGATGGCGAGGTGCCACGAGACGCCGATCCCCTCGGGCAGCTGGAACTCGACCGGGCCCTCGGCCGCGTTGAACGCGACGAAGAACGCGTCGCTGTCCTTGCCCTTCATGATGACGCCGATGCTGAAGGCGTTCGGGTCGGTCCAGTCCTCCGGATTCAGCGTGGCGCCGTCGGCCCGGATGAAGCGCACGGCCTCCTTCGCGCCCTCGACGTCGTCGCCGCGGAACCAGATGGGACGCAACGCCCGGTTGCCGCGACGCAGGCGGATCAGCTTCCGCGTGAAGTCCTGGAGATCGCGGTCCGCGTTCGCCCAGTCGAACCACGAGATCTCGTCGTCCTGGCAGTAGGCGTTGTTGTTGCCGCCCTGCGTGCGCGCGATCTCGTCGCCGCCGAGCACCATCGGCACGCCCGACGACAGCAGCAGCGTGCCGAGCATGTTGCGGCGCTGGCGGTCGCGGATCGCGTTGACCTCGGGGTCGTCCGTCGGCCCCTCGACGCCGGCGTTGGAGGAGCGGTTGTCGCTCTCGCCGTCGTTGTTGTCCTCGCCGTTGGCCTCGTTGTGCTTCTCGTCGTAGGACGTGAGGTCGGCGAGCGTGAAGCCGTCGTGCGCCGTGATGAAGTTCACGCTGCACAGCGGCGAGCGGCGGCCGGACTCGTACACGTCCGGGCTGCCGGTGATCCGCTGGGCGAGCGCGCCGAGCACGTTCTGCCCGCTGTGCCAGAAGTCGCGCACGTCGTCGCGGAACTTCCCGTTCCACTCCGACCAGTCCGCGGGGAACCCGCCGACCTGGTATCCGGCGGTGTCCCACGGCTCGGCGATCATCTTCACGGGCGCGAGCACCGGGTCCTGGTGGATCAGGGTGAGGAACGCGCTGTGCAGCTCGGCGTCGCCGTCCTGGCGCGTGAGCGTGGTGGCGAGGTCGAAGCGGAAGCCGTCGACGTGCATCTCCTCGACCCAGTAGCGCAGCGAGTCCATGATGAGCGCGAGCGCGGCCGGGTGGCCGACGTTGAGGCTGTTGCCCGTGCCGGTGGTGTCGAAGTACGACGCCTCGTCGCCCTCCACGAGCCGGTAGTAGGAGGCGTTGTCGATGCCCTTGAGCGACAGCGACGGGCCCATGTGGTTGCCCTCGGCGGTGTGGTTGTAGACCACGTCGAGGATCACCTCAAGGCCGGCGGCGTGCAGCGCCTTCACCATCTCCTTGAACTCCGCGACCTGCTGGCCGCCGTCGCCCGCGGAGCTGTAGTCGGAGTACGGCGCGAGGAAGCCGATCGAGTTGTAGCCCCAGTAGTTGCGCAGGCCCTTCTCCTCGAGGTGCGAGTCCTGCATGAAGTGGTGCACGGGCAGGAGCTCGACGCTCGTGACGCCGAGGTCGGTGAGGTACTCGATGGCGCTGGGGTGCGCGAGGCCGGCGTACGTGCCGCGGATCTCCTCGGGCACCGACTCGAGCTGCTGCGTGAAGCCCTTCACGTGCACCTCGTAGACGACGGTCTCGTCGAGCGGGGTGCGCGGCGCCTCGTCGTCCTCCCAGTCGAAGCGGCGGTCGGCCACGACGGAGCGGGGCATGGACGCGGCGGAGTCCGCCTCGTTGATGGCGGACGGGTCGTCGAACGTGTGCGCGAAGACGTCCTCACCCCAGGTGGGGTGGCCCTCGATCGCGATGGCGTAGGGGTCGAGCAGGAGCTTGGCCGGGTTGTGGCGCAGGCCGCGGGACGGGTCCCACTCGCCGTGGACGCGGAGGCCGTAGCGGGTGCCGATGCCGGCGCCCTCGACGAGGCCGTGGAACACGTGGCCGGTGCGCTCGGAGAGGCGCGTGCGGGACTCGGTGCCGTCGTCGTCGAAGACGCACACCTCCACCGCCTCGGCGGTCTCGGAGTACACGGCGACGTTGAGGCCGCTGGGCAGACCGCCGTCGCGGGCGACGACGGTCGCGCCGAGCGGGTACGGGCGGCTGATGTAGGAGCGGCTGATGGGAGGCAGGTCGATGGTCACCGGTTCAGTATGCTCGCGCCCGCCCAACTCCTTCGTGCACGAAGGGCGATCCCCAGGCGGCGGTCCGGTGTCCGGCGCTCGGCGGACACCGGACCGCCGCCCGCGGGGCGGCTACCGCCCCTGGAGCGAGGAGAAGGCGCGCTGCGCCTCCGCGCCCCACGTGGCGAGGAGCACGCCTCGGCCCGCGGAGGCCCGCGCGACGACCGCGTGCTGCTCGCCGGTGAACGTCAGCACCGGGGATCCGGCCGCGCCCTTCCCGAGCGCGCACGGCAGGGAGGTCTGACCGCCGGCGTCGTGCTGCGGGCGGCCCTGGCACGCCTCGAGCCCGGCCGTGGCGGATCCGGCGGCCGGGTAGCCGAGGATCGCGAGGCTCGGCGCCTGGCCGGTGGCCGGCACGAGCGTCGATCCGAAGACGGGCTCGGCCGCGCCGACCGACGCCGCGAGCACCTCGCCCGCGGGGCCGCTCACGCGCGCGAACCCGGCGTCGTCCGAGGGACGGCCGCTCGTGGTCCACGCGGAGGAGACGGCCGCGACGCGCACCGGCCAGATGCCGTGCGGCGCCGCGGCGCCCTGCGCGCCGGGGATGAAGGTGGCCAGGGGGGTCGCGGCGCCGGTGCGCTGGTCGACCAGGCAGTGGGCGGCGGTCGCGATCGTGTCGCCGGTCGGGGTGTCGACGACGCTCGCCGTGCACGCGTGGTTCCGCCCGCCCGCGACGTAGAAGAGGACGCCGACGAACGGCTGGTCGGGGTGGGGGACCGCCGCGGCGTCCGCGGCGGTCGCGTCCGCCGACGTGGACAGGGTCGCGTACCGCGAGGCCGAGGCGTCGACGGTCGAGGCGTCGGCGGCGAGGGCGGCGGCGCGGGCGGCGGGCGTCCAGTGCGCCGCGGCGGCGGCCTGGTCGGCGGACGCGGGGACGACGACGGTCGCGTCGGTCGCCGCGTCGGCGGCCGATGCGGCGGACGGCACCGCGAGACCGGCGGCGGCGAGGCCGCCGACGAGCGCCAGCGCGGCGTACGCGTGACGGGTCCGGCCGGCGGAGGCCGCCGGGGTCGAGGCGGGGGTGGATCGCGGACGGATGCGCATGGTGTTCTTCCTCCAGGATCGAGTGGGTCACGACGCTCCGCTGGAGCGGTACCCGTCGACCCGGGATCAGAGGGACGCATGCCGCTCGCGAGAGGTCGCGCGGACGCCTGGACGCTACCCCCCGGGGCGCCGTCGCCGTCGGCGGCGTCCCCAACCGCGGCGCCTCACACGAGGATCGAGCGGTCCTCCACGTCGTGCTCGAGACCCGCCACCGGTGCCAGGCCGCGCCAGGCGTCCTCGAGGATGTCGAGCGCCCGGTCGGTGGCGGCGGGCGGCGACGTGATGGGGATCCGGAGGAACCGCTCGAACGCGCCGTCGTGCCCGAACCGGCTCCCGCCCGTGATCGCCAGGCCCCGCGACCGCGCGGCCAGCGCGAGCTCCGTGCTCACGGGCGCCCCGATCCCCACCCACACCGCGAGCCCGCCGTCGACGTGCGGGACCTCCCACCCGGGGAACCGCCGCGCGAGCTCGACCTCGACGTGGTCGCGCGTCTCGCGGAGCCGCGCCCGGCGCTCGGCGAGGATCCCGTCCATCCCGCCCAGCACCTCGGCCACCACGAGCTGCTCGAGCACGGGGGTGCCGAGGTCACGGGCCGAGCGGGCCCGCGCCAGCTCGCGGAGCAGCGGTCGGCCGGCGCGGATCCAGCCGACGCGGAGCCCGCCCCACACCGTCTTCCCCACTGACCCCACGAGCACGACCGCGCCCGGCGACCCGTGCACGGCGAGCGGCGGATGCGACTCGGCCCGGTCGATGTCGAGCTCGGCCGTCGTCTCGTCGGCGATCACGGTGACGCCGTGCGCCTCGGCGAGCGCCACGATCCGCGCCCGCTGATCCTCCGGCATCGTCCGCCCGGTCGGGTTGTGGAAGTCCGGCATGAGGTAGGCGAGCGCGGGCCGCGTGCGTCGGATCGTCTGCGCGAGCACGTCCTCGTCCCAGCCGTCGGCGCCGACGCCCGCCCCGACGAGCCGCGCGCCGGCGTCGCGCAGCGCCTGGATCGCGTGCGGGTAGCTCGGCTGCTCGACGAGCGCGCGGTCGCCGCGGTGCACGAGCACGGAGGCGAGGAGGCCGATCGCGTGCTGCGCGCCGACCGTCACCATGACGTCGTCCGCCTCGGTCGGCAGGCCGCGCGCGCGGTAGCGGGCCGCGATCGCCTCGCGGAGCTCCGGGAGCCCGTCGACGTCGTAGCCGTGCCCGTCGAGGTGCGCGGGCAGCCGGGCCGCGGCGCGCATCGCGGCATCGGCGAGCGCGGGAGCCGCGGGCACGGCGGCGCGGCTCATGTCCGCCACCTCGCATCCGTCGGCCTCGGCGCGGGGCGCGCTCCGCGGGATCCGCGTCACGCTGCCCGAGCCGCGTCGGCTCGCGAGGTGGCCGGTCCCGCGCAGCGCCGCGTAGGCCGCCGCGACCGTGGTGCGGCTCAGCCCGAGCGCGGCCGCGAGCTCGCGCTCGGCGGGGAGCCGCGCCCCCACGGGCACGCGCCCGTCGAGCACGAGGTGCCTGATCCCGTCGGCGAGCGCCTGGTACGCCGGGCTGCCGGGACGCGCCCACTCCCCCAGCAGCGCGGTGAGGGCGGTCGGGCCGAGCACGATGGAGGGAGCGGATCCGGCGAGGGTCATGAGGCCACAGCCTGTCGATTGGCCTCTTGTCCCGCAACCTCCGGACGCGATTGGATCTCCAACATGCTCCGACGCTCAGTCCAGTTCGCCATCGGCATCTTCCTCTACGGCTTCGCCATCGGGATGATGCTCCAGGCCGCCATCGGGGTCTCGCCCTGGGACGTCCTCGCCCAGGGCCTCGCGATCCAGACGGACCTGCCGTTCGGCGTCGTCACCAACATCGTCGGCGCGCTCGTGCTGCTGCTCTGGATCCCCATCCGCCAGCGTCCCGGCTGGGGCACCGTCCTCAACGTGCTCTTCGTCGGCTACAGCGCGCAGGTCGCGCTCGCCGTCGTGCCGGCGGTCGACAGCCTCTGGATCCGCATCCCGCTCTTCGCCGCCGGCCTCGTGCTCCTCGGCCTCGCGACGGGCCTCTACATCGGGGCGCACTTCGGCCCGGGCCCCCGCGACGGCCTCATGACCGGGATCCACCGCCGGACGGGCTGGCCGGTCTGGCGCGTCCGCGTCGGCATCGAGCTGGTGGTGCTCGCGATCGGCTGGGCGCTCGGCGGGGACGTGGGCGTCGGCACGCTCGCGTTCGCCCTGCTGATCGGCCCCGTCGTGCAGCGCGCGCTCCCCCTGTTCGACCTGCCCGTCCCCGCCCGGGCGCCCCGCCGACGCACGCGCGGCGGCACCCCGGACGGCCCCGCGGGACCCGTCCCCACCGGCCCGGTCGCGACGGTCGGATAGTCCGCGGGGCGACGCGGATCCAGCGGGGTCACGGGCCGCGCCCAGCGCCGTCGCGGCCCGGGCGCGTCGCCATGTATCGTGGCCGCTCGTGACTCCGGACCCCCAGGCTCCCGAGAGCAGTCCCGCCAAGCGGCTGCTCATCGGCGAGAAGCTCGCCAGCGACAAGCTCGAGGGCCAGCTGCTCCCCAAGCACCTCGCGCTCCCCATCTTCGCGAGCGACCCGCTCAGCTCGGTCGCGTACGCGCCGCAGGAGCTGCTCCTCATCCTCACGCTCGGCGGCCTCGCGTTCCTGAGCTTCGCGCCCTGGGTCGCGGCCTGCGTCGTGATCCTGCTGGTCGTCGTGGTCCTCAGCTACCGCCAGCTCATCAAGGCCTACCCGTCCGGCGGCGGCGACTACGAGGTGGCGCACAAGAACCTCGGCGAGAAGGCCGGCCTCGTCGTCGCGTCCGCGCTCCTCGTGGACTACATCCTCACGGTGGCGGTGTCGGTGGCCTCGGGCGTCGACAACATCATCAGCGCGGTCCCCGAGATCGCGCCGTTCCGGGTCGAGATCGCGGTCTTCTTCGTGGCGGTCCTCGCGGCCGTGAACCTCCGCGGCGTGCGCGAGTCGAGCAAGGCCTTCGCGGTGCCCACGTACCTCTTCATCGCGAGCGTGGGCCTCATGATCGTCGTCGGCCTCGTCCGCACGGCGCTCGGCGACCCGCCCGTCGCGGAGTCCGCCGCCTACACGGTCGACACGCCGAGCCTGTCGCAGGTCGCGTTCATCCTGCTGCTGCTCCGCGCGTTCTCGAGCGGCTGCTCCGCGCTCACGGGGGTCGAGGCGATCTCGAACGGCGTGCCCGCGTTCCGCACGCCCAAGGTCAAGAACGCGCAGGCCACCCTCGTGATCATGGGCGGCACGGCCATCGTGCTGTTCGTCGGCCTCACCACCCTCGCGCTCATCGCGCAGGTGCACTACGGCGAGCACCCGTGCGATCTCATCGGCTGGACCGCCTGCGCCACGGAGCCGCAGAAGAGCCTCATGGCGCAGGTCGCCGGCGCGACGTTCGGCGACGGCAGCGTGATGTTCTACCTGCTGCAGGCGACCACGGCGGCGGTGCTGCTGCTCGCCGCCAACACCGCGTTCAACGGGTTCCCGCTGCTCGGCTCCGTGCTCGCCAAGGACGCGTACGCGCCCAAGTCGCTGCTCACGCGCGGCGACCGCCTCGTCTACAGCAACGGCATGCTGCTGCTGGCGCTCGGCGCGACGCTGATCCTCGTCGTCTACCAGGCGAACCTCACGCAGCTCATCCAGCTCTACATCATCGGCGTCTTCGTGTCGTTCACGCTCGGGCAGACCGGCATGGTCGTGCACTGGACCCGCATGCTCCGCGAGGGCTGCGCGAACCGCGGCGAGGTGATCCGCGGCCTCGCCATCAACGCGTTCGGCGCGCTGCTCACCGCGCTCGTGCTCATCGTCGTCACCATCACCAAGTTCACGCACGGCGCCTGGCTCGTCTTCGCGATCATGCCGGTGCTGTTCCTCCTCATGCTCGGCGTGAACCGCTACTACCGCGACGTCGAGAAGGAGATCGAGGTCGACCCGGTCACGGTCTTCGGCTCCACGGGCGACCACGCGGTCGTGCTCGTCGGCCGGATGCAGAAGCCCGTGCTCAAGGCCCTCGACTACGCGATCGCGGCGAACCACGACAGCATCGAGGCGGTGCACGTCTCCGTCGACGACGAGGCGACGAAGCTGCTCGAGCGCCAGTGGATCGAGATGGAGATCGAGATGCCGCTGCGCATCGTCGCCTCGCCGTACCGCGACATCAGCTTCCCGCTCATCAAGTACCTGAAGTCCCGTCGCGCGGAGCACGGCAGCGAGATCATCACGGTCTACACGCCCGTCTACATCGTCGGCCACTGGTGGGAGACGCTGCTGCACAACCACAAGGCCCGTCGGATCCGCCAGAAGCTGCTGCTCGTGCACGGCGTCACGCTGGCGCTCGTGCCGTGGCTGCTCGACTCGTCGGAGCTCATCTACGGACGCCGGTCGCGCCCCGTGCCCGGGCAGGACCGCCGCGGCGAGCCCGTGCGCCCGGTCTCGCGCCGCCCCGGCCCGCCTCCGACCACGCCCGTCAAGCACACCAGCGGCCGCCGGACGCCGTAGGCCCACCGCACGCCGGGGTCCCGTGTCCTCCAATTGGAGGACACGTCTGTAGACTCGTTGGTGCACGAACTCTTCCCCCGAGAGGTCGTGCAGGTCGACCGGACGATGGGTGCCCCTATGGCAGGGCGCCCGGCCCCGGTCGGATCACGTCCGGGCCGACCCGTGAGGCCCGGATGGACGTGGGGGCCCCGCCGCGAGTTCCCGCAGACGGCGACGGCCCTCACGCCCCCTCATCCGCGGAGGCCGCCCGAGAGGGCGATGCGGCACGTCAGCCGAGGGTCGCGACGACCTGCCGGGCGACGCGTCGGCCCGCGCGGTTCGCGCCGATCGTCGACGCCTGCGGCCCGTAGCCCGCGAGGAACACCCGCGGATCCCGCGCCGACACCCCGGACTCGACGCGCACGCCGCCCTCCTTCTCCCGGAGGCCGAGCGGCGCGAGGTGCCGGATCTCGGGCCGGAAGCCGGTGGCCCAGATCACCGCGTCGACCTGGTCGCGTCCGCCGTCCGCCCAGACGACGCCGTCCTCCTCGAAGCGCGCGATGGGCCCGCGGCTGTCGAGCACCCCGCGCCGGATCCCCGCGACGATGCGCCGCGTGCGCGGCACGCCCGTGCCGCTGACGATGCTCGGCAGCGCCTCGCCGGCGCGCGCAGCCTGGTCCTGCAGGTCCACCGCGCGCACGGCCGCCTCGACGTCGAGCTCGCCCGCCTCGAGGAAGTCGACGGGACGACGCGTGGACCACATGGCGCGCGCGGCCACGCCCTCCAGCTCGAGGAGGAAGCCGATGGCGGAGGTGCCGCCGCCCACGACGAGCACGCGGAGCCCCCGCAGGTCGGCCGCCGCACGGTAGCCGGACGTGTGCAGCTGCCGACCGCGGAACGTCCCGAGCCCGGGGTACGAGGGGATGAACGGGGCGCCCCAGGTGCCGGTGGCGTTGACGACGAGCCGGGCGACGCGATCGCCGTCGGTGCCGCGCACGAGCAGCGGACGGGCGGAGTCCGACGGATGCGCGGCCCGCCGACGCGACGCGGCGGGCGGCGGCGCGTCCGCGTCGAGCACCGCGCGCACCTCCACCGGGCGGGCGACCCGCAGGTCGAAGTGCTGCTCGTAGCGGGCGTAGTGGTCGCGGACGACGTCGCGGGCCGGGAGGCGCCGGTCGGCCGTCGCGAACGAGATGCCGAGCTGGGACATGCCGGGGAGGTCGGCCACGCGGTGCGCGGATCCGAGGCGGAGCGCCGCCCACCTGTGCTGCCACGCGCCGCCCGTCGCCGGACCGCGGTCGAGCACGACGGCGTCGGTCCCCATGCGGAGGCCGAGCCGCTGCAGGTGGTACGCCACGGAGAGGCCGGCCTGTCCGGCACCGATGACCACGACCTGGGTCTCTACCGGTTCGGAGCTCATGGGACGACCAGGCTAGCGCCCGCTCCCCGGCACATGGCCGCCCAGCGACGAGGTCGTACGATGCGCCTGCGCGCTCCCGGACGGGGAGGACACGCCCGGGACGACGAGGGCCACATGTTAGGGTAGCCCCTAGGTTTTCTCCAATCCCTGTCCGCTGATTCCAGCGTTGTCACCGCCCGTCGGGGCCTGAGTCGTGAGGGGGTCTCGCATGGGGCGCGGCCGTCAAAAAGCTAAGCACACCAAGATCGCGCGAGAGCTGAAGTCGTTCAGTCCCAATGTGGACTACACCCAGCTGGAGCGCGAGCTGACCACCCACGGGGCGGTCGACGAGCAGTACGCGGCCGAGGCCGCCAAGTGGGACGAGTACGCCGACGAGCCGGACGCCTACGTCCCGGGCGACGAGCAGAAGCGCGCCTGATCCCGCCTCCGGCCCCGGCCGGATGAGCCACCGACCCGTCTCCTCGTGAGGCGGGTCCGCTCATGTGCGCCCTCATCCGCCAGCGTCGGACGTGCCCCGATGCGGACCCGTGAGGGCCGACGCCCGGAGCGTGACGCGGGTCAGTCGCGGTAGCGACCGGTGAGGCGCACGGCCCCGCCGTCGACGCCCTTGGCGCCCTGCTCGAAGCCGGCACCCGCCGGGGCGTCGCCGATCGTGACGCGACCGGCCTCCCAGCTGGGGATCCCGGCGGCGGTGAGCGCGCGCGCGATGCCGTCCGCGGCGGGCGCGTCCACCACGGCGATCATCCCGATGCCGAGGTTCCAGGTCCCCTCCGCGCTCTCGAGCGTCGAGCCCGCGATGCCGGCGAGCGCGCGGAAGACCGCGGGCGGCGACCAGGTGGAGCGCTCGAGCTCGCTGAAGGACCCGCGGGGCAGCACGCGCGCGAGGTTCGCCGCGATGCCGCCGCCGGTGACGTGGCTGATGGAGTGCACGGCCGGGCCGAGCTCCGGCTGCGCGAGCACGTCGAGCAGCGGCGTCGTGTAGAGGCGCGTCGGCTCGAGGAGGACCTCGCCGACCAGACCGCCGAGCTCGGCCGACGTGTCGCCGAAGCCGATGCCGGCCGTCGCGAGGATGTGGCGCACGAGCGAGAAGCCGTTGCTGTGCAGGCCGCTCGAGGCGAGCGCCAGCACCACGTCGCCGTCGCGCACGCGCTCGGATCCGAGCACGGAGTCCGCCTCGACCGCGCCGACCGCGGCACCCGCCACGTCGTAGTCGTCCGGCCCGAGGAGTCCCGGGTGCTCCGCGGTCTCGCCGCCGACGAGCGCGGTGCCGGTGTCGGAGCAGGCCCGCGCGATGCCGGCGACGATGTCCGCGATGCGCGCGGGCACGACCTTGCCGCACGCGATGTAGTCGGTCATGAAGAGGGGACGCGCGCCGACCACGACGATGTCGTCGACGACCATGCCCACAAGGTCCTGGCCGATGGTGTCGTGCTTGTCGATGGCCTGCGCGATGGCGACCTTCGTGCCGACGCCGTCCGTGGACGTGGCGAGGAGCGGGTGGCGGAAGCGGGTGAGCGCGCTCGCGTCGAACAGCCCCGCGAATCCGCCGAAGCCGCCGATGACCTCGGGTCCGTGCGTGCGGGACACGGCCTCCTTCATCAGCTGGACCGCGAGATCGCCGGCCTCCGTGTCGACGCCGGCCTCTGCATACGAGCTCTTGGTGGTCACGCGTACAGGGTAGCGGCCGGGCGCGTCGCTCCCGTGTGGGACACTGGCCTCTCCCCCACCTCTTCTACTCTTCAGGAGTCAGCCGAAGCATGTGCGGCATCGTCGGCGTCGTATCGTCCGAACCCGTCAACCAACTCGTCTACGACAGCCTCCTGCTCCTGCAGCACCGCGGTCAGGACTCCACCGGCATCGCCACGGCGGAGGGCAACACCTTCCACGTGAAGAAGCTGAGCGGCCAGGTCCGCGAGGCCTTCCGAACCCGCGACATGCGGTCGCTCCTCGGCACCATGGGCCTCGGCCACGTGCGGTACGCGACCCGCGGCAGCGCAGCCGACGAGGACGAGGCGCAGCCGTTCTACGTGAACGCGCCCTACGGCATCGTCCTGGTGCACAACGGCAACCTCACGAACACGCGGGAGCTGGCACAGGAGCTCTTCCACGTGGATCGCCGCCACACCAACACGAGCTCCGACACCGAGCTGCTCGTGAACGTGCTGGCGCACGAGCTGCAGTCGCAGGTCTCGGGCCTCGCGCTCGATCCCGACCAGGTGTTCACCGCGGTCGAGCGGGTGCACGAGCGCGTGCAGGGCTCCTACGCGTCCATCGCGATGATCGCCGGCCACGGCATGCTCGCGTTCCGCGACCCGTTCGGCATCCGCCCGCTCACCCTCGGCCGCCGCGAGCTCGCGGGCGGCCGGATGGAGTGGGTCGTCGCGAGCGAGTCGCTCGTCATGGAGTCGCTCGGCTACGAGATCGTGCGCGACGTCGCGCCCGGCGAGGCCGTCTTCATCACGATGGACGGCGAGATGCACGCGCGCCAGTGCCACCCGGCGCCACGCCTCATCCCCTGCGCGTTCGAGTTCGTCTACCTCGCGCGGCCCGACTCGGTCATGTCCGGCATCGGCGTGTACGACGCGCGCCTGCGCATGGGCAACCGGCTCGCGGCGACCATCGCGGAGCACAGCCCCGCGGGCGACATCGACGTGGTCATGCCCATCCCCGACTCCTCCCGGCCGTCGGCCATGCAGGTCGCGCAGACGCTCGGCATCGAGTACCGCGAGGGCTTCTACAAGAACCGCTACGTCGGCCGGACCTTCATCATGCCGGGGCAGGCGCAGCGCAAGAAGTCGGTGCGGCAGAAGCTCAACGCCATGAGCTCCGAGTTCCAGGGCAAGAACATCCTCATCGTCGACGACTCCATCGTGCGCGGCACGACGAGCCGCGAGATCGTCGCCATGGCGCGCCAGGCGGGCGCCAACAAGGTGACGTTCACCTCCGCCGCCCCGCCGGTGCGCTACCCGCACGTGTACGGGATCAACATGCCGTCCCGGCAGGAGCTGATCGCCCACGGGCGGAAGATCCCCGAGATCGCGCAGGAGCTCGGGGCCGACCATCTCATCTACCAGGAGGTCGCCGACATGCGCGACGCCATCATGGAGGGATCCACGGGCGTCGAGGACCTCGAGATGAGCTGCTTCACCGGCGAGTACATCACCGGCAACGTGACGCCGGAGTACCTGTCCTGGCTGGAGCGCACGCAGCTCAGCTGATCGGCGTGCCGTGGTGGCCGGCGGCCGGGTGCGGGATCAGGCGCCCGGCTCGCCCCGCTCGCGCTCGGCGGTGAGGACGCGGGATCGACGGGACGCCGCGCGGTCGAGCGCCAGCGCGATCAGCGCGGCGAGCCCGCCGAAGAGGACGACCGCGAACAACGCCAGGAACGCCAGCACCTGCGCCGCGGAGAACTCCGGGTTCGGCGGGAACGTGAGCGTGAGGACCATCGCCACGATGATCCCGAGGACCGCTCCGACGCCCATGAAGCGGAAGTAGCGGGGGGACCGCCGCACGAGGACCTCGGTGCGGCGCTCGTCGTCGGGTTGGGGTCGGGCGTCGGTCATGGACCCATCATCCCCCGTGCCGCCGACGCGGGACGAACCGCGGCGGCGCTCAGCGGTCGGCCGGGAGCTCCCAGGGCACGGGGACGAGACCGCGGAGGTCGGCCCGGAGGCCGGATGCGCGCACCTGGCCCGCCGCGACGCCCGCGTCCCAGGTCGTGCCGCCCGTGGCGAGCGCGATCCACGTGGCGGGGTCGGTCTCGATGACGTTGGGCGGCGTGCCGCGCGTGTGGCCGGGGCCCTCGATGCACTGGACGGCGCCGAACGGCGGGACGCGGACCTCGACGGTGCCGCCGGGCGCGAGATCCGCGAGCGCCTGCAGCAGGAAGCGCACGGCCGTGGCCCGCGTCTCCCGGTCGGCGTCGGCGCCCTGGGCGAGCGCCGCCCGCACGGCGGGCTGTCCGACGGTGGGGTGGATGCGCGCCTTGGCCATCGTCCCAGGATGCCAGAGCGGCGGGGGCCGGACCCGCCCGCCGGCGTCGCGCCCCTCCTAATGGGGCGTCGCCCCGCGTCCGCGCTTTGGGGGACATCCATTACCGTGTATGGAAGTGCAGCGCGGTGACACGACCCGCTCGGCACGACAGGACGCCCGCCCTCCCGTCGCCTCCCCCGGCGACGGGAGGACAGGGACGATGCGCCCGCCGGCGGACCCGAAGAACGCCGGAGCGGGCAGGGAGCCGACCCGGGCCGTGCCCGCGGCGGGTCGGCCTCCCACCCTCCGCCCCCTCGCGAGGCGCGGCATCGGCGCGTCCTCCTCCGCCCCCAGGGCCCCGGTCCGGTGGGGTGGGCGTCGATAGGCTGGGGGCGTGAAGATCCTGGTACTCGGTTCCGGTGCGCGCGAGCACGCCATCGTCACGGCCCTGCTCCGGGAGGACGCGGGTCACGACATCGTCGCGGCCCCCGGCAACGCCGGGATCGCCCGCGTCGTGCCGGTGGTGAAGATGGACATCGACGACCCCGAGATCGTCGCGGAGCACGCGCTCGCGGAGGGCGTGGAGCTGGTCGTCGTGGGGCCCGAGGCGCCGCTCGTCGCCGGCGTCGCGGACGCGCTGCGCACGCGCGGCATCCCGGTCTTCGGGCCGGGCCGGGCCGCCGCAGCCCTCGAGGGGTCCAAGACCTTCGCCAAGCGCATCATGGAGGAGGCGGGCGTGCCCACGGGCCGCGCCGCCCAGGCCGGCACGATCGACGAGGTCGAGGCCGCGCTCGACGCGTACGGCGCCCCCTACGTCATCAAGGCCGACGGCCTCGCCGCGGGCAAGGGGGTGCTGGTCACGGCCGACCGCACGCTGGCCCTCGAGCACGCGCAGCACTACCTCGGCCAGGGCACCGTCCTCGTCGAGGAGTTCCTCGCCGGGCAGGAGGTGTCGCTCTTCCTCCTCTCCGACGGCCACGACGTCGTCCCCCTGTCCCCCGCCCAGGACTACAAGCGGCTGGGCGACGGCGACGCCGGACCGAACACGGGCGGCATGGGCGCGTACTCGCCGCTGCCGTGGCTGCCGGCCGGCTTCGTCGACGAGGTCATCGACACCATCGCGCTGCCCACCGTGCGGAAGCTCGCGGAGGAGCAGACGCCGTTCATCGGGCTGCTCTACTGCGGGCTCATCCTCACCGCGGACGGCATCCGCGTGATCGAGTTCAACGCGCGCTTCGGGGATCCGGAGACGCAGGTCGTGCTGCCCCGCCTCGTCACGCCGCTCTCGCGGCTGCTGCTCGCGGCCGCGTCGGGCGAGCTCGGCGGCGTCGCGCGGCCGGAGTTCTCCGACGACGTCGCGGTCACCGTGGTGGTCGCGAGCGAGGGCTACCCGGAGTCGCCGCGCACCGGTCGCGTCATCGAGGGGGTCGAGGAGGCGGAGGCCGTCCCGGGCGTGAGCATCGCCCACGCGGCCACCGCCGAGTCGGAGGCCGGGCTGGTCGCCACCGGCGGGCGCGTGCTCAGCGTCGTGGCGACGGGGCCGTCGTTCGCGGAGGCGCGGTCGCGCGTCTACGAGGCCGTCGGGCGGTTGTCGCTCGACGGGTCGCAGCACCGCACCGACATCGCCGCGCAGGTGATCCGATGAGCGCCGGGACGCCCGCGGGCCACGCGGCGGACTGGGACCTGCCCGGCTGGGAGCACGCGTACTCGGGCAAGGTCCGCGAGCTGTTCAGCCCCGCCGTCGACGACACGGACGACCGCGCGCTCGAGGGCGAGCCGCACGTGCTGGTCGTCGCGACCGACCGCGTGAGCGCCTACGACTTCGCGCTCGAGCCGGGGATCCCCGGCAAGGGCGAGCTCCTCACCCGGCTCAGCCTCTGGTGGTTCGACCGGCTCGACGTGCCGAACCACCTCGTCGACGGCGACACCCTCGACCGCATCGGCATCCCCGCGCAGGTGCAGGGCCGCGCCATGCTCTGCCGCGTGCTCGAGATGCTGCCCATCGAGTGCGTCGTGCGCGGCTACCTCGCGGGATCCGGCTGGGAGGAGTACCGGCAGCACGGGACGGTGTGCGGCATCCCGCTGCCGGCCGGCCTCGCGCAGGGCGACCGCCTCCCCGAGCCGATCTACACGCCGGCCTGGAAGGCGCCGCAGGGCGAGCACGACGAGAACATCACCTTCGCGCGCACCGAGGAGCTCGTGGGGCACGAGGAGGCGGCGCGCCTCCGCGACCTGTCCCTCGACGTGTACCGCCGCGCGTCGGCCATCGCCGAGGAGCGCGGCGTGATCCTCGCGGACACCAAATTCGAGTTCGGCATCGACCCGCGCACGGGCATCACGACGCTGGCAGACGAGGTGCTCACGAGCGACTCGTCGAGGTACTGGGACGCCGAGGCGTACGCGACGGGCAACCGCACGGACAGCTTCGACAAGCAGATCGTGCGGGACTGGCTGGCGGCGAACTGGGATCGCACCGGGACCCCGCCCGTGCTGCCGCAGGAGATCGTGGAGCGGACGGCGGAGCGGTACCGGGAGCTCATCACGCGGCTCACCGGGCGCTAGGCAGGCGGGCGCTCGACGCCCGCCGCCCGGGCTAGAGGTGGTCGTAGCCGCGGACGACGCGGTCGATGGCGACCTCCGCCACCTCGCGGGCGTCCGCGTCGGGGAGCTCGTCGAGGGCGCCCTCGATGTCCTGGCCGCCCATGCGCAGGACGGCGAGGCGCTCGAACTCCTCGACCGCCTCGGGCGTGGGCTCCTCGGCGGGGCCCTCGGTCGCGGGCTCGTGGGCGTGCGGGTCGGCGTGCTGGTCCATGGTGGTCCCCTCTGTCGTGCGTGGGCGGAGCGGATCACGCCCCAGCCCTGACGTCAGGGTCCCACACCCGCGTGGCCGGGGGATCCGAGGCGGCCAGCCTGCCACATCCGCGCGGTGCCCCGCCGACCCCGACAGCCGGCCGCGGACGCTTGTAGGTTCGAAGGACGACCGGGCCCCGCCCGGACGACACCTCGACGATTTGGCGCCCCACCCCGTGACATCCGGTCCCCTGCCCGCATCCGCCCCCGACGCGCACGTGCCGCCGCGCGTCCGCCTCGCCTCCGGCGCGGTGCCGCCCGGCCAGGATCCCGACGGGACCGCCGTCGCCCTCGTGCGCCAGGCGCTCGCGGCCACGCCCCCGGGATCGGGGTGGACGACGGAGCGGGCGCTGGAGCTCGCCGTCGCGCTCGGGGAGAGCGGCGCCCGGCCGGGCGCGGGCGGGACGGCGGACCTCTGGGAGGCGCTCGCCACGCTCGCCGCGGCCGACCTGGGCATCGCCCGGACGGTCGAGCCGCACCTCGACGCGCTCGCGATCCTCGACCAGGAGCGCGACGCCGCGGGGGCCGGCTCCGACGGCGACGTCGCGCGGGCGGACGGCTCCTCGGAGCGCGCGGAGCCGAGGACCTGGGGCGTGTTCGCGGCCGAGGGCGGCGGGGATCCGCTGACGGCCGCGACGGACGCCGGCGGATCCGACGCCGTGCTGCTGTCCGGCACGAAGCCGTGGTGCTCGCTGGCCGGGTCGCTGACGCACGCGCTCATCACCGCCGCCGTCGACGACGGCTCGCGCGGACTGTTCGCGGTGGACCTCCGCCACCCCGGCGTCGAGGTCGTGCCCGGCGCCTGGGTCGCCCGCGGGCTCGTGGAGGTCCCGAGCGGGCCGCTGCGCCTGCGGGACGTGCCGGCCCGACGCGTGGGCGCGCCCGGCTGGTACCTCGCGCGGCCCGGGTTCCACTGGGGCGGGATCCAGGTCGCGGCCTGCTGGTACGGCGGCGCGGTCGGGCTGGCGCGCACGCTGCTCCGGGCGGCGTCCCGCGAGGGCGCCGACCGCCTCCTGCTCACGCACCTGGGCGCGGTCGACGCGGCGCTCGACGGGGCGCGCGCGTCCCTCGCCGAGGCGGCCCTGCTGGTCGACCGGGGGCGAGCCTCGGGCGAGGAGGGGCGGCTGCTCGCGAAGCGGGTGCGCGCCGTCGTCGCCCGGGCGGTGGACGACACGCTGACGCACGTCGCGCACGCGCTCGGGCCGGCCCCGCTCGCGCAGGACGCGGATCACGCGAAGCGCGTGGCCGACCTCGGACTGTACGTGCGGCAGCACCACGCCGAGCGCGACGACGCCTCGCTCGGCGGGGCGCTGGCGGAGGCGGCCACGCGTCGGGCGGCGGCCACGGCGCCGACCGCCGCGACGGCCGCTGCCGAAGCCGCGACCGAACCCGCCACGACCGCCGCGACGGGCGTCGCCTTCGACGCCCGCGAGCCCGGCACCGACGCGGACGCATGGGAGGCGGATCCGCGATGGGCCGCGCTCCCCGCGCCCGACCTCGCGGGGATGGCCGCGCTCCTCGTCGTCTCCGCGCACGCCGACGACGAGTCGATCGGCGCCGCGGGGCTCCTGGCCACGGCCGCGGACCGCGGCGTGCCGGTGACCCTCGTGATCGTGACGGACGGCGCCGCATCGCACCCCGGATCCCCGACGCGCACGCCGGACGAGCTCGTCGCCCTCCGCCGCGACGAGGCCCGCGCGGCCCTCGACGCGGTCGCCCCCGCTGCCCGGCTCGTGCTCCTCGGCCACCCCGACGGCGGGATCCGCGAGCGCCGCGACGCCGTGCGCGACGACCTCGCCGCGCTCGTCGCCGACGCCGCGCCGGGCACGTGGGTCGCCGCTCCCTGGCGCGGCGACGGGCACCGCGACCACCGGATCACGGGCGAGGTCGTCGCCGAGCTGGTGGGCGCGCTTCCGGCCGAGCGCGGGATCCGGCTCGTCGAGTACCCGGTCTGGATGTGGCACTGGGCGACGCCGGACGATGCGCGCGTGCCGTGGGCCGCGATGCGCGCCCTGCCGCTCGACGCGCGCGTGCGGGAGGCCAAGCGCGCCGCGATCCGGGCGCACGCCAGCCAGGTGGATCCGCTCTCCGACGCCCCCGAGGACGCTGCCGTGCTGCAGCCCGGCTTCCTCCGGCACGCCGAACGCGACCGGGAGGTGCTGATCGCGGGCGACGACGCCCCCGCGACGCCCACCGCCGCCGAGCGCTTCGACGCCGCGTACGCGCGGGCCGAGGATCCGTGGAGCGTCCAGACCCGGTGGTACGAGCGCCGCAAGCGCCTCGCCACCCTCGCGGCCCTGCCCGACGAGCGCTACGGCCGGGCGCTCGAGATCGGCTGCTCCATCGGCGTGACGACGGCGGGCCTCGCCGAGCGGGTCGACGGGATGCTGGCCGTGGACGTCGCGCCGACCGCGGTCGAGCGGGCCCGCGCGCGCCTCGCCGACGCTCCGCACGTGCGCCTCGAGGTGCGCGACGTGGGCGCCGACTGGCCGGCCGGCGCCTTCGACCTCGTGGTGATGAGCGAGGTCGGCTACTACCTCGACGAGGCCGCGTTCGACCGTGTGCTGGCCGCCCTGCCCGACGCCCTCGGCCCCACGGGGACGCTGGTCGCCTGCCACTGGCGGCACCCGGAGGGCGACTTCCAGCGCACGGGCGACGAGGTGCACGCGCGGCTCGCCGCCGTCCCCGGGCTGCACGTGCTGATGCGGCACGAGGAGGACGACTTCCTGCTCGAGGTGCTGTCGGCGGATCCGCGCTCGGTCGCGACCCGGACGGGTCTGCGGTGACGGGCGGGTCGGCCGCGGCGGTCGAGGGCGAGCCGGCACCGCGGATCCGCGCGGTCACGGTCGTCATCCCCGCGCGCGACGAGGAGGAGCTGGTCGGCCGCTGCCTCGCGTCCGTGGAGGCCGCCGCGACCCGGGCGCGCGCGGTCGGGGTGCGCGTGCGCGTGATCCTCGTGGCCGACGACTGCCGGGACCGCACCGCCGAGGTGGCGCGCGCCGCGGGCGTCGAGGTCATCGAGAGCGCGGCCGGGCGCGTGGGCGCCGCGCGCGCCCGGGGGGTCGACGCGGCCCGCGCCGGCTGGGACGGCGACGACGCCGAGCACTGGATCGCGTGCACCGACGCCGACTCCGCGGTGCCGCCCGCGTGGATCACGAGCCAGCTCGAGCTCGCGGACGCGGGGGCCGACGTGGTCGTCGGCACCGTCCGTCCGGAGTTCGACGCCCTGAGCCCCGCGCAGGTCGCGGCCTGGCGCGCGACCCGCGTGCCCGGCCACGCCAACGGGCACGTGCACGGCGCGAACCTGGGCGTGCGCGCCGACGCCTACGTCGCGGCCGGCGGCTTCCCGGCCTTCGCGGAGCACGAGGACGTCGACCTGGTGGGCAGGCTCCGGGCGCTCGACGCGCGGATCACGGCGTCGGCGGCCGGAGAGGTGCTCACGTCGAGCCGTCGCGAGGGGCGCACGCCCGGCGGGTACGCGGGGTACCTGCACGTGTCGCTGCTGGAGCGGGCGCGCGAACGGGAGCGTGCCGCGGGCTGCGACAGCCCCTGCGTCCCGGCGGGCTGACCCGGCGCTGCACCGCTCAGGTCGACGCGCCGCCGTCGCCCGCCATCCCGCGGGTGCCCGCCGCGGTCCCCTCCGCGACCGCCTGCACGACGGCGGCCGCCGTGCGGAGCTCCGCGGCGGTGAACCCGTCGAGCGCCCGGTCGACCTCGGCCTGCGCGCCCCGCAGCATGGTCGTCACGCGCGCGCGGGACGCGGCGGTCGCCCGCAGCGTGACCACCCGCCGGTCGGCGCTCTCCCGGCTCCGCTCGAGGTGGCCGCCGCCCTCGAGCCGGTTGATGAGCGCGGTCGTCGCCCCCGAGGTCAGGTGGAGCTTCTCCGACAGGCGGGCCGGGGACAGCGCGCGACCGGCGGTGTCCGCCCAGATCACCTCGGCGAGCGCCGTCGTGTCCGTCGTCGGCAGCCCGACCGCCGCGGCCAGCTGCCGCACCGACTCGTCGAACGCGGTCGTGTAGTCCCGGAGCCGCTCGAGCACGTCGGAGCGGTCCCCCGGGACCGCGATGGTGTGGGACATGTCGTGATCCTCCGAGTCGGCCGGAATGCTTCACCGTGAAGCATCTACGCCATAGAGTCTACTCGGGCCCGGGATCCCGGGCCCGCTCGATGACACGAGGAGATCACCGCATGTCCGACACCACCCATCACCGCCCGAGGGTCCTCGTGACGGGAGCCAGCATCGCCGGCCCGGCGCTCGCCTGGGGCCTGCACCGCGAGGGCTTCGACGTGACCCTGCTCGAGCGCTCGGCCGAGCAGCGCCAGGCCGGGCAGAACATCGACGTGCGGGGCCTCGGCCGCGACGTCCTCCGCCGCATGGGGATCGAGGACGCCGTCATGGCGAACCTCACCGGCGAGGACGGGACGCGCTTCGTGGACGAGGACGGCCGCGTCGTCGCGACCTTCCCGCGCGGCACCGGGACGGACGGGCCGACGGCGGAGGTGGAGATCCTGCGCGGCCGGTTCGCGGGGATCCTCGTCGACCTCGTGCGGGACGACGTCGAGCTCCGATACGGCGACTTCGTGACGGGCGTGCAGCAGGACGCGACGGGCGTCGACGTCGAGCTCGCGAGCGGATCCCACGAGCGCTACGACCTCCTGCTCGTCGCCGAGGGCCGCAGCTCCCGGACGCGTCGGCTGGCGTTCGCCGAGGAGACCACCCTCCGCGACCACGGCGTGAGCATCGCCTACGGGACGATCGACCGCATCGCGGGCGACACGGACTACTGGGACTTCCTCACGGGGCGCGGTGCGCGGAACGCCACCATCCGCCCCGACGACGAGGGCACGATCCGCGCGAGCCTGTCGTTCGAGTCGGAGCCGTCCGGCTTCGAGCAGCTGCCGTTCGACGCGCAGATGACGGTGCTCCGCGCGCGCTTCCGCGGCACGGGCTGGCAGGTCGAGCGGATCCTCGACGGCTTCCAGGCGCGCCCGGACGAGTTCTACACGCAGCGCATGGAGCAGGTGATCGTCTCGACGTGGTCGAAGGGGCGCATCGCGCTCCTCGGCGACGCGGCCTGGGGATCCGGCCCCACGGGCATGGGCACGACCCTCTCCCTCGTCGCCGCCCACGTGCTCGCGGGCGAGCTGGGACGCGCGCTCGCCGATCCCGCCGACACCTTCGCGGCCGCGTTCGCGCGCTACGAGGGACAGCTCCGCCGCTACGCGGACAGCGCCCAGGGGCTGCCGCCTGGCGGTGCGCGGCTCACGCACCCCTCCTCGGCGGTCGGGCAGAGGGTGCTGCGCGGCGCCATGCGGGTAGCCGCGTCCCGGCCCGTCCGCGGGGTGGCCGACCGGTTCCTCCTCACCAGCGCGCGGCACGTGCCGACGCTCGCCGCCTACCCGCGGCTGCGCGGCTGACGGGCGGGGCCGGGGGCCGCTCCCGGCCGGCGAGCGCCTACGCTCGCGGGATGGACGCGCCCGATCCCGCCGCGCCGGCCCTCAGCCGGCCCGTCACCCGGGCCGCCGGACGCTCGGCGAGCCCGAGCCGCTCCCGCGCACCGACCTGCTCGTGGTCGACCTGATCGGCCTCATCCACCCCGTCACCCGGCCCGCGCTCGACCTCGCGGTCTGGTGCGACGTCGACCTGCCGACGGCCTCGGTGCGCGGGCGGGCGCGGGACGCGCGCCTCGGTCGCGACCACGTCGCCCTGTGGCGCGAGGTCTGGATCCCGAACGAGCGCGACTTCGACGCCCGCTTCGCGCCCCGCGCATCCGCCGACGTGCGCGTCGCGCCCACCGGCTGAGCGCGGGTCCGCGCGTCCTCCTCGCGAGGAGGGACGAGGATCCCCCCCCTGGCCCCGGTCCCCGCGGTCCCGCAGCATGCACCGCGTAGGCTCGACGGCGATGGAGCGCGGCACCGAGGTGATGGGCACGCGCGGCGTGCGCGTCGCGCGGGGCGTCGTCACGTCCGGCGTCGCGATCCTGGTCGCCGCGGTCTCGCACATGGCCGGTGGCGGCGAGGCTCCCGGCCTCGTCGGCGTCGTCGTCGCCGCGGCCTTCGCCCTCCCGGTCAGCACGTTCCTCGCCGGACGCACCATCTCCGTCCTGCGGCTCGCGATCGCCGTCGCGTTCAGCCAGGGGGCGTTCCACCTCCTCTTCTCCGTCGGCGCCGCGACGACCGCGAGCACCCGGATGGTCGGCGGGCACCACGGCATGGGCGGCCACGTCCTCACGACGGTCGCGGGAGGCGGCACCGAGGCCGCCGCGATGGCCGGGATGCACCACGGCCCCGGCATGTGGGCGGCCCACGTCCTCGCCGCCGCCGTCACCTGCGTCGCCCTGCGCTTCGGCGAGCGCGCCTTCTGGGACCTCGTCGCGCTCGCGCGCACCGCCCTCGTCGTGGCGCTGCACGCGGTGGCGCTCCTCGCCTCCCCGTCCGTCGAGCTCCGCCACCGGGTGCCGGCGGCCTGGCACCCGGGCCTGCCGGACACGGGCGTCGCGCTGTCGTCGATGCCCCGCCGCGGGCCGCCCGCCGCCGCCTGATCCGAGCCCGTCCGGACGCGACCCCCTCGCGCCCGGCCCCCGCGCGTCCGCCCGAGGCGGCCGCGCGGCGTCCCGCGTCGCCCGACGCGCCTCCGCCGTGCCGCGATCACGCGACCGGCCCCGCCCGCGCACCACCGGCGCGCCTCACGGACGGATCCCCGTGCCCCCGAACACCTCCCTGCCCACCACCGCCGCCACGCCGCGGGCCCCCGCGCCCGACGACCTCGACGACATCGCGTTCGAGACGCGCACCGCCCAGCTGCGGCTGCCGCGCGTCTCGGGCCAGTCGGCGCTCCTCTGGCTGTGCCTGCCGCTCGCCGTCGGGGTGATGCTCCTCAGCGCCCTGTTCACGGGCGCCACGACGACGACCCTGCTGGTCGACCCCGGCGACGTCGTCCGGTACGGCCTGCCCATCGCGCGCGTGATCCACGACGCCGCCGCCGCCGTCACCATCGGCCTGCTCGTGGTCGCGGCCTTCGCCCTCCCCGGTCAGACGAAGCGGCCCGGCATGGCGAGCCTCGCGCAGTGGAAGGCCACGCGCTGGGCGTCGCGCGCCGCCGCCGTGTGGCTGGCCGCCGGCATCGCCGTGCTCGCGCTCTCGGGCGCGAACGTGATCGGCGTGCCCCTCACGTCGCCCACGTTCCGCGGCCAGTTCGCGTACTTCACGACCCGGTTGGAGCTCGGGCAGACGCTCGTCGCGTCGCTGGTGTGCATCGCCGTGGTGCTGGGCGTCACGATGTGGACCCAGCGCGTCACGGGGATCGGCATCGCCGCGGGAGCCGCCCTGCTGGCGCTCCTCCCGCTCTCGCTCTCCGGCCACGCGGCGGGCACCTACGAGCACGCGAACGCGGTGAACAGCCTCGGCATCCACCTCATCGGCGTCACCGTCTGGGCCGGCGGGCTCGTGGCGGTGATCCTCCTCCAGCGGCACGTGCGCACGGCGCTGCCCGCGGTCGTCCGCCGCTACTCGACGCTCGCCGGGTGGGCGTTCGTCGCCGTCGCGCTCTCCGGGATCATCAACGCGTCGCTCCGGCTGGGCGGGCCGCTCGACCTGGTGACCACCCCGTACGGCGTGCTGCTGCTCCTCAAGACGGCGCTGCTCGTGGGGCTCGGCCTCGCGGGCTGGGCCCACCGCCGCATCGTGATCCCGGGCCTCGTCCGCGACGCGACCCGCCGCACCGCGTTCCTCCGGCTCGCGGTGGGCGAGGTCGTGGCCATGTCCGTGGCGATGGGCGTGTCCGTCGCGCTCAGCCGGAGCGCGCCGCCGGTCCCGCAGACCTCCGTCGCCGACGTGGATCCGCGCGCCTCGCTCATCGGCTTCACGTTCCCCGACCCGGTGACGACCGGGCGGATGCTGACGTCGTTCCATCCCGACTACCTCTTCCTCGCCGGGGCCGTCGTGCTCGCGGGGCTCTACCTCGCGGCCGTGCACCGGCTGCGGGTCCGCGGCGACGCGTGGTCGCCCGCGCGCACGGTGCCGTGGCTCGCCGGCTGCGCCCTCCTCGTCTACGCGACCAGCGGCGGGCCCGGCGTCTACGGCGCCGTGCACTTCAGCACGCACATGATCCAGCACATGCTGCTGATGATGTACGTGCCGCCGCTGCTCGTGCTCGGCGCCCCCGTGCTGCTCCTGCTCCGCACCGTCCCCGCGCGGCGCGACGGCAGCCGCGGCGTCCGCGAGTGGGTGCTCGCCGCCACGCACTCCCGCTACGCGGCGCTCGTGACGCACCCGGTCGTCGCCGCCGTCGTCTTCGCCGGCAGCCTGGTCGCGTTCTACTGGACCGGCTGGTTCGAGTGGTCGCTGCAGACCCACCAGGGGCACCTGCTGATGTGCGTGCACTTCCTCATCAGCGGCTACCTGTTCTTCTTCGTGCTGATCGGGGTGGATCCCGGGCCGCGCCGCCCGCCGTACCCGATCCGGCTCATCATCCTGCTCGCGACGATGGCGTTCCACGCGTTCTTCGGGCTGTCGATCATGTCGGGGACGTCGATCCTCGCGATCGACTTCTGGCACCAGCTCGGCATCCAGACGGACGCGCAGCTGCTCGCCGACCAGGCCGCGGGCGGCGGGATCGCGTGGGGCGCGGGCGAGCTACCCGTCGTGCTCGTGGCGCTCATGGTGGTGCGGCAGTGGTCGACGTCCGACACGCGCGCCGCCCGGCGCTACGACCGCGCCGCCCTCCGCGACGACGACGCGGAGCTGCGCGCCTACAACGCGAACCTGCAGGCCATCCACCGGCACGATCGCGGCGCGGAGCCGACCGCATGACGCGCGCCCCGCGACCCGCGCCCTCCCCGGGCGACCCTCACCCGCACCGCACGACCCGTCACCGCACGACCCGACCCCGCACAACCCCACACCGCACACGAGAGAAGGACCGATGAGCAAGAAGACCGCAGCCGACCGCGACCGCACCCGGGAGATCCGCGAGAAGGCCAACGCGCAGAGGCGCATCGAGGAGGCGAAGCGGAAGCGCCGGCGCCTGCTGACCCAGCTGGGCGTCGCCGGGGTCGTCGTGATCCTCATCGCGGCGATCGCGGGCGGCGCGATCCTCCTCCGCGACCAGGCGAGCGCCGGAGCCCAGCCGCCCACGGCCGACGCGACCGTCGCCCTCGGCTCCGGCGACCAGGCGCAGGTGACGACGGGACCCGACAGCGTGCGCGTGGGCGCCGCAGCGGCCCCCGTCACGCTCGACGTCTACGAGGACTACTCGTGCCCCCACTGCCAGGAGTACGAGGCCGAGAACGGCCCGCTGCTCGACCGGCTCGCGGGCAGCGGGCAGGTGGCCGTGGTGTACCACCCCATCCAGATCGTGACGAACTACGGCCGGGTCGCCGGCAGCGCGGCCGCCTGCGTGCTCGCGCACGATCCGTCGGCCTGGCCCGGCGTGCACTCGGCGCTCTTCGCCAACCACTCCGCCGCGACCGACTCGTGGACGGGGAAGGACTTCTCCACGTGGCTCCAGGGGCGGGGCGTCACGGATCCGGATGCCCTCTCCTGCGCGCAGAAGGGCGCGTACGTGGACTGGATCACGGCCAACACCGACGCGGCGCAGCAGTCGGGCGTGACCGGCACGCCCACCCTCCGCATCGGCGGGGAGACGATCACGACGGTCGGCGGGCAGGACCTCGTCGACGCCGTGACGAAGGCGGGCGCGCAGCTGCCGAGCGGATTCACGGCGGGCTGAGCCGACGCGGGACCGCGGGCGGCGGTCAGTCCTCCGGGACGACCGCCGCCCGCGCCCGCGACGCGGTCCGCGCCGCCGCCCACCGCCGGTGCGCGAGGACGTGCAGGACCAGGGAGACCGCGGCGACGACCGCGAGCGCGGCCGCGAGGACCCACATCCCGGTGTCCCCGCCGATGGCCGCGACCACGCCGATCACCACGGCCAGCGCAGCCAGCCCGATCCCCACGGCGAGGAGCCCGTTCGTCGGGCCCTCTCCCCGTGTCGCGACGGGCCGCGCGGGCGCGCGCTCCCACGTCACGATGAAGAACGTCGCGATCGGGCCGAGGACGATCGAGGCGAGGAACCAGTTCCACCGGGATCGGCCCTTCTGCTCCGCGAGCCCCGCGTTCACGAGGGCGAGCGTCACCCACCCGGAGCTGCCGAGCCACGACCCGTCGAGCATTGTCTGATCCATGCCCCGACCGTAGGGCACGGCCGCCGTCGGACGACGGCCCGGGCTATTTCCCCACCTGCTCCACTACCCTCGATCCATGCACAGAACCGCGCGGGAGCCCGCTCCCGACAGCCACAGTCCCGGCGCCCGGACGACCCCGGGCACGCCCCGCACCCTCCGCGCCACCGCCCGCACCGGTGGGATGTCCGTCACCCGCCCGACCGGACCTCGCTCGTGAACGGCGACCTCCTCCTCAACATCGTCCTGGTCGTGGTGTTCGTCCTCGTCGGCGGCGTGTTCGCCGCCACCGAGATGGCGCTCGTCACCCTCCGCGAGGGCCAGCTCAACGCCCTCGCCGCCCGCGGACGCCGCGGCGAGAAGGTCGCCGCGCTCGCCCGGAACCCGAACACCTTCCTCGCCGCGGTGCAGATCGGCGTGACCGTCGCCGGCTTCGCGTCCGCCGCGTACGGCGCCTCGTCGATCGCGCCGTCCGTCGTGCCGCTGCTCGAGTCGTGGGGCCTCGAGGCCGGCCTCGCGTCCACGATCGCGACGCTCCTGCTCACGCTGATGATCGCCTACCTGTCGCTCGTGCTCGGCGAGCTCGCGCCCAAGCGCCTGGCGATCCAGCGCAACGCGGGCTTCGCGTACGGCGTCGCGCCCGTGCTCAACGGCTTCGCGAACCTCATGCGGCCGGTGATCTGGCTGCTCTCCGTCTCGACGGACGTGGTCGTGCGCCTCCTCGGCGGCGACCCGCACAAGACCGGCGAGGAGATGAGCGAGGAGGAGCTCCGCGACATCGTCTCCAGCCACGAGGGCCTCCCGGACGACGAGCGCCGGATCCTCGACGACGTGCTCTCCCTCCGCCACCGCCAGCTCAGCGAGGTGATGAAGCCGCGCCCCGAGATCGCCGCGCTCGACGGCACCGGCACGGTCCGCGAGGCGGGGATCGACGTGCAGGACCGGCCGTACTCGCGCTACCCGGTGGTCGACAAGACCATCGACGACGTCATCGGCTTCGTGCACGTGCGCGACCTCTACCAGGCGATCGCGGCGGATCCCGAGCGGCCCGTCTCCGAGATCCTCCGCCCGATCCCCTACCTCCCGGCCACCGCACGGGTGCTGCCGACGCTCACGATGATGCGCGCCGAGGGCCACCAGATCGCCGTGATCGTGGACGAGTACGGCGGCACCGACGGCATCGTCACGCTCGAGGACCTCGTGGAGGAGGTCGTGGGCGAGATCTTCGACGAGTACGACACCGACTCCGCGTCGCGAGATCTCGCGGAGGACGGCGGCACCATCGACGGGCGCCTGAACTTCCAGGACTTCGAGGAGGCGACGGGCGTGAAGCTGCCCGACTCCGCGTCAGACACGGTCGCGGGCTTCGTCATCGAGAACCTCGGTCGGCTCGCCCAGGTCGGCGACACGGTCGAGGTCGACGGCGTGACCCTGCAGGTGACGGCGCTCGACCGGCGGCGGATCTCCGAGATCCTCGTCGTCCCGCGCGAGGAGCCGGCGGCGGAGGACGCGGAGACCGCGACCGCCTAGCGGCCGGCGCCGCGACCCGTGGCCCGTGGCGCTCCCACGCGATCGTGTCGTGGCGCCGCGTCGCCGGCCGCGTGCAGGAGGTACGACGCACGGACCGCCAGCGCGTACCTGGTCTCCGCGTCGACGTGCCGCGGATCCCGGAGGGCCGACTCGATGTCGCCGACCGCGATGCCGGTCAGCTCCGCGATGCTCGTCGTCGGCACGCGCAGCGAGATCGTCAGCGTCTCGAGGATCGCCCGCAGCCGCTCGTCATCCCCGACAGGCATGCCCACCGAGAGGCGGGCGACGAGGTCGGACAGCCGCTCCGTCGCATCGGGCCCGAGGCCGGTCGGGTCGGGGGCGCGGCTCATCCCGCCGTCCCTCGGGTCCGTGACGAAGCGTCCGAGGGCCTCAGCCGGGATGCCCGTGATCGCCGTCAGCGCGTCGACGGAGACCGCGCCCTCCGCGAGGAGGCGCCGCAGCACGCCTCGGGGGTCGAACGGCTCGACGCTCATGCGGGGTCCCTCCTCGGGTGCGCGTACCAGGAGCATCGCACGACGAGCGGCGGCGGTCCGCGCGGGTCAGGGCAGCGGGATCACGCGGTCGGGCACGGTGCGGCCGCCGACCTCGGCCCGGCCGTCGGCGAGCAGCCGCGTGACCAGCCGGCTGCCGCGCCCCTGCGTGATGCGGAGGTCGCGGCCGAGGAGCGCCGTGAGCCGCAGGGCCGCGGATCCGGTCGCCTCGTCCTCGACGACGCCGAGCGCGGGCGCGAACATGCGGGCGCGCACCTCTCCCCGGGCCTCGTCCGTCCAGGCCCAGGCATAGAGGTGGTCGACCGCAGGGTCCACAGAGTCGGCGTCGAGGTCGCGGAGCGCGTCGGCCGTCGGGTGCTCCTGCCACGTGAACTCCGGGCCCCAGTCGGGATCGGCGGTCACGCGCACCTCGTCGCCGGTGCGGTCCACGCGCACGGCCCCTGCGGGCACCCGCAGGTGGTCGACGGAGGCGCCGCGCGACGCCAGCCACCACGCCGTGCCCACGGTCGGGTGCCCGGCGAAGCGCAGCTCGCGCGCGGGCGTGAGGATGCGGATCGACGCGCCACGCGGATCCGCGCCGGGCGCATCCACCGCGTCGACGAACACGGTCTCGCTGAAGCCGAGCGCCTGCGCGATCACCTGCTCCCGGCCGTCGGTGCGCGCGGAGGCGAGCACGATCCCGAGCTCGTTGCCGTGCCGCCCGTCGGCATCCGCGAACACCCGCACCACGTGCACCTCGTCGGGCCGCACGCCCTCCAGCGCGACGACCGGACGGCTCATCACAGCTTCGCGTAGCGCGCGCGGGCGCCGCAGTACAGGCCGTACGCGATGAGGCCGAGCCCCGTGATCGCGAGCACGGCGACGCCCGCGGGCAGCCCGGCGAGCGACTGGAGCGCGCCGTCGAGGCCCGTCGCGCGGCTCGGGTCGGCCGTGACCGCGCCGACGACGAACAGCACGCCGACCGCCACGAGCGCGACGCCCTTGGCGACGTACCCGGCGACGCCGAGCGCCGTGATCCCGCGCCCGAGCGATCCCGACGGCACGGCCAGGTCGTCGCGGAAGCGCTTCGTCGCGCCCTTGTACCCGAAGTAGACGCCGACCGCGACGACCGCGAGCCCGAGGACCACGAGCAGCGCGACGCCGCCGGGCGCCTCGAGCAGGCGCGCGCTGATCGACTGGGTCTGCTCGGAGGAGTCGCTGGATCCGCCGGTCGCGAATCGCAGGGCCGTGGCCGCGATCGCGAGGTAGGCGATGGCCTTGCCGAGCTCCTTCGCGCGCGCCGCCCAGGTGCGCTTCGCGTCGTCGCCGCGGGCGAGCACGGTCTCGACGAGCTGCCAGAGGCCCAGGCCGAGGAGTCCGACCACGACGACCCAGAGCAGCACGCGGCCTCCGGGCGATCCCGCGATGGAGCCGAGCGCGCCCGACTGGTCGGCCTCCCCGGCACCGCCGCCGGTCGCGAGGCGGAACGCGATCACGCCGATGAGGAGGTGCAGCAGGCCGTTGACCGCGTGCCCGAGGCGCGCGGCGACGGCGAAGCCGGGCGAGCGCCGGAGGCCCGCCGCGGCGCCGGTCGCGCTCACCGGGAGGACGCGGGAGCGGAGCGGCCCGTGAGCTTCGCGGTGAGGCCGCGGGCCACCTTCTTCACGGGTTCGAGGGGCGCGGGTGCCGGCGGCTCCGGCTCCTCCTCGTCGGGCTCCATGATGATCTTCCACGCGGTCCAGGCGACGGCCGTGAGCGGCACCGAGAGGATCGCGCCGATGATGCTGCCGAGGATCGTGCCGGCGGTCAGGGCCAGCAGCACGATGAGGCCGTGCAGCTTGAGCGCGTTGCCGAGCACGACCGGCTGCAGGAGGTTGCCCTCGAGCTGGTTCACGAGGATCACGATGGCGACGACCCAGATGGCGGTGCCGAGGTCGTTGGTCACGAGCGCGACGAGGGCCGCGAGGATGCCGGCGACCGTCGCGCCGACGATCGGCACGAACGCGCCGATGAAGACCACGAGCGAGAGCGGCAGCGCGAGCGGCACGCCGAGGATGAAGAGGCCGGCGCCGATGAACACGGTGTCGACGAGCGCGACGGTCGCCGTGCCGCGGATGTACCCGCCGAGCACCTTGGAGCCCTCGTGGCCGACGCGCACCGCGCGCTTCCGACCGCGACCGCGGAACGGGCGGATGAGGAAGGCCCAGATCTGCGGCCCGTCCTTGACGAAGAAGAAGAACACGACGAGCCCGAGCACGGCCCCCGTGACGACCTCGGCGGCGGCGGAGACCCCCGCGATGGCGCCGGATCCGAACTGGCTGCTGGTGAGGAAGTCCACGACCGACTGGCGGAGAGAGTCGATCTGGCCGGAGTCGATCGGCAACCCGCCCTCCTGGACGAACGTCTGCAGCTGGTCGACGCCCTTGCTGGTCGCCTTCACGAGCGTCGGCCACTGGCTCTGCACGCCGAAGACGACGGCCGTGATGGCGCCGCCGAAGAGCACGAGGCCCGTGAGGAGCGCGATGACCGCGGCGAGCGCGTCGGGCACGCCGCGGCGCTCCATCCAGAGCACCATCGGGCGCACGGCGCACGCGAGGATCAGCGCGATGATCACCGGGATCACGACGAGCTTGAGCGAGATGGCGGCGTACACGATCGCGATGGCGACCACGAGGACCGCCAGGATCTGCACGCAGCGGATGGAGAGGCGGCCGAGCTTGTCCTGCCAGACGGACTGCGGGGTGGTCATGCGCTCCACCCTACGGGCGGGCGGGCCGCGCGACCGGGCCGCCGTCCGGGCCCGGACACGCGTGTGACCGGCCGATACCCTCGACCCATGGGACCCCGCCTCTCCGTCGTCCGCGAGGGCGCGCTCGACGTCGCCGACCACGAGCGGATCGCGGCGCTCCTGGCCCGCGCCTTCCCCGACTTCGCCGCGGGCTACGGGGGCGCGCAGAGCTGGGCGGGCGCGCGGCCCGAGCTGCGGATCCTCGTGCACGACGGCGACGAGCTGGTGGCGCACGCGGGGATCCGACGCATGCACGTCGAGGTGGGCGATGGCGCGGGCGACCCGGCCGACGACCTGCTCCTGGGATCCACCGGCATGGTCGCCGTGCACCCGGAGCGGCAGAGGCAGGGCCTCGGCACGCTGCTGGCCGACGGGATCCGCGGCGCCCTCGCCCGCCTCGCCGTGCCGTTTGGCCTCCTCGAGACGGGCGAGTCGACGTCCGGCTACTACGGCAGGCACGGCTGGCTGCCGCTCGACGGCCGCACCGGCCACTACAGCGGCTTCACCCTCCTCGGCGCCGCCGGCGTCGTGCACCAGGACCACGGCTGGATGATCCTGCCGGTCACCGCGCCCGCCGACGCGTTCCCCGCGGGCGACCTGCACGTGAACGGGCAGCTGGTCTGAGCGCGATGGACGCCGTGATCCACCGCCTCCGCGCCGAGGACTGGCGCGAGTACCGCGCCCTCCGCCTCGAGATGCTCGAGGACACCCCGCTCGCCTACCTCGAGACCCTCGAGCACGCGCTCGGCCGGCCCGACTCCGACTGGCAGGCGCGGACGCGGCGCGCGAACCAGCCCGGGAGCACCGCGTACGTCGCCGTGGAGCGCGCGACCGGCCGCTGGCTCGGCGCCATGAACGCGTTCGTCGCCGCGGATCCCACGCGCGTGATGCTCGTGAGCGTCTACATCACGCCCGACGCCCGGGGTCGCGCGGCCGGGGTCGCCGACATGCTCCTCGACGCCGTCATCGCCTGGGCCCGCGACCGTCCGAACGCGCAGGCCCTCCGCCTCGAGGTGCACGAGGACAACCCGCGCGCCCGCGCCTACTACGAGCGCCGCGGCTTCGTCCTCACGGGCCGCAGCGTGCCGTACGCGCTCGACCGCACGCAGAGGGACCTGGAGATGGAGCTGCCGCTCGCCTGATCCTTAAACAGGTCGGAGCGCGTGAGATCACGCCTATATGGGACATGGCCACCCACATAGAAGCACGTGCATATGCGCCATCGGCAGCCAACGTTGGCAACCAAGCGGGTCGAGTGCGCCCGAGACGCCCCTATTTCGAGGGGTACCGCGATAAACTCCGCCGAGTTGCAGTAGCCACCGCGACCTTGCCATGTGAGGATCTGGACAGGGTGGCAACACGGCCGCCTCCAACGGCAGGAATCTCATGACCGTAGCGGAACCAGCGGATATTCAAGCGCTAACGATGTACTCAAACCAGGACATAGTTGAAGCGATCGAAAACAAGAGACAGTCCGCGAGGACCGGGCGCGAAAGCTGGGACAAATTACATGAAGTCGCATCCAACCTCGCGGGAGCACCAACCAGCTCATTGACATGGAATGCTGGACAGACCACCTGGCAGCTCGAAAAGGTTTCGATCATGGGCTTCCGAGGAGTTGTCAATGACACTCCGCTGGAGATCATTTTTGACCCAACTCCAGGAATTACCGTTTTGCACGGATTAAATGGAGCAGGCAAATCAAGCATCAGTGATGCCGTCGACATAGCCCTTAGCGGAAGAATAGCCCAAAACGCCAAGGGTAAAGCCGGAAGCGCACGACTCTGGGACCCTATACACCTCGCCAGAGGTGCATCTCGCGCTCAAGTTATACTCACACTCGTTGGCGACGATAAGCGATTGACGCTACAGGCAATACTCGACGCCGATGGAGCGGTCGAGTCGCATCAAGCGACGCTCCAGCAGTCAGGCGACGAAGCGACTATCGAGCTGGACGCCTCATGGAATGAAGCGCTAGTTAGCCATCAGCCGGTTTTTGCTTACGCCTCTCTGGAAAGACAAGTGCAATTAAGTAAGGACCTTGCCTCATACTTTGAGGGACTTCTCGCATTAGGCGGAAGTTTTAGCTCCCTGCAGACCGCAGTCTCTAGAGAAGGAGAGGCTTCCGCTGAGGCCCTAAGGCGCTGGCGCTCAGCCAAGGATGAGGCTATGCGTCGACTGGCGACCGTTGACCTAGAACGAAGTGGCTCCTCATCGGTACATCTTGAAATGGTCCCTGAGCCTACCGTGGACCAAAATAAAGAGGATTGGGTTGAGAACGCGCAACTTTCGGCTCAGGGGTCGATCTCAAGCTCTTTACCCACGGACACAAAGACGCGCCTTAGTTTTAGCGCAACGGAACTGCAAGGGGCAATCCGGGCGCTTGATGAATCATCGATGACGATGAATCACAAACTTTCTACAGCCCTCCAGCTGATGCAATCAGAAGCTCTCGCCCATCACGTTAGTACTTCTACTTGTCCCGTTTGCGCCTCGGAAGACGTAAATTGGATCGAGATCTTGAAGCAATCCGTCATTAGCAACACGCAAATTACCACACTCCGCCAGCAAGTGACACAAGCCCATGCAGCCTTCAAAGACGCAGTAGAGAGCCTCCTTGTTCCGGCAGTTGCCGCGTGCTCAAGCGGCGGCCCGTCCGATACTTCCGACGTGAGCAGTTCAACCGCCTCCCGCCTTATAGCCAATTTCCAAGAGGCGGCGCGCGAGACACTTCCAACTCAACATTCGGCACTTACTGCTTCGGCGGCGCTTGCACAATGGGTTCTGTCCGAAGAGGGTACGTCTCTTATCGAAGAGGCTCTTTCTCGAACCGATCAGACAAGACTCTGGAGAATCGCCAGATCTCATGCAGTACAAGAGTTCATTGCCGTCTGGTCGCTTGACGGCGATTCTGCGCGCGAAACCACGCTATGGACCAAAACCGCTCGTCGCGTGGAGGAGCTACGTAATGCGCTTCGCGAGCGTCGAAGTGACGTGCTGCAAGGCAAAGCGAGTCTGCAAATCAGCAAACTGCTAGCAGATGCGGATTTGAGGCTCAACCGCATCAACGCTCAATCGACGAAAGCCAACATGGAACTTGTTGATCGCAACGACAATGCAGTAGAGCTCGGCATGCTAAGCGCAGGACAACGCAACGCAGTACTATTGGCCCCCTTGTTAGCTTCGGTTGAGGCTGGCCCTTTCGGCTTTATCCTTCTAGACGATCCTGTTCATGCATTTGATGAACTCAGAATCGATCACCTCGCCGAACTTCTATCAGAGCTAGCCGAGACCCGTCGAGTCATAGTCCTCACGCACGATGATCGATTGAAAGAGCACCTGGTCGCACGGGCCAAAGACACCGACACGCGGCTCGTCGATCGCTCAAGCGCAAGCGGCAATGTCGAAGTGACCGATAGTAGCCAGTTTTGGGTTGATCTACTTACAGACGCGGGAACTATTCATGACCTCGCCGTAGCCGAAGCTGGATCAACACTAGACGTCAGCATGGCCGTCCGTCGGTTATGCAGGCTAGGCCTTGACAATGCGCTTCGCACATTCACACTCAGGAATGCTGCACTGAGCGGCCGGAATACGGCGCTGGACTTACAGGCCATAGACGCAGTTCGCACTACGGCGGAGCGCATGACTGTGGCTAGTAACTTCTGGCAGGACCCTGGAACCATAAACCCGGTTCTGGCAGCACTGCAGGAGTGCAGTCCTTATGCGGAACGATGGAATCAGGCCATTCATGGCAACGAGATCACAGACGCAGTCACTCGTGCTGAAATCAAAAAGGCACGCAAAGCTTGCTCAATATTAGCGAAAGCGTCATGAACAGCTTGCGAGACCGTACCGAATCGGCCAAGCGGCTGGCCATAGTCGAGCTGCGCCATCGCATTGAGCTTATAATGGTGACGGCTGTAAAAGATTCCTTTACCACCAAGGCGGTACTGGTGAAACAGGAAGTCATAAAACCGCGTCTGGCATTCGTCGGAGTCGCTTACGATGGACGCACATCGCTTGAAGATATCGTGAGGCTCATCCGCACCGCCCGGCACATATATACCCGCTCATCCGATGTGCTTCACGGGCGAACCAGTATGACGAACATTGCCGGCCCCCTGATCGACGAGTGGGCCCACACTGTGGATGAGCTCGAAAGCCTCGCCCTAAAAGCGGATGATGCGAGCCAGCCATGACCTAGCAGGCGTTGCTCAACGCTACACATTTACAAGGCCACGGTTAATGGAAGTATGCGGAGCCGTGAGCAGACAATCGACCCTGATGCGACTGCTAGGAAGGCAGCGTCCTTGCCATACACGCCCGCGACACATACCGTCGCGACGACGCCCGCCCCCTGCGTCAGGGGACGGGCGTCGTGTCATTCGATCAGCGGATCACCGCCGCGGCTCAGTGAGCGGCGACGCCGACCTCCTCGGCGTCGCGCGTCGGGCCGGGGGTGGCCTCGGCGACGGGCGCGTCACCGGCGAGCGGCGGCAGGCCCGCGGCGACGGCCGCACCGAGCCAGCCGTCCACGTTCGTCCAGTACTGGATGACGCGGGCGCGCAGCTCGGCCGTGGTGACCTTGCTCACGTGGCCGACGATGTTGCCGACGAGGCGCTCGCGCTGGGCGTCGTCCATCGACTCGTTGACGAGCATCCGGGCCTGGACGAAGTCGTCGTCCTCCGCGTGCAGCGTGGCGGCCGCGCGGACGAGCTCGCCGTCCTGCTCCCATCCGGCGCTCTCCGCGGCGCGAGCCGGGTCGGCGTGCGCGCCGCCGAGCGAGTTGGGCGCGTAGACGGGCGTGCCCGCCGACTCGAACGTGTAGCGACCCTGGCCGTCCTTCGAGTAGCTGTGCACGGGCGACTTGGGCACGTTGACCGGCAGCTGCGCGTAGTTGGTGCCCACGCGGTAGCGGTGCGCGTCGGCGTAGCTGAAGATGCGCGCGAGGAGCATCTTGTCGGGGCTGGTCTGGATCCCGGGCACGAAGTTCGAGGGCGCGAACGCGGCCTGCTCGATCTGCGCGAAGTAGTTCTCCGGGTTGCGGTTCAGGGTCATGGTGCCGACCTCGATGCGCGGGTAGTCCTTCTGCGACCAGACCTTCGTGAGGTCGAACGGGTTGAACCGGTACGACTTGGCGTCCTCGTAGGGCATGATCTGCACCTCGAGCTTCCACTCCGGGTAGTCGCCGCGGTCGATGGCCTCCGTGAGGTCGCGGATGTGGAAGTCGGCGTCCTCGCCCGCGATCTGGTCGGCCTGCTCCTGCTTGAGGATCTCGATGCCCTGCTGCGTCTTGAAGTGGTACTTCACCCAGAAGCGCTCGCCGGCCGCGTTGATCCACTGGTAGGTGTGCGAGCCGAAGCCGTCCATGTGGCGCCACGAGCTCGGCAGGCCGCGGTCGCCCATGAGCCAGGTGACCTGGTGGGCCGTCTCGGGCGAGAGCGTCCAGAAGTCCCACTGCATGTCGTGGTCGCGCAGGTGCGAGCCCGGCAGGCGCTTCTGCGAGCGGATGAAGTCGGGGAACTTGATCCCGTCGCGGATGAAGAAGACGGGCGTGTTGTTCCCGACGAGGTCGTAGTTGCCCTCGTCCGTGTAGAACTTCAGCGCGAAGCCGCGGGGGTCGCGCCACGTGTCGGGGCTGCCCTGCTCGCCGGCGACGGTGCTGAAGCGCGCGAGCATCTCGACCTCGGCGCCGGGCTGGAAGAGGGAGGCGCGCGTGTACGCGCTCACGTCGTTGGTGACGCGGAAGGTGCCGAACGCCCCGCCGCCCTTGGCGTGGACGACGCGCTCCGGGATGCGCTCGCGGTTGAACTGCGCGAGCTTCTCGACGAGGTAGTGGTCGTGCAGCGGGATGGCGCCGTCGGGGCCGACGGAGAGCGAGTGCTCGTCGCTGGCGACCGGGGCGCCGGAGTCGGTGGTCGTGAACTTCTGGTCGGTCATGGTGTTTCTCCTGTCAGCGGTGGAACGGGGAGGTGCTGGCTCGGGTCATCCGGCCGAGGGGCGGGCCGGTGGCGACCGCTAGGTCGCGACGGTGGCACCGGGATCCGCGGATGCGGTCCGGCAGGCGGGGCACAGGCCCCAGTACGTCACCTCGGCGCTCGCCACGAGGAACCCCGCCGAGTCGGACGGCGCGAGGCAGGGGGACTCCCCCACCGCGCAGTCCACGTCGACGATGGTCCTGCAACCTGTGCATACGAGGTGATGGTGATTGTCGCCCGTCCGGCGCTCGTAGCGCGCGGACGATCCCGCGGGCTCGATGCGCCGCACGAGCCCCGCGGCCGCGAGCGCGCCGAGCACGCCGTAGACCGCCTGGATGCTCGTGCCCGGCAGCTCGCCCTTGACCGCGCGGAGCACCTCGTCGGCGTCCGAGTGCGGCTGGGCGTCGATCGCCGTGAGGACGGCCACGCGCGGCCGGGTCACGCGGAGTCCCGCCTCGCGCAGCGCGACGCGCAGGGCGTCGGCGTCGAGGGGCGGCGCGTGGTGGTGCGCGTGAGCGGTGGGCATCGCCGCAGTCAAGCACACTTTCCTTGATCCATTCAAAACACCGCGTGAACGCGGCGCGTCGCGGCCGGGAGCGTGCCTAGGCTCGAGAGGCGGCCCATCCGGCCGCAGGAGAACGGAGCACCGCATGAAGCACATCCACACCGGCACGGGACTCGACGTCGGCCGCATCGGCCTCGGCTGCATGGGCATGAGCGCCTTCTACGACGGCGCCGGGCAGGACGAGGCGGAGTCGATCCGCACCCTCCACCGCGCGGTCGACCAGGGCGTCACGCTCTTCGACACGGCAGAGGCGTACGGGCCGTTCACCAACGAGCGCCTCGTCGGATCCGCGCTCAAGGACCGCCGCGACGACGTCGTCATCGCCACCAAGTTCGGACTCCTGAAGCACGCGCCCGGCAAGCACGCCGAGGACTACGAGCGCGGCATGGACAGCTCCCCCGCGGGCATCCGCATCGCCGTCGAGGCCTCGCTGCAGCGCCTCGGGACCGACCGCATCGACGTGCTCTACCAGCACCGCGTCGACCCGGCCGTGCCGATCGAGGAGACCGTCGGCGCGATGAAGGAGCTCGTCGAGGAGGGCAAGGTCCTGCACCTGGGGCTCTCCGAGGCCGGGCCCGACACCATCCGCCGCGCGCACGCCGTGCACCCCATCTCGGTGCTCCAGAGCGAGTACTCCATCTGGACGCGCGACCCCGAGGGCCCCGTGCTCGAGGTGCTCCGCGAGCTCGGCATCGGGCTCGTCGCGTACTCCCCGCTCGGCCGCGGCTTCCTCACCGGCGCGATCTCGAGCGTCGCCGACCTGTCCGAGGCCGACTACCGCTCCTCGTCGCCGCGCTTCGCGGATGAGGCCTTCGCGCAGAACATGCGCATCGTCGACGCCGTGAAGGACGTCGCCGGCGAGCTCGACGCGACGCCCGCGCAGGTGGCGCTCGCGTGGATCCTCGCGCAGGGCGACGACATCGCCGTGATCCCCGGCACCAAGCGCGTCAGCCGCCTCGACGAGAACGTGGCGGCCGACGCCGTGACGCTCTCCGCCGACCAGCTCGCGCGGATCTCGTCGCTACCGACCGCCGAGGGCGACCGATACGCGGACATGAGCGCCATCGACAGCTGAATACCTCCGTGCTGAGCGCTCGTCGACACCGAGCTGGGGGCGATCGGGAAGGCAGCGAGCGCGAACACTAACCACCCGAGCGGGATCTCGCAATGGCGCGGGAGCCCGTTTTGCGCGGCAGATGGCGGCCGTTACGTTGCTCCGCGTGACCAGCTCGTCGATCACCACACCACGTCCCACCGCCTCCTCCACGGCCCCCGAGCGCACCATCTCCGGGACGGCCGCCCCCCATCTCCTCCTGTCCGTGCTCGACGCCGTCGCCCGAGACAACGGGCTCATCCGACAGGTACCGGACGGGCCATCGGGCACCGACGGCCCCGACCTCCACGAGCGCGCGTGGCGCGACCCACGAGGCGCCGCCGTGCACGTCGCGGCCGTCTTCGGCCCGCCTGCCCCGCGGACCCTGCTGCCCGCGAACCCGGCCAGCCGCCCCTTCCACGCGACCGTGCGCGCGGACGACCCGGACATCGCGGACCTCCTGCACGACGCGCTCCGGACCCACGACCGCTGCCTCTCCGAGGAGGAGCAGACGGCCATCGCCGACGCCATGCCCATGCTGACGTGGGCCGTCCGCGCGCACGCCTTCCCCGCCGGCGGCTGGCGCGTGGTGTTCCGCGACCACCTCGTCGAGAACTCCCTCGGACTCGTCCGCGCGCTCCTCGCATCCGGGCTGCGGCCGGAGGACGCGATCGTGCTGGACAAGGGCGATCAGACGCTCAACCGCGTGCGCATCGCCGCGACCCTCCGTGCGCTCGGGGTCGACGTGCGGCGCCTCGACAACTCCGCGGTCGACGGCACCGCCCCGCAGGCCGAGGCCGCGCGGGCCGTCGAGTCGGCGCGCGCGGTCGACCGCTTCATCACCGACGCCCACGGATCGGGTCAGCGGGTCGTGATGATCGACGACGGCGGGCTGCTCGGGCTCACCGACCACCGCGGCGATCCCGTGTTGCGGGAGCGTCCGGACGCCGCCGTCGAGCTCACGGTCAGCGGCCTGAAGCGCCTGGCCCGCAGCCCGCTCGCCCGCGACCTCCCCGTCGCGAACATGGCCCGGTCCGAGGTCAAGCAGCGCATCGGCTACGACGAGATCGCGGACTCCTGCCTCCGCCGCCTCCGCGAGGCCCTCCGCGGCGAGAAGCTCATCGGCAAGCGCGTCGTCAGCGTGGGCTTCGGCACCCTCGGCGCGCGCATCGCGCGTGGCCTGCGCGCGATCGGCTGCCGCGTCGTGGTGGTGGACACCGACCACCTCCAGCTCATCGCGGCCGCCGAGGACGGCTTCGAGACCACGCCCTCGATCCACGAGGCGGTGGCCCTGCGTCCCACGCTCCTCGTCTCGAGCACCGGGGAGCCGATCGCGGACGCCGCCACGCTCGCGTCCCTGCCCTCCACCTCCTACGTCACCGCCTTCGCGACCGCCGACCTCTCCGCCCTCCGCGACCGGGAGGGCGACGGCGGCCCGATCGTCCTCGGGGACGGCCGGTCCTTCAACCTCCACCGGTTCGAGGGGATCCCGAACGGCGGCTACGACCTCTACCGGGCGGCGACCTTCATCGTGCTGGGACGGCTCGCCGAGCGCGTGGAGGGCGACGCCGCGGCGCGGGTCGAGCTGGCGGACGTGGACGCGTGGGTCCGCGAGTCCGGTCTGTTCGCCCGGTACTACGAGCACCACTTCCGCGAGGGCCGCACGTGCGCGTGACGGTCGTCGGCGGCGGCCGCATCGGCCGGCTGCGTGCCTCGCTCCTGGTGGGGATGGGGCACGAGGTCGAGCTCGTCGACCCGCAGCTGGATCCCCGCGCTGAGGCCCTCCCCGTGCACGCGGACGTGGCGAGCGCACCCGGCGGGCCGACGGTCTGGGTCGTCGCGACGCCCACGGCGACGCACCTGGGGATGCTCCGCGAGATCGTCGCCCGCGACCCGTCCGCGGCGGTGCTCGTGGAGAAGCCGGTGTGCTCCCCCGAGGACCTCCCCGCCCTCCGCGCCCTGCTGGCGGATCACCCGCGCCTCGTGCTGGAGGTGGCGTCGCAGTACCAGGACAGCATCGCGATCCGCGCGCTCGGGCACGAGGCCCGCATCCGTCCCTCCCACTCCCTCAGCGTCAGCTTCGTGAAGGACAGGAGGCCGGACGAGGCGCGCGGCCGCTTCACCGACCGCGTGGCCGGGGTCCTCGGCTACGAGTGGCCGCACATCTACGCGATCGCGCGGTCCCTCGGGGTGACCGGCGACGATCTGCGGGAGACGGCAGCCGCCCGCTCCGCGCTGGACCTGCGCGAGCTCGACGGGCACCTCGTCGAGGCCCGCTACGGCACCACCTGCGCGAGCGGACGTGCCGTCACTCTGCACAGCCGGATCGCCGGCGCATCGGCGCTCGTCGACGCGGACGGCTGGGGCGACGCCCGGTGCGACCCGGCGAACCACCGCGTGGTGCGGCTGGACGACGGACGTGAGCGGATCACGCTCTGGCTCTCCCCCTCGTACGCCTCCGCGACGACGTTCCCGCCCGGGCAGACGGCCCTGCTCGTGCACGAGGGACCCGCCGGCCACCGGGTGCGGTCCATCCAGGACGACCCGCTGCGGATCTCGATGCGCGACTCGCTCCTGCGGCTCGCCACCCGGCGTCCGCGCCGCATCGACATCGATCTCGACATGATCGAGCACACGGACCTCCTCCTCGAGCTCGGGTCGCCCGCGACCCCGGAGCTCAGCGGGTCGCATGCGCACGGCTGACATCGCGCTGCTCGGCTACGGCGCGATGGGACGCGCGTACCACCGTCTGATCCGGACCCACCCGGAGCTCATGCCGCTCGTGGGCCGGCTGCACGTGGGGACGCGCAGCGCGGCAGCGCCGTGGGCGCCGCTGGACGAGCGCGACGCGGCCGGATCCGTGGAGGACGCGCTGGCCGACGGCCCGCCCGCCGCGGTCATCATCGCGACCCCGGCCGACACCCACGAGGCGCTGGCGCACCGTGCGCTCGACGTCGGGGCGCACGTGCTCGTCGAGAAGCCGGCGGCCATGACCGCGCGCGGCGCCCGCGCGCTGAACCGGCACGCGGAGGAGGCAGGGCGGAGCATCCAGGTCGTCAGCCAGCTGCGCCGTGTCGAGGCGTGGGGCCGGGCGCGGGAGCGGATCCGCGCGGGCCGGCTGGGCCCGGTCCGCAGCGCGCTCGTGGACCTCCCGCTCTGGCGGTCGGACGCGTACTTCGCCGCATCACCCGCCCGGTCCGAGCACGAGCTCGGGAACCTCGCCTACCACGAGCTCGACCTCGCGGTCTGGTGCCTCGGGCCGGTCGCACGGATCACGGTCGCCCCGCCCCCCGCGGGCGGCCCCGGGTCCGGGCCCATCGCGCGGCTGGCCCCGTTCACCGCGGTCCTCGAGCACTCGTCCGGGTGCGTCACCACCCTCCGCTACACGACCCTCGCCTACCCGGGACGTGCGCCGCGGCTGTCGTTCGACGGCACCGCCGGGGCGCTCGTGCTCGAGTCCGGCGCCGTCGTCGTGGATCTCGCGCCGCCACCCGCCGACGTCCCCGACGCCGGCATCTACGCCCGCCAGACCACCGTGCCCGACGTGGCCGCGGACTGGCTCGCCCCGCACGTCGCGCAGCTGCGCGGCTTCCTCGCCGATCCGCCGCGGACGTCACCGCGCCGTCTCGACGAGGCCTCCATCGGCACCATCGACCTCATCCACCGCATGCACCAGCACCTGAACAGAGAGGAACCGGCATGACGCACGTCATGTTCACCATCGTCGAGGACGAGTTCTCCCGCGACTTCCTGCAGCACCCCCTGGATGCGCTGATCGCCGCGTCCGTGCTCGCGCGCGACGGGCACGACGTCGCCATCTGGGACCAGCGCGTCGCGGACGCCCCGCCGTCCGCTGCCGAGCCGGCCTACGTCGTGGTGGTGACCGCCATCGCCGATCGGGCCCAGTGCTACCCGCTCGACCTCGCGCCCGTCCGGAAGTCGGTGGAGGGCATCCGGGACCGATGGCCGACCGCGCGCGTCATCGCCGTGGGCCCCCACGGCACGCAGCTGCCGCAGCCCACGCTCGACGACCTCGGGGTCGACTACGTCGCCCGTGGCGAGGCCGACGCGGCGGCCGTCGGGGCGGTGGGGCTGCTCGAGGAGGGCGGCGCACCCCTGTCCCGCGTGCTCCCGTTCTCGGGCCGCTTCGCCCCGCTGGAGCCGGAGCGCCTGCCGGTCCCCGACTACGACCTGATCGACGCGAGCGCCTACACGGCGGAGACGTTCACCGACGGGTCCCTGCACCGCAGCACCTGCGGCATCGTCCTCGGCGTGCGCGGCTGCACCTACGGCTGCTCCTTCTGCCACCTGCCCTTCGGCACGAAGATGCGCGCCGAGCCGGTCGAGACGACGCTCGCGACCATCGAGCAGCAGATGTCCCGCGGGGTGTCGGACATCTTCTTCCTCGACTACGTCTTCGGGCTGCACCGGTCGTTCTACACGGACCTGTGCAGGGAGATGACCGGCCGCGGCGTGAGCTGGACCGGCCAGACCCGCACCGAGGTCGTGCTCCGCACCGACGTCACCGCCTGGGCGGAGGCGGGGTGCCGCGGGATGTGGCTGGGCGCCGAGTCGCCGGCGGTGAGCGAGACCGGGGTGGGCAAGCGGATCCCGGCCGAGAAGATCCAGCAGGCCATCGAGAAGCTGTCGCACGCGGGCATCACGCCCTTCGCGTTCGTGTTGCTGGGGCTGCCCGACGACCCCACCTGCCGGTCGGGGGAGATCGTCGACTGGGCCGCGACCATCCCCGGCTACTTCGGCCTGAACCAGCTGTTCCTGCGCCCCGGCACGCCGCTGTACGACGAGATCGCGGAGCGCTACTCGCCGGACGGCCCCCCTCGGGACTGGTACGGCGTCGACCGCATCACGCAGCGGTACCGCGAGGAGTACCCCGCCGACCTCGACGACCTCGAGCGCCGCCTCCAGGCGCTGCCGAACTACATCGGCAACGCGCTGTACTGATGCCCGGTCGCCTCGTCGTCACCGTGCCCCCCGCCTCCGCGCACTCCTACGACCACGTGGGGTACGCGGTCGACCTCGTGGTGGCGGGGGCGATCGCCTCCGCGCGCGACGGAGGCGGGTCGGGGGCACGCGGCGCTGCCGCCCTCGTCGCGACGCGGGACGAGCACAGCATCCCGGCCGTCGCGGCGGGACCGCCCCCCGGCTTGGCGCACCTGGCGGGCATCGCGCGCCGCATCGCGGGCCGGCCCGTCGTCGTCGCGGGGACGGACACGGCGCCGGTGCAGGACCTCGCCCGCGCCGCGTGGTCCGAGCTGGACGCCCGCGGGGCGCTCGAGAGCGGCACCTACGAGCGGATGCAGTGCTCCGGATGCCGCACGCTCGCCGACTCGGCGGGATCGGTGGCGAGCTGCCCGACCTGCGGCGGGACGGACCTCGTGCTCCGCGCGGAGCGCAACTGGTTCCTGCGGACCGGCCCGTTCTCGGAGGAGATCGCGGCCTGGCGCGACGGGGTGGCCCTGCGCGGACCCGCCGCGCCGCTCGCCCGGGCCGCGCCCGCCCCGCCCGCCCGGCTCAGCGTCTCGCGCGCCGCCGAGCGCACGGACGGGGTGGGCGTGCCCGTCCCGGGGGATGCCGAGCAGGTCGTCCACTCGGGGTTCGTGGCCGCGTGCAGCTACCTCCTCTCCCGACCGGAGGGCGACTGGGCCGCATCCGGCACGCGCGTCCAGGTGTGCGGGAAGGGGCTCGCGAACCTGCACCTGACCCTCGTCCCCCTGCTCTGCGCCGCGCTCGGGCTGCCGGGCGCCGACGTCCTCCACGTGCACCACCACGTGACGGTCGACGGGCGGTCGCCGCAGTCCGCCGCCGCGGACGGCGTCACCGCCTCCCGCCTCCTGGAGGAGCACGGGCCGGCGGCGCTCCGCTGGTGGATCCTCCGCCTCGGGCTGCCTCGGCGCGACGCGACGCTGCGCCTCCGCGACCTCGCCCTCCTCGCCGATCGGGAGCTGCCGCGCCTGCGGGCGGACGCGCTCCGCTCGCGCGGCCGGCTCGACGCGCTGGACGCCCTCGACCTCGGCGCCCTCACGCGCGCGCTCCTCGCGCGGCCTGCCGACGCGGGGGGCGAGGCGACGGTCCGGATGGATGCGGCGGATCCGCGGACCGGCCTGGCGGCCTTCGTCGACTGGGTCACCCGATGAGCGCGGACGTGAGGCGGCTGTCCCGCCGCCTCCTGGCCCTGCTCGTGCTGGTGCGCGCGGCCGGCTTCACCTCGATCGTGGCCGTGGTCTGGTTCCGCGGGCAGCACACGACGGGGGAGGTCGCGCTGATCCTCACGGCCTTCGGCGTCGGATCCGTGCTGCTCCCCGCGGCCGCGGGCCTCCTCGTCGGCGATCGCCCCCTCCGCCCCGTCCTCGGGGGCACGCTCGTGCTCAACGGGATCGCCCTGGTCCTCCTGCCGCTCACGGCGGGCGCGCCGCTCGTGCTGCCCTGCGCGGCCATGTTCGCGATCGGAGCCGCCTCGAGCCTCGCCCGCTCGCTCATCGGCACGCTCCTCACGGTCTCCGCCCCGGCGGACCGACAGGCCCGCACCCAGTCGGTCATCTCCTGGAGCGCGAACGTCGGCGGCGTCGTGGCGACCGGGATCGCGGGGATCGTCGCGGCGTCGGGCTCGGACCTCGGGCCGCTCTTCGCCGCGGAGGGCGCCGTGCTGCTGGTCGCCGCGTGCGTGATCCCCCGCTCGGAGGCGGTGGCGCGGACCAGGCCGCCCGTCCCGCTCGGCGCCCGCGGCACGGTCGCGCACCTGCGGTCCGCGCTCGTCGTCGCGACGGGGGCGACGGCCGTGATGCAGGGACTCGGCATGCAGTACGCCCTCACCACGGCGAACCCGGAGTCGTACGTCTACGCGGCGCTGACGAACGTGGTGCTCCTGCTCGCCGCCCAGCCGCTGGTGCTGCGCCTCGTGCGCGACGCGTCCGCGCCCGCCTACCTCGCGGCGGGCTTCGCGGGGGCGGCCGTCACCGCTGTCGCCGTCGCCGCGACCGACAGCTGGCTGGTCTTCGGCGTCGGCTGGACCCTGTGCGAGCTCCTCCTGACGGCGGGCATGGTCCCCGCCGTCCTCGCCCGCACCCCCGCGTCGCTGCACGTGGCCGCGCTCGGCGTCGTCGGGTCGTCCTGGGGCCTGACCGCCGCCCTCATGCCGCCCGTCATCGGGGCCGCCGTCGCCGTAGTGGGCGCGACGGGCGCCTGGGGGGTCTTCGTCGCCATCGCGGCGGTCGCGTCGCTGGCCTCCTGGCTCGCCCTGGGCGTCCGGCACGCGGGCCGCCCGGCGGCGAGCCGCGAGGAGCCGGCGGTCGACTGACCTGGATCAGCCCGCCTGCTCGAGCCCCCGCCGCCGGTTGGCGAGCACGGGCAGCGTGCCGCGCGCGGCCTCGACGACCGACGGGGCGACGTCCACGACGAGCAGCTCCTCCTCGCCGCCGAGGCGGTGCAGCACCTCGCCGAGCGGGGAGATCACGGCGCTGCGGCCGATGCCCGTGGGCGCGCCGCTCGCGGGGTCGTGGCCGCGGGATCCGGCCTCGAGCGTCGCGGGGTCGCCCTGGCCGACCGCGACGACGAAGGTCGTGGAGTCGAGCGCGCGGGCGCGGAGCAGGAGGTCCCACTGGTCGGCCTTCCCGGGGCCTGCGCCCCAGCTCGCGCACACGACGCTGACGGCCGCGCCGCGGTCGGCGCCCGCGAGGAACAGGGCGGGGAAGCGCACGTCGTAGCAGGTGGCGAGGGACGCGCGGGTGCCGCCGACCTCGATCACCGCGACCTCGTCGCCCGGGTCCACGGCGTCGGACTCGCGGAACCCGAACGCGTCGAACAGGTGGATCTTGTCGTACGAGCCGGCGCCCGCGGCCTCCGCGCCGGACGGCCGCGCGACCAGGAGCGTGTTCCGCACCCGGCCGCCGGCGCCGGGCGTGAACATGCCCGCGACGATCACGACGCCCAGCCGGTCGGCGACGGCCCGCACACCGGACGCCCACGGCCCGTCGAGCGGCTCCGCGATCTCCGGCAGCGGGTTCCCGAACGCGCGCTGCGCCGCCTCGGGGAACACCACGAGCTCGGCGCCCTGCCGCGCGGCGTCCTCCGCGAAGGCGGTGATCCGTGCCAGGTTGTCCGCGGGATCCGGGGAGCTGATGATCTGGGCTAGCGCGACTCGCATGGTCCTCCTCGTGATGTATACATAGCGTATGCGAGAACGGGCGGGCGATCCAGGGTCCTCGTCGAGCGCCCTCTCCGGCCGCGAGCGGGCCTACGAGTTCCTCCACGCGCACGTCCTCACCGACCCGGACCAGCAGGGCGCGTTCCTCAACGAGCAGGTGCTCGCGGAACGCATCGGCGTCTCCCGCACGCCCGTCCGCGAGGCGCTGCTGCTGCTCGCCGCCGACGGCCTGGTCGAGATGATCCCCAAGCGCGGCGCGCGCATCCCCGTCATCACGGGCCGCGAGATCGCCGAGCTGATGGAGCTGCGCGGCGTCCTCGAACGGCACGCCGCCACGAGCGCGGTGGAGCACGACCGCACGCCGCTCGACGCCATGCGCGAGGTTCTCGAGCAGCAGCGCGCCATGGTCGCGACGCCGCCGCGCGAGAGCGGCCGGGAGTTCATCGAGCACGACCGCCGCTTCCACCAGCTCCTCGTCGACGCCGCGGGCAGCGAGCTCATGAGCCGCACCTACGCGAAGCTCCGCGCCCGGCAGATCCTCGTCGGCGTCGAGGCGCTCTACCGCGCCACCGACCGGCAGGACCGGGTGTGCGAGGAGCACGCCGGCATCGTCGACGCGCTGGCCGCGGGCGACGCCGAGGCCGCGCGCGACGCGATCGACCGGCACCTCGCCGTCACGCTCGACGTGCTGCTGCGCGCCTGACGGGCTTCCTCGCGCATCACGGGCCGGCACCGCGCGCACGCGACGACGCCCGGATCCCGCTGCGGGGATCCGGGCGTCGGCCGATGCGGCTCGACCCTCAGGCGACCGGCGCCGCCACGCCCTCGGCGCCCGTGCGCACGTACTCCTCGTCCTCGGACACGTCCGAGTCGCGGCCCAGCGCGAGCCCCACGAGGGTGAGCACGACGGCGGCCGTGAGGTACAGCGCGATGCCGACCCAGCTGCCGGTCTCCTCGTAGATGATCGTGAACATCAGCGGCGCGATCGCCCCGCCGATCACGCCGGCGATCGTGTACGCGAGCGAGGCGCCCGTGTAGCGGAGCCGGGGTGAGAACTGCTCGATGATGTACGCCGCCTGCGGCCCGTACATGAAGGAGTGGAAGAACAGCCCGAGCACGATGCCGACACCCAGCACGAAGGTCGACGACCCGTCGGTGATCGCGAAGAAGACGTACGCCCAGACGGCCGCGCCCACCGCGGCCGCCGCGTACAGCGCCCGGCGGTTGATGCGGTCGCTCACGGCGCCCGCGAACGGGATCGTGAACAGCTGCACCGCGGATCCCACCAGCACCGCGACGAGCACCTGGCTGCGCTCGAAGCCGAGCGAGTTCACGCCGTAGGTGAGCGTGAAGACGGTGAAGAGCGCGTAGAGCACGTCCGGGCCGACGCGGCTGAGGATCGCGGCCACGAGCGGGCGGGCCTGCGTGCTGAAGACCTCCGACACGGGCGCGCTCGGCCGGTCGCCGCGCTCCTGCAGCGCCTTGAACACGGGGGTGTCCTCGAGCTTCAGGCGGATCCAGAGGCCGAACGCCACGAGCAGCGCGGAGAGCAGGAAGGCCACGCGCCAGCCCCAGTCGAGGAAGTCCTCCTCGGTGAGCAGCACGGTGAGCAGCGCGAGCGCGCCGTTGGCGAGCAGGTTGCCCGCGGGCGGGCCGACCTGCGCGGCCGACGACCAGAAGCCGCGCTTGCGTGGATCCCCGAACTCGCTCGAGAGCAGCACCGCCCCGCCCCACTCGCCGCCGACGCCCACGCCCTGCGCGAAGCGGAGGAGCACCAGGATGATCGGCGCCGCGAGCCCGATGGTCGCGTAGCCCGGCAGCACGCCGATGAGGAACGTCGCGATGCCGATGAGCAGCAGCGTGAGGACGAGGACGGGCTTCCGGCCGATCTTGTCGCCGAGCCGCCCGAAGACGAACCCGCCGACGGGGCGCGAGACGTAGCCGACCGCGTAGGTGGAGAACGCGAGGATCGTCGCCGTGTACGGGTCCGACGACGGGAAGAAGACGACGGGGAACACGACGGCGCTGGCGGCCGAGTACACGGCGAAGTCGTACCACTCGAGCGAGGTGCCGGTGAGGCTCGCGGTGAACGCCTTCACGAGCTCGCGGCGGGTGGGCTTCTCGGTCGCGGCGGGCGCCGCGGGCGCGCCGGATGCGGGCGCGGTCGTCGCCGGGGAGGCGGTGGGGTCGTCGGCCATGGGGCTCCTCGGGTGAGGGAGCCGGGCCACGGATCCGGCGATCGGATCCCGCCCGGCGTCCGGTCGGTGTCCTGTATACAGTAGGCATACCGGACCCCCGGCACCATGGCCGAGGCGTCCGGATCCGCATCTCTTCACACGCTCGAAACACCACAGGAGGACCGATGACCACCCTGCGCTTCCAGCTGCCCGACGGATCCACCCCGAGCGTCGATGTCGTGTCGCTCCTCAACGCCGGCTACGCGGGCCGCGACCAGGCCGAGGTGCAGGCGCACATCGACGAGCTGGCCGAGCTCGGCGTGCCCGGACCCGCGACCACGCCCGCGCTCTACCCCGTCGCGCCGTACCTCGCGTCGCAGGCCGACACGGTGCCCGCGCAGCACGGCCGCACCTCGGGCGAGGCCGAGTGGGCCCTCGTGATCACCGACGACGACGTGCTCCTCACCGTCGCGTGCGACCACACCGACCGCGCGCTCGAGGTGCACGGCGTCGCGTGGAGCAAGAACGCCGGTCCCGACGTGCTGGGACGCAGGGCCTGGCGCCTCGCCGACGTGCGCGACCGCCTCGACGCGATCCGCCTGCGCGGCTGGGTCGGCGAGGAGGGCGCCGAGCAGCTCATCCAGGACTCCACGCTCGCCGCGCTCCTCACCCCCGACCACTGGCTCGAGGTGCTCGCCAAGCGCGGCCTCCGCGTGCCCGGCACGGTGCTCATCTCGGGCACGGTCGCGATGGTCCCGGGCGTCGACCAGTTCGCGTCGCGCTGGCGCGTGCAGCTCGAGGATCCCGCCACGGGCGAGACCATCGACGCCGCCTACCGCGTGGAGCTGCTGCCCGAGGCCATCGGCTGATCCCGGCCCGTGCCCGCCCCGTCGGACCCGCCCGGCGGGGCACGGCCGTCCGGTACGCTGAGCGCATCCACCCGCCTCCAGGAATCCGGAGTCCCATCGTGCCCACGATCGTCGTCGAAGTGATGCCCAAGGCCGAGCTGCTCGACCCCCAGGGGAAGGCCGTGGCCGGCGCCCTGGCCCGCCTCGGCAAGGACCGCTTCACCGGCGTCCGCATCGGCAAGCGCTTCGAGCTCACCGTCGAGGGCGAGGTGGACGACGCGCTGCTCGCCGACGTCCAGACCCTCGCCGCCGACATGCTCTCCAACTCCGTCATCGAGGACGTCATCAGCGTCCACGTCGCCGGGCTCGACGGGTTCGGCATCAGCGCCGAGGCCGACATGGCCACCGGCAACGTCACCGACGACCACACCATCGCGGAGGGCGGCAGGGCCGACACCGACGTCGCCGCGCACCCGCTCCCCCACGGTTCCGCCGCGGCGGAGCAGCGCTGATGCGCGTCGGGGTCATCACCTTCCCGGGATCCCTCGACGACCGCGACGCGCAGCGCGCCGTCCGTCTCGCGGGCGCCACCCCGGTCGCGCTCTGGCACGGCGACCACGACCTCCAGGGCGTGGACGCGATCGTGCTGCCCGGCGGCTTCAGCTACGGCGACTACCTGCGCGCGGGCGCCATCGCGGCGTTCGCGCCGATCATGCGCGAGGTCGTGGACGCCGCCGGTCGCGGCGTGCCCGTGCTCGGCATCTGCAACGGCTTCCAGATGCTCACCGAGGCGCACCTGCTGCCCGGCGGGCTGATCCGCAACGAGGCCGGGAACTTCGTCTGCCGCGACCAGCGCCTCCGCGTCGAGGCCGCCGGCACCGCGTGGACGAACGCGTTCACCGAGGGCGAGGAGATCACCATCCCGCTCAAGAACGGCGAGGGCGGCTTCATCGCCGACGCCGACACGCTCGACCGCCTCGAGGGCGAGGGCCTGGTGGCCTTCCGCTACCTCGGCGGCAACCCGAACGGATCCCTGCGCGACATCGCCGGGATCACCAACGCCCGCGGCAACGTCGTCGGCCTCATGCCCCACCCCGAGCACGCCGTCGAGGAGGGCTTCGGACCGGACACCCCGGCCGCCATGCGCTCCGGTGTCGACGGCCTCCGTCTCTTCACGTCCGTCCTCGAAGGAGTCCTCGCGCAGTGAGCGTCCACGCCGATCCCGCATCCGTCCCCACCGACCCCGCGGGAGAGGGACGCAGCATCCGCCGCCACGTCGCCGACACCGTCGAGATGGCCGAGCGCACCCCGGAGAAGGAGCAGCCCTACGCGGCGCTCGGGCTCACGGAGGGCGAGTACCTGAAGATCCGCGAGATCCTCGGCCGCCGCCCCACCAGCGGCGAGCTCGCCATGTACTCGGTCATGTGGAGCGAGCACTGCTCCTACAAGTCCTCGAAGAAGTACCTCCGCCAGTTCGGCCAGAAGGTCTCCGAGTCCATGAAGAAGGACCTCATGGTCGGCATGGGCGAGAACGCCGGCGTCGTCGACGTGGGCGAGGGCTGGGCCGTCACCTTCAAGATCGAGAGCCACAACCACCCCTCCTACATCGAGCCGTTCCAGGGCGCGGCCACGGGCGTGGGCGGCATCGTCCGCGACATCATCTCGATGGGCGCGCGTCCCGTCGCCGTGATGGACGCGCTGCGCTTCGGCGACATCGACGACCCCGACACCGCGCGCGTCGTGCACGGCGTCGTCGCGGGCATCAGCTTCTACGGCAACTGCTTAGGGCTGCCGAACATCGGCGGCGAGACCTACTTCGACCGCGTGTACCAGGGCAACCCGCTCGTCAACGCGCTCGCCGTCGGCGTCCTCCGCCACGAGGACCTCCACCTCGCCAACGCGCGCGGCGTCGGCAACAAGGTCGTCCTGTTCGGCGCGCGCACGGGCGGCGACGGCATCGGCGGCGCCTCCATCCTCGCGAGCGACACGTTCGCCGACGGCGGCCCCACCAAGCGCCCCGCGGTGCAGGTCGGCGACCCGTTCGCCGAGAAGGTGCTCATCGAGTGCTGCCTCGAGCTCTTCGCCAAGGACCTCGTCGAGGGGATCCAGGACCTCGGCGCCGCGGGCATCTCCTGCGCCACGAGCGAGCTCGCCTCCAACGGCGACGGCGGCATGCACATCCGGCTCGAGGAGGTGCTGCTGCGCGACCCGTCGCTCACGGCCGAGGAGATCCTCATGTCGGAGAGCCAGGAGCGCATGATGGCGGTCGTGAAGCCGGAGAAGCTCGCGGGCTTCCTAGAGGTCGTCCGCAAGTGGGACGTCGAGACGAGCGTGCTCGGCGAGGTCACCGACACCGGCCGCCTCGTCATCGACCACCACGGCGAGCGCATCGTCGACGTCGAGCCGCGCACGGTCGCGGTCGACGGCCCCGTCTACGACCGTCCCGTCTCCTACCCCACGTGGATCGACGCCCTCCAGGCCGACTCCGCGTCGCGCCTCGCGCGCCCCACCGCGCCCGACGAGATCAAGGACCAGTTCCTGCAGCTCCTCGGCAGCCCGAACCTCGCCGACGCGTCGTGGATCACCGACCAGTACGACCGCTACGTGATGGGCAACACGGCCCTGTCGTTCCCCGACGATGCCGGCATGGTCCGCGTCGACGAGGAGAGCGGCCTCGGCTTCTCGGTCGCCACCGACGCGAACGGCCGCTTCTGCCAGCTCGACCCGTACGCGGGCGCGCAGCTCGCCCTCGCGGAGGCGTACCGCAACGTCGCCGCGTCCGGCGCCACGCCCGTCGCCGTCAGCGACTGCCTCAACTTCGGCAGCCCCGAGGACCCCGAGGTCATGTGGCAGTTCAGCCGCACGGTCGAGGGCCTGGCGGACGGCTGCCTCGAGCTCGAGATCCCCGTCACGGGCGGCAACGTCTCCCTCTACAACCAGACGGGCACGCAGGCGATCCACCCGACGCCCGTCGTGGGCGTGCTCGGCGTGATCGACGACGTCGCGCGCCGCATCCCGTCCGGCTGGCAGGACGAGGGCGACAACATCTACCTGCTCGGCGTCACGCGCGAGGAGCTCGACGGATCCGCCTGGGCCGGCACCGTGCACGACCACCTCGGCGGCGTCCCGCCCGTGGTCGACCTCGCCGCCGAGAAGGACCTCGCCTCGCTCATCGCGGCCGGCGCCACGCAGTCGCTCATCGCGAGCGCGCACGACCTCTCGGACGGCGGCCTCGGCCAGGCGCTCGCGGAGTCCGTCATGCGCTTCGGCGTCGGCGCCCGTGTCTGGCTCGACGGCATCGTCCAGCGCGACGGCGTCGACCAGGCGACCGCGCTGTTCTCCGAGTCCACCGGCCGCATGCTCGTCACGGTGCCCCGCGAGGACGACGTCAAGTTCCAGGGCCTCTGCGAGGGGCGCGGCTACCCGGTGCTCCGCATCGGCGTCACGGACGCGCAGGCGCCCGGCCTCGAGCTGCAGGGTCTCTTCACCCTGTCCGTGGACGAGCTGCGCGGGATCCACCGCGCCACGCTCCCCGCGCGCTTCGGCACGGCCGTGGAGGCGTGAGCATGTCCGATCCCGGATCGTCCCCCGTCTGGTCGCCGTCCCTCGCCGAGCTCACCGAGCGCGTGCCGCTGACCGCGGGCGCTGACATCCAGATGGGCCCCGTGCTCTACGACCACGCGGGCACCGAGCTCGAGGGGCTCCTCGCCCGCGACGCCGCGCAGAGCGGCCGCCGCCCCGCCGTGCTCGTGATCCACGACTGGTTCGGCGTGGGCGGGCACGTGGCGGCGCGCATCCAGATGCTCGCGCGCCTCGGCTACGTCGCGTTCGCCGCCGACGTCTACGGACGCGACGTACGGCCGGGCCCCGAGGAGGCCGGCCAGGTCGCCGGCTCCTTCTACGCGGACCTGCCGCTCATGCGCGCCCGCGTGCAGGCCGGCATCGACCGCCTCGCGGCCGAGCCCGACGTCGACCCGTCGCGCATCGCCGTCATGGGCTACTGCTTCGGCGGCAGCGCGTCGCTCGAGGTCGCCCGGGCCGGGGCCGACATCAAGGCGGCGATCTCGCTGCACGGCAGCCTCGTCGTGCACGAGCCCGCCGACGTCGCCGACGTGAAGGCCGCGATCCTCGTCCTCACGGGCGCGGACGACCCCATGGTCCCCGACGAGAAGGTGGCCGCGTTCCAGGCCGAGATGCGCACGCGTCCCGCGGTCGACTGGCAGGTCGTCACCTACAGCGGCGCCATGCACGCGTTCTCCGTGCCGGGCGTCGACTCCCCCGAGGGCGGCGCGCAGTACCAGGACCGCGCCGAGCGCCGCTCGTGGCGGGCGCTCACGGACTTCCTCGCCGAGCACCTGGGCTGACCCCCTCCGCGTCGATCCGCGCGCCGCCGGCATCCGCCGGCGGCGCGCGCGTCTGCCAGCGGGCCATGCGCCGGCTGGCGGATCCCTCCGGGCCGGGCCGACACGCCGCCCCCGGGTTGCCTTCCCCGCACCCCTCGCGTAGACCTGTCCGTGCAGTTCACGCATCCGCCACACGCCGTTGGTCCCCTCGGGGGTCACGTCGCGCAGGCTGATCATGCGAGACACGTGCGACCCGAGGAGATCTCCATGATGGCCAGCGGCGGATTCAGCCGACGCGACCTGTTCGACGGTGCCGGATCCTCCGATCCGGGCGTCGGACGGCCCACCCGAGGTTCCGGCACGGCGCTCCTCGAGCGCCCGCGCGCGGACGAGACGACCACCACGACCGACGGCCCGGACGGCACCGCGGAGGCCGACCCCCCTCCGTCTCGCCCGGCGGCAGCGACGCAGGTCGCTCCCGCCCCGCCCCAGCAGGCGACCATCGGCTCGGCCGAGGGCGACCTCGTGCACGTGATGACCTGCAACATCCGCCTGGCCCGCCCCTCCACCGAGCCCGGCGATCCCGACCACTGGGCCGACCGCGAGCCCGTGCTCACCCGCTTCCTCCAGCTCGAGCAGCCCACCGTGCTCGGCGTGCAGGAGGCCCTCTCGTCCCAGCTGCCCGCCATCGCCCGGGCGCTCCCCCACCACCGCATGCTCGGCTACGGCCGCGACGGCGGGTCCGGCGGCGAGTACAGCGCGATCTTCTACGACGAGCGCCGCCTCGACGTCGTGGCGTGGGACCAGTTCTGGCTGTCCGACCTGCCGGAGCTCATCGGATCCCGCTCCTGGGGCTGCAGCACGACGCGCATCGCCACGTGGGCGCGCTTCCGCGACCGCCGCAGCGGCGCCGAGTTCGTGCACCTCAACACGCACCTCGACCACGAGTCCGAGCTCGCGCGCGTGAAGAGCGCCGACCTCATCACCGAGCGGCTGCAGGAGGTCGCGTCCGGCGCGCCCGTCGTCGTCACGGGCGACTTCAACGCGCCGGCGGAGGAGTCGGCCGCGTACGACATCCTCACGCGCGACGCCGGGCTCGCCGACACCTGGACCACGGCCGCGCACCACGCGACCCCCGGCATCGGCACCTTCACCGCCTACGGCGACCCCGTGCCCGAGGGCCAGCGCATCGACTGGATCCTCGCGGGCCGCGGCGTCGAGGTGGTCGACTCGGCCATCAACCCGTACACGTTCGAGGGCCGCTCCCCCTCCGATCACGCCGCCGTGCAGGCGCTCGTGCGCCTCGCGCGCACCGCCTGACCGCGCCGCACCGACGCCCGACCGCACGCCGGTCGGGGTCCGATCGCGCCCGCCGCGGATCGGCGGTCCGCCACGCCGCCACCCGGGGCGATGGAAACCGCATGCCACAATGGTTTCCGAGCGGCCCCGTGATCGCAGCGGCTGACGGGGTCACCGGCTCGCCGCTGCCGCGGACCCCTCCACGATCGGATGAACACCTATGCCCGCACGTCGCATGGCCCGGGGCGCTCTCGGCGCCCTCGCCGCCGTCCTCCTGCTCGCCGGGTGCACGAGCGGGCCGCAGCCCGCCCCCACCGCCACCGACGGCGAGCCCGCCCCCGACGCGTCCGCCACGACGGCGCCCGAGGACATGACCCGCATCGTCGTCATGGGCGACTCGAACACGAACGGCTTCGTCGGCACGCTGCCCCAGGGCATCGACCAGGGCATGGCCTACGTCGACTACGTCGTCGGCGACCCGCTGACCTTCGCGGGCGGCTGGGGCACCGACGGCGCGACGAGCACCGTCATGGCGGCCAACACGCCCACCGTCGAGGACGTCGACGTGGCGCTCATCATGATCGGCACGAACAACCGCATCGCCGGCGTCCCGGACACCCAGCTCGACGCGGACATACTGCAGACGGTGGAGAAGCTCGCGCCGAAGGAGACCGTGATCCTCGGCATCCCGCCTCAGAACGCCTCGCCCGAGACGCCGCCCGAGGTCAACGCGCACCTCGAGCAGTTCGCCGACGCGCAGGGGTACCACTTCTTCAACCCGTGGAAGAACCTCACGAACAAGGACATGAAGTGGCGGACCGAGTTCTTCCGCGACGGGATCCACACCAACATGACGGGCTACAAGCTCATGGGCGCCGAGGTGCGCAAGTTCGTGCGCACCGAGGTCCTCGACGAGAGCGCCCAGAAGTAGGGGCATCCCCCCGCCCTCCCGCGCGCAGCCCGGCGGTTAGGGTCGAAGCGGTGCCTCGGGAGCGTCGCGCCCGCACCAGAGGAGAGCCCGCGTGACCAGCACCGTGACAGTGAAGAGCGAGACCGGTCGGAAGATCGAGTTCCTCGAGGCGGTCCGCGGCGTCGCGTCGTTCATCGTGGTGCTGCAGCACCTCTTCGCCGCGGAGTACCCGGCGTTCGAGGACTTCAGCCGGCAGTGGGTGGACGCGGGGCGCGTGGGCGTCGTCGCGTTCTTCCTCGTCAGCGGCTACGTCATCCCCCTCAGCCTGCAGCGCCAGGACACCCGCACCTTCCTGGTGCGTCGCCTCTACCGGCTCTTCCCGCTCTACTGGCTCGTGCTCGGCCTCATGATGCTGTGGATCGGGACCACGGGCGACGGCGAGCTCGGCGGCCCCCTCGTGATCATGGCGAACGTGCTCATGGTGCAGGGCGCCGTGGGCATCTTCACGATCGTGCCGACGGCATGGACCCTCGGCATCGAGCTGATCTTCTACGGCCAGTCCCTCGTCGCGAAGCTCATCGGCCGCCTCGACCGCAGCGTCGCCATGGGCTACGTCTGGCTCGCCGGCTTCGTCGCCGCGGCCATCGCCGGCCGGGTGCTCGAGCGCGAGCTGCCCTGGACCCTGCCCCTGCTGCTCTACACGGCGTCGCTCGGGCACGCGATCCACCTGCGCGACCGCGACGGATCCACCGCCTGGCGCGGCCTGCTCGTCGCCGGCGTCGTGGGGGTGCCGCTGTTCACGTACCTCAACGGCGGGCAGGACGCGGCGTGGCCGCCGTTCGACTACGCCGCGTCGTTCCTCCTGGGCCTCGGCCTCTTCTTCGCGTTCTACGTCACGCGGCAGGCGGCCCACTCGCGCGTGCTCATCTGGCTCGGCGCGATCTCGTACGCCGCGTACCTCCTGCACCCGCTCGCCTACCGGGTCATGCGCGCCGTCGACGTGCCCGAGGGGGTCGTGCGGGTCGTCGCGGCCATCGCGCTCACGCTCGTCGTCTCGTGGCTCGTGCACCGGTTCGTGGAGGTGCCGTTCATCGGCGTCGCCCGGCGCCTCACGAGCCGCACGTCCGCCGCGAAGGCGCCGCGGGGCTGATCCCGGCTCCGCCCCCGCGCGGACGGCGCGTCGAGGGGCCGAGCGGTCCGTCGACGCGCGGAGGCGCGACCGTGGCGCCTCGTCCATCCGACGGACGTCTGGCACCGACGCATCCGTCCCCATCGAGCCGGAGCGCGCCTGCCGACGGACGCCGCGCGCACGACGACGGGCGCCCCTCCCGTGTGGAGGAGCGCCCGTCGTGGCGTGCGGTGATGCGGCCGGATCAGCCGGCGGCCGGAGCCGGGGCCGCGCCGATGCCGAGCGGGGCGAGGATGTCCGCCATGATCGGCGCGAGGTCCTGCGACTGGCGGGCCGTGAGGTGCGACGTGTCGCCGCGGACGGGGATCCCGTTCACGAACGCCGGGCACGTGCCCTGGCTGCAGAACCAGCCCTGCGTGTTGATGAACTGGACGGGCGCACCGACCTCGGTCGCCGCGGCCTCCATGGTGCGGGCGTGGCTGATGAACGACGGCGACACCTGCGACTGGCAGTCGTTCGGCGAGCTCGTGGGCGTCTTGCACTCCACGAGGGCCGTGGCTGCCGGCGGGCGGGACAGGACGATCACGTTGGACGCCGCGGTCTTCAGCGCGTTCATCGTGGTGAGCGCGCCGGCCTGCCACTCGCGGTCGGCGGCGCCGCCCGTGGCCTTGCTCGACAGGTAGGAGTTGTCGACGGCCTCGCTCATCAGGATGAGCGCGGGCTTCGTCGCGTTCATCTCGTTGAGCGCCCAGGTGCGGAAGTCCGTGCACTCCGTGTACTCGGAGCCGTCGGTGTCCGTGCTTGTGACGGTCGATGCAGGGCAGCGCGCCATCGTGAGCACGCGCACCTTCCAGTCGTCGCCGAGGCTCGTGCGGAGCATGGGCGCGTAGCTGATCGCCAGCGAGTCGCCGAAGATGACCGCGGTCTTCTCCGGACCCGCGGCGGCGTTCCCGTACACGCAGTGCTCGGTGTTCTTGATCGCGTCCTTGTCCTTGGCCAGGTCGGCGCCGAGGCAGCCGTCCTTCGCCCACTCGGGCGCGATGACGTCGCGACCGAAGTCGCCGAACGACTCGACGGCGGGATCCAGGGCCGGCCAGGCGTCCGATGCGAGGGCGGCGGTGATCTGCTCGGTGCGGGTCGCGAGCGCGGTGCCGGTGGCCTCGATGGGCGCGGCGGTCCCGCCCGTGCTCGGCGTCCCGTTGCCGAGCTGACTCTCCCCCGCGGGCTCGTCGCGGACGACGGCCACGGCGACGACGCCCACCACGGCGACCGCGACGACGGAGAGCGCCGCGACGGTCATCTTCAGCTGCGCGCCGGAGGACCGGCGGCCGGCCTTCTTCGGGTCGAGCCAGCTGGAGCGGCGGATCGGGTCCTCGACGAGGTGGAACGAGGCGATGGCGAGCACGAGCGTCGCGCCGATCGCGGCGCCGTAGTACTCGGGGGTGCCGGTGCCGAGGAGCGACGCCAGCAGGATGATCGCCGGGAAGTGCCAGAGGTACAGCGAGAACGACAGCCGGCCGATGTAGGTGGTGACCGGGTTCGTGATGGGCACCATGGCCTTCGACACCCCGCCGATGCCCGAGGCGATGACGAGCGCGGTCGCGACGACCGGCAGCAGGCCGAAGGGCACCGGGAACGCGTCGTCGCCGGAGACGAGGAAGAAGGACGCGATGATGCCCGCGAGGCCGACGTAGCCGAGCACCGGGCGGATCGCCGCGGGCAGCGTGGCCAGCCGCGCAGCGAAGATCGCGAGTAGCGCGCCGATGCCGAGCTCCCACGCGCGGGAGAACGTGGAGAAGTACGCGACGGTCGGGCGGGCCGACGTCTCGTAGAAGCCCCACGCGAGCGACGCGACGATGAGGACGCCCACCGTGATGCCGATGGTCCGCGTGAAGAGGCGGGCGCGCTTGACGCGGTTCTTGGGGGTGCGGCGGCGCGCGAACGTGATCACCAGGAAGATCAGCACGGGCCAGACGAGGTAGAACTGCTCCTCGACCGAGAGCGACCAGTAGTGGCGGAACGGCGAGATGGGGCCGTCGGACGCGAAGTAGTCCGTGCCGGCGCTCGCGAAGTGCCAGTTGGAGACGAAGAGGGCCGACCAGACGGCGTCCCACAGGCTGGCCTGCGCGCGCACGACGTTGAAGACGAGGAACGAGGCGGCCGTGCTGACGACGAGCACGAGCAGCGCGGCCGGCATGATGCGGCGGACCCGGCGCTTGTAGAAGTCGAGGAACGAGATCGTCTTGCTGCGCTCGTACTCCTTGAGCAGCAGGCCCGTGATGAGGAAGCCGCTGATGACGAAGAAGACGTCGACGCCCACGAAGCCGCCGGACGGCCAGTCGAAGAGGTGGTCGACGATGACGGCGACGACCGCGAGCGCGCGGAGGCCCTCGACGTCCGGGCGGAAGCCCCGGTTCACCGTCGGCGAATCCCCCTCAGGTGGTGGGTTCTTGTCGTCCGGCGCGGAGCGGAGCTCCGACGGGTCCGGGAGCGCGGGCGTACCCCGGCGAAATGTCTGCGAGCTCATGGCCCAGGTCCCTACTCACTCGTGTACCGCCGTGCAGCACTGCTGTCTGAGCGACCCTAACAGGGCGTCAGAGGGCCTACCATGCCCCGGACGGGGGCGTTCCGGGCTGCTAGCACCACTCGTGAGCTGTGTGATGATAGACAGCCGAGGCTGTGGATATCCCACGTATGCGGACACTCCGCGCCTGTGTGCTTTTGGGGAAGGGTTCTAAGTTATGGCGCTCCGTGACTTCATTCGGATGCTGCGTAGGGGCGCGGTGCTCATCATCTTGACGCTCCTGGTCGGGGTGGGCGCCGCGGCGGCCTTCTCCCTCCTCCAGACGCCCGAGTACGAGGCGTCCACCAAGATGTACGTCGCGCAGAGCAGCTCCTCCAACGTGCAGGACCTGCAGCAGGGCAACAACTTCATCACGCAGGCGGTGAAGAGCTACGCGGACGTCGTCACGACCCGTGCCGTGCTCCAGCCCGTCATCGACCAGTACGGGCTCGACGTCACGTCGCGCGAGCTGGCCGAGTCGGTCCGCGCCTCCGCGCCGCTCGACACCACGATCATCGACATCACGGTCAAGGACCAGTCCCGCCAGGACGCCGCGACGCTCGCGGACGCCATCGGCGAGAGCCTCAAGACGGTCGTCGGCACGCTCGTCCCCGAGACCATCGAGGGCACGCCGCAGGTGCAGATCACGCAGCTCGAGCAGGCGGAGATCCCCGAGTCGCCGTCGTCGCCGAACCTGCCCGTCAACATCATCGTGGGCGCGCTCATCGGCCTCCTCATCGGCGTGGGCGTCAGCCTCCTCCGCGAGACGCTCGACAACCGCATCCGCGGGGAGCGCGACGTCGAGCTGGTCACGACCAAGCCGATCCTCGGCGGCATCGCGTACGACCCGAAGGCGACCGAGCGTCCCCTCATCGTGCAGGACGACCCGCGGAGCCCCCGCGCCGAGTCCTTCCGCAGCCTCCGCACGAACCTCCAGTTCCTGGAGTTCGGCGGCCGGTCGCGCAGCTTCGTCATCACCTCGTCCATCCAGGGCGAGGGCAAGTCGACCACCAGCTCGAACCTCGCGCTGGCGCTGGCCGACTCGGGCATCAAGGTCGTCCTCATCGACGCCGACCTCCGCCGCCCGCGCCTCGCGTCCTACATGGGCCTCGAGGGCGCCGTGGGCCTCACCGACATCCTCATCGGCCGCGCCGAGATCGAGGACGTCATCCAGCCCTGGGGCTCGGGCATGCTCTCGATCCTCCCCGCCGGCCAGATCCCGCCGAACCCCTCCGAGCTCCTCGGCTCGCAGGGCATGGCCCGCCTGCTGCAGGACCTCGAGGCGCGCTACGACGTGGTGCTCATCGACGCCCCGCCGCTGCTGCCCGTCACCGACGCGGCGATCCTGTCCAAGAACGCCGGCGGCGCCATCGTCGTCGTCGCGGCGGGCCGCACGCACCGCACGCAGCTGAAGAGCGCCATCGCCAACCTCACCAACGTGGGCGCGGACGTGCTCGGCCTCGTGATCACCATGCTCCCCACCAAGGGCCCGGACGCGTACGGCTACGGCCACTACGGATACGGGTACGGCTACACGGAGGACGAGGACGGCCAGAAGACCAAGGCGCCCATCGAGAAGATCAAGGCGTAGCTCCCCTCCATGTCGGAACTCCCCCCCACGAGCCGCAGGGCCGCACGCGCGGCCCTCGGCGACGCATCCTCCGAGGGCGTCGACGACGGCTCGTTCCGCGTCCTGTTCGTCTGCTCGGGCAACATCTGCCGCTCGGCCCTGGCCGAGCAGGTCCTCCGGGCCCGGGTGCGGGCCATCTTCGGCGGCCACGCCGCGGAGGCCGACTCGGTCGTGCGCTTCTCCAGCGCCGGCACGATCGCGGCCGAGGGACAGCGCATGCCGGAGCAGGCGGCCGAGCTGTCCGTCCGCTACGGCGGGGACCCGAGCGATCACCAGGCGCGCTTCCTGACGCCCGGCATCATCCAGGGTGTCGACCTGGTGCTCACCATGGCGCGCGAGCACCGCAGCGCCGTCGTGCGCGCGGTGCCCCGCGCCAACCGCTTCACGTTCACGATCCGCGAGTTCGCGGCGCTGTTCGAGCACCTCGTCGAGGTGACCGGGGACGAGAAGCACATCGCGTGCGACGGCGACGTGCCGGAGCAGCTGCGCGCGCTGATCCCGCTCATCGCGGCCCAGCGCGGCGTCACGCTGCCGCCCGCGCAGGAGGACGACTACGACGTGGTCGACCCGTACCGCCGGTCGCAGGCCACCTACGACGCCTCCGGCGAGCAGGCCGGGGGCGCCATCGAGTCGATCCTCGAGTCGGTGCGGGCCGTGACCCGCACTGATGCACCACGACTCCGAGGCTGACCCGACCAGCCCACCACCGCCCACGCGAGCGCACGCCGCTCCATCAGACATCACCGGCTCCCGATCGGAGCCGCCTGCCCCGGGGGACCAGTGGACACGCAACAGACACGACGCACGGACGAGGCCCAGGAGGGCTCGCGCTGGCGGGTCGTCTACGCCCGGCGCCTGGCGCTGAGCGACGCGATCGTCATCATCCTCACGACCTTCGGCGTGCAGTTCCTGTGGTTCGGCACGACGGCCGGCACGGTCGACCTCGGCGGCAACGCGCAGGGCGTGGCCGTGACGTACACGATGGTCTCGATCGTGCTGATCCTCGCCTGGCTGTTCGTGCTCACGGTCTACAGCACGCGCGACTACCGCATCGTCGGCACCGGCACGCAGGAGTACAAGCAGGTCGCGGACGCGACGCTGCGGCTCTTCGGGATCATCGCCATCGTCGCGTTCCTCGTGAAGATCGACCTGGCGCGCGGCTACATCGTCACCGGCCTGCCGCTCGGCCTCGTCCTCCTGCTGCTCTCGCGCACGCTCTGGCGCGTGTGGCTGTCGGCCCAGCGCCGCCGCGGCGAGTTCTCCTCGCTGATCCTCCTGGTCGGGTCCCTCGAGAGCACGACCCACACCGCCACGACCCTCGCCCGCGCCCCCAAGGCCGGCTACCGCGTGGTGGGCGCGTGCCTCACGGGCGACGCCCGGCCCTCCCGCCTCCCCGGGCTCGACGTGCCCGTGGTCGGGAACGCCGACGACGCGCTCGCGCAGCTGGACCGCCTGGGCGCCGACACCCTGGTGCTCACCTCGAGCGACGAGCTGCCGCCCGAGCGGATCCGCGAGCTGAGCTGGTCGCTCGAGCCCGGCCGCCACCACCTCGTCATGGCGCCCGGCCTCACCGACATCGGCGGCCCGCGCATCCACACGCGCCCGGTCGCCGGCCTCCCGCTCATCCACGTGGAGACGCCGCGCTTCGAGGGCCGGAAGCTGCTCTCCAAGCGCCTGTTCGACATCGTCGTGTCCGGCATCACGCTCATCGTGCTGAGCCCCGTCTTCCTCCTCCTCGCGATCCTCATCAAGGCCACGAGCAAGGGCGACGTCTTCTACAAGCAGGAGCGCATCGGCCTGAACGGCGAGCCGTTCCACATGCTCAAGTTCCGCTCCATGCGCATGAACGCCGACGCCGAGCTGTTCGCGCTGCTGGAGCAGCAGGGCACGGCCGACACCCCGCTGTTCAAGGTGACGGACGACCCGCGCATCACGAAGGTCGGCGGCGTCCTCCGCCGCTACTCGCTCGACGAGCTGCCGCAGTTCCTCAACGTGCTCCTCGGATCCATGAGCCTCATCGGCCCGCGCCCGCAGCGCGAGGGCGAGGTCGCGCTCTACGACAGCGCCGCGCGCCGCCGCCTGCTCATCAAGCCCGGCATGTCGGGCCTCTGGCAGGTCTCCGGCCGGTCGTCGCTCTCGTGGGAGGACGCCATCCGGCTCGACCTCTACTACGTCGAGAACTGGTCGCTCACGGGCGACATCATCATCCTGGCGCGCACGTTCAAGGCCGTCTTCGGCGCGGACGGGGCCGTCTGATGGGCGGGCTGCTGGTCCAGGAGTGGATCGAGAGGTCGGGCGGATCCGAGAAGGTGTTCGACGCGTTCGCGCACGCCTTCCCCGACGCCGACCTCTTCACGCTCTGGAACGACGACCCGGGCCGCTTCGGCGACCGCCCGGTGCGCGAGAGCTGGATCGCCCGCACGCCGCTGCGGAAGCGCAAGCCGCTGGCCCTGCCGTTCATGCCGCTCACCTGGAGCTCGCTCGACCTCGACGCGTACGAGTGGACCCTCTCGAGCTCGCACCTGTTCGCGCACCACCTCGGCCACGGGGACCGCGCGACCCGGCAGCACGTCTACGTGCACAGCCCCGCGCGCTACCTCTGGACCCCCGACCTCGACCAGCGCGGCGCCAACCCGCTCGTGAAGGCCGCCGCTCCCCCGCTCCGCGCGCTCGACCGACGCCGCGCCCAGGCGTCGCACGCCGACTTCGCCGCGAACAGCGCGTTCGTGCAGGCGCGCATCCGCACGGCGTGGGACGTCGACTCCCGCGTGATCCACCCGCCCGTCGACGCCACCGCGATCCGCGCCACCGCGTCGTGGGAGGGCGAGCTCACCGGACCGGACGCCGCGGTCGCCGCGTCGCTGCCGGAGTCGTTCCTCCTGGGTGCCAGCCGCTTCGTGCCGTACAAGCGGCTCGACCTCGTGATCCGCGCGGGCGAGGCAGCCGGCGTGCCGGTCGTGCTCGCCGGATCCGGTCCGCTCGCCGAGGAGCTGCGGGCGCAGGCCGATGCCGCGCGCGTGCCCGTCACGATCGTCCCGCGGCCCTCGGACGCCCTGCTCTACACGCTCTACCAGCGCGCGCTCGCCTACGTGTTCCCCGCGGTCGAGGACTTCGGGATCATGCCCGTCGAGGCGATGGCCGCCGGCGCCCGCGTGCTCGTCACCGACGTGGGCGGCGCGACGGAGAGCGTCGTCGACGGCGTCACGGGCGTGCACGTGCACGACTGGGAGGGCACCGCCGACCTCGCCGACGCCGTCGCGCGCGCCGCGGCCCTGGATCCGGCCGCGAGCGTCCGCCGCTCCGCTGACTTCGACGCGGCCGCCTTCGAGCGCCGCATCGCCTCCTGGGTCCGGCATGACGGCGCCCGCCTCGACGGGGCGGTCGCGTGATGCGCCGGCTCGTCGTCAACGAGGCCTACGCGGGGCAGCGGGTGACCGGACAGCAGCGGTACGCGACGGAGATCGCCCGCGCGCTCGAGGGCAAGCAGGGCGTCACGCGCGCCACTCCGTCCGGCGGCATCGCGTCGTCCGGCGCGCGCAGCTGGCTCTGGGTGCAGACGACCCTGCCGTGGATCACGCGCCAGGACGTGCTGCTGTCGCTCACGAGCCGCGCGCCGCTCGTGCACCGCCGGCACATCGTGGTCGTGCACGACCTCTTCGTGCTCACGAACCCCGAGTGGTACAGCCGCGAGTACGTCGTGACCCACGTGCCGCTGCTCCGCGCGAACCTGCGCGACGCGCGCGTGATCGTCACCGTGAGCGAGCCCGTCGCCGAGCAGGTGCGCGAACTCGGGCTGTCCAGCGCGCCCGTCGTGGTCGCGCCCAACGCGCCGAGCCCCGTCTTCGGCGAGCCGCGCGGCGCCGAGGAGCGCGCCCGCGTGCTCGAGCGGTTCGGCGTGACCGACGGCGGGTACCTGCTCGCGGTCGGCAGCATGGATCCGCGCAAGAACCTCAAGCGCCTCACCGAGGCGTACCTCGAGCTGCCCGCGGAGACCCGCGCTGCAGCTCCCCTCGTGCTCGTGGGCGCGAAGAGCGCCGTGTTCGGCGACGTCGACATGGCCGAGTCGGACGACATCAAGCTGGCCGGCTACGTGACCGACGACGAGCTCGCCGTGCTGTACGCGGCGTCGCGGGGCGTGGTCTTCCCGAGCCTCGCGGAGGGCTTCGGCCTGCCGCTCGTCGAGGCGATGGTCGCGGGCGCGCGCCTCGCCGTCTCCGACATCGACGTCTTCCACTGGATCTGCGGGGACGACGCCACGTACTTCTCGCCCGCCGACACCTCCGCCATCACCCAGGCGCTCGCCCGGCTCGCGGCGGCCGACCCGCTCGAGGAGGAGGAGGCCGCCCGGATCCGACGCGCCGTCACCTGCCGCTTCGACTGGCGCACCTCCGCCCAGACCGTCCACGACGCCTACCAGAGCATCGGGACGCGATGACCGGGCGGATCGGGCTGCTGCTCCCCACGGGGGCCGCAGGGCTCACGCGCGTGCTCCAGCTGGTGCTGCTCGTGGTCCTCACGCGCCTGTCCGAGGGGTCGGCCCAGAGCGCGCTCGTGACCGGGTTCGCGCTGCTCAGCTCCTTCGCGATCATCACCGACTCGGGGGCCGCGAACTTCCTGCTCTCGCTGCCGCGCACGCGCCTCACCCGGAGCGTGCACGCGCGGGCGGTCGGCTTCCACGCCGGCCTCGGCTCGGTCGGCGCCGTCGTCGCGGTGCTCATCACCGTCGCGGCCGCCTCCTCGATCCCGGGCGAGGCCGTGCTGCTGCTCGTCGCGCTCGGCGTCAGCCAGGTGCTCGACTCCCTCACCCGCACGATCCGCGCGCCCCTGCTCGTGGGCCGCCGCGACGCCTCCTACGCCTTCCCCGACCTGGCGCTCGTGGTGCTGAAGGCCGTGCCGCTCGTCATCGCGTCCCTCGTGCCGGAGCTGCTCGTGCTGCTCGCGTTCCCGCTCGTGTCGCTCGTCGTCACCGCGGGGACGTGGATCGCCGTCCGCCGCGGCCTGCCGACGACGGGCGACGAGCCGGTGCGCGTCTTCCCGCAGATCCTCGAGTTCGGCCTCTCCGGATCCCTCAGCGCGCTCTACTCGCAGGCGCCGCTCGTGCTCGGCACGGCGATCCTCGGGGCCGACGCCGTCGTGCCGCTCGCGCTCGCCTACCGCATCGTGCAGCCGCTCGAGGTCCTCCCGGCCACGCTCTCGCAGCAGCTCATCCCGCGGATCCGCGCCGCCGCCCGCCCCGCGCGCGCGTACTGGTGGCGGTTCGCGCTCGGCGGCCTCGTGCTGGCCGGGATCCTCGCGCTCCTCCGCGGCCCCGTCGAGCAGCTCCTCGGCGGCGACGCGTTCGACCAGACGATCTTCCTGGTGATCCTCCTCTCGGTCGCCCCGAAGTTCGGCAACTACGCGCTCATGGCGTACGCGATGGGCTCCGGCCTCGTGCGCGTGCGACTCACCGCGACCATCGTCACGGGCGTCGTCGCCGTGGCCCTCACGCTCGTCGCCGCGCTCACGGCCGGACCCGCGCTGCTCGCCGGCGTCACGCTCGCCGCCGAGCTCGTCCTGAGCGCCGCCATCGCCGCGCTCCTCATCCGCCACCGCTCCGTCAGGAAGGAGGACGCATGAGGACCCTCATCGTCTCCGCCGACCGCACCCTCGCGTCCGGCCACCCGCAGAACCTCGGGGACGCCTTCCTCACCGACGCGCTGTCCGAGCGCCTCCGCCGGGCCGGCCACGAGACCGTGATCGCCGACTTCGGGCAGGCCGCGCGCGTCGACTCCACCGAGGAGCGCGCCCGCGTCGGCGGCGTGCGCGGACTGGCCGACCTCGTGCGCCAGGTCGACGCGGTCGTCGTCGGCGGCGGCACGCTCCTCGCCGACGACCAGCCTGCCCGCCCCTTCGCGGGCCTCCCGCGGCTCATGGCCGTCACCGGGCTCATCGCGCGCACCAGCCGCACGCCGCTCGTCGTGTTCGGCGTGGGCGCGGATCCCGTCACCCGCCGCCGCGCGCGCCTCGCCCTCCGCGCGGGCCTCGACGGCGCCCGCATCTGGACCCGCGACCCCGACTCCGCCGGCCGCGCCGCCGGGTACTCGAAGCTCCCGGTCGAGGTCGCCGCCGACGTCAGCCTCTTCGCCGCCCCCGAGCTCGCGGAGATGGCCGCCCCCGCCGACGGGCGTCGCGGAGCCGTCGTCGCGCTGAACGCCACGCACTCCCCCGAGGTCACCCTCGCGCACGTGCAGGCCCTCGAGGAGCGCTTCGGCGAGGTCGTCTTCGTGTCGATGGACCAGGGCGACGACTCCGACGCCGGCGCGCTGCAACCCGAGGTGCGCGCCCGGCTCACGACCGAGCCCGGCGACCACGGCTGGGGCCGCGCGGCCGCGATCATGGCCGACCGCGAGGTCGTCATCGCCTCTCGCATGCACGCCATGTACCTCGGTACGATGCTGACGACGCCCGTGGTCGCCGTCGGCGGCGCCACCAAGGTCGGGGCGTTCACGACCGAGTTCGGCACGCGCACGGAGCCCGCATTCGACCGGGCGGTTCGCACCGCCATCGGAGGGTCGGCGGACGCCGGCGCCTCATCCACCACCGCGGCGGCGCTCGTCGCCGCCACCGCCCGCCTGGACGCGGCTTTCGAGGAGATGACTTCATGGGTCCGACGTACCGCCTAGCGACCCCGGCGGTCTTCGCGGCCGCCGTGGTCCTCACCGTCCTCGCCGCGCTCGGCGGCGTGGCCCTGCTCGGCAACGAGCTCTCCTACCCGTTCATGATCGCGGTGCTCGCGATCCTGCTCGTCGGCGTGCTCGTGAAGGAGACGGTCTCCAACGGGGACCCGATCACCCCGGGCGGCATCGTCGCCTTCACGGGCCTGCTGCTGTTCGTGCTGCGCCCGCTCACGGTCGCCAACAGCATGGAGACGAGCCCCGGCGCCATCGCCGACACCCGCTTCTTCTCCCCCACGCTGCAGCTCGCCGCGAGCTCGGCCCTCATCGAGGCGCTGATCTTCTTCTCGGCGTTCTTCGTCATCTACTACTACTCGGTGGCCCGGGAGGCCCGGCGCATCGCCCGCGGCGGCGAGGACGCCACGGCCCTGGAGGAGAACGCCCTCGCGGGCGGCCCCGCCTTCGTCGACCCCGACACGCAGGTCCGCTGGCAGCGCGTGTTCAACACGTCGGTGTCGCAGGCGCTCGTGGTCATCTCCTCCGTCGTGGCGCTCGGCCTCCTCGTGTACCTGGTCTTCTCCTCCGGCGGCATCCAGGCGTACACGACGGGCCTCGCCAACCGGAGCGACTTCCTCTCCGGCAAGTCGTTCATCGGCCTCTCCTACATCCCCGTGCAGATCGCGATCGTCTACAACGTGCTCGCGCGCCGCCAGAAGGGCCTCGAGGGCTGGAACTGGGTGAACCTGGTCGCCGTCCTCGTGCTCGTGGTCTGCGCCGGGTCCGCGGGCGGCCGCGGCCCGCTCATCATCGGCGTGTTCCTGCCGTTCCTGATCCTCAAGCAGATCGGCCCGAAGCCGTTCCGCTTCCGCACCATCGCCCTCATCGGCGGCGTCACGGCCGTGGTCGCGATGGTCTACTCGATCGTCATCCGCGAGTCCACCTTCGACAACGGCCGCTCGCTCGACCGCCTCACGCAGGACCCGATCGGCGTGCTCCTCGACCGCCTCACCAGCGGCATCGAGACCCGCCCGTTCGACGTGCTCATCCGCCTCAACGAGGTCGCGTCGCTGCCCGACTTCGTCTACCAGTGGGGGGCGACCTACGCGGCCGTCCCCGCCTGGTTCGTCCCCCGCGGGCTCTGGGAGGACAAGCCGTTCGGCGGCGGCAACACGTGGTTCACGTCCACCTACGTGCCGCGGTTCTACGGCGTCAACCGCGTCGAGACGAGCCTCTCGGCGATCGGCGAGGCGTTCTCGAACTTCGGCATCCCGGGCGTCGTCGCCGTCGGCGCGCTCCTCGGGCTCGTGGCCGGCCTCTTCATCCGCGCCCGCATGCGCCGCCGCGGTCTGCTCGGCGCCGCCATCGCGGTCGTCGTCACGCCGTACCTCTTCTCCCTCATCCGCGGCGACGCGTACCAGGGCATGTCGACGAGCATCGCGTCGCTCGTGATCCTCCTGCTGTTCTTCTGGATCTCCTCCACCCGCAAGCAGGTCACCGGCCCGGTCAGCGCGCCCGTGCCCCTGCCCGACGAGACCGCGCCCGCGGCCGTCCGCGAGCAGGCGCTCATCGGCGCAGGTGCCGCGGGGCTCGGCGCCGTCGGCGGATCCGCGTCCGCCGACGACCGCCCCGCCATCGGCAACGGCCGCGCCTTCCCGGCCGGCCGCCCGGCCGTGACAGGGACGACCGACCGGTGAGCGGCATCGACGACATCCTGCCCCCGGCCGACGACGAGGACGGCTCCGACGGCTCCACCGGCCGCCGCAGCCGCCGCGCCGACCGCGACGCCGCCCGCACCCGACGCCCCATCTGGAAGCGCAAGCGCCTCTGGATCCCCGTCGGCGTCGTCGGCGTCGCGGTGATCGGCACCGCGGTCTCCGCCGCGCTGATCCTCCCCCGCGTCGACACCGTCCAGAGCGAGCTGCGCGAGGCGCTCCCGCTGTCCGACCAGGTGCAGACGGCGCTCCTCGCGGGCGACATCGACACCGCGAAGTCCGGCGCCGCCGAGCTCCGCGACCACACCGCGACGGCCGCGGAGGCCGCCGACGACGGCGTGCTCGGCGCCTACGAGTGGATCCCGTTCGTCGGCCCGAACATCCACGCCGCCCGCGTGCTGGCCGCCACGAGCGACCGGCTCGCGACCGACGTCGTCACGCCCGCCACCGAGGTCTCGCTCTCCGCGTTCACGCCCGTGCTCGGCCGCATCGACCTCGACGGGATCCGCTCGCTCGGCCAGACCGTCGACACCGCGTCCGACGGCCTCGCCGGCGCCCGCGCCCAGCTCGACACCATCGACCGCGACAGCCTCTGGGCGCAGGTCGCGGACGACGTCGACCTCATGGACGACACGCTCACGAGCACCGAGGCGACGGCCGGCACCTTCCGCGAGGTCACGGGGATCCTGCCCGACCTGCTCGGGGCCGACGGCGCCCGCAACTACCTGCTGATGTTCCAGAACAACGCGGAGGTGCGCTCCACCGGCGGCAACCCGGCCGCGCTCGTGCTGCTGACGGTCGAGGACGGCAGCGTGCGGATCGCGAAGCAGGCGTCGAGCAACGACTTCCCGCGGAACGTGCGCCAGGGCGACATCCCGGACGAGACCGTGCGCCTCATCGAGCCGCGCTCGGACCGGTTCGAGCAGAACATCACGATGTTCCCCGACTTCCCCACCTCCGGCGCGCTCGCCAAGTCGTACTGGGAGGCCAACATCGGCGACCGGGTCGACGGCGTGCTGTCGTTCGACCCCATCGCGCTCAGCTACCTGCTGGAGGCGACCGGGCCGATCACGCTCGCCACGGGCGACGAGCTGAACGCGGAGAACGCGGTGCCCACGCTCCTCGGCGCGGTCTACAGCCAGTACCCCGACTACCTCGCGCAGGACCGCTACTTCGCGAGCGCGGCCAGCACGATCTTCGCGAAGCTCGTCACCGACACCCCGCCCGTCGTCCCGCTGGTCACCGCGATCGACCGGGCCATCGACGAGCGCCGCCTCCTGCTGTGGAGCACGGTGCCGGAGGAGCAGACGCTCATCGAGGGCGGGCCGCTGAGCGGCGCGCTGCCGGACGACAACACCGAGCAGACCGCGATCGGCCTGTACTTCAACGACATCGGCTCCGGATCCAAGATGAGCTACTACCTGCGCTCAGGATCCCGCGTCCAGGCGGAGACCTGCGGCGACACCACCACGTACACGGTGTCCGTCGACATGACGAGCATCGCCCCGGCGGACGCCGCGACGAGCCTGCCGCGGTACGTCACCGGCCTCGACGGCAAGGCCAAGGGCCGCCAGTTCGACGACCTCCTCGTCTACGGCCCCGTCGGGTCGACGGTCACGGGCTGGAAGACGGAGGCCGACCTCACCACCGAGGAGGCGCGCGGCACCGACATGGGGCGCGGCATGATCCGCATCCGCACCGAGCTCGCGCCGCAGGACACGAAGACCGTCGACGTCACGTTCACGATGCCGGCGTCCGACTCCCCCGGCCCGCTCGAGGTGCGGCACACGCCGCTCGTGCGCCCGCTCGAGTCCGAGATCACGCAGGTCCCCTGCTCCACGGGCGGATGATCCGCCGAGGGCCGCCCGCCGCCCGACGACGTCGCGTCCCCGCCCCGGATGGGGGCTTCGCGGCCGTCATGCGCTCCCCATAGGCTCGATGAGTCGCCGCGGGACGCCCCCGCCCCCGCACGCCGCCCCCGCGGATCCTCCAGGCCGAGAGCACACGTTGACACCCAGCACCACCACCACCATCCCGCCCCGTCGGGCGCACCGCGTCCGTCGCTGGATCGTGCGTTCGCTCCTGGCGGTCCTCGTGCTCCTGCTCGCGTGGCTCCTGGCCGGCATCCCGCTCTTCGTGTTCCCGCCGGCGAGCCAGCCCGACAAGGCGGACGTCATCTACGTCATCGGCCCGCCCAACCCCACCCGCCGCGACCTCGCGGCGAAGCTGGTGGAGGAGGGCTACTCCGACACGGTCGTCTTCTCGGTGCCGCCGACGGGCCCGCAGTCGGCCGCGGAGCTGGCCGCCTGCAACGGGGAGTTCCCCTACGCCGTCACGTGCGACACCCCGTCGCCGTTCACGACGCAGGGCGAGGCGCGCTACCTGCGCGAGAAGTCCGAGGAGAACGGCTGGACGAGCGCCATCGTCATCACCTGGACCCCGCACGTCACCCGCACGCAGCTGATCTTCTCGCGCTGCTTCACGGGCGACCTCATGGTGGTCGAGGACCCGGTGGACTTCAGCCTCCGCCAGTGGGTGTCGCAGTACACGTACCAGACCGGCGCCTTCGTCAAGGCGCTCGTCACGCCCGGCTGCTGACGCCCGCTCCCCAGCCGATCGTCGCTCAGCGGCCAGGCGGTCAGCCGCACGGGGTTGAATGGTCGTCATGACCCCCGCGATCGGCCCGACGACCGGCGACGACATCCACCTGATCTCGCTCAACGTGCGCATGCCCTGGCACGGCACCCGCGAGGGCGAGGCCGACCACTGGCCCGAGCGCCAGGAGGTGCTCACGCGCTTCCTGCAGCAGGAGCGGCCCACGGTGCTCGGCGTGCAGGAGGCGCTGTGGCCGCAGATCCAGGTGATCGAGAAGGCGCTCCCGCCCTCGTACCGCATGGTCGGGCAGGGCCGCGACGGCGGCAGCCACGGCGAGCACGGCGCGATCTTCTACCAGGCCTCGCGCCTCACGCTCCTCGAGCACGACGTGATGTGGCTCTCCGACACGCCCGACGTGATCGGCAGCATGACGTGGGGCAACCCCATGCCGCGGATCCTCACCTGGGCCCGCTTCCAGGACGAGGCCACCGGCCACCCGCTCGTCGTGCTCGACACGCACCTCGACCACGACGTCGCCGAGGCCCGCGACCGCGCCGCGGAGGCCATCGCCGAGCTCGTGCGCACGCGCTTCGCCGGGATGCCGCTCGTGCTCATGGGCGACTTCAACGCGCCCGTCGACTCGTTCCCCTACGACGCGCTCACCCGCCGCGCCGGTCTCCGCGACTCCTGGCTCGACACCGCCCGCCAGGCGACCCCCGCCTTCGGCACGTTCCCCGACTACCGGCCGCCCGTGGTCGACGGACCGCGCATCGACTGGATCCTCGTGGGCGACCGCGTGGACGTCCGCGCCGCCGCGATCAACGACTTCGCCTGGCGCGGCCGCATGATGAGCGACCACCTGCCGGTGCAGGCGCTCGTGCGCGTGAGCTGACGCCGTCCGTCACGCGTCCGGCGCGGCCTCCCCGGCCTCGTAGCCTGGGGGGATGACCACCGCACCGAAGGTATTCGCCATCCACGAGAACCCCGAGTGGTTCGGGCCGTTCGCCGCCGCGCTCGACGCACGCGGCGTGCCGTACGAGGAGTGGCTCCTCACCGACGGCGTGCTCGAGATCGACGAGGCGCCGCCCGAGGGGATCTTCTGGTCGAGGATCAGCGCCTCGGCCCACACGCGCGACCACGCGCTCTCCAAGGACTACACGCGCGCCCTCATGTCGTGGCTGGAGGCGCACGGCCGCCGCACGGTCAACGGCCGCCGCACGATCGAGCTCGAGGTGAGCAAGGTCGACCAGCTCACGGCGTTGCGCGCCGCCGGGATCGAGGTGCCCCGTACACGCGCCGTGATCGGCAGCCACCGCATCGTCGAGGCGGCGCGGGGACTCCCGACGCCGTTCATCACCAAGCACAACCAGGGCGGCAAGGGCCTCGGGGTCCGCAAGTTCGACAGCGTCGAGGAGCTGGCCGCCTACGTGGAGGGCACGGACTTCGAGGAGCCGCAGGACGGGATCACGCTGCTGCAGGAGTTCCTCGAGGCCGCGACGCCGCGGGTCACACGGGTGGAGATCGTGGGCGGGAAGTTCGTCTACGCGATCCAGGCCGACACCGCGCGCGGCGGCTACCAGCTGTGCCCGGCGGACGCCTGCGCGATCGACCCGACCACCGGCGCGCTCGTGATGCCGCCCGGCGCGACCATCGCGCAGCAGCCGGGCGACACGATCTTCTCGCTGCGGGAGGACATCACCGCGGAGCACCCGCTCGTGGAGCGCTACGTCGCGTTCCTCGCCGGGCTCGGGATCGAGGTGGCCGGCATCGAGTTCATCGAGACCGCGGACGGCCGCCTCGTGACCTACGACGTGAACACGAACACCAACTACAACGCGGGCGTCGAGGCGGTCGCCTCCGCCTCGGGCCCGGGCGCGGTGGCGGAGCTCCTGGAGCGCGTGCTGCGGGAGGAGTACCCGGAGGCCTGAGGCCTCGGGGCCGTACCCGCGGATCCCCTGCCCGCGCTTGACGCGGTAACGCGGCCCCGGGATGCTGAACACGTCGTCGGGATGCCCCCGAAGTGGGGCGCCTAGGAATGCACGCAGCAGCCGCGATCAGGGCCCGACGACAGTCCACCGGATGCGGATGCCGCCTGCCTGGCCCCTCGCGTACGGGTGAGCGAGGTGGAGGAGAGGCCCTATGACGAACTACCGCATCGATCCCCCCGGTGTGAGCGAGGTGCTCACGGCGGTGCAGCGCGCGGCCGACGACCTCTCATCCGTGATGCGCGGGGTGTCGGGTGCGCCGGATGACGTGTCGACCGGTTCGGGGTCGTGCACGGCGGTGCCGAACGCGTTGGCGGAGTTCATGGACGCGCAGACGGAAGCGGTCACGGATGTGTCGAACCGCATCTCGGCGTGCCTGTTCGGAGCGGCGACGGCCACGGCGGAGTACGTGCAGGCGGATGACGTGATGGCATCCGACGTGCGCGAGGCGCAGTCGGAGGCCGAGAGCGCGGCATCGTCGGGTGACTTCAGCTGGTTCACCACGCGTGCGAGTGGCCGCTGATGCAGCCGCAGGTGGCGCAGGGCGGCGGTCTGTGCCGGGCGGATGGGCTGGTCGATCCCTCCGGCATCCCCGGGGTGACCATGGATGATCCGGACCGCGGCGTGGACGCTGGCGGCCGGCGGGGAGGGGATCGCGCAGCACGGTGACACGGCGTCGTCGAAGTGGCAGACGCTCTCGGCCGTGTAGCAGGCGCCGGAGTCGGATGCGCTGTTGGCGGTGATGACGCCGGTGGCGCAGAAGACCACGGAGGTCGGCCACGGTTTCACGACCGTCGCGACCGCGCTGAATGCGTTCGCCACGGCGGTCGATCCGCTCGTGGCGGAGTTGAAGCGGCTCCAGACGGAGGCGATCGCCTTCGTCGCGGAGGCGGTCCAGGGGTACGACCTGCCGGCGGTGGGCCCGCAGCCGGTGCAGCACCTCACCGACTACGGGATGGACTCCGGGCCGCCGGAGGAGATGTACTCGAGTCCCGCCCAGCACGTCGACTGGACCGAGTACCCGCCGTACGCGATGCACAACGAGAAGCTCATCACGGCGATCGCGGCGCAGGCGACGGCATTGGATCAGGCGCAGGCCGACTGCGTGAACGCGATCCGGGCAGCGGCGCATCCGTCGGCGCCCACGGAGCAGGTGCGAGGTGAGGACTTCACGGCGGAGGCTGCCGCGGGAGATCAACTGCCGTTCGGCATGAGAGCCCGCGGCCGGGACGAGGGCCAGTGCTCCCACAACTTCCTGTGGGGAGGCCTCGACGCCACGGTAGCCAACATCAAGGGCCTGTCGTCATTGGCCAACTTCGACCTGGACACGGGGCAGTTCTACGACTGGGCGCACTGGGGCGGCACCCTGGCCGGGACGGCCGAGGCGCTCGGCGTGCTCGCGGTTCCGACGCCGCTGGCATGGATCTACGCGAATGATCCCGGCGGCATGGTGCCCAAGGAGGTCCGGGACTCCTCGCAGTCCGTCCTGGACAAGCAGCAGCAGACGGTCGACGGCTTCCTGGGCAGTGCGGAGCAGTGGAAGACGGACCCCGCCGGAGCATGGGGAGCCCTGGCTGCGAACGTGGCGCCGATGCTCATCCCGGTGGGCGGTGAGGCCGCGGCGGGCGCGAAGGACGCCGCCACGGGCGCCAGGGTCGCAGCGCTCGGCACCCGCCTCGGCGAGGCGGCGGACGCGGCGTCCGTCGCGGGCAGGGTGGCGGGTGCGGGCGCACGGGCATCGGTCGCGGTCGGCTCCGGCATGGTCCGGGTCGGCGACCTCCTCACGACGGCCGTGACGAAGGTCGATGCGGTCAACCGCGCCGCGACCGGTGTCGCCGTCCAGGCCCTGCGCGCGGCCATCGACCGCATTCCCACGGTCCGCGTCGTGGTCGAGCACGCTGTCACGCCGGAGGGCGTCCGCATCCCGGTGCACGCGCACGTGGAGGTCGGCAGCCGAAACCACACCCACGCGATGACCGAGGCCGCCGACCGAGGTGCGGCGCACGGCGGACGCGACGCCCTTGCATCCGATCGACACGCTGGCGCGTCGGATGCATCACACGAAGGCCAACTGCAGGGGAAGCCCCATACGGGCCATTCGGACGCCGACTTCACGCCGTCGGATCGGCTCGCAGACAGTGGACGTCACGCAGACGGCGGCACGCTGGAGCACCCGAAGCCTGCGCCCGCCGAAGCAGGCGCGAAGACGCTTGCGCACCCCCGCCCCCTCGATCCGAGTGAGTACGCGAAGGACGACTACTGGCGCTCGCTCAGCCCGGAGGAGATCAAGGAGCTACCTGTCGTCCGCGATGGAAGCCACTTCCGGGCAGACAGGACCCTTCAGCCGAGCACCTGGTACCAGACGGGCGAGCACGAGTACCTGTATCGGACCAACGAACATGGACACATCGACCGTGTCATCATCCAAGATCTCCAGCCCAAGGTGCATGAGGGCCGTCTGCCCCATCAGCGGAACCCGCAGGGCAAGCTCTCCGGAGACGACGCGGGCCATCTCGCCGCCGACTCGGCTGGAGGCTCACCCAAGCTGGACAACATCATCGCCATGTCCTCGAAGAACAACAGGATAGAATTCAGGGCTCTCGAAAGAGAGCTCCTTGGTCACAAGATCGAGCATCCCGACGAGCGGGTCTCCATGGACATCCGCATCGATCCCGACCCGATGACGGGCAGGGCATCAGGTTTCGAAGTCGAGGCCACCTTAGACGGCCAGACGTTTATCAGGCCTTTTTACCAATAGGAAGAGGACACGATGTTGCAGCACGAGACGATCTTGAATGATCTCATCCAGAAATGGGTGTCACTGGGTCTCGAGTACGCGGACGGCGCCCCCAATCTGACGAAGATATACATATACGGTGCGTCTGAGCGAGACAGCGCATACGCGAACATGTTCTTCGAGCAGAGGGGGTCCGTCGTGTATGCGAACGAGCTCGAAGGCGTGGATGCCAGTCGGGAACGAGCCGTGGCAGTGCAGCGATTTCTACTGAAGGACCTCAAGGCGGCCGAGGTCCAAATGCACGAACTGGGCGCACGGATTCCGACGCAGTATCGCGTGACGTACGACACCGTCATACGACAGCTCGACATGCAGCTATCATACGAACCCATGTACGCGAAGCATCCCACGAAGATCATGGAGGAAGGCGCCGAGGATTGGCTCGACGGACGCCTGAGGAAGATCTTCGGTAGACGATGACCCCTCCCCGAGCGGAAGATGCACGAATGCACCGCGAGCAAGAGCGCGAGCAGACACAGTGGCACTCGACATCGCGATGATCGGGTACTCGAGCGACGTGAAGGCGCGGGATCTGGCGGAAGTCAGCATCTACGTGAATGCCGAGATCGAACATGCCCACGCCGCGAGGCCTCCTGGTGAATCACGTCTACTGCGATGAGTCGGGCACCGAATACGTTGAGCCCATCAAGCCGATATCGGAGGATGAGGCACGCAGGGGAGTCGCACCTTGAGATACGAGTACTGCCGAGAGTAGGACACGGCGTCTCGAGCGCCTCTCGAACCGCTTTCCGAGATGGAAGCACGCCAGCGTTACCTGCGTACGTAATCGCGCACGCCAAAAGCAAGGGTGTTATCAATAGAGACGTCGACGGATTCGAGTAAAATGCGGCCAGGTAGCGAGAGGCAGTGGCCCCCGATGAATTACATCTACTGCGAAGAGTGGGACGGCGAATTCAACGAGCCCATCAAACCATTGTCGGAGGCCGACGCGCGTAGCCGTTTCGACGGCCTGGTCCCCGAGCCTGACCATTGGTTCACCGTCGCGGCACTCAAGGATGACGCCCGAGATCGTGCGGTGCCTGAATTCCTGCTCGAAGTCATCCCTCATGCCGACTTCGTCAATGTCTCATTTCTCGACGAACTCGGCCGCCAGCGCTTTCGATACGGGTTCAAGAACCTGCAGGGCCGGCTCTTCATGTCCAACGTGACGGAGCACCGCTATCCCGCCGATCGGTCCTTCCATCCGATCAACGAGGCCAACGCCGTGGAGGAATTCGTCTTCAAGCCCGAAGGCTACGCCAAGCACGTCGTCATGGATGACGCAGATCCACTTACTCACGTCTCCGAGTACCGAGAGGTGAAGATGGATCGCCATTGGGAACGAGTGCCCCAGTTCGGCGACTGGGAGCATCTGGGCAAGTTCAATCGATGATTTCCGCTGCAATGGCGAGTGGATGATCATCGCTTCCCATCAAGAGAGACAATGCGACGGATGGATCAAGAACAGGTCTTGGCGGAGCTCATCGAGAGCTGGGTCTCACTCGCCCTCGAGTACTCCGACGGCGCTCCGGACCTGACCGAGATATTCGTCTACGCCGCCTCCGAGCGAGATAGGACGTACGCGAACGTCTTCTTCGAGCAGGATGGCTCCGTCATCTACGCCAGCGAGCTACGCGGCGTGGACGCCAGCTCGGACCGGACCGTGGCCGTGCAGCGCTTCCTGCGCAAGGACCTCAGGGCGGCCGAGACGCGGCTTCGCGAGCTCGGCGCACCCGTGCCGACGCAATACCGCGTGACGTACGACACGATCCTGCGACAGCTCGACATGCAGCTGTCACACGAACTCATCTACGCGAACCACCCCACGAAGATCATGGAAGAAGGAGCCGAGGACTGGCTCGACGGGCGCTTGAGGAAGATATTCGGCGACGATGACGCCCCTGCGCCGAGCGAGAGGTGATCGAGAGGAGCCGCAGGCGAGCGCACACGCGTGGACGATCACGATCGCACGCCGGATAGAACATCCGACGGTCGCGGCGCCGCCGGTGCCGCCTCAGGCCGCCGGCCCGCCGTCCTCGGGCGCGACCGCAGAGGTGGCGGCGACCTGGTCCTCGGCGATGCGCGTGTGGTGGTGGATGACCTCCGCGACGATGAAGTTCAGGAACTTCTCCGCGAAGGCCGGGTCGAGCTTCGACTCCTCGGCCAGGGCACGGAGGCGGAGGATCTGGCGGCGCTCGCGCTCGGGATCCGCCGCGGGCAGGCCGTGCGCGGCCTTCAGCCGGCCGACCGACTGCGTGAACTTGAAGCGCTCCGCGAGCATGTGGACGAGGGCGGCGTCGATGTTGTCGATGCTCCCGCGGATCTCCCCCAGCTCCTCGAGGGCGGCACGGGCGTCGTCGTCGAGGGGCACCCCAGCGGGGCCGGTGTTCTCAGGCATGCGATGACCCTACCCATCCGCGCCTGGACGACGGAGGCGGGCGTCCCCGATGGGGACGCCCGCCTCGTGTCGTGCGGGTGGATCAGTCGACGATGGTGACCTTCACGTCGATGTTGCCGCGCGTGGCGTTGGAGTACGGGCAGACCTGATGGGCCGCGTCCGCGATCTCCTGGCGGCGCTCGGCCGGCACGTTCGGGAGGTAGACGTCGAGCTCGACCGCGAGGCCGAAGCCGCCCTGGCCGTTGTCGCCGATGGAGACGCTGGCGGAGACGCCCGCGTCCTTGGTGTCGACGCCGGCGTTCTTGCCGACGAGGTGGGTGGCGCCCAGGAAGCAGGCGCTGTACCCGGCGGCGAAGAGCTGCTCCGGGTTCGTGCCCTCGCCCGAGCCGCCCATCTCCTTGGGGGGACGGGTGTCGAAGTCGATGCGGTCGTCCTCGCTGCGGACATGTCCGTCGCGTCCTCCGCCGGAGGCGTGCGCGATAGCGGTGTAGATGGGTTCCATGGATCCATCAGACCACGACGGGCCTGGGAGCGCGCGCCGTCCGCGGTGGACGTTCGCGGCACGGACGGTGGATCGCGGGCGAACGCGGCGGGACGCGCGCCGGCGGCCGACGCGTCGCCCGGGCGCGTCGCGGCGATCCTCCCGTGACCGGCCGCGGGTCAGGGCAGGAGGCCCGAACGGTAGCCCCACACGACGGTCTGCAGGCGGTCGCGGGTGCCGAGCTTGGTCATGATCCGCGTGAGGTGCGACTTCACGGTGCTCGTCTCGATCACGAGCCGGCCGCCGATCTCGTCGTTGGAGAGGCCGTCGCCGAGGAGCCGCACGATGTCCTGCTCGCGCGGCGTGAGCACATCGGATCCGGGGTGCACGGCGGACGCGGCGCGGCGGCGGGTGAACTCGGCCATCACGCGGCGGGTGGTCACGCCGTCGAGGGCGGCCCGGCCCTCGGCGAGCGCCCGCACGGCCTGGATGAACTCCTCGGGCTCCGCATCCTTGAGCACGAAGCCGCGGGCGCCCGCCTCGAGCGCGCCGAAGACGTACTCGTCGAGGTCGAAGGTGGTGGCGACGAGGACGGCGGGTCGCTGGCGGTCGGCATCGGCGTCGGCGTCGGCCCCGCTGATCGCGCGGGTCGCCTCGATGCCGTCGCCGCCCGGCATGCGCACGTCCATCACGACGACGTCGGGCGCGAGGCGGCGCACGAGCTCGACGGACTCGCGGCCGCCCGCGGCCTCGCCGACCACCTCGATCCCACCCGCCGTCTCCAGCACGACGCGGAAGCCGGCGCGGACGATGGACTGGTCGTCGACCAGGACCACGCGGATCACGCGTCGGCCCGGTCCGCCGGCACGGGCTCCACGGGCAGCTCGAGGCGCACGCGCCAGGTGCCGGATCCGGTGGGTCCCGCCTCCAGGCGGCCCCCGACGAGCGCGGCCCGCTCGCGCATCCCGACCAGGCCGTAGCCGGGCGCGGTCGCGGGGGCGGCGGCGGGCAGCGCGTTCTCGACGGTGAGGGCGATGCGCGTCGCGCCGGCCTCCGTCGTGAGGGTGACGGCGGATCCGGGAGCGTGCCGCCGGGCGTTGGCGAGCGACTCCTGCACGGTGCGGTACGCGGTGACGTCCGCGAGCGGGGCGAGAGCGGGCCCGGTGCCGATCGCGCGCTCCTCGACCTCGGTGCCCGACGCGCGGGCCGCCGCCACGAGCCCCGTCACGTCGGCGAGGCCGGGCACGGGCGCGGTGCCCGCCTCGCCGCCGCCCTCGCCGTCGGACCCCTGGCGGAGGATCCCGACGATGGAGCGCAGCGCGTCGAGGGTCTCGCGGCCCTGGCGGCGGATCCCGCGGAGGGAGTCCTTCGCGCGCTCCGGGTCGAGGTCCACCAGGCGCTCGGCGGCGCCCGCCTGCACGACGAGCGCCGTGAGGTGGTGGGCGGCCACATCGTGGAGCTCGCGGGCCATGCGCGTGCGCTCGGCGGCGACCGCGGCCCGGCTCCGCGCGGCCTGGTGCTCGAGGGTCTCGGCGGCGCGCGCGAGCACGTCGCGGTCGTGGCGGCGGCGGAGCGCCACCCAGGAGCCGACGGCGGCGCCGGCCGCGGCGATGAGCAGGCCGCTGACGAGGATCGACACGGCCGCGATGACCGTGTCGAGGGAGAGGCGCGCGTCCACGGCCGTGGGCACGAGCATCCCGCGCACCTGGCCGGTGGCGGCCAGGTACCCGCCGACGGCCTCGAGCCCGATGGCCGCGGCCATCACGCGGACGGTCGACGCCGGCGCGAGCCGCGACCCGACCGTGTAGGCCGCGACGACGGGGGCGGCCGCCCAGAACCCGAAGTGGGGCGGCAGCACCGCGACGAGCGCGCCCTGGAGGAGCGACACCGCCAGGAGGGTCGACCGCGGGTGCCGGCGACGGGACGCGAGGGGGACGCACTGCGCGACGGCGAGGATCCCGATGAGCGCGCCCTGCGTCGGCGACATGCTGCGCGAGGTGCCGTCCGCCCAGACGAGCGCGGCGAGGACCCCGAGGAGCAGCACCGTGAGCAGCGCCCAGGCCGCGGCGGCCGCCGCGTCGCGCCCGGCGGGGGTGCGGATCCCGACGCGGGCGAGGCCGGCGCGGACCCGGTCCCCGAGCACGCCCCGCGGGCGGACGGCGACGAGGGCGTCGGCGGGCGTCGGGTCGGTCACGCTCCGAGCATGGCAGGCCGGCCGGCCGGTGCCTGCGCCCCCGTCGCCGCGCATCAGTAGCTCACGCTCGGCGCGAGCAGGCGGAAGCCGACCGCGAAGGCGGCGACGGCGACCAGCGCGAGGAGGACGAGGATGCGTCCGGCGACGATCCACGCCCCGCGCCGCGTCCGCACGGCCTGCCACGCGGCGAGCGGGGCCGGGATCACCGCCAGGGCGCCGAGGAGCTGCAGCCCCTGCAGGGTGCGGAGCGCGCCGGCGGGCACGTCGACGAACGACAGGGCCTGGACCGCCGCGGCCGTCCAGCCGAGGAGCGCCACGAGGGTCACGGCCTGGCCGATGCGGGACAGCAGGTGGACCCGGCTGCGGCGGGGACGCGGCGCGGCGGGGACGGCGGCGTCGGCGCGCGCGGCACGGCGTCGGCCGATCCCGGCGATCGCGGTGGCCGGCCACGCCACCACCGAGACCAGCAGCACGGCGACGGACGCGAGCAGCAGCGGCAGCGCGACGGACGCGACCTGCCACGGCTCCGCCCGCAGCATCGTGAAGGACGCGCCCCAGGAGATCGCGTCCACCGGCCCTCCGTCGGCGGAGGCGCGGGTCGCGAGCACGGCGTCGCCGCCCACCTCGCGCCACAGGTCGTCGCCCGCCTTCTCGTAGACGCCCGTCGTGACGCCGAGCGGCTTCGGGGTGACGGCGATGGTGCCGTCGGCGCGCGGCACGATCTCGGTCTGGCCGCTGAGGTTCAGCAGCGCGCCCGGGTTCGAGAACGGGGAGCGCGAGGAGAGCCAGGTGCCGACGAGCGCGGCGGCGGCCTCGGGGTCGCCCGTCGGCGCGACGGCGGATCCCGCGGTGCCCTCGTCCGCGCGCAGGTACCGGTCGGCGAAGCCCTGCAGCACGGTCGTGCGCAGCTCCAGGGTGTCGACGGCGTCGCGGCCGTTGCCGTTGAAGGTGACGAAGATGCCGGCGTCGCTGTCCGGGAACATGCGCATGGCCGTGTGGAAGACGTTGGTGTCGCCGTCGTGGCCGAACGCCGCGACGCCGGGCGTGCTGTCGTCGAAGAAGCCGAGGTCCATGCGCTGGCCGGCGGCGAGGGCGCCGAGCTGGTCGGTGCCCAGGGCCGGGCGGTGCATCTCGTCGAGGGTCGCGGGATCCAGCAGCGCCTCGTCGTCGGGCAGGTCGCCGAGGTGGCCGAGCATGAAGCGCGCCATGTCGGTGGCCGTGGCGGAGAGCGCGCCGGCCGGCGCCGCGTTGACGACCTCCGTCGGGTACGAGGGCTGGGAGTCGTCGGGGTAGCCCTTCGCGAGGCGCGCGTCGAGGTCGGCGGGGAGCGGCTGCGCGAAGGACGACGAGGTCATCCCGGCACGGTCGAGCACCTCCTGCTGCACGAGGTCGACGAACGGCGTCCCGGCGACGCGCTCGGCGACGTAGCCGGCGAGGCTCGCGCCGTAGTTCGAGTATGCGGGGGTGGTGCCGGGGACGAAGACCTGCTCAGGCGGATCCGTCTTCATCACGTCGCCGAGGGCGCGCTCGCTGCCGGGCAGGCCGATGAGGCCCGTGATGACCTCCTCGAACCCGGACGTGTGGGTGAGGAGGTGCCGCAGCGTGACGGCGCCCTTCGGGGTGTCGAGGTCGAAGTCGAGGTACCGCTGCACGTCGGCGTCGAGGTCGAGGCGGCCCTCCTCCACGAGCTGCATGACGGCCGTGGCGGAGACCACCTTCGAGACGGAGCCGACGCGGAAGAGGGTGTCGTCGGGATCCACCGCGCGGACGGAGCTGCCCTCGGTGCCGGTGTCGGCGAGGCCGTAGCCGCGGGAGGTGAGCACCTGGCCGTCGGCGACGACCGCGACGGCGGCACCGGGGATCCCCGTCGTCGGCAGCGCGGAGCCGAGGACGCCGTCGAGCCAGGTGTCCACGTCGGCCCGCGTGAGGTCGTGGCCGCCCTGCTGGTGCTGCGGCGGGGCCGGGGGCGGCGGATCCGCGGGGGTCGCGGTCGTGGCGGCGCCCGCGGCGAGCGGGATGGCGAGGGCCAGGGCGAGCGCGCCGACGGTCGCGGCGAGGCGCCGGGAGCGACGGCCGCGGGTCGGGGCGGTGGAGGTGGAGCGGGGTGTCGTGTCCATGCCTGCAACGCTCCCGGCTGGGCCGCGCCCGCACAGGGCGCGGGAGTCGGCACCAGGGTTGCGACTCGAGTCGCAGGCGCACGACCGCCGAGTCGGCAGGCCTCAGGCGTCCGCGTCGGCGACGAGCTCGACCTTGAACCGCTCGCCGTCCTCGAGGAACGCGGCGCGGTGGTCGGGCCCGCCCGCGAACGGGTGCCGGTCGGCGTAGAGGCGCGCCCAGCCGTGGTCGGGCGCCTCGGCCCAGAGCCGGTCGACCTCGGAGGCGGATCCCGCGTGGAACGCGAGGTGGCTGAGGCCCGCGCCGCGCCGGTCGTGCGGGGCGTCGCGCGGAGCCCGGGCGATCACGAGGTACGCGTCGCCGAGGCGGAGGCTCCGGCCGTCGGCCCAGCTGGCGTCCTCCGCGTAGCCGAGCTCGCCGAGGATCCAGCCCCAGGAGGCCAGCGCCGCGTCGAGGTCGCGCACCTGCAGCTCCACGTGGTGGAGGGATCCGCGGGCCGTCACGCGGGACCGCGGCGCGCGATCGCGTGCTCGGCGAGGAAGACGGCGGACCCCAGCGTGAGCCGCCGCTCGGCCCGGCGCAGCATCCGGGTCGCCGCGACGACGTCGGCCTGGTGCGCGGGGTCGGCTTCCCGCAGCGTCCGCTGCGCCCACTCCAGCGCGGCGGTCGGCGGCTGCCCGCTCATGGCGGTCGGCCCGCCGAAGACCGCGTGCAGCCGGGCACGCGGATCCTCCCGGTCGCCGAGGATCGTGGCCGCCCACCTGCTCTGCATCGTGCCTCTCCCGTCGTCGCGTCGTCCCTCCACGGTACGGAGGAGGACACCGCGACCGCGTCCGCCGGACGGGGGAGGCGGGCGCCGCGGCCCGTCCGGACCGCGGGGGCGCGACCGGCGCGTCGCATGCGCGGACGCCGTATGGTGAGCCCGTCGCCCCGCATCGCCGGGGCCGAACGACGCGCCGCCGGACATCCGAACGTCACGTGCGCGAGCTGGTCCCCTCGTGACGCGCCGCCGCCGGTACCGGCCCGGCGCGCCGCCCCGCAGGACCGGGCACGGTTTCCCGGCCGGTCCCGACGCTGCGTCCCGTCACACCGATGTGCACCGCCCGGAGGCACTCCATCCCCCACGTCCGCAGCTACCCCGCCGCCGCCGCCTCGCGCGTCCACGCCAGCGCTCCACCGCCGCGCGCGGACGCCGATCCCGGCAGCCGCAGCTACCTCGACTTCGCCGTGGTGGCCGAGGACGACGGATGCCACTCCGTCGTCGTGACCTACGAGCACAGCGCATCCACCCCGCTCGCCCTCGGCTTCGCGCTCGACCGCGCGCAGACGCGCACCGTGCGCTACCCGCCGCTCGTCGAGGGCGCGACCCGCCGGACGCTGGCCATCGACGTCCAGATGCGTCGCGGACCCGGGGTGATCCGCGTGGCCGAGGGCCAGGACGACGCCCGGCTGCACGTCCACTCGCTGCGCGTCACGCGCATCCGTCCCCGCGAGGACCCGGGCGCAGGGGTCGCCGTCCCGCCCGTGACGGACCCGCTCCCGCAGGAGACCGGCGCGGCGTAGAGCCGCGTCGCCGCGCCCGGGAACGCACGCGGTGGATGCGCGCGGATGCACGCGCCCCCGTCTGCCCCCGCCCCTGGTGTTCCCTCACCCGAGCGGTTACGGTCGCACCAGTCCCGATTGATTACCCGTCGCTGGGGACGTCATGTGGCACCGCCGGAACGCGACGGTTCGGCGCTGCGACGTCGATCACACCAGGAGCTCGCCCGAAACGGGCACCTGGGAGCAGGGCCCGACGCGCGGTCGCGCGTTCGTCGGGCTCGGGCTCGGTGACCCTCTCCTCCCCCTACCCCGCTCCGCTTGATCGGTGGGGCATCGGATCAGCTCGCGCACGTGCCCATCCCGCAGCCGCACGACGATCCAGGAGCCGCCCATGAGCCCGGACGGCCCCCTCCCGCTCGGCCGCCGCTCGATGCGCCGTGAAGACATCGAGCTCATGGTCGCGATCGCCTGGAACGCCGAGGGGCAGCAGCGCGGACTCCGCCCGCTGGCGTGGGAGGTCGGCGACGCGGACTTCGTGCACTTCATCGGGAGCGCCGACGCCTACTCGCGCCCGGCCCGTCGCGAGATCATCGAGGACTGGATCGCGGAGCTCGGCCTGGCGGACGTCATCGACTCCACCGCTCCCCCGCTGCACCGCGTCGGCGGCGACATGGTGTGGACCGGCGCCATCGACACCATCGGCATGCAGTTCCACTACCCCGCCGAGACCGGCGACGCGGATCCGGACCCGAGCTGATCCGTCCCGTCGCGTCGGGCGCGCGTCCGCTCAGGTCGCGGGCGTGCGGAACAGGACCGGTCGTCCCTCCCGGGCGGCGATGCGCGCGTCGAGCCCCGCGCGGACGGCCGGCCACTCGTCGGCGAGGATCGAGTGGATCGCCGCGTCGCGCCAGGTGCCGTCGGCGCGCCGCTGATCCCGTCGGCAGACGCCCTCGAAGGTCGCGCCGAGCTTGAGGATGGCGGCGCGCGAATGCGCGTTGCGCGCGTCCGCCTGGAGCTTGACGCGCCCGAATCCCGCGTCGAACGCGCGGCCGAGCAGGAGGCGCTTGGCCTCGGCGTTCACGACGGTGCCCCACACGCGCGGGTCGTAGGCGGTCCAGCCGAGGTGCGCGCGCTCGCGGCGCACGTCGAGCTCGGTGAGGCTCGTGGTGCCGACGACGACGCCGTCGTGCGGGCCGCCGACGAGGATCACGGCGCACGGCAGGTCGTCCCAGCGGAAGTAGCCGCGGGCCCACGCGTCGAACTCCGCCGGGTCGGTGCGGAGGCCGGCTGACCCGCCGCCGAAGCCGCCCGCGAAGACGGCCGGGTACGCGATCGCGTCGCGCAGGGCGGGGATGTGGTCCGGTGTGAGCGGGTCGAGACGCACGTGGGTGCCGACGAGGGGCGTGGGCGCGGGGATGGTGGCGGTCACCCGGCCATGGTGGCAGACGCGCGGCCGGGACCCGCGGTGGTCGCGGGCCCCGGCCGGGCGATGCGTCCTAGCTGCCGGACGTCGCCGCGGGCGCGGGCGTCGTGGCGGGCGTGCCGCCGGACGTCGAGCCCTCGGAGGAGCCGGGCGTCGTGGCGGGGGCCGCGGGACCGGCGGGCGGGGTCGGTGCCGTGCCGCCCGCGCCGACGGGCGGGGCGGGCGGGGCGCAGCCGTCGGCGGGCGGGGCCGGCGGCGTGGGCGGCGTGGCGGGCGTGCCGTCCGCGTTCGTCGGGGGCGCCGGGGGCGTGGATCCGTCGGGCAGCGTCGCGGGCGCGGGCGGCGTGGATCCGTCGGGCAGCGCGGGCGGGGCGGGGCAGGTCGCGGAGGTGCCGCTCCCGGATCCGGCCTGGCCGCTGGTGTCGCCGCCGTTCCCGTCGGCGAAGGCCGCCGAGGAGAAGAGCGCGACGAGGCCGAGGGAGGCGCCCGCGATGCCGACGGCGATGCCCGCGCGACGCTTCCGCGGGGACGGGGTCGGCCCGCCAGGCTCCCGGTTCCCGGGCCGCTTCTCGAAGACGGTGATGGTGTCGTCCATGGTGGTCCTTCCGTGTCCGCCGCGGCGCAGGGTGCGCCGCGGTCGGTGATCCCAGGCTCGGCGGCGGATCTGAAGTCCTCCTTAAGTTCCGCGCCCCGAGCGGACATGCGGCCGGGAGCCCCCATCCGCGCCTCCTACAGTCGGGGCATGCTCCCTCCCGCCCGCGTCCTCGTGGTGGAGGACGACGCCGCCATCCGCGCCGCCGTCGTCTCCACGCTCACCGCCGAGCGCTTCGTCGTGCGCGGCCTCGCATCCGGCGTGGAGCTCGAGGAGGAGGTCAGGGGCTTCCTGCCCGACCTCGTGGTGCTCGACTGGATGCTCCCCGGTCCGAGCGGGATCCAGCTGGCCGAGCGGATCCGCCGCTGGAGCGACGCGAGCGTCATCATGCTCACCGCCCGGGACGCCGTCGAGGACCGGCTGCGCGGCTTCGGCCAGGGCGTCGACGACTACATCGTCAAGCCGTTCGCGCTCGCCGAGCTCGTGGCCCGCGTCGGCGCGGTGCTGCGGCGTCGCGGGCGGCTGGCGTCCGTGGTGGAGATCGGCGACCTGCTCGTGGATCCCGACGCGGGCCTCGCCCGGCGCGGCGGCGAGCAGCTCGAGCTCACCTCGATCGAGTTCCAGCTCCTCGCCTACCTCGCCGCGCACCGCGGCCGCACGCTCTCGAAGACGCAGCTGCTCACGCAGGTGTGGGGGTACGACCAGGCCGACCCGAACCTCGTGGAGGTCCACATCAGCGCGCTGCGCAAGAAGATGGAGGCGCGGGGGCCGCGGCTCCTGCACACCGTCCGCGGGCTCGGCTACCGGGTGGAGGCGTGAGCGCGCTCGCCCGCGGTCGCGCGCGCGCCGTCGCCCTCGCGCCGGGCGCGCCGCTGCGCACCGGATCCCTCCGCACCCGCACCGTCCTGGCGGTGCTCGCGCTCCTCGCCGTGCTGCTCGTGGCGCTCTCGCTCACGGTGCAGGCGATCCTGGGGGCGCAGCTCCGTCAGCAGATCCAGGACCGGCTCGCCGACCGCGCATCCGCCGCCGCCGCGCTCGTGGGCGTGCTCGACGACGACGCGCTCGCCGAGCGGCTGAGCGCGCAGGGCGTCGCCGTGCAGATCACGAGCCCGGACGGCGGCGCGGTCTCGGTGCGGCCGGGCCGGGATCCGCTCGGCGCCACGCTGCCCGGGCCGGATCCCCTCGGCGAGGCGCCCGGGTCCGGGTCGGTCAGCACCCCCGCGACGCCGCGCGCTGACGCCGTCACCGTCGCCTCCAGCTCCGTGAGCTCCTCCGCCGACTCCCTCACCCTCCGCTCCGACCTCAGCGACGGCACCGTCCTCGAGCTGTCGGCGGGCACCGGATCCGTGGACGGCACGCTCGCCTCCCTCCGCGGGATCCTCGCGGTCGCCTCCCTCGTGTTCCTCGCGCTCGCGGCGGTCGCGCTCGTCGTCGTCGTGCGCCGGACCCTGCAGCCGCTCGAGGACATGACCGGCGTCGCCCGCTCCATCGGCCGGGGCGACCGGGGCCGCCGTCTCCGCCCCACCCGGCCGGGCACCGAGCTCGGCCGCACCGCGACCGCGTTCGACGAGATGCTCGACGACATCGAGCACGCGGAGCACCAGGCCCTCGCGGCGGAGGCCCGCATGCGCGCGTTCGTGGCGGACGCGGCGCACGAGCTGCGGACGCCGGTCGCCGGGATCCGCGCGTCCGCCGACGCGCTCGTGCGCACCGACCCGAGCGCCGAGGAGCGCGAGCGCCTGTCGGTGCACGTGGTCCGCGAGGCGATCCGGGCGGGCCGCCTGGTCGACGACATGCTCATGATGGCGCGCCTCGACGAAGGGCTCTCGGTCGAGGGCCGACCCGTGCGGGTGCCGCAGGTGGTCGAGCAGGCCGTCGCCCAGCAGGCGGCGCGCACGCCGGGGACGCGCGTCGTCGCCGAGGTGCGCGGCGCTCCCCCGGCCGTGCGGGCGGATCCCGACCGGCTCGCGCAGATCCTCGACAACCTCCTGCAGAACGCCGCCCGCTACGCCGCGTCCGAGGTGCGCGTCGAGGCGGAGGCGGCGGACGCGGCGACCGTGCGCATCACGGTCGCCGACGACGGCCCCGGCGTCCCCGACGCCGACCGCGAGCGGATCTTCGACCGCCTCGTGCGCCTCGACGACGGCCGCGACCGCCAGCACGGCGGCGCGGGCCTCGGCCTCTCCATCGCCCGCGCTCTCGCCCGCGCCCAGGGCGGCGACCTCGTGTGCCTGCCCGCTGTCCCGGGCGCCGGCGCGCGCTTCCGGCTGACGCTGCCGGTGGTGGATGCGGGCTGAGGGCTTGCGCCCGACCCTCCGAGTGTTATCGAATGTCGATCACATCGAATATCGACAAGGGGACGCCATGGCGAGCACGGGGATCATCGAGAGCCGGCCGGTGCGCGAGCGGCCGCCCGTGCTGCGGATCACCCGCTTCGTGCTGCTGCTCGTGATGACGTACACGGCGATCGCGGACGCGAGCCGGGCCATCAGCACCGTGACCGGCCTCCACGTCGCCTTCGGCATCGACCCGCGCCTCCCGCTGAGCGACCTCCCCCAGCTCGCGCGGGCCGACCTTCGCCCGGGGGCCGCGGGCACGCTCGGCGACGCGGACCTCCTCCTGCGCATCTTGGGTGCCGTCCCGTCGCTGATCCACGCCATCACGGTCGTCCTCGCCGTCGCCTGGCTCCTTCGGGCTCTCCGGGGCATCGCACAGGGCCAGCCGTTCCACGCGTTCGTCGTCGCGAACTGGCGGCGGCTCGCGCTGACCCTGCTCGGCGGCGGCGTCCTGCAGGTCGTGGCGGGCGGGATCGCGACCGCCTACCTCGCCGCGGGTCTCGGCCTCGGCGCCCCGACCGTCGCGCTGAGCGCCTTCGGCACGTTCGGGCTCGGGGGTCTCGGGGGGCCGCAGACGTTCCTCGGCGGCGACTACACCGACGTGATGAGCGCGCCCGTCGAATGGCCCGTCGACCTGCTCCTCGCGGGTCTCGTCGCCCTCGCGCTCACGGCCGCGTTCCGTGCGGGCGCCCGCCTCGCCGAGGACGCCGATGGCGTCGTCTGACGCGCACCGCATCGCCTGCCACCTCGACGCGGTGCTCCAGGCCCGCGGCATGACCCTCACCGAGCTGTCGGCGCGCACGGGGATCACGATGGCCAACCTCTCGATCCTCAAGAACGACCGCGCGAAGGCCATCCGCTTCACGACGCTCACGCTCATCTGCGACGCGACGGGCGCGACCCCGCAGGAGCTGTTCTCGATCCGGCCCGCGCACTGACGCCGTCTGTCGCGCGGCCACCCCCGGCCTACGCTGACGACATGAGCACCGACGCCCGCGCCCCGCGCACCCTGTCCGAGCACCGGCCCCCGGACGCGGAGGACCTCGTCATCGAGGTCCCGGCGGCGCGGCTGTCGGCCGTGCGCGTGCCCGCCCGCACCGGGGATCCGGCGACCGCGCCCGTCGCGCTGCTCGTGCCGGGGTTCACGGGGTCGAAGGAGGACTTCCTCCCGGTGATGGGCCCGCTCGCCGATCGCGGCGTCACGGTCGTGGCGTTCTCGCAGCGCGGGCAGTGGGGATCCACCGGGCCCGGCCAGGCCGAGCCGCCCGTCGACGCGTCGGGCTACGAGCTCGAGACCCTCGGCCAGGACGTGCACCACGTCCTCGACGCGCTGGCGGGCGTCGGCGGATCCGGCGGCCGTCACGTCGCGACCGATGCCGCGCCCGCCGCGCCCCTCGGCCCCGTGCACCTGCTCGGCCACAGCTTCGGCGGCGTCGTCGGCCTCCAGGCCGTGATCCGCGATCCCGGCCGCTTCGCCAGCTACACGCACTGGAACTCGGGCCCCCGCAGCCGCGCCGACCGCTCCGAGCAGATCGCCCTCGTCCGCGCGTCGGGCAGCGCCGGGCTCTGGCCGCTGTGGTTCCTGCCCGAGCAGCTCGACGGCGGCGATCCGGAGGTGGAGTGGTTCCGCACGCGCTTGTTCGGTACGGCGTCGGCGCAGCTGCTCGGCGCGCTGGAGATCATGCAGGCGCAGACCGACCGCGTCGACGAGCTGCGCGCGACGGGGATCCCCGTGCTCGTCTCCCATGGCGACGCCGACGACGCGTGGCCGCAGGACTGGCAGCGCGACATGGCCGAGCGCGCGGGCGCCCGCTACGAGGTGGTGGCGGACGCGGGCCACTCGGCGCAGGTCGACCAGCCGGAGGCGAGCGCGGATCTGCTCGCGGGCTTCTGGCGGAGCGCGACACCCGGCGGCTGATCGCCCGTCGGTCCACGGACCGCCCTCTGGTACCTTCGCGCCCATGCTGGTCCCCCACTACCTCCACGCCCTCGAGACGGCCGACGCCGCAGCGGCGATCGCCCTCTTCGCGCCGGATGGCCTCGTGCGCTCCCCGCTCTACGGCACCCTCCCCGCCACGGACTTCTACCCCGCCCTGTTCGCCGACACCGCGGCATCGCGGCTCACCCTGCGGCGCGTGATGCACGGCGACGACGAGGGCACCCCGACGGTAGCCTTCTGGTTCGACTTCGCGTGGGTGCTGGCGAACGGGGATCCCGCGCCCTTCACGGTCGTGGACGTCGCCGAGCTCGACGACGAGGGCCGCATCGCGCAGCTCCACATCGTGTACGACACGGCGCCGATCCGCGCCGCGTTCGACCGCCAGCGGGCCGCTCGGCCCACGGCGTGACCGCGACCGCGGCCTCGACCATGATCGTGTGGATCAACGGCACCCACGGGGTGGGCAAGACGACGACCTCGCGGCTCGTGCAGGAGCGGATCCCCGGGAGCCGCATCCTCGACGCCGAGAAGGTCGGCGAGGTGCTCATGGACATCCGGCCGCCGCTCCCGCAGCTGGACGACTTCCAGCACTGGACGCCGTGGCGGCCGCTCGTCGTCGAGACCGCGCGCCGCGTGCTCGAGTACGCGGGCGGCCCGCTCGTGATGCCCATGACGGTGCTCGTCGAGGCGTACTGGCGGGAGATCAGCGGCGGCCTCGCCGCGCACGGCATCCCCATCCGCCACTTCGTGCTGCACGCCGACACCGCGACGCTCCGCGACCGCATCCAGCACGATCCGGACGTGGGCCCCTCCGCCTTCCGCTTCTCGCGCGTCGAGCCCTACGCGGAGGCCGCCCGCTCCTGGCTGCACGCGGAGGCGGAGGTGGTCGACACGTCGCGGATCACCCCGGCCGAGGCGGCGGACCGCATCGCGGAGGCCGTCCTCGCGGGGGCGCCCGTCGCCTGATCCGCCGGCGGGCCGCGCGTCAGCCCCGCGACCTCCGTCGCCACACCGTCCGCGGCTCGAGCCCGAGGCCCCGGGCCTCCAGCGACTGCGCCACGCGAGCCGAGCGGCGGATGCACGACACCAGCAGCGCGAACGCCGCCGACGCGAACGGACCCCGCCTCGGCCGGCCCCGCCGGTCGAGGGGCGCGCGCACGGACTGCGCCGCGCGGATCGTCGCCCACTCCGCGGGCAGCCGCTGCAGCATGCGCTGACCGGCGAGCACCGCGAAGGTCACGCGCGCGGGCAGCCGCAGGTCGAGATGCAGGCTGATCATGAGGTCGACCGGATCCACCGCGGCCAGGAATGCGACGGAGAGCGTGCCGAGCGCGAGCGTCCGGAGCGCGAGCGCGGCGCCCATCGCGACCCCCTCCTCCGTGATCCGGAACGCGCCCGCCTGCAGCAGCACCGCGCCGGGCCGGCTCATCGCGTTCACCAGCAGGATCCCGAGCGCGAACCCGCCGAACGCCAGCTGCGCCCGGAGCACCGCGCCCACGCGCAGCCGCGCGCCGAGGAGGGCCAGCGCCACCGCGAGGACGAGCACGCCGGCGGCGACCACCGGATCCCGCACCGCGATGAGGGCGGCCGACACCACGAGCAGCCCCACCAGCACGGCGGACGGGTTCCGCCGGGCGAGCCAGCTGCCGCGCGGATCCGCCCTACCGCCGGGATCGCGCGGGCGACCCACGGAGGACGTCGCACCCGCCGCCGCGCTCACGCGATCCCGCCCGCGACGAGGAGCGCCGGCGACGCGAGGAGCTCATCGACCCCGCCGTCGTGGATCACCGTGCCGCGCCCGAGCACGACGGCCCGCGTCGCATGGCGGGCCACCAGCGCCAGGTCGTGGGACGAGAACAGCACGGCGCGGGTGCGGGACGCCTCGGCGAGCGCGGCCATCGCCGCCTCGGCGTCCCGGCGGTCGAGCCCGAAGGTGGGCTCGTCGGCGAGCAGGACGGGACGGTCGTGCACGAGCATCGCCGCGAGGCTGAGCCGCCGCTTCTCGCCGCCCGACAGCCGGTGCGGCGACGCGTCCCGCACGTGCTCGAGGCGGTGGCGGCGGAGCGCGTGCGCGACGCGCGGATCGTCGGCGTCGAGCCCCACGGCCACCTCGTCCCGCACGGTGGCGGCGACGAACTGGTGCGCGGGATCCTGGAACACCATGCCGGGACGCGCCCCGGACACGCTCCCGGCGACGGGTGGCACGAGCCCGGCGAGGGTCCGCAGCAGGGTCGACTTGCCGGAGCCGTTGGCCCCGATCAGCGCCACCAGCTCTCCCGGCCGGAGCTCGAGGTCGACGCGCGCGAGCACGGGCGGGAGCGGATCCGGCGCGCGGCGGACGCGCCGCGGCCGCACGGCCGCCGGGTGCACGGCGAGCCCGACGGCACGCAGCACCGGCTCCGCCGCGGGGGCCGCGGACGCGCGCGGGACCGGCGCGGGCGCGTCCGCTGTCCACCCCGGCAGCCAGCAGCCGGATTCGGCGAGCGCCGCCGCGTGCTCCCGCAGCACCTCGTCGGTGGGGCCGTCGGCGAGGAGCCGGCCGTCGGGATCCAGCGCGAGGGTCCGCCCCGGCAGCCCCTCCGGCCCGAGCGCGTCGAGCCGGTGCTCCACCATCAGCACGGCGACCTCGCGCGGGAGCCGGGCGATCGCGTCGCGCACGGCCCGGACGCCCGCCGCGTCGAGCATCGCCGTCGGCTCGTCGAGCACGAGGAGCGCGGGCCGGGCGGCGAGCGCGGCCGCGATGGCGACGCGCTGCGCCTCGCCGCCGCTCAGCCGGTCCGTCTCCCGGTGTCGCAGGTGCCCGGCGCCGACGGCCTCGAGCGCCTCGTCGATCCGCGCGTCGATCTCCGCCGGATCCACGCCGTGGTTCTCGAGCACGAGCGCCACGTCCTGCTCGACCGTCGGCAGCACGACGGCGGCCGACGGATCCTGCGCCACGAACCCGACGTGCCGCACCCGGTCGAGCACGGGCGCGTCCACGAGCCCCGCCACGGTCGCGCTCCCCGTCAGGGTCGCGTGCACGGAGTGCGGGACCACCCCGGTGACGACGTGCAGCAGGGTCGACTTGCCGGATCCGGACGGGCCGATCACGAGGATCCGCTCCCCCGCGCCGATCCGGCAGGTCACGTCCCGGAGGACCTCCCGCGAGCGGAACGCGACCCCCACCCCGTCGAGCGCGACGACGGCTCCCCGCGCGTCCGTCACCCCTGCGCCCGGCCGATGGCGAAGTCGTCGACCGCGCCCGTGCGGACGAGCGCGTCGACGATCACCTTCGCCAGCAGGCCGCCGAGCACGACGCCCGAGGCCACCTGGATCGCGAGACGCACCCAGAACAGGTCGGTGCCGTACCAGTCGGAGCGGAACGCCGAGAAGAAGAACACGAGGAGCGCGCCGAGACCGCCCGACACCGCGTAGCGCAGCCAGCCGTAGCGGCGATAGCGCCCGGCCGCGAACGGGATCTCGCTCCCCGCGCCCTGGATCGCCGCCGACACGAAGAGGATCGGCCCCACCGCCGACCCGAGGAACACCACCTCGATGACCGACGCGATCACCTCCGCCGCGACGCCCGCGAACGGCCGCCGGATGATCGCGATCGCGATGGGCGCGACGAGCAGCCACCCGCCGAGCAGCACGTGCTGCGTGAGGTCGCCGAGCGGGCCGGCCGCGACGGACAGCGCCGTCCAGCCCTGCACGAGCGCCCAGTAGAGGAAGCCGAACACCACGCCGAGCGTGACGAGCAGCACGATGTCGCGGAGGTCCCAGCGCGCACGGCGCGGGGCGACCGGACGCGGATCCCGCGCCTCGACGGGCGCGCTCATGCGCGGGCCGCCCGGCTCGGGCTGTTCAGCGACACCGTGAGGTGGCTGGTGACGTGCGCCACCGAGCGGCCGACGAGCACCCAGCCGGCCGCGGCCGTGGTGATCACGTCGGCGAGGTCGCCGCGGAGAGCCGTCACGAAGTGCTGCGAACCCGCGAACGTGCCGGCCGTGCGGGCGTGGTCGATGGCCGCGTGGATGTCGCGCATGTGGTCCGCGGCGGGCGCGTCCGAGAGCGGGTAGAGCGCCCACTGCGCGGACGCGTCGATCCCCGTGGCGGGCGCCGTCGGCACCTCGCCGACGCGCACGACGCCCGTGCCGCACGCGACCTCGCCGGGGCAGCCCCGGGAGAGGGTGACGGTCGCCTGCACGTGCGCGCCGGATCCGGCGGCGTGGGCGAGCACGCCGACCAGCCAGCGGACGATGTCCTGCTCGGATCCGCCGACGAACGTGCTCACGTCGTCGGTGTCGACGACCAGGCCGTCGGCGGGGGTCGCGGCGAGGGCCCCGAGGATCACGTCGACGAAGTCGTCGCGCATGACGGCGAGGCTGAGCCGGGCGCCGACGCCGAACTCCTCGGGGGTGGGCGCCTCCTCGAGGCGGGTGGTGGGGGATGCGGTGCTGGTCACGCGCGTGCCTTCCGTGGTCGCGGACGCACGGGCGGGGCGCGCGCGGATGCGCGGCCCTCAAGAGATGCCTCCCTGCGCTGGCATGATCCAGATCAGGTACGACGGTCGAAGACTGGTGGTCTTCCTCTCAGCCCGGCCTACCGGACTCCCGTGTTCGAGACGACCCTAGCGGCATGGCGCGGGCCCACGTCGCCGCCCATCACGCCCGGTCGCGGAGCGTGACGCGGTCGCCGTCGGGGTCCTGGGACGTGGACGTGCGGCCGAACGGGCCGTCGATCGGCTCGGAGACGATGCGGTGCCCGTCCGCGACGAACGCGTCGTGGACCCCCTGCACGTCCGTCGCGTGCAGCCGCAGGGCCGTGCCCCTCGCCGGCTGCGGCGTACCGGCGATGTCGGTGCCGGGGACCACGCCGCGGAGCGCGAACGCGATGGGCGTCGTGGTGAAGACCGCGGCGTGCGGGGGTCCGGCGGGCGAGCGGACGCGCCTCACAGCGACGGGCCGCCGGCAGCCGGCAGCCGGCGAAGGCGAGCACGGCCGTGCGCACGGGGGACCTGCGGATGCTCGGCGACCTCAACGACACCGACCGCGAGGCGACGCCCTCCGCGCTGCGGAAGGCGGTCGCGGCCCTGCGGACGGACGAGCAGGGAACGAGCAGCGGAAGCCGTGAGCCGTGAGCCGTGAGCCGTGAGCCGTGAGCCGTGAGCCGTGAGCGACTATCCGGCCACCACCGCCGACGCGATCTCCAGCAGCGCCTCATGCGCGCGTCGTGCCCGGGCCACGTCCTCGGCGGAGACGGGGCGGTGCGCGTAGCCGGCCTTGGTCTTCATCGCGAGCAGCCGCTCGAGGTTCTTGGCCGCGTCCGGGTCCGCCCTGCGGAGCATCGCCACCGACTCCTGGTGGTTGCCCGTCGGCGAGTACTCCCCGCTGACGACGATCGAGATGACGTCCCCGGAGGCGATGCCGGAGTGCACCGCGAGGGTGACGTAGGCGTCGCCGAACTCGTCGGCGTCGTCGAAGGCCGCGTCCGCGAAGAGCTCCGCGGCATCCGCGAACTGCCTCGCCTTGCGGAATCGACCGTCCGCCTCGGTGCGCCCTGCTTCGCGAGCCGGTGTCATGCCCCTCCGATCTCCGTGCGGAACCGCGCCGCGCTTCCCGTCAACACGATCCCCTCGTCGGCGATCGACCTCAGGAGCGGCTCCGTCCCAGCTGCCCCTCGGATGTCGTCGCGACCGTAGTCGATGATCCGCGGATCGTTCCCCGTCCATCGATGGATCCGGCGGGTGATCTCCGAGACGTCATCCGACCACTCGTCGGAGACGGGCTGATCGCGCACGAGCAGCAGGTCCAGGTCGCTGTCGACGCCCATGGAGAGCCGCGCGCCCGATCCGAAGAGCACGGCGTACCGGGGTGCGACGCGGAAGGCCGCCAGGGAGGCCCGGATGCGGTCATGGAGCTCCCGATCGAGACGCGCGAGCTCGAGGATCGCCGGAGCCGCGAGGTGGTCGCGATTCAGCCGGTGCAGCACGGCCTTGCCGGCCGGCTGCGTGTCGACGACGCCCTGCTCCGCGAGCCGGCGCAGGACGCGGCGCACGCCTTCGGGCGACCCCGTCCCGGCGAGGCCGCGGATCCGCGCGACCGTGAACCAGGAGTCCGACCGCGCGAGCACGCGGAGGACGTCCCCGTCGATCGTCGGGGTGATCGTTCGGAACGGATGCTGCAGCTGCATGCCCAGGATCGTAGTCGGTCGCCAACTATCCTGGTCGACGGCGGTGGATCGAGTCGGGCGCGTTCCGCAGGTCCGGACCCGCGCTACCGCTCGACGACGAGCCGCCTGAGCTCCGCCGACGACACGTACCCGAAGCGATGCAGCTCGCGCCACGCCGCCACGTACTGCTCCTGGCCCATGTCCAGATCCGCCTGCAGGCGCTCGCGGTTCATCGTGCGGGCGTCGGCCCGGCTGAGGAAGCGCGCGAGGTCGGCGGCGTCCGTGCCGAGGCGGGTGTCGTCGGCCCAGCCGTCGTGGATCAGGGTCAGGCCTCGAGGAGGTCGTGCAGCACGACGACCTGCTCGCGCTCCGGGCCCACGCCGATGGCGGAGATGCGGGCGCCGCTCATGCGCTCGATGGCCGTGACGTAGTCCTGCGCGTTCTTCGGCAGGTCCTCGAAGCGACGGCAGCCGGTGATGTCCTCCTGCCAGCCCGCGTACTCCTCGTAGATGGGGGTCGCGTGGTGGAAGTCGGACTGCGAGACGGGCACCTCGTCGTGGCGCACGCCGTCGACGTCGTAGGCGACGCACACCGGGATGGTCGCGAGGCCCGAGAGCACGTCGAGCTTGGTGAGCACGAAGTCGGTGACGCCGTTGATGCGCGCCGTGTAGCGCGCGATGGGCGCGTCGTACCAGCCGCAGCGGCGCGGACGGCCGGTGGTGGTGCCGAACTCGAAGCCCTTGGCGCGCAGGTACTCGCCCGACTCGTCGTGCAGCTCCGTGGGGAAGGGGCCCGCGCCGACGCGGGTCGTGTACGCCTTGACAACCGCGATGATCCGCTCGAGACGGTTCGGCGCGACGCCGGAGCCCGTGGCCGCGCCGCCGGACGTGGCGCTCGACGAGGTGACGAACGGGTACGTGCCGTGGTCGATGTCGAGCATGGTGGCCTGGCCGGCCTCGAACAGGACGGTCTTGCCCGCATCCAGCGCGGCGTTCAGCTCGAGCGACGCGTCACCCACCATGGGGCGCAGGCGCTCCACGTAGGAGAGGAGGCTCTCGACGATCTCCTCGGCCGAGATGGCCCGGCGGTTGTAGATCTTGACGAGCATGTGGTTCTTGGCGTCGAGGGCCGCCTCCACCTTCTGGCGCAGGATGTTCTCGTCGAAGAGGTCCTGGATCCGGATGCCGACGCGGTTGATCTTGTCCGCGTACGTGGGCCCGATGCCGCGGCCCGTGGTGCCGATCTGGCGCTTGCCGAGGAAGCGCTCCGTGACCTTGTCGATGGTGCGGTGGTAGTGCGTGATGACGTGCGCGTTGGCGCTCACGCGGAGCTTGGAGACGTCGACGCCGCGGGCGGCGAGCGCGTCGAGCTCGTGGAACAGCACCTCGATGTCGACGACGACGCCGTTGCCGATGACGGGCACGACGCCCGGCGTGAGGATGCCCGACGGCAGCAGGTGCAGCGCGTACTTCTCGTCGCCGACGACGACGGTGTGGCCGGCGTTGTTGCCGCCGTTGAACTTCACGACGTAGTCGACGCGGCTGCCGAGGAGGTCGGTCGCGCGTCCCTTGCCCTCGTCACCCCACTGGGCTCCGATGATCACTACTGCGGGCATGGCTCACTCCTCGTCGGGGCGGGTCGGTCGGGGTGGATCGGGTGTCGTGCGGTGGTGCGGGTGGTGCGAGGGCGGTGGATCAGTCCTCGCCGCGGATGACGATGGCCTCCGTGGGCGGGAGCGCCCCGGCGGTCATCGCCTCGATGTGGCCGGCGGCCGTGGGATCCGCGTCGCGGAGGAAGGCGCTGAGGCGCGAGACCTCGTCCTCCTCGCCGATGGCGGCGGCCGCGCGACGCAGCGCGTAGAGGGAGCGGAGCACGCCGCGGTTCGGCTCGTGGCTCCACGGCACGGGGCCCTGGCCCTTCCAGCCGGACTTGCGCAGGGAGTCGAGGCCGCGGTGGTAGCCGACCCGGGCGAACGCGTAGGAGGCGATGCGGTCGCCCTGGACGTACGCGGAATCCGCGAGCAGCGCCCAGACGAGCGACGACTGCGGGTGGTCGGCGGCGATGGCGCCGAGGGTGTCGTGATCGCCGTCGGCATTCTGGATGCGGGCGGCGACCTCGGGCTCGTCGGCCAGGCGCGTCTCGGGCACGCCAAGCAGGTTCTCTCCAGTCACACTCGATCCTACCAAGGCGGTCCTCCGCGTCCCGAGGGCGGCCGGATCCGATCGGTCCTGTCCGCCGGGCGACGCCTGCGGAGGGATCGGCGCGATCGGGGCATGCGGTCCTGGCCGCGGGCGTTGGCTGGGGGGGACCGACGAGAGGACATCCCCATGACCACCTGGTTCATCACCGGCGCATCGAAGGGCTTCGGCCGCGAGTGGGCGGAGGCGGCGCTCGAGCGCGGCGACCGCGTCGCCGCGACGGCCCGCGACACCTCCACGCTCGACGCGCTCGTCGAGCGGCACGGCGACGCCGTGCTCCCCATCCGTCTCGACGTCACCGACCGCGACGCCGGCATCGCCGCGGTGCAGCAGGCGGCGGAGCGCTTCGGCACGCTCGACGTCGTCGTCAACAACGCGGGCTTCGGCCAGTTCGGCGCGATCGAGGAGATCACCGAGGACGAGGCGCGCGGCCAGTTCGAGACCAACGTGTTCGGCGCGCTGTGGATCACGCAGGCCGCCGTCGCGATCATGCGCGAGCAGGGATCCGGGCACATCGTGCAGGTCTCGAGCATCGGCGGCATCAGCGCGTTCACCAACACCGGCATCTACCACGCGTCGAAGTGGGCGCTCGAGGGCCTCAGCCAGTCGCTGGCGCTCGAGGTGGCGGAGTTCGGGATCCACGTGACGCTCGTCGAGCCCGCCGGCTACAGCACGGACTGGTCGGGTGCGTCTGCCAAGCGGAGCCAGCCGATCGCGGCCTACGACGGCATGCGCGAGCGCCGGGCCGAGGGCTACAAGTAGACGACGCCGGGCGACCCGACGGCGACGCGCGACGCGATCCTCGCGATCGTCGACGCGGAGGAGCCGCCGCTGCGGATCTTCCTCGGCGACGGCCCGCTCGCCATCGCGGAGAAGGACTACGCGCAGCGGCTCGCGACGTGGCGCGAGTGGGAGGACGTGTCGGTCGCGGCGCACGGGAAGAAGGAGCCCTCCTCCGACGAGGGGTGATCCTCGGGAGCGGGATGCGCGGGGGCGCCGACCGGCCCGGCCGTGTCGGCGCCCTCCGGTAGCGTGACGGGCACCGCCGGCAGCCCCACGGAAGGACCCGCGTGCGCATCCTCCACACGAGCGACTGGCACCTCGGGCGCACCCTCCACGGCGAGGACCTGCACGCGCATCACGCCGCGTTCCTCGACCACCTCGTCACGCTCGTGGAGGAGCGGCAGGTCGACGTCGTGCTCGTCGCGGGCGACGTGTACGACCGCGCGGTGCCCGGCGTGCCCAGCGTGCGGCTGCTCGGGGACGCGCTCGCGCGGCTGAGCGCACTCGCGACCGTCATCGTCACGCCCGGCAACCACGACTCGGCGGCGCGGCTCGGGTTCGCGGCGGCGCTGCTGCGCGACGGTCTGCGGATCCTCGCGTCGGTCGATGCGCTCGACGTGCCCGTGGTGCTCGAGGACGCGGACGGGCCGGTGGCGTTCTACGGGGTGCCGTACCTGGATCCGGATGCCGTGCGCGTGACGCTCGCCCCGGCCGGCGCCCCTCCCCTGCCGCGCTCGCACGAGGCCGTGCTGGGCGCCGCGATGGACCGGGTGCGCGCCGACGCCGCCGAGCGACCCGATGCCCGCGTCGTCGTGATCGCGCACGCCTTCGTGACGGGCGCCGCGCCCAGCGAGAGCGAGCGGGACATCCGCGTGGGCGGGTTCGACCAAGTGCCGGCGTCGGTGTTCTCCGGCGCGGACTACGTCGCGCTCGGGCACCTGCACGGGGCGCAGGAGGTGCGGGCGGCGGGATCGGCGCGGCCCGTCATCCGCTACTCCGGCTCGCCTCTGGCGTTCTCGTTCGGGGAGCGCATGCAGCGGAAGTCGAGCGCGCTCGTGGAGCTGGCGGCCGACGGATCCACGACGGTCGAGCTGATCGACGCGCCCGTGCCGCGGCGGCTGGCGGAGGTGACGGGGACGCTCGCGGAGATCCTCGACGGGCGGCACGCCGACCTCGCGGACGCGTGGCTGCGCGTGCACGTGACGGATCCCGTGCACCCGCCGCACCTGGTGGCGCGCGTGCGGGAGGTGCTGCCGCACGCGCTCGTCGTGCTGCACGAGCCCGCGGGGCGCGTGGAGGGCGTGCGGTCGCGCGTGGTCGACGCGACGACGGATCCGCTCGAGGTCGCCGCCGACTTCGTCGAGTACGCGACCGGCGCGCCGCCCACCGAGGCCGAGGCGCTCGTGCTCCGCCAGGCCTACGAGCACGCCCTCTCCGCGGACCGGAGCGCCTGATGGACCTGCACCGCCTCACCCTCCAGGCGATCGGGCCGTTCGCCGGCGAGCACGTCATCGACCTCGCGGAGCTCGGCCGATCGGGGCTGTTCCTGCTCGAGGGGCCCACCGGATCCGGCAAGTCGACGCTCATCGACGCCGTCGTGTTCGCGCTCTACGGGTCGCTCGCGAGCGACGGGTCGAGCCGCGACCGCCTGCACAGCCACCACGCGGCGCCCGGCGTGGAGCCGTACGTGGAGCTGGTCTTCGAGACGGCCGCGGGGATCCACCGCGTGCGCCGCAGCCCGCAGCACCAGCGCCCGAAGGCGCGCGGCACGGGCACCACGAACCAGAACGCGACGGCCACGCTCGTGCGGCTCTCGTCGCCCGATGCCGAGGCGGGCGAGGTGATCGGCACCAGCACGCAGGAGGTCGGCACGGAGGTCGCGCGGATCGTGGGCCTCACGCGCGCGCAGTTCGTACAGACGGTCGTGCTGCCGCAGGGCGAGTTCGCCGAGTTCCTGCGCTCGACGGGCGAGCAGCGGCGGCTCGTGCTGCAGTCGCTGTTCGGCACGGCCGTCTACGACCAGACGGCGAAGCAGCTCGCCGAGATGCGCACGGCCGCGAAGGCGCGCACCGATGCCGCCGACGCGAGGGTCGCCGAGGCGCTCACCGGGCTGCGCGAGGCGACGCGGGTGGATGCGCTGGAGATCGCCGACGCCCCCGACACCGTGCGGCTGCTCGCCGAGCTGGCCGACTCCGCGGAGACGGCGCGGGCGGATGAGGAGCGAGCGCGACAGGGCGCGGGGACCGCGCTCGCCGACGCGGAGCGGGTGGCGCGCGCGCTCGACCGGCGGCGTGCGCTCATCGCGCGCGAGGAGGCCGTGCGCGCGGAGGCCGAGGAGATCGCGGGCCTGGCGCGACGCGCGGAGGAGGCGCGGCGGGCGGCGGCGGTCGCGGGCCAGCTGGCCGCGCGCGACCGGGCGGATGCGGCGAGGACCGCGGCAGAGGTCGCCGACGACGACGCCCGCGCGGCGTGCCGGGCGGAGCGGCCCGCCCTCGCGAGCGCGACCGCCCCGGCGCTGGCCGAGCGGCGCGACGCGCTCGTCGCCGAGCTGACCACCCTGGCCGACGCGGAGGCGCGCGAGCGCGCGCTGCCCCGACGCCGCGCCGACGTGCGGGCCGCCGTGGACGCGGTCGCGGAGCGCGAGGCCGAGGCCGCCGCGGCGGAGGCGGCGCTCGCGGAACGGCCGGCCGGGCGGATCCCGCTGGTCGAGGCCCGGGACGCCGCGGCCTCCGCGGCCGGCGGGGTCGATGCGGCGCGCGCCGCGGTCGCGGACGCGGAGGCGACCCGGCAGCGCGTGACGGAGCTCGAGGAGCTGGCGGCGCGGATCCGCGCGGCCCGGGACGCCCTCGACGCCCGTTCGGCCGCCGCGGTGTCCGCCGTGCGACACGAGGCGGAGCTGCGGCAGCGGAAGATCCGCGGGCTCGCCGGTGAGCTGGCCCGGGAGCTGGCGGACGGCACGCCGTGCCCGGTGTGCGGCGCGACCGACCACCCGCATCCTGCGCCGAGCGCCCCCGGGCATCCGGACGACGACGAGATCGAGCGGGCGGCCGAGGCGCGCGCCCGGGCTGAGCGAGCGCAGGGTGATGCGGTGGCGGCGCTCTCGGCGGAGACCGCGCGGCACGAGGTCGCGCGGGCGGCGCTCGACGGGATCACGGCGGAGACCGCCGACGCCGAGGTCGCCGCCCGCGCCGCGCGTCTCGCGGAGGCCGAGGCGGCGGGCGGCGCGCTCCGGGCCGCGGAAGCCGCGGTCGTCGCGCACGACGCGGAGACCGAGCGGATCCGCGCCCGCCGCGATGATGCCCGCGCCGCCCTCTCTGGGCTGCTCGAGCGCGTGATCCGCGCGCGCGAGCTCCTGACGGAGGACGAGGCGGCCGTGCGCACGGTGCTCGCGGAGCGGGACGCGGACGGGCACGCGACCGACGACGCCGACACCGCCGCCGCCCCCCGCGTCGCCGCCCTCGTCGTCGACCGCGCCGCCGAGCGCGCCCTCGTCGACCGCCTCATCGCCCTCGCCGCGGCCCGCGAGCGCGTGTCCGCCGACGCCGCCGCCCGCGCCGCCGAGCTCGCCCAGGCGCTCGCGGACCGGTCGTTCGCGACCGAGGAGGAGGCGCGCGCCGCCGCCCTCCCGCCGGCCGAGCTCGAGGCGGCCGCCCGGCGGGTCGCCGCGCACGAGCGGGAGCAGGCGGTCGTCGCGGAGGGGCTCGCGGATCCCGAGGTCGCGTCGCTCACGGGCGCCGAGCGCCCGGATCCGGATGCCGCCCGCGCCGCCCTCGACGCCGCCCAGGCCGCGGCCCGCGCCAGCGCCGAGCGCGCCGCCCGCGCGCGCGACCGCGCCGACCGCAGCGCCCGGGCGCTCGCCCGGCACGACGCCGCCCGCCGCGAGAGCGCACGCGCGGGCGACCAGGCGCGGGCCGCGATCCGCATGGCCGAGGTCGCGAACGCCACCACCCCCGAGAACACGCGCGGCACGACCCTCGGCACCTACGTGCTGCTGCGCCGCTTCGAGGACGTCGTGCGGGCCGCCAACGCGCGCCTGCGGATCATGTCCAGCGGCCGCTACGAGCTGGAGGTGAGCGAGGAGCGGGAGGCGACGAGCCGATCGCGGAAGACGGGGCTCGCGCTGCAGATCCGCGACCACGTCGTCGACCGCGTGCGCGAGCCCGCGAGCTTCTCCGGCGGCGAGACGTTCTACGCGTCGCTCGCCCTCGCGCTCGGCCTCGCCGACGTCGTGCAGGCGGAGGCGGGCGGGCTCCAGCTCGGCACGCTCTTCGTCGACGAGGGGTTCGGCACGCTGGATCCGGAGACGCTCGACGCCGTCATGTCGGAGCTCGGGCGGCTGTCCTCCGACGGCCGCACCGTCGGCATCGTCAGCCACGTCGAGGAGCTCAAGCAGCGGGTGGCCGACCGGATCGAGGTGCGGCGCCGGGCGGACGGGTCGTCGACCCTCACGTCGACCGTCAGCTGAAGGGGTCGCGCCGCTTCGACGCGAGGTGCCGCCGCCAGTAGAAGGTCGCCCCGCCGCCGAGGCCCGCCGCGAGGACGAACGCGATGACGCCCACGACGCCGAGGCCGCCCCCGGTCTGCACGGTGACGACGCCGAGCGCGACCATCACGAGGCACGAGCGCAGCAGGATGAAGGCCAGGGACCGGTCGCTCGTCATGCGGCGCCTCTCGGGGGTGCGGGAGCGGTGGGGAAGACGACCGCGATCCCCGAGCCTAGGCGGCGCAGCCGTGCGGATCCGGTGCGTGCGCGGGGTGCCGCCGGGGCGTCGCCGGGGCGCGCGCGGGGAGGCGACGTGCGGTGGCGTCGCAACCGGTCGGGGGACGCGCGTTCGCTCAGCGGATATCCGCGGAGCGACGACCCGCTCCCTGACGGGGCCGCGCCGAATGACCATCACCGTCCCGGACCCCGGAGGCGCCCGACCGCGAGTGCACGATGCATGATGAGCGGGAGGGCGGAGACGATCGACGCCCAGAGACCGCAGGAACCATGACCACCACGATGCCCCCCATCGGAACGAGGGATCCCTCGCACCGCCCGCGCACGCCCCACGCCGACACGGCGGGTCCCGATGCGGCGCTCGCCGCGTCGCCGACGGCCGCGTCCGACACCGGGTCGCTGGGCACCGGATCCCTGTCGCTCGTCGCCGGAGCCGGCGCGGCCGTGATGGGCATGGCCGCCGACGCCCGCGCTGCCGACGACTCAGCCGCCGCAGCCGTCGCGACGACCGCCGAGCCCGCCGCGACGGCCGCCGTCGCAGCGCCCGCCGACACCGCCACCGCCCCCGCTCCCGCCGCCGCGTCGACCGAGCCGTTCCTCCGCGCCGTCATGGCCGGCGCCGACATCGACGAGGCCACCACGAGCTTCGGGTCGATCCTCGAGGGGATCCGCTTCGCCCCCGACCGCCGCACGAAGACCTTCTCCTACCGCTACGCGATCCTCGGCAGCGAGCGCGTCACCCTCCGCACCTCGCGCATCGCCGGAACGCAGTGGGCCGAGAGCGGCCAGCTCCCGGAGCACGTGGTCACCTGGTTCCTCGAGGGGCAGATCACGGTCGACCGCGGATCCCGCGCCGTCACCTCCCGCGGCCAGCTCCCGTTCCTCCTCCCTACCGGCCGCCCGTTCCAGTACCAGGCGAGCTCGACCCGGCAGAACTGCGTCCACCTCGACGCCGGCTTCCTCGAGCAGACCGCGACCGAGTTCCACCACGGCCCGGCGCGTCCGCTGCTGTTCGAGCACCGCAGCGTGCCCAGCGCCGAGACGGCCGCCGTCTGGCGGCAGGCGGTCGCGGCCGCGGCCCCGATCATCACGGATCCCGACGCCTCCCCCCCTCATGCGCCTCGAGGCCGACCTGTCGCTCGCGCGCGCCACGCTCCGCCTCTTCCCGTGGGACGACGTGGAGATGCCCGCCGAGCTGCGCGCGCCGCGCATGGCCCACATCCGCGTGGCCGTGGAGTACCTGCACCACAACGCGCACCTGCCGATCACGCCCGCGGAGGCCGCCGCCGCCGCCGGCATCTCGACGCGCGTGCTCCAGCTCGCCCTCCGCCGCCACCACGGCCAGACGCCCACCGAGTACCTGCGCGGGATCCGCCTCCGCCGGGTGCGCGCGCAGCTCCTGGACGCGACGCCCACCACCACGACCGTCCGCAGCGTCGCCGAGGAGTGGGGCTTCGCGCACCTCGGCCGGTTCGCCGCGTCGTACGCGAGCGTCTTCGGCGAGCTGCCGAGCGAGACCCTGCGGAGCTGATCCGGGCGGCCGGGGGTCTGCGAGCTGGGAGCTCGCCGCACTAAGTTGCACACGCGTGTGCAGGATCACTACCCTGGTCGCATGACCTCCCTCGCCTCCGCGCGCGCGCCCCGCAAGGACGCCGCGACGAACCGCCAAGCCCTCGTCGACGCGGCCGTGGTCGCGCTCGACCGCGACCCGGACGCCTCCCTCGAGACCATCGCCGCCGCCGCCGGCCTCAGCCGACGCGCCGTGTACGGGCACTTCGCCACGCGCGACGACCTCGTGCGCGAGGTGCTCCAGCGGGGCGCCCGCCGCGTGGTCGACGCGCTGGCGGGGATCACGCACGACGACAGCCGGATCCACGTCGCCCTCATCGGCGCGCGGCTCTGGGCCGAGGTCGAGCAGGTGCGCGTGATGGCGCGTGTCGCGGTGCGCGGACCGCTCGCGCGCGAGGTCGGCGCCGAGCTCGCGCCGCTGCGGGCCGAGCTGCTGCGCGTCGTCGCGCGCGGCATCGCGGCCGGCGAGCTGCGCGGCGACATGCCGGCGCAGACGCTCGCGCGCCTGATCGAGGGCGGCGCGCTCGCGGTGCTCGACGAGGCGACCCGCAGCGACATCGGCCGCGCGGAGGGCCATTCGCTCGTGATCCTCACCTCGCTCGCCCTCTGCGGCCTCGACTGGCGCGCGTCGGGCGAGCTCATGGCCACCACCCCCGAGCTCCGCGAGTGCACGCCCCACGCGGCCGCCACGCCCGCCGTCGCACCGTCCGCCGCGGCCCGCACGGAGGCCGCGTCGTGATCGTCACCCTGACCGACGCGCGCGTCGGCGACGGCCCCGCGCCCGCCCTGCCCGCCATCTCGCTCTCCTACGGCGGCCCGGATCCCGTGGTCGCGATCGCCGAGACCGAGCTGCGCCCCACCGTCCTCTCCCTCGTCGCCTCCGGCCGCATGCGCATCGACGGCGGATCCATCGCCCTCGACGGCGACGACTCCGCCGGCGTCGCCCTGCGCGTCGCCGAGCGGGTCGCGCTCGTCGACACCCCGCGGATCAACGAGCCCGCCGACGACGTCACGCTCCGCGCGGTCGTCGCCGAGGAGCTCGCCCTCGCCGGGCACCGCTCCGGCCGGCACGAGGTCGGCGTGATCCTCGACGATCAGGGCCTCGCCGACCTCGCGCGCGCGCCGTTCTCGGCGTTGCCCGCGGTCGCCCGGATCCGCCTCCTCACCACGCTCGCCGCCTCCCGCGACGGCGTCGAGGCCGTCGTCGTCACCTCGCCCGAGCGGCACGGCGGCGTGGTGGCCGACTGGATGCGCGTCCTCCGCGACCTCGCGCGCTCCGGCACCGGCGTGCTCGTCGTCACGAACGAGGCCGCCGCGGAGGCCATCGCCGCGCTCCCCGCCGACGACGCGATCGCCACCCCCGAACCCACCCCCTCGATCGACGGAACGCAGACCCGATGAGACTGATCCCCCTGGTGCGCGCCGAGCTGACGCGCCTCACCGCCACCACCATGTCCAAGATCGCGCTCGTCGCGCTCGTGCTGGTGCCCGTGCTCTACGGCGGCCTGTACCTCTGGGCGAACCAGGATCCGTACAGCAGCCTCGACAAGGTCCCCGCCGCGCTCGTCGTGGCCGACCAGGGCGCCACGGTCGACGGCAAGCCGGTCGACTACGGCACCGACGTCGCGAAGGACGTGCTCGACGACGCCTCCTTCGACTGGCACGAGGTCTCCTCCGCCGAGGCGCGCACCGGCCTCGAGGACGGCACGTACGACTTCACGCTCACCATCCCGTCCGGCTTCTCCGCCGCGCTCTCGTCGGCATCGGGCACGGATCCGCAGCAGGCCCGGGTGGTCATGGCCACCGACGACGCCAACAGCTACCTCGCCACGACCATCGCGCAGCAGGCCGGTGCACGGATCACGAAGTCGGTCGCCTCGCGCGTCGGCACCGAGGCCGCGGGCAAGCTCCTGCTCGGCCTCGCGGACGTGCGCTCCAGCCTCGGCGACGCGGCATCCGGCGCGCAGCAGCTCGTCGACGGGACCGCGTCCGCGCGCTCCGGCGCCGATGCGCTGGCCGACGGGAACGGGAAGCTCGCGACCGGCGCCGACACGCTCTCCTCCGGGCTCGGCCAGCTCCGCTCGGGCACGGCGCAGCTGCCGGCGCAGACGAGGCAGCTCGCGACGGGCGCCGACCAGGTCGCGTCCGGCGCGGCGACGCTCTCCTCCGGCGCGACGGATCTCTCGACCGGTGCCGCAGCGCTCACGCCAGGGGCGCAGCAGACCGCGGCGGGCGCGCGGAAGGTGGCCGACGGCAACAAGCAGATCGCCGCGCTCGGATCCGCCGCCACCGCGGGCGCCGACAAGCTCGCCGGTCAGGTGCCGACGATCCGCGCGGCGATCCAGAAGCGCATGGAGGACGCCGGCATCCCGAAGGCCGACATCGACGCCGCGCTCGCGAAGCTCGACGTGCTCGGCACGGACATCACCGATTCCACGACGAAGACGGACGGCCTCAACACGCAGCTGCAGCAGCTCGCGACCGGCAGCGAGCAGGTCGCCCAGGTCAGCGCGCAGGTGGCCGCCGGGGCCGCGAAGCTGCAGACCGGATCCGCCACCCTCGCCCAGGGCGCCGGCACGCTCGCGTCCGGCAGCGCGCAGGTCGCGACGGGCGCGGATGCGCTCGCCAAGGCCTCCCCCGCCCTCGCCGACGGCATCGCGCAGGCCGCCGACGGCAGCGCGACCCTCGCGACCGGCGCGCACTCCGCGTCCGACGGCGCGACCTCGCTCGCGACCGGCCTCGGCACCCTCCAGGACGGCACGACGAAGCTGCGCGACGGCCTCGACTCGGGCCTCGACCAGATCCCCGCGTCCACCGAGGCGCAGCGGGACGCGCAGGCCGACACCATCGGCGATCCCGTCGCGCTCCGCCAGGATGCCGTGACCGAGGCCGGCGAGTACGGCGCCGGGCTCGCGCCGTTCTTCATCAGCCTCGCCGCGTGGATCGGGATCTATGCCCTGTTCCTCATCGTGAAGCCGCTGTCCCGCCGCGCGATCACGGCCCGGAAGGCGCCGCTGAGGATCACGCTCGCCGGCTGGCTCACGCCCGCGCTCCTCGGCATCGTGCAGATGGCCGGCCTCTACGCGATCGTCGCCGGGGCGCTCGGCTTCCACATCGCCCACCCGCTCGCCATGTACGGGACGATGGTGCTCGCCTCCGTCACCTTCGCGGCGATCATCCTCGCGCTCAACGTGCTGCTCGGCAGCGTCGGCCAGTTCCTCGGCCTCGTGCTCATGGTCGTGCAGCTCGTCACCGCGGGCGGCACGTTCCCCTGGCAGACCCTGCCCGGCCCGCTCGCCGCGCTGCACCACGTGCTGCCGATGAGCTTCGCGGTGGATGCGCTGCGGCAGCTCATGTACGGCGGCGACCTCGGGCAGGCCGCCCAGGACGCCGGCGTGCTCGCGCTGTGGCTGGTCGCGGGGCTCGCGGTGGCGCTGGCCGGGGCGATCCGCATCACGTCGCACCGCACGCTGCGGGACCTCAGGCCGTCGCTGATCGGCTGATCCCGGCGCGCGCCGGCCGCCCTCAGCGGTCGGCGCGGGGGCGGCGGCCGTCGCGCCGGGATCGCCCGCCCCGCGCGATGCCGTACGCGAGCGCCAGGCCCGCGAGGCCGACGACCAGCAGCGCGGCGCCGACCATCGTCGCGGTCGTGAGGAGGTGCACGCCGGATCCGCGGAACGGGTTCCCGGAGCCCACGAACGCGAACGACGTGACGACGACCGGCTGCGCCAGCGCGACGACGAGCGCGACCGTCCCGCCCACGATCGCGAGCACCGCCACGGCCAGCAGCGCGCGCATCCCGGTGCGGCTCATCGGAGCGCCTCGAGCGGATTCGCCGCGAGCTTCGCGATCACGCCGCCGTCGACGAGGCGCCGGGCGGCCGTCGTCGGCTTCCGCTCCGCCTGGTCGACGACGCAGGCGCCGAACTCGGCGGCCAGGTCGCCGCGGGGATGCGCCGCCAGCACCTCCCGCAGGTACCCCTCCGGCAGCGCGTCGGCCCGCGCGCCGGAGATGTCGAGGCCGGTGGCGACCTCCAGGAGGTGCCCCTCGACGTCGAGCCCCGGATCCACCGAGGGCCAGTTGTGCCGCACGATCGCGTCGAGGACGCGCTGCCGGCGGGCGGCGGGCCAGCCGGCGCCGGCCGTGAGCGCGACGCTCACGTGCCCGCCCGCGTGCTCGTACGAGATCGTGTGGTTGTCGAACTCCTCGACCGTGCCGATGTCGTACAGCACCGCCGAGACGTAGAGGATCTCGTGGTCCACGTCCGCGAGCTGCTCGACCACCGCGAACGCCTCGGCCCAGAGCCACGAGCGGAGCGCGTGGGCCGTCATCGCCGGCGACTGGTAGCTCGTGGCCAGCTCGAGGGCCCCGCGGGCGGCGGCCGTGTCGGGCACGGGGAAGTCGGCGATGCGCATGGACAACTGTGGCACGCGGCGCATCTCCGGTCAGGCGTCGTCGCGGCCGCGGCCGATCCGGATCCCCCACCAGAGCGCGAGGCCGACGACGCCGAGGGCGATCACGCCGGCGGAGACGATGGCCGCCGTCGAGACGAGGTGCACCCCCGACGGGACGAACGACTCGCCGGACAGCGGTGCGTACGCGAACCAGCCGGTGGCGGCGGGCTGCATCAGCCCGACGCCGAGGGTGACGGCGCCCGCCACCACGGCGAGCGTCGCCACGACGAGCAGGAGGCGCAGGCGGGAGGGTCGGATCACGGTCCCACCGTAGGGGCTCTCCCGGCACGCGCGGATGCTCGCGCACGGCGTCGTGTTCCGCGAGGAGCCGCGCCACGAGCCGTACGGCACCGTCGCGATCGTCGAGGGCCCGTCCGGCGCCGCGTGGGACCTCATGCGACCCCCGGTCGGCTGACCCGCCCGGGCGAGGAGGGCGTCGGCCGCGTCACGAACGCGAGCCGCACGTACGCGAGCTCGGCCCGCGGGATGACCGCCGTGAGGATCCGGTCGCCGACCTGCGCGCCCACCGCCACGACGTGCGCGTCGCGGTCCAGCCGGAGGCCGTCGACGCGCGCCCCGTCGATCTCGACCTCCGCGGGCGCCAGGTCGGCCGGAGTCGGCGCGTCCCGGAGCACGGTCGGCATGCGGCCGTCGGTGCGCTCGGCGCGGAAGGAGTTGATGAGGATGTGCTCCGCGTGCTCGACGAGCGCGCGCTCGACCGTGGGCGCGAACGGGTCGCCGTCGTGCTGGACGGCCGGCGTCGTGCGGACCGCCTCCGCGAGCAGCGGGTACCGCAGCCGCTGGCGGGCCTCCTCGATCCACGCGGGGAGCGGACGGACGGGTGGCGCGTCGAGCATCGCGCGCGTCTCCGCGTCGATGTCGGCGAGGTTCACGGGATCGTCGTGGTCGTCCGGGTTCCTCCAGACCGTGAAGCCGACGCCCGCGTTCTCGAGGTGCACAGGCCCCCCGTCCGCGCTGTGGCCCTGGTACCCGGCGCCCGCCTCCTCCACCGTCGGCTGCGACGCGAAGGTGAACAGCGCGACCCCGAACTCGGCCGTGATGGAGTCCGCGGTCGGCGGAGTCGGGAGGTCCATGGGGTCGGCGTCGTGGGACTGCATCGCCCCAGCCTGTCGCCCGCGGCCCGTCCCGGCAACGCCTCGCGCCCCCGCCGCCGCCCGTCCACCGCTGCGTCGCATGGCATTCAGCGGCCGGCTCTACCGTCGTCCCCCGTGACCCAGGACCCGACGACGTCTCCCTCCTCCTCCGCCCTCTCCCGACGCGGCTTCCTCATCACGACCGGCGCGGCCGGCGCGCTGGGCGTGGCCGGCCTCGGCGGCGCCCTCCCCGCCGTGGCGGAGACCGCATCCGACGACGCGCTCGGCGCCAGCGCGGTGAAGACGCCCGCCGCGCAGCAGGGATCCGGCGCCCGCTGGAAGCCCGACACCGCGTCGCCCCGCTTCACGATCGCCGTGCTCCCCGACACGCAGTACCTCTTCGACGGCGCGTCGATCCACCCGGAGCCGCTCGAGGCGTCGCTCCGCTACGTGCTGGCCGAGCGCGACCGGCACAACATCGTCTTCCTCGCGCACCTCGGCGACGTGACGCAGAACGGCGCCGAGAAGGAGATCCAGGCGGCCAGCGCGCAGTTCACGCTGCTCGACAAGGCGGGCGCCGCGTGGAGCGTGCTCGCCGGCAACCACGACGTCGACTCCTCCACCGACGACCAGCGCGGCCGCACGCCCTACCTCGACGCGTTCGGGCCGAAGCGCTTCACGAAGTCGCCGAGCTACCGCGGATCCAGCCCCGACGGCTACAACTCGTTCCACACCTTCACGGCGGGCGGCCGCGACTGGCTCGTCCTCGCGCTCGACTGGCGCACGAGCGCGCGCGGCGTGGAGTGGGCGCGCGGCGTGCTGGCGGCGCACCCGACCCTGCCGGTGATCCTCACGGCGCACGACATCGTCGACTCGAAGCCCGACGGGTCCGCCGTGCTCGACGACTACGGCCAGGGCCTCTGGGACTCCTTCATCTCCCAGCACGACCAGATCTTCCTCACGCTGAACGGCCACTACTGGAAGCCCGGCCGCACCACCAAGCAGAATCGCGCGGGCCACGACGTGGACCTGCACCTCGTGAACTACCAGGACCGCTACTACGGCGGCGCCGCGATGATCCGGCTGTACCGCGTGGACCTCGAGCGGAACGCGATCGACGTCGAGACCCTGTCGCCCTTCCTCCTCGGCGGCGGGCTCGGCACGGGCAACGAGCTCGCGGACGAGGAGGCGGCCCTCTCCGGCGACGTCGACCGGTTCACCGTGTCCGTCGACTTCGAGCAGCGGTTCGCCGGGTTCGCGCCCGTTCCCGTGCGCGCCGCCCGGTCGGCCGCGCAGATGCTCGTGCCCGGCACCGTCGCGTACTGGCGCTTCGACGGGCACGCGGACGGATCCGCGCTCGGCACCACCGCGCGCATCGCGGACGCCTCGGGTCGCGGCAACGACCTCGTGGTCGCGAACCGCGCGGGAGCGGCACCCGGATCCCTGCGCTTCGCCTCCGCGCACCACGACGACCAGCCCGGCTTCGGCAGCCTCACCCTCACGGGCGGCAAGAAGAGCGGCGACTACCTCCGGACCGTCGACGGCGCCCCGCTCGACGCCGCGACCTTCCGCCAGGGCTACACGGTCGAGGCGTTCGTCCGCATCCCGGCCGACTTCGACGGCGACGCGGACGGCTTCAGCGCGATCCTCTCCCGCGCCGCATCAGCCAAGGACGCGGGCAAGACCCCCGGCGACGCGGGCGACCCGGACGAGCCCGCCGCGACCCTCAGCGTCTCGGGCAGCCGCGAGATCCAGTGGTGCGTCTACCCGACGACGCAGCAGGGATCCCTCACGAACTGGTCGCACGAGCTGCCGGCCGCGACGTGGTGGCACGTGGCGGTCGTGAACGACGGCCAGCACACGACGATGTACGTCGACGGCTGCCCGGTGGTGCGGAACCCCTCCACCTCGAACCGCGGCCTGTCGGCGGCGTCCCCCGCGACCTCGTGGCTGCTCGGCGCGAACCTCTACGCGGGGAAGCTCGACCACGTGCTGCCGGCGTCCATCGGCGACGTGCGCATCGTGGAGCGGGCGCTCAAGCCGTCGGAGTTCATGAACGCGTGACGCCCCCGGCGGCGGCCCGCCCTCAGAGCTCCGGGTGGTCGTCCTCGAGCAGGTGGAAGCGGCGGTCGCGGTAGACGAGCGGCGGGGCGGCCTCGCCCAGGATCACGTCGAGGACCTCGGCGACGACCAGAACGGATCCGCCCACCGGCACGGTCTGCAGGGTGCGGCAGCGGAGGGCGGCGCGCGCGTCGGCGAGCAGCGGCTCGCCCGTCGGCAGCTCCTGGAAGCCCTGCTCCTCGGTGAAGCGCGGCGACCCGGAGACGGCGAAGGCGCGGGCGAGGGCGGCGTGCTGCCCCGCGAGCAGGTGCACGACGTAGCTGTCGGCGGAGAGGATCGCGCCGGCCGATCCCGTGGCGCGCGTCACCGAGAACGAGAGCGCGGGCGGATCCACCGACAGGGACGCGACGCTCGACGCGGTGAGGCCGGACGGCCCCTCCGCGGTGCGCGCGGTGATGAGCGCGACGCCGGCCGGGTGACCGCGGAACGCGGCCTTGAAGAGATCGGGATCGGCGCTCACGCCGTCGCGCCCTCGCGCGGGATGGCCGCGACCACCGGGTGGTCGTACGCGACGGCGCCGACCTTGACGGCGCCGCCGGGCGATCCCATCTCCGCGAAGAACTCGACGTTGGCGGTGTAGTAGTCGGACCACTTCTCGGGCAGGTCGTCCTCGTAGTAGATGGCCTCGACGGGGCAGACGGGCTCGCAGGCGCCGCAGTCGACGCACTCGTCCGGGTGGATGTAGAGCGACCGCTCGCCCTCGTAGATGCAATCGACCGGGCACTCGTCGATGCAGGCGCGGTCCTTCACGTCGACGCACGGCAGGGCGATCACGTAGGTCACAGGGCGTCTCCACGGGTGGGGGCCGTCGTGACGGCGGGGCGGGTCATGCGCATGGTGTCCACGTTAGAACCTCACGTACGCTTGAGGTCAATCGGGAGGGGACGTCGTGGCGGATGCGCAGGAGCCGGCGGCCGTCGCGGCGACGCCCCGGCACGCGCCCGGCGAGCTGCTCACGGTCGGCGAGATGACCCGGCGCACGGGCGTCGCCGCCTCCGCCCTCCGCTTCTACGAGGACCTCGGCCTCATCGCCGCCGAGCGCACCGCGGGCAACCAGCGGCGGTACGCGCGGCACATGCTGCGACGCGTGTCGCTGATCACGGTGGCCAAGCGCCTCGGGATCCCGCTCGCCGACGTGCAGTCCACCTTCGACGACGTGCCGCTCGACCGCCCGCCGAGCCACGCCGACTGGCAGCGCGCGTCGCGCCGCTGGAAGCGCCTGCTCGAGGAGCGGCGCCGCAGCATCGAGCGCCTGGAGCGCGAGCTGACGGGCTGCATCGGCTGCGGGTGCCTGTCGATGAAGGCGTGCGGCCTCCTCAACCCGGACGACGCGCTGGGCGACCGCGGTGCGGGGCCGCGGCGGGTGCAGCTCGACTGACGCCCCTCGGCGACGGGCGACGACACGCTCAGCCGCGGTCGAACCGCATCCCGCAGGCGCGCGCGTCCGCATCCGCCGCGACCTCGCCCGTGCGCGCGAAGTCGGCCCACACCTGCCGCACGGCGCGGCCGCGCGCGGCGACCTCGGGCCACGCCGCAGGCGGGACCAGGCGCATCCGGGTCCACGCCGCGCGCGTGCCGAGGATCAGCGGCACGTCGGACGTGTGCCCCGCGCCGATGGGGCTCGACGCCGGCGCGGCGCGGAGGACGTAGCGCACGGCCCGGCCGCCCGCGGCCCGGTGCCGGGCTGCGAACGCCCGGACGGGCCGCGTGTAGACGCGACGAGTGGTGGGCCCCACGACCGCGCGCATCAGGATCGCCCGCAGCGCCCGGCCGAGCAGGGGTACGCGCAGCAGCGGCGCGATCACCGGCAGCGCGGGCAGGTACATCGCGGTCTCGTCGCGCGTGGTGCCGATGAGGAGGTCGACCTCGGGAGCGGCGGCCCGCCAGGCGGCGTCCCGGTCGGCCTCGGCGGGCAGCGGCGCGTGGCCGTAGCGCGGACCCCAGGGCAGGCCCGCGCGGATCCCCGAGGCCCACGACGCGCGCTCGGCCCGGGCCTGCCGACGCAGGACGGCCTCGAGCGGCGCGTCGGCCGGGAGCGACCGCGTCACGCGCGCCATAGCCCGGAACATGCGCTCGCGCCCGCCCGTGATCCCCACCGGCGGGCTCTGCACGATCGCCCGCCGGAAGAGGCCGCGGGCGCCGTCGCTGATCATGAGGTGCAGGATCGCGTCGCCGCCGGCGGACTGGCCCATCGCGGTGACGGAGTCCGGGTCGCCGCCGAACGCGGCGATCGAGTCGCGGACCCAGCGCAGCGCCTCCAGCTGGTCGAGGAGGCCGAGGTTCGCGGGCGGCCCATCAGGACCGCCGCCGCCGAACCCGAGGTACCCGAGCCGCGCGGTCACGGCCACGACGATCACGCGCTGCTCCACCACGAGCGCGCGTGGATCGTGGATGGCGAGGTCACCCGCGCCCGTCGTGTAGCCGCCGCCGTGGAACCACACGATCACGGGCAGCATCTCGCCGGGCGCCTGGTCGGCGGGCAGCGTGATCGAGAGCCGCTGGCAGTCCTCCGAGCGGGCGACGCCGTCGAGGGCGCCCTGCATGAGGGTGTCGAGGATCCGCGACGACGGCTGCGGGCACGCGGGCGCGGGGTGCACGGCCGCCCGCACCACGGGCGACCCGTCGGATCCGGTAGGCGGCACCGCGGGCACGGGCGGCGCGCCCCGGCCGGCCGTCGCGTAGGGGATCCCCAGGTAGCGGATCACGTCGCCGTCGCGGAGCCCCTGCACCTCGCCGGATCGCGTGCGCGTCGGGGCGGTGAGGTCGGGTGCGGGCATCCTGCCACGCTATCCGGCGGCAGCGCGGGCGCCGGCGCCCGTTTCGGCGAACCGCCCCCGCAGGCGTAGCGTCGAGGGGTACCGCATCCGAAGAGGGCGCGGCCGGATCGACCCGATCCCTCCCCTCCCCCACCGGACAGCACAAGGAGAACCCATGCGCACCGTCAACGCCTACGCGGCCCCGTCCGCCACCGACCCCATCGTCAAGACCACCATCGAGCGCCGCGACGTCGGCCCGAAGGACGTCTCCATCGACATCGCCTACTCGGGCGTCTGCCACTCCGACATCCACACCGTCCGCGGCGAGTGGGGCCCCATCCAGTACCCGCAGGTCGTCGGCCACGAGATCGTCGGCCGCGTCACCGAGGTCGGCGCAGACGTCACCAAGCACAAGGTCGGCGACCTCGTCGGCGTCGGCTGCATGGTCAACTCCTGCAAGGAGTGCGAGCAGTGCACGGCCGGCCAGGAGCAGTACTGCCTGAAGGGCAACATCCAGACCTACGGCGGCACCGACCCGGCCGATGGCACCATCACGCAGGGCGGCTACTCCGAGGCCGTCGTCGTCGACGAGGACTTCGTGCTCCGCGTCCCCGAGTCCCTCGACGTCGAGAAGGTCGCGCCGCTGCTCTGCGCCGGCATCACCACCTACTCGCCGCTGCGCCACTGGAACGCCGGCCCCGGCACGCGCGTCGCGGTCGTCGGCATGGGCGGCCTCGGCCACATGGCCGTGAAGATCGCGCACGCGATGGGCGCCGAGGTCACCGTGCTCTCGCAGACGCTCTCCAAGAAGGAGGACGGCCTGCGTCTCGGCGCCGACCGCTACTTCGCGACCAGCGACGACAGCACCTTCACGGAGCTCGCCAGCTCGTTCGACCTGATCATCAACACGGTCTCCGCGAAGCTCGACATGTCGAAGTACATCGGCCTGCTCGCGATCGACGGCACGCTCGTCAACGTCGGCGCCCCGTCGGAGCCGCTCGAGATCCCCGCGTTCGCGCTCATCCCCGCCCGCCGCAGCTGGGCCGGTTCCATGATCGGCGGCATCGCCGAGACGCAGGAGATGCTCGACTTCTGCGCCGAGCACGGCATCGTGCCCGAGACCGAGCTCATCTCGGCCGAGCAGATCAACGAGGCCTACGAGCGCGTCCTCAAGTCGGACGTGCGGTACCGCTTCGTCATCGACGCGAAGACGTTCGCGTAAGCGGCGGATCACGTCGAAGGGCCCCGCGGATCATCGGATCCGCGGGGCCCTTCCGCGTCGAAGCGCGGTCGCCCGGCCGCCCGGGCGCCACAGCGTCCGTCCCCGCGGAGCAGCGCGTGCAGCGCGTGCAGCGACCGCAGATGCTCTCACAGCGGCCCCCGTCGACCATCCCGCGCCATCGCGACGCGGCGGACCACCGCCCATGCCAGATCCCACAACACGAAGGCACCCCAGACCATGTTCCCCGTGTAGAGGGCGTTGGACAACAGGTCGGCATGGGATTCTCGTCCCCAGACGAATCTGCCGGCAGTGAACATGTCGCGATACCAGGACAGATCAGCTGCGATCAGCGGGATCTGCACCAACCCGTAGATGGTGGCGTGGATGAGCGCGACGGAGGCCGGGGACCTCCGCTCGTCCTTCGTGGACACCTGTGAGGCGACGGGTGACGGGTCATCGTCGGGGGCCGTCACCTGATGGCCGTCACGATCGAGCTGATCGGAGAGCATGATCTTCTCCTCCGCCGTTCCTCGCGAGCCGCCCGGCGACTCCGGCGCGTGCTTCGAACCGACCCGACGGTAATAGAGGCCGGGAACGACCGCGACGCACACCAGGCAGATCGTGACCGCAGCCCCAGCGACCCACCCAGGGGAATTCGAGTCCAAGGCGAACCCGCCGCAGACCGCCCCAGCCGCGCCGCCTATCAATGTCCAGCTCTCGTAGCGCCCCACGGCACGTCCGACCGTGCCGGGATAGATTCTCACGGCCGTCGCCTGCTGGACGGGGTTGAGCCAGCCCCATGACCAGCACATCATCGCCCAGCCCGCTGCGAGCGCGATCTCACGAGCGTCGAGAGTCAGGAGCAGGATTCCGCCTGCGGATAGCAGCAGAGCGACGACGACCACGGTCCGTTCCCCGAGCACGCGAATCACGCTCTGTCCGGTGAATGGCGCTATCGAATAGGCGATCAGGCCGGGCACGTAGACCCAGACGATCTGCATGATGTCCAGCCCGAAAGCGTTCTGGAGCCTCAGCAGCAGATAGATCGACGCCGCCGCTTCGACGAACGACACGAGCACCACCACGGCGGAGAGGCGCCGGCGCTGCGCAGCGAGACCGCTGTCAGGACCAGCGTCGCCAGACGCGTGCACCCGGGGTGTCGACGAATCGCTCCTGATCCTGCGCCTGCCAGATGCTCTCAGAATGGACAGGGCAGCGACTGCGGCCGCTGCTGCCCCCAGCGCGAGCACTCCTCGGTAATCGAGCACCGGCAGCAGGGACAGCGCGAGGACATAGGCCACCCAGACACCGGTCCCCTCCGCTGACGTGAGTGCCGAGAAGCTCGAGTGAGCTTCTCTCTGCGTCGCGACGTGCGCTCGCAGCGGTACCCAGAAGAAAGCGGATCCGGCTCCGAGCAAGATGGCGGAAAACAGGAAGGCATCGAGTCCGTGCGCGAATGTCATCAACATGATGCCGCCCGCGTAGAGGGTCGCCCCGCCCGCGGCGAGCAGGGGTCCAGCACCGCGGTCGACTGCGCGGCCCGCCACCGGACGCAATGCGAATGCGACGGCCAGTTCCACAGCCAGAATGATGCCGATAACGGATGGGGAGAGCTCGAGCGCTATACCCGCCCAGAGCGGGAGCAAGAAGTCGATGAGATCTTCCAGCCCACCCATGATTCCGGCGGAGAACAACAACGCCGTGGGCACGAGGCGCTTTGATTGCGTCGCGGATGTCGGATCTGGCTTCACCACGCTCATGCTACGCAGTGTCGGTCACGTCCCGCGGAGTGATGGATTCTCTCACCACCGCGCGGATCGGTGGTATATCTGAGGAATTTCGAGGAGCGCCACCGCCTCGTCGATGATCTCGGTGGGCTCGTCCATGGTGGACGGCTCGAGCATGGCCGCTGGGGAGAAGTGGCGCCGTTCGCCGGCTTCCCGCTCGTCGCGCTCCTCGGGGATCGCGAGAAGCGGGTCCGGAAGCCTTCGTTCGCGAACACGCAGGGAAGCCTCGGGCGGCGGGGGTGTGCGCTCCGCCCTCCCGCGCAGACGAGGGACCCGGCGGATCAGTCGATCCGCGGGGCGTCTCCGCGGCCGGGCGCGGGCTGCGCAGACACCCGCAGCAGGGCGTGCAGCGACCGCGTCATGCTGTGGACGAACGCGTCCCGCGCGGCCTCGTCGACGAGGTCGAGCGAGAGGTACGGGTTGAGGTCCTCCAGCTCCACGAGCAGCAGCTCCCCCTCCCGGGTGCGGCACGCGTCGACCCGCTGGATGCCGTGCTCGACGTCGTTCCAGTCGACGAACCGCTGCGCGAAGTCCCAGTCGGCCGGGGTGGCCGCGTAGGGCTCGAGCCGCCACCTGGCGGCCGGATCCGGGGCGTACAGCGCGTACTGCGGCGTTCGGTCGACGAAGCAGAACGAGATCTCGTGCGCGAAGTCGATGCGGGGCTGCAGGAGCCGGCCCCCGAGGTCGACGGTCGCGAGGTCGTCGCGCGTGACGAACTCGAGGCCCAGGGAGTCGGCGCCGAACCGCGGCTTCACCACGAAGGCGTCCACCGCGGGGAGCCGGTCGAGGTGCACGAGGTCGTCGACGGTGGGGATCACCGGATATCCCGCGGCGAAGAGGTCGAGCAGGTACTGCTTGCCGACCTGGTCGGCCTTGCCGCGGAGGTCGGTGAAGACCGGGACGCCGCTCTCCCGCGCCGCCGTCCGGAACGCCTCGTATCCGGCCATGTCGTGGATCACCGGCCCGCTGTTGCGGACCACGACGACGTCGAACCGGTCCATGAGGCCCACCGCCGCCGACGGGTGGCAGATCGCGACGTCGAAGTCCGCGCCGAGGCGGGCGGACAGGGCGATGTCCTCGTCGCAGTACCGGCGGCCCTTCGCCCGGTAGCCCAGGTCGCTGACGAAGAGGAGGCGGGGACGGGTCGCGTTCGCGGGCATCCCCGCACCATAGCGGTCGCGGTCCCGCCACGCGCCCGACCGCCTCCCAGGGCGGGGGATGCAGGATGCTCCCGTGAGTCCCCCTCACCCGGGGCGTCCCGCCGGCGCCCACGGCGGCCGACCCCGAAGGGCGGGAGACCATGACCCACACCGTGCGCCTCACCGAGCCGACACGCTCCTTCGTCGAGCACTACCCGGACCTCGTCTACGCCCAGTTCCAGGACGGGCACCTCCTCCCCGGCGGACGGAAGCTGCACTTCGACCTCCTGAAGCCGGTGTCCGCGTCCCCCACGCCGCTGGTGGTGTTCATCAAGGGCGGCGGCTTCCGCAACGTCCACCGCGTCCGCTACCTCCCCGCCCTGGTGCGGCTCGCGGAGCGCGGCGTCGCGGTCGCGAGCGTCGACTACCGGACGAGCAACGAGGCGCGCTTCCCCGCGCCGCTCGACGACGTCCGCGAGGCCATCCGCTACCTCCGCGCGCACGCGTCCGAGCTCAACCTCGATCCCGCGGCCGTCGCGCTGTGGGGGAACTCGGCAGGTGCGACCATCGCCACCATCGTCGGCGCCGCCGAATCCGAGGGGATCTGCGCCGTGGCCAGCTGGTACGGCATGCACGACCCGCTGATCTCCGCCGGCTTCCGCGAGTCGGGCTCGCCGCTCCGAGCAGCGCTCGGGGCACCCGACGAGGAGGGCGGGCGGTGGTTCCGGCCGTCCGACCACATCACCCCCGGGTCGCCGCCGACGTTCCTCCTGCACGGCACGGACGACCGGGTCGTGCCGGTGGAGCAGAGCCTCTCCCTGGCCGCGACCCTGGCGGAGCAGGGCGTGCCGCACGAGCTCATGCTGGTGGCGGGCGGCCACCACGACTTCGCCGAGATGAGCATCCGCACCGACGCCCTCGAGCGCACCGCGGACTTCCTGCACGGCCACCTCCTGCGGGCGGCGGGGGCGTCGGGCGGCTCGACCGGCGCGTGAGCGCGGCCTCCCGCGACGTGATCGGGGTCGGCGGGTCCGCCGCGGGTCCGTCCGCCACGCGACGGACGCGCCCGCGTGCGCGGGGTCGGTAGCGTCGATCGCATGGACATCTCCTCGATGATCATGGGCGCGGCGATCGCGTCCATCGCCTGGATCGCCTTCTGGCCGTCGGCGGAGCTGAAGAGGCTCCGGGCGATGGAGGCCGCCACGAGGGCGAGCGAGGATCCGGGGACGCCCGCATGACGCACGACGGAGGAGGCACCGGACGGATGATCGTCAACCCGGGCCCGTGGGAGCATCCGTTGCGCCCGTGGGCCGCTGGCGACGAGGACGGGGCGATCAACCTGGGCCTCCTCGTGGGATCGCTGGGCGCCCGCGACGCCCTGATCCGCCTGCATCGCGGTGAGCCGCTCGACGACCACGACCTCGCGCTGTTCGGCATCCTGAACTTCCAGGCCTTCCTCATGACCTACGGGCCCGTCGTCGCGCTGCTCCCCGAGCCGCGGCGGCCGCGGCTGCACCCGGCCGCGCTCGAGCTCCTGCCGGAGCTGGCCGGAGATCCCGCGTCGACCTAGGCGCGCTCAGGAGAACCGGAAGACGGGTCCCTTCGGGCGGAACGGGAGGCTCGCTCCCTCCGGGAGCAGGAACGCGTGGGGGCGGCGGATCCGGAGGACGTCGATCGCGCCGTCCGTGATGACGAGGATCGGGCCGTCGTCGGGGAAGTCCTCGGCGCGCTCGAGCAGGTGCACGGCCGGCTGCAGCACCGTGCCGCCGCGACCCCGCACGCGCACGCGGCCGGCGATGTCGTCGACGTCGAGGTACCCGGCGTCGTAGGCCGCGGCGTCGCAGAACACGACTCGCGCGGCGGGCACGTCGTGGGCACGGGCGTACGACGCGATGGCGCCGAGGGCCTTCCCGAGGAGGCGCGCGTCCATGGATCCCGAGGTGTCGAGGACGACGCCGAACGTCCGCTGCACGGTCGGCACGTCGGGCGTGAGCCAGCCGGGTCGCGGGATGTCGGGCGTCGCGGCCTGCCGCCGGGAGGGACGGGAGTACGTCTGCACCGGATCCAGGGCCGGGAACAGCTCCTCGAACCAGCGGGCGAGCTCGACGTCCCAGCGCAGGGGCGGCTGCGCGAGCGCGCGGATCTCCGCCACCAGCGCCGACGGGAGATGGCCGCGGCCCTCGGCCACGTGCAGATCGAGGCCCGTCCCCAGCGAGCGCCGGAGCAGCTCGTCGAGGTCGACCGACGCGCCCGCGCTCGGCATCCGGCCGCCGGCGTCGAGGACGTCCGGCTGGGCGCGGCCGCGCAGGGTGGCCAGCTTGCGGTACCGGCGCGCGTCCGTGGCGATCGCGTCGTAGACCTCCTCGCTCGACCGCCCGGCGAACCGCGGGTCGTGGAGGAGGCCGGCGGGCATCTGCCCCACGGCCATCTCGAGCAGCCAGCCGTTGATGACGAAGTCCGTCGCGATGTTGAAGAGGTACGGGTCGCGTCCGCCGATGCGGGTGTGGTGGGACAGGGCGGCATGAAGCGTCTCGTGGGCCAGGATGAAGCGCCACTCCTGCTCCGAGTGCACGGCGAGCGGGTTCACGTACAGCTCGCCGGCGACCGGATCCACCGCCGCGACGGGGATGTCCCACCCGCGCGCCAGCTCGGCGTCGGCGACCAGGGTGAGGGTCGACGTGGTGGCCCCGAGGAGCGGGTACGCCGACAGGAACCACCGACGCGCCCGCTCCCACGGCTGCAGCGGCGCCGAGGGGTCGTCGAGGGAGCGCCGCGCGCCGCCGGCCACGTCCATGGCGGCCGACACCGCGTCGGTCAGCCCGTAGGCGAAGAGCTGCGGCCAGTCGGGCGGGCCGCCGTACGAGCGCCGGCCCTTCGTGACGCAGGGCGCCGCGCCCGCCGTGCCGCAGGTCTCGAACCCGGCCGGGACGCCGGACAGCCGCCATTCCGCGGCGAGGCGCTCGGGCGCGCCGACAGGCCACACGGCGGGCAGCGCGAACGGGGTCCGCCCGAACTTGAGCGAGGAGAGGAAGCGGCCCACCTCCACGTCGGCCGCCGTGGCCTCGGCCCGGGAGGATGCCGGCGGACGCGGCTCGAGGTGGCCGAACCCCAGGTGCAGCACCAGGTGCGCGAACACCCACGACCACTCCTCCGGGCTGGCCCGCCGGTCGGGGTCGACGACGATGTCGCACGTCTCGGAGTCCACCTGCGCCCACCCGTCGTCCGGGCGCAGCCCGGCGAACCGTCGCACGCCCAGCTCCTTGGCGATGTGGGAGAACATCGGGTGCCGGCGGACGCTGCTCCAGCCGAGCATCACCGCCGCGAGCCCCGGGTCCTTGGGTCCCGTCGCGTTCCTCCGGGGCGTCACGCCGAGCGCTTCTCCGCGAGCCGGGGCACGTCCCGCACGAGCTCGACGAGGAACCAGGCGGGGAGGATCGGCGCGCCCGAGTCGTCCGGCGCGACCACGATCTGCGCGATCTCGAGCGAGAGGTCGGCCAGCTCGATCAGCAGGCCCTTGGCGCGGATCGCGAACTGCCGACCGGCCGGCGACGCGTGGCGCATGTCGGCGGGGAGCTCCTTCGCGAGCCGGGCGCGGAACGAGAGGGCGTGGAAGTGCAGGAGGTCGCGGTCGGCGACCTCGGCCGGCCAGCGCAGGTCGCCGCGGATGATCGCGTCGAGGTCGTACGCCCGCTCGCGCATCTTGTACCAGGCGGCGAACGAGGCGGCGTGCGACGCCGAGACGCAGCCCGCGGCGAGCATCGCGACGACGTCCGGGTCCGGATCCTCGCCCCACGAGGTGAGCGCGTCGGCGAACGCGTGCCACGACCGGGGCGTCGAGAACGCCTCCTCGGTCTTGGGCGGCTCGACGTGGAGGTGGTCGGGACGCTGGGTGACGTACTCCACCACCGCCGGGTGGATCTGCGCGTCGACGGCCCAGGCGAGCCAGTCGTCCACGGACGAGCGCAGGTGCACGTGCACGAACCGGTTGACGAGGGGTGCCGGCATCGGCTTGATCGCCGCCTGGTCGGTCGCCCGGTTCCCGGCCGCGATCACGACGCTGCCCGGCGGGAGGCGGTGATCCCCGACCCGGCCCGTGAGGACCAGCGAGTACAGCGACTTCTGCACCTCGGGCCGCGCCCCGTTCAGCTCGTCGAGGAAGAGCACGAAGGGCTCGCTGCGCACGAGCATCTCGGGAGGGGCGAACCGGGAGAACGTCACGCCGTCCTCGCGGGTGATCAGCTGCGGCACACCCGCGACGTCCTCGGGCGCGAGCTGCGTCGCCATGAGCGTGACGCAGTCCATGCCGAGGTCCCGCGCGAAGGCCTCGACCATGGTCGACTTCCCGATCCCCGGCGCACCCCACAGGTGGACGGGACGTGCCAGCGCGACGCGGAGCAGGACGTCCGGCAGCTGGGCGGGGGTGATGGGGTGGAGGGCGCGCACGGGCCATCCTCCCGTGTCGGGCGCACGCGAACCGGGCCGAGTGCACATGGGCTCCGCGCTACCGTCGGGGCATGCGCCTGATCCTCATCCGCCACGGCCAGACCTCATCCAACGTGGCGGGCGTCCTGGACACCCGCATCCCCGGCCCCGGGCTCACGGAGCTCGGGCGAGCGCAGGCGGCGCGCCTGCCCGAGACCCTGCGGGGCGAGGCGATCGGCGCTCTCTACGTGTCGACCATGCTGCGCACCCACGAGACGGCCGCGCCGCTCGCCCGGGCGCTCGGCCTCGCTCCCGTCGAGCGCGCGGGGATCCGGGAGATCGGCGCGGGCGGGCTGGAGATGCGCGGTGACCGGGATGCGGTCGGGGAGTACCTGGAGACGATGATCCGCTGGGTCGCCGGCGAGGACGACCTGCCCCTGGCGGGCGGGGAGACCGGCCGGGGGTTCGCGACGCGGTTCGACGCCGTCGTCGCGGAAGCGGAGGGGGCGGGCCACGGCACGGTCGCGCTCGTCAGCCACGGCGCCGCCATCCGCTGCTGGGCGGGGATGCGGGCCCGCGGCCTCGACGCGGCCTTCGTCGCCGACCACGCGCTGGAGAACACCGGCGTCGTCGTGCTCGAGGGATCGGGCCGCGACTGGGCCCTCGAGTCGTGGGAGGGCGAACCCGCGAGCGGCGTGGGCGACGACGCCCCGTCCGGGCCGACGGGCGAGCCGACGGCCTAGGTCCCGACGCGCACCGCCGTCCGCTCGACCGCGCGGGACCCTGGGACGGGACTGGCGTCGCCGCCCGGAACCCGGTTGAGTGGCGGCATGGCGACGGCGGGCGGGAGCGGCTCGGACGGCGACGAGGATCCGCGGCTGCCGCCGGACCGCGACCCGGGGCGATTCCTGTGGCCGACGGCCGCGTGGTCCTGGGCGCTGCAGTTCGCCGTCCTCGATCCGCTCCTCGCCGTGCTCCTCGTCGCGCTGTACGGCGCGACGCCCGCGCAGGTGGGCGTCGTCCTGGGCGTCTACAACGCGGGCGGCTTCGTGGCGTCGCTCGAGATCCCGACCCTCGCGGATCGCCGCGGCGACTACCTCCGCCCCCTCGTGCTCTGCGCGATCACCGGGTCGGCCTGGTGGTCGTCCTCGCGGTGACGACCGCGCTCCCCGTCGCCGTGATCGCCCTCGTCGTGCTGGGCGGGCCGCCGGGCGTGGGGTCGACGCTGCTGTTCGCGCAGCTGCGCCACGAGGGGGCGCCGCCCGCCCGGATCATCCGCACGCGCGCGATCGTGTCGTCCGCCTGGGTGGTCGGGCCGCCGCTCGCGACGCTCGTGACCGGTGCGGCCGGGACGCCCTCGGCCCTCCTGCTCCTCCTCGGGATCAGCGTCGTCAACGTCGTCACCGCGCTGCTGCTCCTCCGCCGCCGCGGACCCGTGCCCGCGCGCGATCCGGCCGCGGTCCGGCCGTCGCTGATCGCGCAGCTGCGCGGCTGGTCGCGGTGGCGGATCGTGACGGCGTTCACCCTGCTGCAGGCCACGAACAGCGCGACGGTGACCGTGCTGGCCCTCTACGTCGCCGACGACCTGGACGCGCCGATCGCCTGGGCGGGCGTCGTGCTGGGCGCCGCGGCGCTCGTCGAGATCCCGGCGCTGCTCATCATGGGTCGGCTGCACGAGCGGACGTCGACCCGCGTCCTGCTCGGCACGGGCTGGGCCTGCGGGATCCTGTACTACGGCCTCGCCGCGGCCGCCCGGGAGCCGTGGCAGCTGCTCGCCCTCCAGCCGCTCAACGCGTGGTTCTTCGCGTCGGTCGCCGGCATCGGGCTGACCGTCCTCCAGGACGCCTTCGCGAACCCCGGCCTCGCGTCCGGGCTGTTCACGAACACGCGGCGGGTCGGATCCGTGGTGCGCGACCCGTCGGTGCACGACGTGGCGGCGGTCGCGTCCGGACGGCGCCGCCGCCGATCACGCGTGCAGGGCGGCCAGCGCGACTCCCGTCGCCAGTCCGTTCACGACGACGTGCATGCACAGCGGCGCCCACAGGGTGCGGTGGAACTCGCGCAGGTAGGCGAGCGACAGGCCCAGCGTCAGCATGTAGGGCAGCAGCACGGGCACCCCGTGGCACGCCGCGAAGATCATGGCGCCGAGCAGGGATGCCGCCACCGGGCCGAGGCGTCGGCGGAGCCCGCCGCGGACGAGGCCGCGGAAGACGACCTCCTCCCAGAGCGGGGTGAGGAGGACGACGCCGATGAGGACGGCGACCACGACGGGCGCCGTGTCCGCGACGAGCGTGTCGACCGCACGCCCCTCGGTCGCGGGATCCCCGGTGAGGAGCAGGGCGAGCCCCTGGACCAGGAGGAGCAGGACCAGGATCGTCGGGACCTGCCAGAGCAGGTGCAGCATCCGGACGGTGGGCCGCCGCAGCCCGATCGCGCGCCACCCGCTCCTCGCCCGGCGCAGACCCACGTGCAGCGTCAGGAGCATCGACGCCGGGTGCACGAGGAGCGCCGCCGCCATCACCGGGACGAATGCCGCGCGGGCACCGGGGACGAGCAGGAGCCCGACCAGCACCGCGCCGAACACGACGACCGTGACGATCAGCAGGGCCGCGAGGATCAGGACGATCGCACGCGGGCCGAGCGATGCCCGGGGGACGTCCGCGGCCTCGGCCCGCTCGCTGCTCGGGGTGGCGGGCTCGTCCCGGTGGATCACGGTCGCGTCGGAGGGCATGCTCCCAGCGTGGCCGGTGGATCCTCCGCGCGGCTCGACCGGAGGGATGAGATCCCGGCCGTCCGCGCCGGCGGTCGCTCCGGGCGCCGACAGCGTCAGTCGGCCGCCGGATCCTCCGCCGGCCGCTGCCCGATCGACGACTGGAAGCGCACGAGGTAGCCGTCGGGATCCTGCACGAGGAACTGGCGCACGCCGGTCTCCTCGTCGTCGATCCGGTACCAGGTCGTCTCCGGCTCGAGGAAGAGGGCGACGCCCGCCGCGGCGAGCGCCTCCGCCAGGACGTCGGCGTCCTCGACGGCGATCTGGAAGTTGATCCCCCGCCCGAACGGCCGCTCCAGCGGGCCCGTCACCCAGTTCCGGATGATCCCCGTCTGCTCGAGCATGAGGTGCGCGCCGCCGCGGGCGATGTACGCGAACCCCTCGTCCGGGCGGTCGTACCGCACCTGGAAGCCGCAGAGGTCGCGCCAGAACGCGAGGCTCGCGGCGAGGTCGGTGACCAGCAGCTCGGGGACGAGGTCGGGCTCGGCGTCGGGATCCATGCGGCCATGCTCGCAGACGGGTCGCGGGCCGGAGCGGCGCCGGCCGGCGTCACCCTGCCTCGCGGAAGCGGGCGGGGACGAAGCCCGGGAAGTCCTCGCCGATCCCGCCCGGCTCGGAGAAGCCCTCCACGAACGCGGTCGCTTCGGCGATCAGCTGCTGTGGCGTGCGCGGCGCTCCGCCGACCGTGAACCCGTACGTGCCGTCCGCCGGCCCGTCCAGCCAGTCGAGGTCGTAGGACGGAGTCGCACCCCTGGGCTCGCGCTCGGCGATGCGCCACCGCTCCCCGAGCACCGTGACCTCGAACGCCTCCATCCGACGAGCCTACGAGCGGTCGCCCGCCCCGCGTCCGACCCGGCGGTCGCCCCGCTTCCCGCCCGTTAGCGTGGACGAATGATCTCCACGCTCCCGCCCACCGCCGAGCTGCACCTGCACGTGGAGGGCACGCTCGAACCGGAGCTGGTGTTCGAGCTGGCCGAGCGCAACGGCGTCGCGCTGCCGTACGCGGGCATCGAGGACCTCCGCTCGCGCTACGCGTTCACCGACCTGCAGTCGTTCCTCGACCTCTACTACGCGTGCACCGCCGTCCTCCGCACGCGCCGCGACTTCCACGACCTCGCCGCCGCGTACCTCGAGCGGGCCGCGGCCGACGGGATCCGTCACGTCGAGATGTCGTTCGACCCCCAGGCGCACACGACCCGCGGCGTGCCCGTCGACGACGTGCTCGACGGACTGCTCGATGCCCTCCGCGATGCCCGCGTGCGCCACGGCATCTCCGGCGGCTTGATCCTCAGCTTCCTCCGCGACCGGCCGGTCGCGGAGGCGATGGCGACGCTCGAGTCGGTCGCCGACCGCGCGCACGAGCTGCTCGCCGTGGGCCTCGACTCGGCCGAGGTCGGCTACCCGCCTTCCCTGTTCGTCGACGTCTTCGCGCGCGCCCGCGAGCTCGGCCTGCACGCGGTCGCGCACGCGGGCGAGGAGGGGCCGCCGGCCTACATCCACGAGGCGCTCGATCTGCTGCACGTGGAGCGGGTGGACCACGGGGTGCGCTGCCTCGAGGATCCCGCGCTCGTCGACCGGCTCGTCGCCGAGCGGATCCCGCTCACCGTCTGCCCGCTCTCGAACGTGCGCCTCGGCGTGAACGAGACGCTCGACGAGCACGCGCTGCCCGAGCTGCTCGCGCGCGGCGTGCTCGCGACCGTGAACAGCGACGACCCCGCCTACTTCGGCGGCTACCTCGGCGAGAACCTGCGCCAGCTGCGCGTGGCCCACGCGTTCGACGACGACGCCGTCGCGCTCCTCGCCCGCAACTCGGTGGAGGCCTCGTTCGCCTCGCCCGCGCGCAAGGCGGAGCTCGCGGACGAGATCACGGCCTGGCGCGCCGCCGCCCTCTGAGCCGCCCTCCGGGAACTCGCGCCCCCGTTCCCGTCCGACGCTTGTCCGCGACCGGGGCGGGCGGCACCCTGGATGCGGGCGGCGATGCTCGACCGCTCAGGGAGGTCGGACATGAACCGCGTCGCACTCTGGTGGATCGCCGTCGCCGCATTCCTCGTCGCCGCCGTCGCGACCGCGCTGTCGGACCAGTGGGCGCTCGCCGCCGCGTCCGTCGCGCTCGCCGCCTCCATGGGCGTGCTCGCCATGCGGGAGGCGCGCCCACGCCGGTGACGGGTGGTCAGGCGCGCACCCGGGTGACGTCCGGTGATCCGCGGGCCGCTCAGTCGACGACGGCCGCGACGGCCTCGACCTCGACGAGCTGGTCGTCGTAGCCGAGCACGGTGACGCCGAGCAGCGTGCTCGGCGGATCGTGCGGGGCGAGGGCGTCGCGCACGACCTCCCACGCGGCCACGAGGTCGGCCTGCCTGCCGGAGGCGACGAGCACGCGCGTGCTCACCAGGTCGGCGAGCGTCGCGCCCGCGGCCTCGAGCGCGAGGCGCAGGTTCTCGACGCAGCGCGCGGCCTGCGCGGCGGGGTCGCCGATCCCCACGGTCCGGCCGTCCGCGTCGAGCGGGCACGATCCCGCGAGGAAGACGAGCCGCGCCTCGGCGGGGGCGGTCGCCGCGTAGGCGTACTCGGCGACCCCGGAGAGGGCGGCGGAGCGGATCAGGGTCACGGCGGTCATGCATCTCCCGTCTCGCACGCGGGCGGATACCCGCGGCCTCACCAGCCTCCCATCCCCGGGTCGGTCGCCGGATGTCCGCCGAGGACCGTCCGGATGTCCGCTCCGCGCGTCCGGATGTCCGCTCCGCCCCCGCCCGGTCGGATCCGCAGCCCGTCTCCCTAGCATCGCCGCATGCCCGACTACGTCCGCTTCCAGAGCGCCGTGCCCAACCGCCGCGGCACGTTCCCCGGCGTCTTCGCGCTGGCGAACGGCCTGCGGCTGAGCGGCATCCTCTCCGCAGAGGAGGCCGAGTGGATGGACGCCGCGAACGCGCGCGCCGCCGAGGCCTACGCGGATCCGCGCTCCGTCGATCCCGACTGCTACGACCGCGACAAGAATCCCGGGGCGCGCGCCTGGTTCCTGGCCGACGCCACGGACCTCCTCGCCTTCACGGCGGAGTACCTCGCCCTCCTCGACCGGCACGACGTCCCCTGGCAGGAGCTGCGCACCCGCACGCCCGGCCGGATCGTCTACGCCGACGGCGTGCAGGTGATCGCGACCGCGCACACGATCGACGACTGGCCGTTCCGCTAGACGACGGCGGTGCAGCGCTTTCCCTAGTCGTTCGTCTGGTCTTCACCTGCGCGACTGGGGACTACCCGCACAGCCGACTCCCCGCTCCTACCTTCTGAGTGCGGTGACCGACACCGCACACAAGGAGGCACATCACCATGTCCACCCGTTCGAGGGCCACCCGGTCCCTCACCCCGCGCAAGATGCTCGTGACCACCGCGCTCACCGTCGTCGCGGCCCTCGGCCTCGTCGTCGCAGCCCCCGGCAGCGGAGCGTTCGCCGCCGGCCCCACGTCCCCCCAGGAGCGCGTCGCCGCGTCCCTCGAGCACGGCCACTTCCTCGACGACGTCAACGCCGGCAAGATCTCCGACGCCGACATGACGGCGGTCGGCAAGACCGGCCTGACCGTCGCGGGTCACCACCTCGACAAGTGGCTGGACCTGACGCCCGCGGAGGAGGCCGCCCAGGCCAAGGCCGGCGCGGAGCTCCGCGCGTCCGCCGAGGCCGACCCGAAGATGGCGGCGACCGTCCAGGCGTTCAAGACCGCGTCCTCGGACGACCAGGTCGCCGCCGCGCTCGACAGCACCACCTCCTACCACCCGACCCCGCTGGCCGCCGGCGCGCCGGTGACGGAGAGCAAGCACTGGTGGACCAAGTTCGTCCCCCACATCCACGTCACCATCGACCACCGGGAGCTCTACATCAACAACGCGTGGCTCCGCGGGCTCCTCACCGCCGGTGCCGCCGCCGCCGTCGGCGCCATCTGCGCCGCCTTCCCTGACCTCTCGAAGATCAGCTGCGTCCTGATGGCGGCGGCGATGGGTGGGGTCATGGAGATCGTCAAGACCAACGGCATCTGCCACGGCCGGGGCTTCTACATCAGGATCCCCCAGTTCTGGCAGTCGCACTGCGGTTGATGCGTCCGACTGCGCGTCCCTGACGCGCGCGGCACCGGCCGAGGGCCGGGCGGGAGGATCCTCTCCCGCCCGGCCCTCGGTCGTCCGAGGTCGGTGATCCAGCCAGACAGGCCCGGCCGCCACCCGTGGACGGCCAGCGCCCTGGGCTACCCTCGCCGGATGCCCGAGTTCGTGCGCTTCCAGAGCGCCGCCCCCAACCGCCACGGCACCTTCCCCGGCGTCTTCGCCCTCGCGAACGGCCTGCGTGACGAGAGCCGCCTATCCGAGCAGGAGATGGCCTGGATCGCGGCCTCCAACGCGCATATGAACGCGGCGTACGCGGATCCCTCCACGGTGATCCCCGGCTGCTACGACCGCACGCTCAACCCGCGGGCGCGCGCCTGGTTCCGCGTCGACGCCGTCGACCTCCTCGCCGTCACGCGCGAGTACCTCGACCTCCTCGACCGGCACGACGTGCCGTGGCACGAGCTGCGCACCCGCACGCCCGGCCGCATCGTCTACGAGGACGACGTGCAGGTGGTCGCGGTGCCGCACACGCACGCGGAGTGGCCGTTCGGCTAGCCGCGCGGGCTCAGGCCGGACGGGATCCGCGCGCCGCCCGAGCGCGGGCCAGGATGCCCTGGATCACCTCGGTCTTCGCATCCGCGTAGGCGTCCATCGACTCCCACCGCCGGGTCATGAGCTCCCGCTTCGTGCGCTCGTAGAGCTCGCGGTCGGCCTCGTCGGAGCGCAGCCGGTCGCGGAGCAGCAGGTACGCCTCGACGGCGGGGTCACCGTGCTCGTAGACGTGCACGTGGACGTCCCGCGCGGGCGTCTTCACGAGGCGATGCCCCGGCTCGCGGACGCGCAGGTCGTATCCGGCGGCGACGAGGCGCTCGACGTGGTCCTCCTCGGCCGTGATGTCCGCCACCACGAGCACGATGTCGACGATGGGCTTCGCCGCGAGGCCCGGGACGGACGTGGAGCCGATGTGCTCGACGGCGAGCGCGTCGTCGCCCAGCACCGCGGTGATCCGCTCCCGGTGCTCGCGGTAGGCCTCCGACCACGCGGGGTCGTGCGCCTGCAACCCGACCGTGAGCGGCGTCCGCCCGCCCACGATCTCCACGGCGGTCACATCGGGTCGGCGGCGGTCGCGGTCGTCCATCACCGGGACATCCTGGCAGGCGCCATGCCGCGTGTCAGCCGAACGACACGTGCTGGGTGATCCACGCGTGCATCACGACCGCGGCGGCCGCCGACGCGTTGATGGAGCGCGTGGATCCGAACTGCGAGATGGCGACGGTCACGTCGGCCGCGGCCACCGCCTCGTCGCTGAGGCCCGGGCCCTCCTGGCCGAAGACGAGCACGCAGCCCTCGGGCAGGCGGGTGGTCTCGAGCAGCACGGATCCGTCGACGTTGTCGATCGCGACGATCGGCAGGCCCTCGCCGCGCGCCCACTCCACGAGGTCGGCGATGGTCGCGTGGTGCACGACGTGCTGGTACCGGTCGGTGACCATCGCCCCGCGCTTGTTCCAGCGGCGCCGTCCGACGATGTGCACCGTGTCGGCGGCGAACGCGTTGGCGCTCCGCACGATCGACCCAATGTTCATGTCGTGCTGCCAGTTCTCTATGGCCACGTGGAACGGGTGCCGGTGCTGGTCGAGGTCGGCGACGATCGCCTCCATGCGCCAGTAGCGGTAGCGGTCGATCACGTTGCGGGTGTCGCCGCGCTCCAGCAGCTCGGGATCCAGGTGCGGCTCGTCGGGCCACGCCTCGGGGCCGCCCGGCCAGGGCCCGACGCCGTGCGTGCTGTGCTCGTGCGTGGGCGCCGCCTCCGGGCCGTCGGGCTCGGTCATCAGATGTAGATCCCGGGATCGACGAAGAACGCGGGATCGACGTGCGCGTCCGGCTCTCGCCCGGCCCGCTTCCCGGTCTCGACCGCGGGGATGCCCGTGAGCACGGATCCCGCGGGCGCGTCCTTCACGACCACCGCGTTGGCGCCGATGACACTGCCCGCGCCGACCGTGATGGGCCCGAGCAGCTTCGCGCCGGCGCCGATGGTGACGCCGTCGCCGACCGTCGGGTGCCGCTTGCCGTGCACGAGGCTCTTCCCGCCGAGCGTGACGCCGTGGTACATCAGCACGTCGTCGCCGACCTCGGCCGTCGCGCCGATCACGACGCCCATGCCGTGGTCGATGAACAGCCGCCGGCCGATGCGCGCGCCCGGGTGGATCTCCACCCCGGTCAGCGCCCGCCCGACCTGGGCGAGCAGCCGCGCCGCGAGCCGCAGCCGTCGCCGCCACAGCGCGTGCGACACCCGGTGCAGCCACACGGCGTGCAGGCCCGGGTAGCCGAGCACCATCTCCAGGTACCCGCGCGCGGCCGGATCATGCGCACGGGCGGTGCGGAGGTCCTCGACGACCCGGGCGACGATCCCCACGCCTAGTCGCGCAGGTCGTCGAACAGCACGGTGGAGAGGTACCGCTCGCCGTAGTCGCACACGATCGCCACGATGGTCTTGCCCGCGCTCTCCGGCCGCTTCGCGATCTCGAGCGCGGCCCACACGATGGATCCCGACGAGATGCCGCAGAGGATGCCCTCGTCGGTCGCGAGCGCGCGCGAGACGCGGATCGAGTCCTCGAGCGACACGTCGACGACCTCGTCGTAGATCTCCGTGTCGAGGATCTCGGGGACGAAGTTCGCGCCGATGCCCTGGATCTTGTGCGGGCCGGGCTTGCCGCCGTTGAGGATGGGCGAGTCGAGCGGCTCGACCGCGACGATCTGCACGCCCGGCTTCCGCTCCTTCAGCACCTGGCCGACGCCCGTGATGGTGCCGCCCGTGCCGACGCCCGCGATGAACACGTCCACGCCGCCGTCGGTGTCCGCCCAGACCTCCTCGGCCGTGGTCTCGCGGTGCTTCTGCGGGTTGGCCGCGTTCGCGAACTGCTGCGCCCAGATGGCGTTGGGCGTCTCCTCCACGATCTGCTTGGCCCGCTCGACCGCGCCGCGCATGCCCTCGGGGCCCGGGGTCAGCACGATCTCGGCACCGTACGCGCGCAGCACCAGCCGGCGCTCGACGCTCATGGTCTCGGGCATGGTGAGGATGACCTTGTACCCCCGTGCCGCGCCGACCATCGCGAGCGCGATGCCCGTGTTGCCGCTCGTGCCCTCGACGATCGTGCCGCCGGGCTTCAGTGCGCCGGCCGCCTCGGCCGCGTCGATGATGGCGACGCCGATGCGGTCCTTCACACTGGACGCGGGGTTGTGCGATTCGAGCTTCACGAGCACGGTCGCGTCGAGCCCCTCCGTGAGCCGGTTCAGCCGGACGAGCGGCGTGCCGCCGACCAGCTGGGTGATGTCGTCGTAGACGCGACCTGCCATGGGTTCCACCTTCGTCGTGATCCGGATCGGTGCGGGGCCGGGCCGGGCGCACCTGCTCGTCATCGAGCCTATGGGAGGCCAACCGCGTGTGACGCGGCGGCATTCCGGGGCGGGCGGAGGGCCTGCTCGGACGCGCTGTGGAGGAGGCCGTCGCCGCCCGCGCCGAGCGGGCGAGGATGCGGGCGACCACCCCGAGGCGATCCCCCGGAGTCCGTCATCTGCTCCCGAACCGGGATCACTCCTGATCACGGAGAGTCATGCCCTTGCACCGCACCGCACCCCACCGCATGAGTGACGTGCCCGCGTCCGCGCCCGCGGAGGGTGACCCGGTCCGGCGGAACCCTCCCGGCTGGACGCCGCCCGGCCTGTGGGCGCCGCTGTCGGGGCACCTCACGGTGGCGCTGCTCAAGGCGCCGATCGTGGTCGTGGCGTCCCAAGCCCTCATGCTCGTCCCCGCATGGGGCCCGGGCTCGCTCGATCGGACGATCGGAGCCGTGACCCTCATGACCCTGGTCTTCTGCACCGTCGAGGTCGTGGTCGAGCGTCCCTTCGTCGTCCGTGGTCGGCTGATGACCCCGGGCGGGCGGGGCTTCGCGGTCCTCCCGTGGCTCGCGGGGTCGATAACCGCAGCGGCGACGGCCATCGGGTGGCTCGGTGTGCCGACCGGTGTCGTGCTCGCCTCCGTGATGGCCGGCGTCGAGGCGGCGTTCGTCCTCTGGTCGCGCGCGTGGCGCCCCGGCGAGACCGACGCCGAGTTCCACGAGAAGTGGGTCGCGTTCCGCGAGCTGACCAAGGAGACCTTCGCGCCCGACGTCGCAGAGATCCGTCACCGCCTGGACGAGCGGGCGATGGACGGGTACCGCCGGAAGATCGCCGAGCGCGAGGAGCAGCGGCGACGGGACGAGGATCCGGACGAGGGCGACCGACCGCCGCGCGACGCGTGACCCGAGGCCCGCGGACACGGCAGGCTGGACCCATGAGCGCGCGCATCGAGGTTCAGGGGCCCGGCGGCCCCGAGGTCATGACCCTGACGGACGGACCGGTGCCGGACCCCGGGCCCGGCGAGGTGCGGATCCGCGTGCACGCCGCGGGCGTCAACTTCATCGACACGTACCGGCGCAGCGGGGTCTACCCGATGGCGCACCCGTACGTGCCGGGATCCGAGGCCGCCGGCGTGATCGAGGCGCTCGGCGACGGCGTGAGCGGCGTGCACGTGGGCGACCGCGTGGCGACCGCCGAGGCGTCCGGCACGTACGCGCAGCACGCGCTCGTCCGCGCCGAGACGCTCCTGCCTGTGCCGGACGGCGTCGCGATGGAGACCGCCGCCGCCCTCCCGCTCCAGGGACTCACCGCCCACTACCTCGCGACGAGCTCGTACCCGGCCGGCCCCGGGGATCGCGCGCTCGTGCACGCGGGCGCCGGCGGCGTGGGGCTCCTGCTCACGCAGCTGCTCGCGGACCGCGGCGTCGAGGTGATCACCACGGTGTCGAACGAGGAGAAGGCCGCCCTCTCGCGCGCGGCCGGCGCGACGCACGTGCTCGGCTACGACGACGTGCCGGTGCGCGTCCGCGAGCTCACCGACGGCCGCGGCGTCGACGTGGTCTACGACGGCGTGGGCCGCGACACGTTCGACGGCTCGCTCGCGTCGCTGCGCATCCGCGGCACGCTCGTGCTCTTCGGCGGCGCGAGCGGGCAGGTGCCGCCGTTCGACCTGCAGCGCCTCAACTCCGGCGGATCCCTCTCGGTCACGCGCCCCACGCTCGCCCACTTCCTCCTCGACGCGGAGGAGCGGCGGTGGCGGGCGGGCGAGCTGTTCGCGGCGGTGCTCGACGGATCCCTCGACGTGCGCGTCGGCGCGACGTACCCGCTCGCCGACGCTGCGCGCGCCCACGAGGACCTCGAGGCCCGGCGCACGACGGGCTCGATCGTGCTCATCCCCTGAGCCGGCCCGGATCCGCACCGCCTAACCTCGTGCCATGCCCGCACCCGGATCCGCGCTGACGCGCCTCGGCTTCCTCACCACCGGCCCGTTCGATCCGGCCGACCCCGCGACCGGCCTCGAAGACGCGCTCCGGCTCGTCGAGCTCGGCGACGCGCTCGGCCTCGACACCGCGTGGCTCCGGCCGGACCACCTCCGGAACGCCGTCTCCTCCCCCGTGGCGATGCTCGCCGCGGCATCGCAGCGCGCGCGGCGCATCGAGCTCGGCACGGCGTCGATCCCCGTGCGCGCCGAGAACCCGCTCCGCCTCGCCGAGGACCTCGCGACCGTCGACCTCCTCTCCGGCGGGCGCCTGCGCCCCGGGCTCTCGGTCGGCAGCCCGCGGCGCGTCGCCGCGGTCGACCGGGCCGTGCATCCCACGACGGCCGCGCTCGAGGAGCCGGGACGCGAGCGGCTCCTGCGCTTCCGCGACCTGCTGCGCGGGGGCCGGGTGCCGGGGGCGGACGAGCAGCACGACGGATCCGACGACGACGCCCTCACCCCGACCGTGCAGCCGTCGTCCCCCGGCCTCGCCGACCGGCTCGGCTACGGCGCGGCGACGCTCCGCACGGCGGCCTGGGCGGGAGCGCACGGCTTCCGCCTGCTCGCCTCCGACGTGACCGAGCGCGGATCCCGCGGCGGCGGCTTCGCGGCCGACCAGCGCGGCCTCATCGACGCCTACCGTGCCGCGCACCCGGACCCGGTCGCCGCGCACGTGACGCTGGCCCTCGTCGTGGTGCCCACCGACGGCGCGACGGCCGCGCAGATCACCCGGTACCGGGCCGACGCCGCGGCACGCGCCGAGCGGGCCCGGCGGGCCGACCAGTCGGAGGATCCCGGGGCCGCGTCGAGCATGGTCCGCGCGCCGGACCTCGTGGGCCCGTCCGACGAGATCGCCGCCGCGCTCCTCGCGGATCCCGCCGTGCAGGCCGCCGACGAGCTCGCGATCGCGCTCCCGTCCGGGCTGCCGGCGGGCGACCTCGCGCGGATCCTCACCGACGTCGCCGAGCGCCTCGGCCCGGCGCTCGGCTGGTCGCCCGCCTAGCATCGGGGCATGCCCGCATCCGGTACCCCGCTCTCCCGCCTCGGCTTCCTCACCATCGGCACCTTCGACCCGGCGGATCCCGCGGCCGGCCACGAGACCACGCTCCGCGTCATCGAGCGCGGCGAGGAGCTCGGCTTCGACAGCGCGTGGCTGCGGCACCGCCACCTCCAGCACGGGATCTCCTCCCCCGTCGCCGTGATGGCCGCCGCCTCGCAGCGCACGAGCCGCATCCACCTCGGCACGGCCGTCACGCCCATCGGCGCCGAGAACCCGTTCCGCCTCGCCGAGGACCTCGCCACGGTGGACCTGCTCACGGGCGGCCGCGTGCAGCCCGGCTTCTCGGTGGGCACGCCCATGCGCTTCGAGACCTACCGCGACGCGATCTACCCGGCGACCGCCGACCTCGAGGACCTCGGCTACGAGCGGCTCCTGCGCTTCCGCGACCTCGTCCGCGGCCAGGTCGTCAGCGACGCCCCCGCCCGCGCGGGCCAGGAGGAGTACGCCTCCACCGTGCAACCGCACGCCGCGGGGCTCGCCGAGCGGATCTGGTACGGCGCCGCGAGCACGCGCTCCGCGGTCTGGGCCGGCGAGAACGGCTTCCACCTGCTCACCTCCAGCGTGATCCAGGGCGAGCTCGGGAACGACTTCGCGACGAACCAGCGCGCGCAGATCGACGCCTACCGCGCCGCCCACCCGAGCGGGTCCGACGCGCGCGTCTCGCAGGGCCTCGTCGTGATCCCCACCGACCGCGCGACGCCCGAGCAGGTCGCCCGCTACGAGGCCTACGCCGCCTCCCGCGCGCATCGCGTCGGCGTGCCGATGGGGCCGCGGCAGATGCTCTTCGCGGCGGATCTCGTGGGCACGTCCGAGGAGATCGCCGCGACCCTGCACGCCGATCCGGCCTTCCAGGCGGTCGACGAGGTCGCGTTCGCGCTGCCCTTCACCTTCGGCGAGGCCGACCTGGAGCAGATCCTCACCGACATCGCGGAGCGCCTCGGCCCGGCGCTCGGCTGGTCGCCCGCCGTCTGACCGACGCCCCGCGCACGACGACGCCCCTCCCGCGCGGTGCGGGAGGGGCGTCGTCGGATCCGGCGAGGGATCAGTGCATGCTGACGGCCTCGGTCGATGCGCCCTCGCGGAAGCGCTCGAGCGGGACGCGCACCATCGACCAGGAGATGATCGAGGCGCAGGCCACGCCGATCGACGCGGCGAGGAACACCACGTGGTACCCGTCGACCTGCTGCTGCAGCGGGTTCGCGACGCCATCGGTCGTCGCCGCCGTGACGGCGGACGCGAACAGCGCCGTGAAGACGGCCGTGCCGATGGATCCGCCGATCTGCTGCGTTCCCGTGAGCGCCGCGCCCGCGACGCCCGCGTCCCGCGGCTCGATGCCGGAGAGCGCCACGTTCTGCATGGGCACGAACACGAACGCGAGCCCGATGCCGAGCAGGATCTGGCCGGGCAGCACCTGCACGACGTACGCGCCGTCGACCGTGATCCGGCTGAGCCACAGCAGCCCGGCGGCCGCGACGAGCGGGCCGACCGTCATGAGGATCCGCGGGCCCACCTTCGGCAGGAGCCGCGCGACCTGCGGCGCCGTGAGCATGATGGTGGCGGCCATCGGCAGCGACGCGAGGCCCGAGATCAGCGGCGACATGCCGAGCACGATCTGGAAGTGCAGCGTGAGGTACAGCAGCCCGCCGAGGAGCGCCGCGCCCACCATCACGGAGGTGAGGTACGCCCCGCCGCGGGTGCGGTCGGCCACGACGCGGAGCGGCAGCAGCGGGTTGCGCGCCCGCGACTCCCACCAGACGAACGCGACCATGATCCCGACGCCGAGCGCGAGGAAGCCGATGGTGTCGGGCTCGCCCCAGCCGTTCTCCGCACGGGAGAAGCCGTAGACGATCGACGCGAGGCCGAGGGTGACGAGCAGGGCGCCGGGCACGTCGTAGCTGCGGTCGCCGTCGGCGCGGCTCTCCTTCACGAGCGGGATGCCGGCGACGATCGCGACGATCGCGATGGGCACGTTGACGAGGAGGCACCAGTGCCAGCTGAGGTACTCGGTGAGCACGCCGCCGAGCAGCAGGCCGACGGCCGCGCCGGATCCGGCGATGGTGCCGTAGACCGCGAACGCCTTGACGCGGTCGGGGCCGGACGGGAACGTCACCGACAGCAGCGCGAGCGCGGCGGGCGCGAGGAGCGCCGCGAAGACGCCCTGCAGGCCGCGCGCGATGAGGAGCATCTCGCTCGAGACCGCGAAGCCGCCGACCGCGGAGGCGGCCGCGAAGCCGACCATGCCGAGGAGGAAGGAGCGCTTGCGGCCCCAGTAGTCGGCGATGCGGCCGCCGAGCAGGAGGAGCGAGCCGAACGCGAGCGCGTAGACGGTGACGACCCAGGTGCGGTCGGCGTCGCTCATGCCGAGGTCGCGCTGGGCGGCGGGCAGGGCGATGTTCACGATGGTGCCGTCGAGCACGACCATCAGCTGGGCGAGGGCGACGACGGCGAGGAGGATCCACTTGCTGCGGGCGGACGGCGCGGCGGGCGCGGGCGCGGGCGCGGGCATCTCGGCCGATGCGGAGGAGCAGGAGGTCGTGGCGGGCGGTGCGTCTTCAGGGGTGCGTGCGTGCGAGATCTGGTGCTCCTGGGGGATCGTGCGGCGCCCGGGCGGGCGAGGACGGTCCAATCTAGGGCCGCTCCGTGCACAGAGTCAAACGAACCGGTTCGTTTGACATACGCTGTTCACATGGCAGCGACGACGGGGTCCGCCCGACCCACGACCGACGAGAAGCAGGACGACGTCCGGCACCGCATCCTCCTGGCCGCGCGCGAGGAGTTCGCCGCGCACGGCCTGGCGGGCGCGCGCGTCGACCGCATCGCCCGCTCGGGCCGCGCGAGCAAGGAGCGGCTGTACGCGCACTTCACCGACAAGGAGTCGCTGTTCCACGCGGTGCTGCAGCTCAACGGCATCGAGTTCTTCTCCGCCGTGACTCTGGATCCCGCCGACCTCCCCGGCTTCGTCGGCCAGCTCTTCGACCACGCGTACGAGCACCCGCAGCACCGCCGCATGCTCGCGTGGGCCCGGCTCGACGGCCTGGAGCTCGACGTGCCGCACAGCGCGACGTCTCCGTCGGCCAAGGTGCAGGCGGTCAGGCGCGGGCAGGAGGAGGGGCACATCGACCCGTCGTGGGATCCGCAGCGCCTCCTCACGATGCTGTTCGCGCTCGCGCAGGCGTGGGTGCAGTCGCCGTACCCGGCGATGCACGCGGACTCGCCGCGGGCGCGCGCCGCGGACCGCGCGGCCGTGGTGGAGGCGGCCAGGCGGATCACGGCGCCGCCCGCGCGGTAGGCGGGGGCGCGCCGGCTCCTCCCCTGCGCATCCGCCACGGCACCCTGCGGATTCCCCGCATGAGGGAGACGCCTCCCAGGGCCCGCCCGTAGCGTGGGGACATGTCCGACACCCTGACCCGCGAGTTCGAGGCGGGATCCAGCCACTCCCACCCCCTCCGCCGGTTCCTGCGTCGCTGCCGGGCCTGGATCGAGCTGCACCCGAAGGCCCGCTGGCTGTACCGGATCCTCGTGGGGCTCCTCGGCGTCGCCATCGTCCTCGTCGGCATCGTGCTCATCCCGCTCCCCGGGCCCGGCTGGCTCATCGTCTTCCTCGGGATCGCCGTGCTCGGCACCGAGTTCCCCGCGGCCCACCGCGTGAACGTGTTCCTCAAGCGCCAGCTGCACCGCTTCTGGGACGCCTGGCGACGCTGGCGCGCGTCCCGCGCCGCACGGAAGGCGGAGCGCGTCCGCCGCTGACCCGGCCCGCCGCTCCCCGCGCACGCATCTCCCCCCTTCGGTCGATCCGCGGGCGCGCCGCCGGTCCGTAGGGTCGGGGCATGCCCTCCCCCGCAGCGCTCCCGATCACGGGTCGCGCCCGCCTCCGCCTCCGCATCCGCTCCCTCGGTCGCGAGACCGCGCTGGTGCTGCTGGCCTCCGCCGGCGGGATGCTCGTCTTCGGCATCGTGATCGTCGCCGTGGAGGAGTCCGGCGCCACCGGGATGCTGCCCACGCTCCTGCTCCTCCTCGACCTGGGCGCCGGCCTCGTCGCGATCGCTCTCCTGCCGGTCCGGCGCCAGGCCCCGGTCGGCGTCGCGGTGACGATCGCGGCCCTCGGCGGGATCTCGTCCGCCGGCGTCGTCGCCGCGCTGATCGCGGTCGCCTCCGTCTCCGCCCGGCGCCGGCCCCGCGAGATCGCCGCGGTCGCGGGCACGCTGCTCGTCGTCACCCTGGTCGGGGAGGGGGCCGGGGCCACGCCCGTCCCGATCCGCCCGGAGGAGTGGCCGCTGATCGCCGGCACGCTCCTCCTGGTGGTCGCCCTCCCCGTCGTCGTCGGCCTCTACGTCGGCGGTCGGCGCGAGCTGCTCGCCTCGCTCCGGGAGCGGGCGCGGCTCGCCGACGAGGAGCAGGCGCTCCGCGCGGCGCAGGCCGCGGACCACGAGCGCACGCGGATCGCGCGCGAGATGCACGACGTGCTCGCCCACCGCCTCTCCCTCGTGGCGCTGCACGCGGGCGCGCTGGAGTACCGCGACGACCTCGACCCGGGCGAGGTGCGGCGGACCGCCGGCGTCGTGCGCGACAACGCGCGCGCCGCCCTCACGGAGCTGCGCGAGGTGCTCGGGGTGCTGCGCGATCCGTCGGGCGCTCCGGCCGCCGCACCACCGCAGCCCACGCTCGGCGACCTCCCCGCCCTCGTCGAGGAGGCGCGCGCGCTGGGCGTCGCGGTGCGGGTCGAGATTCCCGACCGCACGCGGGACGACCTGCCGCGGCTCGCCGTCACGACCTCCCGCCACGCGTACCGGATCGTGCAGGAGTGCCTGACCAACGCGCGCCGGCACGCTCCCGGCGCGCCCGTCGACGTGGTCATCGCGGGGCGTGCGGGCGGGGAGCTCCGGATCCGGGTGGCGAATCCGCGGGTCCCGTCCGCGCCCGAGCCGTCCGGCCGCGACGACAGCGACGGCGACCGCGACCGCGCCGCCCTCCCCGGCCACGGCCTCGCGGGGATCGCCGAACGCGCCCGCGCCGTGGACGGCACGCTCGACGTGGCGCGACGCGACGGCCTCCACGCGGTGGAGGCGGTGCTCCCGTGGACGGCGTGAGCGTCGCGGATCCCGCCGGGACGGCCCCGGCCGGAGGCGCCCCGATCCGCGTCGTCATCGTGGACGACGACGCCCTCGTCCGCGCGGGCCTCGGGATGCTGCTGGGCGGCGGGCACGGCCTCGAGGTGGTCGGCGAGGCCGCCGACGGGCTCGCCGCCGGCGCCGTGATCGCGCGCACCGCCCCCGACGTGGTGCTCATGGACATCCGGATGCCGGTCTGCGACGGGATCGCCGCGACCGCCCGCGAGGTCGCCCGCCGACCCGACCTGCCGATCATCGTGCTCACGACCTTCGACGCCGACGAGCTCGTGCTCGGCGCCCTCCGCGCGGGCGCCCGCGGATTCCTGCTGAAGGACACGCCGCCGGCCGAGCTCGTCGACGCCGTGCGCCAGGTCGCGGCCGGCCGCTCGATCCTCTCCCCCTCGGTGCTCGACACCGTGATCGGGGTGGCGGCCCAGCGGGACCGCGGCGACCGGGCCGACGAGCGCGCCCGGTTCGACACCCTCACCGAGCGCGAGCAGGAGGTCGCCCTCGCCATCGCCCGCGGCCTCCCGAACGCGCGCATCGCCGCCGACATGTTCGTGAGCGTGGCGACGGTGAAGACGCACGTGGGGCACGTGCTGGAGAAGCTCGGCGTGCAGGGCCGCGTGCAGGTCGCCGTGCTCGTGCACGAGGCCGGGCTCGCTCCCTCGGAGTGAGCCCGGCCTCGGGCGGTGCCGGCCGGAGCCGGTCAGGGGTCGCGGTGGATCAGCTGGCGAGCGCCGGGTAGTCGGTGTAGCCCTCGGCGCCGGGGCCGTAGAACGTGGCCGGGTTCGGCTCGTTCGTGGGGGCGCCGGACTCCCAGCGCTCCACGAGGTCGGGGTTCGCGATGACCATGCGGCCGACGGCCACGACGTCCGCGGTGCCGTCGTCGACGAGCTGGACCGCCTCGTCGTACTCGGTCTGCACGCCGAAGCCGCTGTTGATCATGAGCGGTCCGCCGAACGTCGTCCGGAGGCCCTGCACGAGCTCGCCCGCGGGCTCCGCGTGCAGGATGCTGACGTAGGCGAGGCCGAGCGGCGCGATCCCGGAGAGCAGCGCCTCGTAGGTGGCGCGCGTCTCGTCGGCGTCCTCCTCGAGCACGTCCTGGATGTTGTGCGAGGGCGAGATGCGGATGCCGACGCGCTCGGCGCCGATCTCGCGCGCGACCGCGTGCGCCACGTCGATGCCGAGCTTCGCGCGGTTCGCGGGCGATCCGCCGTACGCGTCGGTGCGCACGTTTGAGACGGGCGAGAGGAACTCGTGCAGCAGGTAGCCGTTGGCGGAGTGGATCTCCACGCCGTCGAACCCGGCGTCGACCGCGTTGCGCGCGGCGACCGCGAGCTCGTCGACGATGAGCGGGACCTCGTCGGTCTCGGGCTCGCTCGGCACGGGGTAGGGCGCCTTGCCGGTGGGCGTGTGCACCTCGCCCTGGATCGCGATGGCGCTCGGCGCGAGCAGCGGCAGGCCGCCCGTGATCTCCTCGTGCGAGACGCGGCCGCCGTGCATGAGCTGCATGACGATGCGTCCGCCTGCCTCGTGCACGGCGTCGGTGACGCGGCGCCAGCCGGCGATCTGCTCGTCCGTCACGATGCCGGGCTGGCCCGGGTACGCCTTGCTGCGCTCGCTGGTGAACACACCCTCGGAGACGATGAGGCCGGTGGACGCGCGCTGGCGGTAGTACTCGACGACGATGTCGCCGGGCACGCCGTGCTCGTCGGAGCGCATGCGGGTCAGGGGCGCCATGGCGACGCGGTTGGGGAGCTCGAGGGCGCCGAGGGCGACGGGGGAGAACAGCTTCACGTGGGGGATCCTTCGTCTCGCGGGTGGCCGGGGCGCGTACCGCGACGGATCGCGTCGGGGCGGGCGGCGGGGCCAGCGGCCCCAGCGGACCGCCCTCGGGCAACCCGGCGACCCGGCGGCGTCATTCCTCCGCGGCGCCTTCTCCCAGGCCCTCGTCAGGCTCGCGGCGCCCCGGGCGCGTCCGCACGACGATCGACCGGATCACGGCGGGAGGGCCCGGCACCCTCGCGGATGCCGGGCCCTCCCGGTGGTGCTGGTGACGCTTCTCTCAGCCCTGGATCTCCCCGCGGGAGACGGCCTCGGCGTACTTGCGGAGGTCCGGCCCGGGCTCGAAGTCGATGAACCGGCCCTTGAGCTGCTCGAACAGGCGCTGGTACACGGTCTCCCAGTCCTCGCCCTCGAGCTCCTTCGCCGCGGTGAGCACGGCCTCCTGGAGCACGCGGTCGCTGTCCGTGAGGATCTTGTCGCGCGCCTCCTGGTTCCAGACGATCTCGGAGGTCTCCATGATCAGGCCTGGACGTCCCCGCGCCAGGCGCCGTCCTCGGTGCCGCGCTTCTCGATGAACTCCTTGAAGTTCTTGAGGTCGGCCTTGATGACGTGGTCGTCGACGCCGATCGCGGCGCCGACCTTCTCGACGAGGCCCTTCGCCTCCCAGTCCAGCTGGACGGTGACGCGGGTCTCGGTGTCGCTGAGCTTGTGGAACGTGACGACGCCGGCGTGGTCCTCGTCGCCGCCCGTGGAGTTCCACGCGACGCGCTCGTCGGGGTGCTGCTCGGTGATGTTGGCCTCGAACGTGCGCTCGATGCCGCCGATCTTGACCTTCCACTCGGTGAGCGTGTCGGTGACCTGCGTGATCGACTCCACGTAGCTGAGGAAGTTCGGGAACGACTCGAACTGGGTCCACTGGTTGTAGGCGGTGCTGACGGGGACGTTGACGTCGACGGTCTCGATTACTCGGGGCATTGCTTCTCCTCGTTCGGATTCGGTGCGTGGGGTCGGATCCTCGTGCGATCCGGGAGCCCGGGCGCCGATGTGGACACCGGCGCGGGCACGACTCCGACGCTACGCCGGGGCCCCGCCGGGTATCCGGCACCCGAGGAATGCACAGGGAACGGTCAAGCGGGGGTCACGCCTCGGCGGCGCGGGAGGATCCGAGCAGCTGCTCGACGAAGGCGCGCGACCACGAGGCGTAGACGCGGGAGGCCTGGGCGGCATCCGGATCGCCCAGGTCGACGACCCGGTCGCCGGGGAACGGGACGGCGGCGACCTGCGAGCGGGACGCGACGACCTCGGCCGTCACGCGGTTGAGCAGCCGCGCGTGCCGGGCGGCCACCGCGCGCCAGGCCGCCGGGATCCCGACGCTGCCGTTCAGCGGCGCGACCTCGGGGATGAGCACGCGCGCGCCCTCCGGCAGCCCCCGGGTCAGGTCGTCGATGGCCGCGCAGAGGAGGCGCCGCCAGGTGCGCTGCGGCGTGAGGCGGATGCTGTCGCCCACGCCCACCATGAGGAGCACCACGTCAACGCCGTCGAGGAGCGCGAGATCGCGGACGGTGCCCGAGGCGCTGTGGATCGTGAGGTCGGAGAAGGGGCGCGTCGCCCACGCGACGCCGCGACCCGTGCGGCGGGCCAGCTGGCGGGAGAAGTGACCGGCCATGCCGAGCTCGTGCGAGAGGACGCCCATGCCGACGGCCGTCGCCTCCCCGATGACCAGCACGCGCTGCGGGAAGTCGCCCGGCACGACGCCCGAGGCCGCGTCGCGCGGGAAGACCGTGCCCTGCAGCCCGGTGCGGAGGGCCACGTACTGCGCGAAGATCGCCGGCCTGGCCACCGCTTGCGCGAACCTCGCGATGCGTCCCGTCACGCGTCGCAGCCGCCGGTCATCGACGCGCCCGCCGGGGTCAGACGCCGCGGTTGCGGAGGAAGGGCATGGGCGACGTGGCGACGCCGCCCTGCCGGATCTCGAAGTGGAGGTGGCACCCGGTGCTGTAGCCCGCGTTGCCGACGGCGCCGATCTGCTGCCCCGCCTGCACGCTCTGGCCGGTGCGCACCATCACGCCGTAGGAGTAGAGGTGCCCGTAGACGCTCGTGACGCCGCCGCCGTGGTTCAGCGTGATCGCGTTGCCGAAGCCGCTCGACGCCCCGGCGAACTGCACGGTGCCGGACGCGGTCGCGTAGATCGGGGTGCCGCAGCCGGCGCCGAAGTCGTCGCCGGCGTGCAGGCGCCAGACCTTGGCGATGGGGTGCAGGCGCATCCCGTAGGACTGGTAGGAGCCGTAGCTCCGGATCGGCATGGTCCAGCCGGACGCGGAGGGCTGGCCGCCCGACGACGGCGGGCGCGGGGCGTTGGCCGGTGGGCGCGCGGCGGCGTTGGCGGCAGCTGCGGCGGCCGCCGCGGCGGCACGGGCCTCGGCCTGGCGGCGGGCCTCGGCGGCCGCCGCCTCCTGGCGCTTGCGCTCGCCGATCGCGAAGCCCTCCTCGACGGAGATGCGGGAGTCGCGGAGCGTGGTGAGCTGCGCCTGGAGCTCCGAGCTGCGGGCCTCCTGCTCGGCGAGCGCCTGGTCCGCACGGGCCTGCGCCGCGGACGCCTCCTGCAGCTTGGCCTCGGCGTCGGCGGCGAGGCCGGCGAGCGCCTCCTTCGCGACGGAGGCCTGCTTGCCGAGCGACGCGGCCGTGCGGGCCGAGGTGACGGCCGCCGTGAACGCGGTGTCCTGCCGATCGGCGAGCTTGGTCGCGGTGCCCATGCGGGAGAGGAGGGCGTCGGCGTCCTCGCCGCCGCTCGTGAAGAGGCGGAGCGAGACGTCGCCGCCTCCTCCGCTGCGCGCGAGCTGGGCCACGAGCTGGCCGACCTGGCGCTTCGCCTCGTCGGCGTCGGCCTGCGCCCGCTCGGCCTTGGACTCGAGGGCCTGGAGCTCGCCGGTCGCCTCGTCGAGCGCATCCACCGCGGCGGCGTGCTCGTCGGCGCGCTGGAGGGCGAGGGCCGTTGCGGCCTCGACCTCGGCGGAGAGGCCGGAGATGAGGGAGGTGATGCGCGTGACCTGGTCGGCGGTGGCCTGCTCGCTCGAACGCGCGGCCTGCACCTCGGACCAGGTCGGGTACTCCTCCGCGGCCTCCGCGGACGGCACGCCGAGGCCGAGCAGGAGGGCGGATGCGGCGAGGGTCGCGGCCACTCGGAGGCGCGGCGCGGTCGCGTTCCGCGGGCGCCGGACGGCGGGGCGGGAGGTGCGTGCGGTGCGGGAGATGGCGGGCCTCGTCGAGATCGGTGGAACGCGGTCGTTTCGACGGTAACCGAAATCTGTGCGGACATCACCATCCACTTTCGTTTCCGTGCCTGAGGAAATCCACTGGACGTCCGGCGGATCGGGCGTCTCGGTGCGCCTCCGCGCCCCGGACGCGCGCGACCCCGCGTGGCAGACTCGATCGACACGAGGAGCGCGACGCCGCATGAGCCACGACACCACCCCCGCAACGCCCGGAGCCGACGCCGCCGACGCGCCGCGCGACCCCGAGCTGCAGAGCACGACCTGGACGCTGGTGCTCGCCCTGAGCGCCGAGCAGGTCTCGGGCGACGGCACGAGGTCCGCCCGCCTGGCCGAGGCGCAGGCCGCGTTCGAGCGCCTGCTGCCCGCCGACCACGTCGTCGCCAGCTGGACCCGCGAGGTCGGCCGGATGATGACCGAGGAGGCGCGCCTCTGGACCCGGTGGGAGCTGTTCACGCCCACGGTCGCGACGCCGCTCAAGCTGTGGTCGGAGGGCTACGTCGACGAGACGTGGTTCGCCGAGCGGCTCGAGGACGACCCGTTCGTCCCCGTCGTGATGAAGGCCCCCGACGACGCTGCTCCGGACGGGGCCGCGTCGTGAAGGTCCTCGTCACCGGGTCCCGCGGCAAGGTCGGCCGCGCGGCCGTCGAGGCGCTCGTCGCCGCCGGGCACGACGTCACGGGCGTCGACCTGGTGCGTCCCGTCTTCGACGCGGGCGTCGTGGTGCCGGGCCGGTACGTCATGGCCGACCTCACCGACGCCGGATCCGCGTTCGCGCTCGTCGCCGGCATGGACGCCGTCGTCCACGTCGCCGCGATCCCGCAGCCCACCGGCAACCCCGCGCACGTCGTGCTGCAGACGAACCTCATGTCGACCTTCCACATGATCGAGGCCGCCGTGCGCTTCGAGGTGCCGCGCTTCGTCAACATCTCGAGCGAGAGCATCGTCGGCAACTTCTTCCCCGAGCGGCCCTTCCTGCCCGACTACGCGCCCGTCGACGAGGAGCACCCGCTCCGCCCGCAGGATCCGTACGCGCTCTCCAAGGCCTTCGGCGAGCAGCTGATGGACGCGGCCGTGCGCCGCTCCGACATCCGCGTGATCTCGCTCCGCCCGAGCACCGTGCACAACGAGGACAACTACGCGTCGAACCTCGGCAAGCAGGTGCGCGACGCGTCCGTGCTCACGGCGAACCTCTGGAGCTACATCGACGCGGACGACCTGGCCGACGCGATCGTGCTGTCGGTCGCCTCCGACCTGCCGGGCCACGAGGTGTTCTACATCGCCGCGGCCGACAACGCGGGTGGGCACGACTTCGCCGCCGAGCTGCGCCGCCACTACGGCGACGCCATCGAGCTGCGGGCGATCGAGCGCGTCGACTCCTCCGGCATCTCGACCGCCAAGGCCCGTCGCCTCCTCGGCTGGGAGCCGACACGCAGCTGGCGCGACCACCTCGACGCCGACGGGAACGCGCTGCCGCGATGAGCACGTCCGGATCCGTCGGCGAGCCCGCGCCCCCGGCCGGATCCACGCCCGCCGCGGTGGAGGGCGCCGTCACGGTCGACCGGGCTCGGTCCGCCGCGATCCACGCTCCGACCGGCCGCACCACCGCCGCGGGCGCCGCGCTGCAGGTCGGCACCATCGTCAGCGTCAGCTACGGGTCTTCGCTCGCCGGGCTCGTGATCCCCGCGGTCGGCCCGGTGCTGGTCGTCGCCGCGCGCCAGGTGATGATGGCGGCGCTCGTGCTGCCCGTGGCGCGGCCGCGGATCCACCGGATGACGCGCGCGCAGCTCGTCCCCGCCGTCATGCTCGGCCTCGCGCTCTCGCTGATGAACCTCTCGTACTACGCGGCCGTCGACCGGCTGGGCCTCGGCATCGCCGCGACCATCGAGTTCCTCGGACCGCTGTCGATCGCGCTGCTCGCGTCGCGCCGCCTGCTCGACGCGGCGTGCGCGCTCGTGGCGGCCGCGGGCGTCGTGGTGCTCACCGGGCTCGAGGGCCGGATCGACGTGTTCGGCCTGGTCTGCGGCGCGACCGCGGCGGTCACCTGGGCCGGCTACATCGTCTTCACGCGGCGGGTGGCGGAGCGGCTGCCGGGCTTCCAGGGGATCGCGGTCGCGAGCGTCGTGAGCCTCGTCGTGCTCGTGCCGTGGGCGCTCGTCACGCTCGACCTCGGCGCGATCGACGGGCGGATCCTCGGCCTGCTCGTGGCGATCGGCCTGCTGTCGTCCGCCGTGCCGTACTCGCTCGACACCGTGATCCTCCGCCGCATCACGCCGCGGCTGTTCGCCGTTCTCACGAGCCTCAGCCCGGTGGTCGCCGCGGTCCTCGGGGTGATCGTGCTGCGCGAGACGCTGTCGCCCGTGCAGCTCGGCGCGATCGTGGTGGTCTGCGTCGCGGCCGGGGTCGCCATCGCGACGCGCGCCCCGGCCGGCCGGCCTCCCGCCTGACGACGGGGTCGGACTCGACGGCTAGCGGTCCCGGAAGGGCGTGCACTGCCCGGCGGGGCCCCCGCGGTAGGTGACGCAGCGCGGGGCATCGCCCGAGACGTGCCAGTGCTCGCCCGGCCGCGCCTGGAAGGAGTACGTGCCCGTACCGCCGAAGTCGGTGCAGGAGACCGATGCGCCGAGCTCGGCCCCGGACCGCCCACCCGCCGGCGCCTCGATCGGGATGGCGTTCCACCCGTCCTCGAGCGGGACGCAGTACGTGTGCCCGTGCGAGAAGGTGCGGACCCCCATGCCGTGGAGGATGGTTCCCGAGACGTAGACGTCCACGCCGTTCCAGGGGCGCGTGTGCGGCGCGCGCTCCGGAGAGGCGGTCGCGGACTGCGCGGCGAGGGGCAGGACGCTGACCACGCCGGCGAGGGCCAGCGCGCACGCGAGCATCCTCATGCGGCGGCGCGGGGCGCGGGCGGACAGGGCGGAGGGAGTGGTCGGCAGCATGGTCGGCCTTCTGGGAGGGGGTCCCGTCGCGGGCGCGACGGCGGTGAACCGTAGCGGCGGACGCTCCGCGCGGGCGCCCGCTCTCCCCATCGCCCGGCCCGCCTGCCGGAGTCGCGCGGGCGACGGGTCAGCGCGCCCCGAGCTCCGCGAGCACCTCGGCGAGCTGGCCGACGGCCCAGACGAGGTCCTCCTCCTCCACCACGATGGGCGGCGCGAGCCGGATCGTCGAGCCGTGCGTGTCCTTGGCGAGCACGCCGCGCTCGGCGAGCCGCTCGCAGACCGCACGGCCCGTGGCGAGCGCGGGGTCGATGTCGATGCCGGCCCAGAGTCCGCGGCCGCGCACCTCCAGCACGCCGTGGCCCACCAGATCCGCGAGCCGCGCGTGCAGGACGGCGCCGAGGCGACGCGCGCGCTCCTGCGGCTCGCCCGTCGCGAGCATGTCGACCACCGCGTGGCCCACGGCCGCGGCGAGCGGGTTGCCGCCGAACGTGGATCCGTGCTGCCCCGGCTGGATGACACCCAGCACGTCCGCGTCGCCGACGACAGCGGAGACGGGCACGATGCCGCCGCCGAGCGCCTTGCCGAGGAGGTACAGGTCGGGAACGACGTCGGAGTTGTCGCACTCGAAGGTCGCGCCCGTGCGGCCGAGGCCGGACTGGATCTCGTCCGCGATCATCAGCACCCGCTCGCGCGTGCAGATCCGGCGCACGTCGGCGAGGTAGCCCGCGGGCGGCACGACGATGCCGGCCTCGCCCTGGATCGGCTCGACCAGCACGGCGACCGTGTCCGCGTCGATCGCGGCCTCGAGCGCCGCGGCGTCGCCGTACGGCACCGTCACGAAGCCGGGCGTGAACGGCCCGAAGTCGGCGCGCGCCTCCTCGTCGTCGCTGAAGCTGACGATGGTGGTGGTGCGGCCGTGGAAGTTCCCGGCCATGACGATGATCTTCGCGCGGCCAGCGGCCACGCCCTTCACGCGGTAGCCCCAGGCGCGCGCGACCTTGATCCCGGACTCCACGGCCTCCGCGCCCGTGTTCATCGGCAGGACCATGTCCTTGCCCGCGAGCTCGGCGAGCGCCGTGACGAACGGGCCCAGCTTGTCGTTGTGGAAGGCGCGGCTCGTGAGCGTGATCCGTCCGAGCTGCTCGGTCGCGACCCGCACGAGCTCCGGGTGCGAGTGCCCGAAGTTCACGGCCGAGTACGCGGCGAGGCAGTCGAGCAGGCGCCGGCCGTCGAGGTCGGTGACCCACGCGCCCTGACCGGACGCCACGACGACGGGCAGCGGGTGGTAGTTGTGCGCGGCGTGCGCCTCCTCGGCGTGGATCGCGAGGGCGCCGGCCTCGGATGCGGCCGGGCGGTCGATGGTGTCGGTCATGGTGGTGCCCTTCGTCTCGTCGGTCGCTGTCTCGTCGGTCGATGCCCGGTCGTTCACCGGCGCAGCTCGAGCGTGCAGCACTTCACGCCGCCGCCGCCGAGCAGCAGCTCGGACAGGTCGACGCCGATCGGCTCGTAGCCGCGCTCCCGCAGCGACGCCTCGAAGCCCACCGCCTTCTCGGCGATGACCACGTTGTAGCCGTCGCTGTAGGAGTTGAGGCCGAGGATCGACGCGTCCTGCTCGCTGACCTCGATCGCGTCCGGGTAGCGGCGCTCGATCTCGTCGAGGCTCGCGGCGTCGAAGGCGCTCGGCAGGTAGGCGATGTTCGTGTCGTCGAGCACCGCGATCGCGGTGTCCAGGTGGTAGAACGACGGGTTCACGAGGCGCAGGGTCACGACCTCGCGGTCGAAGATCCGGGCCACCTCGGCGTGGCTCGTGCTGTCGCTGCGGAAGCCGGTGCCCGCGAGGATCGTGTCGCCGACGAGGAGGATGTCGCCCTCGCCCTCGTTGACCTGCTCGGGCACGCGCACGTCGAAGCCCGCCTCGCGGAACCAGTCCATGTAGGCCGGGCCCTCGGGCTGGCGCTCGGGGTATTGGAACGCGGCGCCGTACGCGATGCCGTCGAGCGTGAAACCGCCGTTCGCCGCGTAGACCATGTCCGGCAGGCCCGCGATCCCGTCGATGAGCTCGACCTGGAAGCCGAGGCCCACGTAGGCGTCGTACAGGGTCTGCCACTGGCGCACCGCGAGGGAGGTGTCGGTCGGGACGGCGGGATCCATCCACGGGTTGATCTTGTAGACCACGTCGAAGTGGTCGGGCCGGCACATGAGCACGCGCTTCGCGACGGGCGTGCGGCCGGCGGACGTGTCCGCGGATCGGGAGAGGGTGGAGGGCATGGTGCTCCTGCTTCGTGCGGCGCGCCTCGCGGCGCGGTCGTGGAGGCGGACGATGTCCCAGAGCCCCGAGGGGACGCCTTCCGGACAGCCTGGCACGCGGATCACGCCCGTTCACCCGGTCTCCACGCGGATTCCGCGCGTGAGACCCGCATCCGGCGCAGGATCCCGCCATAGGCTCGGGGCATGGACAACCTGGACCACCGGATCATCGACCTCCTCCGCCAGAACGGACGCGCCGGCTACGGCGACATCGGCGGCACCGTCGGCCTCTCGGCCAGCGCGGTGAAGCGGCGCGTCGACCGGCTGGTGGCCGACGGTGTGATCCGCGGCTTCACGATCCAGGTCGACCCCGCCGTCGACGGCCTCAGCACCGAGGCCTACGTGGAGCTGTTCTGCCGCGGGACGGTGGCGCCCGACGAGCTGCGCCGGATCCTCCAGGGCGTCCCCGAGGTCGTCGACGCGGGCACCGTCACGGGCGACGCTGACGCCATCGTGCGGATCCGCTCCCGCGACATCCCGAGCCTCGAGGACGCCCTCGAGAAGGTGCGCCTCGCCCCGAACGTCGACCACACGCGCAGCGCGATCGTGCTGTCGCGGCTGGTGAACCGGACGCTCGAGTAGCGCCGGGGCGCCGCCGGATCAGGAGAAGAGCGCCACCAGGATCACGACGTAGATGACGACGAAGAGGGCCGGGATCGCGTAGCGGATCAGGTTCGTGAGGCCCTCGGCGGCGATGACCGTGCGGGCCGCGTGCGAGGTCGCGCCGGCGTCGCGGAGGTCGCGGGCGATCGCGATGGCCTGCGAGTTGACGGAGAACTGCACGGCGGATCCGAGCGCGCCCGTGGCGAGGAGGATCAGCGCGGCCGCGAGGCGCGTGCCGAGGTCGGCGTCGGCGAGGCCCGTGCGGAGCAGGACCACCGTGGACGTGAGCAGGAAGATCGGGCCCAGCTGGCTCGCGATCATCTGCTTGCGGGCGCGCGACCACATCGTGATCAGCTCGAGCTCGGACATGCGGATCCTCCCGTCGGCGGCCGGTGCGCCGCCCTCCCATCCTGCCGCGCCGCGGGCGTGGCGGCGTGCGCCGACGTGCATGTCGCGCCCGCCGGCCATCGCCGCCTCGCTAGCCTCAGCGCATGGATCCCGCGCCCGGCTACCGCATCGACCCGGGCTCGGGCACCCCGCCCTTCGAGCAGCTCCGCGCGGAGGTCGCGCGCCGGGCGTCCGAGGGCGAGCTGCCGATCGGCGCGCGGCTGCCGACCGTGCGGGCGCTCGCCGAGCAGACGGGCGTCGCCGTCAACACGGTGGCCCGCGCGTACAAGGAGCTCGAGGCCGACGGCGTGATCGAGACGCGCGGACGCGCCGGGTCGTTCGTCGCCGCGCAGGACGACGTGCCCGCTCCGCTGCGGGCGGCCGCCGTCGCATACGCGCGGCTCGCGGGACGGCTCGGCGTCGCCGACGGGGAGGCGCGGCGCCTGGTGGACGAGGCGCTCGCGGCCGGATGACGGATCCGCAGGGTGCGGCGGGCGGGGCGGCGACGCCGGGTCGCCGCGAATCCACCTCCCGTTCACCCGGAGGCCCGACAGTGCACACGCCGCACGATCCGAACGGAGACCACATGCCCGAGTCCTCCCCGGAGGCGGCGACGCCGCACGACGACCCCCATCCCGCGAGCGCTCCCGCCGGGCCCACCGGCACCACCGAGGCCCACGCCGACGACGCCCAGCGCGTGCTCGATCGGGCCGACGCCGTCACGCGTCCTCGCACGCTCGTCGACGTGCTCCGGGCCACGGTCGCCGCGCACCCCGACGCCTCCGCGATCCAGGACGCAGACGGCGCGCTCAGCTACCGGGAGCTCATGGCGCGCGTGGTGCAGGTGGCCGCGTCGCTGCGGGAGGCGGGCGTCGGGAGGGGCGACCGGGTCGGGATCCGCATGCCGTCGGGATCCCGCGACCTCTACGTCACCGTGCTCGGCGTGCTCGCGGCCGGCGCCGCGTACGTGCCGGTGGACGCCGACGACCCCGAGGAGCGCGCTCGGCTCGTCTTCGGCGAGGCGCGCGTCGCGGGCGTCGTGACCGGCACGGGCGAGTTCACGCCGCGGGCGGCCGGCGCCGCGGAGACCGCCGCCGACGCCGCCGCCGCCGCGCTCCGGATCCTCCCCGCCACCACCGCGCACGCCTCCACCTCCGCGCTCCCCCTCGTCGCGCCGCCCGCGCCCGAGGACGACGCGTGGATCATCTTCACCTCGGGATCCACCGGCACCCCCAAGGGCGTCGCGGTCTCGCACCGCTCGGCCGCGGCCTTCGTCGACGCGGAGGCGCGCCTCTTCCTCCGGGAGGAGCCGATCGGCCCGGGCGACCGCGTGCTCGCCGGCCTCTCGGTCGCGTTCGACGCCAGCTGCGAGGAGATGTGGCTCGCCTGGCGCCACGGCGCGTGCCTCGTGCCCGCGCCGCGCAGCCTCGTCCGCAGCGGCATGGACCTCGGGCCCTGGCTCACCACGCACGGCGTGACGATCGTGTCCACCGTGCCGACGCTCGCGGCGCTGTGGCCCGCGGAGTCGCTCGAGAACGTGCGCCTGCTCATCTTCGGCGGCGAGGCCTGCCCGCCCGAGCTCGGCCAGCGCCTCGCGACCGACGGGCGCGAGGTCTGGAACACGTACGGCCCCACCGAGGCGACGGTCGTCGCGTGCGCCGCCCCTCTCGGTGGCCCCGGCCCCGTGCGCATCGGCCTGCCGCTCGACGGGTGGGACCTCGCGGTCGTCGACCCCGACGGCGCGCGCGTCCCCGAGGGCGGCGTGGGCGAGCTGATCATCGGCGGCGTCGGGCTGGCCCGCTACCTGGATCCCGCCAAGGACGCCGAGAAGTACGCCCCGTTCCCCGCGCTCGGCTGGGACCGCGCCTACCGCTCGGGCGACCTCGTGCGCTTCGAGGCGGAGGGCCTCGTCTTCCAGGGCCGCGCCGACGACCAGGTGAAGGTCGGCGGGCGGCGCATCGAGCTGGGCGAGATCGAGGCGGCGCTGCAGGGGCTCGACGACGTGCAGGGCGCGGCCGTCGCGGTGCAGACCACGGGCGCGGGCAACCAGGTGCTCGTCGGCTACCTCGTGCCCCGGGATCCCGCCGCCTTCTCCCGCGAGGACGCCGTGCAGCGCCTCCGCGTCGCGCTGCCCGCCGCGCTCGTGCCGCTCATCGGCGTGGTCGAGTCGCTGCCCACGCGCACCTCCGGCAAGGTCGACCGGGCCGCGCTCCCCTGGCCGCTCCCGGGCGCCGCGGGCGACGACGCCGGCGACCTCGACGCCGAGCTGCGCCCGCTCGCCGAGATGTGGTCGGCCGCGCTCGGCACGCCCGTCGCGAGCGCCGACGCCAACTTCTTCGACCTGGGCGGCGGATCCCTGTCGGCCGCGCAGCTCGTGGCGCGGATACGCACCATCGACCCCGAGTTCACGGTGGCCGACGTCTACGCGCACCCGCGCCTCGGGGCGATGCACGCCGCCATCGCCGGGCGCGCGCCGCGGTCGGAGCGCAGCGGGCCGCGCGTGGACGTGACGCCGACTCCGCGCCGCACGCAGTGGATCCAGACGCTCCTCGGCGCGCCGCTCCTCGCCCTGCAGAGCCTCCGCTGGCTCGCGCTCCTCCTCACCGCGAGCGCGCTGCTGCGCCCGCTCGGCGGCTTCGACGCGCTGCCCGACGTCCCGTGGTGGCTGCTGATCCCGGGCCTCCTCCTCTTCGCGACGCCGTTCGGCCGCATGGCGATCTCCGCGGCGGCCGCGCGCCTGCTCCTCCGCGGGCTCGAGCCGGGCGACCACCCGCGCGGCGGCCGCTGGCACCTGCGGCTCTGGCTGGCCGAGCAGATCGCGCAGCAGATCGGCGCGGTCGGGCTCGCGGGCGCGCCGTGGATCACGTACTACGCGCGCGCGCTCGGCGCGCGCATCGCCGACGACGTCGACCTGCACACGCTGCCGCCGGTCACGGGCATGCTCCGCATCGGCCGGGGCGCGTCCGTCGAGCCCGAGGTCGACCTCTCCGGGTACTGGATCGACGGCGACACCGTGCGCGTCGGCGCGGTCCGCATCGGCGCGGGATCCACCGTCGGCACGCGCTCGACGCTGCTGCCGGGCACCCGCATCGGCAAGGGCGCGGAGATCGCGCCGGGCTCGGCCGTCTTCGGCCGCGTGCCCGCGGGCCAGCGCTGGGCCGGATCCCCCGCCGCGCGCGAGGGCAAGGCGCGCGTCTGGTGGCCCGACCACCGGCCGCCGCGCAACACGCGCTGGGTCGCGGCCTACGGCGCCGCCTCCGTCGCGACGGCGCTCGTGCCGGTGGCGGCGTTCGCGGCGGGCGGCGGGATCCTCGCCGCCGCCATCCACGGGGCCGCCGACCTCGGCGACGTGTGGTGGCGCGGCCTCGGCGCGCTCGTGCCCGCCGTGCTGATGACCGGCCTCGTGCTCGCGCTCCTCGTCGTCGGATCCGTGCGCCTCCTCGGCCTCGGCGTCACCGAGGGCATCCACGCCGTGCGGAGCCGCGTGGGCTGGCAGCTGTGGACCACCGAGCGCCTGCTCGACCTCGCGCGCACCGTGCTCTTCCCGCTCTACGCGGGCCTCTTCACGCCCGTGTGGCTCCGCCTCCTCGGCGCCCGCGTGGGCAAGGACGTCGAGGCGTCGACCGTGCTCCTCATCCCCGCCATGACCACCATCCGCGACGGCGCCTTCCTCGCCGACGACACCCTCGTGGCCGGCTACGAGCTCGGCGGCGGGTGGATGCGCGTCGCCCGCGCCGAGATCGGCCAGCGCGCCTTCCTCGGCAACTCGGGCATGGCCGGGCCCGGTCACAAGGTGCCGAAGGACGGCCTCGTGGCGGTGCTCTCGGCGGCGCCCACGAAGTCGAAGGCCGGATCCTCCTGGCTCGGCTCCCCGCCCGTCCGGCTCCGGCGCACGGTCGCCGCGGCGGACGACTCGCGCACGTTCCGGCCGCCGACCCGGCTTCGCGTCGCCCGGATCCTGTGGGAGCTGCTGCGCGTCGTGCCCGTCTTCGTCACCTGCGCCATCGGCCTGGCCGTCCTCGTGACGCTCGCCGCACTGACCGAGGCATGGGGCCCGTTCGTCGCGTTCCTGCTCGGCGGGGTGGTGCTGCTCGTGGCCGGCGCGGTGGCGGCGGGCGTCTCGACGGCAGCCAAGTGGATCCTCATCGGCCGCATCCGTGCGGAGGAGCACCCGCTGTGGTCGTCGTTCGTGTGGCGCAGCGAGGTGTCGGACGTGTTCACCGAGATGGTCGCCGCGCCCTGGTTCGCGTCGTCCGCCGCCGGAACGCCCGCGCTCGTGTGGTGGCTGCGGAGCCTCGGCGCGCGCATCGGATCCGGCGTGTGGTGCGACTCGCACTGGCTGCCCGAGGCCGACCTCGTGACGCTCGGGGATGCGTCGACGGTCAACCGCGGGTGTGTCGTGCAGACGCATCTGTTCCATGATCGGATCATGAGCATGGACACCGTCACCCTCGACGCGGGTGCGACCCTCGGGCCGCACAGCGTCATCCTCCCCGCGGCGCGCATCGGCCCGCAGGCCACCGTGGGCCCCGCGAGCCTCGTGATGCGCGGGGAGCTCGTGCCCGAGGCCAGCCGCTGGAGCGGCAACCCGATCGGCCCGTGGCGCGAGGTGAAGACGGGCCGCTACCTGCCCGCGGACGCAGCCGCGGGATCCGCGAGCGCCACCGGGACCGCACCGGCCGACGGCCACACCGACGCCGACTCCGACGCCGCGCACGCGACCGCCGGGCACCGGTGAGGGCCGCGGCAGGTCCGTCCTCCGGCGACGCGTACACCCCCGAGGTCGGATCCACGGCCTTCCAGGTGGAGCGCTACGACCTCGACCTCGACTACCGCGTGGCGCGCAACCGGCTCAAGGCGCGCGCCGTCATCACCGCCGTCGCCCGCGAGCCGCTCCCCCGCTTCGAGCTCGACCTCACGGGACTCCGCGCGGGCGACGTGCGCGTCGACGGCCGTCGCGAGACCCGGCACGTGCAGCGCGGCGGACGCCTCGTCGTCACGCCCGCCGCCCCGATCCCGGCGGGCACCGCCTTCACGGTCGACGTCGCGTACTCCGGCGAGCCGGGCCCCCGCCGCACCGTCTGGGGCGAGCTCGGCTGGGAGGAGCTCGGCGACGGCGTGCTCGTCGCGTCGCAGCCGAGCGGCGCATCCACCTGGTTCCCCTGCAACGACCGGCCGGACGACCGGGCCGCCTTCCGGATCCGCGTCGCGTGCGAGGTCGACTACTCCGTGATCGCGAGCGGCCGGCTCGTCTCCCGGATCGAGCGCTCCGGCCGCGCCACCTGGACCTACGAGCAGGACGCGCCCACCGCGCCGTACCTCGCGACCGTGCAGATCGGCCGGTACTCCGAGAAGCGCGTGCCCGCCGGATCCACCCAGGCCGTCTTCGCGTACCCGAAGCCGCGCGAGGCCCGCGTGCTGCAGGACCTCGCGCTCGTGCCGCGCATGATGGCGTTCTTCGAGACGCTGTTCGGGCCGTACCCGTTCGACGAGTACCGGGTCGTGGTGACGGACGACGACCTGGAGATCCCGCTCGAGGCGCAGGCGATGGCGGTGCTCGGCGCGAACCACGCGGACGGCACGGGCGGATCCGAGCGGCTCGTCGCCCACGAGCTCGCGCACCAGTGGTTCGGCAACTCCGTCGGCCTCGCGTCGTGGCAGCACATCTGGCTCAACGAGGGCTTCGCCTGCTACGCCGAGTGGCTGTGGTCGGAGGAGTCCGGGGGCCCGACCGCGGACCAGCTCGCGCGCCAGCACCACGCGCGCCTCGACCGCTACGGCACGCAGATGGGCATCGGCGACCCCGGGCCCGAGGCGATGTTCGACGACGTCGTCTACAAGCGCGGCGCCCTCGCGGTGCACGCGCTGCGGCTGACGCTCGGCGACCAGGCGTGGCGGGCGCTGCTGCTGCGCTGGACGGATCCGACGTGGACGGCGCCGCGCACCACGGCCGACCTCGTGGGCGCGGCCGGCGACGCGGGTGCGCTGCTGCGCGCGTGGCTCGCGGACGCGCCGCTGCCGGCGCTGCCGCGCGTGCGGCGGCGCTGAGGGGTCAGACGTCGGATCCGGCTGGGCGGTCGATGCGGACCGCCAGCTCGCCGGGGCCGCGCCGGGCGACCGAGACGACGAGGTCGCTTCCGAGGTCCACGTCGACCAGCCGGTAGCGCGCGGGCTCGACATCGATCCACGCGGTCATCCCGGACGCGTCGCCCTCGACGCGGACCAGCGACGGATCGACGAGCAGACCGCGCCCGTCGGCCTTCAGCACCGCCTCGATCCGCACCCACTCGCCGAGGGTCATGCCGGGCGGCGCCTCGCGGTCGCGCGGCTCGGCGTCGATGCCGATCGGGCCGTCGGCGCTGACCGCGACGACGACGAGGCCGCCCGCGTGCGCGACGCTCGCGTGCAGGCCGTCGAGCGCGCGGGATCCGCCGAGCACCGGCCGGCCGTGCGCGCCGCCGCATGTCGCGCAGCGCGCGCGGACCGTCACGTCGGCGGGATCCGCTCCCACCATCCCCGCCGCGAGCGTCCGCAGCGCGTCGCGGCCGGCGGCGGTGCGGGCCGCGCGGTCGGCGCTCTCGGCCACCCGCACCACCGCGACGTGCACGACGGCGGGGGCGGGGATCACGTGTCGACCCTAGGCGGCGGTCACACGGCCAGGCGCGCGAGCGCCACGGCGGCCGCCATCAGGGCCACGGCGAGCAGCACCGCCGACGGGCCGATCCACCACCAGCCCCGGCGAGCCCGCGTGCCCTCCACGACCGCGGCCACGGCGAGCAGGACGAGCCCCACCGCGACGCCGCCGCGCGCGGGGGACGTGGCGTCGTCGCCGGTCAGCGCCACGAGCCCGGACGTCAGGAGGGCGCCGGCGAGCAGCAGCCAGCCGAGCACGTGGACGGCGTGCGCGATCCGGCTGCGCAGGTCGCACGGTCGCAGCGGCTTCGCGCCGCGCCAGCCGTCGGGCGCGCGCAGGCCGTCCACGATCGCCATGACCTCGTCGAGCTCCGCGGGCCGCTCGCCCGCGGGGAGCGCGAGGAAGCGCCCGAGGCGGTCGTCCGGCACGCCGGACGACGCGATCAGGCGCGCCAGCAGCTCGCGCTCGCGCGCGGTGGTCCAGCCCGGGAGCGCGATCCCCCAGCGTCCGGCCTGATCGGGCGCGCGCACCTCGCGGTACCAGGACGCGAGGAGCAGTCGGGCTACCGCGTCGCCGGGCTCCTCCCGCACGCGCGTCCGCAGCTCGACGATCGCGTCCCGCCGCCGGCCGCCGTCCCACAGCGCGCGGGCGCGGTCGACGGTCTCGGAGCGCTGCATCCGCCCAGGGTCGCGGATCCCGGCGGGCCGCGCGCGGATCATCCCCGGTGCCGCACCCGCGTCCCGTCCGGCGCCGAGACCGCGAGCGCGCGGACCCCGACCGCGGTCGCCTAGATGACCGCCTCGCTCCAGTCGTCCGGGTTGCCGAAGCGGTGGGCCGTGATGCTGATGGCCTGCTCGCGGAGGAACGTGAGCATCTCGACGCGGCCGGCCGCGGTCACCTCGTCGGCGAAGACGGCCACGTCGGGCGTGCCGCGGAGCGCGTCGGACAGGGCCCGCGCCTCCACGAGCCGCGCGTCCCGGGCGGCGACGAGGCGCACGCGCTCCGTCGGGATCCCGTCGGCGGCGACGCGGGCGAGCCACGCCTCGTCCGTCTCGATCGTCACGTGCACGCTCGGCAGGTCGTCGAGCACCTGGCCGAGGCCGGCCGGGAGGATCCCCGGGACCGACACGTGCATCTCGGCGCGCGCGAGGCGCCCGGCCGCGAGCACGCGCAGCAGGTCGGCGAGCGCGCCGGACTCCGTGAGCCGCACCGTGACGGGCAGCGGGCGGTAGCGGAACAGGTTCCGCTCCACGCCGAGCCCGCTCGGGTCCTTCACCTGGCCGAACTCGTCGTGCCACGCGACCGCGTCGCTGAGGGCGGAGCGGCGCACGAGGTCGAAGTCCTCGTAGCGGATGGCGGGCTGCGCCGACTCGATGAGCTCGGTGACGCGCGGCGACAGCCCGCGCAGGTGCAGCGAGCTCGAGTGGCGGCCCTCGTCGGCGACCCAGGAGCCGAGGCCCATGAGGTAGTTCGGGCCACCGGCCTTGGTGCCGGATCCGACCGAGGAGCGCTTCCAGCCGCCGAACGGCTGGCGCTGCACGATCGCGCCCGTGATCCCGCGGTTGACGTAGAGGTTGCCCGCCTCCACGGTCTCGAGCCACTGCTCGAGCTCGCGCGCGTCGAGGCTGTGCAGGCCCGCGGTGAGGCCGTAGGGGATGGCGTTCTGGAAGCGGATCGCCTCCTCGAGCGTGCGCGCGCGCATCACGCCGAGCACGGGCCCGAAGAACTCGGTGAGGTGGAAGTACGACCCGGGCTTCACGCCGTCGCGGACGCCGGGGGTCCAGAGGCGGCCGGTCTCGTCCTTCGCCTCGGGCTCGACGAGCCACTTCTCGCCGACGCCCAGCTGCGTGAGCGCGTGCTTGAGCTTGCCCGCGGCGGGCTCGATGATCGGGCCCATCTGCGTGGTGGGATCCGACGGGTAGCCCACGCGCAGCGACGACACCGCGTCGGTGAGCTGCGTGAGGAACCGGCGGGACTTCCCGACCGAGCCCACGAGGATCACCAGGCTCGCCGCCGAGCACTTCTGACCGGCGTGGCCGAACGCGCTCTTCACGACGTCGGCCGCGGCCAGGTCGAGGTCGGCGCTGGGCGTGACGATGATGGCGTTCTTGCCGCTGGTCTCGGCGAGGAGCGGGAGGTCGCTCTTCCAGGAGCGGAAGACCTCGGCGGTCTCGTAGCCGCCCGTGAGGATCACGCGGTCGACCGCCGGGTGGGAGATGAGGTGCTCGCCGAACTCGGCCTCGCCCGCGTCGACGAGCGCGAGCAGCTCGCGCGGCACGCCGGCCTCGCGGAGCGCCTCGACGAGCACGGCGCCGGAGCGGCGGGCCTGGCCGGCGGGCTTCACGACCACGCCGCTGCCGGAGGCGAGGGCCGCGAGCATGCTGCCCGCGGGGATCGCGACGGGGAAGTTCCACGGCGGCGCCACGACGGTGACGCGCGACGGCACGAAGCGGGCGCCCTGCACGCGGTCGAGGTCGCGGGCGCGCTCGGCGTAGTAGTGCGCGAAGTCCACGGCCTCGCTGACCTCGGGGTCGGCCTCGGCGATGGTCTTGCCGGTCTCCGACGCCATCACCTCGATGAGGCGCGCGCGGTTGCGCTCGATCGCGACGCCCACGCGGTGCAGGAGGGCGGCGCGCTGGTCGCCGGGGCGGGCGCCCCAGGTCGCGGCGGCCGTGCGGACGCCGTCGATGAGGTCGTCGAGCTGGTCGGTGGAGTCGATGCGCGCGGCCTCGATGGTCGCGACGCCGAGCTGCGAGGCCTCGACGCGCGCCAGGATCTCGCGGCCCCAGGCGCGGTTCGTGGGCAGCGCCGGATCCGTGTCGGCCGCGTTGTGGAACGGCGTCGCGGAGGCGTCCGGGTCGACGAGCGCGTCGGGCGTCAGCAGCGAGCCGCGCGTGAAGCCCTGGACCACGCTGGTGAGCTGCGGGTCGACCTCCGCCTCGGGCTCGGCGGGCGTCTCCGGCTCGGCCAGCGGATCCACGTCGTCGAGCTCCGGCGGGAAGCGGCGGTCCTGCGTGCGGTTCGGCGCCGGGATCGTGTCGTCCACGCCGTCGAGCGACGACCGGAACCGCTGCTCCTCGCGCGCGAAGAGCGCGCTCGACGTGCTCAGCTCGAACACCGCCGACATGAAATTCTCCTGGCTCGCGTTCTCCTCCAGGCGGCGGATGAGGTACGAGATGGCCACGTCGAACTCGGTCGGGTGCACCACGGGCGTGTAGAGCAGCAGCCCGCCGACCGTGCGCTTCACGGCCTCGGCCTGGCCGGTCGCCATGCCGAGCAGCATCTCGAACTCGATCCGGTCGGTGACGCCGCGCTCCTCGGCGAGCAGCCACGCGTACGCGACGTCGAAGAGGTTGTGGCCGGCGACGCCGATCTTCACGGCGTCGGCCGCGGCCGGCTGGAGCGCGTGCTCGAGCATCCGCTTGTAGTGCGTGTCGGTCTGCTCCTTGGTGGCCCAGGTGGCGACGGGCCAGTCGTGCATCCGGCCGTCGACGTTCTCCATCGCGAGGTTCGCGCCCTTGACGATGCGGACCTTGATGGGCGCCCCGCCCGCCGCACGGCGCTCCTGCGCCCACGCGGTGAGCCGCTGGAGGCCCGCGAGCGCGTCGGGCAGGTACGCCTGCAGCACGATGCCGGCCTCGAGGTCCTTCAGCTGCGGCTGGTCGAGCACGCGCGTGAACACCTCGATGGTGAGGTCGAGGTCCTTGTACTCCTCCATGTCGAGGTTGATGAACTTGGGGCTGGCGGCCTCCGACGCCAGCTCGTACAGCGGGGTGAGCCGCTCGACGACCTTCTCGACGGCCTCGTCGAACGCCCACATCGACAGCTGCGAGACGACGCTCGACACCTTGATGGAGACGTAGTCCACGTCGTCGCGCGCGAGCAGCTCGCGCGTGCCCGCCAGGCGGCGCGCGGCCTCCTTCTCGCCGAGCACGGCCTCGCCGAGCAGGTTGAGGTTGAGGCGGGATCCGCCCTGGCGCAGCTTCGCGATGGCCGGGCCGAGCTTCTCGCTCGTCGCGTCGACGATGAGGTGGCCGACCATCTCGCGGAGCACCCGGCGCGCGACCGGGACGACCACCTGCGGGAGGACGGGGCCGAGGATGCCGCCCGCGCGGATCGCGCCCTGCATGTACCAGGGCAGGAAGCCGGGGGTCTTGGCGGTGAGCGCGGCGAGGCTGTTGCCCGCGACCGGCAGGTCCTCGGGGCGCACGACCCGGTCGACGAAGCCGATCGTGAAGTCGAGGCCGTTCTCGTCCTTGAGGACGCCGGCGAGGCGCTCGGCGGACGGATCCGCGGGGTGCTGTGCCGCCTCGGCGAGCCACGTGCGCACGAGCGCGACGGACCGGTCGGCGAGGGCCGCGCGATCCGGGGCGGAGGCGCCGTCGATCGTCGGGATCTGCGCGGTCTCGGGGGCGGATGCGGTCTCGGCGGTCATGCGGGAACCTCTTCGTCTCGTGTGGGCCTTCGGCCCCGTCGTCGTCCGCGCGGCGAGCGCGTCCACCCAGTGTGCGACCATGCTCTCATCGGATGCGCTGAACGTTTCCGATGATCATCGTGCGGTCCTGCCGATGATTCCATGCTCGCCTGGGATCCCGCGGGAGGCGCACGTGCTCGAGATGCGACGGCTGCGGCTCCTGCGCGAGCTCAAGCTCCGCGGCACGATCGGCGCGGTCGCCGACGCGCTCTCGTTCAGCCCGTCGTCGGTGTCGCAGCAGCTGTCGCAGCTGGAGCGCGAGGCGGGCGTGCCGCTGCTGCGCCGCGTCGGCCGGCGGGTGGTGCTCACGCCGCAGGCCGAGATCCTCGTGGAGCACACGACCGCGCTGCTCGAGCGGCTGGAGCGCGCCGAGACCGAGGTGAACGCGTCGCTCGCGAACGTGTCCGGCACCATCCGCGTGGCGGCGTTCCAGTCGGCGCTGCTCGCGCTGGTGCCGCCCGCGCTCACGATCCTCCGCGACGACTACCCGGACCTCCGGGTCGAGATCACGATGCGCGAGCCCGAGTCGGGCCTGCACGACGTGTGGGCGCGCGACCACGACCTCGTCATCGCGGAGCAGTACCCGGCGCACGCGGCGCCGCGGCCGGCCGACCTCGACCGCGAGGAGCTGTGCGTGGATCCGCTCCGCCTCGGCCTCCCGCCCGGTCGCGACGACGTGCGCTCGATCTCCGACGCCCGCCGCCTGCCGTGGGTGATGGAGCCCGCCGGCACGGCGTCGCGCCACTTCGCCGAGCAGGTGTGCCGGGTCGCGGGCTTCGAGCCGGACGTCCGGTACGTGACGGCCGACCTGCAGGCGCACATCGACCTGGTGCGCGGCGGGCACGCGGCCTCCGTGCTGCCCGATCTCGTGTGGGCCGGCCGCGAGCCCGACGTGCGGCTGATCGGCCTGCCCGGCTCGCCGCGGCGCACGGTGTTCACGTCGTCGCGCGTGGGCAGCCTCGACCGGCCGGGGATCCGCGCCTGTCGCGACGCCCTGGCCCGCGCCGTCGAGGTGATGGGGCCGGGCGCGGGCTGATCCGCGGTGCCCCGGGGACGACGACGGGCCCGGATCCCCGGGAGGATCCGGGCCCGTCGGCCGGCGACGCGCGGGTCAGGCGTCGGGTGGGCCGCCCACGCGCGGTGCGCCGGCCTCCCCCGCCGCAGCCGCCGCGGCCGGCTTCCGCCGCCCGGTCACCACGATGAGGACGACGGCGGCCGCCGCGAGCACGACGATCCCGATGCCCACGCCGACGATGACGCCGAGGTAGGGCGCCAGGCCCTGCTCCTGCCCGGCCGCGGTGCCCGGGTCGGCGGCGGACCCGGCGGCCCCGCCTGAGGAGGTCGCGCCGGATCCGGCGGCCCCCTCCGCGGCGGCCGCGCAGCCCGGGCCGGAGGCCGTCCCCGCGGAGGGCGTCGCGCCCGCGGGCGCCTGGTACGTGAACGCGATCGAGTCGGAGACCGGGTGCCCGTCGGCCGAGACCACGCGCCACGTGACCGTGTACTGCCCGGATCCGCCGAGCGCGACCGGCACCGAGACGGTGCGCCCGGAGTTCACGGCGCAGCCGGTCTCGAAGTGCGTGCCCTGCGCGTCCGGGCCCGTCACCTGCACGATGGACGAGCCGCCCGGCGTGCCGAGGTCGAGGATCACGTCGTTGAAGGTCAGCGTGACCTCCGCCGGCGCGGCGTCGATGGTGGATCCGGCCGCGGGCGAGCTCGACACGAGGTAGTCGTGCGCGGACGCCGACAGCGCGCCGTCGGGCCCGCTCCCCTGCGCCAGTCCGGCGAGCGCGAACGCGCCCGTCGCGAGCGCCGCGCCCGCGACCGCCGCGGCGAGCCGCCGACGGGTCGTCGACGCGCGCACGCTGCGGGCCGGGATCCGCTCGCCGGGCGTCACGCCTGGCCGCCGCCCTCGCGGCGCACGCGGGTGAGGGCGAAGACCGCGACCACGAGGGCCACCGCGCCGAGGGCGAGGCCGCCCACGCCGAGGCCGACCGCGACCGCGCTGCTCGTGGCGCCGGTGTCGGCGGACGCCGTCGTGACGGTCGCGTCGGGCGCCGCGGTGGTCGTCATCGCGCTCATGGAGTCGGCGGGCGGGGCGTCGTCCACGTAGAGCGTGGGCGCGGGGTGCTCCGGCTCCTCGCCGGAGGCCGGGGTGGCCTGGTCCCAGTCGACGACGGATCCGTCGGAGTAGCCCTGGTGCGCGGGGAGCATGATGCTGCCGGTGTCGGGCACGGGACCGACCGAGACCGTGAAGCGCTGGAACTCGCCGGCCTTGATGCCCACGCCGTCGTCGGCGGTCCAGGTGACCTCGATGGGCGCGTCCGTGATGGTGGCGTCGTCCGTCTTCACCGGGGTGTCGAGCTTCTCCGTCGTGACCTTCGCGGTCCAGCCGGGCACGGGCTCGGTGGAGAGGCTCGAGAACGGGGTGTCCTTGGGCAGGTCGACGGTGACGCTCGTGGTCGTCGCGGTCGCCGACTCGGTGGGCACCTTGAAGGTCAGCGTGCTGTAGCTGCCTGCGGCCGCCTGGTCGGGCGAGACGCGCACGTGCGCGGAGGCCGCGAGCGGCACGGCGACGGCGAGCGCGACGCCGCCGATGAGCGCGGTGGCCGAGCGGAGGATCCGACGGCGGGAGGTGGAGGGGGATGAGGTGGTCATTCGCTGGTGTCCTGTTCCGGGCCGCGCGGGGCGGCCCCGGGAGCGGACGCGGCGGTGCCGACGTCCGGTGAGGGAGAGAGAGGGGGGGGCGGGCCGATGCGCGGGCATCGCGTCCGCGGCGCGAGCGGTCTCGCGCGGTGGGCCGGGATCCGCGGGGCGCGGGATCCGGCCGGCGCGTCAGGCGGCGGCGAGCGCGTGTCCGCGCGGCGGGCCGCGGTGCCGGAGGCGCCCGAGGCGCGCGCAGAGGTCGCGCAGCGCGAGCGGCGCGCGGGCGGCCCGGGCGAGCGCCGTGGTGCGGCGCCCCTCGGGACGGAGGAACGGGATCGCGAGCGCGCGCACGACGCCGAGCGCGGAGGCGGCGACGAGCGCGCGGATGGCCGCCTCGCCGTGCCGCAGCGCGAGGACGGTGACGACCAGCGCCGCGCCGTGCGAGAGGAGCATGGCGGGGTCGAGCGCGCCCGATGCTCCGGCGGCGGACGCGGCGGCCGGGTCGAGGCCGGGGAGCGCGAGCACGGCGGCACCGTGCCCCATGCCCGCGTGCGGATCCGCCGCGACGGCGGCGCCTGACGCGTCGCCCGCCGCCGTGAACAGGCCGTGGAAGAGCAGCTGGCTGACGCCCACCGCGGCGACGAGGCGCCACAGGGCCGTGCGGGTGCCGGCGAGCGCGATGGCCGCGAGCGACGCGAGCGCCAGCCCGAACGCCACGACGCCCCACGACGGAGCGGCCCCGCCGCCGGCCTCGTGGAAGAGGGCGGCCACGAACGTGGCGGTGGTGGATGCGGCGAGCCCCCGGATCACGCGCTGGACACGCGGCGGGATCGGGGACGGGGCAGGCATCGAGGGAAGTGTAGATGAGCGGCCAGGGAGGACGCGGCGACGGCGGGAGGACGCCGTCGCCGCGCCTGGCCCTACTGGGGCGGGTGCGCCGGGTCGTAGACCCGGGTGGTCGGGATGTCGGCGTACCCGCCGAGCCCGCCCTCGCCGTAGCCCCGGTCGAGCTTCGAGGTGTCGCCGTCGAACTCCAGCTTCACCGTCGGCCCGAGCGTCCCGCCGCGCCGGAAGGACTCCTTCGAGCCGACGGCGTCGATGAACGACTCCACCAGCCCGCCCGGGAGGATGTAGCTCGAGTACGCCTGGAACGCGCCCGGCGTCTGGTTGTAGTCGGGCGCGTACGCGGTGCCGCCGGCGTAGTTGAGGTTCGTCGGATTGCCGAGCACGAGGCCGGATCCGCCGTTCATGGGCTTGTAGTCGCTCCGCAGACCGTTGCCCACGAAGCCGTACACGCCCTCGGGGCCGTCGATGCCGTTCGCGAAGGTCGACCGGTGGCTGATCGTGAACAGGTAGTGCTTGCCGTTCTCGATCATCACCTCGGGCCGCTCGGTCTGGTCGGTGACGCACGCCGACTCGAGCAGCGGATCGAGGTAGTGCCACTTGGTGAGGTCGGCGTCGTCCGCGACCGCGAGGCCGATGGACGCCATCTGCAGGTTGGCGCCGGTGGCGGTGACCTCCTTCGGGTCCTCCGCCGCCGGATCGCCCGGCCGGTAGCCGAGGTCGGTCGCGTCGCACTGCTGCTCGCCGCGCTTGCCGGCGACGTTGGCCTCGAACACCATGTACGTCTTGCCGGGGTGGTCCGGATCCGTGAACGTGAACGGGTCGCGGAAGTTCACGAACGGGTTCTGGTCCTTCGTCTGGTACCGCTGCCCGTCGGGGCGCAGCAGCGGGGTCACCGTCTCGAAGCCGGCGACCTTGACCGCGCCGTCCGTCTTCTCGATGCGCCCCTGGCTGAGCGAGATGACGGGGTCGGCGGGCTTCACGTCCTGCCCCTTCGCGTCGCGGTAGAACGCCACGTCGGTGAAGAACAGCTTGACCGTGCCGTCGGCCATGATCCGCGCGGATCCCGACCACTCGGCCTGCTGCGTGAACGACTGGTCGGGGAACACCCCGTCCGTGACGCCGTCCTCGAACACGTTCCCCTGGTAGGTCCAGCCGCCGTTCTCGGGCCGCTGCTCCGCCGGGATCCCGGTGGGCCTGGTGAAGTAGCCGATCTTCGCGGCCGTGTGCCGGTCGTCGAACGACAGCGTGCGCGGGGCCGTGAGCGCGAAGATCACGTCGTAGCCGTCGACGCTGTAGGTCTGGCCGGACGAGTCCGTGAGCGGCCAGGTGTCCCACACGAACGCCTTGTCGGTCATGCTCGGGAAGTCCTGCGGCACCTGCGGCATGGTGAGCGCGTCCGGCATGGAGTTCGTCCGGGGCGCCGCGGACGGGTCGGACAGCTTCGCGATCTGCTTGGCGTCCGCGCGGGTCCAGTGGGCCGTGAAGTCGTCCTCCGGCGCGTACGCCTTCTGGGTGTGCACGGTGGGCCGCGGCGGCGTCGTGCCCGCGGCTTGGGCGGATCCGCCGGCGAGCAGCGCGGACGCCACCACCAGGGTCGCCGCAGCGGACGCGGACAGCCCGCGCCTGATTCTCTTGGTCACCTGTTCTCACTCTCGTTCTCGTATCGATGAGTCCGATCGCGACGCGCGGTGCACGCTCCCCCGGTCTGGGAGCCTAGGGGGTGATCGGGTCCCGGCGCGCCCCCGGACGGGGTCGGCACCGGATCCCGGGCGTGTCCCTCGAATGGGGTGGACGCGGCCCGGTTCGACCTGTACGGTCGCCGGATCGGTCGTGCGGCGGTGCATGCTCTCCCGCTCCGCTCCGCCACCCGTCTGCCCCCGAACGCCCCACCGCGAGGAGACCGACGACATGACCGCTCCACCGTCGCCACCGCCTGCCGCGGGCGTCGCGCCTCGATGGCGCGACCGCATCCGAACCCTCGCCCGCCGTCACCGCCGCGCCCTCCTCGTGGCCGTCGCGATCCTCCTGGTCGCCGCCCTCGTCGTGGCCGTGCGCGGCATCACGGGCGCCGACCGCGGGCCGGTCGCGCCCCCGCCGCCCGCGCCCCGCGCCGCCGACGACGGCATCCACATCCGCCCGTCGGGCGAGTTCATGAACGACCCGCAGCGCCCCTTCCTGCTCGACGGCGTCTGGCACGCCTACGCGCTCGTCAACGTCGACCACCCGGGCGGGAACGGATCCGCGTGGCGCCACTACACGTCCGCCGACATGGTCACGTGGCACGACGAGGGCATCGCCGTCGACAAGTACGACACCCCGCTCGGCGACGCGGAGACCGGCAGCGTCGTGGTCGACACCGGGAACACGTCCGGCCTCGGCGCGGGCACGGTGATCGCGATCCTCACGCAGCAGTCCGAGGGCGTGCAGCGGCAGTCCCTCTACTACTCCACCGACGGCGGCTACCGGTTCCGGCCGTACGCGGGGAATCCCGTCCTGGACAACCCGGGCGGCCCCGACTTCCGCGACCCCAAGGTGGTGTGGGACGGCGAGCACGGGCGGTGGAGCATGGCGCTCGCGGAGGGCACGCGGATCGGCTTCTACACGTCACCGGACCTCATCCACTGGACCTACCGCTCCGACTTCGCGCGCGACGACCTCGGCACGCTCGAGACGCCGGACGTCTTCCCCATCACGAGCGCGGACCACCCCGACCGCGTCCGCTGGGTCCTCGGGGTCGGCGCGGACGGCGCCCGCCAGGGCCGCGGCACGGGGTACGCGTACTGGGTCGGCGACTTCGACGGCGAGCGCTTCACGACCGACGACGACGCGCCGCGCTGGCTCGACCAGGGCGCCGACCTCTACGCGGGGGTCACCTGGGCGGATCCGACCGGCGGCGCCGCGCCCACCCGCCGCTACGCGATGGGCTGGACGAGCAGCTGGCAGTACGCGGACCGGCTGCCGCTGCGGGACGGCGGCGCGGGCGGCGGCCAGTCGCTGGTGCGCGAGCTGCGGCTGGTGGAGGACGGCGCGGGCTGGGCGCTGCGCTCGGCGCCCCTCGACGCCCTCGCCGCACGCGAGGGCGATGCCCGCGCCATCCCGGACGCGCGCGTCGACGCCGCGACCCCGCTCGCCGAGTCACCCCGCGGCCCCTCGCGCCTCCGCCTCACGCTCACGCCCGACCCGGCGGATCCCGCGCGCGAGACCCGCGTGCGCCTCGCCTCCCCCGAGGGCGGCACCGTCACGGTCGGCTACGACGCGGCCAGGCGCCAGGCGTTCGTCGTGCGCGACGACGACCCGGACGGGATCATGCCGGACGCCTACGACCGGCCCGCCACGGCGCCGCTGCCCGATGCGGCGCCCGCGGATCCGGTGACCCTGGACCTCGTCCTCGACGACCGCACCCTGGAGGCCTTCGTCGACGGTGACGCGGCCGTCCTCACGACCGCGACGGTCGGCACGCTCGACGGCGCGGCCCTCTCCGTGGAGGCCGTGGACGGCACGACGCGCGTCACCGACGCGAGCTGGGCGCCCTTCGACGTCGGGCGCTGATCACCCGTGCAGCCGATGCGCGCCCGCTCGCGGGTCGATGCGGCCGCGTGCCGGATCAGGCCGCGGCGTCGTCCTCCGCGAGCGCGCCCGTGAGCCGCCCCACCACGTCGTCGAGCGCGTCGCGCAGGGCCTCGAGCTCGTCCACGGTCATGCCGGTGCGTGCCGCGGCCCGCGCGGGCACGTCGACCGCGCGGCCGCGGAGCTCACGGCCGGCGTCCGTGAGGGAGACCACCACGACGCGCTCGTCCACGGCGCTCCTGGCCCGGTCGACGAACCCGGCCCCCTGCAGGCGCTTGAGCAGCGGGGTGATCGTCGCCGGCTCGAGCTGCAGGGTGGATCCGAGGTCCGAGACCGAGCGGTCGTCCCGCTCCCACAGCGCCAGCATCACGAGGTACTGCGTGTGCGTGAGGCCGAGGGGCTCGAGGATCGGCCGGTATACGGCGACCACGGTGCGGGCGGCGACCACCGCCTGGAAGCAGACCTGGCTCTCGAGCGCCAGCGGGTCCGTCGTCGTCATCGCGTCCTCCTCGGCCGGTGCGGTGCGCGGTTCGGCACTAGAGGAAATTGTAGGCACGCGCGCGGATCAACCCGCGGCGACGAGCTCCACGTTGATGTCGTCGGGGTCCTGCACCGAGAGGATCGACATGCCCGTGGGGAAGTCCATGACCTCGCCGTGGGCGATGCCGCGCTCCTCGAACAGCGCCGCCGCGCGCACGAGGTCGTCGCGCGAGCCCACCTGGAGGCTCACGTGGTCGAGTCCGCGGGACGCGGGGTCGAACGCGGCGCCGTCGCCCGAGATCGGGCGGAGGCCGAGCAGCTGCGAGCCCACGCCGTAGATGACGCCGCCGAAGTACTGCGCGGGATCCTCGCGCACGGCGGGATCGCTCGCGTCGCCCTCGCTCTCGATGGCGGGGGTGAGGCCCAGCACGCCCTCGTAGAAGGCGCGCGAGCGGCCGAGGTCGGTGACGGAGAGGCGCACGTGGTGCACGCCGGTGATGGAGTCGAGGGCGGTGGTCGCGCTGGTGTCGGTCATGCTCCGACGCTAGGACGGTCGGCGCCGGGCGTCCCGGGCCGCTTCGGTTTCCGACCACGGGCTCCCGGGGGCGTCCGGAGGCGACGACCGCGCACGGGTCAGTCGTGCAGGTCGATGCCCCAGGTGCCCGACCACTCGGATCCGGGCGCGAGCGTGATGAGGCCATCGCCCGAGTTGAACGCGTCGGCCGGCGCCGTCATCGGCTCCACCGCGACGGCCCACACGTGGCCGTCGGCGACGGGGTACCACGGCGTGACGAAGACCTGCCAGTAGGTGAACTCGCCGTCGGCCCAGATCTCGGTGCGCCGGCCGTCGGGCGCCTGGACGCCGTGGCGGGTGACGCCGTCGACCACGCGGGCGTCGGCCCACGCGTCGTCGAGCTGCGCGTCGCGCACGCGCACGCCCTGGCGCAGGTCGAAGCGCGTGCCGTCGACCGGGGTCTGGACGCCCGTGGGGTTGAGGCGCACGGGATCCACCTCGATGTGGGTGGGCGCGTCGATGACGACCTCGAGCTCCTCCGTGGGCACGTCCCCCACGCGGAGGAAGGGGTGCGTGCCGACGGCGACGGGCGCATCGGCGTCGCCGACGTTGCGGATCACATGCGTCACGCGGACGCCGGAGCCCGTGAGCTCGTAGCGCACGCTCGTCTCGAGGGCGAAGGGGTAGCCGTGCTGGGGGTGCACGTCGGCGGCGAGCGTCACCGAGACCTCGTCCCGCTCCACGAGGCGGTACGGCGCGTGCTGGAGCAGCCCGTGGATCGCGTTCTCGCGGTCGACCTCGGTGATGTCGAGCTGGTGGGTGACGCCGTCCTGCTCCCAGATGCCGTCGCGGATCCGGTTGGGCCAGGGCGCGAGCACGACGCCGCTGCAGAAGGGGGGCCGCGCGTGGTCCGGGTAGGACTGGACGAGGTCCGTGCCGTCGACCTGGAGCACGCGGAGCGCGGCGCCGACCTCGGCGACGACGATGCGCTGGGTGCGGCCGTCCACCTCCGCGGTGAGCTCGTGCTGCTGGCCGGTGGGGAGGCGGGGTACTTTCGTCACGTCGTCGGGCACGCGCCGAGCCTATCCATACGCAGCGCTGTGGCGCCTCCCAGGGGCGCGGGCATGCGGATCCCTAGGATCGTGGCCATGGCCCGGCATGAGAACGAGAAGGTACGCGCGATCCGCGAGAAGGCACGCATCGAGAGGGCCCTCGACGACCGGCGCCGCAAGCGCCGCCGCCTCATCGCCCAGTTCTCCGTCGCGGGTGGCCTCGTCATCGTGATCGCGGCCATCGCCGGCGGCGTCTACCTGCTCGGGCAGTCCCAGGCGGCGAGCGCCGCGGGCCCCTCCCAGGACACGACCGCGGCGCTGTCCACGGGCGACCAGGTGCGCATCGCGACCGAGCCCACCGGCGTCAGCGTGGGCGCGGCCGACGCCCCCGTCACCATGGACGTGTACGAGGACTACTCGTGCCCCCACTGCGCGCAGTACGAGGCCGAGACCGGCCCGCTGCTCGACCGGATCGCCGCCACGGGCCAGGTGCGCATCGTCTACCACCCCATCCAGATCGTCACGAAGTACGGGGTCGTCGCGGGCAGCGCCGCCGCGTGCGTGCTCGCCGAGGAGCCCGACAAGTGGCCTGCCGTGCACTCGGCCCTGTTCGACAACCACTCCACCATCACCGACTCCTGGACCCACGCCGACTTCGTCACCTGGCTCACCACGCAGGGCGTCACGGCGGACGCGGCGCGCACGTGCGTGGCCGAGGGGAAGTACTCGTCGTGGATCACGAGCAACACCTCGGACGCGACCTCGGCGGGCGTCACGGGCACCCCGACCCTGCGGGTCCAGGGCGACATCATCACGACCGTCGCCGGCCAGGACCTCGTGGACGCGCTCACGAAGGCGGGCGCGCAGCTGCCCGACGGCATCGCGGCCGACAGCTGATCCGCGGACGCAGGGCCGCCGCGTCGCTCAGTGCGCGCGGTGGTCCTGCACCGTCATGCGCGGGCCGAACCGGGGCTTCCGGAACCCGCTCGACTCGATGAGGCGCATCACCCGCTGACGCTGTCCGCGCCACGGCTCGAGCAGCTCGAGCATCCCGTCGTCGTCCACCGCGTGGCCGGCGAGCGCCCATCCCACGGTGTCGTGCACGTGGTAGTCGCCGACGCTGACGGAGTCGGGATCGCCGTGGGCGCGCTGCGTGGTCTCGGCCGCCGTCCAGATCCCCACCCCCGGGATCGACCGCAGGCGCCGCGTGATCTCGTCGCTCCCCCGCCCGAGCGCGAGCGTGCGCTCGAGGCCCGCCGCCGAGGTCGCGACCGCGATGAGCGTGCGCGACCGCTTCGGATCCACGCCCGCGCGGTGCCACTCCCACGACGGGATGAGCCGCCAGCGCTCAGGCGACGGCAGCACGCGCATGCCGACGGGCACGGGGCCGGGCGCGGGCTCGCCGTGCGCGAGGATCAGCTGCCGCCACGCCCGCCTGGCCTCGAGCCCGGTGACCTTCTGCTCGAGCACCGCGGACGCCATGGCCTCGAACACGTGGTTCGTGCGCATCAGCCGGAGCGCGGGCAGGCGGCGGTGCGCGTCGCGGAGGAGGGGATGCGCGGAGACGTCGAGGTCGGACCAGTCGTCGCCCTCGCCGAGGAGCTCCGGCACGCCCGCGATCGCCCACTCGGCGCCGGGGCCCCAGGCGCGCGCCTCGACCCCGCCGTCGGGGCGCGGGTCCAGCCGCAGCGACGCGTTCCCGAGGGGCGTCCGGGCCGTGCGCCAGACGCCGACGCGGCGGGATCCGGGCGGGGCGGCGTCCCAGCGGCAGGTCGGATCCACGACCCCGCGGAACAGCGGACGCAGCACGAGCCGGAGGTCGACCTCGCGGTCGGGGAGGTAGGCGGTGCGCGCGTCGGGGGCCGTCACCTCCGTTCCGCCCTGGTCCATCCCCTCAGGGTACGCACGGCCGCCGACCCTCCCCGGCCCCGTGCAGCGCGCGTAGCGTCGGCCGCATGACCGACACCACGAACGACCACCAGGACGACCGCGAGCGCGTCGCCGAGCTCGTGAAGAGCGCCCGCATCGCGCTGCTCACCACCGTCAACGCGCACGGCCAGCTCGTCAGCCGCCCGCTCGCCAGCCAGGAGCGCGACTTCGACGGCGACCTCTGGTTCTTCACGCAGGACCCGAGCGACAAGACCGCCGAGATCTGCGCGAGCGACCAGGTGAACGTGTCGCTGCAGTCCGGCGACGGGTTCCTCTCCATCGCCGGCACCGCGGAGATCACGCGCGACCGCGCCCGCATCGACGAGCTGTGGTCGACGGGCGCCGAGGCGTGGTTCGAGGACGGCAAGGACGACCCGACCGTCGCGCTGATCCGCGTGCACGCCGACGCCGCCGAGTACTGGTACCAGGACACCCCGAAGCCGATCGCGCTCATCAAGTACGCCAAGGCCGCGATCACGGGCGAGCGCCCGAAGGACGTCGGGGAGCACGGCACCGTCGAGCTCTGATCCGCGGCCGCTAACGGGCGGACGCCTCCGGGACGCCCGCGGCCGTGCCGTCCACCACGAGGTCGGCGCGGCCGCGCGTGCCCTCGATCAGCACCGCGTTCGCGCCGTCCACGTCGCGGGCCCACGCCGCCGCCGCGTCGGGATCGCGCCCGCCGGCCGTGTGCCGGTCGACCAGGCGCGAGAAGCGCGCGTCGGCGGGGGTCTCGCAGAACCACGCCTCGTCCACCTCCGCGCGCAGCAGCCCCCATGGCTCGTCGTCGACGAGCAGGTAGTTGCCCTCGATCACGACGAGCCGCGTGGCGGGATCCACCGCGACGGCGCCCGCCACGCCCTCGTCGACCGCCCGGTCGAACGACGGCGCGTAGACGACGTGGTCGGTTTCCCCGCGGAGGCGCCGCACGAGGGCGAGCACGCCCCAGCCGTCGAACGTGTCGATCGCGCCCTTGCGGTCGTGGCGGCCCAGCCGGTCGAGCGTCGCGTTGGCGAGGTGGAAGCCGTCCATGGGCACGCACACGGCGGTGCCGCGGCCCGCCAGCGCCTCGACGCGCGCGACGAGCGCCCGCGCGAGGGTCGTCTTGCCGGCGCCGGGGCTGCCCGCGAGGGCGAGGATCGCGCGTCGGTCGTCGCGGACGAGGCCGAGGGCGCGACGCGCGAGGCGGTCGAGGTCGCCCGTGGCGGGCGAGGCGGCGGTCGGGCGGCCGTCGGGTGCGGTGTCCATCCGGCCAGTCTCGCGGACCCGTGCCCCATGATGGACGTGTGCGCATCGGAATCCTCACCTCAGGCGGAGACTGCCCCGGACTCAACGCGGTCATCCGCGGGGCGGTGCTCAAGGGAACGACCATCCACAAGCAGGAGTTCGTGGGCTTCCGCGACGGCTGGCGGGGCGTCGTCGACGGCGACGTCATGCCGCTCGCGCGCCGCGACATCCAGGGCATCGGCAAGCAGGGCGGCACGATCCTCGGCACCAGCCGCACGAACCCGTTCGAGGGCGACGGCGGGGTCGAGCGGATCCAGGAGAACCTCGACCGCCTCGGCATCGACGCGATCCTCGCCATCGGCGGCGAGGGCACGCTCGCGGCCGCCAAGCGACTGACGGACGCGGGCCTCAAGATCGTCGGCGTCCCCAAGACCGTCGACAACGACCTCGACGCGACCGACTACACGTTCGGCTTCGACACCGCCGTGCAGATCGCGACCGACGCCATGGACCGCCTCCGCACCACAGGCGACTCGCACAGCCGCTGCATGGTCGCCGAGGTCATGGGCCGGCACGTGGGCTGGATCGCGCTGCACTCCGGCATGGCCGCGGGCGCGCACGCGATCCTCATCCCCGAGCAGAAGACGAGCATGGACGAGATCATCGGGTGGGTCCGCTCGGCCTACGACCGCGGGCGCGCGCCGCTCGTCGTCGTCGCGGAGGGCTTCATCCCCGAGCACGCGTCCGATGCCCACGGCGAGCGCGGGCTCGACGCCTTCGGTCGCCCGCGGCTCGGCGGCATCGGCGAGCAGATCGCGCCCATCATCGAGGAGCGCACGGGCATCGAGACGCGTGCCACCACCCTGGGTCACATCCAGCGCGGCGGCACCCCGTCGTCGTACGACCGCGTGCTCGCCACGCGCCTCGGCCTCGCCGCGGTCGACAGCGTGCGCGACGGACACTGGGGCCGCATGGTCGCGCTCCGCGGCACCGACATCGTGCACGTCGGCTTCGAGGAGGCGCTCGGCCGCCTGAAGACCGTGCCGCAGCACCGCTACGACGAGGCCGCGATCCTCTTCGGCTGATCCCGGGCGGGCGCTCACCCCGGGGAATCCGCCCGCGGCCCACCCGTCCGCCGTGGCAGCATCGCGCGATGAGTTTCGTACTGGGAGCCTGGCTCAACCGGCGATACACGCGCCTGCCGTCGAGCATGGTGCTCGGAGGCATCCCCGGGGTCGCGATCATCGTGATGGAAGCGTCCTCGAGCACCACCAAGGCTCCGTCCCACTTTGTCCTGCTCTCGATGGTGATGCTCGTGCAGACGATCACCTACCCGCTGGCCCGCGAGGCGTGGTTCCGGCTCACGCAGCCGATGCGAGAGGGCCTCGGCTCGTGGACGATCCCCCTTCTGCTGGTGCCCGTGGTGTTCGCCCTCCGCTTCTATGTCTACGTCGTCATCTGGGCGTTCGCGGTCCCCCTGGGAGTCGCGGGATTCGTGTACCTCGCCGTGGGCGAACGTGCGGGTCGTGGGTGGCGCCTCTCCTAGGCGTGCGGGAGAGGGGCCGCCCCTCCTCTCTGTCGACGTCTGGCCTCCCGGGCGTAGCGTGACGGCATGACGTACCGCGCGCTCGTGGCCGAGCAGACCGTCGCCGACGACGGCACGACAGGCATCGAGGTCGCGCTGCGCGACCTCCCCGACGAGCGGGCGACGGGCGGTGCGGCGGGCCCCGGCGACGGGGAGGTCGCGCTCGACGTCCTCTTCTCGAGCGTCAACTACAAGGACGGCATGCTGCTCGGCGGCCGGCCCGGCATCGCGCGCACCAGCCCGCTCGTCGCCGGCATCGACGCGGTCGGCACGGTCGCGGCGAGCGGATCCGACGCCGTCGCCCCCGGCGACCTGGTGGTGCTGAACGGCGCCGGCCTGGGCGAGAGCCGCGACGGCGGGCTGGCCGAGCGCGTGCGCGTCCCGGCGGCGGCGCTCGTGCGCGTGCCCGACGGCATCTCCGCGGCCCGCGCCGCCGCCATCGGCACCGCCGGCTTCACGGCGATGCTCGCGGTGCTCGCGCTCGAGCGCGGCGGCGTGGAGCCCGGATCCGGCGACGTGCTCGTCACGGGCGCGGGCGGCGGGGTCGGATCCATCGCCGTGGCCCTCCTCGCGCGCCTCGGCCACCGCGTGGTCGCCTCGACCGGGCGCGTCGACGAGCTCGGCGACCGGCTGCGCGCGCTGGGCGCCGCCGAGGTGATCGACCGCTCCGAGCTCGGCGAACCGGGGAAGCCGCTGCAACGCATCCGCTGGGCCGCCGCGGTCGACAGCGTCGGCAGCGCGACCCTGGTCAACGTGCTCGCGCAGACCCGCTGGGGCGGGGTCGTCACGGCGGCCGGCCTCGCGCAGGGGCCGGACCTGCCCGGCACGGTCCTCCCCTTCATCCTCCGCGCCGTGACGCTCGCGGGCATCAACTCGGTCGAGGCGCCCGCCGCGATGCGGCAGGAGGCGTGGGCCCGGCTCGCGACCGACCTCGACCCCGCGCTCCTCGACGCGATCACCACGACCGTGCCGCTCGACGGCGCGATCGCCGCGGGCGAGCGGATCCTCGCGGGTGCCTCGAGCGGACGCGTCGTGGTCGACGTCCGCGCCTAGCACCCGCCGACGCGGCACGCTGCGGGCGTCCGCCGCGCGCTACCCTGGGCCGACGCGGCACGGTGCCGCCAGAGCGAGGGATCATGACCGCAGTAGCCGCCACCGGGACCATCTTCGTCGGGCTCGCGGCCGTGCTGCACGCGTTCTTCTTCCTCCTCGAGAGCGTCTGGTTCGAGAAGCCGTTCGCCTGGAAGCGCTTCGGCGTCGCCGACCAGGAGAAGGCCCTCATCATCAAGCCGTGGGCGTACAACCAGGGCTTCTACAACCTCTTCCTCGCGCTCGGCGCCGGCCTCGGGCTGATCCTCTACTTCGTCGGCAACGTGCCCGCCGGCCTCACGCTCGTGCTGTTCACGACCGCGTGCATGGTGCTGGCCTCGATCATCATCGCGAGCACGGGCAAGAAGTACCTCATCCCCGCGCTCGTCCAGGGCGTGCCGCCGCTGCTCGGCCTCGTCTTCTTCGCCGCCGCCTCCTGAGGCGTCGCCGGCCGACCGGATCGTGACCGCCGCCCCCTTCCGCGCGAGCGGCAGATGAGGTTAGGCTCACCTACATCATGACCGTCGTCCCCCTCACCGAGGCCCTCCGCGATCGGGCACGACCGCGCTCCGAGGCGACCGACGCAGACGAGTTCATGACCGCGCTCGTCACCGGCCGCGGCTGCCGCGACGACTACGTGGCCCTCGTCGCGCAGCACTACTTCATCTACCGCGCCATCGAGCAGGCGACCGAGCGCATGGCGGCGGATCCCGTGGCCGCCCGCTTCATCAACCCGCGCCTCACGCGCCTGCCCGCCATCGAGGCCGACCTCGACTTCCTCGTCGGGCCCGACTGGCGCGACGTGATCCGGCCGCTCGCGAGCACCGCCGCGTACGTCGAGCGGATCGAGCGGGTCGCCTCGGTCTGGGTCGGCGGCTTCGTCGCGCACCACTACACGCGCTACCTCGGCGACCTGTCCGGCGGCCGGCTCCTGCGCTCGCTCCTGCAGCGCCAGTTCGGCTTCGAGACCAACGGCGTCGGCCTGTACCTCTTCGCGGAGATCGCCGAGCCGCGCCGCTTCTGCAGCACCTACCGAGAGGCGCTGGACCAGGCGCCCTGGGACGACGAGGAGCGCGCCCGCGTCGTCGCCGAGGTCGAGCACGCGTACCGGCTCACCACGGACGTGTTCGCGGAGCTCGCGCGCGGCCGCGCCACCGCTCCTCTCCGCCGGGCCTGATCCGAGCCGACCGTCGTCCGCCGGCCCCGGGCGTCCACCCGGCCGGCCGGTCGGGCGTCCGAGCCCGGGCATAGGCTCCGGGCATGGACGGCTACGACCTCGACTTCCTGCCCATCGCCCTCCCCCTCCCGGAGGCCCCGGCCGACGCGCGGCCCGTGCGGCTCGACTACCTGCACTTCACCGTGCTCATGGACACCGACCGGCGCCTCGCGGCCCTCACCGCCGTGAACATCGACGGCGCACGGCTCGTCGACGTGGAGCGCTCCGACGACTGGCACCTCGATCCGCGCCTGCCCGCCGAGCAGCAGTGCGGCCCCGAGCTCTACGCGCGCAACGACATCGACCGCGGGCACCTGGTCCGGCGGCGGGATCCCGTGTGGGGCGACATCGCCGAGGCGGCGCGTGCCAGCGCCGACACGTTCGTCTACACGAACGCGGCCCCTCAGGCGGCGCAGTTCAACCAGTCCAAGGAGCTGTGGCTCGGCCTCGAGGACTACGTGCTCGACAACGCCGACCTCGGCGACCGGCGCATGACGGTCTTCACCGGCCCCGTGTTCTCGGACGACGATCCTGTGTACCGCGGCGTGCGGATCCCGCTCATGTTCTGGAAGATCGCCGCCTGGGCGTCGGGCGACCGGCTCGCGGCCACGGCCTACCTGCTCGACCAGGCGCCGGAGCTCGGCGACCTCGACCGCGCGACCGCGACGGCGGACGCTCCCGAGCTCGGGCCGTACCGCACCTACCAGGTCGCCGTGTCGGAGATCGGCGCGCTCACGGGCTACGACGTGGCGCAGCTCGCCGCGGCCGACCGGCTCGGCGTCCCCGCGACCGCCCGGCCCGGCACGCCGACGGACGGGCGCGACGGCTGGGTCGAGCTGGAGCGGTACGCGGCGATCACGCTCTGACGGGCTACGCGGGCGGGGTCGCCGCCGCGGCCGCGCGGGCGGCGGCGGGGAGGGCGCGGATCACGCGGTCGAGCGAGGCCTCGTCCATGGCGGCCGACACGAACCAGGCCTCGAACACCGACGGCGGCAGGCTGACGCCCTGGTCGAGCATGGAGTGGAAGAAGGCGGGGTAGCGCCAGGTCTCCTGCGCCTGCACGGTCGCGTAGTCGGTGATGCCGTGCTCGGGCGGCGTGCCGAACGTGAAGCTGAAGAGGCTGCCCGCGCGCTGCACGGAGTAGGCGAGGCCGGCCCGGTCGAAGGCGAGCTGCACCGCGTAGATGAGGATGTCGGCCGCGATGTCGAGCGCGCGGTACACGTCGGCGTCGGCGAGGCGCAGCGTCGTGAGGCCCGCGGCGACCGCGACCGGGTTCCCCGACAGCGTGCCCGCCTGGTAGACGGGTCCGAGGGGCGCGAGGTGGTCCATCACGTCGGCCCGGCCGCCGAGCGCGGCGACGGGGAGGCCGCCGCCGATGACCTTGCCGTACGTGACGAGGTCGGGGGTCCAGGCGTCGGGGTGGTCGGCCGCGAGCCCGGCGTTGTCGAGGCCCCAGTACCCGGCCGGGTGCACGCGGAAGCCGGTGAGCACCTCGTCGGAGATGAGGAGGGATCCGTTGTCGTGGGCGATGCGCCCGAGCTCGGCGGTGAAGCCGGGCACCGGCGGGACGACGCCCATGTTCGCGGCGGCCGCCTCGGTGATCACGGCGGCGATGCGCGGGCCGTGCTCGGCGAACACGGCGCGCACGGCGCCGAGGTCGTTGTACGGCACCACGATGGTCTGGGCGGCGATGGCCTCGGGGATGCCCGCGGAGCCGGGCAGCGCGAGCGTCGCCACGCCGGAGCCCGCCTCGGCGAGGAGGCTGTCGGAGTGGCCGTGGTAGTGACCGGCGAACTTCACGAGGAGGTCGCGGCCCGTGAAACCGCGCGCGAGGCGGATCGCGGTCATGGTGGCCTCGGTGCCCGTGGACACGAGGCGCAGCTTCTCGATGGGGCGGCGGTCCGGGGATCCGTCGACGCCCGCGACCCGCACGCGCTCCGTGACGAGCTCGGCGAGCTCCGTCTCCGCGGGCGTGGTCGCGCCGAAGCCGAGTCCGAGGGCGGCGGCGTCCTGCACGGCCTGGACGACCTCGGGGCGGGCGTGGCCGAGGATGGCGGGGCCCCACGAGTTGACGAGGTCGACGTACTCGACGCCGTCGGCGTCGGTCACGTAGGGGCCGGCGGCCTTGACCATCATGCGGGGCGTGCCGCCGACGGAGCCGAAGGCCCGGACGGGCGAGTTCACCCCGCCGGGGATGACGTCGCGTGCGCGGTCGAAGAGGTCCTGGGAGTGGGTCACGATGATGTCCTTCGGTGCCGGGCGGGGAACCGCTCGGAAGGTGGGCCGGATGCGGGTCCGGCGAGGAGGAGGGGCGGCGCGGCTCAGCGCCGCGCGAGGCGCTCGGCGAGCTCGACGGCCCAGTAGGTGAGGATCGCGTCGGCGCCGGCCCGCTTGATGCCGAGGACGCTCTCCTCGATGGCCCGCTCGCGGTCGATCCAGCCGTTCTGCGCGGCGGCCTCGATCATCGCGTACTCGCCGGAGATCTGGTACGCCCAGACGGGCACGCTGCTGGTCGCGGCGACGTCGGCGAGGATGTCGAGGTAGCTCATGGCGGGCTTCACCATGACGACGTCGGCGCCCTCCTCGATGTCGAGCTCCACCTCGCGGAGGGCCTCGCGGCGGTTGCCGTTGTCCATCTGGTACGTGCGACGGTCGCCCTGGAGCTGCGAGTCGACGGCCTCGCGGAAGGGGCCGTAGAAGGCGCTCGCGTACTTCGCGGCGTAGGCGAGGATCGCGACGTCGTGGTGCCCGGCGTCGTCGAGGGCCTCGCGGACGGCGCCGACCTGGCCGTCCATCATGCCGCTGAGGCCGAGCAGGTGGGATCCCGCCTCCGCCTGGGCGAGGCCCATCGCGCGGTAGCGCTCGAGCGAGCGGTCGTTGTCGACCACGCCGTCGGCGTCGAGCACGCCGCAGTGGCCGTGGTCGGTGAACTCGTCGAGGCACAGGTCGGTCTGGACGACGATCGCGTCGCCGACCTCCTCCACCGCCACGCGCGTGGCGACGTTGAGGATCCCCTCGGGGTCGCTCGCGCCCGACCCCTCGGCGTCGCGCACGGACGGGACGCCGAACAGCATCACGCCGCCGATGCCCGCCTCGGCCGCCTCGACGACCGCGCGGCGCAGGCTGTCGAGCGAGTGCTGCGAGACGCCCGGCATCGACGTGATGGGCGACGCCTCGGTCAGCCCCTCGCGCACGAACATCGGCAGCACCAGGTCGGCCGCGTGCAGGCGCGTCTCGGCCGTGAGCCGGCGCATCGCCGGGGAGGTGCGGAGGCGGCGCGGGCGGTAGTAGGGGGAGGTCATTCGGTGGTGCTCCGATCGAGGAGGTCGGCGAGGCCGGTGAGCCCCGCCGTGTCGGCACGCGGCTCCTCGTGGCGGGCGATCTCGACCAGGGACTGGATGAGCGACGCGGCCGAGCGCTCGGAGGCGACCACGTCGACGCGCACGCCGGAGCGGCGCGCGTCCTTCGCGGTGCGCGGGCCGATGCAGGCGATGAGCACGCCGTCGGGCACGTCGCCCAGCTGCTCGTGCACCTGCTCCGCGACGCTGCCCGACGTGACGAGGATGGCGCGGACCCGGCCCGAGGTCACGTCCTCGCGGATCCGGTCGCTGACGGGCACGCCGACGGTCCGGTACGCGACGACCGAGCGGACGTCGTGCCCGCGCGCGATGAGCCCGTCGGTGAGGGTGGGCTTCGCGATCTCGGACCGGAGCGTGAGCACCCGGCGGCGCGGGGATCCGGCGGCCATCTCGGTCCACTCCTCGAGGAGGGCGGTGGCCGACGAGTCGATGGACGGCACGAAGTCGACCGTGTAGCCCGCGGCGACGAGGGCGGCGGCCGTGGTCTCGCCGACCGCCGCGATGCGCGTGCCCTCGGGCACCACGGCGCGGTGCGACGACAGCACGTCGACGGTGGTGGCGCTCGTCACGGTGAGCCAGTCGAAGGATCCCGCGGCGAGGTCGGCGAGCGCCGACTCGAGCGCCTGCGCGTCCTGCGTCGCGGCGAAGTTGATCATGGGCGCGACGACGGGCGTGGCGCCCTGCGCGCGGAGGTCGTACGCGACCCCGTCGCCCCACGGTCCGCCGCGGGGCACGAGCACGCGCCAGCCCTTCAGGGGCTTCTGGTCTGTCGAGGTCATCGGGTCCCTCCGAGCGGCGCGAGATCGGCCGCTCCGGCGTCGAGGAGCTCGCGGGACACGGGCCCCGAGAGCGCGGAGGCGGATGCGCCCAGCTGCGCGAGGTCGAGCCCCGCCGTGTCGAGCTCGTGGCTCGCGGCCATGCGCTGGGTGCCGTCGGGCCGGTAGACCACGGCGGTGAGGGCGAGGCGGGCGCTGGTGACGGTGGCCCAGGCGCCGATGGGCGCCGCGCACCCGGCCTCGAGCGCGGCGAGCACGCCGCGCTCCGCGAGGACGGCGGCGTGGGTGAACGGGTCGTCGACGGCCTCGACGGCGCGGGCGACGACCGAGTGGGTCTCGACGTCCTCCGTGCGGATCTCGAGCGCGAGCGCGCCCTGGCCGGGCGCGGTGGGCCAGCGGTCGAGCTCGAGGTGCTCGGTGGCGGCGGAGATCCGGTCGATGCGCTCGAGGCCCGCGGCGGCGAGGACCACGGCGTCGAGGTCGCCCGCGGTCACGCGCGAGAGGCGGGTGTCGATGTTGCCGCGGATGTCGACCACGTCGAGGTCCGGGCGCTCGGCGAGGATCTGCGCGCGGCGGCGCGGGGATCCGGTGCCGACGCGGGCTCCGCGCGGCAGGGTCGCGAGGGTGAGGCCGTCGCGCGCGCAGAGCACGTCGCGCGGATCCTCGCGCACCGGCACCGACGCGACCGTGAGGCCGGCGTACGGCGCCGTCGGCAGGTCCTTGAGCGAGTGGACCACGAGGTCGCACTCGCCGCGGAGGAGCGACTCCCGGAGCGCGCTGGCGAACACGCCCGTGCCGCCGAGGCTCGACAGCGACTCGCGCGACGTGTCGCCGTGCGTGGTCACGGGCACGAGCTCGACCTCGAGTCCCGACGCGCCGGTGATCTCCGCGGCGATCGCCCGCGTCTGGGCCAGGGCGAGCGCGCTCCCCCGGGTCCCGATGCGGAGCGTCGTCGCCGGAGCCGACGTCGTGGGACCGTCCGTCACGGTGCCAGCCCGGAGACGGCGGGCTTGAAGCCCAGCCGCACGTTCTCGCAGCAGCCCGGACGGCACACGTCGTACCAGGGTCCGAGGTCGGTCATGTGGGGGCGGTCGGCCGCCTTCACGCCGTCGCGGCGCTCCAGCACGAGGTCGATGAGGCCGTCCACGTACGCGGCGTGCACGCCCGGCGTGGGCACGCGCACCGAGTACAGTCCGTTCTCGGCGGCGGACTCGGTGGCCTCGTTGTCGAGGTCCCACTTCACCTCCATGTGGTCGCTCACGAAGCCGAGCGGCACGATCACGACGGCGCGGCGGCCCTGCGCGGGCAGCTCGCCGATCGCGTCGTTGACGTCGGGCTCGAGCCACGGCATCGAGGGCGGGCCGGAGCGGGACTGGTAGACGAGCTGCCACGGCACGTCCTGGTCGATGCCGAGCTCCTTCTTCACCTCGTGCATGACGACCTCGGCGACGGCCAGGTGCTGCGCCGCGTAGGCGCCGTCCTGGTCGAAGCCACGCTCGGCGGGGCCGGACTTGGAGGCGTCCGACGACGGGATGGAGTGCGTGGAGAAGAGGATCTCGACATCCGTCGCGAGGTCGACGGGCGCGCCCTCGGCCTCGAAGTGGGCGATCACGTCGCGGATCCCGTCGCGCGTGCCCTCGATGAACGGCGTGACGAAGCCCGGGTGGTCGAAGAACTGGCGCACCTTGTCGATGCGGACGACGCCCTGCAGCTGCGTGTCCTCGAGCGCGTCCGCGAAGTCCTCGCGGTACTGGCGGCAGGAGGAGTACGAGCTGTACGCGCTCGTGGCGACGGCGATGAGCTGGCGGTAGCCCTTCTCCTCGGCCTCGCGGAGCGCGTCGTTGAGGTACGGGCCCCAGTTGCGGTTGCCCCACAGCACGGGCAGGTCGATGCCGCGCTCGGCGAGGCGCGCCTCGAGGGCGGCCTTCAGCTCGCGGTTCTGCTCGTTGATGGGGCTGACGCCGCCGAACGCGCGGTAGTGGTGGGCGACCTCCTCGAGGCGCTCCTCCGGGATCCCGCGACCGGCGGTGACGTTGCGGAGGAACGGGATGACGTCGTCCTGGCCCTCGGGTCCGCCGAAGGAGGCGAGCAGGATGGCGTCGTACGCGACGGGCTCCTCGACGTGGGCGGGGCCCATCTTCGCGGCCTCGCTCGCGGCGGAGACGAGGGCGCCGGGCGCCCGCGGGGCGTCGGTGGCGGGGGCGGGCTTGCGACCCAGGTTCACTGCGGCCATTACTGGAGGACCTCCACGAGCTCGGCGGTGGTGATGCGGCGGCCCGTGTAGAACGGGACCTCCTCGCGCACATGACGGCGCGCATCCGTGTTGCGCAGGTCGCGCATCATGTCGACCAAGTCGACGAGCTCGTTCGACTCGAGCGGGAGGATCCACTCGTAGTCGCCGAGGCCGAACGACGAGACCGTGTTGGCGACGACGCTGCGGAAGGCCGCGCCCTGGCGGCCGTGCTGGGCGAGCATGCGCCCGCGCTCCTCGGGCGGCAGCAGGTACCACTCGTAGGAGCGGACGAAGGGGTAGACGCAGAGCCAGTCGCGCGGCTCCTCGCCCCGGAGGAAGCCGGGGACGTGGCTGCGGTTGAACTCGGCGTCGCGGTGGACGCCCGCGGCGCTCCACGACGGGATCAGCGCGCGGATGAGGCGCGCGCGGCGGATCTCGCGGAAGGCCCACTGCAGGCTCTCCATCTGGGGGCCGTGGATCCAGACCATGAGGTCGGCGTCCGCGCGCATGCCCGAGACGTCGTAGAAGCCGCGGACGGTGACGCCCTCGGCCTCGACGATGTGGACGATGCCGTCGAGCTCGTCGACGGCGCCCGGGACCTCGCGGCCGTCGAGGTCGTCGGGGCGGGCGGGATCGCGGCGGAGGACGGCCCAGAGGGCGTAGCCGCTGGGGGATGCCTCGGGGGTGGACCCGTCGTCAGGACGGGCCTCTCCGGGGGACTCGATCGGGGGGACCTGAGATGCCGCCGACTCGGCAGCCGGGATGCTCATGATCTCCATGGTACGTCGCGCGGGGACCCCGCCCATGCATCGGCCGGACGGCCGTCAGATCATCCGCGGGCTATCGGGCGTCGCGGCCCGTGAGCGCGAGCAGTCGCACCTGCAGGGGCGCGTCCTCGGCGACCGGCACGGGCGACGCGAACAGGCCGCTGGCCTCGAGCGTGTCCTTCTGCGGGGCGAACACCGTCCAGGTGGCGCGCACGAGCTCGTCGTCGATGCGTTCGTCGGCGCCGACCGCGCGCGCGAGGTCCCAGCCGTGGATCACGACGTCGGACAGCTGCTCGCGCAGGTACTCCCGGGCGGGCACGCGGTCGGTCGACAGCAGGACGGGCCGCTCCGGGTCGACGCCCTCCCACGCCGCGAGCGCCTCGCGGGAGTAGCGGCCCCACTCGGCCACGAGGTCGTCGTCGAGGTCGCGGATGAGCGGCCGGCCGGTCTCCGTCGTGTGACCGGCGAGGAGGAGCGGCACCCACTGCTGCTCCTCGATGACGTGCGCCACGAGCTCGCGGACGTCCCACTCGACGTCGGGCGTCGGCGCCGTCCAGTCGGTGACGGCGGCGAGGCGGTCGGCGAAGCCGCCGTGGGCCCGGCGGATCAGGTCGTGCCAGTCGAGGTCGGTGTCCATGGTCGAGCTCCCGTCGGTGGTGTCACCGGGGAACGTCCGCGGCATCCGCGCGCATTCCCTCGGGTGGTCCGGATGACGCGTCTGCCGTCAGGCCGGGGGCTGCCGTGCGGCGGAGAACTGGTGGCGCGGCGCCCGGAGCGCCCGGAACGGATCCGTGCCCGCGAGCCCCTGCAGGCCCGGCGCGAGCACCCCGAGGACCCCGACGACCGCCACGACGACGACCAGCACGCGCGGCCAGCCCGAGGCGACCGTGTGCACGACGGCCATGGGCTCCAGCAGGTTGACGCCGACGAGGAACACGGTCGCCGAGACGGCGAGCGACATGGCCGCGCCGTCCGCGATGCCGACGACGGCGAGGATCACGAGCACCCACAGTCCGTACCAGGGGTAGACGACGGGCGACATGGCGACGATGCACACGAAGGCCAGCGCGAGGCGCGCCTCCCCGGAGAGCGTGCGGGTCGTGAGGATGCACCAGGCGGCGCCCGCGAAGCCGAGCAGGATGCCGGCGGTCTTGATCCCGCCCTCGACCGCGCCTCCCGGCCCGCCGAGCGCCTCGACCAGCGGGCCGAACGCGCCAGCGGCCACGCCGAACGGCATGAACCAGGAGACGACGGTGACCGGGCTCGAGAGGGCGGAGATCCAGCCGAGGCCGACGCCGAGGAGCTGGCCGCCGAGCGCGAGGAGGCCCATGGCGGCGATGCCGGACGCGGTCCACGCGGCCCAGACCCGCGGATCGCGCGTGGGCGGACGGAGGCCGACGACGCGGCCCGCCGACCCGTCGACGGCCACGCCGGCCGGCGCCCGGTCGTCGACGCGACGCGCGCGCATCTCGGCGTGCACGATGGCGACGATGGGCAGGGCCAGGAGCGCGATGGGCTTGACCGCCACCGCGCACGTCACGAGCAGCACGCCGAGCACGGGGCGGGAGTCGATGGCGGCGAGCAGGCCCGCGACCAGGAGCCCCATCATGAGCGCGTCGTTGTGCGCGGCCACCACGAAGTTGAAGATCACGAGCGGGCTGGCGGCGAGGAACCACGCCGTTCGCACGGGGTCGATGCGACGACGGCGCGCGATGCGCAGGCCGCACACGACCATCAGGACGACGCCGGCGACCGCGACGCCGCGCGCCACGAGGACCGCGACCTCGACGCCGACCGCGTCGTCGATCGCGCCGACGACGCGCTCGATCGCGAGGAACAGCGGCCCGTAGGGGGCGGGGCTGTGCGCCCACAGCGGGTCGACGCCCGTGCTCCGCCAGTCGGGCAGCACCGCCGGCCCGTGCTCGTACGGCGAGAGGCCGGCACCGAGCACGCGCCCCTGCGCGATGTACGAGTAGATGTCGCGGCTGAACAGCGGCGCGCTGAACAGGAGCGGGGCCGTCCAGATCGCGGCGAGCCGCAGCGTGGCACGGAGGCCCGCCTGGCCGAGCCGCGGGAGCAGGGCGCCGAGCAGGAGCCATCCGGAGACGAGCATCAGCCCGCCCACGACGACCGCGACGGACGCGATGCCCGTCGCGAGGGGCGAGATGCGGAGGGCGCCGATCACGGGTGTCCGCGACAGCTCCGACTCGGCCGGCGCGTGGCCGACCACGAACGAGGCCAGGAGCACGAGCAGCGATCCGCCGAGCCCGACGAGGCCCGGCAGCATCAGCGGATGCGCGCCCAGGGAACCCGGCTCACGCGCCTCGCGGCGGCGCGGGCGCGCGGATCCCGCCTCGACCATCACGGGCCCTCGACCGGCGGGTCAGCGGCGCGCGGCGCGGGCCACGGCCCAGACCACTCCGCCGACGACGACGACCGCGCCCACCCCGACGGCGACGAGGAGCAGCGGGTCCTCGTCGGCCGTGCGGCGGATGCGGCGGCGGAGGTCGGCGATGCCGTCCTTCGCGCGGCGGCGGACGTTGAGCTTGGCCTCGAGGGCGTCGAGGGTCGCGGAGATCTCCTCGCGCGTGTGCTGGATGTCGAGCTTCAGCTCGGTGCGGGACCGGGGTCCCGTGGGGCGGGGGCGATCAGTGGTCATACTTGCCGGTCCCCTTCACCGCGTCGACGTCCTCCTTGAGGCTGTCCACGGTCTCCTCGGGCGTCGGCGGGACGCCCTTCTTGATCCAGCGGATGCCGAGCAGCGCGAGCACCACCGTGACGAGGAGGAAGAAGCCGGCGACGATGAGCGCCGACAGCCACGGCGAGAACGCCTCGGACAGGCCGAGGATCGCGGCGGCGACGAGCACCAGGAACGCGATGAGCGCGAAGAACAGGGCCACGACGAGGAAGCCGGCGCCGATCCCCGCGTGCTTGAGCTTGGAGACGAGCTCGTTCTTGAACGACTCGATCTCGTCCTTGATCAGCTGGACGATGAGCGTCGGCAGGTCGGCGACGAGCCGGACGAGCGAGCGCTTGCTCTTCGGATTGAGATCCTGATCCGTCATGCGGGTTTCCCTCCTGGGGATGGGCGTGCGGGTCAGCGGGAGGTGCCGGAGCCGTTCGGCTCGGGCGAGGCGGGGTCCATGGTCGGGTACGACGTGGTCGACGCGCTCGACGGGGTGGAGCCGCTCGAGGAGTCCTTCTTGCCGCCGGTGACGGTGCCGACGACCTTCTTGGCCCCGCCGACGACCGCGTGCGCCACGTCGGGGGTGTGCTCCTTCACGAAGCCGGCCGCGTTGTCGACCTGGCGCTGGACCTTCGGGTCGTCCCAGACCTTCTTGGCGTTCGTGCGGATCTGCTCGTAGCGCTTGCGACCGGCGCGGGCGCCGAGGACGTAGCCGACACCGGCTCCGGCGACGAAGAGAAGCTTGCCTTTCATGGGAGATCTCCGATCGTTGAGGGGGCACGTGCAGCACACGTCGGTCCAGCGTATCCCTCCGGCGCGGCCGCGTGGTCGGGGGCGACGGGGAGGTCGGTGCCCGGCCGCACGGGGCCACGAGCGCCCATCAGCCGGCCAGGAGGCGTGCCGCGGCGGCCTGCGCGTCGGCCACGACGGAGGCCAGCCCGGTGCCCGCGACGGCGGACCCGGTGATCTCGAGGCCCGGGTGCTCGGCCGCCTCGTCGCGCACGGCCTGCACGCGCTCGCGGTGGCCGGACGCGGCGAACGGGAGGGCGTTGGTCCAGCGCACGCGGGCGGATCCGGTGACGCGGCCCGCGAGGTCGACCCCGAGCAGCGCGGACGCGTCGCGCACGGCGATCGCGGTGAGCTCCTCGTCCGGGACGGCCGCGGTGTCGTCGTCGCCGCCCGCGCGCCCGTAGGACAGGCGGAGCACGTGGCGGTCGCCCGCCAGCTCCTTCAGCCACGGCCATTTGGCGGTGGCGTGCGTGAGGGCCTTGGCCCGGATCCCCGGGGCGTCGGCCGCGACGAGCACGCCGGTGCCGCGGGGCGCGGCGTCGAGCTCGGGCGCGCGGACGACGAGCGTGACCAGCTCGACGGAGGACGGCGCGGGCCAGCCCTCCGTGACCGCGCGGGGCGCGAGGCCCGAGAAGAGGTGGATGAGCCCCGCCGCGGGGATCGCGAGGACCACGCCCGTCGCGTCGATGCCGCGGCCGTCGGCCAGCTCCACGTGCCAGTCGTCATTCGCGGCCGCGCCCTCGTGCGAGCGGTGCCGGTGCACGGACACGGCGGCGAGCGAGGTGCGCACGTCGACGCCGAGGCGCGCGAGGTCGGCGACCAGCGCGTCCACGAGCAGGTGCACGCCGCCGACGATGCCGCTGACGGCGGATCCCGCGGGCGACGCGGCGCGCATGGACGCGACCGCGCGCCCGAGGGAGCCCTGCTCGGCGAGCCCGGCGCGGAGGCCGGGCGCGACCGCGTCGGCGTCGACCTCGTCGGGGTGGGCGCTGTGCACGCCGGAGACGATGGGCGCGACCAGACGGTCGACCACGCGGTCGCCCATCCGGGCGCGGACGAGGCCGCCGAGCGTGCGCTCCTTCGCGCCGACGGCGGCGGGGAGGAGGAGGTCGGCCTTGGCGCGGGCGACGCCGGCGCGGCCGATCGCGGTGGCGATGGTGGCGTCGAAGGGGTGCGCGGGGATCCCGAGGAGGCCCGTGCGCGGCAGCTGGATGGCGCGCTCGGCGAGCTGCACCCACGCGCCGTCCGGGTTCGGCTGCACGATCAGGTCCGTGAGGCCGAGCTCGCCGAGGAAGGCCGCGACGGTGCCGCGGCGGGTGGCGAAGCTCTCGGCGCCGCTGTCGAGGCGGAGGCCGTCGACCACGTGGGATCCGACGGTGCCGCCGAGCGCGGGCGACGCCTCCACGAGGATCACGCGCTTGCCGGCGAGGGCGCATTCTCGCGCGGCGATGAGGCCGCCGACACCGCCGCCGACGACGACGACGTCCGTCGGGTCGACCTCGCCGGCGGCCTGCCGCGGGTCGCTACTCACGGACGAGCTCCACGATGCGCGTGAGGACGGTGGGGTCGGTCTCGGGCGGCACGCCGTGGCCGAGGTTGAGCACGTGGGCCGGCGCCGCCTTCCCGCGCTCGAGCACGTCGCGGACGTGGGCCTCGAGGATCGGCCACGGGGCCGCGAGGAGCGCCGGGTCGACGTTGCCCTGGACGGGGACGGATCCGCCGAGTCGGCGCGACGCCTCGTCGAGCGGGATGCGCCAGTCGACGCCCACCGCGTCGACGCCCACGTCGTGCATCGCACCGAGGAGCTCGCCCGTGCCGACGCCGAAGTGGACGAGCGGCACCGTGCGGCCGTCCGCCGCCGTGATCGTGCGCACGTGGTCGAGCGCGAGCGCGGAGGCCGGGGCGACGCGCTGGGTGTAGTCGGCGAGCGAGAGGCCGCCGGCCCACGAGTCGAAGAGCTGCGCGGCGGAGGCCCCGGCCATGACCTGCGCGTGGAGGAAGACTCCCGTGATCTCGGCGCACCAGCGCATGAGCGCGTCCCAGGCGTCCGGATCCGCGTGCATGAGTCCGCGGGCCGCGATGTGGTCCTTGCTCGGCCCGCCCTCGACGAGGTACGCGGCGAGCGTGAACGGGGCGCCCGCGAAGCCGATGAGCGGCGTGTCGCCGAGCTCGGCGACCGTGCGGGCGACCGCCTGGCGGATGGGCTCGAGCGCCGCCGGGTCGAGCGCCGGCAGCGCGGCGACGTCGGCCGCGGTGCGCACGGGCTTCTCGAGCACGGGTCCCCGGCCCGCGACGATGTCGACGCCGACGCCCGCGAGCTTCAGCGGGATGACGATGTCGCTGAAGAAGATGCCCGCGTCGACGTGGTGGCGGCGGACGGGCTGCAGCGTGATCTCGCTGGCCATCTCCGGGTCGAGGCACGCGTCGAGCATGCGCGTGCCCACGCGCAGCTCGCGGTACTCGGGCAGCGACCGGCCCGCCTGGCGCATGAACCAGACCGGGGCGCGCTCGCCGCGATGGCCGCGGTAGGCCTCGACGAGCAGCGACGACGCGGTGCGCGTGTTGAGCGGGTGCTCCGCGGGGAGCAGGACGACGGCGGACGAGGGCGCGGAGGAAGACGAGGAGCTGGGCGTGATCACGGAGGAGATCATCGCATCCCCCGCCTGCGCGGTCGCCGGGCTGGGGACGCCCGCCCGACCTAGCCAGGGTGCCCTCACCGACCCGGAGCACCCGGCGGGGAGGTTTACCATGGAGCGTGCTCATATGTCTGTCGGCGAGTCATCACAACGCCAGCTTCGAGGTCCTCGAGAAGCTGTCCGTGGCCGCACCCTCCGTCGCCAGCACGCTCATGGCCCAGAACGACTTCATCGCGGGGGCCGTCGTCCTCGCCACCTGCAACCGCTTCGAGGCCTACCTCGACGTGGAGGAGCCCCTCACCGCGGCCCGCGCCCTCGCCGTCGAGGCCACGGTCGACGTGGTCAGCGGCGCCAGCGGCATCGCCCGGGACGACGTCCGCGGCAGCGTCGACGTGACGTGCGGCGACGCGGTCGCCGAGCACCTCTTCGCCGTCTCCTCCGGACTCGAGTCGGTCGTCGTCGGCGAGGGCGAGATCGCGGGGCAGGTGCGCCGGGCGCTCGAGAGCGCGCGCACCGGCGGCACCACGAGCACCGGGCTCGAGCGCCTCTTCCAGACCGCGTCCCACACGTCCCGCGGCGTCAAGACCCGCACCGGGCTGCAGAGCGCCGGCCGCTCCATGGTCCGGCTCGCGCTCGACCTCGCCGAGAGCCGCATCGCCGACTGGTCGGCCACGCGGGTCCTCCTCGTCGGCACGGGCGCCTACGCGGGTGCGAGCCTCGCCGCCCTGCGCGACCGCGGCGTCGTCGACGTGCACGTCTACTCCCCCTCGGGCCGCGCGCGGAAGTTCGCGGGACCGCACGGGATCCCGGCCGTCGAGGGCCGCGACCTCCTGAAGGCGCTCGCCGCGTCCGACATGGTCGTCACCTGCAGCACCGCGCCCACCGCCGTGCTCGCCGCGCACCACATGCAGGGCGCGGCCGCGGCGTCGGGCGACGGCCGCCGCCGCCTCGTCATCGACCTGGGGCTCCCCCGCAACGTGGATCCGGACGTCGTCACCGTCGAGGGGGTGGAGCTCCTCGACCTCGAGACCATCAGCCTGCACGCCCCGCTGCGCGACCTCACCGCGACGGACGACGCCCGCGAGATCGTGAGCACGGCCGCCGCCGAGTTCCGCGCCGCGAGCGCCGAGGACGAGGTCGCCCCGGCCGTCGTGGCCCTGCGCACCCACATCTTCGACGTGCTCGAGGGCGAGCTCGAGCGGGTCCGCAAGCGGGGCGACTCCTCCGAGGCCACCGAGAAGGCGCTCCGGCACCTCGTGAGCGTGCTCGTGCACCAGCCCTCCGTCCGCGCCCGCGAACTCGCGCGCCAGGGCGAGGGGGCCCGCGTGGTCGACGCCGTGCAGGCGCTCTTCGGCCTCGACGTGGAGGTGCCCGCCGCGGTCTCCTCCCCCGTCGCCGTCGCGCTGCCCCGCACGGCCGAGGCGGGCCAGGCGTCGTGAGGCCCCGCATCCTCCGCGGCCCGCGCCTCGACGCGCCGCTCAGGATGACGGAGCCCGTGCGCACCCAGCGCCTGGTGATCCGGCCGTACACGGCCGACGACCTCGACGACTACGCGGACATCCAGCGCCGCCCCGACGTGGTCGAGTACATGTTCTGGCCCCTGCGCGACCGCGAGGCGTCGCAGCGCCACCTCGCCGCGCGGCGGCGGAAGACGCGGCTCGAGCAGTCGAACGACTTCCTCGGTCTCGCCGTGGAGCTGCCCGACGAGCCGAGCCTCAACCCGCGCGCGGGATCCGGACGCGTCGTCGGCGACGTGTCCCTCCTCCTCCGCAACGCGGCCTCGCGCCAGCTCGAGATCGGCTGGGTCATGAACCCGGACTTCGCCGGTCGCGGCTACGCCACCGAGGCCAGCCGCGCGACGCTCGACATCGCGTTCCACCGCGCGGGCGCCCACCGCGTCCTCGCGCAGCTCGACGCCCGCAACACCTCGTCCGCGCGCATGGCCGAGCGCCTCGGGATGCGCCGCGAGGGGCACTTCCGCGAGGAGCACCTCGTGAAGGGCGAGTGGGTCGACAGCCTCTACTACGCCGTGCTGGCCGACGAGTGGGCGGCGACGCCGCGCGCGACGACCTGACCCGAGGATCCCGATGGACGGCGACCTGCCCGCGCTCGACCCGGTCGAGGTGCGCGGCCCCGTCCGCACCGCGCGGCTCGCGCTGCGGCCGTTCGCCCCCGACGACGTGGTGGCGATCGAGGCGTACGCGGCGTCCCCCGGTGCGCGGCCGCACCTCGCCGGATCCGCGACGGAACCCTGCCGCATGCTCGCCGATCGCATCGCCTGGAACCGGCTGGCCGACGTCGGCGACCGGCTCGCCCTCGCGATCGAGCTGCCCGCGCAGGGCCAGCGGTGGTCGCGCGTGATCGGGGAGGTGCATCTGCTGCTGCGCGATCCGGGCGCGCGGCAGGCCGAGCTCGGCGTGGTCCTGCACGAGGACGCGCGGGGCGCGGGGCTCGCGGCGGAGGCGGCCGACCGGATCCTCGAGCTCGCCTTCGCCGAGGCGGGCGTGCACCGCGTCGCGTGCCGGGTCGACGCCGCCGACACCGCGGCGCTCGGGCTGGCGGAGCGCCTCGGCATGCGGCGGGAGGCCCTCCTCGTGCACGATCGATGGGCCCGCGGCGCGTGGGCCGATACCGTGGTCGTCGCGCTGCTCGACGTGGAGTGGGCGGCTCGGAAGAGCCTCGACGGACTGTAGGAGGACCGCGTGACCTCGACCCCCGACCCCGCGGCGCGACCCGTCGTCCCGGTCCTCGACGACGACGATGACGACGACCTCGACGAGCTGGACCGGCTCGACGCCGACGGGCCCGGGAGCGCCTCCCGTCGCCGTGGCGCCGACGAGCGTCCGCTCCGCGTCGCCGCCCTCGCGCTCATCCGCGACCGCCGCGTGCTCATGGTCCGCGTCGCCGGGCAGGACGTGCTCTACCTGCCGGGCGGCAAGATCGAGCCCGGCGAGGGCGCGCGGCAGGCGCTCGTGCGGGAGGCCGCCGAGGAGGTGGGGCTCGACATCGACCCCGCCACGATCGAGGACCTCTTCACCGTCCTGGCCGACGCGCACGGCGTGCACGCGGGCCGCCTCGTGAGCATGACCGTCTACCGCGCGGAGCCGCGCGAGGGCACCAGGCAGGAGCCGGTGGCGTCGGGAGAGGTGGCCGAGGTGGAGCTCATCGGGTCCGCGGACTCCGACCGCTGCCCGCCGGCGGGCCAGGCGGCGCTGGAGCGCCTCGTGGCGCTCCGGCTCATCGACTGACGGCGTCGTCCCCGGGCGCGGCCGCGTCGGTCGCGGCACCGGCTCCGCCGGGCGCGCGGGATGCGGCGGCCAGCTCGGCCGCCCGCGTCGCGCGGACCTTGCGGCGCTGGTCGACGAACGCGACGGCGGCCACCGCGGTCGCGATGCCGCCCGCGACGAGCGTGCCGGTCACCTCGCCCACGCCGTCCGCCTGCACGGCGGCCACGAGGATCGCGATCGTGAAGGCGGCGATGACGACCGCGACCGCGAGGATCAACCAGGAGAGGAGCCCCTTCGCGCGGGCGTCGGGGGTGCGGGTGGCCATGCGCCCATCCTCCCACGGGCGGCGGGCGATCCCCGGGGCGCCCCCACCCGTGCGTCCGGCGGGAGGGGGTGACGGAGGCGGCCGGCGGGCGTAGCGTCGAAGGCGTCCCATTGACCGAACGAAGGAGCGCATATGAGTGCGGATGACAAGGCCCAGAACACCGGCGAGAAGCTCGCGGGGAAGGCCGAGGAGGCCTTCGGGAAGCTGACCGGCGACGACAGCAAGGTCGCCGAAGGCGAAGCGAAGCAGGCCGGGGCAAGCGCCAAGCAGGCCGGCGAGAACGTGAAGGACGTCTTCAAGAAGTAGGACTCCTACGAGGGACGTCCGTCCCGAGAGGCGAGGGGCCGGGTGCCGAGCATCCGGCCCCTCGTCATGCCCGGCGGCGGCAGGCGCGGCGGCTCAGCCGCGCGGATCCGCATCGGCCAGCGCCCGCAGCGCCCGGCGGTCGGGCTTGCCGGACGGCAGCGTCGGCAGGGCGTCGACGCCGCGGACGACGGCGGATCCCGCGACGCGGCCCAGGCGCGCGGCGAGCTCGCGGCGCACGCGCTCGGCGAGCTCGGGATCCACGGTCCCGGGCGCGAACACGACCGGCCGCTGCCCCCAGCCCGGGTGCTCGCCGGGCACGGCGACCGCCTCCCCGAGGTGCGGCCCCCACGCGACCAGCGACCGCACCGCCTCCTCCACCGCGGCGAGCCGCAGCTTCTCGCCGCCGGAGATGACCACGTCGTCGAGCCGCCCGGTGATCCGCAGCACGCCGTCGACCAGCTCGCCGCCGTCGCCCGTGCGGTACCACCGGCGGCCGTCGTGCTCGCCGAACGCCGCGTCGGTCGCGCCCGGGTCGCCGAGGTAGCCCTCCGCGAGCATCGGGCCGGCGAGCTCCACCTGCCCGTCGACGACCGCGACCTCCGCCGTCGCGACCGGCACGCCGTCGTAGACGCAGCCGCCCGCGGTCTCGCTGGATCCGTAGGTGCGCACCACGCGCCACCCCAGCGCGGCCGCGCGGTCGACCAGGTGCGGCGGCGTCGCCTGGCCGCCCACGAGGATCGCGTCGAGGCGACGGACGGCGTCGCGGACGCGGCGGGCGGCGTCGCCCCCGTCACCGCCCTCCGCCGCCTCCACCAGTCGGTGCAGCTGCGTCGGCACGAGCGACGTGTACCGGGCGACGCGGGCGTCCATCGACGCGGCGATCTCGGCGAACGCGCGCGGGTCGAAGCTCCCGGGCGCGAGGACCGCCGGCGTGCTACCGGCGGCGATCGAGCGCACGAGCACCTGGAGGCCGGCGATGTAGTGGGTCGGGAGCGCGAGGATCCACTGCCCGGGCGCCCCCAGAGCCGCCTGCGACGCGGCGGCGCTCGCGAGCAGTGCGTCGGACGAGAGCGCGACGCGCTTGGGACGCGACGTGGTGCCGGACGTCTCGACCACCAGCGCGACCCGGCGCTCGACCTCGGCGGGCGGCGGCGGATCCCCGTCGGCCACGGGAGCGTCCAGTGGGCGCGCGAGCAGCGCCGGCCCGTCGCCCGCGAGCGCCGCGCGGAGGAGCGGCATCACGTCGGCGCCGGACGCGGTCAGTCGCTCGAGGCGCCTCACGGGAGCAGGCCCGCGCGGATCAGAACTGCCACGGGAACGGCGACCAGTCGGGCGCGCGCTTCTCGAGGAAGGAGTCGCGGCCCTCGACGGCCTCGTCGGTGCCGTAGGCGAGGCGCGTGGCCTCCCCCGCGAAGACCTGCTGGCCGACCATGCCGTCGTCCACGGCGTTGAACGCGAACTTGAGCATGCGGATCGCGGTGGGCGACTTCCCGAGGATCGTCTCGGCCCACTCCAGCGCCGTGGCCTCGAGCTCGGCGTGCGGCACGACGCGGTTCACGGCGCCCATCTCGTACATGCGCTGCGCGCTGTGCTCCTCGGCGAGGAAGAACACCTCTCGCGCGGCCTTCTGGCCGACCTGGCGGGCGAAGTACGCGGATCCGTACCCGCCGTCGAACGAGCCGACGTCCGCGTCGGTCTGCTTGAAGCGGCCGTGCTCGGCCGACGCGATCGTGAGGTCGCACACGACGTGCAGCGAATGCCCGCCGCCCGCGGCCCAGCCGGGGACGACCGCGATGACGACCTTCGGCATGAAGCGGATGAGGCGCTGCACCTCGAGGATGTGCAGCCGTCCGGCGCGCGCCGGGTCGACGCCCTCGGCGGTCTCGCCCTCCGCGTACTTGTAGCCGTCGCGTCCGCGGATCCGCTGGTCGCCGCCGCTGCAGAACGCCCAGCCGCCGTCCTTCGGGCTCGGGCCGTTGCCGGTGAGGAGCACGACGCCGATGCGCGGATCCTGCCGGGCGTCGTCGAGCGCCTGGTACAGCTCGTCGACCGTGCGCGGGCGGAACGCGTTGCGCACCTCCGGCCGGTCGAACGCGATGCGCGCGATGCGGCCCGTGAGGTCGTGGTGGTACGTGATGTCGGTGAAGCCCTCCGCGAGGGGGACGTCGCGCCAGCGGGTGGGATCGTGGATGTCGGAGACCTGCTTCACCATGCGTCCAGCCTAGGCGGCGCCCGCCGGCCGCCCGCGGGTGCGAGGCTGGATCCATGCTCCCCGCCCTGGACGACCTCCTCGCCACCGCCCGCGTCGTCGCCCTCCCGCTCCGCACGCGGTTCCGCGGACTCGACGTGCGCGAGGCCGTGCTCATCCAGGGCCCGCTCGGCTGGACGGAGTTCTCGCCCTTCGTCGAGTACGACGACGCCGAGTCCGCGGCCTGGCTCGCGGCCGCGATCGACTTCGGCTGGACCGAGCCGCCCGCGGCGCTGCGGGACCACGTGCTCGTGAACGCGACGATCCCGGCGATCCCGGCCGCGGGCGTCGCCGACGTGCTCGCCCGGTTCCCCGGCTGCCGCACCGCGAAGGTCAAGGTCGCCGAGCGCGGCACGACGCTCGCGGACGACGTGGCCCGCGTCGCCGAGGTGCGTCGGCTCCTCGGGCCGGAGGGGCGGGTGCGCGTCGACGCCAACGCGGCCTGGAACGTCGACGAGGCCGAGCACGCGATCCACGCCCTCGCCGAGCACGACCTGGAGTACGTGGAGCAGCCCTGCGCGACCGTGGAGGAGCTCGCGGAGCTGCGTGAGCGGATCCGTCACCTGGACGTGCCCGTCGCCGCCGACGAGAGCGTGCGGAAGGCCGACGACCCGCTGCGGGTCGCCCGCGCCGGGGCCGCCGACCTGCTGGTGATCAAGGCGCAGCCGCTCGGCGGGATCCACCGCGCGCTGCGGATCACGCGGGAGGCGGGCCTGCCCGTCGTGGTGTCGAGCGCGCTCGACACGAGCGTCGGGATCGCGATGGCCGCGCACCTCGCCGCGGCGATCCCCGAGCTCCCGCACGACTGCGGCCTCGGCACGGTGTCGCTCTTCGTCGGGGACGTCGTGGCGGAGCCGCTCGTGCCGGTGGACGGCCGGATCCCCGTGCGCCGCGTGTCACCCGACGCCCGGCTGCTCGAGGCCCACGCGGCCGACGCGGATCGCCGCGACTGGTGGCTCGACCGGATCCGCCGCACGCACGCCGCGCTCGCCCGCGGCTGACGCGGGTCGACCGACCGCTGCGGCCTACAGACCGCTGTAGGTGTGCAGCCCCTTGAAGAACACGTTCACGACGCCGAAGTTGAACATGACGGCCGAGAACCCGATGATCGCCAGCCACGCCGAGCGTGACCCACGCCAGCCGCGCGTGGCCCGCGCGTGGATGTACCCGGCGTAGAGCACCCAGATGATGAAGGTCCAGACCTCCTTGGTGTCCCACCCCCAGTAGCGGCCCCACGCGCGCTCGGCCCAGACGGCACCGGCCATGAGCGTGAAGGTCCAGAAGATGAAGCCCACGATGTTGAGGCGGTACGCCATCGACTCGAGCGTGACCGAGTCGGGCAGCGTCGCGAGGAAGCGCATCTTGGCGGCCTGCGCGTCGGCGGCGAGGGACTCGCGCCGGAACTGCAGCAGCTGAACGCCCGAGAGCGCGAAGGCCAGGGCGAAGAAGCCGGTGCCGAGCGCCGCCACGAAGACGTGGATCACGAGCCAGTACGACTGCAGCGACGGCGGCAGCGGCGCCACCTCGACGCGGTACTGCACCACGGCGATGCCCAGCAGGATGAGGATGAGGCCGGTGACGAACGTGCCCAGGAAGCGCAGGTCGCGGCGCGTGAGCACGATGAGGTAGACGCTGAGGATGAGGAGCGTGCCCGTCATCGCGAACTCGTACATGTTGGCCCACGGGACCCGCGAGGCCGCGATGCCGCGGAGCACGGTGGCCACGGCATGGGAGACGAACCCGACGCTGAGCAGGACCATGGCGACGTTGAGGCTCAGGGAGCGGCCGGCGGCCACGGGCGCGTCCGGGCCGTCGCCGGCGCGGCCGCCCTCCTCACCGGACGCGGCCGGCTCGCGCTCCAGCGTGGCGGTGCCGCCCCGTCGCGCGGCGGTGGCGCCGACCGCGGAGGGCTGGCGCGCCGCGGCGGTGGCCGCGTCCGCCACGAGCGCCGAGCGCCGCGCCAGGTCGAGGGCGAACGCGATGAACGCGGCCGCGTAGAGCCCCATCGCGACGAGGAGCGCGATGAGGGAGACGTCGTCGAGCATGGCCGTGTTCACGAGTGGAGCCTAACTTCTGCGTCTGACACCGCGGCAGGCCGGAGGCCGGCCACGTGCGTGGAGGCCAGGGCCGCGACGGCGGCCTCCAGCGTGGGGTCCTCGCCGCGGGCCAGGCCCGCGTACTCGAGGGTGGTGGATCCGTCGGGCTGCGGCACCGCCTTGACCCAGACGCGCCGGCGCGGCACGAAGAGGGACGTGAGCAGGCCGCCGAGCACGAGGATCGCGAACAGCAGCACCCAGCGCTGCGTGGGGTCGTGGTGCACGTCGAACGAGACGAAGCGCGGCACGGCGTCGAGGCTCACGGTGCCGAGGCCGTCGGGCAGGTCGGCGGTCTGGCCGGGCGCGAGCTCGATGGACTGGACGCCCGTCGTGCCGCCGGTGAGCTGCGTGAGGTTCCCCGTGTCGAGCGTGTAGACCGACGTGGGCACGCCGCCGTCGATCCCGAGGTCGCCCGTGTAGACGTTCAGCGTCAGCAGCGGGTTGTCGAGGTCGGGGTAGGAGGAGAAGAACGGCGCCTTCTCCGCGCCCTGCGTCGGGTAGAAGAAGCCGAGCATCCCGACCTGGTCACGCAGCCCGTCCGGCACCTTCACGACGCCGAGCGAGGTGAGCTTCGCGTCCTGCGGGAGGAACGGCACATCGGCGCTGTAGACGCTGTTGCCCTGCGGGTCCCGCACCGTCACGTGCGGCGCGTAGCCGTTGCCGAGCAGGTACATGTCGGTGCCGCCGATGGCGAGCGGGTCGTTGACCTTGACCTCGCGGTCCTGCGGCTGGCCGCCCGGCACGTCCGCCGTCACGTCCGCCGTGAAGTCGAGCGGCTGGCCGATGGCGTTCGGGTTCTCCTGCTCGTACTGCACGTGCAGCGCGTCGAGCTTCACGCGGTACGGGGTGAGCGACGAGTCGTCGAAGAACCGGCCCGGGTTGAACGAGTCGTAGGTCGAGAGCGTGTTGACGAAGGACTGCCCCTCGACGAGCACCTTCTGCCCGGAGTAGCCGAAGCCGCCGCCGACGCCGACCGTGATGAGGATCCCGACGAGCGCGGAGTGGAAGACGAGGTTGCCGGTCTCGCGCAGGTAGCCGCGCTCGGCCGAGACGGAGAGCACGCCGCCCGCGGCCGACGCGTCGTCGACGAGGACCGTTCGGTAGCGCTGGCGCTTGAGCAGCGCGCGGGCCTGCCGGATGGCGTCGACCGGATCCGCCGTGGTGGTGCGCGTCGTGTAGCCGGCGAGTCGCGAGAGCCGCGCAGGCGTCGTGGGGGGCGCCTGGCGGAGCGCGTCGAAGTGGTGCTTGGCGCGCGGCACGACGCAGCCGATGAGGCTGATGAACAGCAGCAGGTAGATGGAGGAGAACCAGACCGAGCTGTAGGTGTCGAACACCTGCAGCTTGTCGAGGATCGGGAACAGGTCGGGGTTGTCCGCGCGGAACTGCGTGACGCCGTTCGGGTCGGAGGTGCGCTGCGGCACCAGCGATCCGGGGATCGCCGCGAACGCGAGCAGCAGCAGCAGGAAGAGCGCCGTGCGCATGCTCGTGAGCTGCCGCCAGAACCAGCGGAGCGTCCCGAGGAAGCCGAGCTTGGGCTGCGTGATGGGCGCCCCCTCGCGCGGCGCCTGCCGCGGGGAGTCGACGTGGTCAGATGGCCGGGACATACGAGGCGATCACCCCCTGGAGCTGGAGCATCCACGTCGACCAGAGGCCGGAGACCATGAGCACGCCGGTGACGACCAGCAGCGCTCCCCCGATGAGGTTGACGGTGCGGATGTGGCGGCGGAGGAACCCGACGGTGCGCGTCATCCAGCCGAGGCCGAGGGCCACGAGGAGGAACGGCACGCCGAGCCCGATGCAGTAGGCGATCCCGAGCAGCACGCCGCGGCCCGCGTCGGCCGAGGTGAGGCTCATGGAGATGACGACCGCGAGCGTCGGCCCGATGCAGGGCGCCCAGCCGATGCCGAAGACGACCCCGAGCAGCGGCGCCCCCGCGAGCCCGGTCGCCGGGCGCCAGGAGCTCTTCACCTGACGCTGCAGGAAGCCGAGCCGGCCCGTGAAGACGAGCCCCATCACGATGAGGACGACGCCGAGGATCCGCGTGATCACGTCCTGCCAGCGCATCAGCCAGAACCCGGCCGTGGCGGAGACGAGCGTCGTGACGATGAAGACGGCCGAGAAGCCGAGGACGAACAGCGCGGTGCCGACGAGCAGGCGACGACGCGTCGCGGATCCGCCCTTGGCCTCGGCCATGCCGCCGATGTACCCGAGGTAGCCGGGCACGAGCGGCAGCACGCACGGCGACGCGAACGAGACCAGTCCCGCGAGCAGCGCGAGCGGCACCGCGACGAGGAGCTGGCCGGAGAGGACGCTCTGGATCTGGTCCACCTACCCCGCCGCCTCGGCGACGGTGTCCTTCACGAGCGTGCGGAGCACCCCGGGGTCGATCTTCCCGAGCACGCGCGAGGCGACCCGACCCTGGCGGTCGAGCACGAGGGTGGCGGGCACGGCGTTCGGCGCGATGGTGCCGGCGAACGCGAGCTGCATGGAGGTGTCCTCGACGTCGAGGACCGACGGGTAGGTGATGCCGTACGTCCTGTCGAACGAGTCGACGTTCGGCCGCTGGTCGCGCGTGTTCACGCCGAGGAACTTGACGCCGTCGGCCGCATGCTCCTCGCTCGCGGCCTGCAGGTCCTTCGCCTCGAGGCGGCAGGGCGGGCACTCCGCGTACCAGAAGTTGAGGACGGTGACGGATCCGCGGTAGTCGGCCGAGGTGGTCTCGGTGCCGTCCGACAGGGTGCCGGCGAAGTCCACGGGAGCCGCGCGGTCGGCGAGGGCGATCTCGGTGAAGGTGCCGTCGCCGGCGATATAGCGCTTGTTGTCGCCGGCCTTGAACTCGGCGGCCAGCGGATCCTCGGTGCACCCCGAGAGGGCGATGACGGCCAGCACGCCGGACGCGGCGGCGGCGAGGACGCTGCGACGGGGGACGCCCGGCATCACACTGCCCCCTGGTCGACGGCGTCGGCGGCGAGCCCGGCGGCCGCGTCGATGTAGCCCGTCTCGACGAAGCGGTCGCCCACGCGCTCCACCGTCGTGATGCTCGACAGGGCGCAGCGGCGCTGGCGGGGATCGTGGAAGAGGCGCTCGCCCGCGAGGGAGAGGTGGACCATCCAGATGGGCAGCTGGTGGCTGACGATGATGACGTCGCCGTCGGGCACGGAGCGGTACGCCGCCTTGACGGCGTCCGCCATGCGCGCGGCGATGGAGCGGTAGGACTCGCCCCAGCTGGGCTTCACGGGGTCGACGACGAGCGGCCAGAGGCGCGGCGATCGCGCGATGCGCGCGGGCGAGGGGAACTTCGATCCCTCGAAGCGGTTGGTGGGCTCGATGACGCGCTCGTCGGTGGTGACATCGAGGGCGAAGCGCTCGGCCCAGGGGGCCGCGGACTCCTGCGCGCGCTGCAGCGGCGAGGCGATGACGCGGTTGACGGGAGCGCCCTCCTCCTCGAGCGCGCGGGCCGCGGCGTCCGCCATGCGGTGGCCGAGCTCGGAGAGGCCGTATCCCGGGATGCGTCCGTAGAGGACTCCGTGCGGGTTGTGCACCTCGCCATGACGGACGAGATGGATTCGTGAGGCGACCACCCGTCAAGTGTAGGTGTCGTGCGGATGTACAACCGCCGAGGATCCGGCGCAACCCCCTGCGCTAATCGTTAGTCCGCAATACGATCGGGTGCACCGGTGGGGGCCGGCCTCTCGGGACCGGCGTCGACCGGATGTTACGTGCGTATACGAACGTTTGGGCCCCAAAGGAATCGCGCGCTAAGTTAGGTGCTCGAGGCCGGGACACGGCCTCCCGGCGAGAGCCCCGTGGATCACGGGACCTCGCAGAGACCCCCGTCGAACGGACGCGGGCCCGCATGACGATGCCGTCCGCGACGGCACGGAAGGAACGGGCACCATGACGATGACACCGACCCGGCCCACGGCCGCCGACACCACCTCCGACGCCGCCCTCGACCAGGTCGAGTCCGTCGGCCCGGTCGATCCGTACGCGGACTCCGACCTGCCCGAGCCCTCGCTCGTCACGCCGGGCGCGAGCACCGACGCCGTCAAGGACTACCTCCGCCAGATCGGCCGCGTGCCGCTGCTCACCGCCGAGCAGGAGGTGACCGTCGCCCGCCGCATCGAGGTGGGCGTGCTGTCGAAGGAGGTGCTCGACACTCGCTCCGACCTCACGCCGTCCGAGCGCCGCGAGTACCAGACGCTGGCGCAGGACGGGATGCGCGCCAAGCAGCACCTCGTGAATGCGAACCTGCGCCTCGTCGTCAGCATCGCCAAGCGCTACACGGGCCGCGGCCTGCCGTTCCTGGACCTCATCCAGGAGGGCAACATGGGCCTCGTCCGGGCGGTCGAGAAGTTCGACTACCAGGCCGGCTTCAAGTTCTCGACCTACGCGTCGTGGTGGATCAAGCAGTCCATCACCCGCGGCATGGCCGACACGAGCCGCACCATCCGGATCCCCGTGCACACCGTCGAGCACATCAACCGGATCAACGCGGTGCAGCGCGAGCTGGCGGTGGAGCTCGGCCGCGACCCCTCCATGGAGGAGATCGCCCGCGAGTCGGACACGCCCGTCACCAAGGTGCGGTACCTGCTCGACCGGGCGCAGGAGCCCATGTCGCTGCAGGTCCTGGTGGGCGGCAGCGGCGGCGACGGCGACACCGAGATGGCCGACCTCATCGAGGACGCCGACGTCACGCAGCCCATCGACGTCGTGACGCAGCAGCTCATGGCGGCGCACGTCACGCGGCTCATCGACGGGCTCGCGGAGCGCGACGCCGAGGTCGTGCGCATGCGCTTCGGCCTGGCCGGCCTCGAGCCGCGCTCGCTCGCCTTCGTCAGCCAGCAGCTCGGGGTGACGCGCGAGCGCGTGCGCCAGATCGAGAAGAAGGTGCTCGCGAAGCTCCGCATCCCGGAGCTGGAGACGTACATCCGCGGCTGATCCGCCGCACCTCGACGAGGGCCGTCAGCATCGCGGGCGGCCCTCCGTCGCGCACGGGCTGTCGGGATGTCCGGCCGGATCCCCCAAGCTCCGGATCCGCTCAGAAGAACGCCCACTAGTCGTTAGTGCGCATACAGTCGAGGTCCACCCCATCGGGTCGTCGCGACGCGCATCCCCGTCGCCGACGACAGAGCGCGGGCTCGACGACGAGCCGCGGAGAAGGAGGAGCAATGGCTCTCACGCAGACCTCACCCGGTCAGACCGACATCCCCGGCATCAGCTGGTCCCCCGTCGCCGCGGGGCTCTGGGTCGCCCGGCGCGGCGACGAGTTCGCGGGGCTCTCCGAGGAGCGGTGGGGCGCGGGCTTCCACGTCACCGACCGGCTCGGCCGCGACGTCGGCGACTTCCCGACGCTCCAGGAGGCGCGCGGCGCGCTCGGCTGACCCCTCCGGTCGCGGAGGACGGCATGCGCCGCGCGCCCGGCGGCCGCTACCACCTCCGGCCCGCTCGCGCACCGGGCCGACGGTCGCGCACGAGCGGGCCTAGGGTCGAGCAGGTGCCTTCCTCCGAGATCCGTCCGCCCGCATCCACCGACGACGACCGCTCGGACGGCTTCGTCCGGGTGCGCGGGGCGTCGGAGAACACGCTCCGCGACGTGGACGTCGACATCCCCCGCGACCGGATCGTCGCGTTCACGGGCGTCTCCGGATCCGGCAAGTCGTCGCTCGCCTTCGGCACCGTCTACGCCGAGGCCCAGCGGCGGTTCTTCGAGTCGGTCGCGCCCTATGCGCGGCGGCTGATCCGGCAGGAGCAGACCCCGCACGTCGAGAGCATCACCGGCCTGCCGCCCGCGGTCGCGCTCCAGCAGCGACGCGGGGCGCCGAGCACGCGCTCGACCGTCGGCACCGTGACGACGCTCTCGAACTCGCTGCGGATGCTGATGTCGCGCGCAGGCACCTACCCCGCCGGCCAGGGCCGCCTCGACTCCGACGCCTTCTCCCCCAACACCGCCGCGGGCGCGTGCCCCGTGTGCCACGGCCTCGGGGTCGCGCACACCGTGACCGAGGCGTCGCTCGTGCCGGATCCGTCGCTCTCGATCCGCGACGGCGCCATCGCCGCGTGGCCCGGCGCCTGGCAGGGCAAGAACCTGCGCGACATCGCGATCGCGCTCGGCTACGACGTGGACGTGCCGTGGCGCGAGCTGCCGCAGGAGCGGCGGGACTGGATCCTCTTCACCGAGGAGCAGCCGGTGGTGCAGATCACGCCGCAGCGCGACCGCGTGGCGAAGCCCTACAACGGGCGGTTCTGGAGCGCGCGCTCGTACGTGCTGCACACGCTGGCCGACTCCTCGAGCCCGCGCCTCCGCGAGGCGGCGCTCGCGCACATGGTCTCGGGCACGTGCGAGCGGTGCGGCGGCAGCGGGCTGACGCCCGAGGCGTTGGCCGTGACCTTCGCGGGCCGCAGCATCCAGCAGCTCAACGCGCTGACGCTCGCGGACCTCGCCACGGCCATCGCGCCGACGGACGGCATGGGCGACGTGGCCGTGACGATCACGACCGATCTCGTCGCGCGGCTCGCCGTGCTGGTGGACCTCGGGCTCGGCTACCTGAGCCTCGGCCGCGTCACGACCACGCTCTCCCCGGGCGAGATGCAGCGGCTCCGGCTCGCGACGCAGCTGCGGTCCGGGCTCTTCGGAGTCGTGTACGTGCTCGACGAGCCGTCGGCGGGGCTGCACCCGGCCGACGCCGAGCCGCTGCTCGAGGTGCTCGAGCAGCTGCGCGACTCCGGCAACTCGGTGTTCGTGGTCGAGCACGACATGGACGTCGTGCGGCGGGCCGACTGGATCGTGGACGTGGGGCCGGGCGCGGGGCAGGCGGGCGGATCCGTCGTCTACAGCGGTCCGGTCGACGGGCTCCGCGAGGTGGAGGCGTCGGCGACCCGGCCGCACCTCTTCCCCGACCTCGCGCCAGCCAGGGCGGAGCGGACGCCGCGCACGCCGACCGGGAGCATCCGGGCGACGGGCGTGACGCTGCACAACCTCGTCGGCCTCGACGTGGAGATCCCGCTCGGCGTGATGGTGGCGGTGACGGGCGTCTCCGGATCCGGCAAGTCGACGCTCGTGAGCCGCGTGCTGCCCGACCTGCTGCGGGCGTCGCTCGCGCCCGACCGCGTGGTGGTCGAGGACGCAGAGGCGACGGACGGCGACGACGACGCCTCGGGACCCGCGCGGATCGCGCGCGTCGAGGGCGCCGACGCCGTCGACCGGCTCGTGTCGGTGGACCAGCGGCCCATCGGCCGCACGCCGCGCTCGACGCTCGCCACCTACACGGGGCTCTTCGACGCCGTGCGGCGCACGTACGCGTCCACCGACGAGGCGCGCGCCCGCGGCTACGGCGCCGGGCGGTTCTCGTTCAACGTCGCGGGCGGGCGGTGCGAGACGTGCCAGGGCGAGGGGTCCGTGACCGTCGAGCTCCTCTTCCTGCCCGGCTCGTACGGGCCGTGCCCCACATGCCACGGTGCCCGGTACGAGCCGGCGACGCTGGAGATCGAGCACCACGGGAAGTCGATCGCCGACGTGCTGGCCATGACGGTGGACGAGGCGCACGGCTTCCTCGCGGACGTGCCGCTCGCCGCGCGCGCCCTCGCGACCCTCCGCGACGTGGGGCTCGGCTACCTTCGGCTCGGCCAGCCCGCGACCGAGCTGTCGGGCGGCGAGGCGCAGCGGATCAAGCTGGCCACCGAGCTGCAACGGGCGCCGCGCGGCCACACGCTCTACCTCCTCGACGAGCCGACGACGGGCCTGCATCCGGCGGACGTCGTGCTCCTCCTCCGCCAGCTGCAGGGGCTCGTGGACGCGGGGAACACGGTCGTCGTGGTGGAGCACGAGATGGACGTGGTGGCGGACGCCGACCGGGTGATCGACCTCGGGCCGTCGGGCGGCGACCAGGGCGGGCGGATCGTCGCGCAGGGCACCCCGCGGGAGGTCGCCGACACCGCGGGGAGCCGCACGGCGCCGTACCTCGCGCGGCGGCTCGACGCCTCCTGAGGCCGGGCGCCCGGGACGGCGCGGGCCCAGCGCGACGTGGGTAGTGTGACCTCCAGCGTCCGCGCCCCTGCGCGTCCGACGCCCAACGGCATCCCGCACCTCTTCCTAGGAGCACCTCGTGACTGACTCGACCGGAACACCCTCCACGCCCGCGGGCTGGTACGCGGACCCCGCGGGATCCGACCGCCTCCGCTGGTGGGACGGCACGCGCTGGACCGACCACCTGGCCGATGCTCCGGCCGCCGCCGCTTCCACCGCCTCGACCGGGCCCGCCGCCGCCCCGGCGTCCGGCCACGTCGCCCCGGAGGCGCCGTCCGCTCCCGCCGCGGCGCCGCCCGCGTACGGGCAGCAGGCCCCCGGGCAGGCGTACGCGCAGCAGCCGTACTCGCAGGCCGGGTACTCGACCCCGACCCCGCCTCCCACTGTGGCGGCCGGCACGTCGCCCTTCACCTGGCAGATCTGGGCCCTCGCGGCCCTGCCGGTCATCTCGCTCATCATCATCCTGAGCCTCGATTACCGGAGCTTCCTCGACATGGGCCCTCGCGGACCACGCGCCGACGTCGCGATCGCATCCGCGCTGACCAACCTCGTGCAGTTCCTCGTGTACGCAGGGACCGTCGTCCTCGCCTACTTCGACTGGCGCACTCTCACGCGCCGGGGCATCGCGCGCCCGTTCCACTGGGCCTGGGCCTTCATCCCCGTCGCCGGGGGCGTCTACCTCATCGGTCGGTCGATCATCGTCCGCCGCCGCATCGAGCGGGCGCCGGCCAGCGCGCTCTCCCCCGTCTGGCTGTGGATCGGCCTGAACGTCATCATCGCGTTCGTCGCCCTCGTCAAGGGCTTCGAGATCGTCAGCTCGACGATGCAGATGTACAGCACCGGCCGCTACTGATCAGCGAGGCGCCCCTGCGCCGCACGTCCCGCGCCCCGGTCGGGGCGTCCGCTCACACGAAGCGGACGCGCTGGCCGGGGCGCAGCTGCGCGGCCAGCCGCACGTCGTCGCGCGCGACCACGCCGATCACCGGGTAGCCGCCCGTCATCGGGTGGTCGGCGAGGAACAGGATCGGCCGGCCCGACGGCGGCACCTGGAGCGCGCCCGTGACGACGCCCTCGCTGGGGAGCTCGCCGGGGATCCGCCGCTCGAGCGGCTCGCCGTCGAGGCGCACGCCGACGCGGTCGGCCTCGGCCGTGACCTCCCATGCGCCGCCGAGGAGCGCGGCCCAGGATCCGTCGACGAACCAGTCGAGGCGCGGGCCGGGCGACGCGCGGAGCACCACCTCGCCGCCGGCGGGCGCGGAGACGGCGAGCGAGTCGACGGGCGGCACGGGCCCGGCGGATGCGGATCCGACGGGCAGCACGTCGCCGACCGCGACGGGCGCCGGCCCCACGCCGGAGAGCAGGTCGGTCGCGCGCGAGCCGAGGACGGGCGCGACGTCGATCCCGCCGCGGACGGCCACGTACCAGCGGATCCCCATGACGGCCGTGCCGATCTCGAGGGCGTCGCCCGCATCGAGCAGCACGGCGGCCGCGTACGGCGCGGGGCGCGACGCGCGACCGGCTGTGCGCACCAGCGGTCCGACCGCGCCCGTCACCGCGACCCACACCGCCGCCGTCGCGCGGAGCACCGCACCGCCGAGCACGATCTCGAGGCCCGCCGTGCCCGGGTCGTTGCCGACGAGGAGGTTGGCGTCGGCGAGGGCGCGCGGATCCAGGGCGCCGGAGGGCGAGACGCCGATGCCGCCGTGGCCCGGGCGGCCCGCGTCCTGGACGAGCATCAGCGGGCCGGTGCGCTCGACCACGAGGCCGGTCGCGGAGGCGGGCGTCGCCCGGCGGCCGCGTCGCCCGGCCGCGGCGTCGCTCACGCCGTCACCTCGCGGAATCGCACGGCCGATCCGGGCTGCAGCAGCGCCGCCGGCTCGCGCTCCGGATCCCACAGCACCGCCCGCGTCGTGCCGATGAGCTGCCAGCCGCCGGGCGAGACCCGCGGGTAGATCCCGCTGAACTCGCCCGCGAGCGCGACGGCGCCGGCCGGCACCCGCGGGCGGGGTGAGGTGCGGCGCGGCACCTCGAGGCCGGGCACGCCGGCGAGGTACCCGAAGCCGGGCGCGAATCCGCCGAACGCGACCGTCCAGACGCCCGCGGTGTGCCGCTCCACGACCTCGCGGATCCCGATGCCGAGGAGCGCGGCCACGTCCGCGAGGTCCTCGCCGTCGTAGACCACCTCGATCTCGACGGGCGCGCCGCCCCGGGCGCCGACCTCGTCCGCGGGCCGGGCGGCGAGCGCCCAGGAGCGGGCGGCAGCGAGCGGGAGCACGCGCGGATCCACCGTGACGAGGATGCTGCGCGCGCCCGGCACGATGTCGACGACGCCGCGCGGCCGGGTCGCGTCGAGCACCGGCTGCAGGCGGAGGACCTCGTCGAGCGAGTCGAGGTCGAGCATCACGGCGGCGTCGCCGCACGGCAGGAGCCGGAGGGTCACAGGGCGCGCCGGTCGCCGGCGGGGAGCGCGCGGCGGTCCGGTGCGGCAGCGGGCTCCGCGTCCGGCACCGGCCGGATCTCGACGCCCGCCGCCTCGAGCGCGTCGCGCACCGCGCGGGCCAGGCCCACGGCGCCGGGAGTGTCGCTGTGCAGGCACAGGGAGTCGGGGTCGAGCCGCACGACGGATCCGTCGATCGCGACGACCGTGCCCTCCGTCGCCATGCGCACGGAGCGGGCCGCGACCTCGGCCGGGTCGTGGATCACCGCGCCCTCCTGCCGGCGCGACACGAGCGCGCCCTCGGGCGTGTAGGCGCGGTCGGTGAACGCCTCGACGCGCGTCGGCAGGCCGGCGGCCGCGGCGAGCCGGAGGATCTCGGAGCCGGGCAGCCCGAGCACCGGCAGCGTCGGATCCAGCGCCACGACCGCGTCCACCACGGCCTGCGCCTGCACCGGATCGTGCGCGATGCGGTTGTAGAGGGCGCCGTGCGGCTTGATGTAGGAGACCCGGGCGCCGACCGTGCGGGCCATGCCGGTGATCGCCGCGAGCTGGTAGAGGACGTCGCCCGTGAGCTCGGCGGGCGAGGCGTCGAGGTCGCGCCGCCCGAAGCCCGCGAGGTCGCGGTACGCCACGTGGGCGCCGACCGCGACGCCGTCGCGGGCCGCGCGCTCGAGCGCGTGCAGCATGACGAGCGGATCCCCCGCGTGGAACCCGCACGCGACGTTCGCGCTCGAGACGACGTCGAGCATCGCGTCGTCGTCGCCCAGGGTCCAGCGGCCGAAGGACTCGGCCAGGTCGCTGTTGAGGTCGATCTGCATGGCGTCTCCCTGCGGTGGTCGCGCCGCGACGGGCGCCGGCGACCGCCCGTCGCGGGGCCGTGCCACCAGGCTAGGCGGCCCGCGGGGCGACCGGCCCGGCGGCGGCGCGGATAGACTCGACGACCGTGACTCCCCGAACTCTCATCAAGAACCTGGCCGCCCTCGACGACGGGGACGTGGCCGTCTCCGGCTGGGTCGAGACCGTCCGGGATCAGAAGAAGATCCAGTTCGTGATCCTCCGCGACGAGTCGGGCGCGGTGCAGCTCACCTACAAGCGCCAGGGCGACGAGGACCAGACCGCCGACACCATCTCGGGCCTCGCCGCGGGCACCTTCCTCACCGCCACCGGCACGCTCAAGCACGACGAGCGCGTCAAGCTCGGCGGGCTGGAGATCGGCCTGTCCGGCATCGAGGTCGCGGCCGCCGCCATCCCCGAGACGCCCATCGCCGCCGACTCCTCCATCGACAAGCGCCTCGACTGGCGCTTCATCGACCTGCGCGCGCCCCGCAACGCGCTCATCTTCCGCGTGCAGACCACGCTGGTCCACGCGCTGCGCACCTACTGGGTCGAGCACGACTTCATCGAGGTCTTCTCCCCCAAGCTCATGGCCACGCCCTCCGAGTCGAACGCCGAGCTCTTCAAGGTCGACTACTTCGACGGCGTCGCATACCTCGCGCAGAGCCCGCAGTTCTTCAAGCAGATGGCCCAGTCCGCGGGCTTCGGCAAGATGTTCGAGGTCGGCCCGGCGTTCCGCGCCGACCCCTCCTTCACCTCGCGCCACGCGACCGAGTTCACCTCGGTGGACGCCGAGATCAGCTGGATCGAGAGCCACGAGGACGTCGCCCGCCTCCAGGAGGAGCTCATCGTCGCCGCGCTCACGGCGGTGAAGGAGAAGCACGGCGACGAGATCCGCGAGCTGTTCGACGTGGAGGTGACCGTGCCGAGCATCCCGTTCCCGCGGATCCCGCTGATCGAGGCCAAGGACATCGTCGCGAAGCGCGGCCACGTGATCGACCGCGCCGACGACGACCTCGACCCCGAGGGCGAGCGCCAGATCGCGGCGCACGTGATGGAGGAGTTCGGCCACGAGTTCGTGTTCCTCACCGACTACCCGTCGACGATCCGGCCGTTCTACCACATGCGCAACGCCGAGGACCCGACGATCACGAACAGCTACGACCTCATCTGGAACGGCGTCGAGATCACCACGGGCGCGCAGCGCGAGCACCGCGTCGAGGTGCTCGAGGCGCAGGCCCGCGAGAAGGGCCTCGACCCCGAGGAGCTCGGCTCGTACCTCGACTTCTTCCGCTACGGCGTGCCCCCGCACGGCGGCTTCGGCATGGGCCTCAACCGCGTGCTGATGCTGCTGCTGCACCAGTCGAACCTGCGCGAGGTCACGTACCTGTTCCGCGGGCCGAACCGGCTCGCGCCGTAGGTCCCGCTCCCTCCCGCGAGAGGATGGGACGTGCCCCGTTCCCGTCTCGATGCCGACGCCGACGCCGACGCCGTGGAGGTGTTCAAGGTCCTCGCCAACCCCGTGCGGCTGCGCATCATGCGGTGGCTGCGCGATCCCGAGGGCGAGTTCGCCGAATACGAGCCCATCGCGGACCGGCGCGAGCACGGCGTGTGCGTCACCCACATCCAGCTCAAGTCGGGCCTCGCGCAGTCGACGGTCTCCTCTTACATGACGGCGCTCGAGGGCGCGGGCCTCGTGACCTCGAGCCGCGTCGGCAAGTACACGCACTACCGCCGCGACGAGGAGCGCATCGCCGAGCTGGTCGGCGGGCTCGGCGACGTCATCTGAGCCCGCCACCCAACACATCGACGATCCGCGATACGTCGATACAGTGGGTCCATGACGTCCCTCGCCAGCCCCCGGACCGCCCTCATCGTGCACGCGCACCCCGAACCCCTGTCCTTCGCGACGGCGCAGATGCGGGAGGCCGCAGGCGCCCTCGTCGCCCGGGGCTGCGAGGTCACGGTCGTCGACCTGCACGAGGTCGGATGGGATCCGGTGCTCGCGCGGACCCAGTTCCCGGCCGCGGGCAAGCGGTTCAAGCCGCAGGCGGAGCAGATGGCGGCGGTCCGCGAGGGCGACCTCGATCCCGGGGTCGCCCGGCAGCTCGACGCGCTCCTCGAGGCCGACCTGCTCGTGCTGTCGTTCCCGCTCTGGTGGTTCTCCGTCCCGGCGATCCTCAAGGGCTGGCTCGACCGGGTCCTCGTCATGGGCGCGGTCTTCGGCGGCGAGCACGGGCTGTTCGACGAGGCCGCCCTCGCCGGCAGGCGCGCCGTGCTCCTCGTCACGACCGGAGGGTCGCCCGACTCGTTCGGTCGCGGATCCCGGTTCGGCGACCTCGAGGCGCTGCTGTTCCCCCTGCACCACGGCACCCTGCGCTTCGTGGGCTACGACGTCCTCGAGCCCGTCGTGACCCACGGCCCGGCGCACCTCGACGACGCCGCCCGAGCGACCGCGCTGCGGGACGTGCGCGCCGCGTTCGACGCCATCGCCGCCCGCCGCACCCTGCGGCTGACGACCTGACAGGCGCCCCGCGCGATGGGACGGGCAGGATCGACGCATGCCCGTCGACGCCGGATCACCGCCCGCCCTCCTCCTGAACGGCACGTACGGCGTCGGCAAGAGCGCCGTTCTCGATCACCTCGGCGACCTTCTCGCCGACGCCGGGCGGCCGTTCAGCCTGATGGACGTCGACGGGTTCCACCGGTCGTGGCCGCCCGCGTCGTGGGATCCGGAGAACGTCGTCGTCGAGGCGCGGGCCATGGCCGCGACGTGGGCCCTGTTCCAGGAGGCGGGGCCGCGGCAGCTCGTGATCGCCGGGGTCGCGGCGGAGCGCGCCGACCTCGACCGGTACCGCGATGCGCTCGGCGTCGACGTGCGCGGCGTCCTCCTCACGGCGTCGCCCGCGGTCGTCGAGGCGCGCCTGCGCGGCCGGTACGACGACGACCGCCGCGCCGCGCGCGACTGGCACCTGGCCCGGCACGCGGACCTGGCCGCGCGGGTGCGGGCGGCGGCCCTCCACGAGTCCGAGATCGCGACCGACGGCCGCACCCCGCGCGAGGTGGCGCGCGCCGTGCTCGCGGTGCTCGACGCGGCCGCCCGCCCGTGATCCGCGGGGCGTCGGGATCACCTCTTGCCCGGTCGATTATTCCTCTGTTGCCGTAATATCTGACCCACCACTCGATGCCCTCACCCGCGGGTCGCCGAGCCGTCGACGCCGCGGGATCCGCGCCGGCGACGGGGACCTGAGGACGGGACATGGAGGAGGGCAGGGCATGGGCCAGCTGATCTTCGACAGCACCACCCGCACCACCATCGACGACCGCGCGCTCGCGCACCTGCAGATCGTGATGCTCAACAAGCTCCGTCGCCGGGAGAGCTTCGCGTTCTCGTGGAAGTACCCGGCGTCCGAGGGCGACGGGCGCAGCACCGTGTGGGTCGCTCCGGAGCTGCCGCTGCACTTCCGGTTCTCGGGCAGCCGCCCGCCCGCCATCAACCCCGCCTGGGTGGACCTCCTCATGGACAGCGCGAACACCGGATCCGGGCTGCACCTGGTCCCGGAGCCGCCGCCCGGCACGGCCGCGCACGCCGAGCAGTCCACCGACTGACGCGCCTCGCCGGACGCCGCGCGCGCCCGGTTCCTCCCCGTTCGCATCCGCCCGCACCCAAGGACGCCCATGGCCCTCACGAACCTCCCCTACGACGACGACGCGATCCTCGCGGCGACCGAGTCCGCCACCGTCCTCGCGCGGGAGGTGCGCGACGTGCAGGTCGACTTCGCGAGCACGAGCGTCTCCGACGGCGGCGTGGCGCGCGTGACGGCGACCATCACGTGGACCGTGCCGGCGGACGAGGCCGTGCGGATCCTCGACGAGGCCCGACCGCACGCCTGACGCGATCTGCATCCCCGCGCCTACGCGGATGGGCCGCGGGGCAGACGACCCGGCACCCGCCCGCGGGAGAGGGTGAGGCCATGACCCGACCCGACCCGTCTCCCTTCCGCGCCGCCGCGGTCGTCCTCGTGTTCAGCCTCGTCGTGGGCGGCCTCACCAGCCCCGCGCAGGGAGTCCTCCCGTCGTGGATGAGCTCGCTCGCCAACTCCGCCGGCGGCTGGAGCATGCTCGCCTTCGTCGCCGTGTGGCTCTCCCGCGCCCGTCCGCTCCTCGGAGCCGTGCTCGGCGCGGTCTCCTTCGTCGCGATGGTGGAGGCCTACGGCGTCGTGAGCCTCTGGCGCGGGATCCTCTTCGCCGACCCGCTCTCCTCCATGTGGATCCCGATCGGGCTGGTCGCCGGCCCGTTCCTGGGCGTCGCGGCGGCGCTCGTCCGGCACGCGTCGCGCGGGTGGGCGATCGCGGGCGTCGCGGTGCTCAGCGCCGTCCTCCTCGCGGAGGGGGTCTACGGGCTCACGGTCGTCGCGTCCAGCACCAGCCCCGTCTACTGGACCCTCGAGATCGTCCTCGGGGTCGGTTTCCTCGCCGCGGTGGCGCTGCGCGGACGGCGTGCGGTCGGCGACGTGCCGGACCCGGCGGTCCGCCGCTAGCCCCGGGTCGCGGCGAGCCGGCCGCGCGCCCGCAGCGCCACGCCCACGCCCAGCGGGACGACGAGCGCGGCCCCCAGCGGACCGACCGCTCCGACCGCGGACACGACGGCGAGCGCGGATCCCCCGGCCAGGAGCAGCGCATCGGCCTGCCACGCGGCGATCACGAGCGCCGACGCGTCGCCCGCCGGCGTCACCACGGGCGCCATGACGGAGAGCGGCAGCGGGCCCTTCGCCGCGTCGAACGCGCGGATCGCGACGAGCAGCAGCGCGACGGCCGGCGCGAGGACGAGCGCGACGACGCCCGAACCGCCGGCCACGGCGATCCCCGCCCCCGCGACCGCGCACGCGACCCCGGCCACGCCGGGGAGCACGGCGTGGAGGAGCAGCAGGCGCCCGGTCGGGATCCCGTAGAGCGGCGGCGCGGAGGAGACGTCGACGACGTGCCGGAAGCCGTCGGCCCCGACGCCGAGCGCGAGGAACCCGACGACGGCCGCGGCGAGCGCGGGGATCACCCGGCCCGTGCCTGCGCCGTCGAGGGCCACAGCCAGGAGCGCGCCCGACGCCGCGACACCGAGGCACGCTGACGCCGCGCGGACGGGCGTCCGCAGCGCGCCGACGAGGTCGCGTCGCACGACGAGCGCCACCGTCGACCGGCCGCGCACGGCTCCCCAGCCGCGCCCGATGCGCGGCACGGGCCGGAACCCGCCCGCCGCCATCGCGAGGTCGCCCGTGGTCGCCAGGGTGGTGGCCGCCTGCCAGCGCCGCGCCTGCGCGAGCAGCTCGGATCCGCGGAGGCCGCCGAGGAGCGCGGGCGCGGCCACGACGGCCACGACGGCCAGCGCGGCGAGCGCGGCGAGCGCCGTGGCGACGCCGGAGGAGGGCGGCCACGCGCCGGTGCCGGGGAAGAGCGCGCGGACGGCGCTCCCGGGCACGACCGACGCCGGCACGAGCACCGCGAGCGCGGTGGATCCGAGCAGCACGGCTCCCCCGACGGCCCGCCCGCCCGCGCCCAGCCGCTGGCCCGCGAGCCAGCAGCCCGCGAGGATCACGCCGACCAGCGCGCCGCCCGCGGTCCACGCGGCGACCGGTGCCGGATCCGCGTCGCCCGCGACCAGCAGCGCCAGCCCGGGCAGCAGCGCGACGAGCCCGGAGATCGCGGCGAGCCCGAGCCCGGCGCGGACCGCCGGACGTGCGAGCACGGCCGCCCGCGGCAGGCCGCTGCCCGCGAGCGTCGCGGTGAGGAACGGGGACAGGAGCGCCGGGCCGCGCGCGCCGCCGGCCATCAGGAGCGCCGTGGCGGCGAGGCCCGCGACCGCCGCCGCCGCGGTGGGCCCGTGCTCGCGGAGCGCCGCGGCCGCGGCCGGCTCGGCGAGCTCCAGCACGATGGCGCGCAGCACGGGGATCCCCACGATCAGCACCGTGAGCACGCCCGCGTACACCGTGTACGCGACGTCCATCGGCGAGGCGTCGCCGCGCTCGAGCCGGAGGGACCGGACCGTGCGGAGGACGCGCCTCGTGCTCACGCGGCGTCGCCGACGAGCGCGATGGACCGCTGCGCCACGGCGTCGCGGAGCGTCGGGCTGTGCGTCGCGAGCACGACCGTGCGGCCGTCGTCGAGCTCGGCGCGGAGGATCGCGATCACGAGCTGCAGCCGGTCGGGGTCGAGCCGCTGCTCGGGTTCGTCGAGGAGCAGCACGTCGTAGGGCCGCACGGTGGCCATCGCGAGGGCCACCAGCTGCGACTGGCCGCTGGACAGCTCGTGCGGGAAGCGCCGGGCGAGGGGCGCCAGCCGCCACCGCTCGAGGTGCGCGGCCGCCCGGTCGCGGGCCTCGGGCGCGTCCATCCCCCAGGTCGCGGCGATGACGGCGAGGTGCTCGGCGAGCGTCAGGTCGCGCGCCACGGGCGGGTGCCCGATGGATCCGGACACCGCGCGCCGGAACGCCGGGTCGCGCTCGTCGACCGGCCGGCCGCCGACCCGCGCGGATCCCGTGCTCGGCCGCGTGAGCCCGGCGACCACCCGCAGCAGGGTCGTCTTCCCGGCGCCGTTCGGCCCGGTGACCGCGACGGCCTCGCCCGCCGCGACGGAGAGGTCGGTCGGACGCAGCAGCGGGATCCCGTCGACGACCACCGACACCCGCTCGACCTCGACCGCTCCGCCCATCCCGCCATCCTGTCGCACGGGCGGTGGGGCCGCGAGCGAGGGCGGGCCACGCGGCCGGTCAGCCGGGACGACCCGGCGGCTCAGCGCGCGCCGGCGCCGATCCCCGCCCGCGGCACCAGGCCGTCGTCCGCGAAGACGCGGGCGACGAAGCGCCGACCCATCTCCGCGTAGAGCTCCGCATCCGGATGCAGCCCGTCCGGCAGCGCGTACCGCGCCACGTCGTCGGGACCGTACAGCGCGAGGCCGTCGAGGTGCGCGATCCGCTCGCCCTGCTCCTGACGCACCCGCGCGACGTGCGCCACGTGCCGCCGGGACTCCGCGAGAGTGAGCGCTCCGCGCGGCACGTCCGCGGGGTCGCCCGCCGCGAAGCAGCGCACGGATCCGTCGCCGTGGAACTCGACGCCGGGCGGTCCGGGCACGTCCTCGCTGCCCGGCCAGAGGATCGACGACGCGAGCACGATCGGCGTGCCCGGGTGGCCGCGCCGCACGCGGTCGAGGAAGCCGTGCAGCGCGGGCACGAAGGTGCGCTGGTCCATCGACCGGGCGCCCACGATGTTGATGCCGACGCTCAGCGAGATCACGTCGGCCGGCTCCGCCGCGATGGCATCCGCGACGAACGGATCGAGCATGCACTGGCCGCCGAAGCCCAGGCCCACGATGTCGAGGCCCGCCTCCCGCGCAGCGACGACGGGCCATGCGCCCGTGGGGTCCGGCGCCTCCACGCAGTGGCTGATGGAGCTGCCGTGGTGGATCCAGCGCGGCAGCCCGAGCGGGTCCGCGGCCCGCACGGGCGCGGCAGCGTCGATCCCCACGAGGTCCACGAGCATCCCCTGCGGCAGCCACACGGTCACGGTCGACGGGCCGCGCCCGAGCCCGGCGAGCACGACCACGGACGCCTCGCCATCGCCCACCGCGGTCTCCTCCGCGGCGTCGCCCGACGACGAGACCCGGCGCACGACGTCCACGGGCGAGGCGACCGGCGGCAGGTCCGCGCCGCCGACCTCCGCGACGAACGTGTTGCGCGGCCCCGGGAGCTCGTCGAAGTGGATCCGCGTGCAGCGCACCCGCAGCCGCACCTCGTCGGCCGCGGTCGTGAACCGGATCCGCACCCCGGCCACCGTCGACACCTGCGCGCGCAGCAGCTCGCCCGCCGGCGGGAAGTCGCGCCACGCGGACTCGGGCAGCCGGATCGGCCGCACGCCGCCGGGCACCCGCGCCAGCCCGAGGTGACCGTGGACGCGGACGGACCCGCCGTCCAGCTCGACGATCTCGCCGTCGCGCCCGGACGTGCCGACGCCGCTCATGCCGTCCCGCCCGACGCGTGCGCGCGCACGAAGGCGACGGTCCGCGCGATCACCTCGTCGCGCTGCGGCAGCTGCGCCCAGCCGTGGTCCGCGCCGTCCACCACCACCAGCTCGGCGCGATCGCCCAGCACGGCGGGGTCGGTGTACCGCCGGGCGTAGTCGACCGGCACGAAGTCGTCCGTGCCGTGCAGGAGCAGCGCGGGACCCCGGTAGCCGGCCGCCCGCGCGTACGGGTCGAAGCCGAGCGCGTCGTCGCGCATCGCCGGCCCCATGCGCATCCCGGCGAAGTCGAACCAGCCGTCCGTGTCGAGGGAGGCGAGCGAGCGGCCCTGGATCGTGCCGGCGCGGATGTCGTCGACGAACACGGCGGCCGTCGACCACATCGCGAGCGACCGGATCCCCGTCCCCGCCGCGCCCCCGGCTGCCGCTCCCTCCTCCGCCGCGAGCACCGAGGCGACGACCGCGCCGAGGCTCATGCCGACGAGGTGCACGTCGTCCGCGTCCACCTCGGGCAGCGCGCGGACGGCGGCGAGGACGTGCCGGGCGTCGGCCACGTCGCCCGTGACCGTCGTGTCGAGGAACTCGCCATCGCTCTCGCCGTGGCCCGCGCGGTCGTAGGCGACGACGCCGATGCCCGCCGCCGCGAGCCGCCGCGCGAGGGCGACGAACACGCCGGTCGTCTCGACGCGCGAGCCGCCGAAGCCGTGCATCAGCACCGCGGTGGGCCGCGGGCCGGCCCCCTCCGCCAGGTGCTGCGATCCACGGAGCGTCAGCCCGCGCACGCGCGTCGCGAAGGGGCGGATCCGCATCACCCCGCCGCTGCTCCCGCCGGCGCCGCTCACGCCGCCGCCTCGACGGTCCGCACCGACGCGGTCGCGGGCACCTGCTCGTCCTCCACGTCGAACGCCGTGCCGTGCGCCCGGCGGAACCCGACCCAGCCGACCAGGAAGCCCGCTGCGGCGAGCACGGACACCCCGACGTAGACGCCCTGCGGGTTCAACGCCAGGAGCGTGGGCGTCACCGCGTTGAGCCCCGCCGTCGCGAAGCGCGCCACCCCGTACACGGTGCCCTGCGCGGTCGACCGGAGGAGCGTGGGGAACGACTCCTGCGTCCAGACCTTCATGATCGTCTCGAAGCAGAACGCGCCCGCGAAGGTCGAGAGCACGACCGACACCACGAGCGTCGGCAGGCTGAACCCCAGGACGACCGGGATGAGGTTCGACGCGACCACCACCACGGACCCGATCACGAAGTACGGCATGCGGAACCGCGTGTCCGCGACCGACATGAACCACAGCGCCCCGAGGACGGCGGCCGGCATCGCGAGGATCGTCCACGACTGGTACTCGTCGACGGGGATGCCGGCGACGCTCACGGCGACGTACGTGCCGAAGCTCCCCGCCACGCTGATCGCGAGCGAGGCGAGCGTGTAGTAGACGAGCAGCGTCACGAAGGGCCGGCGGTAGGCGGGCCGTCCGAGGTCGCGGATCCGCCCGCGCTGCGCCCGCACCGTGCGCGCGCCGTCCGCCCGCTCGGCCCGCGCGACGAGCCACGACGCCGACTCGGGGATGGTCGCGCGCATCAGCAGCACGAGGAGCCCGACGACGCCGAACGCGCCGAACATCACGTGGCCCCCGGTGGGCCCGGCCTGGCCGAAGGCGATCCCGATGACGACCGCCAGCAGGATCCCGAAGCCGCCGAGCAGGTTCGAGAACACGAGGATCTTGCCGCGGTTCCGGTCGGTCGCCGCCTCCGAGATGGTCGCGAGCGCCACCGGCAGGTCCGCGCCGACGCCGAGGCCGATGAGCGCGATCCCGGGCAGCAGCGCCGCGAACGAGACGCCGAGGAACGGCGTGACGGATCCGATGACGATCAGCGTCATCGTGACGAGGAAGACGCGGCGCCGGCCGAACCGGTCGCCGGCCCACCCGCCGAGGAGGGAGCCGGCCGCGACTCCCGCCGTGAGCACGGCCGTGAGGTAGCCGACCTCGGGACCCGACAGGCCGGGTCCTCCCGAGGGCGGCGCGAGGAAGAGCACGAGCGCGATGCCCACGCCCGTCGTGGCGGCGGCGTCGACGAACGTCGCCATGCCGCACACGAAGCCCACCCACCAGGCGTTCGGGGCCGTGCGGGCCCCATCGACAGCAGTCATCCCATACTCCTTCGTATGCGTGAGAGATCGCGACCCGGTCGGGTACCGGACGCGCGGACAGGATGCTACAACGATCTAGCGCGCCCCGCCCGTGCGTGTCCCGAGAAGGCTCAGCGCGCCGGGCCGATCGACCCACCCGCCACCAGCGCCATCGGCACGCGGTGCACGGCCGGCTCCGCGGCGCGGTCGAAGAGCAGGTCGACGGCGAGGCGGCCGAGCTCGAGCTGGGGCAGCGCGACGGAGGCGAGCGGCGGATCCAGCGCGCGGCTGATCGCGCTGCCGTCGAACGCGACGACCGAGACGTCCTCGGGCACGCGGAGCCCCGCGCGGTGCAGCGCCTGGTAGGCCCCCGCGGCGACGGGGTCGTTCGCGCAGACCAGGGCGCTCGGGCGCGCTCCGGTCGCGAGCAGGCGGGCGACGGCGTCGCGCCCGTCGTCGATGTCCCAGTCGCGGGCCACCTCCTGCACGCCGGCGAGCCCCGCCCCCGCCGCGCCGAGCGCGCGGCGGAGGCCCGCGAGCCGCTCGTCGAGCGCGACGGGCGCCCAGCCGCGCCAGGCGGATCCGCCGGTGACGCCGGCGGGGAAGCCGCCGACGAACCAGATCCGGTCGAGGTGCCCGTGGTCGAGGAGCGCCCGCGCGGCAGCGGATCCCCCGGCCTCCTCGTCCGGCACCACGGCCTGGGCGACACCGGTCGCGGGCACGCAGTTGAGCAGCACGTGCGGCACCTGGTCGAGCAGCGCGGGCGTCCGGACGACCCGCGTGAACATCGACGCGTAGAGCACGCCGTCGATGGTCCGGCCGAGCAGGCTCTCCAGCAGCTGCTCCTCCTGCCGGTCGTCGCCCTGCGTGTCGACGGTGAACAGGATCGTGTCGCGCTCCCGCAATGCGTCGAGCGCGCCGCGCACCATCGAGTTCGCGTGCGACGTGCTGCTCACGAAGTCCGAGACGAGCGCCACGGTGCCCGAGCGGCCCGTGCGCAGCGTCCGGGCGGTCATGTTCGGGCGGTAGCCGAGCTCCGCGGCCGCGTGCTGGATCCGGGCGATCGTCTCGGTCGAGAGCCGCTGGTCCGTCCGCCCGGTGAGCGCGAAGGACACCGCGGAGCGCGAGACCCCGGCGCGCTCGGCCACCTGGGCGAGCGTCACGCGCCGCCGGGGCGCGGGCACCGCCGCTTCGCCGGCGACGTCAGACCTCGAAGTCGACCGACGCCGCGGAGGCGACCAGGCTGCGCACGAGGGCGGCGACGCGCTGGTGGTCGGGGTGCGCGTCGTACGCGTCCAGCGCGGCCCGGTCGTCGAAGTCGGCGATGAGCACGACGTCGTGGCTGCGCGCGGATCCGACCACGTCGCGCCCCAGCTGGAACGCGCGGATGCCGGGCACGAGGCCGGGGAGCGTCCCGAGCGCCTCCGTGACGCGGGCGGCGTCGCGGTCGAGGGCGGCGGGATCGCGGTCGGCGAGCTTCCAGGAGACGACGTGGCGGAGGGTCATGCTCCGACCCTATCCGCGGGCGCGGTGCCGGGTCAGCGCGCGTCGAGCGCCCGCCGCAGCCGTTCGGCGTCGATGCGCCAGTAGTTGTGGACGCGCCCGTCGATGAGGAGCACCGGGATCTCCTCCGCGAACCGGTCGGCGAGCGCACGGTCGTCGAGGATGCTGCGCTCCTCGAGCGTCACCTCGGCGGCGCGCGTCGCGTCGAGGCCGCCGAGCACCTGCGTCACGACCTCGCGCGCGTCGTCGCAGAGGTGGCAGCCGGGCTTGCCGACGAGGGTGAGGACCGTTGCGCTCATACGCCCAGCGTAGGCGAGCGCATCGGGCCCGGGACCCGGCGCCCCGACCCAGGAGCGTCGCCTACGCTGACCCGATCATGGTCGAGCAGGCGGGCACCCCGATCCTCGCGTTCTTCGACGTGGACAACACCCTGATCCACGGCGCGAGCGCGTTCCACCTCGTGCGCGGGCTCCGCTCGGCCGGCCTCCTCACGGTGCGCGACATCGTCGGTTCCGGATGGAAGCACGCGCGCTTCAAGGCGCGCGGCGAGAACGACCGGCACCTCGCCTCGGCCCGCGCCCGCGGCCTCGAGGTCGTGACCGGCGTCACGGTCGCCGACATGGCCGCGCTCGCCGACGACATCTACGAGCGGCACACCGCGCCGATGGTCTGGCCGGAGACGCTCGGCCTCGCGCAGGAGCACCTCGCGAAGGGCCACCAGGTCTGGCTGGTCACGGCGTCCCCGTCGTTCCTCGCCGACGTGATCGCCCGTCGCCTCGGGCTCACGGGCGCGCTGGGCAGCGCGCTCGAGGTGCGCGACGGCGCGTACACGGGGCGCCTCGAGGGCGAGTTCCTGCACGGTGCGCACAAGGCCGCCGCCGCACGGGGGCTCCTCGCGCGCACGGGCGCGGACGCCGCCGAGTGCTGGGCGTACTCCGACTCGCGGCACGACATCCCGCTGCTCTCGCTGGTCGGGCACCCGGTGGTCGTGAACCCGGACCAGGCGCTCGCGGCCCACGCCCGCGGATCCGGCTGGCCGTCGATGCGGCTCCGGCGCCAGAGCATCCGCGACGCCCGTCGGCGCGTGCGCCGCGAGGCCGCACCGGCGGACGGATCCGCCGGGAGCTGACCCGCCGGGCGGACGATCGCCCGCCGTGCGACCCCGCACGCACGAAGAGGACGCCGCCCCGTCACCGGGTCGGCGTCCTCTTCATCACGTCGTGCGCCCTCACGGACGCGTGCGCGCTACTTCTTGTTGCGACGCTGGTGGCGCGTCTTGCGAAGCAGCTTGCGGTGCTTCTTCTTCGCCATGCGCTTGCGACGCTTCTTGATCACTGAACCCATAGGGGCACCTCATCTGTTGCCGGACGGAACACGCGGGCTCTGGTGACCCGCGGAAAATAGCCTCAGAGGAGTCTAGCCGACATCCGACATGCCGGAGTGACGCCCGGGCTCCCCGGGCTGGCCGGGCAGGGCGTTCGACGGGTCGATCGCGGCGAGCACGGCGGACTCGGGCACGCGGAACGACCGGCCGAAGCGGATGGCGGGCAGGTCGCCCGAGTGCACGAGGCGGTAGACGGTCATCTTGGAGACGCGCATCATCTCGGCCACCTCGGCCACCGTGAGGAATCGGACGTCGGACAGGTCACGCGACATGGGCGGATCGACTCCTCGTTCTGCGTGACCGGCTCACGGACCTCATGGCCCCCGCGATGCGGGCGCTGGTGCGCGATTCTAGGGGTCCGGATGGACGCGTGTCCATCGTGTCACATCCTGCATCACGCGTCCCGCCCGTTCCCCGGCTTCCGACCGCGCAGGCGGCCGAGCGACGCCTGGCTCGCGGAGCCCGCGACGCGCGTGGCGTCGTGCACGGCGGCGGCCGCCTGATAGCGGGTGTCGGCCCAGATCCGACCGAGGGACGCGGCGAACGGGTATCCGGCCGGATCGCCGTCGTCGCCTGCGTCGGGATCCGCGGACAGCCCGCCCCCGAGCAGCCCCGTGTCGGGATCCGCGTGCGCGCCGTCGTCGCCTGCGTCCGGACCGCCGCCGACGAAGGGCGCGACCCACACGTCCAGCGCCTCCAGGGGCGCGGGCTCCAGCCGGTAGTAGCGGTGCTGCCCCTCCTCCCGCACGGAGACGAGCCCGATGTCGCGCAGCACGCGCAGGTGCTTGGACACGGTCGGCTGGCTGATCGCGAGGGTCTGCACGAGCTCCGAGACGCTGATCTCCCCCGTCGGCGCCTCGGGCACGGCGCGTCGGTCGAGCAGCACGCGGAGGAGGTCGCGGCGGGTGGGATCCCCCACGACGTCGAAGATGTCAGCCATCCCCGAAGGGTATTCCGTCGCGCACTCGCAGTACCATGACGAACCGGGCCGACAGGCCTCCGAGCGGACAGGGGACCATGCGCGGCAGGCCGGATCACGGGCGCCCCCTCCTCGGGCGCATCCGCGACTTCGTCGACTACTTCGCGCATTCCACGCCGGCCCGCTTCGCGATCCTCATCTTCGCGGCGCTCGTCCTCACGCTCACGACGATCCTCATGCTCCCCGGCATGACGTCCACCGGCGACTCCGCGCCGTTCGCCGACGCGCTCTTCACCGCCGTCTCCGCCATCTGCGTCACGGGCCTCGCGACCGTCGACATGGCGACGTACTGGACCCCGCTCGGGCACGCCTTCATCGCGCTCGGCGTGCAGATCGGCGGCATCGGCGTGCTCACGCTCGCGTCGATCATGGGGCTCATCGTGTCCCGCCGTCTCGGTCTCAAGGCCCGGCTCATGGCGGCGAGCGACAGCAACCCGCTGCGGATCCACCACGGCCCGGTGGCCGAGGGCCAGGCCGTGAAGCTCGGCGAGATCGGCACGCTGCTGCTCACGGTCGCGATCAGCGCGCTCGTCATCGAGCTGTCCATCGCGGCGCTGCTGTTCCCGCGGATCCTGCTGGAGGGCATCCCCGTCGGCCAGGCCGCGCTCGACTCCTTCTACTACTCGCTCATGGCGTTCACGAACACGGGCTTCGTCTTCAGCGAGGCCGGGTTCGAGCTCTACCACCAGGACTACTGGTTCCTCAGCCTGCTCATGGTCGGCGTGTTCCTCGGGAGCATCGGCTTCCCCGTGATCTACGCCGTGTACCGCGGCTGGCGGAAGCCCCGGCGGTTCTCCGTGCACGTCAAGCTCACGCTCTGGACGTCGCTCATCCTCATCGTGCTCGGCACGCTCGCCTACATCGTGCTCGAGTGGGACAACCAGAAGACGTTCGCGCGCATGGACCCGGTGCAGCACGGCTTCCAGGCGCTGTTCCTCTCCGTCATGACGCGGTCCGGCGGCTTCTCCACGTTGGACATGTCCGACTTCGGGAACGCGAGCCTGCTGGTCACCGACATGCTCATGTTCATCGGCGGCGGATCCGCGTCCACGGCCGGCGGCATCAAGGTCACCACCCTCGCGATCCTGTTCCTCGCAGCGTTCGCCGAGGCCCGCGGCAGCGAGTCGATGGAGGTCTTCGAGCGCCGCATCCCGAGCGACGTGCTCCGCCTCGCGGTGAGCATCGTGCTCTGGGGCGCGACGACCGTGGCGCTCAGCAGCATCGTGCTGCTGCAGGTCTCCGGCGAGCGCCTCGACTACGTGCTCTTCGACGCCATCAGCGCGTTCGCCACCTCGGGGCTCAGCACGGGCTTCACGGCCGAGGCCACGGATCCCGCGAAGTACGTGCTCGCGGCCACCATGTTCCTGGGGCGCGTCGGCACCGTCACCCTCGCGGCCGCCCTCGCCGCGAGCACGCGCCGCCAGCTCTTCCAGCGCTCCGAGGAGCGGCCCATCGTCGGCTGAGCCGGCGACGCGCACCCCATCCACCCGCACCGACCGGATCAGAGAGGCCCCTCATGGGCGAACGCATCCCCCACAACGCCCCCGTGCTCGTCATCGGGCTCGGCCGCTTCGGCGCCGCGACCGCCGGGCAGCTCGCGCGCCTCGACCGCGAGGTGCTCGCCATCGACGCGAGCGAGGGCCTCGTGCAGAAGTGGTCCGACCGGGTCACGCACGCCGTGCAGGCCGACGCGCGCAACATCGAGGCGCTGCAGCAGCTCGGCGCCAAGGACTTCTCGATCGCGGTCGTGGCGGTGGGCTCGTCCATCGAGGCGAGCGTGCTCATCACGGCGAACCTGGTCGACCTCAAGATCCCGCAGATCTGGGCCAAGGCCATCAGCCAGTCGCACGGCAAGATCCTCGAGCGCATCGGCGCGAACCACGTCATCTACCCGGAGGCGGAGGCGGGCGAGCGCGTCGCGCACCTCGTGTCCGGCCGGATGCTCGACTTCATCGAGTTCGACGACGACTTCGTGCTCGCGAAGATGTACCCGCCGAAGCCGATCCGCGGCATGGCGCTCGCGGAGTCGTCGGTTCGGCGGCGCTACCGGATCACGGTGGTCGGCGTGAAGACGCCCGGCAAGCCGTTCACCTACGCGACCGCGGAGACCGTCGTCTCGAACCACGACCTCATCATCGTGTCGGGCACCTCGGCCGACATCGAGAGGTTCGCCTCGCTGTCCTGACCCTCGCGGCCGGCCGGCCGGCGGGCGTCGCTCGCGTCAGCCGGCGGCGAGCTCCCGGGCCCGGGCGAGCGCGGCGTCGGTCGCGCGGTCGAACAGGCCCGACAGGTCCGCCGACTGCAGCACCTCGACGGCCCGCTCGGTCGTGCCCTTCGGGCTCGTGACGCGGCGGCGCAGCTCGGCGGGCTCCGCATCCGACGCGGCCAGCAGCTCGACGGCCCCGCGGAACGTGCCCTGCACGAGCACGCGCGCCTCGTCCGGGCTGAAGCCCTTGGCCTCGGCCGTGCGCGTCAGCTCCTCGATGAGCAGGAAGACGTATGCGGGGCCGGATCCGGAGATCGTGCTGAGCGCGTCGATCCGATCCTCGGGCACCTCCACCACGTCGCCGACCGTCGCGAACACCGCGCGGGCGAGCGCCAGGTCCGCGGGTGTCGACCGCGTCCCCGCGGCCAGCCCGGTCACGCCGCGCCCCACGAGCGACGGCGTGTTCGGCATGGAGCGCACGACGGCGACGTGGTCGGGCAGCAGCGACTCGAAGGTCGCGATGGTGACGCCGGCCGCGACGCTGACGACCAGCGTCCCGGGCTCCAGGTCGTCCGCGATCTCGCGCAGCAGGTCGGGCACCATGTACGGCTTCACGCCCACCACCACGACGCGCGCCCCGCGCACCGCGCGTCGGTTGGCGTCGGCGTCCTCCTCGACGCTCGACGCGTCGACGCCGTCCCGCTCGGCGAGCGCCGCGGCGCTGGCGGCCGAGCGCGTGGTCACGCGCACGTCGCCGTCGACCTCGACTCCCGGCTTCAGCAGCCCGCCGAGGATGGCGCCGTTCATGGATCCGGTGCCGAGCATGGCGAGCGACGGGAGGCGCACGACCTCGGCGGCAGCGGCGGGAGCGGACGGGGCGGGGCGGGAGGCGTCGGGCATGCCCCGATCCTAGGGACCGGGGGTCGCCCGATCGGGGCGGTCGGCGGCGCCGGCCGCGTGGCTAGGCTGAGTCGACCGGGGCATGCGCGCCCGGGCGGCCCGAGCCGCCTCGCCGGTCGAGGAGGTCCCGCCTTGAGCGAATCCCACGGCAGCAAGGCGATCTTCGCCGCCCTCGCCGCCAACGTCGGCATCGCGATCACGAAGTTCGTCGCCGCCTTCTTCTCGGGCTCCTCATCGATGCTCGCGGAGGGCGTGCACTCGCTCGCCGACTCCGGCAACCAGATCCTGCTGCTCATCGGCGGCAAGCGCGCCAAGCGCATGGCGGACGAGGAGCACCCGTTCGGCTACGGCCGCGTGCGCTACGTCTACGCCTTCATCGTGTCGATCATCCTGTTCTCGGTCGGCGGCGTGTACTCGCTCTACGAGGGCATCCACAAGATCGAGCACCCGGAGCCGCTCGACGTGCCGTGGCTGCCGATCGTCGTGCTGCTCATCGCCATCGGCCTCGAGTCGTTCTCGCTGCGCACGGCGATCAAGGAGTCGAACCCGCTCCGCGGCACGCAGACGTGGGTGCAGTTCGTGCGCCGGGCGAAGAGCCCCGAGCTCCCCGTGCTGCTGCTCGAGGACACGGCCGCGCTGTCGGGCCTGGTGTTCGCGCTCCTCGGCGTGACGGCCTCGATCCTCACCGGGAACGGGATCTACGACGGCATTGGCACCCTGCTCATCGGCGTGCTGCTGGTGGCGGTCGCGGTGATCCTCGGGGTCGAGATGAGCAGCCTCCTCGTGGGCGAGGGCGCGTCGAAGCCCGACCTCGCCGCCATCCGCGCCGCCATCACCGCGGGCCACGAGGCCGAGTCGATCATCCACATGAAGACGCTCTACCTCGGCCCGGACGAGCTGCTCGTCGCCGCGAAGATCGCGATGCCCGCCACCAGCTCGCTGGGCGACGTCGCCGCCGGGATCGACGCGATCGAGCGCCGCGTGCGCGAGGCCGTCCCCGTGGCCCGCGTCGTCTACCTCGAGCCCGACGTGCGGGTCGCGACGCGCTGAGCCGCGCACGCTCCTCCGCCATGGGGCGCCGGGGCGATCAGGTTCCCGCGCGCCGTTCCGCGAAGAACGCGTCGAGCACGGCGGCGCACTCCGCTGCCCGCACACCTGCGAACACCTCCGCGCGGTGCGGCAGCCGCCGGTCGCGCAGCACGTCGTAGAGGGATCCGGCCGCGCCCGCCTTCTCGTCCCACGCGCCGAAGACGACGCGGGGCACGCGCGCCGCGAGGATCGCGCCCGCGCACATGACGCACGGCTCGAGCGTGACCACGAGCGTCGTCCCCACGAGGTGGCGGTCGCCGGTCGTCGCAGCGGCCGCGCGGAGCGCCTCGACCTCGGCGTGGGCGGTGGGGTCCTGTCGCGCCTCCCGGAGGTTCCGCCCGCGCCCGATGACGACCCCGTCCGCGTCCACCACGACCGCGCCCACGGGGACGTCGCCGGTGGCCGCGCAGGCCCGGGCCTCGTCGAGCGCCACGGCCATCCAGCGATCGACGTCGCCGGGCACGTGGAGGTCCAATCGCGTTCCCCCTTGCTGATTGAATGGAGCCTATGCGAGTCCACGTAGCCGACCACCCGCTCATCACGCACAAGCTGACGGCGCTGCGGGACCGCACCACCCCCTCCCCCGTCTTCCGCAGCCTGGCCGACGAGCTGGTCACCCTGCTCGCCTACGAGGCCACGCGCGACGTCCGCGTCGAGACCATCACGGTGCAGACCCCGGTCGCGCCGGCCGAGGGCCTCACGCTCAGCGACCCGAAGCCGCTCGTGGTCCCCATCCTCCGCGCGGGCCTCGGCATGCTCGACGGCCTCATGCGCCTCATGCCCAGCGCCGAGGTCGGCTTCCTCGGCATGGTGCGCAACGAGGAGACGCTGCAGCCCGACATCTACGCCGAGCGCCTCCCCACCGACCTCTCGAACCGCCAGTGCTTCGTCGTCGACCCGATGCTCGCGACGGGCGGATCCCTCATCGCCGCCATCGAGTACCTCTTCGACCGCGGGGCCGTCGACGTCACGTGCATCTGCCTCATCGCCGCGCCCGAGGGCCTGAAGGCCGTCGAGGAGGCGACCGCCGGTCGCGAGGTCACCATCGTGCTGGGCGCGCTCGACGAGAAGCTCGACGAGGTCGGCTACATCATCCCGGGCCTCGGCGACGCGGGCGACCGCCTGTACGGCACCGCCGCGCACTGACCCGCATCCCGCACGCTCCGGCGTCCGCTCCCCTCGGGGACGGGCGCCGCTGCTGTCCGCGCACGCACGATTCCTGCGCGTCCCGCACGATTCCCGCCGCCGCTGTTGACAGGGGCGCACGGATCCGTGCATGCTCTCCCCATGACTCTGAACGCGCACGTCCTGACCTCCTTCGAGGCCTCGGGAGTCGCCGGCATGATGATGCCCGGCCGTGTCGCGATGTGCTGTCGAATGTCGGCCTGACCCGCCGCCTTCGCCCGAGCGGTCCAGCGACGCGTCCGTCGTCGACCCTCCCCGCCGTATTCGGCGCATCCGCCCCCTGAGGCGTCTCGCACTCCCCTGAGGTCCCGCGCACTCCAGCTGCGCCGCACCCGCATCATCACAAGGACTCCCGCCATGTCTCTCGCGACCATCGACTCCGCCCGCACCTCGCTCCGATCCGCTCCCGCCGCCCCCGTGCTCCGCGCGGCGGCGCCGCTCGCCCCGCCGCTCCGCCGCCCGCAGGCCGTCCCCGCGCGCACCACGACATCCGCTCCGGCTGCTCCGGCCGCCGCGCCCACCCGCCCGGCCCGCCTCCGCGCCGTCCCCGAGGGGACCGAGGCGCGCGGCTTCGCCATCTACGTCGGGCTCGACGAGCTCAAGGCGGCCACGGCCGGCACCGACCTCGGCACCGTCGTCGCGGCGCTCAAGCGCTTGGCGGCCGAGCTGGCCCCCGGCGTCGAGACCCATGCCGCCGTGGCCCTCGCCCCGGAGGGCGCCGGAGGCCGCGACATCGACGTGGTCCGCCTCGCCCTGCAGGATCCCGCCGCCGTCGCCCAGCACCGCGAGCAGCCCGAGGACGAGGGCCGCGTCGCCGGGGGAGTGACGGTCGACCTGTCCCGCAAGCGCGTCGTGCTCGACGGCGAGACCGCCCCGCTCACCTACAAGGAGTTCGAGCTCCTGCAGTACCTGGTGCTCCGCGAGGGACGCACCATCGAGCGATCCGAGCTCATCGCCTCGCTGTGGTCCGCCGCCGACGGGGACGACGTGCCGAACGAGCGGACCATCGACGTGCACGTCCGCCGCCTGCGCGCCAAGCTCGGCCGCTACGAGGAGATCGTCCGCACGGTGCGCGGCGCGGGCTACCGGTTCGACCGCCACGCGGACGTCGCCGTCCACCACGCGAGCACGCAATCGCCCGACCTGTTCTGAGCCGTCCGCGGGCGCTCAGCCCGCCCTTGCGGAGCTGTAGGCGATCTCCCAGCACATGAGGCCCGTTCCGGGTAGCGGGGCGTTACGGGATCGTTATACAGTCTTCTCGTCCCCACCGTTTGCTGTGGCGGTGGAGACGGAATGTGATTGCAGGACACTCCTGGTGCAAGGGAGAGGGCCGGCCCCATGCCTCTGGGGTCGGCCCTCAGTCATGTCCGGCGCCGATCCGCTGCGGGCTCTCCCCGGGGCACCGCTCAGTAGACTCGCCCTCGACAGCGTGCGCCCGATCCTCATCGCGATGCGCACCGGACGAGGAGGCCTGGTGGGCGAGACAGCGGACGCCGTGCGGGCCTGGGAGTCGCTGTTCCGCGCGCAGGTCAGCGTCATGCGCCGCCTCACCGCCGAGTTCCCCAGCCGCGAGCTCTCGTTCAACGAGTACGACGTGCTGTTCAACATCTCGCGGCAGCCCGAGGGGCGTCTGCGCCTGCGGGACCTCAACCAGCACGTGCTGCTCACCCAGCCCAGCGTGAGCCGTCTCATCGATCGCCTCGTGTCGCGGGGCCTGGTCGTGAAGTGCGGCGACGAAAGCGACGGGAGGGCCACCATCGTGCGGCTGACCGACGACGGCGACGCGGCCTTCCGCGCGGTGGCGCGCGTCCACATGGAGTCCATCGCCTCGACCGTGGGCGGGGCCCTCACGCAGGACGAGCTGAACACGCTGCGCGAGCTCACCGACAAGCTGCGCGGGAGCGTCGCCGAGGCCTAGGCCGCGGATCCACCCGATGCGCCCGGGCGGGCGAACGGCCCGCCGTGGGCGACCAGCAGGCGCAGGAACGCCATGACGAGGTCGGCGGCGGTGACGATGCACGCCGCCCAGCCGACCGCCGTGGTGAGGGCGACCGATGCGGGACCACCGGCCTCGGCCGCGGCGAGGACGACGCCGACGGCCAGGGCCACGACCACGACCGCGACCGAATCGACCCGGGAGAAGGGCGGCACCGTCTCGGCCGCGGCGGGCCCGCGACGCCCGCGGTGCGCCAGGCGGTGCAGGGCGTCCCGGATCCGGGAGACTCCGTACGCCGCCTCGGCCGCCTCGAGGGGGAGGAACGTCGCCCCGAAGATCACGTCGGCGGCGCTGCGCTCGCGGATCCGGCGGAGGGTGCGGATGTGCAGCGGCAGCCGCGCCACGACGGGGACGGCCCACCACCACGCGGGCTCCAGCATCCCCTGGATCCAGGCGGCGGCGAGGTAGAGCGCCACCAGCGCATAGGCCGCGAACCGGAGGACGGGGCCGACGCCGATCCGCAGGGACGCCAGGCGGGCGCGACGCCGGTCGCCGACGTCGGCGGCCGATCCGCCGCGCGCCAGCCGGGCCACGTGGGCACCCCACCGGTCGCGCCGCTCGCGCATCATCCCCCAGGTGACGGAGGTGTCGACGCGGGCGCGGGCGCCGGGGACGAGGGCGGAGCGGTCGTCCCCGGCGAGGAGGTCGGTGAGGATCCCCTCCGAGGTCGCGGCCGACGGCGAGAGGGGGTCGCGCTCGGGGAGCCGGAGGAGGGACGCCGGGGCGAGCGGCACCGGTCCGGTGAGGCCGAGGTCGGCGCCGGTCTCGACGGCGCCCATCGCCCAGTGGCGCTGGAGGAGCCGGAGCGCGCCCGCGAGGGGGCCGTGCGATCCGGTCGGCCGCGGGTCGAGGGAGGCGGAGACCGAGACGGCGCCCGGATCCCGGTCGAGGGCCGCGGCGAGGAGCTCGAGCACGTCGGGCTCCAGCTCGGCGTCCGGCGAGACGAGCAGCACGCGCTCCGCGTCGCCGACCAGGCGGAGGGCGAAGCCGTAGGCCGAGCGGAGCGAGCCCTCGCGCGGGCCGCGGTCGATGACCGTGACCGTCGTCGACGCGCGCACCCCACCGGGCAGGGTGCGCTCGTGGCGGCCGTTGAAGGTCCGCGCCACGGCGAAGGTGTCGTCGCGGCTGCCGGCGACGACGACGACCACGCGCTGCAGCGGGAGGGTCTGCCCGAGGACGGACGTCAGCGTGGCCGCGATCGTGGATCCGGCGTCGCCGGCCACCACGACCGCCGAGACGGCGTCGCGTGCGGGCTGCCCGGGGCGCTCGGGCGGGGGCAGGGGCGTGCTTCGGTTGTCCATGGGCCTCTCGACGACGGCGGGTCTCGGGTGGGCGGTCGGCCCCGGACGGACGCGCACTGCCATGTGCGATATTACGTGCCGCCGGGCTCCCCGCGCGAAGCGGACCCGGGCCGGTCGCCTGCAGGGCCCCGTCCTAGGCTCGATGCATGAGCGACGACGACGCCCCCGACCGCGGATCCGCCGACCGGGACGGCGCCGATCCGGCGCACGGCCCGAGCGTCGTCTGGCTCCGCGACGACCTCCGCGTGGCCGACAACCCGGCGCTGCACGCGGCCGTCGAGCGCGGCGAGCCTGTCGTGGTGCTGTACGTGCTCGACGAGGAGAGCGACGGGATCCGTCCGCTCGGCGGCGCCGCCCGCTGGTGGCTGCACATGAGCCTGTCGCGCCTCGCGGAGTCGCTGCGGGAGCTCGGCTCGCCGCTCGTGCTGCGGCGCGGGGCGGCCGCCGAGGTCCTCGACGACGTCGTCGAGGAGGTCGGCGCCGGCGCGGTGCTCTGGAACCGGCGCTACGGCGGCGCGGAGATCGCGGTCGACACCGCCATCAAGAAGGACCTCGGCGACCGGGGGCTCGACGTCCGCAGCTTCCAGGGATCGCTGCTCGTCGAGCCGTGGACGGTCACGAACAAGCAGGGCGAGCCGTTCCGCGTGTACACGCCGTTCTGGAAGGCCGCGCAGGAGCGGGAGGAGCCGCGGAAGCCGCTCCCCGCGCCGCACGAGCTCGACCGACCCCGGAATGCGCCCCGCTCGGACGACCTCGACGACTGGGAGCTGCTGCCCACGAAGCCGGACTGGGCGGCAGGCCTCCGCGAGGCCTGCGATCCCGGCGAGGCCGCCGGCCTGCAGCGCCTCGAGGACTTCGTCCACCACGAGCTCGAGGACTACGCGGCCCAGCGCGACGAGCCCGCGGCGATGACGACCTCGCGGCTGTCGGCGTACCTGCGCTGGGGCGAGGTCAGCCCGTTCCAGGTGTGGCACCGGATCCAGCGCACGCGCGGGAAGAAGGTGGGCGGCGACGAGGTCAACGCCACCAAGTTCCTCTCCGAGCTCGGCTGGCGCGAGTTCAGCTACCACCTGCTCTACCACCAGCCGGATCTCGCGACCCGCAACTTCGTGCCGCGCTTCGACGCGTTCCCGTGGGCGGAGCCGAGCGACGCGACCCTCGGCGCCTGGCAGCGCGGGCGCACCGGCGTGCCGCTCGTCGACGCCGGGATGCGGGCGCTGTGGAAGGACGGCCACCTGCACAACCGCGTGCGGATGGTCGTGGCGTCGTTCCTCATCAAGAACCTGCTGATCGACTGGCGCCTCGGCGAGCAGTGGTTCTGGGACACGCTCGTCGACGCGGATGCGGCCAACAACGCGGCGAGCTGGCAGTGGGTCGCGGGATCCGGCGCCGACGCGGCGCCGTACTTCCGCGTGTTCAACCCCGTGCTGCAGGGGCAGAAGTTCGACCCGTCGGGCGAGTACATCCGCTCGTACGTGCCCGAGCTGGCGCACGCGCCCCGGGATGTCGTGCACGAGCCCTGGAAGGCGATGGGCGACCTCGTCGCGAGCGCCGAGGACGGCGCGGACGACCAGGCCGAGGGCGGGCTCGCGGCCTACCCGACGCCCATCGTCGACCTGAAGGAGTCCCGGCAGCGGGCCCTGGCGGCGTACGACGAGATCAAGGACCGGTGACGCGGCCGGCTCGCGCGCTCCCCGGGCGGGCTCGCCGGACGGATCATGCGCCGTCGCCCGCGTCGCCCCCGCCGAGGCGCTCGGCGCGGTCGTGGCGTTCGCGGATCGCCCGGCCGCGCTTCACGTCCTCGCGCTCGGCGGCGGCCTTCTTGTCGCTGACGACGGTGGCACGGGGCGGCAGCTGCAGCGTCTCCTCGGCGGCGATCCCGGCCTGCAGCTGGCGCCCGCGCTCGAGCTCCGCGTCGAACTCGGCGCCGAACAGCAGCGCGAGGTTCGCGATCCAGAGCCAGAGGAGGAAGACGACGACGCCGGCGAGCGCGCCGTAGCTCTTCGCGTAGCTGGCGAAGTTCGTGACGTAGAACGCGAAGCCGACGCTCGCGAGCACCAGGACGACGAGCGCGATCGCCGCGCCCATGCTCATCCAGCGGAACCTCGGCTGCTTCGCGTTCGGGGTGGCGTAGTAGAGGATCGCGATGAGCAGCACGATCGCGAACGCGAGCACCGGCCACTTGGCGATGGACCACACGATCTGCACGGTCGTGCCGAGGCCGAGCGCGTCGCCGATGGCCTCGGTGACGGGCCCGGAGATCGCGATGATGAGCGCGCAGACCAGCAGGATCACGATGCCGATGACCGTCACGGCGAGCTGCGTGGGCTTGAGCTTCAGGAACGGCCGGCCCTCGGGGATCTCGTAGATGCGGTTCATGGCCCGGCTGAAGGCGCCGACGTAGCCGGACGCCGACCAGATGGCGAGCACGATGCCGGAGACGAGGGCGAAGCCGGCGGCCGGGGACTCGACGAAGCCCTCCAGAACCGGCGTGATGAGCCCGATGGCGTCCTTCGGAGCAAAGCCCTCCAGCAGGTCCACGACGGCGTCGACCGTCGAACGCCCCTGCCCGAACACCCCGAGCAGCGAGATGATCGCGATGAGCGCCGGGAACAGCGACAGCACCGCGTAGTAGGTCAGCGACGCCGCGATGTCGGTGCACTGGTCGGATCCGAACTCGCGCATGGTCTTGCGGAGCACGTACTTCCAGGACGGCTTCTCGATGTCCGTCGGGGAGTCGGGCTTGCGCGCGTCATCCTCGCCGGGACGATCCTCCATGGTGTCGGCCGTGTCTCGTCGTGCCACTGGTGCCTCCATGCGCTCTGCGGGTCGGGTCCCCTCCCCAGAGTGGCCCGCCCGGGCGGGCGCGCATAGCCCGGCGCCGTCTCGTACACTCGCCGGGGGCCGCGCGCGGACCGGATCCGGCACCCGCCGGAACATCCGCGTGCTCGCGCGCGTTGCCCACGTGATCGCCCGTGCGATCACCGTGCTCCGCCTCCGCGCGCACGGACACCGCCCGCCGAGGAGCACGCATGCTGCGCACCATGATGACCGCGAAGATCCACCGCGCCACGGTGACGCACGCCGACCTGCACTACGTGGGCTCCGTCACGGTCGACCGCGACCTGCTCGACGCCGCCGACATCCTCGTGGGCGAGCGCGTCAGCATCGTCGACGTCACCAACGGCGCCCGGCTCGACACCTACACGATCGCGGGCGAGCGCGGCAGCGGCGTGCTCGGCATCAACGGCGCGGCCGCGCACCTCGTGGGCGTCGGCGACGTGGTGATCCTCATCGCGTACGGCCAGATGAGCACCGAGGAGGCGCGCGCGCTCGAGCCCCGCGTGGTGCACGTGGACGCGGGCAACCGGATCCGCGCCGTGGACGCCGACCCCACCGCCCCGCCGGCGCCCGGCCTCGAGCGATCCCCGCTGGCCGAGCCGGTCTGAGCCGGTCTGAGCCGCGGCGTCGAGGGACGCGCGACTGTACTGGGTCCCCCAAAAGACGGACACACCCGCTTCCCCCCAATACGGGGTACATTCCCGCGCAGTCCGGGGGATCGTCAGCATGCGCGGCTACCGTGGAGGCATCCGGTACAGCTCTTCGGGTGAGCGGTACCGCACCAGCCGGTTCGTCTGCGGGTAACAGACGTTCACGTGCGCAGATCGGCCCGGGCCTCGAAGGCCCGGGCCGATCTCATCTCCCCCTCTGCGCGGGTCAGCGCTCCTCGGCGCGACGCCTCCTGCGCTCGTCGCGCTCCGCGTCGGCGGCCGCCGCCTCCGCCGGTGTCGGCGCCGTGCCGCCCCGGTGCCGCGGCTGCCACCATGCATCGTGGCCGTCCACCGGGTAGGAGGACTGCAGGTCGTCGACCAGCCGCTGCAGCTCGTCGCGGAGGGCGTCGGTCACCTCGCGCGGATCCGCGTCCGGCGCCACGGGGATCCGCTCCCCCACGCGCAGGTGCACGGGAACGCCGATGCGATCGCGCATGCGGATGCGGCGGTTCTTGGTGAGCAGACGGTGCCCGCCCCACACGGCGACGGGCACGATCGGCACGCCGGCCTCGGCGGCCAGCCGCGCGGCACCGGTCTTGAGCTCCCGCACCCGGAAGGAGGCGCTCACGCCCGCCTCCGGGAAGACGCCGATGAGCTCGCCCGCCCGCAGGGCCGCGACGGCGTCCGCGTAGGCGGCGGCACCCGCGGTCATGTCGACCTCGATGTGGCGCATCCGGCGCAGGACCCAGCCCACGCCGGGCGTGTCGAACGCGCCCTTCTTCGCCATGAAGCGGATCCGGCGGCGATTGTGCAACCAGGTCGCCCACTCCACGAGGGCGAACTCGAGGTAGCCGAAGTGGGTCATCGCGATGACCGCGCCGCCGGTGTCCGGGATGCGGTCCCGGCCGTCGGCGACGAGCCGGAGACGGAGCGATCCGAAGAGCGCGCGGCCCAGGACGACGGCGGTCCCGTACACGGGCTCCCGGGTGCGGCGGCTCATGCACCGACCCTACGGGGAGCGGATCGGCGCCGACCGGGAGCGGGCGCTCCGCGGATCGGCGACCGCCCGCATCCCGCGCCCCGGCCGGGTCAGCGGCGGCGGCGGGCGGGATCCAGCCAGTAGTTCGCGAACCCCGTGTCGGCCGGGTTCACGTTGAGGCCGGGCGGCACGATCTCGTCGATGCGGTCGAGCGTGGCGGCGTCGAGCTCCAGGGTGGCCGCGTCGAGCTGGGACTCGAGCTGCTCCATGGTGCGCGGGCCGATGATCGCGCTGGACACCGCCGGGTGGCGCAGCACGAAGGCGAGCGCGAGGTGCACGAGCGGCACGCCGAGCTCGTCGGCGAGGGCGCCCAGCTGGTCGGCGGCCGCGAACTTCGGGTCGGACGGGTCGTAGCGCGACGGGTCGCGGTCGTTGCGGTGCGTCTTCGGGATCTCCTGGCCCTTCCGGTACTTGCCGGAGAGCCAGCCTCCCGCGAGCGGGCTCCAGACGAGCGCGCCCATGCCGTGGCGCTGGGTCGTGGGGAGGAGGTCGGCCTCGATGCCGCGGGTGAGGAGCGAGTACGGCGGCTGCTCGGTGACGAAGCGCGCGGTGCCGCGCTCGCGGGCGGCCCACTGCGCCTCGACGACCTGGCTCGGTTGGAACGTGGACGAGCCGATGTAGCGCACCTTGCCCTGCGTGACCAGGTCGGTGAGCGCGCCGAGGGTCTCCTCGATGTCCGTGTGCTCGTCGGGCCGGTGCATCTGGTACAGGTCGATGTGGTCGGTGCCGAGGCGGCGCAGCGAGTCCTCGACGGCCCGCATGATCCAGCGGCGCGAGCCTCCGCGGAAGTTCGCCTCGGGCTTCATCCCGTTGAAGAACTTGGTGGCGAGGACGAGGTCGTCGCGTCGGCCGGACTGCGCGATGGCTTTGCCGACGATCTCCTCCGACTCGCCGTACGCGTAGATGTCGGCGGTGTCGATGAAGGTGATGCCCGCATCGATGGCGCGGTGGATCACGCGGATGGACTTCTCGTGGTCGGTCTCGCCCCAGGCGCCGAACATCATGGTGCCGAGGCAGAGGCGCGAGACCTCCACGCCGGTGCGGCCGAGGTACGTGGTGGGCTGATCGGTGGACTGCTCTGTCATGAGCGCCACGCTACGCGCTAGGCGGAGGGGCGGCCGTCCGCGGCGTCGGCGGTCGCGACGTCGGACGCGGCGGTGTCGGCCGGCGCCTCGTCGTCCATGCTCTCCAGCGTGATCTCGGCCTCCGGGGCCTCCTGGCCGTCGGCATCGAGCGGCACGATGTAGTCGCCGAGGCGACGGCGGGCCGCCTCCTCGCGCTGCACGCGGATCCGCTCGAGCTTCTCCTCGCGCAGGCGCAGACGCTCGGTGTCGACCTCGACGCGACGCACGGTGACGCCGCGCGTGGGGCCGGCCGCCTTGGCCGGGGTGGTCTTGCGGCTGGGCTCGCGCTTCGCGGCCTCGCTCGCGGGCTTCCGCGACGGGGCGGTGCCCGACTTCGCGGCCGCCGAGGCGGGCTTGGTCGAGACGGCCGGCGGCTTGCCGGATCCCGGGCAGCGCTCGTGGTTGCGGCCGTGGTCGAGGATGTTGCCCGTGGCCATGCCGACGGGGTTCGCCTTGCCGCAGACCGAGCACTTCGTCGCGGGGGTTGCTGCCACGTTCGATACCACTTTCCATCGCCGCGCCGTCGCCGGACCGAGGATGCCGGTCGGCCGGACGGCGCCTGACCACGCTACCCGACGCGGGAGGTGCGGGGATACCGGAGTCCCCCGACCAGGGGTGTCATGCCGGGACGCAGGTGGTGCGCATCCGCACCACGACGGCGCCGTCGGCCTCCTCGACCTCGAGGTCGACCGTGATGGACGCGAGCTCGTCGAGGCCCGCCAGGTGCGTGCCGCCGCAGGGGATCCGCGCGGTGCCGCCCGGCAGCTCGCACACCCAGGAGCGGCGCGAGGTGAGCAGGTCGCCCTCGCGCTCGATCCGCGCGGCGGCACCCGAGGCGACCCACCCGGCGAGCGTGGCGTCGACCGCGTCGCGCACCTCGTCGAGGTGCTCGAGGAGCGTCGCGGGGACGAAGCCCTTCTTCCGCAGCGACTTCCCGAGGCGGTAGGCGTCGACGGACGACCACGGGCCGATGCGGGACGTGTCGATGGCGAGCGCGTCGAAGCCGGGGGCGCCCAGCGCGTCCGTCGCCACGTCCTTGGTCCATGCGTCGGCGAGCGCGCGGTCGAGGGCGAGGGAGGCGAGGTGGCAGCCCGTGTGGCCGGCGCTCAGGGCGCGGCGGTGCTCGGGATCCACCGCGACCTCGGCGACGTCGCCCACGCGGACGTCGGCGTCGCCCGGCACGACGTGCACGGCGACGAACGACCAGCCCTCGGCGCCCTTCTTGACCGGGACTTCGGCGCCCACGTGGAGCGCCGCGTCCTCCGCGGGATCCGTGGCCGCCGCGCCGACGACGCAGTCGAGGACCTCGAACCCGGCGCCGCGCACCCGGAGGACCGCGCGGTCGGCGGGCTGGTCGGGCCAGGCCGCGTCGACGGGGTGGCACGCGGTGGCGTCGAGCACGACGGCACGCGTGCCGTCGGCGAGGTCGTCGACGCGGAGGACCGTGCCCTCGGAGGCGACGGATCCCGCCGGGTAGGTCACGCGCGTGGGCGGCAGGGCGACGGCGCCCGCGGGGGTGGAGGTCATGGCGGCTCCCGGCTCGGTGTGCCTCGATCCTCGCAGACGGGATGCGCCGCCCCGGGCCGGTGGATCACGCGGGCGCCGTCCCACGGGAGGGCGGACGGCCGAGCAGCCGCCGCAGCGCGACGCGCTCGAGGAGCGTCCACGCGGCGCTCGACAGCAGGTAGAGGGCCGCGGCGAGCGGGGCGATCCCGGCGAAGACGACCGTGACGAACGGCAGCACCCGCATCGTCGCGGTCATGCCGGCCGTGCCGGGCAGCGCCGGATCGAGGGGCACGGGCGGCCCCGGGAACCGCAGGTCGGCGCGGCGGCGGACCTCGATCACGATCGCGAGCAGCCCGAGCACGACGACCGCGACGACGAGCGGCTCGACGCCCAGCCCTGCCGAGGCGAGCGCGCTCGTGCCGAGCGGGATCCCCGCGAACGGCGTCGCGAGCAGCGCGTTCGCCTCGCCGCCGATCCGCGCGTGCGCGAACAGGGCGTAGACGGCGGCGAGCACGGGCGCCTGCGCGAGCGTCGGCAGGCAGCCGGCGAGCGGCGACGCGCCCTCGCGCGTACAGCTCCTGCGTCGCGCGGGACAGCTGCTCGGGCTTGCCGGCGTGACGGCGCCGGAGCTCGGCGAGCGCGGGGGCGATCCGGCGGCGCTGGATCTCGGCACGCACCTGCGCGACGCCCACGGGCACGAGCAGGGCCCGCACGCCGAGGGTCAGGAGGATGACGGCCACCCCGGTCGCCGAGGCGCCGGCGAGCGGCTGGATCAGGTCGGCGAGGCCGACGACGAGCTGGGACAGTCCGTCGAGCACGGCTCGGACGGGGGCGATCGATGTGGGGTCCACGGGGTTCCTTGCGACGAGAGCGGAGGGGGTCCGTCTGGTCGTCGCATGCGGGCGCGCGCCGGGTCCGCGCCGCGCGGCGGCGGCGGACCCCTGCTGGCCGCGGTCAGGCGGCCGGGAGCGGCGCAGGCACGACGACCTGCATCCGGCGGCCCGGTGCCCGGGAGCGCTCGTGCCCGTCCGCGTCCGGGTCGCTCGAGGAGACGAGCACCGGGAGGTCGACGTCCTCGTCCGGGCCGAGCGGCGGCGCGGCGGATCCGATGAGCCCGCGCGCGGCGGCGATGCGCACGAGCGCTGTCGCGGCGGCCACGGAGGCGGCGCCGAGGAGGGCCGCGAGGAGGATCGCGGGCGTGACGCCCGCGCCGCTCAGCATGACGTCGCCCACGAGGGCGAGCACGCGGCCGAGGGCCTCCAGGACGATGGGCATGCCCGACGGTAGCACCGGGTCCGGCGCGAGCACGAGGGTCGGCGCGCCCGCTCAACGCCTTCATCGCGGCGCACCGCCCTGCGCGGCACTCCGCGGTACCGCGCACTGCGTGATACTGTGCGACGCATGAGAGAGATCGCCTGATGGACACCACGCAGCTGCTCAAGGGCGCGCTCGACACCGCGGTGCTCGCCGTGGTGCAGCACGACGACGGGTACGGCTACGACATCGTCCGGCGCCTGCGGGACGCGGGACTCGGCGACGTGGGCGACGCCTCCGTCTACGGGACGCTCCGCCGCCTCTACGCGGCCGGCGCGCTCTCGAGCTACGTGGTGCCGTCCGAGGGCGGACCGCATCGCAAGTACTACGCGATCAACCCCGAGGGCCGCGAGCTGCTCGCCGGGCAGCGCGCGACCTGGGCCGCGTTCGCCACGGCCATGAGCGGGCTCCTCGGCGAGCCGGCCCCCGCGCCGACCCACCGCACCCGGAAGGCCGGCGGCACCGGCGAGGGCCCCGTGCCCGCATCCGCGAACGTCCGCACGATCGGAGAGAAGCCGTGAACACCGCAGATCCCAACCTCGACACCCGCATCCGGGCCTTCGCCGCCGCCGTGCGCGCCCGGCTCGCGGACCTCGACCCGGAGGACGTCGACGACCTCACGGGCGGCCTCGAGGCCGACCTGCAGGAGGAGGCCGCGGATCACGACGGCGCCCTCGAGCTCGGCGACCCCGCGCGCTACGCCGACGAGCTGCGGAGCTCGGCGGGGCTGCCGGAGCGGGCGGTCGAGACGGCCGCCACCTCGCCGCTGCACCAGCTGCGGGACGGCATCCGCTCGCGGGCCGGCGAGCTGCACGCGCGGATCCGCGCCAACCGCGAGCTCTCCGCGATCCTCGACCTGCTGATCGTCTTCCGCCCGGTGTGGTGGCTGCTGCGGGCGTGGGCGGGGTACCAGGTGGTGCTGGTGGTGCTCGCAGCCTTCCTCGGCATCTACAGCCGTTTCCTGGTGCTCCCGTACGGATCCATGCGCTGGCTGCTCCTACTCCTGCTCCTCGTGGTCAGCGTCCAATGGGGTCGTGATCGGTGGGTCCCGACGCGGCCTCTCCGGAGCCTCCGCACGGCCGTGAGCGTTGTCACCGCCCTCGCGCTCGTCGTGCTCATCCCGGTCTCGATCGACCGCTCCGGCGAGAGCGCGCGCGTCGAGTACGCGCCCTCGTCGAGCAGCTCCTCCGTCCCACCGGAGCTCACGCTCGACGGCAAGCGCATCAGCAACGTCTTCGCCTACGACGCCGAGGGCAACCTCCTCGACCGGGTGCAGCTCTTCGACCAGGACGGCGAACCGCTGAGCGTCGTGCCGCCCGCGCTCGCGGAGGTGGACCCCACCACGGGCGAGCCCCTCGAGCCGAGCACCGGGGCGTGGAACGCCTTCCCGCTCTCGCTCCGCGACGCCGGGCGGATGGGGCACCTCAGCGTCGAGGACATGGGCTCCGGCAGGCCTCCGTTCGCGAAGGCCCTTCCGCTGCCCGCGACGAAGGGCTCGACCTCCACGCCGACCCCCACCCCGTCCACGACCGCCAACCCCGGATCCACACAGGAGGAGGGGACGCCGACGCCGTCACCCGCCCCGGAGCCCACCCCGTGAGCGCCCTCGTCGACCACGGCCGCGCGGCCCGCCGCATCGGCACGGACGCGGGGCTCGCGCGCCTGACCGCCCGCGAGCGGGAGATCCTCGTGCTCGTCGCCCGCGGCCTGTCGAACGCGGAGATCGCCGGCCGGCTGTTCCTCGCGCCGACCACCGTGAAGACCCACGTGAGCCGCACGCTCGACAAGCTCGGCGTGCGCGACCGGCTGCACGCCACGATCTGGGCGTACGAGAACCGCGTGGTGGAGCCGCTCGCGACGACGCGCTGACCGGGGATACGCGAACGGCCCGCCAGGGGCGGGCCGTTCGGCATTCTGTCTCAACCAGAGAGATGCACCCGGAGGTGCTGTGCGCCCGGAGGGATTCGAACCCCCAACCTTCTGATCCGTAGTCAGAGCCGGAGCCTCCACGGTCGTCCATCGAGGCCGCTGGAGCCCGCGCCTTGCATCCCGCGAGGCCGCCGAGACGGCCACGCATGTGGACACGTTGCTGTCAGCGTTGCTGTCCGTGGTGGGGTGGTGATCCGATGACGACCGCCGACTGGCACGACCTGTTCGTCCCGACGCTCATGCCCGATGCGCCGGCCGGTCACGTGCGCGTGCGCGCCGACGTGCTCCCCTCCAAGGTCTTCGGCTCGAACGTGCGCAGCATCGCGCGGTGGTCGAAGTGGGAACGCATTCGACTCAGCGTCGCGGCTCGCGCGGGGAACCTCTGCCAGATCTGCGGCGGCGAATCGCACGGCCCCTACGGCAAGGTCCAGCGCCCCGACTGCCACGAGATCTGGCGCTTCGAGGAGCGCGAGCACGGTCTGACCCAAGTCCTCGCCGGCCTCATCGCCCTGTGCAAGGCGTGCCACAACACCCAGCACGTGGGCAGAGCCCCCGACCTCGACGAGGTGATAAAGGTCCTGATGAGCATCAACGGTTGGACGAGGGAAGACGCCCGAGACGATCTCCGACGTGCGTTCGCTCGACTCAAGCTGATCGACGACGCCGAGATCGGCCTCGACCTGTCATTGCTCGTTGGGCAGATCGACGTGCCGAGCGCCCCCACCCTCCTTTTCACCGCAGCGGATCGTGCAGCCTTGGGCCCCTCGTGGAAGCCTTCGGGCCCAACCACACGGAGCCCAACCCCGATCTAGCGCTTCTGAACCAGCGACGTGCCTCCCCACAGCGGCGGCACGCGGACCCGCCCTACACACGTGGACAGGCGGGTCTTGCTGGTTAAAGAGGAACCGGCCTCATCGCGGCGGCCCGCCGAGGAGCGCCCGGACCGCAGCGGAGCGAGGACTGGACGCACCGCAGGTGGGGCACGCCGGGCGAAGCCCGGCGCTTGAACGAGTAGAGAAAGTTCTCACCACATGCGGTGGCCTGTCAGCCGTGTGAAGTACGGTGTGAAGCATGACTCCCACTGGCGCTGCGGCCGACCACTCGACCAAACGAGGCTTCAGGCTGTCCAAGGCCCCGCTCGTCCGGGTCCTCGCACAGATTCGGTGGCACCAGCTCGCTGGCTACGACGTAGACACAGTTGCCAAAGCGCTGTCAGCCCGCCTCGCGAAGGAGTACCCGCTCGTCACGCGTAATCACGAGGCAGAGCTTACTATTACGCCTGAGGGCATTCAGCAACAGGCGGGGACGCCCGTACATAGACTGTCGTCACTCAATGAGGAGTGGATTGTAAATCTTGGTGAGACATTTCTTTCACTCGAAACAACTGCATACAAATCGCATGAAGACTTTGTTGCCCGACTGTCAGTCATAACAACAGCCCTCAACGAAGTATATTACATTCCCTTTTGGACGCGATTTGGATACCGGTACACAAATCGGATAGACCAAGAGTTCGATCTCGATCGAATCAACGAATATTTCAACGCGTCGGTATTGGGTGGCCTCGCACTAGACCAAGGAGGCGAACTCGTGCACAGCATCAGCGAGTCCGTATACAAGCAGGGAGACGTATTCCTCCTCGTGCGCTCGGCTCGTCTGCCTAAAAATGCAAGCATTGACCCGTCGCTGCCCGCAGTTAACACCCCTAGTTGGTCTTTAGACTTAGACGCTTATGAGGAAAACAAGTCTCCAGAATTCACAACGGAGTCCATAGCCGCCAAGGCGACCGAATTGGCCCGCGTCGGCTACTATCATTTCCGAGCGGTCATTACCGATGAGTTCGTGGCGCGGTTCCAGTGACTCTCACCATGACCCGCAGTGAGCAGACGCAAATGACGCCTGCTGCTACTGGCCAAGCCGGAGTGGCAACAACAGGACTTTTTCTTCTTGCAGTCTTGGGAACGTCAAGTGGGATCACCGCTCCGACACCTGATCAGTATGTTGCCATCAGCACAGGCTGGCAGGGTGTAACGCCATCCCTTCCAGCGAACCATCTCATTGCCCTGTCGGTTAGCGTGCATTCCGCAGTGACCGAGACCCTTAGTACCGAAGAAAACGGGAGGCCAGAGACTACAAGCCCCGCGACTGAAGTACGCCGACTGCATGAGCAATCAGGGCTTACTTGGGACCAGATCTCTAAGATGTTTGGCGTCTCTAGGCGCTCTGTTCACTTTTGGGTAGCCGGTGGCCGCATGAGCGCTTCAAACGAGGAGACGCTGACCCGCCTTACCTCGATCATCGACGGCCTCGAAAGCACCACGCCCAGTGGTCGACGCCACGAACTTCTCAAGGCTGGTAACGACGGCTATAGCGTCGTGGATTCGGCGCGCCGCGTACACGCATCAAGCGAGAACGACATCAATGGCGCTTTAGAGCCGACCGTGGAAGGCCGGTCTGCATCCTGATGACAAGCGAGGCGCCAACCGAAAATGTCAGCTTCGAGGACATGGGGCGATACTTTGCCGACATACGACAAGGTGACATCTTCGAGCTGAACGCCTCTCTCAGGGACGATTTCGGCGCCGAAGCCGTTGCTATTTCCCAAACGTGTGACATCGTTCTCAACAACCGCCCTACTGTTCTCTTAGCCGGACTTTGCACTCTTACAGGGTCGCAGGCCGCCCAAGCTCGCCGTCGAGATTCGCCTCGGTATATTCACCTTGAAGATGAGACTTTCGTCGACCTGTGCCACGTCAGGTCCGTGGAGAAGGCGCAGCTCTTTGGAGCGACTACACGCCATGGTGTGGATCAAGATGTCGATAAAAACGTCCGGGTATTTTCGCAAGCGGTGGGAAGGTGGTTTAGTCGATTTGCAGTGCCGGACCCGATTGTGCCATGGCTGAAACCGCTACAAGAGAACATTCGCAGCAAGTACGATAAGCCAAATTCGCCTTTGGGCCAAGTACTGCACAATGTCATCGAGATTCGACTGGAGTCTCCCGACTGGAGCCTTAAGCCTACATCCATAATTATGCACGTTATAGTTAAGGCAGGCGAAATACCCACACCGGACGAATCAGAAGAAGTCGATGAAGCGTTCGTTGGCACGATCTTCGATTCGGCCGGTTACCCCAAAAGTCCGGCGGAGATAGCGCAGACCATTCAAGGGGAACTGACAGCGGGGCAAAAGGCGTTCGCCTGGGAAGCATTCGCCTCTGCACTTGCACGGTCGTGCTCGCCGAAGGCGGGCGAATTACTTATCCCGGAAATAAGCGGCGCAATCTCGAGCATTACAGGTCAGCTCTGGTCGGATGACGAGTTCCCACTGTCGCGAGTAAGACAGAGCGAACTTCTCGATCTTGACCACCTCTCGAGCCCCACCCCCCTAACCGAGTGATCCACAGCAGGCAGATCTGGAAGGCGACCAAGATGCCCGAGACACACAACTTGTAATCTGACACGCGGAGTCGATGATCTCGCGCTTCCTAGGTCAGCCGCCCTCCGCGGCTCGTAGCTGCCACTCCCCCGCCGTCAGAACCCAGTCCTTGCGAGCGGCCTCGCCCACCGGCCCACTGAAGTGCCTCAGATCATCCAGGCTCAGCGACGGGAAGCCCTTCAGGATCTTCGTGACGTCCGGGTCGCTGCTGAGCATCTGTTCGAGCGCGATGACGCTCGCCTCGCTGTACCGCCGCGTGATGCCTTGCGGAGACGCCTGCTGCGCTCGGGCGAGGTCCGCCATCACAGGCCGCGGCTGATGGAACTGATGCGCGTACGCCGTGACCAGCGCGCGCAGGTCGGTGGCCGCCTTCGTGACCTTGTGCGCGTCCGACACGGACATGCGGAGGAGGTCCTGGACGTCACGCGGCTTCTTGGGCCACACCATGCGGTCGAGGTGCTGGCCGTTCTGCAAGATCTTGCCGTTGAGAGCACGCACCGCCTCGACGACTGGGACAGGTACTAGCCCCCACCCCTCTAGCTCGTGGGACTCCTCCGGCTCCGTCATGCCCCCAGTCTCCCGCATGGCCAGTCGCCCCGCGTAGACGAAGTTCACTCTTGCGCGGTATGTAAACAAATGTGTATGGTCGAGGCATCGGAGATCCCGGTGGACGACGCGGGACTCCCTCGCGTGACCGCGTCGTCGGGAGCTCCGGCCACGACCTCCTTAAGCAAGGGGTCAATCAAGGGTGCTGAGCATCTCCGAAACCGGATCGGGCGAGATTTTCGTCCACCCGTCGTCAATCAAGAGATCAATCAAGGGTCCCTGAGGATCGTCGATCCGGAACCCGGAGCGTGCGCACCCCGTGCACCGAGACCAGGAGGAACAAACATGCCCGTCAAGAAGTCCGGACTGCCCGTCAACAGCGAGAACTACTTCGGAGGCCCCGCCTACGCCGTCGGCGAGGTCGAGCCCCTCATGGAGTTCGAGAATGGCAAGCCCGTCAGCCAGCAGCATGACCGCGACACCAACAGGCCGATGTGGACCGTGCGCGTCTTCGACGCCGATCCCGACGCGCCGAAGGGCCAGGGCGAGGTGACCGTGAAGATCGTGTCACCCACCCATCCGACGCTCCCGCCCGAGCTGCCGGGGCTCCCCTTCCGCCCCGTCATCTTCGATGACCTCGTGGTCGTCCCGTACGTGAAGGAGGGAACCGGCCGCCCTCGCGTCGCCTACTCGCTCCGAGCGGGCGGGATCCGGCCCGCCATCGTGAAGAAGGCCGGCGACTCGTGATCGTCGCCGAGCTGCGCAACTACGCCGCGGCTCTCTGGGCACTGGTGCGGCGGCACAAGCGCATCACGCTGCTGCTCTCGGTCCTCGGGCTTCTGCTCGGACAGTGGCGACCGGTCCAGGGCCTCTACGCGATCGTGGCCATCGCCCTCGTGAGTGCGGGACTCGTGTGGCGCTACCGAGACGGGAGGTCGCTCGAAGCCCACGAGTTCGGCAAGTGGCAGCGGAGGAACCGTGCTTTCATCCGCTCCGCCTGGCCCGAACTCATGATCCGCCTCGGACTCTCGGTCCGGTCGGCAGCAGCGACCTCGGAGATCCCCGCCATCAGCGCGACCAAGTGGAACGGATACTCCGTATCACTGCTGGTGCGTTTCCCGCTTGGCATGACGAGGGAGAACATCACCGCTGCGGCACCCGCCATCGCAGAGTCCTTCGGCGCCGTGTCCGTCACCGTCGATGCTGCGCCTGGTGGAGCACTCGTCGTCGTGAACTACGCGGACCCCCTTCGGGAGCCGATCCCGCTCGGAGATCCTGGGGACCACGTCGACCTCCGCGCCGTGCCTATGGGCGTGCAAGCGTCCGGCGCTCCGTGGGCCTTCCGTGTTGGCCCTCACACACTCGTGGCGGGATCCTCGGGCTCGGGCAAGGGCTCGATGCTGTGGAGCCTCCTCATCGGACTGGGGCCGGCGATCCGTGAGGGGCTCGTGGAGGTCCGTGGCATCGACCTCAAGGGCGGCATGGAGCTGGCGATGGGCGAGGGCCTCCTCACCCAGTACGCGACCGAGCCGGAGGCCGCGGTGATCCTGCTCGAGCGCGCCTGCTCGGACATGCGGGAGCGCGCCGCCCTCCTGGCGGGCAACGTTCGCGAACACACCGTGAGCATCGAGAGCCCGCACGTCCTCGTCGTCATCGACGAGCTGGCAGCGCTGACGGCGTACCAAACGGACCGCGATCTCCAACGTCGAGCGAATGCGGCACTCGCGCTTCTGTGCTCGCAGGGTCGCGCTCCCGGCTTCACGGTCTTCGCCTGCCTGCAGGACCCCCGCAAGGAGACGTTGCCCGTCCGCGGGCTCTTCACCCAGACCATCGGCCTCCGTCTCCGCGACGCGTTGGAGACCTCGATGGTCCTCGGCGAGGGCATTCGAGAGAAGGGCGCGCTCTGCCATCAGATACCGGCGACGCTGCCCGGCGTGGCCTTCGTCGCGCCCGAGGACGGCGGGGACCCCATTCGCGTCCGCGCTGCGTACGCCTCCGACGACGTCATCCGATACGCCGCCGCCACGTACGAGGCACCGTGGCATGAACTCATTCGGACCGCCGCCCCGGCGACCGCCGAGACGGACAACATGCCGCCGCGCTCGACCCGAGCGCGACGCAACCGCAAGACAGGAGAGGAATCATGAAGATCTCGACCCGAACTCGTCTCACCGTTGGCATCGTCGGCGGAGTAGTCGCAGTCGCCGCCGCAGGAGCGGTCGGCTTCGAGGTAGCAAGCACGACAGGTGAACCGTTCTCGCGTGGATACGAGGCGGGCATCACCACGACCCGGTTGGACTTCTGCAACCTCCAGTTCAGAGGAAAAGCCGGGAAGCCAAGCGCAGACGATCCGCGCACCTATAGCGGCCTGCCCGCGAACCTCATCGTCGCGGATCGCGCATGCTCCCCGGAAGTCGTGAGCGCCTGGAACCAAGGGCAGGAGGACGCCGGGTCAGACAAGCGCGCATGCACGCTCGATGACCAGCTCACCGCACTAGTCGGTGCCTACGTGTGCACCGTGACGACGACCACGAGCTACTGATGCCGACCCTCGCCGACACCGTCACCGACCGCGTGCGGCGCCCCGACTTCGAGGAATGGATGAAGGGTGCAGCCGCCACGGGCTACTGCGCCAACCCCGTCCGCCTCGTCGGGTCGTCTCACGTCGTCGATGCGGTGTCCGGCGAGGTCGTCTCGTCGTACGAATCCGCGCGGCAGCCGGATGGCATCACCTACGTCCGTTGCGGCAACCGCCGCGCCGTCCGGTGCCCCTCGTGCAGCCACGAGTACAAGGGCGACATGTGGCATCTCGTGGTCGCCGGGGCTGCGGGCGGATCCAAGGACGTTCCCGAGTCGGTGGGCACCCACCCGCTCGTGTTCTTGACCCTCACGGCTCCGTCCTTCGGAGCGGTCCATGCGGCGAAGAAGGCACGGGGATCCGGCTCGACGCGTTGCCGCCCCCGGTCGAAGAAGGAGCTGTGCCCGCACGGCCGACAGGTCGGATGCATGAGCGTGCACGATGCGGACTCGCCTCTCGTCGGAGAGCCGATCTGCCGTGAGTGCTACGACTACGTCGGGCACATCGTCTGGCAGTGGCATGCGCCCGAGCTGTGGCGGCGATTCACCATCGCGCTCCGCCGTCGAATTGCCCAGTCGCTCGGTCTCAGCGAGTCGGCGACGCGGAAGCTCGTGCGGGTGCAGTTCGCGAAGGTGGCGGAGTTCCAGAAGCGCGGTCTCGTGCACTTCCACGCGCTGATCCGTCTCGACGGTGATGCTCGCCCGGATGATCTGTATCCGGCTCCGTCGGTGCCCATCTCCTCGTCCGAGCTGTCCCGCATGTCCATCGAGAGCGCGGCGGCGGTCCAGGTGACGGCCGCACCTGTGGTCCCGGGCGAATCCCCTCGCTCCCTCCGGTTCGGTCGCCAAGTCGATGCGCGCGCCGTCGTTCGCCACCACGCGGAGAACGATGGTGAGCTCACGGATCGAGCGGTCGCGGCCTACATCGCGAAGTACGCGACGAAGGCGACCGAGGAGGTGGATCCCTCGGCAGTCGCAAACGGCCCTCGCCCGCATGTCGCGCAGCTCAAGCAGACCATCGAGGACCTCGCGCGGATCGCACGTCTCGGCCCCGAGGACGACTACGCGCTCCTCGGCAAGTGGGTCGGGATGCTCGGCTTCCGCGGCCACTTCGCGACCAAGTCCCGCCGCTACTCGACGACGCTCGGGAAGCTCCGCTCCGCCCGCCGTCTCTGGCAAAAGCGCATCTCCGCCAAGAGAGATGCGTCTCACGGTGTGGAAAACGACGAGGAAGACGACGAACTCGACGACGAGACGACCCTCGTCGTGGCCCAGTGGAGCTTCGCCGGGATGGGCTGGCTCACCAACGGCGACGCCGCTCTCGCAGCAGAGGCAGCCGCTCACGCGCGCGAATGGAACGACCAGCGCCGCGAACAGATGAAGACCAACCAGAACAAGGAGAGGTGAATGTCATGGAGAAGCTCATGCTCACTCCGGAGGAAGTCGCGGACGCGCTCGGTGTGGGCCGTTCGACCGTCTACGACCTGATGCGACTCAAGATCCTGCCGAGCGTCCGCATCGGCCGTTCGCGTCGAGTCCGAGTCGAGGATCTACGCGCCTATGTGGGCACGCTCACGGAAGCCCCGGTGCCGCAGTGAGCAAGCGCGCCAACGGCGAGGGCTCGGTCTACCAGCGGAAGGACGGTCGGTGGAGTGGGGCGACGTACGTCCTGCAACCCGATGGAGGCCGCCGCCGGCGACAGGTCTACGGCGCCACTCGCACCGAGGTCTCCAAGCAGCTCGCGGAGTTGAAGGCCAAGACCGACCGGGGCATCCCGGCCTCGATCAGCACGTGGACGGTCGAGAGCTACTCCGCGCACTGGCTCGCGAACACCGCGCACGGCTCGTTGAAGCCCGCGACAGTGGCGAACTACTCGTGGATGATGCGGAAGCACATCGTGCCCGCGCTCGGTCGTGTGCGCCTCGACAGCCTCACCCCGGCTCACGTCCGCGAGTTGCACACGAAGGTCGGCGCAGCCGGCGTCTCCTCCCGCACCGTCCAGCTCGCCCATGCGGTGCTCCGCACGATGCTCTCCGAGGCCATGCGTGAACAGGTCGTGGCTCGGAACGTGGCGTCGCTGGTCCGGACCCCACGTGTTGAGAGGGCCGACGTGACACCGTGGACGCCCGATGAGGCCGGGGCCTTCCTCGATGCGAATCGCGGGGATCAGTATGTTCATCTGTACTCGACCGCCCTGGCGCTCGGGATGCGGAAGGGCGAGCTGCTGGCGCTCCGCTGGGCCGACGTGGATCTCGGCGCTCGGGAACTTCGTGTGCGCCAGACCGTGCAGCGTCTCGGAGCCGGTCAGGGCATGGTCATCGGCACCCCCAAGACCGCCCGCTCACGCCGGACGATCCCGCTCCCCCAGCTCGCGATCGACTCGCTCATGGCTCGTCGACGAGCGCAGCTCGTCGATCAACAGCTCGCCGGTGACCGATGGACCGACAACGGCCTCGTGTTCACGACCAGCATCGGCACCATCATCGAGCCGACCAACCTCCGACGGAGTTTCGATGCGGCCATCGCACGAGCCGGCGTCCGCCGCATCCGCTTCCACGATCTGCGGCATACCTGCGCGTCGCTCCTGCTCGCCGAGGGTGTGCCCATGCGCGTCGTGATGGAGATCCTCGGGCACTCGGCGATGGCGATCACCTCCGACATCTACTCGCACGTGATGCCCTCCGCGCTGACGAACGCCGCGGCCGCCATCGACAAGGCGTTCACGCGGGCCGACTCATGACGGGGCCCGGTCCCTACGAAGCAGCGGAGAGCTACCGATGCGGCGAGATCAGCCGCGACGAACTCGTGCAGATCCTGACCACCTGGCGCTACGTCCCGGGCGAGCAGCGCACCGCCGGGCTCCACGACGACCTGCTCAACTTCGTCCCGGGCTCCTTCGACGAGGTCGCGGCGGCCTTCGACGGCGAACTCATCGACGGAGAGCTCTACGACATCGCGCTCGAAGCGCTGCGCACGCAAATCGCGCCACCGTGAACCGAGAGCCGGTCGCGTTGCTGTCGCGGTTGCTGTCAGTGCCCTCGCCGCGACCGTGATCGGCAAGCCGACGCCATCAGGTCAGCACTCCCAGATCCACCCACCAAGAGAAGAAAACCCCAGATGAAGCACCAGAAAAACGAAAACGGCCCGCTTTCGCGGACCGTTTCATTCTGTCTCAACCAGAGTGCGCCCGGAGGGATTCGAACCCCCAACCTTCTGATCCGTAGTCAGATGCTCTATCCGTTGAGCTACGGGCGCAGTCGTGCGGCGATGATCCCCGCGAGCGGCGATCAGGCCGGGAGACAGACTACATGCTCGAGGGTCCCCCCGCGAATCCGCGCCGCCAACCGCCCGCCGCGCCCCTCCCGCTGTCCGACGGAGCCCGTCCGCCGGTCGCGCCGACCCCCGCTGATTAGGCTGGATCGACCCGAACCGCGAGGAGCGACCCTTGGCATCCTGGACCGACCACGTCGTCTGGTGGCACGTCTACCCGCTCGGCTTCACGGGCGCGCCGCAGACCCGCGACGACCTCGCCGGGCCCGACGGCTCCTCCCCCGCGCACCGCGACGCGCCGCCGGCGCACCGCATCGACCGCATCCGCGCGTGGCTCCCGTACCTCGTCGACCTCGGCGCCAACGGCCTGCTGCTCGGCCCGGTCTTCGACTCCGAGACGCACGGCTACGACACCCGCGACCACCTGGCCGTGGACCCGCGGCTCGGCGACGACGCCGACCTCGACGCCCTCCTCGCCGACGCCTCCGCGCGCGGCGTGCGCGTGCTCCTCGACGGCGTCTTCAACCACGTCGGCCGCAGCCACCCGCGCTTCGTGCAGGCGCTGGCCGACGGGTCCGGATCCGAGGCGGCGTCCTGGTTCCGCTGGGACGACGGCGGCGAGCCCGTCGGCTTCGAGGGCCACGGCGCGCTCGTCACGCTCGACCACGACTCCGAGGCCGTGCGCGCGCACGTCGCCGAGGTGATGATCCACTGGCTCGACCGCGGCATCTCCGGCTGGCGGCTCGACGCCGCCTACGCCGTGCCCGCGTCGTTCTGGGCGGCGGTGCTGCCGCGTGTCCGCGAGCGCCACCCGGACGCGTGGTTCGTCGGCGAGATGATCCACGGCGACTACGCGGGCTACGCCGCCGAGTCGACCATCGACTCCATCACCGCCTACGAGCTGTGGAAGTCGATCCGCAACTCCATCGCCGAGGCCAACCTGTTCGAGCTCGACTGGACCCTCACCCGCCACGGCGAGCTGCTGCCGTCCTTCACGCCGCAGACCTTCGTCGGCAACCACGACGTGACCAGCATCGCCTCGGCGGTGGATCCCCGCCACCTCGGCCACGCGATCGCCCTCCTGCTGCTCCTCCCCGGCATCCCCTCGATCTACGCGGGAGACGAGCGCGGACTCACCGGCGTGAAGGAGGACCGCGCGGGCGGCGACGACGCCGTGCGCCCCGCGTACCCGGCCGCGCCCGAGGACCTCCACGACGACGAGCGCGCCGCCGGGATCCGCAGCATGCACCAGGAGCTCGTCGGCCTCCGTCGGCGGCACGCCTGGCTGGTCGACGCGCGGATGGAGACGTCCGGCCTGACGAATACCGCGCTCACCGTCACCCTGCGGCCGTCGGGCACGGGCGCGGCCGGAGGTGTGGCGCCCGGCTCGCCGGACGCGCTGCGCCTCGTGCTCAACCTGGCGGACGAGCCCGTGCAGGTCGCCGGCGCGCCCGGCAGCCGCGAGGCGGGCGACGTCACCGACGACGGACGCGTTCCCGGGCACTCCTGGGCGGTGCTGGCCGGCGCGTAGGCACCGCGACCGGACGCGCCGAGGCGACCCGCGCGAGGCGTCGTCCGCGTCAGATGGCGCGGTGCGGCCAGCCGTAGACCTCGGCGAGGAGCGCGGCACGGGCGGCGTGGGCCGCGGCCTCCTCCTGCGCCTCCCCGTCCGGATCCTCGTCCGCGGGCGCGAAGTGCCCGTCCGCTATCTCCGGCTCGTCGTCATCGTCGAACGGCCGGTGCGTGAGCGGCCATTCGACGACGGTGAGCGGGGGCCACACCGAGGGGTCGGTGACGTCCGCCACCCGTTCCCGGGGCTCGTCGTCCGCATCCGCCTCGCACGCCTCGGCACCGAGGAGCTGCTCGTCGCACGCGTCCGCCTCCACCGCGCGCAGCCCATGCCCGTCGCCGTACGGCGCGAAGAGGAACTGCGAGAAGTGGCGGGTCACGGCGTCAGGCTAGTCCGCCGGGGCTCCCAGGAACGGGCGTCGAGCGGGGCTGTGGAAGGCTGCCCACTACCTGTTCGCGGACGACATCCGATCAGTCCCCCGAGCGCCCCGGCTGCCCCAGCGGCACGGCCTCCGGACGCCCCACCGTGCTGCGGATCCCGCCCGTCGAGGCGGGGTCGAGGATCGCGTCCATGACCTCGAGCACGTGGAACGCCAGCTCCCCGGACGCGCGGTGGGGGACGCCGCGGCGGATCGCATCGGCCATCTCGGCGAGACCGCAGCCGCGGCCGGCGTCGACGAAGCCGGCGCTCGGTTCGACGTCCGTCCACTCGCGGTCGGCGGACGTCGCGACCTGCACGGGCCCGGAGAAGTGGTTCGGGTCCGGCACCGAGAGCGTGCCCGCGGTGCCGTAGACCTCGATGTTCGGGATCCGCGTCGCCCAGACGTCGAAGCTCATCGTGACCGTGGAGACGGCGCCCGACGCGTGCGTGAGCACGGCGCTCACGTGCGTGTCGACGGTGACGGGGATCTCGCGCGACTCGGGGTCGGACGCGGCGGAGCGCACGCGGTCGGAGCGCAGCGACGCGCCCTGCACGCGCGTGACGGGGCCGAGCAGCGTCACGAGCGCCGTGAGGTAGTACGGCCCCATGTCGAACATCGGGCCGGCGCCCGGCTGGTAGTAGAACGCCGGGGCGGGGTGCCAGAGCTCGTGGCCGGGCGCGCCCCAGAAGGCGTTCGCGGCGACGGGCTTCCCGATCGTGCCCGCGTCGAGCACGGCACGCGCGGTCTGGATGCCGGTGCCGAGGACGGTGTCCGGCGCGGATCCGACGCGCAGCCCCTTCTCCTCGGCGAGCCGCAGGATCGGCTCGGCCTCGGCGGGGCTGAGCGCGAGCGGCTTCTCGCCGTAGACGTGCTTGCCGGCCTCCAGGACGCGGAGGTCGACCTCGGCGTGCGCGGCGGGGATCGTGAGGTTCAGCACGGTGTCGATGCGCGGGTCGGCGATCAGGTCGTCGACGCTCAGCGCGTCCACGCCCTGGGCCTCGGCGACCGTGCGCGCGCGGTCGAGATCGAGATCGGCCACGGCGACGAGCCGCACGCCGGGCAGGTTCTCGAAGGCGGCGAAGTACTGCTCGCTGATCTTCCCGACGCCGATGATCCCGAGGGTCATCGCGTCGTCGTCGTGGTTCAGCGTGCCGCCCACAGGAGGCCCCTCTCGATGATGGTGCGGACGTTCGGGTCCTCGACGACCTCGATGCGGTGGCCGGGCGCGGAGACGAAGATGCGGCCCTCGCCCCACTGGCGGGTCCAGATCGCGGGCGCGGTGACCGGCCGGTGCCACGGATCCCACGGCCGCACGGTCTGCGTCGTGGTCGCGAGCACGTCGTTGTACTCGTCGCTGAGCACCCAGTACTGCTCGGTCACGAGGTCGAAGTCGGCGATCCCCCGGGTGATCTCGTGCGTGCGCCCGAGCTCGGTCATCTCGACCGTGTACGGGATGTAGTTGTCGGACTGCTCGCCCGTGCGCTCGGCCGGGTCCTTGCCCGCGTGGTGGGCGAACTGGCCGCCGATCATGTGGAGGTAGTCGGCCGTGTTCCGGTACGAGTCGGCGATGCCGCCGTGCCAGCCGGCCATGCCGGTGCCCGCGACGACGGCGGCGTACAGGCCGGCCATCTCCTCGGGCTCGATCGTGGTCATGGTGTTGGCCTGCACGATCAGGTCGGTGGCGGCCATGACGTCGGCGTCGGCGTAGACGGCCGAGCCCTCCTCGACGCGGACCTCGAATCCGTTCTCCTCGAGGAACGGGATGAACAGGCCCGTGGTCTCCACGGGCATGTGGCCGTCCCAGCCTCCGCGGACGATGAGCGCCTTCCGGGCGGCGGTCACGAGAGCGCCGTCCGGATCGGGCGACCGCGGGGCGGGCGGGCATGCGTGCGGGGGATCTGCATCACTGGCGACTCCTTCGTCGGGCGCGACCGTGCGGCTGCCGCGCGCCTCGAACGCTACGCACCGGCGGTGAGGCGGGGCAAGGAGAACGCCGTCGATCCGAAACGTTTCACTCGGGCGATGACAGCGCGCCCGTCGGAGCCGGCGCCGCCGTGCTCGCGCGCACCACGAGCGCGGTCGCGAGGTCGAGCCGCGTCGGCTCGTCGCTCCGGCCGTCGCGGATCCGCAGCACCATGCGCGCCGCGGCCTCCGCCATCTCCCGCACGGGCTGCCGCACCGTGCTGAGGGCGGGCGAGACGATGCGCGCGAACGGGAGGTCGTCGTAGCCGAGCACGGAGAGGTCGTCGGGGATGCGGATCCCTCGCTCGCGCGCCGCCTCGTAGAGTCCGAGCGCCTGCTCGTCGTTGCCCGCGAAGATCGCGGTGGGTCGATCGGCGGCGTCGAGCAGCTCCCCGCCCGCGCGGTGCCCGGCGGCCCGCCCGAAGTCGCCCTCGACCTCGACGAGCGACACCGCGGATCCGGCCGCCTCGAGCGCGCTGCGGAATCCCGACATGCGGGCGCGCGAATAGAGCCGGTGCGGGGGGCCGCTGATCGCGCCGATCCGCCGGTGCCCGAGCCCCAGCAGGTGCTCCCCCGCGGCGTGGCCGCCCTCCCAGTTGGTGGATCCGACGGCCGGCACGTCCGCGGCCGGCGATCCCGCGGGATCCACCACCACGAACGGGATGCCGCGGCTGCGCAGCTGCCGCTTCTGCGCGGGCACGAGGTCGGAGAAGACGAGGACGAGGCCCATCGGCCGGCGCTGCATGACGCCCGCCATCCAGTCGCTGCCGAGCGCCGTGTCGCGCCCCTGCTCGGTGACGATGACGCTCAGGGCGTGCTCGCGCGCGACCGCGGAGACGCCGCGCAGCAGGTCGACGGAGAAGCCCGTGTCGACCACCTCGAGCACGATCTCGATCAGCGCGCCGTGCGGGCGCTCGGCGCCGCGCCTGCTGTAGCCGTGCAGCTCCATGAGCTCCTCGACGCGCGCGCGGGTCGCCGGCGAGATGCCCTTGCGTCCGTTGAGGACCTTGCTGACGGTGCCGATGGACACGTTCGCCTCGCGCGCGATGAGGCCGAGGGTGGTGCCGGAGCCGTGCTCGGGATCCGACGGCCGCAGCGCATCGGGAAAGGTGTCGCTCATGGGGGCGATGCTAGGCCGACGCGGACGCGGCGACCGCGGCGAGGACCGCGGCCCCGACGGGTCGGTCCGTCCGACCGAGCGGCCGACGGTCAGCGCCGCGTCGCGCGCCGGATCCGGCCGACGACGAGCACAACGACGGCGGCCGCCGCAGGGAGGACGACGAGCACGGCCAGCCCCCACCCGAGGTGGACGCCGATCCGGCCACCGGCGCGGAAGCCGACGAAGAGCGGGAGACCGAGGATGCCGCGGGCCGCGGTCGTCCCGTCGGGTGCCGCACGCACCGCCTCGGTCGCGGTGACGAGGCAGGCGATGGCTGCGGCCACGCAGACCACCGCGACGATGGAGCCTATGGCGACCCATCGCGGCGGGACGCGGCGACGAGCTCCCGCCATGGCCGGGGTACGGCGTGGGTGACGCATGATGCCTCCTCGAGGGAACGCCCGTGACCCGGGGATCAGGCCGCAGAGCGACGACGACCGGGCGTCGATCGCCGGCTCACCTCGCATGATGCGCCGACGCCGCGATTGAGGAGCGCCCACTGAACAGGCTCCGACGCACGGGACGGACGAGATCTCGACGCGAGGACCGCCGAGGAGGCGGGATGGCGGAGACGGTGGGATTTGAACCCACGGTACCCATACGGGTACTCCACCTTAGCAGGGTGGTGCACTAGGCCGAACTATGCGACGTCTCCAGACGTACCCGTCCACTGTACCGGACGCGGCGGCCTGGTCACATCCCCGCCCACCGGCACTCGGGCCCGAACGGGGGGCGCGATCCGCTTGTCCCCCATTCGACGGACACGTAGTGTCTGTGACGACGCGTGTGCCGGACCCGACCGGCTCACCCCGCGCGTGTCGATGTGTCAGCCCAGAGACGTCACGCTCGCCCACGTGGCCGCGGCCCCGGATCCCCCGAACCGGCGCCGCTCACCCTCACGCACGCGACGACGTCGCGAGCCCCCCCGTGGGCGAGAGCACGAGATTCTCGTCCGGCGGAGGATTCGGGTCGAAAGCTGAACGAGATAGACGGGTCCTCGCTGCATAGGGTGTGCGGCGGGGTCCCGTCGCCCTCCCCGCGCACGAGATCCCCGATACGACCGCGAGCGCGAGCGCGCTGAGGCCAGAGCGCTCGGCGCCGTCGATCACTCGCGGAGAGCCACCGCGGGCTCGACGCGCGCGGCCCGCCACGCGGGGAACGCGGAGCTGACCACCGCCGTGAGCACCGAGACGACCAGAGCCCAGACCGCCGCGGACAGCGGATACGCGGGGACGGTCACGGGCGAGTCCGGTGGCAGGAATCGAGGCACGAGGGCGACGAGCAGGACGCTCACAGCGATGCTGACGGTAGCGACCATGACCGCGAGGAGGACGGACGACGACATGACGAGCCGGAACACCTGGCCGCGCGTCGCGCCGATCGCCCGCCGGATCACCAGCTCGCGCGCACGCTCGCGGATGCTCGAGAGCCCGACGTTCACGATCCCCAGCGCCGCGACGAAGAGCGCGAGCGCCGCCGCGACGCCGAACATGGCCTGCACGGCGGCTATGGGCTCCAGGTACGTCCGCACCGTGTCGACCCGGCGTGCGCTCTCCGGTGCGTCCAGTCCCGCATCCGACGCCATGTCGGCCACGGCCGAGTCGATGTCGGCTTCCGCGTCGCCTGGTGCGTGCCAGAGGAGCTGGATCCCCGTGACGCTGACGAGTTGAGGCGCGTGGGCGAGGAGCGGTGCGGCCTTCACGTACGCGTTCGCCTGCGAGTCCTCCCCGTCGTTGACGACGCCGACGACGAGTCCCGTCGACGCGACGCCGTCCCGGGCGCCGGACAGGCTGACGCCGGAGCCCTCGACGCCGAGGACACGTGCCGCCTCCTCGTTCACGACCACCTCGAAGGGCGCCGTCACGTCGTCCGCCGACAGCCAGCGCCCCGACACCAGAGGGAGGCGCCGGACACCCGGCAGGTCGCCCGCGACCACCACGGCCTGCACGCCGCTGCGTGACACCGGCTGCCCGGTGGAGGGGATCGGGGCCACGTCCAGCGGTGAGGCCAGGTCCACGCGCGCCGAGACCGCCCGCGCGGATGACTGCGGGAGGTGGTCGATGAAGCGCGCGACGCCGCTCGGGTCCGTCGTCGGCTCGACGCCGACGCTGATCGCCTCGGTGGGGGCCCGGCCGTCCCGCTGCTCCGCGACGGCGAGCAGGTAGTCACGGGCGACGGCCCCGCCGGCGACGATCACGACGATCGACAGGATCCCGACGAAGAGGCTCAGCGCCGTGAGCGACGACCGGAGGGGATTGAGCCGCAGGTCCTTCCAGGCGGCCCTCATCGGATCTCCCCCGCCACCTGCTCGAGGCGACCGCCGCTCATCGAGAAGCGTCGCTCGCAGCGCGCCGCGATGAGCGGATCATGCGTCACGATCACCAGAGCGGAGCCCGCGCGCCGAGCGCGATCGATCAGGAGCGACATGATCTGCTCCCCGGTCGACTCGTCCAACGCCCCGGTGGGCTCGTCGGCGAGGATCAACTGCGGTTCGTTGACGAGGGCGCGCGCGATCGCGACGCGCTGCTGCTCGCCGCCCGAGAGCTGCCGCGGGAAGGCGGCGGCCTTGTCCGACAACCCCACCTGGTCGAGGGCCCGGCGGGACGCGTCGGTGCGAGCCCTCACTCCTCCGCGGCGCGACCTCGGCCCGTACTCCGTGGCCAGGAGCACGTTCTGCACGGCGGTGAGCTGGGGCATGAGGGAGTACGACTGGAAGACGAAGCCGATCCCCTCGTTGCGGAGTCGTGCTCGTGCCGCGTCGGACAGGCTCCGGACGTCCGTGCCGCCGACGCGGAGCTCCCCCGTGAACCGCGCGTCGAGCAGGCCGAGGACGGAGAGCAGGCTCGTCTTCCCCGACCCGGACCGCCCCACGATGGCATGGGCCGCCCCGGCCAGGACCACGAGGTCCACCCCGTCGACGGTCCTCAGGGACTGCTTCCGCGTGAGATGAACGTCGACCGTGAGGCCCCGCGCGACCAGGACCTCCGTCACGGGACCCGCTTGTCGCTCAGGTTCGGCGCCGTCGCATCCACGACCTGCCCCGGCACCACGCCGGAGAGGATCTGGATGTACTGCCCGTCGCTCGACCCGAGCGCCACCGAGGTCGGCCGGCGCTCGTCCCCCTCGAGCACCGTCACCTCCCCGGAGCCGGAGCGCCCGGCGACCGCGGAGAGCGGGAGCACCGTGGCAGCGGGTACGGTCGTGGCAGTGAGGACGGTGATCGCCTGGGCCCCCGCGGCCGCGTCCACCTCCTTCGGGACGAGGCAGAGCATGCTGGCCGGGTCGGCCGCGCCGGACGATCCGCTCGAGTCACCCGCCCCTCCCGCGGGTGCGCTCGCGGACGTGACGACGGCGGCGCAGTCGAAGGGCCCGGGGCCTGCGGATATCTGTCCACGACCGGTCACGGGGGCCGAGAGCAGGAGCCACGAGAGATCCGGGTCGATGGCCCCCGCGACCGCGAAGCCCGAGTAGGACAGGGAAGCGAGCGGGTAGCGGTTCGGCACGGATGCCCCCGGCGCCGCGCGGGATTCGCCGACGACCGCCTCCACGGGCGTGCGCACCTCGGCGCCTCCCACCGTCGCGAGGAGATCCCCGGCTGCGAGCCGCGCTCCGGTCTTCACCCCGGACGCGAACTGCACGTCACCGCTCCGCGGCGCCAGGACCGAGAACGTGGCGCTCGCCGTGACGGATCCGGTCAACGAGATGACCGGTGCCAGGTCCCTCGTCGTGACCTCCACGGTGGAGGGGCTGGACGACGCGGGCTGGTCCTCCGGCACGGCGGACGGCGCGCAGCCGGCCAGGAGCATCGCGAGGCCCGCCGCACCCGGAGCCCCCCACCGCACACGCGACCGCGCCCGGTGCGTCATGAGCAGTTCACGTCCACGTCCTCCTGCATGGCGCTCGGATCGCCGAGCTTCGCCTTGTCGAGGTTCTCCCGGAAGATCCGCCTCGTGGCGTCATCCGTCCGCTGCGGGTCCGCGAGATAGGGCATGTCCAGCGCTGTGGCCAGCTGCTCCAGGGCTGCAGCGGCAGCAGCCGGGTCCGCCGCCCGCTTGGCGAGCCACTCCTTCTCCCACGCACACTGCCACACGTAGTGGGCTCGGGTGTCGCCGTAGGTCTTCTGGTACGACGTACCGGCTGCATCCGCGTCGATGCCGGGGACGGCCGTGGGGGGTGTGATGCCCGGCGGGAACTGCAGCTCGGAGACGCTGCCTCGGAACGACTCGTTGATCTCGTCGCGCGAGGTGAACCCGCCTCCGCCGGCGTCACCGGACGAGCATCCGGTGAATGTCGCGCACGCGACGACGATGACCAGTCCGGATATCGTGGCTCTCATTTTCCTTCATTCCTCCGTGGTCGGTGGGACGATTCCGGGCGCGACGGGCCTGAGGGTCTCGGACCCGCCGCGCCCGTCGGTCTCAGTAGTCCAGGGTCCCCTCCCAATGGACGCCGCAGAAGAGGCCGCACGATCCCATCCGACCCTGGAACGCGAAGCGCGTCGATCGCAGGATCTCCGTCGTCCCGCCCGAGGTGAATTCCTTGGTCGCGTTCTCCGTCCACTGCAGGGAATCCGTGAACTGCGGCCCACCCGAGGCGTTCATGTTCCGCAGACCGAGGCGGAGCAGGTTGGAGCCCGGCATCTGGGTGATGCCGAGGGTGATCGGACCGTTGAAGGTGTGGGTGCGCGTGTAGTCGTACTGCACGAGGGACCCGCTCTTGTTCAGGTCGCCCCCGACGGTGGTGGTGTCCGCCATCGCGGGCGTGGCCGTCAACGCCAAGGCCGCGACCGCGGTCGCTCCGATGACCGCCAGCGCACTCCGACGTGCACGAGATCGTTTGATGGTATTCCTCAATTGAATGAATGCGAAAGGGCGGCCCGATCCGGACCAGCCGATGCACATCCAACCAGCGAAGTCCTTTTCTCAGAAGGTCATTGACGAGATCGATTCCATTCGCTATGGCATGGAGGCTTCGCCGGTATTGCGCATATCAGGAAATACGCCGACCGCTTTCCGCGTGGTGACGCGTCACTTGAACGCCTTGGAGCACGTGACCGTTCCCGCGTCGGTGCCCGTGATCGCCTCGGGCAGCACCGTGGGCGCGGACGTGGCCGGCTGGGATCCGCCGCCCGCCGCGGGAGCGCTCGCCGACGGCGCGGGGGTCGACGCCGCGGGCTGCTCCGTGACCGCGCCCAGACCGGTGTTGCCGGCCTTCACCTCGAACGGCGCGTCCGTCTTGAGCAGCTGCATGAGCTGGTCCCCGTCGGTCTTCAGCGGCTGGACCTTGCCGGCGTAGACGCCGGTGCCCGCCGTCGTGCCCGGGTACTGCAGGAAGCGCACCTGGTCGAGCGGGATGTCCTTGAGGGCCAGCGCCATCGACGCCATGGTCTGGTAGTCGAGCGAGGTGGAGCGCTGCATGTTGTCGACCGCCGCCTTCGCGAGGCCGTAGACGCGCGTCGGATCCGAGAGCGTGCTCGACTGCTTCATCGTGCGCACGAGGGCGGACAGGAAGACCTGCTGGTTGCTGATGCGGGCCAGGTCGCTGCCGTCGCCCACCGCGTGGCGCGTGCGGAGGAACTGGAGCGCCTCCTTGCCCTGCAGGGTGTTCTCGCCTGCGGGCAGGTCGAGGTCCGTCCGCTTGTCCTTGAGCGGGCTCGCGAGGCAGACGGGCACGCCGCCGACCGCGTTGGACATCTCGATGACGCCGTTGAACTCGATGAGCGCCGCGTAGGGGATGTCGAGGCCGGTGAACTGCGCGACGGTCTTCGCGACGCACGGCAGGCCGCCGTCGGAGAGCGCCGTGTTGAGCGGCGCGGCCGACTGGGCGGGCGCGGTGCCGGATCCGTCGCTGCGCGCGCACGCCGGGATGGGCACGACCATGTCGCGCGGCAGGCTGACCACCGTGGCCTGGGTGTGGTCGGCGGAGACGTGCAGCACCATGTTCACGTCGTTGAGCGCACCGTCGGTCTTGCCGTAGCCGTCGCCCTGGCCCTGGCGGGTGTCGGATCCCGCGAGCAGCACGTTGAAGCCGCCGTCGAGCGCCCCGACGCCGACCGTGGTCTGCTCCGTGCCGTCGCTGATGTCGACGGTGTTCGCCTGGACGGACTTGTTCAGGTCCCACAGCGCGATCGTGCCGACGGAGAGCCCGCTGACGAGCAGGACCGCGACGCCCATGGCGACGCCCTTGACCAGGGTGCGCGCGGCGCTCGGACGTCCGAGCCGGCCGTGGCGGGCGATGACGGGGGCCGTAGCGGTTCGCCGGGGGCGCAGGGGCGCGTCGCTCATGCGGATCCTCTCCGGGCGGAGGGCGTGGGATTCGAACCCACGAGACATCTCTGCCCACCAGTTTTCAAGACTGGCTCCATCGGCCGCTCGGACAGCCCTCCCGATGCGCGCCCTCCCGCAGGGCGGGTGGGGCGATCGTCAAGGATCCTACCGGTGGCCGGTCGGCCCGCGGTGGTGCGGCCGGGTGACCGCGCGGGATGGGCCACTCTCGCACGCCGAGCATCCGAGGCGGCTGAACTCTCCCCAGCTGGGGAATCGGACGCCGACGGGCCTCAGAGCCGGGCGAGGACCGTGGCCGCGCCGTTCTCGGTGATGGGACCCGTGACCTCGGTGGCGACGGCGATGACCTCGGCGGGCGCTTGGCCCATCGCGATCGCGCGGCCGTGCGCCCCCGCCCACTCCAGCATCTCGATGTCGTTGCGGCCGTCGCCCATGGCGATCACGTGCGTGCGGGCGATGCCGTGCAGCTCGCGCACGCGCTCCATGGCGGTGGCCTTGTTCACGCCGTCGGGCGCGATGTCGAGCCACGCGGTCCAGCCGATGGAGTAGCTCACGCGGTGCAGGCCCATGCGCTCGACGACGTCCTGGAAGTCCTCCAGGTCGTGGCCGGGCGAGATGACGACGACGCGCGTCGCGGGCACGTGCAGCAGCTCCTCGAACTCGACGTGGCGGCCGTTGGCCTCGAGGGCGCCGTCCGGGAAGTCGCCGCCGGAGTAGAGGTAGACGCCCTCCTCGTCCTCGACGGCGTAGCGGCCGCTCGCGAGGTGGGGGCGGATCCGCTGCAGCACGTCGGCGGGGTCGAAGGTCTCGACGAAGCGGCGACTGTACCCGGTGGGGGCGTCCGCGTCGCGCTCGAGCACGATGGCGCCGTTCGAGCACACCATGTAGCGCGGGTGGATCCCCAGGCGGTCGACGATCGGCAGGGTGTCGGCGACGGAGCGGCCGGTGGAGGGCATGACCAGGTGGCCGATCTCCTCCATCCGCCGCACCTCGCGGATGACGGACTCGTCGAGCGAGCCGTCCTCGCCGAGGAGGGTGCCGTCGATGTCGAGGGCGATGAGGAGCCGGTCGGAGTCGGGCACCCGCGGGGTCATCGGGCCGCCTTCGCCGTGGCGGGCTCGAGCACCTTGAGGCCGCCGAGGTAGGGCCGCAGCGCCTCGGGGACGCGCACCGAGCCGTCGGCCTGCTGGTGGGTCTCGAGGATCGCGACGATCCAACGCGTGGTCGCCAGCGTGCCGTTGAGCGTGGCGACGGGCGAGGTGCGGCCGTCCTCGCCGCGGAAGCGCGTGCCGAGGCGCCGGGCCTGGAACGTGGTGCAGTTCGAGGTGGAGGTGAGCTCGCGGTAGGCGCCCTGCGTGGGGACCCACGCCTCGACGTCGTACTTGCGGGCGGCGCTGGATCCGAGGTCGCCGGCTGCCGTGTCGATGACGCGGTAGGAGAGGCCGAGGTCCTGCATCATGCGCTCCTGCATGGCGAGGAGGCGCTCGTGCTCGGCCTCGGCGTCGGCGGGGTCGACGTAGGAGAACATCTCGAGCTTCTGGAACTGGTGCACGCGGATTATGCCGCGGGTGTCCTTGCCGTAGGAGCCCGCCTCCTTGCGGTAGCAGGTCGACCAGCCGGCGTAGCGGACGGGACCGGCGGCCAGGTCGAGGATCTCGTCGGCGTGGTAGCCGGCGAGCGCCACCTCGCTCGTGCCCGTGAGGTAGAGGTCGTCGTCGTCCAGGTGGTAGACCTCGTCCGCGTGCGCACCGAGGAAGCCGGTGCCGGCCATGATCTCGGGCTTCACGAGCGTGGGCGTGATGAGCGGCACGAGCCCGGCCTCGAGCGCGCGGGCGAGGCCGAAGTTCATCAGCGCGATCTCGAGCCGCGCGCCGATCCCCTTGAGGTAGTGGAAGCGGGCGCCCGACACCTTGGCGCCGCGGCCCATGTCGATGGCGTCGAGGATCTCGCCGATCTCCAGGTGGTCCCGGGGGTCGAAGTCGAACGACGGCTTCTCGCCGACCTCGCGCACGAGCGCCCAGTCGTCCTCGCCGCCGGCGGGGACGCCCTCGATGACGATGTTCGGGATCCGCCGCATGGCCTCGTCGAGCGCGGCCTCGGCCGCCTGCGCGCGCTCCTGCGCGGCGGTGACGCGGGCCTTCAGCTCCTGGACCTCGGCGATGAGGCGCGGCTTGTCGGCCTTGTCGGCCTTCGCGACGAGCTTGCCGTGCGCGTTCTGCTCCGCGCGGAGGCCCTCGAACTCGGTGATGGCCTGCCGGCGCTCGGAGTCGGCGGCGACCGCCTGGTCGACCACCTCCACGGAGGCTCCGCGCAGCTCCTGCGAGGCGATGACGAGGTCAGGATGGTCGCGGAGGGTCTGCGGATCGATCACCCCGTCACTCTAACGAAGCGGGTCGGACGCGTCCGGGCGTCCGCCGCCGCGTCAGGCGCCTGCGCCCGGCTCGGCCGAGACGATGCCGCGCAGCCAGTCGCGCGCCTCGAGGAAGACGTCGTCCTCGTAGCGGGCGCGGTAGGTGCTCGGCGTGCCGTCGGCCCGGGGGTACGAGCCGAGGAAGGTCACGCGCGGACTGAAGCGGCGGATCCCGAGCAGGGCGTCGGCCACGCGCTCGTCGTGCACGTGCCCCTCCGCGTCGATGACGAACCGGTAGCGGCCGAGCGCGTCGCCGATGGGCCGCGACTGGATGAGCGTGAGGTTCACCCCGCGGGTCGCGAACTGCTCGAGGAGGTCGAGCAGGGATCCGGCGCGGTCGTCCGGGAGCTCGACGATGAGGCTCGTCTTGTCGGCGCCCGTGCGCGCGGGCAGCGTGGTGGCGCGCCCGACGAGGACGAAGCGCGTGACGGCGTTCGGGTTGTCGCCGATGCCCCGGGCGACCGCCTCGAGCGGCTGGCTCTCCGTGATCTGCGGGGGCGCGATGGCAGCGTCCGCGATGCCGTCCTCCAGCAGCGACAGGGCGGCGGCCACGTTCGAGGACGCGGGCACGTGGCCGTGCGACGGCAGCTGGCGCTCGAGGAAGCGGCGGCACTGGCCGTAGGCCACCGGATGCGCCGCGACCGTGCGCACGTCGGCGAGCGCCGTGCCCGGCCGCACCACGAGGTCGAAGGCCACCGGCACGAGGTGCTCGCTGAGGATCCGCAGGCCCGGGATGTTGGCGAGCGCGTCCTGCGTGGCCGTCACGCCGCCCTCGACGGAGTTCTCGATGGCGATCATGGCCGCGACCGAGGTGCCGGAGACGACGTCGGCGAGCGCCTCCGAGGCGTTGTTGACCGCGCGCCACGTGCGACCGCGAGCGGCCTCCACCTGCTTGAGCGCGGCCTCCGTGAAGGTGCCCGACGGCCCGAGGTAGCTGTACGTCTCGTCGGGTCGCGGGGTCTCGGCCATGCCTGCACCCTAGATGGGAATCGGATCGGCCCGGTGCCAGGATGGATCCATGCATGACCGCGCAGGCACCGCCGCCCTCCCGTCCGACCTCATCGACATCGACGAGCTGATCCGGGCGTACCACGCGCTCCACCCCGACGTGGAGGATCCGGAGCAGAAGGTGGCGTTCGGCACGAGCGGCCACCGCGGCAGCTCGCTGAAGACGGCGTTCAATGAGGACCACATCCTCGCGATCACGCAGGCGATCGTGGAGTACCGCGCCGAGCAGGGCATCACCGGCCCGCTGTTCATCGGACGCGACACCCACGGCCTGTCCAAGCCCGCCGAGGACACCGCGCTCGAGGTGCTCGTCGCCAACGGGGTGCGCGTGCTCGCCGACTCCCGCGACTCCTGGTGCCCGACCCCCGCGCTCTCGCACGCGATCCTCCGCTGGAACCGCGACGAGCAGCACGGCGACGACGACGTGGCCGACGGCATCGTCGTGACCCCCAGCCACAACCCGCCCGCGGACGGCGGCTTCAAGTACAACCCGCCGCACGGCGGCCCCGCCGACTCCGACGCCACCGGCTGGATCGCCGCGCGGGCCAACGCGATCATCGCGGGCGGCCTGGTCGACGTGAAGCGGGTGAGCCTCGAGGAGGCGCGCGGGCAGGTCGAGGGCTACGACTTCCTCGGCCACTACGTGGACGACCTCGGCTCCATCATCGACATGGAGGCCATCCGGAAGGCGGGCGTGCGCATCGGCGCGGACCCCCTCGGCGGCGCATCGGTCGAGTACTGGGCCGCCATCGGCGAGCGCTACGGCCTCGACCTCGAGGTCGTGAACCCCGAGGTGGATCCCGCGTGGGCGTTCATGACGCTGGACTGGGACGGCAAGATCCGCATGGACCCGTCCTCGTCCTCCGCCATGGCGAGCGTGCTCGCGCGCAAGGACGACTTCGACATCCTCACGGGCAACGACGCCGACGCCGACCGCCACGGCATCGTCACGCCCGACGCCGGGCTGATGAACCCGAACCACTACCTGGCCGTCGCCATCGACTACCTCTACGCGCACCGCCCGCAGTGGCGCGCGGACGCCGCGATCGGCAAGACGCTCGTCTCCTCCAGCGTGATCGACCGGGTCGCCGAGTCGCTCGGCCGCCGCCTCTGGGAGGTGCCGGTCGGCTTCAAGTGGTTCGTGCCCGGCCTCATCGACGGATCCGTGGGCTTCGGCGGCGAGGAGTCCGCCGGCGCGAGCTTCCTGCGCATGGACGGCACGGTCTGGACCACCGACAAGGACGGGATCCTGCTGGCGCTGCTCGCGTCGGAGATCCTCGCCGTCACCGGCAAGACCCCGAGCGTCCTCTACCGCGAGCTCACCGAGCGCTTCGGGGATCCCGTGTACGAGCGCGTGGACGCGGCCGCGACCAAGGCGCAGAAGGCCACGCTCGGCAGGCTCGACGGCGACGCGATCACGGCCACCGAGGTCGCCGGGGATCCGATCACCGCCAAGCTCAGCAGCGCGCCCGGCAACGGCGCTGCCGTCGGCGGCGTCAAGGTCGTCACCGCGAACGCGTGGTTCGCCGCGCGTCCGAGCGGCACCGAGGACGTCTACAAGATCTACGCCGAGTCGTTCGTGGGCCTCGACCACCTGCACGCGGTGCAGGCGGAGGCCAAGCGGATCGTCGACGCGGCGCTCGACGCGTAACAGGAGGTCGCGGATGCGACGCCGCCCCGGGCGCGTTCGCATCCGAGGTGCTTACGCTGGGGGCATGCGCCATTCCGGGGATGTGGACGCGTTCGTCTGGGACGAGCCGTCGATGCACCCCGCCGACGGTCCCGCGGGCGCCGCGCCGGTCGTCGACCGGCAGGTGCGCCTCCCCGACGGTCTCGCCAGGCGCCGGATCGTGTCGCTCACCGCGCTGCTCGCCGTGGTCATCGCCGGCATGGCCGTCACGCACTCCGACGGCCGCGGGCTGTGGCCGGACGTGCTCTACGCCGCTGCGATCCACCTCGCGCTCATCGCGGTGATGCCCAGGGTCGACTCGGTCGTCCACGGGGCCGCCGTGCTCGTCTGGTGCACGGGGGTCGAGCTGCTCCAGATCACCGGCTGGCCCGCGATCTGGGCCCTGCACGTGCCGCTGTGCCGCCTGCTGATCGGCACGGGGTTCGATCCGGTCGACCTCGCGGCCTACGCGGCCGGCGTGCTCCTCGTGCTCCTCGCGGACCGGCTCCTGCGGGGCGGCCGGGGCGTCGGCGACGTGGGCTAGGCCACGCTCCAGAAGTGGACCTCGGCGCCCGGGTGCTCCGTGGTGATGGTCGCGTCGAGGTCGCGGTAGTCGTTGTCGAGGTTGTGGCCCACCATCTTCACGACGTTGCCGCCGTCCTTCGGCTCGATGGCCGAGACGATCTGCGTGTGGTCGGGCGAGGAGTTGCGGTTCCAGTCGAAGATGACGATGTCGCCGACCTTCAGCTGGTCGCGGTCGGCGAGCTCGAGGCGCGTCACGCCGAGCGTGGACGCGTTCGCCGCGAGCCACTTGTCGAACGTGGGCACGTGGATCCACGCGTAGGTCCAGTCGGATCCGCCGCCGCGGTTGTGCCACTCGTTCGTCATCTGCCAGCCGCGCTGGATGAGGGTCTGGCTCACGAAGTTGACGCAGTCGCCGCCGGAGGGGTTGAAGTTCCCGTACTCCTGCAGGTTGTAGGCGTCCCAGTGGGCGAGCGCGTACTGGAGCTGCTTGTCGACCGGCGTCTGGGCCGCGTAGGCGGCGGTCGCGGCGGTGAGCGGAGCGTCGCCGGCCATGACCTGGATGTCGGCGGAGCGGTCCTCGTAGTCGGTGGAGCGGGGCGCCACGACCGTGACGGACCCGTCGCCCGCGACCTGCAGGTCGGTGCCCGCGGTGCCCGCGAACATGACCGCGGTGGCACCGGAGAGGCCGGCGCCCGTGAGCGTGACGGTCTCGCCGCCCGACACCGAGAGGGTCGCGGGCTCGACGGAGGAGACGGCGGGCGAGGACCCGGACGCGGGCTGCCCGTCGGCGCCGGCGCCGAGGGTCGCGCGCGGTGCCGGCTCCTGGCGGGTGCAGGCGGCGAGGGCGGCGGTCACGGGGACCGCGAGCGCGGCGGCGAGGATGCTGCGGCGGCGGATGTCGGCGGTCACGTGGTGCTCCGGGGGATAGGCGATGCCCGGGACCCGGGCCTCGTCAGGATACCTCCCGTCCCCGTGCGCGCCCCGGATGCCGCGGCCGGTCCCCGCTCGGGACGGTGCCGTGTCCTCCACGCGGAGGATACCGGGCGTTAACCAGACGCTCGTCTGACGAGATCTCCCGAGGCCGCGCTCGATGCTGCATCCTCGACGCCGTGACGCCCGACGTCACCAGCAGCACCCCCACCATCACCACCATCGAGGAGACATCAATGCCCCGCTTCATCGCCGCAGCATCTCCACGGAGGACGGACGAGCGGCCGCGCCGCAGCGCACGCCAGCAGCTCGCCGTCCTCGCCATCGCCATCACCGCGGCGCTCACCACGGTGATCGGCCACTCCATCCCGGCGGATGCCGCCGAGCACCCTGCCAGCGTCGCCACCGCCGTGCACGCGGAGGCCGCTGCCGCCGCGTCGACGAACGCGGACACGGCGTCCGCCTCCGGCACCTCGACCACCTCCGCGCCTTCGGGACCCGACGTGAAGGACCCGCACCAGATCGGCGCGAGCGCGAGGTCGTGGGGCTGGAACTGGCACGGCGGCCTCTGGGTCGACGTCCCCGCGAGCGCGTGGCCGATCCTCGTCGCGTTCACGGGCAGCGCCGCCACGGCGAACTTCTGCCGGATCCCGGAGGTCGGCTGGCTCCTCTGCGCGATCGGCGGCGCCGCGACCGCAGCCGTGGTCGAGTGGGTCAAGCACCACCCGCCGTGCCCGAACAACGGCACGTTCCGGTTCTACACCGGCGACCGGGAGAGCTACTGCCACTGATCCCGGCACCCCGCGATGCGCGCCCCTCCCGTGGAGGGGCGCGCATCCGCGCATAGGCTGGCGGGATGAGCGTCGACGTGACCCACGACCCCGACGGCTCGCGCTACACGCTGTGGCTCGACGGCGAGCGCGCGGGCTTCGCGGACTACCTGATCCAGGGCGATCGCATCGTCTTCACCCACACGGAGGTCGACCCCGCGAAGCGGCGCGGCGGCCTCGGCGGCGAGCTGGTGCGGGCGGCGCTCGACGACGTGCGCGGCGGAACCCGCACGGTCGTGGCGGCGTGCCCGTTCGTCGCGGAGTGGATCGACGAGCATCCCGACTACCGGGAGCTGCTCGAGCGGGGCTGAGCGGGTTCGCTCGCGAGGCGCACGCATGCGCCTCGCGAGTCCGCTCCCCCCGACGGGTCTCCCCGTCGCCCGCGGCCGCGAGCGGAGCCTCCGGGGAGGTTCGATCGGACCGCAGTCGCCGCTCGGCTCCGCGGGGCCGGAAGGACGACGAGGTGACTCTAGGCGGGCGGATCCGGGCGGGAGCTGCGCCCGTCGCCGGGCGGACAGATCCGACACGGAGCGGACATCCGGGCTTCGCCAGGCGGACAGTCCCCCGTTCAGGGGACGCGCGTGAGCCACTCCGGGGTCGAGAACTTGTCCTGCACCAGCTGGCGCGTCTTCGCCCACTCCTCCGGCGTCACGCGCCCCGGCTTGCCGCCGTAGAGGCCCGTGAACGTGTCCTTCATCCGGTCGATGATGTCAGCGCGGCTCATGCCCGTCTGGCTGCGGAGCGGATCGACGCGCTTGGCGGCGCTCGTGATGCCCTTGTCGCTGATCTTCTCGCGGCCGATGCGGAGCACCTGCACCATCTTCTCGCCGTCCATGTCGTAGCTCATGGTGACGTGGTGCAGCACGGCTCCCGCACCCAGGCGCTTCTGCGCGGCCCCGCCGATCTTGCCGGTGGGGCTCGTGATGTCGTTGAGCGGCTGGTACGAGGCGTCGATGCCGAGCGAGCGGAGCGCGGTGATGACCCACTCGTCGAGGTAGGCGTAGGAGTCCGCGAACGTCATGCCCTGCACGAGGTCGACGGGGGCGTAGATCGAGTAGGTGATGACCGCGCCCGCCTCCATGTACATCGCCCCGCCGCCGGAGACGCGACGCACGACGTCGAAGCCGTGGGCCGCCGCCTGCTCCGCGTCGACCTCGTTGCGCAGCGACTGGAAGCTGCCGATGACGACGGCCGGCTGCTCCCACTCCCAGATGCGCAGGGTGGGGTTGCGGCGGCCGGCGCCGACCTCCTCGGCGAGCACCTGGTCCAGCGCCATCTGCTCGACGGGCCGGTAGGCGCGGTCGTGGATGACCTCCCACTCGTAGTCGCCCCAGTTCGTGGCGCGGGCCAGCGAGCGGCGGATCGCGACGGCGACGGCCTCGGGCGAGAACCCGAGGAGCGTGGCCTCCGGCGGGAGCGCGCGGCGGATGGCGGCGGCGATCGCGGCGGCGTCGCTGTCCTCCGGGAGCCCGTTGACGGCGCCGTCGATGGCCTCGAGCGCGTCGTCCGGCTCGAGGAAGAAGTCGCCCGCGAGGCGGAAGTCGGAGATGCGGCCGTCGGTCACGTCCAGGTCGACCACGACGAGCTTGCCGCCGGGGACCTTGTACTCACCATGCATCCACCCAGCCTAGGCCGCGGCGCCGGCCGCGAGCGGGTCCCGCATCGTCGCGACCCCGGCGATGCGGGACGGTCGTGATCCGGGTCGTCATGATCGCCGCGCTGATCTGCGGGCGGACGCCGCTGACCGCCGGGCCAGGCACCGCGCGTCCCCGAGCGGGCCGCCTGATCGGGCTCTCCACGGCTCGCCGCCGTTCGAACATGCGTTCGAACATCCGGGCTATGCTCGCGCCATGAGCATCGCATTCCAGGCCTCCCTCTTCGACGACCTCCAGGCGGAGCCGGGCCTCGGTGGGCTCGGCGCGGAGGTCGAGCGGCTCGACCTGGGGCAGGGCGCCTGGCTCGACATCCGGCCCGGCTGGGTCAGCGACTCGGACGCGCTGTTCGAGCGCCTCGTGGAGGACGTCGAGTGGACGGCCGACACGCGGCTGATGCACGGCCGCGTCGTCGAGGTGCCGCGCCTGCTCTCGTGGTTCGGCCCGCGCGCGACCCTGCCCGCACCCGTGCTCGTCGAGGCGCGCGACGCGCTCAACGACCACTACGGTCGCCCGCCCGGTCAGGTGCTCGAGACCGCGGGTCTGTGCTTCTACCGCACCGGCGACGACAGCGTCGCGTGGCACGGCGACCGCGTGGGGCGCGCCATCGACCGCGACACCATGGTCGCCATCGTCTCGGTGGGTGCGGCGCGCACGCTGTCGCTGCGGCCGAAGGGCGGCGGCGACGTGCGGCGGTTCCCGCTCGGCCACGGCGACCTCGTCGTCATGGGCGGCAGCGCGCAGCGCACGCACGAGCACGCCATCCTCAAGACCCAGAAGGCCGTGGGACCGCGCATCAGCATCCAGTTCCGGCCGGTTTGGCCGGCCTGACGAAGAGGGCCACCCGGCGGCCCACCCCCCCCGTTCAGGGGGTGTTCGGCGGGCGATCACCGGAGGTGACGCGCCGTTCCCCCTGGGCGCGCATACTCGCCGACGACAGCGACGTCTCGTCGTCGACCGCGACGTCTCGCCGCTGTCGGCGTCGTCGACGACCCGGGCGCGATCCGCATCGGGCGCCCCTCCGCGCCGCTTCCCCGCACCGCCCTCTCCGCAGCATCCCTCCCCGTCACGTGCCCGCGACGCGTCGCCCGCACCGTGATCCCGTCCGCGCGCCCGCCGTCGCGCGACCGCGCTTGGAAGAAGGACATCGCCCGTGACCACCTCCCCCCTCGACCCGCGCCCCGACGACCGCACCGGGAGCGCCGACATCGACGCCGCCCCGCCCCTGGATCCCTCGCACCCGTACCGCGGCGGGATCCGCCCCGGCGTGAGCCGCCGGACCCTCCTGATGAGCGGAGCCGCCGCGATCATGGCCGGCGTCGCCGCCGGATCCGCGACAGGCACCGCGAGCGCCAGCGCCGCGACCGCCGCGGCACGCCGGAACCTCACCCGCTCGATCACGGACGTCGAGCACGTCGTGATCCTCATGCAGGAGAACCGCTCCTTCGACCACTACTACGGCACCTTCCCCGGCGTCCGCGGCTTCAGCGACAAGCAGGCCGTCGAGTACCCCGGAGGGGGATCGGTCTTCGCCCAGCCCGACGCCACCCGCACGGACGGCGGCCACCTGCTCCCGTTCCCCCTCGACTCCGCGAACCACAACGCGCAGGGCGCCGGCAGCCTCAACCACTCGTGGAAGGGCGGGCACGCGGCCTGGAACAAGGGGGCGTGGGACAACTGGGTCGTCGCCAAGACGCAGCAGACGATGGGGTACTTCACGAAGGACGACGTGCCCTTCCACCACGCCCTCGCCTCCGCGTTCACCATCGCGGACCACTACCACTGCTCCCTCATCGGCCCGACGACCCCGAACCGGCTCTACCAGTGGACCGGCACGATCGACCCGGAGGGGAAGGCGGGCGGCCCGATCATCAGCAACCCGGAGCCGTACGAGCCGGTCTTCCGCTGGACCACCTACCAGGAGCGCCTCACCCAGGCGGGCATCACCTGGCGGACCTACGCGAACGACGAGGTGGGCGACCCGGACGCGGCGCCCTACGTCGGCGACTACGGCTGCAACCCGCTGTGGCAGTTCCAGCAGTACCACGACGCGTTCGCCTCCTCGGATCCCGCGGTGCGCCAGCTCGCCATCGACGGCGGCCTGCACGACGGCTGGAAGCCGGACTCGGGCCGGGGCCTCGACGTGTCCTACCTCCTGCAGCAGTTCGGTGCCGACGCGGCCGCGAACACGCTGCCCCAGGTCTCGTACGTGGTGTCGCCCTACGGCTGGAGCGAGCACCCCGAGGCGAGCCCCGACTACGGCGCGCACTACACGAACGCCGTGATCCAGGCGCTCATGAGCAACCCGGACACGTGGGCCAGCACGGTCCTGCTGCTGAACTACGACGAGAACGACGGCTACTTCGACCACCAGCTGCCGCCGCTCGCCGAGCCCGGCACGCCGGACGAGTACGTGGGCGGGCTGCCGATCGGCTACGGCACGCGCGTGCCGCTCACGGTCGTCTCCCCCTGGAGCCGGGGCGGCTGGGTCGACTCCGAGGTGTTCGACCACACCTCGATCATCCGGTTCCTCGAGACGTGGACCGGCGTGCACGAGCCCAACATCTCCGACTGGCGCCGCACGATCTCCGGCGACCTCACCTCGTGCTTCGACTTCGCGCACCCCGACTTCTCGATCCCCACCGCCGACCAGGTCCTGCCGCTCAGCGAGACCCGCATGCTCCTCGCGGCGGCGGACGCGGATCTCGCGAAGCCGCCCGTGCAGGAGCCGGCCGCGGGCGCGCAGGTGATGCCGTCCCAGGATCCGGGCACCATGCGCCGCCGCCCGCTCGGCTACCGCCAGGACGCCGACGTGACGGTCGACCGCGGCACCGGGGCGGTCACCCTGACGATGCGCAACCCGGGGTCGCAGGGGGTGTCGCACCAGGTGTTCCCGAACATCGCCCTGCCGTTCGCCAGCACCCCGTTCACCCTGGCGCCGGGCGGATCGGCGACGTACGCGTGGGACAGCACGGCGCACGCGGGCGCGTACGACTTCAGCGTCTACGGGCCCGACCGGTTCCTCCGCCGCTTCGCCGGCACCGTGATCCCGGCGACGACCGGCGACGTGCCCGTGCCCGTGGTCACGGCCGAGGCCGTCGCGGACGGGAAGCCGCACCTGCGGCTGACCCTCGGCAACGAGGGCTCGCCCTCGGTGGACTACACGATGACGTCGAACGACTTCATCGAGCGGGTGCGGCACGAGACCGTGAAGCCCGGCCGGCGCACGACCGTGACGTGGCCGCTCGACCGGTGGGGCTACTACGACGTGATCGTCGAGGCGCCGGGCGGGTTCCGCCACCGCTTCGCCGGCCGCGTCGAGTAGCCGCGTCGCCCGCGCTCCGGGGAGCGCGGGCGACGCCCCTGCCTGTTCAGGGATCGTTCCCACCCGCGTCACGCCAGGTGACGCGCTGTTCCGACGGCAGCCGAATACTCGCGCCTGGCACGGCGTCGTCCCCGCGCGATCCGCACCCGGACGTCATCCCCGGTCGTGCCGGCGCCCGGGCGGCATCCCCGTCCCCGACGCCCGGGATCCGCACCGCCCCGCTCCATCGAACCCGCATCCCCCGCCGCGCCCGGGCCCTCCCCGAGCGCCGGGTCCCCGCCTGCGCGCGACGCCAGGCACGACAGGAAGAAGGACAGCCACCGTGAGCACCTCCAAGCCCGAAGAGCACGCCCCGGACGTCGACCTCGCGGCCGGCGTCGACGCCGCGCCCCCGCTCGACCCCTCCCGCCAGTACCGCGGCGCCGTCCGCCCCGGCGTCAGCCGCCGCACGGTCCTGATGGGCGGCGCGGCCGCGATCATGGCCGGCGTCGCCGCCGGATCCGCGACGGGCACCGCGAGCGCCAGCGCCGCGACCGCCGCGGCACGCCGGAACCTCACCCGCTCGATCAAGGACGTCGAGCACGTCGTGATCCTCATGCAGGAGAACCGCTCCTTCGACCACTACTACGGCACCTTCCCCGGTGTCCGCGGCTTCAGCGACAAGCAGGCCGTCGAGCTCCCCGGCGGCGGCACGGTGTTCGCGCAGCCCGACGCGAGCCGTCCCGACGGCGGCCGGATGCTCCCCTTCCCGCTCGACTCGTCCCGCTTCAACGCGCAGGGCGCCGGCGGCCTCGACCACTCCTGGAAGGGCGGGCACCAGGCCTGGAACAAGGGCGCCTGGGACAACTGGGTCGTCGCGAAGAGCGAGCAGACCATGGGCTACTTCACGCAGGACGACCTCCCGTTCCACCACGCCCTCGCCTCCGCGTTCACCATCGCGGACCACTACCACTGCTCCCTCATCGGCCCGACGACCCCGAACCGCCTCTTCCAGTGGACGGGCACGATCGACCCGCGCGGGAAGGCCGGCGGCCCCGCCATCGACAACCCCGACGACTACGCGCCCGTCTTCGCCTGGAAGACGTACCCCGAGCGCCTCCGGGAGGCCGGGGTCACGTGGAAGACCTACGCGAACGACGAGGTCGGCGACGACGGCACGCACCCCTACGTCGGCGACTACGGCGACAACCCGCTGTGGCTGTTCCACCAGTACCACGAGGCGCTCGCCTCCTCGGATCCCCAGACGCGTCAGCTCGCGCTCGACGGCGGCCTCCACGACGGGTGGAAGCCGGACTCGGGCAAGGGCCTCGACGTCACGCACCTGCTCGAGGAGTTCGGGAAGGACGCCGCGGCGAACACGCTGCCGGCCGTCTCGTACGTCGTGGCGCCCTACGGGTGGAGCGAGCACCCCAAGGCCAGCCCGGACTACGGCGCGCACTACACGAACGCCGTGATCCAGGCGCTCATGAGCAACCCGGACACGTGGGCCAGCACGGTCCTGCTGCTGAACTACGACGAGAACGACGGCTACTTCGACCACCAGCTGCCGCCGCTCGCCGAGCCCGGCACGCCGGACGAGTACGTGGGCGGGCTGCCGATCGGCTACGGCACGCGCGTGCCGCTCACGGTCGTCTCCCCCTGGAGCCGGGGCGGCTGGGTCGACTCGCAGGTGTTCGACCACACCTCGGTGATCCGGTTCCTCGAGACGTGGACCGGCGTGCACGAGCCCAACATCTCCGACTGGCGCCGCACGATCTCCGGCGACCTCACCTCGTGCTTCGACTTCGCGCACCCCGACTTCTCGATCCCCACCGCCGACCAGGTCCTGCCGATGAGCGCGACCCAGGCGCTCGTCGCGGCCGCCGACGCCGACATGGCGAAGCCGCCCGTGCGGGAGCCCGCCGTGGGCGCCCAGCGGATGCCCGCGCAGGAGGCAGGCACCATGCGCCACCGCCCGCTCCCCTACCGGCAGGACGCGGACGTGGCGGTGGACCGCGCGAGCGGCCGGGTCACGCTGACCATGCGGAACGCCGGCCGGCAGGGCGTCTCGCACCAGGTGTTCCCCAACATCGCGCTGCCGTTCGCGTCGACGCCCTTCACCGTGGCGCCGCGCGGGACGGCCGCCTACACGTGGGAGAGCTCGGCGCACGCGGGGGCGTACGACTTCAGCGTCTACGGTCCCGACCGGTTCCTCCGCCGCTTCGCGGGCACCGTGATCGCGGCGGGGACGAGCGACGTGCCCGTCCCGCGGGTCACGGCCGAGACGATCGCCGGCGGCAAGGGCGTTCTGCGGCTCACGCTCGCGAACGACGGCACGCCCTCGGTGCACTACACGCTCACGGCCAACGACTTCATCACGCGCGAGCGCCACGAGACCGTGAAGCCCGGACGCAGCACGACGGTGAACTGGCCGGTGGACGAGTGGGGCTACTACGACGTGGTGGTCACCGACGGCGCCGGCTTCCGCTACCGCTACGCGGGTCGCGTGGAGTAGCGCCGCACGTGGCACGACGACGCCGGCCGGATCCGCGAGGGTCCGGCCGGCGTCGTCGTGCGCGGGGCGCGTCAGGCGCGGGCGCGGTCCTCGTCCTCGTCCTCACCCGCGGCGGCGGGCTTCGCGCCGCCCGCCGAGCCGATGTGCGCCTCGGACGCGTCCGGGCCCCCCTCCTCCACGAGCCCCGGGTCGAGCGGCCTTGCGGCGCGCACGACGGCGTCCGCGTCGTCGATCCCGAGGCCGACGAGGATCGGGATCCAGAGGCTCCGCAGGCGCTCCGCGGAGTCCCACTCGACCAGCCGCGGCGAGCGGTAGGAGAGCACGCCGAAGGTGGCGCTGAGCAGGATGTCGACGACGGCGTCGAGGTCGTCGGCGCGGATGCCCCGGACCGCGAGCTCCGCCTCCAGGTGCTGCCGGGTGAACCTCCACACGTCGAAGCGGCGCTCGACCGCGAGGCCGAGCCGGGGCATGTCCTGCAGCAACCGGATGGCACCCGCGGCGACGGGGCAGACCTCGACGGTGCTGGCGCCCGTGAGGAGGAAGACGATGAGCTCGTGCAGCGCGCCCGGCCGGTCGAGCGCCGCCTCGATGCGGAGCCAGCGCTCCTCCTGGTCCTCGACCACCGCGCCCGCGAGGCTCTCCTTGGACGCGAAGAGGTGGTACCCAATGGCGGACTTGGGCTTGCCCATCGCCTCGGCCACCCGCGAGAACGACGTGCCCTCGTAGCCGTGGGCCGCGAACTGGGCGCCCGCCGCCTCCATGATCTCGCGCCGTGCTCGGGACACCGCCGCCTGCCGCTGGTTCATCTCGCTCCTGTCCGTCGCCCGTCGGGATCGGGAGATGCTACCGGCCCCGATCGACGGGACGCCGACCGCGGGGTGAACGGGGGAACGGCGGACCTGTGGAGGGCGGGCAGACGGTCGACTGACGAATACCTAACATCGCGATACCGCTACTCCTCACGGCCCTCGGACCCGTCGCCACCCGGCGCAGTCGAATGCCGGCAAGCCACCCCCCTCATCACCCACGCGAACAGAATGGAATCACCCATGCATGACTCGAGCTCACGCTCCCTGCCCCCCGTCCACATCCCCGCCAGCATCCCGGAGCGCCCCCCGTGTCGTCGGCGGCTCCCGTCGTGGCCCCGCGGAGCGCGGATGGTCGTCATGGCTGCGGCCGTGGCGGTCGCCATGACCGCGACCACCCTGACCCCGGCCTCCTCCGCCCAGGCGAGCGAGCACCACTCCGTCGCGGCGATCACGGAGTCGTTCCGCGCCGGCACGATCACGCAGGACATCGCGTCGGGCAGGATCACGGTCGATGACCTGGTGGACGCCGACATCGCCGCCCGCACGAGCGGCCCCGACGCCTCGGCGCGCCCCGACCGCGCGGAGATCACCCGCGAGGTCACCGCCGAGGTGCGGCAGATCCAGGATCCCACGGCCTCCCCCCGCGCATCGACGCCGATCGAGGTGGGGGTCGACGCGACCGGGAAGCTGACCGCGACCCCCGACCCGCTGGCGGCCAACCTCAGCTGGAAGTCCTTCTGGCACCACGTCACGCACTGGTCGGACATCTACCTGAGCGCGACGGCGCTCAAGATCATCGTCGCCGGGGCGGCCGGAGTGGGAGCGGCGTTCTTCTGCGCGATCCCCGGCGTCAACGCGCTCTCGTGCGGTCTCTTCTACGCGCTGATCGGTGTGCTGGTCGCGATATTCAGCGGCTACCCCCCGTGCCGCCAGAACGGCGCCTGGGTCACGATCCCGGACGTGAAGAACAGCCACTGCGCCTGACCCCCGCCTCACGCCGCCCTCCGTCCCGCACCCCGCGGGCCGGAGGGCGGCGTGCGTCACCCGGGCCGCAGTGCACAGGTGGTGAGAACGCTTCTCAATGGGGGGATAGCCTCCGCACGCGCCCTCGCGCACTCCCCCGAAGTCGAAGCTGGATCCCGCATGTCCTCGAGCCCCTCGTCCCTCCCACCCGTCGAGGCCCGCGGGCCCGGCGAGCACCCGCCGACGGAAGGCCGGATCCGCGCCCTCGTCCGCCGCGCTCCGCTGGCCGCGCGCGGCCGGTCCGTCGCCGTCGGCACGGGCGTGGTCGCCCTCGCGGCGGTCGCGGCGCTCGTCGCGAGCGCGCTGGCGGGCACCGGATCCGCCTCCGCCCTCGCCGACCCGACCGCCGCGCGCGCCGCGTCCGGCCTCCGCGCGCTCGACGGGTCGGCGCCCGCGTTCCCCGATGCCGCCTCCGCCGTCCGTCTCGGCGATGTCCCCGCGGACACGACGGCATCGTTCACGGTGCTGCTGGACCCGGCGCGATCCGATGCCGCGCCCGCCGTCGCCGCCTGGCTCCGGGATCGCGGCCTCGACGTGGGCGCGGAGCGCGGCGAGGTCGCCGCACTGCCCGTCTCCGGGTCGCTCGCGCGCGCGTCCCGGGCCTTCGACACCACGTTCGCCCGGTTCCGCATCGGCGGCCGCGAGGTCGTCGCCCCGGAGCGGACGCTCGCCGTGCCTGCCGCCCTCGACGCCGTGCGCGGCGTCGCCGGCACCGTGCAGGGCGACGTGCTGATGCCGTCGGACGCCGAGTCCGACGCCGCACGGGCCGCCGACGCCGCGGCGGCGCCCGCGGCAGCCGACCCCGTCCCCGCGCCGATCCCCGGCCAGGCGACCGGCGGATCCCCCGCCTCCTCCGCCGACGACGGCACGTGCGCCGCCTGGTGGGGCCAGCGCCTCACGGACGCGTGGCCCGCGTCCGTCGACGTGGCCCACCGCTCGAACTCGCTGTGCGGCTACGGCCCGGCCCAGCTGCGGCGCGTCGACGACGTGCCCGCGGAGGATCGCGGAGCAGGCGCCACCATCGCGATCGTCGCGGCCTACGACGACCCCGACACCGCGGCCGACACCGACACCTACTCCCGCGCGGTCGGCGAGCCCGCCTTCACGGCCGGCCAGTACCGCGACCACCCGTCCGCCGCACCGCGCACGGGCATCTGCGGCGGTCCCACCGCGTGGACGGACGAGCAGCACCTCGACGTGCAGGCGGTCCACGCGATGGCGCCCGACGCGGCCGTCTCCTACTGGGGTGCCGACGACTGCACGAGCACGAGCCTCTACACGCGGATCCTCGACGCGGCGGAGGACGGACCCGACGTGATCAGCCTGTCCTTCGGCGCGATGGAGGGCCTCGACACCGCGGACGACCGCGAGCTCCTCAACCGCGTCCTCGTGGAGGCGGCGGCGCGCGACGTCTCGGTCTTCGCGTCCACCGGCAACGACGGCGACTACAGCGGCGTCGGCGACCACGGCGGCACCGCCACGGTGGCGTCGCCCGCCTCGAGCCCGTACGTCACGGCGGTCGGCGCGACGAGCACCGGGCTCGCCGAGGACGGGTCCATCGCCGTCGAGGCGGGCTGGGAGACCGAGACGCGCTTCGCCCGCAACGGCGCCCTGATCCCGCCGGGCTTCGCGTTCGGCGCGGGCGGCGGCCAGTCGGCCGAGTACGCGCGGCCGACCTGGCAGGCCGACCGGCTCGCCGTCGCGGGCACCGGGCGGCTGCTGCCGGACGTGGCCTCGCTGGGAGACCCGAACACGAGCTTCATCACCTACGGACCGCACAAGGGCCGCACGCAGTACGCGGCGCACGGCGGCACGAGCCTCGCGACGCCGATGGTCGCCTCCATGGTCGCGATCTCCAAGGCCGTCACCGGCCGGCGCTTCGGGCTCGCGAGCCCCTGGCTCTACGCGCTGATGGGCACGGGCGCGCTGCGCGACGTGCAGCCCGCCTCCGCCGCCACGTGGTCCCCGACGGGGCCGTCGGCGGGAGCGCTGTGGCCCGAGACGCTCTTCCTGTGGGACACCGGGAGGCAGGGGCTGCGCTCCGCGCCCGGCTGGGACGACGTGACCGGGGCCGGCGTGCCCGCGGGTCGCGCGTTCGTCGAGGGCCTCGGCGCGGAGGCGGGACGATGAGCCGGGCGATGCGCGGATCCACCTCGCGCTCGCCCCTCGGCATCCTCGGCGCGACCGGTGCGATCGGTGCGGCCGGCGCTGCCGCCCTCGCGGCGCTCCTCGCCCTCGGCGGCCTCGCGCCCCTGGCGGCGCACGCGTCCGACGCCGTGCTCGCGCACGCCTCGGGCGTGGAGATCGTCGACATCGACGGCGACACGCTCCTGGCGCCGACGCCGCTGGCCGAGTGGTCGGCGGGAGCCGCGGTCGCGCGCACCGCCGCATCCACCGGCGACGTGCTGAAGGAGAACACGACACGGACGACCGGCCTCACCGCGACGGCCGGCCCGACGGGCGCGACGAGCGCCATCACGAGCGGGCAGCTCCAGCTCCGCGACCGGCCCGCGATCGTCTTCTCCGGCCTCACCGTGTCGTGCACGCCCGGCGGCGCGCCCGCCGCGCACCTCGACCGGCTCACGGTCGGCGGCGCGGACGTGACGGCCGACGCCAACGCGACGCCCGGCTGGTCGCGCGACCTGCCGGAGTCGGTCTACGGCGCGACCCGCGTCATCGTGGGCGCGACGACCGCGGGCGACGACGGATCCGCCACCACCGTCGGCATCGACGTGGAGGCGGAGGCGGGCGCCTCGGAGATCTGGCGCGTGCGCGCCGGATCCGTGACGTGCGCCGCGGCCTCGGCCGCCCCGATCCCGACGCCGTCGGCCTCGCCGACGCCGGCGCCCACCCCCGCGCCCGACCCGGATCCGACGCCCGCGCCGGATCCGACCCCGGGGCCCGATCCCGCGCCCGCCCCGGCGTCCGGCCGCGTCGCCACCGGCGTCACCGTGACGGCCCCCGACGGCACGCGGGTCATCGACGGGCAGCCGCGCGTCGAGGGCCTGGACCGCCGGGCCACGGCCGACGCGCTGCAGGCGACGGACGGATCCGCCGAGCACGCGGCATCCGTGCGCGTCGAGACCGGCGCGGACGGCACCACGACGATCGGCGTCGGCTCGTTCGAGCAGCTGCCGGGCGCCCCCGCCGACCCGCTGGCCGAGTACCGCTGGACGGCGTTCCGGGTCTACGGCCTCACCGCCACGATCACGCCCGCGGGCGCCGTCTCGACCGAGTTCGCGGATCCCGGCAGCGCGGTCTTCGTGGACGGCCGCTGGATCGACGCCACGACCGACCTCTACACGGGCGTCGACGAGCAGGGCGCACCCCGCGTCACCGTCGCGTTCGGCGAGCACGAGACGGCGGCCGACGGCACCGTCACGGTCACCGCCGTGCACTACCGCGACCTCACGGGCGCGCACCCGGACGTGCGTCTCGGCACGGTCGTCGTGCCGCCCGCGGCCGGGCAGGTCGTGGGCGCGTACGGCGTCGGGGTCACCGCGGCCGACGGCACGGTGCTCGTCGCGCCGCAGCCGGCCGCGACCGTCGCCGCGCCGCACGCGTCGGCCGACGCCGTGACCGGCACGGGGACGGATCCCGACACCGCGTCGGCCGTCGCCGTCGACCTCGGCACGGGCGACGCCGCGGGCACCGCGACCGTCGACGTGGGCGCGTTCCGTCAGGTGCCGGGCGCCTCGACGGATCCGCGCGCCGACTACCGCTGGCCCGCCCTCCGGGTCGCCGGCCTGCACGCGGCCGTCTCCGCCGCCGGCGCCATGACCGTGTCCTTCGCTGACGCGGGGAACGCGGTGTTCGTGAACGGCGTGTGGATCGACACCACGACCGACCTCTACACGGGCGTCGACGAGCAGGGCACCCCGCGCGTCGAGGTGCGCTTCGGCGAGCGGACGGTCGCCGCGGACGGCACGGTGACGCTCACCGCGCTGCACTACCGCGACCTCACCGGCCGCCACCCCGAGGTGCGGCTGGGCGTCGTGACCGTGGCGGCGGGCGGCTCGACGACGCCCGCGCCGGATCCGTCGCCGACGCCCGTCCCGATCGTGCCGGACTCCGCGCCTGCGGGATGGTCGGCGTACGGGATCCGGGCGACCGGGCCGAGCGCGGTCGCGGCGACGCCCGTGGCGCGGCCGGCCGACGAGGCGGGCCCGGCCGGCACGTCCGCGGCCTCGCCGTCCGCTGCCTCGCCGTCCGCGCTCGCGCCGGACACGCTCGCGCCGGACACGCTCGGCACCCCGCGCGCGGTGGCCGCGTCCGACGCCGCCGCCGCGTCGACCGCAGCGCCGGCCGCCGCGACCGATGCCGGCACCACCGCCGGGGACGGCGCCGCGGGCCAGATCCGCGCCACCGGCGTCCGCCTCACCTCGAGCACGGCGTCCGGCAGCGCCGCCCTCGACGACGTATCGCTGTACCCGGGCAGCCGACTGGCCGTCCGGATCCAGGGCCTCCGGGTCGAGGTCGCCGACGGCACGGCGCGCGTCACGAGCGACGGCGGCAGCGTCGCGGGCACCCCGCTCGCGGCCGGCGACATCGCGCCGGGCACGCGGTTCGCGCTGCCCGACGGCGGATCCGCGGTGCTCGCCGAGGACGTGACCGCGGGCGCGTCCCGCACGGTCACCGGCCTGCACCTTGTCGACGCCTCCGGGCTCGACGCGGACGTGTCCGCGGCCGTGGTCACGACGGCCGCGGTGGCGGCGGACCCGGGTGGCACCGGCACGACGCCCGGCGGGTCATCGTCCGGCGGATCCGCGTCGTCCCCGGCCGGCACGGGCGGGGCGGCCTCCCCCGGCGTCCTCTCCGCCGACGGGTCCAGCCCGGCCGGCACCTCGGGCGCGAGCGGCCTCGGCAGCCTCCGCGGCGCGCTGCCGCGGACCGGATCCTCGCCCGCCTCGACGCTCGCCCTCGCGGCGCTGCTGCTGGTCGTCGGATCCGCGTCCGCACTCGAGGCGCGCCGCCGACGCGCGCGGACGGGCCGCCCAGCGCGCCCCTGACCGGGCGCACCGCACCGCCGCCGCCCTCCGTCCCGCATCCCGCGGGCCGGAGGGCGGCGTGCGTCACCCGCGGAGCAGCAGCACGTCGGATCCGCCCTCGCGCCCCACGGCCACGAAGCCGAGCGACTCGTAGAGCGCGCGGGCGCGGTCGTTGCCGTCCTCCACGCTGAGGCTCACGGCCGGGGCACCGGAGGCGCGGACCGCCGCGACGAGCGCCACGAGCAACCGCCGCCCGAGGCCCCGGCCCCGCGCCGACGGCACGAGCGCCATGCCGAGCTCGGGGATGTCGGCGGCGACGAAGCCGTAGCCGCGGTCGTCGTCGGCGAAGAGGCGGGCCCACGCGGCGCCGACCGGTTCCCCGGCCGCCTCGGCGACCACGCCCACGTCGCCCGCGCGCGGCCAGCCGGCCACGTAGTGGGCGAGCTCCGGCGTCGCGAGCATGCGCTCGCGCGTCATCGACCCGTCCTCGCGCCAGTCCATCGACGCCAGCAGCATGTCCTCGAGGAACGAAAGGTCGTCGGCGCGCGCCGGGCGGAGCGTCGCATCGGGCAACGCCTCCGTCATCGCGCCGCCTCGCCGTCGGCCGCGACCACGCGCGAGCACGACGTGCCGGCGTGGCCGTGGGCCCCGAACCGGCAGCCGGCGGCCTCCACGATCGCTCGTCGCGGGCGGTGCACGCCCGCCTGTCGCCGATCCATCCGCTGCTCCGTCCCACCCCTGAGCTGAGGGTAACGGGACGCGGTGCCCGCGGAGGCCGACAGGACGCGGGCGAGCAGGTGGGTGGGGGCCGGTGACGTCAGTCGTCACCGCGCCCCGCAGCCGGTGTGCGCGGCCCACCGCCGGTCTCCGCCGGCGCGGCCATCACGGATCCTGATCCGCCGATGGCTCCAGCCCGTCCCGGACGCCCAGCGGGTGGCTCCCGCAGGTCGCCGCGAATCGGCGTCCCACCCGCCTGTGCACAAGTCAGACGACCGTCTGACACGACGAAGTATCGTGCGCTCGAAGCACCTACCCGGCTCGGACACAGTGACGTGTCGCAGCACGCCCCCTGGAGGACCGGGTTCCCGTCCCATCCATGCACACCCGAACAATGGAGGCAAAGATGCCTACCCGATCGCACGCACGACCCGCTCATCGCCCGTCGAGACTCCCTGACCGGTGGAGGAGCACGTTGCTCCTCACCCTCATCGCCGTCACCTCCGTCGGCCTGACGGCCGCGGGAGTCACGCCCGCGCAGGCCGCGACCCACGCGACGGGGTCGGCCACCACCGCCGAAACCACGATCTCGCCCGCGCTCGCGGCGTCCGTCCGAGCCGGCACCGCAGAGGACGACATCCGTTCCGGGCGCATCACCGTCGACCAGCTCGCCGACGCCGCGGAGGTCGCCTCCGGGGCAGCCCGCGGGCTCTCGCCCGCTGCCCGCGCGGCGGAGCGCGCGCAGCTCGTGCGGGAGACCACGGAGCAGGTGGCCGAGCTGCGGCTCAGCCGCCCCGGACAGTCAGTCGAGACGATCGCGGTCGTTGCCGATGCATCCGGTCGTCTCGTGGCGACCGTGCCGGGACGCGGCGCCGTCGCGCTGGACGCGTCCTCCGGCGCGAGCGCCACGGCGGCCTCCCCTTCGGATCCGCTCGTCGCGTCGGACAGCTGGCGCTCCATCTGGCACCACATCACCCATCCGTCCATCGTCCTCAGCATCTCGCCCACCGTGGCGAAGATCATCTTCGCGTCGGCGGCCTCGCTCGAGGTGGGCGCGCTCTGCGCGGTCGCCGGGGCGATCGCGTGCGCCTTCATCGGCGCCGCCGGGACGGCGTTCACCACCTGGCTCCTGAACAACCGGTGGGCGGAGAACGGATTCTGGCTCCACCTGCCGGACTACTGGGAGAGCCGGCCCAAGTAGTCCGCTGACCCGATGCGCCGCCCTCCGTCCCATGGGTCGGAGGGCGTCGTGCGTCATCCCCGCGGATCCCCCGGTGTCCCGGCCACGGCCCCCGTCGGCGAGATGCGCGACCCCAGCCAGCTGCGCAGATCCGCGATCACCTCGTCGCGGTTGATCTCGTTGTAGATCTCGTGCCGCGCGCCCGGGTACACGATGAGCAGCACGTCGCTGAGGCGCGAGCGCCTGCTGTAGTCGCGCGCGAGCAGCTGCATCCCGCGGCGCCCGCCGAGCGAGTCCTCCTCGCCGCCCTGGATGAGCACGGGCAGGTCGGTCGCGAGCTTCCGGGGCGGGCGGCCCATGATCTGCACGGAGTCGCGCATCCGGTACGGCTTCAGCGCGTTGACGTCGAAGTTGCGGTCGTCGGCGCCGAACGCGCGCTGCGCCTCCGGATCCCGCGACAGCCACTCGAATCCGGACGCCGCCGGAGACCGCCAGCGCTTGTTGAGGTCGCCCGTGTTGATGACGCCGGGCATCGCGAGCGACGCCCCGCTCAGCACGAGCCCCGCGTAGAGCCCGGACGCGCGCGCCACGATGCGCTGCGCGAGGAGCGCGCCCCAGCTGTGCCCGAGGAGCACGAGCGGGAGGTCGGGGTGCTCCCGGCGGAGCTGCTCGCTCACCAGCTGGATCCCGTCGAGCGCCGCGAGGTGGCGCCTCGGCCCCAGCACGCCGATGCCGAGGTGGCCGAGCCCCGTGGCGCCGTGGCCGCGGTGGTCGTCGGCTGCGACCGTGTACCCGGCGGCGTTGAGCTCCCGCGCCAGCCGGATGTAGCGCAGCGCGTGCTCGCCGACGCCGTGCGCGATGTGCACGACGGCCCGCGGGCGCTCCGCCTCCCACACGTAGTAGTGGAGGGTCACGCCCTCCGCGTCCACGATGGTGCGGTGGTCGGCTCCGCCGGTGGAGCGCTCGTCGTCGGGCATGGATCCAGACTAGGCGGCCCCGCCGCGGCCGCCCCCGATCGGGAGGCGTGCGGGATCAGGACTCGCGCGTGATCTCGACCCGCACGAACAGCTTCGAGCGGAACGGCCCCGCGTAGATGCCCCGCAGCGGCGCGACGTCGCGGTAGTCGCGACCGCGGCCGACGAGCACGTGCCGGTCGCCGATGTCGATGAGGTTCGTGGGATCCCACCCGCGCCACTCGCCGCAGAACCACTCGACCCACGCGTGCGACTCGCCCGTGACGGTCTCGCCGACGGCCGCGTTCGGCTTCGGGTGCAGGTAGCCGCTGACGTAGCGCGCGGGGATCCCGACGTGCCGGAGCGCGCCGATCACGATGTGCGTGATGTCCTGGCACACGCCGCGCCCCTGCTCCCAGGCCTCGCGCGCGGTCGACTGCACGCTCGTGACGCCGGCCATGTACTCGACCCTCTCGCCGATCGCGCGCGCGATCCCGGCCGCCGCCTCGCACGGGGTGCCCGCCCCGCCCGCGATCTCCTCGGCGAGCGCGCGGACCTCCTCGTGCGGCTCGGTGCGCACGGTCTGCGCGACCTGCTCCACGTAGTCCGTCGCGCGCTGCACGTCGACGGCGAGGTCGTCCCAGCCGAGCTGGTGCGGCTCGTGCGCGCGCGGCCGGACCTCGACGAGGCTCGTCGCCGTGAGCTCGAGCGAGCGGTGGGGGCTGAGGATCTCGAACGAGGAGACGCGCGTGCCGAAGTAGTCGACGTAGGTGTGGTGCCCCGGCTTCGGTTGGATGTCGAGGTTCGAGTACAGGACGAACTGGTTCTCGCTCGACACGGGCAGCATGCGCGCCTCGTTGTACGACGCGGTCACCTCGCCCTCGTAGTGGAAGCCGGTCCGGTGGGTGATGCGCAGGCGGTTCACGAGTTCTCTCCGACCCAGCTGGGTGCCGCGTTGGTGGGGAAGTAGCGCTGGCGGACGGCCTCGGAGGTGGCGGAGGTCGCCTCCTGCACGGCGTCCATGAAGCGCGGGAGGTCGTCGAGGATCTCCTGGATGGGCCGGTACTCCAGCTCGCTCCGGATCTGCCCGAGCAGCCGCTGCGCCTGGTCGGACACCCCGAGGCGGTCGGTGCGCGGCTCGATGTCGTGCAGGCACTGCTCGGCGCGGCGGATCGAGTGCGTGATCGACCGCGGGAACAGCCGGTCGAGCAGCAGGAACTCGGCCGCGTTGCGCGCGCTCGGCACGCCGCGGTAGGTGCGGAGGTACGCCTCGTAGGCGCCGCAGGAGCGGAGGATCGTCGTCCACGACGGGCCGCTCGCCTCCGTGAGCGCGCGGGTGGCGAGGAGGCGGGCCGTCATGTCGGCGCGCTCGATGGACCGGCCGAGCGTGAAGAACTGCCACGCCTCGTCGCGGCTCGTGCCCGACTCGACGAGCCCGACCGCGAGGGCGGAGCGCTCGCGCACCCAGCCGAAGAACTCGTGCACGCGGTCGTTCGCGATCTTCCGCGGCATGCGGGCGCGCGTCGTGTTGAGGCACTCCCAGAGCTCCGACGAGACGATCTCGCGGGCGCGTCGGGCGTTCTCCCGCGCGGCGCCGAGCGAGTAGGCGATGGAGGCGGGCTGCGTGCGGTCCACCGCGAGGAGCGCGAGCACGTCGTCCCGCCCGAGCACGTCCTCGGAGGGCACGTCGCTGCCCATCACGCTGAGGAGCGAGCGGCAGGCGGTGTCCTCGTCGATCCACGGATCCTCCAGGAGCAGCTGCAGGTGCACGTCGAGGATGCGGGCGGTGCCGTCCGACCGCTCGATGTAGCGGCCGATCCAGAAGAGCGACTCGGCGATGCGCGACAGCATGGGCATCAGCGGTCCCCCTCGGTCGTGATGTCGGGCCCGGCGGGCGCCGCGGCCTGCTGCTGCTGCTCGTGCTGGTCGCGGTTGCGCGGCCGGTCGTGCGGCGACTGGTCGGGCGCCTTCTCCCCGTTCTGGATGATCGGGATGGACGTGGTCACCGCGGCCTGGTCGGCCACGAGCGTCTGCACGCTGCGCTCGCGGGTGGCGGCGGGGAAGCCGGAGTCGCCGACGACCCAGGTGTCCTTGGATCCGCCGCCCTGGCTGCTGTTGACCACGAGCTGGCCCTCGGGGAGCGCGACGCGCGTGAGCCCGCCGGGCAGCACCCAGATGTCGCGGCCGTCGTTGACGGCGAACGGGCGGAGGTCGGCGTGCCGCGGGCGCATGCCGTCCTCCACGAGCGTGGGGATGGTGCTGAGCTGCACCACGGGCTGCGCGATCCAGCCGCGCGGGTCCTTGAGGAGCCGCGCGCGCAGCTCCGCGAGCTCGCCCGCGCTGGCGGCGGGGCCGACCACGAGGCCCTTGCCGCCGGATCCGTCGACGGGCTTCACGACGAGCTCCGGCAGCCGGTCGAGCACCTCCTCGAGCGAGTCGGGCTCCTCGAGGCGCCAGGTGTCGACGTTCGGGATGATCGCGTCCTCGGCCAGGTAGTAGCGGATGAGGTCGGGCAGGTACGTGTAGACGAGCTTGTCGTCGGCGACGCCGTTGCCCACCGCGTTCGCGATGGTGACGTTGCCGAGGCGCGCCGCGAGCATGAGGCCAGGCGAGCCGAGCATGGAGTCGGCGCGGAACTGCAGCGGATCCAGGAACTCGTCGTCGACGCGGCGGTAGATGACGTCGACGCGCATGGGGCCGCCCGTGGTGCGCATCCAGACGCGGCCACCGGAGCAGAACAGGTCGCGGCCCTCGACGAGCTCGACGCCCATGAGGCGCGCGAGCAGCGTGTGCTCGAAGTAGGCGCTGTTGTAGACGCCGGGCGTGAGGACGACGACGTTCGGGTCCTCGACGCCGTCGGGCGCGCTCGCGCGGAGGGCCTGCAGGAGCTTGTTCGGGTAGTCGCCGACGGGACGTACGCGCATCGAGACGAACAGCTCGGGGAGCGTCTGCGCCATGACGCGGCGGTTGGAGATGACGTAGCTGACGCCGGACGGGACGCGCACGTTGTCCTCGAGCACGCGCATCTCGCCGGCCTCGTCGCGCACCAGGTCGATGCCGGAGACCTGGATGCGGACGCCGTTGGCCGGGTCGATGCCGGCGGCCTGGCGGTGGAAGTGGCTGGACGAGCTGATGAGGCGGGCGGGGATCACGCCGTCGCGGATGGCGCGCTGCGGGCCGTACACGTCGGCGAGGAACGCCTCGAGCGCCCGGACCCGCTGCGCGACGCCCTTCTCGAGCCGGCTCCACTCGGCCTGCTCGATGACGCGCGGCACGGCGTCGAGCGGGAACGGCCGCTCCTCGCCCGCGAAGTCGAAGGTGACGCCCTGCGCGAGGTAGCTGGTGGCGAGCGCGTCGGTGCGGTCCTTCAGCTCCTCCTTGGTCATGCGGGAGAGGGCCGCGTGGATCTCGCGGTAGGCCGCCCGGGCGACCGCCGGCTCGCCCGCGACGGGCGGATCCCGGAACATCTCGTCGAACGGCATCGCGCCACCGGAGGCGCGGCGTGCGGCCGCGAGCGTGCCGTATCCCTCGAACAGATCACCCATGCCGGGAGCGTAGCCGGGCCGTGTGTCCGGTTTGTTACCGGGCGCGGCGGGCGGAGGCGACGCGGATCAGGCGTCGGTGCGCTTGAGGATGTGCGCCGGGATCGCGATGGAGGCCGAGACGCAGAGGATGCCGGCGAAGAAGCTCAGCAGCTCGAAGCCCTCGATGTAGAACGCGAACGCGAACAGCGCCATGCCGCCCAGGAAGAGGGCGAACGCGATGATGAAAGCGACGATGTTCACGAGGGCACCTGGATCCGTTGTCGAGACTGGGGGCGACCGGCGCGCCGGGGCGCGGACGCGGTCGTCCCCAGTCTACGAGATCGCGGCGCGGGCGTGTCCCGACCGGCTCAGCGCGCGGCCTGCTCCGGCCGGATCCCGCCGGCCAGCGCCTGGTACGCGCGCTGCGGACCGGGCGACCGCGTGAGCGACGCCGCGATGGCGTCGAGCCCGGCGCGCTGCGCGCCCGACGGGTTGAGCAGGAGCTTGGCCGCCTGCCGCAGCTCGGTGACGGTCGCGACGTTCGGGGCCAGCGCGATCCCGAGCCCCGCCTCCTCGAGGGCTGCGGCCCCCGCGAACTGGTCGGTCGAGAGCGGCAGCACGAGCATCGGGACGCCCGCGGTCGCGGCCTCGGTGACGGAGTTGTTGCCGCCGTGCGTGACCGCGAGGTCGGCGTGGCCGAGCAGCGTCACCTGCGGGAGGAACGGCCGGACGAGCCAGTCCGACGGGATGTCGCCGAGGGAGGCCCGGTCGGTGGATCCGGTCGCGAGCGCCACGCGCACGTCGAGGTCGCGGAGGGCCGCCGCGATGCGGGCGAGCACGTCGTCGCGCACGGAGAGGAAGCTGCCGAGCGACACGTAGACGATGGGGTCGCCGCCGGCGTCGATCCAGTCCCGCACCTCCGCCTCGGGCGCCTCGCGACGCACGGCCGAGCCGATGAAGGCGTGCGGCGGCAGGAGCTCGGAGCGGTCGGGGTCGTGCAGCTCCTCGGGGTAGTTGAGCAGGAGCACGTCGCCGGCCTCCGCGAACGCGTCGCGGCTCGGGCGCATCGACGGCGCGAGGATCGCGAGGGCGTCGTTCCACTGCGCGGTGAAGCGGTCGCGCACGCGCTCGCACAGCGCGTGCAGCTCGTCGAGGTCCTCCTCCTCGGGCTCGAAGGCGGCCGGCCACGCGGGCGGGAAGCCGTAGACCTCGTCGCCGACGGGCAGCGCGCTCGGGTGGCCGAGCACGACGTCGGCGTGGCGGGTGCCCGAGGCGAGGAGCGCCAGGCGGGCGCTGAAGGCGAGGTGGTCGACGATCACCTGGTCGGGGCGCACCTCGTCGAGGATCCGCTGCACGGCGCGCGCGGTCTCCACCGGCTCCCAGAGCAGGTCGTCGCTGCGGGCCTCGGCCTGGAAGCGCAGCGTCTCGACCATGCCGCGGCGCGTGGCGGCGAAGAAGCCGCGGAGCGCGTCGTCCTCGCCCGTCGGCTGGTCCTCGGCCTTGATGGTGCCGGGGTTGGATCCGCGGCCGAGGCGGAGGTCGACCCGCTCGAAGCCGGAGGCCTCGACGATGCCGGCGGTCGCGGATCCGGTCGCCACGACCACGCGCTCGCCTGCCTGCTGCCAGGCCGACGCGAGCGTGATGAGGGGGAAGAGGTGGGACGCGTAGTCCGGGCTGATGACGAGGAGGGTCATGAGGCGCTGAGCTCCCAGAGGGTTCGGTCGTCGGCTGCGGCGACGTCGCGGTAGACGCGGGACAGGGTGCCCGCCATGGCCTGGATGGTGAAGGTGCGGGCGACCATGTCGCGCGCGCGGTCGGCGGCCGCGTCGGCGTCGGGTCCGGCCGCGATGTCGAGCGCGCGGGCGATGCCGGTGGCGAGCTCCGCGGGATCCGCGGTGTCGACGAGCAGTCCCGTGACGCCGTCCTCGACGTAGGTCGCGGGTCCGCCCGACGCGGGCGCGACGACGGGCAGGCCCATCGACATCGCCTCCAGGAGCGCGACGCCGAACTCCTCCTTGATGCTCGCGCACGCGTAGGCGCCGCCGGGGGCGCTCAGGCCGGGGCGGCCGTAGCGGACGGCGGCGAGCCAGCGCGTGACGGTGTCGTTGCCGCGGTGGCCGGCGAGGAGGAGGCCGTGGCGCGCGGCGTCCGCCGGGCCGTCCGGGTCGGGGACCGCCTCGAGGATCCGGGCGAGCTGCTCGCGCTCCTCGGGGCTCGGCGCGTCGAGGTCGCCGCCCACGATCAGGAGGTTCGCGCGGGAGCGGAGCGCGGGATCCGCCGCCCAGACGTGCGCGAGCGAGGCCATGCCCTTGACGCGGGCGAGGCGGCCGACGCTGATGACGAGCGGCAGGCCGCGGCGCTCCTCGGGCAGCCTGGCGAGCAGGTCGTCGAGCTCGACGAAGGCGCGGGCGGGCGCGCCCTCGGCGTCGGCACCGAGCATGGCGTCGTCGCGGGAGCGCTCGATGGCGGCGACGTCGATGCCCTCGGCGACGACGCTGTGGCGCTCCGGGTGCGCGTCCACGTCGATCCCGACGAGCCGGCGCATGTCGCGCTTCAGCTCGGGACGCGGGAACAGCACGGTGTGGGCGGCGTCCGCGGCCAGGCGCTGCACGAGCCGCACGCGGAACCAGTAGTGCTCGCGCGCGTCGACCGCGCCGAAGCCGTCGCGGGTGAGGGCGCCGGAGCGGTCGAGCGCGTCGACCACGCCATGCGGATCCGGCGCGACCGTGAAGACGACGGGGATGCCGAGCTCGCGCGCGACCGTGGAGGCGGCGAGCGTGCCGACGTCCGCCATCCGGAGGTGCACGGCGTCGACCCGGCCGGCGGCGCGCAGCACGCGGCGGATCCCCCGCTCGGCCTCGACGCGGTGCGGCCACGCCTCGGGCAGCGAGCGCGGGCCGCCGAGCATGGGGATGTGGGCGAAGACGTGCCCGTCCTCACCGGCCGTGACGCGCGCGAGGGAGCCGAGGGCCTGGTCGGGGGTGCCGCGGGAGAGCGTGATGACGCGGTCGACCGGGCGGTTGGCGTCGGCGACGTCCACGTCCACGTCCACCCCGAGCGGGTCGGCGACGACGGCGCGGCCCGGCGCGTCCGCGGGCGCTCCGCCGACGGCCGCGGGCGCCACGAGCGCGTCGCCCAGCCGCACGAGCAGCGTCGCGATGCCGCCGTTGTCGCCCGCGCCCACGTGCGTGAGACCGGCGTCGATGTCGGCGTGCAGGAAGAGCTGGACGACGGTGAGGCCGGGGCGCTCGGGCGCGGCCGGATGGTCGCCGTGCTGGCGCGCGATGTCGAGCACGGCCAGGCGCGCGACCGCGGCCACCTCGTCGTCGCCGCGCGCGATGTCGGCGACGAGGGCGGCGAGCGCCTCGCCCGCGGGCCGGTCGCCGAGCGCGGCGACCGCGGCGGACCGGGTGAGCGGCCCCTCGGCGGTGGCGGGCGCGATGCGGAGGAGCACGCGCTCGGGGATCCGCCCGGGCACGAGGCCGATCGTCTCCACGAGGCGCGACCGGGCGTCGTCGCCCTGCACGCCGAGCAGCGCGTTCTCGAGCGCCAGCGCGACGTGCTCGGGCGTCGACCCGGCCCACTGCTGCAGGGTCCGCTGCGCGAGCATGCCGGGGAAGCCGCCCTCGACCACCATCGCGACGAGGCCGGAGACCGCGTCGAAGCGCGGCAGGCGGGTGCCGAAGGCCCAGGCGGCGTGCTCGCGGATCCACCGGACGTCGTGGTCGAGGAGCGCGACGAGCGCGTGGTCGGCGGCCTCGTCGAAGACCTGGGCGAGCGCGTGGATGGCGGCGACCGCGGTGAGCTGGTCGGCGGGGTCCGCGGCGGCGCGGGCGAGGAGGCGCACCGCGCGTCCGCCGCCGTCGCGGCTGGCGGCGACCGTGAGCTCGTCGGCCTCCTGCATCACGTCGAGGATGCGCGCGGCCTGCGCGACCTGGTCGAGGCTCGTCTGGATCCCCATGCTCGTGCCCCTTCTCGGGTCGATACTCCTCGTACGGAGCCGGGAGGCGCCTCGCGCGGGAGCGTTCGCTCCCGGGACAGCCAGCCGACCCTCGCGAGTATTCCCCAGTCTGCTGCGAGAACCCAGCCGGGCGCCCGAGATGCCGGCCCGGGCGCCGCCCGCCCGGAGCTCGCGCGACCCCGCGCGTACGCTGGCGACCATGCCCCGCCCCGCTCCGCCCGCCCCGCAGATCCGCTTCGGCATCGTGGGGAGCGGCTGGCGCAGCGCCTTCTTCCTGCGCATCGCGCGCGCCCTCCCGGAGCGCTTCGCCGTCACCGGGCTCGTGACCCGCAGCGCCGACACGGGCCGCGCGCTCGAGGAGGAGTGGGGGATCCGCACCTTCCGCACCGCGGCCGAGCTGCTCGCCGCGGAGGCGCCGTCGTTCGTCGTCGTCTCGGTGCCGCGGGCGGCCGCGCCCGACATCATCGCCGACCTCGTCGACCGCGGCGTGGCCGTGCTCACCGAGACGCCGCCCGGCGAGACCGTGGCGGACCTCGAGCGGCTCGACGCGCTCGTGCGGCAGGGCGCGCGGATCGAGGTGGCCGAGCAGTACCCGCTCTCGCCGCTGCTCGCCGCGCAGCTCGCGATCGCGGCCGGCGGCCGGCTCGGGCGGATCAGCCAGGCGCAGGTCGCGCAGTGCCACGACTACCACGGCGTCCGCGTGATGCGGCGGGCCCTCGGCATCGGCTTCGAGGACGCGACCATCACCGCATCCCGCTTCTCCTCGTCGCTGGTGGCCGGGCCCGACCGCGACGGCGGTCCCGTGCGCGAGGAGGTCGTGACCGCCGTGCAGACCACCGCGCGCTTCGACTTCGGCGACCGCCTGGGCGTCTACGACTTCGCCGACCGGCAGTACTTCTCCTGGATCCGCCGCAACCGCCTCCTCGTCCGCGGCGAGCGCGGCGAGATCGCCGACGAGCACGTGAGCTGGCTGCTCGACGCGACGACGCCGACCTGGGCCGACATCACGCGCGTCGACACCGGCCAGGGCGGCAACCTCGAGGGCCACCACCTGCGCGGTCTGCTGCTCGGATCGGAGTGGGTCTACGAGAACCCGTTCGCGCCGGGCCGCCTCGCGGACGACGAGATCGCGATCGCGCAGTGCCTCGTCGAGATGCACGCGCACGCGGCCGGCGGTCCCTCCACGAACTCGCTCGCGGAGGCGTCGCAGGACCACCACCTCGCGCTCCTCATGCACGAGGCCGCGACCACCGGGCAGCCCGTCCGCAGCACGCGGCGGGCGTGGGCGGACTGAGCCGGCCTCCCGGCTCGGGCGGGGCGGGGCGGGTCAGCCCGCCAGGTGCCGCCGGATCGCCTCGACGCCGACCTCGACCTCGCGGAACGAGGTCGTCAGCGGGCTGAGCCCGAGGCGCAGGCCGGACGGCGCGCGGAAGTCGGGGATCACGCCCTCCTCCCACAGCGCGCCGACGATCTCGCGGAAGCGCGGGTGGTCGACGCTCACGTGGCTGCCGCGGCGGTCCTCCTCGCGCGGGCTGGCGACGCGGGCGCCGAGCGGCACGAGGTCGCGGTCGACGAGATCCAGCGCGAAGCCCGTGAGCGCGAGCGACTTGGCACGGATGGCATCCATGCCCGCCTCCTCGATGAGGGCGATCATGTCCTGCATCGCGAGCATGCCGACGATGGGCGGCGTGCCGCTGAGGAAGCGGCGGATCCCGTCGGCCGGCACGTACTCCGGCCCCATCGCGAACACGTCCTGCGCGCCCATCCACCCCTGGATCGGCTGCCGCAGCTCGGCCTGCAGGTCGCTCCGCACGTAGCCGTGGGCGGGTGCGCCCGGCCCGCCGTCGAGGTACTTGTAGCTGCAGCCGACCGCGAGGTCGACGCCCCACGCGTCGAGCTCGGTGGGGATCACGCCGACCGAGTGGCAGGTGTCCCAGAGCACGAGCGCGCCGGCGTCGTGCACGATGCGCGTGATCCCCGGCACGTCCGCCAGGAACCCCGAGCGGTAGGCGACCTGGCTGAGCACGACGAGCGCGGTCCGCTCCCCCACCGCCTCCGCGACGAGGTCCGGCGTGACGCCGGCGTCGGGCGCCACGTCGATCCACCGGATCGTCATGCCGCACTCCTCGGCCACGCCCTCGAGCACGAAGCGGTCGGTCGGGAAGTTGTCGGTGTCGATCACGAGCTCGTCGCGGCCGGGGCGCGCGCGGACGGCGGCGCGCACGAGCTTGTAGAGGATCACCGTGGTCGAGTCCCCGACGAACGTCTGGCCCGGAGCGGCTCCGTACGCGACGCGGCCGAGGTCGTCGCCGATGCGCGTGGGCATCGCCAGCCAGTCCTCGTCCCAGCCGCGGATGAGGCGGCCTCCCCACTGGTCGCGCACGAAGTCGGCGACGCGGTCGACGCTCGCGCGCGTGGGACGTCCGAGCGAGTTGCCGTCGAGGTACGCGACCACGTCGTCGGCCTGCACGAACAGGTCACGGAACCGGGCGAGCGGATCGCGGGCGTCGAGGTCGGCGGCGTTCGGGATCGGGCGGGCGGGCGTCGCGTCGGGTGTCACCTCCGCAGCCTACGTTCCGCGCGGCTGGCGGCACCGGTCACCGGTCACCGGCGCCGGCGTCATCCCGGTCAGCCGGCCCGGAAGTAGTACGCGTCCGCGATCATCCCCGGTGCCGTGGCCCACAGTCCGTCCTGGGCGCCGTCGATCGGGATCTCGATGACGACGTTGCCCGTCGCGGTGCCCTGCGGCTCGAGCAGCTCGTCGGCGTCCGTGAACGCGGGCGCCGGCGCCTGCACGAAGCTGTCGGCCGCCGAGTACTGCGAGCCGTCGGAGGCGAGGAAGCCCACCGCGAGCTCGGAGAGCGGATCGCCCGTGCTCGACCCGAGGTACGTCGCGGTGACCGGCACGACCGCGTACTGCATGCCTTCCGCGGGGGCCTCGTTGGAGGGGTCAGCGGCGAGGACCGCCGCCGTGGCGTCGAGGATCGGCGTGCCCAACGTGACCTGCCACTCGGCGCCGTCGATGCCCTCGCCGGTGACCGGGGTGCCGATCGGCAGCGGATCGTCGGGGCTCGTGCCGGCCTGGGCCGTCGCGTCGTCGTCCCCGAAGGCGTCGGTGGGCGCGGGGCTCGCGAAGCCGGAGTCGGCGCCCGCGGACTCCACGGCGTCGGTGACCGAGCTCACGAACGCGAACGTGTAGACGAACGCCAGCACGATGCTGAGGACGAAGCCGACGGCGCCGAGGATGAGGCCGGTGAGGGCCAGCGGCTTGCCGTCCATCCGCCGGGCGAGCGAGACGATGCCGAGCACCACCGCGACGAGCGCGGGCACGGCCGTGACGTAGTTGAGGAACGGGATGAGCGCGCCCAGGAACCCGGCGATGCCGACGACGAGCGCCGCGATGGCGAGGCCCTTGCCGCCGCGCGGGCGGGGCGGCTCGCCGGAGACGTAGGGCGGCGCGGCGGCGTAGGGCGGCGCGGCGGCGTAGGGCGGCGCGGCGGCGTAGGCCGGCGCCGCCGCGTAGGCCGGCGCGGCCGCGTAGGCCGGCGCGGCCGTCGGCGGCGCGTAGTCGGGGCCGGACGCGTCCGCGGCGGTCGCGGGATCGGACGGCACGGGGCCGGCGTCGGCATCCGTCGCGGCCGGTGCGGCCGTGTCAGCGCGGGTCTCGGCGGGGGCCGGTTCGGCAGCGGCCGCTTCGACGGCCGGTTCGGCGGTGGCCGCCGGACCGTAGGGACTGATCGGCTCCGCCGAACCGGCGCCCAACCGCGTCGCCTCCTCGTGGCCCTCCTCGTGCTCGGGCACCTGGTCCCGCGGCTCGTCGGGGTGGGATCCGTCGATCCGATCGGGGTCGCGCTCATCGCTCATGTGACGTTCCTAGCGGAGCGCACGACCCGAGGGGCAGCGCCGCGGTCGAACCGCCCCGAAATGGGGGCGCATCACGCCGTGGGTGCGCCGCTCCGGTGCGCATCCCCCGCCCGCGGTGGTCCGTTAACCTCGGGGCGTGCCCCTGCCCGCGTGGACCCCCGACGGCCCCGACCTCGTGATCCACGCCGAGAACCTCGAGGCCGTGCGCGCGCTGCCCGACGGCGCGTTCCAGCTCATCTACCTGGATCCGCCCTTCAACACCGGCCGCACGCAGGAGCGGCAGAACACCACGGTGACGCGCACGCCGGATCCGGTGCCCGAGGCCGAGGCCGAGCCGGGCGTCGAACCGGTGACCGAGGCCGCAGCCGCAGCCGGCACGGGTGCCGCCGCGGTCGCGTCGGCTGCGGATGCCGCGGCACCGCCCGCTCTCGCCCCGGAGAGCGCCGCCACCCCCGAGCCGGTCCGTCCGCCGGCCGCGCGCCTCGGCTTCCACGGCCGCAGCTACGACTCCGTGAAGGGCATGCTCTACGGCTTCGACGATTCGTTCGCCGACTACTGGGACTTCCTGGAGCCGCGCCTGATCGAGGCCTGGCGGCTCCTGGATCCGACGGGCACCCTCTACCTGCACCTCGACTACCGCGAGGTGCACTACGCGAAGGTCGTGCTCGACGCGCTCTTCGGCCGCCGGTCGTTCCTCAACGAGATCGTGTGGGCGTACGACTACGGCGCGAAGTCGCGCCGCCGCTGGCCGGCGAAGCACGACACGATCCTCGTCTACGTCAAGGACCCCGTCCGATACCGCTTCGACTCCGAGGGCGTGGATCGCGAGCCGTACATGGCGCCGGGCCTCGTGACCCCCGAGAAGCGAGAGCGCGGCAAGCTGCCGACGGACGTCTGGTGGCACACGATCGTCTCCCCCACCGGCCGCGAGAAGACGGGCTACGCGACGCAGAAGCCGCTCGGCGTGCTGCGCCGCATCGTGCAGGCCTCGAGCCGGCCGGGCGACTGGGTCCTCGACTTCTTCGCGGGATCCGGCACCACGGGAGCAGCAGCCCGCGAGCTCGGCCGCCGCTTCGTGCTGGTGGACGAGAACCCGCAGGCCATCGACGTGATGCGCGCGCGTCTCGCGGGCGGCGGGACCGTCTTCGTCACGACCGATGCGGATCCGACGGCTCGGGGGCCGAAGCCGGCTCCGCCTCCCGCCTCTCCGCTCGCCAGCTGACCCGCCGTCCCCGCGCCGCTACCCCTGCTGCGCGAGCGCGAACGGCAGCACACGGGTGGCGCCGGCCTTCCGCAGCAGGCGGCCGGCGACGGTGAGCGTCCACCGGGTGTCGACGAGGTCGTCCACGAGGAGCACCGGACGCGGATCCGCCGCGAGGTCGTCCACGAGATGCGCAGGCACCTGGAACCGCGGGTGGACGCGCCCCAGCCGGTAGACGCTGTTGCCGCGCGCGGCGCCGGGCGCCCCCGGATCCACGAGGTCGAGCGACCCGAGGAACGGCAGCCGCCCGACCTCGGCGATGCGCTGCGCGAGGCTCCCGACGAGCTGCGGCCGGCTCGCGGACGGCACGTGCACGACGGCACGCGGCCGCTCCGCCCAGCCCCACTCGGCGAGCACCCGCACGCAGGCCGCGACGAGCGCGTCGTCGACGGGCGCGTCCTCCGCGCCGGCCGCGAAGACCGTGCGGAGGCGCCCGCCCCAACCGAGGTCGGTGAGGCGGGCGAGGGCGCGGCCTTCGTCCACCTGCTCGCCCGCCGCGATCGCCCCGCTGAGCGGCACGCCGACGCTGGACGCGCCCGTGGGCCAGCGCAGCCGCGGCTCGATGGGCAGCCCGACCCTGTCGAGCGCCTGCGACGCCGTGGCGGACGCGTGCTGGTCCAAGGACGCCGGGTACCACGCGCCGGCGCACCGGTCGCAGCGCCCGCAGGGAGCCGCGGTGTCGTCGTCGAGCTGGCGCTGGAGGAACTCCATCCGGCAGCCGAGCGTGGTCTCGTAGTCGAGCATCGCCTGCTGCTCGCGCACGCGCGCCGCCGCGACCTGCTCGTACCTGGCGCGGTCGTAGACCCACGGGACGCCCGTGGCCGACCAGCCCGAGGTGTCCCGCCGCACGGCGCCGTCGACGTCGAGCACCTTGAGCAGGAGGTCGAGCCGGCTGCGCGAGAGCGAGACCCGCGACTCGAGCGCCGGCACCGACAGCGGCCGGTCGCTCTCGCCGAGCGCCCGGATGACGGCGGCCGCCTGCTGCTCGTCCGGCATGGAGGCGGTGGCGAAGTACTGCCAGATGTCGGGATCCTCGCGGCCGGGCAGGAGCAGCACGTCCGCGTCGGCGGACCCGCGCCCGGCACGGCCGACCTGCTGGTAGTAGGAGACGGGCGACGACGGCGCCCCGAGGTGCACGACGAAGCCGAGGTCGGGCTTGTCGAAGCCCATGCCGAGCGCGCTCGTGGCGACGAGCGCCTTGACCTCGTTGCGCTGCAGCTCGCCCTCCGCCTGCTCGCGGTCGGCCGGATCGTCGCGCCCCGTGTACGCCTTGACCGCGTGGCCGGCGTCGCGCAGCAGCCGCGCGGTGTCCTGCGCGGCGGAGACCGTGAGCGCGTAGATGATGCCGCTGCCGGGCAGCTCGTCGAGGTGGCTGAGCAGCCAGCCGAGCCGATCGCGGCTGTTCTCCAGTCGCAGCACGCCCAGCCGCAGCGAGCGCCGGGCGAGCGGCCCGCGGATGGTGACCACGGGAACGCGCTCCGTCTCGACGACGCCCGCGCCCGCGGATCCGACGCTCAGCTGCTCCTCCACGTCGGCCACCACGCGCGAGTTCGCGGTGGCGGTGGTGGCGAGCACGGGCACGCGCTCGTCGACGGAGGAGATGAGGTCGCGCAGGCGCCGGTAGTCCGGCCGGAAGTCGTGGCCCCAGTCGGAGATGCAGTGCGCCTCGTCGACGACGAGGAGGCCGAGCCGGGCGCGGAGCGCGGGCAGCTGCTCGTCGCGGAAGCGCGGGTTGTTGAGGCGCTCGGGCGACACGAGCAGGAGGTCGACCTCGTCGGCGTCGAGCGCGCGCAGGAGGTCGTCCCACTCGTGGGCGTTGCTCGAGTTCATGGCGACCGCGCGCACGCCGGCGCGACGGGCCGCGGCGACCTGGTCGCGCATGAGCGCGAGGAGCGGCGAGACGAGCAGCGTGGGGCCGAGCCCCTGCTGCCGGAGGAGCAGCGTCGCGACGAAGTAGACGGCCGACTTGCCCCATCCGGTGCGCTGCACGACGAGGGCGCGCGAGCGATCCTGCACGAGCGCCTCGATGGCCTCGAACTGCCCGTCGTGGAAGTCGGCGCCCGCGACGCCGACGAGCCGGGACAGGTGCTCGCGGGCGGCGGACCGGAGGTCGGAGGTCGGAGCGGCGGAGGACGCAGCGGAGGAGGGTGGCGTCGCGGTGTCGGGCATGGGGCCATGCTCCCATCCGCCCCCGACCGCGGCGACCGGCGGCGGCCCGCCGAGGGAACGGCCGGCGGCGCACGACCTGGGGAGGGACTACCGCTCGGGAGAGGAGCCCGGCTCGATGGCCCGGGGCGCCCGCGCCGGCCCGGCGGCACGAGCGGCCTGCACCGCCTGCTCGGCCTGGAGCTGCTTCATGCGGGCGACCGCCGCGTAGTGCCGCTCCTCCTCCTCGAGGTCGGCGAGCTGCTGCTCGGTGCTCCGCACGCGCAGGTCGACCGCGGCTGCCGCCCGCTCGTAGGCCGCGCTCCGGTCCGGCGGGCCGACGGGCTCGCGCCGCGGCTCCCAGTCGTGCCCGACGCAGAACCAGACGATGCTGCCGATGAGGGGCAGGAAGACGATGAGCAGGATCCAGACGAGCTTCGGCAGGTGCTTGACCTGGTCGTCGGGACGCGTGATGAGGTCGACGAGCGCGCACACGGCCACGAGGAGGGGGAGCAGCCCGAAGAGGATCACGGTCAGGGAGCCTAGGGGCGGCGCGGGGCCCGGCGGAAGGCCCTTGCCCGAACCGGGATCGGGATCCAGGGGCCCGCGCATTTCGCTCAGTGGACACGCATCCGCCGTCTGTCAGGCGCTCAGGAGCCGTCGGTCCTACAGTCCACATCGTGGGCCGCACCCGGTGGCCTCAGTGAGGAGGAGATCATGGGTCTCGACGACAAGATCAAGAACGCTGCTCAGGACATCGCGGGCAAGGCCAAGGAGGCGCTCGGCGACCACAAGGGCGACGAGAGCCTCAAGGCCGAGGGCCAGAAGGACCAGGCCGCGGCGTCCGCCAAGAAGGCCGGCGAGGACGTCAAGGACGTCTTCAAGTAGAGCCGGACCAGCAGCGCCAGGAGAGGCGGCGACCCACGGGTCGCCGCCTCTCCTCATGCCCGGGACGTCACGGGGCGGTGGGAGCGCCCGACTCCGCGGCGATCCGCCGCACCAGCTCCGCGTCGAGCACCGCGACCTCGTCGCCGTCGCCCTCCGCGTGCGCCCGCACGACGACCGAGGTGACGCCGCCGTCCGGCCGCACGTCGACCACGAGGAACCCGGATCCGCGCACGATGCGCTCCGTGCCGGGGTCGGCCGCCACATCCGTCTCGTTCGCGACGCCCGGCGCGACCAGCACGGGAACGCCCGCGAGCGATCCCACGATGTGGTGGTGGTAGTGGCCCGAGAGGATCACCCGCACGTCGCTGCCGCGGACGATCTCCGCCAGCCGCTCCGGCCCCTGCAGCGCGAGGGACTCGTGCAGCGTCGTGGGCGCGGGCACCGGCGGGTGGTGCAGCACGAGCACCGTGCCGCGCTCAGCCGGGGTGGCGAGCAGCTCGCGCAGGCCGTCGAGCTGCTGCTCGCGGAGGGCGCCGTAGCCCTTGCCGGGCACGGAGGTGTCGAGGGTGACGATGCGCCAGCCGTCCACGATGGTGACGCCGTCGATGGGCGGCACGGCCGCGGGATCGCGCCCGTCGTCGGTGCCGGGAGCGCCGTGCCCGTCTCCGAGCACGAGCCGGAAGGCCGAGCGCACGTCGTGGTTGCCGGGCGTGAGCACCAGCGCGGCGCCGCGCGACGACGTCCACGGCACGAGCCGCTCGCGCAGGAGCGCGTAGGACTCGGGGGTGCCGTCCTCCGACAGGTCGCCCGAGCCGACGAGGAGCCGCACGTGCGGGACGCGGTCGGCCTCGACGAGGACGCGCTCGAGGGCGGCGCCCGTGTCGACGACCCCCTGGTGCAGGCCGCCGTCGCGGAGGAGGTGGGTGTCGCTGAGGTGGAGGAGGCGCAGGGATCCGGGAGGCAGTGCGTGCATGCGCCGACCCTACGGGGGTCGGCCGACACCGCGGCGGACGCCCGGCGGACATCGGGTGACGCCGTTCCCCGGGCCCGGCCGCCGCGCATCCCCCGGCGGTAGCCTCGTGCCACGACGAGAGGGAACCCCATGGCGACGCGCGACGAGATGGACTGCTGGCTCACCGACATGGACGGCGTGCTGGTGCACGAGAACCAGGCCCTGCCCGGCGCGGCGGCCCTCATCCAGCAGTGGCAGGACCAGGGCAAGCCCTTCCTCGTGCTCACCAACAACAGCATCTTCACGCCGCGCGATCTCTCGGCCCGGCTCCGCGCGTCCGGCCTGCACGTGCCCGAGGAGTCGATCTGGACCTCCGCGCTCGCGACCGCCGCGTTCCTCGAGCAGCAGATGCCCGGCGGATCCGCGTTCGTCATCGGCGAGGCCGGCCTCACCACCGCCCTGCACGAGGCGGGCTTCATCATGACCGACACGAAGCCCGACTTCGTGGTCATCGGCGAGACGCGCAACTACTCGTTCGAGGCGATCACGCGGGCGATCCGCCTCATCAACGGCGGCGCGCGCTACATCGCGACGAACCCCGACGCGACCGGCCCGAGCGCCGAGGGCGTGCTGCCCGCGACGGGCGCCGTGCTCGCGCTCATCTCGAAGGCCACGGGCAAGGAGCCGTACATCGTCGGCAAGCCCAACCCGATGATGTTCCGCTCGGCCCTCAACAAGATCGGCGCGCACTCCGAGAGCACCGGCATGATCGGCGACCGCATGGACACCGACATCATCGCGGGCATCGAGGCGGGCCTGCACACGGTGCTCGTGCTCACCGGGATCAGCGACCGGGCGGAGATCGAGCGCTACCCGTTCCGGCCGGACGAGGTGCTGTCGGGCGTCACCGAGCTGCTGGACCCGGAGCCGGTCGAGTCCGAGCTCTGATCAGCGGGCCGCCCGGTCGGCGGTCGCGGCCGGGGCGAGCAGGGCCCGGATCCCGCGCGAGCGCAGCATCGCGACGCCGACGAGCGCCTCGCCCAGCCCGCCCGCGATGATCACGATGCGGAGCGCGGTCTCCTGCCCGAGCGGGTGCAGCGCCACCGTGAGCGCCCCGCCGAGGAGCACGGCCGGCGGGTAGAAGCCCTGGCCGAGCAGCTTCTTCGCGCCGAGCACCGCGCCCTGGCGCTCCGGCGGGATCCGCTCCTGCCACACGGCGGTGAGGGGCGCGCCCTGCACCTGGAGCGCGACGTTGCGGACCACGGCCGCGAGGATCCAGACGGCGAGGAGCGCGCTCGCGCCCAGCGCCACGCGACCCACCAGGCCGAGCACGACGGCGGCGCCGGCGATGGCGACGAGCCGCGGGATCCGGTCCCCGCGCGCCGCGACGAACGCGGCGCCGGCGAGGAGCCCGACGGAACCGGCGACGCTGAACGCCGCGAGGCTCGCGCCCGAGCCGATGCCGCCCGATCCGAGCAGCAGCACGTACGCCGTCGTGGCGGACGCGGCGATCCCGTTCGCGAGGTTCAGGGCCGCGAAGCCGGCCTGCAGGCGGCGGAGCCCGGGGTGGCGGAGGATCCACGCGATGCCGTCCCGGGCCCCGCGGAACGGGTTCGCGATGCGGCGGTCCGGCGGCGCGTCCCAGCGCACCACGAGGAGAGCGGCGACACAGCCGAGCGAGGTGACCCCGTCGACGACGAACACGGCGGCGGGCGCGACGACGGCCGACAGGGCGGCGCCGAGCACGGGCGCGAGCAGGGTCGGCCCGTCCTGCAGGAGCGAGGTGACGCCGTTGATCCGCGTGAGGTCCGCCTCCCGGCGCATCCGGCGGACGCTCGCCGTGAGGGTGAGCGCGAGGGTCGACGCCGCCAGGGCCGACACCAGGGTCAGCGGGTAGACCACGGCGAGCAGGCGCCCCGGGCCGAGGGCGGACACGACGGCCATCCCGCCGGACGCGAGGGCGAGGACCGCGTTGCTCGCGAGCGCGGCCCGGCGGTGGCCCAGGCGATCCGCGGCCCAGCCCGTGAGCGGGGCGAGGTAGATGGAGGCCACGGTGGACACCACCGTGAGCGCCGACAGCGCCAGCGCGCTGCCCGTCTCGCCGAAGACCTGCAGCGTGAGCGCGAACGAGGCCGCGCTCGCGCCGAGGGAGGAGACGGCCTGCGCGCCCCACAGGAGGAGGAACGCGCGGTCGTGGGGTCGGACGCGTGCGGTCACCGGTCCCCCGCCCTCGATCCGCGCGCCGATGACGCGCACGCGGTGTCGAGGGTAGGGCGGGAGCGGGGCTCGTCGGGGACGGGATCCCCAGGCGGCCGGCGGCTAGGGGACGACGGGCGGCTGCGGGACGCCGATGCTGCCCGTGAACGTGCCGCCGCCGGCACGCGAGACGAAGCAGTAGACATCGCGGTCGCCCGCCGTCCACTCGTCCTGCGTGATCGGGTACGCCGACTGGTACTGCACGTCGGAGTAGGCGCGGGCCGCCGCGTAGTCGATCACGGTGTCGGCGATGCAGAGCTCGTCGGCGGAGTCGCGCACGGCCTCCTCGCCGGGGAAGGCGTCGCCCGTCTGCGGCAGGGCGACGCGCGCGACCATCTGCGCGTGGTGCTCGGAGCCGCAGTCGACGACCGTGAACTCCTCCTTCCACGGGGTCGAGTACGGGTCGATGCACTCGCCGCCGAGCAGCGCGTCCCAGGCCTGCGTGCCCGCGGCGGCCGGGCCCTGGACGGGATCGGTGGGGGTGGGGGACGGGGTCGGCGTGGCCTCGGGCGTCGCCGTCGCGACGGGGGCGGCGTCGGGTGCGGCGCCCGCTCCGAGCCGCTGGCCCAGGTAGAAGAGGCCGACGAGGAGCAGCACCAGGAGGATCGCGCCGCCGACCCAGAGGCCGGTGCGACGCGGGCCGCGGGGTCCGCGGGGCGGCGCGGCGGCGGGCGGGGCGGGGATCCGCGCGGTGTCGAGGACGGGGGCGCGCGGGCCGGGCGGGCGCGGCGCGGGCGGGGCCGCGTACGGCGGCGGGACCGGCAGCGGGCGCGGGGTGGCGGCCGGGACGGACGCGGTGGGGGCGTCGCGGTCGGAGCGCGGCGCGGGGGCCGCGGCGGCACCGACGGCCGGCAGGACGCGCGTGCGGTCGTCGGCGTCCTCGGGGGCGTCGGGTCGGGCGTCGGCGTCGGGACCCGCGGCGGCACCGTCGTGGGGCTCCTCGGCGGGATCCGTCACGACGTCGCCGAAGAGGAGGTCGATGGCGTCCGTGGGCTCGGCGGCGGAGTAGCCCGACGGCACGGGGGCGATCGGGTCGGCGACGGGCTCGGCTCCCGGGTCGGCCGGCGCGGCCTCGTCCCGCGGCTCGGCGTCGTGCTCGGGTGCGGCGTCGGCGTCGGCGTCCGACGGCGACGCGGGCGCGGTGTCCGGCTCGGGCGCCGCATCCGGCCCGGGCGCGGCGGACGCCGAGGCGGATCCCGATGCCCAGGCCATCGCGGCGGCGCGCGCCGCGGCGGCCGCGGGGGCGAGCGGTGCAGGGGGCGCATCCTCGTCGTCGTGCGCGGCATCGCTCGACGCATCCCGGGCGGTTGCCTCGGGCTCCGCCTCGCGCGCGGCGGGGTCGGCGGGGTCGTCGACGACCCCCGCGTCCTCGTCCATCCGCTCGTCGCGGAGCGGCGTCAGCTGCACGGATCCGTCGGCGTCGTCGGGCTCCGCCACCTCGTCGGCGGCATCCTCGACGAGCTCGGCGTCGACCACCGGCGCGTCCGAGACCACGACCGGCGTGGCCGCGTGCTCCTGCGCGTCGTCGGCGGGTTCGAGCACGAGCTCGGCGGGCGCGTCGTCGGTCGGTGCGGGATCCGCCTCGACCTCGCCGGCCAGCACCTCGCCGGCCAGCACGTCGCCCGTCAGCGCCTCGACCGGCGCGTCGTCCGCGGGCGCGGGCACGTATCCGGGATCGGGCTCGCCGGCGAACTCCACGTCGCCCGCGTCGACCGGGGCCGCCGCGATGCCGGGCTCGGGCGCCGGCGCGTCGACGTCGGCCTCGGGGTCCTGGGCGTCCGGGCCGGGATCCACCTGGTCGAGCGGGGCGACGCGGGCGTCGTCCTCGGTCGGGTCGAGCGGCACGATGCCCGCGAGGATGTCGCCGTCGGCGGGCGGCGTCGGGTCGACGGGCGCGGGATCCACGCCGTCGTCAGGAGCGTCGGCCATGGACGGGCCCTGCTCCGCGGGCACGGGCTCACGGCCGGCCGGGCGCCCCCAGCCGATGGGCGCGAGCGGCTGCGCGGGCCGCTCGCGGTCGGCGTCGGTCGCGGGACGGACCGCGAACGGGTCGTCGTCGTCGCGACCGGATCCGGTGCCGCCGCCCGGCGCCTCGCCCACTAGGCGAGCCCCAGGTCCTCGAGGCCGATCGCGTACAGGTACCGGTGGCCCGCGGCCTCGATCACCTCGCGGGCGTCGGTCGAGCGGTCGACGACCACGGCGACCGCGGCGATCTCCGCGCCCACCTTCTCGAGCGCCTCGATGGCCTTCAGCGGGGATCCGCCGGTGGTGGACGTGTCCTCGACGACGATGACGCGCTTGCCCTGCAGGTCCGGGCCCTCGACCTGGCGGCCGCGGCCGTGGTCCTTGGGCTCCTTGCGGACGACGAACGCGTCGTAGCCGCGACCGACCGCGGCGCCCTGGTGCAGGATCGCGGCGGCGATGGGATCCGCGCCCATCGTCAGCCCGCCGACCGCGGCGACGTCGGGCACCTCGGCGATGAGGTCGAGCATGACCTGCCCGATGAGCGGCGCGACGCGGTGGTCGAGGCTCACGCGGCGGAGGTCGACGTAGTAGCTGGCCTTCTTGCCGCTCGTCAGCGTGAAGTCGCCGTGGAACACGGCGTCCCGCTTGATGTGGTCGATGAGCTGCTGGCGCGCGTCGGAGGTCGTCACGCAGCCGATCCTACGGGCGGGGAACCGCGCCGCCCGGTGCGACGGGCGGGCGCGGCCCGGACCGGATCAGGCGTCGGACGAGGTCGGCAGGCCGAACACCGTGCCGACCGCGGCCACGTCGTCGCCGCCGTGACCGGCCGCGGACGCCTCCGCGTACGTCTCGCGGAGCGCCTCGAGCATCGCCGTGTCGAAGTCGTGCGCGTCGGCGCCGTCGAGCGCCGCGAGCATGAGCGTCACGTCCTTGAGCAGGCCGTCGAGCGCGAACGACGGCGCGAGCGCGCCGGACAGCATCGCGCCGCCCTTGAGGTGCGCGTACGGGGTGTCGGCGGCGCCGCCCGCGATCGCGTCGAGAAAGAGGCGCGGCTCGACGCCGAGCAGGCGCGCGAGGCCGAGCGACTGGCCGGTCGCCGCGGTGATGGAGGCGATCCACGCGTTGCAGGCGAGCTTGAGGGCGGATCCCGGTCCCGCGTCGCTCCCGGCGACCACGGTGCGCGAGCCGGTCGCCTCGAGGACGGGGCGGGCGACGGCGAGGTCGGCCTCGGATCCGGACACGAGGTGCACGAGGAGGCCCTGCTCGGCGGGGCCGCGCGTGCCGAGGACGGGCGCGTCCACGAAGCGGATGCCGTGCTCGGCGGCGAGCGCCGCGATCCGCCGGGTGCCCTCGACGCCGACGGTGGAGGACTGGAGCAGCACCGCGCCGGGCCGGAGCGCGGGCGCGACCTCGGCGAGGACCTCGAGCACGGCATCCGCGTCGAACAGCATCACGACGACGACGTCGGCATCGCGCACGGCGTCGGCCGCGGTGTCGGCGACGGTCGCGCCCGCGTCCGCGAGGGGTGCCGCCTTCTCGGGGCTGCGGTTCCAGACGGTGAGCGGCAAGCCCGCGCGGAGGACCGAGCGGCTCATGCCGGAGCCCATGACGCCGGTGCCGAGGATCGCCACGCGGGGCGGCCCGTCGGACGCGGGGACGGAGGCGGGCACGGCAGCGGTGTCGTCGGTCATCCCCCGACGGTACGCCCGCGGTCTGCGAGGACGGCGTCGGATCCCTCGCCGGGCAGCACGATGTCGGCGATCGTGACGTCGACGCGCGTCACCGGCCGGCCCACGAGCTCGGTCACGGCGTCGGAGATCGCCGCGCGGACGTCGGCCGAGATGCCGTGCAGCGGCACGCCGTACTCGGCGACGAGGGTCACCTCGAACGCGACGCCCGCCTCCTGGGCGTCGACGGCGATCCCCTGCGTGAGGTCGGTCTGGCCGATGCGGTCGCGGAGCTGGCCGATGACGCGGGCCGCGCCGCCGCCCAGCGCGTGCACGCCCGGGATGTCGCGGACGGCGAGGCCCGCGACCTTGGCGATGACCCCGTCGGTGACGGTCGTGTCGCCCTCGGCGAGGACGCTCCCCGTGACGGCGGCGCTCGGGGGCGCCACGCGGGTGACGTCGGCGGGGGTGCGGGGGATCTGGTCGCTCATGGGACTCCTCCTCGTGGTCGCCCGGTCGTCCGGGCGGTGCTGTGGTAATCATGGGGGAGACGCGTGGACGGCGCGATCCGTCACGGATCGCTCCCGGATCCGCCCGGTCTCCCAGTGCACACGGAGGTACGGCATGGCCATCTCCTCCTCGCTGCAGGACGCGGGCGACGGGATCCTCGCCGAGCGCGCCGCCGACGGCGACGCCCGGGCCTTCGAGGTGCTGGTCCGCCGGCACGCCCCCTACATGCGCGCGTTCGCGATCCGGCTCACGGGATCGCGCGCCGACGCCGACGACGCCGTGCAGGAGGCGCTCATCACCGCGTGGGACCGCCTGCCGACGCTCGAGAAGCCCGACCGCGTGAAGAGCTGGCTGCTGCAGATCGTCAGCCGCAAGTCCATCGACCGGATCCGCGCCCGCCGCCCCGCCGACGACATCGACGACCACGAGATCGCCGACCGGCTCACCTCCCCCGAGCGCGACGCCGAGACGTCGTCGCAGATGCGCGCCCTCGCGGGTGTCCTCGATGCGCTGCCCCGCGAGCAGCGCGAGGTGTGGATGCTGCGCGAGGTGGGAGGCTTCTCGTACGAGGAGATCGCCGAGAGGCTGGGCGCGACGCCCTCGACCGTGCGCGGCCGCCTGTCCCGGGCGCGCACCACCGTGATGACGAGCATGGAGGCGTGGCGATGAGCGGCACCGGACCGGGCGATCCCGTACCCGCGGTCGACGCCGACGGCGAGCCCCTCGACATGGCCGCCCTCGCCGACTACCTCGACCGCGGGCGCACCCCGCGCATCGCGGCCTACGAGGACGACCCCGAGATCCGCAACGCGCTGCGCGCCCTCGAGCACATGCGCGACCTCGGCCGCGAGCTCGTGGAGGTCGAGGCCGAGGAGCAGGACGCGCCCGGCGACGACTTCTTCCGCGGCGTGCTCGCCCACATCAGCCGCGAGTCGCGGGCCGGCCGCGACATCCCGCTCTCCCACCCGGATCCGGCGGTGAGCCTCGCGCTCACCGAGGGCGCCGTGCGGACCCTCGTCCGGCAGGCCGGCGACGAGGTGCCCGGCGTCCTCGTCGGCCGGTGCACGCTCGACGGCGACGTCACGCGCGCCGGCGAGCCCGTGCGGGTGGCGCTGACGCTGAGCGTCGTGTGGGGCGAGCCGCTGCCCGAGATCGCGCAGCGCGTGCGCGAGCGGGTGCACGCGGCCCTGCTCCGGCACACCGAGCTGCGCGTCGAGGGCATCGACGTGACCGTGGTGGACGTGCAGCCGCGTCCCGTGCAGGAGGAGGCCGGAGATGACCCACGACGATGACGTCCCGGCCGCCGCGCCCGCGCCCGTCCCCGTGCCGCTCCCCGCGCCGGCCGACCTGTCGCGCGACCTGACCGCGGTCCTCCGCGGCGTCGCGGGCGTGGCCGACGTCTACGCGCCGCGGTCCCCGATCCTGCTCGCCGCGCAGCAGGTGGTGGAGGGCGTCGTCGCCGGATCCTCCACGGCGACCGAGCAGCTCGTCACCGTCGAGACCGGCGAGGGCACCGTGCTCGTGCAGGCGTCCATCGCCGTGGACGCGTCGGGCCGCGCGAGCGACACCGCGCGCGCCGCGGTCGACGCCGTCCGCGCGCGCCTCGCCGAGTCGATCGGCGACGAGGCCGCCGCGCGCGCCGCCGTGACGGTGCGCATCGGCAGCATCGGCTGATCCCGGCCGCCCGGTACCGTGGACGCATGCGCGTCGCCACCTGGAACGTCAACTCCATCCGCACCCGCGTGGGCCGCGTCGTCGACTGGCTCGTCCGCGAGGACGTCGACGTGCTGGCCATGCAGGAGATCAAGTGCAAGCCGGAGCAGTTCCCGATGCAGGCGTTCGAGGAGGCCGGCTACGAGGTGGTCGTGCACGGCCTCAGCCAGTGGAACGGCGTCGCGATCGCCAGCCGCCTGCCGCTCGAGGACGTCGTGACGACCTTCGAGGGGATGCCGCGCTTCGGCAAGCCCGACGCCTCCGGGCAGCCGCCCCTCGAGGCCCGCGCGATGGGCGCGACCGTCGCGGGCGTCCGCCTCTGGAGCCTCTACGTGCCCAACGGCCGGGCGCTCGACGACCCGCACTACTCCTACAAGCTCGAGTGGCTCGGGGCGCTCGCGGCCGACACGCGCGCCTGGCTCGCCGCGGATCCCGCCACCCCGCTCGCCCTCATGGGCGACTGGAACGTGGCGCCGCTCGACACCGACGTGTGGGATCCGGCGCTGTTCGAGGGCAAGACCCACACGTCCGAGCCCGAGCGCGCGGCCTTCGCCGCGTTCCTCGACGCCGGGCTGGCGGACGTCGTGCGGCCGTCGATCCCCGACGGCTACACGTACTGGGATTACCAGCAGCTGCGGTTCCCGCGGAACGAGGGCATGCGGATCGACTTCATCCTCGGCAACGCCCGGTTCGCCGAGCTCGTGGACGCGCCCCGGATCCACCGCGACGAGCGCAAGGGCGACGGCCCGAGCGACCACGTGCCGGTGGCCGTGGACCTCGACGTCGAGACCGAGCTCGACGACGACCGGCCGATGATCTTCTGACCCGCCGACCGGCGCGCGGCTCCGTCGCGACCGCCCGCGCACGCCGCCGATTCCGGTCGGGCAGGGCGCGCCCCGTAGTCTCGTGACGTGACCCCCGACGACGACGCGACCCCGGCCCCCGGCCGCCGCGCCTCCCGCGGGCGCCGATCCGCCGCCCCGCCGGCCCGCCGGCGGCGCCTGCCTGAGGTCCCGAGGATCGCCCTGCCGACGCTCCCCCGCGGACGCGGCCGGGCGGATGCGCAGCCCGACGACCGCCCGGCCGCCCGCTCCGCCGCCCGCCCGGCCGCCCGCGACGACGACCCCGCCGGCCCCGACTGGGTGCCGCGCTGGATCCGCCGGATCGACCGCCGCATCCTCGTCACCACGTTCGTCTCCATGCTCGTCGCCGCGGTCGTGGGCGGCAGCATCGCCGCCATGGGGCTGGGCCTCATCTTCGTCACCGACGCGTGCGACGTGGACGCCTACGTCTGCGACGACTCCCTCTTCACGATCGGCTACGCGCTCTCCGTCGCGGGCCCGCTGATGCTCACGGGGATCGCCGTCGTCGTCGCGCTCGTCGGCATGATCCGCGGCCGCACCCGGCCCTGGCTGGTGCTCCTCATCGGCGTGGGCGCCTCGCTCGCGGCGTACATCCTGGGCGCCGTGCTCGTGCTCGTCGCCGTGCCCGGGTCCTCCCCCATCACCTGATCCCGCGCGTCGGCCCGGCACCCTCCCGCGACGGCAACCTCGCCGCGGCGGTCCGCTAGCGTGGGAGGTCCGGCGCGCTCGACGCGGATCCGGGGATCGGTCGCGCACGCGGCATGCGAGGGGGCGGTAGTGGACAGCGGACGTGTGGCTCTGGTCATCGAGGACGACGGCGACATCCGCCAGCTGCTCGAGGTGGTCCTGCGCCAGGGCGGCTTCGAGGTGCACGCCGCCGGCACCGCGGCCGACGGCGTCCGGCTGGCCGAGGAGGTCTCCCCCGACGTCATCACGCTCGACGTGGGGCTGCCCGACTTCGACGGCTTCGAGGCCGCCCGCCGCATCCGCCTCGTCAGCGACGCCTACATCGTGATGCTCACCGCGCAGGGCGAGGAGGTCGACACCCTGCTCGGGCTCGAGGCCGGAGCCGACGACTACATCGTGAAGCCGTTCCGCCCGCGCGAGCTGCGCGCCCGCATCTCCGCGATGATGCGCCGACCGCGCGGCGGCGGGGACGCGACGGCGACGCCCGCGGCCGGGGTCCCGGCGGCCCCCGACGCCCCGGGCGCCGACGCGGACGAGCCGGCGCTGTCCGCGGCCTCCGCCACCACGACCGTCGCCGCGCCCGGCGCGCCCGCATCGCCGGACGACGACGTCCTCCGGCACAACGGACTCGAGCTCGACGAGGGCACCCGCCACGTCACGGTCGACGGCGAACCGGTCGACCTCACGCGCACGGAGTTCGACCTGCTCGCCTCGATCCTCGCGAGCGGCGGGCGCGTACGCACGAAGGGCGACCTCGTGCGCGACATCCGCAGCGGCTCGTACGCCGTCGCCTCCTCCACGGAGCCGGAGGAGCGCGCCGTCGAGGTGCACCTCGGCAACCTGCGGCGGAAGCTGCACGACGACCCGCGCGAGGCGCGGTGGATCCAGACGGTGCGCGGCGTCGGCTACCGGCTCGCCCCTCCGCGCGGCTGAGGCGCCGGGCAGCGGGCGCCGGGTGGGGGCTGCCGCGGGACCGGTGGGGTCCCGCGGCAGCTGCGCCGTGGATCGGGGTCCCCTCGGGTGGGATCCCGCTCCGATCCTCCGACCGGCCTGTCGCGGGAGCCGGTCGGGCGTGCGCGTCGGCCGTCGGGGGCGGCCTCGCGCACGGGTCTAGTCGGGCGGGTGGCCCGCCTCGGCGCGGATCCAGGAGCGCATCGCGTCCATGCTCCGCTCCCCCACCTCGCCGAGCTCCGGCAGCATCGCCGTGGCACGGCCGTGGTCGGCGGAGCGGATGGCCCGCTCGAGCCGCGCCGCCTCGTCGCTGAGCAGGAGCGCGCCGACCATCGCCGCCGAGCTCTTCACGCTCAGGCAGGCGTCGAGCGCCGTCGCCCGGTCGCCGGCGCGCACGGCGGCGTCGAGGCGGACCCAGCGGGACGGCCACAGGTCGACGAAGAAGCGCAGGAAGTCGACGCAGACGTGCTGCCCGTCGGTCAGCGCGCCGGGGCAGGTCGGCTCCGAGGGCGCGGGGATGGCGGTGGGGGCGCCGACCGGACGGGGGGATCCGGCCGGCGCCTGCCCGCGACCGGGTGCGGGGGCACCACGGGTCGCGAGGCGGTCGTCCGGATGGGGGGATCCGGACGACGGGGTCCCGCGGCGCGGCTCGGGGTGGCCGCGCGGCGGGGTCACGCCCCCCGGCGCGGGAACGCCGAGGGGCGGAGCGGGGGCGTCCGTCGTGGGGACGACGGACAGACGGGCGGGGCCGGGCTCGTCCGACAGCTCGGCCAGCAGCTGCTCCAGGACGCGGACGTCGAGGAGCGGGGGGAGCTGCGGGACCCGGGCGGCATGGGCGCTCACGCCCGGCCGCCGTCGAGACGACCGGAAGGACCGGGGAGGCCGCCGTCGGGCACCGGCCGCGCCTCCGTGGATCCGGTACGGCACCCGGTGCGCGCGGCTCGGGCGCCGCTCGCGGGGTGGTCGTGGGGGATCATCCGGTCCTTCGATCGCTCGTGTCGGACGGGTGGCCCCGTCGTCCTCCGAGCGTGACACCGCCGGATGCCGGATCGGATCAAGGTGGGGACAAGATCAGCTCAAGTCGGGCGCGGCGTGGCGGGGCCGACGCGCAGCGGCAGCCGCACGCGCATCGTGGTGCCCGTGCCCACGGCGCTCTCCACCTCGATGGACCCGTCGTGCGCCTCCACGATCGAGCGGGTGATGCTGAGGCCGAGCCCGACGCCCGCGACCGTGCTCGCGCGCGCGGAGCTGGTGCGGAAGAAGCGCGTGAAGAGCTGCGCCGTGTCCTCCGCCGACATGCCCACGCCGTCGTCCCGCACGCAGAGGCGGAGGTGGTCGCCCTCGACGTCCACCTCGGTGGTCACGGTGCCGCCCTCCGGGGTGTACTTCACCGCGTTGCTGAGCAGGTTGTCGAGCACCTGGCCGATGCGCACGGCGTCGACCTCGGCGACCAGCTCCTCGTAGTCCGGCTCGACCAGCCTGACGCCGCTCGCCATCGCGTGGGGGCGGATCACGTCGAGCGCGTTCTCGACGATCTCGCCCACGTCGACGAGGTTGCGGTTCACGGCCAGCCGGTGCTGCGCCGCCGTGAGGAGGTCGCCGATGAGGCCGAGGAGGCGCTGCGCGTTGCGCTCGACGATGGCGAGGCGGGCGGCCGTGATGCGGTCGTCGATGTCGTCCTCGACGAGGTCGTCGGCGATGAGCTCCACGTAGCCGAGGATCGAGGTCAGCGGCGTCTTCAGCTCGTGCGAGACGCTCGCGACGAAGTCCTCGCGCGCGGTGACCGCGAGCGCGAGCGCGGTGACGTCGGTGCTCACGAGGACCGTGCCGAGGGACCGGCCGTCCGCGCCGACGAGGGGCGCACCGGACGCGAGCACGGCCTTCTGCTGGGCGCCCTCGCCCACCCAGTACACCTGCCGCGCCATCGCCTCGCCCGCGCGGGCGCGCGCGATCATGCGCTCCTCGGGCGGGACGACCGTGATGCGGTCCTCCTCGTAGACGAGGCCGCCCGTGGTCGGATCCGCCGCGTCCTCGGGGTCGGCGAGCGCCATCAGCTCCTTCGCCGCACGGTTGCGCAGCATGATCCGCCCGGTCGGGTCGAGCACCACCACGGTGTCGTCGATCGCGTCGAGCACGCCGTCGATGATGGTGTTGCGCTCCTGCAGGTCGACCAGCGTGGCGGTCAGCTCGAGCTGCATCTCCTCCAGGCGCGCGTGCTGCCGGATCAGCTGCTGCGCGAGCAGGTTCACGGCGACCGCCACGAGGAGCATCACGACGGGGAGCACCACGAGGTGCGACCAGCCGACCGTGCCCTCCGGGAGGGTGCCCGTCCGGAAGAAGGGCAGCGCGAGGACCGATGCCGTGCCGAGGGCGCCGAGCCACAGCACGTGGAGGGCGAACGCGTACGCCAGCCAGATCACGGGGAAGACGATGAGGAACGCGGTCGACGGCACCTGGTCGGCGATCGCGTCGTGGCAGAGGGCGAGCGCGGCGAAGTCGAGCATCGGCAGCACGGCCACCCAGTCGGAGTCGATGCGCTCCCAGGGCACGACGGCCGCGACGATGGTGACGATCGCGGCGATGACGGCCCCCGCGACGAACCCCGGATCGGCCACCGAGTCGAGGTCGCCGGCGCCCGCGACGACGCCGACCACGGCGAGGCTGAGGATGAAGGGCAGCTGCGCGTGCAGCGGCTTCGAGAACGTCATGCTGCGGAGCATGGCCTGCGCGCGGGATGCGAGGCCGCGTCGTACGTCGGAGGGAGCAACCTCGCCCACGTGACCCCCCGGATGCGGTCACCCCGTCCCGCTCATCGATACTAGCCACGAGTGCAGCGTCAGCCCCGGGCCGGAGTACCCCGTGGTATGAGCCCGTACGATTCCCGGATGACCGACCTCCCGCACGAGCACCGCGTGGAGATCGCGCACCTCGTCGCGTCACCCGTGCACCGGCTCGAGGGGCGCCCGTCCGACGGCCCGCGGGACGAGCCGGGCGAGCCGCCGTCGCGGGCGTCCGTGCGCGTGCGCGCCGGCCTCGGGATCGTCGGCGACCGCTACTTCGGCCAGCGCGCGCTCCGCACGGCGGCGGTCACGGTGATGGCCGTCGAGCAGGTGGAGCGCGTGGCGCGCGAGCTCGGCGTCGACGCGGGGCTGGATCCCGTCGACACGCGCCGGAACGTGCTTCTGCGCGGCGCGGACGTGGACCGGCTGCGCGGCATGCGCTTCAGCATCGACTCCGGCAACGGACCGGTCGAGTTCCAGGGCCACCGCCCCGCGAACCCGTGCGCGTGGATGGACGTGATGCTCGCGCCCGGCGCCTTCCGCGCGCTCCGGGGCCGCGGCGGGGTGCGCTGCGAGCCGCTCGCCGACGGGATCCTCACGGTCGGGCCGGCCGTGCTGCGCACCGAGCGGCCGCTCGGGGACGCGGGCGACGACGCGCGCCTGTTCTGACGCGCGCCGCCGCATCCCGCGCGGGGGTCAGTGGACGGGCGTGCCCCCGGTGACCGCGATCGTCTCGCCGCTCGTGAAGCTCGACTCCTGGCTCGCGAGGAACACGTACGTAGCCGCGATCTCCGCCGGCTGGCCCGGGCGGCCGTAGACCGACTGGGATCCGAACTCCTCCACGTCCGACGCCGACTGGCCGACGGGCTGCAGCACCGTCCAGAACGGGCCGGGCGCGACCGAGTTGACGCGGATCCCCTTCGGCGCGAGCTGCTGCGCGAGCCCCTGCGTGAAGTTGCGGATCGCGCCCTTGGAGACCGCGTAGTCGATCTTGTCGGGGCTCGGCTGGTACGCCTGCGAGGAGCTCGTCGTGATGATGCTGCCGCCCTTCGGGAGGTGCGGGATCACGGCCTTGCTCAGCCAGAACAGCGAGTAGACGTTGGTCTTCATCGTGCGGTCGAGCTGCTCGGAGTCGAGGTCGAGGATGTCGTCCTCGTTGCGCTGGTAGCCGGCCACCATCACCAGGCAGTCGATGCCGCCGAGCGCCGCGACGGACGCCTGCACGATGTCCTGGCACGCGGTCTCGTCGGAGATGTCGCCGGGCACGAGCGCGGCGGTGCGCCCGTCCGCCTCGACGGTGGATGCGGTGTCGCGCGCGTCCTCGAGCTCCTCGTCGAGGAAGTTGAGCGCGATGTCGGCGCCCTCGCGCGCGAACGCGATCGCGACGGCCTTGCCGATGCCGGAGTCGGCGCCCGTGATGAGCACCTTGCGGCCCTTCAGGCGGCCGAATCCGACGTAGCTGTCCTGGCCGTGGTCGGGCGTCGGCTCGAACCGCAGCTCGTCGCCGGGGCCGGCCTGCTCCTGCTGCGGGAACGGCGGCGACGGGTACTGCGCGATCGGGTCCTGGATCTCGTACTGGTTGCCGGAGTTGCGGATCTCGCTCATGCGCTGCGCCTTCGTTCGGGGGTCATGGGGTCGCATCCAGCCTGGCCCGGCGGGCGCGCGGCGTCCGGGGTGCGGCTCCTACGATCGGTCCATGACGACGACACCCGACCCCGAGCTCCCCCTCGTCGAGTTCGCGTTCCCGGGGCCGCTCCGCGACCAGCTCGTGGCCGCCATCGTGTCGGGCGCGAAGACCTCGACCAGCTCGCTGCTGATCCAGTACGCGGCCGACGACGAGGAGCTGCCGGTCATCGGATCCCGCGGCACCGTCATCGACTCAGCCGGGCGGCCGGTGCTCGTGGTCGAGACGACGGCCGTGGAGGTCGCCCGCCTCGCGGACGTGCCGCTCGCGCACGCGGTGGACGAGGGCGAGGGCTTCACGACGGTCGCCGAGTGGCGCGCCGGGCACGAGGAGTTCTGGACGTCGCCCGAGGTCGTGGCGGAGCTGCCCGCCGGGTTCGTGCTCGACGACGACACCGAGATCGTGATGGAGCGCTTCCGCGTCGTGCGCTGAGCCGCGCTGGCCGCGGCGGCGCGAGCCGATGCGGGGGCGCGGCCGGTGACGCGGTGCCGGCGCGCGCCTAGGGTCGGATCATGCGCTCCCTCCTCGCCGCGGCCCTCGTCGTCGCCACCCTCGCCGTGGCCGGATGCAGCTCGCCCGCGGATCCGCGCGGCGCGGGTGCCGCCGCGGAGCCCGCCCTCACCGCGGCGGACGCGACCACCGGCGACTCCCCCGCGGTCGCCGTCGCCGCCTCCGGCGTCACCCTCCCGCCGACCGGCACGCGCTTCGACTACCAGCTCGGCGGCGCGTCGAAGGTCCCGTCGGGCGTCGGGATCGTCGTGCGCGACAGCACCGACGCGCCCGCTCCCGGCGTCTACGGCATCTGCTACGTCAACGGGTTCCAGACCCAGCCGGGCGCGTCCTGGCCGGACTCCCTCCTCGTGCGGGGATCCGACGGGAAGCCGATCGTGGATCCCGGCTGGCCCGACGAGCGCATCCTCGACGTCTCCACGGCCGCCACCCGGACCGCCAACGCCGCCCGTCTGGCGCCCGTGATCGACGCGTGCGCGGCCGCCGGGTACCGCGCCGTCGAGTTCGACAACCTCGACTCGTGGACCCGATCGGCCGGCGCCCTCGACGAGGACGACGCGCTCGCCTTCGCCACGCTGCTCGTCGCCCGCGCGCACGACCGCGGCCTCGCGGCGGCGCAGAAGAACGCGACCGACCTCGGATCCCGCGGACGCGACGAGGCCCGGTTCGACTTCGCGATCGCCGAGGAGTGCGACCGCTGGAAGGAGTGCGCGGCGTACACCGACGTCTACGGCGCGCGCGTGCTCGACGTCGAGTACACCGACGACCTGCGCGACTCCGCGACCGGCGCGTGCCGTCGCATCCGCGCGATGGATCCGGCGCCCGCGGCCATCGTGCGCGACCGCGACCTCGTGCCCGCCGGCACGCGGGGGTACGCGTACCGCGCCTGCTGACCGCGACCGCCCGCCGCGTGACACGATGCGGGGATGGACGACGACGACCGGCGCGCGGAGATCGCGGAGCTGCGCCGCCGCGTCTTCGGGCCGGATCGCGACCCGCGCGACGCCTCCTCCGCGGCGCGGCTGCGCGAGCTCGAGGGGCAGGATGCCGGGCGCCCGGTCGGCGCTGCGGCGGCCCATCCGGCTCACGGCACGGCCGGGCAGTCGGCGGCGACGGCGCAGGAGCGCGGAGCCCCGACCGTCGGTGATCCGCGCGACGCCCGGCCCGCGGCACGGCGGACGCGCGCCCGCCTCCGCCCGCGTCTCGCCGCCGCCTGGGCCGCCTCCCTCGTGATCGTCGCCGTCGCCGCCGCCGGGGGCACCGCCTGGTGGCTGGGCGACGCGCGCGGCACGGTCGCCGTCCTCGCGCTGGAGCCGCCGCCGGTGCCCGACAACGCGACCTACCTGTCGGTGGACACCGGATCGATCGCGCCCGGATCCCTGTTCGCGGAGTTCCACGGGATCTCGGTCGCCCGGGTGCCCCGGATGGAGGCGGCGACCGGCGCCGAGGTCACCTGCCTGGTTGCCGGCCCGCCGAAGCAGGACGGCTCGGTCGAGGGTCCCGAGGGCTGCGCGACCGGCGCCGTCCCCGCGCGCACCGCCCTGGTGGTGACGCCGGACCAGCCCCAGGAGCTCCGCGACGCGTTCCCCGTCGGCACCACGCTGTCGTTCGAGCTGGAGGGCGACGGCGAGACGGTGCGGGTCCGGACCGTCGGCGGCTGACGCCCCCTCCCACCTCGCACGGCGCCCGGGATCCCGCGCCCGACGGCCGGAGTGCGCCGGCCCAGGCGGATCCGCTAGGTTGTTCTCCGTTCGGGGAGCGCACCTATCGGGGTGCCTCGTCTGGTTCGATTTCCGGAGCTCTCCACCATTCGCCGCCATCGCGGCGCACGTGCTCACCGCACGCGCCTGGTCGCCTACGCGTCGGGTCGGGCGTACGAGACCGGCAGCAGGTCGCCGATCGCCACCATTTCCGGCCCGTCCGCGCCGGGCACGGCCACGCGGATTCCGGGCTGGAGGTCCAGCATCACCTGGCGGCACCGGCCGCACGGCGGGGCGATCCCGCGACCGCCGTCGCCCACCGCCGCCATCGCCACGAGCGGTCCCGCGTGCGCGGCGGCCGCGGCGCCCAGCGCGACGAGCTCCGCGCACGGGCCGCCCGTGAAGTGGAAGACGTTGACGCCGACGTGGATCCGACCGGCGGCATCGAGGGTCGCGGCCGCCATGGTGTGGTCCGGGTCCGCGCCGAGCGTCCGAGCGAGCGCCTCGGCCGCGTCGATCAGCCGGGCCTCGGAGTCGTGGAGGGGCATGCGCCCATCCTGGCGGACCCGATACCGGCCGCGTGCGGTCACTTGTCCCACACCCGGATCGGCGCCAGCCCGCGATCCGCGCGCTCGGCGTTCACGAGCTCCTCGACGAGCGCGGTCTTCCCGACCGTGTACGCGCGGCCGTCGGCGGCGGTCTCGGCGCGCGCCGCCTTGAGCGCGTCGTAGCGGCGGCGTGCGTCCGGGTCGCGCAGGAGCCGGTCGCGGAAGAGGCGCTGCGGGCAGGCGTCCCATGCATCGTCCGCGAACACGTGGAGGATGTGCGTCCGCGATCCATTCGCCGACCGCACGTGCACCCCGTGGTTCCGCGGGCCCGTGCGGTGCTGCGCGTAGCCCAGGGGCGCGAGCACCGCGTCGAGCCCGAGCGGGTCGATCCCCGGCGCGGCCCTGGCGGCGAGGTCGATGACCGGCTTCGCGCGGAGGCCTGGCACCGCGGTGCTGCCGATGTGCTCGATCGCGAGGAGCGCAGGTCCTGCCGCTGCGAGGATCCGCGCGGCCTCGGCGCGGAACGTCTCCGCCCACGCGGGTCGGTGCTCCTCGAGGCGGATCATCGCCGCCACCCTACCGACGCGGCCGCGCAGGCCCCTAGGCTCGACGACCGTGCCCTCCTCCTCCACGTCCCCTTCCCGTCGCGCCCTCGTCCTCGGCGGGACCGGCGCCATCGGCGGCGCGACCGCAGAGCGGCTGGCGCGCCACGGGTGGTCGGTCGACGTGACCGGCCGCGATCCGCAGCTCATGCCGTCCGAGCTCACGGACCTCGGCGTGCGCTTCCACGCGCTCGACCGCGCCGACGCCCGCGGCATCGAGCGGCTGACGGGCGACGGCGTCGACCTGCTCGTCGACCTCGTCGCGTTCACGGCGGCCGACGTCCTCGCAATCGTCCCGGCGATGCGGGCGAGCGGGTCCGTCGTCGTCGCGTCCTCGCGCGCCGTGTACGTCGACGACGCGGGCCGGCACATCAACGGCGACGAGCCGCCGCGCTTCCCCGTCCCGATCCCCGAGGACAACCCGACGCTCCCGCCCGCCGCGCCGGGAACCGACCCGTTCACGCGCGAGGGCTACGCGCCCTCGAAGGTCGCCGTGGAGCGGGCCGCGCTCGACAGCGGACTGCCGGTGACGGTGATCCGCCCGTCCAAGGTGCACGGCCGGTGGGCGAGGAACGCCCGCACGCGCACCATCGCCGAGCGGATGCTCGCGGGCGCGGAGACGATCGAGCTCGCGGACCGCGGCGCCTCCGTCGACCACCTCACCGCGGCGGCGAACGCGGCGGCGCTCATCGCGCGGGTCGCGGACGTGCCGGGCGCGCGGATCCTCAACGCCGCCGACCCGGATCCGCTGACGGCCGCCGAGATCGTCGCCGTCATCGCCGATGAGCTGGGCTGGCGCGGACGCATCGTCCCGCTCGAGCCGGGCGTCGACGGCGGCGCGCACCCGTGGGCCGCGGCGCACCCGATCGTGCTCGACACGCGCGCGTCGCTCGCGCTCGACCACGCGCCCGTCGGCCCGGGCGCGGAGCTGCTGCGCGCCGAGGTCGCGTGGATCCGCGACGGGGAGCGCCCGCGCAGCTGACGCCCCGCCCCGCCCCGATGGCGCTCGCCGCGTGGGCGACCGGCCGCCCACGCCGTCCGCTGCCTGACCGTCACGGACCGTCGTGCGCGAACTACTCCGCGGAGTCGTCGATCTCCACCGCGACGGCCTCGGTCACCGGCGGAGCGTCGACCACGGGGGCGGTGGCATCGCCCGTGACGGCGCCCTCCGCGGCCGTCACCTGCGGATGACCCACCTCCGCCTTCCTCCCGCACTCGGACATCGGAGCCCTCATGAACGGATCAGCAGCGTCGCGTGGCATCTCGCGTCGGACGGTCACGGCCGGCGTCCTGGCGGGGATCGCCGTCACCGCCGTGAAGCCGGCGAACACCGCCCGCGCCGCCGCGGCGGACGGGTGGGTCACGGTCTGGGAGGACCAGTTCAGCGGCGGCGCCCTCGACCCCGGATCCTGGAGCGCCATCGTCGGCGGCGGGCAGACCGACCTCCGTGATCAGCAGTACAACGACGCGGGGATGGTCTTCCTGGACGGGCAGAACCTCGTACTCAAGGCGCGGAAGGAGCCCGCGAACGGCTTCGCGTACCGGGCGGGCAGCATCACCACCCGGGGCAAGCGCGTCCTGGGACCCCATGGTCGGCTGACCACCCGGCAGTACCTCACGACGGGCACCGGCGTCGGGGTGGGCGTCTGCCTGTTCGGCGAGGACATCGACAGCGTCGGCTGGCCGCAGTGCGGCGAGATCGATGCGACGGAGATCGCCATCGGCCGCCCCGGCGCGCCCTTCGGGTCGATCCACGGGCCGGGGTACTCGGGCGCCTCGCCCATCTCCGGGACCTACACCGGTCCGCTCGATTCCCTGGCCGGCCGCTGGGTCGAGCACACGCTCGAGTGGTCGCCCTCGGAGATCAGCTGGGCCATCGACGGCCAGGTGTACCACTCCGCCACGCCGACGGATCCGCGCGCCGCGGGGGGCTGGCCGTTCGACAGGGCCTTCTTCGTGCAGATCGTCGTCACGGTGGGGTCCTGGGCGAGCGGTGACGTCGACCTCGCGGACTGGCCGGTCGCCGCGGACGGGGTGCCCGAGTTCAGCGCGGTCATCGACCTCATCCGCTTCGAACAGCGATCGGCCTGAGAGGCGCACGGGCCTCGTGGACAGCCCGACCGCGGGTGCCCCCGCCCCTGCGACCATGCGCTGCATGCCCTCCGTGACCGTGCGCCCCATGACCCCGACCGAGTGCGCCCGCATGGTGGCCGACGCCGACGAGGACTACGCGGCCCGCCAGGTCGAGGCGGGGCTCTGGCCGGCCGAGGGAGCGTTCGAGCGGGCGGCGGCCGAGACCGCGAAGTACCTCGCCGACGGGATCCGGACGCCGCGCACCCTGCTCCTGCGCGGCGTCGACGAGGACGGCGTCGGGGTCGGCAGCGCCTGGGTCGCGCTCGACGATCCGAACGGCAGGCCCGACACGGCGTTCCTGTTCGAGCTCCTGGTGGATCCGTCGCGCCGCGGATCCGGGTACGGCCGCGCCCTGCTCGCCGCGGTGGAGGAGGCGACGCGCGCCGCCGGTGCCCCCGCGCTGGCCCTCAACGTCTTCGGCGCGAACCACGTTGCGATCGCGCTCTACGCGTCGGCGGGATACGACGTGACGGCGCAGCAGATGCGGAAGGCGCTCTGAGCCGCATCCGGCCCTCCCCCGCTGCGCCCGCCTGGCCGTTCCCCGCCGCATCCGCTCCCGACCCGGTCGCGCGCCGCCGGACCTGGCAGGGTCGATGAGCGGGCATCCACCGATCCGCGCAGATCCCCCGAGGAGCACCATGCCGCTGATCCGTTTCCTGTTCGTCGCCGTCCCCGTGATCCGGAAGTTCCTGCGCAGCCGCCAGGGCAAGGCCGCCATGGCCAAGGGCAAGGCCCAGATGGCGAAGCGCTCGCAGAAGCGCGCCGCGCAGCGCACGGCCCCGACCCGCCGCCGCTAGGTCGGAAGGCGGGGCCGCTAGGTCCCGGGTGCGAGCAGCGCCGCGATCACCAGCAGCACCGGGATCGAGGCGACCGTCGTGATGAGCACGGTGTCGCGCGCCAGCACCACGCCGCGCTCGTACCGCGACGCGAAGTTGAAGATGTTCTGCGCCGTCGGCAGGCCCGCGATCACGGTCGCGGCGAAGGTCTGCGGCGCATCGAGGTGGAACGCGAACCGGGCCAGCAGGAACGCGGCGAGCGGCATGACCACCGTCTTGATCACCGAGGCGACGACGATCTCGCCGCGCCCCGACCCCGGCGCGAGCGGCTTCCGCCCCACGAGCGACATGCCGAACGCCATCAGCACGATGGGGATCGCCGCGCCGCCGATGAGCCGGAAGGGCTCGTAGATCGCGTCGGGGACCGGGAGCCCGGTGATCGCGATGAGGATGCCGAGCATCGACGCGATGATCATCGGGTTGCGCAGCGGCTGCGTGAGGATCCCGACCACCGACGCGGATCCGCGGCTCGAGATGTCGAGGACCGTCAGCGTGGTCGGCGCCAGCACCAGCAGCTGGAGCAGCAGCACGGGCGCGACGAGCTGCGCGTCGCCGAGCACGTAGATCGCGACGGGCAGGCCGATGTTGTTGGCGTTGACGTAGCTCGCCGAGGCCGCGCCGATGGTGGTCTCCGCGACCGGCCGACGGAAGAGGATCCGTGCCACGACCAGGTAGAGCACCGCCGCGACGGCCACCGCGCTCGCCGACGTGAGCAGGAACGCCGAGAACACGACGTGCAGGTCGGCCTTCGCGAGCACCGTGAAGAGCAGCGCGGGCGTCGCGACGAAGAAGGCCACCCGGTTGAGGGAGTGCTGGGCGCCGGGGCCCGCTATCCCGGACCGGCCGACGCCGTAGCCCACGGCGATGATGAAGCCGATGATGGCGAAGCCGGTCAGCACCCCGATCATCCGTCTCCCCTCGCGCGCGTCCTCCCACCCTACGGGCGAGGTGCGGGCTCGGCGGACGCCCGGCACCCCGCCCGTTCAGCGCCGGGACACCGCCGTGTCATGCCATCCGCCTAGCGTCGGCCGCGTCGCGCCCGCGACCGACCCGCACCCGCCGCCGCGCTCCTGCCGCGCCGCGCCCGCTCCACCAGGAACCCATGCGCCTCCGCACCCGCCGCCGCCTGTCCGCCTCCGTCGCGCTCGCCCTGGCCCTCGGGATCACCGCCGGCGGATCCGCCCTCCCGGCGCTCGCGGCGACCGGCACCGGCACCGCCGACCGCACGTACTACAGCAGCAAGACCCCGTACCAGCCGCAGGGCACCGCGGCCGACCTCGCGCCCGCGCCCGCCGGGTTCGCGCCCGTCTACACGGAGTCGGTCGCGCGCCACGGATCCCGCGCCCTGTCGAGCTTCAAGTACGACTCGCTCACCACGCAGGTGTGGGAGCAGGCCCGCTCCGAGGGCGCGCTCACGACACTCGGCCAGACGCTCGGCCCGGAGGTCGCCAAGCTCACCGCCGCGAACAAGAAGCTCGGCTACGGCAACCTCACCGGCCAGGGCGCCGACCAGCACCGCGGCATCGGCTCGCGCGTCGTCGAGCGGCTGCCGTCGCTGTTCGCCGGCGTCGACGCGGGATCCGACACCGTCGCGCTCGAGAGCTCGGGCGAGGCGCGCGCCACCGCGTCGGGCAAGGCGTTCGCGGAGGGCCTGAAGCGCGCGGATCCGCTCCTCGCGTCGCACCTGCCGAAGGACATCGCCAAGGACCCCGACACGCTCTACTTCCACAAGTCCGCGGCGAACGCCGACTACCAGGCCTACGAGGACGGCCCCGCCGTGACCGCGGCCGTCGACGCGATCTACGCCCAGCCCCGCAGCCACGAGGCCGCGCGCCGCCTGCTCGAGCGCATCTACACGCCCGCCTTCGTCGATCGCCTCGCGGCCGGGCAGTACCACTTCGTCGACGGCGGCGACGGCGGCGCCCACGTCGACGACGAGCTCGACGCCGCGATGATGCTCTACAACCTCTACATCATCGCGCCGGACATGACGGAGGAGGTCAGCGTCGACTTCGACCGCTACTTCGCGGGCGACGACGCGGACACCGAGTGGTTCGCCTACCTGCTCGACGCGGAGGACTTCTACTCCAAGGGCCCGGCGTTCCAGGGCAGCGACATCACCTACCGGATGGCGACGCCGCTGCTCGACGACTTCCTCGACTCAATGGACGCCCGGCTCGCCGGATCCGCGACGGCCGCGACGTTCCGCTTCGCGCACGCCGAGACGATCATCCCCTTCGCGGCCCTCATCGGACTTCCCGGCTCGACGCAGCCGGTGACCCCCGAGGCCCCGTACGCGTACGCGACGAACGCCTGGCGCGGCGAGACCGTCACGCCCATGGCCGCGAACGTGCAGTGGGACGTCTACCGGGACGCGACCGGCCGCGCCATCGTGCGCATGCTCTACGACGAGAAGGCGATCCCGTTCCGCGCGGGCTGCACGCCCATCGCGCCGGGCTCCCTGTTCTACGACACGGCCGAGGTGCGCCGCTGCCTCACGGGCGCTGCCGCGGTGGATCCGGGGACGACCTCGTCCGGGGCGTCCGTCCCGGGCGCGCTCCCCGGCTCGCCGGCCGCGATCGCCGCCGCCGACGCCTCCGCCGCTCGCGGCGACACGCTCGCCGCGACGGGCATGTCCGCCGACGAGCTGCCGTTCCTGGCCGTCCTCGCGTTCGCGCTGGGCGCGGCGGGCATCACCGCGGTCGGCGTGGTGAGGAGGCCGCGACAGGACCGGCCCGCCGGCCGCACGCGCTAGGCGTCCGGCGCGACCAGCCCCTCCATCACGTCGAGCGACGCGCCCAGCCCTGGATCGCCCTCTCGCGCGGCAGGTGGGATCAGATGTGGATCTCCCGATCCAAGATGCGCAGCGCTTGCTCGGAGCGCGTCTCCAACCGATCGAGCATCGTCTCGACGGTCGATGTCCGATGCGTCTCGCGCAGGCCCCCCGCGACGAGACGGAAGACGGCGGGCGCGATGGACACGAAGTCCTTGGCCCAGTGGATGAACGCATCGCCCGGCATGCCCGCTTCTCGCGCAACGGCGGCCCATTCGAAGGCACCCATCGATTCCGCCTCATACCGCCCTGCGATGGCCATGGACATCCGCGTCGCACCGAAGGCATGGAGCAGGTCTCGCGGCGCATCTCCCCGTGGCCGGATGTAGGGCAACAGGGAAGAGAAGTCGTACATCTCGGTCAGATCGAACGCGGGAGCAGCGTGCCTCAGCGAGAAGTTCTTGCCGTGGGCGTCGGTGTTCAGCAGAAACCACGAAGCGAAGAGCGCCTCGACGAATCGGGATCTCGCGAGCGCGGAGATCTCGCTGTCCGGGATGCGGCTGAGCTGGCCGAGGATGTCGCGATATCCCGGGCCGCCGTCCTTCTGGTACTTCTTCAACCGCGGGGTGCCGGTCGCTTGCACGAGGTCCTCTTGATGGAAGCGCGTCAGGCCGCCGTCCGCCGCGGGTTGTCGATCGAAGCGGGTGACCACGAGGGACCGCTCAGTGTCGAAGTCCAGCATCTCGGTCCGGGCGGCGGGAATGCCAAGCAACGGTAGCGCCGTCATCGTCACGTGCTCGATGATCTCCCCATCGACGAGGGCACCGACCTTGGGCTTGAAGATGTGGCTGGACGGGTGCACACCGGTCGGCGCGAACCACTCGCCTTCGCGGAGAGCCAGGGCGAACTTGCCCTGGGCGCCTCCCAGGGAGAAACGGCCTGCCTCGCCTTCCACGAGCGCGGGGTCGGGCAGATCGTGTCGAATGGCCCGGATGCGCTCGGCTATGGATTCGTGGCTGAGCGGTTCCAGATGGCCGTCCGAGCGGGATTCCTCCCCTGCCGGGTAGAACTCCAGGGCACCAGCGACGTCTGCACCGTGTACGGCGAGCAGCTGGAACGGCTCAGTGTCCGCGAGTCCCGCCTCCCTCGCCCATGCATCGCGCACAGGGCCGCTGTCCGGCAACAGGTTGTCGATGAAGTGGAACACCACTGCCCCTTCATGCCGCCGCTGCGTGACGGGAAGGGACAGTGAGACAGGCAGATCTTCCTCTTCGCTCCACTCTCTGGTGTATTCCAGGACGTATTCACGCGGCCGGATCTGCTCGAGGGTGGCGACGAGCACGCCGTATAGGCGCACATCTAGGACCCGGATCACTTCGCCTCCTGATGGTCTTCCCCGTGAGCAGACCGGGAGCCGGAGGGGAGCTGCCCCTGTCCCCGCATCTGCTGCTGGGAGCGCGACAACCGTTCCAACGCCCCCGCCATGGTGTCTTGCATCGCGACCAGAGCAGACGCCAGTGCCTTCTCATCGGGCTTCTTCACCCGCGAAGCGACGAGGGCGAACTGCTCCAGGGCGGCAGCGAGATGAGACGTGTCGACGCTTGCGGGCTTGTAGACCGGGATCGTCGTGCGGGGCCGTGTGACCGCGACACGCTCCTCGGCGGCCACATCCACATGCAGCTTGAGTTCCCGTAGGACGCGCAGCACCTTCGACAGCGTGGGATCGCCTTTGCCCGTCTCGAAGCGCGTCAACCACTGACGCGTCACCTCCGCCTTCGCGGCCAGTTCCTCCTGCGACCACCCCAGGTCCAGCCGCCGCTGGCGCGCGATGCGACCGAGATCCGCCGACCACGATGCGCGCATGCTCGCTCCCCTCACCTCGTGATGTAACGCCGATGTTACACGCGACAAATGGAATGTCCATGTGACATTGGCGCCACGGCGCATTCGCGTTCCATGGCGACCCCGCTGATCACGAGGTCGAGTCCGCAGATGGGATGCGGACACGACCAGCAGTGGTCACCCGCTCGGCGCGACCAGCCCCTCCATCACGTCGAGGAAGGCGCTCCAGCCCTGGATCGTCATCTCGCGCTGCTCGTCGGTGAACTCGCCGGCGCGCTGCGTCATCGTCATGCGCGTGGCACCGCCCGCGACCTCCTCGAGGTCGACGGAGAGCGGCTCGCCCGCGGGCTGGTCGGGCCGGTCGGTCATGGTCATCGCGAGGCGCGACGGCCGGTCGAGCTCGACGTACTCCCCCGCCCAGTCGATGGCGCCCCCGTCGGGCAGACGCATCACGGCGCTCCACGCGCCGCCGACGCGCACGTCCATCCGCAGGGTCTCGAGGGGCACCTCCACCGCGGCGGCGCCGAACCAGGCGGAGAAGTCGGCCGGCGTGGTCCACGCGTCGAAGACGCGCTCCCGCGAGGCGGCGAACGTGCGGGTGATGACGATGGGCTCGCTCACGGCGACCTCCGGTGGCTCCTGGGACGGGACGGGCCGCCGCCCGTGCGGACGACGGCCCTGCCGTGAGTCGACCGGCCGCGGGCGGCCGTGTCAACGGATCAGCGCTCGGAGCGTCCGTCCCGCGCGTCGCTCGACGGCACCGCGATCCGCGACGCGTCGTCGGCCGCGTCCGGTCCGGTCGCCTCCGCGGAGCGCGTGCCGGCGCGGACGCCCGCGCGCTGCTCCGCCTCGAGCCGCTCGGCCTCCTCGCCGCCCACCGCCTCGCCGCGGGCGACGAGCCCGGCGACGTCCGACAGCGGGATCTGCTTCAGCACGAGCGACAGCACGAACGCGATCGCGATGAACGGCACGAGGTACCAGAACACGGGAGCCAGCGCGTCGGCGTACGCGTTCACGATCCCGTCGCGCACGGCGTCCGGAAGCCCGTTCAGCGTCTGCGGGTCGATGCTGCTGGCCGAGGCCGCCGCGTCGCCCGGCGCCGCGCCCGCCCCGGCGAACACGGTCGTGAGGTTCTCGGTGAGGCGCGTGGTGAACAGCGTGCCGAACACGGCCGTGCCGAGCGCGGCGCCCACCTCGCGGAAGTAGTTGTTCGTGCTGGTCGCCGTGCCGATCTGCGCGGCGGGCACCGCGTTCTGCACCACGAGCACGACCACCTGCATGATGAGGCCCAAGCCCAGCCCGAAGACGAACAGGAACACGCAGATCAGCCAGACAGGCGTCTCGGCGGTGAGCGAGGTCATCAGCACGAGCGCCAGCATCGTGAGGAGCGTCCCGACGATGGGGAAGATCCGGTACCTGCCGGTGCGGCTGATGAGGATGCCCGACGTGATCGACATGCCGATGAGGCCCACCATCATCGGCAGGAGCAGCAGCCCTGAGACCGCGGCCGAGGTGCCGGTGGACATCTGCAGGAACGTCGGCACGAAGCCGATGGCCGCGAACATCCCGATGCCGAGCGCGAGGCCGATGGCGGTGGCGTTCACGAAAACGGGGTTCCGGAAGAGGCTGAGCGGGATCACCGGGTCGTCCGCCCGCGACTCCGTGAACACGAACAGCGACGCCGCGACCACGAGCCCGAGGCCCCACGCCCAGGTGAGGAGCGAGCCCCAGCCGTAGGCCTTGTCGCCGCCGAAGTCGGTGAAGAAGATGAGGCACGTCGTGGCGACGGAGAGCAGCACCACGCCGGCCACGTCGATCCGCTTGGTCGCCTTCTTGCTCGGCAGCGTGAGCGTGATGAACGCCACGACGAAGGCCGCGATCCCGATGGGGATGTTGATGTAGAACGCCCACTGCCAGGTGAGGTGGTCGACGAAGAAGCCGCCGAGGAGCGGTCCGCCGACGGCCGAGAGGCCGAAGATGCCGCCGAGCGGGCCGAGGTACTTGCCGCGCTGGTTGGCCGGCACGATGTCGGCGATGATCGACTGCGACAGGATCATGAGCCCGCCGCCGCCGAGGCCCTGAGCGGCACGGAACACCACGAACGACCAGAAGTCGCCCGCGAACGCGCAGCCGATCGAGGCGAGCGTGAAGATCGCGATGGCCGCGAGGAACAGGTTCCGCCGGCCGAGCACGTCGCCGAACTTGCCGTAGATGGGCATGACGATCGTGGTGGCGAGCAGGTAGGCGGTGGTGATCCAGACCTGGTGGTCGACCCCGCCGAGCTCGCCGACGATGGTCGGCATCGCGGTGGAGACGATGGTCTGGTCGAGGCTCGACAGGAGCATGCCGGCGATGAGGGCCGAGAAGATGATCCAGATGCGCCGCTGCGTGAGCAGGAGGGGCGCGGGGGCGGTGGCGGTCATGGGGTCCGTTCGTGCTGGCGGGTGGTCACGGTCGTGGGGTGGGCGATCTCGCGGAGCGCGTCGAGGCGCCTCCGCAGGATGAGCGGCATCGGGTCGGCGTTGCCGGGGACGAGGAACTCGCGCGCGCTCGCCCGGCCGAGGGCGCCCATGGTCTGGACGACGACGGCCGCGCGGAGGTCGCCCGCGGGCAGCCCCTCGCGGCGCTCGACGAGGAGCACGTCCTTCGCCTCGTCCTCCATGGCGGCCTCGAGGGCGCGCACGAGGAGGTCGGGCTCGCGGCGGAAGGCCGCGTGCATGTCCTGCATCGAGGTGCCGTCGGTGTCGAGGCGGGCCCAGCGCTCGAGGCACAGGTCCGCGAAGTCGTCGAGCAGCGAGGGCGACAGCGCGGGATCCCCGGGGTCGCCGGCCGCGACGAACGCGTCCTCGAGGTCCTGGGTCTCGACGCGGGAGGAGCGCCCGAAGAGCGCGTCCTCCTTGGAGGCGAAGTAGTTGAAGAAGGTGCGCCGGGAGACGCCGGCCTGCTCGCAGACCTCCTCGACCGTGAAGCCGGAGAGGCCGCGCTCGGCCGTCAGCCGGCGCGCGAGCGTCGTCAGACGCGCCGAGGTCTCGACCCGACGACGCTCGCGGAGTCCCGTTGCACCATCATTCACGAAGTGCATGTTTGCACCTTCGGGCCCTCAGTGCAAGTGCGGGATCCCCGCCCGGGTCAGATGCGGAAGCCCTCCGGCCAGCCGTGCGCCTCGAGGTAGGCGCGCACGCGCTCGATGTCGGCGTCCGACGGCATCTCGGAGGTGACGCCCGCGATGGCGGAGGCGACGTCGAGGCGGCTGGCGGGCAGCCCGCCCTCGGATGCGAGACGCGCGCTCACCTCCTGCACCTCCTCGTCGCTGAGGCGGCGTCGCAGCAGCGCGAGCAGCGGGACGAAGTCCTGCTCGGGGAGCCCGGCCGGGTATCCGGCGCGCAGCCACGACACGATGCGGGAGACGAGGCCCGTGCGCTCGGTCGCGCGCGCATCCGCGGCGTCCGGCTCGTGCAGGTCCTCCGGGGATCCGAGCGGCCAGCCCGCGGCGGCCAGCCGGGCCGAGACGCGCACGAGGTCGTCGGGCATCGCGGGGCCGAGCAGCATGGCCTCGACGCGCTCGCGGAGCTGGCTCCGGCCGATCTCCTCGCCCGCCGCCTCCGCCTCGACCGCGTCGTCGACGAGCTGGTCGACCACCTGCCCGAGCTCCTCGGCGGTGAGGCTGCGGCGGAGGATCCCGAGCAGCGGCACGTAGTCCTGGTCCGGCACGCCGGACGGGTAGCCCGCCCGCAGCCAGCCGACGACGCGCTGGACGATGCCGCGGTCGTGGCGGCCGGGCTCGACGACGCCGGTCGCGCCGTCGCCCGACCCGCCGCCCTCGGATGCGCTCTCGGTCATGGTCAGCCCTTCGAGGTGAAGGTCGGGATGACGTGCTCGAAGCTCACCGACTGGCCGAGGCCCGCCGCGATGATGAGCGTGAGGCCCGCGATGACGGCGAGGACGACGACCGCGTAGCAGAGGGCGCCGACGGCCTGGAGGACGACGGGCGGCGTGCGACGCGCGGAGTCGGATCCGGCGACGCGGCCGCTGGTGTCGGGGCTGGCGAGCGCGAAGGACCGCACGCCGAGGGCGAAGAGGGCGGGCAGGCCCGCGCCGAGGAGGAGGGCGACGAGGGCGACCTGGCCGACCGCGGAGAAGAAGAGGGGGAGCATGGCGGGGTCCTTCAGACGTCGGCGGGCTGGGCTGCGGGGCGGGCGGTCTTCTCGTCGGACCACTCGTCGTTCACGTTGTGCGCGCCCACGTCGTCCTTGCGCGAGCGGACGTAGACGGTGATCGCGACGGCGACGAGCACGAGCGTCATGGCGATGCCACCCGCGGCGCCGCCGATGAGGTGGCCGAGCCACCACATGACCGCGCCGACGAGGGCGGCGGCCGGGAGGGTGATGATCCACGCCACGACCATGCGCAGCGCCACCTTCCAGCGCACCTGCGCGCCCGGGCGGCCGAGCCCGGAGCCGAGGATGGATCCGGTGGCCACGTGGGTGGTGGAGAGCGCGAAGCCGAGGTGGCTGGAGGCGAGGATGACCGCGGCCGACGAGCTCTCGGCCGCCATGCCCTGGTGCGTGTCGATCTCGACGAGGCCCTTGCCGACCGTGCGGATGATGCGCCAGCCGCCGATGTAGGTGCCGAGCGAGATGGCGAGCGCGCAGCTGATCTTCACCCAGAACGGCACCGACTCCGTGTCGGTCCAGCCGCCCGCGGCGATGAGCGCGAGCGTGATGACGCCCATCGTCTTCTGCGCGTCGTTCGTGCCGTGCGCGAGCGAGACGAGCGAGGCGCTGCCGATCTGGCCGATGCGGAAGGTGCGGTCGAGCCCGCGGCCGGCGAGGTTCCCGATGATCCGGAACACCAGCCACGTGCCTATCGCGGCCACCGCCCCCGCGAGGATCGGCGACATGAGCGCCGGGAGGATGACCTTGCCGACCACGCCGTCGAGCTTCGAGCCGTCGCCCGCCCAGTTGACGCCGTTGACGCCGAGGCCCGCGAGCGTGGATCCGATGAGCCCGCCGAACAGCGCGTGCGAGGAGCTCGACGGGAGGCCGAGCAGCCAGGTGAGCAGGTTCCAGACGATGCCGCCGATGAGGCCCGCGAGCACGATGAGCAGCAGCGCGGATCCGCCGCCCTGGAGCAGAGCCGGGTCGGGGGCGCCGGACTTGTCCTGGATCTTCACGACCGCGTTCGTGACCGTGAGCGCGACCTCGATGCTGAGGAACGCGCCGACGAGGTTGAGCACGGCGGAGAGCGTGACCGCGACCTTGGGCTTCAACGCGCCGGTCGCGATGGACGTGGCCATCGCGTTCGCCGTGTCGTGGAAGCCGTTGGTGAAGTCGAAGGCGAGCGCCGTGATGACGACGAGCACGAGGAGAATGAATGGATCCACGGCGATGAGCTTGCGCCCTGCCGGCGCGTCCCCTCTACGGGGGACCGCCGGGTTCACCCGCTGTTCACCCGCGCCTGTGGAGAAGCGCGCCCCGGCGTCCGCCGCTCGAACCACCCGGAAGGACCCCATGCCCGACACCCCATCCACATCCCCGACCGTCGTGCTGGTCGACGTCGACGTCGACCGTGACCGCGCGGCGCTCCGGGGGTTCCTCACCTCGAACGTGTTCCCGTTCCACATGGGGTCGGAGCCGACGGCCGCGGACGTCGACGCGCGCATCGCCGACGGCGGCTTCTCCGGGCCCGAGCACGCGGCCCTCTGGATCGACGTGGCGGGATCCGGCCGCGTGGGCCTCGTCGTCCTCGACGACCTCGAGGATCCGGGCGTGCTGTTCGACCTGCGCCTCGCCGAGGCCTCGCGCGGCCGGGGGCTCGGCGTCCCGGTCGTCCGCGCGCTCACGGACCACGTGTTCCGGACGTACCCGCACGTGACGCGGTTCGAGGCGCAGACGCGCGACGACAACCGGGCGATGCGCCGGGTGCTGGTGCGTGCCGGCTTCGTGAAGGAGGCGCACTACCGCGAGGGCTGGCCCGTCGCCGGCGGCGAGCCGCGCGCGTCCGTCGGCTACGCGATCCTCCGCCGTGACCACGAGACGGGGACGAGCACCCCGGTGCCGGACGACGACGAGGCGTAGCGCACCCCGCTCGCGCACGCATGCTGCGTGGGCACCCGGATCCACGCGCGGATCCCGCACGCGGGACACGATCTCGCGCCGAACCCGCCGTTACGGTGGAGGGACCGCACGCACCCGCACGATCGGAGGTCGATCCATGTCCAGCGCCGCACCCACCGCAGCCGTCATCGGCGAGCCCGAGGTCGTCGAGGACGCGCGCTCCGTCGCCTCCTCCCCCGCGTGGCTCGCCCTCAAGGACGCTGCCGTCGCGCTCCAGCCGATGCAGGTGAAGGACGGGTCGATCCCCGACCCCGCGCACCACGCGGAGGCCGCGGGCCTCGTCGGCGTGATCCGCGACGCCGTCCGCGCGCTCGCCCCGCTCTTCCCGCACGACGCCGCGTACCTCGCCGCGCTCGACGTGGACTTCGCGCGCTGGGTCGACGCGGGCCTCGGCGTGCCCGACTTCCTCGACTCCCTGAACGAGTTCCAGCCGCAGCGCGACCGCGTGGACGGGATCCGGCACCTCGTCGTCTTCCCGATGACCACGCAGAACGGCAGCGCGAGCCGCCTCGTGGAGGCCGTGCTCATCGAGGTCGTCTGGCCCGAGTTCGTGGCCGAGCTGGAGGCGGGCGACTACGGCAACGCGCTGTTCGTCCCCATCCGGTTCGTCGACTTCACGCCCGGCTACGACACCAACTCGGCCGTGCTGTTCCCGGAGACCGTCGCGATGCGCGAGGTGCCGACCTTCACGTGGGGCGCGATCTTCGCCGACCGCGAGGCCGCCCGGTTCCGCCGCGTGGTGCGCCACGCCGCCGAGGTCACGAAGCTCGAGCTGCCGGAGGACGCGCGGCGCCTGCTCGAGGACCAGCGGCTCGCGGAGGAGACCTTCGTGATGTGGGACCTCATCCACGACCGCACGCACATGCGCGGCGACCTGCCGTTCGACCCGTTCATGATCAAGCAGCGGATGCCCTTCTTCCTCTACTCGATCGAGGAGCTGCGCTGCGACCTCACCGCGTTCCGCGAGGCCGTGCGCATCCAGCGCCGGCTCGCCGCGGTGGATCCCGCCGAGCGCTCCGCCGCCGACGACGCCCTGCTCGAGCGCGCCGGCATGGTGCAGCACGCCGTCATCTTCGACCGCATCTTCCGCTTCGCGATCACCGGATCCCGCGTGCGGAACTACGACGGACTCGGCGGCCAGCTCCTGTTCGCGTGGCTGCACCAGCACCACGTGCTGCACTGGACCGACACGCGCCTCACGATCGACTGGGACGACGTCGCCGACGTGGTCGTCGCGCTCGCCGACCGCGTGAACGACCTCTACTGGCGCTCCATCGACCGGCCGAAGACCGCGCACTGGCTGGCCGCCTACGCGATGGTCACCGAGACGGTCACGCCGCACCCCGCGTCCACGTGGGCGAAGGGGCCGGATGCGCTGCCGCTCGACGGGCCGCCGAAGGGCCTCACCGACCTCGTGCTCGACGACGAGTTCCCGCTCAGCATGTTCTTCGAGGCGCTGGAGAAGAAGATGCGCGACGTCATCTCCTCCACCGCCGGGATCACGGGGCAGGCGGCGTGAGCGTCGACGGCCGCGTGGTCGTGGTCGCGGGTGCGTCGAGCCCGGCCGGGCGCGCGGTCGCCGCCGAGCTCACGGCGGCCGGGGCGCGCGTCGTCGCGGTCGGCAGCGACGCCGGGAGGCTCGAGGAGGTCGACGCCGCGCGCCGCGAGGTGTGCGACCTCGCCGACCACGCGGCCGTCGTGGACCTGGCGGCGCGGATCCGCGCGGACCTCGGCGGCGTCGACGGCCTGATCCACCTCGTCGGCGGCTGGCGCGGCGGCAACGGCCTCGAGGGGCAGACCGACGAGGACTGGGAGTTCCTGCACGAGCGCATCGTCACGACGCTGCGCAACACCACGCGCGCGTTCGACGCCGACCTGCAGGCGTCCGACGCGGGTCGCCTCGCCATCGTCTCCTCCACGGCCGTGCAGCGCCCCTACCCGGGCGGCGCCAACTACTCGACCGCGAAGATCGCCGCGGAGACGTGGGTGCGCGCGGTCGACCGCGGCTTCTCGAAGGCCGGATCCCCCGCCCGCACGACGATCTTCGTGGTGAAGGCGCTCGGCGGACTCGAGCGCGCGCTCGGCCGCCGGGTCGTGAGGCTGTGGACGTCGGTCCCGCCCGAGCGCGACCTCATCGAGGGCTGACCGCTCGCGTAGCACACGGTCGGCTGCCCCGGAGAGGGGTCGCCCCACCCCTGCCGCGGGCGCCGGAGAGCGGTATACGTTCACGGGGTGACATCGCCCGCCAGAACCGCCGAGCACGACGCCTTCGGCCCGTGGATCGACACCGTCCGCACCGTCGACGAGGTCCCCCGCCTCTACCGCCCGCACGACGTCGACCCGTTCGCCGCGCGTCTCGTGCTCAAGGTGCCGCGCGACATCCCCCGCCGCGACACCGACCCGTCGATGGACCTGTACGACCACCTCCTCGTCGTGGGCGACCGCGAGCTGGAGGTGCTCTCGCGCGACGGATCCGCGTACACCGCCCGCCGCATCCCGTTCGCCAACATCGTCGCCGTGCGCGACCGCGTCGACCTGCTCGACGGCCTGCTCACGGTGCACACGGCCGACGGCCAGGCGCTCCGGATCCCGTTCAACGGCGCATCCGCCGACGTGGTCGTGGAGCTGACCGAGCTGCTGATGACGCTCGCGGGCGAGTCCGCCGGGGTGCCGCACGCACGCCCGTCCGAGACCCGCGGTGCGACGCCGCGCATCGACGTCGGGCAGGACGAGGCCGGCGTCGCCGCGGCGTACTGGGATCTGGCCGCGCGCGATCCGCAGCTCCGCTACCTCTCGTCGCGGCCGCGCACGCCGCTCGTGCCCACCGCCGACGGCCTCATGGGCGCGCTGCAGCGGCTCCGGCCGATGAGCCTCGCGGGTGCGGTGGCGGCGTGCTCGCCGCGCGAGCTGCTGATCCTCACGCGCCGCGACCAGATCCTCCGCCGCCGCACCGCGACGCTCTCGATCGACCGCCTCCGGATCCTCCGCCACGCCATCTCCAGCACCACCGCCGAGCCGCATCCGCGCTGGGTCGGCATGTCGACGGTGACGATCCGCGCGGGCGCCGCCTCCTTCGAGATCGTTGCCGCGTCCGCGGACGAGCTCGAGTGCGACCTCGTCACGGGCGGCAGCTGAGATGCGATGACGGACGCCGTGATCCTCACCGGCACCGTCGGCGCGGGCAAGACCACGACGATGCGCGCCCTCGGCGCCCTCCTCGCCGCGCGCGGGATCCCCCACGCCCTGGTCGACGCGGACGACGTGCGCCTCCTCCATCCGGCTCCGGCCGAGGATCCGTTCCAGCTGGGGCTCGCGCTCCGCAACCTCGGCGACCTGTCCCGCAACTACCGGGAGGCCGGGGCGCGCGTGGTGGTGGTCGCGTCCGTGCTCGAGGACCCCGCGGATCTGCCGCGCCACATCGACGCGCTCGCCTCCCGGGAGTGCCTGCTCGTCCGGCTCACGGTCGACGCGGAGGCGGTCGGGGCGCGCCTCGACGTCCGCCACGGCGATGACGCGGCCGCCCTCGCCTGGCACCGCGCCCGCGCGCCCGAGCTCGCCGCGATCATCCACGCCGCGGGTCTCGGCGGCCTCGCGATCGACACCACGTCCCGCACCGCGGCCGAGGTCGCCGCGATCGTCGCCGACCGCGCCGGCTGGTGAGCGCGCGCCCGTAGGGTCGAGTGGTGACCGACGACCTCCCCCTCGACTTCACCGCGCCGCTCTGGGCGTGGGAGGCGCGGCGCGAGCTGTGGACGTTCGTGTCCCTGCCCGGCGACCTCGCCCCGATGCTCCGCGAGATGGGCCAGGCGGGCCGCCGCGGCTTCGGATCCGTGCCGGTGCGGGCCCGCGTCGGCACCACGACCTGGCGCACGTCCGTCTTCCCGCAGGGCGACGGCACGTGGATCCTCCCGGTGAAGCGCGCGATCCGCGACGCCCACGGCCTCGAGGTCGGCGACGACGTGCACGTCGACCTCGAGCCGCTGCCGTGAGCGGAGACCTCCGGAGCGCCTAGCCCGCGGGCGGCGTGTAGAGCTGCAGGTCGTTGCCCTCGCTGTCCTGGAACGGGAGGATGCGGCCCCACTCGTGGTCGCTGATCTCGCCCGTGATCTCGGCGCCGCGGGCCTTGAACTTCTCGAGCTCGTCCTCGATGGAGCCCTCGGGCGTGAACGAGATGACCGCGCCGCCGCTCGACGAGCCGCCCGCCTCCTCGCGCGCGTTGAGCCCGATCATGAGGCCGTCCGCGTCGATCTCGCTCCAGTCCGCGTCCTCGCTCGTGATCGTGAGACCGAGCGTGTCGCGGTAGAACGCCACCGCGCGGGTCATGTCCGTGACGGGCAGCCAGACCGTCGCCACCGAATCGACCATGGGGTTCCTCCTCGCATCGAGGCCGGTCGGTCGACCGGCTCTCCCTCCCGGTCTACTCCGACGCACGCGACGTCGGCCTCGGCCCGGCCTCGGCGCGGAGATAGTTGACACCTGTCCACCACCGACATATGGTTGCCTGTAGTCAACTACCCGGAGGATCATGTCCCAGCACCGCCCGGCCGCCGCATCACCCGCGAAGGCCCCCCGCCGCACCGTCTCGGCCGACGGATCCATGTCGAAGCGCCAGGTCCTCGAGTCCCTCTCGGGCCTCCTGCTCGGCATGTTCGTGTCGATCCTCGCCGGCACCGTCGTCTCGACCTCGCTGCCGATCATCATCAGCGACCTCAAGGGCGACCAGTCCGGCTACACCTGGGTCGTCACCGCGACCCTGCTCGCCACCACCGTGAGCACGCCGCTCTGGGGCAAGTTCGCCGACCTCTTCAATCGCAAGCTGCTCATCCAGCTCGCGCTCGGCACCTTCGTGCTGGGATCCGCGCTCGCCGGCTTCTCGCAGAACACCGAGACGCTCATCGTCTTCCGCGTGCTGCAGGGCCTCGGCGCCGGCGGCCTCGCGGCGCTGAGCCAGATCATCATGGCCGACATCATCAGCCCGCGTGACCGCGGCCGCTACGCCGGCCTGTTCGGCGCCGTCATGGCCGTCGGCACCGTCGGCGGCCCGCTCCTCGGCGGCGTCGTGACCGACGCGTTCGGCTGGCGCTGGAACTTCTTCATCGCGCTGCCCATCGCGATCATCGCGATCATCCTGCTGCAGGTCACCCTCCACCTCCCCGCGCACCCGAAGCGGAAGGTGCACGTCGACTACCTCGGCGCCGTCTTCATCGCCAGCGGCGTCTCGCTCCTGCTCATCTGGGTCTCGCAGGCCGGCAAGCAGTTCGAGTGGGCCTCGACCACGTCCTACCTGATGGCGGGCGGCGCGGTCGTGCTGCTGATCGCCGCGGTCGTCACCGAGCTCAAGGTCGCCGAGCCGATCATCCCGCTCACCATGTTCCGCAACCGCACGTTCACGCTCTCGGTCGTCGCGAGCCTCGCGGTCGGCATCTCGCTGTTCGGCACCTCGGTGTTCCTCGCGCAGTACATGCAGCTGTCGCGCGGCGCCACGCCCACCCAGTCGGGCCTCCTGACGATCCCGCTCATGGCGGGCCTGCTCATCTCCTCGACCGTGTTCGGCAACCTGATCAGCCGCCGTGGCAAGTGGAAGGCGATCATGATCACGGGCGCCGTGCTCATCGTCGCCGGCACCTCGCTGCTCTCGACGCTCCGCTACGACACCGACTTCGTGCTCGTGGGCATCTACATGTTCGTGCTCGGCGCGGGCCTCGGCATGCTCATGCAGAACCTCGTCCTCGTCGTGCAGAACGCCATCGAGGTCAAGAACCTCGGCGTCGCCACCAGCGCGGTCACGTTCTTCCGCAGCCTCGGCGGCACGGTCGGCGTCTCGGTGCTCGGCTCGATCCTCGGCACGATCATCGCGTCGGAGATCACCGCGGGGATCATGAAGCTCGCCCCCGCCGACCAGGCCGCCGCCGCGCAGGCGCTCGGATCCGGCGTGATCCCGCAGGTCTCGCAGCTCAGCCCCGCGGTCCGCACCGTGGTCGAGAGCGCGTACGGCGTGGGCATCGGCGACGTGTTCCTCTACAGCGTGCCGCTCGCGGTCGTCTCGCTCATCGCGGTGATCTTCCTGCCCAACGCGCAGCTCGGCAGCAAGAACGCCGTGCAGCTGAAGAGCGACAGGGCCGCCGCGGCGGACACCAGGGGGACGCGCCGCACCGACGCCGAGGACGCGCTCATCGGCGCATCCGCCGGCGCCGTGGCGCTCACCCCCGCCGGCGAGGCGAACCCGACCGGGTCCATCCGGCTCCCCGAGGCCGAGGACGCCGGGGTCGACTCCCGCCGATGACCGACGAGGACCGCTCCCCCGCGGTCGACGCCGCGGGCGAGGCCCCCGTCGCCGCCGACGGGATCGCCGCGGGCATCGCCGAGGTGGAGGAGCAGATGACCGCCCTCGCCGGGCGGATCCGGACGACGACCCGGGAGGCCGCCGCGGCGATCCACCCGGAGCTCCCGCCCATCGGCTACAAGATGCTCCGCGTGATCCGCCGCTGCGGCAGCGCCCACGCGAGCGCCGTCGCCGACCAGCTCGGCGTCGACCGCAGCGTGGTCAGCCGCCAGCTCCGCCAGCTCCAGGATCTGGGGCTCGTGGAGGTCGGCGGCGACGCGCAGGACGGCCGGGTGCGCGTGCTCGCGCTCACGCCGGCCGGGCTCGCCGGCATCGACGCGGACGACATGCAGGGCAGCCGCCTCATCCGCGGCCTCGGCGAGTGGACGCGCGCCGACCTCGACGCGTTCGCCGGGTACCTGGCGCGGCTCAACGCCGGAACGACGCACGACGCCGTCGCTGAGGACGGCGAACGCCATTCGGATCCTTCGCGATCAGCTTGCGCCGCAGAACCCTTCGAGGGCGGCCGTCCGTGAACCGGCGCGACGGTAGACCTCCCACGACAAGAGCATCCCGCCTGCGCTGAACTCCTCGGCATGCGGTTCGGACAACGGCAGGACGACGATGACGCGGAGCCCCCTCTTCGTCGCTGACGCGAGGGCAGCCCGCGGCTCGTCTCCGTCTTCCGTGTTCATGAAGACGGATGGTGAGAGAGATGCGTGCCACTCGGAGTAACCCTCGAGATCCAGGAGCGATTGCGTCCTCTCATCCCAGGCCGGCGGCAGGACCTCGTGAAGCCGAGACCTGTCGCCGGATTCCAGGATGCGATGAGTCAGGTCCTGGCGGTGCGATGCATCGAGAAGCCAGTGGAGGGAGTCCCGCCATTGACGCGACAGCGCCTCCTGTCGCGTGGAACGCTCAACCGCACCCAGCACATCGCGCGAGCGTGCCGTACGGGTTCTCCGCCCTGAAGCTGTCGACGGCATGCCTGCGACCTGCAGCCCATGGACGTCTCGGATGTAGAGCATCTTGAGGAGCGCGTCGTCGTCTACGCACACCGGCACCTCGGTGTCCGCTCGTCCTGGCGGCATCCCATCAGCGGACCTCCGCACCTCACGCGCTCCCGTTCCGGCACTCTGGCGCGGCCGACATGACTGTGCTCATCACGACGCCCCTCAATCGAAGGTGTCCGTCGGTCCGGCCGAGTAGCAGACCGTCCCATCGTCACCGATCACATGCGAGCTCAGCGTGACGCCCGCGACTCCGGGACCGACCAACGTCGCGGCGGCCTGGGCGGACCAGGCGCCTCCGCTAGGTCCGTCCCACGGGAAGGTGTGAGAGTCGAACACCGAGACCGCAGTGACGCGCCATGTCTTCTCGGCGACCGGAAACGGGACCTGGTAGCCGGTGTTGACCGCGAGCGTGTCGTTGGACAGCTTGGTGGCGTTCACAAAGGACGAGCCGCAGTCTCCGGGAAGGGCGTTGTCGAGCACGACCTCGCTCCTGGCTTCCGCGGACACCGGCACGCTCGTCTGACGTCCATGCGCGTCGGTCACGATGCGATAGCCGTGCGCCTCGGCCACAGACGTGTCGTAGCCTCGGAAGGACATCGGAGCAGATGAGCTGGTGACGGCCGCAGCTGGGCCAGCGTCTTCGGTGGCGGCGTGGGCGGGGAGTGCGATGGACGTCGATGCGACGATTGCGCCCAGCGCCATCACGACGGCGGCGGTGCGCGGACGGGATTGCATGTGCATGTTGATCACCTTTGATCAAGTTGCGGGAAGGCCGCCATCATCTGCCTCCACGCGCACATGATGGCGATCCATCCACAGGGGCCATGAGCGACCAGGACTCGACGTCCCGAGCAGGGGCCCGGACCCAGAGGTCATGGGTGGGGCTTGTCGGCAGCCTCGGTGCGCCGGGGCTCGCCGCCGATCGCCGCGTGCAGGGCCTCGAAGGCCGGCAGCGCGCGGGCGATGTCGCGCAGCTCGTCGGGCGTGAGGCCGCGGAGGGCGCCCACGAGCACGCCCTCGGTCGAGCGATCGAAGGTGCGCAGCAGATCCCGCGCGCGATCCGTGAGGCCCACCTCGGTGCTGCGACCGTCGCCCTTCGCGAGGCGCCGGTCGACGAGCCCGTCGCGCTCCATGGCGAGGATGAGGTTGCTGACGGTGGAGCGCGCGAGCCCGAGACCGCGGCCGAGCCCGGTGGGCGTCGCCCAGCCGGTCGTCTCGAGGCGGCGGAGCACCTCGACCTGCGCGTCCGGCAGGTCGGGCAGGTCGGCCGCGCTCCGCGACGCGTTCATCAGGCGTCGCCGGAAGGGCCCCAGGTCCGCGCCGAGCCGCCGCGCGACGACCCGCAGTTCGGCGTCGGACGGGTCGGGGGGCATGCACCGAGGATACCCAGGAAGATGCGCTTGTGACAAACGCATTCCGGTGTCAGGATGCCCGCATGACAACGATCACCACGAGCGTCGAGCACCCCGTGCCCGCTCAGGACCTCAGCCCCCTCGTCGGACACCGTCTCATCTACACGTACGCCAACGGCTGGCAGTACGAGATGTACGTGAAGAACGCCACGACCATCGACTACCGCATCCACTCGGGCATGGTCGGCGGCCGCTGGGTCAAGGACCAGACGGTCGACCTCGTCGCCCTCGCCGACGGCGTCTTCAAGGTGTCGTGGAACGAGCCCACGGGCACCAGCGTCGTCGTCAACATCATCCCGGCCGCGCGCGTGCTGCACGGGACGATCTTCTTCCCGCGCTGGGTGGAGGAGGACGGATCCAAGACCGTGCTCTTCCAGAACGACCACCTCGACGAGATGCGCGCCCACCGCGACGCCGGGCCCACGTACCCGATCTACGTGGTGCCGGAGTTCGCGCACATCACCCTCGACGAGTTCGTGGGCGCCGACGACGAGACCGTCGTCGACACGGCGCCCGGCGACCTCCCGGCCGGGTTCGCCGACCGGCGCAACTGATGGACCGGGCCGCCGCGGCCCGGGTCGCCCCGCTCGAGCTCGACCACGGCGGGCGCACCCTCCGCGGCTGGGAGCACGGCACGGTGCGCCCCGGCGCCCCCGCCGCGCTGCTCGTGCACGGCTTCGGCGACTCGGGCACCGGCGGCCACGGCCTGTGGGTGCCCGTCGCCCGGGCGCTGGCCGCGTCCGGCACGGCGGCGCGCGCCTACGACCGGCTCGGCCACGGCGTGAGCGACGGCGACGTCGCCGACGTGCGCCTGCTCGACGAGGTCGACCAGGTGACCGCGATGATCCGCGCCCTCGCGCGGGACGCGGGCGGACCCGTGCACGTGGTCGCCCACAGCCTCGGCGGCGTCGAGTCGGCGCTGGCCGCGGCGCGCGTCCCGGAGCTCGTCGCGAGCCTCACGCTCTGGTCGCCGGCCGGTGTCGTGGTGGACGACATCACGCGGCACGGGCGCGTGATGAGCGTGCCGCTCGCGCCCGCCCGGGAGCGCGGCGTCGTCGACGTCGCCGGCATGGGCCTCGGGCTGGGCTTCCCGGACGAGGTGCTCGCGGGCGTCGACGTCTACGGGCCGGTCGCGGGATACCCGGGACCGGTCGACGTGCTGCACGGCACGGCGGACCAGGTCGTCCCGGTCTCCTACGGCGCGCGCTACGGCGACCTGATGCCGGGCGCGACCTTCACGGCCGTGGAGGGCGCGGACCACGGTTGGTCGTCGGTGGACCTGCGCCGCATGCTGGTCGAGCGGCTGCTCGCGCACGTGGCGCGGGCGTCGGGCGGGGCTGCGTAGCCGCCGCCGCGTCCGGCGGGCAGGATGGGGGCGTGCTCGCCGACCTCGCCCTCCCCGTCCCGCTCGCCGCCCGCGCGGACGGCGTGGTCCTCCGCCGCGCGACCGCCGCCGACCTCGCGCCGCTCATGGGACTGCTCGCCGACGACCCGGTGAGCGCAGGGCGCGGCGACCGGGCGGATCCGGGGGACGTCGACCTCTACCGCGACGCTCTCGCGCGGGTCCTCGCCGACCCCGCGAACGACCTGCTCGTCGCGACCGACGCGGACGGCGCGGTCGTGGGCACGCTGCAGCTCACGGTGATCCCCGGCATGGCCCGGCGCGGCAGCTCCCGCCTCCAGGTGGAGGCCGTGCGGGTGCGCAGCGACCTGCGCTCGGCCGGCATCGGCGGCGCCATGATGCGCTGGGTCGCCGACACCGCCGCGCCCGCCCTCGGGACACCCCTCGTGCAGCTCACCTCCGACGCCGCGCGCGTCGACGCCCACCGCTTCTACGAGCGGCTCGGGTACGCGCGCTCGCACGTGGGGTTCAAGCTGCGGATCCCGGAGGCCTAGCCGCGCGGGTCGGCCGACGCGCAGCCGCGCGGGTCAGCCGAGCGCCGACCGCATCGCCTCGAGCACCGCGTGCGCCGCCGTGGGTCCGGTGTTGAGGTAGAACACGTCGTCGTCCACGAAGGTGACCGCATCGTCCGCGACCGCCTGCAGCGTCGGCCACAGCGGGAGGCCGGTGAGCGCCCTCTCGTCGCCGCCCTGGACGGCCGCGAACACGTGGTCGCCCTCGGCCAGGTCGAGCTGCTCCTGGCTGATGTCGCGCGAGGTCTCGTCGGTGAAGTCCTGCGCCTGCGGGCGCGGGAGGCCCGCGTCCTCGGCCACGGATCCGGCGAAGGACGCCACGCCGAAGACGCGGATGCGGTCGGCGGACGAGCGGAGGAAGGAGACGGCCGGGCGGTCGGCGAGGCCCGCGCCGAACGCGGCCGCGTCGGACTGGTAGGCGTCGAGCCAGGACGCGGCCTGCTGGGTGCGGCCCACGGCGTCGGCGAGGAGCAGGAGGTCCTGCTTCCAGTAGAGGCCCGTCCCCTGCGTCGCGACCGTGGGCGCGATGGCGGAGAGGCTCGCGTAGAGCGAGGCCGCGTCCTTGCCCGTGACGTTCATGAGGATGAGGTCGGGCTTCGCGGCCGCGACGCTCTCGACGTCGGGCGAGATGCGGTCGCCGAGCGGCGCGACCGCGGCGAGCGCGTCGGCGTCCTCGGGGAAGGCGCGGGTGAGGTAGTCGGGCACGACGGCCGCGCCGTCGGCCGCGGTGGACGCGACGGGCACGATGCCGAGGGTGAGCAGCGAGTCGGCCTGGCCGGTCGAGATGACGGCGACGCGCTGGGGCGCCGCGGGGACGGTGGTCGTGCCCGCGAAGTGCACGACGGTGCGCGGGAAGACGCCGTCGGGCTGGCCGCTGCCCTTGCCGTCGGGCATGGTGCGCGGCGTCGTGTAGCCGGCGGGGTCGGCGGAGGTGCCGGTGCCCGCGGCGCCCGCGCCGGCGCCGCCGGTGGAGGAGGCGGGCGCGGCGCACGCGCTGAGCGCGACGAGGACGGTGGCGGCGAGCGCGACGCCGGCGAGGCGGCGGCGGGTGGGGCGGCGGTCGGGGCGGTTCTCGGGGCGGGGAGGGGAGGCGATGATCACCGAGGCAGCTTAGGGTAGCCTTACCCGGCCATGCCACCGACCCGATCCGCGCCCGTCGCCGTCTGCGAGGTCGTCACGATCGTCGCGCTCGTCGCGCTGTGCGCCGTGAGCCTCGCGACGGGATCCCGCGACATCGCCCTCGACGCCGTGTGGCACGCGATCCAGCATCCGGACGACGGCAGCCGCGACGCGATCATCGTCTGGCAGCTGCGGGCGCCGCGCACGCTCCTCGCGGTCGCGGTCGGCGTGCTGCTCGCGGTCGCGGGCGTGGTGATGCAGGCCATGACCCGCAACCCGCTCGCGGAGCCCGGCCTCCTCGGCGTCAACGCGGGCGCGTCGCTCGCCGTTGTGCTCAGCGTCGCGGTCTTCGGCGTCGGCTCGACGGCGGGATACGCGTGGCCCGCGTTCGCCGGGGCCGCGATCGCCGCCGTGGTCGTGGTGCTCGTCGGGATGCGGGCGGGGCCGCGCGCGGATCCCACGCGCCTCCTCCTCGCCGGAACCGCGCTGACCGCGAGCCTCGCCTCCGTCACCGGCGTCGTCACGCTCTCCGACCCGCGGACCTTCGGCGACTACCGCTCCTGGGTGGTCGGATCCGTGGCCTCGCGCGACCCCGCCGACCTCGTCTGGCTCCTCCCGCTCACGGCCGTGGTGGTCGTCGGGGCGCTGCTGCTCGTGCGCCCGCTCGCGGTGCTCGCGCTGGGCGACGACACGGCGACCGCGCTCGGCAGCTCGGTCGGGCGGGTGCGGCTCGCGGGCTTCGTCCTCGTGACGCTCGCGTGCGGCGCCGCGACGGCGGTCGCCGGGCCGATCTCGTTCGTGGGTCTCGTCGTGCCGCACGCCGTGCGCCTGGTCGTCGGGCGGCGCGAGCGGCGGGTGCTGCTCGGATCCGTGGCGGCCGGGCCCCTGCTCGTGCTGGGCGCCGACGTCCTCGGCCGGATCGTCGCGCGGCCCGGCGAGCTGGAGGCCGGGATCGTCACGGCGTTCATCGGCGCGCCCGTGCTGCTCGCCCTCGTGCTCCGGCGGACGGGCGCGCGGTGAGGCCGCGCATCCCGCGGCGGGACCGGGTCGTCCTCGGGATCCTCGTGCTCGCGATCCTCGGCGCCGCCGCGGTCGGCCTCGGCACGGGCGCGTACCCGCTGTCCCCGGCGCAGGCGCTCGACGCCCTGCTCGGCGGCGGGGATGCGCAGGCCCGCTTCATCGTCGCCGACCAGCGGCTGCCGCGCGTGGTGTGCGCGGTCGCGGTCGGGGCCGCGCTCGGCCTGAGCGGGATGGTGTTCCAGAGCGTCTCGCGCAACCCGCTCGGCAGCCCGGACGTCATCGGCTTCAGCACGGGCGCGGCCACCGGCGGGCTCGTCGCGATCCTGGTGACGGGATCCACGGCCGCCGCCCCCTCCTCGGCCGGCTCCATCGCGCTCGGCACGGTGGTGGGCGGCTTCGCGACCGCGTTCGCCGTGCACCTGATGAGCTCGCGCACCGCGACGACGGGCGAGCGGCTCGTGCTGGTGGGCATCGCGGTGGGCGCGATGCTCGCCTCGGTCAACGACTTCCTCATCACCCGCAGCGACCTCGAGCTCGCCCAGGCCGCCGCGACCTGGCGCTTCGGCACGCTCAACGGGATCTCCTGGCCGCAGGTCGCGCCCGCCGTCGCGGTGCTCGCCGTGCTCGTGCCGCTCGCGTTCCTCGGCGAGCCGCCGCTGCGCATGCTCGAGATGGGCGACGACACCGCCCGCGCGCTCGGGCTCGACGTCGGCAGGTGGCGGACGGCGCTGCTGGCGGCCGGGGTCGCCCTGGCCGCGGTCGGCGTCGCGGCCGTGGGCCCGGTCGGGTTCGTCGCGCTCGCGGCGCCGCACCTCGCCCGCCGCCTGATGCCCGGCAGTCGCGGCCGCATGCTCCCCGCGCTCGTGGTCGGGGCGCTGCTGCTGAGCGTCGCCGACCTCGTGGCCGGCCGCCTGCTCAGCCCGTTCCAGATCCCGGTCGGGCTCGCGACCTCGGCGCTCGGCGGCCTCTACCTGCTGTGGCTGCTCGCGGCGCCGGACACGTCGCGTCGGGCGGCGTCGCGGGGTTGATCCGCGGGGCCGCTCAGTCCTCCACGCGCACGCGGAAGTGCCGTGCGAACACCGGGCCGAGCGCCATGAGCTGGGTCGGGTCGAGCACCGCGCCGCGCAGGCCGTCTGGGGTGTCGAGGTCCATGATCTCGGCGCCGCGGAGATCCAGGTGCGTGAGGCTCGAGTCGGCGAGGTCGAGCGTGCCGATGGTGGTGCGGGCGAACGCGATGCGCATGCCGGCGGTGCCGCGGAGATCCAGCTCCTCGATGGCGCAGTCGGTGATGAGCAGGTCGGTGATCTTCGAGCCGCGCAGGTTCACGAAGCCGAGGCGGCAGTCGGTGATGTGCACCGAGGAGAGCGTGGCGTCGTAGAGCTCGGCGGATCCCACGCGCGAGCCCTCGAGGCGCACGTCGCGCATCCGGATCCGGGGCGCCTTGAGCACGGGCGCGTCGAGGCGGGAGGCGAGCACGTCCACGAGGCTGGCGGCGGTGAGGTCGGCCTCGTGCAGGCGGATCCGCTCGAGCGCGCACTCCTCGAACCCGATGTCGACGAGGTCGGCGTCCGAGAGGTCGGCGTCGGCGAAGCGGAGCCGCTCGAAGGTCGCGTGCGCGTCGAGGTCGGACGGGTCGCCGTCCGCGAGCCCCTCGAGCCGCGGCTCGCTGATCCGGGGCGGGAGGATGCGGGTGGATGCGGCCATGCGGAGCCTCCGGGGCGGGTGCGGGTCGGTGCGGATGCGGCCGCCCGTCGGGCGGCGCTCCCACGGTACGGGAGACCCCCGCGGTCCGGCCGCGGCCCGAACTGGGTACGGCGCCGGAGGGCGAGCGCGCGATAGGACTAGGGAAGGCCGCGCGGACGCGGTCGGGATCCAGGAGAGTCATGTCATCTGCACGTCGTCGGGCCGTCGTCGGCCTCGTCTCGTTGGCGCTCGTCGCCTCCGCGCAGGTGGGGATCGCCTCCGGCGCATCCGCCGCCGACGCGCCCACGCCCGCCGCATCCGCGTCCCCCGACGCGGCACGCGGATCCGCTCCCGCCGCCGTGCAGGCCGCCGCCGCCTTCACGGCGTCGCCGCGTCCCACGATCACCGGCACCGCGCAGGTGGGCTCGGCGCTCACCACGGTCACCGGCACGTGGACCCCCGCGCCCGACTCCTTCTCCTACCGCTGGTGGCGCGACGGGGTGGCGATCTCGGGCGCGACCGAGGCCCGATACGTGCCGGTCGCCGCCGACCAGGGGAAGCGGATCACCGTCACCGTCACCGCCGCGAAGAGCGGCTACACGTCGCTCGCCCGCTCGAGCGGCCCGACCGCGACCGTGACGGCCGCCCCCGCCGCGCAGCCGTTCACCGCGGCGCCCGTCCCGACCATCACCGGCACCGCGACCATCGGCAGCCCGCTGACCGCCGTCCCCGGGACCTGGTCCCCGTCGCCGCGCTTCGCCTACCAGTGGTTCGTCGGCGACAAGCCGATCTTCGGCGCCACCGCGTCCACCTACACGCCGACCTACTCCGACCTCGGTCGCGCCCTGTCGGTGTCGGTCGCGGGGTACCGCGACGGCTACGCGACCACCGTGCGCATGAGCGCGCCGACGCCGGCCACCGTGGGCCGCGGCACGCTCACCACGGCCGTCCCCACCATCACCGGTTCGGCCGTCGTCGGTTCCGCGCTGCGCGCCGTGCCGAACGCCTGGAGCCCCGACCCGACCTTCGAGTTCCGCTGGTTCGCCGACGACAAGGCGATCTCCAACGCCACGGGCGAGTACTACACGCCCGTGGCCGCGGACATCGGCAAGCGCATCACCGTCACGGTCACCGGCAGCGCGGCCGGCTACAACCCGGCGGCCCGGACGAGCGCCCGCACGGCCGCGGTCGTCGCCGCCACCACCCCGCCGCCCGTGCCGGCGACCGGCACGATCGTCGGCCGCGTGTACCTCGACTCCGTCGCCCCCGGCAACCTGATCCCCTCCGGCGAGGTCACCCCGTTCCGCGTCGGAGCGGCCGAGGCCACGTCGTCGCCCATCGTCGACGGCGCCTTCCGCGCCGAGGGCCTCCTGCCGGGTGACTACCGGCTGGCCGTGGACGTCACGGTCGGCGGGCAGCGCCTGTACCAGTACTACGGCGAGGCGGACGGCGTCACGGACGGCCGCACCTTCACCGTGCAGGCCGACGGCACCGTGCGGCTCGACGTCGTGCTCAAGCGCTACGCGACCATCAGCGGCACCGCGACCCTGGCCGACGGCAGCCCGGCGGTCGGATCCCAGGTCGAGGTCTTCCAGGTGCGCGGAGGCGAGGTCTCCGGCGCGACCACGGATGCGTCCGGTCGCTTCGTCGCCCGCGGGCTCACGCCCGGCCAGTACGAGGTGCACTTCACCGCCCCGTTCACGAACCCGGACGGCGTCATCGGCGAGTGGTACAGCGACACCGACGACCGCAACGCGGCCACGCGCTTCACGGTCGGCTGGGGCCAGTCCGTGACGGGAGTCGACCCGACGCTCGACGCCGGGTCCCGGCTCTCCGGCATCGTCCGCGCACCGGACGGATCGCCGTACGCGGGCGCGCGCGTCTACGTCGTCCCCGAGGCGGCGGCCCTGCTCGGCGCCGACCCGCGGTCGGGGGGCGGCGCGGCGACCGACGCGACCGGCCGGTTCCTCTCCACCGGGATCCTGCCCGGCCGCTACTACGTGTTCGTCGCGGCCGACCGCTCCGAGGCTCCCTCGTACGCCTCCCAGTGGCTGGGCGGCAGCGGATCGCTCGCCTCGGCGACGGTCTACACCGCGACGCGACGCGCCGACCTCCCCTCCGTCGACGCGCGCTTCGTCGTCAGCTCCTCGGTGACCGCCACGATCTCGGGCACGCCGGCGGCCGGCTGGGCCGACCACGCCCAGGTCACCCTGTTCCAGGGCGGCACCGCGAAGAGGACCACGTTCGTCTTCCCGGACATGGACGCGTTCCTCGACTCGGTGCCCGCCGGCACCTACCGCGTGCAGGTGACGTACTTCCGCGACTACGTACCGTCGTCCCGCTGGTGGGACGGCGGGACCGGCGCCGACCGCTCGGAGCTGGTCGTGCCCGCGGGGAAGGACGTGCCGCTCGCGATCCGCTCCGCCCCGGCCGTCGCCCCGACCGGGGCGTCGGTCGTCCGCTAGCCGCACGAGCACGACCGACGACGACGCCGCCGCGACCCCACCGGGTCGTGGCGGCGTCGTCGTGCGCGGTCGGTCGCGCCCCCGTTCCGCGCGACACGTCGACAGCCGGTGGTTCCGCGCGGTAGGCATGCAGCGGGCACCGCAGTCCGCGGTGCCGGACCGGGGGATCCATGCACGCACCACGTCGACGCGCCCTGATCGGGCTGCTGTCGCTCTCGCTCGTCCTGTCCGCGCAGGCGGGCATCGCCGGATCCGCCACGGCCGCCGACGCGCCCGCCGGCACCGCCGCGAGCACGTCCCGCGCCGTGCCGGCCTTCACCGCGTCGCCGAAGCCGACCGTCGCCGGCACCCTCCGCGTGGGCTCCACGCTCACCGCGGTCACGGGCGACTGGGCGCCGACGCCGACGACCTTCGGCTACCGCTGGTGGCGCGACGGCGTCGCCATCGCGGGCGCGACCGGATCCACGCTGCAGCTGACCGCCGCGGACGCCGGCGCGCGCATCGACCTCACCGTCACCGCGCGCCGGGGCGGGTACGCGTCCCTCGCGCGCTCGAGCGGCCCGACCGCCGCCGTCGCGCCCGCCACCACGACGCCGACGCCGCCCGCACCGACGCCCGCACCCACGACCCCGACGCCGGACCCGACCCCGGCACCGACCGCGGAGCCCACGCCCGACCCCACGCGTCCCGTCGCCACGGTCCCCTTCACGGAGGCCGCCGTCCCGGTGATCACCGGCGACGTGCAGGTCGGCCGCCCGCTGCGCGCCGTCGCGGGCGTGTGGACCCCGCGCCCGACCTCCTTCGCCTACGCCTGGGCCGTGGACGGCGTGGCCGTCGCGGGCGCGACGGCCATCTCGTACACGCCCGTCGACGCGGACGCCGGGAAGCGGATCACCGCGACGGTCACCGGCAGCGCCCCCGGCATCACGCCGACCACCCGCACCAGCGCGCCCACGCCCCCGGTCGCGGCCGCCGGCGTCGACCTCCCCGAGCAGCCCTCGACCGGGACGGTGGTCGGCAACATCTACCTCGACTCCGTGGATCCGGCGAACCTCGTGTCCTCCGGCGAGATCTACCTCGAGCCCGCGCCCTACGAGTTCAGCGACGGCCTCGTCTCCGGCGTCGTCGGCGGCGCGTTCTCCTTCTCGGGCGTGCGCCCGGGCGAGTACCGGCTGCACGCCTTCTTCAACGTCGGCGGGAGGTACCTCTACCAGTACTACGGGCAGACGAACGACGTGAAGCAGGCGCAGACGTTCGCGGTGCAGGCCGACGGGACCGTCCGCGTGGACGTGGTCCTCAAGCGGTACGCCACCATCCAGGGCACGGTCACGACCACGGGCGGGGTCCCCGCGAAGGGGCTCTCCGTCGCCGGCTACCGCACGTACGACGGCCAGCTCCTCGACTCCACGACGACGGACGCGCAGGGCGGGTACACCCTCTCGAGCGCGGAGCCCGGCGACTACCTGATCAAGGTCGGGACGCCCGTCGGCGACTCCCGCGGCATCATCGGCGAGTGGTACTCGGACGCCTACGACAGGGAGAGCGCGACGCCGGTGACGGTCGCGCAGTGGGGCACGGCGCTCACCGGGATCGACGTGGAGCTCAACCGCGGCGCGAGCGCGAAGGGCCAGATCTACCGGTCAGACGGGGTGGGGACCCCCGCGGCGTCCGTGCGCTTCGTCCCCGTGGCCGCGGCCGTGGAGGGCGTCGCCCCGACCACCGGCCGCGTCGCGTTCGTCGACCAGTACGGCCGCTTCAGCATCAACGGGATCACGCCCGGCGAGTACGTCGTGTACGTCGCCGCGGCCGGCGAGACCCCGCGGCAGCTCCCGCGGTGGGCGGGAGGCACGGGCAGCCTCGCCACCGCGACGCGCTACACGGCGGCGCTCGACACGCAGCTGCCGGCGATCTACGTGCAGCTCGCGCGGGATCCGGCGGCCGGGGCCTCCCGCGCCGCACCGACCGCGCGCTGACCGCCCCCATCGGGGGTCGTGACCTCGGCGCGGCGGAGGAGTAGACCGGTCTCCCGACCGGCAACCGCGCCGGTCCGAGCATCGGAGCGCCCATGCCATCCGTCCGCCGACGCGGTCTCGTCGGCCTCATCGCCCTGGCCCTGATCGCCGCAGCTCAGGCCGGCCCCGCCTCCCCCGCGTCCGCGGATCCCACCGCAGCCGCCGCCGGTGCCGCCGACAGCGCCACCACCGCCACCGTCGTCGGCCGCGTCTACCTCGACCGCGTGGATCCCCGGAACCTCGTCCGCACGGGCGAGGTCTCCCTCGAGCTCGCCGACATCCCGTTCGGCGACAGCGTCGACATCGTCGACGGCGCGTTCCGCTTCGACGGGATGCGCGCCACCCGCTACACGCTGCGCGCCTGGGTCACGGTCGGCGGCCAGCCCGCGTCCCAGTACCTCGGGCAGGTCAACGAGTGGCGGGACGCGCGCTTCTTCACCGCGCCCGCCGGCCGCGCGACCCGCGTCGACATCGTGCTCCGCACCCCCGCGGGCATCGGCGGCACCGTCACGCTGCCCGGCGGGGCGCCCGCCGCGGCCGCTCCCGTCGACGTGCTGCGCGCCACCGGCGACGGGCGCCTCGAGGCGTCCGGCTTCACGGACGCGTCCGGCCGCTACGCGCTCGGCAACCTGGAGCCCGGCTTCTACGTGGTGCGCTTCGGCACGCCGTCGTCGGATCCGCGCGCCTACCTCCCCGAGTGGTCCGGCGACCGCACGCAGCGCGCCCTCGCCACGCGCATCGCCGTCTCGCGGTGGGGCCAGGTGGTCACGGGCGTCGACGCGACGCTCGCGCCGGCCCCGTGACGCGGTCGCCCGACGTCGGCTGACGTCGGGCGCCCCGCGGCGCACCTCGGCTAGGCGTTGTCGTCCCCGGTGTCGATCGCCGTCTGCCGCGACGGATCCGCGAACGGCAGCCCCTCCGCGCCCGACACGTCGGCCATGTCCTCGCCGTGCTCGCGCGTGTGGACGCGGTGCGCGATGCGCTCGTCGTCCATGCGCTGCGAGAGGCCCGCGTAGGTGGTCTCGAGGTGCGGCACGCGGCGGATCACGTCCATGACGAGCCGGAACCGGTCGAGGTCGTTGAGCATCAGCATGTCGAACGGCGTGGTCGTCCCGCCCTGCTCCACGAACCCGCGCACGTGCATGTTCTCGTGGTTGTGGCGCTTGTACGTGAGGCGGTGGATGAGCGACGGGTAGCCGTGGAACGCGAAGACGACGGGCTTGTCGCGCGTGAAGAGCGCGTCGAAGGATCCGTCGTCGAGGCCGTGCGGGTGCTGCGTGGAGTCCTGCAGCCGCATCAGGTCGACCACGTTGACGAACCGCACGCGCAGCTGCGGGATCTCCCGCTTGAGGATCTGCACCGCCGCCATCGCCTCCACCGTCGGGATGTCGCCCGCGCACGCGACCACCACGTCGGGCTCGAGCCCCGGCACCTCGGTGCCCGCCCACTCCCACACGCCCACGCCGCGCGCCCCGTGCGCCCGCGCCTCCTCGAGCGACAGCAGGCTCGCGGTCGGCTGCTTCCCGGCGATCACGACGTTGATCAGGTCGGTGCCGCGGAGGCAGTGGTCCATCGTCACGAGCAGCGAGTTCGCGTCGAACGGCAGGTACACGCGCACGATCTCGGCGCGCTTGTTCACGACGTGGTCGAGGAACCCCGGGTCCTGGTGCGAGAAGCCGTTGTGGTCCTGGCGCCACACGTGCGAGGAGAGCAGGTACGTGAACGACGCGACCGGCCGCCGCCACTCCACCTTGGAGCTCGACTCGAGCCACTTCGCGTACTGGTTGAACATCGAGTCGACCACGTGGATGAACGCCTCGTACGACGTGAAGAGCCCGTGCCGCCCGGTGAGCAGGTACGCCTCGAGCAGCCCCTGCGTGATGTTCTCGTTGAGGATCTCGATGACCCGGCCCTCGTGCGCCAGGTGCTCGTCGACCGGCAGCACCTCGCCCTGCCAGGCCTTGGCCGTGACCTCGTACACGTCGTCGAGGCGGTTGCTGGCGGTCTCGTCGGGGCCGAAGATCCGGAAGTCGAGCGGGTTGCGGGCGATCACGTCGCGCAGCCAGCCGCCGAGCACGCGGGTCGGCTCGGCGATGACCCCGCGGCCGTCGCTGAGGTCGATCGCGTTGACCTCGAGCGGCGGGAGCCGGAGGTCGCGGCGGAGCAGGCCGCCGTTCGCGTGCGGGTTCGCGCTCATCCGCCGGTCGCCCTCGGGGCGGTTCGGCTGGAGCGCGGGCGTCAGGCGGCCGTCGCGGTCGAAGAGCTCGTGCGGGCGGTAGCTCTCGAGCCACTCCTGGAGCTGGCGGAGGTGGCCCGGGTCGTCGCGCACGCCCGAGAGCGGCACCTGGTGCGCGCGCCACGTGCCCTCGACCTGCTTCCCGTCGACCTCCTTCGGTCCCGTCCAGCCCTTGGGCGTGCGGAGGATCAGCATCGGCCACGCCGGGCGCTCCTCGCTGCCGCCCGTGCGGGCCGCCAGCTGGATCCGGCTGATGTCGTCGAGCGCCTCCGCGAGCGCCAGGGCGAACCGCTCGTGCACGGCGAAGACGTCCTCGCCGTCGAAGCCGCCCGAGACGATCCGCGGGGAGTAGCCGTAACCGGTGAAGAGCGCGAGCAGCTCGTCCTCCGGGATGCGGGCGAGCACCGTCGGGTTCGCGATCTTCCAGCCGTTGAGGTTGAGGATCGGCAGCACGGCACCGTCCGACTCCGGGTCGAGGAACTTGTCGAGGTGCCAGCTGGAGGCGAGGGTCGCGGTCTCCGCCTCGCCGTCGCCGATCACGCACGCGACCACGAGGTCGGGGTTGTCGAGCGCGGCGCCGAACGCGTGCACGAGCGAGTAGCCGAGCTCGCCGCCCTCGTTGATGGATCCGGGCGTCTCCGGCGCCGCGTGCGACGGCACGCCGCCGGGGAACGAGAACTGCCGGAACAGGTGCCGGAGCCCGTCGCGGTCGGGCGTCGCCGCCGAGAACAGCTCCGAGTAGGTGCCGTCGAGGTAGGCGTTCGCGACCATGCCCGGGCCGCCGTGGCCGGGGCCGGCGATGTAGATCATGTCGAGGTCGCGCTCGATGATCGCCCGGTTCAGGTGCGCGTAGACGAAGTTCAGCAGCGGGGTCGTGCCCCAGTGCCCGAGGAGGCGCGGCTTGATGTCGTCGCGCGTGAGCGGGCGCTCGAGCAGCGGGTCGTCGAGCAGGTAGATCTGGCCGACGGAGAGGTAGTTGGCGGCGCGCCACCAGCCGTCGACGACGTCGAGGTAGAGGGGCGCGGCGGGGTCGCGGGGTGCGGTGTCGGAGGCCATGCATCAGCCTACGGCGATGGGTCTGCGGTGTCCCGGGTGGGGCGGATCCGGTCAGGGGGCTCGCAGTGGCGGGCGGCGGATCGGCCGCGCGTCAGCCGAGGCAGGCGTGGTCGTCGAGGGGCGTTGCCGTGGTGCGGGCGACGACGATCTCCGCGCCGGCTGTGATGTCCGAGTTCCCGTTCGCCGCTTCCAGGTCGGCGATGCAGAGGCCGAAGCGGGCGGCGACGCCGGTCAGCGTGTCGCCGGATGCGGGTACGTAGTAGGTCAGCGTGCCCACCGCGGAGCTGACCTCGCCCTGCGCCTGGGAGCGCGGGCCGCCGTCGGTCGGCACGACCGGGTCGGGTGCCGTGGTCGACGTCGCCGGGGTTCGCTCGCCCTCTACGGCGGCCGGCGTCGGGTCGGGTCCGCCGTCCACGACGGACGTGCAGCCCGCGAGGAGGGCCGCCGCGGCGAGGAAGGCGGCGGCGAGGAGCGGGCGACGCGTCATGCCCGCGAGGCTAGCAGCCGCGCGGGCGCCGGTCACGAGCGCTGACGCCGCCGAGGCATGCCCTGAGGAGGATCCGCACCCCTGCCGCCCGCAGCCCCCTACCGTGCTGCTCGATCCGGTCGGGCAGGCCGCACGGACATCCGACCCCATCGAGGCCCCATGTCCTTCGCGAACCCCGTCCGTCGCGCCCGGCTCACCGCCGTGGTCGCCGCCCTGGCCGCCGTCCTCGTGATCGCGACCTCCTTCACCACGCCTGCTCCCGCCCACGCCGCCGGTACCGTCGACGAGGTCGACGTCGCGCGCAGCGACGTCTCCGGATTCGGCGGCGGCGTGGTCTTCGCCCCCGAGGAACCCGCCGGCACGACGCTCGGCGCCGTCGTCATCACGCCCGGCTTCCGCGACACGCACGCCGACATGCGCTGGTACGGCGAGGCTCTCGCGGCCGCGGGCTACGTCGCGTTCACCATCGACACGGACGGGGTCCTCGACCTCCCCGGCCAGCGCGAGCAGGAGACGCTCGCCGCGGTCGACTACCTCACCGGATCCAGCGCCGTGTCGGGCGAGGTCGACGCCGCCCGCGTCGCCGTCCTCGGCTACTCGATGGGCGGCGGCGGCGTCCTCCGGGCCGCGCAGGCACGGCACGCGCTCAAGGCCGTGATCGCCGTGGAGCCCTTCGACATCCCGAGTTCCTACCCGTCGGACACCACGCCCACGCTCGTCATCACCGGCCAGGACGACCCGGTCGCGATCCCCTTCCTCATGGGGAAGCGCATGTACCGGTCCATCCCGGCGCCCACCCCCAAGGAGTACGTCGAGCTGCGCGGAGCCGGGCACACCGCCGGCAGGCGGACGCCGAACGCCACCATCCGCGACGCGGCCACCACGTTCCTCGCCCGCTACCTCGACGACGACGAGTCGGTCAGCATCTGCCCGGCGCCCGCGGCCACGGGTCCCATCAGCGCGTCGATGAGCTACTGCGGCTGACGCGCGTCCGCCGTCGAGGTCGCGCTGCGCCGCAGCGAGACGACGGCGTACGCCAGGTGCAACGCCACGGTCCCCCACGCGCCGGCCACGGAGAGCCCGGGCGCGAGCGTCGCGATGAGCACGCCCCCGACGACCATGGGCACGCCCAGCCCGAGGTAGGAGCGCATCCCGTAGAGGAAGACGAACGGCAGGTAGTGGGCGCCCACGATCACCATGACCGCGGGGAAGAACAGCCGCGGGTCCGTGGCCGCGAGCACGAGGGCGACGAGCATCCCGAACGGCACCTGCATCGCGGTCTGGAAGGCGAGCCCGGCCATCGGATGGCCCTTCGGGAGCCCGGCCGGTCCGCCGAGGAGCCGGAGGCCCAGGGTGGTGAGGGGGAAGATCAGCATGCCGCCGAGGAAGAGCACGTAGGGGGCGACGGAGGCGGATCCGACCACCGCGACCACGGCGGAGGCGGCCCACACGAGCGCCGTCGCGACCTCCCCCACCGCTCCGTGCCGGTAGACCCGGCGGACGTCCTGCTGGGCGGTGGCGATGTCCATGCGCCCACCCTGTCAGGGCGACGGGGCACCGTCCCGGGGACACGGTCCGCGCGGCCGCCCCACACCGGGGGCACCGGCGATCGCGGACCTCGCGAAGATCGTCCTCGTCCCACGCCGCCGGCGCCGCCCCCGCGAGGAGACGGCGCCGCCGCGAGCATCAGCTGACGCGGATCACGCCGTCTTCGTCGGCCCGTAGAACGCCTCGATGTCGGCCAGCTCGCGCTCGGCCGTCTCCTGGATGAGGGCCATCAGGTCCTTGTCGAGGCCCGGCGCGAACTCCTCGAGCCGCTCGGGCGCGATGGTCGACGGGACGCCGACGGGCGCCTGCTCGGTCGCGGTGAGGTCGGTGCCGTCCTTCGAGGGCGACGCGCCCTGGAAGATCCGGCCGGCCTCGCTCTTGCCGTCGAGGTCGAAGCTGTACTGCGTGCTCTGGAGGCCCAGGTCCACGAGCTTCTTCACCTCGGGGAACTGCTCCGCGTCGGTCTTCGGGATCGGCAGGAGCTTGCCCCAGTCGACGCCGAGGGTCTCGAGCGCCTTCGCGTACGCGTTCTCGTGCGCCTGGTCGCGCACGATGAGGTACGCGACGGTCGCGCGGGCGACGGGGTTGTCGGTCATCTCGTAGATGCGGCACTTCTGCAGGCGGCCGGTCGACTCGAGCATGACGTTGTAGAGCAGGTCGAGCGGGAGGTTGCCCGAGTTGTAGACGTAGCTGCCGCTCCACGGGTTGCCGGCCGAGTCGACGGGCAGCGCGCCCTGGGCGCCCACGAGGTGGTGGTGGATGTTGCCGTGGTCGAGCGCGATGCTCAGCGGCGTCGCGCCGCCCTTGCCCGGGGTGTCGAGCGGGTCGGTGAGCTTGCCGCTGTACTCGGGCGCGCCGTCGAGCAGGCGCGAGATCGTGGTGCCGATGAGCTCGACGTGGCTGATCTCCTCGGTGCCGACGCCCTGGATCAGGTCGCGGTACGGCTTGGCGGCGGCGCCGCGGAAGTTCATGGCCTGGAAGAGGTACTGCATCATCGTGCGCATCTCGCCGAACTGGCCGCCGAGGCCCTCCTGCAGCGCGTTGGCAGCGGCGGGGTCGGGCTCGCCGTCGGCGATCTCGTTGATCCAGGTCTGTGCGTGGAAGTACATAGGGGCTCCTATTTCTTCGTGCGGCGAAACCGCCGCCTCTCCAACCTGGTCCGGGGGCCGAGCGGCGTGTGCCATGCGCAGGGGGCTTGCCAGGGCCGGGCCGATCGGTTACGGACGCGCGGGTGTCCGGCGGTCGTCGCACCCGGGGACCGCGCGGATCCGCCCCGGTAGGGTGTGCGCAGCAACGGGGGATCCGACCGGCCCGCGCCCCGGCGGGCGCGACGTCCGTCGCCGCCTCGGAGGATGCCGGATGGAGTGCGGGTGAGCGTCAGGAGCGGCGGCGAGCGGCTCGGGCTCCGCGAGGTCGCGGAGCGCGCGGGCGTCTCGCACATGACCGTCTCGCGCGTGCTCAACGGGCACCCGCAGGTCAAGGAGTCCACGCGGCAGCGCGTGCTCGAGGTCGTCGCCGAGCTCGACTTCCGGCCGAACAGCGCGGCCCGGCAGCTCGTCACGCAGCAGGCGCTGCGCATCGGCGTGCTCATCGAGAGCGCGGTGGAGTTCGGGCCGTCGAGCATCCTGCGCGCCATCGAGCGGTCGGCGCGCGACGGCGGCTACTCGGTCGCCTCGTTCGCGCTACGCGACGAGGAGGACGCGACGCCCGAGGAGGCCGTGCGCCACCTCACCGGCCAGGGCATCGACGCGCTGTGCGTGGTCGCGCCCCGCTCGTCGTCGGTCGCCGTGCTCCGCACCATCACGACCGGGCTGCCGACGCTCGTGGTGAAGGCCGAGAAGGATCCGGCGTTCCTCACGGTCTCGGTCGACCAGTCCGCGGGCACGCGGCTCGTCGTCGACCACCTCGCGAGCCTCGGCCACCGCGACGTGCTGCACGTCTCCGGCCCGCTCGACTGGCTCGACGCACGCGCCCGCGAGCGCGCCTTCCACGCGCGCACCCGGGCGTGGGGCATGCGCGAGCGGCCCATCGTGATCGGCGACTGGTCGAGCGACTTCGGCTACGACTTCGCGAAGGGGCTCACCGCGGTGCCCGAGTACACGGCCGTGTTCGTGGCGAACGACGAGATGGCGCTCGGCGTGATCCACGGGCTGCACGACCGCGGGATCCGCGTGCCGGAGGACCTCAGCATCGTCGGCTTCGACGACCTGCCCGTCTCCCGCCACTTCCTCCCGCCGCTCACCACCGTGAAGCAGGACTTCCCGGCGCTCGGCACGCTCGTCGTGGACGTGCTCATCGCCGCGATCGAGGGGCGCGAGATCCCGCAGGCCAGCCGGATCCCGGCCGAGCTCGTGGTGCGCGACTCGAGCGCCGCCGCCCGCCGCGTCGACTGAATCCGGCACCCGGGGGATCCGCGTCCGCCACCCCTCGCCCGCGCCGCCGACCGGCGGCTACAGTCGAGCACACCGGGCCCGCCCGGCACGCGGCCGCCACCGGCCCGGAACCCGAGGAGCACCAGGTGCGTCACGCACGGGGATCGACGACGATCCGCCCGACCGGCCCGACGGCCGCGCCCGCGCCCGCGCCCGGATCCGCGCAGACCGCGCGCCCGCACGCACCGGCCCGCCCCACCGTGCGCATGCGGGGCATCACCGTCGCGTTCCCGAACGGCGTCGCGCTCGACGGCGTCGACCTCGACCTCCACCCCGGCGAGGTGCACGCGCTCCTCGGCGAGAACGGCGCGGGGAAGTCCACGCTCATCAAGGCGCTGCTCGGCGTGCACCGGATCGAGGCGGGCGAGATCCTCGTCGACGGCGAGCCCGTGCGGCTCGGCGGGCCGGCGGATGCGCGCGCCCTCGGCATCCAGGCCGCGTTCCAGGAGTCGCACCTGGTCGAGAACCTGAGCGTCGGCGAGAACGTGATGCTCGGCCACGAGGCCCGCGGCCGCCTCGGCATCTCGTGGCGCGCCACGCACGCGCGCGCCGCCGCCATGCTCGCGGAGCTCGGACTGGCCGACCTCGACCCGCGCGACCGCCTCGCCGACCTCTCCCCCGCCAGCCGCCAGCTCGTCTCCATCGCCCGCGCCATGGTCGACCGGCCGCGCGTGCTGGTGCTCGACGAGCCGACGTCGAGCCTCGACGCCGACGACGTGGCGCGCCTGTTCCAGGTGATCCGCCGCCTCCGCGACCAGGGCGTCGCGATCCTGTTCGTCTCCCACTTCCTCGAGCAGGTGCTGGCCTTGAGCGACCGGATGACGATCCTCCGCGGCGGCGTGAAGGAGGGCGACCACCTGCCCCACGAGCTCGACCGGGCCGAGCTCGTCGCGCGCATGCTCGGGAAGGACGTGGCGCACCTCAAGCGCATCGGCTCGGAGCGGCGGGCGCACCGCGTGGATCCGGTCGGGCCGCCGCTCTACCGCGCCGCCGGCGTCGGCCGCCGCGGGATGCTGCGGCCGGTGGACCTCGAGCTGCACCCGGGCGAGGTCGTGGGCATCGCCGGGCTCCGCGGATCCGGCCGCACCGAGCTCGCGCGCCTGCTCGCGGGCGCCGACCGGGCCGACGGCGGCGTGGTGACGCTCGGCGGGCGCGATGTCGTGATCGACCGGCCGGCCGACGCGCTGCGGAACCGCGTGGCCCTCTCGGCGGAGGACCGCGGCGCCGAGGGACTCATCGGCGAGCTGAGCGTGCGGGAGAACATCGTGCTCGCGCTCCAGGCGCTGCGCGGCTGGGCGCATCCGCTCGCGAAGGCCGAGCGCGAGGACCTCGTCGAGCGGCACATCGAGCACTTCGGCATCACGCCGGCGGATCCGGCGACGCCCGCCAGGCAGCTCTCCGGCGGCAACCAGCAGAAGGTCCTGCTCGCGCGCTGGCTGGCGATCCGGCCGCGCGTGCTGATCCTCGACGAGCCGACCCGCGGCGTCGACATCCGCGCGAAGGTCGACATCCAGGCGCACATCGCGCAGCTCGCGCTCGAGGGCGTCGCCGTCGTGTTCATCTCCAGCGCGTTCGAGGAGCTCGTGCGCGTGAGCGACCGGATCGTCGTGCTCAAGGACCGGGAGAAGATCGGTGAGCTGGCCAACGGGCCGGGCGTGACGGTCGACACGCTCGTCGAGCTGATCGCGGCGCCGGCGGACGAGGACGACGAGGCGGACTTCCCGCTGCCGGAGCTGCCCGAGCGGCCCGACCCGCCTCGACGCTGATCCCGCGTCCCCGCGCTCCCGCGGTCCAGGCGACAGGACCCTTGTGCCACCCGAACTGTTACCGGTAACATCCCGAGCACGCGGCAGCACCCCGCGCCACCGCAGCACCACCGGTCACCGAGGACCGTGAGGGACATCGACGTCCCGACATCTCAAGGAGGAGATCCCATGTCCACGAAGAGGCGCATCGCCACCATCGCCGCAGCCGGGGCCATCGCCCTGAGCCTCGCGGCCTGCAACAGCAACTCCGGCACCGGATCCACGGCGGGCGGCACCGCCGACAGCGGCGGCGAGACGGCCACCGTCGGCTTCGTCGCGGTCGGCCCCGAGGGCGCGTGGCGCCAGGCCAACGAGAAGGACATCCAGGACACCTTCACGAAGGAGGCCGGGTTCGACCTCAAGTACGCGCCCGCCACGAACAACGACCAGAAGTCGCAGATCGACGCGTTCACGTCGTTCGTCGACGAGGGCGTCGACGTGATCCTGCTCTCGGCCACCGAGGGATCCGGCTGGGAGGACTCGCTCGAGCGCGCCAAGGAGGCCGAGATCCCCGTGGTCCTCATCGACCGCGGCATCGAGCCCGACGACGACTCGCTCTACGCGACCCGCATCGCGCCCGACAACATCGCCGTGAGCTCGTCGGTCGCCGAGTGGGCGAAGACCGCGCTGCCCGATGGCGGCAAGTACTTCACGCTCGAGGGCCCGGCCGGCGTCTCGGTCGTCAACGAGCGCAACGAGGGATGGGACGAGGTCATCGGCGCAGAGAGCACCTTCACGAAGGTCGGCGCGCAGACCGCGAACTGGTCGACCGAGGAGGCCAAGAGCGTCTTCGAGACCGTGCTCAAGTCGAACGCGAACGACGTGCAGATGGTCTTCGCGCAGAACGACGAGATGGGCCTCGGCGCCGTCCAGGCCGTCGAGGAGGCGGGCCTCACGCCCGGCCAGGACGTGAAGATCGCGACCATCGACGGCACCAAAAACGCGCTCCAGGCGCTGGCCGACGGCAAGCTCAGCTTCGTCGCCGAGTACAACCCGCTGTTCGGCGGCACCGCGCTCGAGGCCGTGCAGAAGCTGCTCGACGGCGAGAGCGTCGAGTCGTCGATCGTCGTCCCGTCGGACGTGTTCGACTCCGCCGAGAAGGCCGCCACCGCGCTGCCCGATCGCAAGTTCTAGCCCGCCCGCACGGACACCCGCGGCGGGGCGGATCCAGCCGCCCCGCCGCCCCACCCGCCCGGCACCGACGCCGGCGGAGGAACGGAGCACGCGCCATGCAGGCACCCAGCCCCATCGTCGAGATGCGGGGCATCACCATCTCCTTCCCGGGCGTGAAGGCGCTCGACGGGGTGAGCTTGCGGCTCTTCCCCGGCGAGGTCCACACGCTCATGGGCGAGAACGGCGCCGGCAAGTCGACGCTCATCAAGGCGCTCACGGGCGTCTACGGGATCGACTCCGGGACCGTGATCGTCGCCGGCGCCGAGCGCCGTCTCTCCGGCACCGCCGACGCGCAGGCCGCCGGGATCTCCACGGTCTACCAGGAGGTCAACCTCTGCGGGAACCTCACCATCGGCGAGAACGTCATGCTCGGCCACGAGCGGCGCGGCCGGTTCGGCATCGACTGGAGGGGCACGCACGCCGCCGCCTCCGAGGTGCTGGCGCGCGTGGGGCTCGGGCACCTGGATCCGCGCACGCCGCTCTCCACCATCAGCCTCGCGCTGCAGCAGCTCGTGGCGATCAGCCGGGCGACCGTGCTCGACTCGAAGGTGCTGATCCTCGACGAGCCCACCTCCAGCCTCGACGCCGACGAGGTCGAGGGCCTCTTCCGCGTGATGCGCCGCCTCCGCGACGAAGGCGTCGCCATCCTGTTCGTCTCCCACTTCCTCGACCAGGTCTTCGCGATCAGCGATCGGCTCACGGTGCTCCGCAACGGCAGGCTCGTGGGCGAGCACCTCACGCGCGACATCGACCGGGCCGGCCTCATCGCCGAGATGATCGGCAAGGACCTGCAGACCCTCCGCTCCCTCGACCGCGAGCGCGCCTCGCGCCAGGTGGCGATGGGCGAGCCCGTGTACCGGGCCACCGGGATCGGCCGGAAGGGCTCGCTCGACGCGACCGACGTCGAGCTGCGCCGCGGCGAGGTCGTCGGCCTCGCCGGGCTCCTCGGGTCCGGCCGCACCGAGCTCGCGCGCCTCCTCTACGGCGTCGACAAGCCCGACACCGGATCCGTGACCATGGACGGCGCACCCGTCGCCATCTCCTCCCCCGCGAAGGCGCTGAAGCACCGCATCGCGTTCTCGAGCGAGAACCGGCGCGACGAGGGGATCATCCGCGACCTCAGCGTGCGCGAGAACCTCGTGCTCGCCGTGCAGGCGAAGCGCGGCTGGGCACGTCCCCTGCCGCGCAAGGAGAAGGACCGGATCGTCGCCAAGTACCTCACGGAGCTCAACGTGCGGCCCGCGGATCCCGACCGGCCCATCCGCAACCTGTCCGGCGGCAACCAGCAGAAGGTGCTGCTCGGCCGGTGGCTCGCGACCGAGCCCGACCTGCTGATCCTCGACGAGCCGACCCGCGGGATCGACGTGGGCGCGAAGGCCGAGATCCAGGAGCAGGTCGCCGCCCTCGCCGACACGGGCGTGGCCGTCGTCTTCATCTCCTCGGAGCTCGAGGAGGTGGTGCGGCTCAGCGACCGCATCGTCGTGCTCAAGGACCACCGCAAGATCGCCGAGCTCGAGGCGGGACCCGATGTGACGGCGCAGTCGATCGTCGCCGCCATCGCGGAGGAGGGCGTCTCCGACATCGCGCTCGAGACCGTGCCCGACGGCGCGTCCGACACCGCGACCCGCACCGCGCCCGAGGAGGCCACCCGATGAGCGAGACCACGACCCCCGCGAAGCGGAGCGCGCGCGGACTCGGCGACGTGCTGCACCGGCCCTGGTTCTGGGGCACGGTCGCGATCGTCCTGCTGCTCGCCATCAACGTGGCGAAGGACCCCGGCTACCTCGCGCTGTCGGTGAACCCGGACACGGGCAACCTCGTCGGCAACCTCGTCGACATCCTCCGGGCCGCAGCACCCGTGCTGATGATCGCCGTCGGCATGTGCCTCGTGGTCGCCACCGGCGGCATCGACCTCAGCGTCGGCTCGATCATGGTGGTCGCCGGCGCCGTGTCCATGGAGTTCCTGAAGGCGGCCGGATCCGACTCGCTCGGCGTCGCGCTCGGCGCGATGGGCCTCGCGCTCCTCATCGCCGGGATCCTCGGCGCGGTCAACGGCATGCTCGTCTCCGTCGTGGGGCTGCAGCCGTTCATCAGCACGCTCGTGATCATGCTGGCGGGCCGCGGCCTCGCGAAGGTCATCACGGCCGGGCAGAACACGGCCGCGTCGAACGAGCCGTTCCGCTGGGTCGCGAACGGGTACCTCGTGGGGCTGCCGGTGGTGTTCCTGCTGGCCGTGCTGATCACGATCGGCGTCGCCGTGCTCGTGCGGCGCAGCGCGCTGGGGCTCATGATCGAGGCGATCGGCATGGATCCGCAGGCCGCGCGCCTCGCGGGCCTCGACCGCCGCGCGCTCCTGTTCACCGCCTACATCGCGAGCGGCCTGCTCGCGGGCGTCGCCGGGATCTTCGCCACCGCAAGCGTCATGACGGTCGACGTCTCCCGCACCGGCTACCAGCTGGAGCTCGACGCGATCCTCGCGGTCGTCATCGGCGGCACCTCGCTCGCGGGCGGCAAGTTCCACCTGCTCGGGGCCGCCGTCGGCGCGCTCCTCATCGCGACCCTCGACAAGACGGTCGTGTTCCTCGGCATCTCGTCGTCGGCCACGCCCGCCTTCAAGGCCATAGTGATCGTCGCGATCGTGCTCCTGCAGTCCCGGCGCGTCCGCGCGCTGTTCACGAGGCGCCGCCCGCCGGCGCCCACCCCCGTGCCGACCGAGAAGGAGGCCGTGCCCGCATGAGCGCCACGACGATCCAGCCGCCCCTGACCCCGACGCCCGCGCCGGCACCCGGCACCGCGCCCCGGCCGCCCCGCCGACGGATGCGCCTCCGCCTCGACTCGCTTCCGACGGTCGCCGCCCTGGTGATCCTGCTGGCGATGCTGGCCTACGGCGAGATCGCGTACGGCCGGATCCTGCAGGCCGCGACGCTGTCGAACCTGCTCATCAACAACGCGCACGTCATCGTGCTCGCCGTGGGACTCACGTTCGTGATCCTCACGGGCGGCATCGACCTGTCCGTCGGCGCGATCGTCGCCGTCAGCAGCGTCGCGGGCGTGCTGCTCGCGAACGCCGGCTGGAACCCGTGGGTGGTGATGGTGCTGATGATCCTCATCGGCACGGCATCGGGCGTCGTGTCGGGCGTGCTGATCCAGTTCTTCGACGTGCAGCCGTTCATCGCGACGCTCGCGATGATGTTCCTCGGCCGCGGGCTCGCCTCCATCCTCAGCACCGTGCCCGAGCGGCTCGACGACGAGTCCCCGCTGCGGTCGCTCGCCACGAACATGAAGGTCGTCGACGGCCCGAAGGTGAACGACGTCGTCACGACACCCGGCGTGCTCATCGCCCTCGTCGTGGTGGCCGTCGCGTTCTTCGTGCTGCACCGCACGCGCCTCGGCCGCACCGTGTACGCGACCGGTGGATCCGAGCAGTCGGCCGCGCTCATGGGCCTGCCCGTGCGACGCACCAAGCTCGCCGTCTACGTGATCAGCGGCACGCTCGCCGGTCTCGCCTCGGTGATCTACACGGCCCGGCTCGGCAGCGCGCAGAACATCACCGGCATCGGCTGGGAGCTCGACGCGATCGCCGCGACCGTGATCGGCGGCACCCTCCTCACCGGCGGCGTCGGCTTCGTGCTCGGCTCGGTCGTGGGCGCGCTCGTGCTCGGCCTCATGAACGTGCTCATCACGCGCGACGGCGGCATCCCGCCTGAGGCGACCACCATCATCACCGGCGGGATCCTGCTGGTCTTCGTGCTGCTGCAGCGCGCGGTGATGGCGAGGCGGCGGCGGACGTAGACCCCATAAGTGGGGGCAGTATTTCGGCCGACAGTCCTAAGTTTATGGCTAGCATACAGAAATATCCTACCCAGCCCTTTCTGGACCGCATTTCGGAGAGGGGCACTCGGATTCTGTTACATGCATCCTTTAGAAGACTTCGGGAGATGATCGGCACGGGCGAGGATTCCATTATTTGCGCCTTGCGCCGAGGATATTTGCCCTAGTTTCCCGACTTGATATTAGGAGCCGCGTCATGCCCCTTACCCCCTCGAGGAATGAACTCGCACTGTTAAACAGTTTAGCAGGAGGCCATGCGCTGATTTTCACAAACACCCTTGACGTGCTCAATGTTGATGAATCGGAGTTAAGCACTTGGGGCGCAGAAGGCGCCCTTCGCGCGACCTTTATTCGCGAAGTCCTTCGAGGGCTGCATGTTCCGCTTAATACGATCGACCCTCACGGTATTCAAGTTTCTGGCGCACGCATTGAGGGCCTGCTGGACTTAAACCATGTATCAACCCTGTTACCGATTAACTTTACTGCATGCCTCTTCGCGGGCGGCCTAACTGCAGTTTCGTCCGACATCGCACGGCTCAACATGGCGGCGTCCGTGATACTGGCCCCACTGGCAGGTCGCCCGGAATCCGTGATCCTACAAGATGCACGCATCCGGGGACAATTAAATCTCTCTAAAGTAAAAATAACTAATACGACCGCGGCGGCCTTAAATGCAGACGGTTGCGTAATTGATGGCGATGCATTTTTAAACGACGGCTTTGAAGCTCGCGGGCACGGACCAACCAGCGCAGTGCGCTTTCTTGGAGCGCAAATAACAGGCCAACTCGGAATGTCTGGAGCCAAGCTGATAAACCTAGCTGGCCCCGCTTTGTCATGCGACAACGCCGACATGGGCGCCCTTTTTATCGACGAAAGTTTTACGGCGATTGGGCGAGGTCGCGAGGGAACAGTGCGCCTTCCACACTCTCACATTCGCGGTCAATTTGTAGCAAGTGGCGCAACTATACACAACCCGGAAGGGTTGGCCTTGCACGCTAACAGTGCAACTTTTGATGGAGGCGTATATCTTAATAGTGCTTTTGTTGCTACCGCAAAAAGCGTCGGTGGCGGGGTGCGCTTTATGGGTGCGCGCTTCCTTCGCGAAGTTGATCTGACAAATTCAGATATAAGCGACGCAGACGGACCCGCCCTCTTGCTGGACGATGCACAAATTGCGGGAGCTTTACTGTTTGGTAGTGGCTTTAGCGCATCCGGAAGCGGGGCGGGGGATGCGTTCGCCTCGTCGGCACGAAGATTGCAGGCCAGCTTGCGCTGAGAGGGGCTCACCTTTCTAACGAAAGCGGTCCGGCGCTCTACGCAGATGGCGCTTTCATCGGCATGGGTGCGTTTTTGGACAATGGATTCAGTGCAATCGCTAAGGACGACGACGCAGCAATCCGATTTCATAGCATTAAAATCGAAGGCCAGCTTGCAATGAGCGGTGCAACTATTTCCAACTCAATTGGTACCGCGCTCTTGGCCGACTGTGCCGCAATCAATGGAGATGTTTTCCTTGATGACGGATTCGACGCGAAAGGCGATGGCGCACACGGCGTTGTACGCTTTACTAGCGCCGTAATCACGGGACAATTAGTGCTACATGAATCATCAATGCAAAATGGCTCAGGACCGGCCCTTGTCGCGGTCGGCGCTACCATTACTGATGGTATTGCGGCGAGACGGGAAGCCTCCGCTTTCGGATCGAACGATAGTGCCGTAGTTGACTTATCTCGTGTCACAATCACTGCAGACGTCGACTTGAGCGGCCTTTCCATAGTGCAAGGCGAAGGCTCCGCATTACGCATCGACGGCGCGGAAATCCGCGGGAATTTGGTCCTGTGCTCCAAGGTCGCCTCAAGGACCGCAGGCGACTCAGTCACCATCAGTCTTGCAAATACTACCGTGCGAGGATCCCTACACCTTAATGCAGATAATTTAGAACAGGCGGGGCGCGAAACCAAGTGGGTCCTCGGCGGTTTGTCGTACAAAAGCTATACGGGCGTTCCTTTCCTTAAATGGCTGGATGCGATTCAGAAGGGAACGACGGAGTACGGGGCCCAGCCCTACCAGCAGCTCGCATTGGTGGCCCGGACCGAAGGCCACGATAATGACGCTCGCCGGGCCCTGATGAGACAGCGCAATGATCAACTTAGGCGCGGAGGATTGTCGAAGCCGGCAAAGTTGTGGCTGCTGATCACGGGAGTATGCATCGGCTACGGATACCAGCCTTGGCGCGCCTTGATCGGCGTGCTAGGAGTTATCACAGTTTCTCTGATTGTGGCATTTCTTAACGCCGGTGCCCTAACTCAAACCGGAGCCGCGACAGCGACGCGATGCACTGACGTACAAATCCTACAAGTTGCAGTGGACGTGGCTATACCACTAGTTCGAACAAGCGTGGGGACCGCGTGTCGGGTGACGGCCACTGCAAGCGGACAGTTCGTAGCCACTGTTGGAGTCTTCTTGACGCTAACAGGATGGGCCCTCACTGCACTCTTCGCCGCCGGATTCACGAGGGCCATCCGGCAGCCTTAGCTCGCGTATCGTTAATCGCTTATCGAACTGGAAGGGATTTCACCAGCTGTTGCACGGATGGCTCAAATGAGCTGAGCCTCGAGCCGGCTCCGGGTTGCGGCGGCGGGGAGGGGGAGAGGTCAGCCCTTGAGCCTCAGCGGGCGACATCGTATGTGCCGTCCCGTCTGCACAGGGTTCGATTGGCCGTCGTCATCACGACGCCAGGCTCGCTTAGCGCGCTTGTGGTGCTGCGCCGTGGCGTTCTTCATATCGGTCGTCGGCGCCCTCGTGCTGGGCCTCATGAACGTGCTCATCACGCGCGACGGCGGCATCCCGCCTGAGGCGACCACCATCATCACGGGCGGGATCCTGCTGGTCTTCGTGCTGCTGCAGCGCGCGGTGATGGCGAGGCGGCGGCGGACGTAGCCGCCGCGTCGGCGACGCGGGACCATGAGGGGACCGCGCCCGCCCGCCACGTCAGGACCCCCGTGACCCACCCGCTCCCCCTGCACGTCACCGACGCCGATCTCGACGACCTGCGCGACCGGATCAGCCGCACCCGCTGGGCGCCGGAGTGGCCGGTCGAGCCGTGGGAGGCCGGCACGGACCAGGCGACGCTGCGCCGCCTCGCCGCCGTGTGGGCCGACGGCTTCGACTGGCGGGCGCGCGAGCGCGAGATCCGCGCGCTGCCGTGGGCGGTCGCCGACCTCGACGGCACGCCGGTCTCGTACCTGCGCTTCGAGGCGGAGCGATCCGGCGGGCTCCCGATCGTGCTCACGAACGGCTGGCCGAGCTCCGCGCTGGAGATGGTGCCGCTCGCCGAGCGGCTGTCCCAGCCGTCGCGCTCCGGCGGCGACCCGGGAGACTCCGTCACCGTGATCGTCCCCGCGCTCCCCGGCTTCCCGTTCTCGCCGCAGCGGCCGCGGATGAACGAGCCGACGCATGAGCTCTGGCACCGGTTGATGACCGAGGAGCTGGGCTTCGCGCGGTACGCGGCGCACGGCGGCGACCTCGGCGCGGGGATCACGTCGCGGCTGGCGGAGGCGCATCCGGAGGCGGTCGCGGGGATCCACCTGATGGCGGTTGCTGCACCTCGCGACCTCGACGCGGCGACGCTCACGGACGAGGAGCGCGCGCACGTAGACGAGGTGCGCGCGTGGGAGGCAGCCGAGGGCGGCTACGAGCACCAGCAGCAGACGCGTCCGCTCACCCTCGCGCCCGCGCTGCAGGACTCTCCAGTGGGGCTGCTGTCGTGGATCCTCGAGAAGCACCGCGCGTGGAGCGACTGCGGCGGCGACGTCTCCCGGGCCTTCAGCGACGACCACCTGCTGACGCTGGCGTCCCTCTACTGGTTCACCGGATCCATCGGCACCTCGCTCCGCCCGTACTTCGCGTACGGCTCCGGACGCACCGCGCCGGTGGAGCGCGTGCGGGTGCCGACAGCGGTCGCCGTCTTCCCGCACGACCTGGTGCATCCGCCGCGGAGCTGGGCCGAGCGCACCTACGACATCGTCCGCTACACGACCATGCCGCGCGGCGGCCACTTCGCGCCGCACGAGGAGCCGGGGCTGCTGGCGGACGACATCACGGCGTTCCTGCGGACGCTGCGGTAGCGGGGCCGTGGACACAACAACAGCCCTTAAACATCGCCACTCTTTGACCACCTGTGGGTGCCCCCGCGTCCAAGTTGAATAGAGGAGCGCACCCTCGAGGGCGGCACCCCGACGGCACATGCCATGACGTTTAATAATCGACGAGCAATCGATTGCAAAAGCGTCTTTGGGCTGAGTGCCTAGATGACCGGTGCGCACGAAGCCCACCGCCTCCCTAACAGGGCGGTCGACATGCTACGACTTGTTATCGCGAATGAAATCACGTTGAGATTGACGCCGTTGTCACGCACACCTTAAACCAGAACGCGAGCTGCGCAGCCGGCCCGAACGGGGGCCCCGTACGCACCCGCAATGCCCTAGCCTTGGAGAAATACGCATCTGACACTTAGGACACACAATGCGACCTTTTTTGCAACGCTACGAGAGGGGGCGCCCCCGAAATGGCGACCCCGACGAGAGGCGGGTCATGGAATTACTAGGGCCAGCTGCCCAAAGAGCTGCAACAGATCTCTTTGCCTTAACTCACCAGCGTCCGGGCCTCCCTGCCACCAAGCAGGACTTTTACGAGGTGACGCTAGTTCAATTCTTTTATCAGCACCTCTTGATGTCACCGTCACTACATGGTCGCAGCATTCAGTGGGAAGTGCCATTTAGCGCCACCGGCGGCAATCCAAAACGCGTCGATCTTGCATTGCATTCCCCTTCTGGAGCGCCGCAGGACGAACAGCTACTTCTGGAAGTTGGTAGATACGCAGCAGTAAAGCTCAAAGAAGATACGGAGAAGCTCCGCGACCTACAGGATCACGGCACTCACGTAAAGGGATACAAGCGCGTATTGCTTTACTGGCTAGGGCCAGATGCGCCTAAAAGCGCTGCGGCCGTAAGAGAAGCAATACGAAAGCCCATGGCTAACGCAGCCAGTCGGGCGCGGGTCGGACCGAGTCACATCCGCCCCCTTTGGGTTACGGGATGCGAGCTGTATGCGCAATCGGCGGGCAGCAAAACGCGGTTCAGTGCCGTCATGGTTGAAGTGTCGCCGTAGAACAAGTTGGAGCAGCTGTTCGATCGTTCAACACAAAGCCTAGATGATGCAGCCTAATCAGTTCTGATGCAATGCACCGGCTCCGCGGCTTCAAATATTTCTCGTGGAGGTGCCGATGGAAGCTAACCAGGGAGGCACCATTTGGATGCGTTGCGTCTTATCAATGCCTTAAATGGTACGGACCGGACGAGATAGCGCGCCCGTATAAGTGTCGAAACAGCTCCGCATAGAAACTGACCTCATCGTCACTTAAAAGGCGGTCATTGCCGAGAAACTTAACCCCTTGGGCCTTATCGCTCAAGCACACTAGCTTACCGTCCTCCTCAATGGCCAGACGCGTCTCTTCGGCGCCTTCGCAGGGGGATGCGAAAACGACAACTACAAGCAATTTGAAGATACGAATTGTGCACAAGATGGCGCCGACGGCCTCAAGGTCATCACTTGCAGATGACGAAAAACTCCAGTGAGTCGTCCAAAGCTTTGCGCTCTTCGTCAAGCCAATGCAAACGTGCCACCCAGGCAAGGGCGCTGCCCCGTCTCTTAATAATGACCGGTGCTCGTCAGGATAGGCGGCAGCACATCCCGTCTCCTTGGCGCCGCGAATCATGGTGGTCTTAATGGCCCATCTGACGAAGCGCTTGCGATCCGAAGAGGAAAACAGCCGTGGTGATCCAACCATGGTTGCGGAGATTATGCTTTTCGTGGCCGACTCCAGCCCCGACATCCAACCGCTGTTACACGGGAAGCAAACAATCTTCACCGCCTGTCGCAAGAACGGAATCTGCGGAACCTGCTTTAGGACAGAAAAAGCACCCCCTGAGCTAGGAACGTTTTTACGCCAAGTGTTTGTATCTCCCGGCACGTGCCCTACTTTGTCGGCAAGCCACTTTGGTAGCATGTGCTCGTCGGTAAGCGGCTTAGCGCCGCAGAAGAGACATGCCCGGTGCGTTTGACGCTGACGCTCTGCGGCCTTCCTTCTACCCATAATTTAGTTATACCCCAATGAATCGACGGGTCAGCGAATCGAATCAGCCGCGTTGGCAGCCTCTATTAATTCGCATCGCTGGCGGTGCCTATGTGCTCGACTTTGGTACGGCTGGCGGGCGACATCCGATCGATCGTCTGGATGCTGCGGTAGGGGATTCGATCAGGTCGTGGCGCCGCTCGCTTCGGGCACGCCGCCCGCCGGGATCGGATCCATGTGCCCCAGCTCGATCACGTTCCCGTCGGGGTCGCGGAGCTGCCGCTGGTACATGAAGCCGAGGTCGACGGCGGGCCGCGCCTCGGATCCGCCGGCCGCGAGCCCCGCGGTCGCGCGCGCGTCGACGTCGGTGCGGCTGTCGAGCATGACCGCCGTGATCGCCGCGGCGCTCGTGGCCGGGTCGCCCACCGGCAGGTCGAGGAACGACTGGAAGAAGTCGCGGGTGAGGAGCATGAAGGCGCTGCGGTCGGCCTCCACGACGAGGCACGCCGCATTCTCATCGCTGAAGTCCGGGTTCACGGTGCAGCCGACGGCCTCGTAGAACGCGATCGCGCGGGGCAGGTCAGTCACGGGCAGGTTGACGAAGATCATGGGCATCGGTCTCTCCTTCGAGACGCAGGGACCGCGGGCGATGCGGGTGCGCCCAGGCTCCCGGCCCCGGCACCCGCGGTCAAGGGTGCACGCGTCCGGCATCAGATCAGACGTTTCTGACGCTACAATGACGGCGTCAGGATCGGAGCCCCCCATGTCCCATGCCCAGCCGCAGCACGACCACCCGACCCCTGCGCTGGCCGCCCTCAGCGCCCACCAACGCCGCACGCTCGAGGCCTACAGCCGCTCCGTCTCCGCGGATCCCTCGTCGGACTTCGAGCGCTTCATCGCCCGGCAGACCGCCATCTTCAGGGAGACCGTCGCCCTGTCCGACGTCCTCTCCCGGCAGGCCGAGCAGCTGCCCACGGGCGTCGTCAGCAGCCTGAACGACACGGAGCTCTTCTGGCGGGCCATCGAGGCGGAGTTCGGGTTCCTCTCGAGCGTCGACGTGTCGGCGGCGCTCGGAGCGCGACCGAACCGCGCCTACGCGAGCGATCTGCGGACGGCGGGCAGGATCCTCGGGCTCCGGCGCACGAATAGATACGTCTACCCGGGCTTCCAGTTCCACGCGGAAGCCATCCGGCCCGTGATCCCCCGGCTCATCGCGCTCGGACACGAGCACGAGCTGGAGTCACGGGACGTGGTGGCGTGGCTCTGCCGCCCGACGACCTACCTCCGCGGGGATGCATGCCGACCCGTGGACCACCTCGACGAGCCCGACCTGGTGCTCGATGCCGCCACGCGTGCCTGGGCCGTCGCCTGGTGAGCGTCCCCGCGCCGCCGTCGCCGTTCACGGCGATCCCGGAGGTCGTCGAAGCCGGGTGGCGCATCCACCGCATCCACTCCGCCCGGTTCGGTGCATCCGAGTTCAACCCGGGCGTGGGCGCGCCGACCCGGTTCGCGTTCTTCGGCGACCCGGTCGTCCCGGTCCTGTACGCCGGAGACACCGAGGACGTCGCGGTGTGCGAGACGGTCCTCCACGACGTCCCGCTCTCCGGCGGCGTGGTCGGCGGCATGGACATCGCCGGGCGCCGCTGCTCGCGCCTGATCGTGGCACGGGACCTCCGCCTGGCCTCGCTGGTGGGAGGAGGCCCCCGTGCGCTCCGGGTCCGCGCGGACTCGGTGTGCGCCACAGACGCGGCCGACTACCCGGACACGGTCGCGTGGGCGGAGGCCGCGCACGCGGCGGGCTTCGACGGGCTGGCTTACCCGTCCCGACAGGCTGCCGGACGACGGGCGATGGTGCTCTTCGGCGACCGCGTGAGCTCCGGCGACCTCGAGCCGGATCCGGCGTACCGCTGGTGGTTCGATGACGCCGACGGGTTCGCGAAGCTCTACGAGATGTGCCGGCCGCTCGGCGTCACGGTGCTGCGTCTCGCCTGACGCCCTGGCCCGGCTGACGCCCCGGCCCGGCTGACGCACGACGGCGGGACGCCCTCGTCGAGGAGCGTCCCGCCGTCGGCGGAGCAGGCGGATCAGCGCTTCCGCAGCGCACCCGTCGACCAGAGCGCCAGCCCGATGAGCACCGGCTGGAAGAAGAGGCGGCGGAACCGCTTGGCGTCGGTGTCGAGGCCGAACGCGTCGCGCTTGTGGACGTACTGCGCGATGTTGCCCGGGAAGATCGCCGTGAAGAACGCGGCGGCCGCCCAGCCCGCGAGGCCGCGGCGCGAGCGCGCGAACAGCAGGGCCGAGCCGAGCGTGATCTCGACGATGCCGGATCCGACGACGGTCACGTCCTCGGGCACCGGCAGCGACTTCGGGACCTGCGCGCGGAACTCCTCGCGCGCCACCGTGAGGTGCGAGACCCCGGCGAACGCGAGGAAGGATCCCAGCACGACGCGGGCGGCGGTGCGCGGGAACGACGTGCGGGCGACGCCGGCCATCAGTCGTCCGAGACCGTGACGACGACCTCGATGTTGCCGCGGGTCGCGTTCGAGTACGGGCAGACCTGGTGGGCCTGGTCGGCGAGCTCCTGCGCGAGGTCGTGCTCGACCCCGGGGATGACGACCTCGAGGTGCACGGCGAGCTGGTAGCCGCCCTGGCCGTTGGATCCGATGCTCACGCGGCTGCCCACGCTCGAGTCGGCGATCTTCACCTTGCGCGCGCGGGCGACGCCCTGCAGCGCGGAGTGGAAGCACGCCGCGTAGCCGGCGGCGAAGAGCTGCTCGGGGTTCGCGCCCTCGCCGGATCCGCCCATGGCCTTGGGGATGGAGAGGTCGAGCGCGAGGTCGCTGTCGCTGACGGCCACGCGGCCGTCGCGGCCGGCTCCCGTGGCGAGGGCCTCCGCGGTGTAGAGGGCGTCCATGTCGGTTCCTTCCGTTCGTGGCCGCTCGTGGCGGCCCTGGGTGGGGATGGTGGTGCGGATCAGGGGGTGCGGGTGCGCGCCGACGCGTCGGCCGGCCGGGTCGCGGGGTGCGCGAGCGCCTCGGCCGTGGCGTCCTGCATGCCCGCGGTCAGCAGATGCAGGGTGGCGAGCAGCTGGCGAGCTCGGTCGAGATCGAGGCCCATGCCGCGGATGATCGCCGCGGGCACGTGCGCGAGCTCGGCCCGGACAGTGCGGCCGCGCTCGGCGAGCGACACCGTGACGACGCGCTGGTCGGCGGAGATCCGACGCCGCGTGATGAAGCCGGCCTCCTCCATCCGCGCGAGCAACGGCGACAGCGTGCCCGAGTCCAGGTCGAGCTGCTGCCCGAGCTCGGTGACCGTGCGGTCGTCGCCCGACCAGAGCAGCACCAGCACGAGGTACTGCGGGTAGGTGAGGCCCCACGGCGCGAGGAGCGCGCGGTAGGCCTGGGTGGTCGCGCGCGACGCCGTGTAGAGCGAGAAGCAGACCAGCTCGTCGGCGATGCGCGCGGGCGGCGCGGTCGCGTCGGCGGGGGTGCAGGGCTCGCGATCGGTCATGGTCCGACCCCGCCACGAAACAAGGTTGTGCGCAATCCAGTTCGGGCGATGCTCAGGAGCGGAGCGCCGCCGCGTACCCTGGACCGACATGATCACGAGACGAGAGGCCGCGCTGCGGCTGGGCATCCCGCTGGAGATGGCCACGCGCCACGGCATCCCGGGGCGCGTGCCCGAGTCCGAGATCGCCGCGATGGACCAGGATCCGCCCGCCTGGCTGGCGCAGTCCCGCGCGAACGCGACCGGCAAGCGCCCCGTCTGGGTGCAGCTCACGTGCGAGGTCTGCGGCTTCACCGAGGCCGTGCGCCCCAAGAAGTGGTGGCCGGAGTTCTCCCACCTCTCCTGCGAGCGCCACTCCCCCGACGAGCTGCCCGAGCCCGCGCTCGGCCTCGCCCGGCGCGAGGTCGACGGGATCGGCAGCCGCTTCGTGGGCGTGGTGGACGAGCGGCCGTAGCCCGCGCGCCCCTCCGCGCCGGCGCCGACCTCGACGGCGCTCGAGTCGGCCGTCGCGATTCTGATTAAACGGTTGATCACGCTCCGCGTCTGTGGTTGAGTCTGCGTAACCGATTAATCATCACGACGGAGTGACATGCAGCAGCGAGGCTTCCCCCGCCCCACCGACGCCTGGGTCGGCGACGTCATCCCCTGGCAGGAGGGCGGCGTCTTCCACCTCTTCTACCTGCACGAGACGCGCGCGCAGCCCAAGGAGGGGATGCCCTGGCACCGCCTCACCACCACGGACCTCGTCGACTTCTCCGACCTCGGCGTCGCGCTCGAGTCCGGCGGCGAGTCGGCCGCGGACTTCAACGCCTACACGGGCAGCGTCGTCCTGGACGACGCCGGCGTGCACCACCTCTTCTACACGGGGCAGAACCCGGAGCGCGTCGGCGACGACGGGCTGCCGCTCCAGCTCGTGATGCACGCGACGAGCGACGACGGCATGGCCTCCTGGACGAAGCACCCGGAGCACACGTTCGGCGCGACCGCCGGCTACGAGACGGCCGACTGGCGGGATCCGTTCGTCTTCCGCGACGAGGAGGCCGGCCTGTGGCGGATGCTCATCACGGCCCGCCACGTGGACGGCGCGCCGCGGCGGCGTGGCGTCATCGCCCAGTGCACCTCCCGCGACCTCGAGAGCTGGGTCGCCGACGAGCCGTTCTGGGACCCCCGGCGGTGCATCGCCCACGAGTGCCCGGAGGTCTTCCGCTGGGGCGGGTGGTGGTACCTCGTCTCCTCGGAGTTCAGCGACGCGTTCACCACGCGCTATCGGATGTCACGTGATCTGCACGGTCCGTGGATCGTCCCCGAGCACGACACGATCGACGGGCGCGCGTTCTACGCCGCGAAGTCGGCGGAACGCGACGGCCGGCGCTTCTTCTTCGGCTGGATCGCGACCCGGGAGGGCTCCCGCGACGACGGCCCCTGGCAGTGGGCCGGCACCCTGTCGGTCCTGGAGGCCGAGCAGCGAGCGGACGGGACCCTGGCGTTCCATCCGACCGAGGAGCTGCGGGACACGTTCGACCGGGCGGAGGCCCCGATCGTGGACGCGCCGACCTCTCTCGACGCGCCGGACGGGTACGCCCACGTGCTCTCGGCCGACGACGCGCCCGCGTCCTTCCGCCTGGTCACCACGATCGAGATCCCGGAGGCCACGACCGAGTGCGGCGTGCTCCTGCGAGCCGGTGCCGACGGGGACGAGTCCTACGTCCTGCGCCTCGAGCCCCGGCGGCACCGGCTCGTGATGGACAGGTGGCCGCGTCGGATCACGGGCACGGAGCAGTGGCAGATCTCCGGTGACGTGCCGTTCGCGGTGGAGCTGGAGCGCCCCTGCCGCCTGGAGCCCGGGGTGCACACGCTCGAGGTGATCGTCGACGGCGACCTCCTCGTCGCGACGGTCGACGATGCCGTCGTGCTGAGCACGCGCATCCACGATCGCCCCGCCGGCCGGGTCGGCGTGTTCGTCGGGGAGGGACGGGTCACGTTCCTCACCGCGACGCTCTCGTCCCGCGAGAGCCACGCCGCGCACGCCGCGACGCCCGACCGCGAGCTCCTCGCCACCGCCCGCTGACACCGCCCACCGCACCACCCCGCCCACCGCACCACCCCGCACCACCCCCACCCGCAGCACCACCCACCACCGAGTCGATGGAGACCTCACCCATGCCCACCTCACGCCGCAGGGCCTCGTCCCTGGCCGCCGCGACCGCTGCCCTCGCCCTGCTGATCACCGGCTGCGCCGGCACCTCATCCGGTGCGGATCCGCAGGACGTCCACCCGGAGGGGGAGATCGTCCCGCGCCAGATCTCCTGGCTCCTCTCGCGTCCCGCCGACGGCGGCGTCATCACCACGATGGAGAAGATCGCGGACGAGTACGCCGCCGACCACCCCGGCTTCGCCCTGAACCTCATCACCACCCCCGATCGCCCCTCCTACATCCAGAAGTACGAGACCCTCGCGGCGGCGAACAAGCTGCCGGAGCTGTTCGACACGGACGCGACCCCGTTCGCGCAGAAGCTCGCATCGCAGGGCCGGATGATGGACGTCGACGCGCTCCTCACCGACCTCGGCGTCGCCGACGACTACCGCGCCGCGGCCCTCGACTACCAGCGCTTCGACGACGGATCCCTGCGCATGGTCCCGTTCGAGTTCCAGCTCGAGTTCTTCTGGTACAACTCCGACCTCCTGAAGGAGGCGGGGGTGGGGGTCCCGGCGACCCTCGACGACTTCCCCGCCATGTGCCAGGCGCTGCGCCAGAAGGGCATCACCCCGATCGCGCTGGACGGCCAGGACCAGTGGCCGCTCGAGCGCTACATGGCCTACTACCCGTTCCGCATGGCGGGTCCCGAGTACGTGAAGGACCTCAAGTCGGGCGCGGCGTCCTTCGGGGATCCCGCCGGGCGCGCGGCCGCCGAGTGGCTGGCATCGCTCGGCAAGGCGGGCTGCTTCCAGGAGGGCTTCTCCTCGACCGGGTACGCCGACGCGCAGGCCCAGTTCACCTCGGGGAAGGCCGCGATCTACAACACCGGCACGTGGGAGCTCGCGAACCTCGCGACGGACGCCCTCGACCCGGGCGTGCGCGGCGCCGTCGACTACTTCACACTGCCGACGATCGACGGCGCCGTGACCGACGCGGACGAGTACATGGCGCCGTCGGGGATCGGCATGGCCGTCAACGCCCGGACCTACGACCCCCTGGTGCGCGACTTCCTCGCGTTCGCGCTGAAGCGCTACCCCGAGCTCTACGCGGCGACCGGCGCGCTCTCGCCCACGACGACGGCGACGACCGCGATCCCGACGGATGCGACGCCGCTGTACTCGCGAGCGGTGGGGCAGGCGGACGGGATCGGCAGCACGATCGCGATGCCGTGGGACACGCAGCTCGACCCGGCCACGAACACGCGCCTGCAGCAGGAGCTGACGCTCCTCGTCCAGGGCGACATCTCGCCGGACGACTTCATCACCACTATGGACGCCTCCCTCAAGGAGAACAGCGATGACTGACCTCGTCGAGCGGGCCGCGGGCGGGGCCGGGGGATCGGTCGGGAGCGGCGGCGGATCCGCGCCGACCGCGGCCGTCCGCGAGGTCGCGGCCCGCGCCCCCCGGCGCGCGCCGGTGGCGGGGTCGATGCTCCCGCGACGATCGCGGCTCTCCGTGCTCGTGTTCCTCCTGCCGCCGCTCGTCGTCTACGGCTTCGCCGTGCTCCTCCCGATCGGGCAGTCGCTGGTGCTCAGCTTCTTCCGGTGGGACGGCATCACCGACATGAGGTTCGTCGGGATCGACAACTACGTGAAGATGCTGACCCGCGACGACGTGTTCTGGACGTCGTTCGGGAACGCGCTCGCGTACCTGGCCATCTGCCTGGTCCTGCAGCTGGGCGGAGCGCTCATCGTCGCGAGCCTGGTGAGCGCGCTGCCCCGAGCCCGCGAGCTCGTGAAGACGCTGTACCTGCTCCCGGCGGTCATCTCGACCGTCGCCATCGCGATCCTCTTCCAGCGCATCTACTCCCTCGAGCCGGTCGGCCTGCTCAACCAGGCGCTGGGCTGGATCGGGCTCGGCTCGCTGCAGACCGCGTGGCTGTCGAACGTGTCCACCGTCCTCGCCGCGGTCTCCGTCCCCGAGGGATGGCGCTTCACGGGCCTCTACATGCTGATCATCTACGCCGCGCTCCTCGCCGTGCCCCGCGAGCTCGAGGAGGCGGCGCGGCTCGACGGCGCGACCTGGTGGCAGCTGTTCTGGCGGATCCGCTTCCCCTACATCCGCCCGGTGTGGACCACGACGACGATCATGGCGACCACCTTCGCCCTGCGCGGCTTCGACATCCCCTACCTGCTGACGAACGGCGGCCCGGGCCAGTCGTCGGAGCTGCTCACGACGTACATGTACAAGACGGCCTTCGTGCACACCGACTACGGGTACGCGAGCACCATCTCCGTGTTCATCGTCGTCGAGTGCCTCGTCGCCGTCGGCATCATCTTCCTGCTCCTGCGTCGAAGGGACGACTCATGACCACGCCCACCCTCGACCGCCCGACGGAGGAGCGCCCGAGCCCGGGCAGCGGGCCGGCGCGGCGACGCCCGACGCGCTCCCCGCGGCTCCGCGTCCAGCGGACCCTGCTCACGGTGACGGTCGTCGCCATCCTCGTCGTGCAGGTGTACCCGCTCGCCTGGCTCCTCATCACGAGCTTCCGCACGGCCGCGGACTTCGCGGGCGGCGACCCGTTCGCCTTCCCGTCCGAGTTCACGCTGGACAACTACGCGCGCGCCTTCGCGGGCGGCGACCTGGGGCTGAACATCGTCAACAGCCTCATCGTGACCCTCGGGGCGAGCGCCGTGATCGTCGTCGCCGGCATGATGGCGGCCTTCGCGCTGCAGGTGCTGGGCTTCCGGTTCAGCCGCCTCGTCCGCTCGCTGTTCCTGCTCGGGATCATCGTCCCCGTGCAGATCGCGCTCGTCCCGCTGTTCATCGACTACTCGCGCGTCGGGCTCCTGGACACGCACCTGTCGATGATCATCCCGCTGGCGGCGTTCGCCCTGCCGATGGCGGTCTACCTGTTCTCCTCCTTCTACGAGTACATCCCGGCCGAGATGTACGAGGCGGCGTCCCTCGACGGCGCAGGCCCGTACCGGATCTTCTTCCGCATCACGTCGCCCCTGTCCGCGAACACGATCATCACCGTGGTCCTCGTGAACAGCATCTTCATCTGGAACGACTTCATCTTCGCGAACACGTTCGTGCTCTCCGACGGGCTGAAGACGATCCCGCTCGGCCTGCAGAACTACATCGGCGCCATGGGCAACACCGACTGGACGGCGACGTTCGCCGCGGTGTGCGTCTCGGTCACCCCGCTCCTGCTGGTGTTCCTCGTGTTGAACAAGGCCATGATCCAGGGCCTCGAGAGCGGAGCGACCAAGGGATGAGCGGACCGGAGCACGGACGCAGCACGAGCGCGGTGACCATGCGCGACGTCGCCAAGGAGGCCGGCGTCTCGGTGGCCACGGTCTCGCATGTGATCAACGACAAGGCCGGCGCGCGGATCGGCGAGAACGCGCGGCAGCGCGTGCAGGAGGCCGTCATCCGCCTCGGCTACCGGCCGAACGCGCTGGCGAAGACCCTGCGCCAGGGGTCGTCCCGGTTCATCGGGCTGGTCGCGGACGCCATCGCCACCACGCCGTTCGCCGGGCAGATCATCCACGGTGCGCAGGACGAGGCCTGGAAGCACGGCTACGTGCTCCTGGTGGCGAACACCGAGGGCGACGCGGCGGTGGAGGAGGAGGCGATCGCGATGATGCTCGAGCACCAGGTGCAGGGCATCCTCTACTCGACCTGGTACCACCGCGAGATCACCGTGCCCGACCTGCTGCACCAGACGGACTCCGTGCTCGTGGACTGCTTCGCCGTGGGCAGCGGCCTGCCCGCGGTGGTGCCCGACGAGGAGCAGGGCGGACGGGCGGCGACGGAGGAGCTGATCGCCGCCGGCCACCGTCGCATCGCGTTCATCAACACGACGACGGACTCCCCCGCGCGCACCGGGCGGCTCGAGGGATACCGCTCGGCGCTGGCCGGCGCGAACATCGACTTCGACGCCGCGCTGGTGTTCGACGCGACGCCCCAGCAGGACGGCGGCTACGCGAGCGTCCGGTCGGTGATCGAGTCCGAGGCCACCGGGGTGTTCTGCCACAACGACCGGGTGGCCATGGGCCTCTACGACGGGCTGCGGGAGCACGGGCTGCGGATCCCCGAGGACGTCGCCGTGGTGGGCTTCGACAACCAGGACGTGATCGCCGCGCACCTGCGCCCGGCGCTGACGACCGTCGAGCTGCCGCACTACGAGCTCGGCGCCGCGGGCATCCGCGTGCTGCTCGGGATGGAGACGGTGTCGCCCGGGCACCCGCACCTCATCGCCTGCCCGCCGATCCGCCGGGCGTCGACGTGAGCGCCACGGACGCCCTCGTCCCGCGACCGCGATTCCACTTCACACCGCGCCGGAACTGGATGAACGACCCCAACGGCCTCGTGCACCACGCGGGCCTCTGGCACCTCTTCTTCCAGTACAACCCGCACGGCGCGGACTGGGGCAACATGAGCTGGGGGCACGCGACGAGCCCCGACCTGGAGCGCTGGACCGAGCACCCGGTCGCGATCATGCACCGTCCCGGCGAGCAGATCTTCTCCGGGTCCGTCGTCGCGTCCTCCCCGGGTTCGTCCGAGCTGACCGCCCTGTACACGAGCGCCTACGACGACGACCACCAGGCGCAGTCGCGGGCCACGAGCACCGACGGCGGGATGACCTGGACGCCGGATCCGCGCAACCCCGTCCTGGATCGCGGCACGTCGTCCTTCCGCGACCCGAAGGTGATCCGCGTCGCCGACGCCGCCGGCCACGCCCGGTGGGTGCTGCTCGCCGTCGAGGCGGAGGAGCGCCGGGTCATCTTCTACTCGTCCACGGACCTGCTCTCGTGGGAGCCGCTCAGCGACTTCGGGCCGCACGGGGAGGAGGGCGTCGTGTGGGAGTGCCCCGACCTCGTCCCGCTCGCCGTCGACGGGGATCCCGACCACGTCGCGTGGGTGCTCACGTTCAGCACCAACCCCGTGGACGGCCGCGATGATCCGGGAGGCTCCTCCATGAGCTACGTCGTGGGGGACTTCGACGGCCGGACCTTCACGTCGGCGACGCCGGATCCGCTTCGCCTGGACCACGGCACCGACTTCTACGCCGGGGTGACCTTCGCCGACGCCCCCGACGCGGCCGTGGTCATGCTCGGCTGGATGAGCAACTGGCGCTACGCGGCCGCCATCCCCTCCACGCCCTGGCGCGGCGCGATGTCGCTCCCCCGCACGCTCAGCCTGACGCGCACGGCCGCCGGCCCGCGCCTCGTCCAGCGGCCGCCCGCCTCCCTCGTGGAGCGCCTCGCGGAGCACCCGCCCCTCCGGATCGCGGCGCACGCACCGGCCACGCGGCTCGACCTGGGCGACCACTTCCTGCTCGGGCTGGCCTGGGACAGCTCGCGCCCGGGGACGTCGCGGCTCCACCTCCGGGGGACGGCCGACGCGTTCGCCGTGATCGAGCTCGACGCGTCGGCCGCCACGCTGACCGTCACGCGGGGCGGCCCGGCCATGGCCGCCGTGCACCCCGACCTCCCCGCGACCACGACCGCGCCGCTGCCGGACGGGCACGGCGGTCGGATGCTCGTCAGCGTCGACGGCCCGCTCCTCGAGGTGTTCGTCGACGGGGGGATCGTCGCCTCATCCCACCTCGTGCTCCTCGGGACGGGCGGGGTCACGGTGACCCTGTCCTCGGACGCCGCCGACGTCGAGCTCACGGTCGCGGACCGGGTGGGCGAGCCCGCCTCCGCGTGACGCGCACGACCCATCAGACGCACGACCATCAACCGAAGGGAGGTCCCGATGACGAACGACATCTCACGACGCCTGGTCCTCCAGGGAGCAGGAGGCGGGGTGCTGGCCGCCCTGGCCGCGGCCGCCGGTCCGGCGCACGCGACGAGGACGTCGGCCGCCGCCGCATCGCTCCGCGCGAGGTTCCACATGACGCCGCCCACCGGGTGGCTGTGCGATCCGCAGCGGCCCGTGTTCACCGACGGCGCGTACCAGCTCTACTACCTGCACTCGGACCAGAACAACGGCCCGGGTGGCTGGGACCGCGCATCGACCACGGACGCCGTGCACTTCACCCATCACGGCGTCGCCATCCCGCTGCAGCCGGACTTCCCGGTCTGGTCCGGCTCGGCCGTCGTCGACTCCGCGAACACGGCGGGCTTCGGCGCCGGCGCGGTCGTCGCCCTGGCGACGCAGCCGACGGACGGCGTGCGGAAGTACCAGGAGCAGTACCTGCACTGGTCGACCGACGGGGGCGCGACCTTCACCGCGCTCCCGGACCCGGTGATCGTCAACACCGACGGCCGCGCCGCGTCGACGCCGGGCGAGATCGACAACGCCGAGTGGTTCCGCGACCCCAAGGTGCACTGGGACGCCGCCCGCGGCGAGTGGGTCTGCGTCATCGGACGCGCGCGCTACGCGGCCTTCTACACATCTCCCGACCTGCGCACGTGGCGGCTGCAGCGCAACTTCGACTACCCCGACCACGGGCTCGGCGGGATCGAGTGCCCGGATCTGTTCGAGATGACGGCGGACGACGGCAGCCGCCACTGGGTGCTCGGCGCGAGCATGGACGCCTACGGCGTCGGCCTGCCCATGACGTACGCGTACTGGACCGGGCGCTGGGACGGCGAGCAGTACCTCGCGGACGACCTCACGCCGCAGTGGCTCGACTGGGGGTGGGACTGGTACGCGGCCGTCACGTGGCCGGTCGTCGAGGCGCCGGAGACGCGCCGCTACGCGATCGCGTGGATGAACAACTGGAAGTACGCGAACCGCGACGTGCCCACCGACGCGTCCGACGGGTACAACGGCCAGAACTCGATCGTCCGCGAGCTGCGGCTCGATCGCCAGGCGGACGGGCGCTACAGCCTGCTCAGCGCTCCCGTCGCGGCGCTCGCGGCCACCGCCACCCGGACCGTCGAGCTGCCCGACCGCGAGGTGGACGGCACGGTCGTCCTCCCCTGGGACGGCCGGGCCTACGAGCTCGAGCTCGACATCGCGTGGACCGCGGCGACCGACGTCGGCGTGTGGGTGGGACGCTCCGCGGACGGGGCGCGGCACACCGACATCGGCAGGACCGGGAGCGAGGTGTACGTCGACCGGTCGGCGTCCGACCTGCCCGGGTACTCCCTGTCCCCGTACAGGCGGGCGACCGCGCCGGGCGATGCGGCGGGCCGCTCCCTCCACCTGCGGATCTTCGTCGACATGCAGAGCGTGGAGGTCTTCGCGGACGACGGACACGTCGTGCTCTCGCAGCAGGTGCAGTTCGCGGACGGGGACACGGGCATCGCGCTCCGCTCCGTCGGCGGCGCGGCGCGGTTCACCGGCCTGACCATCCGCGACCTCGCCGGCTAGGCGCTCCGGTTCGGGAGGGCGGCGTCCCTCCCGGGCCGACGCGGGGCCCGCGCGCGGACGGCCCCGCGGCGGAATCAGGCGGCGACGGGTTCCGCGTGCGCCGCCCCGCCCTCGCGCAGCGCCGGGCAGTGCTCCGGCGTCGGGTGCAGGCAGACCTCGATCACGCGCTCCAGCTCCACGCGGGCGCGCTCGAGCTCGGCGATGGCCGCGGTGATCCGGTCGCGCTCGGAGCGCAGGAGCGCGAGCGACTCGGGCGCCGCGACGCCGGTGTCGACGCTCGGGAGCAGCTGGCGGATCGTGCGGCTCGGGAGGCCCGCCGCGAACAGCCGCTGGATGAGCTGCACGCGCTCGACCGCCGCCTCCCGGTAGACGCGCTGGCCGCTCGTGGTGCGCTCGGCCGGCAGGAGGCCCTGCTCCTCGTAGTACCGGAGCGCCCGCGTGCTCACGCCCGCGCGTCCCGCCACGTCGCCGATCCGCAGCATGCCGCCCTCTTCCCTCGTGCTGATGGTGGTGATCCCGCCGATCTCGCGGGCGGACTTGCCCTTCACGTCGACGTCAACTCCTAGCGTAGGCCGCGCCGCACCCCGCGATCGACGCGGGCGGCAGGAGGAAGAGCACGCATGGACATCCAGGATCAGGTCGCCCTCGTCACCGGCGCGAACCGCGGCATCGGCCGCACCTTCGTCGAGGAGCTGCTCGCGCGCGGCGCCCGCAAGGTCTACGCGACCGCGCGCCGACCCGAGGCGATCGACATCCCCGGCGTCGAGGTGCTGCGCCTCGACCTCGCCGACCCGGCGTCGGTGACCGCCGCCGCGGAGGCCGCGCACGACGTGACGCTCGTGGTCAACAACGCGGGCATCTCGACGGGCGCCGCGCTCATCACGGGCGACATGGCGGAGATCCGCCGCGAGATGGACACCCACTTCTACGGGACGCTCGGCGTGATCCGCGCCTTCGCGCCCGTGCTCGCCGCGAACGGCGGGGGCGCGATCGTCAACATCCTCTCGGCGCTGTCCTGGTTCTCGACCCCCGCCAACGGCGGCTACGCGGCGGCGAAGGCGGCCGAGTGGAACATGACGAACGCGGTGCGGCTGGAGCTCGCCGGGCAGGGCACGCTCGTGCAGGGCGTGCACCTCGGGGCGGCCGACACCGACATCATGGCCGGCTACGACGGGCCGATGATCGACCCGCGCGACGTGCCGCGGGCGTCGCTCGACGGGCTGGCGGCGGGATCCGTCGAGGTCGTCGTCGACGACTGGAGCCGCATGGTGAAGGCCTCGCTGGCCGGCGACCCGGCGCCGTTCTACGAGCGGATGCGCGCGATCCTCGGCTGATCGACGCACGGGCGGGGGCTGCCGATCGGCCGCCGGCTCAGAGGGACTCGAGCACGTCGACCGCCCGCCGCACCCCGCGCTCCCGCCGCATGAGCGCGCCCACCTCAGCCGCGCGCCCGCTCCGGGACAGGGCGTCGGCCATCGCGGGCGCGAGGGCGGCGGCCGACATGCGGCGCGAGGGGATCGGGGCGGCGGCCACCCCCTGCCGGTGCAGCTGGGCGGCCCAGAACGGCTGGTCGGCGGTGACGGGCACGACGACGGCGGGCACCCCGGCCCGGGCGACGGCGTGCGAGGTGCCCGCCCCGCCGTGGTGCACGGCGAGCGCCGCGCCCGGCAGCACCCGGTCGAACGGCGCCGACCGCACCGCCAGCACGTCGGATCCCCCGCACCCGTCCGGCAGCGCGAGCCCGCCCCAGCCGGTGACGAGCAGCACCCGGAGGCCGTGGGAGCGGGCGGCCGTGAGGATGGCGCGCCCCCGGGCCGACGCGTCCCCTCGCGCCATGGACCCGAACGAGGCGACGAGGTGGGGCCCACCGCCCAGGAAGTCCTCGATCACCGGATCCCGCGACGCCGCCGGCTCCTCCGACCAGGCCCCGGCCTGGTGCACCCGCTCCGGCCAGTCGTCGGGCCGCGGCAGCAGCGCGGGACTCACGGCCATGAGCGTCGCGCGCGACGGCGAGCGCCGGGAGGGACGACGGCCGCCCGGCAGCTCGGCGGCCGCGCGTACCACGTGGCCCTCGAGGAGGCGCGCGGCGAGGCGCGGCACGGCGTAGGTTGACCGGTTGCGCACGGGGAGGTCGCGGACGGCCGTGGGGCCGCCGGCCGCGGGGAAGCGGTCGCTGGGGGTGGCGACCGGCGCGAACTCCACGAGCACGCGGGGCACGCCGAGCGCGTCGGCCACCATCGGCGCGCTGAGGACCAGGGGATGGTGCACCACCACGTCGGGCTCGAAGGCGACCGTCTCCCGCACCGCGGCGGCGAGCATCCGCCGCATCGCGGGCCGGACCTCCGTGCGCAGGTGGCGCGCGAGGGCCCAGGGGGTGCGGCCTGCCGGGGAGAGCAGGCGCCGGGCATCCAGTCTGCGCCTGGGAGCCGTAAGGCGGGCGCGCGCGTCGATGGGGGTACGTTCGGCTTCGTGACCGACGGCAGCGAGCGCTTGCCCCGCACCGCGCCCTCGGAGATCGGGATGGCCGTGCGGCGCCTCGTGCTCATCTCGCGGCCGGTGCTGTGGATCAACACCATCGGGTCCGGCGTCGTCGCCGTGTGGCTCACGGGCGCGCTGTTCGACCTGCGCGCCCTGCCGCTGCTCCTGTGGCTCACCCTCCCGTTCAACCTGCTCATCTACGGCGTGAACGACGTCTTCGACCAGGACACGGACGCGGCGAACCCCCGCAAGGGCTCGCTCGAGGGCGCCCGGATCCGGCCGTCCGAGGTGCGGCTCATCGCCTGGTCCGTCGCCGCCCTCAACGTGCCGTTCCTCGTCTGCTTCCTCCTGGTGCTGCCCCCGCTCGCGAACGCGGCGATCCTGCTCTACGCGGGCGTGTTCGTCTTCTACTCCGCGCCCCCGCTGCGCTTCAAGGCCCGGCCCTTCCTCGACTCGCTGAGCAACGCGGCGTACGCGCTGCCCCTGGTGATCGTGCCGGCGGCCCTCGAGGCGAGGCCGGTCTGGCCCGCCGCCCTGGGCCTGATGGCCTGGAGCGTGGCCAAGCACGCGTTCGACGCGGTGCAGGACATCGTGGAGGACCGCGACGCGGGGATCACCACCACCGCGGTGCGGCTCGGCCCCCGCGGCACCGCCCTGTGGAGCGGAGCCTGGTGGCTCGTCTCGACGGCGCTGCTCGCGCTGGTGAGCGTGCCCGTGGCGGCCGTCACCCTGGTGATCGCCGGGACCCTCGTGGTGCGCCTCCTGCGCGACCCGACGCCGGAGACGGGCCACCGCCTCTACGGCCTGTCGATCGCCTTCCCCTACATCGCGGGCTCGTTCGCCGGCGTGCTGCTCGTCGTCTCGATCACGCTGGGAGGTGTCGCGTGAGCCGCATCGTCGTCGTCGGCGGCGGGATGGGCGGCCTCACCGCCTCCGCTCTGCTCGCCCACGCGGGCCATCGCGTCACCCTGCTCGAGGCCTCCGCCGAGCTCGGCGGCAAGAGCCGTCGGATCCTCCTCGGCGACGACCGCATCGACACCGGGCCGTCGCTGGTGACGTTCCCGGCGGTGTGGGACGAGCTGCGGCGCAGGCTCGGCGACGGCGAGCGCACCCCCGGGCGCGCCTCCGACGACGGCGGCCTCGACCTGGTGCGGATGCCCGAGGTCGGCCGCTACTACTTCGACGGCGAGGAGACCTCCCTGCCGGTGGCGCCCGACCACCCCTGGTACCGCGCCTGGCGGCGGTTCTCCGAGATCCACGCGCCCCTCGCCGACGACGTCACCGCGCTGCTGCTCGCCGACCCCACCGATCGGGCCGCGCTCCCCGCCGTGCGCCGGCTGCTGGCGGTGTACGGCTCGCGCCTCACGACGCGGGCCTACCTCGACAGCCTCACGTGGCTGCCCGACGGGCTGCGGGAGATCATCGCCATCCACACCCTCAACGCGGGCGTCTCGCCGTCGCGCACCCCGGCCCTCTACGCGAGCATGCCGGCGATCATGGCGGAGACCGGCGCCTGGGTGCCGCGCGGCGGCGTGTACGAGATCGTGCTCGCGCTGGGCCGGCTGGCCGAGGCGGCCGGGGTGGGGATCCGCACCGGCGAGGCCGTCACCCGCATCCAGCGAGGGTGCGTCACCACCGCAGCCGGGCGCTACCCGGCCGACCTCGTCGTCAGCGCCCTGGACGCCGACCGGCTGACCCGGTTGATGTGCCCGTCGCGGATCCCGACGGTCGCCGGCCTGCGCCCCCGCGCCCTCTCCTGCTCGGCGATCGCGGTCTACGGCGCGCTGCGGGAGGAGCTCCCGGCGGAGATCGCGACGCACAGCGTGGTGCTGCCGACGAAGCCGGCCGCGCTGCACCGCAGCCTCGAGGCGGGCGACGAGCCGGCCGACACCATGGTGTTCGTCAACCAGTACCGCGCCGGGGAGGTGTACCCGAACCCGCGCAGCACCGTCGGCATCCTCCTCACCGCTGCCGCAGACGGAGGCCGCTACACAGCCGAGCACCCCTTCGTCCGGCGCGAGGTCGACCGGGTGTCCCAGGCGTTGGGGCTCGACCGGCCCCTCACCGACCTCCTCGACACGACGACGGTGCTCGATCCGCGCTACTACGGCGTCGGCGGCGAGCCGCACGGCGCGCTCTACGGAGCGGCGCGTCCGCCGTGGATGAGCGGGCCGTTCCACCGTCCCGCGTACAACGACCCCTGGCGGCCCTGGCTGTGGCGGGTCGGCGCGTCGGTGCACCCCGGCGGCGGGATCCCGGCTGTGGTGGGCGGCGCGATGATCGCGGTGGCCCGGCTGCTGAAGTCGAACCCGGCCTGACGCGGGCCCTCCGCCGCTAGCCCGCCGTGACCCGCACGGATCCGCCCTCGAGCACGAACTCGAGCGCCGTGCCCTCGGGGAACTCGTCGCGGAGCTCGGCGGGCATGTCGCCCGTGACCGTGAGGACGCCGCGGGCCGGGAACGAGCCCGCCGCGCATCCGCCGATCGGGTTCGCGCCGCGGGCGAAGCGCGGGGCGACGACCGTGACGCACGCCTGGCCGTCGTCGGGGTTCTCCAGGCCGATGACCGTGAGGCCGTGGAACTCGCCGACGCCCGTGGCGACGTCCTGGTACCAGTCGTCCCAGCGGTCGGGGACGGGGCGGTCGGGGTCCAGCGCGACGGTCCCGACGTCGCGGCCGGTCATCGACGCGAGGCCGGAGGTGAGCGCGACGGTCGCGCCGACCGCGACGAGGACGGATGCCGCCCAGAGGATCGCGGTGCGGCGGCGCCGCGAGGACGCCGAGCGGGTGGCGGCGTCCTCGTCCAGGTCCTCCACGGCGGCATCGCGCTCGTCGGGGGACGGCTCCGCGGGGGCGGCCGGGGGCGCAGCGACGGGCGCGCCCGCCGACTCCGAGGCCGCCGACCCGGCGGCCGCCCCGCCCTGCCGAGCCTCGAGCTGCCGCAGGCGGTCGAGCCCGGCGTCGCCCAGGTCGGGACGCGGTCCGTAGGCGCGACGGCGCAGCTCCCGGAGCTCGCTGCGCTGCGCCTCGTCCATGCGCCGATCCTGTCACCGTGCGGCGCGCGCGTCCCGGCTCGCGGCCGACCCTGTCCGCGGGGCGACCACGCGCCTACGCTCGCCCCATGCTCATCGAGACCGACCTGCGGCTCCCCGACGGCCGCACGCTGCACTGCTACGACACGGGCTCGGCAGACGCGGCCGGCCTCGTGGTCGTCTACCACCACGGCACCCCGAACGTCGGGCCCCCGCCCGCGCCGCTCGTCGAGTCGCCCGACGGCCGCGGGATCCGGTGGGTGTCGTACGACCGGCCGGGGTACGGCGGATCCACCCGGCACCCGGGCCGGGCCGTCGCCGACACGGCAGCCGACGACGCGGCCCTCGCCGACGCCCTCGGGATCGACCGCTTCGCGGTGCTCGGGCACTCGAGCGGCGCGGTGCTCGCGCTGGCCGCGGCGGCCGCGCTCCCGGGGCGCGTGCTCGGCGCGCTGTGCGGGGCGGCCCTCGCGCCCGTCGAGGCGGACGGCCTCGACTGGTTCGCCGGCATGCACGCGGGCGGCGAGCGCGAGCTGCGGGCGGCGCTCACCGGCGCGGAGGCGCTCGAGACGGAGCTGGCCGCGTCCGAGTTCGACCCGGCGATGTTCACGGACGGCGACCTGCGCGCGCTCGAGACCGACTGGGCCTGGCTGGACGAGGTCGCCGGGCGAGGGCTCGAGGCGGGGATCGGCGGCATGGTCGACGACGACCTGGCGCTCGTCGCCGACTGGGGCGTCGACCTCGCGGACGTCCGGGCGCCGGTGATCCTGCTGCACGGCGAGGCCGACCGGATCGCGCCGGTCGCCCACGCCCGCTGGCTCGCCGACCGCGTGCCGGGCGCCGAGCTCGTGATCCGCCCGGGCGACGGCCACATCTCCGTGCTGCGGGGCGCCGAGGACGCGCTCGGGCGGCTGCGGCACCGGATCCTCGCGGCCGGCTAGGAAGAGGCACGGCGCAGGGAGGGGCACGACCCCGCAGACGGCTCTCGCCGACCCGGACGGATCCGGATCGGCGAGAGGGAGGTGGAGCGGCGCGGGTCAGTGCCCGCGCGACACCCGCCGCGGCAGGGCGAACACGAGCGCGAAGGCGACGACCGCGAAGATCGCGCTGACGCCCATGGCCGACGCGGACGCGTCGGTGAACGCCTGGGGGACCATCTGCGGGCCGCGGATCCCGGCGCCCGCGACGCCCGCGAAGAGCACGCTGCCGATCACCGCGATGCCGACGGCCGAGCCGACGCGCTGCACGGTCCCGATGACGCCGGACGCCGCACCCGCCTCGGCGGGGTCGACCGTCGCGACGATGAACTGCGCGTTCGGCGCGATGAAGAGGCCGTTGCCGATGCCGGCGAGCAGCAGCGGGACGAGGAGCATCCAGCTGGTGAGGTCCGCGGCCGCCGTGTTCAGGAGCACGAGCCAGAGCCAGATGAGGCCGACGCTCACGAGCGCCGTGCCGATCACGAGCACGGTGCGGCCGAGGCGGTTCGTCAGGCGGTTGCTCTGCGAGGAGCCGACGATGCTGCCGATGGCGAACGGGATCGAGACGAGGCCCGACTCGAGCGCCGAGTTGCCGAGGCCCGACTGCCACAGGATCGAGATGGTGAAGAAGATGCTCGTGAAGGCCGCGAAGTAGACCATCGCGAGGATCACGCCGCCCGTGAAGGCCGCGTGCGAGAACAGGTGCGGCGGCACGAGGACGCCCTTGGAGCGCTTCGTCTGCATGACCTCCCACGCGCCGAAGATCGCGAGGAGCACGACGCCGCCGGCGAGGGAGAGGTAGGTCCAGAGCGGCCAGCCCTGGTCCTGGCCGTCGATGAGCGGCACGAGCAGGGCCACGAGGCCGGCGCTCACGAGCAGGATGCCGACGAGGTCGACGCCCGAGGCGGCGGGGGCCGCGGGCTTCGCCGGGGCGCCTGCGCGTGCCTGGCCGGACTGCGCGCGCACGTCGCCCGCGACCTCCTCGGCCACGCGGCGGCTCGGGAGCAGGAAGATCGCGGCGATGACGGTCGCGAGGCCGACGGGCAGGTTCACGAAGAAGACCAGGCGCCAGCCCGACTCCTCCCCCGCCGCCTGGATGATGAGGCCTCCCACGATCGGGCCGAGCGCGGACGAGACGCCGATGACGGCGCCCATGATGGCGAACGCCTTGCCGCGCGCCTGCGGCGGGAACAGCAGCTGGATGAAGGCGGTCACCGCGGGCACGAACAGGCCGCCGGCGAGCCCCTGCACCACGCGCGCGATCACGAGCTGAAGGTCGTCCTGCGCCACGCCGCACGCGAGGCTGGCGAGCGTGAAGAGCGCGATGCCCGTCACGAACACCCACTTGTGCCCGTAGCGGTCGCCGAGCCGGCCCGCGGGGATCAGCGCGAGGCCGAACGCGAGCGCGTAGCCGGAGATGATCCAGCTCAGCGTCGACTCGGAGGCGTCGAGGCTCGTGCGGATGGTCGGCAGCGCCACGTTCACGATCGTGGTGTCGAGCAGCGCGATGAACATGCCGGCGAGCAGCACGATGAGCGCCTGCCAGGCGCGGCGCGAGACGACGGGGGCCGAGGGCCGTCCGGAATCAGGCGCGCCGGACGCGCCGGTGACCCCTGCCGCCGGGCGGGCGGATGCGGTGGTGTCGGACATGGGGTCCTTTCGTGCCGGCGCGGGCGTCGGCGGTGGTGCGAGCGGATCCGGCCAGCGCGCACGGCAGCGGGTGACGCGGGCGCGGGACGGGAGGTCGGGCGCCGCGCGGGCGGGCAGACGGCGCACGGAGGAGGATCCGCGACGGTGCGGGAGAGACGGCCGGGCGGATGCGCCCGTCCCCCCAGTGTCGCACCGGTTGACCTATGCGGCCTATCACGATGTCCGGTGAATCGCGCTCCCCGGGCGCTGTGGCGCTGGCGCCCCCGTTCGGCGCTGGGGACGGGAGCGGCGCGGGCGGGCCTCCGCCGCCTACCGTGACCGACGGTCCCGGCGGTCCGCGTCGCGTCCGACCCGCGCATCCCATCCGCCCGCGATCCCGCCCGGAGGCTCCGTGTCCGTCCCCTGCCGCCCTGCCCGCGCCCGTCACCGGCTCCTCCGCGGGATGGCCGCCGCCCTCGTCGCCGGCGCCGTCGTCGTCGGCCAGCTGCCGGGATCCCCCGCGGCGGCTCGCGCGGCGTCCACCCCCGCCGCGCCCACCACCGCGGCCCGCCAGATGGAGCGCCTCGACCGGGCGCCCGAGGCCGCGCTGGTCCCCGACGGCGTCCACCTCTCGTGGCGGATGCTCGGCACCGACCCCGACGCCATCGCCTTCGTCGTCGACCGGGACGGCACGAGGATCACGCCATCGCCGCTCACCGACGCGACCGACATGACCGACCCGGACGGCACCGCGGATGCGCACTACGTGGTCTCGAGCGTGCTCGACGGCGTCGAGGCGCCCGTCACGGCGTCGTTCGGCGTGCGGACGGCCCCGTACACGTCCGTGCCGCTCGACCGCCCGGCCGACGGCACCACCCCCGACGGCGCGACGTACTCCTACAGCGCGAACGACACGAGCGTCGGCGACGCGGACGGCGACGGGCGGTACGAGCTCTTCGTGAAATGGGATCCGAGCGACTCGAAGGACAACAGCCAGGACGGCTACACGGGCGACGTGCTGCTCGACGCGTACCGGCTCGACGGCACGCGGCTCTGGCGCATCGACCTCGGCCCGAACATCCGGGCGGGGGCGCACTACACGCAGTTCCAGGTCTACGACTACGACGGGGACGGCCGCGCCGAGGTCGCCATGAAGACCGCGGACGGGACGGTCGACGGCCAGGGCCGCGTGCTCGGCGACGCCACGGCCGACCACCGGAACGCGGCCGGTCGCGTGCTCTCGGGCCCCGAGTCGCTCACCGTGTTCGACGGCCTGACCGGCGGCGTCATCGACAGCGTCCCCTACGACCCGCCGCGCGGCTCCGTCGCCTCGTGGGGCGACACCTACGGCAACCGGGTCGACCGCTTCCTCGCCTCCACCGCGTACCTCGACGGCGAGCATCCGAGCCTCATCGTGAGCCGCGGCTACTACGCGCGCACGGCCATCGCCGCGTACGACCTGCGCGGCGGGCACCTCGTCGAGCGGTGGATCCTCGACAGCGCCACGCACGGCCACGCGGCCGCCGCCGGCGAGGGCGACCACGCGATGGAGATCGCCGACGTGGACGGCGACGGGCGCGACGAGATCGTCTTCGGGTCCATGACGGTCGACGACGACGGCACGCTCCTCTACTCCACGGGGCTCGGCCACGGCGACGCCCTGCACGTGGCCGACCTCGTGCCGGACAACCCCGGCTACGAGGTGTTCGCGGTGCACGAGATCATGTCGCGCTCCGGCAACCGGGCCGCGACCATGCGCGACGCCCGCACGGGTCGCATCCTCTGGAGCATCCCCGGCGACCACGACACGGGACGCGGCTCCGCGGCCGACGTCGATCCCCGCCACCCGGGCGCCGAGGCGTGGGCGTCCGGCCTCGGGCCCGACGGCAAGGACCACGCGCAGCTCCGCTCGGCGGACGGCCGGCTCATCGCGAACCGCATGCCCGGCACGGTGTTCACGGCATGGTGGGACGGGGATCCGCTCCGCGAGATCGTGGACGACGACTACGACCCGTCCCTCGGCGCGGGCACGCCCGTGATCGGCAAGTGGGACTGGACCACCGCCACCCAGCGGACGCTCCTCCGGGCCGACGGCGCCCTCACCGACAACGGCACCAAGGGCGACCCGATGCTCCAGGCCGACCTCATGGGCGACTGGCGCGAGGAGCTGGTGTGGCGCAGCGCCGACTCGAGCGAGCTGCGCATCTACTCCACCACCGACCAGTCCGACATGCGGCTGCGCACGCTCATGCAGGACCCGATGTACCGCCTCGCCGTCGCGTGGCAGAACACGGGGTACGACCAGCCGCCGGAGGCCAGCTACTTCATCGGCGCCGGGATGGGCACGCCGCCTGTGCCGCGTATCCGGCTCGCGGGGCCGGACCCGGCTGCCGGCTGAGACGGGCGGCCCGGGCGCCGGCGGGCGATGGCGTCGTTCCGTCATCCGGCGGATGCGGCGCGCGGGGCCGCGTCGATACCGTGGTCGGATGAGCGCCGCATCCGCCCCCGACAGCGTCGACCGGTTCTGGGTGCGGCCCCGGCCCGACCGCGCGGGGCTGCGGTTCGACCTCCTTCTGGCGCTCGTGATGCTGGCGCTCACCACCGGGAGCTGCGTCATCTACTACGCGATCGGCATGTACCCGTCCCGGCCGCCGATGTGGGTCATCGCCGCGTGGATCCTGCTCATGAGCGGCCCGCTCGCCCTCCGCCGCCTGCAGCCGGAGGCTGTGACGCTGGTGATCGGCGCGACCTTCATCGTGGGCGCGTACCAGTTCGTGCCCGAGGTGCTCTTCTCCAACATCGCCATGTTCATCGCGATGTACTCGCTCGGTGCCTGGGGGCGGAACCGCCTCCGGGCGAACGTCGTGCGCGGCATCATCGTCGTCGGCATGTTCGCGTGGCTATTCAGCGCGCTGCTGCAGACCTCCGGGTTCTTCTCGCTGTCCGGCTCGACCTTCGAGTCCGCGCCGGACGACGCGTGGGTCCCGGCGCCGGTCGCCGCAGGGCTCGTCACCATCGTCACGAACCTCCTCTACTTCGGCGGCGCCTGGTACTTCGGCGACCGCGCGTGGGCGTCGGCGCGCGACCGCTGCGCACTCGAGACGCGCACGGCCGAGCTGGCGACGGAGCGCGAGCGCGTGGCGGAGCAGGCGGTGACGATCGAGCGGGTGCGCATCGCGCGGGAGCTGCACGACGTCGTCGCGCACCACGTGTCGGTGATGGGCGTGCACGCGGGCGCCGCCCGCCGGGTCCTCGGGCGCGACGCCGAGAAGGCGGCGACCTCGCTCGGCATCGTGGAGGACAACGCGCGCAGCGCCATCGAGGAGCTGCACCGGATGCTCGTGGCGCTCCGGCAGGAGGAGGACGGCACGGGATCCGGCGACGACGCCCAGGGCGATCCGACCCGCACCGCCTCCACCCGCGGCGTCGACCAGCTGCCCGAGCTCGTCGCCGAGGCGTGCGGCGCCGGGCTCCAGGTCGCGTACGAGGTCATCGGCACGCCCCGCCCGCTCACGCCCACGGTCGACCTCATCGTCTACCGCGTCGCGCAGGAGTCGCTCACGAACGTGCGGAAGCACGCGGGGACGGGCGCGCGCGTCGACCTGCGCCTGCGCTACCTGGCGGACCGGGTCGAGGTGGAGGTGAGCGACGGCGGGCCCGCGGGCGCGGCGGCGTCGGCAGCCGCGGGCCCCGTGCGGAACGGGCCGGGCGGCCTCGGTCAGCGCGGCATGCGGGAGCGCGTGGCGGCGGTGGGCGGATCCATCGAGATCGGCCCCAAGGCCCGCGGCGGCTACCTCGTGCGCGCGTCGCTCCCCACCGGTCCGACGCCCGTCGTGCCGCCCGTGCCGATGCCCGTCCCCCTCTCCGCCTCCGTCCCGGAGCCCGCCGCAGCGTCCGCCGCGGAGGCCGCCCCCGCATCCGTCCCCGAGGAGACCCGCGCGTGAGCACCGATCCGACCGACGCCACCACGGCCGCACCCCCCGCCGTCCGCGTCCTGCTCGTCGACGACCAGGCGCTCGTGCGCGCCGGCTTCCGCGTGATCCTCGAGAGCGAGGACGGCATCGAGGTGGTCGGCGAGGCCGCCGACGGCGAGGAGGGCGTGCGCCTGGCCGCCGCGCTCGCGCCCGACGTGATCTGCATGGACGTGCAGATGCCGCGCGTCGACGGGCTCGAGGCCACGCGGCGCATCGTCGCCGACCCGGCGATCCGCGCGGGCGTCCTCATGCTCACCACGTTCGACCGCGAGGACTACCTCTTCACCGCGCTCGACGCGGGCGCGAGCGGCTTCGTGCTGAAGAGCGCGTCGCCGGAGTCGCTCGTGGAGGCCGTGCACGTGATCGCACGCGGCGACGCGCTGCTCTCGCCCGACGTCACGCGCCGGGTCATCGAGCGCTTCGGCCGGGGATCCGGCGATTCCGCCTCCCCCGCGCCGACCCCCGCGATCCCGACCGACCCGCGCGTGCGGACGCTCACCGACCGCGAGCTCGAGGTGCTGCGCCTCCTCGCCGAGGGGCTCGCCAACGCGGAGATCGCCGAGCGCCTCTACCTCGGCGAGGCCACCGTGAAGACGCACGTCTCGCGCCTGCTGCTGAAGCTCGGCGTGCGCGACCGGGTGCAGGCCGTGGTGTTCGCGTACGAGCGCGGGATCGTGGTGCCGGGCGCGAGCTGATCCGCGACCGGTACCACGCAGCCCGGGTCAGCGGGCCGCGACGTCCCCGCGCTCCTCGCGACGACGCCGCAGCGCCGACTCGTCCTTGCCGACGACGGCGAGCAGCACGATCGCGAGCGCGACGCACACGAGGATCAGCACGAAGGTCACGTCCCAGCCGAACGCGTGCACCGAGGCGCCGATGCCCGTGGAGGCGAGCGTCGCGCCGAGCACGTAGCCGAACAGGCCCGTGAAGCCGGCCGCGGTGCCCGCGACCTTCCGGGGGCTGAGGTCGAGCGCCTGGAGGCCGATGAGCATGACCGGGCCGTAGATCAGGCCGCCGATGAGCACGAGCGCCGCGAGCGACACCCAGAGCGGGCCGTCGGCGGGCGACAGCCAGTAGATCGCGACGGCCACGCCGACGGCCGCCATGAACAGGATCCCCGTCGGCGAGCGCCGCCCGCGGAACACCTTGTCGCTGATGTACCCGCAGAGGAGCGTGCCCGGGATGCCGGCGAGCTCGAACAGCGAGAACCCGGCGATGCCCTCGCCGAGGCTCGCGCCGCGGACGTCGGCGAGGTAGATGGGCGCCCACACGAGCACGCCGTAGCGGAGCGTGTAGACGAAGACGTTGGCGAGCGCGAGGTTCACCATGGTGCGGTTGCCGATGACGTACCGGCGGATGGTCGACCAGGTCGACGCGCCCTCGTCGGCCGCGTCGGTCTCGACGGGAGCCGGGTCATGGCGGTGCTCCTCGATGGGCGGGAGGCCCTCCGACTCGGGGGTGTCGCGGAGGAGCGCGAAGGCGATCAGCGCGATCACGATGCAGACGATCGCCGGGAACCAGAACGCGCTCTGCCAGGTGCCGAAGGTGGCGATGGCGAGGCCCGCGAGGCCACCCGCGCCGGCGCCGCCGACGTTGTGGGCGACGTTCCAGATGGCCGTCTTGCCGCCGCGCTCCGAGGTCGAGAACCAGTGCACGAGGGTGCGGCCGGACGGCGGCCAGCCCATCCCCTGGAAGAAGCCGTTCACGATCATCACGACGGCGAACAGCGCCACGGATGCGCCGACGGCCGGCACGAACGCCACCACCAGGTTCGCGAACGCCGACAGCAGCAGGCCGATGGGCAGGAACCAGCGCGCGCTGCTGCGATCGCTGACGATCGCGCTCAGGAACTTGCTGAAGCCGTAGGCGAGCAGCACGCCGTTGGTGAGGATCCCGAGGCCGAGGGCGCTGAAGCCGTTCTCGTCGCGGAGGATCGTGGCCACCAGCGGCACGTTGTTGCGGATGAGGTAGTAGGCCGCGTACCCGATGAAGATGCCCATGAACACCTGGAGGCGGAGGCGCGGGTAGCGGCGGGCGACGGTGGCGTCGTCGAGACGCGGGGCGGGCGGCGGTGCCGCCATGAAGGTGAGGAGCCCGCGTCGGACGGCGGATCCGTCGGATCGCGTGCGCTGGTCGGTGGTCATGCTGCTGCCTCCTGGTCGTCGCATCGTTGCGACGGAAGACCACTCAACGCCTTGGCGAGACGATCGTCTAGGTGAGCGGGTCGGATCCGATCGCCCCCTCCCGACGAGGCGTGGGGATCGAGGCGGCCGCTCGACCTCGGTGTCTGCGATGCTCCCCTGTGGGCGACGCAGAACCCGACGCCCTCCCCGCATCCGTCCCCGAGCCGCGCGTCTCCGACGCCCCCGACGCGCATTCCGACGCGGCGCGGCTGCTCGCCCTGTGGCGGGAGCGGTGGCCTGAGCCCTACCCGCGATACAGCGGCTGGTACCTGCCCGGCATGCGGTTCCACACGCTGCCCTGGGGGAAGCAGGACGCCCGGCACGCACGCGATCGGCGTGCAGCGCGTCGGCGATACGCGAGCGTCGTCACCACCCTCGAACGACTGACCGGTGTCCGCGGCACCCTGGTCGTGGAGCTGTGGCGCGGGGGCGTCGGGGAGTCGGACACCGTGCTGCCGAGCCTCGTCCCGTGGGCGGTGTTCACGGAGCCGAGCGCGTCGACGGCGGAGGACGTCGAGGACTGGACGCAAGAGTTCCGCATCCGGGTGGGTCGCCCTTCGCTGGGGGACCTCTGCGACCTGGGGCACCGCGAGGAGGGCCGCTACCTCCTCGTCGCCGAGGACATGACGTGGACCGTGTACTGCTACGACGGCGGGATCGACGTGTCGATGCTCGACCCGGCCGTCGAGAGCGCGCTCGTGGACGCCCATGAGCGGTGGCTCCCGCCGGATTCCTGGGTCGTGGAGCACGCATGGATGCGCACGGCGACGCGTGGGGACCTCCGCCGGAAGGCCCTGGTGGCGCGGCGGAACGACATCCGGAACGCGCGGTGGCACAGGAAGCACGACGCGGACGGGTCGCTCGGGCGGGGCTTCCCCGAGGACGAGGACGAGGACTGACCGCGGCGAGCCCCTGGCGTCAGAACCCGCCGCGCTGCGACATCGAGGACAGCACCGCATGCGGATGGTCGTCCCGTTGCGGTGCGACTCCGCGAGGTCTCGCTCCCGCTCGGAACAGCGCGCGGCGTTGAGGCCAGCGGCCCCGACCCCATCGTTGAGGCAGCCGAGGCTAGACGCACGCTTTCCGCTCTCATCAGCGCCACGCAGATCCGTGAGGCCCATCCGCCCTCTCTTCTTCCATCCGCGAGGTGCGCCGCACCGCGGACCATGGAGGGTCGATAGCACACCAATGGGGTCGCGCGGGACATCCCGAGGTCGCATGGACACCGTCGCCCCGTGGCCCTTTACTGTGCTGTACCGGGAACACAGTGGTTCACGGGAACATGGGGGGAAACATGATCCAGCGAACAGCTTCATCCATGGCCGTCCAGCACTCTTCACCACAGCGTTGGTAGGTTTCGGCGCCACGCCCGCCAACGCCATTTCGGAGGAAGATAGGCTCTTCGACTCAGCCCAGCGCGCTGCGGGATTCGACCCCGTCGATACGCAGTCGCTTGACCTGGGCGTCTCTGTCGACGTGGATGAGGATGCTGCGGTGGCCGGCTTCGGGGACTTCGAGGTCGGGCTCGCTCCCTCAGCAGACGTCTTCTCCACGACCGTCCTGCCCGCCGGGGTGCGGGTGATGAGTCGCATGGATCGCGGGGCGATGAGTACTGACTTCCGGGTCGACCTCCCTGCTGGGGCGACGCTCGTGCCTCAAGATGGTGGATATATCGTGGCGATCGACGCGGGCGGCACACGGATCGCACTCGCGGAGATCGACGAACCTTGGGCCGTCGACGCGAATGGGGAAAAGGTGCGTACGAGCTACAGCCTTGACGGCGATGTCTTGACGCAGACCATCCATGGAAGCGAGATCGCGTACCCGGTCGTCGCCGATCCCACGATCACCGTCGGCTTGGCGGGTGCCTCGGACGGCCCCGGAGCGTATTGGAACATGACCGGCATTCAGGTGAAGATCATCTCCGCGGTCAGTCTGTCGACACTCGGTACAGCCCTCGCTGGCGGATGTGTGGGCGCAGGCAAGATCCCTAGCGTCGGCTACATCATCCAGGGGCTTTGTGGCTATGTCGGCGTGCCCACCGTGCAGAACATCTGGGGTGGCGTCACCTCGATATTCCGAAACGCGAGCGTGCAGAACACGGGGTGCTATCAGCTCAAGATCGTGCCCATCGGCAAGGGCATCCACAAGGTAGACAAGAAGAACTGCGCATGAGGGCACTCAGGAACTACGGCTGGCTGGTCCCCACCCTGGTGGCAATCGGCGTCGCTGCAGTCACCGATATCAACCCGTGGGCCCTCGGTGCGATCGCAGCGGCAGTGATCTTCATCGGATATGCCGTCGCCTGGTTCATCCGTAGCCAGTCCGGATCACCGCGGGACGGCAGCCCGGCGCATCACCGCTGACGAGAGGCCCGCACCGGCTAGGCTCCGCTTACCATTCCATCCCGGGGGATGCCGCCATCCCCCGGGATGTCCACGTCGGGCCCGCACGGACCGGTGAGGTTCACTTCCGAAAGCACGAGATTCGTCGCATGTCGAAGTGACGCCGCGACACCGGGCGCGCGCTGTACCCGCAGGCCGCGGGTCAGAACCCGCCGCGCTGCGACATCGGAGAGAGCACGAGCTCGTCGATCCGCACGTGCGGCGGCGACGCGAGCACGAACATCGCGGCGCGGGCCACGTCGTCGGGCGTGAGCATCGCGGCGCGCTCGGCGGCGTCGGGGACGGTCGGCCGGAGGGCGAGGAAGTCGCTGTCGATGGTGCCCGGGCACAGGTGCGTGGCGCGGATCCCGGCGCCCGCCTCCTGCGCGTTGAGGTCGCGCACGAGCGTCGACAGCGCTGTCTTCGAGGCGCTGTAGGCGACGCCCGCGCCCGGCGAGTGGGTCCACGCGGCGTACGAGGAGACGAGCACGACCGTGCCGCCGGACGCCCGCAGCAGCGGGAGGGCGGCGGCCACCTGGTGCGCCGGGCCGGTGAGGTTGGTCGCGAGGATGCGGTCGAAGTCGGCGACGTCCTGGTCGGCCCAGGAGCGGCGCGGGGCGTTGAGGCCGGCCGCGACCACGACGCCGTCGAGCCGGTCGAGGCCCGCGACCACGGCGGCGAGCGCGGCGTCGTCGGTCACGTCGAGCGGGGCGACGACCGCGGTGGATCCGAGGTCGTCCACCAGCGCGCGCGTCTCCTCGAGCGGCTCCCGGCGACGGCCCGAGAGCACGATGCGCCAGCCGTCGCGGGCCGCGGCGACGGCGGTCGCGCGGCCGACGCCGGATCCCGCGCCGCTGATCCACAGCGTCCGCGGGCTCGCCGATCCCTCCCCAGGCGCGTCGTGGTCGTGGTCGTCGTGCTGGTCGTGCGTCCGTGCTCCGGACATGGCGGTCTCCCCTACGTTGAGGGAAACGCTATTAGGACTGTGGGGAACACGCATGCTCATCGACCTCCACGACAGGGTCGTCGTCGTCTCCGGTGCCGCGCAGGGCATCGGCCGCGCCATCGCCGAGCGCTTCCTGGCCGAGGGGTGCCGGGTCTTCGGGCTCGACCTCCGCTTCCGCGACGCGCTGCCGGACGGGATCACCGCGATCGTCGCCGACGTCACCGACCAGGCGTCCGTGCAGGCCGCCGTCGCGCAGGTGCTCGAGGAGGCCGGGCGCGTCGACGTCCTCGTGAACAACGCCGGGATCAACGTCGAGGGGTCGGTCGAGACGCTCGAGCCCGCGCGCTTCCAGGCCGCGTTCGACGTGAACGTCGGCGGCGTGTTCCTGCTCTCGCAGGCCGTCATCCCGGCCATGAAGGCGGCGGGAGGCGGGCGCATCATCAACGCGGCGTCGTTCGCGGCCGTCATCCCGAGCGTCGGCGCGGCCGCGTACGGGGCCTCGAAGGCCGCGGTCGTGCAGTTCACGCGCGTGCTCGCGAGCGAGCTCGGGCCGTGGGGCATCACCGTCAACGCGTACGCGCCCGGCATGATCCCGACGGCCATGAACGGCTTCGCCGAGATGCCGGAGCCCGCGCAGGACCGCCTGCTCGACACCCTCAGCATCCGCCGGTGGGAGCGACCCGACGACGTGGCCGACCTCCTCGTGTTCCTCGCGAGCGACCGCGCCGGCTACATCACGGGCACGCTCGTCGACGTCAGCGGCGGCAAGCTCGCGACGCAGATGCCGCAGCGCGCGTACGAGGGCGCGGGCGCCCCGGAGCGCGGGCCGCGGGACGGCGCGCGATGAGCGTCGCCGTCTGGGATGCCGTGCCGCTCGACACCGTCCGCGCGGAGCACGCCGAGGCGCCGCTGTGGGACACCGCGCGCGGCACGCTCCTCTGGGCCGACCAGTACGTGGGCATCGTGCGCGAGGCCACGTTCGATCCGGTCACGCTCGCGGTCGGGCCGGTCCACGAGACGCAGGTCGGCGGGCCGGTGGGCGCGGTCGTCCGACACGCGGACGGCGGCCACGTGCTCGCCGCGCGCGACGGCTTCGTCCGCCTCACGGCCGAGGGCGAGCTGATCCCGATGGCCGACGTGCTGCCGGCCGACGGCATCCGGCGCCGCATGAACGACGGCGAGGTGGATCCGCGCGGCCGGCTCTGGGCGGGATCGATGGCCTTCGACAAGACGCCCGGCGCCGGCGCCCTCTACCTCCTCGACCGCGGCCGCGCGACGACCGTGCTCGAGGGCGTCACCATCTCCAACGGCACCGCGTTCTCGGCCGACGGCGCCGAGATGCTCTACATCGACACGACCACGCAGCAGGTGCGGCGCTTCCGCGTCACCGACGAGGGCGGGCTGGCGGATCCGCGGGTGGTGGTCGAGATCGCCCCCGCAGACGGCCACCCGGACGGCATGTGCGTCGACGACGAGGGCTTCCTCTGGGTCGCGCTCTGGGGCGGCAGCGAGGTGCGGCGCTACTCCCCGAGCGGCGAGCACGTGGGATCCGTGCGGGTGGATGCGCCCCAGGTGTCGAGCTGCGCGTTCGTCGGCCCGGATCGCGACGTGCTCGTGATCACGACCTCGCAGGAGGGCTACACGCCCGAGGACTCGGCCAGGCACCCGCGCGCGGGGATGCTGTTCGCGGTGCGGCCGGGGGTCGCGGGCCCGGCGGCGAGCGCCTATGCGTAGACGGTGACCGCGGCGGAGTCCACGAAGCCGGATCCGCGCCCGGCGCGGCGCGCGGCGCCCCCGGCGAGCGCGGCCGATGCGACGCCCACGACCGCTCCGACGATCGCCGCGGTCGCGACGGCGCCCACGGACGAGTGCGCGAGCACCAGGCCCGCGACGAAGGCGACGACCTGCACGAGCCAGAGCGCGTGGATCCACCACCGCCAGGCCCCGCGACGCGTGGCCTGGCGCTCGAGCCCGCGGCGCGCCTGGATGAGCGCGGCCACCCGCACGAGGAGCGACAGCGTCAGCAACGCGAGCCCGCTCAGGGCGAGCGGCGCGGTGCCGATGTCGGTGAGGATCAGCGCGAACAGCACGAACCCCGCGGCACCGGCCCCGTCGGCGACGGCCTGGACGAGGGTGGCGATGCGCATGCTCCGACCCTAGGAGCGGCGATCCCGCCGGACCACCCGCGGTGACGCCCCAGATGCGGGCGGTCGCGCCCCCGCGCATCCCGTCCCCCTCGGGGTTCCCCCTCATGGCGGACTCCCCCGCGCACCCCCGCACCTAGCGTGAGCAGCACGGATCACCCACGCCCACCGAGGAGGCCATTCGTGCTCGAAGTCCAGAACGTCACGCGATCGTTCGGGGACCGCCGCGTCCTCGACGACGTGTCCTTCGCCGTGCGGCCGGGGAGGCTGACCGGCTTCGTCGGCGGCAACGGCGCCGGCAAGACCACCACCATGCGGATCATGCTCGGCGTGCTCACCGCCGACTCCGGCACCGTCTCGCTGAACGGCAGCGACCTCGGCACCTCGAGCCGCCGCACCTTCGGCTACATGCCCGAGGAGCGTGGCCTCTACCCGAAGATGAAGCTGCAGGAGCAGATCGTCTACCTCGGCCGCCTGCACGGCATGAGCGCCGCCGACGCGACCGCGAGCACCGAGCGCCTGCTCGAGCGGCTCAGCCTCGGCGAGCGCCGCAACGATCCCATCGAGTCGCTGTCGCTCGGCAACCAGCAGCGGGCGCAGATCGCCGCGAGCCTCGTGCACGACCCCGAGGTGCTCGTGCTCGACGAGCCGTTCTCCGGCCTCGACCCGATCGCCGTCGAGACCGTGCTCGGCGTCCTCACCGAGCGGGCCGCGCAGGGCGTGCCCGTGCTCTTCTCCTCGCACCAGCTCGACATCGTCGAGCGTCTCTGCGACGACGTCGTCGTCATCGCCGAGGGCCGGATCCGCGCGTCGGGCGACCGCGAGGAGCTGCGCGACCAGCACAGCCGCCCCCTCACGGAGCTGCAGATCGCGGGCGACGGCGGCTGGGTGCGCGACGTGCCCGGCGTCGAGGTCGTCGAGTTCGACGGCGGCTACGTGCTCTTCGAGGCCGACGAGGAGGCGCGCCAGCGCGTGCTCGCCGAGGCCGTCTCCCGCGGATCCGTCACGGGCTTCACCCGTCGCCGCCCCACCCTCAGCGAGATCTTCCAGGAGGTCGTCCAGTGAGCACCACCACCGCCACCCGACGGGGCACCGCCCCGACGTTCGCCCAGTCCACGATGCTCGTGACGGGCCGCGAGGTGCGCATGCGCCTGCGCAGCAAGTCGTTCCTCATCAGCACCGGGATCCTGCTCGTCGGGATCCTCGCCTCCATCATCGTGAGCGGCTTCCTCACCGCGAACGGCGGTCCCGGCGGCAGCGGAGAGACGACGCGCGTGGCCGTCGTCGGTTCCGCCCAGCAGGCCGTGTCCGGCGCCCCGTCGCTCGAGGGCGTGCCCGCCGACAGCGTCGAGGACGCGCGGGCGATGGTGCGCGACGGCGACGTGGAGGCCGCGGTCGTCCCCGACACGCAGGCCGACGCCGACGGCGCCGTGCTGGTGATCGGCGACACCTCCGCCCCCGACGGCGTCGTGAGCGCGCTCACCGACACCCCGCGCGTCGAGCTCCTCGACGAGCCGACCACGAACCCCGCCATCGCCTACCTCGTGGCGATCGCGTTCGGCGTCGTGTTCTTCATCTCGGCGCTGACCTTCGGGCAGATCATCGCCCAGAGCGTCGTCGAGGAGAAGCAGACCCGCGTGGTCGAGCTGCTCATGTCGACCATCCCCGTGCGGGCGCTGCTCGCGGGCAAGGTGCTCGGCAACAGCATCCTCGCGTTCACGCAGATCGCCCTCATCGCCCTGATGTCGGGCGTCGGCCTCCTCGTGACCGAGCAGACCGCGCTGCTCGCGGTCGTGGGCCCCGCGGTGATCTGGTTCGTCGTGTTCTTCCTGTTCGGGTTCGTGCTGCTCGCGTCGCTCTTCGCGGCCGCGGCCTCGCTCGTCTCCCGCCAGGAGGACGTGGGCGCCGTCACGGCCCCGGTCACGTACCTCGTGATGATCCCGTACTTCGCGGTCATCTTCTTCAACGACAACCCCGTGGTGATGACGGTCATGTCGTACGTCCCGTTCTCGGCCCCGGTCGGGATGCCGATGCGGCTGTTCCTCGGCGAGGCCCAGTGGTGGGAGCCGCTCGTCTCGCTCGCCGTGCTCATCGCGACGACCGCCGTGGTGGTGGCCCTCGGATCCCGGATCTACAGCAACTCGCTGCTCCGCACCGGATCCCGCGTGAAGCTGCGAGAGGCGCTGAAGGGATGATCGACGCGCTGCAGGACTTCACGGACGGCCTGCCGGAGCTGCTCCGGTGGTTCGGGGTCATGGTCACCGCGATGATCCCGTTCCTCGAGGTCGAGTTCGCGGCCGTGGTGGGCGTGATCAGCGGCCAGCACGTCGCGGTCGCGGTGCTCGCAGCCGTCGTGGGCAACGTCGCGATCGTCGCGCTGATCGTGCTGGTCGCCTCGCGGACCCGCGACCGGCTCACGCGCGACAGCGCGAAGGAGGAGACGCCCCGGCGCGCGAAGATCCGCCGCACGTTCGACCGCTACGGCGTGCCGGGCGTCAGCCTCCTCGGCCCGCTCCTGGTGCCGACGCACTTCACGTCGGCCGCGATGGTCTCCTTCGGCGCCCGCCCGCGCGCGGTGCTGATCTGGGAGACGATCGCGATCGCCGTCTGGGGCGTCGCCTTCGGGGCGCTCGCGGTGCTGGGGCTCATGGCGGTGTGATCCGACCCCGCCCCTCGCCCGCCCGGCCGCATCCGCTCCCCCGAGGATGCGGCCGGGCCCGCGTACGGTCCACGCATGACCGACGCGACGCCGCCCGGAGCCCGCACATCCCTCGAGCTGCCGCTGTACGGCGCGTCCTGGCAGGAGGCGATGCGGAGGTTCTTCCTCAAGTACGCGACCTTCCGCGGGCGCGCCAGCCGGAGCGAGTTCTGGTGGTGGATCCTCACGAGCGTCGTCGGCACGTCCGCCCTCCAGACCCTGAGCAGCCTGAACGCCGACCGCCGCGAACCGCTCGGGGGCCTCGGGCTCCTCGACGAGCTGACCATCACGGACCCGTGGAGCGCCGTCCTCGCGGTGCTCCAGCTGGCGGTCTTCATCCCGTCGTTCGCGGTCTCGTGGCGGCGGCTGCACGATGTCGACCGCAGCGGCACGTGGACGTTCATCAACTTCATCCCGTTCCTCGGGCAGATCGTCTACGTGATCATGACCGCGGGGCGGTCGCGGCCGGGCGGCGCGCGCTTCGACTGACGCCGCGGATCCGCGCGGTCCGAGCACGCCCCCGGACCGACCGCGCGCTAGGCGTGGCTGTCGTCAGCGGCGGTATCGCGAGTCGTCGCCGTGCCGTCGACCTCGACGCGGTCACCCTGCACCTCGACCGTCGCGGGGCCGTCGACCTCGACGCGCGTGGCGCCATCGCCGTCCCCCTCCACGATCACGGTGACCTCGGGCGCGGATCCGGCCTGCTCCGCGTAGGTGTCGAAGTCGGCGTCGGCGGCGTGGCGCTCCTGGGCCGCCTCCTGCGTCTCCTCGACGTCCGCCTTCGCGGAGTCGGCGAGCACGGCGCCCGCGGCCTTCGCGCGGTCGGCCACCTCGGAGCCGATCTCCTTCGCGGCGTCGGCGGCGCGCGATCCGGCGTCCTGGGCCCGGGAGGCGGCGTCGGCGGAGGCGTCCTGGATCCGGTCGCCGGCATCGCGGGCGCGGTCGGCGGCCACGGATCCGGCGGCCTTCGCCTTCTCGAGCCCCTCGGATCCGGCCGCCTTGGCCTTGTCCAGCGCGTCGGAACCGGCGTCCTTCGCCCTCTCCAGCGCGGCTCCCGCGGGCGACTGCTCGTCGTCGAACGGGCCGTGCACGTCGGTCACGCGGATGTTGACCCGCACGTCGCCGGAGGCGATCTGCCGGGCGGCGCGCGCCACCTGCTCGCGCGTCTCGTCGACGACGTCCTGCACGGGCGTCGGGTACTCGACCACGAGGTCGATGTCGATCACCGTCCCGCCGACCTCCTCGGAGACCGTGACGCCGGGGCCGGTGCTCGTGCCGCGGATCGCCCGCGACGCCGCGTCGAGCGCCCGCGCGGCCGTGCCGCCGAGGTGGTGCACGCCCGTGACGCCCGCGGCGGTCTCGGCCGCGGCGACGCCGATGCGCTGCGCGGCCGTCTCCCCCTCCGGGTGCGCGGCGTCGATGCCGGTCAGGTCGATGGGACGGATGGCGGGTGCGGCGTCGTTCACGGCGGTGCTCCTTCGGTGGTGCGGATGCGGATCGGTGGGGTGCGCGGGGTGCGCGCGGCGGGAGCGCGCGAGCGGATCAGGCCGGGACGTCGGCGGCGCGGGTCAGCGCGCGGTGCGCGAGCCCGGCGATCGCGGCGCCCAGCAGGGGCGCGACGATGAACGCCCACACCTGGCCGAGCGCGACGGGCCCGCCGTAGATCGCGGCCGCGATGGAGCGGGCCGGGTTCACGGACGTGTTGCTGACCGGGATGCTGATGAGGTGGATCAGGGTGAGCGTCAGCCCGATGACGATGGGCGCGACGGCCGCGTACGCCTTCTGGCCGGTGACGGCGAGGATCACGGTCACGAAGACGGCGGTGAGGATCACCTCGACGAGCAGCACCGCGCCGAGGCCGAAGCCGCCGGGCGATGCGTCGCCGAAGCCGTTCGACGCGAAGCCCGCGTCCTGCTTCGACGCGAGGTAGCCGGCGGGGCCGTCCGACGCGATGAGCGCGAGGGCGCTGGACGCGAGGATCCCGCCGACGAGCTGGGCGACGACGTAGCCGGGCACCTCGCGCCAGCCGATGCGGCCCGCGAACGCGAGGCCGACGCTGACGGCGGGGTTGAAGTGGCCGCCGGAGATGCCGCCGACCGCGGCGACGCCCGCCATGACCGTGAGGCCGAACGCGAGCGCGACGCCGAGGAACCCGACGCCCGTGGCGTTGCCGTCGTCCGGGAACGCGGACGCGTAGAGCGCGGTGCCGACGCCGCCGAACACGAGGAGGAACGTGCCGAACGCCTCGGCGCCCCAGCGTGCGGCGACGGACGGGCGGTCCCCGGCGGATGCCGCCTTCTGCCCGCGGCCCTGGGCCGGGGTGTCGCGGGGGGGCCTTCGCGGTGGTGGTCGACGTGCTCATCGGTTCGTGTCCTCAGTGGTGCGGATGCGGGTCGTGCGGATGCGGGTGGGTCGGGTCGCGCGGGACGGATGCCCCGCGCACGGCGACGGGACCGGGTCGTGCCCGGTCCCGTCCGCGCGGGCGCTGCTACTGGACGCGGCTCTTCTGGTCGTCGTCGTCCTTGTCGTCCGACGGGATGTGCACGTCGGAGACCGTGACGTTGACCTCGGTCACGTCCATGCCGACGACCTGCGAGATCGCGTCGGTGACGGACTCGCGGATCCGGTCGGCGAGGTCCTGCAGCGCGACGGGGTACTCGGCGACGACGACGATGTCCGCGGCGACCTGCTTCTCGCCGACCTCGACGGAGATGCCCTGGCCGCGGTCCTGCTGGCCGATGACGTTGCGGATCGCGCCGACGGCACGCGCGGCGCCGTTGCCGAGGTCGTGGACGCCGGGGACCTGGCGGGCCGCGATGCCGGCGACCTTCTCGATCACGCCGTCGGCGATCGTGTTCTTGCCGGAGGCGGAGTCGGCGGGCGTGTGCTTCGCGGCGGCGCGGCTGGAGGCGGTGGCGGGGGTGACGTCGGTCATGTGGTGCTCCTGGTGCTCGGTGGCGCGGTCCCGGATGCGGGTCGCGGTGCCGGCTCGATGACCGGCACGTCAAGGAGACGGGCAGGGCCCCCGGCCCGTCCCGGACGTCCAGCGTTCCCTCAGGCGCGAGGCACCGCCGTTCGCTGCGCGGCCACCTGGCGGCATCCGGCGTGCGCTTTCCGGCCAGGACCGGGAGGCGCGGCGGGATGCGTGGCGGACCGGTCCTCGGCCGCCGGCCCCGATGTCGCCGGGCAGGCCTAGGTTGAGCCCATGACCGATGCCTCCGGCACGACCCCGCACCACGACGTCCTCGTCATCGGCGGGGGGAACGCCGGGCTCTCGGTCGCGGGACGGCTCCGGCGGTACGGCGTCGACGACGTGGCGGTCATCGAGCCGCGCGACACGCACTACTACCAGCCGATGTTCTCGCACGTGGCGGGCGGCACCGCGCGGGCGTCGCGGGCCACCCGGCCGCAGGGCTCCGTCACGCCGAAGGGCGTCACGTGGATCCAGGACCGCGTCGCCGGCATCGACCCGGCGGCGAAGACGGTCGCGCTCGAGTCGGGCCGCCGCGTCTCCTACGGCCAGCTCATCGTGTGCCCCGGCATCCAGAAGGACTGGGATCGCGTCCCCGGCCTCGCGGAGGCGATGGCGTCGCCCGTCGGCATCTCCAACTACGAGCACCGCTACGCCGCGAAGGCCTCGCGCGTGCTGCGCGACGTGCGCTCCGGCACGGTCGTCTTCACGCAGCCCGGCGGCCCGGGGACCTGCTCGGGCGCGTCGCAGAAGCCCATGTACCTCGCGTGCGACCACTGGCGCGCGATCGGCGTGCTCGACGACATCCGCGTGGTGCTCGTGGTGCCCACGCCGACCCTGTTCGGCATGCCGCTCATCGACGCGGAGCTCGAGCGCAAGGTCCGCGAGTACGGCATCGAGGTGCGGTACGGGCGCGAGCTCGTGGGCGTGGATCCGGTCGCCCGCACCGTGGAGATCGCCGGCGACGCCCGTGCCCGCGCGCTCCTCGGGCCGGACCACGCCGCTCGCGCCGACGACGACGGCGTCGCCGAGCGCGAGACCATCGCCTACGACGTGCTGCACGCGGTGCCGCCGCAGTCCGCGCCCGACTGGCTCGCGGGCACCGGCCTCGCGGCGCCCGGCGACGCGGGCGGCTTCGTCGAGGTGGATCCGCTCACCCTCCGCCACCCGCGCTTCCCCGACGTGTGGGCGCTCGGCGACGCGGCGGCCACCACCAACTCGAAGTCCGGCGGCGCGCTCCGCCAGCAGACCACCACGGTCGCGAAGAACCTCGTCGCCGCTCTCCAGGGCAAGCCGCTGCCGCAGGTCTACAACGGGTACTCGGTGTGTCCCTTCGTGGTCTCGCGCTCGACCGTGGTGTTCGCGGAGTTCGACGACCGGTACCGTCCGAAGCCCACCATCCCGGGCTGGACGGGCCTCGCGAAGGAGCGCCGCATCACGTTCCTCGCCGACCGGTACGTGCTCCCCTGGGTCTACTGGAACCTGATCCTGCAGGGCCGCGCCTGATCACCGCCGTCCGCCGCGCGGATCCGCCCTCGGACGGACGCGCGGCCGGCGGGCGCCCCGCGAGGATGGCCCCATGACGCGCCCCGGTGAGACCGTGCCCGACTCGAGGGGCCGCACCGGCCTCCACCTCCGCGGGACGGACCTCGACCGCAACCCCGACGTCGTCGTGAAGCGCGTCGAGGTCACCTCCGACGGCTGGCACGTGCTCCGCCGCACCACGCTCGACCTGCGGCTGCGCGACGGATCCTGGCAGGAGCAGCAGCGCGAGACCTACGACCGCGGAGACGGCGCGACCGTGCTCCTCTACGCCGCGGACACGCACCGGATCCTGCTCACCCGCCAGTTCCGCTTCCCCGCCTACGTCAACGGCCACCCCGACGGCATGCTCGTCGAGGCGGCGGCCGGCCTCCTCGACGCGGACTCCCCGGAGGATGCGATCCGCCGCGAGGCCCGCGAGGAGCTCGGCGTGGAGGTCGTCGCGCTCACGCACCTGTTCGACCTCTTCATGAGCCCCGGATCCGTGACCGAGCGCGTACACCACTACCTCGCGTCGTACACGCCGGCCGATGTCGAGGGCGCGGGCGGCGGCGTCGCCGAGGAGGGCGAGGACATCGAGCGCATCGAGGTGTCGCTCGACGAAGCCCTCGCGATGGTCGCCGACGGCCGCATCGCGGACGGCAAGACGGTGATCCTGCTCCAGCACGTGGCGCTGCACGGGTTCCCGGCGTAGGGGCACGGGCACGGGCGCGACGGCCGGTAGGCGAGGATGGGACCGTGACCGACGCCGACGCCGCATCCCCCGCCTCCCCCCTCCGCCTCCACGACACCGCCGCTCGCGGGTTCGCCTCCGACAACTACTCCGGGATCCACCCCGAGGTGCTCGAGGCGATCGCGGCCGCGAACGGCGGGCACCAGGTCGCGTACGGCGGAGATGCCTACACGGCACGGCTCCAGGAGGTCGTGGGCGAGCACTTCGGCCGCGGCGCCGAGGCGTACCCCGTGTTCAACGGCACGGGCGCGAACGTCACCGGGCTCCTCTCGATGCTGCCGCGCTGGGGCGCGGTGATCTGCGCGACCACCGCGCACATCAACACGGACGAGGGGGGCGCCCCCGAGCGCGTCGGCGGCATCAAGCTGCTCCAGGTGCCGACCGACGACGGCAAGCTCACGCCCGAGCTCATCGACCGCGAGGCGTGGGGCTGGGGCGACGAGCACCGCGCGCAGCCGCTCGCCGTGAGCATCACGCAGACCACGGAGCTCGGCACCGTCTACACGCCGGCCGAAGTGCGGGCGATCGCCGACCACGCGCACGCGCGCGGCATGCGCCTGCACATGGACGGCGCCCGCCTCTCGAACGCGGCGGCCACGCTGGACGCGCCGTTCCGCGCCTTCACGTCGGACGCGGGCGTCGACGTCGTGAGCTTCGGCGGCACCAAGAACGGCCTGCTCTACGGCGAGGCGATCGTCGTCCTCGACCCCGAGGCCTCCGAGGGGCTGACCTACCTCCGCAAGCTCAACATGCAGCTCGCCTCGAAGATGCGGTTCGTAAGCGCGCAGCTGCTCGCGCTCCTCGGATCCGAGGTCGACGGCGTGCCGCTCTACCTCCGCTCCGCGCGCCACGCGAACGGCATGGCCGCGCGCCTCCGGGCCGCGCTCGACGGCGTGGAGGGCGTCGAGTTCACGCAGGAGACCCAGGCCAACGGCCTGTTCGCGATCCTCCCCGAGGGCGTCGCGGACCGCCTCCGCAGCGAGTTCCGCTTCTACGACTGGGACCCGGCCCGCCGCGAGGTGCGCTGGATGTGCTCCTTCGACACCACCGAGGACGACATCGACCGGTTCGCGGCGGCGATCCGCCGGGAGGTCGGGGCGGGGTAGTCAACCCCGTACCCGACGAGTCAGTTCCTCGCTCGAGGTCGTGCCCGGTGGTTACGCGACGGGTTGTGCGGCTTCGCGGCCGAGTGTGCGTTGGTCCTGCAAACCTCACCGGGCGGGGAACCGCACGAGGGACAGGCATGCGACAGGTCCTCCACATCCAAGAGATCGCGCTCCATGTGTAGAAGGCGTCGGTCGTGACCGCGGAGGCGTCCAGGATCGCTTGCTCGACCAGCGCGCGGTTGCGTTTGAGGAACTTGTAGAACGCTCTCGGGTCGGTCCGGGCCGTCATCGCTTCCGGGAGCCGTAACAACAAGTGGCGTTGGAGGACGGGAAACGGTCGGGCCCCCGATATCTCCGTTCAGCAACGCGATTCCCTTTGCACGGGCCCGAGCGATGTGCAGCATCTCGACGGAGGGCAGCTCTAGATGTGTCGAAGCGGCGGCAAGGACGGTTTTCTGCAAACCGGTGGTTACACGGTCTGCGACAGCCTGCTGGAAATTGAATCCGTTGCCGAAATAGATGCGCATGTTCTCCGGATCCATGCGCATGCTCTGACCGATGTAAGCCCACTTCTCGTCTTGGCAGTCGGTGCGGAACACGTATCAGACGGTGTCGGCCGCCACTCGAGCCCTCATGTGCGTCCCCCTGTTGTCGACGACGATGGCTGCCCAGTCTGGTCCTAGACCGGCGGGCGGGAGATCAGGGTGAGGGCCGCCAGGTGCGCCGGGGTAGGCGGTTGTTCAATGGTGCGCCACACCAGTTCGCTACCAGGGTCATCGAGGAACCAGGCGTAGGTGTCGTTAGCAAGGTCCTTGAGCCGACGACGAGCGGCTGGGTGGTGCCGAGACTCGAACGCGGTGAGGAAATGGCACTGGTTTGGTGGGATGCCTTGCTGATCAGCCCAATCGAGGAGCAGCTGCTTTCGGGGCTCGTCGATGGGCCCATCTGTCGCGACCGCCTCGATGACCCAGAACTGAAGCGGTTCGGCCTCCGTGTCAACGAGGAGCGCGTCAGGTAGAAGCTTTCCGGGGTCGATGTCGATGCCGATGGTTTGGAGCGAGCGCCTGTCGGCGAGGTAGATCTTGTCACCGGGCTCGGAAATGGTGAGAACGAGGGGTGCGCGGAGCTTGTTCCTCGCCCATTGCTCCACGACACCCTTGAGGATCTCGGAGGCGAGGCCTGGTTCGAGCTGACGGGTGTCGCCAGTAGGCAGGTTGACGTAGACGGCGTCGATGGTGCTCGAGCGGCGCCGAGCTCCCATTGCCCGGAGACGCCCCGTGGCGCTGAGGTGCGTGGCGACCCAGTAATCAATCTGCGTCTCGAGCGCCTCGCCTTCGAGGTCCGGGTCGAAGAGATCCGCGAAGGCGCTCTCCAACGCCCACCTCGGGAGAGAACTGGATGTGGGAAGGCCACCGCGGGTGAGGACAGCACCGTTCTCACGCCACTTGGGAAGAGTTTCGTCGCGCAGCGTCTCACGGGTGTTGTCCGCGTAACGCGGGTTCCCGTCGACGCCCCAGGTCGAGAACAACGTTTCGACACGCTTCTTTCCACCCAGCGCGGCCTCATACCAGGCATCCCGTTGCTCGTCCGAGCCGTGTTCGAGGGCCGCGTCGTTCAGCCACATCACCATCGAAGGTCGCATCCACCGTTGGGTGTCGGCATCAGGGTCGTGGACGGCGCCGAGATAGATCATCGCGGCGACGGCGGCGGCCGCGAGTGGGCTGCTGAAGACGGTGTCGAATCCTTCTCGAGGGAAGATACGTTGCAAGCGGTCAGCGCACAGCTCGACCGGTACGACGGGCAGAAACGGGCTCACGAAACTCCAGCCGGCCGGTAGGCCTTTGCGATTGCCTGATCTAAGGCATCCCCGTCGAGTGCGTCCCATGAGATGAGGGTGTCGGCGGCGGGTAGGGGCAGAGAACCCAACTCGTAGGAGCTGACGGCCACAGAACCGGAGATGCAGCGCATTAGCCGGTCGAAGGTTGGACTATTGAGCACACGCGTAAGCGTCGACTGCGACAGCAGCGGGTCACTCCTGGATGGGCGGAGCACATTTACGTGGTTCTCGACGACGATTGCGCCGCCGAGCTCATCCAGCTTCGCCTGAGTCAGCTCCGCGACCAGCAGACGACGGGGCTGCTCCGGCGCGGTCGTGCGCTGCACCAACACCGCCGGTGTAGTGAGAGTGTTCACACGCCGATCGTTGTCATCGCGCATGTCGAGGAAGCGCAGCGAGTCACGCGAGCCGTCGCGGTGCACACGACCACCGTCCATGTCTGCCGCCCACAGGACGAAGACACGCCCGGAGGCCTTACGCGCATGAAGCTCCGTCCGCCGCCGGTTCCATACAAGAGGCCCCGTCGACGCGTGCCATCCTGCTGCTTTCAACGTCAGCGGCAGCGAGCTAGCAGCGGCCGCCAGGGCGGCGTCGGACGCTTCGCGCGGAAGCAGCCACGGACTTGACGAGCGCGGTGATGGCACCGACGCCACTGATGACACCTTCCCGCCCGTGATCCGCTCAATCGTGACCCTCCGTGAGTTCGCGGTCGAGAACACCGCGAGACAAGTCTCCTGCAGCACGCCGCCGAACACGCCGGTGCGTTCTTGAACGAACGCGACCCGGCGAAGCGGAGTCCGGTGACTGATCTGGTCACGCAGCCGATGAAAGTAGAGCCCCGATGTGAAACTCGTGGGCACAAGGGCCGCGACCACGCCCTTCGGAGCGACGTTCCGCGATGCAGCAGCGAGGAAGAGGGAGTACAAGTTCGCGTGACCATAGAGACTGTCCGCGAACAGGGCGCGTTGCTCGGTCGACAGACGCTGGCGGCCGTATGGCGGATTCATGATCCATGCAGTCGCTGAAGAGAGCTTCGGATCCAGACCGTCCCCGACGTGTGCCAGCGCTGGCAGGGGTCGACGTCGCGCTGGTGCAACGCGGGCGAGCGTCGGCAGCATCTCCGCGGCTAGCACCACACTCGCGATGTATGCCGCCCACGGATCCGTGTCAATACCCTCCACCACCTGCGGAAGGGACGCCAGCACGAGCGTCGGGTCTGCATTCGCCGTCGCCTTCAGGTGCTCTCGGAGGACCGGCACGAGCAACGCGCCAGCACCGCAGGCGGGATCCCTGATGAGCCCAGGAAGCGGGCGCGGATCGATTCCGAAGCCCAGGGCTTTGCGAGCCATCAGCCACAGCTGCGCGGCAAGGCCCTCCGGCGTGTAGTGGCGGCCGTGGATACTGCGCTCTCGTGCATCCAGCGACTCGACGTAGGTCACCCCAAGCGCATACGCGTCCTGACTTTCAGACAGATTCTCATCTGGAGGCAGCTGCCCGGGAGCGACAGTATCGAGCGCTGCGTCGAGTTCGGACCACTCCGCGCCCAGGCCGGCTCTGTCCACGCGTCCTCGCCACCACGGCCGGAGACTGGCCAGGACCGCTTCGGTTCGCGAAGCAGCCACTGTGAGCTCAGGCTGAGGCAGCGCGGTATCAGTGGCCCAACTCATGGCCGAAGACTACCGGTCGGCGACGCTCCGGTTGCAGCCGAATCGCGCAAGTAGGGTCAATCGCACATCCGACTGAGCTGCAAGCGAGCGAGTCAGATCACCGACTCTCCAGGTCAGACCACTATCAGATTAATCGCGCATTAGGCATATCAGCGGCGTCAAAGCCGCTCGGTAAAATAACTTCCACCGGCAAAAGAACAACTGGCGCCTTCGCTTTTCTCAAGGCAACCTTGACGGCCGCAGCTTTCGTGTCAATCAAATACTGAAGAACCGTCGCATACGGAGAAAGATCAAGAGGATGTGAGCCACGGGCCTCGCGACCACGTTTCAACAGAGGGGCGAGAGCTGATATTTGGACTTTGCATGAGCCCAAAAGCGTGTGCAGCGTTTGGGCAAGTCGCCTCATATCTTCCGGAAGCTCCTGTTCGCTGAACTCGCGACTGAGTACCTTTATGATCTCCGAAAGTTCTATGGTGAGAGGATCCTCCCGCGCCAAAAACCGATTTCCAGTCTCCGTCAGTTTAACCGCCTCGACAATCGACACCTCGGCCGCCTCAAGCGTCGCTCGGACTTGCGCGGCCACTCGCTGCGTGCCCCAACTGACAGTATTACTTTTGTAGGTCAAATCATGGGTCGCGATAGACCACGCGTGTTGGAGGTAAGTCTTTATTTGCACTTCAAACTGTACCGCATTTATCGGCGCGGTCTCCATGCCGGGTGCGACTCGTATGCGACAGTACAATCGCGTATGATCAAAAGGGAAGCTAAAAGCATCAGACAGGGCTTCTTTATCGGTCAGCGGCTTCCTACTAACTTTTTCAAAGAGTCCCTCCACTTTTTTCTCAGCACCCGCTAAGTCGGCCATGGTCGGAACAACTATTGTACACGCGAAAAAGTCGGGAAGGTCAAGAGGATCAAACTTACCTGTTTCAACCTTAAGTGCAAAACTTTCTAACAGCTTTATGCGTCCCTCGTAATGCCAAGTTGCGGGTATAACGGCCTCGATTATGGTTTTAGCCCTGGCTTCGACTAACTGCTGTAGCTCGAGCTGATCGTCAAAGCTTTTACGCAAGGACTGAACGATCTTCATGCACTAAATTTCGGATTTAGGAACTCGGACAGAGCAGCGAGACGAGCAACGCGCTGCTTATAATCTGTGGTGGCGCCGCGGGCGGCACTTGCATATCTTTGGAAGACTGTAAGTTCATCCGCTAGCTCGGTGACAGGCTCCTCCGCCCGATCAACGCTGGTCATGAACTCCGCATATGCGCTTGCAAGTAAGTCCGGCTCGGGACGTAGCTGCGTAAGAACGAGCCAAGACCACAACGTATAAAGACTCGCAAACGAACTTGCATGAGTAGATACTGTTTCGGCTACCTCATCAAGCCTCCCAATGTATTCCGCCAGTTCATTAAAGTTGACACTGAACTCGTCGGCGGAAAATCCAGCGGGGGCATTGTCTTGATCGTCGTAATCGGCGTAGAAATTATTGATGACGTCTTGATCAAATCCGATAGTATCCCTGGTAATTAGTACAATCATCAGTTCCGAGATAAATTGCACGTCCTGCATGCGGCGCGAGCGTCCCGTGGTAGAGACCTTTAGGCGACGCCAGACTGGGCGCTCAGCCTCTGACTCCGCAAAGGACACGAACCAGCCGCTATAGCGCGAGTGGCGGATTTCTTGCGGTAGCAGTTTTCGGGAGTTCTGGTTTAGGCGACCAAAAACCTCATTCACGACCGCCGGCTCGATCGAGTCAAGCATTTCCACAGTAAATTCGTAGTCCCAAAATGTGCGGCGCAAATCGGCCTCACCCTCTAAATCACGCCACTTCTTGTTGGCAAGTCGCGTATCCCCGATTGTATCCTTGATTGGTAGGGCATTCGCCACAAACATGAGAACGGTTTCCAACCGCTGCTTGCCGTCAATCACGTGATATGTTGCATTACCATTATCGTCGATATCCTTATGCAAAAATATTGCAGGACTTGGATAATTATTGAAGATGGTATCGAGAAAATATTGCCTGTCTGACCGAGTCCAGACGCTCTTGCGTTGGTATGAAGGATCCAAATCAAGTCGACCTTGACCGTTGATATCAAGAAACCACGTAAGGTCCTGAGTTGTAAGTCGTCGTTTCATTGATGTTCCTTATCGGTGCAGTTGTCCATGGCGAGACGGAGGGTCGATGGGGGCTATAGCGAGCAGCGCTACGAAGCATGCTTCGTTGGAGATCATGACGGCCGAGGCCGTCGCTGAGAAGTTGGACCGTGAGTGCCTCAAGGCAAGTTCCCCTCTCATGGCCCGCGCGACAGCGTTGCTGCTCTGCGCTGCCATCGTTTTACGGGTACTCCGCACAAGGATCATCTTGGCGATCAGTCGCGAGGTGGCCACTGACGGCGTCGGCATTGTTACCGAACTAGGGATCACGTTACTGCCTAGAGTCTCGGAAATTTGTGTCTCATCGAGGAAATCGTCGACGAGATCGCCGCCGCTCCTCCGAGCGGGACTTGGCGCGGTCGCCCTCTATCCGATTTGGTGACTGCCAAGGAAGCTCGCGATCGCAGTAGACACGCGGGCATATGCCCGCGCCGACGAAGATCCATCTCGTCTCGTCGGGTGGAACCGAGTGGAGCTCTAACGCCATGAGTAGGCACGGCAGCCGTCGAGAACGAAGCGATGTAGAGGCTGTAACACGATCTCAGCGGATGGCCGCGCGACTCCGGGCTGCGGTCGAAGGCGTCGACGGCGTCGAGTTCACGCAGGAGACCCAGGCCAACGGCCTGTTCGCGATCCTCCCCGAGGGCGTCGCGGACCGCCTCCGCAGCGAGTTCCGCTTCTACGACTGGGACCCGGCCCGCCGCGAGGTGCGCTGGATGTGCTCCTTCGACACCACCGAGGACGACATCGACCGGTTCGCGGCGGCCATCCGCCGGGAGGTGGGGGCGGGGTAGCTCCCCGCGGCATCTTCGCGGACGGAGCACGTCGCTCATGCGGCGTCCTCCTATGCCTGTCGTCGGCAAGCAGCAGAGCGTCTCAGGCGCAATGCCCTGGCCCCTCACGAGAACGGGGGGCACGGTCGTCGAGCGGGTTGGATCGGCAGCTCCTCACGGGTGCTGGCCTCGCCGATCCTCGACGGCACGCCGTGGTCGTCGACCTCAGAGAGGTCTCGCTGGATCATCAGGTCCCGGCGGAGCCGTGCAGAGGGACCGCCCCGGCAGGGATCCCTCCCCGGACAACCACGACCCCGGGCCTCAGGCGGAGGGTCAAGCGTCTCGAGTAGGTATTCCGGTACCTGGTGCGGTGAGGGTGCCTCACCTGAAGCGTGACGCGTGGTTGGACGGATCCGTTGAGCCTGGGTCTCGACCGATAGACAGGACGGTGCCGCATGGCGGGACGCCGTGACGCGCTCCGCGGCACAGCCAATCAAATTTTGGAGGGTCGCCGAGCACGACTCTCCTCTAGAGCGGGAGCACACGAGCCTCGCGTCCACCCCGAATCCTCGTCCGACCTGTGCACTTCTTTCCTCCGCTCTCATGCTTGCGCGTACCGTCCGGCTACAGCGAGCCAGCCGGCCCGCTCACATAAGGAGGAACCATGAAGGCTTCATCCAAAACGACGCTTATGAGCGCTTGTGCGGCCGTTACAGTGCTGCTGCTCGCAGTCAGCGGAGCTCAGAGCGCGCAGGCAGCCGACCCCATCAGCGAGCAAAAGTCAGGGGTTGTGGTAGGAATCATCGGCTCATCGTGTATTCCGATGACGGGCATCTGCTATCCAGGGGGGACCCTGAGCGTGAGCGTGTCCGGCGACAAGAAGTACATCAAGTACCAGAGCGCAGATGTAACGGACCTGATCGGCACAGGAGGGTCCGGTGGGTACTACTGCAATTGGCACATCGACTTCTCAGACCACGACGCGAACGGCCGGGACACTTACCACACGCAGAGCGTGAACCATCCGGGCTGCACGGGAGCTCGGCTCGAGCGCCACTCGTTTAGACCACGCAGCGCGAGCCCCAACGCCGTACAGACCTGCTCAGAGCTATGGAGCGAGGGTGCGCAAGTTGGGAAGGTGTGCATCAACCTCGGGTAAGACTATCGGCATGAGCTTACGGTTTATGGTCTCCTACCTCGCGACAGTCCTCGTGACCGGCTCGATCGTGAGTCAAGTCCTCGCGTGGCTGAGCTGGTTCAGTCCATTCGTCCTTTTCATATTCGCCTCCGTTGTTGGGCTCACCGTCGCGCACGTCTTCGTAGTACGTCCGCAGCGGAGAACCCGGGCAGACAACTAGCCCCGATCGAGTGGCACCACATCACGCGGGAGTCGTGATATTAATCATGACTCCCGCGCTGTTACCGGAGCCCGCTCAGCCCGTGATCGCGGCCGCTGCCTCGGCTCTCTGAACGTCCGAAAGTCGCCGGTAGAGCGTCGCACTCGACGCACCCATGTCGCGGGCGACCTTGGCGGCCGACTCGCGGGCATCGATCAGTCGGGCCGCGTTCTTGACCTGGCTGTCGGTGAAGGCTTGACGCCCGCTCTCGTCGTAGTCATATTCGCTGTCGTTCTCGAGCGCCCCTGTCGGACACAGCTGCCCTGGGATGACGCCCCGACTCGCGTGCAGATCACCCCGTGTTCTGCAGCCCCGCCGCGATGCCGTTGACCGTGAGCAGGAGGAGCCGGTGGTCCGGATCCGTCGGGTCGGCCTGGCCGGGAGCGCCCTGGTCCGGCGCGTCGGCGGACGAGGTGCGCAGCGCGCGCAGGGCCCGCAGCTGGAGCAAGGACAGCGCGTCGACGTACGGGCTGCGGAGGCGGACCGCGCGGCGCAGCACGGGCCGGCCCTCGAGGATCTCGCCGCGGCCGGTCGCCTTCCGCACCCACTCGCGCGTGAGCTCCATCTCCTCGGTGACGAGCGCGGCGAGATCCGGGCGGTCGCCGAGGGCGAGGTAGCGCTCCGCGAGGCGGCCGTCGGTCTTGGCGAGCGACATCTCGACGTTGTCGATCATCGAGGTGAACAGCGGCCACTCGTCGTAGGCCTTGCGGAGCACCGCCTCGTCGCCGACGGCGGCGAGCGCGGATCCGAGGCCGAACCAGCCCGTGAGGTTGATGCGCGCCTGCGTCCACGCGAACACCCACGGGATCGCCCGCAGGTCCTCCAGCGACTCGACCGAGAGGCCGCGGCGGGCGGGCCGGGAGCCGAGCGCCAGCAGCCCGATCTCCTCCATCGGCGTGACCTGCGCGAACCACGGCGCGAAACCGGGCGCCTTCACGAGCTCGAAGAAGCGGGCGCGCGAGGCCTCGTCCATCGTGCGGACCATGTCGGCGGATCCTCGCGCGGCCTGCGCGTTGCGCTCCTCGTTCGAGGGCGCGGACGCCAGCAGGGTCGCGGCGGCCATCTGCTCGATGTGCCGGGCGGCGATGCGCTTGTCGCCGTAGTGGGCGAAGATCACCTCGCCCTGCTCGGTGAGCTTGAAGCGGCCGTCGACGGATCCCGGCGGCTGGGCCCGCACCGCGCGGTCGGCCGGTCCGCCGCCCCGGCCCAGGGCACCGCCGCGGCCGTGGAAGAGCGTGAGCTCGATGTCGTTCTCGCGCGCCCACGCGGCGATGCGCGCCTGCGCGTCGAACAGGGCGAACGTCGCGGACACGGGCCCGACGTCCTTCGAGGAGTCGGAGTAGCCGAGCATGACCTCGAGCTTCCGGCCGGTCTGCGCGAGGCGCGCCGCCACCTGGGGCAGCCGGATCATCCCGTCGAGGATCTCCGTGCTCGCGTTCAGATCCGCGAACGTCTCGAACAGCGGGATCACGTCGAGCACGGGCGCCTCCTCCGCGGAGCCGAGCGCGAGCGCGGCCAGCTCGTGCACCGTGCGGATGTCGTCGGCCGACTGCGTGAACGAGACGATGAAGCGCGAGAACGGCGCGACGCCGTGCCGCTCCTGCAGACGCGCGAGCGTGCGGAACACGTCGAGCACCTCCACCGTCATGGGCGCGAGCTCGGGGGCCTGGTCGCCGGACGCGTCGGCCGCGGCGACGGCGAGCACCTCGCGGAGCGCCTCGCGGTGCACCTGCGAGTGCTGGCGCACCTCCATCTCGGCGAGGTGGAAGCCGAAGGTCTCGGCCTGCCAGACGAGGCCCTGCAGCTCGCCGCCCGCGATGCGGTGGGCACCGGCGCTCCGGAGCGAGGACTGCAGCACGCGCAGGTCGGCGAGCAGCTCGGCGGCCGACGCGTAGGCGATGGGGTCGTCGTGGCGCTCGCGCGTGGCCGCGAGGCGGCCGGCGATGACGAGGAGCACGCGGCGGTGCAGCTCGGCGGGCGCGCGCGTGCCGATGCGGGCGGTGAGGTGCGGCGCGAGCGCGTCCTGCGCGGCGGCCAGCTCCCGCAGCTCCTTGCTCGGCGGGGTGTCGGCGTCGCCGAGCGTGAGCGAGCGGCCGACGCGGAGGGCGACGCGCTCGAGCCCCAGCAGGATGTGCTCGCTGGCGATGCCCGCGGCCTCCTCGGTGACCGCCGCGGTGACGTACGGGTTGCCGTCGCGATCCGCGGCGATCCAGTTGCCGAGCCGGAAGAACGCGGGCGCCACGGCGTCGTGCACGCCCGCGTCCTCGCCGAGCAGCCAGTCGTCGAGCAGGCGGTAGACGCGCGGCACGACCTCGAACAGCGTCTGGTCGAAGACGCCCATGGCCGTGCGCACCTCGTCGAGCGGGGTGGGCCGGGTGGTGCGCAGCGGCGACGTGCGCCACAGGCCGTCGATCTCCTCGAGCAGCCGACGGTCGACGTCCTGGCCCGTGAGCGTGCCCGCCATGGCGCCGTCGCGCTCGGTGAGCAGGTCGCCGATGCGGCGGATCCCCGTGGCCACCGCCCGGCGCCGAGCCTCGGTGGGGTGCGCCGTGAGCACCGGGTGGAAGCGCATCTCGCCGAGGCGGCGCATGGCCTCCTCGCGGCCGAGCTCCTCGGTGAGCTTCCCGACCGCGTCCGGGATGGAGTCGGGCACGAAGCCCGACGCGGCCTCGCGCTCGCGCAGGACGCGCACGCGGTGGTGCTCCTCGGCGAGGTTCGCGAGGTGGAAGTAGCAGGTGAACGCGCGGGCGACCTGCTCGGCGCGCTCGGGCGTGAACGTGGCGACGAGCCGCTCGGCGTCGTCGATCGAAGCGTCGCGCGCGCTCTCGTACGCGTCGATGACGAGCTCGCGGAGCCGCTCGACGTCGTCCAGCAGGTCCTGGCCGCCGGACTCGCGGAGCACCTGCCCGAGGAGGCCGCCGAGGTGGCTGACGTCGGAGCGGAGCGCCGGCTCGACGGCGTCGCGCGTGCCGTCGCGGGTGGAGTCGTGCTCGAGGGGAAGCGGCTTCTTCGGGGGAGTCGTCACGGAGTCGAGGATACGGACCGCGCGCGGCGGATCTTGCGCATGACGTCCGAGGACGGACGCCGCGGCCGCGGATCCGGCTGGGGAGGGGCGGCCGGACGACGGATCGGGCAGCGGCGGATCAGGCGACGACGACCGCGGCCGCCCGCTCCTCCCGCGGCATGCGCAGCAGCGCGTACGCGGACGCCGCGAGCAGCAGGACCGCGCCCGTCGCGAAGGCGACGGGGAACGACACCGCGTCCGCGAGGTACCCGGCGACGAGCGGGCCGACGATGGCGCCGAGGTCCGAGACCATCGAGAACACGGCGACGGGTCGGCCGCTCCGGCCGGCCGCGGCGTCGCCCACCGCGGCACCGGGCGCCGTCCCCATGAACGACGCGGCCGCGCCGAACAGGCACAGCAGGATCGTGAGCACGATCACGTTCGGCGCGAACGGGATCGCGACCATCAGCACGCCCGCGACGGCGAACGAGCCGACGATCGCGGGCCGGCGCCCGACCGTGTCGACGAAGCGCGCGGCGGGCGCGAGCGCGAGCGCCTGCACGACGGCGGCGCACGCGAACGCGATGCCGGTGGAGGCGGCGGGCGCGCGGATCACCTCGACGACGAGCAGGGGGATCAGCGAGCTGCGGACGCCCATCGACGCCCACCCGTTGCCGAGGTTCGCGAGCAGCGCGGCGCGGTAGCGGGTGTCGCGGAGCACCTCCGCGAAGGGGCGCGGCGGCTCCACCGGCCCGGACGCCTCCGCGGCACCCGCGCCGGTGCGCTTCGACAGCAGCAGGAGCCCGATGACGCTCGCCACCGCGAGCGTGGCCGCGTAGAAGAAGAAGGGAGCGGTCAGCGAGACGGTCGCGAGCACGGCGCCGAGCGCGGGCCCGGCCATGCCGCCGATGAGGAAGCCGCCCTGGTAGAAGCCGATCGCGCGGGCGCGGCGCGTGGGATCCGTCGAGCCGAGCAGGAGCGTCATCGCGGCCACAGAGAACATCGCCGACCCGATGCCGCCTGCGCCGCGGAGGAGCAGGAGGTGGACGTAGTCCGGCGCGAGGCCCGCGAACCCGGAGGAGAGCGCCACGATGGCGAGGCCGACGGCGAGCACCGTGCGCTCGCCCGTCGCGTCCATGATCCGCGCGACGAACGGGCTCATCACGAGCCGCATCAGCGCGAAGGCCGAGATGACCGCGCCGATCTCGAAGCTGCCGACGCCGAAGCCGCGCGCGTAGACGGGCAGCACGGGCACGACCACGCCGAAGCCGACCATCACGAAGAAGGCGATGATCCCGAGGACGAGCACGTCGCGCGGGAGCTTCGCGCGCGGGGCGCGGACGGGACCGCGGGCTCTGCCGCGGGCCCCGGGCATGCCGCCGTCGCCGGGCTCGGGGGTGCTCGCGGATCCGCCACGACGGAAACCGCGCATGTGTCGAGGATACGCGGTGGGGATGCGCCCCTAGGCCCGGCCGTGCTCCACGTCGAGCTCCACGCGGTCGGCCGCGAAGCGCGTCACGTTGAGGAGGAGCGGCGTGCCGTCGGGCAGCGTGTTGAGGGCGCGGACCACGAGCACGACCGCGCCCGACGGCAGCTCCAGCTCCACGGACTCGGCGGCCGTCGCGAGGCGCCCGGTGACGGTGGTGGCGGCGCGCAGGTAGTCGTCGACCCCGACCGCGCGGAGGGCCGTCGTCATCGACCCGTCGGGTCCGTAGCGCTCCACGATGCCCGGGACGAGCTCCTCCACCAGCCACGACGTGCCGCGCACGACGGGCCGGCCGTCGACGAGCCGCAGCGTCTCGAGGCGGAGGGCCGGGCGGCCGGCGAGGGCGAGGCGCTCGGCGACGTCGGCGGGCGGATCCTCGATCGCCCACTCGAGCAGCTCGCCCGTGGACGCGGAGCCGCGGCCCGCGAGGCTGTCGGTGAGGCGCGTGCGCAGGCCGATGCGGTGGACGATCACGTCGTGCCGGATCACGAACGTGCCGCTCCCCCGGCGGGAGACCACGAGCCCGTCGGCCGCGAGCGCGGCGACCGCCTGGCGCACCGTGTGGCGGTGGACCTCGAAGCGCTCGGCGAGCTCGCTCTCCGACGGCAGCTTCGCGCCGGCCTGCACCGTCCCCTGGAGGATCTCGGCGCGCAGCTCCTCCGCGATGAGCCGCCAGGCGGAGTACCCGCTCGTGGATCTGCTCTGCGTCGCCATGTCCCGTCGACCCTACCGGGCGGCCATGGCGGCGGATCCGGTCGACGGCGCGGATCCGGCGCCCGCGGACGCCCGCCCCTCCGCCGCGTTCCCCACCTGTTCACCTGCTCGCGACCGACTCGACGCGCGCGGGCGGGGTCCCGCGCCGCGTCGGCCGCTAGGTTCGACTTATCTAGATCAGCAGACAACTCGGAAGGGCGCGGCGATGACGACGACCACGACCAGCACGACAGGACGGGAGGACGTCGCCGCCCGCCAGCGCTGGATGCGCGTCCTCGCCGCCGCCGACGTCGGCGCGCTCGACGCCGCGTGGACGGCGTGGGAGCCCAAGCCCGACGTGCAGCACATCCGGGGGCCGGAGGCGGGGCTCGTCATGGTCCGCGGCCGCGTCGACGCCGGCGGCGCCCGCTTCAACCTCGGCGAGGCCACCGTGACGCGCGCCACCCTGCGGCTGCACGGACCCGCCATGGCGGCCGACGCGCTCGGCAGCTCCTACGTCCTCGGATCCGACCTCGAGCACGCCCGCCTCGCGGCCCTGTTCGACGGGATGCTCCTCGACGCCGGCCTGCGCGACCGCGTGCTCGCCGAGGTCGTCGCGCCGCTCGAGCGGGAGCGCGCCGAGGCCGACGCGCGACGCGCCGCCGAGGCCCGCAGCACGCTCGTGGACTTCTTCACGGTCGCCCGGGAGCACGCGTGAGCGCCGAGACGGGTCGCGCGCCCGGGATCCCCGCCCCCGGATTCCCCGACCCGACCCGCGGCGCGCAGGCCGCCTTCCGCGCCCTCCTCGACGCGCTCGCGCACCCGACGCGCGTGCACCCGATCGCCGGCCCGACCGAGGCGCCCGCCGGTCTCGGCGCGGGTCTCGGCGCCGTCGCGCTCACCGTCCTCGACGAGGAGTCCGCGCTGTGGCTCGATCCCCGCCGCGCGGCCGACGCCGAGGTCGTCTCGTGGCTGACGTTCCACACGGGCGTCCGGATCGTCGCCGACGCCGCCGACGCGGTCTTCGTCCTCGCCGACCCGGCGTCGCTCCCCCCGCTCGCGGAGCTCGCCGCCGGCACGGACGAGGAGCCGCACCGCTCCGCGACCGTCCTGGTCGACGTGCGCGACGCGTCCGGCTCCCTGCGCGTCCGCGCCGAGGGCCCGGGCATCGACGGCCACGCGATCGCGGACGCCCCCTGGGCCGACGACGCGTTCCTCGACGCCTGGCGGGCGAACGGCCGGCGCTTCCCGCGCGGCGTCGACCTGCTCCTCGTCGACGCGGGATCCGTCGCCGGCCTCCCCCGCACCACCCGCCTCCGGGCGGTCGACCCCCGATCGGAGGCCTGACATGTACGTCGCCGTCAAGGGCGGGGAGAAGGCGATCGCCGCCGCCCACGCCCTGCTCGCCGCCGAGGGCCGGGGCGCCCCCGGATCCGCGCCGATCGAGGCCGGGCAGATCGCCGGCCAGCTCGGCGTCCTCGTGTCCCGCGTGATGACGGAGGGGTCGCTGCACGACCCCGAGCTCGCCGCGCGCGCCCTCATCCAGGCGCAGGGCGACGTGCTGGAGGCCGTGACGCTGCTCCGCTCGTACCGCACGACGCTGCCGCGCTTCGGGTACACGCTGCCCGTCGACACCGCGGGCCTCCCGCCGCAGCGCCGCGTCTCGGCGACGTTCAAGGACCTGCCCGGCGGCCAGCAGCTCGGCGCGACCTTCGACTACACGCACCGCCTCTTCACCGACGCCGAGCCGGCCCCGGTGACGTCGCGCGCGGCCGAGGCGGGCGCCACCATGCCGCGCGTGGCCGACCTCCTCGGGGCGAGCGCGCTCATCGAGCCCGACTCCCACCCCGGCCAGGACGACGAGGAGCCCGCGGACATCACGCGCGAGCCCACGGTCCACCCGATGACGCGCGCCGAGCGGCTGCAGGCCCTGGCCCGCGGCGACGAGGGGTTCCTCCTCGGCCTCGGCTACTCCACGCAGCGCGGCTTCGGCACCACGCACCCGTTCGCGGGCGAGATCCGCGTGGGCGAGGTGGAGGTGGAGCTGGACGCCCCGGAGCTCGGCTTCGCGGTGCCGCTCGGGCGGATCGAGGTCACCGAGTGCCAGATGGTCAACCAGTTCACGGGCAGCGCCGACCGGCCGGCCCAGTTCACGCGCGGCTACGGCCTCGCCTTCGGTCGCAGCGAGCGCAAGGCGATGTCGATGGCGCTCGTCGACCGGGCGCTCCGGTCCGAGGAGCTCGGCGAGCGCGTGACCGCCCCCGCGCAGGACGAGGAATTCGTGATCAGCCACTGCGACAACGTGCAGGCGACCGGGTTCGTCGAGCACCTCAAGCTCCCGCACTACGTGGACTTCCAGGCCGAGCTCGCGCTCGTCCGGCGGCTGGCCCGCGAGTGGGCCGAGCGGAACGCCGGAGCCGACGTCGCCGTCCCGGCCCGAGCGGACGTCGCCGTCCCGGCCGGAGCGGGGGCCCGCGCATGAGCTCCTCCCTCATCGGCTACAACCTCGGCTACCTCGACGAGCAGACCAAGCGCATGATCCGCCGCGCGCTCCTCAAGGCCGTCGCCATCCCCGGGTTCCAGGTGCCGTTCGCGAGCCGCGAGCTCCCCATGCCGCGCGGCTGGGGCACGGGCGGCGTGCAGGTCACGGCCGCGATCGTGGGCGAGGAGGACGTGCTCAAGGTCATCGACCAGGGCGCGGACGACACGACGAACGCCGTCTCCATCCGAGCGTTCTTCGCCTCCGTCGCCGGGGTCGCCACGACCACGCGCACCGACGAGGCCACCGTGATCCAGACCCGGCACCGCATCCCGGAGACGCCGCTCGCCGGCGGCCAGGTCATCGTCTACCAGGTGCCCGTGCCGGAGCCGCTGCGCTTCCTCGAGCCGCGCGAGACGGAGACCCGGCGCCTGCACGCGCTCGAGGAGTACGGGCTGATGTACGTGAAGCTCTACGAGGACATCGCGCGCTACGGCCACGTCGCCAAGACGTACGACTACCCCGTGATGGTCGACGGCCGCTACCTCATGGCGCCGTCGCCGATCCCGAGCTTCGACAACCCGAAGATGCACATGAGCCCGGCTCTGCAGCTGTTCGGCGCCGGGCGCGAGAAGCGGATCTACGCGGTGCCGCCGTTCACGCGCGTCGAGAGCCTCGGGTTCGAGGACCACCCGTTCGAGCCGCAGGCGTTCGCGGACCCGTGCGCGATCTGCGGGTCCACGGGCGTGTACCTCGACGAGGTCATCACCGACGACCGCGGCGCGTCGATGTTCGTCTGCTCCGACACCGACCACTGCGAGCGCACGGCCGCCCACGCCGCCGAGGCCGCCCGCGCCCACGACGAGGAGGCGCTCGCGTGAGCGACGACCGACCGCTGCTCGAGGTCCGCGGGGCCGCCCACCGCTACGGCGACCGCTACGGCTGCCGCGACGTCGACCTCGACCTGCACCCGGGCGAGGTGCTCGCGGTGGTGGGCGAGTCGGGATCCGGGAAGTCGACCCTGCTCGGCACCCTGTCCCAGCGGCTCGCGCTCAGCGAGGGCAGCATCCGCTACCGGCTGGCCGACGGCGAGACCGTGGAGCTGGCGGACCTGTCCGAGAGCGCGGTGCGGAAGCTCTGGCGGAGCGAGTGGGGCTTCGTGCACCAGGATCCGGCCGACGGCCTGCGCATGCACGTGAGCGCGGGCGGCAACGTCGGCGAACCGCTCATGGCGAACGGCTGGCGGGACTACGGGCGGATCCGCGCGACGGCGGCCGAGTGGCTGCGGCACGTGGAGATCCCCGTCGACCGCATCGACGACCACCCGACGACGTTCTCCGGCGGCATGCGGCAGCGGCTGCAGATCGCCCGGAACCTCGTCGTCTCGCCGCGGCTCGTCTTCATGGACGAGCCCACGAGCGGCCTCGACGTGTCCGTGCAGGCGCGCCTGCTCGACCTCATCCGCGGCCTCGTGGCGGAGCTCGGCCTCGCGGTCGTCATCGTCACCCACGACCTCGCCGTGGCCCGCCTCATCTCGCACCGCACGCTCGTGATGAAGGACGGCCGCGTCATCGAGTCCGGCCTCACCGACCGGGTGCTCGACGACCCGCAGGCCGCGTACACCCAGCTGCTCGTCTCCTCGATCCTGCAAGGATGATCCGCTCCATGAACGGACACGCGCCCGCGCCCGCCCCGATGCTCACCGTCGACGGCGTCGGCAAGACCTTCACCATGCACCTGCAGGGCGGCCAGCGGCTCGCCGTGCTCGACGGCCTCTCGTTCGCGGTCGGCCGCGGCGAGGCCGTCGTCCTCGGCGGCGCCTCCGGGGCCGGGAAGTCCACGGTCCTCAAGCTCGTCTACGGCAACTACCTCGCCGACCGCGGCCGCATCGTGGTGCACGCGCCGGGCGGCGACGTCGACATGGCCACGGCCCCGCCGCGCGCGGTGCTCGCCGCCCGCCGCGACGCCGTCGGATACGTGAGCCAGTTCCTCCGCTGCGTCCCCCGCGTCGGCACGCTCGACGTGGTGGCCGAGCCGCTCGTGGCACGGGGCGTCGACGCGGAGGAGGCCCGCGATCGCGCCGCGCGCATGCTCACGCGGCTCTCCATCCCGGAGCGGCTGTGGCCCCTGCCGCCCGCCACGTTCTCGGGCGGCGAGCAGCAGCGCGTGAACGTCGCGCGCGGGTTCCTGCCGGAGCTCCCGCTGCTGCTGCTCGACGAGCCGACCGCCTCCCTCGACGCGCGCAACCGCGACGTGGTGGTCGAGCTGATCGCCGAGAAGCGCGAGGCCGGCGTGGGCATGCTCGGGATCTTCCACGACGCGGAGGTGCGGGCGGCAGTCGCCGACCGGATCGTGGACGTGGAGGCCTTCGTGCCCGCGCTCGCGGCGGCCGGGCGATGACCCGCCACGCGATCTACGCGCTCCCCGGGATCGGCAGCGGCGACGCGACCGGCATCCTCCTGCGGGAGCGCGCGGAGGCGTGGCTCGGCCGGTCCGTCGTCGGCGGATCCCCGGCCCCCGCCCCCGCCGCGCCCGCCGGCTGGACCCGGGCCGAGGTCGAGGCGATCACGGTCGACGCGCGCCGCTACGGGTTCCACGGGACCCTCAAGGCGCCCTTCCGCCTCGCCGACGGCCGCGACGTCGCCGAGCTCGACGCCGCGGTCGCGGACCTCGCGGGTGCCCGCGACCCCGTGGTCCTGCCCGGCCTCCGGGTCGCGTCGCTCGGCGGCTTCCTCGCGCTCGTGCCGACCGGGCCGGTCCCGGCGCTGGACGCGCTCGCCGCGGACGTCGTCCAGGGCCTCGACGCGTTCCGCGCTCCCCCGACCGACGCGGAGACGGCCCGACGGGATCCGGCCGCGCTCAGCCCGCGGCAGCGCGAGCTCCTCGCGACGTGGGGCTACCCGTACGTGCTCGACCGGTTCCGGTTCCACCTGACCCTCACCGACCGGATCCCGACCGCCGACCTCCCCCGGGTCGAGGCCGCCCTCACCGCCTGGTTCGCCGACGGCACGCACCGGCCGGTCGCCGTCGACGCCCTCGCCCGCGTGGTCGAGGACGCCCCGGGCGCCCCCTTCCGCCTGCACTCCGTCCACCCGCTCCACCCCCGCGCCACCCCGGCGCCCGACCACGAAGGACCCCGATGAGCCGCGAGACCGTCCTGCGCAACGCCCGCATCGTCCTCGACGACGAGGTGCTGCACGGATCCGTCCTGATCCGCGACGGCCTCGTCGCCGACATCTCCCCCGGCACCGCGGGCGAGGTCGGCGGCACCGGCGAGGACCTCGACGGCGACCTGCTGATCCCGGGCCTCGTCGAGCTGCACACCGACCACCTCGAGTCGCACGCGCAGCCCCGCCCGGGCACGCGCTGGGATCCGATCCCCGCCGTCCTCGCGCACGACGCCCAGCTGAGCGGCGCCGGCGTCACCACGGTCTTCGACGCGATCCGCATCGGCACCCTCGAGGGCCGCGACGACGCGACCACGCTGTCCCTCTCGCTCGCGGAGGCCATCGAGCACGCCGGGGCGGAGGGGCTGCTGCGCGCCGAGCACCTCATCCACCTGCGCTGCGAGGTCGCGGCGCCGGACACGGCAGCCGAGTTCCGCGAGTTCGACCACATCGCGTCCGTCCGCCTGGCCTCGCTCATGGACCACACGCCCGGGCAGCGCCAGTACGCGGACGTGGAGGCGTTCTCGCGCTACATGGTGGGCCGCGGACGCGTGTCGGCGGCCGGGATCGGCGCCCTGATGGAGGAGCTGCAGGCCGTCGCCGCGGAGCACTCGACGCCCAACCGCCTCGCCATCGCCGCGCTCGCCACCGCGCGCGGGGTGACGCTCGCGGCCCACGACGACGCCACCGTCGCGCACGTGGAGGAGTCCGCGGCGCTCGGGGTGCGCATCTCCGAGTTCCCGACGACCGAGGTCGCCGCCCGGGCCGCACGGGAGCACGGGCAGCTGATCGTCATGGGCGCGCCGAACATCGTCCGCGGCGGCAGCCAGTCGGGCAACGTCGCGGCCGCGGAGCTGCTCGCGCTCGGGCTGCTCGACGTGCTCTCCTCCGACTACGTGCCCGCGAGCCCGCTGCAGGCCGTCGTGCAGCTCGACGCCGACGGGATCCTGCCCCTCGCGCGCGGCGTGCGCCTCGTCAGCGGCGACCCGGCGCGGGCCGTCGGCCTCGACGACCGCGGCGCGATCCGCGTGGGCGCGCGCGCCGACCTCGTGCGCCTGCACCGCCACGTCGTGCCCGCGAGCGAGCGGCACCCCGGCGGCCGGACGGTGCCCGTCGTCCGGAGCGTGTTCCTCCGGGGAGCGCGGGTGTCGTGAGCGACGCCGTCTCCGCGGGCGCCGCTCCCGCTCCCGCCGCTCCGGCTCCCGTCCCCCTCGGCCCCGGCCCGTTCGTCGCGGTCGTCGGCGCGAGCGGCGTCGGCAAGGACGCGCTGCTCGGCGCCGCCCGCGCCCGCAGCGGGCCGAACGCGCACTTCCCCCGCCGCGCCATCACGCGTCCGCCCGGGCCCGGCGAGGACTTCGACGCGGTCGGCGAGGAGGAGTTCGCCGCAGCGGCCGCGCGCGGCGAGTACGCGGTGACCTGGCGCGCGCACGGCCTCTCCTACGGGATCCCCGCCACGGCCGACGACGCCGTCCGCGCGGGCGCCGCCGTGGTGGCGAACGTCTCCCGCAGCATGCTCGACGTACTCCAGGCGCGCTACGCCCGCCTGGTCGTGGTGCGGATCACGGTGGCGGACGACGTGCGCGCCGCGCGCCTCCGGGAGCGCGGCCGCGAGCCCGCCGACGACATCGCCCGGCGGCTCGCCCGCGCGGATCCGGCGCCCGACCGGGTCGCCGACCACGAGGTGCGGAACCACGGCACGGTCGACGAGGGCGGCGAGGCCCTGCTCGACGCCATCCGGGCGGCGCACGCATCCGCGTCGGCCGCCTCACCTCACCCCCACCCCCACGACCCCGCGCCCCGCGGACGGACGGAGACCCCATGACCGCGAAGCTCACCGAGGAGCCCCTGATCGCCCCCGACGTCGTCGTGTCCGGCGGCGAGCTCGGCCGCTGGACCCAGATCGGCGCCGCCACGCGCCTGCTCGACACCGTGATCGGCGACTACAGCTACTGCGACCGCCTGTGCGACTTCGCGCACGTCGACGTGGGCCGCTTCTCCAACATCGCGAGCGCGGTGCGGATCGGCGCCACCGATCACCCGCTCGACCGGGCGACCCTGCACCACTTCATGTACCGCAGCACCATGTACTGGGACGACGTCGCGGACGACGCGGAGTTCTTCGAGCACCGCCGCTCCCGCCGCACCTCCATCGGGCACGACACCTGGATCGGGCACGGCGCCATGATCAAGCCGGGCGTGCGCGTCGGGGACGGCGCGGTCGTCGCGTCCGGCGCCGTCGTCACGCGCGACGTGCCGGACTACGCCATCGTCGCGGGCGTGCCCGCCACCGTGATCCGCGTCCGCCAGCCGCCCGAGATCGCCGCGCGCCTGCAGCGGCTCGCGTGGTGGGACTGGGACCACGCGACCCTCCGCGCGCGCCTGGACGACTTCCGGGCGCTGCCGACGGAGGCGTTCCTGGAGCGGTACGAGGGCTGATCGGAGGCGGCGGGCTCAGCCGGGCCCGTCGCTCGCGGCCGCCAGCAGCGGCACGAGGACGGCGCCGATCGGCGTGGGCAGGCCGTGCGCCCGGCCGCGGCGCAGGATCACGCCGTTGCGCGCCTCCCACTCGAGCGGTCGGCCCGCCTCCCGGTCGGCGAGGATCGAGGTGCCCTGGTCGGCGGGGGCCGCGGCGAAGTCGTCCACGATCCGGTCGGCCACGTCGTCGTCGAGGACGGCGCCCTCCGCGCGCGCCACCGCCAGGCACTCGCGCGCGTAGGCCCGGGCGAGCCCCGCCACGTCGTCCCGACGGAACACGCCCGCGCGCCGGCCGGTGGCGGCCATGATCCCCGCCACCGCGTTCTGCACGAGCTTCCGCCAGGCGACCGTGGTGAAGTCGGCCGCCAGCTCGACCCGGCACCGGCCGCCGGCGAGCGCGTCGACGGCGACACGGGAGGCCGGCACGTCCGGCAGCGTGAGGCGCGGGGTCCCGCGGAGCAGCACGGATCCGTCGGGCAGCGCCTCCGCGGGGAACCACACCACCGCGGGCACGACGGGGCAGCCCGGCACGTGCGGCGCGACGTCCTCGACCTGCTCGACCCCGTTCTGCAGCACGACGACCACCGTGCCCGCGTGGCACAGGGCCCGGAGCCACGGCGCCGCCGCCTCGATCTGCGTGGCCTTCACCGCGAGGAGCACGAGGTCGACGGGCGCGGTGACGCCGGCCGGATCCGTGCGCACGGGTCCCGGGACCACGATCGTCGTCCCGTCCCCCGTGCGCAGCTCGAGCCGCGCGCGCGGGGTGCGACCGCAGAGGAGCAGCGGCACGCCCGCCTCGTGCAGCGCCGCGGCGACGGACGTGCCGATCGCGCCCGGGCCGACGACGGCGACGGCCGGCCGGTCCGCCGTCACCGGTAGACGCGCCGCAGCCAGGCGGCGAGCCCCTCCACGGCCAGCACGCTCACGAACACCATCGCGACGAGCGTCGTGACCTGCCCGTGCAGGGTCAGCACCGACGACGCGTTCGTCAGGTGGAACCCGATCCCGCTGCCGCCGACGATCCCGAGGATCGTGGCCGCCCGGATGTTCGTGTCCACGAGGTAGAGCGAGTTCCCGACGAGCGACGGCAGGCCCTGCGGCCACGTCGCCGCGAGGAAGCGCTGCCCGCGCGTCGCGCCGACGGCGGTGAGCGCGCGCTCGGGGCCCGCGCCCACCTCCTCGAAGGAGTCCGCGATGAGCTTGCCGAGGAGCCCGACCCCGCCGAACGCGAGCGCGACCACGCCCGCCTGGTTGCCGAGGCCCGTGATCATGATGAGGAGGATCGCGAGCACCAGCTCGGGCACCCCGCGGAAGAGGACGAGCACGACGCGCGAGGCGTTCCGCACGGCGGGGGTCGGCGCGACGTTGCGGGCGGCCAGGGATCCGACGACCAGCGCGAGCACGACCGACAGCAGCGCCGCGGCGAACGCCACCTGGATCGTCACCAGCAGCGCCTCGGCGAACTCGCCGAACGTGTGCGACCCGGTGCTCGGCGGCCAGAAGCTCTGGAAGGTCGGCCCGACGTACTCCCACGTGATCTGGCTGAGGTCGATGTCCGCCATGAGGTAGCCGCCCACGACGACGATCACCGCGAGCGCCGACCACGCGACGGTCCGCACCCGGTCGGGCGTCCACGGGCGCCGCTGCATCGACTCGACGGTGACCGCGCGCGCCGGCGCGGCTATCCCCGATCCCGCGGCGTCGGCGCGGTCCCGCGTGAGGCGCCGCACGATCCGGTCGCCCAGGCCGCGCCCGGCCGGCCGCACCCCGAGCGCGCTGCGGCGGATGGACGACGACACGACCTCCAGCAGCACGCACAGCGCGAAGATGACGATCGCGATGCCGATCCCGCGGCCGTAGCCCTCCGGGAACTGCCCGAACGCGACCTTCATCGCGTAGCCGAGCCCGCCCACGCCGGCGTAGCCGAGGATCGCGGAGCCACGGAGGTTGATGTCGAAGCGGTGCAGCACCGTGGCGATCCACGACGGCAGCACCTGCGGGAAGACGCCCGCCCAGAACTCCTGCGCGCGCGTGCCGCCCGTGGTGCGGATCGCGCGCTGCGGCCCCTCGTCGACCTGCTCGATGGCGTCGGCGAAGAGCTTCGAGATCATGCCGATCGAGTGGATCCCGATGGCGAGGATGCCGGGCAGCGGGCTCCCCAGCGCGAACGCCAGCGCGAACGCGAGGGCGAGCACCACGTCGGGCACCGCGCGCGTCACCACCCCGATCGTGCGGCCGACGGCGCGCAGCCACGGCGCGGGCGTGGTGTTCCTGGCCGACGCGTAGGCGACCGGGACCGAGACGAGCGCGGCGGCGAGCGTGCCGAGCACGACGATCCCGAGCGTCAGCCCGACGAGGTACGCGAGGTCGGCGGGAGCCGGGAAGCTGATCGGGTCCATGCGCGAGAACACCTTCGCGGCGTTCCCGACGCTCCGGAGGACGTTCGACCAGGTGAAGTCGAGCGTCGTCAGCGCGTGGATCGCGAAGACGACCATCGCGAGGACCACGACCAGCGCGAGCGCCTTCTGCGGGTCGGGCCGCCGGCGCGGGGCGCGCCCCTCGACGTCCGGGAGGACGCCGGCCGGGGCCGGGCCCGGGCGCTCGGCGACCGCGGTCACCGGGTGCCGTCCGCGCGCACGTCCGCGTGCTCGTCGAACGGCAGCACGTCGCCGAGCTCGGTCGCGATGGCGGCGAGCGCGGAGGTCGTGGACGCCACGCGCCCGTAGATCTCCATCACCTGCGCCTTGCCGATGCCGCGCGTCGGGGTGTCGAGCACGACCTCGCCGTGCCGGAGCCCGACGATGCGGTCGCCCCAGCCGAGCGCGAGGTCCACCTGGTGCAGGCTGCAGACCACGGTGAGGCCGTCGTCGGCGGCGATCTCGCGGATGAGGCGCATCACCTGCTCGCTGGACTCGGGGTCGAGGCTCGCGACGGGCTCGTCGGCGAGCAGGATCTCGGGCCGCTGCATGAGCGCGCGCGCGATGGCGACGCGCTGCTGCTGGCCGCCGGACAGCCGGTCGGCCCGCTCGTAGGCCTTCTCGAGCAGCCCGACGCGGTCGAGGTGGCCGAGCGCCTCGGTGCGCGCGGCGCGGGGGTACGTCCAGATGCCGAGGCGCGGCCCGCGGAGGCGGCCGAGCGCGCCGGTGAGCACGTTCTCGAGCACGGTCAGCGAGGGCACGAGCTCGAACTGCTGGAAGATCATCGCGACCCGGCCGCGCAGGGCGCGGAGGTCCTGCTGGCCGAGGGATGCGACGTCCTGGTCGAAGACGCGGACGCTGCCCGAGGTCGGCAGCTCGAGGCCGTCCAGGTGCCGGAGGAGGGTCGACTTGCCCGACCCGGACAGGCCGAGGAGCACGACGACCTCCCCGCGCTCGACGGTCAGGTCGACGTCGCGGAGCGCCCGCGTGCTGCCGAAGTCCTTGGTGACCCCGGAGACGGAGACGAGCGGGGAGGTCGTCGTGCCGGTCATGGTCGGATCAGTCCGTCCGCGTCACTTCGCGCACTTGGCGGCGGCGATGGAGTCGCAGAGGTCCGCGATGCCCTTGTAGTAGGTCGTGTCCTCCGGCTGGGCGCCGAAGTAGCCCTTCGTGAAGCCGTCGGTCAGCGGGACGCCGGAGGCCGTGATCGCGTCGAGCGACGCGCCCTGGAGCGTCGTGGTGAGCTTCGCCTTGACGTCCGCCGGCAGCGCCGAGGAGATGGAGAGCGGCCCGCCGGGCACGTACTCCTTGCCGAGGACGGTGAGCTTGCCGGCCGCCGCCTCGGGCTCGACGATCGAGTCCTCGGCGAATCCGACGTCGCACTGGCCGGACGCGACCGCCTGCGCCGACTTGTCGTGCGCGCCCGCGAAGTAGGGCGTGAAGTCCGCGAACTGCGGGTTGCCGTTGGCGTCGGACCCCGTGCTCGTGACGTCGAGGCCGGCCTTCTGCAGCTGGTAGAGGCCGAAGAGGAAGCCCGAGGTGGAGTTCGGGTCGACGAAGCAGACCGTCTTGCCCTTGGCACCCGCGAGGTCGGTGATCGAGGAGCCCTTCGGCACGATCGCCTCGGAGTAGTAGCCGGGGTCCGTGACGTCCTTCGAGGTGAGCATCGCGGCGACGGGCTCGATCTCGGCGCCCTTGTTCGAGGCCATGACGTACTGCAGGGCGCCCGAGCTCATCAGGTCGATCTTGCCGGCGACGGCCGCCGCGATGAGCGCGGTGTAGTCGGCCGTGGGGTAGTACTCGACCTTGAGGCCGGTCTCCTTGGCGATGTAGTCCTCGAGCGGCTTGTTGTTCGAGTCGGAGCCGGCCTGGTCGGGCGTCGCGCCGAAGACGAGGGTGCCCTCGGACTTGGCCCAGGTGCCGGAGGTGTCGGAGGATGCGGCCGACGCGTCGGAGCCGCCGGCCGAGCAGCCGGTGAGCGCGAGGGCGGCGACGAGCGCGGAGGCCGCGAGGGCTCCGATGCGGGTGCGGGGGGACAGGGACATGGACGTGCCTCTCGAGTCGGGACCCGCGGGCGGAGATGGGGGACGCCACGGGTCGGAGCCGACTCTAGGAACACGCGAGCGAAGCGGCGTGCCGCCCAGATGGCGCATCCGTGAACGTGTCCGGAAGAGCAGACATCTCGTTCGGGAGCGCGCCGTCAGCCCATGTCGGAGCCCAGCTCCACCTCCGTGAAGATCGACCCGATGCGCACGCCCGCGGGCGGCGACGTGTCCGCGCCGAGCTCCGGGAAGCGGTGCGCGAAGACCTCGGCGTCGTCCTCCGGGTGGTAGCCGATCGCCTCCCCCGCCGCGAGCGACACCCAGCGGCGGGTGTTCCGGGAGACGCCCCAGACGATCCGGTGACCGGGCTCGTCCCACCGCAGCACGGCCTCCACGAGGCGCACCGCGTCGGCCGCGGAGAACCAGGTGGAGATGCTGCGGGCGGCGGACGGCTCGGGCTCGGCGGTCATGATCCGCACGCTCACCACGACGTGCCCGTGCCGGTCGGCGTACAGGCTGCCGAGGCCCTCGAGCAGCACCTTGCTGAGGCCGTAGAAGGTGTCGGGGCGGGGCGCGGGCACGTCGTCGCGCGCCGCCTCGGTCGCGAGCAGGAAGCCGACGGCGTGGATGGAGCTGGCCGCGAGGATCCGCGGCACCCCCGCCCGCACGACCGCCTCGTGCACGGCGTGCGCGCCGTCGTTGTTCACGGCCTGGATCGCCTCCCACGGCCGCTCGGCCGCGTGCGCCGCGAGGTGCACCACGAGGTCGGATCCGCGGAACGCCGCCGTGCACGCGTCGACGTCGGTCGTGTCGACGATGGCCGAGGTCTCCCCCGGCTCGAGCGGCGTCGGCGGCGCGACCACGTCGAGCAGCCGCAGCTCGTGCCCGGCGGCGAGGAGCAGGGGGCGGATGCTCGTGGCGATGCGCCCGGATCCTCCCGTGATCGTGATCGTGATCGTGGCCATGCGGACTCCCTCGTCGTCGTCGCGCCGACCTGCGTCGGCAGCCCTCCCATCCTGGCGCGGGGTAGGCCCGGCGAGGAGGGGCGGCCTCGCTTCTCGCCGCCGGCCACCATCTCCGTGATGAAGGACCGCTGGAGGAAGAGCTACGCCACGAGCACCTGCACCACGGCGATGAGCGAGGCCGCCGCCCCGAGGTCACTGCCCTGCTGCGTCAGCGGCGGCGAGGTCGAGGCACGCGAGCACGGCTGGCAGGAGGCGACCCGCGCGGCCGGGGTGCCCCGCTCGCCCGCGAGCCGTCCACGCGCGAGGGCGGCTACCGCATCGCGCTCCGGCTCTTCGACGGATCCGAACTTCCCATGGCGCACCACGCGTCATCGTCAACGCCGACGCTCGTGGACGGCCGGTCATGCGCATGCGCGGCGCCGGCCGAGGAGGCAGCTGCACCCTCGCCCATTGCGACGCCCGCGCCCGCCCCCGCCTAGCGCTCGTCGCTGTCGGTGTCGGCGATGCCGTCGGCTCGGAGTCGGGCGATCGCTGCGAGTTGGGCGTCGAAGTACTTCGACTTGGGGTAGGCGCAGAGCAGGGCGTCTTCGTAGCCGCGCTCCATGAGTCTCGCGATGGCGATGTCGAAGGTGGTCTGCTTGCCACGGAGCCAGGAGATGTCGCGGCCGATGACGTCCTCGAGTCGGACGATGGCGTGGAGCTCGGGGTTGAGGATCATCCTCGATGCTCGGTAGCCGCGGACTTCGAAGTCGCCGCGGGCTCGTGAGATGTCGATGGAGTAGTGCGGGCTGGTGCGGTCGTGTTCCAGCACAGCGGCTCGATGGATGTGGCTGAGTTCGCCGCCGATCGACAGCGATGGTCCGAGGATGGTGGAGCCGCAATCGCCGGTGAAGGTGACCCGGTCGTAGGTGCATCCGGTGAAGAACATCGAGGAGTCGTCCTTGCGGAGTCCGCGCACCGCGACGTCGGTGATGATGCTCGCCTTCGCAGGGCTCCATTCCAGTTTGACGTCCGTGAAGGTCAGCCGTTCCAGTCTCGGGCGGAGGGCGAGGTCGGCGGATCGTCGTGTGCGGCATTGCCGGAACGTGGTCCGCGCCCACTCCCGGTCGCTGATCACAGTGCCGGGTTCGAGCCAGATGTCCTGGATGACCGTCCGTGGAGAGGGCATGACTCGCAGTCATCTAACGAAGACGTACCGCAAGAGCGGGCGCGTCCCAGCGGTCGGCACTCATGCGCGGGTGGTGGGTGCGACCGTGTCGGCTATGCCCTCCGCGCGAAGACGAGCGATCGCCGCCAGCTGCGCATTAAAGAACTTCGATTTCCTGTAGGCGCACAGTAGCGCATCCTCGTAGCCACGCTTCTTCATGTCCGAGATGGTGATGTCGAAAGTAGTTTGCAGGCCTTGTAGCCAACTCAGATCCCGCCCAATGGCATCCTCAAGGCGGACAATGGCATGCAGCTCTGGATTGAGAATCATCCGAGATGCTCGGTAGCCGCGGAACCAGAATGCTCCGCTCGCACGGGAGATGTCGATAGAATAAGCCGAGCTGGCGCGATCATGTGCGAGAACCGCCTGCCGGTAGACCTCATTCAAATCACCACCAATCAACAGCGACGGGTCGAACACGGTCGAACCGCAGTCCCCGGTGAAGACCACCCGATCATACGTGCAACCCGTGAAGAACTTGGAAGAGTCGTCTTTTCGGATTCCATGCACCGTCACGTCGCTGATGACGCTGGCATTCGCAGGGCTCCACTCAAGCTTGACGTCAGTGAGCTCTAGGTGCTCGAGCTTTGGGCGGAGAGCAAGATCCGCCGAATTTCGCGCTCGACATTGCCGGAATGTCGTTCGTGTCCACTCCCGGTCGCGGATGACCGTACCAGGTTCCAGAGTGACGTTCTTTATGACAGATCGAGGGGTGCCCATGCTTCGATCCTACCCACCAAAGAGTTGCGTCAGGTACTGTGCGAACTGATGCATGGAGTACGTCGCGATTCGGCTCTCATCCACCTCAGGCCGAGCCAAGTGCCGTGCGAGAGTACTTGGGGTATCCGTCGTCATCTCGTACCCCAGCCCGTCAGGCTTGCCGACGAAGTCCACAGGTGAGTTCCCGCCAACGTGCTCGAAATGCGTATTCACATCGTCATCTCTTTGCACTATCCGTTCTAGCGCTTTGCCGATGTTGGGCCTTGCCAGGAATGGCCGCGTCGCCTCCGCCGCCTGCTCATCGGGGGAGATGAGATCACGAAGTGCGTCGGTGTCGTTGCTGAGCCGGTCAGCCTCCCGAGTCACAACGCGTTGCAGGATCTGCGATAGCGTCTCGCAGCCGACGGAGGTGAAGACCTGCCCCGGCTCGCAGCCCCCATTGTCTGCCGCGCTGGTACTCCCACTCGTTGCTGGTGCCTGGGACTGTGCCTGACTGGCGTTCTGGACGACGGTGGTGTTCTGTCGCGCGACGGGAAGGACCGCCGTGGTGAGGCTGGGAATCGTGGCCGCGGGAGAGCAGGACGTGAGCCCGCTGCTCCCGATCCCCGCGCAGCTCCCGTATACAGCTGCCCCTACGGGGACGACGCCGGTGCGCACCCAGGCAGGGGTACCCATCTCGAGATTCGCTTCGAAGGCGTTGAGCTGCGCCACAGTCTGATTGAGTGCATCCAGCGACTTCTCGAACTGCGACATGGACGCATCGAAACTGGCAAATATCGCCGTCAACCCCGACAGATCGATGTTGATGTTGATGGGGCCGATCTTGGGGATGTTGAGCGGGCCGATCTTGGGGATGCTGAGCGGGCCGATTCGCGGAAAGCTGCCTGAGTGAACAGCTGAATTCGATGCCGATCGCCAGGAGTCCATATAAGAGTTCGGAACGTTCCCGTGCGTACCCACCGCATGCCCTTGCCCACTATCCGACTGCGCGCCGTAGAGGCACTCTTCTGTCGTGGCGCAACGAAGACCCACGCCCAGCAGAAGCCCGCCCACGGCGACACCAAGCACACCGCCGACCACCGTACCGAGGCCCGGTTCGCCGAAAGATCCTATCTCCGCGCCTTCGACTGCTCCCGCGCAGACGATCGCGACAGGGCCGACGCAGCTTCCCTTGGGGTCCGCATTCGTCGTCGGGTTTCCCGAGCCATAGCTGTAACGCGACTGCTGGTTCAACGGCAGCGCACCGCGGTCGCGGGACAGGAATGAGCCCGATACAGCGTCGTACCACCGGGATCCCATATGCGTCAGCCCGTCGGAGGTGACTTGGGACTGGAATCCGAGGGTACTGGCCATGCTGCCGCCACTCGCGATGCGGGCACCGAAGGGGTCGTAGTCGGTGCTCCCGGTCAGGGACGCTCCAGCGAGCTCCGCGGTCAGGTCCCCGTGGGCGTTCTGAACCACCTGGGCGCCGTCAACCCGAGTGAGCGTTCCGTCCGCCGAGCGCTGCAACTTGGTCGAGCCGGTTGTGGCGGGCTCCGAGTTCAGTCCGGCGTACGTGAGACCTTGATCACCGCTCTTCGTCAGGCGACCCACGGCATCGTAGGAATAGGAGTTCACGCCGTCACCGCTCAGCTGACCGAAGGGGTCGTAGCTGTAGGTTGTCGTCGCAGGGCCGTCACTCACCGAAGCCAGGGATCCGGCGGTGGAGTAGTTGTATGTGCGGCTGCCCGCCGTGAGGAGCTCGCCCTGCTGGTTGTAGGTTCGCTTCTCTGCGCCGACCTGTGTCGCCCGATTCGCTCCATCCCACGTGATCTGCTCCTGTGTCTTCCCGGGAGCGGTCCACGAGCTCAGCTGCTCGTCGGCGTTGTAGGTGTACCCGGTCGTTCCGCTTCCGGCTGCGGTGCTGGGGCTGATCACGGTGGAGGTGAGATTGCCATTCGCGTCCCACGTATTGACCTGCCCGTACAAGTTCGCTCCGGATGCGTCTTTGACGGTGTCCGCCAGGACATCACCGACCGCATCGTGGCTGATGGTGCGTTGCGTGGAGCCGCCCGAGGTGATCGTGCGCACACGGCCGGCATCGTCGTAGACGTAGCTCAGCTTCTCGCTGACTCCGTCCGTTGCCAGGGCCTTCAGCCGCCCGGCCGGGGTGTAGGTGCTGGTGGATCTTCCGGCGGCATCAGTGCGCGAGGTCTCCTTGCCATCAGCGTCGTATTCGAAGGTCGCGTTGCCGTCTGGGCCGTTCGCTGACGTGATGGCGTCGGAGTCGTCGTAGGTGAGGGTCTCGAGTCCGCCGCTGGTGCTGAACGTGATCATCCGGTTCGCGGCGTCGTATCCGAAGGTTCGGGTCGCTGTCGACCCGGCCGCGGTGGCCGTCTGTCCGGTGACGTTTCCGGCCGTGTCGAACGTGTTCGTCACCTTCGAGCCGTCAGGTGCGGTGGCGCTCGTCCGGTGCCCGACCGCGTCATAGGAGTAGGTGCGGGTTCGAAGGGCTGCGTCTTGCTGGCTAGCCGTTGCAGGCGCTGTCAGCGTCGCGAGATCGCCAGCCGGCGTGTACGTCGCCGTCGTGCTCGCGCCAGTCGGATCCGTGTAGCCGGTCTGCCTCCCTGTCAGGTCGTATGTCGCGGTGGCTGCTGCTTGGCCAGGGGCGGTGATGCTCGTGACATGGCCAGCGGCGTCGACTCCCAGGGCAGTGACATTGCCACGGGGGTCGGTTGCAGATGTCTGGTTGCCCGCTGCGTCGTATCGCAACGCCTCCGAGCGCACGACCTTGCCGTCGGCTCCTGACACGGACGATGCGGTGGCTCTTCCACGTGGGTCGTAGCTCACGGTCTGGGTCGTGCCGACGCCATCGGTGGTGGTCGTCCTATCACCCAACAGGTCGTAGCCGTAACGCGTCGTCACCTTGTCCGGGTCTGAGACGGATACCAGTTGACCGAACGCGTCGTTGAGCTCGGTAGTGGTGCCACCGCCCGGGGTCGTGGTCGTGCGACCGTAGCCGGAGTCGATGTAGTCGAAGCTCGTGGTGCGATCGTCCGTCCCGAATGGAACCCGTAGGTGCAGGGTGCTGCTGGTCAAGCGGCGCAACCCGTCATAGGTGGCGGTGGTGTTCGCGCCCGAAGGGGTCGTGCTGCTGGTGACGTTGCCGGCCGCATCGTAGGAGCTGGTGGATACGCGGCTCGCGCCGCCAGCGCTCGACGCTGGCGAGGTCGTGCGCACCCGGTTCCCCGTCGAGTCGTAATCGAAATTCGTCGTCGCTCCGTTGGCATCGGTCACGGAGAGGACGTCACCAGCGGCATCGTATGTCGCGTTCGTGGTGGCCGATTTGCCGCCCTTCGAGTGCGACGGATCGGCTTCGGTCACGATGTTGCCGTTCTTGTCGAACGTCACCGTCGTGACCGCGCCCGTCGCGTCTCGGATGGTGTTCTGCCGCCCGAATTCGTCATAACCGAGAGTCGTCACCGCGGTCCCGGCAGAAGTCGGGGGTGCGGTCCGTGTGGTCGGCAGGTCGTCGGCGGCGTACCCGAACTTGGTCGTGTGCGCCGGGTCGCCCGCCGCAGAGCCGTCGGGGTCGGTGACGCTCATGAGGCGTCCTGCAGGGTCGTGCTGGTACCACGTCGTGGTCGCGTCCTTGCTCGACGCGCTGGTCCGTATCGTGTCGCTGGCCATGGCGCCGGCGGGATCGTACGTGAGCTGCTCAGTGCGGAGTGCCGTCCCGTCCGCGGCGAGATCACTCGCGCTCAGCTGGACCCCGAGTGCGTCGTAGGTGTACCTCGTATCCCGCGTGACCGCGTCGGCTCCGCGTGGTTGAGAGGTGTCCTTGATCTCCGTCGGCTCTTGGAACTGGTCGTAGGTGACCGTCACCACGTGCTTGGCATCGTTCGTGGACGCCTGCGTGATCTGGCCGTAGGCGTCATATGCGTACGCGGCGACGGAGAGATCCTCACGAGTGCCGTCACCGGCAGGAACGCCCTTCGCAGTGATCGTGGCGACTAGGGCGTCCGTACGGTACGTGTAGACGTAGGTCTGGCCACTCGCGTCGGTGCGGGTCGCCAGTTGACCGGAGGGCGCATACGTGTCGGTCTCGAGGGTGCGGGAACTCGTTCCACCGCTGGTGGGCGTCCGGTAATCCACCGAGCTGGTGAGCCGATTGCCTGCTTCGTCGTACGTGTACCGGGTGGTGCTCCCGCGAGCGTCGGTGTCGGTGCTGAGGTTGCCTGAGGCGTCATAGGTGAACGCATGGACCTTGTCGCCGCTGGGTTCGGCTTCTGTGAGCTGACGACCGAATGTGTCGTACGTGTAACTGTGGGTCAGGGCGTCCTTCGATGCTGCGGAATCGGTGCTGGTCAGGACATTGCCGTTGTCGTCGTAGGTGTAGAGCCGCGTCACCTGGCGCTGGGCACCCGAGATGCTGTCCATGGATGAGGAGCCTGTGCTGGACGCTAGTCGCCCATCGGAGCCATAGCTGTAGGCAGTGCCCTGATATGCGCCGCTCCCGTGCGGCATGGTCAAGGTCGTCCTGGTGAGATCACCGAGCGAGTCGTAGGCGAATGCACGTGTCAGACCGCGCACGTCCACCTCCGTTGCCAGCTGTCCGTACTTGTCGTACCCGAACGACTCGGTGGTGCCCGCAGCATTCGTGGTGCTGCTGACGAGCCCGGCGGGCACGGATCCGCCGCCGACAGCGCTCTCAGCACCGCTGGTATAGGCGTATGTCGTGGAGCGCCGCGTAGCCCCGCCCGGGCCGTTGAGGATGGCGAGGACGCGTCCAGCCGAGTCGTACTGATACGACTGAGCGACAGTGTCGACGCTGTAGTCACCGCGTACAGAAGCGGTAGCCAGCTTTCCTGCACCATCACCCGACTTCACGTAGGTGTATTTCTGTGTACCAAGCGCGTCGGAGTGCTGGATCAGATGTCCCGCTACGTCGTATTCGGCCCTGAGGAACGTGGAGTCGGAATCCATGGCCGTCATGCGGCCCGCGATGTCGTACGTCCAGTTCGTCGCGGCTCCAAGGCGAGTACGAAGGCCTACAGGCTCACCGTATATGTTCGTGGTGTATGTCTCGACCGCCCCGCTCTGCTTCGTGACGACGATCGTGTCGCCTCTTGCCCCGGGGCTCGCGGAGAACTGGGTCGTCCCCGATGCGTCGGTTATGCCCGTGGTGGCACCGTCGGTGTAGCTGATCTGCGTCTGCGGGTTGCCGGCACTGTCCTTCGTCGCCATCAGGAGGGGCGTGCTGTCGGCGGTATAGCCATAGCTGTGACAGCCTCCATGCGTTCCCGAACGGCACACTCTCGTGAGAGCGGTACCCGAGTAGGTATAGGTCCAAGATGCTGCAGGGGCGGTGATGGTCGGAACGGCCACGGGTGGTGCTGTGATCGGCGTGGCACTGGTGTATGCGGTCGCTATCTGCGATCCGCTCCAAACGAACCCGATCGAGCGACCCGATGTGCGATCAGTCAAGGCGAAGACCTGACCGGATGAGCGCAAGACATCGGTGATCAGTCCTTGCCCGTTGGTCATCGAGGTCAGCGTGTTCGAGGTGAAGGAGTACGAGTTACCCCCGGCGTCCGCGAGCACGAAATTGCCATTCGAACCCGTCAAGGCCATCCCGGCGTTCCGAGAGTCGACGCTGTAGCTGCCGTCGGGGTTCAATCCGAACGCGACTTCGTGTCCGTCGCCCATCCGGACGGTCTCGCCGATGCTGTTGTCGCCTATCGACATGTCCAGCACGCTCGACCAGCCGACCCCGAAGGATGACGCGTTGGGGTTGGTGGAACTGTATGTCCTGCTCAGTGCGAGGTTGCCGCCGGCCGACGATGCATTCGCGTCAGTCGACGTGGTGCTGTAGTGGCGGTCGCCGAGGTCGACGCCCGCAACCGCGGTAGCGATAGACGATGAACCGTAGTACGTCCCGGTCGGGAGCGGCACTATTTCGCCGAAGGACCAGTTCTGATTTCCAGGCGAATAGTAGTAAAGGTTGTTCCTGACATCGAGCGACCACACGTAGTTTGCTGACCTGTACAGGGCTCCGGTGGGGATGGTGAACGAACCGTCACTCAGCCAGCCCGAATCTGCGACTTGAGTCCCCTTCAAGCAAGACGTCGCGGATTGGCATGCGTAAACCTTGAAGTTGTACTGGTAGGAATCAGCCGTTGCCATGGTCGTGCGCCCTGAGAGAGTGGGCGTGAGTGAAGTCGTCGTCGATCCGTTGGCCGGACTGCTGAGTTGCGACCAGGCGTCGTCTAGTCCAGGAGTCTGCAGAGTGGCCCCCGTTGCCATGGCATACGTCACGCTACCTGATGAGAAGAAGAACTCATTCGACTTCTCTTTGATGCCGACTGTCCATGCATACGTGGTGTCTTGCGCCAGATTTCCGCTGGGAACCTGCCAGCTTGTAGCGTCGATCCACCCGGAGTCGACAGCCGTCCCGCTCTCACAGCTGAATCCGTACTGGTTGATCTTGTAGGCGGGGCAGATCAGAAACCGATATTGCGGCTCCTTGAAATCATCTATGCCGGACGCCGAGGCGGTGAGGACCGGTGTGGTTCCGACGTTGACGGCCCCATCGCCGGGCGAGGCCGGGACCGCTTCCGAATTGGTCGGGACCATGTTGGCCTGAGCCGACTCCATCACCGTCTTCGATGAACCCTCCGCGTTCACCACCATCGGGGCGTCGGCTATCGCCATGCGCCCATCGCGCTTCTCCGGTGCCGCCATCTTCTGCGTAGACAAGCGTCGAGTCGCGGAGTGGGCGTCTGGGGACGTGTCCGCCGCCACGGGGACGACCCCCTGCTCAGGTGCGGGCAGGTCAACATGCTGCTGCTCTTGCACAGGTGAAGGTGTGAGCTTCGGCCCATGACCTGCCGTGCGGTCCACAGCGGGAGGAGGGGGTGTCGAAGGCGAGGAGGCCAACGTGGACGCCGACGTCCCATGCATGGATGCTGCCGCCTCAGTGAGCGCGCTCGGGGTCGGGACGTTCGGCGTGATGGCGGGTGGCTCAGGCGCCGTAGCCGTTGGCGGGGTGGCGCCGTTGAGCGTGGTCGGTGTGGCACTGACCTCCGACGCGGAAAGCTGATCCCGCTCGTGAGTCGACGCGGAGGCAGGAGCGACAAGGCAGTTCGCGGACAAGGCGACGGCGGCGGCTATGGCCACGAAGTGCCCGTAGGTGTGACGGCGCATCGGGTCTCCCTCATAGGAACCTCACACGTCCTATGAGGGTGATCTGGAAGCTAACACCCGACGAGTGGTGCGGCTCGGGCTTCTCCCCACCCTGCTGACGGGACCCCTCCCGGCGCCCTAGGTCGTCGGATCACTCCTTCAGGTGGGCGAACGTCCTCCTCCTGCGAGGGCCAGTGGGCGCCGTGGCGCGGCTCAGTCGGGTCGCCCTGCGTGCTGGTGCTCGTGCGGGCGGGATGTTCAGGTCCTGGTTCAACCGAGGAACGTGTTCGCCCTCGACGTGGCGCGGGCCGAGCGCAAGCGGCGGGCGCAGGCTGGCCACGTCGAGAGAGTCGGAGTGGGTCAGCAGGTCATGTGGAGGACATCATGAGCGAGTGGGCCGATCTCCTGCGTCTTCCTCCGTCGAGGTCCATTCGTACGTCTCGGCGGGCCCACGCGAGGGATGTAGATGGCAAGCGCCTCGGGCGCGTCATGAGTGGGACGACGATCACGAGGCTTTCATTCGCACTCCCTCAGGGCCCAGCCGTCGTGACACGACCGTCTGCCCGATGAGCCGCTTCATCGCGGCCCATCAGCTCAGGACTTCATGCTGGCCTCGGCCTGACGATTCCGCGTCGCCGGCGCGGACGTCCTTCGTGCCGCGCGGAGAAGGGTCACATCCTGACGTCGAAGACCATCCGGGACATGAATCGAGTGAGCACTCCCACGGTGGAGGCGGCCGCCCTGGTCGCCAGGGTTGCAGAACACTCCACTCTGCGGAGCGACGTGATCACGACGCCGATGAGGAGTCGCCGGGCGACTAAGCCCCAGAATTCCGCATGGACTTGGTGAGCGGAGTACTTGCATGGTCGACGAGATAACAGACGGCTTCGTGGTCTCCCAGAGGCCATGCGTCGACGGAGGGATACACATACGAGTAACCCAGGTCGGAGTCGTCGAATTTACGGCCGACATAAGGCTCGAATGCATCCAGGCACTTCTGGGACGCGGAAGCCTGGAGGTGGTCGTCATCGGGTCGAGCAGTGTCGTCTCCGAGGGCTATGCGTGCATAGACCTCGTCCTCATGTCCAGAAGAGCAGTCCCGCTGCACATGGTCGGCCGAGGGCTCCGCGAGGTCGCTCGTGTCGAAGCAGTCGCCCACCTGGAGCTGACGAGCAGCGGCTTGTGTGTTGAGTACCGGAGTGCTCGGCGCGGGCGCCGGCTCCGGAGTCGGATCAGATGTGCACCCGGCGAGTCCGACGACAGCCGCTAGCAGCACTAGCCAGAGAGACGGCCCTGCAGCCCGAACTTGCATGTCCACCCATCGGATCGGAGAAGGATCGGACAGTACCACCTCGAGTGGACTCGCGGGGGGCGTGCTCCAGGGGCCACGCATCCCCGCGACGAGATGCCCCTATCCGCCGCGACTCCGTTCCGATTCTGCAGCTCGTGAAGGCGTGATGGAACTGTCTGATCCGACCATCGCCAGGAGGCCTAGACGTCCCATCGGTAGTGCTCGTCTGACTGTTCTCGGTCGACGTCAGCTCGTCGTGCGCTTCGTGCAGGATCGCCGTCCCCTCTCGCACATCTCGCGGGAGCTCGGTGTCTCGCGTCGATGCGCGCCTCGATGGGGACTTCGGACCCGGGCTGGAAGCGGAGTACGGCTGTCAGATCTGTCGTCGTGGCCCCGATCAGCCCCGAGGCGTTCGAGGCCGGAGCGGGAATGGAACGTGCTGGAGGCGAGGGGCCGGTTGCGAGCGGGTCCCGCTCGGCATGCCGCGGTGACGCAGGTCCTGTTCCGGCCGATCAGCATGATCCTGCGCCGCCATTGATCGCAGCCGTCGGCATGGTCGACCCCGGCCGCCGGGGCCGTGATCTGCGCCGTGGCACACCCCGTCGGGCACGGAGATCTCCCGGCGGCCCTTGACCAGCGACCAGGCCAGAACCGACGTCCTCGCCCCGGGATCCGGGACGACGACGCTCACCGGATCCGCTCGAGCCACGTGCTGATGCCCGCGACCCTGGAGTCAACGACGCCATGACCCGATGCAGCTAGAGCGGCGCCGCGTCGAACAGCACCCGCGAGCAGCCGGCCGCCTCGTCGTGCGACACGACCGCGCGCACCCCGTAGACGTCGGCGATGAGCTCCGGCGTGAGCACCTCGCGCGGATGCCCGCCCGCCACCACGCGCCCCTCGCGGAGCACCAGCACGCTGTCGCAGAACATCGCCGCGAGGTTGAGGTCGTGCAGGGCGATCACCGTGGTCACCGGCAGGTCGCGCACGAGCGCGAGCAGCTCCAGCTGGTGGCGGATGTCGAGGTGGTTGGTCGGCTCGTCGAGCAGCAGCTCGCGCGGCTCCTGCGCGAGGGCCCGCGCGATGTGCGCCCGCTGCCGCTCGCCCCCGGAGAGCGTGCGCCAGGCGCGGTCGGCCTTCGCCTCGAGGCCCACGTGCGCGATGGCGCGGTCGATGGCCGCCTGGTCCTCCGCCGTGTCGCCGCCGAGGAGCGTGCGGTACGGCGTGCGGCCGAGGCGCACGACGTCGCGCACCACGATGTCGACCTCGGTCTCGCCGTGCTGCGTGACGGTCGCGACGCGGCGGGCGACGTCTCGGCGCCGGATCCCCGCGAGGTCGTCGCCGTCGAGCGTGACGCGGCCGGAGTCGGGCGACGCGGCGCCCTGCAGCAGCTTGAGGAGCGACGACTTGCCCGAGCCGTTCGGCCCGAGGAGCCCGACGGTGGATCCGGGTGCCGGCTCCACCGTGACGTCGTCCACCACAATCCGCCCGCCCCGCGACCAGCGCACGTCGTGCGCACGCAGCGTCACGCGCGCCCCCGGTTGCGCATCAGCAGCAGCATGAAGACGGGCACGCCCACGAGCGCGGTGCCCACGCCCACGGGCAGCGGCGTCGGCGCGAACGCGAGGCGCGAGAACGCGTCGACCCACACCATGAACACGGCGCCGAGCACGATCGTGGCGGGCACGACGCGCGCGTGCCGCTGGCCGAAGAGCAGGCGCGCGGCGTGCGGGAGCACGAGGCCGACGAAGCCGATGGCGCCGGCGATGCTCACGAGCGTCGCGGTGAGGAGGGCGGTGACCACCAGGAGGATCGTGCGGGTGCGGCCCACGTGGATCCCGAGCGACGACGCCACCTCCTCCCCGAACGCGAAGGCGTCGAGTGAGCGGGCGTAGGCGAGGCAGACGACCGCGCCGACCGCCACCACGGCGACGCTGAGGCCGACCTCGTCCCAGCGCATGCCCTCGAGCGATCCGAGGAGCCAGAACGTGATGCCGCGCGTCTCGTCGGAGTCGGCGAACGCGAACACCACCAGCGAGGTGAGCGCGGAGAAGAGCTGGGTGCTGGCGACGCCCGCGAGGATCACGCCCGCCGTGCCCGCCGAGGAGAACCGGGCGAGCAGCAGCACGAACCCGAAGGCCACGAGCGCCCCGATGAAGGCGCCGCCCGACATGCCGATCGCGCCGCCGCCGAGGCCGAGCACCCCGATGAGCACCGCGCCCGTGGAGGCACCGGAGGAGACGCCGAGCACGAACGGATCCGCGAGCGGGTTCCGCAGGAGCGACTGGAGCACGACGCCGCAGAGGCCGAGGCCCGCGCCGCAGGCCGCCGCGACGAGCGCGCGCGGCAGGCGCTCCTGCCAGACGATGGCGTCCTCGGAGACGCGCACCGGGATGCTCGCGAGCCCGGCGTGGTTGAGCAGGATGTCGCGCACGTTCACGAGCGACACGTCGGCCGGGCCGAGGGTCACGGCGACGCCCACCGAGAGCGCGAGCGCGACGATCCCGATCACCACCAGCAGCACGACGCGGAGGGGGTGCGGCAGGGCGCGTACCCGCGCGGCGGCCTCCGCGAACGGCGCCCGCGGGGACCGCGAGGTCGCGGCGCTCAGAGCTTCGCCCCGCGCGCGTCCCACCAGGCGCGGATCTTCTCGAGCCCGTCCACGAAGCGGATCGACGGGTTCAGCTCGGCGCCGTGCAGCGCCACCGTGCGGCCCTCCTTCACGGCCGTGAGGTCGCGCGTCAGCGGGTCGCTCGTGAGGAAGTCGATCTTGTCCTGCAGCCGGTCGCCCGGGAACCGGTCGCGCTGCAGGTCGCCGAGCACGAGGATGTCCGGGTCGCGGTCGACCACGGTCTCCCACCCGGTCGCGATGAAGTCGTCGCGCACCTCGGGGAAGGAGTCCGTGGCGCCGATCTGGCGCGACAGGAGCGACGTGGCGCCGAATCCGCCGCCCATGTACGGCGTCTTCGTGTCGGCGAACCAGTACATGATCTTCGCCCCGCCGAGGTCCATGCCGTCGGTCGCCGCGGCCGCGCGCTGCTGGAGGGAGGAGACGAGCGCCTCGCCGCGGTCCGCGACGTCGAAGACCTCGGCCATCTCGCGGATCTCCTGGTACAGCGCGTCGACCGTGAGCGCGGTCGTGCGCTGGCCGCCGCCGTTGATGCTGATGTCGGAGTCGCAGTCGGTCGGCGACAGGTAGGAGGGGATCCCCGTCTCGGCGAGCCGGTCGCGCGTGACGACGCCGCCCGTGCCGTAGTGGCGGCCGAAGGAGGCGGTGACGAAGTCGGGATCGGCGTCCAGGAGCACCTCGTAGGTGGGCGCGTTGTCGGCGAGGCGCGGCACCTTCGCGTTCGCGTCGGCGAGCGAGTCGAGAACGGGATCCGTCCACGACGCCGTGCCGACCATGCGGTCCTCGAGGCCGAGCGACAGGAGGATCTCGGTGGAGTCCTGGTCGAGCGACACCACCCGCTGCGGCGCCTGGTCGATCGTCACGTCGTGGCCGCAGTTCGCCAGCGTCAGCGGGTAGGTCGTCGACCCCTGCCCGGTCTCGGCGACGGATGCGGCCGGCACCTCCTCGGAGGCGCCGCAGCCGGTGAGGGCGACGAGCACGAGGCCCGTCACGGCGGTGGCGGTGAGGCGGGCGAGGGCGCGAGCGCGGGGCATGGGTCTCCTGGGGTCGAGGCCGGCGGCGACCCGGCGGGGAGCTCGGGCCGCGGGTAAGCATAGCCTTACCTCACTGCCTGCCTCGACCCCTGTCCACGGTCATGCGCTCCTCCTGGTCTGCGGGGCGATCCGGGCGACGGCTCGCACCGGCGGGCGCTCGCGGGCGACCGCCCGGCGAGCACCGGCACCCTATCCGGCCCCGTCGACCGGCGGAAGGCCGTCGCCACCCGGGAGGGCCGCCCCTCAGGCGACCGCGTCGCCGTCGGGCAGCCGCACGTCCACCGCCGCGCCCTCCCGCACGAACACGGGGATCACGTGCAGCGGCGCGTCAGCGACCACCCGCTGACCACCCGCGTGGCGGGCGCCGGTCGACGCCTCGATCCATGACGCGCCCGCCGGCAGGTGCACGCTCCGCGAGCGCGCGCCCGCCTCGAGCACGGGCGCGACGAGCACGTCGGCGCCGAGCATGTACTGGTCGCCGAGCGACCAGCTCGGGGCGTCATCCGGGAAGACGTGGAACATGCCGCGCATCACCGGCTGGCCGTCCTCGTGGGCCTCGCGCATCACGGCGCGGAGGTACGGCCGCATCCGCTCGCGCAAGTGCACGTACCCGGCGAGGATCCCGTAGACCTCCTCGCCGAAGCTCCAGAGCTCGTTGCCGGATCCGCTCGGCGCGCGGCGGGACCCGTCGGCCGCGCGCACCTCGACGCTCGGACCGCGATCGCCGTGCAGCCGCATCACCGGCGAGAACGCGCCGAACTGGAACCAGCGCACGAGCAGCTCGTGGAACGCCGGGTCGTCGGTGCGGGCGCCCGCGAACCCGCCGATGTCGGTCGTGAACCAGGGGATGCCGGCGACGCCCATGTGGATCCCCGCGGTCACCTGCCGCGCGAGCGCCTCGAACGTGGAGTGGATGTCGCCCGACCACACGAGCGCGCCGTACCGCTGGCTGCCCGCCCACGCCGCGCGCACCAGGTCGACGCCCGGCTCCTGGCCCGCTTCGATCCGCCCCTCGTGCATCGCGCGCGAGAACATCTGCGGGTACACGTTGCCGACGCGCACGTTGGGGCCCGCGTGGTACCGGTAGTTGTCGTAGTCGTAGACGCCGTACTCGGGCTCCGCCTCGTCGAGCCAGAACAGCCGGATCCCGTGCGCGCCGTAGCCGCGCTGCGCCGTCTCCCAGAGGTACCGGCGCGCGTCGGGGTTGGTCACGTCGACGAAGGCGCTCGGCCCCTCGAACTGCATCTGCACGTCGATCCCCCGCTCGCTGCGCACGAGGAGGTTCTCCTTCTTCATGCGCGCGTAGTTCTCGGACTCGAGCGACACCTGCGGCCAGATGGAGACCATCAGCTCGATGCCCATGCCGCGCAGCTCCTCGACCATCGCGGTCGGATCCGGCCAGAACTCCTCCTCGAAGCGGAGGTCGCCCATCTTCGGCCAGTGGAAGAAGTCGGCGACGATGACGTCCATCGGCAGCCCGCGCCGGGTGTGCTCGCGCGCCACCTCGAGCAGCTGCTCCTGGTTCCAGTAGCGCAGCCGGCACTGCCAGAAGCCGAGGCCGTGCTCGGGCATCATGGGCGCGGATCCGGTCGCCCGGGCGTACGCGCGGCTGATGTCGGCCGGGGTGTCGCCCGCGGTGATCCAGTAGTCGAGCTGCTCGCTCGTCTCCGCCGTCCACTCGATGCGGTTCGCCGCGAAGGTCGCGCGGCCGATCGCCGGGTCGTGCCAGAGGAACCCGTAGCCGCGGCTCGACATCACGAACGGCACGCTCGCCTGCGAGTTGCGGTGCGCGAGCTCGAACGTGGATCCGGCGAGGTCGAGGATGTCCTGCTGGTACAGCCCCATGCCGTACAGCCGCTCGCCAGGGCCGGTCGCGAACGACGCCGTGATGCGGAAGTCGCCGCCGAGGTGCGGCCGCTGCTCGCGCGCCCGGAGGTGCAGGGCGCCGCCCGTGCCGATCTCCTCGAGCAGCACCTCGCCGCGCCGGTCGAGGAACGTCACGTGGCAGCGGTTCTCCTCGTAGCCGGTCTGGTAGCCGTAGGAGGACTCGGAGACGAGCACGGCCGTGATGCCGCCGTTCGTGATCCGGGCCGTCGCGCCGTCGACCTCGACGCGCGCGTCGGCCTCCGGCTGCGGCAGCAGCGCCCAGTCGGCGTCCGCCACGGGCGCCATGATCCGGGAGCGCACGCGGAGGCTGTCGGGCCCCCACGGCTCCACCACGAGGGTCTCCCCGTCGCCCCGCCAGACGAGGCGCGTCCCGTCGGTCGTGAAGTGCTGGTCGTCGTCGATCATGCGTGCTCGTCCTCGGTGTCGTGGTGCGTCGTGTCGTGTCGTCGTGCCCGGGTGCGGCGCCGGGTGCGCCCCGCTCAGTCCTTCACGGCCCCGGCGGTGACGCCCGCGGCGACGAACCGCTGCGCGACGACGAGCAGGACGGCGGCGGGGATGGACGCGATGACGGCGGTCGCCATGATCCCGTTCCAGTTCGTCGTCGTGGACCCGATGTAGCGGTACAGCCCGAGCGTGAACGGCACGATGCTGTTGCCCGAGGTGAGCGAGTTCGCGTTGAGGAAGTCCGCCCAGGCGAACAGGAAGGAGAACAGCGCGGCCGTGACGATGGCGTTCCGGCTGAGCGGCACGACGATCGAGACGAACGCGCGCCAGCTCGAGGCGCCGTCGATGCGCGCGGCCTCGAGCAGCTCGTCGGGGATCCCGAGCATGAAGGCGCGCAGCACGATGACCGCGAACGGGACGGACGCCGTGGCGTCGGCGAGGATCAGGCCGGGGTACGTGTTGAGCAGCCCGAGCGCGTTGTAGATCGCGAACAGGGCGGTCACGAGCACGATGCCCGGGATCATCTGCGCGAGCAGGAACACGAACATCACCGCGCCCGTGCCGCGCACCCGGAACTTCGCCATCGCGTAGGCCGCGGGGAGCGAGATGAGGAGGGTGAGGATCACGCAGCCGATCGAGATGACGAGGCTCGTCACCAGGTTCGGCAGCTGCGTCGAGATGGCCTGCGCGTACCCGTCGAGCGTGGGATCGGCGGGGAACAGGCTCGGCGTGCTCGAGATGAGGTCCTGGGGCTTCGTCAGCGAGACGTTGAGCATCCAGTAGAGGGGGAACAGCAGGACCGCGCAGATGGCGAGGCCGATCACGGCGTTCGTCCACCGACGGACCGGGGTGTCGACGGTGTTCACGACTGCGCCTCCTTGCGCTGGGCCCGGACGTAGATGAGGCCGAAGACGAGGGCGACGACCACGAGGATCTCCCCGGCCGCGGCGCCGACGCCGAAGTCGAGGTCGGTGAACGACTTCTCGTAGGCCCACGTGCTCAGGGTGTGGGAGCTGTTGGCGGGGCCGCCCTTGGTGAGGATCCAGATCACGTCGAAGACCTTGATCGTGTAGACGAGGCCGAGCAGCAGCGTCACCGCGGTGACGGGGCGCAGCAGCGGCCAGGTGATGCTCCGGAAGGTGCGCCAACGGCCGGCGCCGTCGAGCGCCGCGGCCTCGTAGAGGTTCTCCGGGATGCCCTGCAGGCCGCCGTAGAGCAGGATCATGTTGAACGGGATCCCGAGCCAGATGTTGGCGATGATGACCGACCACAGCGACACCGACGGGTCGCTCAGCCAGCCGATCGGCGTGCCGAGCACCGAGTTGATGATGCCGAACTGCTGGTCGAACATCCACCGCCAGGCCGTCGCCGAGACGATGAGCGGCAGCAGCCACGGCAGCAGGATGAGCGACCGGAACGTCGTCGAGAGCGGGAACCGGCGCGTGAAGAACACCGCGAGCGCGAGGCCGATGGCGAACTGCCCGGCGAGCGAGACCACCGTGAAGACGACCGTGTGCCACGCGATCGTGGCGAACAGGCTGTCGCTGAGGATCGTCACGTAGTTCTGGAAGCCCACGTAGGGCGCCTCGCCCGTCACGAACGCGCGCGGCCCGTACTCCTGCAGGCTCAGCAGGAAGCCGCGGATGATCGGGTAGACGAAGAAGATCGCGAGGAACGCGACGACCGGCGCCATGAACCCGATCGCGGCGACGACGCTCACCGTCCGGTACGGCCGGCGGCGCGGGGGCCGCCCCTCGGCCGGGCCCGCCGGCCCCGCGCCCCTGCTGGGGGCGAGGGGCCGGTCGATCACGCGGCCGCTCACTTCTTCAGCGTCGCCGCGGCGTCGTCGAGCGCGGCCTGCGGCGTCTTGCTGCCGGTGAGCGCCTCCTGGATGGCCTGGTACAGCGCCTTCGAGGTGTCCGGGTAGGCGATGCCGAGGTCGGCGGTGCGGCCCTGGGCGACCTTCACGGCGTCGACCCACGGCACGAGCTCCGGGTCCGCGGACGCCTGCGCGGCGGCCGCGTCGGCGTACGGGGAGATGTACGACTGGCCCGCGGTCCAGTCGGCCAGGTTGGCGGGGTCGATCATGCACTGCGCGAACCTCGCCGCGGCGTCCTGCTTCGCCTTGTCGCTCACGACCACCTCGACGAACTCGCCGCCGAGGGGGCTGGGGGCGGCGCCGCCGTCCTCCGCGGGGAGCGGCACGACGCCGTAGTCGATGCCCGCCTGGTCGAGGGCGGAGAGCTGCCACGTGCCGTTGACCATCATCGCGAGCTTCCCGGCGAGGAACTGGTCGCGGATGTCCTGCTGGTTCGCGTTGACGTTGGCGCTCGACGCCTGCCCGTCCTTGACCATGTCGGTCCAGAGGGTGAGCGCGCGCACGGCGGCGGGCGAGGAGATGTCGGACAGGTCGGCGCCGGCTCCCCAGAAGAAGGGCAGGAACTGGAACGTGCCCTCCTCGGTGCCGATCGCGGAGAAGCCGAGGCCCTGCACGTCGCCCTGCGTGGTCTTCGCGGCGGCGTCCTGGAGGCTCGCCCAGTCGGTGGGCGGCTGGACCCCGGCGGCCGCCAGCTTGGCCTTGTCGTAGAACAGCGCGAGGGTGTTCGCGCCGATGGAGGATCCGTAGGTCTTCCCGTCCAGCTGACCGGCGGCGAGCACGTTGGGCAGCACCTTCGAGGTGTCGAGGCCCGACTCGTCGTTCGAGACGAGGAGCCCGGTGTCGGCGAAGCGGGCGATGGCCGGGTTGTCGAGCACGATGAGGTTCGGCGTGGTCTTCGACGACGCGGCCTGCAGGAACTTGGTCTCGTTGTCGGGGTTCTGCGTGCGGTCGATGGTGATGCCGGTGCTGGTCTCGCAGCCGCTGATGAGCTTCCCGTACGGCGACGACGCGTCGTACTGGGTGAAGCTGTCCCAGAGGGTGAGCGAGTTCGGATCCGACGAGCCGCCTCCCCCCGTGGAGCAGCCGGTGAGGGCCAGGCCTGCGGTGACGACGACGGTGGCCGCCAGGGCGGCGCGGGTGCGCGTGTTGATCACGGTATTCCTCTCTGAATACGTACCTGCGCGCCGGGAGCCGTCTCCGTCCACGGCGGCGATGCCGGGAGGAGCGGCCCGTCACGGCGGCTTCGCGGCGAGCCTAGGTGGTTTGGAGAACCGGTTCAACACTTTCGGCGAACCGGTTCTCCGATCGTGATGATCGGGACGCGGCGCGCAGGCTGCGCGGGTGCCGGGCCGCGCTCAGGCGGGGGTGCTCGCGGAGCGGAACGCGGATCCGCCCACGCCCGACAGGTGCGGACCGGTGGATCCGAGCTCGACCAGCACCGCGGGCAGCAGCTCGAGGACGCCGGGCTCGGCCGTGCCCGCGAGCTCGTCCGCCGCGAGGCCGGTGGCGCGGCGCACCATCTCGTCGCCGGGCAGGTCGATCACCGTGAGCGGCAGGGCGGCCTGGCGCATGACGACCTCGGGCGCGACCGTGATGAGGGAGCAGTCGCCGGGGATCCGGATCCCGCGCGCCCGGAGCGCCGCCGCGATCGGCTCGAGCTCGCCGGGCGTGTGGGCGACGATCGCGCTCGCGTCGGGCAGGGCCTCGTGGGCCGCGTCGAGCCAGCGCCCCGCCGCGTCGTCGCCGCCGCCCGCGGAGGGGACGACAGCGCCCTGGATGCCGTGGTGCGCGCACCGCTCCGTGAAGCCGCGGCGGAAGCGCACGGCGAAGCCCATCTCCGTCCGGGCGGCGGGCGCGCCCGATCCGAGCAGCGCGATCTCCCGGTGCCCGAGCGCGACGAGGTGGTCGACGGCGACGCGGCCGGCCTCCTCGAAGTCGAGGTCCACCGCGCTGAACGCGGACGAGCGGCCCGGGTGCCCGACGAGGACGGTGGGGAGGCCGATGGCCTGGAGCACCGGGATCCGCGGGTCGTCGTCGCGGATGTCCATCACCACGAGCGCGTCCGCGAGCACGTCCCCGCGCAGCTCGTCCTCGCCCTTCCCCATGATGAGCAGGTCGAACCCGCGCGTGTTGGCCTCGTACATCCCGGCCCGCACGAAGCGCATGAAGACCTCGATGTCGGACTCGCGCGACGCCGGGTCGATGGAGGCGAGGAAGCCGAGGATGTTGGTGCGCCGGAGCGCGAGCGCGCGGGCGGCGGGGTCCGGCCGGTAGCCGAGCTTGCTGACGCTCGCGAGCACGCGCTCGCGGGTGGCGTCGGGCAGCTTCTTCTTGCCCGAGAGGACGTAGGAGACCGTGCTGCGCGCGACGCCCGCGTCGGCAGCGACGTCGCGGATGGTCACCATGCGCTCAGGGTACCCAGCATGCGCGGGCGCGCTCGGCCGGCGGGCGACGGGCGACGGGCGACGGGCGACGGGCGCCTCGATCCGCTCCGCCGACCTCGCGCGGACGGGCACCCGTCGCCGACTAGGCGGAGACGGCCGTGAGGTTCTTCTCGATGTGCGCGTGGAACGCCTGCAGCCAGCCGACGAGGAACTCCTCGGTGCCGGCGTTCGAGATCGCGCCCTCGGGCGAGATGAGGCCCTCGGTGGTCTGGATGTACGCCTCGGGCTGCGACAGCTCGGGCGACGCGAGGAACGACAGGATGCTGCGGAGGTGCTGCTGCGCGACGGCCGTGCCGACCGCGCCGATGGACGTGCCGATGACCGCGCTGGGCTTGCCCTGGAACGCGTTCTCGCCGTAGGGGCGGCTCGCGAAGTCGAGCGCGTTCTTGAGGACGCCGGGCACCGAGCGGTTGTACTCGGGCGTGACGATCATGACGGCGTCGACGTCGGCGATCCGCGCCTTGAACGCGTTCGCGACCTCGGGGTAGTCCCCGTCCATGTCCGCGCTGTAGAAGGGCAGCGGCGCGATGGGGATCTCGGTGAGCTCGAGGTCGGCCTGGGCGCCGAGGCGCTCCAGCGCGAGCGACAGGGCCCGGTTGATGGAGGTGGACGACAGGCTGCCGACGAGGTAGCCGACGCGGTAGGTGGTGCTCATGGGGTGCTCCTTCTCGCACGGATCAGTTCCATGCGCGCGCATGGAGCCTAGCGGCGGCGGGTGGGCGTCCCCTCGATGCTCACGGCGCCCGCGGTTCCCGGACAGCGCGCCGGAGCGCGGCCTCCGACGGCGGGACGTGCGATGACTCGTCGCGCTCTCGCGCCTCGAGGACGGCGCCGCCGGCATCGTTACCCCAGCAGCACCTCCCACGTGCGCAGCGACGGCCACAGCGCGTGCCGCGGGAGCACGTCGGGGCCGCACGCGCGGGATCCGAGGCCGTGCTGGGCGTCGTCGAGGAACAGGTGCAGCCCGTCGGAGGCGGGCAGCTCGTGCGGGTGGCCGACGTCGGTCATCTGCTGCGGGGTCCAGCGGGAGAGCTGGAAGCCCGCGCGGTGGCCGGCGGCGTCGGGCACGGTCGTCACGGTGAGCGGGGTCGTGCACCCGTCGCCGATCACGAGCGAGCGGAGCTCCGGGCGGTGGCCCGTCTCCTGCGGGCGGGCGTAGGCGACCCGGAGGCCGTCGACGGTCGACGCGAAGCGGCCGACGCGCACGGCGGTGCGGCTGTCGGCGTACGCCTCCCCCGGGCCCGTGCCGTGCCAGCTGACGGGGTGCTCCGCGAGCGCGCCCGGCAGGTCGATCCGCACGCCGACCCGCGGCCACGTGCAGTCCCACGCGCCGAACGGCACGACCTCGGTGGCGAGCAGCAGGCCGCGATCGGTCGCGGTCCAGCGGAAGGCGACGTCGACGCCGGCACCGGAGTGCGCGGCCTGCACGCGCATCCGCGTCTCGAGGCCGTCCGCCGTGCGGGTCGCGCCGAGGAGCCGGTGCGTGAGCCGGTGCAGCCCGCGATCGCGCCAGCGGTCGGCCGACGGCGGGGTCTCCTCGGCGCCGCGGCCGCGCGTGAGCTCGGGCTCGGCCAGCTCGTAGGACCCCTGGCCGGCCCCCCGGTCGTTCTCGGTGGGTGCGCGCCACAGCTCGAGCCGTGGACCGCGCACCCGCAGGCCGCCCCACGCGACGAGGTCGCCGCGCGCGTCGAAGGTGCCGACGCCGAGCGCGTCCCCCCGCCAGCGTCCGGCGGGACGCGGCCGGGTCGCGGGCCGGTCGCGCACGAGGGCCTGGTGCGACGACACGACGTGCCCCGCCTCGGCCCAGGGCGCGTCGTGCCGCGTGACCACCTGCACGGTCAGGTGCGCCTCCTCGGCGTGCCCGGCGGCGCGCGCCTCGGCGGGCAGCGGGATCGTCGCGGCGTCGCCAGCGGCGAGGGGCGCGTGCTCGAGGATCCCGCGGGCGACGGGCCTGCCGTCGTGGGCGAGGATCCAGACCAGGTCGACGTCGTCGGTGGACGCGGAGTGCCGCCGGTTCTCGACGCGCACGCCGGATCCGTCGTCCGCGACGCGCACCCGCACGGGCGCGATGACCGCGGCGAGCTCGGCGAGGCCGGGCGTGGGCGTGCCGTCGGAGAGCAGCAGGCCGTCCATCACGAACGGGCCGTCGTGCACGGGCTCGCCGAAGTCGCCGCCGTACGCGTGGAAGGGGCGCCCGTCGGCCGTGCGCGCGAGCAGCCCGTGGTCGCGCCACTCCCAGACGAAGCCGCCGTGCAGGCGCGGCCAGCGGTCGATGGCGTCCTCGTAGTCGGCGAGGGATCCGGGCCCGTTGCCCATCGCGTGCCCGTACTCGCACAGGATGAAGGGCTTCGCGCGCTGCTTCGCCCCCGTCGCGCCCGTGGTCTCGTGGATGCTCGCGACGGGCGTGCCGCACACCGAGTCGATCTCCTCGAGCGTCGGGTACATGCGCGAGTAGACGTCGGTGTGCTCGCCCGTGAGGTCGCCCTCGTAGTGCACGGGACGGGTGGGATCCGCGCGCCTGACCCACGCCGACATGGCCGCGATGTTGCGCCCGGTGCCGGACTCGTTGCCGAGCGACCACATCACGATGGACGGGTGGTTCCGGTCGCGGCCCACCGTGCGCGCGATGCGGTCGAGGTACGCGTCGCGCCAGCGCGGGTCGTCGGAGGGGTTGTCCCGCCACTCGACGTCCCAGAAGCCGTGCGTCTCGAGGTCGCACTCGAGCACGACCCAGAAGCCGAGCTCGTCGGCGATGTCGATCAGGCGCGGGTGCGGCGGGTAGTGGGAGGTGCGGATGGCGTTCACGCCGTGCCGCTTCATCAGCTCGAGGTCGGCGCGCGCCTCGGCCTCGTCGAACACGCGCCCGCGCTCGGGGTGCGACTCGTGCCGGTTCACGCCGCGGAAGGTGAGGCGGCGGCCGTCGACGAGCAGCGCGTCGCCGTCGATGCGCACCGTGCGGAACCCGATCCGCAGCGAGGCCGTCTCGCCGGGCGACGACACGGTCGCGTCGTACAGGCGCGGGCGCTCGGCGCTCCACGCGTCGACGGCGGGGACGGCGATGGGCGCGACGTCGGCCGGGGTCTCCCACGTCACGTGGATCCCCAGCTCCGGCACGCGCACCACGACGGGGAACGCGCCGTCCACCTCCACGACGAGGCGCCCGGATCCGTCGGCCGGGTCCCGGTCGGCCCGCACCCGCACGTCGTCGAGGGCGCCGGCGGGCCGGGCGAGCAGCTCGACCGGCCGGAAGATGCCGGGCAGCCACCACTGGTCCTGGTCCTCGAGGTAGGAGGCGGCCGACCACTGGTGCACCCGGATCCCGAGCACGTTCTCGCCCGGCACGAGCAGCTCCGTCACGTCGATCTCGGTCGTGAGGCGGCTGCCCGTGGTCCAGCCCGCCTCGACGCCGTTCACCCAGAACGTGGCGAGCCCCTCGATCCCGTCGGTGCGCAGCAGCACGCGCGCGGCGTCCGCGAACGAGCCGGGCAGCGTGAACGCGCGTCGGTGCTCGCCGGTCGGGTTCGCGTCGGGCACGTGCGGCGGGTCGATGGGGAAGGGGTACTGCAGGTTCGTGTACGCGGGCGATCCGTGTCCGTGCAGCACCCAGTGCGAGGGGACGGGCAGCGTCGTCCAGCCGGCCGCGTCGAGCGCGGCGTCGTCGAGGGTCGGATCCGCGACGTCGGGCGCCCGGCTGGCGTCGTCGACCGGCGCCGCCGGCAGCAGGCGGAACCGCCAGTCGCCGTCGAGCGGGAGGACGGGCGCGTCGGTCGCGAACCGGGCCCGCGGCGGCAGCCTCGAGGCGGATCCGGGGGCGACGTCGTCGAGGTGGGACATGCGGGTCTCCGGTGCTGGTGGGGCGCCGAGGCGCGGGTGGCGGCGGGGGGCGGGACGGCGGCGGTCAGGCGAGCGCCGAGAGGCCGGCGAGCGCCGCGAGCGCGGCCCGGTCGGCGACGACGGTCACGCGCGGGTGCCGCTGCAGGATCGACGCGGGCACCCGCTCCGTGACCGGTCCGGAGAGCGCCGCGGCGAGCGCGTCGGCCTTCCGCGCGCCCGAGGCGACGAGGAGGATCCGGCCCGCCGACATGATCGTCGCGATGCCCTGCGTGATGGCGTGGGTCGGCACGCGCGCGGGGACCCCGCCGAAGTACCGCGCGTTGTCGCGCCGGGTGCCCTCGGCGAGGCGCACCACGCGGCTGACCCCGTCGAACGGCGAGTCCGGCTCGTTGAAGCCGAGGTGCCCGTTGGCGCCGATGCCGACGATCTGGAGGCCGGCGCCGCCGAGCCGTCGGATCCGCTGCTCGTGCTCGGCCGCGGCCGCGTGCGGGTCGGCCGCGGAGCCGTCGGGCACGATCACGCGCGCGCTCGGCACGCCGAGCGGTTCGGCGATGCGCGCCCCCACGAACGCGCGGTACGACTGCGGGTGCCCGGGCGGGAGCCCCACGTACTCGTCGAGCGCCACGAGCGAGAGCCCGTCGGTGACGAGGCCGCGCTCCCGGTGCCGCCGGGCGAGCTCGGCGTAGAGCGGCTCGGGGCTGGATCCGGTCGCGACGCCGAGCACGCCGGCCGGGTCCTCCCCGAGGAACGCCTGCACCACGTCGGCCGCGGCGACCCCGAGCGCGGCCGTGTCGTCCACGGCCGTGATGCGGGGCGCGCGCGCCGAGGCGGCCGTCACTTCAGCGCGCTCTTCGCGATGTCGCCGATGAACTGCTTCGCGCCGATGAGGAACACGACGATCAGCGGGATCACCGCGAGCAGCGCGCCCGCCATGACCATGCCGTAGTCCTTGCCGTGGGCGCTGTTCAGCTGGCTCATCGCCACCTGCAGCGTGAGCGTGCCCGGGTCGTTGAGGACGATGAGCGGCCAGAGGTAGTCGTTCCACGCGGCGATGAACGTGAAGATCCCGAGGAACCCGAGGCCCGGCCGGATGAGCGGCAGGCACACCGTGAGGTACTGCCGGAAGAACCCGGCGCCGTCGATGCGGGCGGCGTCGATGAGCTCGTCCGGCACGCTCGAGATGATGAACTGCCGCAGCCAGAAGATGCCGAACGCGTTCGCCGCGGCCGGCACGATGAGCGCCTGCAGCTGGCCGACCCAGCCGAGGTTGATCATCGTGACGAACTGCGGGATCACCGACAGCTGCGCGGGCAGCATGAAGGTCACGAGCAGGAGCGCGAACAGCGCCCGACGACCCGGGAACTCGTACTTCGCGAACGTGAACGCCGCGATCGAGTCGAAGAACAGCACGAGCACCGTCACGGAGACCGCGACGATCACGGTGTTCATCAGCGAGCCGCCGAAGTCGATCGTGCGGAACACGGCCTGGATGTTGTCCCACAGGTACGGCCCCGGCACGAGCACGGGCGGCGACTTGTAGATGTCGCTCGTGGTGTTGCTCGCCATCACGACGAGCCAGTACAGCGGGAAGAGGCTGACGATGGATCCGGCGAACAGGATGCCGTGCAGGATCACCCGGCCGGGCGGCAGCTGGCGACGACCCGCGGGCCGGCCGGTGCGGTCGGCGCGCGCGCTGCCGGGGGCCCGATCGGCGACGCGGGTCGCGGCGGATCCCGCGGCGTGGACGGTGGCGCTCATGCGCGGTGCCCCTTCCTCGTGCCGGGCGCCCGCACGACCTTCTCCTTCTTCTCCGACCCGAGCCGGAAGCTGATGATGGAGAAGATCACCACGAGCAGGAACACGCCCCACGCGATGGCGGCGCCGTAGCCGAAGCGGTTGTAGTTGAAGGCCTGCTGGTAGAAGTACAGGACGGTCGTGAGGCCGGCCTGGCCCGCGCCGCCCGAGTTCGGGTTCGTCGTGCTGGAGGAGGCCGTGAGCACCTGCGCCTCGGTGAAGCTCTGCAGGCCCGTGATGGTCGAGACCACCAGCACGAAGAGGATCGTGGGGCGCAGGAGCGGCAGCGTCACCGACCAGAAGGTGCGGATGGCCCCCGCGCCGTCGAGCTTGGCGGCCTCGTACACCTCGGTGCCGATGGCCTGCATGCCCGCGAGGAAGATGATCGCGTTGTAGCCGGTCCACTGGTACGTGATGAGGATCGCGATGGTCACCTGGATGGCCCACGGCGTCGAGAGCCACGCGACCCCGTCGAGCCCGATCGCGCGGAGGCCCGCGTTCACGAGCCCGAAGCTGTCGCCGAAGATGGATCCGAAGAGCACCGCCATCGCGACCACGCTGGTCACGTTCGGCACGAAGTAGCTGATCTTGTAGAACGTGCTGAGCCGCTTCGCCGAGTTGAGCATGGCCGCGACGACCACGGCGATCGCCATCATGGGGAACGTCGACAGGGCGAAGATGATGAGCGTGTTCTTGATCGACAGCCAGAACGTGCCGTCGGCCGCGAGGGCCTGGAAGTTCGCGAGCCCCACCCACTTGGCCGTGCCGAGCCCGTTCCAGTCCTGGAACGAGAGCACGAGCGAGTAGAGCGCGGGGAACAGGCCGAAGATCGCGAACAGCACGAAGAACGGCGCGATGGCGACGTAGTACGGCCACGTGCGGCGGAGCCCGCGGGTGCCCGCGCCCGCCCGGGAGGGCGCGGGCGGGCGCCCTCCCGGGCGGACGGCGACGGGGATCACTGCTTGGCGGTCTTCAGGGCGGCCTCACCGGCGGCGACGGCGTCGGTCCAGGCCTGGTCGGGGTCCTTGCCGAGCGACGTCACGTTCTGCAGCTCGGTGACGAACGAGGCCTGCACCTGGTTGTCGTAGGGGCTCGTGTAGGCCGTGGGCATCTTCGACGCGGCGTCGGCGAAGATCCCGACGGTGGACTGGCCGCCGAAGAAGTCGTCGCCCTTCTGCAGCTCCGGGGAGTCGTAGGTGGCGGTGGCCGACGGGAAGATGCCCTTGTCGGCGTACGCGGTGACCTGGTTGTCCTCGCTCAGCACGTCCTTGATCACGGCGAAGGCCGCCTGCGGGTCCTTGGTGCCGGAGGGGATGGAGAGGAACGAGCCGCCGATGTTGGCCGGGCCGCCGGGCATGGGCGCCACGCGCCAGTCGCCCGAGGTGTCCGCGGTCGCGCTCTTGAGGTCGGCCTGGTACCAGGAGGCGCCGAGGAGCGCGGGGAGGGATCCGTTGCTGATGGCCGATGCCCAGTCCGGGCTGCCGTCGGTGACGTTCGCGGTGAGGCCGTCCTTCCAGGCGAGCACGGCGCGATCCCAGGCGGTCTTGACGGTGTCGCTGTCGCCCGTGAAGTTCCCGTCCTCGTCGACGAAGCGGGTGGTGCCCTGGCCGAGCGACTTGGTGAAGACGTCGGACGCGTCCACGAAGATGGCGCCGCCGGTCGCCGCCTTGAGCTTCTTGCCGAACGCGAAGTAGTCGTCCCACGTGGCGGTCGCGGCGGCGACGTCGGCCGGCTCGCTCGGCAGGCCGGCCTTCTTGAACACGTCCGCGCGGTAGTAGAGGGCCGTGGGGCCGATGTCGATGGGGAGGCCGATGAGCTGGCCGTCCTTCGTGGTCGCCTCCTTCAGCTTCCACGCCGGGTACTGGTCGGTGACGTCCTTGGCGCCCAGCGTGTCGAGGTCCTCGAAGAGACCGTCCTCGCTGAGGAAGTACGGCATGTCCTCGCCCTTGACGCCCGTGACGGACGGGAGGCCCGAGCGGCCCGTGAAGGTGGTCACGAGCTTCTGCTTGAAGTCGCCGCCGATGGTGGAGACGTTGAGCGTCGTGCCGGGCACCTCGGCAGGCACCTTGTCGAGCACCGTCTGGCTGAGGCCGTCCGGCCAGATCCAGAGGTCGAGCTGGCCGCCCGCCGAGGAGCCCGACGACGACGAGCAGGAGGCGAGGACCGGCGCGAGGAGCGCGAGGGTCGCGACGCCGACGACGATGCGCCGGGCGCGAGCGCGGCGGGCGGAGGGGATGGACATGGTGGTTCTCGATTCGGTGAGGGACAGATCGTTCGGAGCGGACGGGAGGAGGGGGATCAGGGGAGGAGCGGGCGGACAGCTCAGGCGAGCAGGCGGGCCGCCTCGGGATGGGAGAGGGCGTCGACGAGGTAGTCGTAGCGGCCGGGCTCGGCGGCCTCGGGGTGCGCGCGCAGCCACGGCACGAGCTCGTCGAGCCGCGGGGCGCCGGCCGCGCCGCCGGGGCGGGTGACCGTGATCCCCGCCACCAGGCACGCGAAGTCCACGCGCTCGGTGAGCGACCACGGCGCGCGGGCGGAGGCGGCGAGCGATGCGCCGAAGACGTCGCCCGCGCCGGTCGCGTCGACCGCGCGCACGGCGAGCGGCGGGCGGACGACCTCCTCGCCGCGGGCGGAGTCGACGGCGACGACGCCGCGGGATCCGGAGGTGACGACGCTGAGCGGCACGCGCGCCCCGAGCGCCCGGGCGGCCTCGACCGGGGAGCCGGCGCCCGTGTAGGCGACGGCCTCGAGCTCGTTGGGGAGGAAGGCGTGGCACTCGTCGAGCTGCTCGAGGATGGCCGGGTCCCACCGCTCGGACGGGTCCCAGCCGACGTCGGCGTAGACGTCGGTGCCCGCGGCGGCAGCCCGGCCGACCCAGGAGGCGCGGTGGGGATCCAGGTGCACGAGCGCCGCGGCGACGGCCGGGATCGCGCCCGGCACGAGCTCGTCGGAGGTGAGCGGACAGGCGACGCCGCCCGTGACCATGGCGCGGTCGTCGTCGTAGCCGAGCGACGCCGTGACGGGCAGGGCCCAGTCGTCCAGCGTGACGAGGTGGTCGAGGGCGACGCCCTCCGCGGCGAGCTGGGCGCGCACGAGGCGGGAGAACGGGTCGACGCCCACGGCGGCCGCGAGGACGGTGGGCACGCCGAGGCGCGCGCCGGCGACGGCGAAGTTGGCGATGCCGCCGGGGCCGTGGCCGAAGGACGACGTCCAGATCTCGTGGCCGGGACGGGGACCGCTCGGCAGGTCGCCGAACACGACGTCCGCGAACAGCTGTCCGACGACCAGCAGGCCTGCTGGCCGCTCGGGGCGGGGTGCTGCGGGCACGGGGACCTCGGCTTCTCGGGATCGCGCCGTGCGGAGACGGCGGGTGGTGGGCGGTCCGCCGACGGCGACGCTGCCGGAGGACGCGGTCGAGGTGGGCTCCGACCGGTAGTGACGTTTCTAGCCCATGTGAGCACATGGATGGAAGACCTTGTTCATTACGAGATTGTTTCTGACTGATCCTGCGCGCTAATGTTCACTTCATGAGAGACGCCCGAGAGTTCGTGATCCTCGACCGGTTGCGCGCCACCCGCAGCGCCACGGTCGCCGAGCTCGCCGAGGCGGCCGGCACGAGCGACGCGACCATCCGCCGCGACCTGGCCCGCCTCGACGGGCAGGGCGCGCTCCGGCGCACCCACGGCGGCGCCGTGCTCGTCGAGGTCGACGCGCCCTTCGCCGAGGTCGAGCAGGTCAACCGCGAGGCCAAGGAGCGCATCGCGCGGACCGCGGCGGCGCAGATCCAGGACGGCCAGTCGGTCGTGCTCGACATCGGCACCACCACGCTGCACCTCGCCGAGCAGCTGCGCGGCCGGACCCTCACCGTCATCACCGCGAACGTCGCCGCGTTCGACGTGCTCCGGGACGACAGGAGCGTGCGGCTCATCCTGCTGCCGGGCGACTGGGATCCGGTCTACCGCTCGGTGTCGGGCCCGCTCACGGCCGAGAGCCTGCGGATGCTGCACGCCGACCACGCGTTCGTGGGCGTGAGCGGCATCGCCGACAACGGCGACCTGCGCGACACGACGATGGCCCAGGTGCCCATCAAGCGCGCGATGGCCGAGATGAGCGACCGGGTCACGGTGCTCGCCGACTCCTCCAAGTTCCCGGGCACCGGCGCCGGCCGTGTCGCCCCCACCGCGTCGTTGACGCAGCTGATCACCGAGGCCGCCCCGCACGAGCGGGTGTCGCAGGGCCTCGCGGACAAGGGAGTGTCGGTGACCGTCGCATGAGGCTCACGATCCTGGGCGGGGGCGGCTTCCGCGTCCCGCTCGTCTACTCGGCGCTGCTGCGCGACCACGAGGCCGGCCGCGTCGACCACGTGGCCCTCTACGACACCGACGAGGTGCGCCTCACCGCGGTGGCGCGCGTGCTCGCGGAGCAGGCGGCCGCGTACGCCGACGCCCCGGTGATCACGCTGCACACCGACCTCGACGAGGCGCTCGCCGGCGCCGCGTTCGTCTTCTCGGCGATCCGGGTGGGCGGCATGGCCGGGCGCTCGTGCGACGAGCGGCTCGGCATGGCGCACGGCGTCATCGGCCAGGAGACCGTCGGCTACGGCGGCATCTCCTACGCGCTGCGGACGCTGCCCGTCGTCATGGACCTGGCCGAGCGGATCCGGGCACAGGCCCCCGACGCCTGGGTCATCAACTTCACCAACCCCGCCGGCGTCGTCACCGAGGCCATGTCGCGCGTGCTGGGCGACCGCGTCATCGGCATCTGCGACTCCCCCATCGGCCTCGCCCGCCGCGTGCTCGGCGCGCTCGGGGTGCAGGGCGACGACGTGGTCATCGACTACGCGGGCCTCAACCACCTCGGCTGGCTGCGCGGCCTGCGGGTCGACGGCCGCGACGTGCTGCCGGACCTCATGGCCCGCCCCGACCTCATCGGCACGTTCGAGGAGGGCCGGCTCTTCGGCGCCGAGTGGGTCACCGAGCTCGGCGCCGTGCCGAACGAGTATCTGCACTACTACTACTTCCAGCGCGAGGTGCGGCATGCCGACCAGCTCGCCGCCCAGACCCGCGGTGCCTTCCTCGTGGAGCAGCAGGGCCGGTTCTACGAGCAGCTCGAGCACCGGCACGACGTGTCCGCGCTCGCGCTGTGGGAGCGCACGCGCCTCGACCGCGAGACGACCTACATGGCCACCAACCGGCAGTCGGCCGGCATGGGCGACCGCGACGAGGACGACCTCGTCTCCGGCGGCTACGAGGACGTCGCGATCGCGCTCATGCGCGGCATCGCCTACGACCAGAGCGCCCGGCTGATCCTCAACGTGCGCAACCGCGGCACGCTCGCGGCGCTGGACGCGGACGCCGTCGTCGAGGTGCCGTGCGTCGTCGACGCCTCGGGCGCGCATCCGGTCGCGGGCACCGAGCTGCCCGACTTCGGCGTGGGCCTCGTGACCAACGCGAAGTACGTGGAGCGGCAGACCATCGAGGCCGGCGTCGGCGGGTCCCGCGCCGCGGCCGTCCGCGCGCTCGCGCACCACCCGCTCGTCGACTCCGTCACGGTCGCGCGCTCCCTGCTGGAGGACGCGATGCACGCGTTCCCGGCGCTCTCCTACCTGCGCTGACGCGCGGCTCCCCGCCCTCGCGGCCCACCCGACTGACTGCATCCCGACCTCCGGAGGACTCCCCATGCACCAGAACCAGAAGCTCGTCCAGGAGCGGATCCTCCGTGCTCTGAACGAGCGGATCACCCCGGCCGTCTACTCCGCGAAGGCGCCCGTGACGCTCCGCGCGTGGATGGCGCCCGACGAGCCCGTGCCCGTCGCCGAGGCGATGCGCCAGGAGTACGCGCCCTTCGCGCTCGGCGAGCCGTGGGGCCGCGCGTGGTCCACGTGGTGGTTCGAGGTCACGGGCGAGATCCCCGCCGAGTGGGCCGGCCGCACGGTCGAGCTGCTCATCGACCCCGGCTTCATCGGCGACTGGCCGGGAAACCAGGCCGAGTGCCTCGTGCACACGATGGACGGCGTGCCGGTCAAGGGGATCCACCCGCGCAACACCTACGTGCGCCTCGCCGACGAGGCCGCGGGCGGCGAGCAGGTCCGCTTCCTCGTGGAGGCGGCCGGCAACCCGGACATCCTCGTGAACGAGTTCGTGCCCACGCCCTACGGCGACAAGGCGACCGCGCCCGCCGAGCCCATCTACCGCTTCCGCCAGGCCGAGCTCGCCGTGTTCGAGCCCGAGGTGTGGGCGCTGCGCTTCGACGTCGAGGTGCTGTACCAGCTGCTGATGGAGCTGCCCGAGACCGAGCCGCGCCGCCACGAGGTGCTGCGCGCGATCGAGCGCGCGCTCGACGTGCTCGCGATGGACGACATCGTCGGCACCGCGGCCGCCGCCCGCGCCGAGCTCGCCGAGGTGCTCTCCCGCCCCGCCGTGCCGAGCGCGCACACGCTGAGCGGCGTCGGGCACGCCCACATCGACAGCGCCTGGCTCTGGCCCATCCGCGAGACCAAGCGCAAGACCGCGCGCACCTTCTCCAACGTGCTCCGGCTCGCCGAGCAGTACCCCGACTTCCGCTTCGCGTGCTCGCAGGCGCAGCAGTACGTCTGGGTGAAGGAGAACTACCCGACGGTCTTCGAGGGCATCAAGCAGGCCATCGCGGACGGCACCTGGTACCCGGTCGGATCCATGTGGATCGAGCCCGACGGCAACCTGCCGGGCGGCGAGGCGATGATCCGGCAGCTCACCCACGGCATGCGCTTCTTCCAGGAGGAGCTCGGCGTCGAGACCCACGGCGTGTGGCTGCCCGACTCGTTCGGCTACACGGCGTCGTTCCCGCAGATCGCGAAGCTCGCGGGGCTCGACTGGTTCCTCACGCAGAAGCTCTCCTGGAACCAGACGAACACGTTCCCGCACCACACCTTCTTCTGGGAGGGCATCGACGGGTCGCGGATCTTCACGCACTTCCCGCCCATCGACACCTACAACTCCACGCTCGAGGCCGAGGAGACGCACCACGCCGTGCGCCAGTTCCGGGAGAAGGGCAAGGCGACCATGTCGCTCGCGCCCTTCGGCTACGGCGACGGCGGCGGCGGGCCCACGCGCGACATGATGGAGCGCCAGCGCCGCACGGCCGACCTCGAGGGGTCGCCGAAGGTGGTCGTCGAGCACCCGGACGAGTTCTTCCGCAAGGCCGAGGCCGAGTACCCGGACGCGCCCGTGTGGGTCGGCGAGCTGTACCTCGAGCTGCACCGCGGCACGTTCACCTCGCACGCCCGCGAGAAGCGCGGCAACCGCCAGGCCGAGCACCGCCTCCGCGAGGCCGAGCTGTGGTGGACCATCGCGGCCGTCCGCACGGGCGCCGACTACCCGTACGCGGCGCTCGACCGGCTCTGGAAGCAGACGCTGCTGCAGCAGTTCCACGACATCCTCCCGGGCTCCTCCATCACGTGGGTGCACCGGGAGAACGAGGAGGACTACGCGCAGAGCCTCGCCGAGCTCGACGCGCTCGTGGCCGACGCCATCGCGCGGGTCACCGCGCGGGCCGTGGCGGACGGCGAGGGCGACGGATCCGGCGCGTTCGCGGTGAACTCGACCGGCCACGCGCGCACCGCGCTCGTGGAGGCGGCCGACGGATCCGCGCTCGCGCTCGTCGCGGTGCCGGGCAGCGGGATCGCGCCGCTCGTCGCGGTGGAGCCCGTCGCGCCGGTCGTCACGACGCGCGCCGACGGCGGCACCGTGCTCGACAACGGGCTGCTCCGCGTCACGGTGGACGCGCGCGGCCTCATCACCTCGATCGTCGACCTGCGCCACGCGGACCGGGAGCTCGTCCCCGCCGGCCGCGCCGCCAACCTCCTGCAGCTGCACGAGGACATCCCCACCGCGTGGGACGCCTGGGACGTCGACGCGCACTACCGCGCGAGCCGCACCGACCTCGTCGAGGCGGCCTCGGTCGAGCTCGTCGAGGACTCGCCGCTCCGCGCGACCGTCGAGGTCGTCCGGCAGTTCGGGCGCTCGCGCGTCGTGCAGCGCGTGTCGCTGCACGCCGACGACGCCCGGATCCACGCCACGGCCGACCTCGACTGGCTCGAGGACGAGAAGCTCCTCAAGGTGACCTTCCCGCTCACGATCCACGCGCAGCACCACAGCGCGGAGATCCAGTTCGGGCACGTGCGCCGCCCCACGCACACGAACACGTCGTGGGACGAGGCGCGCTTCGAGGTCATGGCGCACCGCTTCGTGCACGTGGAGGAGCCCGGCTACGGCGTCGCGCTCACCAACGCGGGCAGCTACGGCCACGACATCACGCGCTCGGTCGGCGCGACGGGCGAGGTCGAGACCGAGCTGCGGATCAGCCTGGTCCGGGCGGCGCGCTCCCCCGACCCCGTGCAGGACATCGGCCACCACCGGTTCGAGTACGCGCTCGTGCCCGGCGTCGGCATCGAGGGCGCGGTGGACGCGGGGCTCGAGCAGAACCTGCCCGTGCGCGTGGTGCGACCCGGCGACGCGACCGAGGCGGCGCCCGCCGCGGTCGGATCCGCGCCCGCCGAGGTCGTCCCGTCCTCGCTGCCCACCGCGTCCGGGCTCGTCTCGGTGCACGGCGGCACGGTGCGGATCGAGGCGCTCAAGCTCGCCGACGACGGCTCGGGCGACGTGATCGTGCGGCTCTACGAGTCCACGGGCGCGCGCGCCGCGACCCGGCTCGAGGCGCACCTCGCCGCCGACCGCTTCACCGAGGTCGACGTGCTCGAGCGCCCGCTCGGCGAGGGCTTCCCGCGGTCGATCGCGTTCGAGCCCGAGGCCGACGGCCGCGGCGTGCGGCTCGTGCTGCGGGCGTTCCAGGTGATCACGGTCCGGATCCACCGGGCCTGACGCACGACCCGCTCCCGCGACGAGGGCGCGATCCGGCAGGTGCCGGGTCGCGCCCTCGTCGTCGTGCCGGGGGCGCACGAGGTCCTCCTGGCGAACCCCCCGCCCCCGCAGGCTGGGCATCCGCCGCCGACGGACACACGGTGCGATCCCCGGCGTAGCGTCCGACGGACAGCACACCGGCCGGCCACGAGCCGACCTCGACACTTCTCGGAGAAGCACATGTCAGAACGCAACACCGTCATCCGGAGCATGCACGACCTCGGCCTCGCGGCCTGGTTCGGCGGGTCCCTCATGGGCGCCGTCGGCCTCAACGGCGCCGCCGCGAAGGCGAAGCAGCCGCAGGAGCGCCTGCGCCTCTCGTCCATCGGCTGGGCCCGCTGGGCGCCCGTGCAGCTCGCCGCCCTCGGCGCGCACGCCATCGGCGGGCTCGGCCTCATCGCCGCCAACAAGGACCGCCTGAAGTTCCAGGGCGAGGCGCGCACGAACACGAAGGCCAAGACCGTGCTGACCATCGGTGCCGCCGGCGTGACGCTGTACTCCGCGCTCGTCGGCGCGCGCATGGCGAAGCACGCCGACGAGGGCGCCGCCGGCACGACCGAGCCCGGCGCCGGCAGCTCGGACGAGCTCGCCAGCGCGCAGAAGCAGCAGAAGGCGCTGCAGTGGGCGATCCCGGCGCTGACGGCGGTGCTCGTGATCCTCGCCGCGCAGCAGGGCGAGCAGCAGCGGCCGATCGCCGGCTGGGTCGACCGCTTCAAGCACTAGGCGGGATGCGTCACGACGGCGGGGTGCCTCCGGGTGCCCCGCCGTCGTGCTGCGCACGGCCGCCGCCGTCAGCAGGTGCCGCGGTACTCGCTGATCTGGAGGCTCACCGCGGGCGCCGGGCAGATGAAGCGCTCGTAGCGGGTGTCCGCGTCGACGTGGCGCTTGAGCCAGGCGATGCTGGCGCTCGCGATCGTCGTGTTCGAGATGTTCGGCGCGAAGTGGCTCGCCCCGCGCAGCTCCAGGTACGCCTTCTCCGACGCCTGCGTCAGCGACTCGTAGAAGGGCTCGGCGTGCCGGGAGACCGGGGCCACGCTGTCGTCCTCCGCGCCGATGACCAGCGTGGGCGCGACCACCTCGGGCCACGTCTTGTCGAGGTTGTACGGCGTCATCGGGATGACCGCGCGGATGGACGGGTCGTCCTTGGCGGCCTGCAGGGATCCGCCGCCGCCCATGGAGTGCCCCATCACCGCGAGCCGGGAGCCATCGACGCGGCCGCGCACCGAGCTCTCGTCGACGACGTAGGACAGCGCGGCGCGGAGCTGGTCGCCGCGCGAGCTCGGCTGGTCGGATGTGGTGATCGTGTCGATGGTGAACACGACGAAGCCCTGCGACGCCAGGCGCGGGCCGAGCCACGCGATGCTCGACTCGCGGGCCGTGTAGCCCGGCGCGATGGCGACGGCCCCGAACGTGCCGACGCTCGTGGTGGTCGGGTAGTAGATGGTGCCGCCGCCGAAGCCGCGGGCCGCGAGCCGCGAGACCGACGTCTCCGCGACCGCGAAGGATCCCCGCGTGGCCTCGATGCTCGCGGTGCTCGGCTCGGGTCCGCGCTCGTACGGGTTGAGCGCCGCCGCCTGCGCCGGAGCGGCGAGGCCGAGCGCGGCCCCCGCCGCCACCAGCATCGCCGCCGCGGTCATGAGCCGGCCGCGCCGGCCGCTCCTCGTCGTCGTGGTCATGGTCATCGTGTCCCCCAGATGGTCATGCGCTCGCCCGATCCCCGGGAACACGCTCCCGGGCCCCCGCGGGCGCCTCGTGCCGTGGACGCTACGTTTGCTCTACCAATCGGTCAAGCAATCGCCTCGACGGCGTTCGCGCAGAGGCCAGGCGGGGAGGTCGGGAGCGGATGGGCGACGAGGGGATCGACGGACGGCGGCGGCGGTACGCCCACCGCCGGGGGGAGCTGCTCCGGGCGGCGACCGAGCACGTGCTCGACCACGGCATCGACGACCTGACCCTCCGCGGCCTCGCCGACGGGGTCGGCGTGAGCCACGCCACGCTCGTGCACCACTTCACCTCCCGGGACGCGCTCATCACCGAGATCGTCGAGCGCGTGCTCGCGGAGACCTTCTCGTCGCCCGACCTCGTCGCGGGGTCCGACGACCCGCTGCGGGCGCTGTGGGCGCGGGCCACGGATCCCGACGGCCGCCGTCACGTCCGGCTCTTCGTCGCGATCACCGGCCGCGGCCTCCACGGCGACCCGCCCTTCGCCGGCGCGGTGGCGCGGTCCATCCGGGAGCGCACCGCGCTCATCGCCGGGGCGCTCGAGGCGGCGGGACGCCCGCCCGCGGACGCCTCGGCGACCGCCACCCTGATCCTCGGCGCGATGCGCGGCCTCCTGGTCGACCTGCTCCTCACCGGCGACCGCGCGCGGATCGACGCCGCGTTCGCCGCGCTGGCGGCCGGGCAGGCGCGCCCGGCCTGATGCGGCTCGCCCACCCCCGGACGCGGGGCCTGGCCCCGCATACCGGTAGCCGGAGGCCGGATCCCAGCGTCTGGCGGGGGCGAAGGCATTGTGCACGACCGGAGACCGGCGGATCGTGAGCACCGCGGATGCCCTTGGACGAGCCAGGCGCACCGCCGACCTCCTCGGAGCGTGCCCATGTTCGACAAGAAGTTCATCACCCAGGCCATCTACCGGAGCGCGCAGTCGCCGCTCGACCGTCGTCGCTTCTTCAGCGCCGCGGGCATCGCGGGACTCGGCGTCGGCGCCGCGGCCCTGATCCCCGCGACCGGAGCCCAGGCGGCCGACGCGCAGGCCGAGGCCGCCGCCGCCCCCGTCACGGACGCCGCCGTCCTCAACTTCGCGCTCAACCTCGAGTACCTCGAGGCCGAGTTCTACCTCCGCGCCGTGACCGGCAACGGCCTCGTCCCGAACGACACCACGGGCGTCGGCACCCTGGGCGCCGTGACCGGCGGCCGCGCGGTCCAGTTCCAGGACTACGCGATCCGCCAGTACGCGTACGAGATCGCGCAGGACGAGAAGGCGCACGTCAAGTTCCTCCGGGCGGCGCTCGGATCCGCGCGGGTCGCCCGCCCGGCGATCAACCTGGACGCCGCGTTCACGGCCGCGGCCCGCGCCGCCGGCCTCATCAGCGGCACCCAGACGTTCGACGCGTTCGCCAACCAGGAGAACTTCCTGCTGGCCTCGTTCATCTTCGAGGACGTCGGGGTCACCGCCTACAAGGGCGCGGCCCCGCTCATCACGAACAAGACGTACCTGGAGGCGGCCGCCGGCATCCTCGCGGTCGAGGCGTACCACGCGGGCATCATCCGCTCGCAGCTGTTCGCCCGCGGCCTCGCGGCACCCGCCAACGCCATCTCGAACGCCCGCGACTCGCTCGACGGCTCGAGCGACCTCGACCAGGGCATCACGGTCTCGGGCGGCGCCAACCTCGTGCCCACCGACGCGAACTCGATCGCGTTCAGCCGCACGACCGGCCAGGTGCTCAACATCGTGTACCTGAACAGCAAGGCCGTGAACCGTGGCGGGTTCTACCCGGCCGGCATCAACGGCAGCATCACGACGAGCGCCGCGAACTAGCGGCAGCGGGCGGGTCGGGGCGCCACCTGGCGCCCCGACCGGGCCCGTCCGGCCCGGCGGCCGGTCGGGGAAACGCCCTCAGGAGCGTGACGAACGCGCCGCCGGGAACGTCCACTCCATGACACGCGATCGGATCCCGGTCGCGCAGGACGGAGGATCCATGAGCACCGCAACCGCGCCCGACGGGCGCCACCGCCCCGCGTCCCCCCTGCACGCGCTGCCCGCGCTCGACCACGAGCGGGCCGGCGGTGCCGGGCTGCCGGGCACGACCCGGTCGGCACCGCGTGCCCGCCCGCACGACGGCGACGCGACCGTCGACACCATCGCGCCCCACGAGGGCGGCGCGCTGGCCGACGGCCCCGCAGCGGACCTCGCCGACTGGGCCGCCGATGCCCCGGCGCCCGCGCTCCGCCGCGGCCACATGGCCGGCACCGACATCGACGAGGCCATCGCGCGCTACTCCGCGCTCCACCCCGGCACCGACTTCCGCGCCGAGAAGGGCCCGGGCGCGTTCTCGTACCGGTACTCCTTCGTCGGCGACGAGAACGTGACGCTGCGCTCCTCCGTCTTCCCCGCGGAGCACTGGGGACGGCTGCCCGCGCTGGCCGACTACGTCGTCGCCTGGTGGCGCGAGGGATCCGGCGCCGTCGACATCGGCTCGCACGAGGTGCGATCCAGCGGCACCCGCCCGTTCCTCCTGCCGTCCGGCCGGTCGTTCACCTTCCGCTCGGAGCCCGCGGTGCAGAACCTGGTGCACATCGACGCGACCTTCCTCGAGGAGACCGCCGCGGAGCTGCACGAGGGCCGCTCGCGCCCGCTGGTCTTCGACCACACCCGTGCGCCGTCGCCCGAGCAGACCGCCGCCTGGCGGCACGCCGTCGGCGAGGCGAGCCCCGTGCTGCAGGACGCGGCGTCGAGCCCGCTGCTGCGGATGCAGGCCGGCCTCCTCGTCGCGCGCGCCACGCTCCAGCTGTTCCCGTGGCACGACGTGCCGTTCAGCGCGGAGATGCGGGCGCCGCGCATGAGCGCCGTCCGCGCCGCCATCGAGTACCTGCACCACCACGCCGACCGGCCCATCACGCCGGCGGACGCGGCCCGGGCGGCCGGCATCAGCACGCGCGTGCTCCAGCTCGCCGTGCGGCGCCACGAGGACACGACCCCGAGTGCGCTGCTCCGCGGGATCCGGCTCGACCGCGTGCGCGCCGAGCTGCGCGACGCGTCGCCCGCGACGACCACCGTGCGGGCCGTCGCCGAGCAGTGGGGCTTCGGCCACCTCGGCCGGTTCGCCGCCTCCTACGCGGAGCGCTTCGGCGAGCTGCCGAGCGCGACCCTGCGCGGCTGACGGGTGTCGGGGCGGTGTCCGCTCCCGCCCCGATCGGTGTCCGGGAGGCGAAGCGCTGTTCCCGCTCCCTGGGAGTCGCCTGAACCGCGTGCCGAACCACCCCGCCCATGCGTCTGAATGACGAGGCGGGATCACGAGGCACCCTCGGATCCACGCCACGCAGCAGCACCACCATCACCGTCCGACCACCACGAGAGAGAGACTCCATGTCGAGCATCACCCCCACGTCCGCGCCCACCGGCGTCACCGGCACCGGCACCACCGGCGGCAAGAACACCATCGCCGACGGCGTGATCGAGAAGGTCGCCGGCATCGCCGCCCGCCAGGTCCCCGGCGTCCACGACCTCGGCAATGGCGCCGCGCGTGCCGTCGGCGCGATCCGCAACGCCATCGGCCAGCAGGACCGCGGCCAGGGCATCTCCGTCGAGGTCGGCGAGACCCAGGTCGCCGTCGACGTCACGCTCATCGCCGAGTACCCGGTCGACCTGCAGAAGGTCGCCGACGACGTGCGCTCCGCCATCACCGACGCCATCGACCAGGTCGTCGGCATGGAGGTCACCGAGGTCAACGTCACGATCACCGACGTGAACCTCCCCAGCGACAAGTCGTCCGACGACGACGCGGCCGAGAAGCGCGTCCAGTGACCCCCACGGCCACGGGCCTCCTCGTCGGGGCGGTCCTCGCGCTCTCCGGTCTCGCCTTCGGCTTCGGGGGCTTCCTCCTCGTGCTGATCTTCATGGCCGTCGGCTTCGGCGTCGGCCGCGTCCTCGAGGGCAAGCTGGACGTCCGCGGCCTCGCCGACGCCCTCCGCGGGCGCCGGTCGTCGTGAGCTCCGCGATCGCGGCCCCCGGGACGCCCGGCACCGCGTCGCAGGCGACCCGCGGCCGCACCACGATCACGTCGCGCGCCGTGCGCCGGGTGGTCTCCGCCGTCACCGCGGACGCCCTCGAGGTGCCCGCGTCGGACGTCAGCGTCACGCTGACCGACGCCGGCGGCAAGCTCACCGTCGAGGCGCGCACCCCCATCCGCGTCCCCGCCCTCTCGGACCGCCCGGTCCGCGAGGGGTCGCTGGTGGAGCGCCTCACCGCCGCGCAGACCCAGGTGCGCGAGCGCGTGCTCGGCCTCACGGGATCCACCGTGGGCCGGGTCGACCTCCGCATCACGGGCGCGCGCATCCAGGAACGCAGGAGGGTCTCATGAGCACCGACAGCACCTACCGCCGCCTCGTGCGGCGGGAGACGCACTCGTCGCGCGCCGGGATCGCCATCACGCTCGCCGTGCTGCTGATCCTCGTGCTGGCCTGGCTCGGCACCGAGTCGGTCCTCGCGGCCGTCGGCACCGCGCCGCTGCTGCTCGCGCCCGCCGACCTCGCGTCGGCGACGCTCGACGCCGCGTCTGCCCCGGCCGGGGCGCTCGTCGCCGTCGGCGTCGTGGTCGCGCTCGTCGGCCTGATCCTGGTGATCGTGGGCGTGAAGCCCGGCAGCCGCGGCCGCCGCGGCGGGAGCCTCGGACGCACCGCGGCCGTCGTCGACGACCGCGTCATCGCCCGGTCCATCGCCCTCACCGCCAGCTACGCGGGCGAGGTGTCGCCCGACCAGGTCGACGTCTCCGTCTCGAAGCGGCAGGTGCTCGTCCGGCTGACGCCCTCATCGGGGTACACGCCGGACAGGGCCACCATCGAGCAGGCCGTCCGGGCCGAGCTCGACGGATACGACTACACGCCGAAGCTGACCGCCAAGGTGACGCTCGCGACGAACGGGAAGGTGGGCTCATGACCAGCACGAACAGGGCGCTGAACCGCCTCCTCGTCATCGTGGTCGGGCTCGTCCTGACCGCGGCGGGCGTCGCGCTCGGCGCCGGCAGCCTGCTGCCCGACGTGCAGTCCACCGTCTCCGGCGCCGCGTCCGACGCGAAGCAGCCGGTCGCCGACGCGCTCTCCGGCGAGCAGCCGTGGATCCTCTGGGTCGTCGCCCTCGTGGCGCTCGTCCTCATCGTGGTCCTCGCCTGGTTCGCGCTCCGCCAGGGGCACGGCCGCACCGGCACCCTCGTGCGGCTCGAGGGCGGACGCGACGCGTCCACGCCCACGGGCGGCTCGGTCGTCATCGACGCGAAGGTCGCCGAGCAGCTGCTCGGGGACGCGCTCCGCGACGACTCCGCGATCGTGTCCGTCGACGTCACCGCGTTCGAGGTGGCGCACGCCACCACGCTGCGGGTCACCGCGGTCGCCCGCCGCGGCGTCTCGCCCGTCGCGGTCCGCCGCACGGTCGACGAGGCCGTGACCCGGCTCGACGCCGTCCTCGGCACCGAGGTGCCGGTCGTCATCCAGATCACCGGCGGCCTCCGCTCGAGCATGTCGAGCGAGACGCGCCTGGCCTGATCCACCCGCGCCCGCCCCGGCCCGGATCCTCGCGCGATCCGGCCGGGGCGGACGTCTGCCCGCTCCCCCGAACGAGAGAAGAGACGCACCATGACCGACGACGACAGCTCCTCCCGCGGCGGCTGGCTGGGCGGATCCTTCGCCCAGAAGGCCATCGACCCCCTGCTCCGCGCGGTGCGCGCCGAGATCGACTCCGCGAAGCGCGAGATCGGCGAGCGCGCCCGGTCCGCCCGCTCGGGCGCCATCATGCTCGGCGCGGGCGTCGCGCTCGCCCTCGTCTCGCTGGGGCTCCTCGCCGCGGTGATCGTGGCGCTCCTGCTGCTCGCGCTGCCGCTGTGGGCGTCGACGCTCATCACGCTGGCGCTGTTCGGCATCGCGACCGCGGTCGTCGTGCGGGTCGGCCTCGCGAAGCTCTCCCGCGGGGTGCCGCCCGTGCCGTCGGACACGCTGCACCACGCGCGCGACCGCATGCGCCCGGGCGACCGGGGCGCGGGCGACACCGGATCCGACGGGCCGAGCGGTCCCACCGGATCAGCGCCCACCCCCTCCTGACGCGCGCCGCGGCGCCCGCCCGCCGCCCGGCCGCCGCCCGGCCGCCCTGTGGAGGCCGGGCGGTGCCGCGCCCGGACCTCACGTACGGTGGCCGTTCACGCCCGCTCGGCCCGGCGGCACCACGCGTCGCCATCCGGCCGTCGGACAAACGCAGACCGCCATCCACCGGATCCATCGCCCGCCATGCGGGCGGTCTGCTCGGTGGTCCGGCATGGGAGGCACGCGAATGAACCAGTCCCGACGCTCCGTCCTGTCCCGACGCTCCGTCCTGGGCGGCGCACTCGCCGCCGTCCCCGTCGCCCTGGTCGCCGCGGGTCCCGCGCACGCCGACGAGGCCACCACCCCCGCGCCCGCGACCCCGATCCCCGAGGTCCCGCTCGCATCGAACGGCCGCCCGGTCGTCCGCGACATCCAGCGGAAGCTCGTCCAGCGCTACGGCGCCCGCACGGGCTTCCCCGCCGTGACCACCGACGGCGTGTGGACCGGCGACTCGCACAAGGCCCTCATCCACGCCCTCCAGCTCGAGATGGGCATCGACGAGGCCACCGCCAACGGCGTGATGGGCCCGCTCACCCGCACGACGCTGCAGAAGCAGGCGACCCTCACCGTGGGATCCGCCGACACCACCGGCTACCTCGTGCACCTGCTGCAGGCGTCGCTCGTGGTCATGAGCACGTGGGACGGCCCGGTCGACGGCACCTTCTCCGCCGAGCAGGGCGTGCGCATCTCCCAGTTCCAGCGCACGGTCGCCCTCCCCGAGACGGGCCGCGGCGACTACCGCACGTGGGCCGCGCTGCTCGCGAGCAACGGCGACCCGACGCGTCCGGGCAACGCGGCCGACGGCATCACCGTCATCACCGCCGAGCGCGCGAAGACCCTGAAGGACGCCGGCTACACGATCGTCGGCCGCTACCTCACGAACTCCGACATCCCCGACCCGCTGGACAAGCGCATCCAGGACGGCGAGCTCGACGCGATCTTCGCGGGCGGCCTGAAGGTGTTCCCGATCTTCCAGGAGGGCGGCACCGACACCACGTACTTCTCGTACGACCTCGGGGTCCGCGCGGCCGGCCGGGCCGACGACGCGGCGCGTCGCCTCGGCTTCCTCCCCGGCACGACCATCTACTACGCGGTCGACTTCGACGCGACGCGCGACGAGGTCGAGACGTTCCTCGAGCCGTACTTCCGCGGGATCCACGCGGAGCTCACCCGCCGCGCCAGCGCCTACCGCGTGGGCGTGTACGCCGGCCGCCGCATCTGCTGCACCCTCGCGGCCGCGCACCTCACCGAGCTCAGCTACGTCGCCGACATGTCCACGGGCTGGGGCGCGAACCTCGGCGTCAGGATCCCGGAGAACTGGGCGTTCGACCAGATCCTCGAGCACACCGTCGGCACGGGCGACGGGGCGATCGGCATCGACACCAACGTCGTCTCCGGCCGCGACGCCGGCCAGGACAGGGTCCAGCCGCGCGGCTGATCCGCCCGACACGCGGCGACCCCGGGGCCGTCCGGACGATTCCCCCTCCTGGGGGACGCCCGGGCGGCCCCGTTCCTGTCGGATGGGGGCATGGCCCCGTCATCGCACCGACCGACCCGTCCATCCCGTCGCGCACGCGCCGCGCTCGCCCTCGCGATCGCCGCCGTGACCGCCCTGGCGACCGCGTGCTCCGCGTCCCCTGCGGAGCCGGCGACGCCCGCGCCGGTGGCCGAGCCGGTGGTGCTGCCGGGATCGCCCGTCGGCCAGCAGGCGCAGTGGCTGCTCGACACGGTGAACGCGGAGGACGCGGTGCCCGTGCAGGAGACCGGCGAGCGGCTCGCGCAGGTCATGCTCGACGCGGCCCCGGCGGAGGACGTCGCGGCCGTCCTCGAGCAGGTGCGCGCCGGCCGCCCATGGACCGCGACCGCGCACGAGGAGCAGGGTCCGCAGTCGGTGACGACCATCGCGAGCGAGGCGGCCGGCACCTTCGACATGCAGGTCGCGGTCGACGACGCCGGGCTCATCCAGGGCCTGTTCTTCGGCGAGCCGGAGGGCGACCGCGAGCCCGCGACCAGCTGGGCCGAGCTCGAGGAGCAGGCCGCGGCGCTCGGCGGCGACGTGTCGCTCACGGTCACGCGCGCATCCGACGGGCAGCTCGGCGAACGCGTCCTCGAGGTGCTGCCCGACGGCGTGCGGTCGACGGACGCGCGGCCCATCGGATCCGTGTTCAAGCTCTACGTGCTGGGCGCGCTCGTGCAGGCCGTGGAGGAGGGCCGCATCGGCTGGGACGACCCGCTCACCGTTACCGACGACGTGCGCAGCCTCCCCTCCGGCGAGCTGCAGGACGCGCCGACCGGCACCGTCGTGAGCGTCCGCGAGGCCGCGGGCAAGATGATCGCGATCAGCGACAACACGGCCACCGACATGGTCATCCAGGCGGTCGGGCGGGAGCGCGTCGAGGCGGCGCTCGCGGACCTCGGCCACTCGGATCCACCGCGCAACGTGCCGCTCATGACCACGCGCGACCTGTTCCGCATCGGCTGGCAGGACGACGGCGCGCTCCGGGACGCGTGGGCCGACGGCGACGCGGCCGAGCGGCGCGCGCTCCTCGACGGGCTGCCGGGCGGGGCGCTCGACGTGCCCGTGACGGCGGTGACGGACGTCGTGTGGACCGAGGGCGCGGACTGGTTCGCGACCCCCGACGACATCGCCCGCGCGCACCTGCGCCTCGACGAGCTGGCGGCGACGCCCGCGGGAGAGCCCGTGCGCGGGATCCTCGCGGCGAACCCGGGCCTGCCCGAGCCGGAGCGCTTCGAGCACGTGGCGTTCAAGGGCGGCAGCTCGGTGGGCACGCTCGCGCTCTCCTACCTCGTCGACGGCGGGGACGAGACCTGGACCGTGGTCGTGCAGGCCGCGGCGCGCGCGACGTCCGACCTCGAGCGGCAGTCGGCCTACGCGGGCCTCGCCGCGGACGCCGCGGCCCTGCTGGCCGGCGGATCCCGTGGTTGACTCCGGGTGCGGCGGGGACCGCGCGAGGGGAGCACGATGACGTCGGATGCGCACGGGGAGGACGACGCGGTCGCCGCCGAGGTCCTCGAGGCACGGCTCGAACCGGGGCCCAGGCGGCCGATCCGGCGGGCGGCCCGGGCGGCCGGCGCGATCCTCTTCGCCGCGGTCGGCGCGGGGGGCGAGGACATCGGCGGGGAGGCGCAGCTCGTCGTGCGGCGCATCGACACCGGCCGCGAGGTCCTGCGCCAGGACGCCGGGGACCTCGTGGAGGCCGACCGGCTGCTCCAGCGCGCGCGGCTCGAGCTCGAGACCCGGAGCGCGCGGGAGTTCGCCGCGGAGTGGCAGCTGGTCGACGCGGGGCCGACCGATGCGTGACCGCGACGGGGCGATCGGCATCGCCCGGGGCACGCGCCGCACCGGGACCGCCGCCCGCGCCGCCCGGATCCGCGTGGCGGTCGTCGCCGCGCTGCTCACCGCGCTCGCGATCCCGCTCGGCCTCGCCGCCCCGGCGCACGCCGACGTGGACGACTTCTCCTTCCGCTCCTTCGACGCCGTCTACCGGCTCTCGGCCGACGCGGACGGGCGCTCCGTGCTCCGCACCACCGAGACGCTCGTGGCCGAGTTCCCCGACCGGGACCAGAACCGCGGGATCCGCCGCGAGCTCGTCGAGGGCTACGACGGGCATCCCACGGGCCTCCGCGTGCTCTCCGTCACGGACGGCGCGGGCGTCCCGCGGGCCTACGAGTCCGAGTCGGACGACGGCGCGCTCGTGCTCACGATCGCCGACGACGACGCGTACGTGCGCGGCGAGCAGACCTACGTCATCGAGTACGAGCAGCACGACGTGACCCGCGCCTACGCGGACACGGACGCCGACGAGTTCTACTGGGACGTCAACGGCCTCGGCTGGGCGCAGCCGTTCGGGCGCGTGACGGCGACCGTCGAGATCGCGCCGGAGCTCCTCGGCCGGCTGACCGGCGGGGCGGACGCGGCCTCCGGGCCCGCCGGCGCGGACGGGCCGGCGGAGATCTCCCGCACCGACACCGGCTTCCGCGCGAGCGCGACCGACCTCGGGCCGCGCGAGAACCTCAGCCTCTCGATCGGGTTCGAGCCCGGCACGTTCACGCCGCGCGACTCGTCGTTCCTCGCGGCGCCGTGGCCGTCGCTGTCGCTCCTCGGCGCGCTGATCGCGCTGGCCGCCGCCGCGGGTGCCCTGGTGCTCCGGCGCCGGCGCCTCGCCGATGCGCCCGGCCGCGGCACGATCGTCGCCCAGTACGACCCGCCGGAGGGCGTCGGCGTGCTGGTCTCCGCGGTGATCTCGGGGAACGCGTCCCGCGCGACCACCGCGCTCCTGCTCGACCTCGCGGTGCGCGGCGCCGTGCGGATCCTGGAGCGGGACGGCGGCAGGAAGCCCGCGTTCTCGCTGGAGCTCGTGGATCCCTCGCGCGTCGACGACCCCGACGAGCGCGCGTTCCTCGACGCCGTCTTCGGCGAGGGCGCGGGGGCCGGCGCCGTGAAGGACCTGCGGCGCACCGACGCGAAGGCGGGGACGCGGATCCAGAAGCTCATGGCCGCGATCACCCGGCGGACGGTGCCCGACGGCCTACGGAAGCCGCTCCCGATGGGCGCGATGGTGCTGCTGATCCTCGCGGCCGCGCTCGGCGCGGGGGCGGCCGTCGTGTTCGCGGTGCTGTCCCTCGCGCAGGCGTACGGCGGGCCGGTCGTGATCGCGTTCCTCGTGGTGGCCGTGCTCGCGCTGATCGTCACGATCGTGGCGCTCGTGAAGCACCCGCTGACGGAGCGCGGCGTGGCGCTCCGCGACCACCTGGCGGGGCTCCGCGAGTTCATCCGGCTGGCCGAGGCCGACCGGATCCGCATGCTGCAGTCGCCCGCGGGCGCCGAGCGGCACGACCTCCCGCGCGACGAGCGCGACGTGCTGCGCCTCACCGAGGAGCTGCTGCCGTACGCCGCCATGTTCGGCCAGGAGGAGGAGTGGGCCGACGAGCTCGGCCGCCGCTACGAGCGCGAGCGGAGCCGGCCGGGCTGGTACGCCGGGCAGACGCCGTTCGCGCCCGCCGTGTTCGCGTCGAGCCTCGGGTCGGTGTCGTCGAGCATGCACGGCGCGTACTCCGGATCGAGCTCGAGCGGCGGATCCACCGGGGGCACGACCTCCGGCGGCGGCGGAGGAGGAGGCGGGGGCGGCGGGGTCTGAGCCCCGCCGTCACCGGCCGGCGGCGGCTCCCCGCGGTGCGCGGGAGCCGATGCCGCCCCCGACGGAGGTCCGCGCTCCGGTGACCGTTCCGGGGGCGCGGACGACGTGGTCCGCGATGCTCGCCAGCTTCTCGCGCGTCTCCTCCAGCTCGCGCGTCGGACGGGACGCCCCGACGACGCCCGCGCCGGCCTGCAGCCACGTCGTGCCGCCGCGCCGGAACAGCGTCCGCAGCACCAGGGCCGCGTCGAGGGCGCCGTCCGCGTCGATCCGGAGGACCGCGCCGGCGTAGAGGCCGCGGTCGTGCCCCTCCAACCGCCGGATGAGGTCGTACGCGGCGCGCTTGGGGACGCCCGATGCGGTGACGGCCGGGAACAGCGCGGCCAGCGCGTCCCAGCACGTGAGGCCGTCGGCGAGCTCGCCCGCCACGCGGGAGGCCAGGTGCTGCACGGTGCCGCGCTCCTCCACCACCATGAACTGCTCGACGCGCACGCTGCCCGGGCGGCACACGGGGGCCATCTCCTCGACCGCGAGCTTCACCGAGATCGCGTGCTCGTGGATCTCCTTCGCGTCCGACAGGAGCTCCTCGCGCAGCCGCCGGGACTCGACGGGGTCGGCGACGAGCGCCCGCGTGCCGGCGAGCGGCTGGGTGCGCACGATGCCACGGGCGTCCACCGCCACGACGATCTCGGGGCTGAAGCCCACCGCCTCGACCCCGCCGAGGCCCAGCAGGTAGGAGCGGGCGGGCGTGTTGGCCCGGCGTCCGCGCACGAAGGTGGCGGGCAGGTCCACCTCGCCCATGACGGGCACGCGGCGGGACACGACGACCTTCTGGAGCTCCCCCGCGTGGATGGCGGCGATGCCCGACGCCACCGCCGCCAGGTAGCGCGCGCGGCCCTCCTCGGGATCCGCGACGCCGGAGCGCTCGTGCGCGGGCACGAGGGCGGCGGGGCCGGACGCGGGCTCCACGGCGGGCTCGGCGGCACCGAGGATCCGGGCGACCGCCGCCGCCTCCCGCGCGTCGCCCGAGCGGACGGTCGCGAGGCCGTCCGCGATGGTCACCTCCGTGCGCGGCAGGATCACGTGCAGGAGCTCCCCCGCGTCGGCGGCGACCGGGAGGCCCGCGTGCGCGCGCGCCAGCTCGAAGGACGCGGTGCCGAAGGCGCGCCCGCGGCCGGGGCCGAGGCCCGCGAGCAGCCGGTCCACCACGCGCAGGGGCTGCTCGCGCCACGGCACGACCACGTCCTCCTCGCCGGCGACGCGCAGGCGCACGACCCGCCGGTCGACCACGACCTCGGCCCACGCGCCGATCGCGCAGGAGAAGCGCCCGGCCTCCTCGAGGATCACGTGCGGCTCGTGGCGGACGGCCCGCGCGAGGTCGGCGACGGCGCCGAGCGGATCGCGGGTGATCCGCAGCTCGGCTACGCGGGTCACGGGGGCTGCGGGCATGGGGGCTCCTTCAGGCGAGGCGGGGGACGGCGGACGGGACGCCGGCGGACGGGATGGGGGCGGACGGGACGCGGGCGGACGGGACGCGGGGGACGGCGAGCCACGCGCACGTGAGGACGAGGCCCTCCGTGACGCGCCAGCTGCCGCGGTAGGCGGGGAACGGGACGGGGCCGGGCGCGCGCCGCCGCGCGGTGAACGCGCCGCCGGGGTGGAGCGTGACGTGGAGGTCCGCGAAGCCGAGCCACTCGCGGTAGCGGGCGTAGTGCGCCTTGCCCACCGACTCCTTGGCGCTGAAGAGCACGCAGTCCGCGTGCACGTCGGCGCCGAGCGGCGGATGCGGATCGAGCTCGCCCGCGAGCCCCACGATGTCGCGGGCCTCGCCGGGCAGCGGCGCGTGCGGCTCGGCGTCGATCCCGATGGTGCGCAGCGCGTCCACGCCCGCGACGACGGCGGCTCGGTAGCCCGCGCAGTGCGTGAGGCTGCCGATGACGCCGCGGGGCCAGACGGGGTCGCCGCCGCGGCCCTTCGGGATCGCGACGAGGGGGGATCCGGGGGCGGCGACGACGGCCTCCCCGGCGAGGGCGCGGAGCGCGGCGAGCGCGGTGCGCGCGCAGGCCCGGGTCGCCGCGAACTCGCGCCGGCGCGCGGGCACCGCGCGGGCGACGGCGCCCGCCTCGGCCGGGTGCATGGCGTGCTCGCGGGCGGGACCGCGCTCCTCCGCCAGGACGGCGCCCGCGGGGAGGATCGCGTCAAGCACGGGGGTCCCCGGCGGCGGCGGAGTCCGCGGGCGCGTCCGCCTGCGCCGCCAGCAGCGCGGCGACCCGGGCCTTGTCGATCTTGCCCACCGCGGTGAGCGGCAGCTCGGGCAGCGCGACCACACGGTCCGGGTGCTTGTACGCCGCCACCCCGAGCGCGCGGAGGTGCGCGACGACCTGGCGGCGATCCGGGGCGGGCCCCGCGCAGGCGACGACCGCGACCGCGCGCTCCCCCAGATCGGGATCCGGCACCGGCACGACCGCCGCCGCGCGCACGGACGGCAGGGCCAGCAGGTAGCGCTCGACCTCCGCGGCCGCGTACTTCTCGCCGCCGCGGTTGACCTGGTCCTTCGCGCGTCCCGTGACGACGAGGTGCCCCGACGGCAGCCGACGCACGACGTCGCCCGTGCGGTAGAAGCCGTCCGCGGTGAAGGCCGTCGCGTCCGCGTCGGGGGCCGCGTGGTAGGCGCGGAGCGTGCACGGCCCGCGGGTCTCGAGCTCGCCCTCGGCGCCGTCGGCCGCGAGGGATCCGTCGGCGGCCCGCAGGCGGACCAGGTCGTCGGGGCTGGTCGGGCGGCCCTGGGTGCCCCAGCGCAGCTCGGGCGGATCGTCGAGGGCGGTCGTGCAGACGAGCCCCTCGGCCATCCCGTAGACCTGCTGGAGCGTGGCGCCGAGCGCGGGCTCGAGGGCGCGCGCCGTGACGTCGTCGAGCCGGGCGCCGCCCACCTGGACGACGCGGAGGCTCGAGATGTCGGCGGTCGTGTGCGCGGCCTCGTCGATCCACGCGCGCGCCAGCGTGGGGGTGAGGGCCACGTGGGTCACGCGCTCGCGGGCGACCAGCACGAAGGCCGTCGCGGGATCCGGGTCGGGCGCGATGACGACGGTGCCGCCCGCGTCGAGCACGCCGAGCACGCCGGGGCACGCGAGGGTGAAGTTGAAGGCCACGGGCAGCACGGCGAGCAGCACCGACTCGGGTCCGACGCCCGCGGCGCGCGCCGCCGCCCACGCGTTGTAGGAGTACTCCGCGTGGTGGCGCGGGATGAGCTTCGGCAGGCCCGTGGTGCCGCCCGAGTGCAGGAGGAGCGCGAGGCGGGGCGCGCCGTCGGGCGCGACCGGGTCGAGCGCCGGGTCGGGTGCGGCGGCGGGATGCTCGGCCCGGCCCCGGTCGCGGACCTCGTCCCACGTGAGCCCGCCGTCGCCGCGTCGGGCGCCGTCGCCGCGTCGGGCGCCGTGCACGATCACGAGGTCGAGCCCGGGGCAGGCCGCGCGCACCCCGGCCGCGAGCTCGAGGCCGTCGTCGCGGCCCACGCGCTCCGCGACGACCATGCCGCGCGCGCCGCTGCCGGCCGCGAGGTGCGCGAGCTCCATGAGGCGGTGGCCCGGCATGGCGTGCACGGGCACGGCGCCGGCGCGCACGAGCGCGCACCACGCGATGACGAAGGCGGCGCCGTCGGCGAGCTGCAGCAGGATCCGGTCGCCGGGCCGGACGCCCGCCCGGCGGAGGCCGCGCGCGGCGAGGTCGACCTCGGCGTCGAGCCCGGCGTGGGTCCAGCGCCCGCCGTTCCCGACGAGGGCCGTGCGGTCGGGCACGCGGGCGGCGCTCCGGCGCAGGATGCCGTCGAGCCGGGCGTCCGGCTCCCGCCCGGGCGCCCGGGCGGCGCGGGGGAACGCGCCGGCCCAGTCCGCGGATCCTCCCGCGACCCCGTGATCGGGGCGCTCCCCGCCCTCGCGCTCGTGCATCTGTCGGCGTCCTCCTCATGCCGTGGACGGATCTCGTCACGGCGCGTCAGCGAGCCATATGATAACCATTCTCAACAATACGAGTCCCAGGAGCGTGCACATGACCGAGCGGATCCCCTCCGTCCCTCCCGTCGCGCTGCTCCGCGACCAGGTGGCGCGGGCCCTGCGCCTCGACCCCGCCGAGGTGGGCATCGACGACGACCTCGTGGACCTCGGGCTCGAGTCCACCGCGCTCATCCGCCTCGCCGGACGCTGGCGACGCGACGGCCTCGCGGCCGACTTCTCCCGGCTCGCGGCCGACCCCACCATCCGCGCGTGGACGCGCGTGCTGGGCGACGGCGCCGAGGACGACGCCGTCGCGGACGACGGCGCGGCCCCCGCGGATCCCGCCGGGCACACCGCGGCACCCGCCCTCGATCCCGCGTCGCCCTCGCCGCTCACCCCGCTGCAGCACGCGTACTGGCTCGGCCGCCAGCCCGGCCAGCCGTCCGGATCGGTCGCCGCGCACTTCTTCGTCGAGCTCGACGGGCCGGAGCGGGATCCCGAGCGGCTGCGCACGGCCCTCGCCGCCCTGGTCGCCCGGCACGCGTCGCTCCGGATGCGCTTCCGGGACGACGGCACGCAGCAGCCGCTGCCCGCCGACGAGGAGCCGCCCGCCGCGCGGCTGCGGGTCCACGACCTCCGCGCGGGGGATGCCGACGCCGTGGACGCGCGCCTCGCGCGGATGCGCGACGAGGGCACGCACCGCCGCATGGCCGTCGAGCGCGGCGAGGTCCTCCGCGTCGACCTCACGCTCCTGCCCGGCGGCCGCAGCCGCCTGCACGTCGACCTCGACATGCTCGCGGGCGACGCCATCAGCCTCCGCGTGCTCCTCGCCGACCTCCGCGACCTCGTGGAGGAGCCCGGGCGGCCCCTGCCCGCCATCCGCCGCGACGTGCGCGTGGAGCTGGCCGCCCGGGCCGCGCGCGCCGCGGCGTCCCGCACCTCGGCCGACGCACGCTGGTGGCTCGAGCGCGTGCCCGACCTCCCGGCGGGCCCCGCGCTCCCCCTCCGCGCCGACGCCGAGCAGGCCGGCGCGTCGCCGCGCTCGCGCCGGCTGCACCACCGCGTGGGCGCGGAGGAGCTCCGCCTGCTCGAAGCCGCCTCCCGCGCCCGCGGGCTGACGGTCGCCGCGGTGCTCGCGACGGCCTTCGCGGAGGTCGTGGCCGCCTGGTCGGCCGACGGCCGCTTCCTGCTCAACCTGCCCGTGCTCGACCGCGGCGACGAGGACGGGCTGGAGCTGCTCGTGGGCGAGTTCAGCACCTCGATCCTGCTCGACGTCGACCTGCGGGAGGAGCGCTCGTTCCGGGAGGACGCGCGGCGGATCCAGCAGGGCGTGCGCGAGGCCGTCGCCCATGCGGGCTACGGCGGCGTGGACGTGCTCCGCGACCTCGCGCGCCGCGACGGCGGGAGCCCGGTGCTGGCGCCGGTCGTCTACACGAGCGCCATCGGCCTGGGCGAGCTGTACGACGCGTCCATCCGCCGCGCGCTCGGGGAGCCGGTCTGGATCATCTCGCAGGGCCCGCAGGTGTGGCTCGACGCGCAGGTCACCGAGCTCGAGGGCGGGCTGCTGCTCAACTGGGACGTGCGGGTCGACATCCTCGAGGCCGCCGCGATGGAGGCCGCGTTCGCGGCGTACCGGCAGCTCGTCGACGGCCTCGTGCACGAGCGGCCCGGCGCGTGGGACCTGCCGGCGCTCGCGGTCCCCGCCCCGGAGGACGTGCGGGCGCGTCGGGCGCGCGAGCGGCCCGCGGGCGACGCGGGCGACGACCTCCTGCACGCGGCGTTCCTCGCCCGGGCGGCGGCGGATCCGGATCGGCCGGCGGTCATCGGATCCGACGGCCGCGTGGTCGCGTACGGCGAGCTGGCCGACCGCGCTCGGCGGGTCGCCGGGCTGCTGCGGGACCGGGATGTGGGCCGCGGCGCGACCGTGGCGATCACGGCGCCGGCCGGGCCGGACCGCGTGGCCGCCGTGTTGGGCGTGCTGCTCGCCGGCGCCTGCTACGCGCCCGTCGGGCCGGACCAGCCGCCCGCGCGCCGGGCGCTGGTCCTCGAGCGGGGGATCGACGCCGTCCTCGCGGACGACGGGCTGGTCGCGGGGATCGCGGCCGGCCTCGGCCCGGACGGGCCGCCCGTGGTCGCGCTGGGCGACGCCCGGCACGCCGAGCCCCGCGCGGATCCCGTCGCGGTGTCGCCCGACGCCCCCGCCTACCTGCTGTTCACGTCGGGATCCACGGGCCGGCCGAAGGGCGTCGAGGTCGCCCATCGCGCCGCCGTCGCCACCCTCCGATCGCTCGCCCGCGTCGCGCCCGTCGGCCCGGACGACCGCGCCATCGCGCTCTCCGCGCTCGACTTCGACCTCTCCGTCTACGACCTGTTCGCGGTGCTCTCGGTGGGCGGCGCGGTCGTCGTGCCCGCCGAGCACGAGCGCCGCGATGCCGACCGCTGGCGGGAGCTCGTGCGCGCGCACGGCGTCACGGTGTGGAACACCGTGCCCGCGCTCCTCGACATGCTGCTCGCCGCGACCGCCGACGGGCCGCTGCCCCTGCGGCTCGTGCTGCTCGGCGGCGACGTCGTCGGGCCGGACCTGCCGGGCCGCCTGGCCGCCTGCGCGCCCACCGCGCGGCTGCTCGCGCTCGGCGGGATGACCGAGGCCACCATCCACTCCACCGTGCACGAGGCGGGCGCCTGCGATCCCGCGGGCGCGTCGACGACCGCGCGCGGCCTCCCCTGGGGCGAGCCGCTGCCCGGCGTGCGCCTCCGCGTCGTCGACGAGCGGGGCCGCGACCGCCCCGACGGCGTGCCCGGCGAGCTGCTCGTGGGCGGGCACGCGCTGGCCCGGGGCTACCGCGGCGATCCCGAGCTCACCGCCGCCCGCTTCCCGGTGCTCGACGGCGAGCGCTGGTACCGCTCGGGCGACCGCGGGCGGTACCGACGCGACGGCGCCGGGCGGCCCGTGCTCGAGTTCCTCGGGCGCGCGGACCACCAGCTGAAGATCCGGGGGCACCGCGTGGAACCCGGCGAGGTCGAGGCCGCGCTGGCCTCGTCCCCGGGCGTGCGGAGCGCCGTCGTCGTCGCCGTCGCGGGCGCGCTCGCCGCGATGGTGGTGCCCGAGCCCGGCCGCGTCGTCGCGCCCGACGCCGTCGCGGCCCACGCGCGCGCCCTGCTGCCGCCCTCCATGGACTGCGCGCGCGTGGTCGTGCGCGCCGAGCTGCCGCTCACGCCCAACGGCAAGGTCGACCGGGCCCGGATCCGCGCGGAGCTCGCCGAGCGACCCGCCCCCGCGCCGCGCCCGGACGACGACGCCCCGCTGTCGCCCGAGGAGCGGCTCGTCGAGCGCGTCTGGAGCGAGCTGCTCGGCGTCCCGTGCGGGCGAGGGCGCTCCTTCTTCGCCGCGGGCGGCGACTCCCTCCAGGCGACCCGGAGCATCGCCGCCCTGCGGGCCCGGGGCGCCGCCGACGCGAGCGTGGCCGCGCTCTTCCGGCACCCGGTGCTGGCCGACTTCGCGGCGACCCTGCACCTCTCCGCGCCGGAGCCGGCGGACGCCCGCGCCCGGATCGTGCCCGACCCCGCGCACCGCCACGACCCGTTCCCGCTCACCGACGTGCAGCGCGCGTACGCGGTCGGCCGCGATCCGCGCATCCCGCTCGGCGGCGTGGGCACCTACCACCACACCGAGTTCGACGGCCGGGGCCAGGACCTCGACCTGCTCGCCGCCGCGTTCGACGAGCTCGTGCGCCGGCACCCGACGCTGCGCACGGTGATCCACCCCGACGGCACCCAGCGCGTGCTCGAGGAGGTGCCGCCCGTGCGCGTCGACGTGCGCGACGTGCCGGCGGACGCGGATCAGGACGCGGTGGACGCCGCCCTCGCGGGGTTCCGGGAACGCACGTCGCACCGCTGCCATGACCTCGCCGTGTGGCCGCTGTTCGACGTCGACGCGCTGCGCTACCCCGACGGCCGGGGTGGCCTGCGCACGCGCATCGCGATCGGCATCGACTACGCCGTGGTCGACGCGCTGTCGATCATGATCCTCTACACCGAGCTCGACCTGCTCATGCGCGGGCAGCCGCTCCCGCCCGCGCCCGCCGAGCTCACCTTCCGCGACTGCGTGCTCCAGACGCGGCCGGACCCGGAGCGGCGGCGCGTCGACGAGGAGCACTGGCGCGCGCGGCTCGCCGGGATGCCCGACGCCCCGCGGCTGCCGCTCGCGGACGCGGATCCGGCGCCGCGCTTCACGCGCCGCGCGCACCGCTTCGACGCCGCGTGGTGGACCGCGTTCCGCGACCGCTGCCGGGCGGCCGGGCTCACCCCCACGAGCATGCTCGCGACCGCGTACGGCCACGTGCTCTCCCGCTGGACCGGGCAGCGCGACCTCACCATGACGCTGACGCTCTTCGACCGGCGCGACGTGCATCCCGAGATGCCGCGGCTCGTCGGCGACTTCACCGCCCTGACCCTGCTGGACCACCGCGCCGCGGACTCCGCCGTGGAGGCGGCCCGCGGGCTGCAGGAGCGCCTCGCCGCCGACCTCGACCACCGCGAGGCGCCCGCGTCGTGGATCCTCCGGGAGCGGGCCCGCCTCCAGGGCACGGCCGTGGCGCCGGTGCCCGTCGTGTTCACGAGCGCGATCGGCGTCGGCGACGGGGTCTCGGCCGACGTCTCGGGGTCGTTCGGCGAGCGGATCCACGGCGTGTCCCAGTCCCCCCAGGTGCTCATCGACGTCCAGGTGCTGGAGGACCACGGCGGGCTGCGGGTCGACGTGGACGCCCGCGACGACGCGTTCCCGCCCGGCCTCGTCGACGCGCTCGTCGCCGCGTACGTGACCACGCTCGAGCACCTCGCCACGGCCGACTGGGATGCGCCGCTCCCCGTGGATCCCCCGGCCGACCAGGCGCGCGCCCGCGCCGCGACCCCCGCGGCCGCCGCGACCCCGCGACCCGGCCGGCTCCTGCACGACGGCGTGCACGCGGCCGCGCGGCGGACCCCCGACGCGCCCGCGCTCATCACGGGCACGGGAGCGGCGGCGCGCGTCGTGACGCACGGGCAGCTCGCCGACCGCGCCATGCGGATCGCCGGCGCGCTCCGGCGGCGCGGCATCGGCCCGGGCGACCTCGTCGGCGTCACGCTCCCGCGCGGCGCGGACCAGGCGGCGGCCGTCCTCGGCATCCTCTCCGCGGGCGCCGCGTACGCGCCCGTCGGGATCGCGCAGCCTCCCGCGCGGCGGCGGGCCATCCACCGGGCGGGCGGGATCCGCCTGGTCATCGCCGACGACCCGGCCGCGGCGGGCGGCGACGAGCCGGACGCGCCCGCCCTCCTCCGCCCGGCCGACGCGGCCGCGGAGGAGCCGCTCGCCGAGCCCGTGCGCCCTCCCCTGTCCGCGCTCGCCTACGTCATCCACACCTCGGGGTCCACGGGCGAGCCCAAGGGGGTGGAGATCACGCACGACGCGGCGTGGTCCACCATCGACGCGGTGGGCCGGATGCTCGAGGTCGGCGCCCACGACCGGATCCTCGCGCTCTCCGCCCTCGACTTCGACCTCTCCGTGTTCGACGTGCTCGGCGTCCTCGGCGCCGGCGGCGCGCTCGTGCTCCCGGAGGAGGGCGAGGAGCGCGACGCCCCGCGATGGCTCGACCTCGTGCACGAGCACGGGGTCACGCTGTGGGACACCGTGCCGATGCTGCTCGACATGCTCCTCGTCGCGGCCGACGACCGGCCCGGGATGCTCGGCACGCTGCGCGCGGCGCTCGTCTCCGGCGACCGCGTGGGCACCGACCTGCACGGGCCCCTGATCCGGGCGGCCGGGCCCGACACGCGCCTCGTCGCCCTGGGCGGCGCGACCGAGGCGGCCATCTGGTCGAACGCGTGGGAGGTCGACGGCCCCCTGGAGGGCTGGGCGTCCGCGCCCTACGGCCGGCCGCTGCCCGACCAGGCGTTCCGGGTGCTCGACGCGTCCGGCCGGGACTGCCCCGACTGGGTGCCCGGCGAGCTCGTCATCGGCGGCCGCGGCCTCGCCCGCGGCTACCGCGGCGACCCGGCGCGCACGGCGGCCGCGTTCGTCGAGCTCGACGGCGGCCGCTGGTACCGCACAGGCGACACCGGCAGGTACCGGCCGGGCGGGATCCTCGAGTTCCTCGGCCGCGCCGACCGGCAGGTGAAGCTCGGTGGGCACCGGATGGAGCTCGGCGAGATCGAGGCCGCCCACGCGGCCGCTCCCGGGGTGCGGCGCGCGATCGCGGTCGTGGTCGACGGGCCGGGCGGTCGACGCCGCGTGCACGCGGCCGTCGAGCCGGACGACGGGCACGACGGGGCCGCCGTGCTGTCCGCGGCGACCGCGACGGCCGCCGACCGGCTGCCCGCGTACGCGGTGCCGCACCGCATCCACCTCGTCGACACGTGGCCGCTGACCGCGAACGGCAAGGTCGACGTGCCGGCGCTCGCCCGCGCGCTCGCGGAGGCCGGCGCGGATCCGACGCTGCCCGACCCCGACGCCGCGACCGCCGCCGCCGCCGCGCGCCCCGCCGCGACCGCCACCGAGATCGCCCTCGCCGAGCTGTGGGCCGGGATCCTCGGCGCCCCGCCCGCCCCCGGCGTCGGCTTCTTCGCGGCGGGCGGCGACAGCCTCGCCATGCTCCGGCTCGTGACCGCGGCCCAGCGCCGGTTCGGCGTCGACGCGGGCGTCCGCCGCTTCCTCGAGGAGCCGACCGTGCGGGCGTACGCGGCCTGCATCGACCGCCTCCTCGCCGCGCCCGCCCCCTCCAGCCCCGCGTCCGCGACCCCCGCGGACGCACCCGCCCGACCGCCGGCCACCGCCGGCGCCGACCTCTTCGAAAGCGGAGACCTGTGAACGCTGAACAGCTCATCGACGACCTCACCTCCCGCGGCGTCCGGCTCTGGGCGGAGGACGGGCGGATCCGGTTCCGCGGGCCGCGCGGCGTGATCGACGACGACCGGCGCGAGCTCATCCGCCTGCATCGCGACGACGTGCTCGCGCTCCTCGAGCGGCGGGACGCGACGGGCCCGGGCGCCCCGGATCCGGCCGCCGCCGACCCGGCCGCCGCGCACGCGCCGTTCCCGCTCACCCCCGTGCAGACCGCCTACCTCCTCGGCCGCACCGACGCCTACCCCTACGGCGGCGTCGCCTGCAGCGCGGACCTCGACCTGTCGTGGCCGGCGTCCACCGACCCCGCGCGCATCGTCGACGCGTGGATCCGCCTGGTCGCGCACCACGGCATGCTGCGCGCCGAGGTCCACCCCGACGGCTCGCAGCGCGTCCTCGCCGACCCGGGGCCCGTCCGGGTGCCGGTCGACGACCTCCGCGGCCTCGGCCCGGCCTCGATCGGGCACCGGCTCGACGCGGTGCGCGCGGACCTCGCGCAGGGCACGGGCCGCGACCCGGGCTGGCCGCGCGTGCGCGCCGTCGTCACCCGCGCCGACGACGCGGTCCGCCTGCACCTGGCGGTCGACCTGCTCGTGCTCGACCACGCGAGCCTCCAGCTCGTGCTCGACCAGCTGCGCGCGCTCGTGGCCGACCCGGCCACCGGCCTGCCCGACGCGGCCGACGGACCCGGCTTCCGCGACTGCGTGCTGGCCCGGCGCGCGCTCACGGCGTCGGCCGCGTACGAGCGGGACCGCTCCTACTGGTGGCGGCGCCTCGATGAGCTGCCGCCCGCGCCGGAGCTGCCGCTCGCGGACCACGACCCGATGGCCGCCCCCGCGCGGTTCCGCCGACTGTCCGCCGTGCTGGATCCCGCGGCCGCCCAGCGCCTCGACCGGGCCGCCGCCGACGCCGGCGTGACCCCGACGAGCGCCCTGCTCGCCGCGTACGCCGAGACCGCGGGCCGGTGGAGCCGCAGCCCGCGCTTCCTCCTCAACGTGCCGGTCTCGGATCGCGGCGGCCTGCCCGCGGGCGCGGACCACGTGGTCGGCGACTTCACCTCCGTGGAGCTGCTCGAGGTCGACCTCACCGCGGACGTGCCCGCCGTCGAGCGGATGCGGGCGCTCTCCGCCCGCCTGCTCGAGGACCTCGCCCACCCGCTGTGCGGCGGCACCGAGCTGCTCGCCGAGCTCACCCGGCGGCGCGGCGGCGACGCGCTGGACGTGGCGCTCGCCCCCGTGGTCTTCACGAGCGCCCTCGCCGGGGACGCCGCGAGCGCGCCGACGGGCGACGGCGGGCGGATCACCGCGGCCGTCACGCGCACGCCGCAGGTCTGGATCGACTGCCAGGCCCTGCGCGTGCCCGACGGCCTCCAGCTCAGCTGGGACGTCCGGGAGGGCGTGCTCGCCGACGGCGTCGCCGACGCCGCGTTCGACGCCTTCCTCAGTGCGGTGCGCGCCCTCGCCGACGACCCGGCCGCGTGGCACCGCCCGTGCGCCGTCGACCTGCCCGCCGACCAGCGCGCGCGGCGGATCCGGGTGGGCGACACCGGGGATCCGGTCGCCCCCGCGCTCGTGCACGAGCCGCTCCTCGCGGCAGCGGACGCGACGCCCGACGCGCCCGCCGTCATCGCCCCCGACCGCACGCTCACCCACGACGAGCTCGTGCGGCGCGCGGCCTCCGTCGCCGCGCGCCTCCGCTCCACCGGGCACCGCCCGGGCGACCGCGTCGCGATCGTCGCCGAGCGTGGCTGGGAGCAGGTCGTCGCGGTCGTCGGCGTGCTCCTCGCGGGCGGCGCCTACGTGCCGGTGGACGTGGCCCAGCCGCGGATCCGCCGCGACACCGTGCTGGCCGACGCCGGCATCCGGCAGGTGCTCACGCAGGAGGCCCTCGTCGGCGCGCCCGCGGACTGGCCGACCGGCGTCGAGCGGATCGCGGTCGACGCGCTCGAGCCCGCCACCAGCCGGCCGGCCCCTGATGCCGGGCGCGACGGCGTGGATCCGGCCGACCCCGCCTACGTCATCTACACGTCCGGGTCCACGGGCACCCCCAAGGGCGCGATCCTCTCCCACCACGCCGCGCACAACACGCTCGTGGACATCCGCGAGCGCTTCGGCGTCGGCCCCGACGACCGCGTGCTCGCGCTCGCCGGCCTCGGCTTCGACCTGTCGGTCTTCGACGTGCTCGGCGTGCTCGGGGCGGGCGGCGCGATGGTGCTGCCCGACCCGCGCCGACGCGACGACCCCTCGCACTGGGCCGCGCTCATCGCCCGCCACCGCGTCACGCTCTGGAACTCCGTGCCCGCGCAGGCGCGCATGCTGCAGGACTACCGCGACGCGGTCGCCGCGACGGGCGGCCCGACGGGCGACGACGGCCCGAGCACGCTGCGGCTCGCGCTCCTCTCGGGCGACTGGATCCCCGTGACCCTGCCCGACGCCATGCGCGCCGGCCACCCCGAGCTCACCGTCGTGAGCCTGGGCGGCGCGACCGAGGCCGCCATCTGGTCGGTGCACCACGTGGTCGGCGAGGTCGACCGGCTGCGGCCGAGCATCCCGTACGGCACGCCCCTGCGGGGCCAGCGCCTGGCGGTCGTCGACCACCTCGGGCGCGACCGGCCGGAGGGCGTGCCCGGCGAGATCCTCATCCGCGGCGCGGGCGTGGCGCTCGGGTACCTCGGCGACGCGGAGCGCACGCGCGAGCGCTTCCCGGTGGATCCCGCCACGGGCGACCGCGAGTACCGCACGGGCGACATCGGCCGGTACCTGCCCGACGGGAGCATCGAGCTGCTCGGGCGCGAGGACGCGCAGGTCAAGATCCGCGGCTACCGCATCGAGCTGGCCGAGATCCAGGCCGCGGTGCTCGCCCACCCGGGCGTCGCCGACTGCGCGGTGCAGGTGGCCGAGGGGACCGCGGGCCGGCACCTCGTCGGGATCGTGCAGCCCGAGCGGATCGCGCCCGCCGCGACGCCGGAGGACGGCGCCCCCGGCGACGCCGCCCGCGCCGCGCTCGCGGTCGCCGCGGCGGACGTGGACACGGACGCCCTCGGCGCGTTCCTCGCCGGCTTCGACGAGCACGCGCTCCGCGTGATCGAGCGGACCCTCGCCGCCGCGGGGGCGCTCGTCGACGACGCCGTGCCCGTCACCGCGGACGAGGTCGCCGGGCTCCTCCGCGCGAGCGACGCGCACCGCGTGGTCGTGCGCCGGTGGCTCCGCGCGCTCGAGCGGCGCGGGCGCATCGCGCGCGACGCCGACGGGCGCTACCGGGGCGCGCTCCCCGCCGATCCGGAGCGGGTCGCCCGCGCCTGGGCCCGGGTGGAGGAGGCCGAGCGGGAGATCCGCTGGAGCGCCGAGCTGCTGCGCCACGTGCAGGCGTCGAGCCTCGCGCTCGCGGACCTCGTGAGCGGCGACCTCGACATCGCGGAGCTGCTCTACCCGGGCGCCCCGAGCGACGCGATCGGCGCGGCCTACCGCGACAACCTCGGCGTGCGCCTGCTCACCGCGGCGCTCACGGCGGCGGTCGTCGCGCTCGCCGACCGGCACGACAGCCGCGGGCACGGCGCGGACGAGCCCCTGCGCATCCTCGAGGTGCGCGGCGGCGTGGGCGGCGCGGCCGACCAGCTGATCCCCGCGCTCGCGGGCCGATCCGTCGAGTACGTGTTCACCGACCCCTCGATGTTCCACGTCGGCGAGGCGCGCGAGCGCCACCCCGACCGGCCGGGCGTGCGCTTCCAGGCCTTCGACCCGGCCGCCGACCCGCTGCCGCAGGGGCAGCGCCCGAACTCCTACGACGTCGTGATCTGCTCCAACGGCCTGCACGGCGTGCCCGACGTGCCCGCCGCCCTCCGCCGCCTGCGCGGGCTCCTCGCCCCGCACGGCCACCTGGCCGTGATCGAGAGCACGCGCGAGGACAACCCGCCGCTGATGATCGCCACCGACTTCATGGAGGTGCGCGCGGGCGGACCCGCGGACGCGCGGCTCGCCGGCGACGCCCTGCTCTTCGAGGCCGCCGAGTGGCGGGCGATGCTCGACGACCTCGGCGGGCAGGGGATCCAGCAGGTGCCGGCCGACGCGGATCCGCTCTCCGGCCTCGGCCAGCACCTCCTGCTCGCGCGGGTGAAGACCGACCGCGCGCCGCTGCGGGACGCCTCCCTCCGCCGCCACACCGCCGAGCGCCTGCCGGAGTACATGGTGCCGCGCCGCTGGCAGGTGCTCGACGCGCTGCCGGTGACCGCGAACGGCAAGGTCGACCGGGCCGCGCTCGCCCGGCTCGCGGAGGACCGGGCGCCCGCTGCGACGGTCGCCGCCGGATCCGACGCGCCCCGCGACGACGTCGAGCGCCGCCTCCAGGAGCTGTGGGCGGAGCTGCTGGGCCGCCCCGGGATCGGCCGCGACGACGACTTCTTCGCGCTCGGCGGCGACTCGCTCCTCGTGGCGCGCCTCGTCGGCCGGATGCGGGAGCAGCTCCCCGAGGTCGTCGACCTCGAGTGGGACGTCGTGCTGCGCCACATGCTGCGCCGGCCCACGATCGCCGGGCTCGCCGGCTACGTGCGCCAGGCCGGGCAGGGCGCCGCGGGCGAGCGGGAGGCCCCCGCGACGCCGGCCGTGAGCCTGCTCTCGGGATCCGGCCGGGGACCGGCGACCGTGCTCGTGCACGCCGGGATCGGCACGATCATGCCGTACCGCGCGCTCATGACCGAGATCCGCCGCCGGTCCCGCGGCACCGGCTCGCTGTACGGCGTGGAGGTCCCCGACCTCGACGCCTTCCTCGACGCCGACCCGCACGGGCTCATCGACCGGATCGCCGCGGAGTACGCCCGCGAGCTCCTCGCCACGGGCATCCGCACCTTCCACGTCGTCGGCTACTGCCTCGGCGGCCTGGTCGCCACCGAGGTGGCGCGCGCGCTGACCGAGGCGGGCGCCGACGTGGCGTCGTTCACCGCGATCAGCAGCCACAGCCCCGCGTTCCGGCTCGACGACGAGATGGTGTCCGAGTACTCCTTCGCGATGATGATCGGCATCGACCCCGTCGACCTCGGCTTCCCCGCCGACCCGTGGCGCATCGCCGCGGCGGGCGCGCGCATCCTCGAGAGGACCCCCGGGGTCATGCCCGTGGACGGCTACGCGTCGCTCGACGGCGAGTTCGCCGACATCGGCCGGGCCTTCCTCGACCTGTCGCGCATCCCGCGCCGGGCCCGCATCGCGCGCATGTGCGAGGTCGTGCCGCCCGCGTCCGGCAGCTACACGCCGGAGCAGATGACGCGCTTCTTCCGCACCTTCCGGCAGAGCGTGTTCGCGATCACGCGCTACCGGCCGGATCCGTACGCGGGCGACATCACGTTCCTCCGGCACAGCGGCGCGTACCCGTTCCCGGGCAGCAGGGAGGCGGTCACCGACTACTGGGAGGAGCTCGCGCTCGGCGAGCTCGACATCGTCGACATCCCGGGCGACCACTACGACTGCCTGTCGGTCGAGCACGCGCCGCGCGTGCTGTCGATCCTCACGCGCGTCACCGGCGGGGCGGTCATCGCGTGATCGCGGTCATCGGCGCGTCCGGCGCCGTCGGGCGGCCCGCCGTGCTCGCCCTCCGCGCCGCGTCCGCCGAGCCGCTGCGGCTCGGCGGGCGCCGCGAGGCGCCGCTCCGCGAGCTGGCCGAGGAGGCGGGCGGGCAGGTCGAGACCGTGACCGTCGACCTCCTGGACGACGACGCCCTCGCCCGCTTCTGCCGCGGCGCCGACGTGGTGGTGCACTGCGCCGCGCCGGCCTTCGCGTTCGGCGACCGGATCGCGGCCGCGGCAATCGAGGCCGGCGCCGACTACGTCGACGTCTGCGGCGAGGAGCCCGTGCGCGCGGGCCTCGTCGCGCGCGGCCTCGCCGACGCCGCCGTCCGCGACGGCCGCCGCGCGGTCGTGTCGACGGGCGTCGTCCCCGGCCTGTCGGGCCTCCTGCCGCGGCTCGCCGCCCAGGGGCTGCGCGGTCCGCTGCGCCTGCGCGGCTGGGTGGGCGGCGTCGAGGCGTGCTCGCCCGGGGTCGCGCTCGACGTGCCGCTGTCGCTCGCGGCCGGCGGCCCCGGATCCACCGCGTACGGCACGCCGCTCGCCGCGTGGTCCGGTGGTCGGCGCGTCGAGCGCGCGCTCCGCGCGGAGGAGGACGCGACCGCGCCGTTCTTCGCGGGACGCGTGGCCCTGCAGCCGTACCTGTCGGCCGAGACCGAGCGGATCGCCCGCGGGCACGGCTTCGCGGAGGCCGCGTGGTGGAACGTGCACCCGGGCCCCGCCGTGCGGGACGCCCTCAACCGCCTGCCCGCGCTGCTCGCGGGCGAGGACGGCGCGACGGCCGCCGCCGACGCGCTCATCCGCGCGGGCGACCTCGACCTCGTCGGCACCCGGCCGTTCCACGTGCTGGCCGTCTCCGTGAGCGGCACCGCGGCAGACGGCGCGCCCGTCGAGCGCGCGGTCGTGCTGCACAGCGACGACAGCTACGTGCTCGCGGGCCAGCTCGCGGCCATCACCGTGCGGGAGATCCGCGCGGGCGCCGTGGCACCCGGGGTCGGCTTCGCGCACGACGTGCTGGATCCGCGGCGCGTCCTCGACCTCGTCGCCGCGTCGGGCGCGAGCACCGTCACCCGCATCGACGACGCCGGCGACGCGGGCGAGATGGTGGAGGAGGACCTGTGACCGGGGACGCCGCAGACCGGGAGCTGCGCGTCGTCGTCTGCGGCACCGGCTTCGGCCGCATCCACCTGCGGGCCGTCGGGGCCGTGCCCGGGCTCCGGCTCGTCGGGATCCTCGCCCGCGGCGGCGACGCGTCCCGCGCCCTCGCGACCGAGCACGGCGTCCCGCTCGTCACCGACGTCGCCGAGCTGCCCGCCGACGTCGACGTGGCCTCGGTCGCCGTCGGCTCCGCCGTGCAGGGCGGGCCCGGATCCGACCTCGTGCTGGCGCTGCTCGCCCGGGGGATCCACGTCCTCCAGGAGCACCCGGCCCACCCCGACGAGATCACCTCGGCCGCCCGCGCGGCCCGGAGGGCCGGCGTCCGCTACCGCCTCTCGACGCACTACCGGCACGTGCGCGCGACCCGCGGCTTCCTCGCGTCGGCCGAGCGGCTGCGGGCCAGGAGCCCGCTCGTGCACGTGGACGCCGCGGGTCCCGTCCACCTGCTGCAGCCGCTCGTCGACGTCCTCGGCCTGGCGGTCGGCGGGCTGCGGCCGTGGGCGTTCGCGGATCCCGTGCCCCGCCCGCGCGAGCTGACCGCGCTGGAGGCCCGGCCGTCCCCGCTCACGGCGATCGAGGGCGTGGTCGGCGGCGTGCCCCTCTCCCTGCGCGTGCACGACGAGCTGCACCCCGCGGACCGCGACAACCACGCGCTGCTCTGGCCGCGGATCGCGCTCGCGTCGGAGGCGGGCGTGCTCACGCTCGCCGACGTGCACGGGCCCGTGACCTGGAGCCCGGCCCTGTTCACCCGGCGCGACGCGGCCGGCCGGCTCGACCTCGACGGGGATCCCGCGCGGCGCGCCCTGCCGCGGCTCTCCTCCTGGCCGGACGCGCCCGCCCCGACCGCGGGCGAGCTGTTCGACGACGTGTGGCCGGATGCGGTGGCGCACGCGCTCGGGCTGCTCGTGGCGGAGATCCGCGCGGGCGACGGCGACGCCCTCCGCGCGGCGCAGGCGGACATCACGATGGCACGCGCGTGGGTCGACCTCACCCGGCGGCTCGGCCCGCCGCGGAGCATCCGGCCGGGCGAGCCGCCGCGCGTGACGGCCGCGGCGATCCTGCCCGCGGCGGAGCCGGCGCCCGCGACCACGGGCCCGGGCTCCGGCGGTCCGCCCGCGTCCCCCGATCCGGCGGCGGTCGACCCCTACGGACCCGCGGCCGAGCTCTTCGACCTCGCCGCCGCCGCGCACGCCGAGCTCACGGCCGCCGCCGTCTGCCGCCTGCTCGACGGCCGCGACCTGTCCGCGGCGCCCGTGCTGGACATCGGGGCGGGCACGGGCGTCGTCGCGCGGGCCGTCGCGCGTGCGCATCCCGAGGCGCGCGTGGTCGCCGCCGAGCCGTCCGAGCCGCTGCGGGCGGTTCTCACCGCGCGGATCCTCGACGCCCCCGGCCTCCAGGAGCGCGTGACGGTGACCGCCGGATCCGCGCCCGACCTCGAGCTGCCCGACCGCCTCTCCGCGGTGCTCCTCTGCGGGGTGCTCGGCCACCTCGACGCGGGCCAGCGCGCCCGGCTCTGGCCGCGCATCGCCGAGCGGCTGATCCCGGGCGGGATCGTCGTCGTCGAGACGATGGGGCTCGAGCCCGGGACGCGCGTGCCCGAGTCGCGGCTGGCCCGGACGCGCGTGGGCGACGACGAGGTCGAGTGGTGGTTCCGCGCGGATCCGGCGCCCGACGGCCTCCTCGCCCTCCGCACCCGGTGGCGCACGCGCGAGCCCGACGGCCGCGCGCGCGAGGTGCACGACGCCTACTCCTGGGATCCGGTGGGCCTCGAGGAGCTCGCGCGGGAGGCCGGCATGGACCTCGTGCGCCTGCCCGCCGCCGCGGGCGCGTCGCTGCCGCTCGGCGCGCTCGTGCCGCGGGAGGCGGACCCGCCCGCCGCGTGACGCGCCTCCCTCCACACCGCGACGCCCGCTTATCGCGCATGGTTCTCAATAAGCGCTACGCTCCTCCCGACCACCCACCGCTGCGAGGAGCCGCACCATGATCGAGACCCCGCGCGACGAGGGCGGCTGGCTGCGGCGCATCGCGGCGGCGCCCGACGCCCGCATCCGCCTGGTCTGCCTGCCGCACGCGGGCGCCGCGGCGTCCGCGTACCGCGGCTGGGCGCCGTTCGCGCCGCGGGGCGTCGAGGTCCTCGCGGTGCAGTACCCGGGCCGCGGGGACCGCTACGGCGACGCCGTGAGCCGCGATCTCGACACGCTCGCCGCCGACGTCGCGGCGGCCGTCGACGCGATGCCGGGCCGCCTGCCCGTCGTGCTCTTCGGGCACAGCATGGGCGCCCTCGTCGCCTACGAGACCGCGCGCGTCCTCGCCGCGCGCGGCCGCCCCGCCGTCCGGCTCGTCGTGTCGGGACGCCGCGCGCCGACCGTGCGGTGGGGCGGCACCCTGCACCGGCAGGACGACGCCGCGCTCCTCGCCGACCTCGAGCGGCACGGCGGGACCGCGCCCGAGCTCCTCGCCGACGACGACATGCGGCGCACCGTGCTCGCCTGCCTGCGCGACGACTACCGGCTCGTGGAGACGCACCGCACCGCGCCGGGACCCGGGCCCGGCTGCCCCGTGAGCGTGTTCAGCGGCGACGCGGATCCCGAGCTGCACCCCGCCGAGGCCGAGGCCTGGCACCGGCTGGGCGACGACGACGGCCGCACCGCGGGGGCGGGGACCGGCGACGGCCTCCGCGTGTTCCGCGGCGGGCACTTCTACCTGGCCGAGCGGCCGGCGGAGGTGGTGGAGGCGATCGTGTCCCTGCTGGATCCCGCGCTCGCGTTCCCGGCCGCGGCGGAGTCGATGTTCCCGTGACGCTCGACCTCCAGGACTACTCGCCGGGCGCGGAGTTCTACGACCTCGTGGCCCGGCGCCACACGGAGGCGCTCGCGGGCGTGCTCGCCGAGGCGCTGGCGGGCGCCCCGGCGGGCGCGGCAGCCGGTGCCTCCGCCGGGGCCGCCGCCGATGCCGACGCCGACCCCGACGCCGATGCCGACCCCGGCACCGTCGTGGAGCTCGGCGCGGGCACCGGCCGCGTCACGCGCCTGCTCGCCGACCTCGTCCCCGGCGCGCCGATCCTCGCCGCCGAGCCCTCCCCCGTGATGCGCGCCGTCCTGCGCAGCCGCGTGCACGAGGATCCCGCGCTCCGCGACCGGGTCACCATCCGCCCCGAGACGGCGCAGGAGCTCCCGCTGCCCGACCGGATCCGCGCGGTGGTGCTCATCGGCGTCGCCGGCCACCTCGGGGGCGACGACCGCGCCGAGCTCTGGCGCCGCTGCCTCGCGCGCCTGGTGCCCGGCGGCGTGGTCGTCGTCGACCTCATGGGGACGAGCGCGCGCTCGCTCCCGCCGACGCGCCTCCTGCGCGAGCGCATCGGCACCCAGACCTACGAGTGGTGGACCACGGCCGAGCCCGGCCGCGACGGCGCCACCCGCTTCACCACCCGCTGGCTCGTGCTCGACGGCGCGAGGACGGTACGCGAGGTCCGAGGAGGATACGAATGGCACAGCCTGGACCAGGCGACGCTCGCCCGGGAGGCGGGCCGGTCGTGGACCGTGCTCCGCGGCGGGGCCGAGGAGGCGGCGACCGAGGTCGCGGTGCTCCGCCCGTGACGGAGCCGACGGACGCCGCCGACGCGGCCGACACCGCCCACGCGACCGAGGCGCCCGCGACGGTGGCCGGCGTCGTCCGGGCGGTCCGCGGCCGGCTGGCGACGGCCGTGCTGGTGCAGGCCGTCGCCTCCGCGAGCGGTCTCGCGGCCGTGGTGGCGGTCGCCGAGATCGGCCGGGCCGCGGTCGCCGACCCCGGCGGTCCCCCGGCGTGGGGCGCCGTGGCGCTCGCCGCCGTCGCGGGCCTCGCCGGCCTCCTGCTCTCCGCGGCCGCCGACACGCTCACGCACCTCGCGGACGCCGACCTCCAGCTCGACCTCCGGCGCCGGATCGTCGCGCGGCTCGGCCGCGTCCCGCTCTCCTGGTTCGACGACCACGACGCCGGCCGGGTGCGCCAGGCCGTGCAGCAGGACGTGGCGGCGCTGCACGCGCTCGTCGCGCACACGTTGCTCGACGTCACGCGGCTCGTCGTCGTCACCGTCGCCTCGCTCGTCTACCTGCTCGCGCTCGACGTGCCGCTCGCGCTCGTGTGCCTCCTGCCGCTCGTCGCGGGCGTCGTCCTCTTCGCGCGGGCGATGGCGGGCGCCATGTCGTCCATGGCCGAGTACGGGCGCGCGTCGGCCGAGATCGCGGGCAGCGTGGTGGAGTTCGCGGACGGGATCCAGGTGGTGCGCTCCTTCGGCCGGCCCGGCCGCGCGCACGCCCGCTACCTGCGCGCGGTCGACGCCTTCGCGGCGTTCTTCGGCGCCTGGGTCGCGCGCACGACCGCGGCCACGACCGCGTCGTGGCTGACCGTCTCCCCGATCGGCGTGCTCGCCCTCGTCGTGCCGGTCGGCGGCGCGATGGTCGCGTCCGGCGCGCTGCCCGCCGCGGACCTCGCGCCGTTCCTCCTCCTCGCGCCCGCGATGGCGGCCCCCGCCGGCGTCATCGGCCCGCGCGCCCAGGCCATCCGGGGTGCCGTGGACGCGGCGGCCTCCGTCGACGAGGTGCTGCGCGCGCCCGTCGAGCCGGACGTCGCCGAGCCCCGCGAACCCGACGCCCGCCGCGGCCCGGGCCTCGTGCTCCGCGGCGTCTGCTTCTCCTACGACGGCGAGCGCGACGCGCTCCGGGACGTCGACCTCGACCTGCCGCCGGGATCCGTGACGGCCGTCGTCGGTCCCTCCGGCTCCGGCAAGTCCACGCTCGCGGCCCTCGTCGCCCGCCTGCGCCTGCCCACCCGGGGCACCCTGGAGCTCGGCGGCGTGGACGTGCGCGACGCGACGCCCGCCGCCTGGCACGCGCAGGTGGGCTGCGTGCTGCAGGACACGGTGCTGCTGCGCGACACCGCCCTCGAGAACCTCCGGCTGGGGCGTCCGGACGCGCCGCTCGAGGAGGTGCGCGCGGCCGCGCGGATCGCCCAGGTCGACGACGTCGTCGCGGCGCTCCCGGACGGCTACGACACCGTGCTGGATCCGCGCGGCGGCCTCTCCGGCGGCGAGGCCCAGCGCATCGCCCTCGCCCGCGCGCTCGTCGCCGACTGCCCGGTGCTGGTGCTCGACGAGCCGATGGCGCACGCCGACCCGGGCACGGCCCGGCGCATGCAGCGCGCCCTCACGCTGGCGACCCGCGACCGGACCGTGCTGGTCGTCGCGCACCGGCTGGAGACGGTGGAGCACGCCGATCTCATCGTCGTGATGGAGCAGGGCCGCGTGGCGGAGCAGGGCACGCACGCCGAGCTCCTGGCCCGCGACGGCCTGTACGCGCGGCTCCTCCGCGCGAGCGCACCCGCGACGACCACCACGAGCACGACCACCGACATCCCCGGGGAGGACCGCTGATGCGCGCGATCGACGACGTCAGGCGGACGCTGGGGCCGGACGGGGAGCGGGAGCTGCGGCCGGTCGTGGCGCGGATGGTCGCGGCCGCCCTCCTGCACGGCGCCGCGATCGTGACCCTGGTGCCCGTGCTCGAGCGCCTCTTCGGCCCGGATCCGTCGTCCGCGTGGCCGTGGATCGCCCTGTTCCTGCTCCTCGCCGCCGCCCACCTCGCCGTGCAGGCGCGGGCGCAGGCGGCCGCGTTCGGCGCGGGTGTCCGGGCGGCGAACGCGCTGCACCACCGCATCGGCGGCCACGTCGTGCGCCTCCCGCTGGCCTGGTTCGACGCCACCCACCGGGCGGAGCTGACGGCCGCCGCGGGCGGCAGCGTGCTCGCGTCGATGGGGGTGCCGGCCTACCTGCTGCGGCCGCTCATCACGGCGACCGTCGTGCCGGCGGTCATCGCGGTCGCGCTCCTGGTGCTCGATCCCCCGCTCGGCCTCGCCCTGCTCGTGCTCGCGCCCGTGCTCGTGCTGGCGCTCCGCGTCGGCGGCCGGATCGCGGCGCGCGCCGACGCCGCGCGCGCCGCGGCGGACACGGGGATCGGCGAGCGCGTCGTGGAGTTCGCGCAGGCGCAGCACGTGCTGCGGGCGCACGGGCGCACCGGGCGCGACGCGGGCCTCGTCGACGCGATCCTCGTGCGGCACCGCGCCGCGTCCCGCGCGCTCATCGGCCGCACCGTCGCGGGGCTGGTCGCGTTCGGCGGCGTGCTGCGCGGCGTGCTCGTCGTGGCCCTCGTCCTCGCGGTCGACCGCGTCGGAGGCGGCCCCGTCGACGCCGGCCGCACGGTCGCGACGCTCGTGCTCGTCTTCCACGCCGCGGATCTCGTGGGGCAGGGCGCGGAGCTCGCGGTCGGCGTGCGCGCGGCGCGGCGCGACCTCGGGGCCGTGGCCGGGATCCTCGACGCGGCCCCCATCCCCGAGCGGCCGCCCGGCACGACCCGCGTGCCCGTCGGCGCCGACGTGGCGCTCGACGGCGTGTCCTTCTCCTACCCGGGATCCCGCGCGGAGGCCGTCTCCGGCCTCGACGCGACGCTGCCCGCCGGCCGCATGACGGCGCTCGTGGGCCCGTCCGGATCCGGCAAGACCACCGTCGCCCGGCTCCTCGCCCGCGACGCCGACGTGACCGGCGGGGCCGTGCGCATCGGCGGGATGGACGTCCGCGACATGGCGCTGGCCGATGTGGCGGCCTCCGTGTCGACCGTCTTCCAGGACGTCCACCTGCTCGCGGGGACGCTCGGGGACAACGTGCGGCTCGCGGATCCGGACGCGGACGACGCCGCCGTCACCCACGCGCTCCGCCTCGCGGGCCTCCCGCTCGGCGACGGCCTCGACCTCGACACGCCCGTGGGCGAGGGCGGCAGCCAGCTGTCGGGAGGCCAGCGGCAGCGCGTGTCCATCGCCCGCGTGCTCCTCGCGGACACGCCCGTCGTGGTGCTCGACGAGGCCACGGCGGCGCTCGACGCCGAGAGCGCCGCGGCCGTCGCGGAGGCGATCCGGCTCCTCCGCGGACGCCGGACCCTGCTCGTGATCGCGCACCGGCTCGACACGGTGCGGAGCGCCGACGAGATCCTCGTGCTCGACGGCGGCCGTCTCGTGCAGCGCGGCACGCACGACGCGCTCGCCGCGGAGCCGGGCGTCTACGCCGGGTTCCTCGCCGACCTCGTCGCGTCGGACGGCTGGCGGGTGCGGGCCCAGTACTCGTAGCGCGACGCGGGCCGGAAGCCGAGCCCGTCGTACAGGGCGCGGGCGCCCTCGTTCTCGGCCACGACCTGCAGCCAGAGCGCGGTGATCCCCCGGTCGCGCCCGGCGTCCACCGCGGCCCCCATCACCGCGCGGGACAGGCCCCGGCGTCGCGCCTCGGGGCGCGTCGCGACGGCGAAGAGGCCGCCCCAGCTCCCGACGAGCGCGAGCCGGGCGGTGGCGAGCACGCGGTCGCCGTCGCGCACGGCGGCGTGGACGGACGGGCCGCGCTCGAGGATCCGGCGCGCGACGTCGAGCTCCGCGGATCCGCCGCGCCCGTCCACGCTCCACCACGCGTCGAGCCAGGCCTCGTCGGGCGCGTCCGCGACCGTGATGCGGAGCGCGGGATCCGCGGGTGCCGCGTCCGCGAGGCGCTCCGCCACGTCCGCCGCGTCCGCCACCTGCACGAGCGTGCGCGCCTCCGCGACGTAGCCGCGGGCCGCCAGCCGCGCCGGCAGGTCGGCGGGCTCCGATGCGGGCGACACCTGCACGCACGCGTCGATGCCGTGGGCGCGCGCGAACGCCTCGACCGCGTCGAGCGCGGCCTCCGGATCGGCGACGGGGCCGACCGGGAGCGCCGAGTTGGCGCGCTTCGTCACGCCGCCCGCGGCGCGCAGGATCCAGCCGCCGTGCCGCTCGCGGTGCTCCGCGGGCCAGCCGCGGTCGGCGAGGTCGTCGAGCAGGGCGGCCGCGGCGCGCGGATCCAGCGCGGCCACGGCGGCGACGGATGCGGGAGCGCTCACGCCAGCGCCCCCGCGTCCGCCGCCCCGCGCGACACCTCGTCGTCCGCGTCGGCCGCCCGCAGCACGCGCAGCGCGTTGCCGCCCGCGAGCGCCTTCAGGTCGTCGTCCGACCAGCCGCGCTCGGCGAGCGCGCCGATGAGCGCCGGGTAGCGCGACACGTCCTCGAGCCCGTCTGGCGTGCGGTCGACGCCGTCGTAGTCGCCGCCGAGGCCCACGTGCCGGGGTCCGGCGACCTCGCGGATCCGCTCCACGTGCCGCACGACGTCGGCGAGCGTCGCGCGCGGCCGCTCCCCGGGCCGGCGGGCGGCGACGGCCTGCACGCCCTCGTGGTCGCGCGTGTCCACGCCCTCCGCCACGGCGAGCGCGAGCGTCTCGTCGTGCCAGGCGGCGACCGCGGGCGACACGAACTGCGGCACGAACGTCGCCATGCAGACGCCGTCGTTCGCGGGCAGCGACTCCAGCACGTCGTCGGGCACGTTGCGCGGCACGTCGCACGCGGCGCGCGCCCCGGAGTGGCTGAACAGCACGGGCCGCCGGGCGATCCGCAGCGCCTGCCGCATCACGTCGGCCGACACGTGCGAGAGGTCGACGAGCATGCCGATCCGCTCCATCTCGGCCACGACGCGCTCGCCCGCCGGGCTCAGCCCGTGGTGCACGGGCGCGTCGGTGGCGGAGTCGGCCCACGCGACGTTCGCGTTGTGCGTGAGCGTCATGTACCGCACGCCGAGCGCGCGCATGGTCCGCAGCGCGCCGAGGGATCCGCCGATCGAGTGGCCGCCCTCCATGCCCATCAGCGACGCGATGCGTCCGGACGCGACGACGCGCTCGACGTCGTCCGCGGTCACGGCGAGCGCGAGCCGGTCCGGGTGCGCGGCGACGAGGCGGCGCACCACGTCGATCTGCTCGATGGTCGAGCGCACGGGATCGACGCCGGGCAGGTCGGGCACCCACACCGACCAGAACTGCGCCGCCACCCGTCCGCGCGCGAGGCGCGGCAGGTCGGTGTGCAGGCCCGGCACGGCGTCCTCCACCGCGAGGCGCGCGATCACGTCGTCGCCGACGGACGCGCTCGGCCCGCCCTCCCGCACGGCGCGCTCGCGGAGCGCCCAGGCGAGGTCGTCGTGGCCGTCGACGACGCCCTGCGCGTCGAGGATCCGGCCAACACGGTCGGCGGTGTCGGAGGGGGCGGGCGCGTCCGTCATCCGCGGATCAGCGCCCGGTGCCGTCGACCGCGAACGGCTCGATGGCCGCCAGCTCGTCGTCGGTGAGCGCCGGGGAGCCGGCCGCGGCGACGTTCTGCTCCAGCTGCTCCACGCTCGACGCGCCGATGAGCGCGCTCGTGATCCCCGGGTGCCGCAGCACCCACGACAGCGCCAGCTGCGCGAGCGTCTGCCCGCGCCCCTCGGCGACCGCCTGCAGGCCGCGCGCCCGCTCCAGGTAGACGGACGAGACGGCGGACTCGTCGAGGAACCCGCTGGTCGCGGCGCGCGAGTCGGCGGGGATGGATCCGGACAGGTACCGGTCGGTGAGCAGCCCCTGCGCGAGCGGCGAGTACACGATGCACCCGGATCCGGCCTCCTCGAGCACGGGCAGCAGCCCGCCCTCGACGTGCCGGTTGAACATCGAGTAGCTCGGCTGGTGGATGGTCAGCGGCACCTGGTGCTCGGCGAGCGCCGCGACCGCGCGCTCGGTCTGCTCGGGCGAGTAGTTGCTGATGCCGGCGTAGAGCGCCTTGCCCTGGTGCACCGCGGTCGCGAGCGCGCCCATGGTCTCCTCGATGGGCGTCTCCGGATCCGGGCGATGCGAGTAGAAGACGTCGACGTACTCGAGGCCCATGCGCCCGAGGCTCTGGTCGAGCGACGCGAGCATCGACTTCCGGGATCCCCACTCGCCGTAGGGGCCGTCCCACATGAGGTAGCCGGCCTTGGAGGAGATGACGATCTCGTCGCGGTACGGGCGGAGGTCCTCCGCGAGGATCCGGCCGAACGCGGTCTCGGCGCTCCCGGGGGGCGGGCCGTAGTTGTTCGCGAGGTCGAAGTGGGTGATGCCGAGGTCGAACGCGCGGCGGACGATGGCGCGCTGGGTGTCGATCGGGCGGGCGGTGCCGAAGTTGTGCCAGAGGCCCAGCGACAGCTCGGGGAGCTTGAGCCCGCTGCGGCCGGAGCGGCGGTACGGCATGGACGAGTAGCGATCGGGATGAGCGACGTAGGTCATCCGCCGAGCGTACCGAGGGCGCGCGACCGGCCCCGCGCGCACGGCGGACCCTCCTCCGGCTGTCCGCCCGCGACAACCCCCTAGGCGGTCGGCCGTGGAGGGCCTTCACTGAGAGCGTGCACACCATCCACTACGCCGACAGGCGCTACCTGACGGGCGAGGACATCGCCCGGGCCGTCGTCGAGTGCGCGCAGGCGCTCGCCCGGGAGGGCATGGCGGCGGCGACCGTGACGGTGCCCGTCTGGCTGCCCGAGGGCGGCGTGGGCGAGGTCGCGATCCTCATCGGCCCGGCCAGCCAGATCGTGGTCGAGCCGGCCGGCCCCTCGGAGGACGAGCTGCGCGACCCGGAGGCCGTCGAGCGGATCCGCGCGATCTCCGTCCGCGCCCGCCAGTCGCAGTCGGGCACGAGCGTGAGCGCCGATCGCCAGGACGGCATGTCCGTCCCCGGGCTCGAGGACCTCGACTGACGGCACGCCCGCCGCCCGGCGCGCGCACCCCCGCGGACCCGGGAGGATGGAGGCATCCCACCCGCATCGACGCGAGGAGCCCCCATGCCCGACACCGCCGTCCCGTCCGCCCTCCTCCACCTCCGGGCGTCCGGCGTCTCGCTGGTGCTCGACCTCACGGAGGGCCGCCTGCCGGCCGTCGTGCACTGGGGCGCCGACCTCGGCGAGACGACCGCGGACGACCTCGCGACCCTGGCGCTCGCGGCCGTCGAGCCGATCGCGGGCAGCGTCGCCGACGACCCCATCCGCCTCGCGATCCTCCCCGAGGCCCACACGTCGTGGACCGGCAAGCCCGGCCTCGAGGGCCACCGCGACGGCGCCGACTGGTCGCCGCTGTTCCGCGTCACCGCGGCGACCGTCGACGGCGATCCGCTCCCCGCCGGCGTCGACGGCCGTCCAGGAGCAGCGTCCGCCGGCCCCGCGCTCGTGCACGTCGACGCGGTCGACGAGGTCGCGGGCCTGGGCCTCGCGCTCGACATCGAGCTGCTCGCGTCCGGCCTCGTCCGCACGCGCGCCGAGGTCACGAACCTGGGCGAGGGGACCTACTCCGTCGGCGGCGTCACGCTCGCGCTGCCGCTCCCGGCCGAGGCCCGCGAGATCCTCGACTTCGCCGGGCGCTGGGGTCTCGAGCGCACGCCGCAGCGCCGCGAGCTCGTGGTCGGGATCCACGAGCGCGAGGGCCGCAAGGGCCGCACCGGCCCCGACGCCGCGACGCTCCTCTCCGTCGGCACGCCGGGCTTCGGCTTCCGGCAGGGCGAGGTCCGCGGCGTCCACGTCGCGTTCAGCGGCAACCACCGCCACTACGCCGAGCGCCTCTCCACCGGCCGCCAGGTGATCGGCGGCGGCGAGCTGCTGCTGCCCGGCGAGGTGCGCCTCGCGCAGGGCGAGGCCTACGCGAGCCCGTGGGTCTACGCCGCGTACGGCCACGGCCTCGACGACCAGGCCGCCCGCTTCCACCGCCACCTGCGTGCCCGCGACACGCACCCGCGCCGCGATCGGCCCATGACGATCAACGTGTGGGAGGCCGTCTACTTCGACCACGACCTCGCGCGCCTGACCGACCTCGCGGATCGCGCCGCGGCCCTCGGCGTCGAGCGCTACGTGCTCGACGACGGCTGGTTCCGCCACCGCCGCGACGACCACGCGGGCCTCGGCGACTGGTACGTCGACGAGGACGTCTGGCCGGACGGCCTCGGCCCGATCATCGACCACGTCACGGGCCTCGGCATGGAGTTCGGCATCTGGTTCGAGCCCGAGATGGTCAACGAGGACTCCGACGTCGCGCGCGCCCACCCGGAGTGGATCATGGCCACCGGCCACCGCCTCCCCGTGCGCGCCCGCGACCAGCAGGTGCTCGACCTCGCGATCCCCGAGGCGTACGACCACGTGCTCGAGCGGATGACGGCGATCCTGTCCGAGAACGACATCGCCTACATCAAGTGGGACCACAACCGCGACCTCGTCGACGCCGGCATCGCGCCGCGCGGCGAGGCGGGCGTGCACCTGCAGACGCTCGCCGCGTACCGCCTCATGGACGAGCTGAAGGCCCGCTTCCCCGGCCTCGAGATCGAGTCGTGCTCGTCGGGCGGGTCCCGCGTCGACCTCGGCGTGCTCGAGCGCACCGACCGCGTGTGGGTCTCCGACTGCATCGACCCTCTCGACCGCCAGCAGATGATGCGCTGGACCATGCAGCTCCTCCCGCCGGAGCTGCTCGGATCGCACATCGCGTCCGGCGTCAGCCACACCACCGGCCGCGCGCACCGCCTGGCGTTCCGCGCGGGCTCGGCGCTCTTCGGCCACCTCGGCATCGAGTGGGACCTGGCGCAGGCCACCGACGAGGAGAACGCGGACCTCGCCGCGTGGATCGCCCTCTACAAGGAGGAGCGCGCGCTGATGCACACGGGCACGGTCGTCCGCGCGGACGAGAGCGACCCGACCCTGCTGGTCTACGGCGCGGTCGCATCGGACGCCGCTTCCGCGCTGTTCTTCCTCGCCTCCATCGGCCGCTCCGAGGTCTCCCCGCGCGGCCGGTTCCTGCTGCCTGGCCTGGATCCCGTGCGCCGCTACCGCGTGGAGCCGGTGCGCGTCGGCACCCCCGAGCCGGGCTTCACGGCGCCCGCCTGGTGGGACGGCGTCGAGCTGACCGGCCGCGCGCTGGCCGCCTCGGGCCTGCACGCGCCGCTGATGCTGCCCGAGTCGATCGCGATCCTGCGGGTGACGGCGGTCTGATCCCGGCCGGACACGACGACGGCCCGCCGCGCGTCCCGGGAGGGGCGCGCGACGGGCCGCACGGGGATCAGGCGCCGGGCGCCTGGTCCTCCGGCTCGTCGCTCCACGCGCGGCTGACGGTGAGGCCGTCGCCGTCGGGCGCGAGGTCGACCCGCACCGCGTCGCCGTCGCGGATGTCGCCCGCGAGCAGCTCGCGCGCGAGGCGGTCGTCGATCTCGCGCTGCATGAGTCGGCGCAGCGGCCGGGCGCCGTAGAGCGGGTCGTGGCCGCGCTCGGCGAGCCAGCGGCGCGCGTCGGGTGTGACGCCGAGCGTGAGCCGGCGGTCGGAGAGCCGCACGCCGAGCCGGTCGATGTAGAGCTCCACGATCTGCGCGAGGTCGTCCATCGAGAGCGTCTGGAACACCACGATGTCGTCGAGCCGGTTCACGAACTCCGGCTTGAACGTCTGGCGCACGAGCTGCTGCACCGCCTGCTCGCGCTGGTCGAGCGGCAGCGTGGCGTCGCTGATGAACTGCGAGCCGAGGTTGCTGGTGAGCACGAGGATCACGTTGCGGAAGTCGACCGTGCGGCCCTGGCCGTCGGTGAGCCGGCCGTCGTCGAGCACCTGGAGCAGCACGTCGAACACCTCGGGGTGCGCCTTCTCGACCTCGTCGAGCAGCACCACCGAGTACGGGCGGCGCCGCACGGCCTCGGTGAGCTGGCCGCCCTGCTCGTAGCCGACGTACCCGGGAGGCGCGCCCACCAGGCGCGAGACGGCGAACTTCTCGCCGTACTCGCTCATGTCGATGCGCACCATGGCCTTCTCGTCGTCGAACAGGAACTCGGCGAGCGCCTTCGCCAGCTCCGTCTTGCCGACGCCCGTGGGACCGAGGAACAGGAAGGATCCCGTGGGCCGGCCCGGGTCGGAGATGCCGGCGCGCGTGCGGCGCACCGCGTCGGCGACGGCACGCACGGCCTGCTTCTGCCCGATGAGCCGCTTGCCCAGCTCCTGCTCGAGGTGCAGCAGCTTCTCGGTCTCGCCCTGGAGCAGCCGGCCTACGGGGATCCCCGTCCACGCCGCGACGACCGCCGCCACGTCCTCGGCGGTCACCTGCTCGTTCACCATGCGGTCCTCGGCCGACGGCACCGACTCGGCGGCCTCCGCCTGGGCGACCTCGCGCTCGATCACAGGGATCTCCCCGTAGAGCAGGCGCGACGCCTTCTCGAGGTTCCCCTCGCGCTGGGCCCGCTCGGCGCGGATCCGCAGCTCGTTGAGCTCGTCCTTCAGCTTGCCGACGCGGTTGACGCTCGCGCGCTCCGCCTCCCAGCGCCGCTGCAGCTCGCCGAGGGTCTGCTCGCGCGCGGCGACGTCCTCGCGCAGCTTCTCCAGCCGCGCCTTCGACGCCTCGTCCTTCTCGCGCTTGAGGGCGAGCTCCTCGAGCCGCATCCGGTCGACCGCGCGCCGCAGCTCGTCGATCTCCACGGGCGACGAGTCGATCTCCATCCGCAGCCGCGACGCGGCCTCGTCGATGAGGTCGATGGCCTTGTCGGGCAGCTGCCGGGCGGGGATGTAGCGGTTGGAGAGCGATGCGGCCGCGACGAGCGCCGCGTCCGTGATGGGCACCTGGTGGTGCGCCTCGTACCTGCCCTTGAGCCCGCGCAGGATCGCGACCGTGTCCTCGACGCTCGGCTCGCCGACGTACACCTGCTGGAAGCGGCGCTCGAGCGCGGCGTCCTTCTCGATGTACTGGCGGTACTCGTCGAGCGTGGTGGCACCGATGAGGCGCAGCTCGCCGCGCGCGAGCATGGGCTTCAGCATGTTGGACGCCGCGACGGATCCCTCGCCGCCACCCGCGCCCATGAGCGTGTGCAGCTCGTCGACGAACGTGATGATCTCGCCGTCGGCGTCGTCGATCTCCTTGAGGACCGCCTTCAGCCGCTCCTCGAACTCGCCGCGGTACTTGGCGCCCGCGACGAGCGCCGCGAGATCCAGCGACACGAGCTGCTTGCCCTTGAGCGAGTCGGCCACGTCGCCCGCGACGATGCGCTGGGCGAGCCCCTCGACCACGGCGGTCTTGCCGACGCCGGGCTCGCCGATGAGCACCGGGTTGTTCTTGGTGCGCCGCGTGAGCACCTGGCTGATGCGCCGGATCTCCGCGTCGCGTCCGATGACCGGGTCGAGCTTGCCGCTCTTCGCGATCTCGGTCAGGTTCACCCCGTACTGCTCGAGCGCGGTCTTCGCGTTCTCGTCGGTGGCGGGTGCGCCCTGCATGTTGGCCACTGCGTTCCCCTCTGTCGTACTTGAGTCGTGCAGGCTCAAGTTTACTGCCGGATCCGGCTCAGCGCCACCGGGCGGAGGTCACTCCGCGAGGCGCAGGGTCTCCACGACGTCGGCGACGCGCGCTCGGGCGTCCGGCCCGAGGCCGCGGACGGGTCGCGGGAGCGGATCGTCGCCGACGAGGCCGAGGTGCGCGGCGATCGCGGCGACCACGCGGTAGCTGCCGTGGGCGGCGATCAGGTCCCACAGCGGCAGCAGCCGATCCGACTCCGCGCGTGCGCCCGCGTGATCGCCGGCCCGCGCTGCGCGGGTGATCGCCGACACCGGGCCGGGGAGGGTGCCGCCGACGGCGGAGTACCAGGCGTCGCAGCCCGCGATCATGCCGGCCGCGCCCCGCGCGTCTCCGGAGACGCCCACCGTGACCGAGTCGGGGATCCGGTCGCGGATCGCCCGCACGTGCGCGGCCGCCGCGTCGGGTTCGAGCGGGACGCCGGGGATCTTGAGGGACGCCACGTGCGGGAGCCGGGCGATGGCGGCGTAGAGGCCCGGCGTGAACCGCACGTGCGTGGTGCCCGGGTTGTCGTAGACGACGAGGGGCACGGACAGGGCGGCGGTGACGTCCTCGTACAGGCCGAGCACCTCGTCGTCCGTGAGCGCCTGGTACGTGACGGGCGCCAGGAGGACCGCGCGGGCGCCCGCCTCCTGCGCGTCCTCCGCGAGCGCCAGGACGTCGGCCGTCCGCAGCGCCCCGATGCCCACGACGACCGGCACGGGGCCCGCGTGCCGCACGGCGGCGACGGCGACGCGCCGCCGCTCCTCCCGGTCGAGGTACATGTAGGAGCCCGTCGACCCGAGCGCGGTGATGGAGTCGACCCCGGCGGCGGCCAGCCGCTCGACCAGACCGGCGTACGCGACCTCGTCGACGGCGCCGTCACGCAGCGGGGTGAAGGGGAAGGCGCTGTGACCCGTGAGCATGGCACGTCCGATCCGGTCGACGAGGAGGGGCATCCCGCCACGCCATCGACCCGGTGGCACGGGCCGGGCGGGCGACGGGCCGGGCGGGCGCCGGGCTAGGCGAGCGCCGGGATGCCCGCCACCGCCATCGCCACGTCCTCCGTGACCAGGTCGGCGTTCGCCATCGCGCCTGCCATCGTGCCGGCCGCCATCGCGACCGGCACGTTCGCGGAGGCGCTGGCGGCGTTGCCCGCGACGAGGAGGCCGGGGACGCTCGTGCGGCCCATCGGATCCACCGCGACGAACGGCCCCCAGGGCGTGCCCTCCGTCGCGGCGCCGAGCGCGCGGGCCATGCCGTCGCGGGGCGCGACGCCGGGCATCGCGAAGAGCGAGTCGAGCGGGAGGATCCGGCCGTCGGCGAGCTCCACGCCCTCCAGCGCGCCGCGTTCGCCGAGCACGCGGACGACCGCGGCCTCCTCGACGCGGATGCCGCGGGCGTCGATCCCCGCACGCGCGGCGGCGTCGATCGCGAGGGGCGCGCCCTCCGCCGTGCCGCCCGCGACGAGGAAGGTGATGTCGGCCGACCACTGCCGCAGCATCTGCACGTGGTGGAGGCTGCCGGGTCCGGTCGCGAGCACGCCGATGCGGCGGTCGCGCACCTCGTAGCCGTCGCAGTACGGGCAGACGACCACGCCCGCGCCCCAGTGCGCGGCGAGGCCGGGGATCTCGGGCAGGACGTCGGCGAGGCCGGTCGCGAGGATCACGCGGCGGGCCGTGACCTCGACGCCGCCGTCGAGGGTCACGCGGAAGCGCGGGCCGGCAGGGTCGTCGAGCGCGACGACCGCCTCCACCCGGCCGTCGACCACGACGCCGCCGTAGCCCTCGATCTCGCGGCGCCCCGCGGCGAGGAGCTGCCGCGGCGGCGTCCCGTCGTGGCCGAGCACGCCGTGCATGTGCGCGGCGACGGCGTTGCGGGGCTGGCCCGCGTCCACGACGAGCACGCTCCGGCGGGCCCGCGCGAGCATGAGCGCCGCGCTCGATCCCGCGACCCCGCCGCCGATGACGACCGCGTCCCACTCGCGCCCGCCGATGATCCCCTGTGCGATGTCCATGGGGACAGCCTCGACGCTCGCAGCGCCGGGCGCACGGCACCTTGCGGGATGCGCAAGACCGGTGCGCGCGCGATCCGCCTCAGCGCACGAGCGCCTCGATGCGCCGCACGACATCGGCGGGCGACGGCAGCGCCCGCATCTCCTCGGCCACCGCGGCGGCACCCGCGCGCGCGGACGCGTCGCCGAGCAGGTGCCGGATCCGCGCGGCGAGCTCCGCCGGCGTCGCCCGCGCGTCGAGCATCTCGCCCGCGCCCAGATCCCGCACCCGCTCGGAGTTCGGCAGGTGGTCGGCGCCGAGCGGCAGCATGAGCAAGGGCACGCCGTGGGAGAGCGCCTGCGTCATGGTGCCGGATCCCCCGTGCGTCACGACGAGGTCGACCGCGTCGAGCACGTCGTCCTGGGGCACGTACCGCTCGACGCGGACGCGGGGGCTGCCCGTGCGGAACCCCGCCGGGTCGATCTCGGGCCCCGTGGTGACGAGCGCGCGCACCGGCAGCGACTCGAGCGCCGCGATGATCCGCGGCAGGAGGTCGCCGGACGCCCGGTTGAAGACGGTGCCGAGCGTCGCGTAGACGCGGTGCGGCTCGTCACCGGCCTCGAGCCAGGCGACGGCGGGGTGGTCGCTGCGCGACGGCGGCGCGTCGGGCCGCATGCGCGTCATCGGGCCCCGGGCATCGCGATCGCCGCGGAGCGCGGGCGGGAACGGCACCACCGTGAGGGCGCCGTGCACCCCGCGCAGCTCCGGATCCGGCTCCAGGCCGGCCTCCGCCCGGAACGCCTGCATCGGCTCGCGGAACCGCTCGAGCCACGCGTCGGGCGCGGTCGCGAACGCCTCCACCACGACGCACGGGAGCCCGGAGAGCTCCGCCGCGACCATCGCCCCGAAGTCCTGCCCGTCGCAGATCACGACGTCCGCCGCCCACGCGGTGGCGATCCCGACGACGGCGTCGCGCGCCTCGCGGCCGCTGTCGCCGAGGAAGTACGGCGCGATGTTCGCCAGGAGGCCGGAGGAGGTGACGGGCGTGAGGATCCCGGTCTCCCCTTCTCCCCAGGCGGGGGTGGCCGTCGACGGCATCGTCGACACCTCGCGCGGATGGAGGTGGTCGAAGCCGGTCTGGTCGCGCACGACCGACCGCGCGCCGCAGAGGGCGGTCTCGTGACCGGCCGCCCGGGCCGCGCGCGCGAGGGGCAGCATCGGACCGAGGTGACCCCGGCCGCGGGCGAAGGAGAAGAGGATGCGCCGGGGCGCCTCGGTCGTGGACATGGGGAGTCAGCGCTCCTTCGGAGGTGGGCGGAGCCGGTGGGCCCGCGGGAGCCGGCGGCACCGGTGACGGCCGCCGAGCGGGAGCATCGACCATCGCACGCGCCACCCGCGCGCGACCGCGGCCCTCCCCAGGAGCCCCGCCGGGAGCCGGCCGCGCGCCTCGTGCCGCGCGGCCCCCGGCTCAGTGCCGGTGCTCGGTGCCCCAGACCGGGAACGGATCCGCGTAGCCGTGCCACGCATCCGGTCCCGCCACGAGCTCGTCGGCCCCGAGGAGGCAGGCCCCGAGGATCCCGTCGAGCAGGGCGCCGTCGAGGTGCTCGCCGACGAACGCGATCTCCTGGCCGGCGGGAGAGTCGGGGTCCCAGCTGCGCATGGCGGTCGGGTCGAGGCTGAGCACGTCGCCCGCGGTCGCCCAGGATCCGACGGTCGCGGGCCGGGTCGCGAGGCGCACCAGCCCGCGCGAGCGGACGATGCGGCCGACCGGGCCCGGCACGAGGTCGTGCGCGACGGCCGTGTGCAGGCGCCCGGGGTGGAACGGGCGCGGGTCGCGGAAGACGTGCACGCCCATCCCGTCGGCGGTCGTGGGCGCGGCCTCGCCCGCGAGCGCGACCTGCCAGCCCATGCCCGCGGCGAGCCGCCGGGCGCGCTGCCGCCCGATGCGGAGGGGCGTCGGCACGAGCGCGCGCCGGTCGGCCGTGGCGATCACGCGGGCATCCGGGGCCAGGTGCGCGAGCAGGGCGACGGCGCGGCGGGCGTCGGGGTCGGGATGATCGGCGTCCAGGTCGTCGAGCACCACGACGCTCGCGCACTCGAGCCGCCCGGCCAGCCGCTCGGCCGCGTCGAACGGGGTCGCGTCGGCGCGGCCCGGGTCGAGCAGCAGCTCGAGGATCTCCGCGACGGAGGAGACCGCGACCACGTCGAGGATGCCGATGTGCGTGGATCCGGGATGCCGCGCCTCGACCACGTGCTCCAGCACCAGCGCGACCTCGAGCGGATCCGCGGCCGGCTCGAGCGCCACGACCGCGAGCCCCGTGCGCCCGTCGTCGGCGTCCGCGATGAGGCCGTCGGCGATGTCCGCGCCGAGGTCGCCGCTGTCGCCGCCCGGTGCCTCGACCACGGCGGGCGGGGCCGAGGCGGGGGCGCCGACGGCGGCCGCCGCGACGCGCGCCGCGGCGTCGAGGTCGCTCGCGGAGACGAGGGTGACGGCGAGGCCGCCGCGGGTGACGGACGGACGGGCATCGCGGTGGGGATCCATCCGCCCAGCCTAGAAGAGAATCGTTCTCATCAACGCCGCGGGCGATGTCGTCGCGGCGACCTAGGCTGCCGGAGGGGATCGAGAGCCCGAGGAGGCGGCATGACCGACGACGTGGATCCGCGCGACGCCGAGCGCGACGCCACGACCGAGACGGTGCGCTTCGGCCTCGACGGCGACGTGCACGAGATCGACCTCGACCCCGCCGGCGCCCGCGCCCTCCGCGCCGCGCTCGCGCCGTACGTCGCGGCCGGGCGGCGCACGACCGTGACGATCACGCCGATCCACGACGAGCCCGCGCGCCCCGCAGCCGGCGCCGCCGGCTCCGCCCCGACCGGCGAGCGCGCCGCCGCCCGCGCGTGGCTCGAGGCGAACGGCCACCGGCTCGGCCCGGGCGGCCGCATCTCGGCCACGCTGATGACGCTCTACCGCGGGCGCGACGGGCGCTGACAGCGGACAGCACGACGCCCGCCGGCCGCGGGTGCGGCGCGACGGGCGCGTGATGGAGCGGGCGGCGGCTAGCCGAGCGACACGGCCGTCCACGACACGGGCGGCAGCGTGATCGTGAGGGTGCCGTCGGCGAGCGACGCCGACGAGTTCGCCGTGAGGCCCACGCGCTCGCGGTCCGCGAACGTGTTCTTCGCGTAGACGTCCTCGTCGTGGATCCCGACGGCCTCGAGCACCTCGGAGACGGCGAGGCCGGCGACGTCGATCTCGACCGTGAGCGCGTCCGACAAGCTGCGGTTCACGAGGAAGACCGCCGCGCGGCCGGTGGTCTCGTCGAAGGTCGCGACGGAGTCGACGAGCGGCGCGGTGCCGTGCACCTCGGTCTCGTACGTGCCCACGTCGATGCGCGGCTTCAGCACCTCGCCCTGCGCGAGACGGCTCGTGACCGAGAACGGGAAGAACGTGGTCTGGCGCCAGGCGCCGCCGCCGGTCTCCGTCATGATCGGCGCGATCACGTTCACGAGCTGCGCCAGGCTGGCCGACGTGACGCGGTCGCTGTGCTTGAGCAGCGTGATCATGAGGTTGCCGAGCACGACCGCATCCGCGACCGAGTAGACGTCCTCGAGCAGGTGGGGCGCGTAGGGCCAGCCCTCCGTGATGACGCCGGACTCCTGGTGCTCGTCGAGGTACCAGACGTTCCACTCGTCGAAGGAGATGTTGATGGTCTTGTCGCTCTTGCGGCGGTACTTGACCTGGTCGGCCGACGCGACGACCGTGCGGATGAAGTACTCCATGTCGAGCGACGAGGCGAGGAAGCTGCCGAGGTCGCCCTTGCGCTCCTGGTAGTAGGCGTGGGCGGAGATGAAGTCGACGTTGTCGTACGCGTGCTCGAGCACGATGCGCTCCCACTCGCCGAAGGTCGGCATGCCGGATCCGCTGCTGCCGCACGCGACGAGCTCGAGCGTCGGGTCCACCATCTTCATGGCGCCGGCGGTGCGGTTCGCGAGCTTGCCGTAGTCGTCGGCCGTCATGTGGCCGACCTGCCACGGGCCGTCCATCTCATTGCCGAGGCACCACATCTTGACGCCGTAGGGCTCCGGCGATCCGTTGGCGATGCGCTGGTCGGAGAGGGCGGTGCCGCCCGGGTGGTTGGCGTACTCGAGGATGTCGAGGGCCTCGAGCACGCCGCGCGTGCCGAGGTTGACGGCCATCATCAGCTCGCTGCCGGTGAGCTCGCACCAGCGCGCGAACTCGTCGAGGCCGACCTCGTTGGTCTCGAGCGAGTGCCAGGCGAGGTCGAGGCGCTTCGGGCGCTCGGCGCGCGGGCCGACGCCGTCCTCCCAGCGGTAGCCGGAGACGAAGTTGCCGCCGGGGTAGCGGATGGTGCTCGTGCCGAGCTCCTTGACGAGGTCGACGACGTCGCCGCGGAAGCCGTCGGCCGTGGCGGTGGGGTGGCCCGGCTCGTAGATGCCGTCGTACACGCAGCGGCCGAGGTGCTCGACGAACGAGCCGAAGGTGCGGCGGTTGACGGGGGCGACGACCGCGGTGCGGTCGATGGCGATCCGGGCGTCGGGTGCGGGGCGGGCGTCGGTCATGGAGTGGTCCTTCACTTCATCGGGAGCGGGGCCGATCGACGCCGGGCTAGCCGTGTGGATCCGAGCCGTTACAACGTTGTAAGCAACGTCCTCTCATTGTCCCGGGGGCGCGGGGGACGTGTCAACGCGGACGGCGGCGCGGCGTGCTCAGCCGTCTGATCCCTTCGTCATGGCGAGAGACGCCCCGTCCATGCCTCAGCCGATCCGCGGCCAAGTGCTGGTCAGATGCGCCTCGATGGCGCGGTGCCGGAAGCCGTAGGACGTGCCCCGGTCGATGATCCCACGCACGGTGTCGAGGCGCTGCGCGGTGGTGCCGACCTCCGCCGCCCTCGACCGGCCCATCTGCTTCGCGATGCGGGTGAGCGTGCGCTCTCCGGCAGGCAGAGCGGCCATCGCCTCGATGAAGGATCGCTCCCGTGGTGGCAGCCGCTCGAGGATCCGCTCCACGTGCGCGGCCGCCTCGCGCTCCGCGCCGCGCCAGCCCGCGTGGACCTCGTCTCGGGTGATCGTCGGCCCCGATCCGGCGTACCAGGCGCGCTCCCCCGCCAGCTGGAAGAGGAACGGCTCCCCGCGGCACAGGTCGACGATCGCGGCGGCAGCGTCCTGGTCCATGCGGACGCGGCGGGTGCGGCCGGAGCCGTCCGTGACCTCCCAGCCCGGCACGACGAAGTCCTGCAGCGCTGCGCGGATGTCGTCGTCGTCGATCGCGGTCAGCACGGTGGTGCGGAAGCGCCGGGCGAAGGTCGCGCCCTTGTGGGCGCCAGCACGGTCCTCGAAGTCCGGCAGGCCCGTGAGGTACACCGCGATGGGTAGGGACCGGCGCACGTGGGCACCCCCGGGGATCGTCACCTCCTCTTCGTGCGTGAGGGCGTCCCCGAGGGCGATCAGCAGCTGCGAGAGCGTCTGCTCATCCGTGATGTTCTGCACCTCGTCGACGTGGACGAGAGCCACCCGGTCGTGCCGCACGGCCGCCCGCCCGACCTCGACGAGCAGCACGGTCAGCGCCGTGTAGGGCTCGGGGCCGCTCTGCTCGGATCCATTCACTGTCAGCGACAGCCCGGCAGCCGCGACCGTCTCCACCCGCGCGATGGCCTCCTTGATCCGCTTCTCACGCACGGAGGGCAGGCCCGCGGCGCGTGCGAGCTCCAGCACCGCAGCCGCGACGGGCTTCAGCGGATCGGCGCCGAGGGGGATCCGGAGCTGCGGCGTGACCCAGTCCCCATCGTCGGCGGCGGCCTGCGCGATGCGCCGCACGAGGGAGGACTTGCCGAGCCCGGGTTCGCCGAGCACGGTGCGGCCGCGCTCGGGCAGGCCGCGGATGAGCCGGGGGCGGACCACGTCTCGCCAGTCGCTCAGCTGCTCGGTGCGCCCCGCCCAGATCTCGGGAACCGTGTCGGAGCCGGGGCTGAAGGGGTTGTCGGTCGCGTCACGCATGTTGGTAATGTTACCAATCCTGGGACGCGTTGGTAATGTTATCAACCGACGGCGGCGGGCCGCCGAGATGGCGGCCGGTCAGCCCGCGGCGGCCGCCGCCACCGACTCCACCGCCAGCTCCGCGAGCCGGTGGTCGCGCTCCTCCTCGTGGGCCGTGATGGTGACGACCGCGTCGCGGGATCCGTCGACCAGCACGTACTGGCCGTAGCGGCCGTCGAGGCGCCAGGCGTCGCCGGGGCCGTCCCAGGTCGCGATGCCGTAGCGGGCGAAGGGCGCGGAGGGGTCGTCGGCGCCGGTCGGGACCCAGGATCCGTGCATCCGGTCGACCCACTCCGCGCTCACGAGCTGCCGACCCTCCCATGCGCCGCGGTCGCGGAGCAGCCGGCCGATGCGCGCGAGCTCGCCGGTGCGGAGCTCCAGGCCGCTGCCGCCCACGATGAAGCCGAGCGGGCAGCGGTGCCACTGCGGGTTCTCGATGCCGAGCGGCGCGAAGAGGCGCGGGAGGAGCCAGTCGCGGACGTCGCCGACCGTCGCGGCGAGCATCCGCATCGCGACGTAGGGGCTGGCGTCGCTGTACTGGAAGACGCGGCCGCGGGTCGGGAGCCCGAGCATCGCCTGCGCGAGGTCGGATCCAGGGACGGGCTCGTCGCCGAACCACGCGAAGTCGACGCCGCTCGTCATGGTGAGGAGGTGCTCGACGGTGACCTCGTCGACGCCTGTGCCGAGGTCGAGATCCGGGAGAAGCTCGGGCACGCGGGTGTCGAGCGCGAGGATCCCCTCGTCCACGGCCATGCCGACGGCGAGCGCGACCACGCCCTTCGACACCGAGTAGAGGTTCTCGCGGTCGTCGCTGCGCCAGCGGTGCGCGGCCTCATCGTCACCGATCCGCACGACCGCGCCGTACGCGCCCAGCCGCTCGCGGTCGACGCCCGCGACGAGGCGGGCGAGGGCGTCGGCGGCGGTGCTCATGGATCCAGTGTGGCGCGGCATCCGGGTCTTCCGCAGGCGGGGGAACCGTGCGAGGGTGGCGGCTCGGCACACGGCAGGGGACGGCATGAGGCTCGCGACGCGGATCACGATCGGGGTGCTGACGGTGGAGCTCGCCGTGATGGCGGCGCTGCTGCTCCTCGCCGACCGGTGGGAGGACATGGGCTGGCCGGCGCTCGGGATGGAGCACCCGCTGATCGCGCTCGGCTTCCTGCTGCCGCCGCTCATCGTGCTGACGGCGGTCGCGCTCGTGCTGCTGGCGGCGACGCGGATCCTCGTGGCGGAGGTCGGGGCGTGGCGAGCCCGTCGCGCGCCCGTCGCGGACGGGGTCAGCGCATCGTCGCGTCCCGCTGCGCGTCGCTGAGGGCGCGGTCGGCGAAGACGAGGCGCATCACCTCGGGGTCGGCGTTGCCGGGATCCGGCCCGCGATGCACGAGCGCGAGACCCGCCTTCTCCGCCACGGCGGCCGACGCGCGGTTGTGGGCGACGAGGTACGCGACGACGGGCAGGTCGGGGCGGAGGATCCGCGCCCGCGCGATCGCCCGCGCCGCCATCTCCGTCGCGTAGCCGCGGCCGTGCACGGCGGGCGCGAAGCGGTAGCCGAGGTTCCAGAAGGCGTCGTGCGCGATGCCGCAGCCGCCGAACCCGACGACCGCGTCGGCGTCCCGCTCGCGCACGATCCACGTGCCGAGGCCGTCGCGCTCCCAGGCCTCGACGCGCGTGCGGAGGAAGCGGTCGGTCTGGGCCGGATCCGTCACGCGCAGCGACGGGTAGTGGGTCCAGACGGCGGGGTCGGAGAGGATCGCGTGGACCTCGGCGGCGTCATCGGGTGACGGGCGGTGGAGGTCGAGCCGGGCCGTGCGGTCGTCGGGGTCGGCGAGGCGGGCGGACGGCATGCGTCGACGGTAGCGGGAGGGACCGGCAGCCCGGGTCGGCGGCCCGCTCAGCCGCGGGCCACCAGCGCCGCGAGCCGGTCGAGGTCCGCCGCGACGAGCGCCGCGTCCTCCGCGAAGGACACGTCGGTCATGCCCGGCCGTCGGAACAGCGTGAACACGACCTCGCTGCCGGCGTCGTTCGGGAGGACCCACAGCGGATTGCGGACCACCGTGCCGTCGGGGAGCGTCACGTCGTGGTCGAGGATCCCGAGCTCGCGCGGGCCCGTGAACGCGATCTCGATCGCGCCCAGCGGCGAGTCCGACAGCCAGCGCCCGCCCTCGAGCCGGATCCCCGAGCTGACGCCCGCCGCCCACTCGGGCAGCCGCGCGGGATCCCCGGCGACGGCCACGACGGAGGCCACGTCGGCGTCGACGGAGCGGGTGATGTGCAGCGCGGGCCAGGTCACGCTCCGACGCTACCGGGCAGCGGCATCACCTCGGGAGGCGGATCCGTCGCGAGCCGCGCGTGCATCTCCACGTCGAAGCGCTCGTCGCCGTAGCGGAGCTTGGCGCGCTCGATCCCCTCGGCGGCGAACCCGGCGCGCGTCGCGACCCCGCACGACGCCGGGTTGTTCACGCGGTGCCCCAGCTCGAGGCGGAAGAGGCCGTCGGCGAACGCCCACGCCGCCGCGCCCGCCAGTGCCCGGGTCGCGAGGCCGCGGCCCCGGCCGGATCCCGCCAACCAGTAGTGCAGCCACGCGGTGTCGTGCCGGCGGTCGATCGCCGAGACGCCGACGCTGCCCACCGCGACGCCGTCGTCGACGATCGCCCAGACGCGGTGCGCGTCGTCGGCGGCGAGCGGGCCCGCGATGTGGGCCTCGGCGGCCGCGATGGTCGACAGGTCGGCACCGCCCAGCTGGCTCACGAGGTCCGGAGTGGTGAGGAACGCGTCGCGGAGGGCGCCGGCGTCGGACGCGGTCCAGGGGCGGAGGCGGGGGCGGGGGCCGGGCATGCCCCCACCCTGCCAGTGGGCGCCCCGCCTCAGCAGCAGATCCCGCACGACGGAGCCCGGCCGCCGCGCGTCGAGGGCGCGGCGTCCGGGGCTCCGGTCGTACGGGGATCAGCTCGGCTCGAGCACCCGCTCCGGCACGGTGGACGCGTCCGCGGCGACCCCGACGCGCTCGACCGAGGTGCCGACGTACCGCTCGTCGGCGATGGTGACGTGATGCGCGGATCCGGTGATCGCGATCGCCGCCTCCGTCTCCTTCTCGGCGCTCGACGGACCGACCCAGAGCTCGACCGCACCCGGCTCGACGATGCGGCGGTACCGCAGGTCGGTGAGGGCGAGGCGCGTCGTGGGAACCCGGAACGTGACCTCCGCCGACTCCCCGGCGGCGAGGTCCAGGCGCAGATAGCCGAGCAGCTGCGCGACGGGTCGCGTGACGCTGCCCTGCACGTCGCGCGCGTAGAGCTGCACGACGTCGGTGCCGTCGCGGTCGCCCGTGTTGCGGACGACGACGGTCGCGGTGAAGGCCTCGCCGGCCGTGACCTCCGACGATGCCACGGACAGCGCGCTCCGCTCGAAGGTCGTGTACGACAGCCCGTGCCCGAACGGCAGCACGGGCGTGGGATCCGCGCTCGTCACCTCGCTCGGCCCCCCGAGGATCGGGTGCAGGTACGAGAACGGCTGCGCGCCCGCGGACCTCGGGAGCGACACCGGCAGGCGGCCCGACGGCGACACCCGGCCGGAGAGGACGCCCGCGATCGCGGATCCGCCCTCCTCGCCCGGGAAGAACGCCTGCAGCACGGCGGCCGGAGCGGTCTCGCCCTCCAACGCCCACGCCACCGCGTACGGCCGGCCGGTGAGCAGCACCACGACCACGGGGGTCCCGGTGGCGCGCACGGCCTCGACCAGCTCGCGCTGGACGCCGGGCAGCTCGAGGCTCTCGACGTCGTTGCCCTCGCCGACCGTGCCGCGGCCGAACAGGCCCGCCCGGTCGCCGACGACCACGACCGCGAGGTCGGATCCGCGTGCCGCCTCGACCGCGGCGTCGAAGCCCGAGCGGTCGTCGCCCTCGACCTCGGCGCCCGCCACGAGCACCAGCTCGCTGTCGGGCAGCTCGACGCGCAGCGCCTCGGCGACGGTCGGGATCGCGAACCCGAGCGGGGTGCCCGGGTGGTGCGCGAGCACGTGGTTGGCGAACGAGTAGCAGCCCATGAGCGCCTCGGCGCTGTCGGCGTTGGGGCCGATGAGCGCGATCCGTCCAGGAGCGGTCCGGTCGCCGCCCGCGAGCGGCAGCGTGCCGTCGTTGGCGAGCAGCACCACGGACTCCTCCGCGAGCCGGCGCGCGACGTCCCGGTGGGCCGGGGTGTCGAGGTCGATCTCGGTGGGCGGATCCTCGAAGGTCGCGTCGAGCAGCCCCAGCTCCTCCTTCTCGTCGAGCACGCGGAGCACCGCGCGGTCGACGAGCGACTCGTCGGCGAGCCCGGCGCGGATCCGCTCCGCCAGCGGCGCGAGGTACGCGTCGCCCGTGGGCAGCTCCACGTCGATGCCGGCGGCGAGCGCGAGCTCGGCCGCCTCGCCGCGGTCGCCCGCGACGGCGTGCATCACCTGGAGGAACGCGACGGAGAAGTAGTCGGAGACCACGACGCCGTCGAAGCCCCAGCGGCCGCGGAGCACGTCGGTGAGGTACTCGGGCGTCGCGCCGACGGGCGCGCCGTCGATCTCCGCGTACGAGTTCATGACCGAGCGCACCTCGCCGTCGAGCACCGCCATCTCGAAGGGCGGCAGCAGCACGTCCTCCACGAAGCGCGGGCCCACGTGCGCGGGCGCGTGGTTGCGTCCCGACTGCGAGACCGAGTAGCCGACGAAGTGCTTGAGCGTGGCGTGGATCCCGGCCGACTGCAGTCCCTTCACGTACGCCGTGCCGATGGTGCCGACCACGTACGGGTCCTCGGCGATGCACTCGTCGACGCGGCCCCAGCGGGCGTCGCGGATCACGTCGAGCACGGGCGCGAGGCCCTGGTGCACGCCGAGCTCCTTCATCGACCCGCCGATGAGGCCGGCCATCTCCTCCACGAGACCCGGGTCGAAGGACGCGCCCCACGCGAGCGGCGTCGGGAAGGTCGCGGCCTGCCACGCGGCGAGCCCGGTGAGGCACTCCTCGTGCACGAGCGCCGGGATCCCGAGCCGCGTCTCCGTCTGCAGCCGCCTCTGCTCGGCCCACAGCCACGACGCGCGCTCGACGGGATCCACGGGACGCGTGCCGTACACGCGGGTGAGGTGCCCGAGGCCGTGCTCGGTCGCCTCCTCGTACTTGCCGGTCGTGGCCATCTCGCCCTGCATGGGCGCGACGACCTCGCCGCCCTGGTCGACCCAGTAGCCGACGATCTGCGCGAGCTTCTCCTCGAGGGTCATGCGCGCATGCAGCTCGCGCACGCGCGCCGACACCTCGGGGAGCGCGACGGCGCCGGGCGCCGGCGCCTCCGCCCCGGTCACCCCTTCACCGCGCCGGTGAGCCCGCCGACGATGCGGCGCTCGAAGATCGAGAAGAAGATGAGCGCGGGGATCATCGACAGCGACGTGAACGCGAGCACCTTCGCCGTGTCGACGGAGTACTGCGACGAGAACGACTGCACGCCGAGCGGCAGCGTGTAGTTCGACGCGTCGCTCAGGAGGAACAGCGGGAGCAGGTAGCTGTTCCAGCTGCCGATGAACGCGAGGATGCCCACCGTGATGACGCCCGGCATCGACAGCCGCACGACCATGCGGAAGAAGAACCCGATGCGGCTGCACCCGTCGATGAACGCGGCCTCCTGGATCTCGTCCGGGATGGCCCGCAGGAACGGCACCAGGATGATGATCGTCGTCGGGAGCGCGAACGCGATCTGCGGGAGGATGATCCCCGGCAGCGAGTTCGTGAGGCCCAGCGAGCGGATCACGATGTAGAGCGGCGTGATCGCCACGGTGATCGGGAACATGAGCCCCGACGCGAACAGCGCGTAGAGCGCTCCCCGGCCGACGAACGTGTAGCGCGCCAGCACGTAGCTCGCCATGAGGCCGAGCACGACCGCGCCGACCGTGGTGCCCACGGCCGCGATGACCGAGTTGCCCACCTGCCGCCAGAACATCGAGCCCCCGAGCACGTCGAGGTAGTTCTGGATCTGGAACGGCGACGGGAAGCCCGCCGGGTCGGTCGTGATCTGCGCGTTCGTGCGGAACCCGCCCAGGATGATGTACGCCACCGGCGTCAGCATCAGGGCGATCAGCACGACCGCGACGAGGTACGGGATGGGGTTGTTGCCCTGGCCGGGCGCCTTCGCCCGCGTGGGCTTCGGCGTCTTGGCCGAGGAGGTGGGATCCAGGTCCGCGTCGCGCGGAGCCGCGGTGATGGTGCTCACTTCTTCTTCCTTCCCGCACCCGTGAGGGCGCCGGCGGTGTCGCGGTTGAGCACGAATCGCTGGTAGACGAGCGCGACGACCAGGGAGATGAGGAACAGCACCACGGCGACGGCGTTGCCGTACCCGTAGTTGCCGGATCCGCGTCCGTTGGCCACGAGGTACGTGGCCATGGTCGAGGTGCCCGCGGTGGCCGAGATGTACTGGCCCCAGATGATGTAGACGAGGTCGAACAGCTGCAGCGAGCCGATGATCGACAGGAACGCCCAGATGCGCAGCGTCGGCGCGAGCAGCGGCAGCGTGATGCGCCGCTGGATCTGCCAGTACGACGCGCCGTCGATGGCGGCCGCCTCGGAGAGCTCCTCGGGGATGCCCTGGAGGCCGGCGAGGAAGAGGATCACCGCGAAGCCGATGTACTTCCACGTGATGATCGTCATCAGTGACCAGATGGCGATGTCGGGGTTCGCGAGCCAGTCCTGCTGGAGGTCGGCCAGGCCGATGTTCGCGAGGAAGCCGTTGAGCGCGCCGGAGCCCTGGAGCATGAGGCTCCAGCCGGTGCCGACGACGACCTCGGAGATCACGTACGGCACGAAGATGAGCACGCGGATGATCGACTGGCCGCGCAGCTTCCGGTTCAGCAGGAGCGCCACGAGGATCGCGACCGGGCCCTGGAGCACGAGCGACAGCACCACGATCACGGCGTTGTGCATCAGCGCCTCGTGGAACGTGGGGTCCTGGAGGATCGTGATGTAGTTGCGGAAGCCCACGAACACCGTGGGCGGGCCGAAGCCCTGCCAGCTGAAGAAGCCGTAGTAGGCCGCCATCACCACGGGGTAGATGACGAAGCCGAGGAAGAAGAGGAGGGCCGGGCCGACGAGGATCAGGACCTCGAGGCGACCGGACCAGCCGAGGCCGCGGCGTCGCGCACGAACCGCCGAGGGCGGCGTCGTCGCGACGCCGCCCTCGGGGTGTGCAGGATCAGCCGCGGGACGCTGCTCGTCGAGCGAGCTCTCGCGGAGTGCCATGTCGGTGCGCCTAGGCCTTCTTGGCCGCGTCGGAGACGGTCTGGATGAGCTTCTCCGGGCTGCCGCCGCCCGCCATGAGGTCGACCACGCCGACGTTCATCGCGTTGCCGACGTTCAGGCCGTAGACGGTGTCGAGCCACTGCGACACGTAGGGCGCGTCGTTGTAGGCCTTGATGATCTCCTGCAGGTACGGCTCGGTGACCGCGCTCTGCGCCTCGGTGTTCACGGGCGGGGCGTTGAAGGCCGCGTAGTACTCCTTCTGCACGTCGGCGGTGCCGATGTAGTTGAGGAAGTCGACGCACACCTTGGGCGCGTCCGCCTTGCAGGAGTAGCCGTCGATGCCGCCCATCATGGAGCCGGGCTGCCCCTGTCCGCCGGAGATCTCCGGGAAGGGGAACCAGGACAGGTCGGCCAGCGGCTTCGAATCCGGGGTCAGGCCCGCGATGACTCCCGGGTCCCAGGCGCCCATGAGCTCCATGGCCGCCTGGTGGTTGGCGATGAGGCCGGCGGAGCTGCCCGCGCCCTGCTGCGCCGCGGTGGTGAGGAAGCCGTCGTTGAAGGGGTTCGTGCCCACGAGGTCCTGGACGTCCTGGCCCGCCTTGATCCAGCAGTCGTCGCTGAAGTCCTTGTCCTTGGCGGCCTGCTCGAGCGTCGCGGAGCTGCACTCGCGGAGCGCGAAGTTGAAGAACCAGTGCGCGGCGGGCCACGCGTCCTTCGCGCCGAGCGCGATGGGGGCGACGCCCGTGGCCTTGAGCTTCTCGACGTCCGCGTTCAGCTCGTCCATCGTCTTCGGCGTCTCCGTGATGCCGGCCGCCGTGAAGAGGTCCTGGCTGTAGAAGATGCCGCTGGGGAGCACGGCGACGGGCATGGCGTACGCCTTGCCGTCGATGGAGTTCGCGTCGAACGCGCTCTGGGCGATCCCGGCCTTCACGTCGGCGGAGATGCCGTCGGTGATGTCCATGATCTGCCCCGCCGCGACCGTGGCCGCGAGCTTGCCGCCGCCGCGCTGCAGGAAGATGTCGGGCGCGTCGCCCGAGTTGAGCGCGGTCTGGAGCTTGCCGTCGAGGTCCTCGTTCTGGATCGACGTGGGCGTGACCGTGACGCCGGGGTGGGACGCGTTGAAGTCGGCCGTCGTCTTGTCCCAGAACGCCTTGCCCGGGCCGGTGGTGGAGTTGTGCCACAGCGTCATCTCGACGGGGCCGCCGTCGTCGCCGTTGCCGGAACCGCTGCCGCTGCAGCCGGCGAGGGCGAGGGCCCCCACGAGCAGGGCCGCGGATCCCGTGAGGATCTTCCGTGCCTTCATGTCGTTCTACCTGTCTCTTCTTTGAGCGCACCCTGGCGGGTGTCGGGGGTGGACGTGCACGAGCCGCGTGCCTGGCGCTGTGGGGTGCGACTCGAACCGGTCCCGTGTCGCGTCATCGCGTCGTCGCGTCGTCGTGACGGGGGCCGGTCGGGCCAGTCTCGGTCGCGCTCCGGGCTTCGTCAAACGTTTTCGAAATCCTTTTCTCCGGGCGTAGGGTGCGGTCCATGTCCCGCCGCCCCACCATCCACGACGTCGCCGCGGCCGCCGGCGTCTCGGTGTCCACCGTCTCCAAGGCGGTCAACGGGCGATACGGGATCTCGGCCGAGACGTCGAGCCGCGTGATGGAGGTCGTCGAGCGCCTGGGCTACGAGTCGAGCCTCGTGGCGAGCAGCATGCGCTCCCATCGCACGGGCGTGATCGGCGTGCTGGTGGCGGGCTTCGAGCCGTTCAGCGCGGAGATCCTCAAGGGCGTGGGCGCGGCCCTCCGGAGCTCGCGCTACGACCTCCTGGCCTACAGCGGATCCCGGCAGGTGGACAACACGGGCTGGGAGCGCCGGTCGCTCAGCCGGTTGAGCGGCACCCTCATCGACGGCGCGATCATGGTGACGCCCACGGTCGTGACGGCGCAGACCGAGATCCCCGTCGTGTCCATCGACCCGCACACCGGGCCCGCCGACCTGCCGAGCGTCGAGTCCGACAGCCTGGGCGGCGCGCTCCAGGCGACGCGGCACCTGCTCGAGCTCGGGCACCGGCGGATCGGGTTCCTCGCGGGCCGCCCCGACCTCCGCTCCGCGAGCCTGCGCGAGGCCGGCTACCGGCGCGCCCTGCAGGACGCCGGGATCGCGTTCGACCCGGCGCTCGTGCGCGCGGGACTGTTCCTCACGGCAGCCGCGCGGGAGCCGGCGCGCGGCCTGCTGTCGATGCCGGACCGGCCGACCGCGATCTTCGCCGCCAACGACCTCTCGGGCATCGCGATCCTGCAGGTGGCGGCCGAGCTCGGGATCCGCGTGCCCGAGGACCTCTCCGTCATCGGCTTCGACGACATCCCGGAGGCCTCGCAGATGACGCCGCCGCTCACCACGATCCGCCAGCCGATGCAGCGCCTCGGCACCACCGCGGTGGATCTGCTCATGTCGCTGATGGCGGGCACCGAGCCGGAGGCGATGCGCGTGCAGCTGCCGACGCGGCTCGTGCGCCGGGCGACGACGGGGCCGCCGCCCGCACGCCGCCGCTGACCCGCGGTCGCCCTGCCAGGCTGGGCGCATGGATCACCACGACGACTGGGACGCCCGGGTAGCCGCCTTCTGGGCGGGCGCCGACGACGAGCGCGCGGACGAGACCGTCGCCGGGATGCGCGCGCTGGTCGCCGAGCGTCCGGCCGACGATCCGCGGGCGCTCTACGAGCTGGCCAGCGCGCACGACTTCGTGGGCCGCGAGGCGGAGGCCGTGCCGCTGTACCGCGCGGCGATCGCCGGCGGGCTGGACGCGGAGCACCGGCCGTTCGCGGTGATCCAGCTCGCGAGCTCCCTGCGCAACGTCGGCGAGGCGGCCGAGGCGGTCGCGCTGCTCGAGGCCCTGCCCGACGACGCGCACGCCCCCGGCCGCGATGCCTTCCTCGCGCTCGCGCTGCACGACGCCGGACGCCCGACGGAGGCGCTGGCCGTGGCGCTGCGCCGGCTCGCGCCGACGCTGCCCGAGTACGGGTGCGCAGTTGCCGCGTACGCGGAGGAGCTCGGGGAGAGGCCGACAGCCGCCGCGGGCTGCTAGGCGCTAGGACCCGGACGTCAGCCCCCTTCGCGCGGCCCGAACGCCGCCTTCACCTCAGCATCACTCGAGGCGGATCACGGCTTCATCGCTCGAGGCCGCTCAGGGCCGCCTCTGCCACCAGTGTCTTCTCCGTGCGACCTTCTCGTACGGCGGCAGCGGGGTCGCGTGCCCGTCGAAGGCATCTGGTCGAGCACCCCTGCTGTCATCGGGAGCACGGCCACTCTCGGCTCGCTGACGCCGCGCCTGCGCTTCCGCCAGGGCGGCCGAGAGTCGTCCATTGAATCCCATCACGTCATCGCTCCTCACTCATCGGCCTAATTCCCCACGCACAGATATTGCGCACGGGACCTCGGCATCTCCTCCTACGAGGACATTGCCCGCTCATGGCGGGTCTCCATCTTGCCGCTGACCACCAGCGGCAATGCCGCGACAGCGTCGTGTTTCGTTCTGTTACTTCGCCTGCTTCGAATGTGGGATCGTTCCGGCGAGATGAACCATGAAGTTCTCTTCCAAAAGAGACACCAACGAAAGGAACCATCTGATGAAAAGAAAGCAAATCGCCATAGCATCATTTGTATCCCCTACTGCGTTGGCGATGACTGTCGCGACGCCAGCGCAAGCTGCGACCGCGACCTTCTTCGACGGAAGTGCGGCTCCTGATGTCATCTATACAGAGGGGACAGTGCATCAAAGCCGCACCGGGATCACGGCAGGATTCACCGAGGAGACGATAACCGGGTTGGCTAACATACAAGTATGGCTCGGCACAGCCACTACGAATGCCTGGAGCTATGAGGCCACGATCTACGACACCCGGAACTACCGGAAGGGTGCGTTCAAGTGGAAGTCGCCAGGGGAGACCGCCAGCCATAACGCCAAGGCCGCTGCCTTGGATGTAGGACGGATCCGCAGTGATGTCATCGAAGAATCCACAGCCACTGAGGGCCGCGTCGAAAACACTGTCGTCCCGAACTCCGCCTTACTGCATGTTGCTTCCGCGTCGAATCTCTCGAAGGATGACCTGGTCGCAATCGGTCAGTATGAAGGAGTGCAGCTATGGAGGGCGTCTAACGCTTCAGACACTTTCCTATTCACCTCCGGCGGCTCCGAGGAGGACTACGTCACATCCGCCCGGGCGTCTAACAGCAGCTTCTCTCAGCGCGCGATCTCCGTCCGAAACAGCATCCCAGAAGCGGATGGCGCCGTCGAGACTCATCAATTCATCCTCACGGACGACGCACACGAGGCGGATATCGCGTCCGTCGATGGCCTGCGCAACATCGGACATGACCTGTTCGTTGACACCAGAGTCGGCGAGCGCGCAGAAGATCAGATCACCACCTTCGGCGCAGCAGGCACCCGCCCGACGAGCGAATCCGATGAGGCACGTGAGCCCGCCAGCTATGCGCTTGCGCTTTCCGGTGGGCAGTGATCCTCTGCCGGCGAATGCCTGACTGACGTCCACACGCCCCGGGATGGTCTGGACTCTCCCAGCTCGACGACCAAGGGAGGCGCAGCCGCCGTCACGACGACTGCGCCCTCCCGGCCTCCGCTCGTGAATGCGACTCGCCTTTCACGCAGAACGAAATTTATGGCGCGACGCGGCACTACGGCCGGTCTAGCTGCACGTCAGCGCGAGGAAATGGCTAGGCGACCGGGGCCGTAGGCGGAGGGTCCACCGCGGTGAGCGAGGCTTCGGAAGCGGTGGACTGCACCGCCTCCGCCTTCTTCGCGCGCACCAAACGGATCGCGGCGCGGCCGGACGGCAGGGAGATGGCGACCGTGATCACGACGACCGTGATGATCCCCGCCGCCACCAGCAGCTCCTGCACGCGGAACACGTCGGCGAGCGGGCCGAACGCGACCGCGCCGATCGGGGTCGCGAGCGCCATGACGATGCCGACGTAGCTGAAGACGCGGCCGTGCATCTCGGGCGCGACCGTCTCCTGCACGAGCGTCATGAACGGCGCCGAGAACAGCGGCACGAACAGGCCGATCGCGAACATGAAGCCGTAGAACACCCAGAGGTTCGGGCTGAGGCCGAGGCCCGCGGTGAAGATGGCGAAGCCGAAGCAGCTGACGAGGATCAGCGTCATGCGGTCGGACTTCGCGAACAGCGTCGACACGAGCGCGCCGCCGCCGAGCATGCCGACGCTGAAGGCGATCTCGAGCACGGTCACCATCCACACCTCCGTGCCGTAGGTGCGGGCCACGAGCAGCGGCGTGATGAACGACGGCGCGACCGTGAGCAGGAAGATGATCGCGAAGACCACCAGCAGCCAGCGCACGACCGGGTCGCCGCCGATGTAGCGGATCCCCTCGACGAGGTCCTCGCGGTACGTCGACGTCTTGTCGGCGATGGACGCGAGCGTCGGCACGGCCACCGAGAGCAGGAACGCGATGCCGATCGCGGCCGTGATCGCATCGACGAAGAAGAGGGGCACGAGGCCGTAGGCGGCGAAGATCGCGCCCGCGGCGGCCGGCGCGAGCAGGGCCATCGCCGACTGGATGGTGCCGAAGATGCCGTTGATCCGGAGCAGCTGCTCGGGCGGCACGATCTGCGGGATCATCGCCTGCACCGCGGGCGTCTGGAACCCGGCGCCGACGGAGCGCACGGCCACCGCGAGCAGGATGATCCAGAGGTCGGTGACCCCGTTCATCATCAGCAGGGCGAGCGCGAGCGTGACGATCGCGATGGTGCTGTCGGACACGATCACGAGCACGCGCCGGTTCATCCGGTCGGCCAGGGTGCCGCCGAAGATCGAGACGATGCCCTGCGGCAGGAACGCGCACACCGCGTAGAGCGCGACCGCGAGACCCGAGCGGGTCTCGAAGGTGACGTACCACATGACCGCGTACTGGACGAGCATCGAGCCGAACAGCGAGACCGTCTGGCCGCTGAGGAAGAGGGTCGCGTTGCGCTTCCAACGCGCGGCGACGACGGCCGCGTCGGCGTCGCTCATCGCGGGCGCGTCGGGCGCGTCTGCGTGCGCTGCCGGGTCGCTCATCGGGTCCTCGCCGCTCGCTTTTCCTCAGGTGTGGGACGCCAGGTTACGGCGCGGCGCGGGCGGCGCGCCAGGGGTGGGGCGGGGCCTCCTGCCGGGCCTCGGAAGATCCGGCTGCCGGCTGCGAGGCGCCCTAGGCTTCGGTCATGGACTGGAGCGTCGCCGGCCTGCGCGGAGCGGGCTTCGAGGGCTTCGTGCAGTTCGACCGCGCTGCGGACGACGCTCCGCAGGCGAGCGGCGTCTATGTGGTCGTCCGGCCGGCCCTGACCCCTCCCGCTTTCCTCCCCGTGAGCCCAGCCGGATGGTTCAAGGGAGGTGATCCGTCGTATCCGCCCGAGCGGCTCGAAGCCGAATGGGTGGCGGGCAGCGCCGTCGTCTACGTCGGCAAGGCCGGGCGAGCGCCGGGTAGCCGACGTGGACTCCGAGCACGGCTCCGGGAGTACGCGGCCTTCGGATCGGGAAAGGCCACGGCGCATCGCGGGGGACGTGCGATCTGGCACCTCGACGACGCCGCGCAGCTGCTCGTCGCATGGCGGGAGACCGCACCTGCGCGCCGGGCGTCGGATGAGGAGAGCGAGATGCTCTCCGACTTCATGGCGCACCACGAAGGGCGCCTGCCGTTCGCGAACATGCGCGGACCGTCCCGTCGTGGCCCGACTGCCCGACTAGACGCTCGCGAGGGTGTCCGGGTCGAGCATCACGCCGTGACGGAGGAACGACGGGAGAGCGCGCTCCGGCTCGACGGGGATGTCGTACAGGCCACTCCCGAAGGTCCACGGCGGTTCGACCCGGAACTCCTCGGCGGCGACCCACGCCGGGACTCGTAGACCCTCCTCGAGGAGGCGATGCTCGACGAGAGCGGCGATGGCAGCGTCCCAGCACCGCTCCCCCGTGGTCTCCGGCCTGGCCGCCCCGATGACCGCGCGAGCCTCGCCGTGCGCAGCTGCGAGATCGTCGGCGAGCTGGATGAAGTGGCGCACTGCGTGGTCGCGCCTCCCCTGCGCCAGGCACTCCGCGATGTATGCGGCCACCTCGGCGGCAGCGGATCGGCGAACGAGTCGGCTCATGGGCACCGGAGCCTAGAGGTCGCGGCTCGCCAGCACCACGTCGGAGTCGGAGGGGGTGATCTGCACCGTGCGAATCCGATCCGTCGGGAGGCTCGAGGTGGCCGCGAGCAGCCGCGACTCCGCCTGGCCAGCGCCCCAGGTCGCGACGACCGTGCGCGTGCCGTCGTCCTCGATCGCGACGAGGTCGTAGGCGCCCTGGCCGACGCCGCCGCCCGCGTACTCGCAGCTCCAGTCGAAGCGCGTGCCCCACGGCTGCGGAGTGAGGGCGAGCTTCGCGGTGACGCCCTCGTCGAGATCGGAGCGCATGCTCACCGCGTCGGGGGGCAGGCCCTCGGAGAGATCCCCGGACGGGTCCCCGGCGGGCGAGGAGGCGGCCGGGGTCGGATCCGCGACGGGCCCGCTCACGCCGGCGCGGAGCGCGGAGCCGAGGCCCGCGCCGCCGACGAGGAGCACGACGGCGGCGGCCGCGAGCAGCCACCCGCCCGTGCGGCGGGACAGCGGCAGGCGCGCGGGACCCGCGAGGGGTCGCCGGCGACGGCGCGGCACCCGGTGGGCGGATGCGTCCAGCGCCGGCGCGACGGGCTGCGGGACGGCGGGGGCCTCGGGCTCGTCCATGAGCGCGATCGCCTCCTCGACGGGGAGCATCCGCAGCACGCCGGGCAGGCCGGAGAGCTCGGCGAGGGAGCGCATGCACGCATCGCACCCCTCGAGGTGGGACTCGAAGAGCGCGCGGTCGGTGGCGCTCAGGCTGCCGAGCACGTACGCGGCATCCCACTCGTGGATGTCGTCGGCGCGGTCGTTCATCGGGTGACTCCTCGTTCCTGCAGGGCGAGACGGAGCGCCTTGAGCGCGTAGTGGAGGCGGGACTTGATGGTGCCGGGCGGGACGCCCTCGCGTTCCGCCGTCTCCACGACCGTGCGGCCCAGGTGGTAGCAGCTGACGACCGCGCGGCGGTGCTCGGCCGAGAGCGACGCGAGCGCCTCGGCCACGAGCAGGCGGTCGATGATGGCGTCGGAGGCGTCGGCGACGGGATCCTCCGGCAGCACGTCGGTCGGCGTCTCGCGGCCGCGCCAGGCGCTGCGGCGGTCGTCGATCACGAGGTTCCGCACGACGGTGAAGAGCCAGCGCCGGGCCGACTCGTCGTCCTCCGCGAGGATCGCCGGCGAGCGCCAGGCCCGCAGCAGCGCCTCCTGCACGACGTCCTCGGCGAGCGCCGGATCCCCCGTCAGCCGCAGCGCGTACCGCTGCAGCGCAGGCGCGTGCGCATCGTGCAGCGCCCGCATGCGGGCCGTGCTCTCCGTGGTCATCCGTGCCTCCTCCTCCCACGACGAGACGGACGGCCGGATGGTTCACCGCTCCCGCGAATCATCGCAGGCGGACCCGCGAACCTGGCAGGACCCTGAGCCCGTGAACGTTCCTCCTCGCTGGTCCGTCGTCCCTGATGTCGGCGCAGCCTCTCGCGGCGATCAGATGAGCACCATCCGGATCAGGAGACCCCCATGCAGAAGAAGACCAAGATCATCCTCGGCACGAGCGCGGCCGTGGTGGTCGTGCTCGGTGTCAGCGCCGCCGCGTTCGGCCCCGCCTTCTACCGTGACGTGATCGTCGGCGCCCCCGCGGCCGCCCCGTCCGTCTCGGCCGCCCCCGCCGACTCCACGCTCGACACGAGCGACCTGTCCGGCGAGTGGCAGATCGGCACCGGCAGCACCGCCGGCTACCGCGTCGCCGAGGTGCTCAACGGCACCGACGTGACCGTCGTCGGCAAGACCGAGGACGTGACCGGATCCATCACGGTCGACGGATCCACCCTCTCGGCCGCGACCGTGAAGGTCGACGTCGCGAGCATCGCCACCGACGCGGCCCCCCGCGACGAGTACTTCCGCAGCACCGCCATGGAGGTCGCGAAGTACCCCGACGCGACCTTCACGCTGACCCAGCCCGTCGACGCGGCCGTGCCCGCCGACGGCCAGGTCGCGACGGTCCAGGCGACCGGCGAGCTCACCATGCACGGCGTGACGCAGACCGTCACCGTGCCGCTGCAGGCCGCGCTCTCGGGCGGCGGCGTGCAGGTGAGCGGATCCATCCCCGTCACGTTCTCCGACTACGGCGTGCAGGCCCCGAGCCTCGGCTTCGTGAGCGTGCAGGACACGGGCACCGTCGAGTTCCTGGTGTCGGCCACGCCGACGAAGTAGGCGTCGGGGCGGCCATCGAGGCCGCGCAGCCGAGGGGAGGGGGAGCGCATCCGGGTCGCTCCCCCTCCCCTTCGTCGTGCCTGCGTCAGTGCGCGTGCAGCACGGCCCAGGCGATGAGGCCGTCGATGCGTCGGATGTCCGCGCCCTTGCCGAGCTTCACCTTGATGTGGCCGGCCCGCGTCCAGAGCTCCAGCTCCGCATTGAGGTCGAAGGTGCCGGCGTTCTCGGTCGACCACATGTTGATGGCGCTGTAGGGAAGCGAGTACAGCTCCACCTTCTTGCCCGTGATCCCCTGGGCATCGCGCACGATGAGGCGCTTCGTCGTGAAGGTGGCCGAGTCGCGGAAGGTGCGGAACGAGGCGACGGCCTGCTCCCCCTCCACGAGCAGCTCGTGCACGTCGGCGGGGACGGGGATCTCGGCGGCGAGGGTCCAGGTCAGGAGGGGTGCGGTGGCGTCCATCCTGCGAGCATCCCAGCCGGGCGCCGATCGCGCAGGCCCCCGTCAGGGCGACTCGCGCGACCGGTCGCTGCCTACTCGTCGTCCATGTCGGCGGCGAAGCGGCGGAACTCGCCGCGCTCCTCGTGCATGGACCAGAGGGTGTCGGCGAGGGCCTTCGGGTCCTTCTTCGGGTGGCCCGGCGTGATGGCGCCGGGGATGATCAGCTGGCCCACGTGGATCCCGTCGTCCGCCAGCGCCTCGTGGATCATCTGCCCGTAGGCGCTCTCGCCCGCGAAGGCGATGGAGGTGCCGGCGTACTTCGGCAGCGGCTGCACGGCGGTGCCGCCGTTTATGAACAGGACGGTCCCGCGCCCGAGCACGCGCATGCCCTGCAGCACCTGGTGCACGGCGGCGACGGGCGCCTGGATGGAGAACTCGAACGCGCCGACGAGGTCGCCGGGCGTCGTCTCGAGCACCGGCCGCAGGAACTCCTTCTGCGGCAGCGGGCTGTACTGGAGCACCTCGACGGGCCCGAGCTCCTGCGCCGCCCGGTCGAGCGCGGCGGCGAGCGCCACGTGGTCGCGGACGTTCGCGGCGTACCCGCGGGCGGTGATCCCCTCGTCGGCGAGCGTGCGCGCGAGCTCGTCGACGCGCTCCTGGCTGCGCGAGACGAGCGCGACGGCGAAGCCCTCGGCTCCGAAGCGGCGGGCGACGGCGGCGCCGAGGCCGGCGCCGGCCCCCACGATGGCGATGGTGGTCATGGTTCTCCTCCTGCGGATCGGACGGATGGCACGGCCGGGCGTCGGGTGCGCGCTCGGCTCGTGCCTCCGACGCTAGGCCGGGTCGGGCTGCGGCGTCCGGGTCTCAGGATCTCCCCGCCGACGAGCGGACAGCTCCTCGCGCAGCAGGCGCGCGAACGGCAGGCGCTCCTCGGGCGACGCGAAGCCGGGCAGCGGCGCGGATCCGTACAGGTCGTCGCCCTCCGCGCGCGGGAAGACGTGGACGTGGAGGTGCCACACGTCCTGGCCGCCCGCCGTCTCGTTGTGCTGCCGGATCGAGATGCCCGCGCAGCCGTAGGTCGCCCGCATGGCGACGGCGACCTCCTGCACGAGGTCCATCACGGCGTGCAGGTCGGCGGGCGCCACGGAGTAGAGGTCGCGGACGTGGATCCGCGGGACGACCAGGGCATGCCCGCGGTTGCGCGGCCACCAGCGCGGCGCGATGACGGCGATCGCCCGTTCGCGCTCGGCCACCACGTCCTGCGGCAGCGGCGCGACCATCGGCGCGTCGCCGAGCAGCGCGCAGAACGGGCAGGGCGCCTCGTCGTCCACGGGCCCGCTCACGAGGGCGACCTCCCGAGCAGCGCCCGGGCCGCGTCGCGCGCGACCGTCATCGGGTGCGCGAACGTGCCCATGCCGAGCGTCACGAGGCCGCCCTCGTAGATCAGCATCAGCATGCGGGAGGTGGCGGCCGGATCCGGCACCGCGGCCTCGCGGCACAGGTCCAGGAGCAGCTCGAGCAGCCACGCCTTCTGCCGCATCACCTCGGGCAGCACGTCGTGGCCGTCGTCCTCGTCGCCGAGGTCGCCGGCGCCGAGCTCCGCGCGCGCGTTGATCGCGCTGCAGCCCTTCGGCGTGTTCGCATCGGCCCAGGTGATGGCCGCGTCGAACACCGCCAGCACCCGGTCGATCCCAGGCTCCGGCGTGCGGGCGAGCCGCGCCGCGAGGTGCTCGCGCCACCGGGCGTCGCGGTGCTGCAGGTACGCGACCACGAGCCGCTCCTTGGAGCCGAAGCGGTCGTAGATCGTCTTCTTGGTGACGCCGGCGGCGGCGGCGATCGCGTCGACGCCGACCACGTGGATCCCCCGCGCGTAGAAGAGCCCGGACGCCGCGTCGAGCACGCGGCGGGCTCCGGGGGTGAGCGGGGCGAGGTCGGGGACGGCGGTGCGCATGCGACGAATATACCGGTCTGTATAGTCGAGCCCATGACGAGTAGACAGATCGGTATACCTCGGCGGCTCGTGACGGTCGTCGCCGCGACCGGGTTCGTGCTCGCGTGGAGCGCGGGCTTCCTCATCGCGGCGATCGGCACGGTCGAAGTGGCCGCGACGACGCTGCTCGTCTGGCGGTTCGCGCCGCTCGCCGTGCTGCTCGTGGGTCTCGTCGTCGTGACGGGCGCCGCCCGCGGGATCGCCCCGCGGATGCTCGGCCGGCAGGCGCTCATCGGCGCGTGCGCGCAGCTCGGCTACTGCGCCTTCGTGTACGCGGCGATCGGCGCGGGCATCGCCACCGGGACGACCGCGCTCATCGACGCCGTGCAGCCGCTCGTCGTCGCGACGCTCGTCGGGCCGCTGCTCGGGCTGCGCGTGCGCGGCGCGCAGTGGGCCGGGCTCGCGCTCGGGGCCGTCGGCGTGGTGCTCGTCGTGCGGTCGCAGGCGGGGGCGGCGGATGCGGATCCGGTCGCCTACCTCCTGCCCGCGGCGGCGATGGCGTGCCTCGTCGCCGGGACCTTCCTCGAGCGCCGGTCGTCCGGCCGGCCTCCCGTGCTCGTGACGCTGACCGTGCACGTCGTCGTCACGGCGGCCGCGCTCGTGGTCGCCGCGCTCGGGACGGGGACGCTGGCGCCGCCCGCGGATCCCGCGTTCTGGATCACGACCGCCGTCGCCGCCCTCGTGCCGACCCTCGCCGCCTACGGGCTGTACTGGTGGCTGCTCGAGCGCGTGGGGATCACGGCGCTCAACGCGCTGCTGTTCCTGGTCGCCCCGACGACCGCGGCGGCGGGCGCGCTGCTGATCGGGGAGCGGATCACGGCGGTCACGCTCGCGGGCTTCGTGCTGTGCGGCGCGGGCGTCGCGGCGGTGCTGGTGACGGAGGCGCGGACGCCTGGCAGCGAGTCCGGGGGCGGCTACGCCGAGGGCGCCGACGCGTCCGCGGCCGGCAGCCCGCGCAGCCACATGTCGATGTCGCGGGTCGAGCGCAGCCGCACGACCCGCAGGTGCGGGTGACCGACGGTCGCGAGCACGACCCGCTTCCGCATCTTCGCGCGCCCCCGCCACCCCCACCGCACGATGTGGTCGGGGTCGGTGAGGACGGTGCGCAGCGGCGGCTCGACGTTGCCGTGCCACAGCGGCTCACGGCGCCAGCGGCGGACGACCGTGCGGCGGATCAGCCGTCCCATCTGCACCGTCACGGGCAGGTCGAGCCAGACGAGGGTGTCGGCGCGCGACGGCAGCAGCTGCCCGAGCTGGGTCGTGTACTGCCACTCGGTGACCCACGCGTCGCGCGACGAGAAGGCCTCGACGTCGTCGCGGAACGTGGGCAGCTCGGTCCAGCCGGGCCCGTGGAAGAGGGAGTCCATCTCGGTGTACGGGAGGCCCGTGCGCTCCTGGACGCGCCGGGCCAGCGTGGTCTTGCCTGCCCCCGCCGGCGCGCCGATGAGGATGCGCCGGGCGGGCGGATCCAGGCGCGCGAGAGGTCCGAGCATCCCGCGATCCTAAGGCGAGCGGGCGGAACGCCGTCGGGATGCACCCCCATCCTCCCTCCCGGCGGACGGACCCGGTACCGTGGTGCCGCCCACGGGCATGGACGCCGACCGGAAGGACCCGATCATCGGATCGCCCTCGCGCGACGACGCGCACCCCTCCCCCGTCTTCACGACCGCGACCGCGGCGCCGACCTGGGAGGAGGGCGTCGTGGTCGGCAGCGGACGCGTCGGCGCCGTCGCGCACGGGCCGGCCGACGCGATCACCGTCTCCCTCGCGCACGAGCGCTGGTTCCCGCCGGTGAACCCTCGGCCGCACGCGCCCGACCTCCGGCCCCGCATCGACGAGATCCGCCGCGCGCTCCTCGCGGGCGACTCGGACACGGCGACCGCCGAGCTGATGGCGGGCGCGCGGGACAGCGGCTACGGCGACGACCTCGTCTGGACGGATCCGCTCGGCATCTGCGCGACCCTCGTGATCCGCACCCCGGGCGGCGTCGCCGACATGCGGCGCACCATGGACCCGGTCGGCGGCGAGTCCGCGATCGCGTGGACCGACCTCGCGGGCGGCCGGCACGCGCTGCGCCTCCTCGCGCCGCGCGACGGGCTGGCCTGCTGGTTGGCGCTCGAGTCCGACCGGGACGCCGAGGCGGTCGTCGAGCTCGGCCTCGGCGCGGGGGACGCGACGGCGCTCGTCACGGGCGGGCCGGACGCGTCCGCCGCCGTGCGGGCGTCCGTGGCGGGAGGGGTGCGCGGGATCCTCACGGCCGAGGCCGGCGCGGGCGACGACGCGCTGCGGACGGTCACGGCGGTCGACGCGGGCGCACCCGGCGACGCGGGCGGCGCGTGGGTGGCCGACGGCGGATCCGCGCGCGCGACCGTCCGCACCGGCCCGGGCGCGACGCGGCTGCTGCGCCTGGCCGTCGCGACGGGTCCGGCCACCGCGGGCCCCGCCCCGGACGACCCTCCCGAGACGATGCCGGCGTGGGACGCCCTGCGCGCCGCCCAGCGCGCGACGCACGGCGCGCTCGTCGCCGCGTCCGCGCTCGACCTCCGCGGCGCGGCGCCCGCGGGCGGCATCGACGACGGCGCCGACCCCACGACCGAGGACCTCTGGGCCGCGGCCCGCGCGGGCGACCCCGCCGCGCGCCGCCGCGTCGTGGAGGTCGCGTACCTCAGCGGCCGCGCCGCGATCGTCTCCTCCACCGGCGAGCTGCCGGCCACGCTGCAGGGCGTGTGGCAGGGCACCTGGCGACCCGCGTGGTCGGCGGACTACACGCTCAACGGCAACGTGCAGAACGGCGGGATCGCGAGCCTCATCCCCACGGGCACGCCCGAGCTCGCGCGCACGCTCCTCGAGCTGGTGCTCCCCCACCTCGACGACTTCCGCGAGAACGCCCGCCGCGTCCACGGCGCCGAGGGCATGCTGCTGCCCGCGCGCATGTCCACGCACGGCCGGGCGGACCACTTCGACGCCGACTACCCCATGCCGTTCTGGCAGGGGTGCGGCGGCTGGATCCTCCGCATCGCCGCCGACATCGTCGCCACCACCGGCGACCGCGGCATCGTCGACGACCGGCTGTGGGAGCTCGCCCGGGGAGTGCTGCGCTTCGCCGAGACCGCCACCGTGCTGGTCGACGGGGTGCGCCGCCTCGTCCCCTCCTACTCGCCCGAGAACACGCCCGCCGGCGAGCGCGTCCCGGCCGCGACCGACGCGACCATGGACGTCGCGATCCTCCACGACGCCGCCCGCGCCACGGCCCTCCTCGGCCGGGCCCGCGGCGACGACTCCCTCGACGCGCGCTGGGCCGCGGTGGTGCGCGACCTGCCGCCGTACCGCGTGGCCGACGACGGCACGCTCGCCGAGTGGCTGGATCCGCGCTGGCCCGAGCGGATCGGGCACCGCCACGCGTCGCAGCTCCACCCGCTCTGGGACGAGGTGGATCCGGCGTTCGTGGGCGACGGGGACGCGGCCGTCCGCCTCCGCGCCGCAGCAGCGCGGACCGTCGCCGCGAAGATCGCGTGGCGCGCGGAGGACCCGACCGCGTCGCCCGGCCGGATGGTGATGGCGTTCGGCCTGGTGCAGGTGGGGCTCGCGGCCGCGGCACTCGGCGACGGCGCGTCCGCGCTCACGTGCGTCGAGTGGCTCGCCGTCGACCACTGGAGCCCCACCCTCACGACACGGCACGACGCCGGCCGCCTCTTCAACCTCGACGCGAGCGGCGGCCTGCCCGCGCTCGTCGCGGCGATGCTGCTCGGGTCCGACACCGCCGCGCTCGCGGTCCTCCCCGCGCTGCCGGCGGCGTGGGCGCGCGGATCCGTCACCGGGCTCCGCGCCCGCGGCGGGCTGGTCGTCGACCGGCTCGACTGGGATCCCGACGGCGCCGCGCTCGTCGTGCGGCGTGTCCCGGGCGCGGACTGGCTGGCGTCGCCGGGCGGCACCGCCCTGCGGCTGCCGCGGGCGGCGTCGGTGCGCGTGGACGGGCGGGAGCACGACGCCGGCGAGCGCATCGCGTTCGGTGAGGACGCCGTGCGCGTCGAGCTCGCCTGGCTGCCCGAGCCCGTACGGTGATCCCCGTGATCCCCGTGACCCCCGACGCCGGATCCGCCGCCGCCCTCCTCGCCGCCTACGACGCCCAGCTCCGCACCGACGCCGAGACGCCGAGCGCGCTCGACGTGCGGGTGCTCGGCCCGCTGCGCCTCGTCGTCTTCCCGGGCGGGCGCGGCTTCGTCACGTACGCCGACCTCGGCGGCCTCGACGAGGCCGGCCTGCGCGAGCTCGTCCCCGCCGCGCTCGCGCGCTACCGCGACGACCCCGCGATCGCGACCGTGGAGTGGAAGACCCGGGGCCACGACCACGCCCCCGGGCTCGACGGGATCCTCCGCGCGAACGGCTTCGTGCCGGAGGAGCGCGAGTCGATCATGCTGGGCGAGGCCCGGGCGCTCGCGGTCGACGTGCCGCTGCCCACGGGCGTGACGCTCCGGCGCATCACCGCGGAGGCCGACGTGCGGGCGATGAGCGCCATGCAGGCCGCGGTCTTCGGGGACATGGACTCCACCGACCAGGCCGACGCGATGATCCGCCGCCTCGGGCTCGACGACGGCATGGAGATGTGGGTCGCGGAGGCCGACGGGCGGATCGTCTCGGCGGGCCGGCTCGAGCCCGTCGCGGGATCCGACTTCGCCGGCCTCTGGGGCGGCGCGACCCTGCCGGAGTGGCGCGGCCGCGGCATCTACCGCGCCCTCACCGCGGCCCGCGCGCGCTCGGCGCTGGCAGCCGGCCGCACCCTGATGCACAGCGACTCGACCGACTTCTCCCGCCCGATCCTCGAGCGCTCCGGCCTCATCGCCTGCTCGACGACCACGCCGTACGCCTGGACGCGCTGACCCCGCCGGCCGGATCCGCAATCCCCCGCCCGGGGTACCGTTGCCGCGTGAGCATCACGAGCAGCACGGCGCCCTCTTGGCGTGGGGAGGTCGTCGGCGGCACGTCCGTCGGCACCAGGTAGCCACCGGATCCGTCGCCGCGCCCCGCGAGGGCCGGCCGCACCCGGCGTCCCGTCGATCCGCGAGGGTCCGGCCGCCGACCCTGACACCCATCTCCGCGGCACCGCCGCGACCCCGCACGAAGGGCACCACATGCTCCCCCTGACCGAATCCGCCATCCGCGCCTCCCTCGTCAACGCCTCGCAGCGCGAGCGGCGCGACATCCACCTCCCCGAGGGCTTCGCCGACCTCGCCTGGGACCGCCTCGACTTCCTCGGCTGGCGCGACCCCAAGGCGCCGCAGCGCGGCATCGTCGTCGCGCCCGTCGGCGACGAGCTGATCGGCGTGCTGCTGCAGCAGTCCGCGACCGCGCCGCGATCCCGCGCCCAGTGCACGTGGTGCCAGGACGTGCGCCTGCCGAACCCGGTCGTGTTCTACGGCGCGCGGCGGGCAGGCGCGGCCGGCCGCAACGGCAACACCGTCGGCACGCTCGTCTGCACCGACTTCGAGTGCAACGCGAACGTGCGGAAGCCCCGGCCGATCCCCTACCTCGGCTTCGACCCCGCGGCGGCGACGGCCCAGCTCATCGACGACCTGCGGAACCGGGTGGCGGCGTTCGCGGCGGACATCGCGTCGACCGCCTGACGGCGGCCTGACGGACTGACCCGCGCGTCCGCATCCGCGTCCGGCTCGGCCATGCTCGGAGCATGCTGCTGCGCACCGTGATCCTGTTCGCCCTCGCCGCGGTCGCCGAGATCGGCGGCGCCTGGCTCGTCTGGCAGGCGGTGCGCGAGGGCAGGCCGTGGTGGTGGGCCGGGCTCGGCGTGATGGCGCTCGGCGCGTACGGCTTCATCGCGTCGCTGCAGGCGGACGCGTCGTTCGGGCGGATCCTCGCGGCCTACGGCGGCGTGTTCGTCGCGGGCTCGCTCGTGTGGGGCGCCGTCGTGGATGGCTACCGCCCGGACAGGTGGGACGTCATCGGCGCCGTGGTCTGCCTCGTCGGCGTCGCCGTGATCATGTTCGGGCCACGCGGGCAGGGCGCCTGACGCGAGCGGGAACGACAGCGCGCGCCCACCCGGAGGGCGGACGCGCGCGGTTCGTTGGGTCGGCCGGGCCAGCGCATCGGGGCAGCGGGCCCGACCGGGTCGGTGGGCCGGCTCAGGACTCCGGCGTGCAGACGGTCGCGAGCGCCGTGCGGAAGGCCTTGCGGTGCGCGTCGTCGAGGCCCTGGCCGAGCTGGCCGCGGGCGTCCTTCAGGAGGTGGCTGCACGCCGGGTCGTCGAGCGCGACGGACGCGGCGCCGATGGCCGGGACGAGCCGGGCGTCGACCGCGTTGATGCGCGGGCGGACGCTCGTGGTGAGGTCGGGCGCGGTCGTCGGCGCCTGCGCGGGGTTCGCGCGCCAGAAGGCGATGAGCGCGTACTGCACCTGCTTGCTCGCCGTGATCTGCGCGCGCATGATGCGCTCGGCGGCGACCGGGTCGACCCCGTCGGCCTTCGCTGCGGCGATCGTGGCGTCGACGACGGCCTGCTCGCGCGCGGGATCCGCCACGGCCTTGCCCGACAGGTACTTCGACGCGGCCACGTCGTCGGCGATCTCGAGGCGGTCGAGCGCGGCGGAGGCGACGGCGGTGACCGCCTGCTGCTCCGCCGGGTCGCGCGGGCACGCCTGCGCGGGCGCGGCGGCGCCGAGGAGGGCGGCGAGGGTGACGGCGAACGCGGACGTGGCGAGCAGGGCGCGGCGGGGCATGGCGGATCCGTTCGTGAGGAGCGGGAGGAGGGGGCGAGCGCGGGTGTACCGGGTCGGGTGCCGTGAGCTTAGGCAGACGACGCGCCCGGGCGGTCGCGGGAGTCCACAGGCCGGCCCGATCGGGGGCGCGCGCCCGCAGCGGGCCCGTCGCTAGCGTGGACGGATGACGACGCCCGACGCCGCACCCGCATCCGCACCCGACGCGCGGCCGGATCGCGTGATCCGCGGCGTCCGCGGCGCGCTCCTCGCGTTGGCCGTGGGCGTCGCCGCCGCGGTGCTCGGGCTCCTCCCGTGGATCGTCGCGGGGTCGCGCGTGCTGCCGCAGGACCTGTGGGCGGAGGACGTCGCGTCGGCGGCCGACATGCCGATCGCGCTGCTGCCCTTCGACCCGTACACGGCGTCGCTGCTGGCCGCGGTGATCGTGGTCGGCGGCGGGATCGCCGGCACCGCCGCGCGCCTGCTACGGCCGCGGCTCCCCCGCGCGGGAGCCTGGCTGGTGCTCGCGGGGCTGCTCCTCGTGCAGGTCGTCGCCCTCGTGCAGACCGCGACCGTGACCGCGGACGGGCTCGGAGTCGACGACCCGCAGCCGGCCGGCGTCGACCGCACGGGTGCCGGCATCAGCGAGGCGCAGGTATACCTCGTGGCGTTCGTCGCGGGCACGATCGCCGCGATGCTCGTGGCCGCGGTCGTCGCCCTCCTCCTGGCGCTCGCACCGGCCGGGGTCGCCGTGGTCGCGGTCGCCCTGCCCGCGGTGCTGCTGGGCGGGTGGATCCTCGGCGCCGTGCCGCCCGTCGCGGGCTTCGTCCGGCCCCCCGGGCCGGCCCTGCTCGTCGTCGCGCGTTGGATCCCGCCGGTCGTGCTCGGCCTCGCCGTCGCCGCGACGGGGCTCCGCGGCGCCGGCCGCATCGTCGGCGCGGTGCTCGCGGCCGTCCTCCTCTGGCTCGGGCAGGCCGCCGTCACCGGCGTGACGTCGGCGCTCGGCTCCCGCGCCCTCCTCCGCTACCCGCTCGAGCTGGCCGACTTTGCGAGCGCCGTCTTCGTCGCGGCCCTCGGCCCGCCGGCGCGCGTGCTCCCGGAGCTCGCGGTCCTGGCCCTCGTAGGGGTCCTCGGCGCGCTCGTCGTCCGCGCGGTCCGACGACGTCGGGCGGTCAGCGCGGCGTGACCTCGTCCTCGTCGGCCGGCCGGTCGGGCTCGACGACCGCGGCACGGCGCGGGACGCTCCGCCGCGCGGTGCGTCGGAGGCACAGCGCCACGGCGGCGGCCTTCCTCATCGCGCGGCGGGAGGTCCTCATGCGGACGACGCCACGGGTCGTGTCGACGCCTGTCGTGCCCCGATCGCGGCGCCATCGGTCCGCGTCAGCCCGCGAGCCCGCGCACGAGCCGCGGCAGCTCGCGCATCTCGTCGAAGACGGTGGCGCCGGCATCGCGCAGGCGGTCGGCCGGCGTGAGGCCGCCCGCGTAGCCGAGCGCGCGCATGCCCGCGGCGACCGCGCCCTGCACGCCGTAGGGGCTGTCCTCCACGACGACGCAGCGCGCGGGATCCACGCCCATGCGCGACGCCGCCAGGAGGAAGAGGTCGGGCGCGGGCTTGCCGTGCGCGACCTCCGTGGCGCTCGAGATCCGGCCGTCGAAGCGCGGGAGCAAGCCCGTGCGCGCGAGGTTCGCGCGGATCTTGGGGTGGTCGCCGCTCGACGCCACGCAGGTCGGCAGGGTGATGGCGTCGAGCGCCTCCTCGATCCCGTCGACCGGACGCAGGTGCGTCTCGAAGGCGTCCGCGTACCAGTGCGCGTAGGGCGCGTCCCAGTCGTCGGCGAGGTCGCGGCCGAGGTGCGCGGCGACCTCGGCGGTGAAGGTCGCGTGCGACTTCCCGACGAACCGCTCCACGATCTCCTCGGTCGAGACGTCCCAGCCGAGCTCCGCGAGCACCCGCCGGTCGACCTCCACGGCGAGCACCTCGCTGTCGACGAGCACGCCGTCGCAGTCGAGGATCACGAGGTCGACGGGAGCGCTCACGCCGTCGTGCGCTCCGCGGCGCCGGCCTCGCGCATCACGGCGGACGGGTCCACGAGGACGCGCGCGAAGGCCAGCTCGGCCGCGCCGATCATCAGCCGGTCGGGGCCGAGGGCCGCGCGCCGGATCCGCAGGGCCTCGCGCGCGCCGGGGAGCGCCTGGGCGGTGGCGCGGGCGAGGATCCGGTCGGGATCCGCGGCGTGCAGCGACCCGAGGAACCCGCCGAGCACCACGAGCGACGGGTTGAAGATGTTGACGACGTTGCGCAGCGCCACGGCGAGGTTGTCGATCTGCCGCTCGACCTCCGCCGTGACGGCCGGGTCGCCCGCCTCGAGGGCCGCCGCGAGCACGTCGCCCAGCTCGTCGGCGCGAGCGCGCGGCAGGCCCGTGACCTCGAGCAGCGCGTCCTGGCCGACGGTGGTCTCGAGGCAGCCGACCGCGCCGCAGTGGCAGAGCTCGCCGCCGGAGTCGACGAGCGTGTGGCCGAGCTCGCCGCCGTAGCCCTCCGCGCCGCCGAACGGGCGCCGGCCGATGAGCACGCCGCCGCCGACGCCCGACGCGCCGCCGTTGAGGTAGACGAGGTCGTCGACGTCGCGGCCGGATCCGAACCGCCCCTCGGCGACGGCCGCGAGGCTCGCGTCGTTGGCGGCGAGCGCCGGGAGCCCGGTGGCCTCGGCGAGGAGCGCGGCGAACGGCTCGTCGACCCAGCCGAGGTGCGGCGCGAGGCGCACGAGCCCGCCGTCGAAGCGGACGAGGCCGGGGACCGCGACGCCGATGCCGAGCACGCGGGCATCGGGGCGGGTGGCGCGCAGGTCGACGCGCAGCTCGGCGATGATCGCGGCGGCGAGCCGGGCGGCCTCGGCGGCCGTGGGCACGCCGTCGGTGTCGCGGCGCACACGCTCCTGCACGACGCCGTCGAGGCCGACGAGCCCGACCGTGACGGCGTCGATCTCGGGGTTCACGGCGAAGACGACCACGCGCGGGTCGGCGGAGACGATGGGGCTCGGCCGGCCGACCCGGTTGGTGCCGGGCGGCTCCGACTCGACCACGAGCCCGAGCTCCTGCAGCTCGCCCACGAGCGCCGCGATGGTGGACCGGTTGAGGCCGGTCTCGCGGGTCAGCTCGGAGCGCGACGCGGGTCCGGTCTCGTGCACGATCTGCAGCACGGTCGCGAGGTTGGAGCGGCGGACGTGGTCGGGCGTGGTGCCGCGGGAGCGGGCGTCGCCGGCGGGCGGGATCTCGCGCGAGCGCGGATCCGGCGCGAGCGGCACGGCGCGGCCCGTCTCGTCGCCGGTCACTGGATCCCCACCCGATGAGGCTACCCGGCGGCGGCCGGGCGGGCGACGGCCGCGGCGCCCGCGACACCCCCGGTCGCCGGCGGCCCCTGGAGCGCCTCGCGCACGCCGCGCTCCCGCCATCCCTCGAGCCGCGCGCGCACGTCGTCGCGCCGCTCGTCGGCGAGCGCGGTCGCGTACGCGCGCTCGAGCACGTCGTCGATCGCGATCCGGCGGCCCGCGCCCTTCGACTCGATCGCGGCCTCCACCATCGCGAGGCTCATCACGTTGCCGTGCACCTCGCCGTGCGGCCGCTCGCCCGTGCGCAGCGCGCGCACGAAGGCGCGCAGCGACCCGGCGATCTCCACCCCCACCGACTCGACGGCGGCCGGCTCCGCGGGCGGGCCGTCGGGCGCATCCGGGATCTCGCTCGTGGGCGCGTGGTCCCCGTCCCAGAGCGCGGTGCCGTGCGCGCCGCTCACCCGCCAGGATCCGTTCCACGACGTCTCCGCGCCCGGGCTGCACCAGCTGCCCGTGTAGACGTACCGCACGCCGCCCTCGAACGCGAAGACCGCGGTGGCGCCGGCGTCGCCGCGGTACCAGCTCCAGGCGGGGTTGTAGGACTCGCAGTAGACGCTCACGGGATCCGCGTCGAGCAGGTACCGCACGGCGTCGAACTGGTGCACGGCCATGTCGAGCAGCAGCACGTCGTCCATCTCCTCGCGGAACCCGCCGAAGCGCGGGGCCTTGAAGAACTCGGTGGTGACGATGCCGACGCCGCCGAGGTCGGCCGCCCGCCGCTTCAGGGCGACGAGCTGGTCGTTGTAGCGGCGCGACTGGCTGACCATGAACAGCTCGCCCGTGATCTCCGCGGCCGCCGCGAGCGACAGCCCCTCGGCGACCGTGAGCGCGACGGGCTTCTCGCCGAGCACGGGGATCCCGGCGGACAGCGCCTGCGTGGTGACGGGGTGGTGCGCGCGCGGGATGGTGACGTCGATCAGCGCATCGGGCCGCACGCGCGCGAGCATCTCGCCGAGGTCGGTGCCCGCCTCGGCCGACGCCCCGTGCGCGGACGCGCCCGCCCGCGCCGCCTCCGCGTCGAGGTCGACGACGCCCACGAGCTCGACGTCGGGATCCTCCGCGATGGTCTGCAACCACTGCCGTCCCATGCCGCCCGCGCCGACCTGCACGACCCGCAGCCGCGCGCCGTCGGCGGGCGCGACGATCCGGTGCCCCGGGCTCGTGCGCTCATCCCCGGCCGTCATCGCTCGAGCGCCCCGGCGTAGTCGGTGCCGTCGTAGTACTCGCCGAGCTCGTAGCGCAGCAGCGTGGGGGTCTCGCGCCGGTCGGGCCGCGCCCACTCGCACGCGTTCGCGATCACGCGGCGGACGTCCGTGTGGTGGTACACGGGGAAGTCCTGGTCGCCGGGCGAGAAGAAGAAGATCCGGCCGAAGCCGCGGCGGTAGGTCATGCCGCTGCGGAACACCTCGCCGCCCGTGAAGCCCGAGATGAAGACGAGCTCGTCGGGCGTGGGCACGTCGAAGTACTCGCCGTACATCTCCTGCCCGTCGATGACGATCGGGTTCGGCACGCCGCGGGTGATGGGGTGCTGCGGGTTCACGGTCCACACGAGCTCGCGGTCGTGCGCGCTGCGCCAGCGGAGGGTGCACGTGGTGCCCATCAGGCGTGTGAAGATCTTCGACCAGTGCCCGGAGTGCAGCACGATGAGGCCCATCCCGTCGAGCACGTGCCGGTGCACGCGCGCGACGATCTCGTCGTCCACCTCGGCGTGGGCGGCGTGGCCCCACCAGGTGAGGACGTCGGTGCGGGCGAGCAGCTCCTCGGTGAGGCCGTGCTCGGGCTGGTCCATCGTCGCGATCTCGACGTGCGCGTCGGGCAGGTTCTCCTGCACGCCCTCGGCGACGGCGCCGTGCATGCCGGTCGGGTAGCGGTCGCGGACGTGCTGCTCGATCCGCTCGTGGCGGTTCTCGCCCCAGACGGTGACGCGGAGGGGGGATGCGGTGTCGGTCATGGTGCCTCTCGGAGGGTCGCGGGATCCGGGTCGCGACGACACCGCGATCCGCCGTCCCGCACGCATCCGGGAGCGTCGTCGCGGACCCGATGGCGGCGACGCTAACACCGCGCGACCGCGTCTGTAAACCGGTTAACCGCACGCGGCCGGGACGACCCGGGACGACCCGCGGCGACCGCGCCCGCGTCGCGCGCTAGCCGCGCATCGACGGGAAGGGCGCGGGCGGCGGCGTGGTCGGGACCCACACCGCCTTCTGCTGCGTGTACTCGTCGAGCACGCCCGGGCCGGACGACCTCCCGTGGCCGGACTCGCCGAAGCCGCCGAACGGGACGGCCACGTGGATGGTCTTGTAGGCGTTGATCCAGAAGGTCCCGGCGTCCACGGCCGCGGCCACGCGGTGCGCGCGCGACACGTCGGAGGTCCAGACGGCACCCGCGAGGCCGAACCCCGTGGCGTTGGCCCGCGCGACGACTTCCTCCTCGCTGTCGAAGACCGAGACGCCGAGGACGGGTCCGAACACCTCGGTGGTCTCGAGTCGGTGGCCGGGCTCGACGCCGTCCAGGATCGTCGGCATGATCCAGCTGCCGTCCGCGAGGGCGCCGTCTGCCACCGCGGTGGACGGGGTCGCGCCGGAGAGGCGGCGCGCGCCGTCCTCCTGGCCCGCCTGGATGAGCGCGCGGATGGTCGCGACCTGGCGGCGGGAGATGATCGGGCCGATCTCGGTGGCGGGATCCAGCGGGTCGCCGAGCCGGAGCGCGTCGACGTGGGCGACGATGCGCGCCACGAGCTCGTCGTGCGCGCCGCGCTCGACGAGCAGGCGGGATCCGGCGACGCACGACTGGCCGGCGCCCGAGAACACGGCGCTCACGGCGCCGCGCGCGGCCTGGTCGAGGTCCGCGTCGGCGAACACGATGTTGGCGCTCTTGCCGCCGAGCTCGAGGACGACGGGGATCCCGGCGCCGGCCGCGGCCTGCGCGACCGTGCGGCCGACGGGCACGGATCCGATGAAGCTCAGCTTGCCCACGCGCCGGTCGGTGCTGAGCGCGGCGCCGACCGTGGTGCCCGCGCCGACCGCGACCGAGAGCACGCCGGCGGGCAGGCCCGCCTCCTCCGCGAGCTGCGCCAGGCGGATCGTGCTGAGCGGGGTGAACTCGCTGGGCTTCAGGACCACCGCGTTGCCGGCGGCGAGCGGCGCGGACGAGTTCCAGCCGGCGGTGAACAGCGGCGAGTTCCACGGCGTGACCGCGACCACGACGCCCCACGGCACGCGCGTCGTGTAGGTGAGCCAGTCGCCGGGGACGGGGATCGTCTGCCCGGTGACCTTGTCGGCCCAGCCGGCGTAGTAGCCGAACATCTGCGCGACGCGGCCGGCCTCGACGCGGGCGTCGCGGAGCGGCTTGCCGGTCGTGACCGTCTCGAGGACGGCGAGCTCCTCCTGGTGCGCGTCGATCACGCGGGAGACCTCGCGGAGGATCGCGGCGCGGTCGTAGGGGTCCATCGCGCCCCAGGCGCGCGCGCCGCGGACGGCGGCGGCGAGCGCGGTCTCGGCACCGTCGACGCCGGGATCCGCGTAGCTCGTGACGAGCTCGCCGGTCGCGGCGTCGACGAGGTCGATCGCGGGCCCGGATCCCGGGTGCACGCGGCCGTCGGCCCAGGTGCCGATGCCGTCGGGGAACGCGTGGGCGATGAGGTCCCGGGCGCGCCGGGCGGGGTGCGCGGTCGGGTCGACCGCGTCGAGGAGCGGGGTGCGGGTGGTGGGTGCGGTGGCGGTCATGATGCGGTGTCGTCCTTCCGGGCGGAGAGCTGCGCGGGATCCAGGGCGGTGGTCGCCGTGGTGAAGGTGGAGGTGGCGGCCACGAAGTCGGCCTGCGGGCCGAGCGCGGCGAGCGCCTGCTGCCAGCGCGTGTCCGTCTCGGCGAAGAGCCCCGGGGTCGCGCCGGTCGCGCGGGCCACGTCGTGCGCGAGCGCCACGTCGCGGGCCATGAGCCCGAGCGCGAAGCCGGAGCCGAAGCGGCCGCTGAGGATCTGGTCGGGGAACATGCGCTGGCTGACGGTGCTCGCGCCCGTGGCGGTGTTGAGCGCCGCGACCGCCGTCTCGAGGTCGATCCCGTGGGCCGCCGCGACGTCCATCGCCTCGGCGACGGCGAGCAGGTTGACCGAGACGAGCATGTTGTTGAGGAGCTTCACGACGTTCCCGGAGCCGGCGGGGCCGACGTGGCGCCAGCCGCCGGAGGTGAGCGCCTCGAGGACGGGACGGGCCGCGTCGACGGCCTCCGCGGATCCGCCCACGAAGGACGCGAGCGTGCCCGCGGCCGCGCCCGTGTTGCCGCCGGAGACCGGCGCGTCGACGAAGGCGGCGCCGTGCGCGGCGGCGAGCTCGGCCATCGCGGCGCTCGTGCCGGGCTCGGAGGTGGTGGTGTCGACGACGGCCACGGTGCCGGGCGCGGCGAGGAGCGCGGGCACCGTCGCCTCGACCACGCGCGCGGACGGCAGCGAGAGCACGACGTACGGGATCCCGGCGAGCGCGGACACATCGGCGACCGTCGCGAGGCCGCGCGCCTCCGACGCCGCGCGGGCTGCCGCGGACGGGTCGCAGCCGACGACGTCCCAGCCGCGGCCGGCGAGGGACGCGGCCATGGCGCCGCCCATGGATCCGAGCCCGACGACGCCGATGCGCCGCGGGGTGGTGGGGTCGAGCGGGTCGGTGGGGGTCATGGGTCCTTCCGGTGCCGCGCGGGGCGGCGGGTCGAGGCGGGTGGGATGCGGGCGGGATGCGGGCGGGCGCGTCAGCCCGAGAAGGTGCCGAGCTGCTGCCACAGCTCCTGCGTGCGACGGAGCGCGGCGCGGCTGCGCTCGGGGTGCGCCGCCTCCATCCCGCTGAGCAGGCCGTAGACGACCGAGGTGGTCGCGGTCGTGGACTGCAGGAACGAGACGCCCTCGCTGGGCACGACGAGCACGTGGTCGGCGCTGGCGGCGAGGCGGCCGCGGCGCATGTCGGTGATGGCGACGACGGTCGTGCCCGCCGCGTGGGCCGCGGATGCCGCGGCGAGCACGTCGCGCATCGGCCGCCACAGGCTCACGACCACGAGCACGTCGCCCGCGCCGAGCGTGGTCATGGCGGCGGCGAGGTGGGCGCCGCCGCGGCCCTCGACGGAGATGGGGTAGCCCATCACGGATCCGAGGTGGGCCAGGATCGACGCCGGCGCGCCGAACGAGCCCATGCCGACCACGAGGATCCGCCCGGCCGCGGCGAGCGCCGCGATGGCCGCGTCCCCCTCCCCCGGGTCGATGGACTCGAGCGCCCGATGGAGGTTCGCGACATCGCGCTGGATGGACGCGTGCACCTGGCCCGACGCCGGGGCCGGGTGCTCGCGCAGGGTCTCCTCCGAGGTGAGCGTGGCGAGGTACCGCATCCGCAGCTCCTGCTGGAGCTCGGGCCAGCCGCGGAAGCCGACGGCCTGCGCGAACCGCACCACGGTGCTGGCATTCACCTCCGCTCGCTGCGCGATCTCCGCGATCTCGGAGTACGAGGCGAGCTGCTGGTTCTCGAGCAGCACGCGGGCGACGCGGGCGTGCGACGGCGTGTGCCCCTTCGTCGGCTCGAGCTCGTCGAGCCAGTCGGCGAGCGGATCCGCCGCGCTCACGACCAGAACCCGAGCGCGAACTCCGCGATGACGGCCGAGAGCAGGAACGACGCCGTGATGGCGACGAGCCCGACCGGGACGATGCGCCAGCCGACCGTCTTCAGCAGCGCCGCGTCCTTGCCGAGGCTGAGGCCCGCGAACGTGAGGGTGGCGCACGCGATGGAGAGGAAGTCGATGGAGGTGACCACGCTGGTCAGCTGCGCGCCGACGGGCGAGTACGGGCTCGAGGCGAGCGCGCCGATCGTGGTGACGAAGACGATCGCGGACACCTTGCGCGTCACCTTCGCCAGCAGCTGGCTCACCAGCAGCAGCGCGATGAGGATCGCGTAGCCGCCGACGATGGACCAGCTCACGCCGCCCGCGAAGATCGACGCGGTGCCGATGCCCACGACCGCGAGGATCGGGATCGTCACCCACGGCCGGATCGCGACGGGCGCCGACGCCTCGGCCACGCGCTCGCGGAAGGCGCGGTTCGCCTCCGCGGCCTCCGCCGAGACGGCCACCGGACCGGAGGCGGCCTCCGCGGCCGCCTGCTTCCGCGTGAGGAACCGGTAGAGGCGGTCGGCGAGCGGCAGCGCCACGTAGATGCCGACGTACACGCCGAGGACCGTGGTGATGAGGTTCGAGACCGCCGCGATGCCGAGGATCGCGTCCTGCTGGCCGGGGTACGCGGCGATGATGCTGGCGGTCGACGCGGCCATCATCGACCCGGATCCGACGCCCGCGCCCATCGCGAGCGCCAGCGGGTCGAACACGTCGGCCGACGCCACGAGCGAGGTCAGCAGGGTGATGTAGACGGCGCCGAAGAGCGTGCCGAACACGTACATGGCGAGCACGCCGCGGTACTGGTCGGAGTCGGGGCCGTACTTCTCGCTCACCATCGCGAAGGCGGGCTCGCGGTCGAGCGAGAAGGTCGCGCCGATGGTGGCCTTGCCCATCCGCAGCAGCACGGCGAGCGGCAGCGCGAGCGCGACCGTGCCGAGCAGGTGCCCGATCTCCTGGAGCAGCAGCGCGGGTCCGGCCTGCAGCAGCGTCGGGATGTTCGGCCCGATGTTGAAGGCGAGCCGCGCCACGAGGAACAGCACGGCGACGCCCACGAACGCGTTCGCGATGCGCTGGAAGTCGATGCCGACCGGGCGGATCCGCTGGAACGAGAGCGCGGCGGCGATGAGGAGGCCCCACACCATCGGGAAGAACACGATGGAGGCGGATCCGAGCGGCAGGGTGCGCGAGCCGATGACCTGCGCGACGAGCGCGATGACGAGGGCGGCGACGGCCACCGGGGCGACACCGCGCAGGCCGACGACGGCCCTCGTCCTTGCTCCGACTGTCGTGGTCATGGGCGGTCCCTTCGCGAGGTGGTCGAGCGGCGCTGGAGCGGTGCGAGACGGCGCGTGCAATCTCCGTCGCGGAGAACGGATCCTGCAATCGCCGTTGCAATCGACAGTAGGGAGCGTGCGTTTCGACGGCGATGCGCGGGTGTTGCGACCGTGTGAACGCGACGACGCCCCCGGCGCGTGCCGGGGGCGTCGATGTGGGGCTGCGGCGGGAGCGGCCTAGCGCAGGGTCACGTGCGGGGAGCGGATCGGGTACACGATCCAGTGCGTCCAGCGGGTGTCGACCGTGCCCGTCGTCCAGCGGTAGTTCGCGCCGCGCGAGCAGGCGAAGTCGCTGTACGAGGACACCGTGTAGCGCGCGTTGGCCAGGAGGCCGACGCCGATGTCGGTCCAGATGGGGAGGCCGGACTGGGGCAGGTCGACGCAGCGCGACCAGCCGGGCCGGCCGTTGCCGGGGTTCGGCCCCTGGATGAGGATCGACACGACGACGTCCCCGTACCGCTGCATGTGCGCGGAGAAGTGCACGGTCTGCTGGCGCACGGAGTAGTCGGATGCGGCGACCGGGTCGCCCGCGGGGGCGACGGCGGTGGTCGTGGCGGCCGACGCGGTGGCCGGAGCGGCCGCCGACGCCTGCGCGGCGGGTGCGGTGCCGACGCCGACGAGGGCGGATCCCGCGATGGCGAGGACGGCGAGCGCCACGCGGGTGCGGCGCGGGCGGGGAGCGGTGGTGCGTACGTGCACGGGATTCTCCGATCGGGTGGGGGATGCGGGCGGGACCCGCGGGACGACGGTATAGCCGCGGCCGGATCCGGATCGGTACATCATACGAACGTCTGGTGAAGAGAGGGGGTGGCGATGCAGGGGCGTGCCGGGGCTGGTCCGCCGCCGGGCGCGGGCGGCCCGCCGATAGGGTCGCGGGATGCGGATCTCAGTGCTCTTCGGCGGCGAGAGCGAGGAGCGCGACGTCTCCATCGCCAGCGCCGCGCAGGTCGTCCCGGCCCTCCGGGCGCTCGGGCACGAGGTGGTCGCGGTCGACACCGCGCGCGGGGCGCTGGACGCGGCCGACGAGGCGCGGGTCCTCACCCCCGACGTCGGCCTCCGCCCGCCGACCTCCGCGGAGCTGGCCACGGCGGGCGCGGGCGGATCCGCCGCGGTGCTGCGCCTGCCGGCCGACCTCCGCGACGGCGACCTCGTCTTCCTCGCGCTGCACGGCGGATCCGGCGAGGACGGCCGCCTGCAGGCGCTCCTCGAGCTCGCCGGGATCCCGTTCACCGGATCCGGCTCCCTCGGCAGCGCGCTCGCGATGGACAAGGACGTCGCCAAGACGCTGCTGCGCGCCGGCGGCGTGCGGACGCCCGACTGGCTGATCGACCCGGAGCCGCATGCGGTCGAGCCGGCCCTCGGGTTCCCGGTGGTCGTGAAGCCGACCGGCCAGGGATCCACCGTCGGGCTCTCCGTGGTGCGCACTGCCGCGGAGCTGCCCGCGGCGCTCGAGCTCGCCGGGCGGCACGGCACCGTCATGGTCGAGCGGTTCGTGCGCGGCCGCGAGCTGACGGTCGGCGTGCTCGACGGCGAGGCGCTCGCGGTCGGCGAGATCGGCGTGCCCGTGGACGAGGCGTTCACCTACGCCGCGAAGTACCAGGCCGGCGCGATCGCGGAGACGTTCCCGGCCGACCTGCCCGACGCGGTGGCGGAGGAGGCGCGGGCGGCGGCGCTGGCGGCCCACCGGATCCTCCGGCTCGCCGGGTACAGCCGCTCCGACTTCCGCCTCGACGACGCGGGCGCCCTCTGGATCATCGAGGCCAACAGCCTGCCGGGCCTCACCGCGACGAGCCTCCTGCCGCAGTCGGCGGCGGCCGTGGGCATCGGGTACCCGGAGCTGTGCGAGCGGATCGCGCGGGTCGCGCTGCGCGGCCGCGCGGGCTGACGGGACGCGCGGTCAGCTCCTCGCCCGAGGACGCCATGTTCACCAGCGGCCGCTCCCGCGCGTCCGTGGTGCTGGCGCCGTGCGCAGGTTCCGGCTACAACCGGAGCGGGTCGGGCCCGGCCACCGCGCTCACGTAGAACTCCGTCCAGCGTCCGGTCGCGGGGAGGTTGCCCACGCTGCGGGGGTACGCGTACCCCGACCGGCACCCGGTGCCGAAGAACGACGTGCTGCGGTACGAGCCCGTCCTGACCGTCACGAGGGAACCGTCTTGCTCCATGTCGACGCACTTCCGCCAGCGACCGGACTGGAGCAGCACCGAACCCACGCTCGGGCTCTTCGGGGCCTGGATGAGCTCGAGGAACTGGGTGTTGACGGGGTCTGGCCACGCCGCGGGATGGACGACCCCGTCGGACGGCGTGGCCGCGAAGGCGTGCGCGGCCGGGCCGGCGACGACGCCCGCGAGGAGGGTCGCGCCGACGGCCAGGGACGCGAGGAGCACCCGAGCGCTCCGTGGGCTGGTGCATGGTGACATTTCTTCCTGCCTTTCTAGGGGGTGGGGCGTTTCGGGCGAGGTGCCCGCTGGTGAGAGGTCGCAGCCGAGCGGCCTGGCGGAGCGTCCACTTCGGCGTGCGGATGGGGTGACGACCCGGTGCGTGACGCGGGTGTCGACCGAGCCCGTCGTCCAGCGGTGGTTCGCGCCGCGCGAGGTGGTGAGCGTGTGCACGGGATCCTCCGGTCGGATGACAGGGCGCGGGTGGCCCGCGGGATGACGAGTGAGCTGCATCCGGTTGCCCGAAGGCGGGTCAGACGGGCGTCTGATGAACGGTAGGGCACTCGGCGCATCGGCGACGGATCCATCCACACATCCCGAGTCGCGGGCCGGATGCGCGCGAGCGCCGAAGATGTGCAGCTCGCCCCGGAGGAGCAGAGGTGCGACCGGTGTGCCCCGGCTGACGGGTGATCCGGTCGGCCACGCCGGCCCCTCGCTCGCGGCGCCGGCACGATGCGGGGCGATTCGACGGCGCGGACGAGCCGGGCACGACGGGGATCAGCGCGGCGCGACCGGCGGCAGCAGCCCCTGCTCGGCGGCGGCCGCGCGGGCGATCAGCAGGGTCGGGTCCTCGATGCCGCCCGCGGCGATGCGCGCGTCGAGCTCCGCGACGGGCATGCGGACGAGGCGCACCTGCTCGGACGGGTCGGAGCGGTCGGCCGTGCCCGCGGTGGTCGGGGCCGTGCAGGCGAAGACGTGCACGAGCCAGGACGCACGGCCCGGGTTGACGGCGTAGGTGCGCAGGGGCCGGATCTCCGGCGCGACGAGGCCGAGCTCCTCCTCGAGCTCGCGGCGGGCGGCGTCGACGGGCTGCTCGCCGGCGTCGCCCGCGCCGCCCGGGAGGTCGAGGATCCAGCGCCCGAGCGGGTGCCGGTACTGGCGCGAGAGGATCACGTGGTCGCCGTCGATCACGAGCGTCGCCACCGCGAACGGCACGCTCTCGTCGACCTCGTACCGGGACGCGGATCCGTCGGGCAGCTCCACGTCGTGGTCGACGAGGACGACGCGGCCGCGGTGGAGGTCGCGTCGACCGGTCGTGGTCCAGACGGGCTCGGGGTCGGGGGTCGGATCCGCGGTCGTCATCCCGCGAGCCTAGGTCGGCGGGGGCGCCAGGTCAGGCCGGGCGACGGGCGGTGATCGCGAGATGCGGGCGCGACCCGGGACCGCGCCGCGTGTGCACCTCGTCCACCGCGAAGCCGGCCGCGCGGATCTCGGCGGCCAGGGCATCCGGCGACCAGCGCCACGCGCGCGTGACGGCGTGGTCGAAGGGCTCGGCGCCCGGGATCCCGTCGGGACCCGCGAACGCGCCGACGAGCAGGCCGCCGCCCGGCCGGACGACCCGCGCCAGCTCGCCGAGCGGCACGCCGATCCGCGCGGGCGCGTGGTGGATGAGCGAGTACCAGGCGAGCGCGCCGCCGAGCGCGCCGTCCCCGGCGCCGAGCGCGTCCAGGTCGCCGACCGCGAAGGGGACGCCCGGATGCGCGGCGCGGGCGTGCGCGACGAAGGCGGGCACGAGGTCCACGCCGCGCGCGTCGAGGCCGCGGGAGGCGAGGAGCGCGGTCCAGTGGCCCGGTCCGCAGCCGGCGTCGAGCACGGGGCCCGTGATCCCGTCGGCCCACGTCGTCACGAGCGCGAGATCGGCGGGGTGCACCGCCTCGAGGGTGCCGAGGCGCTCCGCGTACTCGGCGGCGCGCGCGGCGTAGGCGTCGGCGACGGGTCCCGTCATCCGCGGGGGTCCGGGTCGGCGGCCGATCCGAGCGGGCGCGACCACGCGACCTCGCGCGCCAGCTGGCCGCTCGCGCGGAAGGCGACGACCTGGCGGGCGCCGGGCAGCGCGGCGGCGAGCGCCTCGCGATCCGCCGCCGCGAAGCCGAGGCCCTGCCAGAACGGGCCCGACCTCCGCGAGAACAGCCAGGCGCGCTCGGCGCCGGCGGCGGCCGCCTCGGCGAGCGCGTGCCGGGCGAGCGTCGACCCGAGGCCCGCGGACCGCAGGGCGGGATCCACCGCGACGCTGCGGATCAGCGCGTGCCGTCCGTCGGCGCTGAGCTCGAAGCCGGTGCTGCCGGTGACGCGGCCGGCGGCGTCGCGCCGGATCCAGAGCCGCACGCCCGGGTCGTCGAGCCCGGTGACCGTGAGGTCCGCCGCCGCGAGGAAGGCGTGCATCGCATCGACGTCCGCGGCGCGCACCGGCGAGAGCCCGATCACAGCGCCTGGCCCACCACTATCCCGAGCCCGGCCGCCGCCACGCAGACGACGAGCATCCCGACGCCGTTCGCGAGCGCCGCGCCGATCCGGCCCGCCTGCGCCAGCCGCACCGTCTCGAGGCTCGCGGTGCTGAAGGTCGTGTAGCCGCCCATCAGGCCGCCGCCGAGGATGAGGAGGAGGTCGTGCGGGAGGCCCGCCTGCGCGGCGGCGCCCGTGAGGAGGCCGAGCCCGAGGGATCCGGTGACGTTGATGACGGTCGTGCCCCACGGGTACGCGGCGCCGAGGCGCCCGCGGACGGCGCCGTCGAGGAGGAGGCGGAGGGCGGATCCGACGCCGCCGGCCACGCAGATCAGCGCGAACACGAGCGGGCCGATCACGACGCCGCTCCCGTCGCGCGGCCCGCCGCCGTGCGGCGGTGGATCGCCGCCCCCGCGGCGATCCCGGCGACGGAGGCGGCGGCGCCCGCCACGAGCGAGAGCGCGGCGTAGGCGAGCGCGACGCCGAGCGCGGATCCGGTGAGCGACGCGGTGTCGACGGCGAGCGCGCTGTAGGTGGTGAAGCCGCCGAGCACGCCCGTGCCCACGAGCAGGCGGATCGCGCGCCGCCGGCCCTCGTCGGCCCCGCGGCGGGCGATGGCCTCCAGCAGCGCGCCGAGCACGAAGGCGCCGACCACGTTGATGAGGAGGATCGTCACGGGGATGCCCCCGGCGGGCGCGGGCCAGGTGAGCGCGAGCGCCTCGCGGATCCCCGTGCCGACCGCGCCGCCGAGCGCCACGAGGCCGAGGGACGACCAGCGGAGGTGGACGGGGCGGCCCGGGTCGTCGTCCACCTCGATGTCGCTGTCGAGGGGCGCGCTGCCGCCGGGCGCGCTGCCGCGGACCTCGTGCTCGTCGGGCTGCGGGTGGTCGGTCATGGGGTCTCCCATCTCGGAGGGCATGGCTAGCCGTGAGACAGGGACTGTCGTCGACGAGGGTGTCGAGGTTGGGGACGGCGAGCCCCACCGCCGTGCCTCCCGCGGGAAGCACGGCCATTGAACCACGCGGGTCGGGCGGGTCGCGGCGCGTAGCCTGAGCGGATGCGGATCCGCCCCCTGCTCGTCGCCACCGGGGCCGCCGTCGCGCTCGCGCTCATCGGCAGCGAGGTCGCGCACCGCCTGGCCAGCACGCGCGGGCTCGATCGGAGGCGGGCGGACGCCGAGGTCGGCCGCGAGGCGATCGTGGTGCTGGGCTACGGCAACCGCGGCCCGCGCGCCAACGCCATCAACCGGTACCGGGTCCGTGCGGGTCTCCGCTCGATGGATCCGCGCGCCACCTCGAGCACCCTCGTCCTGTGCGGCGGATCGGTCATGGGCGCCGAGCCCGAGGCGCGGATCCTCGCCAGGTACGCCCGCGACGAGCTCGGCTACCGGGGCCCGCTCGTCCTCGAGGACACGAGCACCAGCACGCGCGAGAACATCGCCAACGCGATCCCGTTCCTCGAGGACGCCGACACCATCCGCATCGTGTCCGACTCCGTGCACGCCGCGAAGGCCCGGCCCTACCTCCGGGAGCTGCGGCCGGACCTCGCCGAGCGCCTCGCGCGGGCCGAGGAGTACCGCGTCGGCGAGGTGCCGTGGATGAAGCCGACCGTGCTCGTCGTGCTCCTGCTGAAGCGCTTCGGCCTGGCGTAGGAGCGCGGCGCGACGGACGCTCGATGCTCGAATACCGCTCACGTGATGGGATTTTCCACAGCCGCGACGTGGCGTGCGTCGCGCCCCTCCTTCCGCGCGTCCGTTAACACGCCCGAAATGGCGCCGGACGCGCGTCCGGGATGTCCGCCCACGGCCCGATCGGGGCGCAGGTAGATAGTTTCCCTATCATCGAGGGATGACCGCGCTGCCCATTTCCGAGCTCGCCGAACAATCCGGTTGCTCCGTCGCCACCATCAAGTACTACCTGCGCGAGGGGCTGCTCCACCCGGGCGTCAAGGTCAACGCCCGCCGGACCGCGTTCGACGAGACCCACCTGGCCCGCCTGCGCCTCGTGCGCGGCCTGATCCACGTGGTCGGCGTCTCCATCGAGCAGGCCGGGACGATCCTCGACCTCGTCGCGGATCCCGATCAGAGCGTGGTGGGCGCGATGCGGAAGGCCACGGCCGCGCTTCCCAGCGGGGATCGCTCGACGGCGGCCGGCGAGGCCCCTCCCGCGCGCTCCACCGCGGGGACGGAGGCCCTCCTGGACCGCCTCGGCGTGCAGCACACCGCCGATTCCGTGCCCGTCGCGCAGCTGGATCGCGCGCTCGAGCTCGCCGAGGAGGCCGGGATCGCGCTCGACGAGTCGCAGATCCGCACCTACGTCGACGCGGTGCGGGACATCGCGGACGCCGACTTCTCCCGCGTGCCGTGGTCGGACCCGCAGGGCGCCGTGGAGTTCGCGGTGCTGGGCACGGCCCTCTACGAGCCCGTGCTGCTCGCGCTCCGCCGCGTCGCGCACCACGAGAAGGGCCTCACCCTGGAGCGCGGCGGCGCCTGACCCGCCCCGCATGCGCCCCCGCACGGGGCACGGACGACTGCCCGGCCGCCTCGTACGTTAGTTGCCGCGCACTGCAAAACCCCCAGAACGGGGCCGCTCCGCGAGTACCTCGACCGGAACGGGTACGCGCGCTCGTTCCAGGACGGCTACATCGTGCGCCTCAGCACGGCCGTGTGGTCGGCGCCCTACGACCTCGTCTGGGACATGCCGGCCGCGACCGTGATCGCGTACTTCCTCGCGCACGGCAACAGCTCGCTGGGCGGGCGGGGCGTCGGCTGGGAGACGGTCACGGGCGGATCCCGCCGGTACGTCGACGCCGCCCTCGCCGCCATCCGGCCGGATCTGCGCCTCACCACCCCGGTGTCCTCCGTCGCCGAGGACGCGGACGGCGTCACCGTCACGACCGCGGCGGGCGACGTCGAGCGCTTCGACGCCGTCGTGGTCGCGACGCACGGAGACACCGCGCGGGGGATCCTCGCCACGCCGACCGACGGCCAGCGTCAGGCGCTCGCGGGCATCCGGTACTCCACGAGCCGCATGGTGCTGCACACCGACACGAGCGTGCTGCCCGCGGAGCGCGAGCGCTGGACGAGCTGGAACTACGGCGACCACGAGGGCCCCGACGGTCCCGTCCCGTACGTGGCCTGGTACCTCAACGAGCTCCAGGGCTTCGAGTCGGCGACCGACTACGTGGTGACGCTCGACTACGCGGGCGAGATCGCGCCCGAGCACGTCATCGCCGACCACCGGGTGCAGCACCCGATCATCGACCTGCCTCTCCGGCAGCTGCAGAAGGACATCCACCGGCTGACCACGAGCGACCGCGTGGCGCTCGCCGGCTCGTACTTCCACTCCTCGGACCTCGGCTGGGACGTGATCGGATCCCACGAGGCCGGCTTCACCTCCGGCACGCGCGCGGCCCGCGCCGTCCTCGCGGCACGCGCTGCGGCGGCTCCGGCGGCGGCTCCCTCGGACGCCGTCCCCGCCTGATCCGCGGACGCACGGGAGAGGGGCGGCGGGCCGGTGTCAGCGCCGCGTGGATCGGACGCCGTCGAGGAACAGCTCGACGACATCCCGCATCACGTCGACGGAGACCACGTTCCGCAGCCGCACGCGGTCACCGGGCAGCGGCTCCGGCGAGAACCAGCCCACATCGCCGGTGCGGATGTAGCCGTGGGCCGTGTCGTTCGTGGGGCAGGCGACCACGTACCTCGTCCACTCCCCCGCATCCCATGCGCGCGTCAGGGCCCAGCTGGCGTCGTCGGGTAGCGCCGGCTCGTGCCCGCGCGCGGCGTCGATGCGTCGCGTGAGGAGCTCGGCGTCGTGCTCGCCGCCGTCCTCCCTCGCCAGCACCCAGGCCGGCGCGATCCGCATCCACGACACCAGCAGGGCGAGAGCACCACTCGCCGTGGTCCGGTGGACGGACACCTCCGGCGTGCCGTCCGCCCCGACGACATCCGCCGCCACCAGCACATCCAGGCCGAAGTACCAGGCGCTGAACGCCGTGCCCCGGCCGCCGGTGTCTGCCGTCGCGCCGTACAGCAGCTTCGCCTCCGCTCGCACCCGGACGAGCTCCGCGCCGTCGTGCGTCACGCGCCCGTACGCATCGATGAGACCACGCGTCACCAGCTCCTGGAATGCTTCCGAGTCCTTTCGGATGTTCGAGAACAGGCCCCGGCGCCGACACGTCCAGAGCTGCTCCCACGCGGCCCGGCTCATCCGCATCCCGCTGACGGGGAACGGCTGCAAGGAGGGGATGCGGGTGAGGAGCTCCGAAGGCTTCTTGTCCCCGCCACGCGCCATCACCTCGGCGTCGAGGGCGATGTCCGGGACACCCGTCTGCGGACCCGCGGAGAGCTGCACGACCTCGGAATCAGAAGCTCGCACCAGCACGGAGCTGGCGATGCTGTTGAGGAACTCCTCGAAGAGGAGCCGCTCCACGATGTCGCAGCTCGCGGTGATCTCGACGGCGTGCGTGCCCGTCACGTATCCCGATCGCGTCACCGCGACGTAGGTGCCGGACGCCTCGTATAGGAAGTCGACGACGCGCCCGTCGACGCCCTCTCGGCTCCCCGTCCCCATCCACGGCAGGGTGGAGTACACATGCGACCAGCCCGGGAACGCCAGCGCCTCGGCCACGCTGCGAGCCCCGAGCTCCGCCATGGTCTCCGTGGACTGCCGGACGACGACCACCATGTTCGCGCGGAAACGACCATCCCTCTGCCCCTTCTCAGCGATGACGACCATCCGGTCGTCGGGCACGGGCACCCGCTCCCAGGAATCCGGCATCATCATCTCGATGCTCGATGTCTTCACGGGCAGATAACCGTTACTCATTGGGCCTCCTCGATGTCAAGACCTCTCGCCCATCAGGTCATCTCTCATGATTGGGAAAACAGCGAGTCTACGAAGCTCGCGGTGTTGTGGCCCATGTCCTTCGCCCAGTCGGAAGTCGCGATTGCTGTTCCCGCACCGCCGATTATGCCGCCGACCACGCCGCCGATGACTGTTCCTCCGCCCGGCTCGATCAAGCTCCCGACGAATGCCCCGACACGCATCCCCGCCTGAGCTCCGGCCCATGCAGCACCTTCGCTCGCCAACGTGTTGCCGACCGCATTCGCGTTGGCGTCTACTTGGCGTCGCCCTTCGTCCCAGTCCGCGTGATGAACCTGGTCCTCATCGTATTCTTCCGCGTAAGCCCCCGCGTATGTGATGCCCACTCCGGCCACGGTCAGGGCACGCGCTCCTATCTTCGCCAAGGCCGCCGCATCCACGTGATCGCCGACGGAAGACATCTCGATCGCCTCCTCAGGCATCGTGAGAATATTGCGCAGAGATGAGCTGACCCTCAATTCAAGCGCTTCACGCCCTGCGATATCGACATCCGATGCGAGATGTTTACCGGCGGCACCATCGCCCCACGAATCGGTTATCGATTGGACCGCATCCCTGAGCTCCCTACTGTTCTTGAGAACGTCATGCAGGGCCGAACCGGCGATGACGACACCGGGCTGACTCGCGAAATTGCTGATACTCAGAGCCAGGTGGTCCAGATCCTCGCCTGAGTACCGGAGCTCACCCCCGGGGCTCTTGACGAGCTTCAGCAGCCGAGAAGCGCAGTCCTGGTCCGCGACCTCCAGATCGGCGTTGAAGGCGGCCACGCGCTGGGCCAGGTCGTGACGCTGCTGCTCGGTCTCAGCAGCCCGGGGTGCAGCAGGCCCCATCGGGGTCGACGCTCCGGGCTCGAGCAGCGCGGCCTCATCCGCCGCGTTCGCCGCGGCGAGCTCCTCAGCGAGTCCGCGGTGCCGCATGGCGAGCGAAGAGAGAGTGGACGCGTAATCCGACAGTGCCCTCTTCGCGACGGTGACTTCGGACTGGACCGATCGGGAGACGTCGAGAGGGCCGTCGAGTGCCGCCTGGATCTGAGCAGACCCGGGTACGTCGAATACGCCGACACCGGAGAGCCGGGACCAGGCCGTCGAAGCCTGCTGCACGGGCCCATCGACAGCCGTGCCGATCTTGTCGAACGACGTCGCAGCCCAGTCGAGAGCGAAGGCGTCGGGGACGGCGTCGAGTGGGGAGTCCGTCACTGACCGCCTCCTTGCGTGAATTGCGTCGCCATCTCCTCGTCACCCTGCACATACGCATCACGCGCGAGACCCGTCTGGTCGATGGCACCTCGGACATCCGTGGTGATGGAGGCGATCTGACCCAGGAACGGGTCGTGGGCGAGGATCGCCAGAGCTGCTCGTGTCTTCGGTCCCGCCGCGGCCGTAGCCGCATCGATCGCGTTGTGCACGGCGGCACCAGCGCTGTCAAGGTCGGAGAGCGCGCTCCTCGCATCCGCGAGCACGGAATCCACGGCTCCCGGATCGATCCTCCAACCACCCATTTCGCCTGGGCTCGTCATCCTGCCGCTCCTCACTCTGGCCTGTGTGATCAGGAAATCCGTAGACGACGATCCCCGCAGACGCCCCTCAGATACCGCCTCGACGAACACCTCCGCCGCCCGCCCCGATATCGCTCGACCTGCGGTTCACGGCGCGATCGGCAGACGCACGCGAGCTCACCCATGACGAGCGATTGAACGAACGGTCACCACCTCGCGCGCGCGCGGCCCGCGCGCGCGGCGAGATCCTTACAGATGTTCGGAATCTGGCGGGCGGCTTTCCCACAGACCGCGCTCGGAAGTCCCGGCCTGTACAGGAGGCACATGCCCCCTCGTCTCGTCGACCTGTCCGCGTCCCTCCGGAATGGACCGGTCGACTGCTCGCCGGACCCGAACGCGGTCATCCGACTACGACCGCGGAGGCCTCACGTGTGACCCAGATGCGAGGACCTGGCGCAGTCAGCCACCACCCGCTGGGCTCGGACGCAGTTCGTCAGTCCACATGGCGACCTGAACGTCCTGCGCGAGGGTGATCGCCTTCTGGTCCGGGCCCGAAGGCCGTGGCCAGCATCTCTCCTGAGCCCGCGCCCAGGTCAGCGCTCAAGGCCCCGACCCGATGGCCGTCGATCGCCCCTCCGAGATATCCGCTGATGAGCGTCGTGTCTCCAGGGCCACGAGACCGTGGCACATGACGAAGGGCCTGACGCGCGTCATCGGGACCAGGGTCTCGCGACGTCAGCAGGTGAGCCATGAGGTCTGATTCTCGCGAGCCCACTTGATCACCGGCCTCACCGGCGTCTCCCTCCGCGGGGCTCAGCTTCTTCCGCATGAGCCCGTGTTCCTCTTTGAACCACCGAGGAAGCCGGAAACGAGGAAGCCACAACATGCCCACCATGCCCACCATGCTCACGAACATGATGTCGAGGATGAAGTCGCCGAAGATCCTGTTCGCGGGGAAGGGGAGATGGATGGGTAGCGATACGAGCAGCAGCCCTGCCCCGAAGAACCCGAGCCCGAAGAGGAACGGCAGCGTCCCGAGCGCCGGCACGGGCGTCCTCGCCCAACCGCGCCACACCCCGAGGTACGCGAGAGCGCTGGCGATGACCGCGATCGTCCCGAGTACCGGCGGCTGCGCGAGGATCGACCCCCGAGTTTCCACGGCGGAGACGCCGGCCGAGATCGCGAAGACGAGGAACACCGCTGGAGCTTGACAGAAGCCGAGCCGACTCGCCCCTTGCCTCACACATCCGGCGAGGCCTGATCTCTCGAGCACGAGGCGCTAACGCGCATCCGCCTTCTGCAGGGGTGGGGCGAAGCACCTGGGGCGCCATACGTCAGTCGCTCGGCGAGCGATCCTCGTCTTCAGGACCACCGAGCGCCTCATCACGCATCTCTGATGATTTCGCACCGGCATCAAAGCCGCGCGGATCAGCGCCTGGCGACCCAACCCCACTGTCGACGATCGCTCCGCCGATATAGCCGCCGATGGCCGTCGCGCCTCCGGGATTACCCGGTTCCGGCACCTTGAGAATATCGTCCCTGGCGGCCTTCGAGCCACGGTCTCCATCAACAGACTCCGGCGCTATGGATTTCCCGGTGCTCGGAGCCAGAAAAGCACTATCCGCCCCATCGACCCGCACGGGCCGTTCCGTCTTCCTGAGGAGGAGCCCTTTCTCATCCTTGAACCAGCGTGGGAGCAGGAAGCGTGGGAGCCAGAGGACCCCGATGACGCTGAACATCATCAGCGCCAGTGCGAAGTAAGCGAGGATTTGATTGGCCGGGTAGGGAATGGGGAAAGGTATGGCCGTCATGAGGATCCCCACTCCGAAGAACCCGATGCCGAAAGGAAAGGGCACCTTCCCGAATGCCGTGACGGGAGTGCGCGCCCACCCACGCCACACCCCCGAGTACGCGAGAACGCTGGCGACGACCGCGACCGCCCCCCAGAGCGGTGGCTGCGCGAGGAAGGAGCCCTCGGTTCCAGCTGCGTAGACGACGTCCGAGGCCTGCACGGAAGCCACCGAGAGCACAGGAGGGAGCGTGAAGGAGTCGAACACCCATAGATCCTCACAGAAGCCGATCCGCTCCGGGTACTCTCCCCACACCGCCGCGGTACTGGGCGCCGCGGCCTTCGACGCGGCACGCGAGCGCACGGAGGAGGTCCGTCGCGGGCTACCCCTCCGCGAGCTTCTGGTGCACGCGCGTGCGCGCCTCCGGCCACGCGGCCGGGAGCGACGTGCGCGGCGCCTCCCAGAAGACGAAGACGCTCGACCGCATGCTCGTCGTCTGGCTGCGCTGCGCCGTGGCGTGCGGCTCCTTGCGCGCGTACGCGTAGATCGCCTCCTTCGACTCCGACGCGGACAGCGTCCAGAACTCGCGCTTGAGCGGCAGGGCCCGGAGCGCGACGCCCACGTTGCCCGCCGCGCGTCGCGCCTGGAGCCACGCCTTGATGGAGTGGACGAAGAACGCCGGCACCGCGCGCACGGTCGTCAGCTCGAACCGCGATGCCATGATCACGACCTCGTCGGAGGCGGAGGCGGACGCGGACGCGGATGCGGATGCGGTGCGGGATGCGGGCCCGGAGGTCCAGGGGATCATGGGCATGGTCGTTCCTCCATCACACGGTGGCGCCCGCGCGAGCGGGCCGGGCCGGGTCGGCGACGGCGTCGCCTCCGGTGCTGCTCGGGGTCGGTGCGGCCGCGGACCGGGCGGTGCGCGGCAGGGCGAACATGGCGATGGCGCCGACGCCCGTGATGATCCCGCACGTGATGAGCGCGGGGCGCATCCCGTCCACGAAGGGCTGGCCGGGCAGGTAGTCGCCGTTGCCGACGAAGATCGCGGTGGCCAGGGCGATGCCGACGGCCATGCCGAGCTGGCGGAGCGTGCTGTTCACGCTCGACGCGATCCCGTGCTCCGCGTCGCGGCGCCCCATGAGCACCGCGTTGGCGAGCGGCGCGAAGGTGAGGCCCATGCCGATGCCTGCGACGATCATCGGGACCACGACGGTGCCGTACTCGGTCCGCGCCTCCACGACGGAGGCGATGACGAGGATCGCGCCCGCCTGGAGCGCCAGCCCCACGATGAGCACGGGCTTCACGCCGAAGCGCTGCACGATGAACCCGCTGAGCGGCGCGACGACCATGGGCGCGAGCGTCCACGGCGCCGCGCGGAGGCCGGCCTCGAGCGCGCCGTACCCCATCGACACCTGCAGGAACTGGCTGAGCAGGAAGATCGCGCCGAAGACGCCGGCGCTGAACAGCAGGCCGCCGACGTTCGCGAGCGCGAACGCCCGCTCGCGGAAGAAGCGCAGCGGCAGGAACGCCCGCGGGCTGCGGTGCTCGTGCCAGATGAACGCCGCGAGACCGGCGGCCGAGAGGGCGAAGGCGCCGACGATCTCGGGGGCCGACCAGCCGCGCTCCTCCCCCTCGACGACCGCCCAGATGAGCGGGAGGGTGAACACGATGCCGAGGACGGATCCCGGGCCGTCGAACCCGAGGCCCGTGCCCTTCGACTCCCGCAGCGCGAGCGCCACGAGCACGACGGTCACGACGCCGATGGGCACGTTGAGCCAGAAGATGCCGGGCCACGTGAAGCCCTCCACGACGGCGCCGCCGATGATGGGTCCCGCCGCGATGCCGAGGCCGTTGACGCCGCCCCACACGCCGATCGCGATGGGCCGCGCCTTGGGCGTGGTGGAGGCGGAGACGAGCGCGAGGGAGAGCGGGACGATGCCCGCGGCCCCGAGGCCCTGCAGCGCGCGGGCCGCGATGAGCATCTCGGAGCTGGTGGCGAGCGCCGCGGCCGTCGACGCGAGCGTGAAGAGCGCGACGCCGCCGAGGAAGACGCGGCGGCGGCCGATGCGGTCGCCGAGCGCCGCGACCGGGAGCATGAACGCGGTGAACACCACGCTGTAGGAGTTGACGAACCACTGCAGCTGCTCGACGGTCGCGTCGAGGTCCTGCTTGATGATCGGCAGCGCGAAGGTCATGACCAGGCTGTCGAGGGCTGCCATGAACATCGGCAGGGACGCCGCGGTGACGGCGAGGACCACTCCGCGCGGCGGGCGGTCGGCGAGTTCGCGGGACATCGGTCTCCCCGGGGTCGGTGGTGGGTGGACACGTGGATAGTAGCACTTCCTAGTCACCGCCTACAGGGCCGGATCGCGCAGGCACCGGACCATCGGCCTCGCCACGGCCGAGCGCCGCCGGTACCGTCGCAGCATGAACGCGCACGGCATCGTCGCCCCGCCCCCGCCGCCCGACGGGCAGAAGGCGAAGGGACCCGCCTCCTACTTCCCGAGCATCGAGACGACGTACGGGCAGCCCGTGCAGCACTGGATCGACCTCGCCGACGCGCGCCTCGACGAGGAGCCGCACATGCGGGTGGTGGCCTGGCTGAAGGCCGAGCACGGCCTCGGGCACGGGCACGCGAACGCGGTCGTCGCGTTCGTGAAGGCGGCCCGCTCCGCCTGACGCGCGCGCCGGTCGCGCTAGGCCCGCCCGGCCGCCCGCTCCTCCGCGGCGAGCCGCCCGAGGACGCGCACCGACGCCTCCGACATCTCGGCGGGCACCCCGAGCGCGCCGAGGTGCTCGACCACCGACTCCATCTCGTGCCCGCGCCGCACCGCGTGCTTCCGGCTGCCCGACTCGTAGCGCTCGATCTTCGCGGGCACGTCGCCCGAGAGCTGGCCCGCGATCTGCTCGCGCACCCAGTCCTCGCATCCGGCCGCGCGCCCCGCGGTGACCGCCTCGACGACGACGGCCGCGAGGCTCTTCATCAGCACGCTGCGGAGCAGCTTGCGGCTGGTCGCCTCGCCGGCCGGCCCGTCGATCCGCTCGACCTCCGCGCCGAGGGAGACGAGGTACGCCTCCACGTCGCGGGCGGCGGATCCGCTGACGATCGTCTCGGTGCGCGCGCCCTTGGTGGGCACCGGCCCGAGGATCGCGACGTCGGCGAAGCGCGCGCCCGCGTCCTGGACCGCCCGCTCGACGCGCGCCATGACCTGCGGCGACGCCGTCGTGAAGTCCGCGTAGACGGCGTCGGCGCCGAGGTGGGGTGCGGCGTCGGCGGCGATGCGCTCGCTGAGCGCCGCGCCCGTGAGCACGACCACGAGGTCGGCGCCGGCGACGGCCTCGGCCAGGGTCGCGGAGCGCTCGACGCCCTCGGGCGTGGTGGGCGCGGCGGGGTCGAAGCCGGCGACGTCGTCGCCGTGGGCCGCGGCCGCTGCCGCGTAGATCGCTCCGGCTTCCCCGAGTCCGATGAACGCTGTCCTCATCGTGCGTCTCCTCCTCTGCCGGGCGCGCGTCGCGACCCGGCGTCTACCGCTCCACGGCGGCTGCCGCTCGGCGCAGTTCCGGCACGCGCGCCTCGAGGCGCGCGCGCGTGATGGTCTCCGACGGGCCGGATGCGGAGATCGCCGCGACGACCTCCCCCGCCCGGTCGTGGATCGGGACGCTCACCGCGGCGACGCCCGTCTCCCGCTCGTCGATCGAGATGTGGAAGCCGTCGCGGCGCACCGCCTCCAGCTGCGCCCGCAGCTCGTCGGCCGACACCGTCGCGCCGCCGGCCGTGTCCGTGCTCCCGATCCGGGTGAGCACCCGCTCGCGCTCCTCCTCCGGGAAGGCCGCGAGGATGTTCTTGCCCGCCCCCACGTGCAGCGGGAGCCGCCGGCCGAGCGGCAGCTGGTACCGCAGCGGGTCCTCGCCGTCGACGCGCACCGTGAGGATCCGCTCCTCGCCGATCCGCACGTACAGCGACGCCGTCAGCCGCGTGCTGTCCGCGAGCTGCTGCAGCACGGGCCGGGCCCGGGCGCTCAGCGGATCGCTCGTGAGGAAGCCGTTCGCGATCCCCAGGGCCGCCGGCCCCACGCGGTACTCGCCGTGCTCGACCGTGACCCAGCCGCGGCGCTGCAGCGACCCGAGGATCCGCAGCACGGTCGCGTTCTGCAGGCCGGATCCGCGGCTCAGCTCCACGAGCCGCAGCGGACCGTCGCCCCGTTCCAGCAGCTCGAGCAGGTCGAGCGCCCGGTCGACGCTCCGGACGGTCGACGACGGGGTCTCCGCGGCGGCGGGGCGGCTGTCCGGTGGGGTGGCTGGCATGTGCCCCATCGTCCCAGGCGGCGGGGGTCATCGCGCGGCGATGATCGACGCCCGGGTCGCGGACTCGTCTGCGTGCTTGGCCTCGGCCCGGTCGGTGACGGCCGCGGCCTCCGCGGCGGGCACGATCGCGAGCCCGTCGGCGTCGCCGAGCACGATGTCGCCCGGCATCACGACGACCGTCCCGATGGCGACCGGCACCTGGATCCGGTACGGCCCGTTCCGGTACGGACCCGCCGGCGTCACGGCGCGCGCGAACGCGGGGAAGCCCATCTCCTCGAGGTCGTCGACGTCGCGCAGGGCGCCGTCGATCACGATGCCCGCGCAGCCGGCGGAGCGCAGCCGCTCGCCGATGAGCTCGCCGACGAGCGCGCGGTCGCGGACGCCGTGGCCGTTCACGACGAGCACGTCGCCGGGCCGCAGCCGCCCGAGGGCCTCGTGGATCCCCGCGTTGTCGCCGCCCGCGACCTCGACCGTGACGGCGGGGCCGGCGACGCGGGCTCCGCGCCACACGGGACGGATCCCGGAGTCGACCACGCCGAGGCGGTCCATGGAGTCGCCCACGTTGGCGACGGGGAGGGCGGCGAGCCGCCCGAGGGTCGATGCGTCCGACATGGGGTTCCTCTTCTTCCGGTGGGTGATGCGGGTGGGCCTGTCCGCCTAGTCGGCGGGCTTCCAGCCGTGGACGTAGGAGAGCAGCAGGGTCCAGATCCCGAGCACCCCGGCGACGCCGAAGGTCCAGGGGCTGAGCGCCGCGGATGCGCCGGTGATGAGGCCGCCGTCGACGATCACGAGGCCGACGACCTGGAGCAGCACGAGCACGGTGCCGAGCGCGAGCATCAGCACGAGGAGGGCGACGAAGACGGCGGTCATCACGCGGATGGCGCGCAGGCGGGCCGGGCCGTGGGTGGTCTCGGCGGGGGGCTTCTCTTCGCTCATCAGCTCCTCCTCGGGGCGGTCGTGCGACGGGTCGTGCGGGCGGGGACGGGACGGACGGGCGCGGCGGATCCGCGCGGGGCGGCGGCCATCAGTGCGGCACCGGCAGCCAGCCGGGTCCGATGAGGGCCGCGATCGCGAGGATCGGCAGCACGTACAGCACGATGAGCGGCACGAACGTCTTCACCGGGTTGACCTGCGCGATGCCGGTCGCGATGTAGATGGCCGACGCCCCGGGCGGCGAGGCGCCCTCGGTCGAGGCGGCGACGAGCACGACGCAGGCGGCGAGCACGGGATCCACCCCGGAGGCCACCAGCACGCTGAACCCGATGCCGCCGATGGTCGCGATCGTGGCCGTGGAGCTGAGCGGCCCGGCGACGAGCACCACCATGACGGCGACGATGATCGACATCACGACGGGCGACGCGTCGAGCCCGTTGAGCACGCTCGACAGCTGCTCGGCGAGACCCAGCTCCGTGAGCACGGCCCCGCCGGCGAAGGCGAACACGAGGGTGGCGCCGATGTCGCGGTAGCGCGGCGCGGTCTTCGCGACGAAGCCGTACCACTCGCGGCCGGACCGGGGCAGCCGCCGCCAGCCGAGCGCGGCGGCGAACAGGCCGAGGAGGACGGGGATCCAGACGATGATGCTGATGGACTCCATCACCTCATCGCCGAGCACGCCCGTGAGCGACTCGCCGGTCGGCCCGAGGGTGACGAGCACCGGGATCACGATCCCGAGGAACACCAGGAGCGACGACCAGCCCTGCTTGAACGACCGGCCGAACGGCAGGATGTCCGCGGCGGACACCCGCCCGATCTCGTGCTTGCGCACGAAGTAGAAGACGACGACCAGCCGCCAGAGGATGCACCAGGCCGCGGCCGCGAACATCGCGAGCAGCAGCTCGTCGATGGAGACGTACGGCGCGACCGTGGCGGTGCCGATGAGGATGAAGAAGGACGCGCTCGGCGGGATGACCGTGCCGTTGCCCGCGTTGCCGGCGATGAGCGTCGCGGCCACGTGCGGCGGCCAGTTCGAGCGCTTCATCCACGGGATCGCGACGGAGCCCATGGTCGCGGCGTTGGCGGATCCCGAGTGGGCGACCGCGCCGAACAGCGCCGACCCGACCGTGGCCACGTACCCGGCGCCGCCGCGGAGGCGGCCGAGCAGCGAGTTGAGGAGGTCGACCTGCCGGTCGATCACCCCCGTCGAGGCGAGAAGGAAGCCGATGAACGTGAAGGCGAGCGCCGCGAAGACGATCTCCTGGTCGAAGGCCGCCTGCATCCCGGCGAGCACGAGCCGCGGGAACTCCCCGCCGCCGAACGCGCAGACGACGAGGAACCCGACGACCATCGCCTCGCCGATGCCGCGCTTCAGCGCGACGCTCCAGACGACGATGATCCCGATGTACGAGATGAGGGCCCAGACAGCCAACCCCATGTGTGTCTCCGCTCTCCATTGAGTGGTGCAGTTCGCTGTGCGGACTGAAAGTTCGTTTTGATGAGCATGGAGCCCGGCGCCGAGGATGTCAAGATCAGCGCCGCCGCGCTATCGCATCGTGCGCCGGCGCGGGCGGATCATCCCGAGCGGGCCGCGTCTCCCCAGGCCGCCGCCGCTTCTCCGCGCGGGGGGTTAGCGTCAGCCGCGATGAACACGCTCTGCCCCCTCCTCGTGATGGACTACGCCTTCTCCTACCTCGGTGGAGCCCAGACGGCCGTCGTCCAGCAGGCGCTCGCGCTCGCGCGCGCGGGCCACGCGGTCACCGTCGCGGCACCCGACGCGACCTCCGTCCGCGCGCTGCACGGCACGGGCGTCGCCCTGCACGACGTCGCGCCCACCCTGCCCGTGCCCCTCCTCGGCCTGCCGGTGATCCGCGCCGACGCCGCCACCCACCGCGACCTCGGCGCGCTGATGGACGCGGCCGGCACCGACCTCGTCCTCACGCACTCCGAGCACGGGCTGGCCGCGACCGCGCTCCGGCTCGGACGCGCGCGCCGGATCCCGACCCTGCACACCGTGCACACCTTCTTCCTGCGCGGCCCGGCCTGGGGCGCCTGCCTCGCGCCCGCCGTCACGGCCGTCCACCACGCGATGACCGGGCTGCCGGATCCGCGGGTGCGGCTGGCGCCGCGCCGCCTCGACAGCGCCCTCCGCGGCATGAGCCTCGCCGTCTGCCGCGAGGCCGACCTCGTGATCTCCCCCTCCGCGCACCAGGCCGTCGCCCTCCGGCGCGCGGGCCTGCCCGCCGTCGAGGTGCTGTCGAACACGAGCTGCACCGCGCGCGGCGCCTCCGCCGAGCTCCCCGCGAGCGGCGCGCTGCGGCTCGTCTGGGCGGCGCGGTTCGCCCCCGAGAAGCGCCTCGACGTGATGCTGCGGGCGATGGCCCTGGTCGCCGACCGGAGCGGGCCGGACGCCGTCCACCTCGACCTCGCGGGAGGCCGGCCGCGCGCCGCCGTCCCGCCCGGCGTCACCGTGCACGGCCGCGTGTCGACCGCCACGGTCACCGCGCTCCTCCGCGGGGCGCACGCGGCCGTGATCACGTCGCTGGGCTACGACAACCAGCCGATGATCGCCCTGGAGGCCTTCGCGGAGGGGCGCCCGGCGCTCGTCAGCGACCCCGTCCTCGCCGCGGAGTTCGGCGGGGCGGCGCTGCTCGCGGACGCCACGGACGCGGAGGGGCTCGCCGCGGCGATCCTCCGGCTGGCCGCCGACCGCCGCCTCCTCGACGCCCCCGCCGCGGAAGCGCGTCAGCTCGCCGCCGCCGTCGCCCCCGCCGCGCACGCGCGCGCCGTGGAGGAGGCGTGCCGTCGCGTGGGCGGCGCGCGGCGCGGATCGGCCCCGGCGTGAGCGGGCTCGACGTGATCCTCGCTTTCGGGAGGGGGCGTTCAGGAGGCTGCGCGGGGCCATCCACTCGTCATGCTGGCTTCCCCGCCCTCTGCCGGCCTCGCGCCGAGGCCGAGCCTTCCTCTCCGAAGCGCTCAGCCGTCAGCAGCCGTCACGGAGGCCTGCTCTGACCGACGATGAGGCTCCGGGCGAGCGCCGTCGACACCGACCGACGAACACGTGCCGTGCATCGGCAGATGTCCGCCGGGCGCTCTTGAGCCGGACGCATCCGCCGTGATCAGCGCCTGGCGCACGAGGACCTGTCCGCGACGAGGCCTCATCCACGATCTCGATGCTCCCGGAAGGGTCTGGACAGCGCCCTTCCCGCTGGAGACCATGACCCGGTGGATGAAGCGCGCATCGGCACGGCAGGACCGCTCTACACGGCTGAGCAGTACGAGGCCCTCAGCGGCGCCGAGCGGCAACGCCTCCGGCCGGACATGACGTGCCCCGAGTGCAAGGCGGACGCGTACTTCGTCCGGCACGCCATCAACGGACGCCCGGCGTGCTTCGGCGCGAGGCCCCACGGCACCGACTGCGAGCTGGCGACGACCGGAGGGGAGGAGAGCTCCGGACAGCTGGACGACGCTGATGCGATGGATCCTGCCGATGGCGGCTTGGTCCTCCGCCCCATGAACCACGACGCCCCCGGCCACGTCACCGATGACATCGACGGAGATGAGGGAGACCGTCGTGGCCGACGACACGGAGGAACGCGGGTACCCGGACGATCACGGCGCGGGATGAACCTGAACAGGCTCCTCCGACGCCTCATCCGCATGCCGGGGTTCGCGAGAAGCGCGGCGCCCCTGACGCTGCCGGACGGTACGCGGACGACCGTGCGCGACTGGTGCGTGCCGGCGTCGACGGCCTACCCGAGGTGCCTCAACCTGCGTCGCATCTTCTGGGGCACCATCCGCTATGCCCATGTCGACGACGACGGCGGAGCGTGGCTGAACCTCGGTCGCGGAGACCAGCCGACCATCCGCCTGAAGAGCGACTTCTCGGCGTCTCTTCTCACCGGTGCCCACATCACCGATGCGGCCGACCTGCTGGGTGCGGCGTTCTCCTACTACGGGCACCTCCGCCGCTCGAGCAAGAACGACCGCCTCTAGTTCTTCCCCGAGGACCCCGAGTGGTTCACCGTCCGGCTGGCTCCCCAGGATCCGACCTCCTGACGTCTCGGGAGCCAAGGCGCTCCGGACGAGGACGCGGCCCTGGTCGAAGTCGCATCGGAGTGGGTCCGCTGCGCTGACACGATCCCGACACGGTCGGTCCCCTTCGCGAGCCACGACTTCCGAGCTCCACCACGCGGCCACGCCGGCGTCAGGGCGGGGTGACTCGTACTCGGAGATGTCCCGCAGCTTCCCGCGCGGCGTCGAGGGCGGTCTGCGCGTCCGGTGCCGTGGTGACGACCAAGGCGACGCGGTCGAAGCTCCCGCGCAGGGGTCCCACCAGGGAGCCCGGCTTCTTGAGCAGCTCCACGCTGTGCACACGGGCGACGGCTCGCGCCTCGTCCTCCCCTTCCACGCCGACGAGGACGGCATCCGGGCCGTCGATCGGAGGCACGAACCAGACCGCAGCGGCGTCCGAGCGCCGGGGAAGCAGGGATGGCGGCGACACGGGGAGACCCGCCCCTATCGAGGCGGCGAGGGCCGTGTAGTCGACGCCGGTCGCGAGCTCGACGAGCAGGGCGATCCTGTCCCCGCCCATCCGGTCGTGGCTCTCCACGAGCCGCGGTCCTTCATCGGTGAGGATGAACTCGGTGTGCCCGGCGCCCTGCTGGAGGCCGATCGCGTCGAGGACCTGCACCGCGGCGGAGGCCAGGGCCATCTGGTCCTCGTCCGCGATGCGGGCGGGGAGGACGTGCCCGCACTCGACCGGGCTCGCGTCGAACGTGAACTTCTCCGTCACCCCGAGCACGTGGTGCACGCCATCGACGCTCAGCGTCTCCACGCTGAACTCGGGACCGATGAGGCGCTCCTCCAGGAGCACGCCGGTCGTGGACAGCGCAGAGGCGACCCGGACAGCGTCCATCAGTTCGGATGGCGTCTCCACGACGCTCACGCCCATGCTCGCCTCGCTGGCGACCGGCTTCACCACGAGCGGGTAACCCAGGTCGTCCGCCGCTCGGACGAACGTGCCCTCAGGCGTCCCGGCGTCGAGGAGCGCCCATCGCACGGATCCCGCTGCGACACCTGCTGTCCGCTGTCGCGTCACGACCTTGTCGGCGAAGCGGGCGGCGACGTCCAGATCCGCGGAGTGCGGCACACCGAGACGCTGGGCGATGCGGACAGCGCGGGAGGCGTAGGCATCGTGGTAGAACACGACGCGGTCGATTCCGATCAGCGGGGCGATCAACGGGTCCTCGACGCCGTCGTCTGCGAGGGGGACGACCGCGCTGTAGTGCTCGCGGTCGCTGTCCACCACCTTGTCGGGCTCGATGATCAGGACCACCTCGTGACCGGCATCGATCAGCCTCCGGTGACACGGGCGGTTCGTCCCCACGGCTGCGAGCTTCATGCTGATCCTCTCCCTGCTGCGTCTGGGGTCCTCGATCGTGAGGCGAGTCCGCCGACGAGGACCGCGAGGAAGGCGGTCGCCGACGCGGCGCCCCAGAAGGCAGAGCCTTCACCGTCGGTTCCGAGACGCGCTGCCATTGTGATCCCGGCCGCGGAACCGAGCGCCTCGCCTGCCGCCGTCGACAGCGAGAGCACGGCGTAGGCGGTCGCCCGGAGAGCGCTGTCGACACGGCCGGCGATGGCGACATCCACCGCGGGGACGAACGAGGCCTCGGCGAGCGAGAACACCAAGACCATGGCGAGCAGCCCGGGGAGGGACGGGACCACCGCGGCGATCCCGAAGGCCACGCCGAACAGGACCAATCCGACCAGGATCCACACTGCAGGCCGTTCGCCGAAGACACGCCGCAGGGCGAACGACACGGGTAGCTGCAGAGCGATGATGGTGACCGCGTTGACGGCGATGAGCAGCCCGAGGGCGGACGGGTCGAAGTGCTGGTGCAGGATGACCGGGAGCGAGCCGAAGAGCTGCGCGTAGAAGAACCACCCGAAGGCGCTCACGAGCAGGAGCGGCCACAGGCGCTCGATCCGGAACACGTCCCTGTACGGGTGCCACCACACGGAGGTGCGGCACTGCCCCCGGGCCGGGACACGGAGCGAGATCCCCCCGAGGACGCCGGAGAGGGCGTACAGCAGGCCCAGCATCAGGAATACGGTCTCCTGCCCCGACGAGGAGAGCACGAGGATGGCGACCGGCGATGCGATGGCGCTCGCGACGTTGATCGAGATGTTCACGACCGAGAAGAGCAGCGATCGCGATCTGATGCCGTCACTCGCATCGGCGGCGGCCTGCTTGCTCGCGAGCCCGTTCACCGAGACGCCGAGTCCTGCCGTCGCGGTCAGGACCGCCGTGGACAGGAAGCCGTCGCCTCTCGGTAGAGCAGCGATCGAGGCACCTGCGACCAGGCACCCGACGAGCATCGCCCAGTTCGGAGGGATCCGGTCGAGCACGAACGAGATCGGGATCTTGGACACCTTGGATGAGACGGTGAACACCACGGAGCACAGCGCGACGAGATCGGGACGCATGCCCGCGTCGGTCAAGGAGAGGACCAGCACGGCCATCAGACCGAAGTACGCGAGGCTGAACGCGCCGTAGTGCGCGATGACCAGACCCGCCCGACGGGTGAGTCGCGGTGCCGTCGATTCGACGGTGGTCACGGGGTGACCGTCCCGGAGGACGGGCCCTGATTCGACCACGCTCCCGGGTCATCGCTCTCGAGGAACTCCCGCTGTCGACCTTCGCGGATCACGATCGCGTCGCCAGGCCGCAGGTCGACGTCCTCGGCGGTGATCACCCTCTCCGAGCGCAGGATGATGTTGAGGTGGTTGGGCATGTGGCTCTCGTCGACTCCGGCGAACTCCCCGAGGCACGCGCCGTCGTACCAGAAGGTGTCCCCTCGGGTGATCATCGCGCCGGCTCGGAACTCGATGAAGCCGAGGTAGCCGACGTGGTCCACGGTGCCGCCGGCGATGTCGGTGCAGTCCGTGGTGACGACGAGCTCGTGGATCTCGCCGCTCGAGAAGCAGGCCGATCCCTGCTGCCCGAGGACCATGCCCCGCCGATCGGTCTCATGGAACAGGGTCCTGATGACCCGCGTCTCGACGTCGAGCTTGCTCGCCATCCGGAGCCGGGTGTGGCGCCGCCGAGCGACGTGGGCAGCGCGTGCCACCGTCTCCACGATGCTGGTCTGGGACAACCCGTCATCGCCGTCCTGCACGCAGCGCACGAAGTCCGCGATGATGCCCTCGTACTCGTGCGCGAGCGATCCCTTGAACTCGGTGAACCCGTCGAGCATGTTGGCGCGGTCCGTCGCGCCGTCCTCGAACTCGACCTCGATGTCCTTGAGTTCCCCGCCCTCCCAGGCCCAGTCGAGCTCCACCTCCACCGAGGCGCCGGAGCCGGCAGACAACCGCAGCTGGGCGTAGTGCTCGAGGCCGCCGCGGACGTCGCCGAACTCGCAGTCCTCCAGCACCATCTCGCCCACCACCGCCCGGGCCATGTCCAGTGCGTTCGGCCCGTTGTCGATGACGCAGCCGCCGCCGCACCGTTCCTTGTCCAGGTACCACGTCTCACCACCGGTGTGCTCCCGGATGTCCTCGTGATAGCGCACACGGACGGCGGTCACCGGTGCTGCGCGGCCCCGGACGCGCTGCGTGAGCGCGATGAGGTTCCGGTTGAAGCGACGGTGGAACGCCGTCCGGAGCACCAGCTGCCTTCGCGTCGCCAGGTCTACGAGCGCCTCCGCGTCGGCTGGCAGGACCGTCAGCGGCTTCTCGCAGACGACGTGGAGCCCTGCCTCGAGCAGGTCGCGCACGACCCGGACGTGCTGGTCGTTGGGCAACGCCACCACGGCGGCATCGCAGACCTGAGCCCGGATGAGCTCCTCATGGGAGGCATACCGCCCGACTCCCTCCTGGTCGAAGCGCGCCGTGCGGGAGACGTCGAGGTCGCACACGGCCGTCAAGCGCGTCGCGGCATCGCCGTCGATGGCGGGGATGAACTCATTCGCGATGGCGCCGAGTCCGATGATCGCGATCCGCATCATGTGTCGCTCCGTCCTGTCATCCCTGATCCGCTTCCGGTCCCGCGAGCTCGCCGGCGAACTCCGACATGAGCATCCGCACCCGCCGGGAGAACTCATCGAGCTCGTCGAGGTCGACGTGCTCGTCAGCGGTGTGGGCGCCGTTGCGTCCGAGATCACCCGGCCCGAGGACGACGACGTACTCATCGCGCCCGCTCCCCCAGACCGCGTCGCAGGTGAACGCCACTTCCACCGGCGGCTCCTCGGCTCTTCGGAAGCCGCTGCGCGACAGGACCGCCTCGAGCCTCGTGTCCCTGTTCTCCAGGGCCGGGACCCCGCGCTTCTGCCACCTGAGCGCGAAGACGTCGTCGTGCTCCACCGCGGTGCGCTGCATGACGGCGAGGTGCCCGAACCGCCGGGCGAAATCGGGGCCCAGCATCTCCACCGCCTCCGTCACCGCACGCCCCATGGCGTCACGTGCCGCGTCGTCGTAGTACGCGATGTTCAGCTTGAGGCTGCCGCTCCCGTACACGCGGTTGTGCTCGGATCCGGTGTGGATCCCGGCGACGCATAGCTTCGCCCCGACTCCCTCCGCCACAGGGGCGAGCTGCGTCACGAGCTCGACGGCCGCATGGGCGAGCACCAGGGTCGCGTTCGTGCCGGACTGGGGTGCATCGTCGGTGCTGTCGTCGCCCGCGACGACGAGCTCAGGGGTCATCACCCCGCTCGCTGAGTCGACGACGCGCTGGGAGGTCGGTTCCAGGAAGACCATGAGCGCTCCCCGGACGTCGGGACGGCGGAGGACGTCCTTCGTCCCGTAGAACCCGAACGCACCGCCTTCCTCGCCGGGCACCACGGTGACCACGACGCCGATCCTCTCGCGGAGGTCCGGCTGGTCCGAGAACGCGTCGGCGATGCCGATAAGGGCCGCGATGCCCGGACCCTTGGCGTCGACTGCTCCACGTCCGCGCAGGCATCCGCCGTCGAGGGAGGGTTCGATGTGGGGACCGACGGTGTCGATGTGGAAGTTGAACACGATCGTCCGCCGCGGGTCGGTCGTGTCGCCGATCGACAGGATCACCGTCGATTGCTCCTCGAGGAAGTCCCCCTCCCCCGACGCTATCGCCTCCCGGACGGCCGTCGGCAGATCCGGATCAGCGAGTACCGCCGCACCGGGCACGTGCGGCGGGCTCGCCCGGAAGCCACGCGCGAGCGCTCCCGCCGACACCCGTCGTTGCGCGTCGCCCGTCGCACGCGGCTCACCTCCTTCGAGGGGGGAGACGCTCGCGACGCGGAGGACGTCGAGCAGCCAGTCGAGATCGGCATCCCTCATGCAGCTGCCCCTCGCGGTCCCGTCGCGCCCTCGAGGACTCGCTCGACGTCGCGCATGCATCGCTCGTACGACCGTGCGAGCGCGTCATCCGCGTTGCTCGTGCCCAGATGCGGCTGACGCTCGACGTGGGGTTCGATGCTGTAGAGGCCGCCGTACCCGTGCTCCTCCAGGAGCTCGATGCACTCGCGTACGCGCGAGCTGCCAGTGGCGACCGGGACGAAATCGACCCCGCCGGGCCCGCGGACGCTGTCCTTGACGTGCACGTGTCGGACGTGCTCCATGACCGGCTGCAGGAATTCCACCGAGTCATAGCCGTAGCTGACGCCGTTCCCCGTGTCGAAGATCAGCGCGAGGGCATCGGAGTCGACGGACGCGAGGAGATCCAGGGTGTTCACCGCCGACAGGCCGGCCCAGCCGTCGCAGTTCTCGATGAGGAGCGTCACCGCCGCCTCCTCCGCTGGAGCCACCAACTGCGAGAAGCGCGTGATGACGGCGTCTCGCCACGCAGCGGGATCACGGCCGTCGTTCGGATAGGACATGACGCGGATGCCCGTGCTCCCGTAGGCGCGGGCGATGTCGATGAATCGCGAGAGCTGCTCCAGGTCCTCGTGGATGGGTCGACCGATGTCGAACGCCCAGCTCCCGATCGGGCTGTCGATGACGGGGACCGACAACCCGACGTCCTCCAGCTTCGCCGCGTGCTCGATGTGGGTCCGCATCGGGAAGCGATCGAGCCCCGTCTCGTCGAACGTCCTCAGCTCGAGGTTCGGGATGCCGAGCCGCGCGTGCAGGGCGCGCTGCCCTGCGAATCCGGACGCGCCCTCGTCGGTGATGCCGCTCAGACGCGAGCGCCATGCGCTCACCACGGGGCACCTCCCTCGGTGACGAGGACCGCCGGCTCGTCGGTCGGCTCCAGAGCGGACGCGATCGATCTCACCAGCTCCATCATCTCGTCGGCGTCCAAGTGCGTGGGCACCGTGATCATGGACTCCTCCCCCACCTCCCGCCACCGCACGCCAGCCAGGTCCAGGACCGTTGCGAGCGGACCCGGGACGCGAGCCACGCGGACACCGCCACCTCCGTCGATATCCGCGACGTGGTGGGGCGCGAGCCCGACGAGCGCGGTCTCGAGGGCCCGTGCACGCGCCCGGATGTCCGCGCGCCGAGGGACGAGGGCCTGCAGCTCGCTGAGGAGGTACGAGGCCAACGCATCATCGACGCGCGCGTTGATGCCGACCTGCTCATGATGGAATCGCCTGCCCACCGGCTGGCCGTGATTGCGGAGCGCGCGGAGGCGTTCGGCCACCTCGGCGCTTCGCGCGAACACGACCGCGATCTCGCCCGGCGCTGAGACCTCGCTGCTCCCCCCGACGTCCCAGATGACGGCGTCGAACCCCATGGTGGTCGCCGCCGCCGCCGAGAACAGCTCACGGACGACGACGGCCGTGGTCCGTCCGCCGTATGCGCTCGTGGGCCGGAGGTCAGGCCAGCTGCAGATGTCCCAGCCCTGCGTCAGCGAGGGAGACCGGGGGAACTCCGCCCACTTCGAGCGTCGAGCGGCGCGGATCCCCGCCTCGACGTCCGCGGGAAGGCCGCCACCTCGGACCGGCTCTCGAGGGTCCGCCGTCATGGCGAGGAGGAGGACCGCGCCGAAGGGACCGCTCGTCCCGACGGCATGCCATCCGACGACCGCGGCTGCGGCGCGCTCGAATGCCTCCGTGCTGCCCTTGAGGATGAACTGCCCGGAACCCGCGACCGCCAGGACCGATTCCTCCAGGAGCTCGCTGTCGAACCGGTGGTTCATCGTCCCGCCTCTCCCTGCATCGTCGCTCTGATGACCTGGCAGACGGTGTCGACGTCGCTCGAGTCCATGTCGGCGTAGAGAGGCAGACCCAGCGCCCGGGTCGCGGCTCGCCTGGCGACAGGGAACTCGGGCGAGTCCGGCCCACGGAAGCACGGTTGATCGGGGATGGCGCGGGGGTAGTAGATCTCGGTCCCGACCTCGGCTGCGGCAAGCGCGTCGACGAGCTCGTCACGGCGGTCGGACTCGATCAGGTAGACGTACCAGACGGACGAGTCACCAGGCCCAGGGAGCGGGGATGCGGGCGTCTTCACGTGCGGCACGGATCCGAGACGCTCGGTGTACCGCTCGGCGAGTTGCCTTCGCCTGTCGATCTCACTGTCGAGGCGATGGCTGCGAGCGAGGAGGACGGCAGCCTGGAGCGCGTCCATGCGGCTCGTCCACGGAGCGGGCCCGCGCCCCTCGACCGCATCGCGCGCCCGTCGGGCTATGCCGGCGTCGTCCGTCAGCACGGCTCCACCGTCACCGACCCCACCCCAGGTCTTCGTGGGGAAGAAGGAGAGCGCGCCCCCTGCTCCGAAGAGGCCGGCGTGCACGCCGGCCCGTCGCATGCCGATTGCCTCCGCGCTGTCCTCGACCAGCACGAGGTCGCGAGTGGCGCAGAGGTCGGCTACGGCGACGACGTCGGCCATCGTGTGGAAGAGGTGGACCAGCAGCACCGCTCGTGTCCGAGGGGTGATCGCCTCCTCGATCGCGCTCACCGTGGCCGCGTAGGAGTCCGGGTCGATGTCGACGAAGACCGGCACTCCCCCGGCGTGCACCACGCACGAGGCGCTGGCGAAGAAGCTGTAGGCCGGGACGATGACCTCGTCGCCGGGCTCGACGCCGGCTGCGATGAGCAGCGCGATCAAGGCGTCGGTACCCGAGTTGCAGGCGATGGAGTGCCGGGCGCCCGTACGCTCGCGGATCTCCGCCTCGAGCTCGGCGACGAGCGCGTCTCGCTGGTCCACTCGCTGGAGTCCGCGTCGGAGCTCGACGATGTCCGCCTCCAGCCCGCGGACCGAGGTGAAGAAGCTCACTGACATGTCCGACCTCGTTCCATGTGTCCTCCCTCGTGTTCTGCGTCCCTGAGATGGAGCGTCAAGCTGGCGGCTTCCAAGTGCTCCGTCATCGAGACGGGCATCTGCTCCCCGACGCCGACGAACACCCGGTACGCGCTGAGCAGGAAGTCGTCGAGCGGCCGCTCGGGGACGCGCTCGACGCGGTGCCCGTGGGAGACGGTCGCGTGCAGCTCCTCCCGGGATCTCGGGAGCTCCACGCTGATCGCGCCGGATGACGTCGTCAACTCGAGGCGACGTTCACGTTCGCCGCCGTCGAGAGACGAGTGCAGCGTCGACACGGCGCCGCTGACATGCCGGAGCTCCACGGAGCAGGCGACCGGATCGGCCTCTCGACGGGCCGCGATGACCGACGCGCTGCGGACGGGCCCCAGGAGATGCCGCGCCAGGAGGGTCATGTGCGGGAGCTCCACGTCGAAGACCGAGGCGGTGCCGCCTCTCCCCTGCGCCGCGTCACGGCGGCGGTCCTTGTGCTGATGCATCTCCAGTCGGCATGACGCAGCGGCGCCGCTCTCCACGGCTCGAGCGACGATCGTCCGCACATGCCGGATGGACCGGGCGTGCGGCCAGACCGCGACCGGGATGACCCTCGCCGACGGGTGGCCCGCGAGGAGGTCCGAGAAGCGCCCCAGATCCCGCCCGTGAGCGGCGATCGGCTTCTCGACGATGATCTCGCGCGCCCCCAGCGACAGCGCTTCCTCGAGGACGTCCACGTGGGTGTCCGCCGGCGTGCACACGTGGACGATGGATGCTGCGATGCTCCGTTCCGCCGCACAGTCGACGAGCGTGGGGAACGCGCCGTCCACCGACGGGTCCACGAAGTCGATCTGCCGGTCGGGGAAGAGGCGCTTCGTCGCTACGGCGTGCAGGCGTCGCCCGGCGACGCCGGCCCCGACCACGATCGTGGAGGCCTTCACAGCTCGAGGGCGCTCTCGTACCGGGAACGCGCTGCCGCATCCGCGGCGGCCGCCACCGGGGCGAGCCCCGCGTGCCGCTCAGGGTCGAGCGCGAGGAAGTTGAATGTCGCGGGTACCGGGATGAGACCGCGCAGCTGCTTGAAGCGGTGGGCGTTCTTGCCGAGCCAGACCCGATCCACACCTGCCCGCGTGGCCTGCATCAAGGGATCGAGGTAGCCGAGGTTGGCGTAGAGGCGGTCCGGGACGTCCCCGGACGGTCGGCCCCACCGCAGGACGTGCATCGTCGAGTCGTCGCGGAGCGCCATGACGTAGCCGACGAGGCGTCCGCTCTCGTCCTCGGCCACACGGATCGTCGCGCCGGGCAGGGAGGCGAACCGGGCGAACGCCTCGTCCCGGAACTCCGCGCGCTCGTGCCCGTAATCGCTCATGAAGTCGCGGTGCATCCCCAGCGCGAACCGTTCGTCGCCTGCTCGCCAATCGCGGAAGCGCGTCCCGGTCAGGGCGAAGCGATTGCGGTCGTTGGTGAACTGCTTGCGTGCGGTCCTCGGCATCGACGCGATCAGCTCCTCGAGATCGCCGCGCCCCGCGCAGTCGACGTACCAGTCGGCGTCGTAGAACACCGCCCGGTACCCCAGCTGGCCCAGCAGGTCCTGGCGATCCTCATCGTCGACGTCGACCCAGGGCACGACGATGCCGTCGTAGCCGAGGAGCCGGGCCTCCCGGTGGATGCGCTCCATGAGCGGGGCGAGCTTCGAGCCGTCCCCGTAGAGGGTGTGCCGGAACCGCACGGACGCTCCGAGGACGAGCCACCTCCGCCCGATCCCATCGTCGCTCGCGCCGAGCAGCTTGGCCAGATCGAACGTCAGGGGGACGCGCGTCCCGGTGAAGTCGAAGCCGACGACCGCGGCGTCACCGGCGTCGTCGCACCAGGTCCGCGTGTCGACGTCACCTGCCAACGAGTCGCCCAGGAACTCGAGGGTCGACCATCGACGCATGGGGTCCGAGGCCCGGGAATCGATGATCCCGATCGGCAGGCGGGCCTCGCCGGTCTCCGCGATCACAGCGCCCCACCTTCCTCTCCGAGGATCATGAGAGCCTCCACAGCTGATGTCGCGGCCGACATCGCCGCGTCCGCATCAGCCGCGACGACGCGCACGCGCGCGATCCGGTCGAGGGATGATCGGGCGGGGACCACGCCGTCACCCGGGTGCACGAGAGGCTTCGCCTCCCGCACACCCGGCGTCCCCTGCACCGCTTCGATCCCCTCGACCGAGTGCACCCGCCCCGGGCGCTCCGCGAGTGCGAACCACACGGCAGCCGCTCCGACGTAGTGCCTCCCCGCGCGCGCGGTCTCCTCAGCCCACGCGGGCGGGGTGAACCCCCCGGTCGCCGCCTGGTCCACCGTCGCCTCGTCCAGCACCCACCCCGTGGCATCGGCCACGAGCTCGAGGATCTCATCGCCGGCTTTGCGGAGGTGGGTCTCGATGATCTCGACGCCATGGGGACCGGACATGACCTCGGTGTGGGTGACCCCGTGCCGCACATCGAGCGCAGTGAGGACGGCGTCGACGTACTGGGCGATTGCGCGGTGCTCGGGCTCGGGGATCCGGGCCGGGACGACATGCCCCACCTCGACATGGGACCGCTCGTCGATGAACTTCTCCGTGATGGCCGCGATGTGGTGTTCGCCCTCGTGGGTGAACGCCTCCACGCTGAACTCACGTCCTGAGACGAACTGCTCGACCATCGGCGTCGAGGCGACCAGGCATGCCCGTTCCGCCCCCGCATCGGCGCCGATCTCCGACGCGTAGGCGAAGGCCTCGACGAGCTCGCTGTCGTCCGCGACGACCCGCACGCCGGCGCTGCCGCGGCCGCCGTTCGGCTTCACCACGAGCGGATAGCCCAGGTCCTCAGCGCACGTCAATGCTGCTGAGGCGTCACCGGGTCGCCCGGACCGGACCGCCGTGAGGCCTTCGCGACGAAGCGCCTCGCGCATCGCGTGCTTGTCGTTGACGAGATCGACGAGTCCGGGCTGGTGGTAGGCCAGTCCGAGCTCCGAGGCGATGAGGGCGGCCTTGTCCTGATCGATCTCCGCGAGAGCGGTCACCCGGTCGAACGGCCACCGGGAACGGATCCACCGGGCCGTCTCGACCCATGCCTCGCCGGTGGCGTCCTCCGGCAGCAGCCCCACGAAGTCGTTCCGCTCCGGGCTCGAGATCAGCCCGAGGGCGGAGCTCCGGCCGAGGACGACCGTACGGAGCCCGGGCGCCCGCGACCGGATGAGGTCGTGCAGCCCGCGCCCGCCTCCGACGAGCAGGATCCTCGACATCAACGGCTCGCTCAATACGTCGTGAACCGGGGCACGGCACCAGTCCAGTCGGGGTCGACCGCGCGCATCGGTGTGACGTCGTCGCGGGTCCTCACGCCGCACGTCCGCCACTGCTCGTGCAGTGCCGCCACGGCGTCCTCGTCCACCTCGATCCCGAGACCGGGCCCGGCGGGGACCGCCACCGCCCCGTCCTCGATGGGCAGCGGTGTCCGGTCGGACAGCACGTCCTCCGTCTGCCACGGGCGGTGGGTGTCGCATGAATAGCGCATCGTGCGGGAGACGGCGCCGAAGTGCGTCATGGCGGCCAGGCTGATCCCGAGATGAGTATTCGAGTGCATCGAGAGCGACAGATCGAAGGTCTCGCACAGCCGGTCGAGCTCGACCGATCGCCGAAGGCCTCCCCAGAAGTGGTGGTCCGAGAGAAGGATCTGGGGCGCACCTGCCCGGACGGCCTCAGGGACGTCCTCGAACGCGGTGACGCACATGTTCGTCGCGAGGGGCATATCCACGCGCCGCGCCACCTCAGCCATGGCCGACGTGGACGCGACGGGATCCTCCAGGTAGTCGACCTTGCCCTCGAGCCTTCGCCCGACCTCGATCGCGACGTCCACGGTCCACGCTGCGTTCGGGTCGATGCGGATCGGGAGCCCCGGGAGCGCGGCCTGCAGCGCGAGCACCGTGCGCACCTCCTCCGCCGGCGGCAACACCCCGCCCTTCACCTTCAAGGATCGGAAGCCGTGTTCGCGGACCATGCGCTCGGCCTCTCCCACCATGGCCTCGGCGGACAGCACCTCACCCCAGGTGTCGGGCTCATACGGGGCGTCAGGGTGCTCGCCCCACTTGTAGAACAGGTACGCCGAGAAGTCGACACGATCTCGTATGCGACCACCGAGCAGATCGGATACCGGGCGCCCGAGCGTCTTCCCCTGGATGTCGAGGCAGGGGACCTCGAACGCGGAGAACACGGCCGCGCGGGTCTTCTGCGAGGCCGCATCTGCCATCGGGTACCCGGCGCCGGCGGGCCTCTCGTCGCCGGTCTCGTTGACGCTGGTCCGGAGCTCCTCCTCGACGATGCCGGCGATCCGGTTCGTGTCGAAGGGGTCGATCCCCACGATCTGCGGGGCGAGCCTGTTCAGCCATCGGAGCATGACGTCGTCACCGTAGGTCTCGCCCCATCCGACCACGCCATCCGACGTCGTCACCTTGAGGACGGACCGGAGCGCGTGGGTCTGGTGCACCCCCTCCGAGTTCAGGAGGGGCGGGTCCTTGACCGCGATGGGCGTGATGGAGATGTCGGCGATGTGCATGTGCTTCCTCTCGTTCGGTGATGCAGGGCGAAGACGGGCCGGATGCGGTCGGCATGTCGGACGGTGATGTTCAGAGCGTCACGAGCGCGCTCCGCCCGAGCCGGCCACGAGTGTCGATGATGGGGACGCCCGCCTGCTGCAGACGTGAGTAGTCGTTCTCGCCGTGATCGGTGACGAGGACGGCGATCGCGGCTCGCCGGATGTCCTCGTCGGACAGGCGCCCGTGCACTCGGATATCGCCGAGGTCTCCGTCGCCGACGACGGGGTCGTACACCACCACCTCGTGTCCGCGGGCCCGGAGCCCCGCGACGACGCTGATGGCCGGGGATTCACGCACATCGGCGATCCCCGGCTTGTAGGCGGCGCCGATCACGATCACCACCGCCCCTGCGCCGTGGTGATCGAGATGGGCGGACACGACGCCAGCGATGTAATCGGGCCGGCGTTCGTTGACGCGGTAGGCCGACTCCACGAGATCGAGACCCATGCCCGCTGACGCATTCGCATCCCATGCGAGGTAATGGGGGTCGATCGGTATGCAATGGCCCCCGACGCCGGGCCCGGGTGAGAACGCCATGTACCCGAAGGGCTTCGTGCTCGCTGCCCTGATCGCCTCGCGCACGTCGATTCCGCGTTTGTGCCCGTATTCGGCCAGCTCGTTCACCAACCCGATGTTCACGAGCCGGAACGTGTTCTCGAGGAGCTTGGCGAATTCGGCTTCGCGCGTCCCTGACACATCGACCGTCGGGATGCCGAGCGATGCGTAGAAGCCGCGGATCTCGTCCAGGCACGCAGAGGTGACTCCGGACACGAGTTTCGGCGTCGACCGCGCATCGTGGGCGGGATTGCCCGGATCCACACGCTCAGGGCTGAAGCCCAGGTGCAGGGAGGAGCCGATGCGCCTTCCCGTGACCCGCTCCAGGACGGGTCCGATGATCTCCTCCGTGGTCCCGGGGAAGGTCGTGGATTCCACCACCACGGTCGCCCTGCTGTGGAGGGCGTTACGGAGCCCGCCGATGCTCGCGAGAACGAATCTGAGGTCCGGGCGGCCTTCGCCGTCGAGGGGCGTGGGAACGGTGATGACCACCACATCCAATTCGCGGAGCTCGGTCGTGTCGCTCACCACCGAGTATCGCCCGCTCTCGTGGGCTTCACGGAGATCTCGATCCGACACATCATCGATGTACGACGAGGAGGCGGCCAATCGACGCGCTCGCGCGTCTGAATTCTCGACCCCGAAGACGACGTGGCCCGCGCGCACGGCCGTCAACGCCAGCGGGAGTCCCACATATCCCTGGCCTATGACTGCGACGCGCTGCTTCATGGAATCCATGCTTCCCTCGATCTGCCGGGTCCGACAGACGGATCCCCTCGCGTGGAATCGGGGAGAAGCGTCAGTCGATATCCCCGAACCCCGCCGACTATAACCACGCCTTCGGCTATTTCGCGAGCGTTGATCCCGCCATCCGGACATGCTGTATGATCCGCCCCACCTCGCCCGCTGAAGTCGCCGGCGCATGCCCTACCTCGTCGCGCTTTCCCCTTCGCGAAGACGGAGACCGATCGACCGCGAGGTCGCCCCCCCGGATTGGGCCGCGCGGCCACGCGGAGGCGCGCGACCACGCGACCGGCCGCGCCGACCGGCAGCGGGGCCGCGAGCGTGGGATCCTCGTCCGTGCGCATCCTCCTCTCCGTCGTCCGCATCGCCACCGCGATCGCCGCCGTCATCGGCGTCATCGCCCAGTACCACGTCAACTTCGCCTACTGGCAGGACATCGGCGTCACCGGCATCGCCGGCAAGTCGCTCGACTTCGCCCTGTTCTTCACCGTCGACGCGAACCTGCTCGGCGCGGTCGTCCTGACCGTCGGCGGCGTGCGGCTCGCGCGGGGCCGCGTGGTGGATCCCGGGGTCGGCTGGGTCACGCTGCGGCTCGCGTCCACCGTCTACCTCGTCATCACGGGCATCGTCTGGAACCTGCTGCTGCGCGGCCAGCCCCAGCCGGAGGCGCTGAAGCTCGACTGGGCCGACCAGATCGTGCACGTCGCCGTGCCGCTGATCGTGCTGCTCGACTGGATCATCGCGCCCGACCGCCGGCCGCTCCGCGCGGGCGCCATCGGCCGGGTCATCGCGTTCCCCCTCGCCTGGATCCTCGTCACGCTCCTCCGCGGCCCGTTCACCGGCGACGAGGTCTTCCGCACCGCCACCTACTACCCGTACGGGTTCCTGAACCCGGACTCGTCGCCCGGCGGGTACGGCACGGTCGCCGCGTACGTGGTCGGCCTCACGCTCGCGGTCTGCGCGATCACGGGCGCGCTCATCCTCGTCTCGCGGTTCCGCGCCCCGGCCGACCCGCATCGGGCCGCGGACCCCGCTATACGCTGAGCACGCGCCCGGCCGACGACCGGGCCCGCGCCGCCCGACCTCGAGGAGCCGCCATCCCGACCATGCGAGAGGTCGCCGCGCGCGCGGGGGTCTCGATCGCCACGGTCTCCTTCGTCGTCAACGGCACGAAGCCCGTCTCCGCGCCGACGCGGCGGGCCGTCACCGAGGCGATGGAGGAGCTCGGCTACCGCAACAACGTCGTGGCCCGCGCGCTCGCCAGCAAGCGCACCCGGATCGTCGCGCTGCTGTTCCCCGCCGACGTGCAGCGCCTCAGCCGCATCGCCCTCGAGATCTTCATGAGCGCCGCCACGCGCGCGTCGGAGCTCGGCTACCACCTCGTGCTCTGGCCCACCGACACGTCGCCCGACGACGTGTCCGACCTCGTGAGCGGCCGGCTCGTCGACGGCGTCATCGTGATGGAGGTGCGCATGGACGACGCGCGCATCCGGGAGCTGGCGGCCCTCGACGTGCCGTTCGTCTCCATCGGGCGCACGGCCGAGACCCGCGACCTGCCGTTCGTCGACATGGACTTCGCGCGCACCGTCGCCGACGGCCTCGACCATCTCCAGGGCCTCGGGCACCGCCGGTTCGGGCTCCTGGTGGAGGACCTCGAGGGCGGGCCGCTGCGCGGGTACGGCCCGACGACGCGCACCGAGCGGGCGTTCCTCGGGGAGACGGCCGCGCGCGGGCTCGGCGGCCGGGTCGCCCGGTGCGCGCCGACGCCCGCGGGCGGACGCGCGGCGGCGGGCGAGCTCCTGGCGGCGGATCCGGGGATCACCGCGGTCATGCTCCTCAACGACCCGGCGGCGCGCGGCCTCATCTCGGGGCTCGACGCGGCGGGGCGGCGCGTGCCGGACGACGTCTCGATCCTGTCGCTCGCCTCGTCCACGGAGGCGGGCGCGCTCGTCGAGCCCGCGCTCAGCACCATGGACGCGCCCGGCCAGGAGCTCGGCCGGCTCGCCGTCGAGACGCTGCTCGCGCGGCTCGACGGCACGGCCGCGGAGCTGCCGCACGCGCTGCTGCCGTGCCCGCTGCACGTGGCCGCGTCGACCGGGCCGGCGCCGGCCGCCCGCTGAGGCGCGGGCGACCGGCAGCCGGCGCGGCGCGGTCCGGCGCGGCGCGGCGCGGCGGGCGCGATCAGGCGGGAGCGCCGGCCCGGTGCACGCGCGCCGCGGTGATCAGCGCGTCGAGCAGCACGAAGCCGACCAGCGGGATCCCGACGAGCGGCAGGAACAGCCCCACGCCGACGCCGACCGCGACGACCGCCGCGATCCCCCACCACGGCGCCCGCACGAGCGCACCCGCGGGGGCGGGACGGCCGGGGCGCGCGACGCCCGGCCGGCGCTTCCACCACATCAGGTACCCGAACACGACCATCGCGGCGATGCCGAGCGCGGTCACCGCGAGCAGCAGCTGGTTCGGCAGCCCGAACATGGATCCCTGGTGCGTGTCGATCCCCCAGCGCGCGAGCTTCGCGGCCAACGGGTAGTCGGCGAAGTCGGTGCGGCCCACGACCTGGAGCGTGCTGCCGTCCACGGCCACCTGGTCGACCTCGGTCGGGAAGCTGCGCTGGATCTCGCTCACCGTCCACGCCTGGTCGGCAGCCGCGGGGGGCTTGATCTCCACGAGGCCCGTGTTCACGTTGACGCCCCGCGCGACCCGGAGGACCTCGTCGAAGGTCGCGGGGTCGACGGCCGGGGTCGACGCGGGTGCCGCGGACGCGTGGTGGCCGGCATGCGGATCCGCCGCCGACGCCCCGCCCGCTCCCGCTCCCGGGAGCGCGGTCGCGAGGCTCGGCGTCTGCCAGCTGAGCGCGGCCCGGAGGTCGGTCACGTTCTGCCCGCCGAACTGCGACCACGTGATGCCCGTGGCCGACAGGAACAGGGCACCCGCCACCAGCCAGACGCCCGTGGAGGCGTGCCAGGAGAGGATCCGCCGATAGCCGGTGGCCCGCGCGTCCGGCCGCACGAGGTCGCGGCGGCGCGGCGAGCGGCGCCAGCGCGCGACCCACAGGCCGAGGCCCGCGAGCATCACGATGCCGAGCCAGCTCGCGGCGAGCTCGCTGTAGATCCGGCCGGCATCGCCGAGCCCGAGCCTGCGGTGGAAGTCGCTGATCGCGGTGCGCAGCGGCAGGGCGCCGCTCGTGCCGTAGACGGGCAGGTCGCCGCGGATGGAGGCGTCGGCTGGGTCGACGAAGATCGCGCGCGTCTGGCTCGGGATGAGGCCGTCGCCCGTGAACATGACGCGCGTGGTGTCGCCGGGCGACGGGGCCGGGCGGACGGCGACGAGCGTGCCGGATCCGCCGACCACGGCCTCCGCGGCCTCGACCTGCGCGGCGAGCGGCACGGTGGATCCCGTCGCGGGGGCGTGCAGCTCGTGCGCGTACACGATCTGCTCGGCGGTCGGCGCGAGCGCGTAGGCCGCGCCGCTCAGGGCCGCGGTGAGGATGAACGGGCCCACGAGGATCCCGGCGAGGAAGTGCAGGCGCAGCAGCAGCGGGATGAACCAGCCGCGCTGCGGGCGCGTGATCGCGGGGGCGGGCGCGGCGGGCGCCGCCGCCTCGTCCGCGCGGTCGTCCACGGCGGTCATCGTCGGCCGCCCTGCTGCGGGCGGCGCATGCCGATCGTGAGGAGCATCACGGCGACGACGCCCACGACGAGGGCGCCGAGGCCGAGGAGGCGGGCGACCGGGTCGACCGGCGCGACGGCGGGGGCGGCCGCGGCGGCCTCCGTGCTCGTCCCCATCCCGGCCATGCCCGCACCGGTGGCGGCGTCGGTCAGCGTGATCGCCGGCGCCGGGTGGTCGGGCTCGGTGCCCGCGGCGGGCGTCTCGGCCCAGTCGGTGGATCCGGCGACGCACGTCTGCAGCGTCGGGAACGTCACGACGTCCCCGGCCGCCCCGTCGACGGGCAGCAGCGCCTCGACCTGCACGGTCGCGCGCAGGGCGTCGGGCAGCGGGGTGTCGGCCGTGTAGGTCACGGTCGTGCCGTCGGCCGCCTCCTGCTCGGCGACCGACCAGCCGGGCGCGAGGGTCGGCTTCACGGCCTGCACGGCGGCGGGGAAGCGGATCGCGAGGGACGTGGTGGCGGATCCCTCGCAGCCGTGCCCGACCGCGAAGGTCAGGACGCTGAGCGTGGCGGGCGAGGTGGCGGACGCGTCGAGCTCGATGTGCGCGGAGGCGGCGAGCGGCGCCGACACGGCGAGCGCGAGGCCGGCGGCGGCGCCGAGGGCGACGGGGAGCCCGCGGGCGCCGATGCGGCGGCCGGATCGGGAGGCGGGGCGGGTGGTGCGGGTGGTGCGGGAGGGCATGGCTGTCCTTCGGTGGAGCACGGGCGTGGCCGTGCGGGTCCGGGCGTGCGGGAGGCGCGCGGCTGCGCGACGAGGCCCGGCCGGATCGCGCGGAGGGCGCGGGCGGACGACGGGCGACGCGGCGGCGACGCGGGACCGCGCCCGGGCTCCTCGAGGGACGCGGCGGGCGCGGATCAGGCGGCGAGCGCGCCGCGCGGCGGGCCGCGGCGACCCTGGATCCGCGCGGAGAGGAGCGAGACGGGGCGCGCGGGACGGAGGTCGGTCGCGAGCCGGCGCGGCCGGGGTGCCGCGGCCGGCGCGGCGAGCGCGGCGGCCAGCGCGACCGCGGCGCGGACGAGCGACCCGACGGCGCCGCCCACGGCCGCGCCGACCCGCAGCGCGAGGGCGCGCACGACCCGGCGGAGCGCGTCGGCGCCGGCGCGGAGCGAGCACACGCTGACGATCCCGGCGATCACGTGGGCGAGCAGCATCGCGCCGTCGTGGCCGGCGGGCATCCCGGCCATCGCGGAGCCGCCGGCGAGCACGCGCGCGGCATCCGCCGTGGCGTGCGCGTGCTCGTGCCCGGCGGACGCGGTCGCGCCCAGGGGCATCCCCGGCGCGACCGCGGATCCGCCGAACGTGAACGCCGCGTGCAGCACGCCCTGCGTGGCGCCGATCGCGAGCACGAGCGGAGCGAGCGCCACCCGGCGTCCGCCCAGCGCGAAGCACAGGGCGACGCCGAGCACGAGGGCGAGCCCCAGGACGAGCGGATGCGGGATCCCGCCGCCGGCCGCCGCGTGCAGCGTCGCCGTGACGAGCGTGCAGACGGACGCGGACAGCGCGGCGCGCAGCGTCCGCTCCTGCCGTGCCTGCACCCGTCCGCCTCCCGGTCGTCCGGTCCAGGGTACGGGAGCGCCCGGGCGACGCCGCGCCGGGATCGCGCGGCGCCGGTCAGCCGAGCGCGTGATCCGCGTCGACACGCTCGGGCAGGACGTCGCCCTGCTCGTGGTCGATCCGCGCGAACGTCGCCGACGGCCCCGTGGCGCCGTCCGCCGGCACGCCCGCGTCCGGAACCGCGAAGATCCCAGCGGAGCCGCCCGTCACGAACGACTGGGAGGCGGCATCGCCGGGAAGGCGCGAGGGCCGCAGGTAGAGGAGGTACGCGGATCCGCTCACGAGCATCGCCGCCGGGCCCGGCTCCGCGGCCGTGCCGATCTGCCGCACCTCGACCTCGTCGCCGACCGCGACGCCGCGCGCGGTCTTCGCGACCGACGCGACCCGCACCGTCGAGACCGTGGCCGGGGCGCTCGGCCCGAGGTCGGCCACCTCGCGCTGCGCGACGACGGTGCCCGTGACGACTTCGACGCTGTCGTCCGCGAGCGCGGCGAGCGAGCCGTAGAGGGTGTGGCGGGATCCGTGGGTGTGCGATCCCGGCCCCGCCTCCATCGGCATGTCCATGCCGGGGTCCATCGGCGCCGCCGTGGACGCGTCGCCCGCCGGAGCGCCCGCGGAGGCACCCGTGGGTGCGGCGGCGCAGCCGGCCAGCAGGAGCACGCCGGCTCCCAGGGCGAGGGCGGCGAGGCGGATCGTCGCTGCGGTCGTCGAGGTGGTCGTGTCCATGCGCGTGCCCATCAGTAGATCGAGTCGATCCCGGCGACCTCGTCGTCGGTGAGGCCGGTCACGCCGTCGTCGTAGGCGTCGGATGCCCGGTAGTACATGACGTGGTCGATGCCCGGCACGTGGGCGAGCCCGAGGACGTGCCCCGTCTCGTGCTCCCACACCACCTTCAGCCGCGTGGTGGGCAGCGAATCGTCGAGGTAGTGGGTGTTGAGGTGCATGGCGGCCGAGTAGGTGATGCGCTGACCGTCGTATCTCCATGTGGAGTAGCCCTCGTAGCCGTCGTCGCCCTGGTCGACGACCTGCGCCGCCCACGGCGAGCCGGTGGCGTCGGCGGTGCTCACGGAGGCGTGGGTGAGCGACGTGTACTCGCCCGCCGCGGCGTCGAGCGCATCGTGGAAGGGCCCCGCGGGGACGTCGGTCGTGTCGATCGTCAGCTGCGGGGTGGCCCAGTGCGGGCCCTCGAGCTCGAAGGCCTGGGCGGGAGCGGCGCCGGCCAGCGCCGCCAGCGCGGCGAGAGCCGTCGCGCTGAGGGCGGCCGTGCGCCGCCCGCGCCGGGCACCGGGACGGGAGGGGATGCCGCGGGTCATCGTGCGACTCCGTCGACGGCGCCGCCCACGACGGGCACGACGATGGAGCTGTGCGCGAGGTCGACCGTGGAGCCGGCGGTGACGACGCGCGACCCGTCCTCGTCCGCGGCCGACCGGAGGCCGTCGTTGTAGACGATGATCCCCAGCCGGTGCCCCGCGGGGATCACGTGGTCGACGGGCTGGAGATCCCAGGCCAGGTCGATCGTGTCGCCCGCGGGCACCGGCGTGTACGCCTGGAGGGACTCGTGGTGCGCCGTGTTCCCGATGCCGCGCGAGAACACGAAGCTGCCGGTGCTCCGGGTGGCCAGGGTCTCGTCGTAGTACTCCCCGCGGTCGGCCGGAGTCGACTGGCCGTACGCGGTGCCCGTCTTCAGGAGGACCAGCTCATCGTCGGAGGGGGTGTCGACGATGGTCTGGGGGCCGTAGTCGACCAGCGCGACGGACACGTCGGTGTCGCCGGCCCCCGGCGTGACGCGGACCGACATGCGCGGCGTGCCGGAGATCCGCACGTCGTGATCGAGGGCGGGGCTGGTGAAGACGAGCCGGTCCTTCGCCGCGCGGGGCTCGGCGGCGCCACGCGTGAGCGCGGTCGGCGAGTCGTCCTCCTGGAGGCTGGCGGCGTAGGAGGCCGATCCGGCCGCGGGATCCGGCGCCATGCCGAGCGCGCCGAGGCCGCCCGTGACCGCACCCGGGTGCAGCGTCGTGGCGACGCTGCCCGCGGCGGGCCAGACGGCGCTGTCCTGCCAGGTGGTCGGCGAGGTCTGGACCCGCACGGGCGGCTCCGCCGTGATCCCGTTCGCCACCCCGAGGAGGGCGTGGTCGTACCACCGGTGCAGCGTGTCCACCCAGGTCGGCCGGTCGAACCGGAACGCCTCGACGTGCCCGGCCTGGTGGAGCCAGAGCTTCGAGGTCACGCCGGCGCGCTGCAGCGCCGCCCAGTGGGCGGCGAGCTCGTTGGTGCGGACGACCATGTCGCCCTGCCCCTGCGCGATGAACTCGCTGACGCCGTTCCGGGCGATCTGGTCGACCTTCCGCGTGTAGTCGCGGGCCTGCCAGAACGCGTTGTCCGTGCGGCCGGCGGGATCCGACTGGGCGCGCATCGCGTCGAAGGACGCCTGGCACGTCTTCCGCTTCGCCGCCTGGTGATCCCGGAGCGACTGCGGCAGCTTCGGGGACTTCGTGCCGGCCGGCTCGGGTTCCGTGAGGTACTCGGAGAACTCGGCCGTGCCCCCTCCCACGTCGATGCCGTTCGGGCGCGTGTTGTAGGCGCTCGTGCCGCCCTCGATGGGGACGACCGTCCTCAGCCCCGGCACGTGGGCCGAGGTGGCGACGGCGTGCGCGATGCCGCCGTCGTAGGACATTCCGCTCACCGCGCTGAGGCCGGAGCTCCACGCGGAGTCGACGGGGACGGCCCGGTCGAGGTCGCGGTACGCGACCGAACCCGGCTCGTGGTGCAGCCAGCGGATGACGGCCGCCACCGACTCGACGTCGTTCGGCCCGACGTCGTCGACGCAGCCCTCCGAGAAGTTCGTCCCGGCGACATCGACGGAGAGGACGGCGTAGCCGCGGGGCACGAAGTAGTTGTTCTCCCAGCCCGGCATGGAGGACAGGTCGCTGGTGTCGCGGTGCTCCGGATCGACGTAGGGCTTCGTGGTCGTGTCGATCGGCGCGCCGAAGTACCCGGAGGCGCCGATGATGCTCGGCACGGTGATGCCGGAGGGCGTGCGCGGGCGCTGGATGTCGGCGCGGATGAGGTCCTCGCGACCGTCGCCGTCGGAGTCCATGTCGGCCTGCACGTAGACGTGCTCGAGGATCGCGTCGGAGAGCTGATACGCCTCCGCGCTGCGGCCGTCCGCACCCAGGACGTGACCGGGCGTGATCCCTCCGGGGGCGGCTCCCGCGGAGGACGCCGACGTCGGCGCGACGGAGGGCACGACCGCGGTCGCGACGGCGAGGGCGACGAGGGCGACCCGCACGCGGGACGGTCTCATGGAACGGATGCGGAGCATGGCGGCGTCTCTCCTGGCGCGGGCTCGCGCGAGCGCCGCGGAGCACGCCGGGCGGCCCGCGTGCATGCGCGCGGGCGGGACCGGGAGGAGGAGCGTCGTGATCCGTCGGCGCCGCCGACGGGAGGCGGCGGCGGGCGAGGTGGTGTCACGGTAGCGACAGGCGGAGGCGTGCGTGCGGCGGTCTCACAGGTGCCGCCCGCCCCGGCGGTCAGGCGCCGGCGGGGTCCACCTGCACCCACGCGCTGCCGTCGGCCGAGCTGCGCTCCACGGCGTCGAGCACGCGCTGCACGCGGAGACCGTCGGCGAACGACGGCTGGGGCTCCCGGCCCGCGGCGATGTCGTGCACGAGGTCGCGCACCTGGTGGGTGAACGCGTGCTCGTAGCCGAGGCCGTGGCCGGTCGGCCACCACGCGGCCGTGTAGGGGTGCTCGGGCTCGGTGACGAGGATCCGCCGGAAGCCCAGCCGGTCGGCGGGCGCGGTCGCGTCGTACAGCTCGATCTCGTTGAGGCGCTCGAGGTCGAAGGAGATGGCGCCGTCGGATCCGCTGAACTCCAGCCGCAGCGCGTTCTTGCGGCCGGTGGCCATGCGGGTCGCCTCGAAGCTGGCGAGCGCGCCGCCCGCGAGCTTCCCCGTGAAGTAGGCGGCGTCGTCGACGGTGACCTGGCCGCGCTCGCTCGACGCGACGCCGCCGAGGCCGCGCGTCTCGGCGAGCAGCGGGCGCTCCTCCACGAAGGTGCGGAGCAGGCCGCTCACCGCGTCCAGCTGCTCGCCCGTGATGAACTGCACCGCGTCGACGATGTGCGCGCCGATGTCGCCGAGCGCACCGGATCCGGCCGCCTCCTTGTCGAGGCGCCAGGTCATGGGGCCCTCGGCGTCGGTCAGCCAGTCCTGCAGGTAGAGCGCGCGCACCTGGCGGAGCTCGCCGATCGCGCCCTGGGCGACGAGGTCGCGCGCGAAGGTGATGGCGGGCACGCGGCGGTAGCTGAAGCCGACCATCGCGCGGATCCCCTGCGCGGCGGCCTTCTCGGCGGCGGCCGCCATGATCTCCGCCTCCTCGACCGTGTTGGCGAGCGGCTTCTCGCACAGCACGTGCTTGCCGGCCTCGAGCGCGGCGACCGCGATCTCGACGTGCGTGCTGCCGGGCGAGCAGATGTCGACCACGTCGATGTCGTCGCGCTCGATGGCCGCGCGCCAGTCGGTCTCCGCGCGATCCCAGCCCCAGCGGTCCGCGGACTCCTGCGTGCGCGCCCGGTCGCGTCCGACGACGGACACCATGCGCGGCGCGAGCGGCAGGTCGAAGAACGCGGGCGCGACGCGCCAGGCCTGCGAGTGGGCGGCGCCCATGAACCCGTGCCCGATCATCGCGACGCCGAGGGCGCCTCCGGTCTCCGTGGGCGTCGCGGCGGGCTGCGTGTCGGACATGGGACTCCTTCGTCTCATACGGGGTGCGGATCCGCGTGCGGGTGATTCGTTGCGGGTCACGTCAAATGTACGGGGAGGCCGCGGGGCGGGACAAGGCACGCGCCGCCCGCACGCGACGACGGCCGGACCCCACGGGGATCCGGCCGTCGTCGTGCGTGATGCGGGTGGTGCCGCGCCGCTACTCCGCGGAGCGCAGGCGACGACGCGCGACGAGCGTGCCCGCGCCGGCCAGGGCCAGCAGCGCACCGAGGCCGCCGAGGCCGAGGGCCGCCGCGCCGTCGGTGCCCGTGACGGGCAGGGTGTCGCCGTGGTTCGCGGCCGGCTTCGTGATCGGCTTCGGGGCGGTGCCCGCGGGGTCGATCGACGGCGTGGTCGGCGTCGGGGTCGGGACGCCCGGGATGACCGGCACGCTGGCGTCCTCGGCCGTGAGCTCGACGGTGCCGCCGAGGGAGAGGCCCGACTCGAGGCCCAGGACGGACACCTTGTAGGTGCCCGGCTGGATGTCGCCGAACAGGATGATCGGCTGCGCGAACGTGCCGTCGACGTCGGCGCGCACGAGGTCCTTGAGCGAGCGGGTGCCGACGCCGACGCCGCCGCCGTTCTCGTCGCTGAGCTGGATCACGCGGCCGTCGGGCGCGGTGACCGTCACCTCGACGGCCTCGTAGCGGAGGTAGCCGGTGGCGGTGACCTTCAGGCCGCCGAGCAGGCTGGTGGCCTGGGCGACGGAGATCGGCGAGATGGTCGAGAACGACGCCTCGGCGCGCACGAACGGGCCGACGGGCGCCTCGGCGAAGCGCACCAGGCCGCGGATCTCGCCCTCGATCGTGAGGTCGAGGCCGACCTGCGTGAGCGTGACGCTCGCGGTCTTCGAGTCCTGCAGCAGCTCGGTGAAGCTCGCGGGGAACGCGTAGGTGCCGTCCTCGCCGACGATGCCGATGCCCGCGATGGACTTCACGCCCACGGCGTTGAAGTAGCTGGCGGTGACGATGCTGCCCGCGGTGCCGGTGCCGGCGAAGGGCACGGCCTCGTTGATCGGGAGGGCGACGCCGCGGTCGGGCGTGGTCCAGGTGAAGGGCAGCTCGACGACGGGGACGGTCGGCTCGAGCGTCGGGAGGCCGGTCGAGGGCGCGGGGGCCGGGGCGGCCGGGGTCGGCGTGGTCTCGAGCGGGGCGTCGGCGACGGGAGCGGTCTCGTCGGCGGTCCCGGTGGGTGCGGGGGTCGGCGTCGCGTCCGCGACAGGGGCCTCGGCGGCCGGGGTCGGGGTGGCGGCGGGCGACTCGACGACCGGCGCGTCGACGGCGACGGGCGCGGATCCGACCGGGGCGGTCTCGGCGTGGGCGGCGGGCGCCATCGCGAGCGGCAGGATCACGAGCGACGCCGAGAAGCAGGCGCCGGCGGCCGCGCGACGGAACGACCTGCCGCGACCGGCGGCGGGGGTGGCACGGGTCATGACAGCTCCAGTGGTGCAGGACCGCCCGGGCGCGCCAGTGCTGTGCCGCGCTCGTGCGGTGGAGGAGACGCGCTCGGGGGTCTCGAGGACGCGTCGGGGAGGTTCGGCTCCCCGCTCCCGACTGTAGGGACATCCGCTACCCACCTGGGGAAATAATTGGCGCAGTGTGACGCGTGTGACTCGTGATCCCCGGAGTTGCGGGGGGTGAATCGCCGCGTCGGCCCCCGGATTGGGGTGGAGGCGGCGCCCGACGGAGGCGCTCCCGGCGTCAGACGGCGGGCGCGAGCACCAGGTCGTCGCCCGCCGCGGCGAGCAGGACGACCTGGTCGCGGCCCGTCCGACGGCCGGTCACCGCCGGCAGGTCGAGGAGCGCGTGCGGGGCGACGAGGTCCCAGCCGGCGTCCGTCAGCCGGTGCACGAGCTCGCGGCGGGAGAGCCGACGCGTCGGCTCCTCGGCGAGCGCCTGCACGACGACGAGGTCCATGGGATCCAGCGCCAACGGCACGCCCGCGAGCCACGCCTCGCCCGTGGCCGGGTCGAGCACGAGGTCGCCCGCGGTGATCATGGCGGGAGCCAGGCCGCGGCGGCGGAAGAGCACGCGCAGGGTCTCGACGACCTCCTCGAGGCCGAACGGCTTGGTCACGTAGTCGTCGGCGCCCGCGCCGAAGGCCGCGAGCCGGTCCTCGAGCGAGTCGCGCCCGGTGAGGAACAGCACGGGCGTCGCGACGCCGGCCCGCCGCAGCTCGCCGACGACCTCCACGCCCGAGACGTCGGGCAGCGTCATGTCGAGCAGGATCGCGTCGGGCGCGGCATCCACGGCCGCGGCGATCGCGGCACGGCCGGTGGCGAAGACGCGCACGTCCCAGCCCTCCATCCGCAGCGCGAGCGACAGCAGCTGGGTGATGGGCGCCTCCTCGTCGACCACGAAGACGCGGAGCGCGCGGGGTGCGTCGGGCAGGGCCTGCTCGTCGTCGCGGGCGGCGGGGCTCATGGTGCCGGTCATGCGGATCCTCTTCCGTCGGTGCGCCGCCGGCCCGGGGGGACGGGCCGGCGGCGGGTGCTCCTCGCGGAACGCGCGGCCGGGGGTGGGCCGCGCTCCCATCCTCGCGAGCGGGGAGCCGCCGGTCGTCATCCGCGGGGACCGTCACGGGTAGTCCCTACGGCGCGCACGGGCAGGGCACCGGAGATGGCGAGGAGGCGCACGGCGCGTTCGGAGGCGGGCCGTGCCCGCGCCGTCCCGCGACACCGGCCCCGGGATCCGCGAGACTGATCCGCACGCCGACCTCACGGATCACCCCGCCCCGGCGTCTACCCGGTGTGGAGATGATGCAGCCGTTCGACAGGGTCGTGACCGAGCACGGCGCCGTGGTGCTCCGCGTGTGCCGGGCCGTGCTCGGCGGGCACGCGGACGCCGAGGACGCGTGGTCGGAGACGTTCCTGTCGGCTCTCGTCGCGTACCCGCGGCTCGGGCCGCGCGCCGACGTGCGGGCCTGGCTCGTCACCATCGCGCACCGCAAGGCCCTCGACGCGATCCGCGCCCGCGGCCGCCACGCCATCCCCGTCGACGAGGTGCCCGAGCGGATCTCGGACCTCGGCGTGCCCGGATCCCGCGACCCCGACCTCTGGCGCGCCGTCGCCGCCCTTCCCGAGCGGCAGCGGCTCGCGGTCGCGTACCGGTACCTCGGGGGGCTGCCGCACGCGGAGGTCGCGGCGATCGTCGGCGGGACGCCGGAGGCCGTGCGGCGCGCGGCGGCCGACGGGGTCGCGAGCCTCCGGCGGACGCTGGGGGCGGATCCGCCGGGCACCGGTCGCGCTCCCGCACCCGCCACCACCACGACCGGAGGACGACCGTGACCGATCCCGACGACACCATCCCGTTCCTCGACGCCGTCGCGCTCGAGGCCGCCGACCCGACCGCGCCCGCCCTCGACGCCCTCCGCCTCCGCCTCGCCGACGCCGCCGAGGCCGACGGCGCGCTCGACGTGGGCTTCACCACGATCGACTCCCCCGTCGGCCCGCTGCTGCTCGCCGCCACCGAGCGCGGCCTGATCCGCGTCGCCTACTCCCGCGAGGACCACGACACCGTGCTCGGCGACCTCGCCCGGCGGCTCGGCCCGCGGATCCTGCGCGCCCCGAAGCGCCTCGACCGGGCCGCCCGCGAGCTCGACGAGTACTTCGCCGGCCGCCGCCGCGCGTTCGACCTCCCGCTCGACCGCCGCCTGTCGACCGGCTTCCGCGACCGGGTGCAGCGGCTGCTCCCGGAGATCCCGTACGGATCCACCCGCACCTACCGCGAGGTCGCCGAGACCGCGGGCAGCCCGGCCGCCACGCGCGCGGTCGGCACGGCGTGCTCGACCAACCCGCTGCCCGTCGTGATCCCCTGCCACCGCGTCCTCCGCTCCGACGGCACGCTCGGCGGCTACATCGGCGGGCTGGCGGCGAAGACGACGCTGCTGGAGCTGGAGGGGCGGATCTAGCGAGTAGGAGGCCTCCGGGGAAAGAGCGCGATCCCCTGGCGGACTGCGCCCGAGGGACGCGGCGCCCTGTGGAGCCGATGCACCGAGCACGCCCGGGACAGCTAGCGTCCAGACGTTCGCGCATGCCGCGGGTCGGAGCTCCTCGATCCTCGTGAGCGCCCGCGTCGTCTGCTCCGCGCATCACACCCCCGAAGTCGCTCATGCGTCACCACAACGCTCCATGAAGGTCGAGGACCAGTGACCCGAGCCCGTGTCACCCGCAGAAGCCTGCTGCTCGGTTCAGCAGCCGTCATCACCGTCGCATTGGTCGACGATCTCTGCTCTGGCTCCTCCGCCGAGGCGGCGACCGAGCCGTCCGCAGTCGACGTCCAGCTCAGGACATCAGCGAGCACCGTGTTCGGGGAGGACTTCCTGACGGCCATCCCCATCACGAAGCTGCTGGGATTCACGGCCGACGGGTTGAGGAGCGGGTCCCGACCCATCGGCGTCACCGTGGACTACGACACACGATCCCAGAGGTGGACGGGGGGACCCGTCATCTGGAGGGCCGCGGTCGCCAGCGGAGAAGCCGCGGTCCATGCCACGGGCACCGAGCCGCGCGGCCGCATCACCTTCGAGTTGCCTTCGGGCGCCGGCTCAGGCGACTCGATCGAAGTCGCACTGCCGCTCGCCGATGTCTGGCTGTACCCGCACGACAACACGGGTGCGTTGGCGACACCCGTGCTTTCGGCATCGATCAACGACGGACTGCCCGCTCTCACCAGGACCGCCCCCCGCGGGGTGTCCGTGGCGCAGGACATCGCGTGGGGTGTGGAGATCGAGGTGGGATGGGGACGGTTGCCCCTCCCCGGCGGAGCAGACGGGGACACGTACGTGTTCCCCCAGGTCGTCCTCGTTCACAGCACAGGGCCCGGTGCCGTGCCGTCGGGCTCCGTCCTGCATCTCGTCGCCGACCACGGGTTGGTGAGCCGGATGGATCTCGACACCACCCAGGAGGACTCGCTCTGCTTCGCTCGTCGCCCGCCGGGCGACGATGACGACGAGACGTCCTGGACCCTGGCCCGCGACCTCGCCCCCGGGAACCAGCTGGCCCTCGTGTTCACAGCACGAGCCGTCACGGGTGCCGGGCTCCGAGACGACATCACCTACGGGCGAGCCTGGCTCACCGCTCCCACTCACGCGCAGGCCGCGCAGCGCCACACCCGTCGCGAATCGGCAGTACCGTCCTCCAGCCCCAGGCGACCTGCTGCAGACCAGCTCGCGGACTAGGCCACCGGCAGCACGCCCCGGCGACGGGGACCATCTGTTCGCCGTCCGCTCCGCATCCCGCACGACTCATGCTCACGCAACGGAAGAGGATCCGCGATGGACAACAACTGGGTGCTGAACTCACAACGCTGGCTCAACGCGCAGTACACGGGCGTCGCTGGCTACTCCCCGATCGAGGAGGACGGGTCGGCCGGCTGGCAGACCATGTACGCGCTCACGAGGGCACTGCAACACGAGCTCGGAATAGCTTCGCTGTCGGACAACTTCGGGTCCGCCACTTCCGCGTCCTTCGTCACCAAGTTGGGCTCCGTCTCCATCCTGACCACCATCCCGAACGTGATCGGTATCGTGCAGTGCGCGATCTGGTGCAAGGGGGTCTTCGGCGACACCCAGTTCGGTAGGTGGTCCGATGCTGTCTCCTTGGCCGTGGTCAAGCTCCGAGATGGACTCGGGTTGCCGTCGACGGCCTCGGTCGACGTCAAGCTCATGCGATGGCTGCTGACGATGGACACCAATGCGCTCACCGCGGGCGGCTCCGGCGCGGTGAGGGCGGGGCAGCAGTGGTTGAACTCCCGGTACTCGAACCGTTCCGGATTCTCCCTGCTCGCGTGCGACGGGCACTACACGCGTGATGTCCAACGCGGTCTGCTCCTCGCGATCCAATACGAGATCCCGATGGACGACGCCACGGCGAACGGCAACTTCGGGCCGGGTACGCAAAGCGGGCTCCGCACGCAGGCGTCATCGGCGTTCGGAGACAAGGACGGAGCCAAGAGCTTCATCTCGCTGTTCCAGCTCGCGCTGGCCTTCAACGGCTACGACATCACACGGAACGGCACGTTCGACTCCGCCACCCGGTCAGCCACGACGGCCTTCCAGCAGTTCCTCGAAATCACGGTGACAGGGGCCGCGGACTTCGGCACCTGGGCGGCGCTGCTCGTCAGCACCGGCGACGTTTCGAGACCGGTTTCGATGGTCGACTCCACGACGGAGTTCACGGTCGAGCGCGCCGTATCAATTCGAGCCCAGGGGTATCACACCGCGGGCAGGTATCTGACGGTAGCCGGCAAGTCCATAGGCCGGGGGGAGATCAGCCTCCTCTTCGACGCAGGCTTCACGATCGTCCCGCTCTTCCAGGAGTACAACAACGGACCCCAGTACTTCACCAGCGCGATCGGGCAGGACCAAGGAACCCGAGCAGCGCTGCGGGCACGCCAGCTGGGATTCAAGAGCGGTACGGTCATATTCTTCGCGGTGGACTACGACGCGTTCGCGTCGGAGATCGACACGCTCCTGAAGCCCTACTTCGAGGGAGTCAACCGCGGCGTCGACACCTCTGCGACGGTAGAATACAAGGTCGGCATCTACTCCACGCGCAATGCCTGCTCGAGGATCTCGGAGATGGGCCTCGCTGAAGCCGTCTGGGTGAGCGGCATGTCGTCGGGCTACTCGGGGAATCTCGGGTTCCCCATGCCGAAGGGCTGGTGGTACAACCAGATCCTCGAGGTGAAGGCCTCGAACATCGACCGGAACGCCGTCTCCGTTCGCGCACGACCGACCACGCGGGACATGGTGATCCGCACACCTGATGCCACGGTTCGAAGTCGGTCACTGCATTGGAGCATCGTCAATCAGGAGGTGCTGGCAGAGCGCGCCATGGCAGCGCACATGACCGCCACGCCTCGAGGGGCGAGCACCCTGGTCCTCTTCTACCTCATGAGGACCAAGTACGCGTACGGCCCCTTCTTGAAGTACACGCCCTACTCGGAGTTCCTCGCTTACTCGTCTCCGACCATGCAGGCCCTGTACACCGCCGCGCGCACCGACTACTTCGCCGCTTCAGGCCTTCCGGCGACCATCGTCAGCGACTACGACGGCGACCTCGAGCACCTGGCAGTGGTCGCGCAGGGAGTCAACTACTGGGGCGCGTGCGCCGGGGATGGTGCGATCGGCATCGGAGACCTCGGCGGTTGGGCTCTGGACGTCGTGCAGCTGTGGGCCAACTTCAGGAAGTTCGCCGGCGGGTTGTCCATCGACGACTTCGTCTCCGCGAATCTGGGCGGGAGCGACGGCGAGACCTCGGAGTGGCAGCTACCCGATCTCATCTCGGACGCCGATGGGTGGCTCGTCGGGCGCGATGTCCTGGGCGGCATCTCCATGTCGGAATCGATGGCCCATTGGTTCGGGTCGAGGCCCGAATCCGTCGACAGGATCGCGGACTTCCTCCGCGCCAGATTCGCGCGGGCCGGCGTGGGTCTCGCAGATGCCATCGGCCAGAACATCGAGTCAATATTCGCGGGCGGCTGGCCATGGCCGTCTTACGCTCGGAGCGCATTCGGCGAAGGGCAGGCCGATCCCACGAAGGACGAGCTGACCCTATTCGTGAACGCATGCACCACGACCCTCCTGTCGCGCGCGGGACTGCCGGCGACATCGTGAGCAGGCTCGGGCGGCTCCTCCTTCCGCATCTCGTGGCGGCGGTCGTCACGGTCACAGCGGTCGCCGGTGCGCTCCTGGCGGGACGAGCGTCCTTCGCCTCCGCGAATGCCCTGCGGGCCGCGGACGCCTCCGGCCTGCTCGCCGCTTCCGCTCAGTACGGCATCATCACCGTCGTCGCGGCATCCGCGTCCGCGATCCTCGCCGCCCTGAGGCACCCGCGGGATGGCCGGAGGCTCTGCGCTGTCTGGGGCCCCGCCCTCGGGTTGGCCTGCCTCGGCTCCATCGCCCTCATCGTGCTCTGGTTCTTCGGACTGGGCGAGGGCCTGGACCATGGCACGGGAGAGGCCCGCCAGCTGGCGGTCATCGTCGCGTTCGCTCTCCCCTCCGTCACCCTGGTGATGATCGCGGCCGCGCTGGCATGGGGGCTCCTCGCGCCGAGGGCGCCGATGGACCTTCGGCGATCCGCTCGCCGGTGCGCTGGCACGGTCGCCGCCTTCGCCACCCCCGGCGCGGCGGTCGCCATCTGGCTCGCGTGCCAGGCGGATCGACTCTCGTGACATCCAGCGCATTCACGCGCACGACGACCGCGCCGCCCTCCGCCCCGAGGCGGATGCGATCGCATGTCGGCGTGATCGCGTCGAGGACGACGCTGCTGGAGCTGGAGGGGCGGTTCTGACCCGGCTCCGCCATCCGGCGGACGCGGCGGGCGCGGGCCCGCGCCTAGCGTGAGGGCATGGACGATGCGACGACACCCGGCGAGCGCGCGGCGACGGGCGGAGGCGCCGCCCGGCTGCGCGACACCGGGCTCGCCGTGCTCTTCGCGATCGGTCTCGTGCTGGCGCTCGCCCGCGACGACCTGCGGCCGCTCGGCCTGCTGCTGATGGTCGTGAGCGCCGTCGTGTTCCTGGCCGTCACGGTGGTCCGATGGCGTCGGCGGGGCGCGTCGCGCTGACCGTCGCTCGCGCCCGCGTCCCCCACGAGGCGGACGCGCCTGGCCAGCCCCGCTGCCTAGCGTGGGTGGATGACCGACCCGACGACACCCGGCGGCCCCGCGGACCCGCCCGCGGAGGACGACGACGACTCCTCGAGCACCAACGCGTCGCTCGGCATAGTGTTCGGGATGCTCGGCCTCGTGCTCATGCTCACCCTCGACGACACCCGCGTCGCCGGGCTGCCGTTCGTGATCCTCGGCATCACCTTCTTCGTGATGAGCGTGCGCCCCAAGAAGAAGGCGAGCGGCGAGGATCTGCCCGCCGCACCCGCACCACCTGAGGGCGACCCGCGCTAGAGCTCCACGCGATCGTGCGGCTCCACGGTCGACACGATCCCGGGGTGCCGCAGGGTCGCGAAGTACAGGTCCGTGTGGGCGACGATCTGCGCGGCGCCGACCGCCACGCCCTCGTGCAGCGCGTCCGCCGTCGTGTGGGCGTCGCCGACCAGCGTCACGTCGAACCCCCGTGCGGCGGCGCTCTGCAGCGTCGTGCGCACGCAGTAGTCGGTCTGGGCACCCGCGACCACGACCCGCGTGGTCCCGAGCCGCGCGAGCACCTCCGCGAGGTCGGTGTCGGCGAAGGAGTCGCGATGCGCCTTCCGCACCAGCGGCTCGTCGGCCGCCCGCGCGAGCGGCGGCACGAGCGCCCAGTCGGGATCGCCTTCCGCGAAGCCATGGTGGTCCTGGATCCAGACCACCGGCGTCCCGTCCGCACGGGCGCGCTCGACGAGCGCCGCCGTGCGCGCCACCACCCCCTCGGCGTCGAGGCAGCCGGGCAGCACGCCGGCCTGGAGGTCGATCACGAGGAGGGCGGTGGATGCGGTCATGCCGCGATCCTCCCGCACCGTCAGCTCCCGTCGTATGCCGTCGACCGGCTTCGCTCGGCCCACGCGTCGACGTCGGCGCGCAGGTCGTCGAGCGCGCCCGTGACGATCTCGACCGCGTCGCCGCCGAGCAGGAGATAGAAGGGAGCGCCCTCCTCGACCGCGTCCACGAGCACCTTCGCGCCGAGCGCCGGGTCGTTCGGCTGCGTGCCGTCGGTGGTGTCGTTCTTCTTGCGGCGCTTGCCGGCGGTCTCGGCGTAGTCGTCGATCACGGTGGACGACTGCGTGAGCGAGCGGCCGGAGAAGTCGGTGCGGAAGGATCCGGGCGCCACGACCGTCGCGACGATCCCGAGCGGCGCGAGCTCGGTGCGCAGCGCCATGGTCATCTGCTCGATCGCGGCCTTCACGGCGCCGTAGTAGCCGGATCCGGCGCCCGTGCGCGCGGCGCCGATGGAGGAGAGGTTCACGATGGTGCCGCTGCGACGCTCGCGCATGCCGGGCAGCACCGCCTTGATCATGCGGACGCTGCCGTGGAACTGGGTGTCGAACAGGCGCGCGACGTCCTCGTCGTCGCCCTCCTCGACGGCCGCGCGGTAGCCGTAGCCCGCGTTGTTGACGAGCACGTCGACGCAGCCGAACCGGGCCGTGGCCTCATCGACCGCGAGCGACACCTGCGCCTGATCCGTGACGTCGAGGTCGAGCGCGAGGGCGTGCTCGGGGTACGTGTCGGCGAGGTCCTGCACGTTCGCGGCGTCGCGCGCCGTGACGACGACGTCGTTCCCGCGCTCCAGCGCCTCGACGGCGAAGGCGCGCCCGAGTCCGGTGGAACATCCCGTGATCAGCCAGGTCGTCATGCGCGTTCCTCTTCCTCGTGGATGCGGTGGGCGGCCCGTGCGGCGCCCCCTCATCGAGGCTAGGCGCATCGCGCGGCGTCGTCCGAGCCTTGATGAGATGGGCTCCGATGCAGCTGCGATTACCAGCTTCCGCCAACGAAGTCAAAATTTCTGATTGGTTGCGAGAAGGCAACGAATCGCATGTACGTTGTCTCACGAAGCCGAGCCGGGGGCTCGCCACTCATTGGGGGATTTATGAACAAATCAGTTAGAACCAAGTTCCTGAGCGTCTTTGGCGTCCTGGCCGTGATGCTGAGCATGGCAGTCGGGACACAGGGTGCACAGGCAGTGCAGGGCCCGCCCACCCGTGATGCATCCATCCAGAGCGGTGTCATCCTCGGCATCTTTGGCACTGCATGCATCCCGAGCAGCAGCGTCTGCTGGCCGGGAGGAACGCTCTCCGTGAGCGTCTCTGGAGACAAGAAGAAGATCAACGGCCAGAGCGCTGACGTGGCGGACCTCATCGGTAGCCGCGGCTCAGGGGCCGTGCTCTGCAACTGGCACATCGACTTCTCGGACCACGACACGAACGGCAAGGACACGTACCGTTCGCAGGGCGTGAACCACAAGGCGTGCACCGGCAGCCGCATCGAGCGCATCGTGTCGTCACCGCGCACTGCGAGCTCGAAGGCCGTCCAGACGTGCTCCGAGCTGTGGAGCCAGGGAGCGTTGGTGAAGAAGGTCTGCATCAACCTCGGCTGATACTAGAACCATGACGATGCGACTTGCGGTCTCCTACTTGGCAGTGTTTGTCGTGACCGGCTCGATCGTGAGTCAAGTCCTGGCGTGGCTGAGCTGGTTCAGCCCGCTCGTGCTCTTCTTCGTCGCTCTCGTCGCCGCCCTGGCGGCCGCGCACTTTGCCGTCGTCAGACCGCGACGTCGCACAAAGGGAAGCGTCTAGTACCGACCAAACACCGCAGAGGGGGCCGTGGCATCAGCCACGGCCCCCTCTCGTCCTCTAGCCGTCAGCGCCTCCTCGGTTGTTCGACGTACAACAATCCGGCCGGCTCAGGCCACGTCTTCAGGCTGCGCGTGAGCATTGATGTCGGCCAGGATCTCCACGATGACGGTCACGTCAGACTCGTCGAAGAGATAGTCCACGCCGCTCGGTGCGCGGTCTGTGTAGGGCGATTCGTAGAGGCGTCCCGCGTCCATCACGCCGTTCGCCGTGAGCTCGTCGGCGATCAGATGGATGAATCGGATCTGATCGACCGAGAAGCGCGACCCGTCGAGGAAGCGCGCAAAGGACTCGAGCGCCGCTTCTCTATCCAATCCGACAAGAGATCGGATGAAGGTCCCGAGTCCGTGCGCTTGTTCGGTCGCGAGATCGATGTCGGCCTTCGAGCCCGCGCCGCTCGCGAGCAGCATCGACTCGAGGGCACTCAGGTCATCGGGCGTCAGCTGCCTGTTTCGACGCAGGCGCTGCAGCGCAAGGTGGTCCTCGTGCTGCCGCAGGTACACGGTCGCTTTCGCACGGAATCGTTCGAGGTCGGTGCCCGGAGTGGTCTGGCGGAGCTGGATCTCGGTGATCTCGCCGAGCTCATCGATGAAGTCGGTGTAGACGCGCGGTCGGGTGACGTTCGGCACGAAGCGCACGAGTGCACGGAAGCGGAGTCGCACGATCTCGAGCATGCCGAGCGTCACGTCTACCCACCACTCATCGCTGGCGACCTCCTCCAGCAGCACGAGCTGTTCGGCCACCGACGGGATCGCGGACTTCGCCAGCAGCGCCGTCGCGATCGACTGCACCTGCTGGCGGATGCGCTCGCAAGCGACCAGGTCGCCGTCGAGCTGCGCGAGCTGTCGCCGCAAGATCAGGAGGTCGAAGCGCTTGGCGTCGACATCGTCATCGGTGACGCTCGACGGCAGGCCGGCCAGGTGCGTGAGCACCTCGGCCGCGTCCTCGAGCGTCAGCTCATCCCACGCCGCCGCCTCCGCGAACCGCTCGACCCAGCGCCTCTTCGGGCGTACGAGGAAGTTGTCGAGGTTCATGCCCGCGACGATCCGGTGGAGGGTGTCGGCGGTCGACGAACGCAGTTCCCGATCCAGCTGTGCCCTGTCGAGCCCGGTGATCAGCCCGAGGCGGGCCTCGAACAGCCGCTGCGTGAGGGACTTCTGGATGGAGCCCTCGCTCCCGGGCAGATCCTGGTTGAAGAACTCGAGGTTGCCGCAGAAGTCGAAGACCAGGAAGTCCTGCTTGTCCTGGCCCTCGCCGAACAGATCCGGGCGCAGCCGGGTGCCGCGTCCGATCATCTGCCAGAACTTCGACTTCGACCGCACCGGCTTGAAGAACACGAGGTTGACGATCTCGGGCACGTCGATGCCCGTGTCGAGCATGTCGACGGAGATCGCGATGTGCGGCGCGTGGTCGGCGATCGAGAAGTCGTCGATCAAGCTCTGCGCGTACGGCGTGCTGTGGGTGATGGTCCGCGCGAAGTGCCCCGCATGCTCGGGGTACTGCTCGTCGAAGCGGCGCTGGATGAACTCGGCGTGCGCCTGGTTCTTGGCGAACACGATGGTCTTGCCGAGGCGGTCGCCGCCCGCGACCTTGTAGCCGCGCGTCATGAGGGTCGCCAGCGCCTTGTCGACGGTGTCCTCGTTGAAGAGGAACCGGTTCAGCTCGTCCGCCTCGACCGCGGTCGGCGTGCCATCTTCGCCCCAGTCGAGCGCGTCCCAGTCTTCCTTCTCCGCCGCGGTGAGCTCGTCGTATCGAATGCCCTGGCGCAGGAAACGAGTGCCGACGGAGATACCGCGCGGCGGCACGAGGAACCCTTCGTCGACCGCCTCGTCGAGCGCGTACGAATCCGTCGGCACCCCGTCCTCGAGGTGGAACAGCCGGTACGTGTTGTGGTCGACCTCGTCCTTCGGCGTCGCCGTCAACCCGACCAGAAGCGCATCGAACCACTCGAAGATGGCCCCGTACTTCTGGTAGACCGACCGGTGCGCCTCGTCGATCACGATGAGGTCGAAGAAACCCGGCCCGAATCGCCGCATCGAGCCGCTCTCGCCGTCGGAGGTCTCGTCGATCAGGTTCATCATCGTGGGATACGTCGACACGTAGACGCGTCCCTCGGCGTTCCGTTCGGTCACCAGGTTCACCGTCGTGGCTCCCGGCAGGTGGGCCTTGAACGCGTTCGTGGCCTGCTTCACGAGCGCGGTGCGATCCGCGAGGAACAGGATGCGCTTCGCCCACCTCGCCTTCATCAGCTGATCGGCCAGGGCGATGACCGTCCGCGTCTTGCCCGACCCGGTCGCCATGACCAGCAGCGCCTGCCGTTGCTTGCGGTCGAACGCGTCCCCCACCGCGCGGATCGCCTGCGCCTGGTAGTGGCGGCCCGCGATGGCCGCGTCGATCTCGGCCCCGGAAAGCGGCAGGCGGGTCGAACGGCGCTGGATCATCAGCTCGAGCTCGCTGCGCGTGTAGAACCCGGCGACCTGCCGCGGCGGATAGCCCGCCTCGTCATCCCATAGCCAGTGCTCGTATCCGTTCGTGAAGAACACGACAGGACGTCGCCCGTGGGTCGCCTCCAGGCTGTCGGCGTAGAGCTTCGCCTGCTGCTGTCCGACCTGCGCGCTCTTCCTCGTGCGCTTCGCCTCGACGACGGCCAGCGGCAGTCCGTCGGTGCCCCACAGCACGTAGTCGACGAATCCCATTCCGGGGCCGTTCGGCATGCCGGTGACCTGGAACTCACGATCACGCGCGTCAGCCAGCGGCCAGCCCGCTTCGGCCAGCAGCACGTCGATGAAGAGGTCCCGGGTCTCGGCCTCCGAGTAGTCGTGGTCGTCGGATCCGTGGTTCGTCGCCTGAGCCGCAGCGATCTGCTCGCGCAGCTGCTCGATCTCCGCGGCCTGCTGTGCGGCCAACTCGTCGCGGTCGGCGAGGGCCTTCGCGTGGGCTTGGTCCTGCGCGGCGAACCTGGCCGCCAGCCGCTGCACGTCGTCCCGCGTCAGCGGCGCCGCGCGGGCCGCGAGCTGCGGATCGAACCGCACGCCCGTCGGCACGCCCTCCGGATGCGCCGAGTGCCGGAACGTCGCCCACACCAGCACGTGGTGCAGCTCCCGCAACGCCGCGAGCGCGACGTCTGGCCGGATCGGCTGCTGCGCGTGCACCGCCTGGTTGCCCAGCTTGCGGATGAGGTTCAGCTTCTGCCCGATCCCCACCCCCGCGACCCGCGCGAAGCCAGCGTCGTTGATGCGCGCGGCGAGGTCGTCCTGGTACGGGACCGGCAGGTCGAGCACGTCGTAGAGGTGCCCCACGAGCTGTTCCACCGCGCGGCGGCTGTAGAAGCACGCCGACCGCGGGTCGGTGGAGAGGTAGGACTCTGCCCGGGACGCGTCCTCGAAGACATCCGGCCATGCGGCGCGAGCGAAGGCGAAGTTGGCGGTCACAGTTCACCTCGAAACATACTGTTCTGCAGCGACGCAAAGAGCTCATCCGCGATATTCGAGGCCTCCCTAAGTTGGGCCGCCCACTCGCGCAAAGATGCCAGCCGAGACAAAAAGAGGTCTTGCTTATCGAGAGGCGGCAGGGTGAGCTCGAGCGTCTCGATGCGAAATAGCGCAAGCTTCCCTATCGTCACTTGCCCGATAAGGCTGCGAATCTGAGCTTGCAGTTCGGGAGTGCGGAGTGCGAACGCAAGCCATTCCGACCTATATGTTTCCGGCTGACGCGGCACAATTCTCGCAGCATTCTCCGTTAGATTGGCTCCGATAAAAGCCGGGGGCACGGACGCGACTAAACCGATAGTACCCGCAATCGAGATGATAACATCGTCGGCATTCACGATGTATCGTGATATACCAGCATGAACTGCTTCATCGATGTAGCGGACGTTTTTATGGTCAACGACTCCGTCGACTAGGTCAGTGACTCTAATATACGGATGGCGCGTTGGCCCTGGAGAGTACGATTCACTTTTCCGCAATCGCTTCCCACCGCGGACGACAGCGATGCTTCCGAGGCTGACTTTTGCACCCCCAGCCCTGAACATGTCGGAATAAAGGGCCGTGCCCAGCGAGGAATGCAAGAGGAACATTTGGCGGCGCTTGACCCGTAATTCGTCGGCATGGTCGAGGATCGCGGCGATTCGGCGCTGCTCGTCGAGCGGCGGCAGGGGGATTTGAAACGCGCCGAGGGTCGTCGGACTCAATCTCGGCAAGCTAGCCCCGGAGGCCCGGGACGCGGCGAAGTCCACCATCGACGGCTGGGATAAGTAATGAGTGAGATAATCCCGGTCTATTTTTGCGCTCGGTAGTACAGGAAGAATATCCGTACTGCAGACGCCGCCGAAGGTCGGTCTGCTGATTTTACCTAAGTTTGGGCGAAGCTTGCCATAAAGAATATGTTGAGAAGAAAAGACATACTTGTTGCTCGCTAGTCCCGCGTTGCCAACCGTATCGTATCCAATTATCCTGCCGCCTCGTTCGAGGTGCTCAAGTCCGAGATAAATCGTGCTGGGATCAACCTGAGTCGGGTGAACTGATTCTCGCTGAATGAGCGCAACGTCACTGAGCCGTGCGGACTTCATGCGAGCATCGCCTTCAGCTCGGCGAGCCCATCCGCGATCTCGGTCTCAAGAGCTTCGATGTCGGCGATGATCTCCAAGGGCGGCCGGTGCTCGACCTCATCGTGCACGACCTCCTTGTAGCGGTTGAGCGACAGGTCGTAGCCCTGCGCGACTATGTCCGACTTGGGCACCGTAAACGACTGGTCGGTCCGGGCTCGTTCGCGTTCCGTGGTGCGTCGGTCTGCCCACCGCGCGAGCGCATCCGGCAGATCGTTCACCTCGATCGGCTTCCGCTTGTCATCGAGGGAGAATCCGTCGGCGCGCACGTCGTAGAACCAGACGTCGTCGGTGCCGCCGGAGTCCGTCTTCGTGAAGAACAGGATCGCGGTCGAGACACCCGCGTACGGGCGGAAGACACCAGAGGGGAGCTTGACGACCGCATCGAGCTTCTGGTCCTCCACGAGCATGCGCCGCAACGCCTTGTGCGCCGTCGACGAGCCGAAGAGCACACCGTCCGGCACGATCACGGCCGCGCGGCCACCCGGCTTCAGTAGCTTGAGGAACAGGGCCATGAAGAGCAGCTCGGTCTTCTTCGTCTTCACGACGCTCTGCAGGTCCTTCGACGTCGACTCGTAGTCGAGCGAACCGGCGAACGGCGGGTTCGCCAGGATCAGCGAGTAGCGCTCCGAGTCGGCGCTCACGCCCTCAGAGAGCGAGTCGCGATAGCGGATGTCGGGCGATTCGACACCGTGCAGCAGCATGTTCATGCTGCCGATGCGCAGCATCGTCGCGTCGAAGTCGAACCCGTGGAACATGCTCGAGTGGAAGTGCGAGCGCTGCGCGGCGTTCGTCATCACACCGGGGTGCTCGCGCCGAACGTACTCGGAGGCGGCGACGAGGAACCCTGCGGTACCGCACGCCGGGTCGCAGATCTCGTCCTCGGGCTGCGGCGCCGTCATGGCGACCATCAGCTCGATGATGTGGCGCGGCGTGCGGAACTGGCCGTTGACGCCGGCCGAGGCGATCTTCGACAGCAGGTACTCGTACAGGTCGCCGTTGGTGTCGCGCTCCGCCATGGGGATGTCGTCGAGCATGTCGACCACGCGCGACAGCAGCGCGGGGGTCGGGATGGTGAAGCGTGCGTCGCGCATGTGCTCGCCGTAGGTCGACCCGTCGCCGCCCAGGTCCTGCAAGAAGGGGAACACCTCCTCACCGACCACCTCGTGCATGATCTCGGGGTCCTCGTTCTTGAAGTGACTCCACCTCAGATGCTGCTGGCGCGGCCGGTAGATCGGCTTCACGATCGGATCTCCGGTGGTACGGGCCTTCTTCTCGGCGAGCTCCTGCAGGTCGTCGAGTCGCCGGAGGAACAGCAGGTAGGTGATCTGCTCGATCACCTCGAGCGGGTTCGAGATCCCCCCTGACCAGAACGCGTCCCAGACCCGGTCGATCTTGCTCTTGAGCTCTCCAGTGATCACGCACTGACGATATCCGCACCGCGGCCGCTGGACGTGGTGCCGCGACCTGCTGCGGTCGACGCCTCCGGGCGGCGACCGGGCTACCGTCGGGATGGATGAGCGACGACGCCCGAGACCCGGCCCCCGATCCCGACCCGCGCACGTCATGGACCGCGCGCCGCGGTCCCCTCCTCACCGTCGCCCTCATCGTCGGCATCTCGCCCTTCGCGACCGACCTCTACATCCCCGGCCTGCCAGCCATCGCCACCGACCTCGACGCGTCGACGGCATCGGTGCAGCTGACGTTGACCGCCTTCCTCGTCGCGTTCGCGGTCGGCCAGCTGGTCATCGGGCCGATCAGCGACGGCGTGGGCCGCCGCCGCATCCTCCTCGCCGGGACCGCCCTGTTCACCATCGCCAGCGTCGTCTGCGCGGTCTCGCCCGACGTGACGACGCTGATCCTCGCCCGCGTCGTGCAGGGCCTGGGCGGTGCCGCCGCCGCGGTCTCGGCCCGCGCCATGGTCGGCGACGCCGCCACGGGCACCCTCCGCAGCCGCCTCTTCGCGACGCTCGCGGTCGTCAACTCGGTCGGCCCGGTCGTCGCCCCGCTCGTCGGCGGGCTCGTGCTGACCTTCTCGTCGTGGCGCGCCGCGTTCCTCGTGCTGGCCGCGCTCGGCCTGGCCCTCACGCTCGCCGCGGCCCGGCTGCTGCCGGAGACGCTCGTCCGCGCGGATGCGGGCGGCACCTCCCTCCGCGCTGTGCTCGGCCGGATGGCGGAGCTGCTGCGCATCCCCCGCTTCCGCTGGTACCTGATCACCGGGTGCGCCGCGACCATCGGGTTCTTCTCCTACATCGCCACCTCGTCGTTCGTGTTCCAGGAGCAGTACGGCTTCGGCGAGGGCCTCTACACGCTGGTGTTCGCCTCCAACGCCTCCTGCATGATCGCGTCGACCCTCGTCTTCCGCCGCCTCATCGGCCGCTTCGACGAGGACCGCCTCTTCACCATCGGCCTCGCCACCTGCGCGCTCGGCTCGACCCTCGTGCTCGTCGGCGCCCTCGCGGGGACGGGCCCCGCGCTGGTCTGGCCGGCCCTCGCCCTCGTCACGGCGGGCTGGGGCTGGGTGATCCCCGGATCCATCACCCTCACCCAGGCGCTCGGCCATCGGCACCCCGGCACCGCCTCCGCGCTCGTGGGCGGCCTGCAGTTCGGCCTCGGCGGGCTGGCGACGCCGCTCGCGGGCGCCCTCGGGGGCACCGCGACCGCGATGGGGGCGCTGATGTGCGGCTTCATCGTGGTCGGTCTCGCCGCGCAGCTGTGGGCGTCCCGGGCTCGCAGCGGCGGATGACGACCGCTACGGGCGGATCCCCGATCGAGCGCGCGGGCACCTCACGCTGATGCGGCGGACCCTGACGCGGGAGGATCGCCCCATGGACACCGACGACGACCGCCGCCTGTTCCTCGAGCACCTGCGGCAGGAGGATCTGCCCTTCGCCGACGCGACATTCACGACAGCTTCCGTCGTCCTCGCCGATCGCGCCGACGGCCAACCCGCCGTGCGCTGGGACCTCCCGCGAGGATCCGTCACGCGAGCCATCGCCGTCCTCGGCCCGAGCGGCCGCGGCCTCTGGCGGCACGCGAGCCCGCGGACGGCCGCCTTCCGCCTGCTCGCCATCCACATGGAGGAGTGGATCAGCGTGCCCGACACGGATCCCGGCGCCGACCAGGAGCGTCGCTTCGTGCTCGTCGACGGCCGGTTCGATCCCGTGCCGCCGCGCTCCTGACCTCCCGGCGTCATCCGCGGAACGTCCCCCGCGTGACCGCACCCTGCACGCCCACCCGCCTCCCGCCCGGAAGTGGCACGATGGGCCGACGATGTTGCCGGGCCCGACCGTCGCATCCGCGAGACGGGGTCCCGGCGCCGCCTCAGGAGGATCACCCGTGCACTGCCCGGATCACGGTCAGATGACGTCCCCGCTCCGCTCCGCCACCGCGGCGGCCCGGTCGTGAGCGCGCCCGAGCTGCTGCGCGCGCCCGAGCAGCGGCGTGCCCGCGCGGGGATCACCGCCTGGCTCCTCGACGGCCTGCCCGGCGCGTCCGGCGCGCATCCCGGCCCGCACGCCGAGACCGTCGAGAAGACGCACTCGTGGTGGCGCGTCATGTGCCTGACGGGCGTCGACTACTTCTCCACGCTCGGCTACCAGCCCGCCATCGCGGCGGTCGCAGCCGGACTGCTGTCGCCGCTCGCGACGCTCGTCCTCATCCTCCTGACGCTGCTCGGCGCCCTCCCCGTCTACCGGCGGGTGGCGCGCGAGAGCCCGCGCGGCGAGGGATCCATCGCCATGCTCGAGCGCCTCCTCCCCTGGTGGGGCGGCAAGCTCTTCGTGCTCGTGCTGCTCGGGTTCGCGGCGACCGACTTCCTCATCACCATCACGCTGTCGGCCGCGGACGCGACCGCGCACGCCGTCGAGAACCCGTTCGCGCCGGACTGGTTCCAGGGCAACGAGGTGCTGCTGACCCTCGTGCTGCTGGCCGCGCTCGCGTTCGTGTTCCTGCGCGGCTTCACGGAGGCGATCTCCATCGCGGTCGTGCTCGTGGGCGTCTTCCTCGCGCTCAACGCCGTCGTGATCGTCGTCTCCCTCTTCCACGTGGCCGGGAACCTGCAGGTCATCGACGACTGGTGGCTCGCCCTCACGGCGCAGCACGGCAACCCGCTCGTGATGGTGGGCATCGCGCTCATCGTCTTCCCGAAGCTCGCGCTCGGCCTCTCCGGCTTCGAGACGGGCGTCGCGGTGATGCCGCAGGTGCGCGGCGAGGACGACGCCGACGGCGTGCCGCGGGCGCGGATCCACGGCACGAAGCGGCTGCTCGCGACGGCCGCGCTCATCATGAGCGCGTTCCTCATCACGTCGAGCTTCGTGACGACCCTGCTGATCCCGCAGGCCGAGTTCCAGGACGGCGGCAAGGCCAGCGGGCGGGCGCTCGCGTACCTCGCGCACCAGTTCCTCGGCGACGGGTTCGGCACGCTCTACGACATCAGCACGATCTGCATCCTCTGGTTCGCGGGCGCCTCCGCGATGGCCGGGCTCCTCAACATCGTGCCGCGCTACCTGCCGCGCTACGGCATGGCGCCGCACTGGGCCGCGGCCGTCCGTCCGCTCGTGCTCGTCTTCACGGCCATCGCCGTGATCGTGACGCTCGTGTTCCAGGCGGACGTGGACGCGCAGGCCGGCGCCTACGCGACCGGCGTGCTCGTGCTCATCACCTCGGCCTCGGTCGCGGTGACCCTGTCGGCGAAGAAGGCCGGGCAGCGCAAGCGCACGATCGGCTTCGCGGTCATCGCGGCGGTGTTCGCGTACACGACCGTGGTGAACGTGATCGAGCGGCCGGACGGCGTGCGCATCGCGGCGCTGTTCATCCTCGGGATCCTCGTGGTCTCGATCGTCAGCCGGATCCAGCGCTCGTTCCAGCTGCGCGCGACCTCGCTCACGATGGACGAGCAGGCCCGCGCCTTCGTCATCGAGGATGCGGAGGACTACGGCGCGGTGAGCATCATCGCCCACGAGCCGGACGAGCCCGACGAGGCGCTGACGGAGGCCGAGCGGATCGCCGAGTACCGCCGCAAGGCGAGCGACGAGCGGCGCGACAGCGGGATCCCGGCGCGCGCGCCCGTGATCTTCCTCGAGGTCACCCCGGGCGACTCCTCCGAGTTCGAGGAGGACCTCGTGGTGCGGGGCATCGTGCGCTGCGGCTTCCGCGTGCTCCAGGTCACGAGCGGCAACGTCCCCAACACGATCGCCGCCGTGCTCCTCGCCGTGCGCGACCTCACGGGCGTGAAGCCCGGCGTCTACTTCGAGTGGACGGAGGGGTCGCCCGTGGGCAACCTCCTCCGCTTCCTCGTGACCGGCACGGGCGAGGTCGCCCCGGTCACGCGCGAGGTGCTGCGGCGGGCCGAGCCGGTGCGGGCACGGCGGCCGGATGTGCACGTGAGCTGACGGCGGTGCCCCTGTGCAGGATCGCAGCGGGCGGGGTGGCAGGGCCCTACATTCGGCGCGACGCCGTTTGGCGTCGCCCATCGAATGGAATCTCGTGAATACTCACGCCCGGGGAGCGACGATGCTCCTCGCCTTGGCAGTCACCATCTCCCTGAACGGCCTCCTGGCAGAAGCCGCGTCCGCCGCGGACGACGCGGGGGACACGTCGACGCAGGCTCTCGTGGACCGGGCGCTCGTCGCAGTCGGCCAAAGCGACCGCGCCGACCTCACGTGGACCGCACCGGATGATCCGGCCGCTTCCGACAGGCTCTCCACGGCATCCGGAACGGTGAGCGTCACGCCTGTGACGTCGGACGACTCCCTCGTTCAGGCGAGCTCCAACCAGGTCCAGGCGGTGACGGTGCTCCGCGACGGAGCCGACACCACCTCCTTCTCCCTCGATCTCCCCTACGGCTTCCGGGCAGTGCCCCGCGGAGCGGGCTTCGACATCGTCGCCCTCGTACCGGACGCAGGGAGCATCACAGCCGGGCACATCGACGCTCCATGGGCCGTCGATGCACACGGCCGTGCGATCCCGACGCAGTTCTCGCTCGACGGGCAGACGCTCACGCAGACCATCGACCCCCGGGGAGCAGCGTTTCCCGTCGTCGTGGATCCGCTCGTCACCCTCGGGCTGGCCAACGCACCCCAGGGGGTCGGGTTCTACGTGAACCTGCTCGGTTCCCAGATGAGGGAGATCGCCGCGGCCTCGGCCGTGCTGTTGGGCCTCGGCGCGTACGCGATCTGCAAGACCAGTCGCATACCCACACCGGTCGCCCGCTTCATCCAGGTCGGGTGCGATCTCGTGGGTGCAACCAACCTGCTGGCGATAGTCGCCCTGGTCCAGCGCATCTACGCGTCCCACAGATTCGGTTACTACGCCTGTTACCAGACGCGGATCGGCAGTGGACGCGACTTCGTATGGACGGAGCACGCGAATTGCGCATGAACATGACGGCGAGCCGCTTTGCGTACCTGGCGACATTCAATGCGTCGTTGCTCACCGCATTGCTCGTCGCCTGGCTTGCTCCGGAACGAGGGGGACACCTCCTCGCCCTCGGGCTCTGCGCTGCGCTGCTCATGTGCAACGTCGATCTCCTCGAACGCCGCATGGCGCTCCAGGGCGAGGAACGCGACGACGCGACGACCGCGATCCGGCCCCGGTCCCGATCACTTGAGGCGCTGGACGCCGCACAGCCCACCGTGTTCGCGCTGTGCGCTGTCCTCGGAATGGTCGTCCGTGACTCTCCCGTGCTCGTCATGACCATCGCCGCGCTGACACTGGGCGTCGGGTTCCTGTCCGAGCGCGCGAATCGGAGCCACCGCCCCGGATCGAGGTCCGCGGGGACGCTGACCGAAACATGGCGCGGCAGGGGGGCAGCACGCAGATTCGACATCGCTTATGTGTTGTTCTTCATCACCATCGCTGCCCTGAGTCTGGGGCTGCCTGACGACCCCGCCTTCGTCGCGCCGGTCGCGGTCGCTGCCGTCGTCGTCCTGGGCGTGATCGCCTACGGCCAGAATCTGACCGAGCGACGCCATGCCCAGGTCTCGCCGCCGGGGAGTCCGAGCGCCCGCATCGACGCGGATTGATGCGAAGGACGGCAGCGTTCGGCGCTCCGCGCCTGGTCGACATCATCAGCTTCGTGACCCGCGCCTACAGGTCTGGCAGCTACGGCTTCTCCACGTGCTCTGAGACTCGCGTCGAAGCCAACCGGCCATGGGTCTCCACCGATCACTCGAATTGCGAATAACGGGGGACGGACGAAATGAAGCGGTTCACAGCCTTGGACATCGTCTACCTCGTCATATTGGCGGGTGTCGGCACGCTCAGCGTCGTCCTCCCGGGAGAACGCGCTCTCGTACAGAGGATGGCGATCGGTGCGACAGCGGTCTTGTTGATCGTGGCGTTCCTCGAGCACCGGGCCCGCAAGCGACGCGAGGAGCCGCGGGCCACCTCGCACGACCGTGGCGAAGACGACCGAGCGGACACACCCCCTGCGACGTGATGGGGCTACCTAGAGGGATGTCGGTCGACCTCATCGAGGAGAACACGGGCGATACGTGATGGTCGGGGCCGCCGCCGAAGCGGACACGGCGGCCGGATGTGCATGTGAGCTGAGGTGCGCGGGTCACGTGCGGGGGAGGACAGCTTGACTCCCTCCCGGCGTGGACGGGAGGCTCGGATGACCGAACGTCTCAGACGACCGGGAGGAGACTCCGTGACCATCCAGCACCGCGCACCCCGCGGACCGGCCCTGGCGGGTACCGCGATCGCCGCGCTCATCGCCCTCACCGCGTGCACCGGATCCCCAGCCGGGCCCGATCCGACGCCCGTCGGCGAGACGCCGGCCGCCACCGCCGAGCCGCAGGCGACGCCGGCTGACACCGAGCGGTTCGCGTCGCTCGACGACTTCATCTCCCGCCAACACGCGTCGTGGGAGCATGCGGGCGAGTTCACCGGGACGGCCGGCTCCCTCGCCGCGGTCGCCCGGGAGGGGACGGCACCGTCGGCCATCGCGGCGGGCAGCGCGGGCACGATCGACGTCACCCTGCCCGCGCCGAAGGATCCCGGCGCGGACGCGGTCGTGATCACCGCCGACTGCACGGGGACGGAGCCGTACTGGGTCCGCGTCGTGCAGGAGAACCCGAACCGGGTCGGGGCCAAGTGCGGCACGGACGGCCGGGGCTTGATGAGCGTCCCGCTCGACGATCCGACCGTTCCCACCGAGCTGGAGATCACGATCCCCGAGGGCACCCGGATCTGGCTGGCCACCTACTACGCGGCGGGGTGAGACGAGCGTCAGCACGCGACCCCCCGCGCCCCCGCATTAGCCAGCGGCGGACATCTCCCCTATCGTTCACCTGAACGATAACGAGGAGGGCCCGTCCCGATGCCATCGATCGTCCCCATCCGCAGCGCGCTCGTCGGCGCGAGCGCGCGCACCCTGCGCATCGCCGACCGGCCCGACCGGCCGAGCGCACCCAGCCGCCGCGCCGTCCTCGCGGGCACCGCCGGGATCGCCGGGCTCGGCCTGCTCGCCCTCACCGGGTGCAGCACCGGCGCGAGCAGCACGACCATCCCCGAGGCCGCCGCCACGGGAACGCCCGTGCCGGGCGGCCGCCTCCGGGTCGCGCGGCCGGCCGCATCCGCCGCCGAGACCCTCGACTCCGCCAGCTCGCTCTCGGCGTACGAGTACCTCGGCGCCCTCTACAACCGGCTCGTCAAGCTCGACGAGAAGGGCCAGACGATCCCCGACCTCGCCGAGGAGTGGTCGGCGAGCGCCGACGGCATCACCTGGACCTTCCGCATCCGCCGCGACGTGCGCTTCCACGACGGCACGCGCTTCACGGCCGACGACGCGATCGCCTCCATCCAGCACATCCTCGATCCGGCGACAGCCTCCCCGCAGGGCGGCGTCCTCGGCGACATGCTCGACCCGGCCAGCATGTCGGCGCCGGATCCGCACACCCTCGTCTTCCAGCTGAAGACCCCCAACGCCGAGTTCCCGTCGCTGCTCACGGCGTACCAGTGCTACATCGTGCCGGCCGACGCGATCGCCACCATCGGGCGCACCGGCATCGGCACGGGTCCGTTCCGGCTCTCGTCGTTCCACCCCGCGGGATCCGGGAGCGTCGAGGCCTTCGAGGACCACTTCGCCGGCCGGCCGGTGCTCGACGGCATCGACTTCTCCTCCATCCAGGACACGACCGCGCGCGTCAACGCCCTGCTCGCCGGGCAGATCGACCTCATCTCGCAGACCAACCTCGACTTCGCGACGGCCCGCGTCGTCTCCGCGTCGAGCCGCGCCACGGTCGCCCGCGTCACGAACGCGCAGTGGTACACGATCCCGATGCTCGCCACCAGCGCCGAGTTCCAGGATCCGCTCGTGCGCCAGGCGATGAAGCTCGCGTACGACCCCGAGCAGATCCTCGCGACCGCGCTGCAGGGCACCGGCACGGCCGGCTGGGACAACCCCGTGCCGCCGTCGCTCGCCGCGTTCGTCGACGTCGACCGCGCCTACGACCCCGACCAGGCGAAGGCGCTGCTGGCGAAGGCGGGCGTGCCCGGGCTGCGCACCACGATCCACACCTCGAGCTACGAGTCGGTGTTCACGCCCATGGCGGTCGCCTACCGCGACCAGGTCAAGGCCGCGGGCATCGACCTCACGGTCACGAACGCCTCGTCCGACTCCTACTACACGGAGATCTGGATGCAGAAGCCGCTCATGGTGAGCTACTGGTTCACCGGCCGGCCCATCGACCAGCTGCTCAACCAGATCTTCCGCACCGGCTCCTCCTACAACGAGAGCGCGTGGTCGAACCCGACCTTCGACGCCCTCCTCGACGACGCCCGCGCGGAGATGGACGACGACCGGCGGCGGATGCTCTACCAGGACGCCCAGCGGATCGTGGTGGAGGACAGCGCCGACATGACGCCCATGTTCGGCGACCGGCTCGTGGGCATCTCCCGCGACGTCGTGAACTACCGCGAGTTCGGCTTCGAGTTCGACCACCTCACGATCGGATTCCGCCGATGAACGTCCCCGCGCAGGTGCTGCGTCGCCTCGGCACCGCGATCCTCACGATCGTGCTCGCGTCGCTGTTCGTGTTCCTCGCGATCCAGCTACTGCCGGGCGACGTCGCGCAGCAGCTCCTCGGGCAGGACGCCACCCCGGAGGCCGTCGCGACGCTCCGCGAGTCGCTCGGCCTCGACCGGAACGTGTGGCTGCGCTACGGCGACTGGCTGCTCGGCGCCGCGCACGGCGACTTCGGCACCTCGCTCGTGAGCGGGGATCCGGTCGCGCCGACGCTCCTGGTCGCCTTCCGCAACAGCATGCTCATCGCGGTGCCGGCGATGCTCGTGGGCGTGACGCTGTCCCTCGTGCTCGGCGTCGTCGCGGGCGTCCGCCGGGGCCGCACGAGCGACTCGGTCATCAGCATCGTGAGCCTCGTCGTGATGAGCGTCCCCGAGTTCATGGTCGCCACCGTGCTCGTGCTGCTGTTCGCCATCACGATCCCCGTCTTCCCGGCCGTCGTCCTCCGCGGCAGCGACGCGACGGTCGCCGAGCTGCTGCCCTCGGTGTGGCTGCCGGTGATCGTGCTGACGCTCGCGATGGCCGCCTACATCGTGCGCACCATGCGCTCGGCGACCATCGACGTGATGGCCTCCGAGTTCGTCACCACGGCCGAGCTCAAGGGGCTCACGACCCGGCAGGTGGTGTGGCGGCACGCGGTGCCGAGCGCGCTGCTGCCGACGCTCAACGTGGTCGCGCTCAACGTCGCCTGGCTCCTCGGCGGCGTCGTCGTGGTCGAGAACGTCTTCAACTACCCCGGCATGGGCAAGCTCATGCTCGAGTCGGTGTTCACGCGCGACCTGCCGACGATCCAGGCCATCGCGCTCGTGAGCGCCGCGGTGTACGTGGTCTGCAACCTCGCGGCCGACCTCGTGGCCCTCGCGCTGGATCCGCGGCTCCGCACCCGCCAGAGCGCGCGCCGCACCCGGCCGTCCCGGCCCGCCCGATCCACCACCCGACGGAAGGCCCGCGCATGACCGCGACGCCCCTGCCCACCCGCCGAGGCGGCCGCCTGCGCGGATGGACGAGCCCGCTCCGGGCGTCGACCGCGCTCTCCGTGGGGCTCGCGATCATCGCGATCCACGTCGTGCTCGCGGTGCTCGCGCCGTGGATCGCCGGGCACGATCCCGTCGCCACCGACTCGACCGACGTGCTCTCCGGCACGACGTGGGCGCACTGGCTCGGCACCGACCAGTACGGCCGCGACGTGCTCTCCCGCACCCTCAACGGCGGCCGGTACGCGCTCGTCGTCACCTTCCTCGCGACGACCATCGCGGTCGCGATCGGCACGGTCGTCGGCTGCGTCACGGCGTACGCGGAGGGCTGGCTCGACGAGGTCGTGATGCGGATCGTGGACGCGCTGCTGAGCGTGCCGTCGATCCTCGCGCTGCTCGTGGTGGTGACGGTCTTCGGATCCGGCCTCGGGGTGATCGTGCTCGCCGTGACCGTCGTCTACGCGCCCGCCGTGACGCGCGTGGTGCGGGGAGCGGCGCGGACCGTGATCACGCAGGACTACGTCACGGCCGCGCGCGCCCGGGGCGAGCGGCCGCTGAGCATCGTGTTCCGCGAGATCCTCCCGAACGTGCTCGACGTCGTGCTCGTGGAGTACGCGATGCGGGCCTCGTGGATCGTGCTGCTGATCTCGTCGCTCTCCTTCCTCGGCTTCGGCGCGAACCCGCCGACGCCCGACTGGGGGCTCATGGTGCAGGAGAACCGCACCGCCCTCACGGTGGTGCCGCTCGGCACGCTCGCGCCGATCGTGGCGCTCGCGACCCTCGTGGTCGGCCTCAACCTCAGCGCCGACGGGCTCAGCAAGGCGCTCGGCGTCGACCGCGCCCAGAGGGGGATCGCATGATGCCCGGCAACGTCGAGGACACCCTCACCGGCCAGGTGCGGCTCGGCACCGTCGTCCGCGTCGCCGACCTCGCGATCTCCTACGCGGCCGGGCGCACCGACGTGCCCGTGGTGCGCGGCGTGAGCTTCGAGATCCGCGCCGGGCGCGCGCTCGGGCTCGTCGGGGAGTCGGGCAGCGGCAAGTCGACGGTCGCGCGGACGCTGCTCGCGCACCTGCGGCGGGGATCCCGCATCGTGGGCGGATCCGTCGAGGTCGCCGGCGACGACGTGTTCGCCCTCTCGCCCGCCGCGACGCGGGAGCTCCGCGGCGGCACCGCGGCGGTCGTCGCGCAGAACGCCGGCCAGGCGCTCACGCCGTCGATGCGCGTGGGCCGCCAGCTCCGCGAGGCGCTCGAGAGCCACGGGCTGCCGAGCGACGACGAGCGGGTCCAGGAGCTGATCCGGCTCGTGCGCCTCCCGGATCCCACGACCATCGCGCGGCGCTACCCGCACCAGCTGTCCGGCGGGCAGCAGCAGCGCATCGCGATCGCCATGGCCGTCGCCGCGCGCCCCCGGGTGCTCGTGCTCGACGAGCCGACGACCGCGCTCGACGTCGTGACGCAGGCGGCCGTGCTGACCCTGATCCGCGACCTCGCCCGCGAGCTCGGCATGGCCGTGCTGCTCGTCAGCCACGAACTCGGCGTCGTCTCGACGATGGTCGACGAGATCGCCGTGATGCGCGACGGCGTCATCGTGGAGCACCGGCCGACGGCGGATCTGTTCGCGTCGCCCGAGCACGCGTACACGCGGGAGCTGCTGGCGGCGATCCCCGGTGCCGCCGGCCCCATCGCCGCGGGCGCCGCCGCCGACGCGGAGACCCCGATGGTCGTCGCCGACGGCCTCGTCGTCCGGTACGCGCGCGGTCTGCCGCCCGCGGTCTCCGACGTGTCGTTCACCATCGCGCCGTGCGAGACCCTCGCGGTCGTCGGCGAGTCGGGCAGCGGCAAGACCACGCTCGCCACCGCCCTCGCCGGTCTCGTGCCCACCGAGTCCGGCACGTTCCGCTTCCAGGGCGACGGCGTCGCGGGCGACCTGACCTCCGCGGTCGCCGGCCGCGCGCCCGCGCTGCGCCGAGCGGTGCAGCTCGTGTTCCAGAACGCGGACACCTCGCTCAACCCGCGGCGGACCGTCGGCGCGGCGATCGCCCGGCCGCTCAAGCTCTTCACGGGCCGGGCGTCGGCCGAGCGCGTGGGCGAGATCCTCACCGAGGTGGGTCTGTCGCCGGACTTCGCGGCACGGCTGCCGAGCCAGCTCTCGGGCGGGCAGCGGCAGCGCGTCGGGATCGCCCGGGCGCTGGCCGCGGATCCGCAGCTCGTCATCGCGGACGAGATCACGACCGCGCTCGACGTGCGCGTGCAGGCCGAGATCCTGGATCTCCTCGCGGGCCTGCAGCGCGACAAGGGCCTCAGCTGCCTCTTCATCAGCCACGACCTCGCGGTCGTGCGCGGGGTCGCGGACCGCGTGGCCGTGATGACGGGCGGCCGCATCGTGGAGATCGGCCCGACCGAGCGCGTGTTCCGCGGGCCGAACCACCCGTACACGCGGCAGCTGCTCGCCGCGACCCTCGAGCCCGGCGCCACCGAGCTGCCGGCCGTCGAGGACGTGACGGCCACCTGGCGCGACGCCGCAGGCGGGGGCTGGCGGGAGCTCGGCGACGGGCACCGGATCCGGGACTGGGAGGACGCACGATGACCGACGCCGCGCACGAGACGACCGAGGCCGCACCCGGAGCCGATGACGGCGACGGCGTCACGCATCGCGACGTCTGGATCCCGATGCCCGACGGCACCCCGCTCCACGCCCGCGTCTGGGCGCCCTCGGGCGGCGAGCCCGTCCCCGCGCTCCTCGAGTACCTGCCCTACCGGCTCGACGACTGGACCGCCCCGCGCGACAGCGAGCGGCACCCCTGGTACGCGGCCCACGGCTACGCGTCCATCCGCGTCGACATCCGCGGCACCGGATCCTCCGACGGCCTGTTCGTCGACGAGTACTCCGCGCAGGAGCTCGACGACGGCGTCGCCGTGATCGAGTGGATCGCCGCGCAGGCCTGGTGCACGGGCGCCGTCGGCGTCTTCGGGATCTCGTGGGGCGGCTTCAACGGCCTGCAGCTGGCGGCCCGCGCGCCCGAGGCCCTCAAGGCCGTCGTCACGGTGTGCTCCACCGACGACCGGTTCGACAACGACGTGCACTACATGGGCGGCGCGGTGCTCGGCATCGACATGGCGGCGTGGGGCGCGACGATGTTCGCGTTCAACTCCCGGCCGCCGCGGCCCGAGGTCGTGGGCGACTGCTGGGTCGGACGCTGGCGCGAGCGCCTCGAGGCGAACCGGCCCATGACGCCGACCTGGCTCGCGCACCAGGAGCGCGACGACTACTGGCGGCACGGCAGCGTGTGCGAGGACTACTCCTCGATCGAGGCGGCCGTGCTCGCGGTCGGCGGCTGGGCGGATCCCTACCGCGACGCCGTCCTGCGCCTCGTGGAGAACCTGTCCTCTCCCGTGAAGGGCATCGTCGGCCCGTGGTCGCACCAGTACCCGGACCGCGGCCTCGCGCCGGGCCCGTCGATCGGCTTCCTGCAGGAGACGCTGCGCTGGTGGGACCGCTGGCTGAAGGGCGTCGACACCGGCGTCGAGGCGGATCCCGCGCTCCGCGCCTTCCTCAGCGACTCCGAGCCGCCCGCCACGAGCTACCCCGAGCGCACCGGGCGCTGGGTCGCCGCGGAGTCGTGGCCGCCGCCCGCGTCCGTCGCCGCCCAGCCCCTGCTGCCGCTGACCGCGTTCCACGGGCCGGCCGCTGCGGGCGACGCCGTCGTGGTCCGCTCCCCGCAGCGCACGGGCCTCGACGCCGGGCGCTTCTTCCCCTTCGGCAACGCGACCGACCTGCCGCCGGACCAGCGCGCGGAGGACGGCCTCTCCGTCTGCTTCGACCTGCTCCTCGACGAGCCGCTGGACGTGCTCGGCAACGTGCTCGTCGACCTCGCGGTCACGAGCGACCTGCCCGACGCGAACCTCGTGGTGCGGCTCTGCGACGTGGCGCCCGACGGCGCGTCCACCCTCGTGACGCGCGGCGCGCTCAACCTGAACACGCGGATCGACCGCGCCCGGATCGACCCGATGGTGCCGGGCGAGGAGGAGGTCGTGCGCGTGCCGCTCGTCTCCACCGGGCACGCGTTCCCCGCGGGGCACCGGCTGCGCATCGCGGTGTCGTCGGCGTACTGGCCGTGGATCTGGCCGCACGCCCGCGAGGCGACCCTCGTCGTCGCGCCCTCCCGCAGCGCCGTGACCCTCCCGGTCTGGACGCGCGCGGAGGACGACGGCGTGCGCTTCGCGGAGCCCGAGCAGTCCACGCCGATCGCCATCGAGCGGATCCCCGGCGACTCCGGCCTGCCCGAGCGCAGCGTCTCGCACGACGTGGCGACCGGCGAGTGGACGCTCGACGTCGACCCCGGCTACGGCGGATCCCGCATCTACCCCGACGGCCTCGTCTTCACCGAGGCGAGCCGCGAGACGTACCGGATCACCGACGGCGACCCGACGTCGGCCGTCGCCGAGTCGCGCTGGGCCATCGGCATGGAGCAGCCGGGCTGGCGCGCGCGCCTGGAGACGACCTCACGCGTCACGGCCGACGCGGACGCCTTCCGCATCGTCAACACGCTGCGGGCCTGGGCGCGCGACGGCGGCGACGGCACTCCCGAGGTGCTCGTCGCCGACCGCGTGTTCGACGACGTCGTGCCGCGGACGTCCGCGTGAGCGCCGGGACGACAGCGACCGCCGGCGCGCCCGGGACCGCCGGCCGCGGCAAGCGCGAGAAGCCCGAGGTGCGGCGGGCGATGATCGTCGAGGCGGCGCGCGCCGTGATCCTCCGCCAGGGCCTCACCGCCACCGGCCTCCGCGACATCGCGGCCGAGGGCGCCGTCTCGGTCGGCACCGTGACGTACCACTTCGCCAGCGTCGCGGAGATCCTCGACGAGGTCGTCGCGCTGGAGACCGACCGGTTCTACGCGGGGGCCGTCGCGGAGGTCGACGCGGACCCGGATCCCGTGCACGGCATCCGCCTGCTCGTCGCGCCGCTCTTCGACGGCACCGACGCCTCCGAGGCGCACTGGCGGCTCTGGTCGGACTACTGGACGGCCGTCGCCCGCAAGCCCGCCCTCACGCCCGAGCGCCTCGAGCGCCTCCGCGTGTGGGAGGCGTGCCTCGTCCGCACGATCCGGCGCGGCGTCGATGCCGGCGTCTTCCGGTCGGTGGACGCCCCCGAGGTCGGGCTCAAGCTCGCGGCCTACAGCGACGGGATCGCGACGCAGCTGTCCCAGAAGGTCCCCGGCCTCGACCACGCGCGCGCGCTCGCGTGGATCTGGACCTTCCTCGACGCCGAGCTCGCGGACGGGACGCCGCTCTTCCGCTGAGCCTCCCGGCGCCTCGACCGCGTCGCCGTGCCGCCGTGCCGCCCGACGCCGAGGCGGGCATGATGATCGAGGCGACGCGGCCCGACGGCGCGCGGGACGCCGACCGCCCGCCCACCGCCGAACGCCCGGAGGACCCATGCTCATCGAACCCGTCGACGCCGCCCGCGCGCACGTCAGCAGCCACGTCGACCCCGACGACTTCGACGCCTTCTGGGCCGACACCCTCGCCGAGGCGGCGCAGCACGACCTCGACGTGCGCCTCGCGCCGGTCGAGACCGACCTCGCGCTCGTCGACGTGCAGGACGTGACCTTCGCCGGATCCGGTGGCACCGACGTGCGCGCCTGGCTGCGCACCCCCGCGGGCGCGACCGGCCCGCTGCCCACCGTCGTCTCGTTCGTCGGCTACGGCGGCGGTCGCGGACGCGCCGAGGAGACGCTGATCTACGCGGCCGCCGGCTTCGCGCACCTCCAGATGGACACCCGCGGCCAGGGCTCGTACTGGAGCGCGGGCGACACGGCCGACCACGGCGAGGCCGGACCCGCGATCCCCGGCTTCATGACCCGCGGCATCGCCTCCCGCGAGACGTACTACTACCGCCGCCTCTTCACCGACGCGGTGCGCGCGGTCGACGTGGCCCGCTCGCTCCACGTGGTGGATCCGTCGCGCATCGCCGTGCAGGGCGGCAGCCAGGGCGGCGGCATGGCGCTCGCGGTCGCCGGCCTCCGGGACGACGTCGCGGCGGTCTCCGCGTACGTGCCGTTCCTCTGCGACATCGAGCGGGCCACCCACATCACCGACGCGTACCCGTACCACGAGGTCGTGGACTACCTGAAGACGCACCGGGGCCGCGGCGAGGACGTGCACGCCGTGCTGCGGTACTTCGACGGCGTCGCCTTCTCGCGCCGCGCGACCGCGCCGGCGCGCTTCTCGGTGGGCCTCATGGACGCGACCTGCCCGCCCTCCACCGTCTACGGCGCGTTCAACGCGTACGCGGGCGAGAAGGAGATCGCCGAGTGGGAGTACAACGGCCACGACGGCGGCGGCATCGACGACGAGCTCGGCACGCTCGCGTTCCTCCGGCGGCGGATGGGCTGACGGCGCCCAGCGGCGCCACGGATGACGCCCGCGGATCGGCACGGGGATGGGGGCGCGATCCACCCCGAGGTCGGCCGTTCCGCGTAATCTGGGAGCACCTCGCCGGTGGAGCGAGCGGACCGGGAGGACATCATGCCCCGGCCCCGCATCCGCCCCGCGAAGCCCTCCAAGCCGGGCGCCCCGCCGCCGTCCGTGGCTGCCCGCGTCGCCGCGGATCCGGCGCGGAAGGAGCTGCTCGTCGAGGAGGCGCTGCTGCTCGTGGGCGTCGCGCTCCGGATCCAGATGGTGAACCTGATCATCCTGCGCACGCTGCGGGAGCGCCGCCCGTACGACGAGGAGTCGCTCATCGAGGCGCTCCGCGGCGAGCTGGCCGAGCTCATCGGCGAGAAGCGCGGCGAGGCGGAGCGGCTGCGCATGGCCCGCGACCGCGCGGCGCTGCGCGACGGCAAGGGACGCCGGCCCGACGACTACCGCGAGGGCGACGTGCCGGGTCTGCGGCTGCGCGCCGAGATCGCGGAGGAGATCGTCGAGCGGCTCGGCGCCCTGTCGCGCGACCCGGATGCGCTCCGCGAGGTGCTGGTCATCGCGCGCGACTCGGCGCTCGAGCAGATCGTGCGCGCGCGGCTCGCCCCGCAGCTGCTGCCGGGCGCGTTCCCCGAGGAGGGACGCGACGACCGGGTCGGCGAGCTGCGCGACGAGCTGGCGCGGCTGGCGGCGGATCGGGAGCGGGCGGCCGAGCGGGCCGAGGCGCGGGATCCGGTCCGCACGCGTGTGCGCACCGGCGGCCGCGGGCGCCCGCAGAAGGTCTGACGCGCGACGGCTCCCTTCCTCAGGGCGCGAGCGCGAACCGCGGCTCGATGCGCTCGCCGGTCGCCGCATCCGCCGCGAGGCTGCCGATGAGCGGCGCGAACTTGGCGCCGTGGCCGGAGCAGGGCGAGACGATCGTGATCCCGTCGACCCGGTCGATCACGAAGTCCTCGGTGGGCGTGCTCGTGAACAGGCACGTCGCCTCCGCGTACGGCACGGGCTCGACGCCCGGCAGGTTGCGGCGCACCCAGTCGACGACGCGGGCGCGGTTGACCGGATCCACGACGCCATCCTGGTGCGCGGCCGACGGGATCACGCGCCCGCCGTCGAACTCGGCGACCTTGTGGCCGCGGCCCTCCACGTCGCGTCCGCCGGGGAGCGCGTAGACCTGCATGCGCTCGTCCATGTGGATCGAGGTCGGCACGGCCCGGGCCGGCGGCCCGTCCATGTAGGGGAAGTGGAACACCTGCTCCTGCCGCACGCGCAGCGGCGGGATGCGGTCGAGGGCCGCGCGCGGCAGCGGCAGCGCGCCCGCGAGCAGCTCGGGCAGCCAGGCGCCGGCGCCCACGACGACGCTGTCGCCCTCGATCCGGCGGCCGTCGTCGGACGTGACCGCGAAGCCCGCGCCGACCCGCTCGACGGACGCGGCCTCCCAGCCCTCGTGCACGACGGCGCCGTGCGCGACCGCGAGGTCGAGCATCGTGCGCACCGCGGCCTCCGCGTCGACGACGCCCGCGGCCGGGTGGAACAGCACGTCGGAGTCGAAGGACATCTCCGGCCAGCGGCCCTCGGCCTCGCGCGCGCCCATCAGCTCGTGCTCGACGCCGACGCGCTCGAGCACGCGCGCGAGCTCGGCGGGGCGGCGCACCAGGCCGGAGTCGACGGATCCGGTCGGGGTCACGAGCCCCGCGCCCGTGGTGCGCTCGAGGCGGTCCCAGAGCACGCGGGCGTCGCGCACGAGGCGCACGTAGAAGGGGTCGTCGTAGGCGTAGCGGAGGATGCGCGCGGAGCCGTGCGAGCTGCCGAGCATGCCCGCCGGCCGGTCGCGTTCCAGCACCGTGACCGCGTGCCCGCGGCTCGCGAGCTGCCAGGCGGTGGCCGCCCCCGCGAGCCCCGCGCCGATGACGACATGGTGCGATGCGCGCCCGCGCCCGGTGGATCCCGCCATGCCCCCAGGCTACGGCCGGCCCGCGGCGGCCGGCCGGGCCCGGCGGGAGCCGTAACCGGTGCGGGCGGGGAGGGGACAGCGGCGGGACTCCGACCCGTCGGGTCAGTCGGTGACGAACTGCGCGATCACCGCGACGATCCCGATCGCACCGAACACCGCTCCGGTCCGGTACATCGACAGGGGTGCGGGCTCGTTCGTCCGAGACGTGTGGTTCAAGGTGCGGAACGCGGAGATCCCCATGCCGATCAGGCACACGATGGTCACGATCTTGAGCGCCACCGCCAGCACGTCAGCCACGAGATCGCCTCCGGAGTCGGATCGCCCGCACAGCCGCCCAGCCGAGGCCCGCGAGGCCGGGCACCGCGAAGAGGCCCGCGCCGAACCACGCGGGGGTGCCCCCGGCCCGGCCGCCCTCGGTCGACAGATCCGGCACGAGCCCCACGATCAGCAGCCCCAGCGCCAGGGCGAAGGCCGCGATGCCCGCGAGCGTGCGGACCTTCCCGCTCTCCACCTCATGCGTGTCACCCGCGCCCATGTCGCCTCCGTCCGTCCCGCGTCGGATCGCGGCCTCCCCTCCATCGTGGCCGACGCGGCATCGCCCGGCCGCCACCCGTCCGGGAGACTGGACGCATGCCCTCCCCCGTCACGCTCACCGCCCGCGCGCTCCTCCTCGACATGGACGGGACGCTCGTCGACTCGACCGCGCTCGTCGAGGAGATCTGGACGATGCTCGCCGAGCGCTTCGGCCACGACCCGGCCGACCTCCTGCGGCGGATCCACGGCGTGCGCGCCGCCGACAGCATCGCCCGGTTCGCGCCCGCCGGCAGCGACGTGCCCGCGCTCCTCGCCGAGCTCGACCGGCTCGAGCTCGACGGCAGCCCCGCCACGGTCGAGATCCCCGGCGCCCGCGAGCTCGTGGCGGCGCTGCCCGCCGGATCCCACGCCCTCGTCACGAGCGCCGGCCGCGAGCTCGCGCGCGCCCGCCTCACGGGCGCCGGCGTCCGCGTGCCCGACCTGCTCGTCACCGCCGAGGACGTGGCGGCCGGCAAGCCGCACCCGGACGGTTACCTGCTCGCGGCGTCGCGCCTGGGCGTGGATCCCGCGGACGCGATCGTCTACGAGGACGCCGAGGCCGGGATCCGCGCGGGCCTCGCCGCGGGCATGCGCGTGGTCGTCGTGGGCGACCACGAGAGCGACGCGACCGTCGGCCTCCCCCGCGTCCGCGACCACCGCGGCACGACGGTCGCGGTGCGCGACGGGATCCTCACGCTCACGCTGCCGGGCGTCTGACGCCGGCCGCGCCCTGCGGATCCGCCGGGAGCCGCCTGCGCGGGAGATGAGATTGGGCCACCTGGCCGAATCACGCGATACGGTCTCCCCATGACCTCGACGCCCCGCATGCGCCCCCGCAGGCCCACCCCATGAGGTGGCTCCTCCTCGGCGCCGCCATCCTCTCCGAGGTGGCCGCCGCCCTCGCCCTGCAGGCCGCCGTGGACACGCCCGGCTGGTACGCGCTCGTGGTCGCCGGCTACCTCACGGCGTTCTGGTTCCTCACCCGCGTGCTGAAGGCCGGCATGGCCGTCGGTGTCGCCTACGGGATCTGGGGCGCGTCCGGCGTCGCGCTCACCGCGGTCGGCGCGACGGTCCTGTTCGGACAGCCGCTCACGGGCCCGATGATCCTCGGCCTCGTGCTCATCGTCGCGGGCGTCCTGCTCGTCGAGCTCGGCTCGCAGCGCGCGCACGCGGCTCGCGCGGCCACCGCATCCGCCGCGCCCGCCGCCCCGACCGGCGAGGCCCGCTGATGGCCGGGCTCCTGCTCGCGATCGCCATCGTCACCGAGGTCGCCGCGACCATCTCCCTCAAGCTCGCGACCGACGGCCGGAAGCGCTGGTACGCGGTCGTCGCGGTCGGCTACGTCACCGCGTTCTCGATGCTCGCGGGCGCGCTCTCGCTCGGCCTGCCGATCGGCGTCGCGTACGGCATCTGGGCGGCGACCGGCGTGGCCCTCACGGCGATCCTCGGGCGCGTCCTCTTCCGGGACCCGCTGACGCGCACGATGCTCGCGGGCATCGCCCTCATCATCGGCGGCGTGCTGCTCATCGAGCTCGGCCACTGACCCCGCGCGGACGCCTCTGGCACCATGTCCGCATGACGTGGACGGACGCGGGCGACCCGCAGCGGTACGGCGCGGGGATCCTGCAGGGCGAGCGGATCCGGCTGCGCGCGCTCGAGGAGGCCGACCTGCCCGACCTGGTGCGCTGGTGGCGGGATCCGGAGGGGGCGGTCCTGCAGCAGCTCACGGTGCGGCCGCGGCCCGAGGGCGACGTCGCGGAGATGTGGCGGAAGTGGAGCGACAACGAGCCGGCCGGCGCGGTGGGGTTCTGCGTCACCGACCGGATCTCCGGCCGGCTCGTCGGCCATGTGACGCTCTTCGGCGCGAAGCTCCTCACGCGCGCGGCCACCCTCACGGTGATGATCGGATCCGAGCACACGGGCTCCGGCTACGGCACCGACGCCGTCCGCACGCTCGTCGACTACGGCTTCCGCGAGATGGGCCTGAACCGGATCGAGCTGCACGTGTTCGCGTACAACGCCCGCGCCCGCGCGACCTACCGGAAGGTCGGCTTCGTCGAGGAGGGCGTGCTCCGCGAGACCGTCTTCCACGACGGCGCGTTCCACGACGAGGTCGTCATGTCGGTGCTCGCGCGGGACTGGTTCGCCACCGCCTCCTGAGCCACCGCCCGCTCACTGCGGGTGCGGCGTCTCCCCGCGCTCGAGCATCGCGACGAGCTTCGCGAGCCGGTTCGCCCGGACGGTCGCGTTCGGCGCGGTCGTCACCCGGTGGATCACGGCGTAGCGGTTGACCTTGGACAGCGTCGCGAAGGCGGCCTCGGCGGCGGGCGACGCGGCGAGCGCGGCCAGCAGGTCAGCGGGCTCGACCGCCGACGCCTGGCCCGCGTAGGCGCGCTCCCACCGACCGTCGGCCTGCGCGCGCTCGACCTCGCGGATCCCGGCCGGACGCATCCGCCCCTCCGCGGTGAGCGTCGCGACCAGGCCGATGTTGCGCTCCGACCACAGCGACGCCGTCCGCCTGGGGGTGAAGCGGCGCCGGAACACCCGCTCGTCGATGCTCGCGGTCTGCCCGTCGATCCACCCGCTGCACAGCGCCTCGTCGAGGGCCTCGGCGTAGGTGAGCGAGGTCGGATCCGTCGTGCCCTTCTTCGCGAGCACCAGCCAGACGCCGTCGGACGCCTCCCCATTCGCATCGAGCCAGGCGCGCCACGCGGCCCGGTCGGGGACGGTCAGGACTTCGTGCGCAGCAGCGGGCATGCCCCGATGCTACGGAGCGCCGCCGACGACGCGGACCGGCTCAGGCGCGGTCGACGGGATGCCCGGCGGAGATCCACGCGCTCGTGCCGCCCTCGACGTCGATCGCGTCGACTCCGCGGGCGGCGAGCGCCTCGGCGGCCCGCGCGCTGCGCCCGCCGGACTGGCAGATCACGTGCACGGGCGCGTCGGTCGGCAGCTCGTCGACGCGCGCGTCGAGCTGCGACATGGGCAGGTTCACGGCGCCGGGCGCGTGGCCCGCGGCGTACTCGTCGGGCTCGCGCACGTCGATGAGGACGGGCGAGTCGAGCGCGGCCAGCTGGTCGACGGTGATGCGGCTCATGCAGGCGCTCCTCGGTAGGTGGTGCTCCCCACGCTAGCCGCGCAGATCACGCCCGTTCGCCCAGCGCGACCACGAGCTTCGCCGAACCCGGTGCCTACCAGAATCATTCGCGTCACCGTATGATTCTGGTCACATAAGGGAGACGACATGGCGGAGATCAGCGCGGCGGAGTACGCGAAGGAGCAGGGCATCTCCGCGCGGAGGGTCCAGGCGGCGGCCTCCGCAGGCGTGCTGCCTGCGCGCAAGATCGCGGGCAGATGGGTCATCGACACAGCGGAGTCCCGGCATGACGAGGTCGGACGCCCGCTGTCGTCGCGCTCGGTGCACGCTCTTCTCGCGCGCCTCTCCGGGGATGACACCTGGCGTGCCGGATTGTCCGCGAGCGAGGCCGGCCGTGTGACCGGACGTCTCGCGAGGCTCCGGGATTCCCCGGACGCGGCGGAGGCACTGGCAGCCTGGATGCGCAGCGCTCGGCCCGCGGCCCGGCCCTTCCTCGTGGCGGACGAGGACCTGGAGGACCTGCGTGGAGATCCTCGAGTCGTCGCCGGCGGGATCAGCGACCCACGCTCGGGCATGTCGGACGCGGGAGAACTCGAGGCGCACCTGCAGGTGGACGATCTCGATCCCATCGTCCATGAGTACCTGCTCGTCCCGGCCGACCGGCCCAACGTCCTCTTGCACGTGCATGAGCGACCCGTCCAGCGCCCCCTGCCGCTCGGGGAGCTGATCGCCGATCTGGCCCAGCACCGGGGGCCGCGCGAACGCGCGGCGGCCGCGCATCTCCTCGGGGAGGTCGCCCACGATCCCGGTCGTCCGACCGATCGCGGTCGCTAGAGCGCGACCACGAGCTTCCGCGCCGAGACGCCCTGGCGGAGGCGGTCCATCGCGGGCTGGATCGCCTCGAGCCCGGTGCCGACCACCTCGGCCGCCGGCGCCGCGACGTAGCGGCCCTCGGCGAGCGCGGCCGGCAGGAAGCGCTCCCAGAGCATCGGGCCGACCTCGTCGTGCATGAGGGCGCTGCCCCAGATGAAGGACGCCCGGATGCCCCGGGCGCGCGCCCGCAGGATCAGGGCCGGGGTCGCGGTGCCCATGCGGATCCCGAGGCGCACCAGCGGCAGACCCACCCGGCCACCGCGCGGCAGCGTCTCGAACGACACCGGCGGGCTCGCCATGCTGACCCGCGTCGCACCCGTCGCGATGGCGATGTCGACGGCCGGGCCGCCGGATCCGGTGCCGATCGCGAGCACGCCCGCCACGGGTCGGCCGGCCAGGTGCCGCGTGATGTCCCGCACGACCGTCGGGCTCCGGTAGTCGAACGCGCGGCTCGCGCCGAGCCCCGTCACGAGCGCGTGGTTGCGCGGCGACGCGGTGGTCACGACGTCGTAGCCGGCCGCCACCGCGAGCTGGATCGCGTTCAGGCCGACGCTCGTGGATCCGCCCCACACCACCACGGTCTCGCCCGTCGGCGGGGCGCTCGCGTCGTGCATGTGCAGGCCGAGCTGGCCGGCGCCGAACAGGCCGGACGCGGCGGTCGAGATCCCGAGCGGGAGCACGGCGGCATCGGCGAAGTCGAGGGAGGCCGGGATCGGCGCGGCGAGGTCGGTGCGCACGATGACGCGGGTCTGGAACCCGCCCTCGGGCGCGTGCCGCCGCCCCTTCTCCATGCCCACCGCGTACGCGACGACCCGGTCGCCGACGGCGAAGCGCGTGACGCCGGGGCCGACCTCCTCGACCTCGCCCGCGACGTCCTCGCCGAGCACCGCGGGGTGCGGGAGCCAGCGGTACATGAGGTCGCCCATGTGCTGCTTCATGGTGTCGAGCGGGTTGATCGCGACGGCGCGGACGCGGATCGCGACCTCGCCCGCGCGGGGTTCGGTCCGCGGTGCGGGGCCGACGGTGAGGTCGGCGGCGGACGAGGCGAGCCAGGCGGCGGATTCGGTGGGCACGGCGGTCTCCGATCGAGAGTTCGCTCCGTCCGATGACATTGCGTGTCATCACCATACACAGTGATGACATGTCGTGTCATCGGCTCGATGCAGGGAGTCGGGAGATGCCGTCCCACCGGCGGGCACCGGTCGATAGATTCGTGTTCCCGTCCGGAAGGAAGCGCCATGACGACCACCCCCTCGGAACCGACCGCCCCGCTCGGCGAGGCGGAGCGGAGCTGGCGCCGACGGGTCGTCGACGAGACCCGCACGTCGACCGCCTTGGAGGGCGGCAGCTCGACGGCCGCCATGCGCGAGCTGCAGGAGCAGTGGGTCGACGGCCGCATCACCGCCGACGAGCTGCTCGCCGGAGCGCGCCGGCTCCACCCGACCACCACACCGCGCTGATCCTCATGTCGACGGACGACCGCCCCTGGGAGACGGCGATCAGCCCCGAGGGCCGCTGGGCCGGATACCTCGACCCGAGCACCGGACTGCTCCGCACCCTCTCGGCCGTGCCGCTGGAGACGCAGGCCGAGCTCCGGGCCTTCGAGGACGACCACGTGGAAGCACGCTCGATCGAGGCGCGCGTCCGCCCCATCGCCGGCTCGTACGGCATCGATCACCTCCAGGCCATCCACCGCCGCCTCTTCCAGGACGTCTACCCCTGGGCGGGGGAGATCCGGACGGTCAACATCTCCAAGGGCATTCCCCCCGAGCCGTTCCTGGCGCCGGAGCACGCCGCGTCCGCCGTGGACCGGACCGCCCGGCGCATGCACGAGGACGGCATGCTGCGCCCGGGCATGGACGACGAGCGCTTCGTCGACCTGCTCGCCCGGAGGTTCTCCGAGATCAACGAGGCGCATCCCTTCCGAGAGGGCAACGGGCGGACCCAGCGCCACTACTTCGACCTGGTGGCGCGTGACGCGGGCCGACGCATCGACTGGTCCCAGCTCACCTCGCTGCAGAACATCACCATCTCCGCGGAGGCCCGCGAGGGCCGTCTCGCCCCGCTGCGTGACGCCCTGCGCGGCATCGTCACGGTCGCGCCGGTGGGTGCACGACGCCCTACGAGCGATGGTGATCTGCGGATCCCGCAGGCGCGACTGGCCACTGCGCGGACCACCGATCCCCTCGGCCGCCCCTCGGCGCGACCGGGCCGCAGCGGTGGTCGCGGCTCCTGACAGGCGGCGGATCCGGCCACCCGAGAGCTGGCCCACCGAGCACGGTACGGCGATGGCACGGACTGTCATCACTAGGATCGACGCATGAGCAGATGGCAGCCGGACACGCGCGAGCGCCTGGCCGCCGCCGCCCTCGAGCTGTTCCGCGAGCGAGGCTTCGCGGAGACGACCGTGCCCGAGATCACGGCCCGCGCTGGGCTCACCACCCGCACCTTCTTCCGCCACTTCGCCGACAAGCGCGAGGTGCTCTTCGCCGAGGAGGACGAGCTGCCGGCGCTCGTCACGCGCATCATCCGCGAGGCGGCGCCCGACCGATCGCCGCTCCAGGTCGTCGAGGACGGCTTCCCGGAGGTCGTCGCGTCGCAGTTCGCCAAGGGGCGCGCGGCGATGCTCGCCCGGAAGCGCATCATCGTCGCGGACGCCGGGCTGCAGGAGCGCGAGATGCGCAAGGTGGCGGCGATGCTGGAGGCCGTGCGCGCGGGCTTCGTGGAGCGCGGGGTGGATCCGCTCACCGCCGTGCTCGTCGCGCACGCCACCGCGACGGTCTACGGGGTCTCCATCGGGCGGTGGCTGTCGGACGACGGCGACCGCGCCGACCTCGCCGAGGCGCTCCGCGAGACGCTCGGCGCGTTCCGTCGGGTGATGGGGGCGGGCGCGTGATGCGGGTCACGTACGACGCGGTCGCGGATGCCGCGTACATCGCGCTCGCGGGCCCGGTCGGCGACGGCGAGACGGCCACGACGATCCACTCGATCCTGACGCCCGGCGCCCGCGGCGAGATCGCCCTCGACTTCGACGCCGACGGTCGCCTCCTCGGCGTCGAGGTGCTGCGCGCGAGCGCGGTGCTGCCGGCGGCGGTGCTCGCGGAGGCGGAGCGGATCGGCTAGCTGCCGCGCAGCACCTTCTTGGGCCCGCCCACGAGTGGTACGCTTTCCGGTACCACATCGAGGAGTGCAGCATGTCCGCCATCACCGCATCCGACGCGCGTCGGAACCTGTTCGGCCTCATCCAGCAGGTCAACGACGACCACTCCCCGGTCGAGTTCGTCTCCAAGCACGGCAACGCCGTCCTGATCTCCAAGGACGACTACGACGCCATGACCGAGACGGCGTACCTGCTGCGCAACGCCAAGGGCGCCGAGCGGCTGCTGCGATCCCTCGACCGGGCTCGACGCGGCGAATTCGAGACGCACGAGCTGATCGAGGAGTGAATCGCCAGCTCGCCTTCGATGCCGATGGCTGGGAGGACTACACGTACTGGCAGAGCCAGGATCGCAAGACCCTCAAGCGGATCAACGCGCTCATCCGCGATGTGATGCGCGACCCGTTCGCCGGACCGGGCAAACCGGAGCCCCTCAAGCACATCCTCTCGGGAGCGTGGTCGCGGCGCATCGACGAAGCTAATCGTCTGGTGTACCTGGTCACTGATGCGCACATCGTGGTCTTGCAAGCGCGCGACCACTACTGATCACGCGCCGCCTTCAGCCGCGGAGAACCTTCGCCATCGGGCGACCGCGGGCGATCTCGTCGACGAGCTTGTCGAGGATCCGGATGCGCTTCATGAGCGGGTCCTCGATCTCCTCGATGCGGACGCCGCAGATCACGCCGCGCACCTCGTCGGCGAGGGGGTTGAGGCGGGCGGCGGCGAAGAAGTCCTCGAAGGTGGTCTCCGCGTCCAGATGGTGCTGGAGCTCCGCGACGTCGAAGCCGGTGAGCCAGGTGATCACCTGGTCGACCTCCGCGCGCGTGTGACCCTTGCGCTCGACCTTCTTCACGTAGAGCGGGTACACCGCGGCGAACGGCGTAGTGAAGATGCGGTGCATGGTCGGAGCGTAGGCCGGTGCGGTCGCGCAGTCGAGGCCGGGAATAGGCGGGCGCCTCGCCGCGGTTCGACTCCATGCAGACGCATCCACCCGGATCCGTCGCCGTCGAGCACCGAGGAGCGCCCCATGGCCACGAAGATCGGCTTCCTGTCGTTCAACCACTGGCAGGACGTGCGCGGATCCCGCGTGCGCACCGCCCAGGACTCGCTGCTCCAGTCGATCGACCTCGCGGTCGCGGCCGAGGAGATCGGCATCGACGGCGCGTACTTCCGCGTGCACCACTTCGCGCCGCAGCAGGCGTCGCCGTTCCCGCTGCTGGCCGCGATCGCGAGCCGCACGAGCCGGATCGAGATCGGCACCGGCGTCGTCGACATGCGCTACGAGAACCCCCTCTACATGGCGGAGGAGGCGGCCATGACCGACCTCATCTCCAACCGCCGGGTGCAGCTCGGCATCAGCCGCGGGTCGCCCGAGCAGGTCGAGGCCGGCTACGAGTCGTTCGGCTACGTGCCGCGCGACGGCGAGACCGACGCCGACATGGCCCGCCGCCACACCGGCCTCTTCCTCCGCGCGCTCGAGGGCGAGGAGCTCGCGACCGCGGCGCCGCAGCGCGGCATGATCGCGGGCGGCGTCGCCATCACGCCGCAGTCGCCGGGCCTCCGCGAGCGGATCTGGTGGGGTGCCGGCACGCGCGCGACCGGCCAGTGGGCGGCCGAGCAGGGGATGAACCTCATGTCGTCGACGCTCCTCTCGGAGGACACCGGCGTGCCGCTCGACGTGCTGCAGACCGAGCAGATCCAGCTGTTCCGCGACGGCTGGGCGGCCGCCGGACACGCGTGGGAGCCGCGCGTGAGCGTCAGCCGCAGCATCATCCCGATCGTCGACGACGAGTCGGAAGCCTTCTTCGGCGTCCGCTCGCAGATCGAGGGCCGCGACCAGGTGGGCGAGGTCGGCGGCGAGAAGTGGCGCTTCGGCCGCTCCTACATCGGCACCCCGGAGCGCCTCATCGAGGAGCTCGGCGCCGACCAGGCGATCGCCGCGGCCGACACCCTCCTCGTCACGATCCCCAACCAGCTCGGCGTGGACTTCAACCTGCGGTCGCTCGCGGCGATCAAGGAGATCGGCGAGGCGCTGGGGTGGGACCGGGCTGACGTCGCGGTTGGGGCCTTCGCCTGATCCGCTGACGCAAGGCCGCCTGCCCTCTCAGTCGCCGGTCGGCCGCTTGCGCTGCTGCTTCGTCGCGGAGCGCTGCGTCTTGGCCGCGAGGCGGCGGCGCTGCGATCCCTTCGTGGGGCGGGTCGGCCGTCGAGGGGCGGCGTCGGGCGCGAGCGCATCCGCCACGATCTCGCGCAGCGCGTCGAGCGCGCCCACCCGGTTCCGCAGCTGCGACCGCTGCTCGGAGACCGTCACGGTGATCGCGCCGCCGACCAGCCGCCGGCCGAGCCGCTCGAGGATCCGCGCCCGCTGCTGATCGGTGAGCACCAGCGACTCGGCCGGGCTCCATGTGAGCTGCACCCGGCTGTCGGACGTGTTGACGTGCTGCCCGCCGGGCCCGGACGACCGGGAGAACCGCCACCGCAGCTCGGCCGCGGGGATGGTCAGCGCGGGGCCGACCTCGAGATCCATTCGGCAAGGGTCGCACGGAGCGGTGCCACTGCGTGCGGGCTAGCGGTTCCGGCGGCGGTTGCTGCGGCGGACGATGACCCGGCCGATCAGCATGAGCACCAGCATCACGACCGCCATCAGGACGATCCGCAGGACGAACTCGAGCTCGACGAAGGCGAGGGCGGACGCGGACATGAAAGCGGTCACCGCGATCAGCACGAGGATCTGACGAGCCGACGGCTCACCCGTCAGGCGCTGGTGTGCCGCGGAGTCGTGCTCGAACATGCGCTTGTCGTCCATGGATCCACCGTCGCACACGCGTGGGCTCCTAGCGCAGCGACGGGACGACGCGCAACGTTCTCGTGTCCGTTGACACCCGCGTCGGCATCGCCCCAGGCTTCTCGCGTCGCCGGCGTCCGTCCGGCTCGCATCCGAGAGACGGGACCCGCAATGGGACAGCACGATGACGTCGCGGTACTGGTCGGGAACGGGCTGTCCATCGCCTTCAACCCCGAGCTGGAGCTCCGCAGCATCACCGAGGAGGTCATGAGGCGCATAGAGACGGCGGACGGAGACGACGTCGTCGCAGCGATGAAGGAGATCGCCGAGAACGCCCTCCCCGACGGGGTGACGAGCGCGGAGGACTTCGAGCACCTGGTCGGTGCCTTCGGCACGGAGTCCCGCACGCTCGGCACGCTGGAGACCCTCGCCACGCTGACGAGCCCGATGGACGAGGAGCTGCGCGACGCCATCCGTCGGGTCGCCTCCTTCGCCGGGCAGGTGCGCGACAACGGTGTATCGCACGTGCTGGAGGTGATCTGCGAACGGACTCACGCGGAATTCGAGAAGGCAGCGGAGTTGCACGCCCTGGTCACCGCGATCCTGAAGGCGTTCCCGGGCAAGGTCGCCTTCGGGAACCTGAACTACGACACACTGCTGCTCGCCGCGCTGCTGCACGTGTGCCAGGACCGCCAAGTCGCCGACCTCGCGGACGGTCGCAAGTCGGTGCGCGTCGCCTTCGACGACAACAGGACGCGCGAGGTGAAGGCGCTGCGCCGCACCGCCGCGGACTTCCCGATCGACTGGCGCGTAAACCTGCTGCACCTGCATGGATCCCTCACGTACTGGGAGAACAAGCAGGAGAACATCTACGCGAAAATCCCGAAGGAGATCCTGGACGACGAGGAGCAGTGGCGAGCCGTCCGCGAGCGCACCACGAACGTCCGACCGACAGTCGTGCTGGCGAACCCCCGTGACAAGGCCCAGCATGTGAGGGAGTATCCCTACAACCTCGCCTACGAGGTGTTCGGGGCGGGGCTCGACTCGGCCACGCACTGGATTGTCATCGGCTACTCGTTCCGCGACGAGCCGATCAACCGGATGTTGAGTGCCCGCTTCCTCGATCTGCAGGAGAAAGCCACCGTCCTCGTAGTCACCCATGGTCCGGTCCCCACGGACGTCGAGATCCATCGCGCGTTCGGGTGGGGTGCTGACGACGGCGATCCCTCGAGCTGGCTGACGGTCTGCAGGACCGGCGCGAACGGCCTCCAGGACACGCCCGAATGGCGGGCCTACCTGGCCTAGTCCGCGTGATCCCCTAGCGGGCCCCGCCTCAATCACCGCAGGCCGGCTGGTCGTCAGTTACAGCCACGATGGTGACGGCGAAGAGTACGGCCACGTCCACAACAGTCGAGATGTGCGGGAGGAGGAGCTACGCGAGGAGCCCGGTGATCGCAACAGCGTTCAACGCTTGGGCGCTCGGGAATCACCGTGACGGCTCCTCCAGTCGCACTGCACCGCAAGGACCAGCATCATCACCACAGCAATGATTGAAACACCGACAACGTCAGATCAACTTTGCTAGGGAGACCGGAACTCTTTGTCGCGCTTGCGCAACGCAAGACACGTTTTTGCACTCATTGCCATAAGTCCGCAGATAAGTATCCATACAACTATGAACAGCGCCTCATCAGCCCGGTATTCTAAAAAACTAGCCCACCCCAGCCGCAGTACATTATGGAAGCCGCCAACGACAACCATTGCCACGGGCGGGAGAAGAATAACGGCAACCACAAAGTTCGCGAGGGCAAGGGGTAGTGCGCGAGATCGCAGAGCCAAACGGATCCGCGCGATCTCCTTGCCCCTGTCCTTTACGTGTTGCGCCCTGACGAGCGTCAGAGTATTCGCTAACTCTGGACCCCACAGACCGTAAAATACGGCTAAGGCCGCCAATGCAAGGGCCGCTGCACTTAAGAGATCGCTATTTAAGATCATTCTTGTGTAAGCCCATCGTATGCGCTTTCCGCTATTTCGTAAGTCGTGACAGTGTTCTTCGCGCGAACAATCTGAGGGAGGGTCCCGTCGACCGAGGCGATGCGTCGATTTAGAGCCTCTACCACGCTTTCCGAATCAATCGTAATAGTGCGCTTTCCCGAGTAGTCGTCATACTGGGCATCATCGAGCACTGCGCGGAGCGTCATTTCGATTGACGACTGAAGCTCATATTGATACTTCGACATCACCGCCCGAAGAAGTGAGCGACTCTGAGTGGTGGTGGTCTGGAAAAGGCTACTGATCTCTTGTTCGGTCGGGAGCCTGTCGCCGAACACGTGACGAATCATCAGGAATAAGCGGTATTCTCGAACATCTTGGCCTCGGGTAAATATTCTTTGGCCGAGGATCATCCTCACGTACTCTTCTTCGGCTGCAGCAGAAAACTTTTGTAGCTCTCGCTTGAGTTCCGTAGCCGTGCAATCTAACGTCTTTGTCAGTTGCTCTTTTTCGGCCTTAGTTAGCTTCAAGCGCGCCTCCTCGGTGCTTTTGATAACCACGGGGGTGGCGGTCGTGGCAAGACGACGCCTAGGTATGGCTGTCAAGCTACTAGCCGATTGAATGTCACGCTACCAAACGCACGCCGAAGCACCGCCCACTTCTGGGGCTATGCAAACTTCGGGAAAACTATTATCAGCAGTTTGCGCTCTCCGGCCGCCGCGCCGACAGATACAGCCGATGCGCCGTGATCACCAGCGCCAGCCACGCGCCGCCGAGGAAGAAGGCGGCCAGCACGTCCGTGAACCAGTGGTGGCCGAGGTACACGCGGGTGGCGCCGATGGTGACGGCGAAGACCACAGCCACCGTGATCGAGAGGACGCGGGTCGCGCGGCGGTGCTGGCGGAGGAGGAGCAGGTAGGCGAGGATCCCGGCGATCGCGACCGCGTTCAGCGTGTGGCCGCTCGGGAACGACGGCGAGGTCTCGTAGGGCGGCACCGCGTCGGCGAGGGCGGGGCGGGCGCGGTCGATGATGTCCTTGCCCGCGATCGTGAGCAGCAGGGATCCGCCGCCGGCCGCGAGCACGAGGATGACCGGCGTCCACGAGCGCCGCCGGAGGCACAAGAACAGCATCGTCACCACCGCGATGATCGGCATGACCACGACGCCCGCGACGTCGGTGTACGCGGTGGCCGCGTCGTTCAGCCACGGCGTGCGGATGCTGATCATGAACGCGAGCAGCGGCTTGTCGAGGCCGGCGACCCCGTCGGCGTCGGTGACGTTGTCGTAGACCTGCGCGGCGATCGCGGAGAGGCCGAACGCGAGCACGAGGCCCACCAGCAGGGTGATCACGAGGGCGGCGTACGGCCCGAGCGCCCGCACGATCCGCTGCACGAGCCGCACCAGCGCGCGGCCGACCGGCGTCGCCCAGCGGGTGAGGTCGCGGGCGCCGAGGTAGCGGTCGCGGCGGAGCTCGCCCTCGACGCCCTGGTCGGCGGGGTCGAGGGGGTCGAACGGCGTGTGCCGGGGGGTGTCGCTCATACGGGATCCTCGCGCTCGGCGGAAGGTCCCGCCCGTCGAACCTACCGATGCGACTCGGGAGACGGCCGGGTCGGATCGGGGCGAGACGGATCGGGCCGGCCGGCATGTCCGCTCCCCGCACGGGCCGGCCGCCGCGCTGCGCCCGGTGCTTCGCTGAGAGGGCCGGCGCCGGGATCCACCCGCCGCCGGGAAGCGCCGACGAAGGAGTCACCCATGCCCGCATTCGCGAACGTCACCGTCCTCGGCGCGGGGGTGCTCGGCGCGCAGATCGCGTTCCAGGCAGCGAACCACGGGAAGACCGTGACCAGCTACGACGTGGACGACGCCGCGCTCGAGGCCGCGCGCGGACGGCTCGATGCGATCGTCGCGCAGTTCGTGTCCGAGTCCGGCGAGGAGACGCGGGAGTCCGCGACCGCCGCGGCCGCGGGGATCACGCTCACGAGTGATCTCGCCGCCTCCGTCGCCGCCGCCGACCTCGTGATCGAGGCCGTCCCCGAGCGCCTCGACCTCAAGCAGGACGTCTACCGCCGCATCGCCGAGGCCGCCCCGGAGCGCACGGTCTTCGCCACCAACTCGTCGACGCTCCTGCCGAGCGCGATCGCCGACTCCACCGGCCGCCCCGACCGCTTCCTCGCGCTGCACTTCGCGAACCACGTGTGGCGGCAGAACACGGCCGAGATCATGGGAACGGAGCGCACGTCGCCCGAGGTGTTCGACCGGGTCGTCGCGTTCGCGGAGGAGATCGGCATGGTCCCGATCCCGCTGAAGAAGGAGCAGCCGGGCTACGTGCTCAACTCGCTCCTCGTGCCCCTGCTCGGGGCGGCCGCGGGCCTCGTGCTCACGGAGGTCGCGGAGCCGGAGACGGTCGACACCACCTGGCGCATCGCCACCGGCGCGCCCCTCGGCCCGTTCCAGCTCTTCGACGTCATCGGCCTCCGCACCGCATACGCGATCTCCGCGGCGAGCGACGACCCGGGCGCGCAGGCGTGGGCGGCGCACCTCAAGAGCGAGTACATCGAGAAGGGCAAGCTCGGCGTGGAGTCGGGCGAGGGGTTCTACACGTACGGGTGAGGACCGGGCGCGCGCCAGACCCCGCTCCGCGCTCCGCGCATGCGGCAAGCTGGTGCTCCCGGCCGCGGACGACCCGCCGCCCACCCGCGAGGAGGACACCTGGATGATCACCCTGACCGCCGCATCCGCCATGGTGTTCGTCACCCTCGGCATGGTCCTCACGCCGGGTCCGAACATGATGTACCTCGTCTCGCGCAGCATCAGCCAGGGCCGTCGCGCGGGGCTCGTCTCGCTGGCCGGCACCGGGGTGGGCTTCGTCGTCTACATGACCATGGCGAACGTCAGACTCGCCGCGGTCTTCGTCGTGGTGCCGTGGCTCTACACGGGGCTCAAGGTGGCCGGCGCGGCCTACCTGCTGTGGCTCGCGTACTCGACGCTGCGCCCGGGCGGCGCGTCCGTCTTCGACACGCGCGACCTGCCGCGCGACTCCACCGCGAAGCTCTTCCGCATGGGCCTCGTGACGAACCTGCTCAACCCGAAGGCCGCGATCATGTACCTCGCGCTCATCCCCCAGTTCGTCGACCGGAGCGCCGGCGACGTCGTCGCGCAGGGCTTCCAGCTCGGGGCGGTGCAGATCCTGGTGAGCCTCGCGGTGAACTCCGGGCTCGTGCTCGCGGCGGGCTCGATCGCCGTGTTCCTGCGGGGCCGACCCCGTTGGATGCGCTGGCAGCGCTGGGCCACCGGCGGGCTCCTCGGGGCGGTCGGCGTGAAGCTCGCGGTCGAGGCGCCGGCGCCGGCCTAGGCGCGGCGGGATCCCAGCACGAACCGCACCAGCCGCGTCACGCTCTCCGCGTGGTCGCCCTGCCGGCCGAGCACGCGCAGCACGATGACGCCGAGGATCGCCTGGCCGAGCTCGTCGACGGGCGCGTCGGCGGGGAGCTGGCCCGCGCGGATCCCCGAGGCCAGGCGCTCGGACAGGTCGCGGTCGACGCCGAGGCTCGCGCTCAGGCTGTCGCCGACGGCGGCGTCCTCGGCGGCGGCCGACACGAGCGAGCGGACGAGCGGGCCGCCGGTCGGCGCGTCGAGCACGGCCAGCACGCCGGTGAGCCAGCGCTCGATGTCGGCGAGGAGGTCGCCCGTGTCGGGCACGGCGAACTCCACCGGGATCAGCCGCCCCTCGGTCATGCACTCGGCGATGAGGGCGCCGCGCGACGGCCACCACCGGTAGATCGTCTGCTTGCCGACGCCGGCCTCCTTGGCGACGCCCTCGATCGTGAGGCGGTCGTAGCCGACGGCGTGGATGAGGCGCACGGTCGCGCCGAGGATCGCCTCGCGGGCCGCCTCGCTGCGGATCCGCCCGGACCTGTGCTCGTTCATCCGGTCAGGGTAGCTCCCGACACTAGACGAGACGTAGCGTATCGTCGAAGAGTCTGAGGGAGATGACATGGCGTCTGTGCTGTACCGGCTCGGTTCGATGGCCGCGCGTCGCGCGTGGCTCGTGATCGTCTCGTGGGTGGTGATCCTCGGGATCGGCGTGGGCGCGTTCCTCGCGTTCGCCGGCACCCTCGGCAACAGCTTCGACATCCCCGGCACCGCGTCCGGCGCCGTCACCGACGAGCTCGCCCAGACGCTGCCCGACACCGCGGGCGGCACCGGCACGGTCGTCTACCGGACCACCGACGGGTCGGCCTTCACCGACCAGCAGAAGCAGGACATCTCGGCCCTCGCCACGAGCGCGGGCGACCTCCCGGGCGTCGCGCGCGTGGTGGATCCGTTCGCCGTCACCCAGCAGCGCGCCGACCAGGCCGCGCAGCTCGCCAGCGGCGACGCGCAGATCACCGCGGGCCGCACGCAGCTCGACCAGGCGCAACAGCAGCTCGACGCCGGGAAGGCGCAGCTCGACGCCGGCCAGCAGCAGCTCACGGCCGCGCGCCAGCAGGCCGTGACCGCGGGCGCGCCCGCCGCGCAGATCGCCGCGCTCGACGCGCAGCAGGCGCAGCTCGACCAGCAGACCCAGGCGCTCCAGCAGCAGCAGTCCACGGTCGACTCGTCGCGCACGCAGCTCGAGTCGGGCGCCGAGCAGGCCGAGCTCGGCCGCACGCTCCTCGGCCTCACGGACGGCATCGGCGTCGTCTCGGCGGACGGCTCGACGGCCATCGTCAACGTGTCGTTCACGGATCCGCGCCTCCAGCTCTCCGAGGAGACCAAGCAGGACGCCATCTCCCACTTCCAGGACGCGCCCGTCGCCGGCACGAGCGTCGACTTCGCGACCGACCTCGCGCAGGGCGTGCCCGAGATCTTCGGCGTCGGCGAGGTCGTCGGCCTCGTGTTCGCGGCCATCGTGCTCATCGTGATGCTCGGCACGCTCATCGCCGCGTCGCTGCCCATCGTCACCGCGGTGGTGGGCGTGGGCGTCGGCGTCACCGCCTCTCTCGCCTTCTCCGGCGTCGTCGACATGGCGTCGGTGACCCCGGTGCTCGGCGTGATGCTCGGCCTCGCGGTCGGCATCGACTACTCCCTCTTCATCGTGAACCGGCACCGCAAGCAGCTCCTCGCGGGCACCGGCGTGCGCGAGTCGATCGGGCTCGCGAACGGCACGTCGGGCACGGCGGTCGTGTTCGCGGGATCCACCGTGATCGTCGCGCTCCTCGCCCTCAACATCACGGGCGTGCCGTTCCTCGCCCTGATGGGCACGGTCGGCGCGGTCTGCGTGCTCGTCGCCGTGCTGGTCGCCATCACGCTGACGCCCGCGGTGCTCGGCCTCGCCGGCAGGCGCGTGCTCCGGAAGCGCGACCGCGCCCGGGCGTCGGCCGCCGACCCGTCCCGACCGCAGGAGGCCGGCACGGCCCCGAAGCCCATGTCGAACGCGCGCGCCGTGCTCACGGTCGTGGGCACGATCGTCGCCCTGCTCGTCGTCGCGATCCCGAGCCTGTCGATGCGGCTGGGCCTGCCCGACGGATCCAGCGAGCCGGCCGGATCCACCAGCCAGCGCGCCTTCACCACGGTCGCCGACGAGTTCGGCGAGGGTGCGAACGGCCCGCTGCTCGTGGTCGCCGACGTGCCCGCGGGCCTCCCCGACGGCGACCTCCTCGCCACCCAGGTCGAGGTCGCGCAGGCGCTGCACGACCTCGACGACGTGGTGGCCGTCGCCCCGGTCGCGAACACCGACGACAACACCGTGCTCGCGTTCCAGGTGCTCCCGCAGGAGGGGCCGAACAGCGCGTCGACCGAGCAGCTGGTGCAGGACATCCGCGCGCTGCCCGAGCTCGATGGCGGCATCTCGCTCGGGGTCGCCGGGCAGGCGGCCACGAACATCGACATCTCGGAGGCGCTGGCCGCGGTGCTGCCGCTCTACCTGCTCGTGGTCGTGGGGCTGTCGCTGCTGATCCTCATCGTGGTGTTCCGCTCGATCCTCCTGCCGCTGATCGCGACCGGCGGGTTCGTGCTGTCGCTGTTCGCGACCTACGGCCTCATCGTCGCGGTGTTCCAGTTCGGCTGGGGCGCGAGCCTCATCGGCCTCGAGAGCTCGGGCCCGATCCTGAGCTTCCTGCCGGTGATCCTCGTCGGGATCCTGTTCGGCCTCGCCATGGACTACCAGCTGTTCCTCGCCAGCGGCATGCGGGAGGCGTACGTGCACGGAGCCGAGGCGCGGCTCGCGGTGGTGCAGGGCTTCCGCGCGGGGCGCGCGGTCGTCACGGCGGCGGCGCTCATCATGGTGTCGGTGTTCGGCGGGTTCGTCTTCTCGGAGTCGACCATCATCCGGTCCATCGGCTTCGGCCTCGCGTTCGGCGTGCTGCTCGACGCGTTCGTGGTGCGGATGCTGCTGATGCCCGCGCTCATGCACCTGCTCGGCCGCTCGGCCTGGTGGCTGCCGCGCTGGCTCGACCGGATCCTGCCGGACGTCGACATCGAGGGCGCGGCGCTGGAGCGCACGCACCCGCACGCATCGGCGGGCGCGGATCTCCCGGCCGGCCTCCCGTCGGACGGCGGTCACGGCGCGCACGCGGCTCCGCCCACCGCGTCCACCATCCGGGCGGAGACGGCGGCCGCCCCGCGCGACTGAGCGGACGCCCGGTATCGTCGGAGCGGGCTCGCCGTCGTGCCCGGGAGGCGAGCACCATGACCACGTCCGATCGCCGACCGGGAGCCGCCGACGCACCCGCATCCGACCGCCTGCCCGTCGTCGTGGTGGGCGCCGGCGTCATGGGCGCGCTGTGGATCCGCATGCTCGCCGACTCCCCGCACGCCGCGCTCGTGGGGGTCGTCGACCTCGATGTCCCGCTCGCGGAGGCCGCCGTGCGCGCCGCGGGGCTCGACGGGATCGCCGTGGGCGCGTCCGTCGCCGAGGTCGCCGCGCGATCCGGCGCCCGGGCCGTGGTGAACGTGACCGTGCCGCAGGCGCACCGGGTCGTGAACGAGCAGGCGCTCCGCGCGGGCCTCCCGGTGCTGTGCGAGAAGCCGCTCGCGCCGACCGTCGCCGAGGCGCTCCGCCAGGTCGCGCTCGCCGACATCACGGGCGGGCTCCTCATGGTCAGCCAGTCGCGCCGGTACTTCACGCACCTCACGGCGTTCCGCGAGGGCGTCGCGCAGCTCGGGCCGCTCGCGGTCGTGCACGCGCAGTTCCTGCACGAGGACCACGAGCCGGGCTTCCGCGAGCAGATGGCGCACCCGCTGCTCGTCGACATGTCCATCCACCACTTCGACCAGCTGCGGTACGCGACGGGCGAGGAGCCCGTGGCCGTGCGCTGCAGCTCGTGGAACCCGCCGTGGAGCTGGTTCGCGGGCGACGCCGCGGCCACCGCCGACTTCGAGCTCGCGTCCGGCGCCCGGTTCGCCTACGTCGGCAGCCGCTGCACGCCCGGCATGCCGACGTCGTGGAACGCCGACTGGCGCGCGTACGGCGAGCGCGGCGCCGCGCGCTGGGACGGCGACGATGTGGTCGGCCTCGACGTCCCGGGCGGCCGGTTCGACGTGCCCGAGCACCCCGAGGGCATCGCCGCGTCGCTCGAGGAGTTCGTCGGATCCCTCCGCGCCGGCACGACGCCGCCGACGGAGGTGCGGCACAACGTGCTCAGCCTCGCGATGGTGGAGGGCGCGATCCGCAGCAGCGAGCGGGGCGGCGCGCGCGTCGTCATCGCCGACCTGCTCGAGGACGCGCTCGCCCAGGCGACCGCCGACGAGCGGAGCGCGGACGTCGCCGACCGGCTGCGCTCGTGGACGAGCGCGGCCGACGGCATCCGCAGCCCGGCGTGGGGATCCGCACCCGCCGCCCCGACCACCACGCGCGACGCCCGCTGACCGACGCGCCCGCCACGCGTGCGGCGCCGTCCCATCCGACCGCGGCAGGCTGGCATCGACCGCACCTCCCCTCCGTCTCGACAGAAGGAAGCCCGATCATGACCGACGGCACCGCCCGCATCCCCAAGCCCGAGCACCCGCGCCCGCAGTCCACGCGCCCCGACTGGCTGAACCTCAACGGGCCGTGGCAGTTCGAGCGCGACCGCGGCGACAGCGGGCTCGAGCGCGGGCTGCTCGAGCGGGATCTCGCGGAGGAGATCCTCGTGCCGTTCGCGCCGGAGTCCACGGCGTCGGGCATCGGCGACGTCGACTTCCTCACGGCGGTCTGGTACCGCCGCACCGTGCGGATCCCCGCGGGCTGGAGCGGCCGCCGCGTCCTCCTCCACTTCGGCGCCGTCGACCACGACGCGACCGTGTGGGTGGACGGCGAGGAGGTCGCCCGGCACCGCGGCGGCTTCACGTCGTTCACGGCGGATCTCGGCGTGCGGGCCGACGAGGAGGAGCTGACCATCGTGGTCCGCGCCCGCGACACCCGCGACGAGCCGCAGGCCCGCGGCAAGCAGGCGACCTGGTTCGAGAACACGTCCTGCTTCTACACGCGCACCACCGGGATCTGGCAGACGGTGTGGCTGGAGCCCGTGCCGGAGGCGCACATCCGCTCCGCGCACATCGAGCCGCAGCGCGCGGACCCCTCCTTCACCATCACGCCCGAGCTCTCGCACCGGACGGCGGGCCTGTCCTTCGAGGCGGTGCTCGCCGACGCCGCCGGCGAGATCACGCGGTCGCGGATCCCCGCGGGTGACATGGGCGCGCGCGTCACCCTCCGCATCCCCGAGGATCGCGTTCGCCTGTGGTCGCCCGAGGACCCGCACCTCTACGACATCACGCTCCGCCTGGTCGACGGCTCGGGCGACGAAGCCCGCGTGGTCGACGAGGTCGCGTCCTACGGCGGCCTCCGCTCCATCGCGATCGACGGCCGCGACGTGCTCCTCAACGGCCGTCGCGTCTTCCAGCGGCTCGTGCTCGACCAGGGCTACTGGCCGGACACCCTGATGACCTCGCCCGACGACGGGGCGCTCGTCCGCGACATCGAGCTGTCGATGGCCGCGGGCTTCAACGGCGCGCGCCTGCACCAGAAGGTGTTCGAGGAGCGCTTCCTCTTCCACGCCGACCGGCTCGGCTACCTCGTGTGGGGCGAGTTCGGCGACTGGGGCGCGGGCGGCGGCCTCGGCACGGACGCGCAGCAGCCGACGGCGTCGTTCATCACCCAGTGGATCGAGGCGGTGACGCGCGACCGCTCCCACCCGTCGATCGTCGGCTGGTGCCCGCTGAACGAGACGTACCAGGCGATCCACGACCGCATCACGCAGCTCGACGACGTGACCGCCGGCATGTACCAGGCGACGAAGGCGGCGGATCCGAGCCGTCCCGTCCTCGACGCCTCCGGCTACTCGCACCGCGTGCGCGCCTCCGACGTCTACGACTCCCACTCCTACGAGCAGGACCCGGAGGCGTTCCGCCGCGAGCAGGCGGGCCTCGCCGACGGTCGCCCGTTCGTCAACGACCTCGACGGCCGCGCGATCTCCGTGCCCTACGCGGGCCAGCCCTTCTTCGTCTCCGAGTACGGCGGCATCTGGTGGAACCCCGACGAGATCGACCGCCCGCAGGCCGACGCGAGCGACCCGGCCCGCGCGGTCTCATGGGGCTACGGCGAGCGCGTCGCGAGCGTCGAGGAGTGGCACGCCCGGTTCCGCGGCCTCACCGAGGTGCTGCTCGAGGATCCGCTGATGTTCGGCTACTGCTTCACGCAGCTCACCGACACGTTCCAGGAGCAGAACGGCATCTACGACTTCCACCGCCGCCCGAAGTTCGACATCGCCCGGATCCGCGAGGTGCAGGAGCAGCGGGCGGCGTACGAGGCGCGCGATGACGACGTGGACTTCCGAATGCGTTCCGAATAAACTGGCGTCATGGCTCTCCTCCATGACGCACGCACGACGATCCGTCGCTCGTCCGACCTGAGCAAGCACTCGGCGGACGTGTTCGCCGAGGCGGAGGATCACCCGGTCCAGGTCACCCGTCGGGACGGCGAGACGCTGGTGCTCATGTCCCAGACCGCGGCGGATGCGCAGGCGCAGCTCCTCCAGCTCGCGGCCGACCTCATCACCGTCACGCTCGATGACGAGGGCTCCCTGGCCTCGCGCATGACCCAGCGGTTCCCGTGGATGCTCGCCCTGTCCGCTGCGGACCGCGACACCTGCTCGCGCGAGCTCGTCGACGCCGCGCGCGCCTCCTTCTCCACCGGCCAGCCCCACCTCGCGATCGCCGAGCTCACCTCCTGGCGCGAGAGCGCCACGGCCATCGCCGCGGGTCTCGCCTCCTCCCCGGTCGAGTGGCTCGCCCACCCGACGCCGGTCGAGCGCCCCTGACCGTGGCGAAGGATCCTCAGGTACCGAGGCCGACGAAGAGGTCCGAGTACGCGATCGTCTTCGCCACCGAGAGCGCGCGGAAGGGGTGGCAGGATCTGGCCGCGACGATCCGCGGGCCGCTGGCCGACACGTGGGACTTCCTCACCCGGACGCCGACGGAGCGCACTCCGACGAACTACCCGCTCAAGGGCGAGGAGCTCGGCGTCATCACGCGCGCCGGCGAGCGCCACGTGCGCTGGCAGCACAAGCCCACCAAGTAGAGCCCGCACGACGAGAGCCCGCCCCCGCGATCCATCAGGACCACGGGGGCGGGCTCTCGTCTGGGGCGAGGCCGCCTCACCTCCCGGCGAGCGACCCGCCGATCCCGCCGACGCTGAAGTACTTGTTCAGCAGGGCGAAGATCAGCACGGGCGGCAGCATCATGATGACCGCGACCGCCATCACCGAGCCCCAGTCGGCCGCGTTCTGCTGGAAGAACGTGTTGAGGCCGATGGGGAGGGTGTACTTCGTGAAGTCCTGCAGGAACAGGAGCGCGATCAGGTAGTCGTTCCAGGCCAGCAGGAACGAGAAGATCGCGGTCGAGAGGATGCCCGGCAGGGAATTGCGCAGCACGACGCGCACGAAGCCGCCGAACACGCTCGCGCCGTCCATCCACGCCGCCTCCTCCAGGGTGATGGGGATGGAGTCGATGTACGCCGCCATCATCCAGATCGCGACCGACATGGTCGAGCCGATGTAGATGATCGCCACGCCCTGCAGCGTGTTGATGAGGCCCATCGCCGAGAACGTGATGAACAGCGGGATCGCCGCCGTCACCACCGGCAGCGCCTGCACCACGAACAGCACGAGCGAGTACCCGGAGACGAGCCGCGACCGCGAGCGGCTGAGCACGTACCCGGCGGGCGCCGCGATCACGACCGACACGAGCACGGTCACGAGCGCGACCACGAGGCTGTTGCCGAGCCAGATCATCACGTCGGTGCCGCCGAGCACGCGCTCGAAGTTCTCGAGCGTGAACCCGGTCGCCGTCGAGTTCTGCCCCGGCTGCGTGGAGAGGAACAGCACAGCGAGGATCGGCGTGATCACCACGAGCGTGATGACCGCGATGAGCAGGAAGCGCCACCACTGGCCCTTCTGCTCGCGCTGCTTCGCGGAGGTCCGCTTGACGTCGCCGACGGTCGCCGACGTGGCGCCGCCGACGGCGAGTGCCTGGCTCATTCGATGTCCGCCTTCTTGATCTGCCGGTACAGCAGCGTCGACACGAGGACGAGCACGGCCGTCATCATGAAGGCCACCGCCGTCGCCGGGCCGGTCTGCAGGTTCTGGAACGCCTGCTGGTACGCCAGCACGATCAGCGACGTCGTCGCGTTCACGGGACCGCCCTGCGTGAGCAGGAAGATCGTCGGGAAGTCGTTGACGCAGAAGATCGTCATCAGCACCCAGCTGATGTAGGTGGTGCGGGAGATGATCGGGAGGGTCACGCCGCGGAACGCCTGCCAGGCGCTCGCGCCGTCCATCTTCGCCGCCTCGTAGACGTTGGTGTCCACCGACGCGAGCGCCGAGGACATCATCATCAGCATGAACGGGAAGCTGATCCACACCTTGAAGACGCAGACCACGACCTGCGCCAGCACCGGATCCCCGAGGAAGTTCGCGTCGGGGAACCCGAGCCGCTCGAGGATGATCGGCACCGGGCTCTGCGGCGTCGCCACCAGCCAGTTCCAGGAGGTCGCCGAGACGACCACCGGGACGATCCACGGCAGGAGCAGCAGCACCTTGAAGAACCCGTTGCCGGGGATCCGGGTGCGCAGCAGCAGCGCGAGCGCGAGCCCCACGATCCACGACCCGAACACACCCACGACCGTGAAGACGATCGTGAACGTGGTCGCGTTGCGGAACGACTCCGAGGTGAGCACGTTCGCGTAGTTCTCGAACCCGACGAACGGCGTCTGCCACGGCAGCGTCGACGGCGTGCCCTTCTGCAGGGACTGGAGGAACGAGTACACGACCGGGTAGACGTTGAGGAGCACGAGCAGGAGGAGGGACGGCAGCGCGAACAGCGCCAGCGTCTTCCCCGCCCGGCCGAGCGGCGTCTTCCCGCGGCCCGTCCGCGGCGCGCTCGGCGGCCGACCGGGGCCGGCCACGCCGACGCCGCGGCGGGCCAGCCCGATCTTGTCCGCGACGCGGGTGTCGCGGGTGTCGACGGCCATCAGATCATCCCGTCCACGTCATGGCCCGGGGGACGACGCGGGTCACGCGCCGGCCTCCAGCTCCTTCTGCAGGGTCTCGAGGGAGGCCTTCGCCGTGACCGTGCCGCCGAGGACCGCCTGCGCGAACGAGATCGTCGGCTGCGTGCCGTCGACCTTGGTCACGTTCTGGAAGACCGTGTTCGAGCCGGGGGCGCCCCAGGTCTTCGAGATGGGCTGCCAGTCGTTGAGGATCTTCGTGGTGTTCGGGTCGTCCGCGTACGCCTCGTCGGCGATGGACTTCAGCGGGGGCAGGCCGATGCCGGTCTGCTTCGTCCAGAGCGACTTCATGTTCTGGTAGTAGTACGTGAGGAACGCCTCGCTGTTCTCCTGGCTGGGCGTCGACTTGTACATCATGATGTTGTTCGGGAAGTAGAGCGCGCCCTTCTCGCCGCCGGGGCCCACGAGCGGGTCGCCCACCACCATCTGCGCCGCGGTCTCGGGCGTCACGTTGGCCGTGGCCCCCGCGCCGTCCCAGAACATGCCGAAGGTGCCGGCGTCCATCTGCTGGTACGCGTTGTCGGAGGTGTAGGTGGCGCTGCGGGGATCCACGTAGCCGTTCTTCACCATGCCGAGCACCCACTCGACGGCCTCGATGTTCTTGTCCGTGACGACGTCCGGGTTCTGGTCGGCGTCGAAGAGGCCGCCGCCGTTGTTGATCATGTGGGCGACGATCTGGTGGAAGCCGGTGAAGGCGCCCGCGCCCGAGCGGGTGCCGTAGCCGTAGACGCCGATCTTCTTGAGGGCGGCGCACGCGGCCTCGTAGGAGTCCCAGTCGGTCGGCACGTCGGCGCCGGCCTTCTCGAGCAGGTCCTTCCGGTACCAGTACATGCGCATGTCGAGGTTGTACGGGACGGCCGCGTAGCCGTTGGCCGTCTTGAGGGTGTCGACGAGGCCCGGGAGGAAGTCGTCGTAGATCCCGTTGCCCTTCCACGTCTCGATGAGGTCGTCGGCGTACGCGATCTTCCCCTGCGACTCGAAGAGGAACGCCGTCGTCCCGCCGCCCGAGCTCACGGCCGGTCCGTTGTTGGCGGCGACCGCGGTCGAGAAGGTCTGCGTGAAGTTGGCCCACTGGACCTGCTGGTAGCTCACGCCGCCCATGCCGCTCGCGGGCTTGTAGGCCGCGGAGATCACCTTGTCCTCGGTGAGGAAGGCGGGCGCGCCCCAGGGCATGTTCCAGAACTTGAGGGGTGCGCCGGCGCCCGATGCGCCTCCGCCGCCGCCGCTGCAGGCGGCGAGGAGGCCGACCGCCGCGGCGCCGACGCCCGCGCTCAGGAGGGATCGTCGGGTGAGGCCGTTGCCGAAGGCGCTGGATGACTGCTGTGGCATTTCTGACTCCGTTGTCCGGTGGTGCTGTGTGTGGTGGAAGGGAAGGGGCTGGGTCTAGGGGCGCGCGTCGGCCGCGAGCGCGGGCCCTGCGGCGAGGAGGGAGCGCAGGTCGGCGACGTCGTCGGGGACGCATCGACCGTGGGCGGCATCGCGGGCCAGGCGCATCGCCGTGCGGTGACCGGACTCGAAGACGACGGGGAGGTCCTCGCGGCCGGCGGCGTCCGTGACGCTCGCGCGCCCGGGGGCGGCCGTGCCCGGCGCGGGCAGGACGACGTGCGCGGCGCGGTCGCCGACGACGAGCCGGAAGGTCGCGCACGCGTGGGCGTGGGCGGTGACGACCGCGCTGACGATCACGTGCACGCCGGACGCGGTGATGCCGGAGAGCATGAGGTGGTCGGGCGTCTCCGCGAGGGGCGCCAGCTCCGTCAGCGGCGAGCCGACGAGCGTCTGCGCCGTGAGCGCGAGGGCGCGGGCTGCGCCGGCGAGGTCGTCGGTGGACGCGACGGTGGCGCGGGCCTCGAACAGGGCGCCGGGGGCGACGAGCCGGTGGATCCGCGGGGCGACCCGGCGGACGGCCTCGTCGTGCCGCCACGGCACGTCGAGCACCACGGGGACGCCCGCCGCGGCGAGGTCCGCGAGGTCGGCGTCGGCGGCGGGACCGGGGTCGAGCACGAGGAGCGCGCGGGCGCCGGAGCGGGCCGCGTCCGTCGCGCGTCCGGCCCAGCCGTCGCCGCCCGCGACCACGACCACGTCGCCCGCGTCGTCGGTGCGGCGGAACGACTCGGGCAGCGAGGCGAGGGTCGCGACGGCCGCGTGGGCGTGGGTCGCCGACGCCGCGGGATCGATGCGGAGGGTGAGGGCGGTCATGCGGCGACCTCCGTCCGGGCGGCGTGCACGTCGGATCCGGCCTCGGTCGCCGCGGGGACGGCGCCGCCCGCGCGGACGATCGCGGCGCTCTGCTCCGCGATGTCGGTCGCGAGGTCGAGGTCGGCGAGCTGCGCGTCCATCTCCACCGGTGCGGCGCGGCCCGTGATCACGTCGTGCACGTGCTCCCACTCGCCGAGGTAGCCGTTGTCGGCGTAGGGGCCCCAGCCGGTGGTGCCGCGGGCGTCGGTGAGGGTGGCGGTGCTGGATCCGGCGTGCACGTAGGAGAGGGAGAAGTCGAGGTGGAGGGAGCCGTCGCGCGCGACGGCGTCGAGCGTCCACTCGGGATCCCACGATGCGCCGCCGATGCCGTGGATCTCGAGCACGCTCTCCCCCACCATCGCGACGATCTCATAGCCCCACGGCCGGAGGGCGCGCGCGCTGATCACGCGCGGGCGGGCGTCGGGCAGGAGGCGGCGCGCGAGCGGGAGGTCGTGGATCGCGAGGCCGAGCACGCCGCCAGTGACCGCGAGCGCCTGCGCCTCGACGTCCGGCTCGCCCGCGACGCGGGGTGCGGGGCGGCCGACGATCTCGGTGGCGGAGTCCTCGGAGTCGGGGTTCGGCGGGATCACGGCCGAGATGCGGACGGTGTGCGGCGCGCGGCCGGAGGCGTCCCAGGCGTCGGCCGCGGCGATCCACGCGGGGTCGAACGCGTGCATGGTGCCGACGATCACGGGCACGCCGTGCTCGGCGGATGCGCGGGCGATGGCCCGGCCCTCCTCCGCGGAGACGGCGAGCGGCTTCTCGCAGAGCACGGCGCGCTTGCCGGCGCGGCACGCGGCGACGACCTGCTCGGCGTGGAAGCGGTTCGGGCTGCCGATGACGACGACGTCGACGTCGGGATCCTGGATGAGCGCGTCCGCGTCCGTCGAGTGCCGGGCTGCCGCGCGGGCGGCGACGCGCTCGGCGACCTCGGCGTCGACGTCCATGACGTGGACGACCCGGAAGCGGTCGGCCATGCGCGCCAACGTCGGCAGGTGGATGGCCTGCCCGACCGGCCCGGCCCCGACCAGGCCCACACCGAACACCTCTTCGCCCACGACGCCCTCGTCCCTAGCACTGATCACCGCGGAACGAATACTGACGCTTCGTTTACGATTGAGTCACTGTACGTCCGGGTCCACGCAGGCACAAGAGGGAGGATCCGCATCGTGACCGAGTCGAGGAGCGCCACCCCGAAGCGCCGGGCATCCCCCGCTCCGGTGGAAAACTTTCCGCGTGCTGACGGGGATCCGAGCCCGCATCGAGGGGCGGACGCGACCGGCGGATCGACGCCGCGCGGCCTCTACTCGGCGGGCATCCGACGGCGCGCGGAGATCGTCGCCGCGGCCGTCCGCGTGTTCGGGGTCCGCGGCTACGGCGCCGCCACGATCAAGGAGATCGCCGACGAGGTGGGAGTATCGCCCGCGGCCGTGCTCCGCTACTTCCGCAAGGAGGAGCTGCTGACGGAGGTGCTGCGGCAGTGGGACCGGCAGCAGCCGTTCGTCTCCGAGGCCGCCCCTGGCCTGCCCGCGCTCCGCGCTTTCGTCGACCTGATGCGGTACCACGTGGAGCACCGCGGCTTCCTCGAGCTGTACCTGACCTTCGCGACCGAGACCAGCGACGCGACGCATCCGGCGCACGCGTACATGCGCGGCCGGTACTCGCGCACCATCGCGCAGATCCGCCGCCGCATCGGCGAGGCCGTGGCGCTCGGCCAGGTGCCGCCGATGGACGACGCGACGCTCGACTACGAGGCCGCGTGCTTCCTCGCGATCCTCGACGGGCTCGAGATCCAGTGGATCCACAATCCGACGCTCGACCTGCCGGCCCTCGTCGGCGAGTACGTGGAGCAGTCGATCGCGCGATGGCGCGGGGGCGCGCGGGCATCGGTCCCGCCGGGCTCCGCGAGCTGGGGCTGAGGTGGGCGACGTGCGCCGCCGCGATCCCGAGCGCGGGCCGCGGGTCGTCCGGATCCTCTGGATCGCGGGCTTCGGCATCGGCACCACCACCCACGTCCTCGACATCGTGATCGGCGGGGCGGACGTCTACGCCGGCTTCCCGCTCGCGCTCCGCGCCTTCTGGCTGTCGCTCACGGTGCTGGATCCGCTCGTCATCGCCCTGCTGGCCCGACGGCGCCGCACCGGGGTCGCGCTCGGCATCGCCGTGATCGTCGCCGACATCGCGGTCAACTGGACGGTGTTCGCGACGATCGGCGGCCTCTCGGTGTGGGGCGTGGCGAACCAGACCCTGTTCGCGATCCTCGTGCTGACCACCGCGCCCGCGCTGCTCCGGCGGTGGCGACGACCGGAGGCTGCGGCCCGCTAGCGCCGGCGATCGGCGGCGACGCCCGGTCGGCGACGCCGCGTCAGCGCCCGCCAGCGCGGCTGCTCGGTGACCACCACCGCGACGCACAGCGCCGTGACGGCCACCGCGATCCACGTCGGCCAGATCGCCCACGCGGCCAGCGACGCCGCGACCAGCTGCAGCAGCACGAGCAGGATCGTCACGATGCCGGGCGCCTGGACCGGGCCGTCGCCGCCGGGCCGGTCGCCGGGGGTGCTGAGGATCGCGGGCAGGGCGATCAGCAGCACGACCGCGCCGATGGCGAGCGGGATCGAGTGCGGCCACAGCGCCCACGGCGTCGCGACCCACGCGATCAGCTCGGCGAGGAACCGCAGGCCGCCGGCGAGCGTGTCGTGCCCGGGCGGCCGCGTGCCGGACCGCGCCGCCGGGACAGCCCGCGCGCGCCCGCCGCTCACGACGCGCGCCCTCCGCCGGCCGTCGCCCGCAGACCGCCGTCGAGGAACGCGACGATCCAGCCGAAGCTCACGTCGATGTCGGTCGCCATCTGGAAGTCGTCGGCGACCTCCAGGGTCGCGAAGCCGTGCAGCACGCTCCGCAGCATCCGGAGCGCGTGGATCCGGTCGGCCTCGCCCAGCCGGTAGCCGTGCAGCACGGCGGAGAGCGCGTCGAGGGCGCGCTCGCGGGCGGGATCGAGCGGATCCCCGTCGCCCCGCGACCGCGCGCCGACCGTCGCGGCGTAGCGCCCCGGATGCGACGTCACGTAGTCGCGCAGCGCGTGGGCGGCGCCGGTCAGCGCCTCCTGGCCCGCCCGGCCCTGCGTGGCGTCGCGCATCGCGTCGCCCGCCTCGGCGGTGGCGAGCACGGCGATCCGGTGCTGGAGGTCGGCGAGCGAGGCGACGTGCTTGTAGAGCGACGGCGTCTTGACGCCGAGCCGCTCGGCGACCGCGCCCATGCTGAGGCCCGCGATGCCGATCTCGTCGGCGAGCGCGGCGCCCGCCTCGGTGACCGTCGCGGCGTCGAGCCCGGCCCTAGGCACGGGCGCCCGGGGTCGTCGCGGCGAGGGTCCGGCCGAGGAACGGCAGCAGCAGCGCCAGCACCGCATCCGGCGTCTCGGCGTGCGGGTAGTGCCCGGCGCCGTCGATCACCGCGAGCTCGCCGAGCCCGGCGGGGAGATCCGCGATGATGCGCTCGCCCTCGGCCCGCGGGTCGGCCCAGTCGGGATCCGCGCCGCCCTCGATCACGAGCACCGGGCACCGCACGTCGGCGAGCCGCGCGCCCGCGTCCGCCGGGCTCGTCTTCGCCATCGCCCGCAGCACGTCCATGCGCTCCGGTCGCTCGAGGGTCGCGCGGATGCGGGCGCTCTCGGCAGCCCAGTCGGCGGGCGTGGTGGGGAACGCGAGGTCGAGGTAGCGCATCCACCCGGCGAGGCTCCCGAAGAGGAGGACGCGGGCGAGCTGCACGGTCGCCGCCCGGTGGGCCTTCGCGCGCAGGAGGCCGCCGAGGTCCGCCGACTGCGCGCGGGTGAACGGCGCGAGCTCGACGACGCCGGAGATGACGTCGGGGGCGTCGGCCGCCGCGATGGTGGCCGCGCCGCCGCTGATCGACTGGCCGACGACGACCGCCGGGCCGCCGAGGTGCCGCACCAGCGCGACGAGGTCGCCCGCGATGTCGGTGCGGCTGTATCCGCTCCAGCCGGTGCTCGACTCGCCGCAGCCGCGGATGTCGACGTTCGCCACCCGGTAGCCGGCGGCCACGAGCCCCGGCACGAGGAAGCGGTACGAGTGGCGGCTGTCGCCCATCCCGTGCGCGAGCACGACGAGCGGGCCGTCGCCGGCCAGGTCGTAGGCGAGGGTCTCCGCGCCGATGGAAAGGGTCTCGCTCATCGTGTCCTCCCGGGCAGCTAATCGTTGTAGCTACAAGCTAACACAATTAGCCGCGAGGCAGAACAGCGCCGCCGCCCCTATCGCTCGAGCACCCGACCCACGGCCGCGACCGCGGCATCGATGCGGGAACCCATCGTCTCGATCGTGAAAGCGTCGGCGCCGTGGGCGGAGGCTCGCCTCGGAAGTCGCGGCAACGCTGACCGCAGCCGCTCGAGGTGGTCCCGTGCCGGTGACGGACGGACACCGAACAGATCGAGCGCGTCCTCGGCGGCGAACGCCTCGAGCCTCGCCTCGCGATCGCCGAGGAGCGCCAACTGGTGCAGCTCCCCGTTGCCGAGCGGCTCCGGGTTCACGTCGAACACGGGAGCGAGGGCCCAGGCTGTCCCCCGACGGAGGAAGCCGTGGTTGCGCAGATGGTCGTCGAGGTTGCCGATGAGCGCCCCGAAGACGGACCGCCGCCACAGCTCCGTCGTGTCGGCGCCGGCCACGCGAGCGAAGTCGACGAGATCGACCCAGTCGCCTCCGTCCCCGTCGGTGGCCTCGAGAGCGGTCATCGCCGAGATGTACGGGACGCGGACGCCATCGGCGGTGCGGTCGAAGCGCCTCAGGAACAGCACCGTACGTCGGGTGCCCTCCACCGTGATCGCCTTCGTGATGTGCTGCGGGACGTCGATCCCCACCTCGCCCATCACGTCGAGCGTCGCCGCTTCCCACGCCATCACGTTCCACTCGTCGCCGGTGGGCTTGGGGAACTTCGCCAGCCACAGGTCGGTGCCGATCCGCACGTTCGCCTTGGGGCGGGCACCACCCAGCGAGCCGGTCGCCCGGAAGAGACGACGGACCGCGGCGTCATCGATCTCCGTCTCGCCACGCTCGATCTGGTCGGCGACATGGATGATCTGGGACAGGTCGGCTTCGACGGGGACCCCGGCGCCGGGCGCCATCGCGACACCGCCATCCCAGAAGCGGGTCGCCCCCTGTCGCCCCTCGTCGTTGACGCCGAACATCAACGTGAGCTCATCGAGGGTGCGGCCGGCGGCACGGTTCTGCACCTTCCGACCCCAGGTGTCCGGCGCCGAGTCGCTGAAGGGGTTGATGGGAGAGAGCGATTGGGCGCCGGGGAACAGACCCAGGGCAGGTACGAGTGCGAACGCGTCCCGTCGTCGCAAGTAGTCCGAGTCGTACTCGAACGAACCGGAGGTCCTCGTACGGTAGATCCTGCCCGCCCGCACCTCCTCGCGACCGAGCACCGTCGTCACCTCGTAGACGTCAGCCATGCTTGCGCACCCGGACCCGTTCCGGCAGCTTCTCCTCGACCATCAGCCGGCCTCGCTCGGTCCCGAAGGGATCGGTCGCGAGAACGACGGCGTCCATGAGCCCCAGGACGCGAAGCACTCGGAGCGTGATCTCCAGGCTGGTGCCCTGGCCGTTCTCGAGCTTGCTGATGGTCTGCTGCGTCGTCCCGGCGCGCTCTGCGACCATCTTCGCCGTCAGACCGAGCAGCTTCCGCTGGGTGGCGAGGTTGCGACCGACGGTGCGCATCGCTCTCGTGACGGGGGGAGGCGTGGGAGGCATGCCCTCACTTTAGATCAAGCACGCTTCAACTAGAAGAATTTTCCATCATGCACGGTGGAAGCTATGGATCGCACATCCGCTTCGAACCTCGGAGGCGCCCCATGCCCGCGCGTCGCCGCTAGTGCGCCCCGACGCCCTCCGGCAGCGGCTCCGCCGGACGCCGCACGAAGAACGACGCGACGATCGCAGCCAGCGAGATGAACCCGCCGATCATGAAGGCCGCCTGCACGCCGGCCGCGGTGGCCGTGACCTCCGACTGCCCGTCGGCGAGGCCCGCGACCGTCGTGGTCGTGAGCACCGTGACGAACAGCGCGGTGCCGGCCGCACCCGCGAGCTGCTGCATCGTCGACACCGTCGCGCTGCCGTGCGAGTAGAGGCGCGGCGGCAGGGATCCGAGCGCCGACGTCAGCAGCGGCGTGAACATGAACGCGAGCCCGGCGTTGAGCACCAGGTGCACCGCGATGACCCAGCCGATGGACGTGCCCTCGTGGAGCATCGTGGTCATGCCCCAGAGGGCGATGCTCACGACGATGGCGCCGGGGATCACGAGCGGGCGCGGCCCGACGCGGTCGAACAGGCGACCGACGATGGGCGACAGGATCGCCATCAGCGCGCCGCCGGGGAGCAGGAGCAGGCCGGTCTCGAGCGTGCCGAGCTGCAGCACGTTCTGCAGGTAGAGCGGCAGCACGATGAGGCTGCCGAACAGCGCCATCATGCTGACGCTCACCATGATGATCGCGACCACGAACGGGCGGCTGCGGAAGGTGCGCAGGTCCATGAGGGCGCGGTCCTGGCGCTGCAGCGCGATCTGGCGGGTGATGAACGCGGCGAGCGCGAGCACGCCGACCGTGATGGGGATCCACAGCGGCAGCGGCGCGTCGCCCTCCGCCGACTCACCGAGGCTCGAGAGGCCGAAGATCAGGCCGCCGAACGCGAGCGTGGAGAGCACGACGGAGAGGATGTCGAACGGCAGCTTCCGCGGGGTCGTGAGGTTCGTGATCTTCCAGAGGCCGAGCGCGAGCGCGATGAGCGCGATGGGCAGCACGATCCAGAACATCCAGCGCCACGAGAGCGAGCTGAGGATGAGGCCGGAGACCGTCGGGCCGATCGCCGGGGCGACCGCGATCACGATGGAGATGACTCCCATGAGGCGGCCGCGGCGCGCGGCGGGCACGAGGTTGAGGACGGTCGTGAACAGCAGCGGCATCATGATCGCCGTGCCGCTCGCCTGCACGATGCGGCCGACGAGCAGCACGCCGAAGCCGGGCGCGATCGCGGCGACGAGCGTGCCGAGCGAGAACAGCGTCATGGCGGCGCCGAAGACCTGGCGCGTGGAGAAGCGCTGGAGGATGAAGCCGGTCGCGGGGATCACGACGGCCATCGTCAGCATGAAGCCGGTGGTGAGCCACTGCGCGGTGGCGGTGGTGATGTCGAGATCGGCCATGAGGCTCGGCAGCGCCACGCTCATGATCGTCTCGTTGAGGATCACGACGAAGGCGGCGACGACGAGCAGGCCGATGACGAGCGGGGCGCCGTGCGGCAGGCGCTCGTCCTCCGGGGTGGCGGCGCGGTCGGATGCCGCGCGGCCGGGGGTGGGGAGGGTCGCCTCGGCGGGCGGGGTGGCGTCGCGCCGGGTGTCGGCGGCGGGCGGCGTGCTCATGGGGGATCTCCGGGAGTGGAAGGCGGGGCGCGCGCGACGGTGCGGGGCCGGGGAGGTCCGGATGTCAGACTGGGACCATGTGGCAGTCTATGACACGAACGGCGGATCCGGCAGGTCGGATCCGCGGAAGGCGGATGACGGCATGAGCGCAGCGAGCGACCCGGTGGACGCGGCAGGCACCGGCGCGACCGGCCTCCGCGAGCGGCGGCGCATGGCGACCACCACCGAGATCAGCGAGGCGGCGCTCGCGCTCTTCGAGCAGCGCGGCATGGCGGCCACGACGATCCACGACATCGCGCAGGCCGCGGGCGTCTCCGACCGCACGTGCTTCCGCTACTTCCCGAGCAAGGAGGAGTCGGTCCTCACGCTCCACCCCGTCTTCGACGCGCCGCTCGACGCCTGGCTCGCCGAGGTCGACCGCGGATCCGCGCCGCTCCCCCAGCTCGAGGCCGTCTACGAGCGCGTGCTCGCGAGCCTCGACGGCGACCTCTCCGCCATCGCCCACCAGCAGCTCCGCGTGCGCCGGCTCATGGCCGCGGAGCCGCAGCTGCGGTCGACCGCGGTCTCCCTCGACGCGACGCGCTCGTGGGAGCTGGCCGAGCGGATCACGACGGCGTTCGGCGGCCGCATCACGGCCCAGGAGGCGCGGCTCGTGACGGAGCTCGCCGGCGTCGCGGTGCGCGCGGCCTTCGACGAGTGGGCGGATGCGCGCACGGCCGGCCTCGATGCCACGCTCGTCGCCTCCCACGCCGCCGTGCGCCGCCGGCTGCGCGACATCGCGGGCACGGGCGCGGCCTGAGGCGCGGGCGGCACTCACTCGCGACACCCGTCAACCCTCCGAAGGGCCCGTTCCCCAGAGGCGCCCGACCGCCGACACCTCGGGAGCCGGCGGACCCTGGCGGGGTCGCCTCGCGGCCGTGTCCCCGCCCCCGACCCTGTTGCTCCGCTCGCCGAGGGCGACGAGCCCGAGATGATCGTCCGCCGTCCAGCAGACAAGGCGCCCCTTCTGGTCCTTGTTGCGCGCGAGGACACCCGCGTCGGCCAGCTGGGTGAGCGCCCGGTGCGCGGCAACTCGTGACACACCATGGGTGCGTGCGGCGCTCTCCTCCGTGAGGACCGGGTCGGTGGCCAGCCGACCGAGGATGCGCAGGACGACCGCGTCCGCTCGAGGTCGCGCAGGGGCCCGGCCCTCCTGGCGCCGATGCTCCACGAGTCGCTCCACGCTCTCCTGGTCGAGCCGGGCGACGTCCTCCGCGAGGCGCACCGCCGTGCCGGCGGCCAGCTCCGCAGCCTCGGCGAAGGCACGCACCCACTCGTCGACGCGGCCCGCCCGGAAGGCGGTGAGCCCCGCGATGTACGCGTCCGCATCCGCGGAGAGGACCGTCGAGATGGGGATCAGGATGTCGCGCACCGCGTCGCCCCGACGCAGGACCGTGTGGATGAGCGCGCGACCCGTGCGGCCGTTCCCGTCGATGAAGGGGTGGATCGTCTCGAACTGGGCGTGCGCGATGGCCGCCCGCACGACAGGGTTCCCCTCCGTGTCCGTGCAGAATCGGGCGAGATCCTCGAGGAGCCGACGCACCTCGCCCTCCGGGGGCGGCACGAAGTCCGCCCGGAGCGGCGACCAACCGGATCCCCCGACCCAGTTCTGCTCGGTGCGGATCCCCTCGTCCAGCGAGGGCTCGATGACGTGCTGGAGCGCCTCGAAGTCCGGGACGGTGATCCGGCGCTCCCGGTCCGCCAAGGTGTCGATGGCGTCCTCGGTGGCCCGCACGTTGCCGATGACGTCGAGGGCGACGCGCGTGCCCTGCTGCAGGAGCTCGGCGATCGCGAGGCGCTTCGGCGTGACGCGGTTGCCCTCGATCCACGAGGAGGAGATGCTCTCCGATCGGATGAGCAGGTGGTTCAGGTACCCGGCCCGGCGGCCGATCCTCTCGTCCGCCCGCGCCAGCACCGCAAGGGCGTCGGTCGCGGCATCTTCCGCCTCGCGCCCGAGCTGCGGGAGGGTGGTCGGCAGCTCGTCGGGGACGAATGCCCGATAGATGCCCCGCGCGCGATCACGGCGGCTGAGGTGGGCAGAGTCCTGCGGATCCCAGACGAGCTCGACGTACGACAACTTCGGCTCCTCTCGGCCTCCCCCTCGTCGTGATCATTAACTTTAGTACTAATAGAGGTATTAATGTCCGACGCGATGCATGCCTAGCAGCTCACCCGAACAGGTTCGCCCGCAGCCCACCGGGCGCCAGCGCGTCGCGGAGGATCCCGCGGCGGCGGAGCACGGGCACGAGGTCGTCGAGCATGCGGTGCAGCGTGACCGGGTGCAGGTCGCCCGAGAGGAGCAGGCCGTCGTTGTCGGCGTCGTCGCCCAGCTCCTCGACGAAGTCGGCGAACGCCTCGGCCGTCCCGACGAAGCCGGCGCGCTCGGACACGAGGCCCTTGCGCGCCTTGCGGGTGAGCAGCTCGCGGAGCGGCGCATCCTCGGTGCCGCCGTAGAGGCCGGCGATGGTGCCGTGGGAGACGTGCTCGCCGAAGACGCTGCGGTCCACCGGGCGGTCGAGGTCGAGTCCGGTGAGGTCGGTCTCGAGGTCGCTCGACCAGCCGAGCGCGATCGCCTGCAGCTGCGCGTCGGTCGGGTGGCGCGACGCATCCACGACCCGGCGCGCCTCCTCCTCGCTCGCCACGATCTCGGGCTTCACGACGAACAGGATCCGGATGTCGTCCGGCCCCCGGCCGTGCGCGGCCGCCGCGTCGAGCACCTTCGCGCGGTAGGCCAGCAGCTTCGCGGGCTCGAGGGGCGCGAGGCCGAGCTGCACGTCGGACTGGGTGCCGGCGAAGGAGAGGCCGCGCGGGGATCCGCCTGGCGAGACGATCACGGGGTCGCCGAACGCGGAGGGCACGGCGTTGAGCGGCCCGTCGACCGAGAAGTGGGCGCCGCGGTGCTGGAACGCGTCGAGCCGGGATCCGTCGGCGAAGCGGTCGGTGGCCGGATCCTCGACGAGCGCGCCGCCGTCCCAGCTGTGCCAGAGGCGGCGGACCACCTCCATCCACTCGTCGGCGCGGTCGTACGCGCCGTCGTGCGGGAGCGGCGCGAGGCCCACGTGCCGGGCGCTGCCGACGTCGGTGACGAGGTTGATCCCGAACCGGCCCGCGCTCAGGTGCTGCAGCGTCTGCGCCTGCCTTGCCGCGAGGTACGGAGGCGTGATCCCGGCGTTGATCGTGGGCACGAGACCGATGCGCGAGGTCGCCGCGAAGAGCCACGGCGCGAGCAGCAGCGGGTCGTGCTTGGGGCCGCCGTACGCGCCGCGGACGCGGAGGTCGAGCGTCTCGGGCGAGCCGAGGGAGACGGCGTCCTCCATCACGATGAGCTCGAACCCGGCCTGCTCCAGCTCGCGCGCGGACTGCTGGTAGAGGTCGGGGCGGGTCCAGTCGTGGTTCCACCCGCGGTACGGGTGGCCCCAGCCCTGCGGGCCGAAGCCGCGGGAGAGGAACCAGCCGAGGTGCTGGCGGCGGGCCACCCTCAGGTTCCGATCGCGCGCGCCGCGTCGAGGCCGCGCTCGAGGTCGCGCAGGATGTCGGCGATGTCCTCGATCCCGATGGAGACGCGCAGGAGCCCCGGCCAGATGCCCGCGGCGTCGCGCTCCTCGGGCGTGCGGCCCGCGTGCGTGGTGGACGCCGGGTGCAGCACGAGCGAGCGCACGTCGCCGAGGTGGGTCATGCGGCTGAACAGCCGCACCGCGTCGGTGAACGCCTCCGCGGCGGGCTCGCCGCCCGCGAGCGTGAACGAGAACACGGATCCCTGGCCGTCCGGCAGGTACCTCAGCGCCAGGTCGTGCGAAGGGCTCGACTCCAGCCCCGCGTAGTCGACCGACGACACCTCGGGCCGCGCCTCGAGGAAGCGCGCGACCGCGAGCGCGTTCGCCGAGTGGCGCTCGACGCGCAGCGAGAGCGTCTCGATGCCCTGCCGCAGCAGGAACGCGTTGAAGGGCGCGGGCGTCGGGCCGAAGCGGGAGGCCACGATCTCGCGGGCGTACGCGACGAGCGCGCCACGACCGAACCGGTCGGCCCAGCTCGCGCCGCCGAAGGAGCGCTCGGGCTGGTTCAGGTGCGGGAAGAGGTCGGGCCGGGCGGCCCAGTCGAATGACCCGCCGTCGACCACCACCCCGCCGAGCACCGCGCCGTGGCCCGCGAGGAACTTGCTCGTCGAGTGCACGACGACGTCGGCGCCGTGCTCGATGGGCCGCAGCAGGTACGGGGTCGCGAGCGTGTCGTCGACCACGAACGGCAGGCCGTGGCGGTGGGCGACCTCGGCGACGCCCACGAGGTCGAGCAGGTCGTTCTTGGGGTTCGGGATGGGCTCGCCGAACAGCACGCGCGTCTCCGACGTGATCCGGCGCTCCCACTCGTCGAGGTCGCGGTGGTCGTCCACGAAGTCGACGCCGATGCCGAGCCGGCCGAGGTTCTGGCGGAAGAGGCCGCGGTTGCCCTCGTAGACGCTGCTCGAGGAGAGGATCCGGTCGCCGGCCTGGAGGATCGACAGCAGCGCCGTGGTGGTCGCCGCCTGGCCGCTCGCGAGGAGGATCGCCTCGGTGCCGCCCTCCAGCTCGGCCAGCCGCCTCTCGACCTCGTCGGTGGTCGGGTTGCCGTTGCGCGTGTAGAGGTAGCCCTCGTCGACCCCGGCGAAGCGGTCGCGTGCCTCGGCGAAGCTGTCGAAGACGAAGCCGGCACTGAGGTGCACGGGCGAGACGCGGGCGCCGTGATCGCGGTCGATGGACGATCCGGCGTGCACCTGGCGCGTGGTGAAGCCGGCGGGCACCGGGGGCTCGGGGACCGATGCCGGGTCCTCGCGCGGGGCGGCGGCGCGGATCCCGTCGAGCACGCTCACGCGCCGAACGCCCGACGCGAGGCGATGGCCGCGCCCTCGACGAGCGCGCCGAGCTTCGCCCACGCCACGTCGGTGGCGACGAACTCGTAGCTCGCGAAGGTGGAGAGGCCGCAGTCGGTGCCGGCGATCACGCGGGTCGGGTCGCCCACGGCGTCGACGACCTCGAGGATCCGGTTGGCGATCACCTGCGGGTGCTCCAGGTAGTTGGTGGTCACGTCCACCACGCCCGGGATGAGGACCGCGCCCTCCGGCAGCGGGTGGGCGCGGAACGACGGCGCCTCGTGCTGGTGCGCGGGGTTGCCCAGCGGGATGCTGAACGCGCCGACGTTCGCCCGGTAGAGGTGCGGGAGCAGCACGTCGACGGGGACGTCGTCCTGGTGCGGGCCCTGCCAGTTGCCCCAGCACACGTGCAGCCGGACCTTCTCGCGCGGGATGTCGCGGATCGCGTGGTTGAGCGCGTCCACGTGCAGGTCGACCGCGGCGAGGAACTCCTCGAGCGTGGCGTCGCCGAACTGGATCACCCGCTCCATCGCGAGGTCGGGCGCGTCGAGCTGCAGGGTGTGGCCGCGCGCGACGATGGCGTCGTACTCGAGCTTCAGCTGGTCGGCGAGCGCGAAGACGTAGGCGCGGTCGTCGCCGTAGTGCGGGTTCGCGGCGTCGAGCAGCAGCGTCGTCGAGACGATGCCCGGGGTCGCCGCGGAGAAGAACGTGCCCGCGGGCGCGAGGCCGCGGGCGGCCTGCACGGCGAGCTCGCGGTCGAAGCCGTCGAGGTCCTCCGTGATCCCGGCGAGCGCGGGGTCGTACTCCAGCAGGCCCTGCGCGACCGGCGGATCCCAGACCCGGGCCACGTCCGCGCCCTCCACGATCTGCTTCGCCTGGAACGCGGCGTACTCGGGGAACTTGATCGAGTCGAGCGTGGGCTTCCGGTGCCCGGCGCCGCCGAACCCGTCGATGCGCTCGAGCACGTAGGTCGAGAAGCCGACGCGCGGCACCTCGCCGTCGTTGACGACGTCGAGGCCGGTCTCGAGCTGGCGGCGCACGGTGTCGGCGACCGACGACGCGGTGACCTCCGCGAGCTCGTCCGCGTCGAACGCGCGCCGCTGGTCGCGGGCGACGAGCAGGCGGGTCAGCTCCGGCGTGCGCGGGAGGCTGCCGGCGTGCGTGGTCAGGATGCGGTCGGTCATGCGGGGGCTCCTCGGTGGATGGCGGCGCGGGCGGGGGCGGAAGGGGAGGCGGAGGCGGCGGATCCGACGGCGGCCGCGATCCGCCGCACGGCCTCCCGCAGCACGTCGGGATCGCAGGCGAGGTTGAGGCGGGCGTGGCCGGCGCCCCCGGTGCCGTAGCAGTGGCCGGCGTTGAGGGCGACTCGAGCCCGCTCGAGCAGCACCGCGGCGGGATCGGCACCGAGGCCGAGCGGGCGGAGGTCGAGCCAGGCGAGGTAGCCGGCGGCGGGGCGGTGGTGGACGACGCCGGGCAGGTGCTCGGCGAGGAGGGAGGCGAGGAGCTGGTCGTTCGCGACGATTCGGGCGATGGCATCGTCGAGCCAGTCGGTACAGGAGAACGCGACGACGTTCGCGTGCAGCCCGAGGATGCTCGTGCGACAGGCCACCTCCTCGACGAGGCCGTCGAGGAGGGCGTGGGTGCGCGGATCCCCCGCGATGACGAGCGAGCACTTGGCGCCCGCGAGGTTCCAGCCCTTGCTCGCCGAGGTGACGCAGACCGAGCTCGCGCCGAGCGACTCGGCGAGCGGCGCGAACGGCGTGAAGGTCGCGCCGGGGAGGGTGAGCGGCGCGTGCACCTCGTCGCTGATCACGAGCACGTCGTGGCGGGCGGCCAGCCGGGCGACGGCCGCGAGGGTCACCGCGTCGTGCACGAGCCCCATCGGGTTGTGCGGGTTGCAGAGGAGGAACGCGTCGACCCCGGACGCGAACGCGCGCTCGAGCCCCGCGAGGTCGAGCGACGCGCGGCCGTCGGACACCAGGAGCGGCACCTCCTCCACGCGCGCGCCCGCCTCCTCCACCAGCTCGAAGAACGGCGGGTACACGGGCGGCGTCACGACCACGCGCCCGCCGCGCGGCACCGCGAGCCGCAGCGTCTCGACGATGCCGACGCTCACGTCGGTGGCGATGCGCACGCGCGACTCGTCGACGATCCAGCCCCAGCGCTCGCGGGCGAATCGCGCGAACGCGGGCGCGAGCGGGCCGGGCCCGTCGAGGTAGCCGACGTCGGACGCGCGCACGCGCCGCACCAGCTCCTCGACGACGGGCTCGGCGATCGCGTAGTCCATCTCGGCCACGAACAGGGGCAGCACGTCCGCGGGGAACCGCGTCCACTTGATGCTCGTGCGCTGGCCGCGGATCTGCTCGATCGGCGCCGTCGTGACCTCCACCATGGCGGCCATGGTGCCGCCCGCGGGGCCGCGGCCGCGAGCGCGCGCGTCACACGGCGACACGCGCGACCATCGGCGCCCGCCGGTGACGCCGCGGAGCGCTTCGTGTGGACAGATCCGCTGACATCCCGGGACCGCTCGCTACGGTGCACCACTTGACCGCGGGACCCCGCGCACCCGAACGAGGAGTCCCCGCATGCGTCGTCCCCTGCACCGCCGGCTGCCCCTCGTCTGCGCGGTCGCCGCCCTCGGCACCGGATGCGTGGCCGCCCTCGTCGTCGGGACGTCCCTCGTGTCGGGCACGATCGGGCTGCATCGGCTCCTGCTCGCGGATCCGGTCGACCCCGAGCCCGTCCTCGCCGCCTGCACCTGAGTCGCGGTCCCGCTCACCTCCCCCGCCCCGCCCCGCCCCGGCGACGTGCTCGACCGGCGTGCGCCACCTTCGAACGGAAGCCGCGACATGCCCTCGTACCTCCTCTGCGCCCCGCCCATCTACGGCCACGTGGCGCCGCTCATCGCCGTCGGACGGGGCCTCGTCGCCCGCGGGGCCGACGTCACGCTGCTGACGGGCGCGAAGTACCGCGAGCCGGTCACCGACGCCGGGCTCACCTTCGCCCCGCTGCCCGCCGACGTCGACTTCGACGACGCGCAGCTCGACGGCCTGCTCGGCGAGGCCAACGCCGCGCGCGGCGTCGCCGCGATCCGCACGGGCATGATCGCGATGTTCGTCCGCGTGATCCCCGGGCAGCACCGCGCGCTCCGCGAGCTCCTGGAGCGGGGCCGGTTCGACGCGGTGCTCAGCGAGTCGGCGTTCACCGGGGTCGCGCCCTACGTCGAGCTCCCCCGAGCCGACCGCCTCCCCGTCCTCGGGCTGGCGACCACCCCCGTGACGCTCACGAGCGTCGACGCGGCGCCGTTCGGCGCGGCCCTCCCGCCCGGTCGCGGACCGCTCGGCCATCTCCGCGACCGTGCGCTGACGGCGGCGATCCGTCCCGGGCTCACCCGCCCGCTCCGGCGCGCGGTCGACGCCGTGCTGGCCGAGATCGGCGCGGCGCCCTCGCGCACGGACACCTTCGACTTCCCCTACCTCTCCTTCGACGAGCTCTTCCAGCTGAGCGTCCCCGCCCTCGAGTACCCGCGCCGCGAGCTGCCCGACACGGTGCGCTTCGTGGGGCCGCTCCGCCCGACGACGGGCGGCGCGCACGACACGGAGCTGCCGGACTGGTGGCCCGACCTGGCCGGCGACCGCCCGGTCGTGCACGTCACCCAGGGCACCATCGACAACGTCGACCTCGGCCGGCTCGTCGTCCCGACGCTGCGCGCGCTCGCCGACGAGGACGTGCTCGTCATCGCCTCCACGGGTGGGCGCCCGCTCGCCGAGCTGGAGCGCGCGCTCGACGGGCCGCTCCCCGCGAATGCCCGCGTGGCGGAGTTCCTCCCCCACGACCTGCTCCTGCCGCTCTGCAGCGCCGTCGTCACCAACGGCGGCTTCGGCGGCGTGCAGCGGATGCTGGCGAACGGCGTGCCGCTGGTGGTCGCCGGATCCACGGAGGACAAGCCCGAGGTCGCCGCCCGCGTCGCGTGGGCCGGGTGCGGGAAGGACCTGCGGACGGGGAAGCCGCGGCAGAGCGCCATCCGGAGCGCGGTGCGCGACGTCCTCGGCACGCCGTCGTACCGCGCGCGCAGCCGGGAGCTCGCCACCGTGATCGCGGCGCTCCCGGATCCGCTCGACGTCATCGCCGCCGGGCTGGACGCGGCCGTGTCGGCGCGGCGGGGCCCGTCGGCGACGCACGACGCCTGAGCGCGCCGGGCTCGGCCGGGCTGGGCCGCTAGTACGGGCGGTACTGCGAGAGCGCGTAGAGGATCCCGCCGATCGCGAGCACCACGGCACCGGAGGCGAGCAGCCCCACGGAGGACACCGCGATGCCGCCCCCGACGAGGCGCGGCCGCTCCGCCGGGTGCCGCCGCGCGTCGCCGATCCCCCGCCGGACGCCGACGATCCCGACCACGAACGTGGCGATCGACACGGCGGCGAAGAGCACCGCCCCGATCAGGAGCTGCGGTTGGGGGACCAGCCAGGCGGCCGCGATCGAGGCGACGACCCCCGCCGGCCCGATGAGGCTGAGCCAGCCGAGCCGCCAGGCCCTGGACCGCGGGCGGAGGGCGGCGTCGTGCGGATCCGTCATGGGTGCAGGGTATTCGCCGGCCGCGCCTCAGCGACGGCTGCGCGCCCCCGTCGCGGCCCGTGCGCCGACGATCGCGCGCGTCACGCGATGCGGATCAGCTTCCGGTTCGCGAACTCGTCGACCGCGTGGCGGCCGAGCTCGCGGCCCGAGCCCGAGCGCTTCACGCCGCCGAAGGGCAGCTCGGCCGCGTCGCCCAGCACGAGGTTGACCCAGACCATACCTGCATCGATGCCGTCCGCCACCCGCAGCGCCTGCTCCGGATCCGTCGTGTAGACGTACGAGCCGAGGCCGAAGGGGGTGTCGTTGGCGAGCGCGACCGCCTCCTCCTCGGAGTGCACGCGGTAGAGCGCGGCGACCGGGCCGAAGAACTCCTCACGGTAGGCGTCCATCTCGGGGGTCACGTCGGCGAGCACGGCCGGCGGGAACATGTTGCCGACGGGCTCGCCGCTCGCGAGCACGGTCGCGCCCTGATCCACCGCGCGGGCCAGCTGCTCCGTGAGGCGCTCGGTCGCGGCGCGCGACGAGAGCGGGCCGAGCAGGGTGCCGTCGGCCATCGGATCCGCGGGCTGGGCCGCCGTGAGCTGCGCGGTGAAGCGGGCGGCGAAGTCGTCGTAGAGGTGGTCGATCACGAGGAAGCGCTTGGCGCCGTTGCAGGACTGGCCGTTGTTGTCGAGGCGCGCGTTGACGGCGTCGGTGACGGCGGCGTCGAGGTCGTCGGTCGACAGCAGGATGAAGGGGTCGGATCCGCCGAGCTCCAGCACGACCTTCTTGAGGTGCCGGCCGGCGATCTCCGCGACGGCGGCGCCCGCGCGCTCGGATCCCGTGACGGAGACGCCCTGCACGCGCGGGTCGGCGATGACGCCCTCGATCTGCGCGTTCGACGCGAGCACGCTCACGTAGACGCCCGGGTCGGCGCCGAGCTCGGCGGCCGCGTCGCGGTACATCTCCTGGATCGCCGCGGCCGACTCCGGGCACTGCGGCGCGTGCTTCAGCAGGATCGTGTTGCCGGTCACGATCGCGGGTCCGGCGAACCGGGCCACCTGGTAGTACGGGAAGTTCCACGGCATGATCCCGAGCAGCACGCCGAGGCCCGAGCGGCGCACGAACGCGGATCCGGTGCCGTCGGCGAGCTCGATGGCCTCGTCCGCGAGGAACCCCTCCGCGTTGCGCGCGTAGTAGCCGAGGATGTCGGCGGCGAAGTCGACCTCGCCGAGCGCCTGGTCGAGCGGCTTGCCCATCTCGCGCACGATGATGCGGGCGAGCTCGTCCCGGCGCTCCACGTGCAGCTCGGCGACGCGGGCGACGAGGGCGGCGCGCTCGGCGATCGTGGTGCGGCGCGACCAGCCGCGGTACGCGCCCTCGGCGGCGGTGATCGCCTCCTGCAGCTCCTGGTCGGTGATCTCGGGATGCTCGGCGACGGTCTCGCCGGTGGTCGGATCGGTGACGGCGTAGCTGCTCATGGGGGCTCCTCCTCGTGCTGCCGCGCGGGTCACGCGGGTGGGCCCACGATATCGAGCGGCCCCGGTTCCGCCGGGGTCACGCCGGTACGATCGGACATCGAGGATCGGAGTGCGGATGCCGGAGGATCGGGATGGCGCCGGGCGCGAGGAGCGTCGCCGCCGCGTCGAGGACGCCGCGCACAGCGGCGAGATGGAGGGGCTGCACCTCACCCCCGGCACGTCGGAGGACGCCGGCGAGTACGTCGCGGGGCGCATCGACGCGGCGGAGCTGCGCGAGCGCGTCCGCGCCCGATACGGCATCGGCTGAGCCACACGCGATGGACGGGCTCCTGACCCGGCGCTAGCGGGTGCATCGGGGCCAGCCGGGGTCAGTGACCCGCGCCGAGCTCCCCCGCGAGGCGGCCGTGCATCGCGGCGGACGAGGCGTTCATCCCGCTGATGACGGCCCGCTTGCCGTGGCGCTCGTACTTGTACGTGATGGCGTCGAGCGCCGCGACGGTCGAGGCGTCCCAGACGTGGGATCCGGACATGTCGATGACGACGCGCTCCGGGTCGCCCGCGTAGTCGAACTGCGTGGTGAGGTCGTTGCTGGAGGCGAAGAACAGCTCGCCGACGACGGCGTAGTGCGCGACCGGGGTGCCGTCCTCGTCGGCGCGCTCCGTGCGCTCGACGGTGGCGAAGTGGGCGACGCGGCGGGCGAAGACGATCATCGCGGCGATCACGCCGACGATGACGCCGATCGCGAGGTTGTCGGTGAGGACCACGACGATCACCGTGAGCACCATCACGAGCGTCTCGCCGACGGGCATGCGGCGCAGCGTCGACGGCCGGATGCTGTGCCAGTCGAACGTGCCGACCGAGACCATGATCATCACGGCCACGAGCGCGGCCATCGGGATGATCGCGACGACGTCGCCGAGGCCGACCACGAGGATCAGCAGGAAGACGCCGGCGAGGAACGTGGAGATGCGCGTGCGGGCGCCCGAGGCCTTCACGTTGATCATCGTCTGGCCGATCATCGCGCAGCCGCCCATGCCGCCGAACAGGCCCGAGAGGATGTTGGCGCCGCCCTGGCCGAGCGTCTCGCGGGTCTTGCGCGACGGGGTGTCGGTGATGTCGTCGACGAGCTTGGCGGTCATCAGCGACTCGAGGATCCCGACGAGCGCGAGGGCGAGCGCGTACGGCGCGATGATCCGGAGCGTGTCGAAGGTGAGCGGCACGTCCGGGATGAACAGGGTCGGCAGGCTGTCGGGCAGCGCGCCCTGGTCGCCGACGGTCGGCACGGCGAGCGCGGTGACGACCACCGCGACCGTGATCACGACGATCGCGACGAGCGGCGCGGGGATGACCTTCGTGATCCGCGGCATCAGAACGATGATCGCGATGCCCCCGGCCACCAGCGGGTACACGAGCCACGGCACGCCCACGAGGTTCGGGATCTGCGCGGAGAAGATGAGGATCGCGAGCGCGTTGACGAAGCCGACCATGACCGACCGCGGGATGAAGCGCATGAGCTTCGCGACCCCGAGCAGGCCGAGCACGATCTGCAGGATCCCGCCGAGGATCACGGTGGCGATGAGGTAGTCGAGCCCGTGGTCGCGGACGACCGGCGCGACGACGAGCGCGATGGCGCCCGTGGCCGCGGTGATCATGGCGGGCCGGCCGCCGAGGAACGCGATCGCCACGGCCATCACGAACGAGGAGAACAGGCCGACGCGCGGATCCACGCCCGCGATGATCGAGAACGAGATCGCCTCGGGGATGAGCGCGAGCGCGACGACCAGGCCCGCGAGCACCTCGCGGCTGAGGAGGCGCGGGCTCCGCAGCGCCTGGAGGACGGTGGGGCTGGGGTGTCGCACGGGCGGCGCGGGGACGGTGGGGGTGGCTGTTCCTGAGGCCATGGAGGGGCTCCGTTCTGTCGCGGGCTCCGGGCCCGCTCTGATGAGGTCGTGGGCGCGTCGTCGCGCGGGTGATGGGCCGCCGTTCGGGCTGCCGGGAGGGGAAGGGGATCGGAGCGGGGCTCCTGCGACCAACCCTAACGTGAAGGGAGGGTTGGCGTCATCTCCGCTCGTCGAGCGGGCGCGTGCGGAGCGCCCCGGCGGACTCCCCGGCGCGGGCATGGGAGACTCGACCCTGACCGCGCATCGCGCGCCGCCGCTCCCCACCGTGACACCGACCCCAGCCGACACCGTCTGGTCCCTGATCCGACCGGGCGCGAGACGGCACCAGCACGACGCGCATCGCCCCCGTCGCCCGCGACCCGGCGCCGCACCACCCGTCCTCGCGGACGGCCCCTGAACATCACCGGAGGCACCGTCTCCACGCACGAACCGCGCGAGCACGATCCGCGCACCTCGGCATCACCCGCACGACCTGACCAGAAAGGCACCATGCCTCCCACGTCCCACGCCCACGCCCTCGACATCGCCAAGCCCGGGCGCCTGCCCCGCGGCGGACTGCGCGTCACGCCCCTCGGCGGCCTCGGCGACGTCGGCCGCAACATGACGCTGTTCGAGTACGAGGGCGAGCTGCTCATCGTCGACTGCGGCGTGCTCTTCCCCGAGGAGAGCCAGCCCGGCATCAACGTGATCCTCCCCGACTTCAGCACCCTCCGCGGGCGCCTCGACAAGATCACCGGCATCGTCCTCACGCACGGCCACGAGGACCACATCGGCGGCGTCCCCTACCTCCTGCAGGAGCGGCCCGACATCCCCGTCATCGGATCCCGCCTCACGCTCGCGTTCATCAGCGCGAAGCTCGAGGAGCACAAGATCAAGCCCGTCACCCGCCAGGTGAAGGAGGGCGACCGCATCACCGCGGGCAAGTTCGACCTCGAGTTCGTCGCCGTGAACCACTCCATCCCGGACGGCCTCGCCGTCGCGATCCGCACGGGCGCCGGCATGGTCCTGCACACGGGCGACTTCAAGATGGACCAGTTCCCGATGGACCGCCGCCTCACCGACCTCGGCGCGTTCGCCCGCCTCGGCGAGGAGGGCGTGGACCTCTTCCTCACCGACTCGACCAACGCGGAGGTCCCCGGCTTCACCACCGCCGAGAAGGACCTCACGCCCGCCATCGAGAAGGTGTTCCGCACGGCGCCCAAGCGCATCGTCGTCTCCAGCTTCGCGAGCCACGTGCACCGGATCCAGCAGGTGCTCGACTCCGCCGAGCAGTACGGCCGCAAGGTCTCGTTCGTCGGCCGCTCCATGGTCCGCAACATGAAGATCGCGTCCGACCTCGGCTACCTCCGCATCCCCAAGGGCCTCGTCATCGACCTCAAGGCGCTGAACAAGCTGCCGGACGACAAGGTCACGCTCATCTGCACGGGTTCGCAGGGCGAGCCGATGGCGGCGCTCAGCCGCATGGCGCGCCGCGAGCACATCATCGAGGTGGGCGAGGGCGACACGATCCTCCTGGCCAGCTCGCTCATCCCCGGCAACGAGAACGCCATCTACGGCGTGATCAACGGCCTCATCCGCTGGGGCGCCGACGTCGTTCACAAGGGCAACGCCAAGGTGCACGTCTCCGGCCACGCCAGCGCCGGTGAGCTCGTCTACTGCTACAACCTCGTCAAGCCCCGCAACGTGCTGCCCGTGCACGGCGAGTGGCGCCACCTCGTCGCCAACGCCGCCCTGGCGGAGAGCACGGGCGTGAAGAACGCGCTCGTCATCGAGGACGGCGTGAGCGTCGACCTCGTCAACGGCCGCGCGTCGATCTCCGGCCGCGTGCCGGCGCCCTACGTCTTCGTCGACGGCATGACCATCGGCGTCGCCACCGAGGAGGCCCTCGAGGAGCGCCGCACGCTCGCCGCCGAGGGGCAGATCACCGTGCTCGGCATCTTCGACGAGAAGGAGCAGAAGCTCATCCACCCGGCCGAGCTCATCACGCGCGGCTTCGTGGAGCACGACGGCTGGATCCCGGAGGCCGAGGCCGCCATCAGCACCGCCCTGAAGAACGCGGCCGCCAAGCGCCACCTCGACGGCGTCGCCGCCGAGCGCGCCATGAGCGACGGCCTGCAGCGCTGGCTCCAGCGCCGCCACCGCCGCACGCCGGTGGTCACGGTGATCGTGGTGGACGCGGACTAGCAGCGTCCGGAACGTCCGAGGGGCGCGTTCGGGGCTGAGGCCCGGTACGCGCCCCTCGTACGATGCAGGGTGACCACCCGCATCCGCCTCGCCACCGCCGGCGACCTCGACGCCCTGCAGGGGATCGAGGACGCGGCCGACCGACTGCTCGTCGACCTGCTGGAGCCGGAGGACTGGCCGGCCGCGCCGACCGGGGCGGTGCGCGCCGCGGAGCCGGGGTTCCTGCTGGTCGCGGAGGAAACGGCCGACGGATCCGAGAAGGCGCTCGTCGGCTTCGCGCACGTCCTCGAGGTCGACGGCCTCGCGCACCTCGAGCAGGTCTCGGTGCCACCGGAGCACGGCCGCCGCGGCCACGGGCGCGCCCTCGTCGAGGCGTCCGCGGATGAGGCGCGGCGGCGCGGGCACCGGCGGATCACGCTGCGCACCTTCGCCGACGTGCCGTGGAACGCGCCCTCCTACACCCGCATGGGGTTCGCGGAGGAGCCGCCCGCGACGCCGTTCCACGCGGCGCTCGTGGAGACGGAGGCGCGGCTCGGCCTCGACGGGCTCGGGCGGAGGATCCAGATGGGGCGCGAGCTGGACGCATGATCGACCCGACCGACCGGACGCTCGCCGAGGGGGACCGCAGGCGGCTCGTCGCGTGGGCAGCGGCGTGCGTGGAGCGGCTCCTCCCGGTCTTCTCCGCCGAGCGCCCGGACGACGGCCGGCTGCGCGACGCCATAGCCGGGGCAGCGGCGTTCGCGGACGGAGACGTGGGCGTCGGCGCGATGCGCACCCTCGCCTTCGCGTGCCATGCCGCCGCCCGTGACGCCGGATCACCGGAGGCGACAGCGGTCGCGCGAGCCGTCGGCCAGGCCGCGGCCGTCGCCCACATGGCGGCCCACAGCCGCGAGATCCCGCGGTACACGCGGAAGGCGCTGGCGGGTGAGGCGCTCGTCGCGGACCTGGCCTGGCAGCGGGAGCAGGTGCCCGCGGACCTCGCGTCGTACGTCTTCGGCTGAGCCCCGCGGATCCGCCGCGGGCCTTGCGGGGGATCGCCGCGTCCGCCACGGTGGACGCATGTCGTCGAGATGAGCGCCCGCCCCGCTCCCCCACCACCCGCGCCCGGCCGCTCCGCCCGGCGCGCCTCGACGACAGGACCCCGCATGCCCGCGCACCCCGCGCCCACCATCCGTCCCTATTCCCCCGCCGACGAGCCCGGCTGGATCCGCTGCCGCGCGCTCTCCTTCCTCGGCTCGCAGTACTTCGACGACGTGCAGCCGCGCCGGCCGGAACCGGCCGAGCCGTCCGTCGCGCTCGTCGCCGAGGATCCGGACGGCACCATCGTCGGGATCCTCGACATCGGCGTCGAGGGCGCCCTCGCCACCATCGACACCGTCGCCGTCCACCCCGATCACCAGGGACGCCGCATCGCCACGAGCCTGCTCGAGGCCGCCGTGCCGCTCCTCGCAGGCACCGGCGCGACCGAGCTCGACGCGTGGACCCGCGAGGATCCCGCCGCGAACGCCGGGTACCGCCGCGTCGGCTTCGTCGAGGGGACCAGCTACCTGCACGTCTTCGTGGGCGAGGGCGACGACACGAGCGGCTTCACCACGCCCGAGGGCCTCGGCCGGCCGGTGCTCGCGTTCCTGCACGCGGCCGTGGAGCGCGAGGAGGAGGTGCGCGCCCGGTTCCGGCGCGTGCACGTGTGCCGGAGGTACGTGCAGCTACTGGAATGAGTTCAGGTGGGCTACCAAGGCACAGCGCCGTCGACGATGCAGGCCTCGATCGTCTCTCCGCACGGCGCGCGATACCACATCTGCCACATGCGCCGTACGCGGTTGACCCGGGCAATCGGCGCCCTTAGCGTGATCTATAGATCGATATCTGATTGCGGTCGAACGATGGCGTGGAACTGGCGAGGGGCCCCCTGCCGCGCAAATGGTCGCGCGGCCGGGACGCAGCCAGAAGAGTAATGAGCTCAAAGGATGAGGGGCATCATGGGGAATAACACGAATCGCATGTCACGAACTGTTCGAGCAGCAGCGATGACGGCGGGCCTCATCGGTCTGTTGAGTGGATCCGGGCTCGTGGTCGCCACATCAGCCTCTGCGGCGGATGGGGCGACGATTGTGGGAACCGAGACCGATGCCGCTGGTCGGACCATCATCCTCCGCCAAGGCACTTACGACGGCGTCGCCGGCTTCGGTTGGACCAAAATCCAAAAGCGTCACGCGATCTTCAGCAAGAACTCCATCGGCTTTGTCTTGAAGAATCCGGATGGCGGGGTCGACGAGGGCGAAGATAGGCGCTACACAGCGTACGCGAACGAAATCACGTGCACTGACGAAGAGAGCTGCACGGTTACGGATTCCCGAGAAGTCAGAGTGGTCAACAAAGCCGTCGGAAAGAGCGATTGGTATGGCGTCGCTCTAGGCGGTGAAGAGGTCGGCATAATCACGGCGTACTGCCTGAACCCGGACGGAGCGCTTGCCTGCCCCTCCTGGGTCGACCTCGCGATCGGAGTGAAGAAGCCGTCTGCGACTCGCCTCTCCGAGGAATCGCCCACTTCCACCTCCACCTCGTGGTCGTATGAGCCGATGTCCATCGGGCAGGACGTCCCGTGACGGTCGACGGAGACGTGTTCGTCGACTCGATCCGCGCGCGCTTCTCGGCGAACCCGGGTCTGGTCCCGCGGAAGTCATGGGTGGCCGGCCAGGCTCGCGCGGACGGCTCCGCCGTGATCCTGTACCGGGCGTCCTACTCCCCTCAGGTCGTCGGTCGACGCTGGATGCTCGAGGACCTCGCCAAGTGCTTCTCGCCGAACGACGCGCAGAGCCTGGCATCTGCGGTATTCGCCAACGAGATCGGCGACCCCGACGGCCCGACCGTCTCGCTGGCCGTCGACTGGGCGGACGGACTCGTCGACGAGCCCTCGGCCGTGGGGTGGGTCGTGAACAGGTGGACCGGCACCGCCGGGTGATCCCTCGCGCGATCCCGGCGTTCGTCGAGACGACGGCCGCCCTCTCGTCCGGCAGGAGACGTCATGAGATTGGCGAGGCGAGCTGACGGCTAGCGCGAGCGGCGCAAGCCGACCGCGAACAGCGCCGACATGGTCGCGGAGACGGCGGCGCCCACGAGCATCGCGACGCCCATGGCCCGGATGCCCTCCGCGCCGTCCGTCACGGTGAAGGCCAGGACGCCGACCACCGCCTGGCCCACCGCGAGGAGGGCGAAGACGACGACGAGGACCCGTCGAGTCGTGCGGATGCGGGCGGCGGGATCGGTCACGGGACGGGTCATGCCTCGACCGTAGGGGAGCGCGTCACCCGAGGTACGCGAGCACGGCGAGGACCCGGCGGTGGTCCTCGCCCGTGTCCTCCAGGCCGAGCTTCACGAAGATGCTCGTCACGTGCTTCTCGACCGCGCCCGTGCCGATCACCAGCGCCCGCGCGATCGCCGCGTTGGTGCGGCCCTCGGCCATGAGCGCGAGCACCTCGCGCTCGCGCGGCGTGAGCGCGCTGAGGGGATCGCGGCGTCGGGCCATGAGCTGCGTCACCACCTCCGGGTCGAGCACGGTGCCGCCGGACGCGATGCGGCGCACGGCGTCGTCGATCTCCTCGAGCCGGGTCACCCGGTCCTTGAGCAGGTAGCCGATGCCGGCCGTCCCGCTGCGGAAGACCTCCTCGGCGTAGGCGGCCTCGACGTACTGGGAGAGCAGCAGCACGCCGATCCCCGGCACGCGCCGCCGGGCCTCGACCGTGGCGCGGATCCCCTCGTCGGAGAAGGTCGGCGGCATGCGGACGTCCATCACCACGACGTCGGGGGCGTCGGCGGCGAGCGCCGCGAGGAAGCTGGCGGCGTCCGCGTGCTGGGCGACGACGTCGATGCCGGCCTCGACGAGCACGCGCGCGAGCCCCTCGCGGAGGAGCACGGCGTCGTCGACCACGACGGCCCGGATGCGCGCTGCATCCGGGCCGTCGTCCATGGTCCCGAGCGTAGTCACGCGGTGGGGTCGGGCGAGGCGCCGACCGGGCCGCCCGCGCCGGTGCCGGTGCCGGTGCGGTCGGATCCGTCGGTCGGCACGCCGTTCAGCGTCACGAGCGGGACACGCGCGGTGATCCGCGTGGGTCCGCCCTGCGGGCTGGAGATGCTCACGTCGCCGTCGAGCGCGCCGATGCGGCCGAGGAGCCCCTCGAGGCCGTGGCCCTCCTGCACGGACGCGCCGCCCTGGCCGTCGTCCGTCACCCGCGCGGCGAGCACCCGGGTGTCGTCGAAGTCGCGCATCAGCATCAGCGTGACGTCCGCCCGGGTCGCCCCGGAGTGCTTGGCGACGTTGGTGAGGAGCTCGCTGACGGTGAAGTAGACGTTGCGCTCGACCTCGGTCGGGAGCACCAGGGCCTCCGGCAGGTGGATCTGGAGCTCCACGGGCACCGGCGACCGGGACGCGAGCGCCTCGAGGGCCGCGACGAGCCCGCGGTCGAGGAGGATCGGCGGGGCGAACCCGCGGGACAGCGCGCGCAGCTCCTCCAGGGTGTCGTGCGCGTGCTCGGAGGCCTCGGCGATGAGCGTGCGGGCGCGCTCCGGATCCGTGTCCAGCGCGCGCTCGGCGGCCGCGAGGTCCATGCGGAGGCGCACCAGGCGCTGCTGCGGTCCGTCGTGCAGGTCGCGCTCGATCTGTCGGAGCGTCTGGCCCTCGGCCGTCACGGCTCCGGCGCGGGACTGCTCGAGGCCCTGCACGCGGCGCTCGAGGACGTCGGACTTGAACCCGCCGAGCAGCGCGTGGTCGGTCCAATAGTGGGCGAGCACGGCGCCGCGCGCCCAGAGCGGGAGCAGCACGACGGACAGGATCATGGCCGTCACGCCGAGGACGCCGGCGAGGGCGAAGGTGCGTCCCGCGTCGTAGCCGTGATCCGTGAGGGCCTGCTCGAAGCGCCAGCCGTAGCCGAGGATCGCGATGCCGCTGGCGATCGGCCCGAGGAACCCGGCGATCAGCAGGGCGCCCGCGCCGAGCGTCACGAACGACACCAGCGGATAGACGACGACCGCGTGCAGCAGGTGCAGCCAGTAGTGCGGGTTCGCGACGGCCGAGAGGATCCGCATGGCGCGGTTCTGCTGCCACCTGGGCGTCCAGTCGACCGGGCGGATCGACCGCGGCTCAGCCCACCCGATCCGCACCCGCTCGACCGCGCCCAGCCCGCGCGCCGCGAACAGCGCGACGAGGAGCGCGACGGCCGCGAACAGCCCGGACGCGGACCACAGGAGCGAGTCGAAGAGGCTGTAGACCGCGGTGGGGAGCGCGAAGTAGACGGTGGCGAGCAGCAGCGCGGTGAGGGCGAGGTACCCGAGGTCGCGCGGGAGGTGGCGCCAGGCGTCGGCGTAGAAGGAGCGGCGGCGGACGGCGGGCGGCGGTGTGCCGGCGCCCTCATCCGTGTCGGCTCGGTCGTCGGCGTCCGCGGGTGCGGCGGGGAGGTCTTCGGGTGGCACGGGCGTCGATTCGGCCTCGGTGGTGGGCGATGTCTCGTTCATGATCCCAGCCTCGCGAGGCGCCGGTGCGGCTCCCATCCTGCCCGCTCCCGGATCCGAGGTGGGGTCAGCCCCACCCCCGGCGGCGACGGAGCGGGCGACGAGTAGTTCAGCCGATCACGGTGCGGCCGAGCCGACCCGGCGACCGAGTAGGGACAGGGCATCGGTTTCGCGTGCGGGGCACGCGCTCCCCATCCATCGAGCTCGGCACGCATTCGACAGCATCGGCGCAACCCACCTCCGGGAGCACCTCACATCGGACGCATCAACATTCGTAGTACCACTCCTCACAGTGCGCCGCCGAGCAGTAATTGCACCAGATGGCAACGCAGGCTATGAAGACCGGGATCTCGGGAAAAGTGAAACCACAGGGGCCGCAGCATTCGAACAGCCCTTGGAAGTCATATCGGCAACACGTGCCGATCGCATTTCCGAGCACGGTACAGCAGCTCGAAGCCGCATCCGCCGCCTCTATGCTGCCCGATTCGCCAGAAGCCATCATCTTGGCGTGAGCAGCCGGCACGAGATCTCGAACGAGGCTGTCACCGCCCGCCCAGAGAGTCTGCACAGCCTGACGATTCAGATGCCCCGTTCCGAACTCCTTCGTCAGCACGAATACGGACTGCGCATCCAAGATCAGGGAGCACTTGCCGACCCTGTTGCCGCGGGTGTTGACCGACATGGTGGCCTGTGCGACCGCCGAGGATACGACGTCCGGCGCATACCCCTCTTGGACGGCCGCCGCCACCGCTGCCCGATGGAGGACCGCCAGATCATCGGCGCCCGCGCTGGCAGTCGCCGCGAGCGGCTGCAGGTACCACGGATGGTCGGATTCACGGATGGGCGTCGCCGAAGCCGATGAGGCGAACGCCGTGAATGGTCCGCCCTGTCCGGTTGCCGTGAGCGCGGCGGCCCCGATGAGGCCCCTCAAGATGCTGCGTCGAGTCGACATGCGCATGCCTTTCGATTTGAATGGTGATCATCTTCCTATTGCACGATACGAATGGGAGCTGATTACGACGACAAGGAGGCACCCGCATGCCACGACGATGATCTCGCCGGAATAAGCCGGCGCCGCGGATGACATTCCGGCGACCGCTAGCGAGGCGAGCATGACGTTGCGGACGATGAGGAGCGGTGAGACGCGATCGCTCCCCGCGCAGCCGCAATCGTTCTCGAGGCCGCGGAGCAGAGAGGATGCGATGGCGGCAGTGAATGCGGCGAGCAGCAGAAGCAGGACGCACCCCGTCACGGCGGGCCATAGCCCAGCGGCGAAGAACAAGCCGGCGACGAACTCGACGGGAGGCAGCGCGGCAGCGAGCAATCTGGCTTGACGGGGTCCGACGATCTTGTAACCCATGATCTGGGACCAGAAGTGTCGAGACCGGCTCAGTTTCGCGCTGCCCGTCCAGACGAAGAATCCACCTGCGCACATGCGGGCAATGACCAGCAGCGTCCCCAACATGAGTGTCCCCACAACACGGGCGTGGTAGGCGAAGAGGCCCGCGCACGAGAAGCTAGGTGATCCCCCGTCGCCGTGACGTCTTCATGCACACCATCGCGGTCGGCCGGACCACGGACGCCCCTAACGCCCCCGCGCCGCCCGCCCGCGCCACAGCAGCCACACGAAGTACGGCGTGCCGACGAGCGCGGTCACGAGGCCGGCGCCGAGCTGGCCCGGGGCGATCACGGTGCGGCCGAGCAGGTCGGCGAGGGTCACGAGGGCGGCGCCCAGCAGGATCGCGACGGGGACGACGCGCGCGTGGCGGGATCCGACGAGCGCGCGGGCGGCGTGCGGCGCGACCAGGCCGACGAAGCCGATCACGCCGACCGCCGCGACCGCCGTCGCCGTGAGCACCACCGCGATCGAGAGGGCCAGCAGGCGCGAGCGGCCGAGCGAGACGCCGAGGAGGCGCGGGGTGTCGTCGTCGAGGGCGACGAGGTCCAGCATCCGGTGCCGCGGAGCAGCGACCGCCACGGTGAGCGCGAGGGCGACCAGCACCGGCAGGGCGTCGTCGAACCCGCGGCCGTAGGTGGATCCGGAGAGCCAGGTGAGCGCCTTCGCGCCGTTGAACGGGTCGGTGAGCACGATGATCATGCTGATGGCCGCGGCCGTGCCCGCCGAGACGCCGACGCCGATGAGCACGAGCCGGTTCTGCGGGAAGCCGCCGCGCGCGGCGAGGCCGAAGACGACGGCCGCCGCGGCGAGCGCCCCGAGCCCGGCCGCGCCCGCGATGCCCCAGCCGGATGCGAGCGGCGCGGTGGTCACGAAGAGCACGGCGCCGAGGCCCGCGCCGCCGGAGACGCCGAGGATCGCGGGATCCGCGAGAGGGTTCCGGGTCACCGCCTGCACGAGCACGCCCGCCAGCGCGAGCGCCGCACCGGCGAGCACGGCCGCGAGCACGCGCGGCACGCGGGTGTCGAGCACGTAGCTGACGACGGGGCCGGCCGTGCCGCGGATCCCGTTCACGAGGTCGCCGAGGAGCAGCTTCGCGTCGCCGAGCAGCACGGAGGCGATCAGCAGCCCGACGAGCACCGCGATCAGCGCGCCGACCACGAGCGCGGCGCGACGGCGGGTGATCACGCCGTGGCGCTCGGTGGGCGCGGGCGTCGCGCTGTCGCGGGTGCGCACGGCCAGCACCACGAGCACGACCGCGCCGATGAGGGAGGTGACGAGCCCGGTCGGCACGGCGACGGACGCCTCGGCGCCGACGACCGCGCGCAGCAGCACGTCGGCGAGCAGCACGACGGCCGCGCCCATCAAGCCGGCGACGGGGACGAAGACCCACGAGCGCCGGACGCCCGGCACGAGCCGGCGCAGCGGCCGCACGAACGCGGGCGCGTACAGGCCCACGAAGCCGATGGGGCCGGCGACCGTCACGGCCGCGGCGGCGAGCAGCACCGAGGCGAGCACGGCGATCACGCGGGTCGCCCGCACGTCGACGCCGAGGCTGCGGGCGGCGTCGTCGCCGAGCCCGAGCGCGTCGAGCCGTCGGGTGAGGAGGAGCAGGATGCCGAGCGCGATCGCCACGACGGGTGCCATCTGCGCGACCGCGTCGAACCCGTTCTGGCCGATGCCGCCCTGGCCCCAGCGGTAGAGGCCGGAGGTCTGCTGCGGGAAGAGGAGGAGGAGCGCGCTGGTCACGGATCCGAGGCCGAGCGCGAGCGCGCTGCCCGCGAGCACGAGGCGCACGGTGCCGGATCCGAGGCCCGAGACCGCGAGCACGATCGCCGCCGCGACGAGCCCGCCCACGAACGCGACGCCCGCGCCCGCGAGCACCGGCAGCGTGAGCCCGGTGACCGCCGCGACCGCGAGGGCCGCGTAGGCGCCCGCGTTCACCGCGAGCGTGTCGGGCGAGGCGAGCACGTTGCGGCTCACGGTCTGGAGGGCGGCGCCGGCCGCGCCGAGGGCGAGGCCCACGAGGATCCCCGCCGCCATGCGCGGCAGCCGCGACGCGACCACGACGGATGCGTCGCCCGGCGTCGCGCGCCCGGTGAGCGCCTGCCACACCTCGCGCGGGCCGACCGCGGCGGTGCCCTGGGTGACGTCGATCACCGCGAGCACCGCCACGACCAGCGCGAGGAGGGCGACGACCGCGACCGCCCGCACCGGGATCCGGCCGGCCCCGTCGGCGCGCGCGACCGCGGCGAGCGACGGGGCGGGGTCCGGGATCGACGCCGCGGCGGCGGACGCGGGAGGCGCGTCGGCCGACGGGGGCGCGGTGCGGACGGGAGCGGTCATCGGTTCAGCGGGATGCGGGTCGGCGGGCCGCCGGATCAGCCGGCCAGCAGGTCGGAGACGGCCTTCGCGTACGCCGTCATCGACGCGGGACCGCCGAACGCCCAGATGCCGTCGGGCATGCGGTGCACGTCGCCGGCCGTGACGAACGGGAGCGACTTCCACACGGCGTTGGATGCCAGCGTGGAGGCGAACGGGTCGTCGCCCTGCGTGGAGTTGGAGTTGTAGAGGAACTGCACGTCGCCGACGGTCGTGAGGCCCTCGACGTCGGTGGATCCGAGGCCGTAGGCCGGGTCGACCTCGCCGGTCCACGCGTTCTCGAGGCCGAGCTCGGTGGTGACGTCGCCGATCAGCGAGCCCGTGCCGAACGGGCGGATGGTGACGGCGCCGGCGTCCACGTACGCGTCGGCGAACAGGAACTTCGAGCCCGCGAGCCCGGCCGCGTCGAGCTTCGCCTTCGCGTCGGTCACGGCCTGGTCGTAGGCGCCGATGACCTTCGTCGCCTGGTCCTCGGTGCCCGTCGCCTTCGCGATGAGCTCGAGGTTGTCCTCGCTCTGCTGGATCTGCTTGCTGCCGTCGGCCGAGTTCACCTGCAGCACGGGCGCGATGGCCTTGAGCTGCGTGATCGCGTCGGCCGGCAGGTCGGTGGTCGCGACGATGAGGTCGGGCGCGAGCGACGCGATGGTCTCCACGCTCGGCTCGCCGCGCGTGCCGATGTCGGCGGGCTCGTTGACGAGCGGCACGGCGGACGACCAGGCGCTGTAGCCCGCGACGTCGGCGACGCCCACGGGATCCACGCCCAGCGACACGAGGTTCTCCACGACGTTCCACTCGGTGCCGACGACCTTGGTCGCGGGCCCGTCGAGCGTGACCTCCGCGCCGGTGCCGTCGGTGAGCGTGATCTGCTCGCCGGCCGGCGTCGTGCCGGCGCCCGTCGACGCCTCCTCGGTGGTGCCGCATGCGGTCAGCGTGAGCGCTGTCGCGGCGGCGAGGGCGGTCATCGCCAGGGTTCGTCGTCTCGTGATCACGGGTGGAGCCTCTCGTTCCTGTGGTGGTGGCGGGCGACCGCGCGGGTGCGCAGGCTGCCCGTCGTCGGATCCGCGTGGACCTCGACGGGGATGCCGTAGACCTCGGTGAGGAGGTCGGGGGTCAGCACCTCGGATGGGGTGCCGGTCGTGACGATCCGGCCGTCGGAGAGCAGCGCGACGGTGTCGGCCAGCGCGGCGGCCTGATCGAGGTCGTGGAGGACGACGCCGACGGCGATCGACGCGTCGTCGGCGAGGTCGCGCACCAGGTCGAGGAGCTCGACCTGGTAGCGGAGGTCGAGGTACGTGGTGGGCTCGTCGAGGAGCAGCACGCCCGTCTCCTGGGCGAGGCAGCTGGCGAGCCAGACCCGCTGGAGCTGGCCGCCGGAGAGCTGGTCGACGCCGCGGTCGGCGAGGGCGACGAGGCCCGTGAGGTCGAGCGCGCGATCCACGGCCGCCCGGCCGTCGGGATCCGCCCCGCCGAACCGGCCGCGATGCGGGTAGCGGCCGAACTCGACGACGTCGCGGACGCTGAGGCCGCCCGGCGTCGGCCGGCCCTGCGTGAGGAGCGCGACGCGGCGGGCGAAGCGGCGGAGGGAGAGGTCGAGGGCGTCGGACTCGCGGGCGTCGGCGGCGCCCGCGCCCGCGTCCTCGTCGCGCAGCACGAGCGATCCGGAGCGCGCCGCCTGCAGCCGCGCCATGGTCCGCAGCAGCGTGGACTTCCCGCTGCCGTTCGGCCCGACGAGCGCGGTGACGCAGCCCGGCCGGATCTCGAGCCCCGCGGCGTGCACGACCTCCGTGTCGCCGTACGCGACCGTGATCCCGCGGGCCTCGAGAGCGGAGGCGGCGGGTGTCGCGGGTGACGGATCCGGGTGCGCGGCGCGCGCGATCGGAGTGGTCGATGCGGGGGAGGTCACGATAGGTGAGGTTAGCCTAACCTCACGTCGGGGGACAACCCGTGGTCGGCGGAAGGGTACGGTCGGCCCATGACAGAGCCGGCGGGACGTGACCGCGATGGACGCCGCGGACCCGTCGTGACCGTGCACCCGGGATTCCCGCTGCGTCGATCCGACTACGCCGAGCTCGAGGCGCTGCTCACGGCGGCGCTCGACGGAACCGCCAGGGTGGTCATCGCGCACTCCCGCGGCGCCCTGGACGCGCTGCAGCCGGGCGCCGCGTCCTCTGAACCGCTGATCCTCCTCGCGCCCAGCTCCCCCGGGCGTCGACCCCTCTCACCGGCGATCCGCGTCTCACTTCGGTTCGTCGGCAGGATCCCCGTGGTGCGCGACGCGGCCGCGCGAGCGCTCCGCGAGCTCTCCTTCCACCGATACGGATCCCGAGCCCCCGAAGGGCCGCCCCTCGACCTCCTCACCGCGGCGGAACGGCTCGACCCGGCACCGGGGACGGGTGCGCAGCCCGCGGATCGGCGCATCCTGGTCGTCGTCTCCTCGGAGGACCCGCGACGCGACGCGCAGCTGGCGCTCGCCCGCCGGCTCGGGGCGACGATCCTGAACGCCCCCGGCGGACACCTCTTCCCCCTCACCCATCCCCGGGAGACGGCATCGCTCCTGTCGGCCGCGCTCTGATCACGCGGAGCGGTGCGAAGCCGATCCGCGCGCCCAGATCGTGCGCGTTCGCCGCGGATAGCAGCCGACGCGCGAGGCGGTCCGGCGATGTCACCCCCTGTTGAGCAGGTCCCCCGCGCCCAGCCGATGCGCCCCGCGCAGCCACGCCACCAGCTCCTCAGCGGTGGCGTCGGCGGACGACGGCAGCGGATCCGCGCTCGCCAGCGCGTGCGCGATGCCGCCGGGCGCGCTGCCCAGCACGGCGTCGAGCAGCGCCGCGCCCCGCAGCCCGACCTCGCCGAGCAGCTCGACCTCCCGCGCGTTCAGGCCCACCGGGAGGTCGCCGTTGCCGAGGTCGGTGCCGTACGCGATCCGGCCGCCGAGCGCGACGTACCGCCGGGCGTTCTCGAGGGCCGTCGCGAGGTCGGCGCCGTCGTGGATCGCGAGGGTCGAGATCCAGAGCACGTCCCGCGTCGCGGACTCGCGCAGCGTGGCGTCGTCGAGCCGCTCGGTCCACGGCACGTGCACGAGCACGTCGGCGCCCGCCCGGATCGCGCGCGCCGCCTGTCCCGCGCCCTCCGCGTGCACGACTGCCGGCAGCCCGGCCTCGTGCGCGGCGTCGACGAGCGCGGCCAGCACGTCGTCGGCGAGGAGCGGTCCGCCGTCGTGCAGCACGATCTTCACCGCGCCGGATCCGCCCGCCCTGGCCTGCACGACGGCTACCGCCGCATCCTCGGCGCGCGCCACCTCGCGCACCGCGGCCGCCGGCGCCCACGCGCGATCCGAGGGGTAACCGCCCAGGGAGGTGTGGAACGGACCCGCGTAGCGGACGGCGACACCGGCGGGCGGGCGGGCGGCGATGCGGGCGATCTCCGCCGGATCCCACCCGAGGTCGACCACCGCCGTGACGGGTGATCCGGCGAGCGCCGCGTGCTCCACGAGCCCGAGGTGCACGTGCCGGTCGACCACGCCGTCGCTGATCGCGAGGTCGAGCCGGCCGAGCACCGCGTCGGCCGGGTCGGCGAGCGCCACGCGACCGCCGGCGATCCGCACGGCGACCTCGCGGTGGATCCGGTCGAGCCGCAGCTCCCGCACGCGCCAGACGCCGCCCGGCAGCGCACCGCCCTCCGTCATCGCGTCAGCGGATCCGACAGCCCGAGCGACCACACGGCGACGCCGCCCAGCCCCAGCTGCTTCGCGAGCGCGACGCGCGCGTCGTAGGAGCGCGCATCCGACCACCACACGACCGTGCCGTCGCGCAGGGTCGCCCGCCACTCCTGCTGGGGCACGCTCCAGACGGCGGTGCGCCGCTCGGATGCCACGAGATCGCGCGCGCCCTGGTCGGAGAGCTGCCGCCCCTCGCCCGTGCGCGGCCAGGTGTATCCGTAGCCCGCGATGCCGAGCTGGATCCTCGCGGCCGGCACCGCCTCCCGCACCGGCCGCAGCGCCGCCTTCACCCACGGCATCCCGCCGACGGGCCCGGCGCCGGACCACGTGGGCCCGTGCTGGTCGTACGCCATGAGCACCACGTGGTCGGCGGCGCGACCGAGCGCCGGGAGGTCGTAGCCGAGCGGGCGGTAGTCGTCCGTGGTGGCCGTGAGGCACACGGAGACGCTGCGCGCGGATCCGAGGGCCGCCTTCAGCCCCGACACGAGCCGGGTGAGGCCGGCCGGATGCGCACCCGAGAGGCTCTCGAGATCGACGGTGACGCCGTCCCAGCCGCGCTTCCGGACCTCGGCGGCGAGCTGCTCCACCACGCGGTCGACGTTCGCCGGGGATCCCAGCAGCGCATCGGCGATGCCCGGCGAGAAGTCGCCGAGGGCCTCGTCGTAGTTGCCCACCAGCAGCTCGACCCGCTCGCCGCGCGCGTGCGCCTCACGGAGGAGGGTGATCGCCTCGGGCGACGGCGCAGCGACGCTCCGGCCGTCCGACGTGACGTTCACCCCGTCGACCACCACGGAGGTGAGGGCAGCGGCGCTCGCGTCGAGGGGCGCCACCGGGGTGGATCCGCCCTCCGCGTACCCGACGACCTGGAAGGGCGCCGCCGCGGCGGCGGGCAGGGTCCCGACGACGACGGCCAGCACGGCGGCCGCGCCCACCGCCACCTGGACGAGGCGGCGGGCGCGCCGCCGCGGACGCGAGGAACGGGTCGGGCGCGACGGACGGGTCGGACGGGTCGCGCGGGGCGGGGTCATGGGCCGAGCGTAGGACGCGCCGACCGCGGGAGCCGGGCGGCGCGGCCGTCCCGCCGGACCCCGCCCGCGCGGGGGCATGTGCAGGGGCCGCGCCGCGGGATCCGCGCGGCCCGTAGCCTCATGGGCCTCCCGTCCGAGCCCAGCCCGAGGTCCCATGCCGCACGCACCGCACCCGCGCACGCCGTCGGTCGCCGGGCCGTCGCCCGCCCGCTGGCCGCGCCACAGCCGTTCGCGCCGCATCGCCCCGGGAGCCCGCGCGTGCTGAGCAGCCCCGATCGCGACGACGACCTCCTGCAGGAGCGGCTCCGCGCGCTGCACGACGTGTGGCCAGGGGATCCGGCCGACGACGACCCGCTCCGCGCGACCCGCCGCGCGACGGGAGCCCTCGAGGCCGACGACGCCCGCATCCCGCGGCCGCCCGGCCTCCTCCGATCCGCCACCCGGGCGGTCCTCCGCCGCCTCGGCGCCAGCGCGGCCGGCCTGCCCCTCCCGCCCGCCGCGGATCCCCCGCCCACCGACGACCCGCCGGCCGCGCACCCCTGACCCTGCCGCGCGCGACGCCCCCGCATCGCTACCGTGGACCCGTGCCCACCGCCGCCGCCCCGCACCCCGCGCCGATCCCCGACCCCGCCGCCTACCGCGGGCTGCCCGCCCCGCGGACCCGGGCATGAGCCGCCCCGGCGCCGCCCCCACCATCCACGACGTGGCCGCGCGTGCCGGCGTCTCCAAGTCGGTCGTCTCGCGCGCGCTCTCCGGCGCGACGGGCGTGGCCCCTGCCACGCTGCAGGCCGTCCGCGACGCCGCCGCCGCGCTCGGCTATGTCGCCAACGCGCACGCGCGCGGGATGTCCGCGCATCGCACCCACACGCTCGGCGTGCTCGTGCGCGACGCGTCCACGCCCTTCTACGGGCACCTCCTCACGGCGCTGCAGCAGCGGGCGTCGGAGCGCGGGTACCGGGTCGTCACGGCGACGGGGTTCGGCGCGTTCGACGTCGACGAGGAGCGCAAGGCCCTCGAGACGCTCGTCTCCCTGCAGGTCGAGGGGCTCGTGGTGTGCAGCGGCGCGCTCCCGGTCGCCGACATCCTCCCGTCCGCGCGACGGATCCCCACGGTCGTCGCCGGCCGCCCCGAGGTGGACGCGTCGCTCAGCAGCGTCTACTGCGACGAGACCACGGGCGGCCGCGGCCTCGCCGACCACGTGGCGTCGCTCGGCCACCGCCGCATCGCCGTCGTCACGCTCGCGCCCGTCCTCTCCCTGACGATGTCCGCCCGCACGTTCGCGATGCTCGACCGCCTCACCGAGCTCGGCCTCGACGTCCTGCACGTGCGCGGCGAGGAGCACGCGGGCGGGCGCCTCGAGGGCGCGGACGGCATCGCGCAGGCGATCGTCGACGCGGGCGGCGTGACCGCGGTCATGGCGCCGAGCGACGGGTGGGCCCTCGCGATCCTCGACGGCCTCGGCCGTCGGGGCATCACCGCCCCCGCGGACGTCTCCATCACCGGCTACGACGGCCTGCCGCCCTTCACGAGCGCGCTCCTCGGCTTCACCACGTGGAGCCAGCCGGTCCCCGTCATCGGCGCCCTCGCGGTCGACGCCGTGGTGGACCGCATCGACGGCACCGTCACGACCACGTGCCACACCGCGGTCGACGGCGAGCTGATCCCGGGCCGCACGGCCGTCCCCCTCCGCGCCTGACGCACTCCGGACGGACGACCGGCGGACGCCGCACCTCCCCGCCCGCACCGCCCGTCCACCCGCCGTTCACCCCGCGGCCTCCCTCGTCCGCCCGCGGTGTGCCACGGTGGTCGTCGCACCGTAGGGAACGTTCCCTGCGCTCGCTCGACGCCTGGAGGATCCCCCATGGACCACGACGACCCGACCGCCTACGACATCGCCGCGCCCGACATCGTCCCCGCGGCGGCGAGCCGCGTCGACATGCGCCCGTCACTGCTCCCCCGCGACGACAGCGACCCCTACCGCTACGGGATCTTCCTCCGCCCCGACCCGCGCACCTGCCGCGCCGTGACCGTCGTCACCGACCAGATCCGCGCGCAGTACGGCCTCGTGTCCGCGGGCGCCTTCCCCCCGCACGCGACCCTCATCGGGAGCCAGCCGTTCGGGCACGACGAGGCCCGGGTGATCGAGGCGGTCACCGAGCTCCTCGCCGACCGTCCCGCCTTCGACGTGCACAACGCGGGCGTCCGCGAGCAGGGGTTCGGCTTCGTCTACGACGTCGACGAGCGACCCGACGGCAGCCAGAACGCCGAGCTGCTCGCGCTCGCGGCGGACATCGACCGCGTCGTGGCCCCGTTCCGCCGGCCCATGCAGTCCCCCGAGCACCACACGTTCGATCCCGCTCGCTTCCGCGCCCACCTGTCGCTCGCCTCGCACGACCTCCTCGTGCGCCCCGACCTGCACGACGAGGTCGGCGACTTCATCCGCGGGCTCGAGCAGCCCGTGCCCGAGGGCTTCCGCGGCGACACGGTCGTGATGTACCGCACGGCGAGCCCGGACTGGTCCGGCCGCTGGTGGAACACCCTCACATGGGAGCACGTGCGCACCTGGACCCTCGGCGGCGCCTCCCGCTGAGACCGGATCCGCGGCGGGCGGGGCCTCTCACCCTCGCCTCACCCTCGGATCACCCGCACTTCGTGCACGACATGTCCCCCTAAATGAGGACCGCCGTCGTAGAGTCTTCTCAGCACAGCGGGTTCCCCCGATGCCGCGGTGCGAATGGATGCCCGACGAGCGCCCCGCCGCGTCCCCCGCCCGGCGGGGCAGCTCATCAGATCCCTCCGCGATCCGACCCGAACGGACGCGGCAGCAGCAGGAGCCCGGCGCGCCCCGTACCCGCGGACGCGCCGGGCTCTTGTTGGCGGCCGAGTGCGCGGATCACGCTGGGAGGGCCGGGCGATGTCCGACCCGCGCGCCCCGTCCCCCGTCGGCGCACCGGACGCGCCAGGATGGGGGGACGGCCTGAGGGGGAACCATGCGCACGACCGTCTACACGAGCACCGCCACGCGACCCATGAGCGACGACGACCTCGCCGAGCTCCTGGGCGAGTGATCCGGAACAACGAGGAGGCCGGCCTCACGGGGCTGCTCCTGCACCGCGACGGCCGCTTCATGCAGGTCCTCGAGGGCCCGCACGACGCGGTGGAGGCGGTGTACGCGACCATCGAGGCCGATCCGCGCCACACCGACGTGCGCCTGCTGCTCGACGAGGAGATCCCCGCCCGGCAGTTCCCCCAGTGGTCCATGGGCTTCCGCACGGTCGACGACGCGACGCTCCGCCAGGTCCGCGGCTACGACGACTTCCTCGACAAGCCGGTGTCCGCCGCGGCCCGCCCCGACGCGCCCTCCCGCGCCCGGTGGCTCCTGGAGTGGTTCCGCACGCATCCGGTGTGATCCGCGCGGGTCTGGACACGAGGCCGGCGCGCGTGCGACCATATCGACATTCGTTGTAACGATGATCGATGGGACATGACATGGGACGCTCGCCCCTCGCCGGCACCGGGTCCGGAGCCCGGCTCACGCGCGGCGTCCTGTGGACGGCCCTCGCGATCGCCGTGCTCGTGCTGCTGGTGGTCGCCGCCGCGGCCGTCGCGAGCGCGGTGGAGACCCTGCGGACCGGCGTGGTCCACACGTCCCTCGAGATGCGCGGATCCCTGCCCGCCGAGGCCGACGCCGGCCCCGCCGACCTCCGATCGGGCGCGTACCGCACGGCCGAGGTCGCCGTGGGCGAGCTGCCGGGCGGGATCGTCGCGCTGCACGTCGCCCGGATCGCGCTCGACGCCTCCGTGGGCATCGCGCTCGCGGGCACCGTCGCGGTCCTCGCCCGGCGGCTGCTCCGGCCGGATCCGCTCGCCCGCCGCCTCAGCCTCGTGGTCACGCTCGCGGGCGGCACCGTGATGATCGCCGCGCTGCTCTCGCTCGCCGCGCGCACGGGCGTCGCGTGGATGGTCGGCGACGCGCTCAACGACCCGGACGTGGGGCTCGACGGCTTCTGGCCCGTCATCGCGGAGGTCGACGCGTCCACCATCGCGCTCGGCTTCGCCCTGATGATCGTGGGCCTCGTGGTCGAGCACGGCGAGACCCTGCAGCGCGACACCCGCGGCCTCGTCTGATGGGCGCAGACGACGACGGCCCCACCGGCGTCCACTGCCGCCTCGACGAGCTGCTCGCCGCGCGCGGCATGACGCTCACGCGCCTGAGCGCGATGGTGGGCGTGAGCCAGGTCAACCTGTCGGTGCTGAAGAACGACCGCGCCCGGGCGATCCGCTACTCGACCCTCGTCGCGGTCTGCCGCGCGCTCGAGTGCGAGATCGGCGACCTGCTCGTGCTGGATCCGCCGGCGGCCTGACGCGCGCGGCCCGCGGTGACCGGCGGGTCAGTCGCGGAGCGCCGCCAGCGCCTTCTCCACGCGACGCGCGCGGGTCTCATCCGTCTTCGCCTCGGCGATCGGATCCACGAGAGCGCGCTGGCGGCTCGACGAGAGCGCGCGGAACGCCTCGGCGAGGGCGGGCTCCGCGGCGAAGGCGGCAGCCACCTCCTCGGGGACGACGGCCTCGCGCGGCGCGGCGTCGAGCTCGATGGTCACCTCGACCTCATCGTCGGCGGCGACGCCCGACGCGGCCCGGTGCGCGGCGGCGAGCGGGATCAGGGCCTGCCCGCCCATCGCGCCGACGCTCGTGCGGTACGTGTAGCCCGCGACGGTCACGACGACCGCGGGCCGCTTCCCGGCACCCAGCTCGTCGAGCGCCTCCGGCGGCACGGGCAGCCCGGTCGCGTTGACGCGGGCCTGCATGACGCGGGTGCGGAAGGTGGGCATGCGGGCTCCTCGGCGAGCGGCGCGGCTCGGGCGGCCGCGGTGGATCCGAGGCTAGGCCCGCGGCTCGGGCTTCGTCGAGACGGCGACCGTGAACTTCGCGTTCCGACCCGCCTCGCGCGTGGGCCCGACGATGCGCGTCAGCTGCGGCCGGTAGCCGAGCGGGCTGTTGTAGACGGTCCAGAGCTGGCCGCCGGGGCGCAGCATGCGCGCGGCCGCCGCGAACAGGCGCGGCGCGAGGCCCGCGTGCACGGTCGCTCCCGTGTGGAACGGCGGGTTCAGGAGCACGAGGTCGGCGGATCCGCCGGGCACGGTGGATCCCGCGTCGTCGCGCACCACGGTCACCCGCTCGGCGACCCCGTTCGCGGCGACGGTCGCGCGCGCCGAGTCGACGGCCGCCCACGACTGGTCGGTCGCGACGACGCGGATGCCCGGACGCGCGAGCGCGACGGCCGACGCGAGGACGCCCGTGCCGCAGCCGAGGTCGACCGCGACGCGGGCGTCGGTAGGCAGGTCGGCGAGGAAGGAGAGGAGGAAGCGCGTGCCGATGTCGATCTTGGATCCGGCGAAGGCGGCGCCGTGCGCGCGGACCTCGAGGCCGAGGTCGGGGTGCGACTCGCGGCGCGGGTAGGGGTCGACCGCGTCGACGGGCGGGCGGAGCGGCTCGCGCGCCACGAGGATCCGCGACTTCTGCCGGGCGAGCGTCGCGTGGACGGCGCCGAAGCGGCGGGCGAGCACCTCGGTCATCGCGGGCGTCATGTGCTTGACGCGGCCGCCCGCGAGCACGGTCACGTCGTCGGCGGCGGCCCGCGCGACCACGCCGGCCCACTCGTCGAGGGCGTCGAGGCTCCGCGGCAGGCGCGCGATCACGACGCGGGCGCCTGCGGCCAGCGCGTCGCCGAGGCCGTGACGGTGGAGGCCGGCGGTCTCGCCGACCAGCTCCGCGTTGAGGTCGAGCGCGGTCTCGGAGGCGAGGGCGTCCTGGTGCACGCGGATGCGGAGGGGATCCGCCGCCCCGGCCCGCCGCAGGGCCGCCGCGGCGCCGAGCGCGAGGGCGCCGTACTGGTCGCCGATCACGACGAGCTCGTCGGGCCGCACCGGCCGGCCGGCGTCGGCCGCGGACGCGAGCAGCGCGATGAGCTCGTCGAGGAGCAGCCTGTCGGCCGCGTCCACCGCGAAGAGGTTCTCGGCCTCGACGTCGGGCCGGCGGCGCAGCGCGCCGAGGTCGAGCAGGTCGTCGGATGCGGATGCGGGAGCGGGAGCGTCGCTCACCGCGCGTCGCGCCCGGAGCCGTCGCGGTCGTCGCCCGGCATGGCGAGCGCCGCCCGGTACAGCACGACCTCGGTCTGCCGCGAGGGCCGCACGCCCGCGCGCAGCGACACCACGTCGCCGTCGCCGCGGGCCGCGAACACGCGGCGGCCGGGACGGGACAGCAGCTCGTCGGCGAGCGCCGACTCCAGCTGGCGCACGCGCCCGCGGAGCTCGGACACCTGGTTCTCGAGCTCGAGGATCCGCGCGATGCCCTCCAGGCTCACGCCCTCCGCACCCAGCCGGGCGACCTCCCGCAGCTGCACGATGTCGCGCATCGAGTAGCGGCGGCTTCTCCCGGCCGTGCGGGTGGGCGACACGAGCCCGAGGCGGTCGTACTGCCGGAGCGTCTGCGGGTGCATGCCCGACAGCTCGGCCGCCACGGAGATCACGAAGACGGGGGCGTCCTCGTCCATCGTGTCGCGGGGATCCACGTCAGCTCCTGGCCCGCTCGATGAGCTCGCGGCGCGGGTCCTCCTCGGGTCCCGAGCTCGCGAACGCGTCGAGCGCCACGCGCTGGGCGTCGGTGAGCCGGGACGGCACCGCCACCTCGATGCGCGCGAGCAGATCGCCCGTGCCCTTCGGGGTCGTGGCGCCGCGGCCCTTGACGCGCAGCACCTTGCCGCTGGACGTGCCGGGCGCGACCTTGAGCCGCACCGGGTCGCCGCCGAGCGTGGGCACCTCGATGGTCGCGCCGAGCGCGGCCTCCGGGAACGTGACGGGCACGTTCACCCGGAGGTTCAGCCCGTCCCGCTCGAACACGGGGTGCGGTCGCACGTGCACCGTGAGGATGATGTCCCCCGACGCGCCGCCGTCGCCCGACGGCTCGCCCTTGCCGGCGAGCCGGATCTTCTGCCCGTCGGAGACCCCGGCCGGCACGCGCACCGTGAGGGGCCGGCCGTCGGAGTCCTGCAGGCGCACGACGTCGCCCTGCACCGCGGTGAGGAAGTCGATCGTGGTGGACGCGGTGACGTCGCGCCCCTTGGTGGGCGCGCCGTAGCCCCGGTAGCCGCCGGTCGACTGGCCGAAGCCGCCGTTGCCGAACATGCCGCCGAGGATGTCCTCGAACCCGCCCTGGCTGTACTGCGGCTGGCCGGATCCGAACCCGGCCGTGCGACGCCCGCGGCCGCCGGCCTGCTGGCCGAACATGCCGCCGAACACGTCCTCGAACCCGCCGCCCGGCGCGCCGGCACCGGGAGCGCTGAAGCGCGCACCCGAACCCATCGCGCGGATCTGGTCGTACTCCTTGCGCTGCTCCTTGTCGGCCAGCACGGCGTGCGCCTCGCTGATCTCCTTGAAGCGCGACTCGGCCGACGGATCCGGATTGCTGTCCGGGTGGTACTGCCGCGCGAGCTTGCGGTAGGCCTTCTTCAGGTCGGCCTCCGAGACGTCCTTGGACACTCCGAGGACCTTGTAGAAGTCCTTGTCGAACCAGTCCTGGCTGGCCATCAGACGCCTCCCTTCTTCGTCGTCTCGTGGTGGGGGCCGCACGACCCGGTCCGGGCGCCCGCGCGTGCGGACGCCCGGACCGGGATGGGTGCAGCCGGATCGATGCTGCGGTTGATGGCGCTACTCCGGCTTGTCGACGACGACCTTCGCGGCCCGCAGCAGCGTCTCGCCGATGTAGTAGCCACTCTCGACGACGTCCGCGACGGTGTCCACCTGGACCTCGGGGTTCGGCTTCTGGAAGATCGCCTCGTGCACCTGCGGGTCGAAGGCGTCGCCGACGGCGCCCACCTTGACCAGCCCGATGCGCTCCACGTTCGTCCGCAGCTTGGCGACGATCGCGGTGAGCGGTCCGCCCTCCGCCAGGTCGCCGTGCTTCTCGGCCCGGTCGAGGTCGTCGAGCACCGGGAGGATGCCCTTGACCACGTCGCCGATCGCGCGCTGCCGCTCGATCTCGCGGTTGGCCTCGGTGCGCTTGCGGTAGTTGGCGTACTCGGCGCTGACGCGCTTCAGGTCCGCGAGGTGCTCGGAGTCGCCCTCGGCGGGCTCGTTCCGGGTCTGCTCGATGAGGTCCTGGAGCTCGTCGTCCATGGCGTCGGTCGTCTCGACGTCGGGGCCCTCGGCCTCGACGAACGCGCCGTCCGCGCCGGGGACGGAGGCCGCGTCGGCCGCCTGATCCGCCGTGGCGTCAGGCCCGGCCGGGGCCGGGGAGGCCGACTGCTCGGCCCCCTCGTCCTCGGGCGTCGTGCCCTCGCCGTTCGCGGTGTCCTCGGTCATCGGTCGGTCTTCTTGTCCTCGTCCTCGTCCACGACCTCGGCGTCGACGATGTCCTCGTCGTCCTTCTTCGCCTCGGGCGCGCCCTCAGGGGTCTCCGCGGCGGCCTGCTCCTGCTGGCCCTGCGCGTAGATGGCCTCGCCGAGCTTGGTCTGGCTCGCGGACAGCTTGTCGAACGCGGTCTTGACCGCGGCCTCGTCGTCGCCGGCGAGGGCGCTCTTCAGGCCGTCGACGTCGCCCTGGACCTCGGACTTGACGTCCTCGGGGAGCTTGTCGTCGTTCTCCTTGATGAGCTTGTCGATCGAGTAGGCGAGCTGCTCCGCGTTGTTGCGGACCTCGGCCTGCTCGCGACGCGTCTTGTCCTCCGCCGCGTGCTCCTCGGCCTCGCGCACCATGCGCTCGATGTCCTCCTTCGCGAGCGAGGATCCGCCCGTGATGGTCATCGACTGCTCCTTGCCGGTGCCCTTGTCCTTCGCGGACACGTGCACGATGCCGTTGGCGTCGATGTCGAAGGTGACCTCGACCTGCGGGATCCCGCGGGGCGCCGGCGCGATGCCGGTGAGCTCGAAGGTGCCCAGGTTCTTGTTGTCGCGGGTGAACTCGCGCTCGCCCTGGAAGACCTGGATCGCGACGGACGGCTGGTTGTCGTCTGCCGTGGTGAAGGTCTCGCTGCGCTTGGTCGGGATGGCCGTGTTGCGCTCGATGAGCTTGGTCATGATGCCGCCCTTGGTCTCGATGCCGAGGCTCAGGGGGGTGACGTCGATGAGCAGGACGTCCTTGCGCTCGCCCTTCAGCACGCCGGCCTGGAGCGCGGCGCCGACGGCGACGACCTCGTCCGGGTTGACGCCCTTGTTGGGCTCCTTGCCGCCCGTGAGCTTCTTCACGAGATCGACGACGGCGGGCATGCGGGTGGATCCGCCGACGAGGACCACGTGGGCCACGTCGCCGACCGAGACGCCGGCCTCGCGGATGACGTCCTCGAAGGGCTTGCGGGTGCGCTCGAGCAGGTCGTTCGTGAGCTCCTCGAACTTGGCGCGGGTCAGCGTCTCGTCGAGGTTGGCCGGGCCGTTCTCCGTGAGGGAGAGGTACGGCAGCTGGATGCTCGTGCTGGTGGAGGAGCTGAGCTCCTTCTTCGCCTGCTCAGCGGCCTCCTTGAGGCGCTGCTTGGCGATCTTGTCGTTCGAGACGTCGACGCCCGTCGACTCCTTGAAGCGCTTGACGAGGTGGTCGACGATGCGCTGGTCCCAGTCGTCGCCGCCGAGGCGGTTGTCGCCCGCGGTGGAGCGGACCTGGATGGTGCTGAAGTCGTCGTCCTTGCCCACCTCGAGGAGGGAGACGTCGAACGTGCCGCCGCCGAGGTCGAAGACGAGGATGAGCTCGTCCTCCTTGCCCCGGTCGAGGCCGTAGGCGAGCGCCGCGGCGGTGGGCTCGTTGATGATGCGGAGCACGTTGAGGCCCGCGATCTCGCCGGCCTCCTTCGTGGCCTGGCGCTCGGCGTCGTTGAAGTACGCGGGGACGGTGATGACCGCGTCGGTGACCGAGTCGCCCAGGTACTGCTCGGCGTCGCGCTTGAGCTTGCCGAGGATGCGGGCGGACAGCTCCTGCGACGTGTACTTCTTGTCGTCGATGCCGACGGTCCAGTCGGTGCCCATGTGGCGCTTGACCGACGAGATGGTGCGGTCGACGTTGGTGACGTTCTGGCGCTTGGCGGTCTCGCCGACCAGCACCTCGCCGTCCTTGGTGAACGCGACGACGGACGGCGTGGTGCGCGCGCCCTCGGCGTTGGCGATGACGGTGGGCTCCCCGCCCTCCAGGACCGAGACCACCGAGTTGGTGGTACCCAGGTCGATTCCTACTGCACGAGCCATGGGGTGTTCTCCTTCTGTTGCCGCGGCGCCCGGATCACGGGGGTCGCTTCGTGTGGTGACGCGGGTGTCCCGCGGAGTCTCGCTCGCGGTGCCGCTTCGTCAGCGGCGTGCTACTTGAGCCGCGATGACTCAACTCTACCCACGGCTCGGCGAGCGTCAAGTCGGAGCCGGGGAAGTTGAGCGATGTCGGCTCAACTCACAGGATCCGGGGCCGCCGATCCGACCGCGCGAGCGCGATGTGCCCCGCCCGGGGGGCCGGAGGGGCGAGACGGGGGCTACTGGTTTACCTAGATCGCTACTGGGCCCCTTTTCCCGGGTCGACCGGCGGATTTAGCGTTGCCGACGCAGGGGCCGGGGGGCCTCCCGGCGTCCCGGACGGGGACGCGATCTCCAGGGGGTGGTCGAGGTGGTGGGTACGCGTGCGCGTCATGCCGCCGGACCGGGGCCGGTCGTCACCGGCGCGCGCTCCCGCCCCGGGATCCGCCGGCTGGCCGCGCTCGCCGCCGTCGCCGTCGGCGCCGCGGTCCTCGTGGCCCTGCCCGCCCAGACCGCGACCGCGGCATCGCAGCTGGTCGCCGAGTCGTTCAGCGGGACGCGCGTGGCCGACGCCGCGTGGAAGCCGCTCGGCAGCGCGTGCCTCACCCGCGCGACCTCCGCCCCGACGAGCGGCTCGACCCTCGGCGTGTGCTCGAGCAGGAACCAGTCGCTGCCCGCGAGCGCGAACCCCGGCGCCCTCCAGCTCACCGACAACCGTGCCAGCGCGGTCGGCGGCGTCGTCTACGACAACGCGATCCCCGCCACCGGCGGCCTCGACATCAAGTTCGACCAGTACCAGTACGGCACCTCGTCCGGCGGCGCCGACGGCATCGGGTTCTTCCTCACCGACGGATCCGTGCCCCTGACCGCGGCGGGCCCCTCCGGCGGGTCCCTCGGCTACGCCCAGACCACGACCGCGCCGGGCGTCGCGGGCGGCTACCTCGGCATCGGACTCGACGCGTTCGGCAACTACTCGAGCCCCACCGAGGGTCGCGGCACCGGCTGCACCACCCCGGGCGCCGGCGTCGGCCAGCGCCCCAACGCGATCGCGCTGCGCGGACCCGGCACGGGCCTCGCGGGCTACTGCTACCTGACGGGCGTCACACCCGCGACGAGCCTGCGCGCGACCACCACCCTGAGCACGCCCACCACGGACCTCGGCCGGACCATCCGCATCACGGTCTCGTCCGCGCGGCTCCCCGTGGTCACCGTCTACATGGGCGCGGCGGCAGGCGCATCCACCGCCTCCCTCACGCAGGTGCTGCGGTACACGATGACGACCCCCGCGCCCTCCTCCTACAAGCTCGGCTACCTGGCATCCACGGGCACCTTCACGGACACGCACCTGATCCGCGAGGTGAGCGTCTCGAGCCTCGTCGACCTCTCCGCCCTCACCCTCGTGAAGCAGATCGACCGGACCACCGCGCAGCCGGCGGCCTACGCCGAGGGGCAGACGATCCCGTACCAGTTCGTGGTCTCCAACACCGGCGGGCTCACGCTCTCGAACCTCGCCGTGAACGATCCCCTGATCTCGTCCGTCTCCTGCCCCGGCGGCCTGCTCGGGTTGGGCCTGTTCCTCGGCGGCAGGTCGGTCACCTGCACGGGCGTCCACGTGGTGACGCCCGCGGAGGCCGTGAACGCCACGCTCACGAACACCGCGACCGCGACCGGCATCAACACGCTGCTCGCCGGGGTGACGAGCAACACGAGCTCCGTCACGGTGCCGATCGTGGCCCCCGCCCCCGCTCTCGCGCTCACGAAGACCGGCGTGCTCACGGACACGAACGGCAACGGCAAGGCCGACGTCGGCGAGCGGATCGCCTACTCGTTCGTCGCGCGGAACGCCGGGAACGTGTCGCTGCGGCAGGTGGCGGTGGCGGATCCGCGCGTCACCGGGATCAGCCCCGCCTCCGTGACCCTGGCGCCCGGCGCGTCCCAGACCTTCACCTCCACCGCGTACACGGTGACCCAGGCCGACGTCGACGCGGCGGTGCCGCTCGTGAACACCGCCACCGTCTCCGGCCAGACCTTCGCCAGCGTGGCCGCCCCGACCGCGAGCTCCTCGACGAGCACGCCCGTCAACGGCTCCGCGGCCCTCACGCTCACGAAGGGCGCCACGCTCACGGGCGGGTCCCGGGCGGGCGCCACGGTCGCGTACTCCTTCTCCTTCAGGAACACCGGCACCGTGCCGCTGACCGGGGTGGCGCTCACGGATCCGCTGCCCGGGCTGTCGGCCGTGACGTACGCGTGGCCGGGCACCGCGGGCACCCTCGCGCCCGGGGCGACCGCCACCGCGAGCGCCGGCTACACGGTGCGGCAGTCCGACGTCGACGCGGGGCAGATCGCGAACACCGCGACCGTGCGCGGCGCGAGCTCCGGGGGCGTGCCGGCGCAGGCGACCGCGACCCGCACCGTGACCCTCGACCGCGCATCGACCATGACCCTCACCAAGACGGCGACCCCCGGCAACGTGCCGGCGGCGGGCGGCGTCGTGACGTACGCGTTCCGGCTGGAGAACACCGGGTCGACCACGCTCACGAGCGTCTCCATCGCGGATCCGCGCACCGGCGTCTCCGCCCTCGCGTACACGTGGCCCGGGACCGCCGGCACGCTCCTGCCCGGCCAGGTCGTGACCGCGGCCGCCACGTACACGGCCACGACCGCGGACGTGGCGGCCGGATCCATCGTCAACACCGCGACCGCGACGGCGACCGCGCCGACCGGCACGATCAGCAGCACCGCGACGGCGACCGTGCTCGCCGTGGCCGACCCGCTGCCCGACGCCGCGACGACGCCGCAGGGCGTGCCCGTGGTGATCGACGTGCTCGCCAACGACGGGCGCGCCGCGACGGGCGCGACCCTCAGCCGCGCGCAGCTCTCGGCGACGCCGTCGCTCGTGGGCGGCGCGGCGGGTCCCGTGCCCGCGTCGCCGACCTCCGGCAGCGCCACGTGCGTCGCGAGCGGCACCGACCGCGGGCGGTGCACGTACCGGTCGATCGACGGCTTCACGGGCGTGGACGTCTTCGACTACGCGCTGCAGAGCGGCGCGGGCACCTGGAACGTGCGGGTCACGGTCACGGTCACCGCCGTCAACCGCACCGCCGTCGCGCGGGCCGACCGCCTGGTCGCGACCGTCGGCGGGCCGGACGTGACGATCGACCCGCGGGCGAACGACACCGACGTGGACGGCGACTCCCTCGCGATCACGGGCGCCACCCCGCCCGCCGCGCTGCCCGGCTCCTTCAGCTGCACGGCCGTCCTGTGCACGTACCGGCCGCCGGCCACCGGCACGCCGGGATCCACCGCCGTCGCGTACGCGATCACCGACCGCCCTTCGGCGCCCGGCACCGGGCTCGCCGCGTCGTCCACCGTCACGGTCTTCCTGGATCCCGCGCCGCTCGTGCCCCGCGGCTTCACGCACCGGGACGAGACGGCCCTCGGCGCGTCCACCGGCATCTGGACGAGCACGACGACCGTCACCGCGGCGACCGCGAGCTGCGTCGCCGGCCGCCCGGTCACCGCGGTCGCGTGGAGCGCGGTCCCCGGCGCCACCGACCAGCTCGTCGAGCGCCGCCTCGCGGGCACGACGCCCGGCGCGTGGATCACGGTCGCCCGGCTCTCCGGCTCCGTCACGTCGTTCTCGGACGACCGGGTCGGCGAGGCCCGCTCCTACCAGTGGCGCGTCCGCCCCGACCTGCAGCGCTGGGTCGGCGTCGCGAGCGCCCCGTCCGCCGCCGTCGCCCAGCCGGCGGCCGTCTCCGCGGTGGGCTGCTGATGCCCGCCCCGCGCCCGCCCCGGCCGCATCCGCCGCCCGGCACCGGGCCCTCCGACCAGACCTGCCGACAGCACCGCACCACCGACACCACCACAGCACGCATCGCATCGCACGACCCATCGAGAGGAACGACCATCATGAGCACCACCACAGCACCCGAGACCCGCCGCCCCTGGAAGAAGATCGTCGCCACCGGCGCGATCATCGCGGGAGGCGGAGCCCTCATCGCCGGCGGGGCGTTCGCCATCTTCACCGACTCGGCCTCGACGCTGCTCGGCGTCGACGCGGGCCAGCTCGACATCGCCGCGACGGGCAGCTACACCGTCGCGGACATCGCGCCGGGCGACACCGTGCAGCGCCCGATCCTGATCGAGCTGCCGAACGCCACGAACGACGGCAACCTGGTGCAGTCGATCCAGCTGTCGTACGCCGTGACCGGGGAGACGGTCGGGACGGACGACCCCAACGTCCCCGGTGCGGGCGAGTCGATCGTCACGGGCACGGACGGGCTCACCTACAGCCTGCTGACCTGCGTCGGCGGCACCTGGACGGCCGGCCCGACGACCACGCCGACCGGCCCGTACACGTGCGGCGGGACGGTCCAGACGACGGGCAGCGGCACGCTCAACTCCATCACGGGGACGGGCAACTCCACCACGCTCCTGCCGGCGGCCTTCGGCCTCACGCCCACGGCCGACGGCACGTTCCCGAGCGACACGGCCGACGTGACGCTCAACACGCTGATGGTGATGCAGCTGCCGGCCGGTGCCGACAGCGACTACGAGAACGCGTCCGCGCAGCTCACCTTCACGGCGGCGGCGATCCAGCGCGACGGCCTGCAGCGCTGACCCGGTCCGATCGGGCCCCGGCACCCGCCGGGGCCCGATCGGCCCGCTCGACCCCGCATCCACGCACCGCAGCACCCGAGGACACGCCCATGCGCGCACGCACCGGAACCGGCATCGCCGCCGTCGCGCTGTGCCTGGCGCTCGGTGCCGCGGCGCCCGCATCCGGATCCGTCGCCACCGCGACGGACGCGCCCACCGCGACGGCGGCCCCGGCCCCATCCCCCTTCCCGTCGTCCCCCTGGGACGGCATGCCCCCTCTCGCCCCGGCCGACGGCTCCCTCGAGGTCGTGGAGAGGACCGGCCCCGACATCCCGCTCGACGGGCTCGCCCCCGGCGACACCGTCGACTGGGCCGCCGACGTGACCAACCGCTCCGGCGGCGGGTCCCCGCTCTCCGTGCGCCTCGACTCCATGCGGTCGATGGCCCTCACGGGCGATGCCCTCGGCGGCATCCAGCTCGACGTGCGCCTCTGCGCCGGCGGCTTCGACCTCACGACCTCGTGGATGAGCTGCCCCGGCTCCCTCGACCCCCTCGGTTCCGGCCCCGCCGCCATGCTCGACCACGTCGACACGACCACCGCCCTCGCGCCCGGGGAGACCGTCGGGATCCTCGTGCGCATCCGCTTCCCCGCCGAGGCGGACAACGGCATGGAGCGCACCGCCGGCATGCTGCGGGTGAGCTTCGCGCTCACCGACGACACGGGCGCCGTCCCCACCCCGGGCACCGGCGGCACCCCGGGCTCCGGGGCCGGCTCCCCGGCGGCCTCGGGCGGCGGATCCGCGACCGCGTCCGGTCGCGTCCCCCACGACCTCCTCCCCGTCACAGGCCGCGACATCGCCGCCGCGCTCGCGGGCGCCCTGCTCGCGCTCCTCGGCGGCGGGATCCTCTTCCTCGCCGCCCGCAGGGACCGCACCGACCCGGAGGCCGCCTCGTGACCCGCGGGCGCGGGGCGCGGCGCGGCCCCCTCCGCCACGCGGCCGGCATCCTGGGCGGGATCGCGACCGTGGGCCTCGTGCTCGCCGTCGTCGGGGTCGTCGCGCTCTCCGCGCTCGGCATCACGCGGTTCGTGCCCGTGCTCTCGAACTCGATGGCGCCCGGCATGCCCGTCGGCTCGCTGGCGATCACGGAGCCGACACCGCGCGCGGACGTCGCGGTCGGCGACGTGGTCGTCTTCACCGCGCCGCTCGGCCCGCGCGTGCGGGTGATCCACCGCGTGACGCGCGTGTTCGGCCCCGACGACGCGGATCAGCTCGAGGACTGGTCCGCCGACCGCCTCGCCATCCAGACCAAGGGCGACAACAACCCCGCGGGCGATCCCTGGATCGTCACCATCGGCGACGACTCCGTCTGGCGTCGCAGCGCCGTCCTGCCCGTGCTGGGGTGGCCGTTCGTCTGGCTGGGCGACCCCACCATCCGGCTGCTCGCCTTCGGCGTCGCGGGCGCGGGGGCGATGGCCTGGGCGCTCAGCGCCGTGTGGCGCCGTCCCGCGCGCGCCGTCTCCGTGGACGGCGGCGGCGCATGAGCGGCCGCGCCCGCCACCGCGGGGGCAGGGGACGCCACGTGCGCGGCACCGGGGCTCGCCTGCGTCCGCTGCTCGTCCCGGCGATCACCGCGGCCCTGGTCCTCGCCGGTGCCGGCACCGCGTACGCCGTGTTCACCGATCGCGCCTCGACGACCGTGTCGGTCATGGCCGGTGCCGTGGCGCTCGGCTGGGGCGGAGGCGGAGCGGATCAGCTCGCCGTCCCGATCACCGGGCTGCGGCCGGGCGACGCCCAGGTGCGGCTCGTGGACCTCGCCAACACCGGCACCGTCCGGGCGTCGGAGCTCATGGTCACGCTCGGCGGCACAGCCGTCGCGAGCACGTCCGACGGCCTCCAGGTGGCGTTCGACCGCTGCCCGGTCGCGTGGACCGGCGCGCCCGGCACCGCCACCTGCTCGGGCACGATCACCTCGGTGGTGGCCGACCGCCCCGCCGTCGGACGCGTCGCGCTGCCCGGATCCCCCGCCCGCGCGGCCGGCGGCCGGGACCACCTGCGCCTCACCGTGCGGCTGCCCGCGTCGGCGCCCACGACCGCCCAGGGCGCGACCGGATCCGTGACCCTCCGCGTCGACGGCAACCAGCGCCCGGGGCTGCAGCGGTGACCCCGATCAGGACGCCCAGGGTCACGAAAGCATCACGGGACCCATCGCCCTGGCGAGGGGCGCCGAATGACCCTGCGACTCCAACCGGCGACCACGTCGGCCGCCTCAAAAGACAGGGATCCATCATGCGCAATCTCACCAAGTCCGTCTTCGGCCTCGCTACCGCGGGCTTCCTCGTCGTCGGCCTCGCGGCCTGCTCGA